>NZ_CP144167.1:0-3492674 GCF_039636765.1 Janibacter terrae
CGCTCCCTGAGGAGGTCGCGCAGCGAGGCCCCCACCGCTCCCTGAGGAGGTCGCGCAGCGACCGTCTCGAAGGGTCAGATGTCCGTGCGGTGGAAGTTCGCGAAGGACCGGCTCGCCGTCGGCCCCCGCTGCCCCTGGTAGTGCGAGCCGTACGGGCCCGAGCCGTACGGGTGCTCCGCGGGCGAGGAGAGGCGGAAGAAGCACAGCTGGCCGATCTTCATCCCCGGCCACAGCCGGATGGGCAGGGTGGCGACGTTGCTGAGCTCGAGGGTCACGTGCCCGGAGAAGCCGGGGTCGACGAAGCCGGCCGTCGCGTGGGTCAGGAGGCCGAGGCGCCCGAGCGAGGACTTGCCCTCGACACGGGCGGCGAGGTCGTCGGGCAGCGTCACGGTCTCGTAGGTCGAGCCGAGCACGAACTCGCCGGGGTGCAGCACGAAGCCCTCGTCCGGCTCGACCTCGATCAGCCGGGTGAGGTCGGGCTGGTCGGCCGCCGGGTCGATGACCGGGTACTTGTGGTTGTCGAAGAGACGGAAGTACTTGTCCAGCCGCACGTCGACGCTGCTGGGCTGGACCATCGTCGGGTCCCAGGGGTCGAGGACGACCCGCCCGCCGTCGATCTCGGCCCGGATGTCCCTGTCGGATAGCAGCATGGCCCGACCTTAGGGGAGCACGCCGGGCACATGCACCAGGGCGGCCATGCTCCGGGTCACCCACAGAGCGCGTTGCAGGCTTCGACATCAGTTGGCTTACACCGTTTGCATTCCTTAGATTACTGCGTAAGCATGGAAGCCCTCAACGCCGAGAAGAGAGTCCTTTCAATGGATAACGCACTGAACGAACTATGGGTCGCGGTCGCCCTGTACGTACCCAAGATCGTCATGTTCCTGCTGATCCTCGTGATCGGCTGGATCGTCGCCAAGATGATCGGCAAGACCGTCGACAAGGTCCTCGAGCGCGTCGGCTTCGACCGCGCCGTCGAGCGCGGTGGCATCAAACGGGCCCTGGCGGCGTCCCGGTATGACGCCTCGTCCATCGTCGGCAAGCTCGTCTACTACACCCTGATCCTGTTCGTGCTGCAGCTGGCCTTCGGGGTCTTCGGGCCCAACCCGATCAGCGACCTGCTCACCCGGGTCATCGCCTTCCTGCCCAGCATCGTCGTGGCCATCGTCATCGTGGTCATCGCCGCCGCCATCGCCACTGCGGTGCGTGAACTGATCGCCAACACGCTCGGCGGGCTGTCCTACGGCAAGGTCCTGGCCAACATCGCCGCCGCCTTCATCCTGGGCCTGGGCATCATCGCCGCCCTCAACCAGGTCGGCATCGCGACGACCGTCACCCTGCCGGTCCTGATCACCGTCCTGGCCACCATCGGCGGCATCCTCGTCGTCGGCGTCGGCGGCGGCCTCATCAAGCCGATGCAGGCGCGCTGGGAGAGCTACCTCGGCACGATGGAGACCGAGACCCAGAACATCAAGGACGAGGCAGCCAAGGCCCCGTCGGTCAAGGCCCAGGCCCAGCAGGCCAAGGAGGAGATGCAGACCAGCGGGGCACGCCCTCACCCCATTGCGGGCGCCACCTCCACCGACGCTCCCTTCGACGGCACCCGAGGCTGAGCCGGGCTGCGCCGGCGAACCCAGAGAAACAACACGACTTATCGCGTAAACCTATTCCTACGGAGGATCGCATGATTTCCACAGATCAGATCAACACCTTGGTTTCCGGCGGCATCGTCACCGACACGTCCGGCGAGAAGGTCGGGCAGGTCGGGCAGATCTACCTCGACGACGCGAACGGTCGGCCCGAGTGGGTGACCGTGTCCACCGGCTTGTTCGGCACCAGCGAGTCCTTCGTCCCCCTGCGTGGAGCAACGGTGCGCGACGACTCCGAGATCCAGGTCGCCTTCACCAAGGCCGTCATCAAGGACGCACCGCGGGTCGACGCCGATGGCCACCTCGACGCGGACGACGAGGCGGGGCTGTACCGGTACTACGAGATCGAGGACACCGGTGGCGGCGACGAGCGTGTCGGCGAGGGCCAGGACACCTCCGGCCCGAACACCGACGACGCGATGACTCGCTCCGAGGAACGTCTCGACGTGGGCACCGAGAAGGTCGCCACCGGACGAGCGCGTCTGCGCAAGTACGTCGTAACCGAGAACGTCACGACCACCGTGCCCGTCCAGCGCGAGGAGGTCCGCCTCGAGCGCGAGCCGATCACGGACGCCAACCGCGACCAGGCGCTGGCCGGGGGCGAGCTCACCGAGGAGGAGCACGAGGTCACCCTCACGCAGGAGCGCGTCGTGGTGAACAAGGAGACGGTCCCCGTCGAGCGGGTCAGGCTCGGCACCGAGACGGTCACCGAGGAGCAGCAGATCACCGAGCAGGTCCGCAAGGAGCAGATCGAGGCGGACCTGCCCGACGGGGTCGACCCGCGCGACCGCTCCTGAGCCTCGAGCAGCAGTCCCCCATGGCCCGACGCGGGCCGTGGGGGACTGCCCGCGTCACCCCTCGCAACCGCAGCCCACAGGAGCATCATGTGCACGAGCCCCGGCGGTACACAGGTCGGCGTGGTCTTCGTCGGATGGCTCACAGCAGTCGTCCTGGCCCTCCTCCTGACCGCCCTCGCGGCCGGCGTCGGCGTGACCATCGGGACCGGAGCGCACGACTCAGCGACCTACGCCCCCGACAGCGGCAGGGGCATCGGCCCGGCCCGGATGGTGACGCTGCTCGTCATCCTGTTCATCGCCTTCCTCGTCGGAGGCTATGTCGCCGCCCGGCTCGCCTCGTCGGGCGGTGGCCGGCAGGGCGTCGCCGTCTGGCTGGGGGCCGCACTGGTCTCAATCGTCCTCGCGGCCCTCGGTCTCGTCGCGGGTGACAGCCTCGACGTGCTGACCCAGATCGACGTCCTCGCCAGCATCCCCGTCCGCCCCCAGCAGGCAGCGACCGGGAGGCCCCTGCCCCTCGTCACCACCGCGCCAGTCACGCTCCTCGGAGCAGTCCTCGGAGGCTTCGCCGGGGAGCGGCACCGACGCATGATCCATGCCGCCGACTTGCCGATGTAGGCAGCAGTCCGACGGTGGCCGCCCTCACTGCGACATGTGCAGCTCGATCCGCTCGATGAGAGTCTCCAGTCCGATCTCGAACTCTGCCTTCGAGTGGTCCTCGCTCAGCTCTCGCCGCAATCGCTCCACCGTCGGGAAGCCGCTCAGGTCCATGTCGGCGTCGCCCTCGGGGATCGACGCCTGCCCCTCGTCGAGCGCCACCTCCACCGGAGCGGTCTCGGCCCCGCGCACCACCGACTCCAGCAGCAGATGCCCCAGGAGGAAGCTGCTGAAGGCCCGGTACACGCGCACTGCCTCCTTCTCGCCGAACCCGTGGCCGATCATCGTGTGGAGGAAGTCCTCCACCAACGACAGGCTCCGCAGCGGAGGACGCAACCAGGGAGCGGCCGGGTGTCGGGTCGCGATCAGGGGAAAGGCCGATGGATGTTCGGTCGCCACCCGCCGGACCTCGTGCGCGAACGTCTGCAGGTAGCCCTGCCACGTGTCGACAAGCTCGACGTCGAGATCATCCTCGAGGCCGCGCAACAGGTGAGCGACCACCGCCTCGAGCAGGTCCTCGCGACCGGAGACGTGCCGGTACAAGGACATGGCTTCCACGCCCAGCGCCTTCCCCAACGACCGCATCGTCAGCTTCTGGGGTCCCTGGGCGTCGATGTATGCCAGGGCCGCACGCACGATCAGGTCGCGGCTCAGGCGCCCCCGGGTCAGCGTCCCGCTCATCCCGATCAACCCCCCACATCCGTCTCGGCCGGGCTGCTCCCCGTCGAGCTGAGTCTTGACCAGCCTAACCTCGGCGCCGTCAGCCGTCTCGGCCTGCGTCGGCGACCGCGCGTCGCGCGGGCCAGAACCCGAAGCAGTCGATGACCACCGACAGCAGGGGGAAGGTCACCGCGAGCAGCGCCGAGGCGAGCCAGACCTCGCCCTGGTACCCGGGGCCACCGAAGGGCACATCTCCTGACACCCGCGTGGCGAGGACGGCGTACAGTCCGGCCAGCACCAGTCCGATCACGGCCGCAAGGACGGCGGAGGCGAGGCCTCGCACGGGCTGGGCAGCGGGCAGAGGCAGAGCCCCCTCGAAGACGTTGAGCACGACGATCGAGCCGAAGATGAAGGGGATGGCGACCCCGACGAGGAAGGTCGGCGGGTCCAGGCCCCCGACACCGGTCCCCAGCCACATCGCGAGGGCACTGACCACCAGGATGACCGCCGTCAGCGCTCCCGCGCGTCGCGCCCCACCCGCGAGCGCCGGGGTGCCGGCGAGCGGCCAGAGGTCCAGGTGCAGCAGGAGCAGCGCCACGGCCATGGTCGTGACGACGAAGGTCATCAGCGCCCAGGCGTCGAAGGGCCCACCGGGGTCGATGGCCGCGACGTAGGCGGGCCCGGCCTTGAAGGAGTCGTAGCTGGCCAGGGCCAGGTAGGCGGCGACGGCGACGAGGTAGGCGGCCAGCTGGAGCGCGAGGCCCGCCAGGACCTGGTGGCCCATCCGCCGGAAGGGCCACCCGTCCCACACCACCGCGAAGAGGAAGGTGAACGGCACCGCCATGATGACGATGTGGGCGACGTTGGGCGAAGGGGGTGTCCGCCCCTCCCCGAGCACGACGTTGACCACGACGGCCACGATGGCCGCGACCACGAGGGCGAGTCCGGTCAGTGCGAGGCCACGCCAGGGCTGCGCCAGGCGGGTGAGCGCCCGCGGGTGCTCTCCCCGCCAGAAGGGCCCGACGACGAAGAGCGTCGGCACCGCGCAGACGAGGTAGTAGGAGACCGAGTCACGGAAGGTCGGCCATTCGAGCGTCGCGATGAGGCCGAGGGAGACGATGACGACGCCCACCAGGACGAGGAGACCGAGGAAAGGCTGCCGCAGCGCGGGTCCCGGCCCTCCGTTCGTGCGGGCGGTACCGGTCACGGGTTCGGCTGCTGGCATGGGGCGAAGGTAGGTCGCCCCCGACGTCCACGGGCTCGGTGTTCCTCGGACGGAAACTGCGGTCGGCGGTGTTCGGGATTGTTCGGAGTGGTCGCTCCGGGCGCCGCGTGTGCCGCATCCTCGATCACGGACGGTGAGGGACGCCGATCAGGCACTGCCAGTGACCTCCGGGGGGAGGATCCGTTCGCCGACGCGCGGCGAACGGACGACGTCCGGTGATGACCCGTCCGGGGGACGGGACGGGTCATCACCGCGCCACTCGGGGCCCGCGATCGCGTCGGCCGTCGTCAGCCCGATGAATCCCGAGACCAGCTTGTCGAGGACCGAGGTCAGCAGGTTCATCACGAGCACGGCCGCCGGCAGGCTGTGCAGGCCCAGCCGGACGCGCTCGGTGAGCTCGTCGCCGGAGTGGCCGACCGACCCGCCGTAGACCACCAGCAGGGTCGGGGTCGCGACGAGCGTGCAGACGAGCGCCGCGACGAGGTTGAGCACGAAGAACCGCGGCATGGTCCGCGCCATGCCGAACCGGCGCGCGCCGTACCCCCACACCAAGGCGCCCGCGACGTTGACCAGCGTGAAGGCGGACGAGACCCCCGGTGGGGAGCCGGCCTCGCCGAGGACATTGGTGCTCACCCCCACGAGCGCGCCCCACCACGGCCCGAGAGCGAGCGCGGAGACGGCCGTGCCCATCATGTCGAGGTAGAGCGGCAGGTGCAGGGTGTCGACGAGGAGCCGACCCAGCAGGTTGAGCACGACGCACCCCACGAGGACCGCAACCAGCCGGCGCACCGGCAGGGGCAGCCGCGGTCGAGGGGCCGGCGGCTCATCGCCCTTCGCAGCCGCGGGCGCGGCCTCCGCCTCCGGCGCGGGCTCCGGCACGCTCTCCCCCGGCTCCGGCTCCTCCGGGGCGGGCTCGCGCACCGGCGCCGGCTCCACGCTCAGGTCGTGGTGGCGCTGCGTCCACGCCTCGACGTCGTCCTCCGTGCCGCCCAGTGCCCGGACGATGTCGCGCAGGAGGTTCACGTCGAGGCGGCGCCGACCGGACCGGAAGGCGTCGTACACGGTCGTCCGTCCGGGTCGCGCGCTGCCAGCAGGTATCCCGCGCTCGCCTCGTACGCGGTCGATGCGCAGGGCGATCTCTGCGTAGGAGGGGTTCCCGGCGTGATGGCGCAGCTCGCGCAGGTCCGCCGCCAGGGCGTCGAGCCCGCGGGGCGCTGCGTCGTCGCCGACGGGCTCGCCGTCGTCGCCCGGGGCCGCCTCAGTCACGGGGGTCAGGTTAGCCGTCGCAGGACAGGAGAAAAGGGAGAGAAGAGAGCCGGTGACGGGAATCGAACCCGCGTGTCCAGCTTGGGAAGCTGGCGCTCTACCATTGAGCTACACCGGCGCGCGAGGCGCAGCGGCCATGCTAACCCACCGATGCAGGGCTACGGACACCAGTCGTCCCTTCGAGACGTTTGCAGCGCAAGCTCCTCCGGGAGCGGTGGCCGGAGCGGCGGTCGGGTCCGCGCGGACCAGACCTCAGATGACGATCGTCCCGCCCTCGAAGGTGCACGACCACCGACCATCGGAGCGGCGGGTCGTGTCGGAGGTCGGGTAGCCGTAGGGGCCGGAGTGTCCCCCCTTCGCCACCCACGCGTCGAGCATCGCGGTGGTGACGAGGCGAGGCGTGCCCGACCCCAGGCGCCAGAGCTGGCCGCCGGCGAAACGTTGGCGGCTGCCGCGCAGGGTCTTGGCCGCGACGGCCACGGGCAGCACGAGCACGCCGCTCTCCGCGCCGTGCCGGCGCCAGGCCCTGGCGAACTCGCCGGAGACGTGCACCCCCCGGGCGCTGCCACGCTGGCTGATCGCGCCGCGCTGGAAGTGCTGCACCCACCCGGACGAGACCGTCCTGCGGTTGGACGTCGGGTAGCCCAGCTCGCCCGAGGTGCGGCCGGTGTCCTCCCAGATCGTCCAGGCCCCGGCGTACACCGCGTAGAGCGTGCCGAGCGAGGGCCCGGCGACCGCGCCCTTCTCGAACCGCTGGGTCAGTCCCCCGGACTTCGAGAGGTACTCCAGGCCCGACGGGTAGCCGAGGCGCCCCTTGACCGAGCCCTGGGAGACGAGCACGTCCACGACGCCCTTGCGGATCGGGATCGCCCGCTTGACCCGGGTCGAGTGGTAGATGCGACCGTTCGAGTACCGCACGTAGGTGCCGACACCGTCCCCGACGGAGCGCACGGGACCCATGGAGTGGCCGAGGTGGGAGCGCTGCTCCCCCATGGCGTAGTACCGCGAGGAGATCGCGCCCCACTTCGGCAGGAGCGAGGTCGAGTGCTCGGAGGTGCGGTTGTCGACGAGGGAGGTCGTCGTGCAGTTCTCCCACTGATAGGGCGGCGTGCAGCTGACGACGCGGCAGTGGACGCCGCCGCTGCACGAGACGTGCGTGTTGCACTGCCCGTAGCGGAAGGCGTTGCAGCAGATCCGGCGCTGGTCGCACGTCGCGCTCGAGCCGGTGCCGCAGCTGCAGGACCAGCAGCGGGAGTCGCAGATGTGGTCCCGGCAGCCGGTGGTGCACCGCGAGCAGGTCGCGTTGCAGTCGACGATGTACCGGTACCTGCCGCCGCACCACGAGGAGCCGGCGGCCTTCCACCAGCCGGCCGCGAAGCTGCCAGGCGGGCAGGCGTTCGCCCCCTTGTTGATCGTCGCGCAGAAGACCGTCCAGCCGGAGGAGGCCGTGCTGCCGGGGCCGCAGACGGTCGCGTAGGCCGAGACGGGGCGAAGGGCGTAGGCCTTGGGGTCGACGACGAGGGCCGACCCGGCGACCGCGGAGCCGACGAGGACGTCGCGCCGGGACACCTCCGGCAGGCGTCCGGCGATCGAGTCGACGAGGCGCGCGGTCCACGACCCCCTGCTCATCGGACCCCCTCCACGGTCCCGGCCCCGGAGACCCTGATGCCGGCGACGACCCGCGCGATGCGCGGCACGACCGCCATCCGGCGCGAGTGCGCCCCGGTGACGGCGTAGAGGCAGAAGCCGTGGCCCCCTTCGCTGAAGAACCACTGGCCGGCGCTGCGGCCGGGCACGTACCTGGCCAGCCGGTTGGCGGCGAACTGCGAGGGCGAGACGACCGGGCGCCCCTGCCGGGCGAAGAGCCCCGTCCCCGCGACCTCCGGACCGTGGTCGATGAGCGCGACGAAGCCGTCGTCCGGGCCGAGGACGTCGATGAGCTCGCCCCCGAAGTCCCCGAGATCGGTCGGGAGCGGCCGCGAGGCCGCGTGGAGGATCGGGCGGGTGTGGTCACCGGCCCCCGATGTCGCTGAGCGCAGGGGCACCTGCGGCCGCCGTCGCACCCGCACGTGCCACCCCGTGGGCACCTGCGCCGAGATCGTCACTGCCATGTGATGCGCTCCCCTTCAGACTCCGACCGCCGTGCCGGCGCACAGCAGCGCGGCCAGGGTCAGTGTGGTCCACGCCACCCTAGCGGCCGGGGCCTCCCAGCGGCCGAGTACGCCGAAGACGTCGTGCAGGTCCTGCGGCGAGTCCACGCGGCGCACCAGCGCGAGCGGGAGCGAGCGCACGAGCCCGAAGACGAGCCCGATGAGCGCGCCGGCCCACCACCGCCCGGCGAGGAGCTCGGCGAGGAAGACGGCGTAGGTCGTCGTGCTCGTGATGATCGTGACGAAGCCCAGCCCGAGCTGCACGCCGAATCCCAGCCCGGTCACCCAGCCGCGGTAGCGCCCGATCCACTCGCGCTCGACCTGCCGCCGCCACGAGGGCACGCCGTGCCCACCCGAGCGCACGTCGAGCACGAGCCCCACGACCAGCAGCAGCGCGAACCCGCCGAGCACCGGCGCCGACCCCCGCACGCCGTCGGGCACGAGGGAGCCCACGAGGCCCAGCAGCGCTCCCACGAGGCCGGCCGCGAGCACCGAGCCCACGAGGTACGCCGCGGCCGTGCGCGTCCAGCTCGCTCCACGTCCCCGCTCACCGAGCGGGGTGATGCTCGAGAGCATCGACTCGCCTCAAGGCGACCACGTGGCGCGGATGGCGGCGACGACCGCCACCGGCACGCCGAGCACCAGCCCGAGGAGGACGGGCGTCATCTGGGGTCGGCGCCCCGCCCCGGCTCGCCCCCGCGCCCCGGCAGCGGCTCCGGCCGCAGGCTCGGGTGGTCCGGGCCGATCCCGGCCGCCAGCAGCTCGGCGTCGACCGACGCCGGGTGGTCCCGGTCGCCCCGGTCGACGAAATCCTCGTTCGCACCCGGCCGCTGCTCGTCGTCCGCCACGGCCTGGGCCATGAGGTCGCTCACCTGGGCCCACGTCGTCGCGGAGCCCTCCCCGAGCACGCGTCCACCCTCGACGTAGACGAAGTACGGGCTGCCCGGGATCTCGAAGTCGCCCCACGCGGTGCTGGAGCGCACGAGGTCGAGGTGGGGCGGGGCGACCTTGGCGAGGGCGGACGGGGACTCCTCGTCGTCCCCCTTCGTCACGACGAGCAAGCGGCCGCCGCCCGGGACGTCGACCGGCTGCCGGAACTCGGTCCAGAAGCTCGCGCACACGCTGCACCCGGTCGTGAGGAAGGCGAGCAGGGTGCGCCCGGAGAGGTCCTCGCGACGCTCGTCGCCGCCACCCAGCCGCGTCCCGACGAGCTCGGGCACCCCGGCACCGTCGGCGCGGCCCCGCGCGACGACCCCCGTCTCGAGCTCGACGGGGACGGGCCCGGGCGAGCCGGTGGCCGCCTCCGCGGCGCGGTCCAGCTCGAGGCCGGCGCCGAGGTCGTGGAGCGACTTGAGGATGAGCGCGTGGCTGCGCAGGAGCCCGAGGACGAGCACCGACAGGAGCACGAGGACGACGAGCTCGCCGATGACGAGGGTGAGCAGGAGCGGGTTCACGGGGTCAGGCCTTCCGGGTCGAGCGGATCGCGGCAGCGGTCGTGGTGGGCAGGACGGCGATGACCTGCCAGGCGAGGAAGCCGACGAGCCCGGCGAGCACCACGGTCACGGCGAGCCCGCCGATGTCCGCACCCCACCACGGGGCGGCGGGCGGGGCCACCGCGACCGCGAGCGCGGCGAGCGCGAGCAGCCCGGTGACGAGGGCGTGGCTGCGGGTCGGGGGCGTGTCCGCCCGACCGAAGCACCCGCACGAGGCGAGCACTCCCCCCTTCGCCAGGGCGAGGAGGACGAACCCGGTGAAGCCGGCGTGCAGGAGGGCCACGGCGAGCGCGCTCCACCGTCCGGGCAGGACGAGGGCGGCCGCGCCGGCGACCACCTCGGCCGCGGCGAACCCACGGACGACGAAGGGGGGCACCCGCGCCCCGACGGAGCGCAGCGCGCGCACGAGGTCACCCGGGTCGAGGACCTTGGGCAGGCCGGCGAGGACGAGCAGGGCCCCCGCGGCCAGGAAGGTCGGACCGGCCCACGCCCAGACGAACATGCGGATCCCCCTCACGGGTCTCGGTTCCCGCGGCACGCTACCCGTTCGTGTGCGTCAGGTCACCGCGACCGCCGCTTGCCACAGCTCGCACCTCGGGTGAAGATGGATGAAAAGCCGAGGTAAGCGCTTGCTTACCCCACCCGAGCAGACCAGGAGTCACCCCCGATGGGTCACTACAAGAGCAACCTGCGCGACATCGAGTTCAACCTCTTCGAGGTCTTCGGTCGCGACGAGGTCCTGGGCCAGGGCCCCTACGAGGCGGTCGACGCCGACACCGCGCGCGAGATGCTCAAGGAGTACGCGCGTCTGGCCGAGAACGAGCTCGCCGAGTCCTTCGCCGACGCCGACCGCAACCCCCCGGTCTTCGACCCCGAGACCTCGTCCGTGGCGATGCCCGAGTCCTTCAAGAAGTCGTACAAGGCCTTCCAGGACGCTGGCTTCTGGTCGCTCGACCTGCCCGAGGAGCTCGACGGCACCGTCGCTCCCCCGTCGCTGCGCTGGGCGATGAACGAGCTCGTCCTCGGCGCCAACCCGGCCATCGGCATGTTCGGCGCGAGCTACTCCTTCGCCAAGCTGCTCTACCTGCTCGGCACCGACGAGCAGAAGAAGCTCGCGAAGTGGATTGCCGAGAAGGGCTGGCACTGCACCATGGTGCTCACCGAGCCCGACGCCGGCTCGGACGTCGGCGCCGGGCGGACCAAGGCCACCGACAACGGCGACGGCACGTGGAACATCGAGGGCGTCAAGCGCTTCATCACCTCGGCCGAGTCGGACATGACCGACAACGTCGTCCACTTCGTCCTCGCCCGCCCCGAGGGCGCCGGCCCGGGCACCAAGGGCCTGAGCCTCTTCATCCTCACCAAGTACGCCGTCGACCTCGAGACCGGCGAGTTGGGCGAGCGCAACGGCGTCTACGTCACCAACGTCGAGAAGAAGATGGGCCTGAAGGTCTCGACGACCTGCGAGGTGACCTTCGGCGAGAAGCACGCCGCCGTCGGCACCCTCTTCGGCGACGTCCACGACGGCATCGCCCAGATGTTCCGCGTCATCGAGAACGCCCGGATGATGGTCGGCACCAAGGCCATCGCCACCCTCTCCACCGGCTACCTCAACGCGCTCGAGTACGCCAAGGAGCGCGTCCAGGGCGCCGACCTGACGACGCCCGCCAAGGACGCGCCGCGTGTGACGATCACCCACCACCCGGACGTGCGCCGCAGCCTCATGCTGCAGAAGGCCTACGCCGAGGGCCTGCGGGCGCTCGTCACGCTCACGTCGAGCCAGCAGGACACCGTCGACGTCGAGCAGCTCGCGACGGGCGTCGAGGAGATCGCCGACGACTCCCCCGCCGCGATGGCCAACCGGGTCAACGACCTGCTGCTGCCGATCGTCAAGGGCCTGGGCTCCGAGCGGGCCTGGACCCTCCTCGGCACCGAGTCGCTGCAGACCTTCGGTGGCTCCGGCTTCCTGCAGGAGTACCCGATCGAGCAGTACGTCCGCGACGCGAAGATCGACACCCTCTACGAGGGCACCACGGCCATCCAGGGTCAGGACTTCTTCTTCCGCAAGATCGTGCGTGACAACGGCCAGGCGCTGGGTCACCTCGCGATGCAGATCCAGGAGTTCGCCCAGGACGTCGACGCGCAGGGCGGTGCGCTCAAGCACGAGCGCGAGCTGCTCGGCCAGGGCCTGGAAAACGTCCAGGGCATCCTCGGCGCGATGTTCCAGGCGCTCATGGCCTCCGACCCCAAGCAGGAGGGCTCGGACATCACCAACATCTACAAGGTCGGCCAGAACACCTCGCGTCTGCTGCTCGGCGCCGGCGACCTCGTCGTCGGCTGGCTGCTGCTGCGCCAGGCCGCCGTTGCCACCGAGGCCCTCGAGGCCGGCGCGGAGGGCAAGGACAAGGACTTCTACACGGGTAAGATCGCCGCGGCGAGCTTCTTCGCCAAGAACGTCCTGCCGCTCCTGGCCGGCGAGCGCGCCATCGCCGAGGCCACGGACAACACCCTCATGGACGTGCCCGAGTCGGCCTTCTGACCGGATGGGCACATGACGAAGGGGGCGCCCCGCCAGCTGGCGGGGCGCCCCCTTCGGGCTGTGCCCGGTGCGTCAGAAGCGACGGTCGTCGTGCACGACCGTCTCGCGACGACTGCGGTTGAGCACGAGGCTGAGGATGATGGCGAGGACGCCCAGACCGATGGCGATCCAGCCGATGACCCCGAGGTCGAGGCCGACGACCGTCATGTCGCCGTTGTAGGCGAAGACGATGACCAGGCCGACGAGCAGGAGGAAGATCCCGGCTCCGATGTACATGTGGCGCTCCTTCTTGTCTCCGGCTCAGAGCCGGCTGTCGGTCTCTCTGACGTCGACCCGCGGGGCGGGGTCATGACGGCCACGCGGCTCACGAGGATCGGTGTGGACCGAGAGCTTGGTGGGGATGCTGCGCTTGCGGGGCGGACGGTCGAGGAGGAAGAAGGCGACCAGCATGACGAGGCTGAACACGACGACGAAGATCCAGAACACGGCCTCACCACCCATCGCGCACCTCCCTCCTCGGCGTTTCGGTCCAGCGTAACGCGGGGAAGGGGGCACACTCGGGGTTGTGACCCCGCGAGTCACAGCAGCCACACTCGCCACACCCTTGGAGCTCCTCATGCACCCGACCCGCGCGATGTCCCTGACCGCCACGGCCGCCCTCGCCCTCTCGCTCGCCCCCACCGCCGCGAACGCCGGGACCGAGGCCTCGGCGGCCACGACCGCGGCCTCCGCCAAGCGTTCGTCGACGGTGACGATCACCGTCGAGCCGCTGTGGAGCGGCATCGGCGAGAAGCTCGTCGCCCGCGGCGAGGTCTACGAGACCGACACCTACCGACCGCTCGCCAACCGCTCCATCGTCTTCCAGGCGCGCAACGTCGGCTCCTCCACGTGGACGACCATCGCCCGTCCCGAGACCAGCTCGGACGGCGCCTTCCGCGTGGACCTCAAGCCCGACCGCTCCAAGACCTACCGCGCCGTCTACAAGGGCAACGCGTGGTACGACGGCGACCACAGCAACTGGGAGCGCCAGACCGCGACGCCGGGCACCAAGGTGCGCACGAGCGTGCGGCTCTACCAGACCTCCACCGGAGGCACCCAGGTCAGGGGGCGTCTCACCAAGCTGTGGTCGAGCTCGATCCGGCCGCTGCGCTCGGCCAACGTCTACATCCAGGCCCGCCAGGCCTACGGGACCTACTGGTTCGACGCCGGTCACACCAAGACCAACGGCCACGGCTACTACGCGTGGAGCACGTCGGTGAAGCCCAACGCCTGCTACCGCTACCGCGCCATCTACAAGGGCAACAGCACGTGGGCGGCCAAGAGCAACGAGGCCGAGTGGACCAGCTGCAGCTGACCCCACACCCCACGGCGCCGACCGGCCGAGCTCAGTCCTGACGACCGAGCTCGGCCAGTCGCGCGTTGTAGGCCTCGAGCTCGGCGTCGCCGTCACGGTCTGCCGTGCGGTCCCGGCGACGGGTCTCCTTGTCGTCGTTGCGCATCCACTGCCAGGCGACCGCGACGGCGAGCACGAGCGTGGGCGCCTCGCCGACGCCCCACGCGATGGCCCCACCGGTGCGCTGGTCGCCGAGCGGGTCGTCCATCCACGGCAGGTTGAGCCGGCCGAAGAAGTCCGGCGCGAGCAGCTCCGTGGACTGCGTGAGGATCACGCCGAAGAAGGCGTGGAAGCTGATCGTCGTGAAGAGGACGACGAGCAGCGCCAGGGGCGACCAGCGCCTGGGCCCCGGGTCGATGCCGATGAGCACCCAGGTGAACATGTACCCGGTCGCGAGGAAGTGCACCATCATCAGCACGTGGCCCGTGTGGGTGCTCATCGCCAGCTCGAAGAGCGGGCTGTAGTAGAAGATCGCCAGGCTGAAGAAGAAGAGCGCGGCCGCGACGGCCGGGTTGGCGAGCACCCGCAGGTAGGTCGAGTGGACGGTCGCGAGGACGAGCTCCCGGGGACCGAGGGTCTTGTCCCTGCGAGCCGGCAGCGCGCGCAGCGCCAAGGTGATCGGCGCCCCCGGCACCATGAGCAGCGGGGCGATCATCGCCACGCCCATGTGCTCGACCATGTGCCAGGAGAAGAGGAGCTTGCCGTAGACGGCCGGCCCCCCCGAGGTGAAGTAGACGAAGACGAGCCAGCCGGCCACCCAGCTGAGCGTGCGCAGCGTCGACCAGTGGTCACCGCGGGCGCGCAGCCGCAGGACCCAGCGCACGTAGACGAAGATCGCGATGGCCGCGACGGCCAGCCACAGCCAGTCCACCTGCCAGGCGGTGAGCCAGCTCGAGCCGGTCGGCGCCCCCGGGTCCGGGTAGCCGCTGAGGTCGTAGACGATCGCGTTCTCCGGAGCGGTGGGCGCGCTGCCGGGAGTCGGCGTGCGGCCCACCGCAACGCCCAGACCCATGGCAGCGGCCATGACGGCGACCTCGCCGACGGCCAGCCGGACGAAGGGGGCGACCCCCTCCGCGCCCGCCTCCAGGACGGCGATGGTCCGGCTGCGGTGCCACCAGCCCAGGGCGCCGAGCACGACGGCCGCGACGGTCTTGGCGACGAGGAGGACCCCGTAGCGCGACGCGAGCCCGCTGAGGTCACCGATGTTGATCCACGCGGCGAGCAGGCCCGAGCCGACGAGCAGGACGAAGCACCACGCCGCGATGCTCGAGTACCGACGGACCGTCACCGCGACGTGCGAGCCGAGCGAAGGGCGGACCACGAGGAGCGCGACGAGCCCGCCGACCCACACGGTCGCCGAGACGAGGTGGAAGGCGAGGGCGTTGACCCCGCTCATGTGGTCCAGGCTCGCCGACGAGTGCCCGGACAGGGCGAGGGGCAGCAGCGCCAGGACCGAGCCGCCGGCGCACCAGGCCAGGGCCCCCTTCGTCCTCGCCAGCGGGGCGGCGAGGGCCACGACGGCCACGAGGAGCGAGGAGATGACCGCCGTGCGGGTGCTGTCGAGGTCCCAGACGAAGGCGGTGAGCTGCGAGACGTAGGCCGGGTCGGTGAGGGGGATGCCGGCCAGCGAGGCGAAGTCGGTGAGCAGGCGCCCGACGCCCGCGAGGAACCAGACGATCGCCGCCACGCCCGCGAGCTGGGCGAGCGTCTCGCGCCGAGCCGTCCTCGTCGTCTCCGGCACGAGGAAGGCACCGACCACGAGGGCACCGACGGTGACCGCGGCGGCCGCGTCGTGGACGACCCGCAGCACCGGCAGCGACCAGCGCACGAAGGGACCGGGGTCGCCGAGCTCGAGCGGTGCCGCGCCGCCACCGAAAACCGTCGCGGCGAGGACCACCGCGACCGCCACGACCCCCAGGACCACCAGGGGGACGGGGGTGCTGCGGGGGGTGCTCGACGTGCTCGACATGCCCTCTAATCTAGGCAACGAGGGGGCCGGCGCCCGCATCGGTGCGCGGGGCCCCCTTCGTCGACCTGAGGAGGACCGGTGCCCACCACCCCACGCCAGCTGAGCCTGAGCGTCATCCGGATGCTGCGGATGCTGCACGCGACGCGTGCCCGCGCTCCACGCGTGCACCCCTCGGTCGAGCCGAGCCACCACTCCGTGCTCGTCGCGGTGCGCGACGCCCCGAGCCGCGTGGGCGACATCGCCGAGCGCAACCTCTCCGACGCCTCGACCGTGAGCCGGCAGGTGAGCCACCTCGTCGGCCTCGGGCTGCTGGAGAAGGTCCCGGACCCCGACGACGGCCGCGCCCAGCTCGTGGCCCTCACGCAGGAGGGCACGGCCCTGCTCGACGACCTCGTCGCCCGCCGCGAGGCCTGGTTCGGCGAGCTGCTCGCCGACTGGAGCGACGAGGACCTCGACGCCTTCATCGGGTACGTCGACCGGTTCTGCGACGCGGTCGCCGCGGACCAGCGACACCGTCCCTGAACCGCGCGGCGCAACCGGGCCCGTCCCCCCTGCGTCTGGGATGATGTCCGCGTCGCACCGCCACCCAGGGGGATCCACCATGTCGCACCGCCGCGCCGTCCTCACGGCCCTCGCACTCAGCACCTCCGTGGCGCTCGCCGCCGCCCCGGCGACCGCCGTGCCGGGGGACGTCACCGCTCCCCAGCCGGTCGAGCTCGACGTCATCTGCGACGGCATCGGCGCCGACACGGTGACCGTCACCGGTGACCTCGCCGACGGCGGCACCGCGAAGATCGAGCGCGGACCGCTCCGGGTCGTCGGCCGCCCGGGCTTCACCGGCACCGATGCCGACGGCGACCGGGTCGCGGTCGCGCCGAGCGGCACGGGCACCACCTGCACCGTGCAGGAGCCCACGCGCGACGAGGCGCTCGACGAGGTCCTCCCCCGAGCCCAGGCCGCCAAGGCTGCGCCCACGGGCGACGTGACCGGCGCGCTGACCTTCACCGTGACCGTCGACGACTCCGTCGCCAAGGCCACGCGGGGCGTCGACTCGACGACCGCCGCGCAGGCCGCGCTCCCCTTCGAGTCCGAGCTGCGTCGCTACCTCGGTTCCCGCCCGGGCGCCGTCGGCGTCGCCGTCCGCCTGCCCGGCACCGGCCGCTCGTGGACCTACACCAAGACCTCGTCGCGCAATGTGACTGCCAGCATCGTCAAGGTGCAGATCATGTCCGCCGTGATGATCAAGGCGCAGGAGGCCGGCCGCGGGCTCACCTCCTGGGAGAAGTCGAAGATCGTCCCGATGATCCGCTACAGCGACAACAACGCGACGACGGCCCTCTTCGACCACATCGGTGGCCGAGCCGGCCTCGACCGCGCGGGCTCGCGGCTCGGCATGACCCAGACCTACGCCGACCCGTACAACCACTGGGGGCTGACGAGCACGACCGCCTTCGACCAGGCCCGGCTCATGGAGCACTACGCCCGCCCGTCGTCGGTCCTGAGCTACAGCAACCGGGTCTACGGCCTGAGCCAGATGCGCCAGGTCACCGCGAGCCAGGACTGGGGCGTGAGCGCCGGCCCGCCCGCCGGGACCGTCGCCCTGAAGAACGGCTGGCTGCCGCGCACCGACGGCTGGCACGTCAACAGCATCGGCTGGTCGAACTACGGCTCCGCCGACTACACGATCGGCGTCCTGACGCACGACGACCCGGGATCGATGGGCACGCAGATCTCGACGATCGAGGGCGTCTCGCGCATCGTCTACAAGAACCGGCTCTCGCTGCTGCCGAGCACCCCGCCCGCGCAGCGCGGCGCACGCGGTGACCTGGACGGCGACGGCAGGGTCGACCTCATGGGCACCTCCGGCACCGGACGGGTCTACGTCATGAAGGGCAACGGCAGCGACGACTTCGGCGGCAAGACCCTCGTGAAGTCCGCGCTCTCCGACGCCACCTGGTTCGGCCACGCCGGCGACGTCAACAGGGACGGTCGCTCCGACGTGCTCGTGCGCCGTGGCGACGGCCGGCTGCAGCTCATGTACGCGACGAGCACCGGTCAGCTCGGCGTGCTGAAGACGATCGCCACGGGCTGGGGCTCGTACACCGACATCGCCTCCGGTCTCGACGTCGACGGCAATGGCCGCCTCGACGTCGTCAACCGCAAGGTCGGCGGGTACGTCGACCACTACGAGCTGAGCGACTCCGGCACCCTCAAGCGGGTTCGCTCGATGGGTCGGCCGGCGCGCTACTACCCCAACGTCGAGCTCGTCCAGGACGTCGACGGCGACGGCCGGGACGACCTGCGCGGCATCGCCTCCGGCGGCCGGATGCGCACCTGGACCTCGCAGGGCACCTCGTGGAGCCAGACGGCCGCGACGAGCACCGGCTGGGACACGTACCGCACCGTGCTCGTCCCCGGTGACGTCAACGGCTCCTCGACCCACCAGGACGACATCGTCGCCGTCCTGCCCTCCGGTCGTGGACGGGTCTGGTACGGCGCGACGGGCGGCGGCCACACGAGCAGCTACCACGTCCTCTCGGAGGGCCTGGGCAACCTGCCCTTCCTCTTCTGACCCGGCCCCCTCCCTTCCCTCCCGATGCTGCATTCCCCTAGGGCAACGCAGACCTGAACCCGCATTGCCCTAGGGGAATGCGGGTTCAGGTCTGCGGGCTCGGACCCGGGTCCTGCGGGGGGGGTCAGGCCCAGAGGAAGGCGGTGCCGGGGTCGTGCAGGAGGGCTCCGACATCGGCGAGGAGCTTGGAGCCGAGCTCGCCGTCGACGAACCGGTGGTCGAAGGAGAGCGCCAGCTGGGTCACCCAGCGCGGCTCGATCGACTCGCTGCCGTCCGCAGCCGTGACGACCCACGGCATGCGGCGGACCGCGCCGAAGGCGAGGATCGTCGCCTCGCCAGGGTTGAGGATCGGCGTGCCCGTGTCGACGCCGAAGACGCCGACGTTGGTGATCGTCGCCGTGCCGCCACCGAGGTCTGCCGGCTGGGTGCGACCCTCGCGCGCCGTCGCGACGAGCCCACCGAGCGCGGCGGCGAGGTCGTGCAGCGAGAGCGAGTCGGCAGCCTTGATGTTGGGCACGAGCAGCCCGCGCGGCGTCGCCGCGGCGATGCCCAGGTTCACGTCGGCGTGCAGCACGATCTCCTGCGCCGCCTCGTCCCAGCTCGCGTTGGCCTCGTGGTTGCGGCGCAGCGCCAGGCAGAACGCCTTGGCGACGAGCAGCAGGGGCGTGACCTTGACGTCCTTGAAGGCCTTGTCCCGCTTCAGCCGCTCGACCATGTCCATCATCGCCGTGACGTCGACGGTGACGAACTCCGTCACGTGCGGCGCGGTGAAGGCCGAGGCCACCATCGCCTCGGCGGTCGCCTTGCGCACACCCTTGATCGGGACCCGGACGTCCTGACCCGGCGCTCCGCGGCCCACCTGGCCCACCGCTCCCTGAGGAGCTTGTCCAGCAGCCGTCTCGACGGGGGCGGCCGACGCACCCGACGCCGCCGACTCGACGTCGGAACGGGTGACGATGCCCCCTTCGCCGGTGGGGGTCACCGACTGCAGGTCGACGCCGAGGTCCTTGGCGAGCTTGCGCACCGGTGGCTTGGCCAGGGCGCGGGTCTGCGCCCCGGTGAGCGGCGCCGGGGCCGCAGCCACGGGCGCCGCCGGTGGCTCGGGAGCCGGTGAAGGAGCCGCCTCCGCGGCAGGGGCGACGCCTCCCCGGCGGGCACGCCGACGGGTGCTGCCCGCCTTGGCGCCGTAGCCGACGAGGTTCGGCCCGGAGGCCTCCTCGGTCTCGCCCGGCGCGGCCGGGGCACTGGCCGGGGCCGCGCCGGCGACCTCGACCGAGATGATCGGGGCACCGACGTCGACGGTGTCGCCCTCGGCGACGAGGAGCTCGACGACGGTGCCCGCGAAGGGGATCGGGAGCTCGACGAGCGACTTGGCGGTCTCGACCTCGATGACGATGTCGTTGACGGCGACCTCGTCACCGACCTGGACCTTCCAGGTGGTGACCTCGGCCTCGGTGAGGCCCTCGCCGGGGTCGGGCAGGTTGAAGAGCTGGACGGCCACGGGGGTCCTCCTGGTCAGTGGGCGAGCGAGCGGTCGACGGCGTCGAGGACCCTGTCGAGGGTCGGGAGGAACTCATCCTCGAAGCGGCTGGGCGGGTACGGGATGTTGTACCCACCGACCCGGAGGACGGGCGCCTCGAGGTGGTAGAAGCACTCCTCCTGGATGCGCGCGACGATCTCCGCGCCCAGGCCGACGAAGGTGGACGCCTCGTGGACGACGACCGCCCGGCGAGTCTTCTTGACCGACTCGATGATCGTCGGCAGGTCGAGCGGGCTGAGGCTGCGCAGGTCGACGACCTCGAGGTCGCGGCCCTCCTCCTGCGCGGCCGCAGCCGCCTGGAGACAGGTCTTGACCATGGGGCCGTAGCAGAGCAGTGTCGCGTCGCTGCCCTCCCGGACCACACGGGCGTCGTACAGACCGAGGTCCGGGGACCCCCCTTCGTCGATCTCGGTCTCGCCGCGCTCGTGGTAGCGACGCTTGGGCTCGAAGAAGATCACCGGGTCGTCGGTGCGGATCGCCTGCTGGATCATCCAGTACGCGTCCGCCGCGTTGCTGCAGGAGACGACGCGCAGGCCCGCGGTGTGCGCGAAGTAGGCCTCGTTGGACTCGCTGTGGTGCTCGACCGCGCCGATGCCGCCGCCGCAGGGGATGCGGATGACCATCGGCACCCGGAGGTGGCCGAGGGAGCGGGCGTGCATCTTGGCGACCTGGCTGACGATCTGGTCGAAGGCCGGGTAGACGAAGCCGTCGAACTGGATCTCGACGACCGGGCGGTACCCGCGCAGGGCCAGGCCGACCGCGGTGCCGACGATGCCGGACTCGGCGAGCGGGGTGTCGAGGACGCGGTGCTCGCCGAAGTCCTTCTGCAGCCCCTCGGTGATGCGGAAGACGCCGCCGAGCTTGCCGACGTCCTCACCGAGGAGGACGACCTTGGGGTCCTCCTCCATGGCGCGGCGCAGCCCGGCGTTGAGGCCCTTGGCCAGGGACAGGCGGGTGCCGGTCATGCCCGGCCTCCTTCCTCGGCGAAGCCGGCGTGGTAGGCGATGAACTCCTCGCGCTCCGCGTCGACGAGCGGGTGCGGCTCGGTGTACTGGTGGTCGAACATCGTCGACAGCTCAGGATCCGGCATCTCCTGGCAGGCCGTGCGGATCCGGGCGGCGACCTCGTCGGCCTCCGCGTCGACGGCGGCGAAGAAGTCCGGGTCGGCGTGGCCGCGCTCGGCCATGAAGCCGCGCATGCGCTTGATCGGGTCCTTGTGCTTCCAGATCTCGACCTCGGCGTCGCTGCGGTACTTCGTCGGGTCGTCGGAGGTCGTGTGCGCACCCATGCGGTACGTGTACGCCTCGATCAGGGTCGGGCCCTGGCCGCTGCGGGCCTTGTCGAGCGCGTGCTTGGCGACCGCGTAGCTGGCGAGCGGGTCGTTGCCGTCGACGAGGACGCCGGGGAAGCCGAAGCCGCGGGCGCGCTGGTAGGGCGGGATGATGAACTGCTTGTCGTTGGGCTCGGAGATCGCCCACTGGTTGTTCTGGACGAAGAAGACGACCGGGGCGTTGCTCACGGCCGCGAAGACGAGGGCCTCGTTGAAGTCGCCCTGGCTCGTGCCGCCGTCGCCGGTGAAGGCCATGACCGCGCAGTCGCGCTCGGGGTCGCCGGTGCCCACCGCGCCGTCGGCCGTGATGCCCATCGCGTAGCCGACCGCGTGGAGCATCTGGTTGCCGATGACGATCGTGTACAGGTGGAAGTTGTTCGCGTTGGAGTCCCACCCGCCGTGGTTGACCCCGCGGAACATGCCGAAGAGGCTCACCGGGTCGACGCCGCGGCACCAGGCGACGCCGTGCTCCCGGTACCCCGGGAAGGCGTAGTCGTGGGGGCGCAGGGCGCGGCCGGCACCGACCTGGGCGGCCTCCTGGCCGAAGAGGCTCGGCCACAGACCGAGCTCGCCCTGGCGCTGCAGCGCGAAGCCCTCGGCGTCGATGCGCCGCACGAGGACGAGGTCACGGTAGATCGTGCGCGCGTCCTCGCTCGTCATGTCCTCGACGATCTGCGCGTACGGCTCGTTGGTCGCGTTCGTCGCGAGCCGGTTGCCGTCGGCGTCGACGAACTGGACCATCTCCGGGTTGTCGTCGGAGAAGTGGCCGGTGATCGCCGACGGGGGCTTCGGGCCGCTCTCCGGCGAGGGCTCGAAGGCCCCGGCCATCTGGGTACCGGCGCGGCCGGTGACCTCGTTGTCACTCACGGTTGGTGCTCCCTTCGGCCCGGCACGGGGGTCGCCCGCACCGCGGCTGTGCTGCGTGCGGCGGGTTGTGACCCGAGCCACAGATCTCTGGTGGGGGCCAACCTAGCGTCTCACCCACTGGACACCAAAAGCGCTGGCGCGGGCTCACCGGGGAGGGCGTTAGGGTGCCGCGCATGGACACCCCGCGGCTGCGCCCCGCCCTCGACCAGGTCCCTGCGTACGTGGCCGGGAAGCCGCCCGTCCCCCGCGAGGGCCTCACGGTCTACAAGGTGTCGTCCAACGAGAACCCCAACCCGCCGCTCCCCTCGGTCGTCAAGGTCATCGAGGAGGCGGCGACGCAGGTCAACCGCTACCCGGACATGGGCGTCACCGCCCTCACCGACGCGCTCGCCGCCCACCTCGCCGTGCCCCGCGAGCAGATCGCGACCGGCACCGGCTCCGTCGGCGTGCTCGCCCAGATCATCCAGTCGACGTGCGACCCGGGTGATGAGGTCGTGTACGCGTGGCGCTCCTTCGAGGCGTACCCGATCGTCGTCGCGATCGCCGGTGCGACGTCCGTCCAGGTCCCGCTGACCGCCGACCACCGCCACGACCTCGACGCCATGGCCGCCGCGATCACGGACCGCACACGGGTCGTGCTCGTCTGCACCCCCAACAACCCCACGGGCCCGTCGGTGCAGCACGCCGAGCTCGAGGACTTCATCGCCAAGGTCCCGAAGGACGTCCTCGTCGTCGTCGACGAGGCCTACCTCGAGTTCGTCGAGGGCGAAGGGGAGGTCGACGGCCTCGACCTGCGCCGGCGGCACGACAACGTCATGCTCCTGCGCACCTTCTCGAAGGCCTACGGCCTGGCGGGCCTGCGCGTCGGGTACGCGGTCGCGCCGGAGCCGGTGGCCGAGGCGCTGCGCAAGACCGCGACCCCCTTCGGCGTCAACCTCATCGCGCAGGCCGCGGCCATCGCCTCGCTCGAGGCCCAGCACGAGCTCGACGTGCGGGTCAAGGAGATCGTCGCCGAGCGCGGTCGGGTCCTGGACGCCCTGCGCGAGGCGGGTTGGGAGATGAGCGAGAGCCAGGCGAACTTCGTGTGGTTCCCGCTCGGCGCGCGGACGCCCGACTTCGTCGCGGCCTGCGGCGAGGCCGGGCTGTCGGTGCGCCCGTACGGCACCGACGGCGTACGGGTGACGATCGGCGAGCCCGAGGCCAACGACCGGCTCATCGAGGTGGCTCGGGCCTTCGGCCCCGCCTGATCCGGCCGGGAGGCTGCATTGCCCTAGGGGAATGCAGACGAACGGTCGGCGTGGGGTCCGGGCACGAAGGGGGGCTCACGCCGGCCCGGCCACCGCGACGGCGTCGCGGACGCGTCCGAGCAGGATCGAGGGATTGTCGAGATCGCCCCAGCCGATCCGCACGAAGACCCACCCCTCCGCCTCGAGCGCGGTCTGCCGCGCCAGCTGCGCCTGCATCACCTCGGGGCCGGTGTACTTGACCTCGCCGTCGAACTCGATGGCGACCTTGCGACCCCGCAGCGCGAAGTCGAGCCGGTACCAGCGACCCCCGGCCCGCACCCAGACCTGCGGGTCGTACTCCCAAGCGCCCAGGCGCAGGACGGCGGCGGTCAGCGTCTCCCCCGGCGACTCGTGCCGGGGGTCGACGTGGGCCAGGGCACGACGCGCCGCCGCGACACCTCGCGTCCCGGACCGCACCCGGAGGCCCTCCTCGAGGTCGGCTACCGTGCACAGCCCGTGGCGGACTGCATGGTCCGCCGCCACGAGCGCCCCCGACGGGCTGTTGGCGGCGGCCATGCCCACGATCGCCGTCGCCGGGTCGACGACCCGCACCCGGCCGCCCACCAGAGGCACGTCGATGAGTCGGCAGTCCGCCCCCTTCGCCGCGAACTCGCTGACGCGCACGCTGCGGCGGGTCCGGCCGTGACCAGCACCCAGGACCGCGATCTCGACGGTCGCGAGGTCGCACCGGGCGATCGGCATCCCGTGGAGGAGCACCGCGGAGACGCGGCAGGCCGCGGCGCCGTCCCCGAGGAGTCGCAGGTTGGCGGCCACGCGCAGGACGTGGCGCTCCTCGTCCGTCGCGTCCGGGCGGCACGAGTACCACCCCGGCGCCGGCCGCCAGATCAGCTCGCGGCGGACCAGGGCGGCCAGGTCGTGGCCGGAGATCGCTGCGTCATGGGCCTGCGCGGTCGAGAAGAGCGCCAAGTCCTGGAAGGCGGAGATGTCGACGTGCCGCGGTCTGGTGGGGGCCATGGACCCACCGTGGCCGAATCCTGAGTCACGCGCGGCGACTTGTCCACAGGCAGCCCCAGAGGGGTGCATTGCCCTAGGGGAATGCAGCCTCTGGGCGACCGCTCGTCTGCATTGCCCTAGGGGAATGCAGGGGTGCGGGGCCTCAGCGGTCGAGGTCCTCCTTGTCGGGGAGGACCCAGTTGAGGACCATCGAGACGATGGTGATGACGAGCGCGCCGATCACGGCGTCCCACCAGAAGTCGGTGATCTCGAAGCTCAGCCCGAGCGGCGAGGCGATCCACTCCGTCAGCTGCAGCAGGAAGGCGTTGACGACGAACGTGAACAGCCCGAGCGTGAGGACGATGGCGGGGAAGGCGATGACCTTGGCGATGGGCTTGACGACCGCGTTGACCAGACCGAAGAGCAGCGCCACGAGGACGACCGTGGCGAACGTCGAGGCGAAAGTCGCATCGTCCTCGGCGAGGACGATGCCGTCGATGAGCCAGGCGGCGACCCACAGCGCGACCGCGTTGACACCCGTGCGGATGAGGAAGTTGGTCATGCACGCCAGCATGGCAGGTGGGTGACGATCCGCACACGGCGCCGACGAGGCCGTCCGGCGCGGTCCGTGGGCCATACTTGACCGGCCGGTAACCAAGCGCCCGGTAGGCACGGCACGGCACGGCACGGAGGAGAAAAGATGAGTGGCGACGGCCGCCCCGACCGCCCCACGCGGCGACACGACCTGTGGGACGAGGCAGAGTCCTCCCAGACCTCCCAGACCTCCCAGACCTCCCAGACCTCGCAGACCGCCCGGACCGCGGAGCCGCCCCGCTCCCGCCGGGAGCACCGCGCGAGGACGAAGCGCTCCCGCCGCGGCTGGCTCGTCCCCCTCGCCATCGTCCTCGTGCTCGCCCTCTGCGGTGGCGGCGCCTTCGCCGCCCTGCGCGGCGGAGACGACGTCGCCGGTTGCGGCGGCACGACGATCACGGTCGCCGCGACCCCCGAGATCGCCGGCCCCCTCGAGGAGGCCCTGGCCACGGTGAGCGCCCGGGACGAGTGCGCGGAGTTCGAGGTGAGCTCGACCTCCGCGGCACAGGCCGCCAAGGACATCAGCGAGAGCAACGCCCCCGACGTGTGGATCCCGGACAGCTCGACCTGGATCGACGCCGTCGACTCCAGCCGGTCGCGCGGCCAGTGGCTGGAGGGCCAGTCGATCGCCTCCTCCCCCGTCGTGCTCGCCGCTGGCACCGAGCTCGACGACGAGGTCGGCCCCGTCTCGTCGTGGGGCACCCTGCTCAACACCGAGGGCAGCGTGCACATGGCCAACCCCGAAGTCGACACCGCGAGCCGACTGGCCTTCCACGCCAGCCGGATCGGCCAGCCCGGCCGCATCGGGCTGGACACGGGCAAGCGCCTGATCTTCATGTCGCGCTTCGCCGCGCCCTCGCTCGACACGCTCTTCGCCGACTACCGGGCGGACACCAGGACGTCCGAGCCCTTCCCCGCATCCGAGCAGCAGATCGCCGCGTTCAACGACGAGAACCCGCAGGTCGCCCCCCTTCGCGCCGTGATGCCGAAGAAGGGGACGCTGACGCTCGACTACCCGTGGATCATCAACCCGGCGCTCACCGGTGATGCCCTCAGGACCGCCGACAGCGCGCGGACCCGGCTCGGCACGCTCGAGGTGCGCGAGGCGCTCACCGAGGCGGGCTTCCGCGACTCCAGCGGTCGGGGCGGCCCCCGGGTCGACGGCCGCGCCGCGGCAGAGCTCACCGAGCTCGAGCCGCTCGACCGCGACGAACGCCTGGCCGCCGTCGAGCAGTGGGACCTCATGCGCACCGACATGCGCATGCTCGCGGTCATCGACGTCTCCGGCTCGATGGAGTGGGACAGCCCCACCCCCGGCCTGACCCGCTGGGACGTCACCCAGGGTTCGCTGCAGAAGGGGGTCGACATCCTGCCTGCGGGCAGCCAGGTCGGCGGCTGGATGTTCAGCAGCGACCTGACCAGGACCGCCGACCACCGCGAGCTCGCGCCCATCCGTCGGCTCGACGCCACGGTCGGCAGGGGCACCCAGCGCGACACCCTGCGACGGCTCGTCGGCGACGGTGACGAGTACATCGGCGGGGACACCGCGCTGTACGACACGATCTGGGCGGCCCACCAGAAGATGGTCAAGGAGTACGACCCGGACTACGTCAACTCGATCGTCGTCTTCACCGACGGGGAGAACGACGACCCCAACGGTGGCCTGAGCCTGAAACAGCTGCTGAGGAAGCTCGACGACTCCTACGACGCCGAGCGCCCCGTCCGCGTCATCACCATCGGGATGGGCGAGGCCAACCCCACGGCCCTGCAGAGGATCGCCGACGAGACCGGCGGCACGAGCTACATCGCCGAGACGCCGGGGGACATCGAGCGGGTCTTCGTCCAGGCGCTCCTGGCGCGTGGCCGCAGCTGACCGGAGTCACGGCTGAGTGACGGTCGCGGCGGGGTGCTCCCCGTTGGGACCGGCACGATGGCACGATGTCCCGCACCGGGCACGTACCCAGTGCCCCTCGTGCATCTGGAGGACCACCATGCGCCGTGCCCACGTCGCTCTCTTCACCACCCTCGCCCTCGGGACGGCTGCCCTGTCCGCGTGCGGTTCCGACACGCTCGAGGGCAGCGGGGGCGGGTCCGACTCCCCCACGTCGGCCGCCGAGGTCTCGGTGGACGAGGACGTCGCGTCGCTGGTGCCGGAGGACGTCAAGAGCAAGGGCACGCTCAAGGTCGGGTCCGACGCCTCGTACGCGCCCAACGAGTTCCTGGGTGACGACGGCAAGACCGTCGAGGGCATGGACGTCGACCTCTTCGACGCCGCCGCGGCGAAGATGGGCCTGAAGACCGAGTGGAGCAATGCCCCCTTCGACTCGCTGATCCTGGGCGTCACCTCCGAGAAGTACGACGTCGCGGTCAGCTCCTTCACGATCAACGACGAGCGGAAGAAGTCGGTCAACATGATCAGCTACTTCGACGCCGGCACGCAGTGGGTCACGACCAAGGGCAACCCGGCCGAGGTCGACCCCAAGGACCCGTGCGGCAAGACCGTCGGCGTCCAGAAGGGCACCGTCCAGCTCGACGAGCTCGAGGCGCTCAACAAGAAGTGCGACGACAAGATCAAGCTCGTCATCGAGCAGGAGCAGTCGAAGGTCACCGCGAGCCTCGTCTCCGGCAAGACCGAGGCGATGGCGGCCGACTCCCCGATCAGCCTCTACGCCGTCAAGCAGCAAGGTGACAAGCTCGAGGCGCTCGGCGAGACCTACGACTCCGCCCCCTACGGCATCGTCACCCCCAAGGGCCAGGAGAAGTTCGGCGAGGCCATCGCCGCCGCCTTCGAGAGCATGAAGGAGGACGGCTCGTACGAGGAGATCCTCAAGAACTGGGGCAACGAGTCCGGCGGCATCGACGAGTTCGCCGTCAACCCCTGATGACCGCGGACCACAGCGTGAGAGTCCCCCCGACGCCCGGCGAAGGGGGGACCTCCGCCGCTCTCGACACGGGCCCGATCAAGGCCGTCCCCGTGCGCCATCCCGGGCGGTGGGTCGCCCTCGTGGTCATCGGCATCGTCTTCGCGATGATCATCAGCAGCTTCGTGACCAACGAGCGCTGGGACTGGCCCTTCGCCTTCCAGGTGATGAACTACAGCCCCGTCCTCGAGGGGCTGCTCAAGGGCACGATCCTCGCGACGATCGGCTCGATGATCATCGGGGTGAGCCTGGGCATCGTCATCGGTGTCATGCGGCTGTCGGACAACCCGGTGCTGAAGCTCGTCGGGTTCGCGTACACGTGGTTCTTCCGCGGGATCCCGCGCCTGGTGCTCGTCGTGCTCTTCGGTACCGGCATCGGCTACCTGTACCCGCGCTTCGACATCGGCCCCTTCCCCTTCAGCCAGCAGCTGGCCGGGGCGCTCGGGCTGAGCAGCGACCTCACGATCCTCACGCTCAACGTCAACGACATCAGCAACACGCTCATCTGGGGCATCATCGCGATGGGCCTGTCCGAGGCGGCCTACATGGCCGAGATCGCCCGCGCCGGGATCATGTCGGTCGACGAGGGGCAGCGCGAGGCCGCCGCCGCGCTCGGCATGAAGCCGAGCCTGTCGATGCGCCGGGTCATCCTGCCGCAGGCGATGCGGGTCATCATCCCGCCCACCGGCAACGAGACGATCGCGATGCTCAAGGACACCTCGCTGCTCATGGCTCTGCCCCTGAGCACCGAGCTGTTCTTCCAGGCGCAGGCCATCGGCAACCGGACCCTGAAGATCATGCCCACGCTCATGGCGGCCTGCATGTGGTACCTGGTCATCACCTCGGTCCTCATGGTCGGTCAGTACTTCCTCGAGCGTCGCTTCGGACGCGGCTACGGCAACACCGCCACGCAGACCTCGACGGACACGACGAGGACCCGCCTCATGGGTCTGACGATCGGAGGCGGCAAGTGAGCCAGCCACTCGTGCGCGCGGCGCAGGTCCGCAAGTCCTACGGCAGCAACGAGGTGCTCAAGGGCATCGACATGGACGTCGCGGCCGGTGAGGTCGTCTGCCTGCTCGGGCCGTCGGGCTCGGGCAAGACGACCTTCCTGCGGTGCATCAACCAGCTCGAGGACATCCAGGCCGGCCGGATCTGGGTCGACGACGACCTCATGGGCTACCGCGACACCGGGACGCCGGACGCCTCCAAGCTGCACCGGCTCAAGGACAAGGAGATCGCCGCCCAGCGCCGGGAGATCGGCATGGTCTTCCAGCGGTTCAACCTCTTCCCCCACATGACGGCGATCGACAACGTCATGGAGGCCCCGGTCAAGGTGCAGAGGCGACCGCGGGCCGAGGTGCGCGCCGAGGCGCAGGAGCTGCTCGACAAGGTGGGTCTCGCCGACAAGGCGCACGCCTACCCCAACCAGCTCTCGGGCGGGCAGCAGCAGCGCGTCGCGATCGCGCGGGCGCTGGCCATGAAGCCCAAGCTCATGCTCTTCGACGAGCCGACCTCCGCCCTCGACCCCGAGCTCGTCGGTGAGGTCCTCGAGGTCATGCGAGACCTCGCCGGGCTGGGCATGACGATGATCGTCGTCACCCACGAGATGGCCTTCGCCCGCGACGTCGCCGACCGGGTCGTCTTCATGGACGACGGCGTCGTCGTCGAGCAGGGCGTGCCCAAGGACGTCATCAACAACCCGCAGCACGCCCGGACCAAGGACTTCCTCAAGCGCCTGCGCTCGGAGCACGAAAAGGTCGCCGAGGCGGCCGCGGAGCTCATCTGACGGCGGAGCGTAGGGTGACGCGGTGCGTCGCCTCCGGGGCCTGCTGGCCGACACCCGCCCCCTCCAGGTCCCGGCGTACCGTCGTCTCTTCACCGCCCAGATCGTCACGGTCATCGGGGCGCAGCTGACGGTCGTCACCGTCCCGGCGCAGATCTACTCGATGACCGGGTCGAGCGCCTACGTCGGGCTGACCGGGCTCTTCGGGCTCGTGCCCCTGGTGGTCTTCGGGCTCTACGGCGGCTCGCTGGCCGACCACTTCGACCGACGGCGGCTGCTCACGGTGACGACGTGGGGGCTGATCCTCACCTCCGCGGCGTTCTGGGTCCAGGCGGCCCTCGGCAACACCAATGTCTGGCTGCTGCTGTCGATCTTCTCCGTGCAGCAGGCCTTCTTCGGCGTCAACCAGCCGACCCGCTCGGCGGTGCTGCCGCGGATCCTGCCGGTCGAGCTGCTGCCGTCGGCCAACACCCTCAACATGACGGTCTTCACCGGCGGCGCGATCGCCGGGCCGCTCGTCGGCGGCGCGCTCATCCCCGTCCTGGGGTTCTCGTGGCTCTACCTCGTCGACACACTCTTCCTCTTCGCCACGCTCCGCGCGGTGATCTCCCTTCCGCCCCTGCCGGTCGAGGTCGTCGCCGGCTCCTCCCCCGGCGTCCGCTCGGTCGTCGACGGGTTCGCCTACCTCGCGACGCAGCCGGTGCTGCTCATGTCCTTCGTCGTCGACCTCATCGCGATGGTCTTCGGCATGCCCCGCGCCCTCATCCCGGAGATGGCCCACGTCGACTTCGGCGGGCCGGCCGAAGGCGGCCTGGCCTTCGCCGTGCTCTTCGCGGCCATGCCGATCGGTGCCTTCCTCGGCGGTGTGATGTCGGGCTGGGTCTCCCGGGTGGAGCGGCAGGGGCTGGCGGTCACCGCCGCGATCCTCGTGTGGGGTGGCGCGATCATCGGCTTCGGTGTCGCCGTCGCGCTGGCCGACGGCCTCGTCGTGCCGTGGCTGGCGATCGCGTGCGTGTCCTTCGCCATCGGCGGCGCGGCCGACACGGCGTCCGCGGCCTTCCGCTCGACGATGCTGCAGACCTCCGCGACGGACGCGATGCGCGGGCGCCTGCAGGGCGTCTTCGTCGTCGTCGTGGCCGGCGGGCCCCGCGTGGCCGACGTGCTGCACGGCCTCGTCGCCGGGGAGATCGGCACCGCGGCGACGACCATCGGTGGCGGCGTGCTCGTCATCGTGCTGACGCTCGTCGCGACCGCCGTCAGCCCTGCCTTCGTGCGGTACCGGGTGCCGCGGGCCTGACTGTTCGCTGACCGGGTCTTCATGCCCGGACCACGAAGGGGGAGGGTCTGGTTCATGCGGCCTGCCCGGTGGGTTCACGTCGCTGCGGGAACGTGCCGCCATGACCCTCTCCCGTCGCCACGTCCTCGCCGGCGGTCTCGCCGCCGGCACCATCGCCACGACCTCCGCGGTTGCGTCCGCCGCCCCCGCCACCTCCCTCCTCGTCGCCACCGGACCGATCCGGGATTCCCCCTTCGCCCTCGGGATCGCGTCCGGCGACCCGACCCCCTCGGGCGTCGTCCTGTGGACCCGCCTGGCGCTCGAGCCGCTCGCCGAGGACGGGAAGGGAGGCATGCCCAGCCGTGCAGTCGCCGTCCAGTGGGAGGTCGCGACCGACGAGGGGATGGGCCGCCCGGTCGCGCGCGGCACCGCCGTCGCCCGTCCCGAGGACGCGCACGCCGTGCACGTCGAGGTCGAGGGGCTGCGTCCCGGCCGCGAGTACTGGTACCGGTTCCGCGTCGACGGCCACCTGAGTCCCGTCGGACGCACCCGGACCGCCCCGGCGCGGCACGAGCTGCCCTCGTCCCTGGCGATGTCCTTCGCGAGCTGCGCGCACTTCGAGGCGGGGTACTTCACCGCCTACCGCTACCTCGCCGACGACCAGCCGGACCTCGTCCTGCACCTCGGCGACTACCAGTACGAGGGCAAGGGCAACCCGACCGCGGTCCGCACGCACGCGGGCACCGAGACCGTGACCCTCGGCGGGTACCGGCTGCGGCACGCGCAGTACAAGGCCGACCCCGACCTGCAGACGGCGCACGCCGTCGCCCCCTGGCTCGTCGTCTGGGACGACCACGAGGTCGACAACAACTGGGCGGCCGGCATCCCGGAGAACCAGCGCGCCGACCAGTGGAACGACACCCCCGAGCGCTTCCTCGCCCGCCGGGCCAACGCCTTCAGGGCCTACTACGAGAACATGCCGCTGCGCCGCTCCTCCCTCCCGAACGGTCCGGACATGCGGATCTACCGGCGGATGCAGTGGGGTCAGCTGGCCAACTTCCACATGCTCGACACCCGCCAGTACCGCGACGACCAGGCCTGCGGGGACGGGTGGGACACCAACTGCGCGGAGGCGAGCGACCCGAGCCGCAGCCTGACCGGCGACCAGCAAGAAGCCTGGCTGCGCGACGGCTTCTCCCGCAGCCGCGCCCGCTGGGACTTCCTCGGTCAGCAGGTCTTCTTCGCGCAGCGCGACGGCAAGGTCGAGCCGGAGCTGCTCCACACGAGCAACGACAGCTGGGACGGGTACACCGGCTCGCGCGACCGGGTGACCCAGGCCTGGGTCGACGCAGGCGTGCGCAACCCCGTCGTGCTCACCGGCGACGTGCACAAGCACTGGGCCGCGGACCTCAAGGCCGACTACGCCGACCCCGACAGCGCCGTCGTCGGGACCGAGCTCGTCACGACGTCCATCACCTCGGGCGGCGACGGCAACGGGGCGTGGTCGGACCCGATCATGGCGTGGAACCCGCACCTGAAGTTCTCCGGCAACCAGCGCGGGTACGTGCGCACGACCGTCACCCCCACCTCGATGCGCGCGGACTTCCGCTCGCTCGACAGGGTGACGACCCGCGGCTCCGCGGTGCGGACCCAGGCGAGCTTCGAGCTCGCGGACGGCCAGCGGGGGCTGCAGCGGGTGGGGTGACCCCCCTTCGCTCGACCCGACAAACCTCGCCTTCGCAAGAGTTTCAAACTCTTGCGAAGGCGAGGTTTCTCGGGTCACCCGAGAAACCTGGGACGGACGAGGTTTGGACCCGCCCCGCAACAGGCGTACCGTCTACGACGATCTGTAGTACTAGACGTCGTAGGAGATGCGATGGACGTGCTCGACCTCGCGCGGTGGCAGTTCGCGATCACCACCGTGTACCACTTCTTCTTCGTGCCGGTCACGATCGGCCTGTCGGCGATCGTGGCCTGGTACCACTCGCGGTGGATCCGCACGCGCGACGAGGGCCACCTGCGGATGGCGAAGTTCCTCGGCAAGCTCTTCACGATCAACTTCGCGCTCGGGCTCGTCACGGGCATCGTCCAGGAGTTCCAGTTCGGGATGAACTGGTCCTCCTACAGCCGCTTCGTCGGGGACATCTTCGGTGCGCCGCTCGCGCTCGAGGCGCTGCTCGCGTTCTTCCTCGAGTCGACCTTCCTCGGCCTGTGGATCTTCGGCTGGGGACGCATCCCCGAGCGGTTGCACGCCGCGACGATGTGGATCGTGCACATCGGCACGCTGCTGTCGGCGTACTTCATCCTCGCCGCCAACTCCTTCATGCAGCACCCCGTCGGCTACCGGATCAACCCGGAGACCGGCCGCGCCGAGATGGCCGACTTCCTCGCGATCCTCACCAACAAGGTCCAGCTCGTCGCCTTCCCCCACGTCATCACCGCCTGCTACCTCGTCGGTGGCGCGCTCGTCATGGCCGTCGCGCTGCACAAGCTGCGCCTGCACCGGGCGAAGGGGGGACCCGACGCCGACCGCAGGATGTACCGCCACGCGGCGCGCCTCGGGGCCGTCGTCGTCCTCGTCTCCGGCATGGGCGTCGCGATCAGCGGCGACCTCCAGGGCAAGGTGATGACCGAGGTCCAGCCGATGAAGATGGCGGCGGCCGAGGCCCTGTACGACACCCCGCCCGCGGGTGAGTGCGCCCCCTTCTCCGTCCTGACCGTCGCCGGGCTCGGCGGCGAGGACCCCAAGCACGTCATCGAGATCCCCTGCCTGCTCTCCTTCCTCGGCACCGGCAGCTTCGACGGGCAGGTCCGCGGCATGGTCGACCTCGAGAACGAGTACCGAGCGACCTTCTCCGACGGCGAGCTGACGCAGGCCGGCACCTACATCCCGCCGATCGCCATGACCTACTGGAACTTCCGGCTGATGATGGCCACCGGCTTCTTCGCCATGGCCGTCGGCGCGTGGGTCCTGTGGGCCACCCGCAAGGACCGTGTCCCGATGCAGCGCTGGGTCCAGGCCCTCATCGTGCTCACCCCGATCGCGACCGTGCTCGGCCACAGCTTCGGCTGGATCTTCACCGAGGTCGGGCGCCAGCCGTGGGTCGTCTTCGGCGAGATGGCCACGCACACCGCCGTCTCCCCGAGCGTGGGCAGCGCCGACGTGTGGACCTCGATGATCGTCTTCACCCTGCTGTACGGCGGGCTCGCGGTCGTCGAGGTCAAGCTCCTCCTGTCCTACATCCGCCGCGGCGCCGACCCCTTCGAGGAACCCCGCCTCGTCGAGGACGACGAGCCGCTCGAGTTCGCCTACTGACCCGGGAGCACCGACATGGATCTCATCACCATCTGGTTCGTCCTGCTGGCCGTCCTATGGACCGGCTACCTCGTGACCGAGGGCTTCGACTTCGGGGTCGGCATGCTGCTGCCGGTGCTCGAGGGAGAGCACGACGAGGAGGACCGCCGCCGCACGATGCTCACGACCATCGGCCCCCACTGGGACGGCAACGAGGTGTGGCTGCTCACCGCGGGCGGCGCGACCTTCGCGGCCTTCCCCCACTGGTACGCCACCATGTTCTCCGGCATGTACCTCGCGCTGTTGCTCCTGCTCGTCACGCTCATCCTGCGCAACATGGGCCTGGAGTACCGGCACAAGCGCCACGACGCGGAGTGGGTGCGCCGCTGGGACCTGGCGATCGTCGCGGGCTCGTACATCGCCCCCTTCCTCGTCGGGGTGGCGCTCACCAACCTCGTCGCCGGCCTGCCGATGACCGAGCACACGATGGGCAGCACGCGGTACACGGAGTTCGACGGGTCGCTCCTCAGCCTGCTCACGCCGACCGCGCTGCTCGGTGGCCTCACCCTCACCGTCCTGTGCATGGCGCACGGCGCGCACTTCCTCGCGCTGAAGACCGACGGGCCGATCCGGGCAGAGGCGCGCGCGGTCGCGACCAGGGCCGGCCTCGTCTCCGCCGTCCTCGCCGTCGCCCTCTTCGCCACCCTCGGCCTGCAGCGCGGGACCGCCGGCTCGTGGGTGGTCGCGGGCCTCGCCGCCGTCGCGCTCCTCGCCGCCATCGCCGCCAACGCGAAGGGGGCGGAGGGCCTGGCCTTCACCGGCACCTCCGTGACGATCGGCCTGACCGTCGTGAGCTACTTCCTCATGCTCTTCCCCAACGCGATCAACGGTCGGGGGGACAGCGCCGACCTCACCCTCGACGCCGCCGCGAGCTCGCCGCTGACCCTCGAGATCATGACCTGGGCCGCGGTCGTCTTCACGCCGATCATGCTCGCGTACACGGCGTGGACCTACTGGGTCTTCCGCCGCCGCCTGACCGTCGAGCACCTGCCGCAGCGCGTCGAGGTGCACTGACGATGCGTCCCTTCGACCCGCGCATCCTCCGGGTGGTCCCGGCCACCCGGAGGCCCGTCGCTGCCCTCGCGGGCATCGGTGTGGCACAAGGCATCTCGACCATCGCGACCGCCTTCGCGCTGGCCGCACTCGTCGTCGCCGTCGTGCGGGGGGAGGCGCTGCTCGAGCCGGCGCTGTGGACCGGCGGGCTGTTCGCCCTTCGTGCCCTGCTGGGTGCGGCCTCGGAGACCATCGCCGCCCGCTCGGGTGCGCTCGTCGCGACCCGGCTACGGGAGCAGCTGCTCGCCGTCTGGCGCGAGCGGACGATCGACGAGCGGCCCTCCCGGGACGTGGCGCTCACGCTCGCGACCCAGGGCACGAGCACCGTCGAGCCGTACATCGCGAAGTACCTGCCCGCCCTCGTCTCGGCCGCGGTCGTGCCACCGCTCGCGGTCATCTGCCTCGTCGTCGTGGACTGGCCGAGCGCGCTCGTCGTCGTCCTCACGGTGTGGCTGCTGCCGCTCTTCGCGGCACTCATCGGCGCGACGACGCAGGAGGACACCGACCGCCGCTGGGGTGCGCTGACGGACCTGGCCGGGCACTTCCTCGACGTCATGCGCGGGTTGCCGACGCTCGTCGCGTACGGGCGCGCGGACCGACAGGTGGAGACCATCGGCACGGTGAGCCAGCGCCACCGCCGGGCGACGATGCGCACGCTCCGCCTGGCCTTCATGTCGGCCGCGGCGCTGGAGCTGCTCGCGACGATCTCGGTCGCGATCGTCGCGGTCGCCGTCGGCCTGCGCCTCACCCACGGCTCGATCGCGCTCTCGGTCGGGCTCACCGCGATCCTCCTCGCGCCCGAGGCCTACTGGCCGATCCGGCGCGTGGGGACGGAGTTCCACTCCGCCGCCGACGGCGCCGCCGCCCTCGAGGAGGTCCTCGCCGAGCTCGAGCCGCGCTCGTCCGGGACGGTGCGGGCGAAGGGGGGCGCGACGGGCGGGGTCGAGGTCACCGGCGTCGACTACACCTACCCGGGCACGAGGCACCGCGTCCTCCAAGGCGTCGACCTCACCGCCGGTCCGGGTCTGACGGTCGTCACGGGCCCCTCCGGGTGCGGCAAGACGACGCTGCTCGAGGTCATCGCGGGGATCCGCCGACCCGATGCCGGCGAGGTCCGCACGGGCGAGGTGCACCTCGTGACGCAGCGGCCCTTCCTCGGGGCCGGGAGCCTGCGGGCCAACCTGACGATCGCCGGGCCGGTCGACGACCACGAGATCTGGCGCGTGCTGCGCGAGGTCGGGCTCGACGGCGCCGTCGCGGCCCTGCCCGACGGGCTCGACAGCCCCATCGGCGACGACGGCTTCGGGCTCTCCGCGGGCCAGCGGGCCCGGCTCGTGCTCGCCCGCGCGCTCCTCTCCCCCGCGCCCGTCGTGCTCCTCGACGAGCCGACCGCGCACGTCGACCCCGCCTCCGCCGCTGCCATCGGCGAGGTCATCGCCGGCCTCGCCCGCCGGCGCACGGTCCTGGCCGTGACGCACCAGCCCGACCTCGTCGGCCGCGCCGGCGCGCACGTCCGCCTCGGGGAGCTGGTGGCCCGATGAGCCCGCGTCTGCCCCGCCCCCTTCGCCTCGACCGCGGACTGGTCGTCGCCGGCCTCCTCGGCGGAGTCGCCACCGCTTCCGGGATCGCCCTGACGACGACCTCGGGGTGGCTCATCGTCCGAGCCGACCAGCGACCCCAGATCATGCTGCTGCTCACCGCGATCGTCGCGGTGCGCACCTTCGGCCTGGCGCGCCCGGTCTTCCGCTACTGGGAGCGCCTGCGCAGCCACGACGCCGCGCTGGCCGACCTCGCCGAGCGGCGGACGGCCACGTACGCCGCGCTCGTCCCGCTCACCCCCGCCCGCCTCGGCTCGCGGGGTCGCGCCGACGTGCTCACCGGCGTCGTCGACGACCTCACCGAGGTCGTCGAGGCCTCGGTGCGCGTCACCGTCCCCGCACTCTCGGCCCTGCTCGCCGGGGTCCTCGCCGCGGCGCTCACCGCGCTCGTCGACCCGCGCGTCGGGCTCGTCCTCGCTGGCATGCTGCTCGCCGCCTGCGCGACCGCGCTCGTCGCCGACCGGCTCGAGTCGCGGGCGCAGACCTCCGTGCTCGCGGCGCGGGCCGAGACCGCCCGCGTCGCCCACCTCACCGCCGAGCACGCCGACGAGCTGCGCTCGATCGGGGGCGGCGCGACCGCCGACCGTTGGTTGGCGAAGGCGCACGAGCGGCTGCGCTCGAGCATCGCCCGCCAGGCGCGTGGCCGCGCCCTCACCGCCGCGATGGTCCTCGTCATCACCGGCACGGCCACCCTCGCCGCGGCGGCCCTCGCCACGACCTCGGGTGCCGACACCCCGGTCATGGCGCTGCTCGTCCTCGCGCCCGTCGCGACCGGCGAGGCCCTCGGCGTCCTCACCGACGCCACCCGCGCCCTCGCCCGGGCCCGGGCCTGCCAGCAGCGCCTGGACGCGCTGCTCGACCAGGAACCGGCGGTGGCAGGAGACGGGCGCCGGCCCGTGCACCTGCACTCCCCCGAGGCGACCCGGACCCGCGCACCGCGCCTCGAGCTGCGGGGCGTCACCGCGGGCTGGACCGGGGCCCGGACCGACCTCGGTCCGGTCGACCTCGTGGTCGAGCCCGGCGAGCACGTCGCGCTCACCGGGGCCAACGGCGCCGGCAAGTCCACCGCGCTCGCCGTGCTCGCCCGCCACCTCGACCCGACCGGCGGCACGTACACCGTCGACGGCGCCGACGTCGCGGGGCTGGCGCTGCAGGACGTGCGCGGGCTCTTCGCGATCGTCGACGACGAGCCGCACGTGCTCGCGGCGACCCTGCGCAACAACCTCGCGCTCGCGGCGCCGGAGGCGGACGACGAGGTGCTCGTCGACGCCCTTCGCCAGGCCGGTCTCGGCGCCTGGTTCGACGCGCTCGAGGACGGCCTCGACACGCGGCTCGGCACCCACGGGCTCGGCGTCTCCGGCGGCGAGCGCACCCGGCTGTCGATCGCCCGCGCCATCGCGAGCGGCCGTCCCGTGATCCTCCTGGACGAGCCCGTCGCGCACCTCGACCACCCGACCGCCGACGCGGTCCTCGCGGACCTGATGCGTCACGCGCGCGGTCGATCGGTGATCATGGTGACCCACCACGACGTCGGCCTGGACCGCATGGACCGGGTCGTCACCATCGAGCAGGAGGGGGCGTCCCGTGCCCAAGAACGCATCCCTGGGTGACCTCGAGCAGGCGATCATGGACGTGCTCTGGGCCGAGGACGCCGCGCTCACCGTCCGCGAGGTGCTCGACCGGCTCGCCGGCCGCGACCCCGCGTACACGACCGTGATGACCGTCCTCTCCCGCCTCGAGGCGAAGGGGGTCACCACCCGCGAGCGCGACGGCCGTGCCTGGCGCTACCGCCCGGCCTCGAGCCGCGAGTCGCTCACCGCCGAGGCCATGCGCAGCCCGTTGCACGACCTGAGCAGCGCGGACCGGCAGGCGGCGATCCTGCACTTCCTCAACGAGGCGAGCCCTGACGACCTCGCTGCCGTCCGCGAGGCCATGGCCGAGGTCGAGGCGAAGGGGGATCGCCCCCGACGCCGCGGCAGGGGTGCGGCAGACTCGCACGGGTGATCGCCGCCCTGCTGCTGCTGTGCGCAGCGGCACTCCTCACCGCACCTCGCCTGCTCGTGCGCATCGAGCGCCTGCGCCGCAGCCCGCGCGCAGCCCTGCTCGTGTGGCAGTCGCTCTCCCTCTCCGCGGTGCTGTGCCTGCTCACCGCCGCCCCCGTCGCGTGGCTGCGGCCCCACCCCCTGCCGACCGTCCCCGGGGTCGTCGTGCTCGTCGTCGCGACGATCGCCTCGACCGGCGTGCTCGTGCGGCTGCTCGGCAACGGCCACAGCGTCGGCACGCGGATCCGGGCCGCCCGCGCCGCGCACCGCCAGCTCGTCGACATCGTCGGCCGGCACGAGGGCGACCACACGCGGGTCCTGCCCTCCCACCGGCTGTCGGCCTACTGCGTCCCCGGCGCCGGCTCCCGGCTCGTCATCACCGAGGCCGCGCTCGCCGCGCTGCCCGACGACCAGCTCACTGCCGTCGTCTCCCACGAGGAGGCCCACCTGCGCGAGCGGCACGACCTGGTGCTGGAGTTCTTCACCGTGCTGCACACGGCGACCCCCGCGTGGTTGCGCACCGACGCGGCGCTGCGCGAGGTGGCCCTGCTCGTGGAGGTCCTCGCCGACCGCGCGGCCCGCGAGGAGGCCGGTGAGGTCGCGCTGGGTCGCGCGATCCTCTCCCTCGCCGAGGCCGCCGGCGCGAGCGAGCCGGGGGTCCTCGGGGTCAGCGCGGGCGCAGGCGCCGCCGCCACCCGGATCCGGCTGCTCGTCGCCGACGACCCGGCCCCGTGGCAGACGTTCGTGCTCTACGGCATCTGCGTCGCGGCCTTCGTCCTGCCGGCCGGGCTCGCGACAACCGTCGCGGTCAGCTGACCGAGGCTCCCCCCTTCGGCCCGGTCCTACTCGTCGTCGCGGGCGCGGACGGGCTGCCAGCGCACAGGACCGGCGCTCCCCTGCTGCGGTGGGCCCCACGTGCCACCGATGCTCGGGGGCGGCGGAGGGGTCGGGCGCGGACCGGTGGTCCCGTCGGGGTCGCTCGGCGCCCACGTGCTCTCCGACGCGCGCGGCTGGCCGAGGAAGTCCCCGTGCCGGCCGGCGCGCTCCGGCGGCGGCTGCGGGATCCCGTCGGAGCCGCCGGGTCGCTGCGGGACGGGCGGCGCACCCACCGCCGGCTGCCCGGTCGTGCCGAGGACGAAGTCGCGGATCGCCCCGCGCTCCTCGTGCCCGCGCAGCACCGCGAGCAGCTGCCGCTGCGCCGCCGGGTCGACCGCCCGGCCGGTCGCGGCGAGGTACGCGAGCAGGCCGAGGTCGCGGTAGTGCCGGTCGATCTCGCCGAGCTCAGCCCCTGCGCGGGCCTTGTCGAAGAAGCTCATGCGCGTCCCTTCGCTGCGGTGGCTGTCCCCCCTGCGTCATGGGGAGCTCTCACCCTAGATGCCCCCGGGCGCGCCCTCTACAGTTTGCAGGGTCGGCGCCCACAGGGGGACGCCGCGACTGCCGAAGGGGCCCACAGACATGCCGATCCACGGTTCGCTCTTCCAGGAGTTCAAGGAGGAGCAGAGCACCGACCAGTTCTCCCTCCAGAACAAGAAGCTGCTCAAGATCCAGATGGGCCACGGCCCGGTCATGGCCCGCACGGGCTCGATGGTCGCCTACCAGGGCGACATCCGTTTCGAGAACCAGGGCTCCGGCGGCCTGGGCAAGATGCTCAAGAAGGCCACCACCGGCGAGGGCGTCAACATGATGACCTGCTCCGGCCAGGGCGAGCTCTTCGTCGCCAACGAGGCGCAGGAGATCCAGGTGATGTACCTGGAGAACGACATGATCTCGGTCAACGGCAACAGCATCCTCGCCTTCTCCTCCTCCATCGACTGGGACATCCACCGCATCCAGGCCCGCGGCGCGGCGATGACGGGCGGCCTGTACAACGTCACCCTGCGCGGCAGCGGCTACGTCGCGATCACGACGAAGGGAGAGCCCGTCGCCCTCGACGTGGGCAGCGCGCCCACCTTCGGTGACGCCCAGGCGGTCGTCATGTGGACCGGTGGCGTCCGGATGGACATCAGGGTCGACACCGGTGGCCTGAAGTCGATGATCCGCGGCGGCACGGGCGAGACCTTCCAGATGGCCTTCGGCGGGCAGGGCTACGTGCTCGTCCAGCCGGCCGAGTCGGTCACCGACGGTGGCCACCAGAGCTCCGGCGGCGGGGGTGGCAGCAGCCTGTCCGACCTGCTCGGGGGCTGATCGGCGGCACCGCCGCGCACCACCCGGGGTCGATGGGAGAGAATCGGCGGCATGACTGACCTGCCCACCGCCGGGGACTCCGGCTGGAGCGACCCCGACACCCTCGGGGCGATCCCGCCCGTCATCGCCGTCACCTACTGCGGACACTGCGGCGACTCCGCCAACCGCGGCAACCACGTCCTGTGCCGCCAGCGGTTGGCCGTCGAGCCTCCCGTGCACTGCACGACGTGCCGACGCGAGCTCGCCGTGGAGCGCGACCGGTCCGGCTGGACGGGGACGTGCAAGAAGCACGGCGAGACGAGCGGGACGCTCGAGACCGCCTGATCAGCAGGAGCCGTCACCGAGGAGCTCGGTGAGGGCCGCCCGCATCGCGGCGACCTCGTCGCCCCCGATGCGGGCGGCCCAATCCTCCTCGACCTCGACGAAGAGGCGGCGGACGACGACCTGGGCGCACTCCCCCTTCGTCGTGAGGCTGACGACCCGGGCGCGCTGGTCCTCGGCATCGCGCCCGACGGCGACGAAGCCGTTGCGCTCGAGGTGGGCGATCTGCTGGCTCACCGCCTGCTTGGTCACGCCGCAGCGGTCGACGATCTCGCGTGCGCGGCGCGGTCCGTCGGAGAGGTGACGCAGGACGTTGCTGGAGTGCGCGAGCGAGAGGTGCTCGATCTCGGAGGCGCGTAGCCGGTCGTCGAAGTCGGCGACGAAGGCCGCCTGCGCCCTGGCGAGGAGGTTGACGAGCGGGGGTGCGCCGTCCGCGCCGGCGCAGGCTGCGGGGGCGAGCTCGTCGGGGGTCATGGGCCAAGAGTAGGGCATTGGTCAAGGACTTGACATTATCGAGGACGAGCGCGCACCCTTTCTCTGGTCAAGTGCTTGACCATCAAACTTTCCACCACCTGCGGGAGTCCCCATGAACGTCCTCGTCCTCGTCGGCAGCCTGCGCGCCGGCTCCACCAACCGCACCCTCGCCGAGGCGGCCCTCGCCCACCTGCCCGAGGGGTCGACCGCGACCGTCTTCGACCGCGGCGCCGAGCTGCCCCACTACTCCGAGGACCTCGACGTCGAAGGCTCCGCCCCCGCCGTCGCCGCCGACCTGCGCGAGGCCACCGCGGCCGCCGACGCGGTCATCGTCGTCACCCCCGAGTACAACGGCACGCTGAGCAGCGTCGTCAAGAACCAGATCGACTGGCTCTCCCGCCCCCGCGGCGAGGCCGCGATCCAGGACAAGCCGGCCATCGTCATGGCCGCCTCCGGCTCCCCCTACGCCGCCAAGTGGGCGCGCCAGGACGCCGTCCGCTGCCTCCAGGTCGCCGGCGCGGCCGTCGTCGAGGACACCTTCGGCCTGGGCGCCTCGTACGAGGCCTTCGCCGAGGGCAAGCTCGTCGACGCCGACCTCGACACCGAGCTGCGCGGCCTCGTCGGCCGCCTCGTGCCGGTCAACGCCTGACCCGCACCGCACCGCCCGGAGCCCGCTCCCCCACCCGGGGGCGGGCTCCGGGCGTCTGCATTGCCCTAGGGCAATGCAGACGGTTTTGCACTGAGTGAGCCAGAGTGCAAGACTGCACTCCATGAGCATCAGTGCAAGGACGGCGAAGGGGGACCGCCGCAGCGCGATCATCGCGGCCGCCCAGAGGCTGGCCGTCGACTGCGGGTACTCGGGGTTCACCTTCGACGACCTCGCCCGCGCGGTCGGGTGCTCGCGACGCACGCTCTTCAACCACGTCTCCTCCAAGGAGGAGGCGGTCCTCGGCGCCCTGCCCCACGTCACCGACGAGCAGGTCGAGCTGCTGCGCTCCGGCGGGCCGACCGGCGACCTGCTCGAGGACCTGACCCTCGTCGTCGTCGAGGCCCTCGGTGGCGACCAGGCGACCGCCGGCGACTGGCAGCGCCTCCACGACATCGTCCAGCGCAACCCCCAGCTCCACGAGCGGGTCCAGGCCCACGTCGAGGGGCTCGCCGACGAGCTCGTCGGCCACCTCACCACCCGCGAGGGCGTCACCCCCGACCGCGCGCGCGTCGCCCTCGCGATCGTCGGCGGCATCGTCGGCCGGACGATCCAGGACCTCATCGCCCGCCCGAGCGACGTCGACCTGTCGACCGGCGTCCACGCCAACCTCGCCACCGCCCGGGAGATCTTCGCCGCCCGGGGGTGACCCCCTTCGCCCTTGCACCGCCGGCCCCGACGACGAGGCCACCCGCCCTCACCACCGACGCCTCGAAAGGCACCCCCATGGCGCACGCCCTCTACCGGCTCGGCCGGACTGCGTACCGGCGCTGGCCGGCCGTCCTCATCGGCTGGCTCGTCGTCCTCATCGGGATCGGCGTCGCCGCCGGCACGCTGTCGAAGCCGCTGAGCGACAAGTTCACGATCCCCGGCATCGAGTCCGAGCAGACCCAGGAGCTGCAGCAGGAGCTCTTCCCCGGCACCCAGGACGCCTTCGACCGGGCCACCGGCACGGTCGTCGTCCAGGCACCCGCCGGTGAACAGCTGTCCGACCCGGCCAACACCCGCGCCGTCGAGGCGCTGCTCGCGGACCTGCGCAGGGTCCCCCAGGTGGGCGACCCGGCGCAGCTGGTCAACCCCGTCACGGCGGCGAAGGGGGTCGAGAAGACCTACCTCGACAACGCCGCGAAGAACGGGCAGCCGGAGGCCGTGGCCCGGGCCGACGCCCAGGCGGTCTCACCGCTCACCGAGGACGGCCGCACCGGCCTCGTGCAGTGGACCTTCGACGTCGAGGCCGTCACGGACGTCGAGCAGGAGAGCCGGGACGCGGTCCACACGGCCGTCGACGACGCCCGCGACTCCGGCCTGACCGTCGAGGCGACCGGCACCGGCATGCAGGGCATGCCCGAGATGGGCATGACGAGCGAGCTCATCGGCGTCGCCGTCGCGCTCGTCGTCCTCGTGCTGACCTTCGGCTCGCTCGTGGCCGCCGGCCTGCCGACCCTCACCGCGCTCGTCGGCGTCGGCATCGGCATCACCGGCATCACCGCGTCCACCGCCGTGTTCGACCTCGGCACGACGACCCCGATCCTCGCGTCGATGCTCGGCCTGGCCGTCGGCATCGACTACGCGCTCTTCATCCTCTCCCGCTACCGCACGGAGCTGCGGCACACGAGCGACCGTGAGCACGCGATCGGCCTGGCCGTCGGCCGCGCCGGCTCGGCCGTGGTCTTCGCCGGGCTGACCGTGATCATCGCGCTCGTCGCCCTCGCCGTCGTCAACATCCCCTTCCTCACCGCCATGGGCCTGGCCGCGGCCGGCACCGTCCTCGCCGCCGTGCTCGTCGCGCTCACCCTGCTGCCCGCCGTGCTCGGCGCCCTCGGCCGACGCGCCTTCGCCGGCCAGCTGCGCAAGGACCGGGCCGTCGACGAGGGCCAGCACGTCGACAACGGCGGCACCCGCTGGGCCGGCGCCATCGGCAGGCACCCGGTCGTCGCCGCCCTCGTCGCGGTCCTCGCCCTCGGCGCCCTGGCGGTCCCGGCCAAGGACCTGCACCTCGCCCTGCCGAGCGACTCGACGGCGGCGGCCGACACCCCGCAGCGCCGGGCCGCCGACCTGCTCACGGCCGGCTTCGGTCCCGGCCAGGAGGCCCGCATGGTCGTCGTCGTCGACGGTCGCGACCTCGAGGACCCGCGCCGGGCGCCCAGGGCCTACGGCGAGGTCGCGCAGTGGCTCGGCGACCTCGACGGCGTCACCAACGCGCAGGTCGTCGCGATGAACGAGGAGGGCACCGGCGCCCAGGTGATGGTCACCCCCGCCACCGGGGCGAGCGACGAGGCGACCGAGGAGCTGCTCCACACGATCCGCGACGGCATCGCCGCCCAGGAGGAGGCGACCGGCACGACGATCGGGGTCACCGGACTCACCGCGATCCAGACCGATGTCTCGGAGAAGCTGCAGGGTGCCCTCGTCCCCTACCTCGCGGTCGTCGTCGGGCTCGCCTTCATCCTGCTGATGCTCGTCTTCCGCTCCGTCCTCGTGCCCCTCACCGCGACGCTGGGCTTCGTGCTCTCGACCCTCGCGACGATCGGCGCGACGGTGGCGGTCTTCCAGGAGGGCGCCTTCGGCCTCGTCGACGGCGCACCGCTCGTGAGCTTCCTGCCGATCCTCATGATCGGCATCGTCTTCGGGCTGGCGATGGACTACCAGGTCTTCCTCGTCACCCGGATGCGTGAGGCCTACGTCCACGGCGACACCGCGCGCGAGGCCGTCGTCGACGGGTTCCGCCACGGCGCCCGCGTCGTCACCGCGGCCGCGCTCATCATGATCTCGGTCTTCGCCGCCTTCATGCTGCAGCCCGACAACCTCATCAAGTCCATGGGCTTCGCGCTCGCGACGGCCGTCCTGCTCGACGCCTTCGTCGTGCGGATGGTCCTCATCCCGGCGCTCATGTACCTGCTCGGGGACCGGGCCTGGGCGATGCCCGGCTGGCTCGACAAGGTGCTGCCGAACGTCGACGTCGAAGGGGAGGCCCTCACCGAGCGCACCTCCGCCCGGGACGCGGACGAAGACCTCGTCACGACGGGCTGAGCCAGCGTCCCCTTCGTCCACGACGACGTAGGATCGCCGGACGCACCGCACGAGTCGTCAGGGGGAAGCCATGGACCGAACGCGCGTGGCCGTCATGGGAGCCGGCAGCATCGGCTGCTACCTCGGCGGGTGGCTGGCCGCAGCCGCCGACGTGACGCTCGTCGGCCGGCAGGCCACCATGGCCGCGATCGACCGCGAGGGCCTGACCGTCACCGACCTGTCCGGGCGGACGCGCACCGTGCGCCCGGACGGGCTGGCGACGGCGACCGACGCGAGCGCGGTCGTCGGTGCACGCTATGTGCTGATCACGACCAAGACGCTCGGCACGGAGACCGCGGTCCGGCAGATCGCGCCCTACCTGCAGCACGACAGCGTCGTCATCTCCTTCCAGAACGGCATGCGCAACGCGTCGCTGATCGACGAGGCCCTCGCCGCGGCCTTCCCGAGCCGCGCCTCCCGCCCGCTCGTGCTGTCGGGGATGGTCCCCTACAACATCGTGCACGACGGCGGGGCGAGCTGGACCCAGACGACGAACGGTCGGCTCAAGGTCAAGGACCACCCGCGGGTCGACCCCTTCGTCCGGGCGGCGTGCGGCGGGGGGTTGCGCATCGACGTCGAGCCGGACATGCGGGCGGTGCTCTTCGGCAAGCTCCTGCTCAACCTCAACAACGCGATCAACGCGCTCACCGGCCTGCCCCTCACCGTGGAGCTGCGCGACCGTGACTGCCGCGTCGTGCTCGCCGCCTGCCAGGACGAGGCGCTCGCGCTGGCGCGCCGCGTCGGCGTCGCGCCGGCCCGCATGACCCCGCTGCCGCCCTCGGCCCTCCCCGCGCTGCTCCGCGCGCCGACACCGCTCTACGCGAACCTCGCCCGTGCCACGCTCAAGGTCGCACCGACCGCCCGCTCCTCGATGGCCGACGACCTCGACGCCGGCCGACCCACCGAGATCTCCGAGCTCCAGGGCGCCGTCGTCCAGCTCGGCACCGACCACGGGTCCGCGGCGCCGGTGTGCGCGCGCATCGTCGAGCTCGTCCGGGAGGCGGAGGCCGGCGGCCCCGACCGTCGACGCTGGACGGGTGCGCAGCTGCGCCGGGCGGTGGGCCTGTGAGCGCGCTCACCGAGCTCTCGCTCCCCCGCGTCGTGCTCCTCGCCGACGCCCTGGGCGTGGACGAGACGGAGGCCGCCACGGCCTTCGTCGGCGCCCTGCGCGACCTGGCCCGCCCGGTCGTGGCGGTCTCCCTCGCCGGCGACCCCGGCACGCCCGTCGCCCGGCGGGCGCTGGCCGCCCTCGAGACCGCCCCGGACCTGCTCGTGCTCACCGCCCCCGGGCTGCTCAGCCGGCTCGACGCCCGGGGTGGGACGCTCGCGGACGCGGGGACCGCCCTTCGCTACAAGGGGGTCTCCACCGGCATCGTCCTCGGGACCGTGGCCGGCTCCCCCGGGCTCGGCCACGCCCTGGCCCTGCACGCCGAGGTGCTGCGCGCCCGAGAGCTGCCGCTGCTCGGGGCACTGTCAGGGGGTCCACAGGACCTCTCCTGGTCCGTCCCGGACCAGTGGGGGACGATGGCGCCATGAGCGACTACCGGATCACCGTGGTCTGCACCGGCAACATCTGCCGCTCGCCGATCGCCGAGTGGGTGCTGCGCGAGCGCTTCGAGGCGGCCGGTCTGGGCGACCGCGTCGCCATCGACTCCGCCGGGACGACCGCGTGGGAGGAGGGCAACCCCGCCGACCCGCGGAGCCTCGCGGCGATGCAGCGCCACGGTCACACGGGCGACTACACGACGCACCGGGCGCGGGTCTTCGACAAGCGGTGGTTCGCCGACCGCGACCTCGTCCTCGCCGCCGACCACGGTCACTACACCGTGCTGCGGCGCCTCGCCGGCGTGCCCGACGCCAAGGACCGCATCCGGATGATCCGCAGCTTCGACCCCAGCGGGCCGAAGGGGGACGACCTCGCGATCCCCGACCCCTGGTACGGCGACGACAGCGACTTCGACGCGACCTACGCGGCGGTCGAGGCCGCTGCGGACGGCATCGTCGAGCACGTGCGCAGCCGGCTCGAGGGCCCTCCGGACGCATGACGACGAGCGGCCCACTCCCCTGAGAGTCGACCGCCCGCCGAGCGCATCATGCCCGATCACGCACCTTCGGTGGCCCTCAGACCGCGGCTCGGGCGCCGCCGCAGGACGAGCCCGGCGCCGACGAGCCCGACGGCGAGCAGCACCGTCCCCGCCACGGTCCGCGCCCACCAGTCCGCCGGACCGTTGGCGAACGTCGGGGCGATCAGCCCGGTGACGAAGGGCTCCGTGATCGCGCCGGCCGGCACGACGAGCCGGGCGAGCAGGCCCCGCAGGTTGGTCCGGCGGGCCGCCGCCCCGACGAGCCCCAGCGGGCCGGTGAGGACGATCGCGGCGACGAACCACGAGATGTTGTCGCCCCACGACGCCCACGGCATCGTGCCGGTGCCGCTGCCGATGGCGTAGTGCACGACGAGAGCCAGCTCGCTCGCCGCGACCGCCGCGAGCACGGCGTGCCCGGGGCGGCGCACGAGCCACCCGGCGAGCACCCCGAGACCCGCCCAGACCACACCGGCGTTGACGAGCACGCTGATGCAGGTGCGCACCGCCCACAGGAGCCGGTCGGAGCCATCGAGCTGGGCGGTCGTGGTGATGTTGACCGACCACGCGGCGACGCCGAGTGCTGCGCCGGCGGCGAGGGAGCGGAGCCAGGCGCGGGTGAGGGGCGGCACAGGGGCACGCTAACCGTCCCGAGCACCGACCGAGGTGACGGGGACCCCCTTCGCCTCTGGGAGGATGGGCGCATGCAGAGCCTCGCTGACGCCACGCCCCAGATCGCTCTCGGCGCGCTCGACGGTCGCTACCGTCCCGCCGTCTCGCCGCTCATCGACCACCTGAGCGAGCCCGCGCTCAACCGGATGCGCGTGCACGTGGAGGTCGAGTGGCTGATCCACCTGACCACCCAGCAGGTCGTGCCGGGCGTGCGGCAGCTGACCGAGGACGAGCAGGCCGCGCTGCGTCAGGTCGTCGAGGACTTCGGGCCGGAGGCGATCGCCGAGCTCGCCGCGACCGAGAAGGTCACCCAGCACGACGTCAAGGCCGTCGAGTACTACCTCAAGGAGCGGCTGCGCAGGATCGCGCCGGCGCCCGAGGACGCGGGCCTGAGCGAGCTCATCCACTTCTGCTGCACGAGCGAGGACATCAACAACCTCGCCTACGCGCTCATGGTCCAGGGGGCCGTCGAGCAGGTCTGGCTCCCCCGCGCCGACGCGCTGGCCGAGGCCGTGGGCACGATGGCCGACGAGCTGCGCGACGTGCCGCTGCTCGCCCACACCCACGGGCAGCCGGCCACCCCGACGACGATGGGCAAGGAGCTCGCGGTGCTCGCCCACCGCCTGATGCGCCAGCTGCGCCGCATCCAGGCCGACGAGTACCTCGGCAAGATCAACGGCGCGACGGGCACCTTCGGCGCCCACCTGGCCGCCGTCCCCGAGGCCGACTGGGTGGAGGTCTCGCGCACCTTCGTCGAGGGTCTCGGCCTGACGTGGAACCCCCTCACCACGCAGATCGAGTCGCACGACTGGCAGGCGGAGATCTACGCCGACATCGCGCGGTACAACCGGGTGCTGCACAACCTCTGCACGGACCTGTGGTCGTACATCTCGATGGGCTACTTCGCGCAGGTCCGCGGGCAGGGCACCGTCGGCTCGAGCACGATGCCGCACAAGGTCAACCCGATCCGCTTCGAGAACGCGGAGGCCAACCTCGAGGTGAGCAACGCGCTCCTCGATGTGCTGGCGTCGACGCTCGTCACCTCGCGCCTGCAGCGCGACCTCACCGACTCCTCGATGCAGCGCAACATCGGCACGGCCCTCGGCCACTCGCTGCTCGCGATCGACAACGCGGGCCGCGGCCTCGCCGGCCTCGACGCCGTGCCGGAGGCCATGCTCGCCGACCTCGACGCCAACTGGGAGGTGCTCGGCGAGCCGATCCAGTCGGTCATGCGGGCACTGGGCGCCCAGGGCGTCGAGGGCATGGACGAGCCCTACGAGCGGCTCAAGGAGCTCACCCGCGGGCGCCGCATCGGCCAGCCGGAGCTCGTGGAGTTCGTCCGCGGCCTCGGCCTGCCGGCCGACGTCGAGGAGCGCGTCGCCGCGATGACGCCCGCGACCTACATCGGCCTCGCGCCGATGCTCGTCGACCTGCTCGACTGAGGCGAAGGGGGCGGCCCCGGTCCCGGGAGAGCCTCAGCCGAAGGCCGCGCCCATCCGCAGCACGACCGGACCCAGCAGCACGATGAAGAGCACCGGCAGGATGCACAGCATCAGCGGGAAGATCACCTTGACGGGGATCTGCATGGCCTTCTCCTCGGCCCGCTGGCGCCGCTTGGTCCGCATCTCCGCTGCCTGGGTGCGCAGCACGTCGACGATGGCGACGCCATAGGCGTCGGCCTGGATGATGGCCCGGACGAACCGTCGCAGGTCGGGGACATCGGTCCGGTCCGCGAGCGCCTCGTAGGCCTCTCGCCGGGACTGGCCCAGCTGGATGTCCTGGAGGGTGCGCACCAGCTCTTCGGCGAGCGGCCCCTTCCCGTTCTTCCCCGCCCGTGCCATGGCGGAGTCGAAGCCGAGACCCGCCTCGACGGCGATCATCATCTGGTCCAGGGTGTCGGCCAGCTTGACGGTGATCTCCGCACGCCGTTCCATCCCGCGGCTGTAGAGCAGCAGCTCCGGCACGAAGTAGCACACGAGCGTCACCAGGAGCCCCAGCAGGATCAGCACCGGCTCGCTCGCCAGGAGGAGGGTCAGGACCGCCCCGAACAACGGCAGCAGGGTCTTGACCACGAGCAGCCGCTCGATGGGCCACGCCGCCGGACGTCCCGCCCGCCCGTGGAGGTGGTCCAGTCGTCGCAGGACCCCGGGCGGCGTGAGGCGGCGCGCCAGGACGGGCAAGCCGGCGGCGACCCGCTCGTGCGACTCGTCGTCGGACGTGCCGTGGGGAGTGAGGCCCCGGCGGAGATTGGCCAGGGCGCGCCGGCGCGTCATGTCCGGACCCGCGAGAGCCGCCCAGACGAGGACGCCCCAGCACAGCGCCGTGACGAGGGTGGTCAGCGCGATCATCGCTGGCACGATCGGTCTCCTTCCATGTCCGAGACGCTCAGAACTTGATGCGGGCGGTCTTGCGGAGCCAGAGGCCGCCGACGATGAACATGACGACGGACATCGCGAGCATGCCGTAGCCGAGCAGGCTCTCGGTGAACGGCGCCAGGTAGGCAGGGTTGGTGACCCAGAGGAACCCGGCGATGCCGACCGGCAGGGCCATGAGGACGTAGACGGAGATCTTGCCCTCGGCGGCCAGCACCTTGACCTGACGGCGGATCTGGTTGCGCTCGCGGATGGTGTCGCCGACGCCGTCGAGCACGTCGGCGAGGTTGCCGCCCACCTCGCGGTTGATGCTGATCGCCTGCGTGACCCAGTTGAAGTCCTCGCTGCCCATGCGGTCAGCCGTCTCCTCGAGCGCCTCGTTGAGCGGACGACCGACCCTCGTCTCGTTGATGATGCGGACGAACTCGGTCGAGGTCGGCTCCTCGGCCTCCGTGGCCACGGACGCCACCGCCTGCAGCAGGCTGTGACCCGCCCGCAGGCTGGAGGCCATGAGCTGGAGGGAGTCGTCCAGCTGGTCGGCGAAGGCGACCCTGCGCCGGCTGGCGAGGACACGCAGACCGATCTTGGCGACGAAGGGGGCCGAGGCGGCGAGCGGGAGGGCGAGCAGCGGGCCGGCCAGCAGCAGACCGATCGTGGCGGCGACGAGAGCACCGATGCCCACGAGGAAGGCGAAGTCCTGGACCCGCGTGGTCAGCCCGGCGTTCTCCAGGGCAGCGGCGATCCCTTCGGTGGCGCCACGACGACGAAGGACCCGGTCGACCAGGCCCGTCATCGTGTCGGTGGCCCCGGTGAGTGCGCTGGCGTGGGCGGTCTGGGGACGACGCCGGTCCTTGCTCAGCCGGGGTGGGCCCGGGCTGAGCAGCAGGTAGGCGAGGACGAGCACGCCGAGGCCCAAGGCGATGACCCCCGGAGCGACCGGAGAGGCCAGGACGCCGCTCACCGGAGGTCACCTCCGCCTGCCGGGAGGCCGAAGACGCCCGGGGACAAGGTGATGCCCAGGTCGGCGAAGCGATCGGTGAAGGTGGGCCGGATGCCCGTCGGCATGGGCTTGCCGAGGAACCTCCCTGAGGGGTCCACGCCCGCCGAGTAGTCGAAGAGGAAGGCGTCCTGCAGGGTGACGGTCTGCCCCTCCATGCCTTGCAGCTCGGTGACCGCCGTCACCCGCCGGGTGCCGTCACGCAGCCGGGTGAGCTGGACGATGACGTCGACCGCGGAGGCGATCTGCTCACGGATCGCGCGCAGCGGCAGATCCATGCCGGCCATCAGCACGAGCGTCTCCAACCGGGCCACGGCGTCGCGCGGGGAGTTGGCGTGCACGGTCGAGAGCGAGCCGTCGTGGCCCGTGTTCATCGCCTGCAGCATGTCCAGGGTCTCCCCGCCCCGGACCTCGCCGACGACGATGCGGTCGGGGCGCATGCGCAGCGAGTTGCGCACGAGCTCCCGGATGCTGACCTCGCCCTTGCCCTCGATGTTGGGCGGGCGGCTCTCCAGACGTACGACGTGCTCCTGCTGCAGCTGCAGCTCGACCGCGTCCTCGATGGTGACGATCCGTTCGCCCTCGGGGATGAAGGACGAGAGCACGTTGAGCAGGGTCGTCTTCCCCGTGCCGGTCCCGCCGGAGACGATGATGTTCAGTCGTGCCTCGACACAGGCCTGGAGCAGCTCGGCCATCTCGTGGCTGAGGGTGCCGAAGCCGATGAGGTCGTTCACCTTGAAGGGGTCCTTGGCGAACTTGCGGATCGTCAGCGTCGACCCGCTGAAGGCCAGGGGCGGGATGACGGCGTTGACGCGGGAGCCGTCCGCCAGCCGCGCGTCGACCAGGGGCGAGGACTCATCGATCCGACGCCCGACCCTGGAGACGATGCGTTCGATCACGCGACGCAGCTGCTCCTCGGAGGTGAAGCGCGCGTCGCTGCGGGTGAGCTTGCCCTGGTGCTCCACGTAGACCATGTCCGGTCCGTTCACCATGATCTCCGTGACGTCCGGGTCGTCCAGCAGTCGCTGCAGCGGACCGTGACCGAGGACGTCGTCCTGGACGTCGCGGATGAGTCTGCGGCGCTCGTCCCCCGAGAGGGGCACCTTCTCCTCCTCGACGACGTGGTTGAGCTCGTTGCGCACGATCTTGTGGAGCTGGTCCTCGTCGAGCGAGGGGTCGTTGAGTCGGGAACCGATCCGTTCGAACAACGCCGCGGTGGCCCGGTCCTTCAGCTTCGTCAGGGCGTCGTTGCCTTCCGTCCCCACGGTGGCCACGGGCTCACGGGGGGAGGGCACCGGCGGCTGCGGCGGGCGGGCGGCCGGTGGCGTGACAACGCCGCTGGACGGGGGTACGGACGAGGCGGTCGAGGGACGCGTGGTCGGCGGCGCTGCCTCGGCCGCCGGCGCGGCCCGGTGTGCGCCCTGCTCACCACGCACCGCCTGCAGTCGTTCTGACAGGTTCATCGTCCTCTCCTTCGTCCGTGGCGGGCTGGACGGTCCTGCGGGCCCGGCGGTGCGACCGCGACCTGGTCGACCACGAGTCGTTCGACGAGTCGTCGCAGCTGCTTCGTCACCGGGTCGCGCCCACCGGACTGCAGCAGTGGGACGCCCTTGTTCGTGGCGACCCGGGTCGCGGGCGAGACCGGCAGCCTGACGTCGACCTTCGTCCCGATGGTGGCCTCCACGTCCGCGATCGAGAGACCGCCTCGCTTGTCGGCGAAGTTGACGACCACGTGCTTGGAAGGGGGGAGCATCCCGAGCTGCCCCAGCGTGTCCAGCTCCTTGCGCAGGCCCCGCACGCCCGGCACGTCCATGCTGGTCAGGAGGACGTGGTCGGTGGTGCGGTCGAGCGCGGCGAGGGTGTGCTCGGACAGGCCGGGCGCGGTGTCGACGACGACGTAGCGGAACTCAAGGGCCAGCATCGCCAGCAGGTGCGAGACGTCCTCGCTCGAGATGGTGTCGGCCACCGCGGGCGAGGCGGGAGCGCAGATCGCGTACAGGCCGGTCTCGTGCAGGGTCAGGAAGGTCTTGAGGACCATCGAGTCCCGCGTCGCCGGGCCACGGACGACGTCAGCGAGGGTGAACTCCGGGGCCAGGTCCAGCGCGCTCGCGACATCGCCGAACTGCACATCGAGGTCGACGAGGACAGTGCTGCCGGGGGCGCTGCGAGCGAGACCCACCGCCAGGTTCGTGGCCACGGTGGTCTTGCCCACGCCTCCCTTGGGAGAGAGGACGCTGATCACCCGTCCCGTCGCCGGCGCGGTGTCCGGCACGGCGGGCACGTGGTGCGCGAGCGCCTGCGCGGCGAGGGCCGCCCGGTCGAGGACCGACTGGATCTCGGCGATCTCGGCCTGCGGGTGCACGATGTCGCGGACTCCGGAGCGCATGGCCGCCAGACCGAGGTCGGTGCCGTTCTCGGCCACCAGGATCACGGCCACCTGCGGGCACTGCTCGTCCAGCTGCGTCGCCAGGTCGAGGGCGCGCTGCAGGTCCGACGCTGCGTCCAGAACCACCACCTCCGGTGCGGGAGCACCGTCGAGGAGCGCGAAGAGCTGCGCGGGATCGCTCGGCAACGACGGCGGGGTCAGCGAGAGGAAGGCACCTCCGGTCGCGGCCCCGAATCGGGCCTGCAGGTCCGGCGACGGGGACGTCACGAGGATGCGGGTCATTTGTACAGGTTCTCCCGGGTCACGACGCTGGTTCCCTTCGAGCCCGCCTTGGCGCCCTGCAGCGACAACCAGATCTGCTCGTACTCCGCCGCGAAGACGACCTTCTCGGCGTCGGCGGCATCCAGGGCCAGCGTGACCGTGACACTCTCGGCCGGCGGCGCCTGGTCTGCTGGTTGGTCCGCCGGCGGGGTGCTCGGCTCGGCTGCTCCCTCGGCCGGCGCGCCGACCCCTCCCTCGACCCTCGTGACCAGGACGCCGTCGACGGTCAGGTGGGTCGTGTTCTTCTCCTTGACCGCGCCGTTGGTGGAGACGAAGACGCCCACCTCCTGCCCGGCGAGCAGCTGGCCACCGAGCACGCGGGTGCGCTCCAGCTGGACAGTCACCTGGTGCTTGCCTGCCGGCACCTTGACGTCGCTCGCGACCGCCAGGACCTCGGGCTCGACGAATCTGTGGGCCAGCAGCTGCTCGCCGGGCTGCAGGCCCGTCTGCACCACCCGCCCAGAGACCTCGTCCAGGGAGGTCAGCGCACCGGGGCTCACCGCCGACGCCGGCACCTCCTTGGGGGCGACGAGGTCCGTCAGCTGGTCGACGGGCGTGCCCTCGGGGACCGGCGTGGTGACGACGAGGACCTCGACCGGGGCCATGTCGGACATGGCGCGCTCGTCCGCACCGGACACGTAGGCCACGATGACGAAGGTACCGACGAGGGCCAGGACGAGGGCAGCGACTGCGGCGACAAGGCGACGGGACACGTGGGTGCTTCCTCTTACTCGGTCAGGGAGACGACGGCGGCGCCGAGCTTCGGCGCGGTCGGGCTGTAGGTGAAGGCGCTGGACTGGTCCACGAACTGGGTGAAGTAGCCCCGGATGCATCGGGCATCACCGCTGCACGGGGCATTCCACTTGTACTCACCGTTGAAGCTGTACCCGGTGAGCGTGAAGGCGGCGTACCCGTATACCCGGTAGGTGGCCGAAGAGCCGGTGCCCGTCGTCCTGTCGAAGATCGGCAGGAGCACCGTGGCGTTCTGCAGGGCGACGAAGTCCGCCGGCGTGCACCCGCTCGAGACGGACACCCCGGTGTCCGTCAGGAGGGTCTGGAGGATGATCGAGGTGGCCTTGCAGGTCGCGCCGTCCGTCTTGAGCCAGCCGAAACCGCCCGGCACATTGCCCGAGGGCCCCGGGCACGGCGTCACCGCACCACTGGTGCCCGAGAGGTAGATGGTGCGCGCCGTCGTCCCGGACGGGGTCCCGCCACCGGTCTGGTTCCACCACTCGCAGTAGGACAGGGCCAGCGGCAGCATCGCGGTACCACCGCTCGGGTAGCCCCAGGCGGCCGAGCTCCGTGCCGAGACGACGGCGCTGTCCCCCTGCCCGATGACGGGGGCGAACACGTGCTCGCTCGTCCCGCGGTTGTCCACCGTGACACGACCGACGACGGGGTCGAAGGCGGCGATCGTGGCCGTGGGGTCGGCGTCGTTGCTGTTGGGGACGGCGAGCGCCTGCGCGGTCTGGTTGCGCTTGTCGCAGGCCGTGGACACGCGGGCGCAGTCCTGGGCGATCGCCAGGGCGGCGGCGTCGGCCCCGGTCTGCAGCTGCTGCCGCTCGGCGTACATGGCGGCCACGTCGATGGAGATGGCCGCGAAGGCGATCAGCGGGACCATGAGCAGGGCCACGACGACGGCGACGGCACCGCGGTCGTCCTCAGCACGGCGCGTCATCCGTTGCATCGCATGGTCCCCTTGCCGGTGAGCTTGACGGTGAACTTCGTCGGGAGCAACAGGTCCAGCTCCCGGGTGATCGTGACGGTGGCCGTCGCCGGCACGGCCGTGGTGGTGGTGCAGCTCGTCGGGCTGACCGCGATGTCCGCGTCGGTGAGCTCCACGGTCGGCGACGCCGAGGACTTGGCCACGGCCCGGGCGGCGGCGGGCTTGTTCTGCAGGGCCATCACCCGGACACCATCACGAGCAGCCGCGGACAGCACCGTCTGGGCGTGGTAGGCGCGTCCGAACTCCGCCACGCCGAGCACCAGGGCCAGCAGCAGAGGGAGCACGAAGGCGAACTCCACCGCCGCTGCTCCACGGTCGTTTCCCATGGGCCTCACGCACACCTCCGAGAGGACGACCGGCGCAGCAGCCGCTGGCTGCTGCGCCGGTGGCTGGTCACGCGGGGATCAGGGGGTGACGGGCGCGCTCGTGGACGTGGACGCGGGCATCTTGTTCGAGACCGTCTCGAACATGCCGTTCAGCTTGGGGCCGAGGACCACGAGGGTGGCGATGATGGCCACGGCGATGAGGCCGACCAGCAGGCCGTACTCGACGGCGGTGGCGCCGCGGTCCTTGCGACCCTCGATGCGCTCGCCGATGAGCGTGTACATGGTGACCAGGTAAGCAGCTGCGTGGTTCATGAAATCTTCCTTCACTGGATTTTCGGACCGTTTGGCCCGGTCAGGGGGGCTCAGGTCCTCGTGAACCAGTGCCAGAACCATGGTGGCAGATCATTGCTGTATCTGCAACATCGCGCGTCGTGCGACTATTCGGACTGTGCAGATGTCCGGATCTTGGCCGAAAACTACCCCTACCGCCAGCTGCCGGGGCGACGGTTCAGAGCCTTGGCGCCCGGCGACTCGTTCGTGCGTTAGGGTCGGGCGGCATGGTCGAGATTTTGCGCGTTGCGCAACCTCACACATCAGGCAATTGCGGGGTATGGTAAGCAAATGGTCAAGGAAGAGTTAGGTCTCCGGGAGCTCAAGAAGCAGCTGACGCGTGAGTCGATCGCCGACGCGGCGTTGCAGCTCACCCTGGAGAAGGGTCTGAGCGACGTCACGATCGAGGAGATCGCCCAGGTGGCCTTCGTGTCGCCGCGAACCGTCTCGAACTACTTCTCGTGCAAGGAGGAGGCGATCGTGACTGCAGGGGGCAGCGCGTCAGCGGCCCTCCTCGACGAGTTCGCCCTCCGACCGGCAGAGGAGGCCCCGCTCGACTCCCTGCGCGAGGTCATCGTCGCCTCCGTCTCCTCGAGCACCCCGGAGCAGCTGCGGCTCAGCGTGCAGAAGATGCGGCTCGTCGACGAGAACCCGTCCCTGCGCCCGTACCAGGTGGCCCAGCACGCCCACCTCGAAGAGGTCCTCCGCACGCAGATCGCCGAGCGCAACGGGTGCGACGTCGAGAAGGATCTCTACCCGTGGCTGGTCGCAGGTGCTGCGGTGACCGCGGTGACCGCAGCCATGCGGCTCTGGGCCCACCAGGATGCGCCGCCGGAGCGGCTCGTCTCCCTCGTGGAGGACGCCTTCACGCTGACCTCCCGGGGACTGCGCCTGCCGTCGCACGAGCACACGAGCGCACGCCTCGACGACGCCCCCGCAGCAGAGTCGGTGGGCGACTCCGCGGCGCGCGCGGGCTGACCCCCGAGCCGACGGGCACAGCGCCTCTGCTCCGGCTCACACCTCGTCGTCCGGGGCCATCCGGCCGGCCCACGGCCACCAGATCCGGTTGCCGAGGTCCGAGGCGAGGGCCGGTACGAGGACCGACCGCGTGACGATCGTGTCGAGCAGCACGCCGAAGGCGACGATGAAGGCGATCTGCGCGAGGAAGAGCAAGGGGATGATCGCCAGTGCGGAGAAGGTCGCGGCGAGCACGACACCGGCGCTGGTGATGACCCCTCCGGTGACGGCGACAGCGCGCCGGATGCCGCGCCGCGTGCCGACCTGCAGCGCCTCCTCACGTGCCCTCGTCATGAGGAAGATCGAGTAGTCGACGGCGAGCGCGACGAGGAAGACGAAGCCGAGCACGGGGGTCGACGGGTCGGCGCCCGGCTGGTCGAGGACCTGGGTGAACAGGACCGCGGAGACCCCGAGCGTCGCCGCGAAGGTCAGGACGTTGACCACGACGAGCAGCACGGCGGCGGCCACCGACCGCAGCAGCGCGATGAGGATCAGCGTCACGACGAGCAGGATGGCGGGCACGACGACGCGGTAGTCGCGGGTGCTCGCGTCGTCGGTGTCGACCGCCGTGGCGGTCGTGCCGCCGACGAGGATCTCCCCGTCGACCGCGTGCAGCTCCTCGCGCAGGTCTCGCACGACCTGCCGCGCCTCCTCCGACTCCGAGCCGACCGTGAGGGTCGCCGAGAGCAGCGTCGTCCCGGCCCCGCTCGTCGACCCCTGCGCCTGCACCCGCTCGGCGACGTCCTCGTGGCCGGTGAGGACCCCCTTCGCCTCCTCGACCGCCGCGTCGGGCGCGACGACCTGGACCGGCTGCTGGTCACCGCCGTCGAAGTGCCGGTCGAGCACACCCTGGCCCTCGACGGACTCGACGTCGGTGGTGAAGAACTGCGCCTGCGTGATCCCCGAGGTCGGGAAGGTCAGGGCCGCCACGGCCGCGACGAGCAGCAGGGCGGTGGTCACCACCCACGTGATCCGCGGTCGCACCGTGACGCGTCGGGCGACGCCGGACCAGAAACGGTGCCGGGGCTGGGTCCCCCTCCGGGGGACGGAGGGCCAGAAGGCCGCGCGACCGAGGAGGGCCAGGACCGCCGGCAGCAGCGTGAGCGCGGCGATCATCGCGCCAGCGATGCCGAGGGCGCCCACCGGCCCGAGGCCGGAGATGTTGCCGAGGTCGGACAGCAGCAGGCAGAGCAGACCGGCGATGACCGTGCCGCCGCTGGCAGCGACGGGTCCGAGCGTCTGCCGCCAGGCCACCTTGAGCGCAGGGAGCGGGTCGGCGGAGTGCAGCTCCTCGCGGTAGCGGGCGACGAGCAGCAGCGAGTAGTCCGTCGCGGCACCCACGACGAGGATGAAGAGGATCCCCTGGCTCTGCCCGGACAGCTGGATCCAGTCCGCGTCGGCCATCGGGTAGATGACGAGTGCGGCGAGCGCCAGGCCGAAGATGCTCGTCAGCAGCACGACGAAGGGGAGGACCGGGCTGCGGTAGACGACGAGCAGGATGACGAGGACGACGGCGAGCGTGACGAGCAGGAGCAGCCCGTCGATGCCGGCGAAGGCCTCACCCAGGTCTGCGGCGAAACCCGCCGGACCGGTCACCGCGACGCTCGCCCCGTCGACCTGGGGGGCGAGGTCGCCCCGCAGGTCCTCGACGAGCAGGTTGGAGATCGCGGTCTCCTCGACGGTCTCCTGCACCGCGTCGGCGTCGAGGCTGAGGACGACGAGCGCCGCCTGACCGTCCTCGGACGGGATGACCGGGATGCGTTCCTGCGCCAGGTAGTCCCCGAACGTGCCGGGGACGTCGGTCACCTGCTGGGCCGGCAGCTGCTTGGCCCAGGCGTTGAGCTCGCCGAGGACGGCCCGACCCAGCCCCCCTTCGTCCTCGACGGCGAGGATCAGGGGCAGGGTCGCGTCCGCGTCGAAGTCCGCGAGCTGCTCGGCCACCCGCGTCGACTCGGCCGACTGCGGGAGGAAGGAGGCCTGGTCGTTGTCCTGCACGCTGGACAGCTGGCCGACGAGCGGCCCGCCGATCCCGGCCAGCGCGAACCAGAGGACGACGACGATGCCGGCGAGGACCCGCAGACGGAGACCTGAGCGCGCTCGAGAGACCATGCCCAAACCTTAGACGAACATTGGACGATCTCGGACCACGAGGCCGGGGTCATCGGCGAACGGCCTCTGGCGGCCGTCAGTCCATCGCTGCCGCGAGTGCGCGGGCCGACGCGGCGTAGCCGTCCTGGGTCGGGTGCGCCCACTCGGGCACCTCCCGGCCCGGGGCCAGCACCGGCACGAGCCAAGCTCGGGAGTTGTCCGGCACCGAGCGCGGGTCGAGTCCGTGGGTCCGACCGTCCCAGGCGGGCTTGACGTCGACGAAGGTGAACCCGCCCGGGCCCTCGGCCGTGTCGTCGAGCTCGGCGACGGCCTCGCGCTGGACCCGGTCGCTCCTGAGCTGGAGCGCGTCGAGCGCGGCGCCGGCGTCGTAGGTTGGGGCGGCCTCGGGGATGGAGTAGCTGTCGGTGTTGATGAGGTGCGGGTAGCCGAGCAGGTACACCTGCGCGTGGCCGCCGGAGCGCTCGTAGACGGCGTCGAGGGCCTGCTTGGTCTGCTGCTGCAGCCGCGGCAACCTGGCATCGGCGGTCTCGAGGCTGCCCTCGCAGGAGCTCGCGCTGCGCAGCACGAGGCAGCTGAGCACGATCGAGGAGAAGCCGATGTCGTTGCCGCCGATGGTGAGGAAGACGGCGTCGGTGTCCCTGGTGACGGCGTCGATCTGCGGGGCCGCGGTCAGCTGGCAGCTGACCGTCGAGGTCCGTGCGCGCCCGACCTGCGACGCCGAGGTCACCGTGTACTCGTAGGACCAGTCGGCCTGGGCCTGCGTCCCGCAGAGCTCGGCGGCCCTGGCCTGGCGCAGCCAGTGGTGGGCGGCGTTGGGCGCCTTGCCGGGGATCTCGTAGGTCGCGGTGCGCGTCGTCGGCGCGCCGAGCGGGCGCGGGTTGAGGATGTCGGCGACGACCCCGCCGCTGCACGCGACGTCGGTGTAGCTCGCGCCGTCGGCCCGGGCCACCCGCGCGCCGTAGTTGTCCGGCGAGCGCCAGCACGTCTTCTCGTCGTAGGTGCCCGCGCCGTTGCCGGCCGAGTAGGAGTCACCGAGCTGCACGTACTCCAGCGCCGGGTCGGCGCCGGCCGTGGGAGCGGCCAGCCCCACACCACCTCCCATCGCGGCGACGGCGGTGATCAGGGCGAGGGTGCGACGACGGTGGCGCATGGGTACCTCCAGGTGGACGAAGGGGGATCAGAGACTACCCATGAGGTTCTCCATCAGTCTGATCGCTCCAGGGCCGATGATGACGACGAAGAGCGCCGGGAAGATGCAGAGCAGGAGCGGGAAGAGGATCTTGACGGTGACCTTCTGTGCCTTCTCCTCACCCTTCTGCCGGCGGGTGACGCGCATGGCCGAGGTCTGCTCGCGCAGGACCTTGGCGATCGGGATGCCGAGCCGGTCGGCCTGGACGATCGCCGAGATGAAGTTCTTCACCTCGGGCAGCACCATCCGCTCACCCAGCGAGGAGAAGGCGTCGGCGCGCGTCTTGCCGAGCTGGATCTCCGAGAGCACGCGGGCGAACTCACCCGACATCGGACCGTCGGTGCCGCGGGCGACCCTCAGGAGTGCGGCGTCGAAACCCTGCCCGGCCTCGACGCAGACGGTGAGCACGTCGAGCGTGTCCGCGAGGTCCCTGGCCGTGCGCTCCTGACGATGCAGCCCGGCGTTGTGGACTAGCAGGTCGGGGACGAAGAGGCCCACGGCGCCGAGCACGACGGCGACCAGGGTCCCCCCGAGGTCAAGACCCGCATAGAGGATGCCGAAAGCAACGCCCAGGAGCAGGGCCAAGCCCTTGACCCCCATGAGTCGGTCGACGGTCCACGGTGCGGGGTTTCCCGCACGGTCCAGCGACTTGGCGATCCGCTCCACCGTGCCCGCGGGGGACAGCCGGACCGCGAGGCGACGGCACCCGTCGATCAAGGGCGTGACGAATCGCTCCTTGACGGGCAGCTCGCTGCGGCTCACCGCGTCCGGGCTGATGCCGCCATTGATCATCACGAGGCTCCTGGCGACGCCGGTGGGTCCCGAGCTGAAGCCGAGCACCACGACGGCCACGACGAGCACGAGCGCCAGGGCGATGAGTCCGATACCGATGAGAGCGATGGTCATGTCACACCTCGATCTTGACGACGCGACGCATCCAGACGACCCCGACGATCATCTGCGTGACCGCACCGATGAGCATGATCAGTCCGATGGACGTGGTCCACAGGAGCTGGATGTAGTCGTAGTTGACGTAGAGCATGTACAGGAACATCCCGATCGGCAGGCCGATGAGGATCTGCGCCGAGAGACGCCCTTCCGCTGACAAGGTGGCGATCTGCCGCTTGAGGGTCTCGCGCTCGAGCAGGGTGCGTGCGGTGGTCTCGAGGGTCTCGGCAAGGTTGCCGCCGACCTCGCGCTGGATCCGGATCGCCATGACCGCCATGTGCATCGCGTCGCTGCCCATGCGATCGGCCATGCGCTCCAGCGCGTCGCCGATGTCGGTGCCGATCCGGGTCTCGGCGAGAGCTCGTGAGAACTCACGGTCGACGGGGGGAGCAGAGTCCTGCGCCACGGCGCTCAGCGCCTGCGGCAGCCCGAACCCGCTCCGCAGGGTGGTCGCGACGAGCGTGAGCGACTGGGGCAGGACCCGTTCAAAAGCCTTCGCCCGGCGCGCCGCGAGGTAGCGCAGCACGAGCTGCGGCAGGAAGACGCCCGCGACGAGCCCCACCACGATCCCGAGCAGCCAGGGTCCGGGCAGGAGGAGCGCACCGATGACGAGCCCCCCGAGGGTTGCGCCCAGGCGGATGACGAACCACTCCCCCGCCCGCAGCGGCAGGTCCGCGCGGTTGATGAGCTGCATGGTCCGGGTCGTCGAGCTGCGACCGTGCATGGTGCGCTCACCGAAGGCGACGAGCTGCTCCCGCACCGGGGGGCTCGCCGCCCGGGCATCCGCGCGGGTCGCCATGCCCGGCACGACATAGGTGTCGATCGCGGCAAGACGCCGCTCACGACGGGTCAGCAGCGTGGGCGTCAGCATGCCGTAGGCGAAGAGCGAGATGGCCAGACCGAGGCTCAGGGCCCCGAGCCAGGGCCACAGCGACGAGGTCATGCCCGGTGCGGCGATCTGGCCGAGGGCACCATCCCCCGGGTCGAGGGTGGGCGCCACGGCGGCGGGGCCGGCTCCGGCACCCAGGTCGAAGCGCTGCTCGACGACGAAGGGCTCACCACCCGCGGTCCCCTCGAGGCGGATGACGTGGCTGCCGACGAGCGGCTCGGGCGTCGTGATCTCGAAGGAGGACTGGGACTGCAGCGCGCGGGCCGACCCCTCGAAGGCTCGACCGACCTCCTGGGCGTCCCCTGCGGAGATGACGGAGCCACCCCCCGCACGAGCGAACCCCTGCAGTGCGGTCGTGGCGTCCGGGTCGTCGGTGTTGAAGCGCACGACGTCCACGCGGATCCCCCTGTCACGCAGGGCCTTCGTCGCCTTCTTGCGGTCCGAGGTGCGGGCCGTGCTGATCGTGTCGGCGCCGTCGCTGAGCAGCACGATGCTGCGGTCACCTTCGTCGCCGAGGGCCTTCGCCGCGGCGGTGACGCCCGCGTAGAGGCTGGTGTCGCCGTAGCTGACGAGTCCGTCGACGACCCGCTGGACACGTCCGCGGTCAGCGGTGGGCGCCTGGTCCACACCGGCGGTGTCGGCGAAGGTGGCGACTCCCACGCGCACGTCCTTAGGCGCCTCGGCGAGATAGGCCTTGGTCGCCGAACGCACCGTGCGCATGCCGTCTGCACCCATCGAGCCGCTCGTGTCGATGACGAGCATCGAGGTCCGCTTGATGCTCGAGGACTCCGATGCCACGACCTCTCGCGCCTCGCCGTCGACCTTCGCCACGAGCCCGCGGGGGTCGACCTCGACGACCTCGGCGCTGCGGAAGGTGAGGACGCCGGTCACCGAGGTGCCATCGACCTCGACATTGCCGATGGACACCTTGGTCACGGCTGCGGCGGGCGCGGCCCCGAGTGCGGCGACGACCAGGAAGGCGAGCACCGATCCGAGGAGCCGGGCGAGGAATCTCATCATGATGAGTACCGCACGAAGAGCTGCGGTGGCAGCGCGATCCCGAGGTCCTCGAGCTCGTGGACGAAGCCCGGACGGATGCCGGTCGGCACGAGCGAGCCGAGGTACCGGCCGTCGACGTCGCGACCTGCGGCGTAGTCGAAGGTGTACAGATCCTGCAGCGTGACGATCTCGCTCTCCATCCCGATCACCTCCGTGATGGCGACGATGCGCCGCGTGCCATCGCTGAGACGGGACTGCTGGATGATGAGGTCGACGGCACCGGCGACCTGCTCACGGATGGCGCGGACCGGCAGCTCGATGCCGGCCATGAGCACCATCGTCTCGAGCCGGGCGAGGCTGTCACGGGCAGAGTTGGCGTGGACGGTCGTCAGCGACCCGTCATGGCCGGTGTTCATCGCCTGCAGCATGTCGAGGGCGGCGGCGTCACGGACCTCCCCGACGATGATGCGGTCGGGGCGCATGCGCAGGGCGTTGCGCACGAGGTCACGGATGGAGATCTCCCCGCGCCCCTCGATGTTGGGCGGGCGCGACTCCAGGCGCAGCACGTGCCGCTGGTGGAGCTGGAGCTCCGCGGCGTCCTCGATGGTCACGATGCGCTCGTCCTCGGGGAGGAAGCTGCTCACGACGTTGAGCGTCGTCGTCTTGCCCGAGCCGGTACCACCGGAGACGACCATGCTGCGCCGGCCGCGCACGCAGGCGTCGAGGAAGTCCCGGACCTGCCGCGACATCGTCCCCATGCCGACGAGGTCGTCATCGGTGAAGGGGTCCGCGGCGAACTTGCGGATCGTCAGCATCGAGCCGTCGATGGCGACGGGGGGCAGCACCGCGTTCACCCGGGAGCCGTCGGGCAGACGGGCGTCGACCATGGGGCTCGACTCGTCGACGCGCCGCCCGACCCGGGAGACGATCTTGTCGATCGTGCGTCGCAGGTGGGCATCGTCGACGAAGCTGGTCGGCGCCGGGAAGAGGCGACCGGCACGCTCGATGTAGATGTCGTCCGGCCCGTTGACCATGATCTCGGTGACCTCGGGGTCACGCAGGTAGGGCTCGAGCGGCCCGTGACCGAGGATGTCGTCGGAGACGTCCTGGGCGATCTTGGTGCGGTCGGCCTGCGAGAGGGGTGTGTGCTCCGAGTCGATGACCGACTGCAGGGTCGCTCGTACCTGTGCGGCGAGCTCGTCCTCGGAGAGGTGCGGGTCGTAGAGGCGCGGTCCGAGGGACTCGACGAGCTCCTGGTGGACGCGTGCCTTGACGTCGGCGTGCGGGTCAGCGCGGTGGTGGGCCCCGGCCCGTCGCGTGCGTGGCCCGGCGCTCGGATCCCCGCCCGAAGAGGGGTTGCGCACCTGGTCGAGACGATCGGCGAGACTGCTCATGCCCTGCTCCTCTTCAGCCCGAGGCTGCGCCGCGGACTCTCCTCGACCAGCTCGCCGAACCGACGGCGGACCTCACGATCGGTCAGGTCGCGGATCGCCAGGGTCGCCGGTCCCTTGGGGTCCTGGACGAGCAGCGGGACGCCACGGTTGGTGGCCGCCGGCACGCTCAGGCTGTTGGGGATGCTCACGGCGATGGCCTGCTTGAGCACGTCCTCGACGTCGCCGCCGTCCAGACCGACCTTGAGCCCCGAGCGGTTGAGGACGACGACCCGGTTGTCCCTGGACCCACCCAGGGTGTCCAGGGTGTTCATCGCGATGCGCAGGTTCTTCACCGCGGGGATGTCGAGCGTCGTGATGAGCACCGCGAGGTCACTGATGTCCAGGGCGGTGAGGACGTGGTCGGTGAAAGCGGGCGGGGTGTCGATGACGATGTAGTCGTACATCGTGCGTGCGGTGCGCAGCATCTCGAGGACGACATCGGCGGGGACGCGCTCCGCGTCCCCCGGGTCGCTCGAGGGCGCGATGACGTCGAGCCCAGTGCCCTCGTGGGTGACGACGATGGACTCGAGCCCTGCCCGGTCGATGTGGCCCCGCATGGTGACGAGATCGGTGACCGTGCCGTTGGGGACGAGCTGGAGGCTGATGGCGACGTCGCCGAACATCAGGTCCAGGTCGACCAGGAGCGTCCGCGCCCCGCTCGTCGCGAGATGAGCCGCGAGGTTCGTCGACACGGTCGTCTTGCCCACTCCTCCCTTGGCCGAGAAGACGGTGATGATCCGCCCCTGCTTCTGACGGGTGGAGTCACCGCCGAGGCGGGCGGAGAGCTGCTCGTTGCGTCGCATGGCGTCGGCGAGCGCGGTCTGGTCGTCTGCCTGGACGACCTCACGGATGCCGCTGCGCAGGGCGAAGCCCATGACGTTGACGTCGAGGCGGTGCCGCAGCAGCAGGACGCCGACCTCGGGGCGCTGGACGCGCAGGTGCTCGGCCAGGTCGCAGGCGGCCTCGACGGGGATGTCGGGGCCGATGACGACGAGTCGGTGACGTGACGACTGCTCGAGCTCGCGCACGACCTGTGGCCCGTGGGTCATCACGTCCGCCGACTCGCCGAGGGCGAAGGAGTAGGTGTCGATGGCCCGCGGGTCCGGGTCCCAGAGGATGGTCATGACGCGTCCTTCCGTAGCAGGTCGGCCGCGACGTCCTCGTCGAAGACCGTCATGTCGTTGGTCGAGGACCCGTCGTCCATCTTGACGTCCGACCCGCGCAGACCGGCGTAGAGCTGGTACTCGGTGATGCCGTGGGCGAGTCGAGGGGCGTCCTTGGGGTCGACCGCGACAGTCACGAGGAAGCTCTGCTGCTCGGTCGCCTGGGCGTCGCTCTCCTCTTCGTCGTCGGGAGAGGCCTGCTGTGTCGGGGCAGCCAGGGGCTTGGTCCCCATGGCGATGACCTGGACGTCGGGCAGCAACACGCTCGTGCCGGAGACGTCGAGCTCGTTGATCTGCTTCACCTTGGCCCCGTCCCCGATGACCTTGATCTTGTGGGTGGCGTAGATCGCGATGCGGGAGCCCGGGGTCACGAACTCGCCGACGCGCGCCGGGTCGGAGAGCTCGACCGACATCGCGAGCTTGCCGGGCGGCACCTCGATCGCCTTGGTCCCGGTCGGTGTGGTGCCGAAACGCGAGGTCATGAGGAACTCGCCCGGCTGCACGTCCGAGAGCGCGAGCAGTGCGTTGTTGTCCGGGCCGACCCACTCGAGCGCACCATCCGGTCGCGCCTCGGAGGCGACCTTGGTCCGCACGATGAGGTCATTGCGCTGCGCGTCCTTGAGGGTCGTGCCTGCGGGGACGGGCTGCTCGGCGACGTAGACGTAGACCGGCTGTGCTCCTGCCACGGCTCGCGCATCCGCCCCGCGGACATAGGTCAGGACCATGACGGACCCGCCGAGCGCCAGGAGGACTGCGACGATGACGGCGATGACTCGACGTTTCATGGGTCTCTTCTCTCAGTGTTTCGTGGGACGCTGGTCAGCCGGCCGGGACGATGCTGCGAGCACCGCGGTCCTCGCCGCCCAACCCGCCGGAGTCGACGGGCTTGAGGCTGGAGGTGAACCAGCCCCAGATGTAGCTGACGGAGTCGTTGCACTTGCCCGTGCACACCGTCGCCGGTCGCTGGTAGATGTCGTAGCTCTTGGTCGGGGCGGCCGAGGACACGCCGTTCCACCCCGCGAAGTAGAAGGACGCGACGCCGGAGATCTTGTACTCCGCACCCCCACCCGTGCCCTTGGTCTCTACGTAGATCGGGATGAAGACCTCGGTCCCGATGTACTTCTTCAGCTCGTCGGCAAGGCATCCCTCGCTCGTGCCGGGGCCGCCGCCCACCCAGCCGTCCGAGACGTCGGCCACGCAGCCCTCGTTGTCGAGCCAGGAGAAGCCGCCCGGGTAGGTCGCGCCCGGGCTGCCCTCGCACTTGTGGTCGGCGCTGTCGTGGGTGAAGATGCCCGTCGCGTAGTCCCCGGACGAGATGGAGGTGGGCAGGACCGGCGGGGCGCTCCCGTTGGGCGCCGGCGTGTACGGAGGGGACGGCGCGTACTTGGAGCCGGGCACCCCGCCGACCGAGGTCTTGTTCACCCAGTCGCATGCCCCGATCGTGATGGGCAGCGTGTTTCCGGTGCTTCCGGCAGGGCCGTACGCCGCACGGGCGCACGCAGTCGTCCCCGAGTCCCCGTCGCTCCCGCCGGTCAGGACCCGCGAGAAGGGGAGGAAGAGCTCGTCGTCGCCCGACGTCGTGAGCGTGCGGGTGTAGGTCTCGACGTAGGGGATGCTCGCGCCGGTCCCGGTGAGCCAGGACGGCAGGGGCGGGCACTCGCCCAGGTCCCCGATCGAGCCCGTGGCGAGGCAGGTGGGGAGCGACCCGATCCCGCGGCCGCACGCGCCGTTCGGCGCGCCGTTCACGGTCCGGTTGTCGTACTGCATGCGCTCGTCCCCGGCATTGGGGTTCAGCAGGTCGGACACCGCGGTAGGAGCGCACCCGGCCGCGTCCTCAGCGCACTCCTGGGCGAGAGCCAGCGAGGTGGCGTCCGCGCCGTTCTGCAACTGGCGGCGCTCGTAGGTGAGGTTGCCGAGGTCGACACTCACGGCCAGCATGCCGATGATCATCAACCCCGAGAAGAGGACGGCCACGATGACCGCCGCGCCGCCGCGCTCACCCTGCAGACGCCGTGAAGCGTGCGAACGGATACGAGTCAGCCACCGCACCTCATCACCGCCTTGGCCCGTGCCGGCGGCAGGGTCCCGCTGGCACCGAACAGGCTCATGGCCGGGTCCAGGAGGATCCACTCGAAGGTGCCAGTGGCGACGACCTCGGCGTCACCTCCCACACCTGCGGTGCACAGTTGCGGTGTCGTGACCGCCAAGCCTTGGACCACGCCGGCGGCCTTCTCGGTCCGCAGGACAATATTCGGCTGGGACTCACCCAGCACCGCGACGCGGGCACCCTCGCGGACCGCGTTGGTCAGCTGGATCTCGGTCAGGAAGTATCGGCCGAAGTCGACGATGCCGGCGATCATCAGGAACAGCAGGGGCAGGACGAGTGCCATCTCGACTGCGGCAGCGCCCCGTTGGCGCCAAGCAGGACGGGAGTGTCCGGTGCGTGCCATGGTCCACCCCTTCGAGGCGTCGTCGTCATGGAGGTTGGGACCACTCATGGGTCCGGGTCATGGATCGGATGGCATCCGCGGCGGGGGTGGGCAGGAACGGCACCCCCGCCGGGGACTGCCACCGGGCTCTATCAGGGGGTGACGGTGATCGCCTTCTCGACCTTTTCGAAGGCCGCGTTGATGTCGGTGCCGAGCGTGGTGACGGCGAGCACGATCACGGCCGCGATGAGCGCGACGATCATGCCGTACTCCACGGCGGTCGCCCCCTTCTCGCGCTGGACCGTGAGCAGGGACTGGAGGCGGACGTAGAGCTCGATCATGGTTCTCTCCTTGTGCAAAGGCGCCGAGGAGCCCCGGACGGGCACGGCGTGTGGCGGTGGTGCTGTGGTCGTCAGACCAGGTCCGTCGACGACGGGCCGAAGAAGGGCCGGCGGCCCGGTGCGGGCTGGCGGCGAGAGCCGTTGCGGCTGAAGGGACCTCGTGAACGACCGAGGTGCAGGGACGTGGTGCAGGGACGGCAGGACCAAGGCATGGCACTGCCCTACAACTGGTTGATCTGGTCTTCCCCCGAAGTGCTGTCTCAGGAATTCCTGGCCAACTGATTCGTAACCGTAAGGGCTTGGTCAGGTTTTTGCCAGAGTTTCTTCAGTAACATTTTCAAGCGGCCCGAATCGACGAGTCCCGCGGCCGCCGGTAGGGTCGAATTCGTGCCCGACATCGCCGTCCTCTCCGTGACTCTGATCGGCGCCCTGGCGGGGGTCGCGCTGCGGTTCCGGCTGACGCGCCTGGGCTACCGGCTGGACGACGAGCGTGAGCTGTCGCGTCCCCCTTCGTGGTGGGTCGTCCCGGTCACGGCGATCGCGAGCGTCCTTGTGTGGCAGTCGATTTTGCCCGACAACCCGCCCGTCGTCCCGGCGGTCTACGTGCTCGCCAGCTGGGTCATGGTGGCGCTCGCCTTCATCGATCTCGACGTCCACCGACTGCCCGATCGCATCCAGCTGCCGGCCTACCCGACCGTGCTGGTGCTGCTCGTGGCATGCAGCATCGCGAGCAGCGACTGGGGTGCGCTCGTCCGCGCGCTCGTCGCGGGCGTGGCCCTGTTCGTCCTTTACCTTTTCCTTGCACTTCTGCCCGGAGGCGGCATCGGCTTCGGCGACGTCAAGCTCGCCGGCCTGCTCGGGATGCTCCTCGGGTGGCTCTCGTGGACCCACGTGATGCGCGGGACGGTCGCCGCGTTCCTCATCGGTGGCCTCGTCGCGGCGCTCCTGCTGGTACTGCGCAGGGTGAAGCGGGACGACGAGTTCCCCTACGGCCCACCGATGCTCGTCGGCGCGGTGGGCGCGCTCATCGCACCCCTCGCGCTCGGGGCGATCGGCTGATCAGGCCAGACGCACGAGGGCGTCCGGGTCCTCCTGGGGCAGACGCCCCTCGGTGAGCACGGCCGTGACGGCCTGCCGGTTGAAGTTCATCCGGCCCCCACGAGTGGTGAGGAAGGCCGTGTCCGCGGCGTCGCGGCCGGTCGCGATGCGGACCATGGCCTCACGCGGAGCGAGCCGGGTCGCGTCGACGATGTGCCACGCGTCCTCGACCCAGGCCTCGGCGACGGCGTGGAAGTCCATGGGCTGCAGGCCCGGCGCGTAGACCGAGACGAGCCGTGCCGGCGTGCCCAGCGCGCGCAGCAGTGCGACGACCACGTGCGCGAAGTCCCGGCACACCCCCGACGCCTGGAGGATCGAGTCGACCGCACCGTCGGTGCCGCGGCTCGAACCGGAGACGTAGGCCATGTGCGAGTTCACCCACTCCGCGACCGCACGCACGCGCTCGACCCCGGTCTGCGACGGGAAGAGCTGGGCGGCCATGGGCGCCAGGCGATCCGACTCCGCGTACCGGCTCGGGCGGGTGAAGACCCAGCGGTCGAAGTCGATCTCGGGCCCGACCTGGTCGCCCACCGGACGGGTGATGTCGACGAGCGCCGAGTAGGTCACCTCGAGCCAGCCGCTGCCCACGTCCTCGACGAGGTGCAACCGCGTGCCGTGGTTGCCCGCGAGCTCGCGGGCCTCGACCCGACGGCCGGCCGCGTGGATGAGGATCTCCTCCTCGAGGATGTCGTGCGCGCTGGACACCGCGAAGGACAGCAGTGCCTCCCGGACGCCGTTGGTCCCGTAGGCGAACTTGGTCCCCACCCGCGCCTGGAGCGGGGTGGAGTCGGCGTCGACGATCGCGAGGTCGGTCATGGGTCCATCCGACCCCGCCCGGGCACCCCAGGTCAAAGCGAAGGGAGCGCCGCTCGCCTCACACCGCCGCCGGCACGGCCAGGAAGGCCGAGAGCGCACCGAGGGTCTCCGGCGCGATGCGGTACCAGACATAGGTCCCGCGACGCTCCGACGTGACGATCCCGGCCTCGCGCAGGGTCTTCAGATGGTGCGAGATCGTGCCCGCGGACAGGGCGAAGGCCGGGGTGATGTCGCAGACGCACACCTCGGGCTGGGCCGCGATGAGGCTGGCCAGGCGCAGGCGCACCGGATCGCCGAGGGCCTTGAACACCGGAGCCATGCTCACCGCATCGGCCTCGCTGACCGGCGCCTCGGTGAGGCCGCCACACGTGACGACCGGCTCGACGAGGTGGGTGCGGGCGCTCATGGAGCCATCTTGACATATGTCAAAACAGCGATCACGCTGGGACCGCTGATTGGCCAACCATCAAAGCAGGAGCTCACCGTGACCCGGCAGGACATCCACGACGTGGTCCGCGAGCGCTACGCCTCCGCCGCCCGCACCGCCCTCGACCCGACGACGACCTCGACCTGCTGCGGCAGCACGGCGACCGACCCGATCACGGTCGGGCTCTACGAGGGGACGGACTCCCCTTCGGACACCGCACTGGCCGCCTCCCTCGGGTGCGGCAACCCGACCGCACTGGCCGACCTCTCGCCCGGTGAGGACGTGCTCGACCTCGGCTCGGGCGGCGGCCTCGACGTCCTGCTGTCCGCGCGACGGGTCGCCCCCGGCGGCACCGCCGTCGGTCTCGACATGACCGACGAGATGCTCGAGCTCGCTCGTCGCCACCAGGCCGAGGCCGGCATCGACAACGCGCGCTTCCTGAAAGGGATGATCGAGCAGATCCCGTTGGCGGACGCCTCCGTCGACGTCGTCATCTCCAACTGCGTCATCAACCTCTCGCCCGACAAGGACGCCGTGATCCGCGAGGCGCACCGCGTGCTGCGTCCCGGCGGCCGCTTCGCCGTCTCCGACGTCGTGCTCCTCCGCGAGATCCCCGACGCGCTGCGGGGCGTCGTCGGCCTGTGGACCGGGTGCATCTCCGGCTCGCTGCTCGACACGGACTACGTCGCCAAGCTCACCGCCGCCGGCTTCGCCGACGCGGGCGTCGAGGTGACCCGACGGTTCGACCGCTCCGACCTGGAGGACATGTCCGACCTGGTCGGCGACCGGCTGCCGCCGGGCTGGACCCTCCCAGGTGTGCTCGACGCGCTCGACGGCTCCTTCGCCAGCGCATTCGTCCGTGCCCGGAAGGCAGACCGCTGATGACCACCACCACCGCCCGACCCCAGTCGCCCGCTCGTCTGTCGACCCTGGACCGCTGGCTCCCCCTGTGGATCGGCTTGGCCATGGTCGCCGGCCTCCTCCTCGGACGACTCGTCCCCGGCCTCGGCGGAGCGCTGAGTGCGATCGAGGTCGACGGCATCTCGCTCCCGATCGCCATCGGCCTGCTCGTCATGATGTACCCGGTGCTCGCCAAGGTCCGCTACGACCGGCTCGACACGGTCACGAGCGACCGGCGCCTGCTCGGTTCTTCTCTCGTGCTCAACTGGCTCGTCGGGCCTGCCCTGATGTTCGCCCTCGCCTGGCTGATGCTGCCCGACCTGCCCGAGTACCGCACCGGTCTGATCATCGTCGGGCTCGCCCGGTGCATCGCCATGGTCATCATCTGGAACGACCTCGCCTGCGGTGACCGCGACGCAGCCGCGGTGCTCGTGGCCATCAACTCGCTCTTCCAGGTCGTCGCGTTCGCCGCGCTCGGCTGGTTCTACCTGTCGGTCCTGCCCGGCTGGCTCGGTCTCGACCAGGCGGCGCTCGACGTCTCCGCATGGCAGATCGCCAAGTCCGTGCTGATCTTCCTCGGCATCCCGCTGCTCGCGGGCTACCTGACCCGCCGGGGTGGCGAGCGCCGGTGGGGCCGTGAGCGCTACGAAGCCTCCTTCCTGCCGAGGATCGGCCCGTGGGCGCTGTACGGGCTGCTCTTCACGATCGTCCTGCTCTTCGCCCTGCAGGGCGAGGCGATCACCTCCAAGCCCGGTGACGTCGCCCGCATCGCGCTGCCGCTGCTCGCGTACTTCGCGATCATGTGGGGCGTCGGCTACCTCACCGGCCGGCTGCTCGGGATGTCGTACGAGCGCACGACCACCCTCGCCTTCACCGCCTCGGGCAACAACTTCGAGCTGGCGATCGCCGTGGCGATCGCGACCTTCGGCGCGACGAGCGGCCAGGCCCTCGCCGGCGTCGTCGGTCCGCTCATCGAGGTCCCCGTCCTCGTCGGGCTGGTCTACGTGAGCCTCGCACTGCGCCACAGGTTCCCTCACGCCTCGCCCGTGGGCCCGGCCCGCACCCCCGCCGAGGAACTGTCATGAGCGCCCACGCCCACGCCCACGACCCGTATGCCGACATCGTCGACGACCTGACGTACGCGTACGACGGCGTCTTCTCCCCGGAGACCGTCGCCACGGTCGTGCGCGAAGCCCGCGAGCTGCTCGAGCCCCGCGCGACGATCACGCGGTACCTGCCGATCTTCGTGGCCCGTCAGGCCCGCGAGCAGCTGATGACGGTCGCCCAGGCCGACGGGCGGGTCGCCAAGCAGGTGCCCGAGGTGCTCTTCGTCTGCGTGCACAACGCGGGCCGCTCCCAGATGGCTGCGGCTCTCACCGAGCACCTCTCGGCCCGTCGCGTCCACGTCCGCTCTGCCGGCTCGCAGCCCGCCGACGAGGTCAACCCCGTCGTCGTGGAGGCCCTCGCCGAGCGCGGCATCGCCCTCACGACGCCGTACCCCAAGCCGCTCAGCCACTCCGCCGTGCAGGCCGCCGACGTCATCGTGACGATGGGCTGCGGCGACGCCTGCCCGATCTTCCCCGGCAAGCGCTACGAGGACTGGGACGTCGCCGACCCGGCCGGACAGCCCCTGGAGGCGGTCCGGGACATCCGCGACGACATCCAGGGCCGCGTGACCGCGCTGCTGCGCGCCGTCCTCTCCTGACCCACCGCCCACCCGGAGGCATCGATGACCGACCACCCTTCCGTTCTCTACGTCTGCGTCCACAACGCCGGCCGCTCGCAGATGGCAGCCGCCTACACGCGCGCGCTCTCCGGCGGGGCCGTCGAGGTCCGCTCCGCCGGTTCGGCGCCTGCCGACTCGATCAACCCCGCTGTCCACGGGGCCATGCTCGAGGAGGGCATCGACCTGTCGGCCGAGCGGCCGAAGGTGCTGACCACCGACGCGGTGCAGTCCTCCGACGTCGTCATCACCATGGGGTGCGGCGACGCCTGTCCGATCTTCCCCGGCAAGCGCTACGAGGACTGGCAGCTGGAGGACCCGGCCGGTCAGGGCGTCGAGGCCGTCCGTCCCATCCGTGACGAGATCCGGGGCCGCGTCGTCGCGCTCCTGTCCTCGCTCGACGTGCCCGTGCAGGACTCCTCGCGATGAGCCGCCCGTCGGTGCTCTTCGTCTGCGTCAAGAACGGCGGGAAGTCGCAGATGGCCGCGGCCCTCATGCGCCAGCGTCACGGCGCCGACGTCGACGTGCACTCCGCGGGCACCCGACCGGGAGACGCACTCAACCCGGGCTCGGTCGCCGCACTCGAGGAGGTCGGTGCCGACGTCGGGGGCGAGCACCCCAAGCCCATCGACCCGGCGCTGCTCGACGCCGTCAGCCTCGTCGTCGTCATCGGCGACGAGGCCCGGCTCGACCTCCCCGGCCGCGCGCCGGTCGACCGGTGGGTCACCGTCGAGCCGTCGCTGCGCGGCATCGAGGGCGAGGAGCGGATGCGCCTCATCCGTGACGACCTGACCGAGCGGGTCGACGCCCTCGCCGCACAGATGACCCGCTCCATCTCCCCGTGAGGAAGGGGGTCGGACCCCCCCCCTTCGTCAGTGGTCGGCGCCCAGGCGCCCGCTGAGCCGATCGTGTCGGTCCGCCGACGCCTGGTTGAGCCCGACGATCTCCACGCTCTTGCCCAGCCGCTCGTACTTGGTGCGGATGCCGTCGAGCGCGGCCACGGTCGAGGCGTCCCAGATGTGGCTGTCGGACAGGTCGATGACGACTCGAGCAGGGTCCCCGGCGTAGTCGAACTGGTAGACGAGGTCGTTGCTCGTGGCGAAGAACAGCTCACCGTTGACCTTGTAGACCCTCACGTCGACCGCGCCGTCCCCGTCGACATCAGTCTCGGCGATCCGCTCGACGTAGGCGAAGTGGGCCACCCGCCGGGTGAAGAAGATCATCGCCGCGACGACACCGAGGATCACCCCGTAGGCCAGGTTGTGCGTGACGACCGTGACGGCCACGGTCGTCGCCATGACGAGGTTCTCGCTCTTGGGCATGCGCCGGAGCGTGGCGGGGTGGACGCTGTGCCAGTCGAAGGTCGCGACCGACACCATGACCATCACGGCGACGAGTGCGGCCATGGGGATCATGCCCACGAGCGGTCCCGCACCGACGACGAGCGCCAGCAGGAAGGCGCCGGCGAGGAATGTCGAGATCCGGGTCCGGGCTCCCGAGACCTTGACGTTGATCATCGTCTGGCCGATCATCGCGCAGCCACCCATGCCGCCGAAGAGGCCGGAGGCCATGTTGGCCACGCCCTGGCCCCAGGTCTCCCGGGTCTTGTCCGAGTGGGTGTCCGTGATGTCGTCGACGAGCTTGGCGGTCATGAGCGACTCGAGGATGCCGACGAGGGCCATGGCCAGCGCGAAGGGGCCGATGACCTGGAGCGTCTCCAGGGTGACCGGGACGTCGGGCAGGAGCAGCTGGGGCAGCGACTCCGGCAGCTCGCCCTGGTCGGACACGTCCGGCAGGGTCCACCCGCCGGCCCAGACCACGGCGGTGACGGCAACGATCGCCACGAGGGGCGCCGGCACCAGGGTCGTCAGTCGGGGCAGGCCGATCATGATCAGGATGCCGGCCGCGACCATGGGGTAGACCAGCCACGGCACTCCGACCAGGTAGGGCAGCTGCGCCATGAAGATCAGGATGGCCAGGGCGTTGACGAAGCCGATCATCACCATCCGCGGGATGAAGCGCATGAGCTTGGCCACGCCGAGCAGGGACAGGACGATCTGCAGCACGCCCGCGAGGATCACGGTCGCGAGGAAGTAGTCCATGCCGTGGTCCCGCGCGACGGGGGCGATGACGAGTGCGACCGCGCCCGTGGCCGCCGAGATCATCGCGGGCCGGCCACCGACGAAGGCGATCGTCACGGCCATGACGAAGCTGGAGAACAGCCCCACTCGCGGGTCGACGCCCGCGATGACCGAGAACGAGATCGCCTCGGGGATCAGGGCGAGCGCCACGACCAGACCGGCAAGGACCTCGGTCCTCAACCGGCGAGGGTCGCGAAAGGCAGCGCGGGTGGAGGTCTCGCGTTCACCGGCCTCGGGCACTGCCGGTAGGCCGGAGCCGGCGGGCGCGGTACTGACGGCAGGGTCGGGCACGGGGATCCTTCAGGACGAGGCACGGAGAGCACGGCAACCCTACCGTGACGTTAGGGTAGCCAGATCCCGGTCGCGAGTCCGTGTCGACCTGCCACGGTGGGGCGGCTGCCAGACGGTAGCCTTCCGCCCATGTCTGCTGTCGCTGACGGGATGAGGACGTGAACGACGACCCCCACGTCCACATCGGCCAGGTGGCCTCCCGCACCGGCCTGTCGCACCGCACCCTGCGCTACTACGAAGAGATGGGGCTGCTCACTCCCAGCGCGCGCACCGACGGTGGATTCCGCCTCTACGGCCAGGCTGACGTCGAGCGCCTCCTGCTGATCAAGCCGATGAAGCCGCTCGGGTTCTCGATCGAGGAGATGCGTCAGCTCGTGGACGCCCTTGATGTCCTCGCAGACCCCACCGCGAACGCGGCAGACACATCGTCGGCCCGAGCGCAGGTCGATGCGATCCACGCGGACGCACTCACACGGGTGACCGAGCTGAGAGCGGCCACCGCGCGTGCAGAGGCCTTCACCGACGCCTTGGCGCAGCTCGCTCTGCCCAGGCCACCGACGAACGACCCTGCCGGTCCGTGAGCGTAGTGTCGTGTGCAGTCCGACGCACCGCTGAGCACGCGCCCCCCGAGGAGATCACATGAGCCACCCACACCTCGAGCTGGGCCCACCGCCTGCACTCTCCAAGGGAGCCCTGCGGGTCATCCCCCTGGGTGGTCTCGGCGAGGTGGGGCGCAACATGACGGTCCTGGAGCACCGGGGCAAGCTGCTGGTGATCGACTGCGGCGTCCTGTTCCCCGAGGAGCACCAGCCGGGCGTCGATGTCATCCTGCCGGACTTCACCTTCCTGAAGGACCGTATGGACGACGTGGTGGGCATCGTCCTGACCCACGGCCACGAGGACCACATCGGCGCCGTGCCCTACCTCCTGAGACACCGCAACGACATCCCCCTGATCGGCTCGCGTCTCACCTTGGCGCTGATCACCGCGAAGCTCAAGGAGCACCGGATCAAGCCCTCGACCCTCGAGGTCGTCGAGGGCGACCACCGAGCCCTGGGCCCCTTCGGGTGCGAGTTCGTCGCGGTCAACCACTCCATCCCCGACGGCCTGGCCGTCGCCGTGCGTACCTCAGCCGGCCTGCTGCTCCACACCGGCGACTTCAAGATGGATCAGTTCCCGCTCGACAAGCGGCTGACCGACCTCCCCGCCTTCGCCCGGCTGGGGGCGGAGGGCGTCGACCTCTTCCTCACCGACTCCACCAACGCGGAGGTGCCCGGCTTCACCACCTCCGAGAAGGACCTCGCGCCGGCCATCGAGACCGTCTTCCGCACCGCCCCGGGACGGGTCATCGTCTCCAGCTTCGCCAGTCACGTCCACCGCATCCAGCAGGTGCTGGACTCGGCACATCGCAACAAGCGCAAGGTCGCCTTCGTCGGCCGATCAATGGTGCGCAACATGGACATCGCACGACGGCTCGGCTATCTCGATGTCCCACGCGGGCTCGTCGTCGACGTCAAGGAGCTCTCGAGGTTGCCCGACCGCAAGGTCACCCTGGTGTGCACCGGGTCGCAGGGTGAGCCCATGGCCGCGCTCTCCCGGATGGCCAGCGGCGACCACCAGATCCGTATCGGGGACAACGACACGGTGCTGCTGGCGTCCTCGCTCATCCCGGGCAACGAGACCTCGATCTCGCGCGTCATCAACGGCCTGATCCGGCGGGGCGCCGACGTCGTGCACAAGGGCAACGCCAAGGTGCACGTCTCCGGTCACGCCAGCGCCGGCGAGCTGGTCTACTGCTACAACCTCGTCAAGCCGCGCAATGTCATGCCGGTCCACGGGGAGTGGCGCCACCTGCGCGCCAACGCCGACCTGGCGATCGCCACGGGCCTCGACCCCGAGCACGTCGTCGTCGTCGACGACGGAGTCGTGGTCGACCTGCAGGACGGCGAGGTGCGCGTCACCGGCAAGGTCCGTGCCGGGTACGTCTACGTCTCGGCCGGCACCGTCGGCGGCGTGACCGAGGAGAGCCTGCGCGACAGGGTCACGCTGAGCCAGGAAGGCATCGTCACGGTGCTCGCGCTGATCGACATCGACACGGGCAAGCTCGTCGAGCCGCCGGAGTTCCTCACGCGGGGCCTGGGTGCCGACGAGTCCCTCTTCGACGAGGCGATCCCGGCCATCGAGAAGGCGCTCACGGCGGCAGCGGCAGACGGTGTCGGCGACCCGATCGATCTCGAGAAGCGGATCGGGCGCGCCGTCTCCCAGTGGGCCGGGCGCAAGCACCGTCGCAATCCCCTGGTCATCCCCGTGGTCGTCGAAGCGTGAGCTGAAGCACCTCGGCGCCCTGCAGCGCGGCCAGCTCGGCGGCGTCGACGAGCAGCTTGGAGCCGCGCACGCCCGAGCCGATGACGACCTCGCCGGCGGCAACGACCGCCTCGTCGACGAGCACCGGCCACCCCTCCGGCAGCCCGACGGGGGTGATGCCGCCGTACTCCATGCCGGTGACCTCGACGGCCTCGTCCATCGGGGCGAAGGAGATCTTGCGCGCGTCGACGTGCCGGCGCACGACGCCGTTGATGTCCGCCCGGTCCGTCGCGAGGACGAGGACGGCGGCGTGCCGGGTCTCCCCTCCCCTTCGGCCTGCGACGACGACGCAGTTGGCGGACAACTGCGGCGGCGACGCATAGGCCTCGCAGAAGGCGGCGGTGTCCGCCAGCTCGGGGTCGATCTCGGCCACGCGGGCCGAGGGGACCGCCGCGATCGCGGCGGCGACGGGCGCGGCGAGCAGGTCGGTGCGCTCGGCCGCCGGAGTCCAGGTCAGGGTGCCGGCTGCGGTGCTCATCCCTCGACTCTAGGCCCCGCCCGGTCTACCCTGACCGGGGACCACGAGGAGGTGGCCGATGGTGGAGTCGGGCCGACGGCGCACGCTGCAGCGCGCCTGGGAGCACTGGCGCGAGGGCAGTGCCCCCGAGCAGGTGCGCCCCGAGATCCTCTCGTCGTGGGAGCGGTCCGCCGAGCACCTGCCCGCCAGCGTCGACGCGGCCCCCCTGGCCGACGAAGGGGAGACCGCCAGCCTCTTCGCGGAGTCACCGCTGTCGGCCGCGGTCGCCCGGCTCGAGGGGGCGCTGCGGTCCGCGGCCGAGGACGGCGACCTCGTCGTCGCTGTCACCGACCCCCAGACACGGATCCTGTGGACCTATGGCGGGCGGGTCATGCGCAGCGCTGCCGAGCAGGTCAACTTCGTCGCCGGCGGCCGGTGGGACGAGGGCAGCGTCGGGACCAATGCGCTCAACCTCGCGCTGCGCACGGACTCCGTCTCAACCGTCTTCGCCGCCGAGCACTACGCCCCGATCATCCACAACTGGGTCTGCTGGGCCGCGCCCGTCCACGACCCGGTGACCGGTGCCCAGCTCGGGGTGCTCGACCTGTCGACGACGTGGGACCGCAGCCACCCCATCGGCGCCGCCACCGCCCAGGCGCTGGCGCGTCTCCTCGAGACGGCGATCCCCGCCTCGTCGATCGCCTCGACGCTGACCGTGCCAGCGCAGCAGGGGCTGCACCTACGGCTGCTCGGCGCGAGCGAGGTCCACCTCGACGGCTCGCGCCTGCTGCTCACCCGCCGCCAGGTCGAGATCCTCGCGATCCTCGCGCTGCACCCCGACGGGCTCTCGCTCGGCGAGTTGCACGCCCACCTCTACGGCGACGAGCGGGTCTCGACGAGCACCCTGAAGTCGGAGGTCAGCCACCTGCGCTCGGCCCTCGGCGGCCGGCTCGCATCGCGCCCCTACCGACTCGACCTGCCGGTGACGAGCGATGTCGACGCCGTCCGGGCCGCCGTGCGGCGCGGTGACGCCCGGGCCGCCGTCGACGCCTACGGCGGCGACCTCGTCCCCGGGACCAGCTCGCCGCTGCTCACCGAGACGGCCGACTACCTCGCCGTCGCCGTCCGCGAGTGCCTGCTCACCGACCCCGACCCCTCGGCGGTCCTCGCCTACAGCGAGGTCGTCGCCGACACCGAGGTGCTGCAGCGGGCGCTCGACGAGCTGGGCGATGGGCGCCACCCGGCCCGGGCACCGCTCACCGCGCGGCTGGCGGCGGTGCTGCGGTAGGGCGGTAGCGTCGCACCATGAGCGCAGCCGATCGCGCGGGCCAGCCCGCACTGCCCGAGGACCTCATCGACGTCAGCCACGTCGTCACCGCCTACTACGCGGTCCAGCCCGACCCCGAGGACGTCGACCAGCAGGTCGCCTTCGGCACGAGCGGGCACCGGGGCTCCTCGCTCACCGCGTCCTTCAACGAAGCCCACATCCTCGCCACGACCCAGGCGATCGTCGACCACCGCCGCGCGGCCGGCATCGACGGCCCGCTCTTCCTCGGCCGCGACACCCACGCCCTCTCCGAGCCGGCGTGGACCACCGCCCTCGAGGTCCTCGTCGCCGGCGGCGTCACCGTCCTCGTCGACTCCCGCGACGGCTACACCCCGACGCCCGCGATCTCGCACGCGATCCTCACCGCCAACCGGGGCAAGGACCTCACGGCGAAGGGGGGTGGCCTCGCCGACGGCATCGTCGTCACCCCGTCGCACAACCCCCCGAGCGACGGCGGCTTCAAGTACAACCCGCCCCACGGCGGCCCCGCCGACACCGACGTCACGAGCGCCATCGCGGACGCGGCCAATGCACACCTGCGCGATGGGCTGCGGCAGGTGCGGCGGACTCCCTTCGCCCGGGCCCGGGCCATCGCGACCGACCACGACTACCTCGACGCCTACGTCACCGACCTGCCCGATGTGGTCGACCTGCAACGGATCCGGGACGCCGGCGTGCGGATCGGTGCCGACCCGATGGGCGGCGCGGCCGTGCACTACTGGGGCGAGATCGGCGAGCGGCACGGCCTCGACCTCACGGTGGTCAACCCGCTCGTCGACCCGACGTGGCGGTTCATGACCCTCGACAAGGACGGCAGGATCCGGATGGACTGCAGCTCGCCGTCCGCGATGGCCAGCCTTGTCGCACAACGCGATCGGTACGACATCGCGACCGGCAACGACGCAGACTCCGACCGGCACGGCATCGTCACGCCCGACGCGGGGCTGATGAACCCCAACCACTACCTCGCCGTCGCGATCCAGTACCTGCACGGCGGCGCGCGAGCGGGATGGACGAGCCGGCGCATCGGCAAGACGCTCGTGTCGAGCTCCATGATCGACCGCGTCGCGGCCGACCTCGGCATGGACCTGTGGGAGGTGCCGGTCGGCTTCAAGTGGTTCGTCCCCGGCCTGCTCGACGGCTCGGTCGGCTTCGGCGGCGAGGAGTCGGCCGGCGCCTCTTTCCTCCGCCACGACGGGTCGGTGTGGACCACTGACAAGGACGGCATCATCCTCGCGCTGCTCGCCTCCGAGATCCTCGCGACCACCGGTCGCTCTCCCAGCGAGCACTACGCCGACCTCGTCGCGCGGCACGGCGAGCCCGCCTACGCCCGCGTCGACGCGCCCGCGACCCGTGAGCAGAAGGCTGCCCTCAAGGCCCTCACCCCGGCCGCTGTCTCCGCGGACTCCCTTGCAGGAGAGGCGATCACGGCCAAGGTCACCGAGGCCCCCGGCAACGGCGCGGCCATCGGTGGGCTCAAGGTCACCACCGAGTCGGCATGGTGTGCCGCGCGCCCGTCTGGCACCGAGGACGTCTACAAGATCTACGCCGAGTCCTTCCGCGGGCCCGAGCACCTGGCGCAGGTGCAGGCGGACGCCAAGGCCATCGTGGACGCGGCACTGGGCGGCGCCTGACCACCCGCCTGACCGACCCGGGCAGGCCACGGACTACCCGTTAGGGCAGTTACGGCCGTCCTCTCACGTCACTAACTTGGGCCGAACCAGACAGCGACGTCGGAAGGACAACACCATGGCAGACGAGCAGCACGACGGTCTCGAGCAAGACGCTCAGGTCGACGCAGTCGCCGATGACCTCGTGGAAGAGGTCTCCATCGACGGCATGTGCGGCGTCTACTGATCCGCGCCTCGACCAGAGATCGATGATCGCGATGAACGCGGAAACGCCACGGATGCTGATGCGGCCCTGGGAGCTGTCGGCATCCGTGGCGCTTCGCCCCGAACCCTTCGGGGCCCTGGCCTACAACTTCCACAACCGCAAGCTGTCCTTCCTCAAGCGACCGGAGCTCGTCCGCGTCGTGGAGCACCTCGCCGACCACCCGGACGTGCAGAGCACCCTGGTCGCCGAGGGCATCCCGCAGGAGCAGCACGACGGGTACCTGCGTGCGCTGCAGGGTCTTGCCGCCAACGGCATGATCCGCCCACGCACCGACTCCTGAGGAGCCAGCATGACCCTCACCACCGACCGACCCGCGGCCCGGCAGGCACCAGCCCGCCCCGAGGGCGGCACGCTCGTCGAGCAGTTCGAGTTCGGCCTCGACGCCCCGATCTGCCTGACCTGGGAGCTGACCTACGCCTGCAACCTCGAGTGCGCCCACTGCCTCTCCAGCTCGGGTCGGCGAGACCCGCGCGAGTTGAGCACCGAGCAGTGCAAGGCCGTCATCGACGAGTTGCAGCGGATGCAGGTCTTCTACGTCAACATCGGCGGTGGTGAGCCGACGATCCGCCCCGACTTCTGGGAGCTGCTCGAGTACGCGGTCGCCCACGACGTGGGCGTGAAGTTCTCGACGAACGGCGCCCGGATCACCCCCGAGCGCGCGGCCTTCCTCGCCGCGACCGACTACGTCGACGTACAGATCTCCCTCGACGGCGCGACCGCCGAGGTCAACGACTACGTCCGCGGCCCCGGCTCCTACGACATGGCGCTGCGTGCCCTCGACAACCTGCAGGCCGCCGGGTTCGGTGACGCCAAGATCTCCGTCGTCTGCACCCGACAGAACATCAGCCAGCTCGACGACTTCAAGGCCATCGCCGACCGCTACGGCGCCACGCTGCGCCTGACCCGGCTGCGTCCCTCGGGCCGCGGCGCCGACGTGTGGGACGAACTGCACCCGTTGCCGGAGCAGCAGCGGGTGCTCTACGACTGGCTCATGGCTCACGGAGAGGACGTGCTCACCGGCGACTCCTTCTTCCACCTTGCGGCCTTCGGCGAGTCCCTGCCCGGGCTCAACCTCTGCGGTGCCGGCCGCGTCGTCTGCCTCATCGACCCCGTCGGTGACGTCTACGCGTGCCCCTTCGCGATCCACGACCAGTTCCACGCCGGGAACCTGCTCACCGACGGCGGCTTCGGCGGGGTGTGGCGCGACTCCGAGCTCTTCCGCGAGCTGCGCTCCCCTCAGACCGGTGGCGCCTGCTCGAAGTGCGCCCACTTCGACAGCTGCCGCGGCGGCTGCATGGCCGCGAAGTTCTTCACCGGCCTGCCGCTCGACGGCCCCGACCCGGAGTGCGTCCAGGGCTACGGCGAGTCCGCCCTCTCGGGCGAGCGCACCGTGCCCGCCGCCAGCCAGGACCACTCCAAGGCCAACCCCACCCGCAACGAGCCCGTGATGCTCAAGCTCATGCGCCGCCGGCCCGAAGGGGAGACCGCTGCCCCGCCGCGTCCGGTCTCGCCGTGCGCCGAGAGCCCGCTCGCTGGCTTCGACCCTCGATGACGAGGACGAGACGATGAACAAGCCCGAGTGGCTCACCAACCCCTGGAAGCAGAACCCCTGGTTCGAGTCCGTCGCCGTCGCCCAGGAGCGCGCCCGCAAAAAGCTGCCCGCTCCCGTCTACGGCGCACTCGTCGCCGGGTCGGAGCGCGGCCAGAGTCGCGACGACAACCAGAGCGCCTTCGCCGAGATCGGCCTGGCTCCGCACGTCGTCGGCCAGCAGCCCGAGCGTGACCAGTCGACGACCGTCTTCGGCCAGCAGATCGGCTCGCCGGTCATCATCAGCCCCACCGGCGTCCAGGCGGTCCACCCCGACGGCGAGGTCGCCGTCGCCCGGGCCGCCGCGGCCCGCGGCACGATCATGGGCCTGTCCAACTTCGCCTCGAAGTCCGTCGAGGAGGTCTGCGACACCGGAGCGACGACCTTCTTCCAGATGTACTGGACCGGCGACCGCGACACGATGATCCAGCGGATGACCCGCGCCCACGAGGCCGGCGCCAAGGGCCTCATCGCCACCCTCGACTGGTCCTTCTCCATCGGCCGTGACTGGGGCAGCCCGGAGATCCCCGAGAAGGTCGACCTCAAGGCGATGATCCGGCTCGCCCCGCAGGTCGCGACGAAGCCTCGCTGGCTCGTCGACTTCGGCCGCCAGTTCATCGACACCGGCAAGCTGCCCGACCTCACCGCGCCCAACCTCACCCCGCCCGGAGGGGAGGCGCCGACCTTCTTCGGTGCCTACTACGAGTGGATGACCACGCCGCCGCCCTCCTGGCAGGACGTCGCGTGGATGCGGGAGCAGTGGTCGCAGATCAGCGGCACCCCCTTCGTCCTCAAGGGTGTCTCCCGCGTCGACGACGCGCTGCGCGCGGTCGACGTCGGCGTCGCCGGCATCTCGGTGTCCAACCACGGCGGCAACAACCTCGACGGTACCCCCGCCGCGATCCGCATGGTCCACCCGATCTCGCAGCGGGTCGGCCACCAGGTCGACGTCGTCATGGACGGCGGCATCCGCCGCGGCTCCGACGTCGTCAAGGCCCTCGCCCTCGGCGCCAAGGCCGTCCTCATCGGCCGGGCCTACCTCTGGGGGCTCGCCGCCAACGGCCAGGCCGGGGTGGAAAACGTCCTCGACCTGCTCAACGGCGGCGTCGACTCCGCGCTGCGCGGCCTCGCCCTCTCCTCCGTCGCCGAGCTGGGCCCCGAGCACCTGCTCGTCCCCGAGGGTTTCCACCGCGAGCTCGGTGTGCCCGCGGCCGCGACGACGCGCTGACGGGCATGCCCTCCCCCGACCGGCCGCGCGAGCTGGCCCACCTTGCCTCCGCGGAGGCCGAAGGGGTGGACCTCCTCGTCGTGCCGGTCGGGTCGATCGAGCAGCACGGCCCGCACCTGCCGCTCGACACCGACGCGCTCATCGCCACCGCCGTCGCCCAGGGCGTGGCCGAGCGGCTCACCGCCGCGGGGACGACGGCGTGGGTCGCGCCCGTCGTCGCGCTCGGGTCGAGCGGCGAGCACCAGCACTTCCCCGGGACCATCTCGATCGGCACCGAAGTCCTGCGCCAGGTCGTCGTCGAGCTCGTCCGCTCGGCCCGCACCTGGGCCCCACGGGTGCTGCTCGTCAACGGGCACGGCGGCAACAGCCAGGCGCTGACCGCCGCCGTGGGGCAGCTCGTCGACGAGGGCCACGACGTCGGCTGGGCCGCGTGCGCCACCGAGAGCGTCGACCTGCACGCCGGGCGGACCGAGACCTCGCTGCTGCTCCACCTGCGCCCCGAGACCGTCCGCCTCGACCGCGCCGAACCCGGCGACACCCGGCCCCTCGCCGAGATCCTGCCCACGATGATGGCCGGCGGGGTCATCGCCGTCTCGCCCAACGGCGTGCTCGGCGACCCGACCGGCGCGAGCGCCGCCGAGGGCGCGCCGGTCCTCGCCGCGATGGTCGACGACGTCGTCGCGCAGGCGCTGCAGCCCACCCTGGAACCCTCGTCATGAGCCGGGTCGCCCTCGTCACCGGGGCCGCCCGCGGGATGGGGGCGGCGACCGCCCTTCGTCTCGCGGAGGAGGGCTACGACGTCCTCGCGCTCGACGCGTGCGCCGGCCCCACCGCCCACCCCTACCCGATGCCGACGGTCGACGACCTCGAGTCGGTCGCCGCCGACCCGCGAGCCGGCGGCCGGGTCGTCACCCGGGTCGCCGACGTGCGCGACCCCGCGGCCGTGGCCGACGCGGTCGTCGACGCCGTCGAGCGGTGGGGGCGGCTCGACGCCGCGGTCGCCGCCGCCGGGATCGTCGCCGGAGGCCAACCCCTCTGGGAGACACCGACCGACCAGCTCGACCTGCTCTGGCAGGTCGACGCGCTCGGCGTCTGGCACACCGCGGCCGCCGCCGTCCCCGCGATGCTCGCTGGGCCGGACCCCTCGGGCGGCCGGTTCGTCGCCATCGCCTCCGCGGCCGGAGGGCGCGGCCTCTTCCACCTCGCCGCCTACAACGCCGCCAAGCACGCCGTCGTCGGCATGGTGCGCGGGCTCGCCGCCGACCTCGTCGGCACCGGCGTCACCGCCGTCGCCGTGAGCCCCGGCGGCACCGACACCCCGATGCTCGCGGCGACGGCCGCCCTCTACGGCACGACGAGCGAGCACCTCGCCGAGCACCAGCTGCTCCGCCGCCCCCTCGACCCCGACGAGATCGCCGCCACCGTGAGCCTGTGCTGCTCCCCCGCCGGAGCCGCGCTCAACGGCGGCGTCGTCGCCGCCGACGGGGGGTTCAGCGGATGACCACCCGGTTTGCCCCCGGCTACGAGGCCCGGATCCGCCACGACGTGCGGGCCTACGACGACGGCCTGCTCGTCGGCGGCTCCCCGCTGCGGGCCGTGCGCCTGGGCGCCGCCGCCCGCGAGCGCGTCGTCGACGGTCGCCTCGTCGTGCGCGGCCCCGCCGACGAGCCCCTCGTCGCCCGCCTCGTCGACGGCAACCTCGCCGACCCCGTGCTCCACGGCGCCGGCCCCGACCCGTCGGAGATCACCGTCGTCATCCCGATCCGCGACCGGCCCGAGCAGCTCGCACGAGCCCTCGACGCCCTCGACGGACTGCGCTGCATCGTCGTCGATGATGCGTCGCACGACCCCGACGCGGTCGCCCGGGTCGCCGCCGACCACGGCGCGCGGGTCATCTCCCTGCCCGTCAACCTCGGCCCCGCCGGGGCCCGCAACGCCGGCGTTCTCGCGGTGGAGACCCCCTTCGTCGCGCTCGTCGACTCCGACGTCCAGGCCGACGCTGCGATGCTGCGCCGGCTGGCCCGACACTTCGCCGACGACCAGGTAGCGCTCGTCGGGCCCCTCGTGCGCAGCCGGGCCCGCGCCGACGACCCCGCGTGGTTCGAGCGCTACGACGAGCAGGTCTCCTCGCTCGCCCTCGGGCGCCGCGCCTGCTCGGTGCGGCCGGGGGCCGCCGTCGGGTGGCTGCCCAGCGCCTGCCTCGTGGCCCGCGTCGACCGGCTGCGCGCCGCCGGCGGATTTGCCGAGGACATGCGCGTCGGCGAGGACGTCGACCTCGTCTGGCGGCTCGTCGACGCCGGCCAGACCGTGCGCTACGACCCCGACGAGATCGCCTGGCACGACACCCGCGCCACCGTCGGCGGCTGGCTCGGCCGCAAGTTCCTCTACGGCACCGGCGGCGCCGGCCTCGCCGCCCGCCACGGGCGCAAGGGCGCCCCCGCCGTCATGTCCGCGACGATGGCCGTCACCGCCGCGGCCGTGCTCGCCCGCCGCCGCTGGTCGCTGCCCGTGGCCGGCTTCGGCCTGCTCTGGGGCGTGCGCTCGCTCGACCGACGACTGCCCGAGGGGCCGCAGCGGCGCGAGCTCGCCGTGCGCCTCGGCGCCCAGGGCCTGGGCTGGGCCGTCCGGCAGGAGACCGCGCTGCTGCTGCGCCACTGGTGGCCGCTCGCCGCCGTCGCCGCGACCCGCAGCAGCACCGTGCGTCGAGCCCTCGTCACCTCGCTGCTCGTCGACGTCGTCGTCGCCCGGACCGACCACCCCGAGGCGACCTACGACCCGATCAGCCGCCGCCTCGACGACCTCGCCTACGGCGCCGGCCTCTGGGTCGGCGCCGCGCGAGCCCGGTCCCTCGGAGCCCTCCTGCCCCGCCGTCCCGGCGGCTGACGGCGGCCCTCCCTTCGCCCCACGAGCCGAGCCGGCACCGCGGGGCGATGACCCACGTCCGGGCGCTCTGCAGGGCCCTGCCCGATCGGGCAGGTGGGCACCTGCCACGGGGGTGGGGATCTGGACTCTGGACTGTCCGGCCGGTGCACCGCCGCCCTAGGTTCCGAGAGCAACCCACCCCCGGTCAAAGGAGACCAACAATGCAGGTTGATGATCTGCTCAAGCCATTCCCGATCAAGGAGTTCCACCCCTTCCCGCGCGCCATGATGGGCCCCGGAGCCTGGGAGATGATCGGTCCGGAGGCCCTCAAGCTCGGCTTCCGCAAGACGCTCGTCATGACGACCGGCCTGCGCGGCACGGACATCGTCAAGAACATCGTCGAGTCGATGAGGTACCACGGCCTCGAAGTCGTCGTCTACGACCAGGTCGAGTCCAACCCCAAGGACTACAACGTCATGGACTCCGTGGCGCTGTACCAGGAAAACGCCTGCGACTCCTTCGTCTCCATCGGCGGCGGCTCCGCGCACGACGCCTGCAAGGGCGCGCGCATCTCCGTCGCGCACGACGGTCGCAATGTCAACGAGTTCGAGGGCTTCAACATGTCCGAGAACCCGAAGAACCCGCCGCACATCGCGGTCTCCACCACGGCCGGCACCGGCTCCGAGACCTCGTGGGCCTACGTCATCACCGACACGACGACCGACCCGGACAACCCCCACAAGTACGTCGCCTTCGACGACGCGTCCGTCGCCAGCCTCGCCGTCGACGACCCGGTGCTGTACTTCGACTGCCCGACCGACTTCACCGCCCAGTGCGGCTTCGACGTCCTCGCGCACGCCTCCGAGCCCTATGTCTCGCGACTGAACTTCGAGCCCTCGCTCGGCAACGCCATCCGGGCGATCAAGCTCACCTCGGAGAACCTGCGCGAGGCGGTCTGGAACGGTCAGGACCTCAAGGGCCGCGAGGGCATGATGTACGCCCAGTACATCGCCGCCCAGGCCTTCAACTCCGGTGGCCTCGGCATCATCCACTCGATCAGCCACGCGGTGAGCGCCTTCTACGACACGCACCACGGGCTCAACAACGCCATCGCCCTGCCGCGCGTGTGGGCCTTCAACATGCCCGCCTGCTACGGCCGCTTCGCCGACATCGCGGAGGCCATGGGCATCGACACCCACGGCATGACCAAGGTGCAGGCCGCCGACGCCGCGCTCGAGGCGTCGATCCGGCTGCTGCGCGACGTGGGCATCCCCGAGCGCTTCGTCGACGTCACCCAGGACAGCTACTCCAAGAACCGCCTGGGCACCGGGCCGACGGAGTACTACAAGAACTCCCCGGAGATCAAGGGTGACGCCGCGGACGTCGACCGCATCACCAACCACGTCCTCGGCGACGCCTGCACCCCGGGCAACGCCAAGGAGTGCACCTTCGAGACCGTGCGCCCCGTCGTCGAGCACTGCATGACCGGTGACCTCGACGACCTCATCAGCTGACGCACCTCACCAAGCCGCGGCGGTCCCCCTTCGTCCCCACCGGGTAGGAGGACGAAGGGGGACCGCCGCACCCCCGGACGAACCACCGACAGGAGCGCCATGTCCACCACCACGACGGACGCCGTGCCCGCCCTCGCGAGCGTCGAGGACACCATCGAGCAGTTCCGCGAGCACGGGTACCTCGCCGACCGCAAGCTCGCGACCACCGTCTTCCTCCAGACCCGCCTGGAGAAGCCGGTCCTCCTCGAGGGGCCGGCCGGCGTGGGCAAGACGCAGCTGGCCCAGAGCCTCGCCGAGGTGACCGGACGCCGCCTCATCCGCCTGCAGTGCTACGAGGGCCAGGACGAGTCGAAGGCCCTCTACGAGTGGGACTACGGCAAGCAGCTGCTCTACACGCAGATCCTGCGGGAGAAGATCGGGCAGATCGTCTCCGACGCCGCCGACCTCACCGAGGCCGTCGACCGGATCTCGGCGCACGACAGCATCTTCTTCTCCGAGCGATTCCTCGCGGCGCGACCGCTACTCGAGGCCATCACCAGCGAGGACCCCGTCGTCCTACTGATCGATGAGGTCGATCGGGCCGATGAGGCCCTCGAGGCCGTGCTGCTCGAGCTGCTCTCGGAGTTCCAGATCTCGATTCCCGAGATCGGTACCGTCCGGGCCAAGCACCTCCCGCTCGTCGTACTGACCTCCAACAACACCAGGGACCTGTCGGCCGCGCTCAAGCGCCGCTGCCTGCACCTCTTCCTCGACTACCCGAGCCCCGAGCGCGAGCTGGACATCCTGCGCTCCAAGGAGACCGGGCTGCAGGACGCGCTCGCCGCGCGCCTCGTCGAGATCGTCCGCGGCCTGCGCGAGCTCGAGCTGCGCAAGGCGCCGAGCATCTCCGAGACCATCGACTGGGCGCGCACGCTCGCCGTCCTCGGGGTCGACGAGCTCGACGCGACCCTGCTGTCGGACACGCTGAGCGTCGTCGTCAAGTACGACCGCGACCTGCGCCGTGCCGGCGAGGCGCTGCCCAAGCTCGTCGACCCCAATGCCGTCGTCCCCGAGGGGCACGACCACGGGCACGGGCACGACCACACGCACGACCACCCTCATCCCCACGGCTCCGACCACGGGGACGACGACGTCGACGGGCGCGAGGCCCGCAAGGCGAAGGACGCCCCCGGCCGCCACGACACCGACTACTACGGAGCACCCGGGGGTCTCGGGACCTCCCGCAAGGTGACACCGGGTCAGGGCGACCGCTCCTTCGCCGGTCGGGGCGCGCGCAAGCGCCCCCTGTGAGGAGGGAGCGACGATGGAGACCACCCTCCACCGCTTCGTGCGGATCCTGCGGCTGCGCGGTGTCCCGGCGAGCGTCGCCGAGGCCATCGACGGGCTGAAAGCCGCCGCGCAGCCGGGCGTCCTGGAGGACCGCGAGGTCCTCCGGGCCGCCCTCGCGGTCAGCCTCATCAAGGACCGCCGGGACATGCCGGTCTTCGACGAGACCTTCGACCGCTTCTTCTCGCTGCGGCCGGTGCTCACCCAGGACCCCGAGCACGGGCACAGCCACGACGACCTCTCCGACGACGGCGAGCTCACCGAGTTCTCCCTGTCAGAGGAGCCGGGCGACATGCCTCAGGACGGTCACTCGCACGGCAAGCCGGTCGACCTGCACGACTTCTTCCGGCCCGAGGACATGGCGCAGCAGTACAACCTGCACCAGGAGGCCAACCGCCTCGACATGGCCAACCTCACCGACGAGATCGTCCTGTCCGACGGGACCCAGGCCGGTCCCGACGAGGCCGCGCGCGTGCAGATCTCCACCTCGCGGCTGCACAACCCCGGGGCACCGGGCGACCTCGCCCGCCGACCGGGCATGCAGGTCGACGCCGAGCTGAGCGTCGCGCAGGAGATGGCCCTGCTCGCGTGGCTCGACGAGTCCTCCGACCTGCCCGAGGGCGACGAGGACGAGGGACCGGAGATGGCGGCGCTGCGCGAGGCGCTGCAGCCCTTCCTCGACGCGCTGCCCGAGCGGCTCAAGGGGTTCCTCGAGGAGCTCATGGCCCGCGAGGCCGAGCTGGAGATGCGCGAGATCGAGGCGGCCCAGGCCGAGACCGTCGACGAGGCCGACCGGGCCGCGCTCGAGGACTCGATCCGCCGGCTGCTGCGCTCGCTGCACGGCGCGCCCCGCCCCCGGCGGCACACCGCGGCCCGCGGGACGATCGACGGCCGGCTGACGATGCGCCGCAACATGCGCTACGACGGCGTGCCCTTCCGCCCCGTCACGGTGAGCAAGGTCGAGGACCGGCCGCGGCTGCTCGTGCTGTGCGACGTCTCGCTGTCGGTGCGGCAGACCTCGCGCTTCATGCTCCACCTCGTCCACTCGCTGCAGTCCGTCGCGGCCAAGGTGCGCTCCTTCGCCTTCGTCCAGGACTGCGTCGAGATCACCGACCTCTTCGCCGACCACCCCGTCGAGGAGGCGCTGTCGCTCGTCATGTCCGGCCTGCCCGCGGGTGGGGTGCTCGACGTCGACGCCGACTCCGACTTCGGGTCCGCCTTCGAGGTCTTCCTCGAGCAGTACGGCGGCGCGCTCAACCGGCGCACGACGGTCATCGTCCTCGGCGACGGGCGCAACAACGGCAACGACCCGCGGATCGAGGTCTTCGAGGAGATCGCCCGGCGGGTGCGCTCGGTCATCTGGCTCACGCCCGAGCCGCGCTACTCGTGGGGCCTCGGCAGCTGCGACCTGCCCCTCTACGCCGAGTCGTGCGACCGCGTGCAGGTGGTGCGCAGCCTCGGCGGGCTCGAGCGCGTGTCCGCCGCGACCGTGGGGGCGGGGACGTGATCCCCGTCGTCGCGAGCGCCGAGCCGCGGCCCATCGACCCGCTCGCCCCCGGGCGGCCCGCCTACGTCGACGACCTCGTCCGGGTCGTGCGCACCGACGGCGAGCTGCCGCGGCGCACCCTGCGGACCGTGCGGACCGAGCACTTCGACATCAGCCACGAAGGGGGCCGGGTCGCCATCGCGCACCGCGTCCCCCTCGAGGAGGTGCACGCCGGTCTCGCGGAGCTGCTCTCCCGGGAGATCTTCGGCCCCGGGTGGCTGCGCGGCGCCGACGTCTTCGAGCGGATCATGACGGGCATCGTCCTGACGTCCGCCGACGACCCGCTGAGCGCGTGGGAGCACTTCTACCGCACGAGCCTGCGCACGATCGAGGCCGCGACCGACCTCGCCGACTCGCCCTCCGCGGGGATGCACGGCGCGGTCGCCGGGTACGCCCCCGTCTACGCGCGCGCCGAGGAGGTGCTCGTCGGCGACTCGGTCGTCGAGCTGGGCTCGTGCTTCGGCTTCTTCTCCCTGCGCCAGGCCGGGACCCGCGAGGTGACGGCCATCGACGTCTCCGCAGGGTCGATCCGCCTGCTCGAGCAGGTCTCGGCGCAACTCGGCACGCCGGTGGAGGCGCTCACCGCGGACGCCGCCCACGTGCCGCTGCCCGACGGGTGCGCCGACACCGTCGTCGCGCTCCACCTGCTCGAGCACCTCGAGCCGCAGCACGGCTGGCGGGTCGTCACCGAGGCGGTCCGCCTCGCCCGCCGCCGCGTCGTCATCGCCGTTCCCTACGAGGACGAGCCCGAGGAGCTGTGGGGTCACGTGCGCACCCTCACCCGCGAGGACCTGGCCGCCTACGGCCTGCGCACCGGCCTCCCCTTCGCCGTCGAGGAGCACCACGGGGGCTGGCTCGTGCTCGACCTCGCCTGAGCGAAGGGGGTCAGAGCAGGCCGGCCTTGGAGGCCGCGTACACGGCCTCGGCCCGGCGCGAGACGCCGAGCTTGCGCAGGATGTTGCCGACGTGGAACTTCGCGGTCGTCTCGGAGATGAAGAGCTCGGCGCCGATCTTGCTGTTGGACAGGCCCGACGCGAGCAGCCGCAGGACCTCGAGCTCGCGGCTCGTCAGCTCCTTGGGCTGCTCCTCCTCCGCCCCGTGCAGCCCGCGGACCATCGCGGCCGCCGACCGGGCATCGAAGGCGCTGCCCCCGCGGCTCACGTCACGGATCGCCCGGACGAGGCCCGAGGTGTCGACGTCCTTGACGACGTAGCCACGCGCGCCGGCCCGGATCGCCCGCAGCACGAGCCGCTCGTCGAGGAAGGTCGTCAGCACGAGCACCGCGATGTCGGGGTGGAGCGTCGTGAGCTCCTCGCACAGGGCGATGCCCTCGCTGTCGGAGGAGGTCGAGAGCTTGAGGTCGAGGCAGACCATCTGCGGGGAGAGCTCGGCCACGAGCTCCTTGGCCCGGGCCGCGTCCTCGGCCTCGCCGACGACCCGGATGCCCTCCTCGCGCTGGAGCACCGAGCGCAGGCCCTGGCGCACGATGGCGTGGTCGTCGACGAGGAGCAGCCGGATCTCGTCCTCGTCGGTGGTGCTCGTCGCTGTCGTCATGCTCGTCCCCTCTCACCGGTCCGGTCACCCTGCGCGAGCTGCTCGATGAGGCTGTGCCGCTCGCCGTCCGACGGGACGGGCACCCGGATCTCGACCCGCACTCCCCCGATGCGGGCGCGGCGGAACCGCACCCGCCCGCCGAGGTCGGCCACCCGCGCCTCGATGTTGGCCAGGCCGCGGTGGCTGCCGTCGGTGCTGCGACGCTCGACGCGCAGCAGCCGCCCGAGCACGACCGGGTCGCCGCAGCCGTCGTCGGCCACCGACGCGACGACCTCGTCGGGCCGGTAGTGCAGGCGCACCACCGCCCGCGTCGCCTGCGCGTGGAGCGCGACGTTGAACATCGCCTCGCCGACCGCCCGGGCGATGTCGTGCTCGGCGTCGGCGCCCAGCGGCACGGCCTCGCCCGCGACGCGGACCTTGACCTGCAGGTGGCTGCGGTGGTGCTCGGCGACCTCGCGGACGAGGTCGGGCAGCGAGGCGAGGGTCTCGCCCTGGGAGCGGCTCAGCGCGTAGATCGCCCGGCGCAGCTGGCTCACGGCCTGCTGGGTGAGGTCCTTGGCGGTGACGAGCTGCTCGTGCATCGGGTCGGCGGTCCCCGACCGTGCCTCGACCTCGCCCCGCGCGATCTCGACCGCCATGCCGGCCGAGAGGACGTACTGCGTCACCGAGTCGTGCAGCTCGCGGGCGATCCGGCCGCGCTCGGTGTCGATGAGCTCGCGCTGCCGGGCCAGCTCGAGCCTCTTTTCGAGGCGGTGCAGCTCGTGGGTGCGCTGTTCGAGGTCGCGGGCCTGCGCCTGCACCTCGTCGTAGAGGCTCTGCGCCCGGCGGTGCTGGCGCTGGCCCTCGAGATACTGCTCCGACGTGTGCAGCGAGACGGCGGCCTGGTTGGCGAGGATCCGCAGCACCGCGAGGTCGCCGGGCTCGGGGTCCGCGGCCAGGCCGTGCAGCCCGGCGAGCGCGCCGACGGGGGTCCCGGCGAGCACGACCGGCACCCGCACCCACGGCCCCTCGTCGGCCGTGCGCACCGCGAGACCCGCACGGATCGCGCCCAGCTCGCGGCGCACCATCGGCGGCAGTTGCTCCTCGTCGTCGACGGGGGTGGTCTCCCCCTTCGCCAGGGCGAGGACGCGGGGCCGGGCCCCGATGAGCCGGCCGTCGGCGATCGCGAGGATCATCCACTGCGCCTCGAGGTGGGACGCCGCCGCGCGCACGACCTCTTCGAGGAGTCCTCGCGGACCCTCGTGGGTGCGCACGAGCGCCCGGGAGATCGAGTCCATCGCCCGCACGGCCCGCTGGGTGCGCTCGTCGGAGCGGACGTAGGCGCGGTAGTAGGACCCCTTGCCCGAGCGGACACCGGTGAGCGCCTCGAGGTCGTGGGCCGACCGCGGGGTGCTCACAGCGCGCCCCGGAAGAGCGCCCGGATGTCGTCCTGGTCGGCCGCCCGCGGGTTGGTCGTCAGGCAGGCGTCCTCCAGGGTGGTCGCCGAGAGGGAGTCGAGGTCCTCCTCCCGCACGCCGAGGTCGCGCAGGCCCCGCGGGACGCCGACGTCGTCGGCCAGCCGGCGCACGTGGTCGGCGAGCAGCTCGGCGGCCTCGTCGCCCGGCACGTCGCCGACGGTCAGCCCGGCCGAGCGCGCCAGCCCGACGAAGCGGTCGGGCGCCGCACGGGCGTTGTAGCGGATGACGTGCGGCAGCAGCACGCCGTTGATCACCCCGTGGGGTGCGTCGAGGAGGCCGCCGACCTGGTGGCTCATCGCGTGCGTCGCGCCGAGGATCGCGTTGGTGAAGGCCATGCCGGCCTGCAGGCTCGCCTGCGCCATCTTGCCCCGCGGCCCGAGGTCGAAGGGGTGGTCCATCGTCTCGCGCAGGTGGCCGCAGACGAGCCCCACGGCGCTCAGCGCCTGACCGTCGGCGATCGGGTTGTGCGCCCGGGAGACGTACGACTCGACGGCATGGGTCAGCGCGTCGAGACCGGTCGCGGCGTTGAGGTCCTCGGGCATCGTCGTGAGCAGCCGCGGGTCGGTGATCGAGATGTCCGGGACGAGGGCGCGGCCCATGATCGTCAGCTTCACCCGGCGGTCGGTGTCGGTGACGATGCAGAACTGCGAGACGTCGGCGCCCGTGCCCGAGGTGCTCGGGATGATGAGCACCGGCGGGATCGGCGCGTCGACCTTGTCGATACCCGCATAGTCGCGGATGTCGCCGCCGTTGCCCGCAAGGACCGCGACCCCCTTCGCCGCGTCGGCACAGGAACCCCCTCCGATGGCGACGATGACGTCACCACCCACCTCGAGGTAGCGCTCGTAGGCGGCGGCGATCTCGTGGTCCTTGGGGTTGGGAGTCACCGAGGTCCACACCGTCGGCTGGAGACCCTCGGCCCGGAGGAGCAGGACGAGCTCGTCGACCCAGCCCGCCTCGACGATGCCCGGGTCCGAGACGACGAATGGACGCTGCGCGCCCAATCGCGCTGCGGCACGGCCGGATTCGTCGAGCGAGCCGGGGCCGAAGAGGATCTCCGGGGCGTGGAACTTCAGGAGGAAGGGGCCGTCGGACGGACCGGTCACCTCGGACGCGGACTCCGGGTCCGCGTGTCGGTGTCGGCTCGTCGTCGTCGACGTGATCCCTCCCGGTCTCATCCGGTCACCGTAGCCCCACGTCGGGGTGCACGGTAGGTCGACGGAGCAGACCTACCCGATCGGGTAGGTGGGTGCGCACGCGACCAACCTTCGACCAACCTCCCCCGTCCTACGGTCGGCCCAGGACGACGGCGCGACGGAGCGTCGTCGGTTGACTCTCAGGAGGCAGACAGACATGGCCGTCTACAGCCAGCCGGGCAGCTCGGACTCGACCATCGAGGTCAAGGCGCAGTACGACAACTTCATCGGTGGCGAGTGGGTCGCCCCGGTGAACGGAGAATACTTCGACAACATCACGCCGGTGACCGGGCAGGTCTTCACCCGCGTCGCACGCAGCACCGCCGAGGACGTCGACAAGGCCCTCGACGCGGCCCACGCCGCCAAGGACGCCTGGGGCCGCACCTCGATCACCGAGCGGTCCAATATCCTGCTCAAGATCGCCGACACCATCGAGGCCAACCTCGAGGACATCGCGGTCATCGAGACCTGGGACAACGGCAAGGCCGTGCGCGAGACGCTGGCCGCGGACATCCCGCTGGCAGTTGACCACTTCCGCTACTTCGCCGGGGCCATCCGCGCCCAGGAGAGCGGCAACACCGAGATCGACAACGACACCATCGCGTACCACTTCCACGAGCCGCTCGGCGTCGTCGGGCAAATCATCCCGTGGAACTTCCCGATCCTCATGGGCGTCTGGAAGCTCGCGCCCGCTCTGGCCGCCGGCAACTGCATCGTCCTGAAGCCGGCCGAGCAGACCCCGTGGTCGATCCTCAAGGTCATGGAGCTCATCGGCCACCTGCTGCCCGCCGGCGTCCTCAATGTCGTCAACGGCTTCGGCCTCGAGGCCGGCAAGCCGCTCGCGTCGAGCCCGCGCATCGCCAAGATCGCCTTCACCGGTGAGACGACGACCGGCCGGCTGATCATGCAGTACGCCAGCCAGAACATCATCCCCGTCACGCTCGAGCTCGGTGGTAAGTCGCCGAATGTCTTCTTCGACGACGTGGCCGCCCAGGACGACGCCTTCTACGACAAGGCACTCGAAGGCTTCTCGATGTTTGCGCTCAACCAGGGCGAGATCTGCACGTGCCCGTCGCGGGCGCTGGTCCAGAAGGGTATGTACGAGAAGTTCGTCCCCGACGCCATCAAGCGGGTCGAGGCCATCGTCCAGGGCAACCCCCTCGACACCGAGACGATGATGGGCGCCCAGGCGAGCAATGACCAGTTCGAGAAGATCAAGAGCTACCTCGACATCGGCCGCGAGGAGGGCGCCAAGGTGCTCACCGGCGGTGAGGTGGTCGACCTCGGCGGTGACCTCTCGGGCGGGTACTACATCGCCCCGACGGTCTTCGAGGGCACCAACAAGATGCGCATCTTCCAGGAGGAGATCTTCGGCCCGGTCGTCTCGCTGACCTCCTTCACTGACGAGGAGGAAGCCCTGTCGATCGCCAACGACTCGCTCTACGGCCTCGGCGCGGGCGTCTGGTCGCGCAGTGCCCACACCACCTACCGCATGGGCCGGGGCATCCAGGCCGGCCGGGTCTGGACCAACTGCTACCACCAGTACCCCGCGGGTGCTGCCTTCGGTGGCTACAAGGCGTCCGGCATCGGACGTGAGAACCACAAGATGATGCTCGATCACTACCAGCAGACCAAGAACCTGCTGGTGAGCTACGACCAGAACAAGCTCGGCTTCTTCTGATCGAGCCCGATCACCGACACGAAGGGAGTTCCCCGCCATGGGTACACGCGTCGACCTCACTGACGAGGCAGCAACAATGCTCGCGACGCTGGAGCGGCGGCACGGACCGCTGATGTTCCACCAGAGCGGCGGCTGCTGCGACGGGTCATCGCCGATGTGTTACCCGGCGGGGGACTTCATCACGAGCGAGGCCGACATCAACCTCGGCACGCTCACCAGCGAGGGCTTCACACCGATCGAGTTCTGGATGAGCGTGTCACAGTACGAGTACTGGAAGCACACCCACCTCACGGTCGACGTCGTCCCGGGGCGCGGTTCCGGCTTCTCGGTCGAGGCACCCGAGGGCGTGCGCTTCCTCATCCGGTCGCGCCTGATGACCGAGGACGAGCTGCGGGAGTTCGACCTCCTCTGAGCGGGGTGGGGGCGGCGGAGCGAGCAGGTCTACCGTGGGGTCGTGACCGCTCCCCTCCTCACCGCAGCCGCCGTCGACGAGGCGGCAGCCCTGCTCGCCGATGTCCTGCCGCCGACCCCGCTGCACCGCAGCGAGCGCCTGTCGACCGCGACCGGCGCCGACGTCTGGCTCAAGCGCGAGGACCTGCAGCCGGTGCGGTCGTACAAGGTGCGCGGGGCCTACACCTTCATCGCCCACCTCTCCGACGAGCAGCGGGCGAAGGGGGTCGTCGCCGCCTCCGCGGGCAACCACGCGCAGGGTGTCGCGCTCGCCGGTCGCCGGCTCGGCGTACGTGCCCGGATCTACCTGCCGCGCAACACCCCCCGGCAGAAGCGGGAGCGGGTCGCTGCGCTCGGTGGCGACCTGGTCGAGGTCATCGTCACCGGCGAGGTCTACGACGACGCGGCGGCCGCGGCGGCCGCGGATGCGGCACGCAGCGGCGCGGTCATGGTGCCGGCCTTCGACGCCCTCGACACGATGGCCGGGCAGGGGTCGGTCGCGGTCGAGATCGTCCGGCAGCTCGGCCGCACCCCCGACCTCGTCACCGTGCCCGTCGGCGGCGGCGGGCTCCTCGGCGGCATGGCCACGTGGCTCGCCGCCAACTCGTCCACGACCCGCCTCGTCGGGGTGGAGCCGGAGGGGGCGGCCTCGATGGCCGCGGCCCTCGCCGCGGGCCGGCCGGTCGAGCTCGAGGAGGTCTCCCCCTTCGTCGACGGGGCCGCGGTCCGGCGCGCCGGCGACCTCACCCACGCGGCCGTCGCCGCGACCGGCACCCACCTCACGTCGGTCTCCGAGGGGGCGCTGTGCGTGGAGATGCTCGCGATGTACCAGTCCGACGGGATCATCGCCGAGCCCGCGGGTGCCCTGGCGACGGCGGTCCTGCCGGACCTGCGGATCGAGCCGGGCGCCACCGTCGTCGCCGTCGTCTCCGGCGGCAACAACGACGTCTCGCGGTACGCGGAGATCGTCGAGAAGGCGCTCATCCACGAGGGTCGCAAGCACTACTTCCTCGTCGACTTCCCCCAGGAGCCGGGCGCGCTGCGACGCTTCCTCGACGAGGTGCTCGGGCCCGACGACGACATCGCGTACTTCGAGTACGTCAAGCGGAGCAACCGGGAGACCGGCCCGGCGCTCGTCGGCCTCGAGCTCGGTCACGCCGACGACCTGCTCCCCCTGCTCGCCCGCATGGACGCCTCGCCGCTGACGATGGAGCGGGTCGACCCCTCGAGCCCGCTCTTCCGGTTCATCGGCTGACGGACCCGCCGAGGGGCTGTCCATCGGGGCCGGGCCGGCGCATACTCGAGGGGTGCCCTCCGACCTCGGGTTCGCCGGCTCCGTGCCGTACGTCTACGACACCCTCCTGGTGCCGCTGATGTTCCTCGACTACGCCGAGGACGTGGCGCTCGCGGTCGCCGCCACCGCTCCCGACGAGGTCCTCGAGACCGCGGCCGGCACCGGTGTCGTGACCCGGGCACTGCACCGGGCCCTCCCCTCCGCCCGGATCACCGCGACCGACCTCAGCCCGGCCATGCTGGACCGCGCGGCCCACCATCTCCCGGCCTCCGAGTCCGTGACCTGGGCACCCGCCGACGCGCACGACCTCCCCTTCGACGACGACTCCTTCGACGCGTTGGTGTGCCAGTTCGGGGTGATGTTCCTCGACCGCCCCCGCGCCCACGCCGAGGCCCGGCGCGTCCTTCGGCCCGGAGGACGGCTCGTCCTCGCCGCATGGGGACGCCTCGAGGACAACGAGGCCGCGCTCGGCGTGCAGGAGGCCCTCGAGGCCCTCCTCCCGGACGACCCACCCCTCTTCCTGCGGCGGGTCCCCTTCGGCTACACCGACGTGGGCGTCATCCGGGCCGAGCTCGAGGACGCAGGCCTCACCGACGTGGACGTCCGCGTGGTCGCCCACCGCAACCGGCCCGCGTCCGCCCACGACATCGCCCTCGCGCACTGCCAGGGCACGCCAGTCGCCAACATCCTCGCCGAGCTGCAGCTCGACGCCGAGCAGGTCACCGAGGACATGGCGCGGCTGCTCCGCGAGCGGTGGGGTGACGAGCCGGTCAGTGGCCCCATCACCGCGCACCTCGTCACGGCGACGGCCTGAAATACCCTGCCGGGGTATGGTGTTGACCTCTGGAGACCATCAGGAGGACGACATGGCCGGCTACAGCGGCAGCAAGGACGACTACCTCAAGCGGTTGCGCCGCGTGGAGGGCCAGATCCGCGGCATCTCGCGGATGGTCGAGGAGGACACCTACTGCATCGACATCCTGACCCAGGTGGCCGCCGCGACCAAGGCCCTGCAGGCCGTGAGCCTCGGGCTGCTGGAGGACCACGTCGGCCACTGCGTCGTCGATGCCGCCCGCGAGTCCGACGAGGCCGCGGCCGCCAAGGTCGCCGAGGCCAGCGCGGCGATCGCCCGGCTCGTCCGCTCCTGAGTCGACCGGTCGTCGTCAGCCCCCCGATCGAGGTACAAGGGGTCGATGGGCCAGCGACCGGATAAGCGGTCGCGAATACCTCGATCCGGGCAGACGGCACCGGCGACGCGCCACCCCGGCCTCCCTCGGGAGCCACCCGCCGGACGGGACAATGAGGCATGAGCACCACGACCACCCCCCGCCCCGAGGCAGACGTCGAGCCGGCCACCGGGGACGAGGGCAGCATCGCGCCCGGCCCCCGACTCGCTCCCCCGACGCACACCGCGCTCGAGGGCACCGACCTGCAACGGCGCACCGCCGTGGCCGTCGTGCTCTCGCTCGCCGTCGTCGTCCTCGCACTCGGGCCGTGGGACGGGCCGGCCATCCCGTGGGTCCAGTGGCTGCTCGCCACCCCGGTCATCGGCTGGGCCGCCTGGCCGCTGCACCGAGCCGCGGTCCTCGCCGCCCGCCGCCGCAGCACCACCACCGACACCCTCTCGAGCCTGGGTGTCGTCCTCGCCTGGCTGTGGTCCACGGTCACCCTGCTGACTGGCGCCGGAGCAGAGGCCACCTACTTCTTCGCTCCGGCCGCCGTCGTCACCGCCTGCCTCCTCGTCGGCCGCTGGGTCGAGGCCCGGGCCATGGACGCGGCCCGGGCGGACCTCGACGAGCTCACCGGGCTGGGCGCCGACGGGGTCGCCGTGCAGCGCATCGACTCCCGCACCCGGGCGACGACCGAGGTCCTCCTGCCGCTCGGCGACCTGCGGGTCGGCGACCACTTCATCGTCCGGCCCGGCGAGCGGGTCGCCACCGACGGCGTCGTCGTCGACGGCACGAGCTCGATCGACACCTCCTTGCTCACCGGCAGCACGGTCCCGCTCGACGTCCGCAGCGGGGACCACGTCGACGCCGGCACGGTCAACACCTCCGGCCGCCTCGTCGTCGAGGTCACGGCGCTCGGCGCCGACACCACCCACGCCGAGATCGTGCGCCGCGTCGAGCGGGCGCAGACCGGGTCGTCCGACGCACAGCGGCTCGCCGACCGGGGCGCCTCGGCGCTCGTGCCCGCCGTCCTTGGCCTCGCCGTGCTGGCCTTCTTCGGCTGGTGGGTCGGCAGCGGCTCGACGGTGACCGCGCTCGGCGTCGCCGTCGCCGTCCTCGTCATCGCCTGCCCCCTCGCGCTCGCCCTGGCGACCCCGGCGGCCGTGCTCGTCGGCACGACCCGCGGCGCCCAGCGCGGCATCCTCGTCGCCGGCCCGCACGTCCTCGACGGGGTCGGTCGCATCGACACCCTCGTCCTCGACAAGACCGGCACGATCACCACCGGCGACGCCCAGGTGACCGACCTCGCCGCCGCCCCCGGCCTGCATCCCGCCGCTGTCCTCACCGCGGCCGCGGCGGTCGAGTCCGGCAGCGACCACCCCATCGCGCGGGCGATCGTGCGCCGGGCGCAGGACCAGGGCATCAAGATCCCCGTGGTCCGCGACTTCGAGGCGCTGCCCGGCTCCGGTGCCGTCGCGTCGATCAAGGACACCCGCGTCACGGTCGGCCGGGCCGACCTCTTCGACGAGGTGCCGGCCGAGCTCGCAACGCTCGAGCGTCCCGGGACGACGGTCTTCGTCGGCTGGGGCGGCACCGCCCGCGGCGCGCTCACCGTCGCCGACCCGGTGCGCGACTCGTCCGGGGACGCCCTGCGCTCCCTGCGCGCCGCCGGTCTGGAGATCTGGCTCGTGAGCGGCGACAACGCGCACAACGCCACCGAGATCGCGGCGAAGGTCGGCATCGAGCCCGAGCACGTCATCGCCGACGTGCGCCCGCAGGACAAGCACGACGAGATCGCCCGGCTCCAGGAGGCCGGCCGGGTCGTCGCCGTCGTCGGTGACGGCAGCCACGACGGCACCGCCATCGAGCGGGCCGACCTCGGCCTCGCCCTCGGCACTGGCGCCCCGTTGGCTGCGGACTCGGCCGACATCGTCCTCGTCCACGGTGACCTCGAGTCCGTGCCGCGGGCGGTCGCGCTCACCCGGCGTACCCACACCGTGAGCCGGCACAACGTGCTCTTCGCGATCGGCTACAACGTCGTCGCGCTCCTGCTCGCGCTCACCGGTCTGGTCCCGCCGGTCGTCGCCGGTGCACTGACCGCGGTGGCGTCGGTCGCGGTGGTGCTCAGCTCCCTTCGCCTGCGGCGCGCTGCCGACTGACCCGAGACGAACGTCGGCCCGGGTACGCCCCCTGCGGGTACCCGGGCCGACGCGTGACCGGCAGAGGTGTCACACCTCCGCCCGCCACGCCTCCCTGTAGAGAGCGAGCCGCGGGTCTGCATGAGCGGCCGCCGGTGGATCCGCTCGGCGACGAGACGCATCGGCTGCAGGATCGCGGAGAAGGGGGGCACCCAGCCGGGTACGTCGGCCACCGTCCCCGAGAGGGGGGCAGGCGACGAACCACGCGGCGATGAGCTTGCTGAGGAGCGACTCGCCGACGTGGTCGAGCCGGGAGGCCACGGTGGTCAGAGGGTGACCGGACCGCCGGGGGTGTTGAAGGTGACCGACATCAGGCCCGGCGTGCCGTGCGGCGCGACGAACTCGAAGTCGATGACGGAGGAGGTCTCCTCGGGCGGCAGGCCACCGAGCCAGTCGGTGACGCGCGCCGGGTCGCCGGCGATCATCAGCGCGGAGATGGTCACCTCGGTCTCGGCCTCGGCCGAGGGGTGAGGGGAGTCGTCGTTCCACTTGACGAAGAAGGGCAGCTGCGGGTCGGCGAGGGTGCCCTTGATGCCGATCTGCTTCCAGGTGAACTCGCGGCCGTCGGCGAGGCGACGGTTGCCGTCGACGGCCGGGCGGTCGAGGCGCGCCTCGACGGCCTCGAGGTCGTCGTCGACCCGGATGACCCAGCCCATCCAGCCACCACCGGCCTCGGAGCGGGCACGGACGACCTGGCCGAAGGGGGCCTTGTCGGAGCTCGGGTGGTCGAGGACCCCGACGACCTCGACGTAGCGCTCGTGGGCGAGCGGCAGGATCATGTTGCGCGTGCCGAAGCGCGGGTGGATACCCCCGTCGACGGGGGTCACGCCCAGTGCCTCGCCCAGACGCTGGGCCGTGGCCTTGACACCGGACTTGTCTGCTGCAAAGGAGACATGGTCGACGCGCATGCAGGCATCGTGACACAGGCCGCACCCGGGCCAGTAATCGGGGTGGTCAGACCCGTCGCTGGCGGACCGCCTCGTAGACGACGACGGCAGCAGAGGTGGCGACGTTGAGCGAGTTGGCGCGTCCGACCATGGGGATGCGGACGCGGTGGCGGGCACCGGCGAGGGCGGTGTCGGTGAGACCGTACTTCTCCGAACCCACCGCCAGCGCCACGGGACCGGTGAGGTCGACGTCGGTGTGCTCGACGTCGGTGTCGGGCGTCGTGGCGACGACCCCGATGTCGCGCTCGGCGAGCCACGCGAGGGCGTCGTGCGTGCTCGCGGCGGCGACCGGCACGGAGAAGACGGTGCCCTTGCTCGACCGGATGACGTTGGGGTTGCCCCAGTCCGTCACCGGGTCCGCGGAGATGACGAGGGAGACGCCGGCCGCGTCGGCGGTGCGCAGCATCGCGCCCAGGTTGCCTGGCTTCTCGACGCCCTCGCACAGCAGGACGAGCGCGCCGTCGGGAAGGTCGACCTCGTCGAGCCGGAGGCCTGGTGCGGGCACCTTGGCGAGGATGCCGTCGGGCCCCTCCCGGTAGGCGACCTTCTCGAAGGCGGCGCGCCCCAGCTCCACGACCTCGGCGCCGGCGGCGCGGGCGCCCTCGACGAGCGCGGCGCCGACGGAGGGGTCGAGCATGAGCTCGGGGCAGTGGAAGAGCGCGATCGGCGCGACCCCGGCGTCCAGCGCGAGGGTGGTCTCCTCGAGGCCCTCGACGAGGGTCGTGCCGGTGCTCTCACGGGCACGACGGCGCCGGAGCGTGACGAGGTCCTTGAGCCGCTGGTTGGCCGGGGAGGTGATGACGAGATCGGACATGGCGGGACAAGCATGCCCCACAATCGGGTGGTGCCTGCCGACCACCACCCCACGTCTCTGCGTGCCGTGGCCGCCCTCGTGACGATGACGCTCATCATGCTCTGCGTCGCGGCCCTCGGTCGCTGGGTGCTCATCCCGTCCGGGTGGGCACGGCGGCTGGACGAAGGGGGCCTGGCCGCGGGCACCGACCTCGTCCTCTCGGCGCCGTGGCTGGCCGATGTCGCGCAGGTGTGGTCCGACCTCAGCGGTCCGTGGGTCGTGCACCCGCTCGTCATCGCCGTCACCCTCGTCCTCATCGCCCGGGGCTGCGTCGGGCGCTGGGCGCTCGTCGTGCCCGCGATCGGGCTCGTCGGCTGGGGGCTCGGCGCCCTGTGCAAGGAGGTCGTGCAGCGGGCCAGGCCCGAGGACGCGGTCGTCGCCTTCGGCAGCTGGTCGTACCCGAGCGGGCACGCGAACAACGCGGCCCTCGGCGCGGTGCTGCTCGTGGCACTCCTGGCGACCGTGCGGACCGCATGGATCCGTTGGGGCGCCACGGCGCTGGTCGTCCTGGGCGCCCTGCTGACCGCGGCCGACCGGATCGTCCTGGGGGTGCACTACGTGACCGACGTGAGCGCCGGACTGCTCCTCGGCACGGCCACGGCCCTGACGGGCCTGGCCGTCCTGCGCCCGCTCAGATCCGCTGGTGACGCGCCCGCGCGAAGCAGTACAGGCCGAAGGCGACGAGGCCGAGGGCCGCGGCGGTGAGCAGGTACGGGCCGAAGGGCTGGTCGCGCAGGGACTTCAGCGCGCCGTCCAGGCCGGTGGCCTCCTCCGACTGCTCCTGCACGGCCGCGATGATGAAGAAGACGCCGACGAGGGCGAGGACGGCCCCCTTCGCCGGGTAGCCGATCATGCCGAGCGTGCGCGCCACGGTGCCCGGGTCCTCCTCGAGGTCCTTGATGAAACGCTGCGTCACGCCCTTGTACACGTGGTACCCGCCGACCGCGATGATCCCGACGCCGAGCGCACCGACGAGCCACCGCCCGGCCGGCTGCTGCATGAGGCTCGCGGTGACATCCTGCGAGGACTGCTCGCTCGACGACGAGGAGCCCGAGCCGAGCGCGAACTTCAGCGCCGTGAAGGCCAGCGCTCCGTAGACGACGGCCTTGCCGACGGCCTTGAGCCGGTCGCCGACGCCCCCGTCACCGACTGCGGGCGCGACGGCCACGGCCAGCTGCCAGAGGGCGAGCGCGACGAGGCCGATGACGACGACCCACATGAGCACGACGCCACCGGGGTTGCTCGCGAGCGAGGCGAGCGCGCCGGACTGGTCGGCCTGCCCGCCGCCACCGCCCCACGCGACGCGACCGGCGGTGTAGCCGATGACGATGTGCAGGACGCCGGAGACGACGAAGCCGACGCGGGCGAGGGCTTCGAGGGCGGGGTGGTCGCCCACGGTTCGGGCGGTGTCCCGGGCAGCGTCACGGGCGTCGTCGAGGTCTCGGGTGCGGCTCACCTGCCAATCATGCCCCTCCGCCGGACCCGGAGGGTTCAGGCGAGGGGGCGAAGGGCGTGCGCCAGCCCGTCCTCGTCGACGGACCCCGTGGTCTCGTCCGCGGCATCGACGACCTCGGGCGGCGCACCGCCCATGGCGACCCCGCGTGCCGCCCACCGGAGCATCTCGAGGTCGTTGCGCTGGTCCCCCGCGGCGAAGGTCAGGTGCGGCTCGACGCCGAGGCGACGGCGCACGAGCTCGAGCGCGGACCCCTTGGACACACCCTCGGGCGCGAGGTCGAGCCAGGCGGTGTAGCCGACGGCGTAGCTCACGCCGTGCAGACCGATCCGCTCGACGAGCTCGAGGAAGTCCTCGCTCGCCGCGTCGGGGTCGTGGAAGGTCACGCGGGTCGTCGGCCGGTCGACGAGCTGCTCGAAGGGGACGACGACCTGCTCGCCCTGGAGCACGCCCTCGGGGTAGGGGCGGGCGACCTTGAATCCCACGCCCACCTCCTCCACCGCGACGAGGATGTGGGGGGCGTGCTCCATGACGAGCGTGAGCGCCGCGCGCGGGTCGAAGGTCACCGTGTCGGCGATCCGATAACCCTGCGGCGCAGCGGGATCCAGCTCGAGGGTGACCGCGCCGTTGGAGCAGATCGCCCACCCGTGCGAGAGACCGAGCAGGTCGAGGACCGGGGTCGTCGCCAGGACGGAGCGGCCCGTCGAGACGACGATGTGGTGCCCCGCGTCGGCGACCGCGCGGATCGCGTCGCGGGTGGCCGGACGCAGCTCGCCGGCGTGGGTCAGGATCGTGCCGTCGACATCCAGGGCGACGAGGTGCGGCTCCATGTCGCGCAGGCTACCCGCCGCCCGCCCCGCCCCCGGAGGAGGTCGCGAAGCAACCATCTCGAAGGGCTCAGACGCGTGCGGCACCGAGCTTCCAGTAGCCGGAGAAGGTGATCGCGCGCCTGTCCATGCCGACCTCCTGCACGAGATGGCGCCGCAGGGAGGTCGCCAGCCCCGACTCGCCGCACAGCCACGCGTGGTCCAGGTCCGCGGTCGAGACGGGGGTGGCGACGAGTGCGGTGAGGACCGCGGTCCCGGGGGCGGCGTGCCCGCGCTCGTGGACCGTGACCCGGGCCGGGACGTCGAGGCCGCCCAGGACCTCGGCGGAGGGGACCTCGACGTGCGCCTCGATGTCGGCGCCGAGGCCTGGCAGGCCGCGACGGTCGCGCTCCTCGAGGATCGCGAGCAGCGCGGGCACCGCGGTCTCGTCGGCGACGAGCAGCTGGCGCGCGTGCTCGAAGCTGGAGTAGAGCGCTCCCCCGGAGCGGAACGCGGCCCTGTCGCCGACCTGGGCGGCCGTCGCCCATGCGGAGCCCGGGCCGGAGTCGCCGTGCGTGACGATGTCGACGTCGATCTCGTGGACATCGCGACGCAGCGCGCGCACCGTGTACCAGCGCAGCCCGGGCTGCTCGTCCTCGGGCATCTCGCTGATCGCAGCCCGCACGTTGCTGCACGCGGGATCGGGCAGGTGCAGCCGGCCGTCGGCGCCGGGGACGAGCAGACCGAAGTACTCGTCGGGGCCGACCAGGCGGTGGTCGCGCAGCTGCGGCGCGGACAACGTGATCCGGCGCACCACGGGGTTGAGGTCCGTGACGGCGACGACCGTCACCTCGAACTGCGACTCCACCTTCGACTCTCCTCGTGCGACCGGGACGGCTTGATGAGGCGAGCCTAACCTAGCCGTGGAGCACGGGGTCAGGCGAGCCCGAGCTCCTCGAGCCCGAAGACGTGGCGGTACTCGAGGCCAGCCTCGGCGAACTTCTCCGCCGCACCGGTCGCGCGATCGGCGATCGTCGCGACGGCGACGACCTCGGCGCCCGCCTCGCGGGCGGCGGTGGCTGCCTCGAGCGGCGAGCTCCCGGTCGTCGAGGTGTCCTCGACGACCAGGACACGCCGCCCGGCGATCGACGGGCCCTCGATGCGCTGCTGCAGGCCGTGCGCCTTGCCCGCCTTGCGCACGACGAAGGCGTCCAGGCGCTCCCCCTTCGCCGCAGTGGCGTGGAGCATCGACGTGGCGACCGGGTCGGCACCGAGCGTGAGCCCACCGACGGCGTCGAAGTCGAGGTCCTCGACGAGGTCGAGCAAGACGCGGCCGACGAGCGGGGAGGCCTCGCCGTCGAGGGTGATGCGGCGCAGGTCGACGTAGTAGTCGGCCTCCGCGCCGGAGGACAGCGTCACGCGTCCGTGGACGATGGCCTTGTCCTTGACGATCTCGAGCAGGCGGGCGCGGTCGGCAGCGATGTCAGTCACGCCTGCCAGTTTAGGTCGACCGTCGTCAGTGGGTGTCCTTGCGATGCAGCGCGGTGACGCGCGGGTTGCGCAGGAGCACCCGGGGCAGGTGGCGGACGAGCGCGACGACGGCCTTGTACTGCGGGCTCGGCACGGAGACGACGCGACCCCGCTCCGAGTCGGCGAGCGCCGCGCGCACGAGGTCGCTCGCGTCGAGCCAGAAGGGACCGGACCGGGTGCCCTTGTCGATCCCGGCGCGCTCGTGGAACTCGGTGCGCACGTAGCCGGGCAGGAGCGCGGTGACGCGGACCCCCTTCGGCCGCAGCTGTGCCGCGATGGACTCCGTGAAGGTCGTCACCCAGGCCTTGGCCGCGGCGTACGTGCCGCTCGTCAGGTGGCCGGCGACGGATGAGACGTTGATGATCCGGCCGTGCCCGCGCGCGACCATGGCGCCGGCGGCCGCGTGGCTGAGGACGAGCACCGCGCGCACGAGCACGTCGAGCAGGCGCTCCTCGTCCTCGACGTCGGTGTCGACGAAGGGGGTCCCCAGCCCGTACCCCGCGTTGTTGACGAGCAGGTCGACGGGCCGGTCGGCGGCGCGCAGCCGCTCGGCGACCCGCTCCAGCTGGGCACGGTCGGACAGGTCGGCCGCGAGCACCTCGGCGTGCACCCCGTGCGCCTCGCCCAGCTCGGTGGCGAGGTCGTGCAGCCGCGCGGTGTCGCGGGCGACGAGGACGAGGTCGTGACCCTGCGCGGCCAGCTGGACCGCGAACTCGCGGCCGATGCCGGCCGTGGCACCGGTGACGAGGGCGGTGCTCATGCGTGCTCTCCCCCGGCCTGCAGGGTCCGCGCGAAGAGCTCCTCGAGCTCGGCGAAGTGCCGCTCGGCGCCCGCCTCCTGGTAGCTCGACGTGTCGCTCATCGTGAAGCCGTGCGGGGCGTCGGGGTAGATCGCGGTCTGCGCCTGCAGGCCGTGCTCCGCGAGCGCCGCGTCGAGCCGCTCGACCATCTCCGGCGGCATCGTGCCGTCGCGGTCGGCGTGCCCGTAGACGAAGGCCGCCCGCGCGCTCCCCAGCGACAGGTGCGGGCTGTCGGGCCCGTCGGAGGCGACGTGCGCCCCGTGGAAGCCACCGCAGGCCGCGATGCTCGGGTCGACGCAGGCGGCCCGGGTCGCGTGCTTGGCCCCCATGCAGTACCCCGTGGTCCCGATCGGGCCCTCGGCGACGCCGGGCAGGGCGCGCAGCGCGGCGACGAAGGGGGCGACGTCCGCCTCGGTGCGCTCCTTCGTCAGCTCGGCGACACGCGGCAGGCTCAGCTGACCGTAGGTCGCCCGCTGCTCGGGGTCGGTCAGGTCGGTACCTGCAGGGGGCGACATCTCTGCCGCAGAGCCGAGCCGGTAGAAGGTGTTGGGCGCCAGCACGATGTAGCCCCACGAGGCGATGCGGTCGGCCATCTCCTCGATGCGGGGCCGCAGCCCGATGGCGTCCATCCACAGCAGGACGCCGGGGTACGTGCCGTCCGCGTCGGGCCGGGCGACGACCGCCTCGGCCGTGCCGTCGGCAGCGGGGATCTCGACGAGGGGTCGCATGGCCATGGGCCCATGGTGTCAGGCCGCGCTCACCCGCGGGGCAGGCCAAGGCGCCCGGCTAGGGTGGCGCCGTGCGTATCGCGACCTGGAACGTCAACTCCATCCGCTCCCGCGTCGACCGCGTCGAGGCCTGGCTGCAGCGCAGCGACGTCGACGTGCTCGCCATCCAGGAGACCAAGGCCAGGGAGGAGCAGTTCCCCTTCGACCGCTTCACCGCCCTGGGCTACGAGGTCGCCCACCACGGCCTGAACCAGTGGAACGGCGTGGCGATCCTCTCCAGGGTCGGCCTGCAGGACGTCTCGATCGGGTTCGACGGTGACCCCGGGTTCGGCGATCCGCTCGCGCCCGAGGCGCGCTCGATCGGCGCGACGTGCGGGGGCGTGCGCGTGTGGTCGCTCTACGTCCCCAACGGTCGCACCCTCGACGACCCGCACATGGCCTACAAGCTCTCCTGGCTCGAGCAGCTGCGGCAGCGCGCGAGCGAGTGGAGCGCCGACGGGACCCCGACGGCGCTGTGCGGCGACTGGAACGTCGCGCCGCAGGACGAGGACGTGTGGTCGATGGCGTACTTCGCCGACAAGACCCACGTCTCGCCGCCGGAGCGGGCCGCCTTCAACGCCTTCCTCGAGTCCGGTTTCGTCGACGTCGTCCGCCCCCACACCCCCGGGCCGGGTACCTACACCTACTGGGACTACCAGCAGCTCGCCTTCCCCAAGAAGCGCGGCATGCGCATCGACTTCATCCTCGGGTCGCCGTCCTTCGCCGACCGCGTCACGGGCGCCTCGATCGACCGCGAGGAGCGCAAGGGCAAGGGCGCGAGCGACCACGCGCCGGTCATCGTCGGGCTCGACGGCGACCCGGGGAGCCCTGCGTGACCTCGACGGCCCGTCGCCTCACGGTCGCCGCCCCTGACGGGGCGCGCATCGCGGTCCTCGACCACCCGGCGGCCGGCGACCGTCCCGAGGGCCCGACGCTCGTCCTCGCCCACGGCTGGTGCTCGACGACCGAGGTGTGGGAACCGGTCGTCGCCGAGCTGCAGCGCCGGCGCCCCCACCTGAGGGTCATCACCTACGACCAGCCGGGCCACGGCCGGTCGACGCCGGGCCGGGACCGCCGCGTCTCCCTCCTGGACCTCGGGGTCACGCTGCGTGAGGTCATCGCGGAGACCGCGCCGGAGGGCGATGTCGTCCTCGGTGGCCACTCGATGGGCGGCATGACGATCATGGCGATGGCCCAGGTCGACCCCGAGCTGGTGCGCCGCCGCGTCCGTGGCGTCGCCCTGGTCGGCACCGCCGCGCACCTCGACCGGCGGGCGATCCGGGGCGAGGCCCTCGCCATGGGGCTGCTCGGCCGTCTGCCGGCCAAGGCCCGCGGGCTGCCCTCCACGGCGCGGCTCACGGCAGCCAACCTCTTCGGTCCGGACCCCGACCCGGTCGCCGTGCGGACGACGATGCGGATGACCACGCGCACCCGGGCCAATGTCGTCTCCGACTGGCACCGCGCGATCGGCGAGCTCGACTTCCGCAAGCACCTCGCCCCCTTCGCGGACGTGCGCACGGTCGTCGTGACGGGCGGGATGGACCGGCTCACCCCGGTCTCCGCCGGCCGGCGGCTGGCCGCCGGCATCCCGGGGGCCGACTTCTGGATGGTGCCGCGCACCGGCCACATGGTCCTGCTCGAGGTCCCTGCGGTGGTCGCCGACAAGATCGAGCTACTCCTCGACGCCGAACCCGCGCGCCAACGAGCCTGAGCCCTCGCGCCGCCGGATGCCGAGGAAGACGAAGGCGAGCAGCGCGCCCACCGCGGCGGCACCGGCGGCCCCGACGAAGACCGTGTGCACCTGCAGCAGCGCGGCGTCGAGCAGCGCCCGGCCGCTCGTCTGCTGCTCGCGCGGCAGCGCCTCGACGGCCGCGTAGTAGCGGTGCAGGCCGACACCGGTGAGCAGCGCGAGCCCGACGACCATCCCGACCATGCGGGCGACGACCACGAGGCTCGAGGCGGTGCCGTGGACGTCCTGGGGCGAGTCCGCGAGCGCGGCGTCGTTGACCGGCGCGAGCGCCATGCCGAGCCCGAGCCCGACGAGCGCGAGGGTGAGGGTCGAGGTGAGCTCGGCGAGCGACCCGCGCTCCCAGCCCGACATGAGCAGCAGCCCGACGGCGGCGAGGGTGAGCCCGACGCCGGCGGCCAGACCGTCGCCGACCCAGCGCAGCACCCACCCACCGAGGAGGGCGCCGACCGGGACGGCGACGAGGAACTTCACGAGCTCCATCGCCGCGTCGGTCTGCGAGCCCTCCGTCGTCAGGCGGGAGAAGAGCGGCACGTCGACGACGACCGCGACGAGGGCCACCCCCACGGCGAGCGAGACGAGCAGCGACCAGCCCGTGCGGCCGCGGACCGTGCCCCGCGGGACGAGCGGCGCTCCGGCCGTGCGGTGCCGGACGACGTAGAGCAGCACGGCGACGACCGCGACGGGCAGCAGCGCGTAGCCGAGCGGGCCGACGACCTCGCTCTCGGGGTCCGCCGAGCTGAAGGTGAGCACGACACTCCCGAGTGCCGTCCCGAGGAGCAGCGCGCCCGGGAGGTCGCTGTCGCGCAGCGGCGCCCACCAGAGGCGGGCGGTGCGGACGAGCAGGAGCACGGCGAGGGCCGCGGTCAGCGCACCGACCGGCGTGAGCACCCGGCGGTCGCCGACGAAGGGGACGAACGGCACCCCGAGGTAGACGTCCGTGGCGAGCACCGCGGGGGCCGCGAGCGTCAGCCAGAGCAGGCCGACGGTGACGACCCCGAGGACGACCGTCCCAGTACGCCTCCCCCGCTCCCTGCCCGCAGCCGGACTCCCCCGCTCCCTGAGGAGGCCGCCCGCAGCCGGACTCCCCCGCTCCCTGAGGAGGCCGCCCGCGGCCGTCTCGAAGGGCGCCACCCGGGTGATCGACGCGATCGCGACCCAGAGGACCAGGCCGAGCACGACGTTGAGCCAGAAGATCGCCCGCCAGTCCGCGACGGCGAGGACCGCTGCCCCGAGCAGGGGGCCGAGGACCGAGCCGAGCTCCTGGACCGCGCCGACGACGCCGAGCGGCATCCCCCGGCGTCCCGGCGGCCAGAGGTCCGCGACGAGCGCGAGGGTCGCTGGGACGAGGCCGCCTCCGCCGACGCCCTGGACGACGCGGCCGACGACGAGCACGTCGAGGTCGACCGCGAGCGCGGTGATGCCTGAGCCGACGACGAAGACGGCGAGGCAGCCGAGGAGGATCCGCGATCGGCTCACGACGTCGGCGAGGCGCCCGATGAGGGGCAGGACCGCGACGTAGCCGAGGAGGAAGCCCGAGATGATCGGTGCGGCGCGCTGGAGGTTGTCCAGGCCGAGGCCGACGCCGTTCATCATGTCGGTCAGCGCGAGGACGACGACGTAGGTGTCCGCGGCGGCGAGCGCGACCGCCGTCGAGGCGAGCGCGAGCAGGGCCCGGGGGCTGCGCCCGGGGACGTCGAGCGTCACGGTCAGGACGCGGGCTCGGAGATCTCGACGGCCTTGCCGTAGTCCTTGATCTTGAGCGTGAAGGTCGTCTCCTGCTCCTCGTAGAAGTTGCCGGTGATCTCCGCCGAGCGCAGCTCCCCGCTCTCGGGCTCGATGCCGTACGTGACGTCGAAGTCGTCGGCGCCCTCACCGAGCGCGAACAGTCGGTGGACGTCCTCGGCCGGGACCTTGCCGGTGTACTCCTGCAGGACGGTGTCGCCGGCGCGGGTGCGCTCCCCTTCGCTCGCGTCGGTCGTGCCGGCGAGGATCTGGTCGACGCCGCTGCCGGGGCGGAAGAACTCGGCCGGGTTGGGCGCGCCGAGGTCGGACATGTCGACCGGGTTGAAGTCCTTGGTGAAGAAGGACATCCACGTCTTGTCGTCGACGGCGATGATCTCGACGCCTGCGGAGTTGCCCCGGATGACCCCGGTGACCTCTCCCTGGAACTTGGGCGTGGTCGTGTCGACGATGCCCGAGCCGTCCGCCGCGGACACGCCGTCGCGCCCCTTGGGGATGGCGGACTGCTTGAGGTCGAAGCCGACCGCACCGGCGTCGACGAAGGCCGTGCGCGCCGTCTCGAGGGCCTCTGCGGGCGGGGCTGCGTCCTCGAAGGCCGAGCAGCCGGCCGGCAGTGCCAGGGCGAGGGGCACGGCGGCCACCAGGAGTCGTCGTCGCATGTCGGCCAACCTAACCGCTGCGGGCACCGGTCCCGGTGCGGACGTGACCCGGGTCAACGCACCTTGTTCTTGCGCATCCAGTCCCGCAGCTCGTCGTAGGCACCATCGACGTTGGCGAACTCCACGACATTGCGCGCGGACGTGAACCACGGCCCGGTGGAGGGGCGCACCTCCCCGAGCGAGCGCTTGAGGTCGGCCATGCCGATCCAGCGCATCGTCCCGGTGCGCGCGCCCTCCATGAGGGCGAACTCGGTGGCGGTCTCGCAGACGTGCGCGATGTCGGCGCCCGAGAGGCCCTGCGACCGGCGCGCGAGCCAGGCGACGTCGACGCCCTCGACGGGCCGGTCGGCGAGGTGGTGGCGGAAGATCGCGGCCCGCGCCTCCTCGTCGGGCGGGGCGACGAAGAGCGTGCGGTCGAGTCGGCCGGGGCGGCGCAGGGCCGCGTCGACGTCCCACGGCTGGTTGGTCGCGCCGACGACGAAGACCCCCTCGTTGTCGGCCTCGACCCCGTCCATCTCCATGAGCAGCTGGTTGACGACCGTGCGCAGGCCACTGTTGTGCGTCGTCGCACGCTTGGCGCCGATGGCGTCGAGCTCGTCGAGGAAGACGACCGTCGGCGCGTGCGAGCGGGCGAACTCGAAGATCTCCGAGACATTGCGCTCGGACCGGCCCGTGTACATGTCGAGGACGTCGCTGATCCCGACGTTGACGAAGCCGGCGCCGAGCTCGCCTGCCAGGGCGCGGCCGACGAAGGTCTTGCCGCAGCCGGGCGGACCGTAGAGGAGGATGCCGCCCTTGAGCGACTTGCCGTACGCCTTGCGCAGCTCCGGATGGCGAAGGGGGGCGAGGAAGGCCGCGTCGAGCCGCGCCTTGACCTGCTGCATGCCCCCGACGTCCTCGAGCGTGATCGCGGGACGCTCGAGGTCGTGCGCGGCGACCTCGGACGCGCCCGGGTCGCCGTCGACGAACATCGGCTGCGGGGAGATGTCGCCCATCTCCCCCTCGGCGGCGCTCCAGTCGAAGCCGTCGTGGGAGCGGGCAGGCGCGGGCGTGGTGGGCCCGGGTGAGGTGGGCCCTGGCGTGAGGGCCGCGGCCATCAGCTCCCGCGCCGCGGCGTTGGCCGGGTCCTGCTGGAGGACGGTGGCGCAGTGGGTGACGGCCTCGTCGCCGCGGCCGGCGTCCACGAGCAGCTGCGCGAGGTGGAGACGCAGCGGCAGGTCCTGCGGGCTGGCTCCGACGGCGCGGGCGAGTGAGTCGATGAGGTCGCTCATGGGCCCATCCTCCACGACACCCGGCTCACCACCGGCTCCAGGCGATGACGATCGCCGCGACGCACGCGACGGTGACGACGACGGCCCAACCGGTGGCGACGCGGTGGGCACGGGAGAAGCGGCGCAGGTACGCCCTTCGTCCTCGGGGGACGGCGCGGGCCCAGGCGAGCGCGGGCAGGGCGAGCAGCAGCGGCGGGAGGAGCGAGACGGCACGCCCGACCCACGGCAGCGACCCGGTGGCCATGACCGTGACGAGCTGCCCGACGACCAGTGCGGTCCACAGCCCGAGCAGGAAGACGAGGACCAGGTCCATCGACCCCGCGGACCGGCCGTCGTCGAGCGCGGCCTGACGCACGATGCGGGAGGTGGCGCTCCCGATGCGGGCGCCGCGCAGGTCCGTGCGGGCCAGCTCGGTCATGGCCCAGGCGTGGTGGGGGTCGAGACGCAGGGCCTCCATGAGGTGCCAGCGGGCCGCGTCGCGCTGCGCCCGGGAGCCTCCGGGCGAGCTGGGCCAGAGGGTGATGCCCATCGTCACGTGGCTGTCGGGGTCGCCCGGGTCGAGCGAGAGCGCGTGCGCCGCGACGGCCACGGCTCGCTCCCGGGTCCCGATGTCCTGCACGAGCACGAGCGCGACCTGCCGGTGCGGGCCGGGGGCGAAGGGAGCCAGCCGCGTCGCCTCGACCGCCGCCTCGTAGGCGCCGGCGCGGTCGCCGCGGACGTGGAGGACCGACGAGCGGATCATGTGCAGCCCGGGCTCGTCGGGCGCGACGGCGAGGGCTTCGCCGACGGCGCGCAGGGCCTCGGCGCCGCGGTCGAGCTGGTGCAGCGCGCGGGCACGCAGGGTGAGCAGCTCGGGGTCGTCCGGTGTCGCCGCGAGGCCGGACTCGACGGTCGCGAGCGCCTGCGCCACCCGCCCCAGGCCGAGCTGTGCGTGGACCCGCTCGGCCGCTCCCCCGGCTGGCACGCCTAGCGGTTGCGGGCCCAGGCGACCCACGACAGGACCGCGCCGACGAGGAGGCAGCCGACCCCGATGCCGTAGGCCCCGGCGAAGCCGGTCGCCGCACCGAGGAGGAAGGCGAGCACGCCCACGAGGAGCAGGCAGGCCCAGATCGCGACGAGCGGCTGCCGCCGCGCGAAGCCGCGGAGGTAGGCACCGCGGGCGGTCGGCACCTCGCGCAGCAGGCGCACGACGATGAACCCGACGGCGAGGAGCGAGAGCCCGGCGATGATCCCGAAGCGGGGGCGCTCCGGGATCGCGTCGATCCGACCGATGATGAAGACCGACAGGAAGAGCGCCCAGTGCGCGATCGCCACGTTGTTGGTCAGGGCGACGTCCATGTTGGCGTGGAAGAGCTGCTCCTGAGGTGACCCCGACACGGCTCGCGCGAGGGTGCCGGCGGCCGCAGCGGGGCGCCGGCGCGCCATCTGGATGCGCGCGAGCTCGTTGAGCGCCATGGGCGACTCGGGTTCGAGGTCGAGGGCGGCGCGCACGTGGTGCTCGGCGAGCTCGAGGTCGCGCCGTCCGGGTCGGCGGCCCTGCGGGAAGACGGCGTCCACCATCGCCAGGTGGCTGTCGGCCTCACGGGGACCGAGCTCGAGGGCGCGCCCGGCGGCGAGCCGTGCCTCGGCGGACCACTGCGGACCGCCCGCCGCGTAGGCGCGAGCCAGCTGGCGCTGCGGCTCCGGCTCGAAGGGGGCCAGCCGCGCCGACTCGCCGGCGGCCGCGACGGCGTCGCCGTGGTGGCCGAGTCGCGACAGGGCCATCGACGCGAGGAGGTGCAGGGTCGGGTCGTCCGGGTCGGCGACGAGCGCGTGGTTGGCCGCGTCGAGGGCCCACTGCGAGCGACCGGAGTCGAGGAGGGCGACGACGCGCAGGCGTTGCAGCTCGGCGTCGTCCGGGGCGCTCGCCAGGGCCTGATCGACGTCCTGGAGCGCCGCGTCGTAGAGCCCTCGCGACAGGTGGAGGCGCACGCGCTCGCGCGCGACGTCCAGGTGGTCGTGGTCCACGCGCCAGAGACTAGGGCACGAGGCGCAGCGCTCGGTCGCGCACACCGCGGCCGCGGCGGCTCGTCGCCGCCCGGAGGGCGACGGTCGCGGTGAGCCGCAGGACCTGGCCGGAGGCGTGGCGGCGTCTGCTGTAGGCGAGGGGGGCTCCCTTCGTCCCCCGGCGGTGGATCTCCTCGGCGAGGACGACCGCGTCCCGGAGGGCCTCGTTGGCGCCGCGGCCGAGGTTGGGGCTCATCGCGTGCGCGGCGTCGCCGACGAGGACGAGGCCGTCGTCGACGATCGTGCGCATCGGCGGCGCGAGGAGCACCCGCTGGACGTCCGCGGCATCGCCGACGCGGGCCAGGACGTCGCGGACCGTGGGGTCCCAGTCACCGAAGTGGCCCCGCGCGGCGGCGACCGCCTCCGCCGGGTCGACGGTGACGCCCCGGTGGTCGGCGCGCACCGCGCAGAACCACGCGACGCCCTGTGGGCCGGGCGTCGTCCCGAAGAGGCCGTCCGGCCCCCACCACTCCGTGGCGCTCGTCGTCGGCGGTCCGGGCAGGTGGCCGCGCAGCGCGATCCACTCCGTGACGACCGGCGCGCTGCCCTCGAAGGCCTGCTGCCGGCAGACCGAGCGCACCCCGTCGGCCCCGACGACGAGGTCGGCGCCGACCTCCGCGGCGAGCGCGCGCGGGTCGGTGACCTGCCGGGTCGTGCGCGTGACCGAAGGGGGGATCCCCGCCTCGAGCGACGTCACGAGATCGCGGCGCGGGACGAACCACAACGGCAGGTCGCGGCGGGCGACGAGGGGGGCGCCGTCCGCCGAGCGGAGCGCGGCCCGCTCGACCGGCAGCGCGGTGCGCCGGACCGTCTCGCCGACCCCGAGGTCGTCGAGGGCCGATCGGCCGCCGCGCCACAGGGCGAGGACGGTGCCGTGCCCGGCCCGCTCGGGGCGTTCCTCGACGAGAGTGACATGCACCCGGCGCGGGTCGAGGGCCGCGGCGAGCGCGAGGCCGGCGATGCCGCCCCCGACGACGAGGACGTGATGGCGTGGTCGCACGGGTCCACCCTGCCAGCAACCGGAGGTCGTCCCGACTAGCCTGACCCCATGCATCGACGCCTCTCAGCCGACGACTCGGCCTTCCAGCAACGGCTGCGTGAGTACTTCACGACGACCTTCCCCCAGGATCTCCGCGACAAGGTCGGGGCGGGCGAGAAACTTGGACCAGAGGACATCCGACGCAGTCAGGCAGCCCTCGCCGAGGCGGGTCTCGCCACGCCCGGGTGGCCGACGGAGTGGGGCGGTCAGGACTGGACCGCGTTGCAGAAGCACATCTGGAACACCGAGCTGCAGGCAGCGGGTGTCCCGCCGCCGCTCCCCTTCAACGCGTCGATGGTGGGGCCGGTCATCGCGACCTTCGGGTCCCAGGAGCTCAAGCAGAGGTTCCTCCCCAAGACGGCCACCGCCGAGATCTGGTGGTGCCAGGGGTTCTCCGAGCCGGGTGCCGGGTCGGACCTCGCGTCCTTGCGCACGACCGCTGTGCGCGACGGTGACGTGTACGTCGTCAACGGCCAGAAGACCTGGACGACCCTCGCGCAGCACGCCGACTGGATGTTCGCCCTCGTCCGCACCGACCCCGCGGCACCCAAGAAGCAGGCCGGGATCTCCTTCCTGCTGCTCGACATGCGCAGCGAGGGGGTGACGGTCCGGCCGATCCGCACGCTCGACGGGGGCCAAGAGGTCAACGAGGTCTTCTTCGACAACGTCCGCGTACCGGCCGACCAGCTCGTCGGCGAGGAGAACAAGGGCTGGGACTACGCGAAGTTCCTGCTGGGCAACGAGCGCGTGGGCGTCGCCAACACCGGGCTCGTCAAGCGCTGGCTCGTCGAGCTCAAGGAGCACGCTCGACAGGTGCGCCTCGGCGACGGCACCCTCCTCGACGACCCGGGCACGGCCGCGCGATTCGCCGACCTCGAGTCGCGGCTCATGGCGCTCGAGCTGACCGTCGTGCGGGTCTCGGGCACCTCGGAGGACGGCCGGCCCAACCCGGCGTCCTCGATCCTCAAGCTGTGCGGCTCCCAGCTCCAGCAGGAGGTCCTCGAGCTGGCGGTGGACATCAGCGGCCCGATGGGCCTGGTCTGGGACGAGCTCGACTCCGTGCCGGCCTGGGCCGCGCGCAGCGTCCCCACCTACCTCAACTACCGCAAGGCGACGATCTACGGCGGATCCAGCGAGGTCCAGCGCGGCATCGTGGCCGCGACCATCCTCGGACTGAAGGGCTGACCCATGGACTTCACCCCCACCGACGAGCAACGTGCCCTGGCCGATGCCGTCCGCGGCGTGCTGCGCCGCCACGGCTCCCCTGCGGCCGAGCGCGGCGACTCCGCCGCCCCTGCTCACCATGACGAGACCGTCTGGTCGGGTCTGGTCGAGACAGGCGTGCCCGCTCTGCTCTGGTCCGAGGAGGACGGAGGGGTAGGCGCCGGTCTCGCCGACCTCGCCGCCGCCGCCACCGAGGTCGGCCGGTCCCGAGTGCAGGTACCGCTCGCCGAGACGGTCGTCGCCGGGTCGCTCGTCCGCTCCCTCGCCACCGACGAGGTCCGCCGCGAGGTCCTCGCCGGCCTGTCGTCAGGAGAGGTCCTGGCGGTTCCCGCGCTCGCCGAGCCGATGCGCGCGTGGTCCCCCGTCCCGACCGACGTCACCGCGACCGGCGCCGACGGTGCGTGGACCCTCACCGGCACCAAGTCGCCCGTGCGCTACGCCCCGTCCGCGACCCACCTGGTCGTCACGGCAGCCACGGACGCGGGGACCGGGGTCTTCCTCGTGTCGACCACGGGTGCGACCACGCAGGAGGTCGTGCTCGACGCCACCCCTGCGACCCTGCTCGGGCAGGGGCCGGCCGCCGACACCGCCCTCCGTGAGGCGCTCGCCTCCGGCCACACGGTCCTGTGCGCCGAGGCGATCGGCGCCATGGACGAAGCCCTGCGCCTCACGACGGAGTACCTGCGCACCCGGACCCAGTTCGGCCGCAGCCTCGCCAGCTTCCAGACCCTGACCCACCGGGCCGCCGACATGTACGCCGAGCTGGAGCTGGCCCGCAGCGCGACGCTCTACGCCGCGATGGTGGTCGACGAGTCACCCCTCGACGTCGACACCGTCCTGCGCGCCCTGGTCGTCGTGGACAGGGCGGCCCGGCTCGTCGGCCAGGAGGCCATCCAGATGCACGGAGGCATCGGGGTCACCGCTGAGCACCCGGTCGGGCACCTGACCTCCCGGCTGACGATGATCACCCGCACGTGGGGTGACCGGCGAGCACACCTCGCGGACCTGTCCGAGCGCATCGCCGACCACGCCGGCGTCGACGTCCTCGCGTGAGCCACGAGGGCCCACGGACTCCTGGTCCGTGGGCCCTCGTCGACCGTGCCGGCGGTTCGGCCCTCAGCGAAGGGAGAGCCGCCCCCCTTCGTCATCGACGTCCACGACGACGGTCGAGCCGTCGCGCACGTCACCGGCGAGCAGGGCGGTGGCCAGCCGGTCACCGATCTCCTTCTGCACCAGGCGACGCAGCGGTCGGGCGCCGTAGGCGGGGTCGTACCCGGTCTCGGCGAGCCACTCGCGCGCGGCCGGGGTGACCTCGAGCCCGATCCGCCGGTCGGCCAGGCGGGTGGTGAGCTCACGCACCTGCAGCTCGACGATGTGGCCGAGCTCGTCACGGGTCAGCGCGTCGAAGATGACGATCTCGTCGAGCCGGTTGAGGAACTCCGGCTTGAAGGACTGCCGCACGAGGCCCATGACCGACTCGCGTCGCGCCTCCTGCTCGATGAGCGGGTCCGTGAGGAACTGGCTGCCGAGGTTGGAGGTCATCACGAGGATGACGTTGCGGAAGTCGACCGTGCGGCCCTGGCCGTCGGTCAGGCGGCCGTCGTCGAGCACCTGCAGCAGGATGTCGAAGGTCTCGGGGTGCGCCTTCTCCACCTCGTCGAGGAGCACGACGGAGTACGGACGGCGCCGCACGGCCTCGGTGAGCTGGCCGCCCTCCTCGTACCCGACGTAGCCGGGAGGGGCGCCGATCAGGCGCGCGACCGCGTGCCGCTCGGCGTACTCCGACATGTCGATGCGCACCATCGCGCGCTCGTCGTCGAAGAGGAAGTCCGCGAGCGACTTGGCCAGCTCCGTCTTGCCGACACCGGTCGGGCCGAGGAAGAGGAAGGAGCCGGTCGGCCGGTTCGGGTCGGCGATGCCGGCCCGCGAGCGGCGCACCGCGTCGGAGACCGCCCGCACGGCCGCGGTCTGGCCGATGAGGCGTGAGCCGATGATCGACTCCATGCTCAGCAGCTTCTCCGTCTCGCCCTGGAGCAGGCGCCCGGCCGGGATGCCGGTCCAGGCGGAGATGACCTCGGCGATGTCGTCGGCCCCGACGCGCTCCTTGACCATGAGGTCGTCGTCGCGGTTGGCCTCGGCCTCGCTGGCCTGCGCGAGCTCGGCCTCCAGCGCGGGGATGTCGCCGTACATCAGGCGCGACGCCCCCTCGTAGTCACCCTCGCGCTGCAGCCGGTCGGCCTGGGTGCGCAGGTCGTCGAGCCGCGCCTTGAGGTCACCGACGGCGTTGAGGCCGGTCTTCTCCGCCTCCCACCGCGCGGTGAGCCCGGCGAGCTCCTCGCTCTTGTCGGCGAGGTCCTGGCGCAGCCGCTCCAGGCGCTCCTTCGACGCGTCGTCGCTCTCCCGGGCGAGGTGCAGCTCCTCCATCTTCAGCCGGTCGACGGCGCGGGAGAGCTCGTCGATCTCGACCGGGCTGGAGTCGATCTCCATGCGCAGCCGCGAGGCCGCCTCGTCGACGAGGTCGATCGCCTTGTCGGGCAGCTGCCGGCCGGTGATGTAGCGGTCCGACAGCGTGGCCGCCGCGACGAGCGCGGCGTCCTCGATCTCGACCTTGTGGTGCGCCTCGTAGCGCTCCTTGAGCCCGCGCAGGATCGCGATGGTGTCCTCGACGCTCGGCTCACCGACGAAGACCTGCTGGAAGCGCCGCTCCAGGGCCGGGTCCTTTTCGATGTGCTCGCGGAACTCGTCGAGCGTCGTCGCGCCGACGAGTCGCAGCTCGCCGCGGGCGAGCATCGGCTTGAGCATGTTGCCCGCATCCATGGCGCCGTCACCGGACGCGCCCGCACCGACGACGGTGTGCAGCTCGTCGATGAAGGTGACGATCTGCCCGTCGCTGGCCTTGATCTCCTCGAGCACGGCCTTGAGCCGCTCCTCGAACTCGCCGCGGTACTTCGCGCCGGCGACCATCGCGCCGAGGTCGAGGCTGACGAGCCGCTTGTCGCGCAGCGACTCGGGCACGTCACCGTCGACGATGCGCTGGGCCAGGCCCTCGACGACGGCGGTCTTGCCGACGCCGGGCTCGCCGATGAGCACGGGGTTGTTCTTCGTCCGGCGGGAGAGCACCTGGACGACGCGGCGGATCTCGGCGTCCCGCCCGATGACCGGGTCGAGCTTGCCGTCGCGGGCGGCCTGGGTCAGGTCGGTGCCGTACTGCTCGAGCGACTCGCCGCCCTCGGCGGGCGTCTCGGACGTCACCTTGCGCCCGGCGCGCAGCTCGTCGATCTTCGCCTCCATGTCGCGGGCGCCGCGGGACTCGACGGCCGCGAGGTGGCCCGTCTCGGCGAGCGCGAGCAGGAGCAGGTCGAGGGCGAGGTGCGTGTCCCCCTTCGCCCGCATGAGGGTGTCGGCCTGCTGGAGCACAGCGAGCAGGCTGCGCCCGAGCGTCGGGGAGGCCGCCGCACCGCTCGTGGTCGGCAACGAGCGCACGGCCGCATCGGCCTGCGCGAGGACGTGCCCGGCGCCGGTCCCGGCGGCCTGCAGGAGGGTGTCGCACTGCGGTGTGTCGAGCTGCACGAGGGCGCTGACGAGGTGGTCGGGCGTGACCTCGGGGTGCCCCTGGGTCTGGGCAGAACGCTGGGCCAAGGCGAGCGCCTCGGCCACCTTGGTGGTGGGCTGGAAGTCCATGGGGTCTCCTCTACGTCTGGCGGTGGTCTCTTCTTCGATCAACCTTCCCAGACTTGAGTCTATTCCGCTCAACTCTGTACCGACCCCCTTCCGCCGCGTGCTCCCCTTCGGCCAGAGCCACCCCGCACGAGAGCGGCCCTCACAGACTTGACGTCGAGACTCTGCATTGCCGTAGGGCAATGCAGAGTCTCGAGGGTCAGCAGGTGGCGGTGATGTCGCTCAGCTCGTCGGACTCGGTCGTCGTCGTCGAGGAGGAGGACGGCTCGGTGGTGCTGGTCGAGCTGGGGGTCTTCTTCGGGGTCGACGTCTTGGGGGCAGGGGGCGGGGGATTGATCGCCTCGTCGACCATCGCGTGGATCTTGGCGTAGTCGGGCTTGTTGACGTCGATGTTCTGGTTGGTGAGCGGCAGCGACTTGATCGAGCCCCCCTCCTGGATGCGCAGGACGAGCTCGGCCCAGGCCGAGAGGTCCTGCTGCGGGATGTCGACCTTGACGTTGTCGCGCAGGGTCTTGGCCAGCGCCGGGTAGCGCACGAGCATCGAGGTCGGGTTGACCTGGTTGAGCAGCGCACCCACCATGCAGCGCTGGCGCCGCATCCGGGAGAAGTCACCGTCGGCGGACTCCGCGCGGGAGCGCGAGTACCACAGGGCCCGGTAGCCGTCGAGGCGCTGGATGCCCGGCTCGATGTAGCCCGTCGTGCCCACGACGTTGCCACCGGGATCGATGTGGCAGCCGATGCACACCCGCTCCTTGACGTCGATCTCGACGCCGCCCATCGCGTCGACGAGCTGCGTGAAGCCCTCGAGGTTGATGACGGTCGTGTAGTCGATGTCGAGCCCGAGGACCTGCGAGGCCGCGTCCTTGGTCGCCGTCAGCCCCGGGTTGGGGTCGCCGGGGAAGAGCGCGGCGTTGTCGCGGCCCAGGGTCCAGACGTACTCCATGAGGCACTCGTCGCCGCAGTTGAACCCCTCCGGGTACTGCTTCGACAGCGGGTTGTCCGGGGAGAAGGGGATGTTCTGCAGGTTGCGGGGGATGCCGAAGAGGACGGTCTCGCCGGTCTGGGTGTCCACGCTCGCGACCATGACCGAGTCCGGACGGATGCCGTCGCGGTCCTGGCCGGCGTCGGACCCGACGAGCATGATGTTGACCCGCTCGGTGCCGGCCCACGGGTCCTCGCCCTCGACGGGAGCGGCCGCGCCGTCCGGGCGGAACTTCTCGAAGACCGTGCCGATGACGGAGCGCTGGATGACGGCGTACCGGACCGACTGCGCGGCCGGCGCGAAGACCAGGATCGAGGCGAACGCGGCGAAGACGACCATCGCCACCTTGGATCGCCCCCGCGTGCCCTCCGGCAGGTTGTCGCGAGCGGTGGTGATGATCCCCCAGATCCACACGAGAGCGCCGACGACGACGAGCGGGATGAGCACCATCAGGGCGCGACGGCTCACCCCGACGCTGATGACCGAGGAGGTCACCCCCTTCGTCAGCATCCAGCCGAGCGCGGCCAGGAGGGCGATGACGAAGCCGGTGAGGATCGCGATGCCGGTGCGCCGCCGGGTGCGGATCAGGCCGAGGCCGGGGACGAGCGTGCTCGCGGCCGTCAGGGTGTAGTACCTGCGGGCCTGCAGCGCCTTGCGCCGCGAGATGCGGGCGCGTTCCCCCAAGGCACGGCTGTGCCCGGTCTCGCTCTCAGGTACCAACTGGTCCTACCTCCGACGTCCGGGACCCGTGGACGATCGGGCGCCATCCGTGGGGAGTTCGTCATCATATCGTGACACGAAGATGGCCCCGGGACGCAAACTCGCCGGGTGACGACCCTGCTCACGCAGGTCGGGTCACGCGCCGGTCGCCGGCTCCGGGTCGTACCACCCGTCGAACTCCTCGGCCAGCGCCGCGAAGCGCTCGCGCAGCCCGTGGGCCACCGCGCCACCGTCGTCGCCGACCATCTCCTCGCGCACGTGCACGGCCCACTCGTGGTCCTCGCCGTCGTCCTCACCCGCGAGGGCCTCACGGACGACGCGGACCTCGGTGAAGCCCTCGTCGCGCAGGTCGTCGGCGATGCGCTCGGCGTCGTCACGGTCGGGGAAGACCATCAGGTGCTCGGACATGGCTCCAGCCTGACACGCCGCCAGGGGTGGACACCGACCGGCTTCGCGTGGTGTCGTCGAGGGCATGGCACAGGAGCAGAGGATCACCGTCCAGCGCACCATCGACGCGCCCGCCAAGGACGTCTTCGAGGTGCTGACCAACCCCGAGCGGCACGCAGAGCTCGACGGGTCCGGCTTCGTCCGATCGGACGAGAAGACCGACCGGATCCAGGCCGTCGGCGACGTGTTCCGGATGAACATGTCCGGCGACCACATGGGTGGCGACTACCAGACCGACAACCACGTCACCGCCTTCGACCCGAACAAGATGGTCGGCTGGAAGACCGCCCCCGCCGGCACCGAGCCGCCCGGCTGGGAGTGGCTGTGGGAGCTGGAGCCGCAGGGCTCGGACAGCACCATCGTCACCCACACCTACGACTGGAGCGGCGTCACCGACCAGGCCCTGCTGGACAAGGTCGGCTTCCCGCTCGTCAAGGAGTCGCAGCTCGAGGACTCGCTGGCCCGACTCGCGGCCGCGGTGAGCTGACCCCCTTCCCCGGCGGCGACGTCGGTGGGCATGATCACGACATGTCCGTCGACGTCGCCGCACTCCGCGCCCGCTTCCCCTCCCTTCGCTCCGGCATCGCCCACTTCGACGGGCCGGGCGGCACCCAGACCCCGGCCGAGGTCGGTGAGGCGATCGCTGCGACGCTCACCGGGCCGCTGTCCAACCGCGGCTCGTCGGTGGCGAGCGAGCGCAACGCCGAGGCGGCCATCGCCGACTTCCGCTCCGCGATGGCCGACCTGCTCGGGGCCTCCCCCGACGGGATCGTCTACGGCCGCAGCGCCACCCAGCTCACCTACGACATCTCCCGGACTCTGGCGAAGGGGTGGGGCCCGGGTGACGAGGTCGTCGTCACCGAGCTCGACCACGACTGCAACGTGCGGCCGTGGGTCCAGGCCGCCGAGGCCGTCGGGGCGAGCGTGCGGTGGCTGCGGCTCGACCCCTCGACGGCCGAGTTGGACCTGACCGACCTCGACGAGGTCGTCACCGAGCGCACCCGACTCGTCGCGGTGACCGGTGCGTCCAACCTGCTCGGCAGCCGTCCGCCCGTGGCCCGGATCGCCGAGCGAGCCCACGCGGTCGGGGCGCTCGTGCACGTCGACGGTGTGCACCTGACGGCGCACGCGCACATCGACGTCGCAGCGCTCGGCGCCGACCTCTACGTGTGCTCGCCGTACAAGTTCTTCGGCCCGCACTGCGCGGCGCTGGCGGCGGATCCGACTCTCCTGCACGGCCTTCGGCCCGACAAGCTGCTGCCGTCGACCGATGCGGTGCCGGAGCGCTTCGAGCTGGGGACGCTGCCCTACGAGATCATGGCGGGCGCCACAGCGGCGGTCGACTTCATCGCGTCGCTGGCCCCGCAGGGCCCGTCGCGCCGGGAGCGGCTGGCGGCGGCGCACGATCTCGTCCACGCTCACGAGCTACGCCTGCGGCAGCGGATCGAGGCCGCGCTCGCCGACCTCGGCGACCGGGTCGTGCTCCACTCGCGGGCCGCCGACCGCACCCCGACGCTCTTCTTCACCCTGCCGGGCGGTGATGCCCGCGCGGTCTCCGCGAAGCTCGCCGCGGCGGACGTGCTCGCGCCGGCCGGGACCTTCTACGCGCACGAGCCCTTCCGGGCGCTCGGACTCGACGTCGACGTCGGGATCCGCGTCGGTGTCGCGCCCTACACCGATGACTCCGACGTCGACCGGCTGCTCACCGGGGTGGGCGAAGCGCTCGCCTGACCCCGGCAGCGTTGGTGCCACCCGGCGTCGTTGGTGTCACCTGGTTGCCCCTCTCCGGGGGACCAGGTGACATCAACGCCGCCAGGCCGCCGCCCACGCGGCGAGGGCCAGTCAGGCGCGCGGGTCGCGACCGGTGAAGGCGATGACCCGCTCCTGGCGGCTGGCATCGGGGCCGACCTCGACGGCCGGGCCGCAGACGCCCTCGCTCCGCACGGCGTCGCCGAATCCGGCCAGCGCCTCCTCGACCTGGTCGAGCTCACGGTCGCTCAGCTCGACCGGGACGCCCGCGGCCGCACCGATGTCCCAGCGGTGGACGAGCAGGTCGAAGCCGTAGAAGCGGTCGAAGGCGGCGCCCACCGTCGTCGAGCCGAAGGGCGTCTCGTAGGGCCGCTCGGCCAGGGTGTCGTCGGCGAGCTGCCGGGCGACGCCCTCGGCGTGGGTACGCCACGCGGTGGCCGGCCCGAGCGCAGCGACCGTCGGCGCCGGGTCAGGCAGGTCGGCGCCCGCCTTGAGCAGGAAGTCACGCTGGGTGTCGATGAGGTGCTGCACGACGTCGAGCCCCGACCAGCCGGCGCACGGGCTCGGGCCCGCGAGCGCCTGCGGGTCGGCGGCGTCGACGAGACGCATGAGCGGGGTGTTCTTGCGATCGAAGACCGAGGCGGCGTCCTGGGGAAGTGGCATGGAGCACAGCCTGCCAGCGCCCTCCGACAACGGCCACGGCCCTCCCTTCGTCCTGCGGGTGAACTCCCGGCGGCGGGACGGCGAAGGGAGCCCCCGCCCCCTTGATCCGTGGGCAGGCCGCCACCAGCATGACGAAGGACATGAGCGGGCTCTTCGTCGCCGTCGGCGACTCCTTCACCGAGGGCGTGGGTGACCCCAACCTCCACTACCCCAACCAGGTGCGCGGGTGGGCCGACCGACTCGCGCGGCAGCTCGGGCGGGCGGACCCGACGTGGCGCTATGCCAACCTCGCGATCCGCAGCAAGTTCCTCGACCAGGTCGTCGACGACCAGCTGGACGCGGCCCTCGCGCTGCGGCCCACGCACATCTCCTTCTGCGCCGGGGGCAACGACCTGCTGTCCCTGCGCGCGGACGTCACCGCCATCGCGGAGCGCTACGAGCGGGCCCTCGTGCGGCTCGTCGGGTCGGGTGCCGAGGTCATCGTCTTCACGACCTTCGTGCCGCAGGCGACGGGGCTGCTCAAGCCGCTCACCAAGCGGGTGCACGCCTTCAACGCCGCGATCCGCGACCTCGCGTCGACCCACGACGCCACGCTCGTCGACCACGACCTGCTGCGCGAGTACGACGACAAGGCCCTGTGGTCGCTCGACCGGATACACATGGCCCGGCCGGGCCACAAGCGGATGGCGGCCGTCGTCGCGGAGGCCCTCGGCGTGCCCCACACGCTCAAGCTCAGCGACCTCGTGACCGGCGACCAGCCCGGGTGGCGGCACTCCGTGCGCGTCGAGGCGGAGTTCGTCCGCGACGAGGTCGTCCCGCTCGTGCGGCGGCGGCTGCGGGGCGAGTACGAAGGGGACACGACCCGCCCGAAGTGGCCCGAGCCGATCCACCCGAGTGACGGGATGAAGCGGCTGGCCGCGGAGCAGGCCGCCGTCGAGCGACGGTTGCGGGAGTGGGGCGACCTGCTCGAGCGGGTGTGACGGCGCGAAGGGAGGGTCAGCCCACCTGCCGCACGACGAGCGCCTGCCCGCCGCTGCGGGGTCGCGGCCGCTGGCCGCGGCGCAGCACGACGATGTCGCCCTGCGAGCCGACGGCGAAGAAGCGCCGCCCCTCGCCGAGCTGCTCGCGCGCGGCGTCGAGCTCGTCGTCGAGCTCGTCGACCCGGGCGCGCAGCACCTCGACCTGGTGCTCGAGGTCGAAGATGCGCTGGATCGCCGCGAGCGAGACGCCCTCCTCCTGGGAGAGGCGCTGCACCTCGCGCACCCGGGTGACGTCGGCGGCGCTGTAGCGTCGGCCGCCACCCCGGGTGCGCGAGGGCGTGACGAGCCCGATCCGGTCGTACTGGCGCAGCGTCTGCGCGTGCATGCCGGCGAGCTCGGCGGCAACGGAGATGGCGTAGACGGGCGTGCGGTCGTCACCACTCATGGCGGATCCGTGCAATGTGCCCACCTCCCTTCGTCATCGGTGCGTCACCAGTGCGTCGCGGTCAGGCGCTCGCGGCGGCGAACAGCGCGGCACGCGGGTCGTCGGTGCGGGCATCGCGCAGGACCTCGACCGCCTCGCGCTCGGCCTCGCTGAGCTCGGTCGGCACGATGATCTGGACCTTGGCGAGCAGATCGCCGGTGGCCTTCTTCGTCGCGATGCCGCGTCCCTTGAGCCGCAGGACGCGGCCGCTCGGGGTCCCCGGCGCGATCCTGACCTTGACCTGCGACCCGTCGAGGGTCGGCACGGCGACCGTGGCACCGAGGGCGGCCTCGGCGAAGGTCACCGGCAGGTCGAGGGTCAGGTTGTCGCCGTCGCGGCCGTAGACCGGGTGCTTGCCCACCGACACGGTGAGGATGAGGTCACCGCGGGGCCCGCCCTGGTCGCCGTGACCTCCCTTGCCGCGCAGACGGATCTTCTGGCCGTCCTTGACGCCGGCAGGGATCCTGGCGTTGACCTTCTCGCCGTTGACGGTCAGGGCGATGGTGCGCCCCTCGACCGCGTCGCGGAAGGACAGCTCGGTGCGGGCGGTGAGGTCCTGGCCCTTGACCGGGCCCCGCGGGGCGCGGAAGCCCGCGCCCTGCTCGCCGAAGCCGGCGCCGCCGCCCCCGCCGAACATCGACAGGATGTCCTCGAGGTCGGGCTCGCCCGCCCCACCCCCGGCGAAGGGGGAGCCGCCGCCGGTGCTGTAACGCACCCGCGAGCCGCCCCCTCCCCCGCCGAAGGCGGAGAAGATGTCCTCGAAGCCTGCGCCCCCACCCGGGCCACCGGCGGTGAATCGCGCACCGCCGCCGGCCATCGAGCGGATGGCGTCGTACTCACGACGCTGCTCCGGGTCGGAGAGCACGGCGTGCGCCTCGCCGACGTCCTTGAACTTCTGCTCGGCGGCGTCGTCCCCGGCATTGCGGTCGGGGTGGTACTGCTTGGCGAGCTTGCGGTAGGCCTTCTTGATCTCGGCGGTATCAGCGTCCTTGGCGACACCCAGGACCGCGTAGAAGTCCTTGTCCAACCAGTCCTGACTGGCCATGTCTCCTCCTCTCGGTGGTGGTTACTGCGGGTCGGCGACCGCGACGCGGGCGGCGCGCAGGACGCGCTCGCCGGCGCGGTAGCCGGGCTGGAGCACGGTGACGACCGTCGTGGCCGTCGCGTCGCTCGGCAGCTCCGGGTCGGAGGCGTCCCACGCGCCGTGCATGAGGGCCTCGTGCACGTTGGGGTCGAAGGCCTCGCCCTTGACGCCCACGCGCTCCAGACCCTGCTTGGTGAGGACCTGCTCGAGCTTGTCGGCGATCGCGCGGAAGGGGGAGCCCTCCGGCAGGTCGCCGTGCTGCTCGGCGAGGTGGATCTCGTCGAGGACCGGCAGGAGCGACTCGAGCAGGTCGTGGACGGCGCGCTCCTTGTGCACCGGGAGGTCCCGGTCGACGCGACGCTTGTAGTTGACGTACTCGGCCTGGAGGCGCAGGTAGTCGTCCTGGAGCTGGTCGGCGCGGGCCGTGTCGGGGTGGACCTCGGCGTCTCCGGTGGCCTCCCCTTCGCCCGGGGCGGTGGCCCCGTCGGCCGGGGTGGCCGACTTGGGCGCAGCGTCGGCCGCGTCCTCGTCGACCACCTCGGCCTCGACGACCTGCTCCTCGGCCTCCGGGTTCGCCGCGTCGGCGGTCACCTCGGGCTCGATCGGCTGGTTGGGGTCGGTCACTTCTGCTCCTCGTCGTCGTCGACGACCTCGGCGTCGACGATGTCGTCGTCACCCTCGGGAGCGGGCTGCTCGGCGCCGGCGTCGCCGCCGGGGGCCGCGCCCTCGCCCTGCTCCGCGGAGGCCGCGTAGAGGGCGGCGCCCATCTTCTGCGACTCCTCGTTGAGGGTGTCGACCTTCTTGGCCAGCTCCTCGACGCTCACGCCGGACTCCGGCTTGAGGGCCTCCTTGAGGTCGGCGAGCGCGTCGTCGACGGGCTTGCGCTGCTCGTCGGTCAGCTTGTCGCTGGACTCGGAGAGGAACTTCTCGGTGGAGTAGACGAGGTTTTCCGCGTTGTTGCGGGCCTCGGTCTCCTCGCGCCGGGCCTTGTCCTCGTCGGCGTGCGCCTCGGCCTCCTTGACCATGCGCTCGATCTCCTCCTTCGACAGCGCAGAGCCGCCGGAGATGGTGATCTTCTGCTCCTGGCCGGTGCCCCGGTCCTTGGCCGTCACGTGGACGATGCCGTTGGCGTCGATGTCGAAGGTGACCTCGATCTGCGGCACGCCGCGCGGCGCCGGCGCGATGCCGGAGAGCTCGAAGGTGCCGAGGTTCTTGTTCTGCTGCGCGATCTCGCGCTCACCCTGGAAGACCTGGATCAGCACGGAGGACTGGTTGTCCTCGGCGGTGGAGAAGACCTCGGAGCGCTTCGTCGGGATGGCGGTGTTGCGCTCGATGAGCTTGGTGAAGAGGCCACCCTTGGTCTCGATGCCGAGGGAGAGCGGCGTGACGTCGATGAGCAGGACGTCCTTGCGCTCGCCCTTGAGGACACCGGCCTGCAGGGCCGCGCCGAGCGCGACGACCTCGTCCGGGTTGACGCCCTTGTTGGGCTCCTTGCCCCCGGTCAGCTCCTTGACGAGCGAGCTGACGGCCGGCATGCGGGTGGAGCCACCGACGAGGACCACGTGGTCGATGTCGGAGACCTGGACGCCCGCGTCCTTGATGACGTTCTCGAAGGGGGTCTTGGTCCGGTCGAGCAGGTCCTTGGTCATCTGCTCGAAGTTCGCACGCGAGAGCGACTCGTCGAGGTGGATGGGGCCGTTCTCGCCCATGGACAGGTACTGCAGGTTGATCGACGTGGTCGAGGAGGAGGAGAGCTCCTTCTTCGCCTGCTCGGCGGCGTCGCGCAGACGCTGCATGGCGATCTTGTCGCCGGAGAGGTCGACGCCGGTGTTGTTCTTCACCTGGGTCAGGAGGTGATCGACGATGCGCTCGTCCCAGTCGTCGCCACCGAGCTGGTTGTCACCGGAGGTCGCGCGGACCTGGATGGTGGAGAAGCCGTCCTCGGGGTCCTTGCCGACCTCGAGCAGGGAGACGTCGAAGGTGCCGCCACCGAGGTCGAAGACGAGGATGAGCTCGTCCTCCTTGCCCTTGTCGAGGCCATAGGCCAGGGCGGCCGCCGTCGGCTCGTTGACGATGCGCAGGACGTTGAGGCCCGCGATCTCGCCGGCCTCCTTGGTGGCCTGGCGCTCGGCGTCGTCGAAGTAGGCGGGGACGGTGATGACCGCGTCGGTGACGTCCTCACCGAGGTAGGCCTCGGCGTCGCGCTTGAGCTTCTGCAGCGTACGAGCGCTGATCTCCTGAGCGGTGTACTTCTTGCCGTCGATGTCGTCGGTCGTCCAGTCGGTGCCCATGTGGCGCTTGACCGAGCGGATGGTGCGGTCGGCGTTGGTCACCGCCTGACGCTTGGCGATGTCGCCGACGAGGACCTCGCCGCCCTTGGAGAAGGCGACGACGGACGGGGTGGTGCGGCCACCCTCGGCGTTCGGGATGATCGTGGGCTCGCCACCCTCGAGGACGGCGACGGCAGAGTTGGTGGTTCCGAGGTCGATGCCAACGGCACGGGCCATGGGGCGCTCCTTTGTTCGGGTGGTCGAGGTGGTCTCCCCGACGCAAGTTGAGTTGCTGCTGCTCAACCTAGGAGCCGGTCCGCGACCTGCGCAAATCCGGCGCCCAAAAGTTGAGTTCACCTCGCTCAACTACGGACGAAGGGGGTTCATTCCCGCCCTTCACCCAGCGCTCACCCAGCGCTCACCCGGCGCTCACCCGGCGCCCGGGCGCTGCTCGCTCCTGCTGAAGGGCGACTCGGGCCGCTCGAGCAGGACCCCGTCGACGCGCAGGTCGACGAGCTCGTTGTAGAAGCAGACCCGCCCCTGGACCGCTTCGACGGCTCGCAGGGGGGAGGAGTAGGACCAGGCGATGTCGGCGAGCTCGGGCGGGCCCGGCCACGTCCAGTACCCGTCCGCCGTGCCCTTGTAGGGGCACGCCGAGGTGGTGTCGGTCGCGACGAGCAGGTCCAGCCGCACGTCCTCGCGCGGGAGGTAGTACCGCGTCGGCAGGTCGGTCTCGAGCAGGAGCACGGGCGCGTCGCTCACCGCGAGCACCTGGTCGCCCACGCTCACCTCGACGTGCCGGGAGCTGCGCAGGGTCTCCACCCGCTTGTGCGGGTCGCGTGGGTGCAGGCCGACGCTCTCGTCCTCCTCGGTCCACGACAGGCGGTCGGGCTCCCACGTGAGGACGACCCGGTCCGGCAGGTCGGCGAGCCGCCACGCGCCGCGCGGGACGACCTCGTCGCCTGCGACGACGTCGACCCAGTCGTCGACCCGTGCGTGCGGACCGAAGAACCACTCGCCCGGGTAGCCGGCGTCGCGGTCCGCTGCCGGTCGCAGGACCCCCTGCGCGATCTCGTCGGAGGCGAAGCCGTAGACCGGCGGGAAACCCGGCTGCCACACGAGGAGGGGGTCCCGGGACTCGACGAGGACGACGTCACCCAGCCGGCCGCGAACCCGCTTGTCGATCCACTCCGTGCTCAGCTCATCGCTCATCCACCGAGTTTGGCATCGAAGGGTGGACTCGGCCCCGCTCTTGCCACCCTGAAGGCCCAGACGTACGCTTATCTGTACAGGAGGTCACCATGAAGACCATGAGCTACACGGAGTCCCGGGCGCGCTACGCAGAGGTCCTTGACGGGGTCGTCAACGACCGCGAGGAGGTCGTCATCACGCGCGCCGGGCATGACCCCGTCGTGATCGTCTCCCTGGACGACTACGAGTCCCTCCGCGAGACGGCGTACCTCATGCGATCGCCCCGCAACGCGCGCCGGCTGCTCGATGCCATGGAGCGTCTCGAGAGCGGTCGGGGCGGGCCCCACGAGCTCATCGAGGAGTGAGTTGCTCCTCGTCTGGGACGAGCATGCGTGGGAGGACTACGTGTGGTGGCAACGCCAGGACCGCAAGGTCCTCAAGCGCATCAACACCTTGCTGACGGACATCCAGCGCAATGGCAACGACGGCATCGGCAAACCTGAGGCACTCAAGCACGACTTCGCCGGGTACTGGTCTCGTCGCATCACCGATGAGCATCGGCTCGTCTACAAGGTCGTCGACGACGAGATCCGTATCGCCGCCTGCCGGTACCACTACGGCTGACTCGACCGGTCCAGGCCTCGCGACCATCCTCGCCCGGACGCACCTCGCCCATCAGACCGCGACGTACACCGTGTTGCTCGACGTGCCGCCCGTGAGGAAGTTGTCGAAGTCCACGACGTGCGCCCGGACCCGGTCGAAGACCCGCTCGAGCAGCGCGCAGAACCCGTCGTCCGGCGGGTCGTCGGACCAGAGCGCGAAGACCCCGTCGGGACGCAGGTGACGCTTCAGGCGGCGCAGCCCGTCCTCCGTGTAGAAGGGGGCGTGGTCGGGGTGGAGCAGGTGGTGCGGCGTGTGGTCGATGTCGAGCAGCACCACGTCGAAGGTCCTGCCCGGCGTCTCGACGTCGAAGCCCGCGTCGGACGCCGCGAGCTCGAAGAAGTTGGCCAGCTGCAGCCGGGTGCGCGGGTCCCGGACCAGCGCAGCGGCGTCGGGCAGCAGCTCGCGCTCGTGCCAGTCGATGACCTCCGGCATGGCGTCGACGACGATCATCGAGCGCACCCGCTCGTCCTCGAGCGCGGCGCGGGCGGTGCACCCGAGCCCCAGGCCGCCGACGACGACGTCGAGGTGCTCCCCCTTCGCCTGCGCCAGACCGAGCCGGGCGAGCTCGATCTCGGCGGCCGTGAAGAGGCTCGACATGAGGAACTCGTCGCCGAGCTTGACCTCGTAGACGTCGACCTCGAGCGTCGGCTCGACCCGACGTCGCAGGCTGATCTCGCCGCGGGGCGTCTCGCTCCAGGCGAGCTCCTCGAATCGTCGCATCGCCCCAGTCTGCCCTGCGGCGCTCAGCGCGAGGTCCGTCCGTAGAAGATCTCGGAGGTCAGGTCGGACAGGCGCATGTCGGGACGTACGCCGTAGGTGAGGACCGAGTTGATCCTCGGACGGCTGCCCTCGACGGGGGTGACGCGGTGCAGCGCGTGCTCCCCGCGGAAGAAGGCGAGCGACCCCGGCGCGGCGGGCAGCACCTGGAGGCCACCTTCGTCCCCGTCGAGGACGCGCCGCACGCCGTCGTGGCTGTCGTCGTCCTCGCTGCGCAGCCCCGGCACGTAGACGAACTCGCCTCCGCGCTCGGCCGGCTGGTACATGACCGTGACCGAGAACTCGGAGTTGTCGAAGTGCCACCCGAGCTCCTCGCCCGGGTGGAAGGCCGTGACCTGGAAGGCGTCGAGCGGGTCGGCGGAGCGGTACAGCGCGTCCTTGCCGAGGACGGCGGCGATGAAGTCCGTGAGCTCGTCCGACTCGTAGAGGCGCCGCACCGGCGCCTCCGCGGGGATGCGGTCGTAGGCGTAGCCGTGCTTGGCCGAGCGGACCTGCCGGCGAAGGGGGTGACCCGGGTCGAGCGTCTCGTCCGGCTCGGTGAAGTACACGGTGTGGGGACGGTCCGTGGCCCAGGCCTCGTCCGCGACCTGCTCCGCGACCTCGACCATTCGGGCGACGGCCTCGGGCCGGATGAAGCCGGGCAGGTTGCACACGCCCGCGGCGTCGAGCTCGGCCCGGCAGCGCCGCACCAGGTCCTGCCCATCCGCCGACCCGAGCTCGTGGATCGGGTAGCGCTCGAGGTCCACGACGTCGGCGTGGGTGGGAGTCATTGTCGGCCCCTTCCATGGCGGTCGGACCATCCTGCCGCACGAGGGAGTAGCGTGTCCGCCCGTGGGCCAGGCCGCGACCAACACTCACCTGCTCAACCGTCTGGTGGCGAACCCCGCCCGGACGGTCATGCTCGGCTTCGCCGTGACGATCGCCGTCGGCACGTTGGTCCTGATGACCCCCTTCGCCTCGCAGTCCCGCGAGGCCACCGACCCGCTCACCGCGCTCTTCACCGCGACCTCCGCGACCTGCGTCACCGGTCTGGTCACGGTCGACACGGCGACGCACTGGTCGACCTTCGGTGAGATCGTCGTCCTCGCGCTCATCCAGCTCGGGGGTCTCGGGGTGATGTCCGCCGCCACGCTGCTCGTCATGCTCATCGGTCGTCGGCTGAGCGCTCCCGCCACCGTCCTCACCGGCGCGGAGGCGCGCTCCATGTCCGACCGCAGCCCGGCCCAGGTGCTCGTCGGCGTCCTGCGGTTCACGCTCACGGTCGAGGTGGCCACCGCGGCGGCCCTCGCCGTCCGGCTGCGCATCGCGTACCACGAGGACTGGGCGACGGCGCTCTACTCGGGGGTCTTCCACGCGGTCTCGGCCTTCAACAACGCCGGCTTCGGCCTGCACCCCGACAGTGCCGTCTCCTGGGCGCAGGACCCGTGGATGTGCCTCCCGCTGATGCTGTCGGTGATGATCGGCGGTCTCGGGTTCCCCGTCTGGTGGGAGATCCTCAAGCACCGAGGTCGCCGATCTCGACGGTGGACGACGCAGGCGACGATCACGATCTGGGGCTCCGTGGTCCTGTGGCTCGTCGGCACGGCGCTCCTCGCGGGCTTTGAGTGGGACAACGCCGACACGCTCGGGCCGATGGGCACGGGCGGCAAGGTCCTCAGCGCCGGGTTCCAGTCGGTCGTCGCCCGCACCGCCGGGTTCAACAGCGTCGATGTCGGTGCGCTGCACCAGGAGAGCCTGCTCCTCCTCGACGGCCTGATGTTCGTCGGTGGCGGGAGCGCGGGCACCGCGGGCGGCATCAAGATCACGACCTTCGCCCTGCTCGGCTTCGTCATCTGGGCCGAGCTGCGGGGAGAGCCGACCGTGCGCGTGCTGCGGCGACGCGTACCGCAGGACAACATCCGCCAGGCGCTCACCGTCGCGCTGCTCGGCGTCGGCCTGGTCGTCGCCGGCACGGCGGCGCTGCTCGTCGTCACGCCCTTCAGGCTCGACGTCGTGCTCTTCGAGGTGATCTCGGCCTTCGCGACGGTCGGGATGTCCACCGGCATCACGGCCGACATCCCACCGGTGGGCCAGCTCGTGCTCATCGGACTCATGTTCCTCGGGCGCCTCGGCCCGATCACGCTCGGCGCCGCCCTGGCGCTGCGCAACCGACCCCGGCGCTACGAGGTGCCGGAGGAGAGGGTCCTCATTGGCTAGGCACGACGTCGTCGTCATCGGGCTCGGCCGCTTCGGCGCGGCGCTCGCCCTCCGGCTCGAGGACGAAGGGAGGCACGTGCTCGGCGTCGACGTCGACGAGCGTGTCGTCGCCTCCCTGGCCGAGGAGCTGCGTGATCTCGCGATCGCGGAGGCACGCGACGAGGAGACGCTGCGGCAGCTCGGCGTCGGCGCGGAGACCCTCGTCGTCCTCGGGATGACCAATGTCGCGGCCTCGCTGATGACGGCCACCGCGCTCAACGAGCTGGGCGTGCGCGAGGTCTGGGCCAAGGCCGGCTCACGGCAGCACGTCGAGGCCCTGCGCAGGCTCGGCGTCGCCCGGATCATCCAGCCCGAGCGCGAGGCCGGGTTGTCGATGGCGAAGGAGATCCTGCGTCGGTGACCGGGGGTTGACCGCCGTCGCGACGGAGGGCCCACCGGGTGGTCACCACCGCCATCCGTGAGGAGCGTCGAGGGCATGGCGACGACGACCGCAACCACTGCACCGACGACGATCCGCTGGGCCGAGCGACCACCGCAGGACTGGGCCGTGCTCGCCGCCTGGGGCACCCTGCTCGCGAGCCTGCCGAGCGCACTCTGGCGGCTGCTGATGATCGGCGGCGCCCTGCCCGGCACGGATGAGCTGCGCCGGCTGCACGAGGGGGAGGTCGGGTACGTCCTCGGGCTCTCGATCACCCAGGTCCTGTGCGGCGTCCTCGTCGTGGGGCTCGTGCGGCCGTGGGGCGAACGCTGCGTCGGGGTCGCGATCCACCGCTCGGTGCCGGTCGCCCTCGGCGCCCTCGGCGGTCTGGCGATGACCTACCTCTTCACGATCTCGATGGCCCTCGGGCTGCTCGCCGGCCGTCGTGCCGACGAGGGCACGGTGCACGACGGCGCCCTCGTGCTCATGGTCGTCGCGTACGCCCCGATGCTGCTCTTCGGGCCGCTCACGCTCGTCGCGACCGCGGGCTACGCGCTGCGGCGGCGCCGCTGACCCGTCGTCCCGGGATGCAGGTCGGCCAGTCGCCGGGCCTCGCTCTCGCGGGCCGTCCTCGTCACGAAGCTCTCGCGACGGGTGAGCACCGAGACGGTGGCGACACCGAGGACGAGGAGCCCGAGCGCCCCGGGGACCAGGGCGGCGAGGGCCCGCCCGGTGGAGTCCGTCGACGTGTCGCCCACGGCCAGGCGCGGGGGCAGGAGACCCGCGTCGTCCCTCAGCACCGCGACACGGGACCCCGCCCTCGGGACGACGTAGCCCGGGTACGGTCCATCAGTCATCCCGGTGGAGTACCCCCGCTCCCGGGTCCCGTCCTCGAGCTCGAAGAGGACCGACGGCGGTTGGTTGCCGCGAGGGTGCGCCTCGACGACGGTCGCGCTCGTGCGCTCCGAGCCCAGGGTCCCGTAGCCGGCGACCACGCCCAGGTAGACGAACCCGGGCGCGGCGACGAGCGCGAGGAAGCAGAGGCCGAGCACGACGGGGTGCCACCGGTGGCTCACCTGCAGCAGCAACGCGACCATGAGGACGAACCACACGACGATCAGCACGACGGCGAGCGGGTTCACGCTGAAGATCCCCGCATCGAGCCCGGGGAAGACCAGCGCCGCGCTCGCCCCCAGCAGGACCGCCCACGTGAGTGCCACGAGCACGACGCGGCTGCGCCGCCGCATCCCGTCGACGTGGGGGAGGTCGACGGGGTCGCTGGAGGTCATGCCGTCGATCATGCCGTCCCGAGGCGGTCGGCGCCGGCCCACGGAGCCGGTCCCCTCGGTGACAATGGCCCCCGTGACCGTGCTGATCCGACCCCGCCGTGACGACGACCTCCCAGCCCTCGGGCGTGCGCTCGTCGAGCAGCAGGCGGCGTCCGGCTACCCGCACCGCCGACCGCTGCCGATGCCGCCGGAGGACTTCATCGCCCGGTCCGGCACGCTCTCAACCTGGACCGCGGAGGTCGACGGCGCACCGGTCGGCCACGCCGCGGTCCTCCCCGTGCGCGTCGACGGCCACGAGCCCGAGCTCGCCCGGCTCTGGAGCGACGGCCACGGCCTGCCCGCCGAGCGGCTCGGCGAGATCGGCGTGTACTTCACCTCCAGCGCCGCGCGCGGCACCGGCGTCGGGGCCGCGCTGATGCGCACCGCCCTGGCAGACCTCGACGAGCGCGGGCTCGCGCCGTGCCTCGACGTCGTCTCCAGCGGTGCGGCCGTCGACTACTACCGCCGCCGGGGGTGGGTCGAGGTCGGCGCCACCCGCCCGTCCTGGCTCGCGGACGACGCCGCCGACGTCATCGCGATGATCCTGCCGGCGGCCCGGGACGACGCAGGCACGCCACGACCCCTCGGGGGTACTCGCGCACCTCGGTGAGCACGAGGCCGTCGGGCAGCTCGATCGCGTGGGCCTGCTCCGCGGTGCCGAGCTGCAGCAGCGCCGCGCCGTCGGCGTGGAGGTGCGCGGCGATGACCTCGACGCACTGCCGGGCGATGTCGAGCCCGTCGGCACCACCGTCGATGGCCCCGGGTGGGTCCTGGGGATAGGTGCCGATCGACGCGTGCGGCACCCAGGGAGGGTCGGCGACGACGAGCGGGTAGACCTCACCGGGGGCGACCACCTCGGACAGGTCGCCGCAGCGCACCTCGACGCGATCGGCCATGCCGACGCGCCCGGCGTTGGCCCGGATCGTCTCCGCCGCGATCTCCTCGCGGTCCACGGCGACGAGCACCCGGGCGGAGCCGCGCACCGCCGCAAGACCGATGTGGCCGGCTCCCGAGCACAGCTCGAGGACGGGGCCCTCGGGCAGGTGCGGCAGCAGCTCCGACGCCCAGTCGGACTGGGCCCGGGTCCACTCGCGGGGCTCGAGCAGCCGCTCGTCCGTCTCGAGATCCATCCCGGCGAAGGCGAACGCGGTGCGCGCCATCAGCGACCTCGCTTCGCCGCGACGACCTTGTGCGTGCCGTCGCACCACGGCGCCCGGCCACTCATGCCGCAAGCGCACACGGCGACGACCGGCCGGGTGACCTCGTGCTCGACGCCGGAGGCATCCCGCACGACCTCGGCCCCCCGCACGAGGAGCGGCCCGCCGGGGCAGCGCTCCACGGACACCTCGGCCCGCGCGGGCCTCACGCCGAGACCTCGGCGACGCTGCCGGCGCGCCACAGCTCCAGCTGCTCGCGCGCCGCGAGCGCGTCGAGCTCCAGGCACGCCGCGACGCCGAAGAGCACGTCCTCACGCAGCTCCGGCTCCGCGTCGACGAGCGGCACGCAGATGCTGCGGATGGCCAGCTGCTCGTGCACGGCGTCCGCCTCCACGTGCTCGTCGTAGTACGCCTCGACCTCGTCGGGCAGGCCGAGGCGCCGGGCGCCGGCGGCGATGCGACGGCAGGGCACGGAGCTCGTGGACTCGAAGGCCGCGAGGTGGCCCATCGCTGCCCCACGCCAGCGCCGGGAGAGGCCGAGCACGAGCATCGTGGTGTTGACGGCCAGGGTGCTCGCGCGGGCCTCGTCGAGGTACGCGCCGTAGGTGGGGTCCAGGCCGCAGGCCTGCAGCGCCTGCGCGAAGAGCAGCGAGTGCAGACGCGCCGGGCGCCCGGCGCCGAACTCGTCGTACTGCAGCTCGGCGAGCGCGACCTTGGCCGGCCCGTCCAGCCGCGGCACGACGAAGGCGTGCGGGTCCGACTCGGCCAGGTGGTAGATGCTGCGCTGCCGCAGGAACTCGTGGACCTGGTCGACGTCGGCCCGACGTGCCAGGAAGTCCGCGAGCGAGGGCCCGTCGTCGTCGGCGAGCAGGGCGGCGATCTGGTCCGCGAGGTCGGCACCGTCGTCGACGCGCGCGAGCCGCTCTCGGGTGAGCTCCCGCAGGGCCGCCAGGTGGGCGTCCTCGAGACCGCGCCGCAGCCGCAGGACCTCGGGGTCACCTTCCAGGCCCGGGTCGACGCCCTCGAGACCGCGGTGGTGCAGCTCGAGCAGCAACCACAGCGCCAGCTGCACGTCGTCGTCCCCCAAGACGTCCACCCCGGCGCTGCCAGGCGCCGGACCGGGGCCGGCCGGACGGCCCTGCAGGACCTCCAGCACGTGCTCGCTCACCGGGCCGCGCGGCCCGGGCAGGGGTGCGCTCACTCGGTGTCCCTGCCCACGCCGTGGTCGACGGACTCGTCGACGTCGCCGTGCTCGGGGGAGACCTCGGCCTCCTTCGCCGACTGGTCCTCCTGCGGGGCGTCGGCCGACGGCGGGACCCCTTCGCTCTGCTGGTAGGCCTCGTCCACGTCGGTGTCGCGCAGGTTGCTCGTCTCCGAGACCTGACCGCCCTCGTCGCCGCCGTCCGCTTGCTGGCTCATGGCGCACTCCTCTCGCTGGTTGCCGCTCCCCTACCCGCCCCGCGGCGACCCATTCCTGCGGGACCGGGCGGGTCGTAGGGTACCGCCATGAGCCGCCACGTCCTCGTCACCGGAGCCTCCCGCGGCATCGGCCGTGCGGTGGCGCAGGCCTTCGCGGAGCAGGGTGATCGGGTCGCGGTCCACGTGCGCTCCGCGGTGGACGAAGGGGAGGCCACCCGCGCCTCCCTCCCGGGCACCGGCCACGCCCTGCTCGTCGCGGACCTCGGCGACGCGGCCGAGGCGGGAGCGCTGCCGGCGCAGGCCGAGGAGGCTCTCGGCGGACCGGTCACCGTGCTCGTCAACAACGCGGGCATCGCCACCGACGCCGGGCTCGCGCACCCACCCGCGACGACGGACCCCGCGGCCTGGCGGCAGCGTTGGGAGGCCTACCTGCGCATCAACACGCTCGGCACCGCGATCGTCACGCACGCGATGACCTCCCGGCTCGTCGAGCTCGGGCTGCCGGGCCGGGTGATCTCCATCGGGACGCGGGGGGTGCACAAGGGCGAGCCCGAGTTCCCCGCGTACGCCGCGAGCAAGGCCGCGCTGCACGCGATGGACGCCTCGCTCGCCGTGGCCCTGGCGCCGCACGACATCGCGGTCGCGACCGTCGCACCCGGGTTCGTCGAGACCGAACGGGTCGCGGACCGACTCGCCTCCCCGGCCGGGGACGAGATCCGGGCGGGCTCCCCCTTCGGTCGTGTCGGTCGTCCCGAGGAGGTCGCCTCCGCGGTGCTCTGGCTCGCCTCGCCGGAGGCGGTCTGGGCGTCCGGCGCGACGCTCGACCTCAACGGCGCCTCCCACCTGCGGCCATGACGCGCTACGTCGCGCTGCTCCGCGGGATCGCCCCCTCGCTGCCCAACAACTCCAACGCCCAGCTGCGCGCCGTCGTCGAGCGCCTCGGGCACGCGCGCGTAGAGTCGGTGCTGGCGAGCGGCAACATCCTCTTCCGCAGCGAGCAGGCCGACGTGCCCGAGCTCGAGCGGACGATCCAGCAGGCGCTCGTCGACGACCTCGGCATCGGCGGCGGGACGATCGTCCGCGAGCTCGGCGAGCTGCAGGCGCTCCTGGCGCGCGACCCCTTCGACGGGCTGGTGCACGGCCGCGGGACCTACCTCGTCGCGACCTTCCTCAAGGACGGGCACGAGCCCCCGAGCACGATCCCGGACGACCCGGACCCGCTCGTGCGGGTCGTCGGCTTCGACGAGGAGGCGCGCGCCTTCCTGGCCGTCATCGACAACGGGGACCCGGGGCGGACCCCGGACTTCATGCGCTGGCTCGACCGGACCTACGGCAAGGACATCACCACCCGCACCTGGCTCACGGTCCAGCGCATCGTCACCCGACTCGCCGCGCCCTGATCCCCCTTCGTCCCGCGCGCTCCATGACCGCCGGTCTGCATTCCCCTAGGGCAATGCAGACGAACGGTCGCGGCCGGTGCGAGGATCTGCGGGTGCCGGTGGGGGCGCTGGCCTGGCCCACCCCCTTCGCTCCGTGACGACGCGCCTGAGCCCGACCGGCCGCGTCCCTCCCACCGTCTGATCCGCAGCGCGAAGGGGAGCTCCCTCGCTTTGCCAGCCATGTACTACACCCAGTAGTATTTGAAGTGTCATCCTCCGCGATGGACGCGCCGCAGGCTCCCTGCCACACCTCCTTCTCGGGACCCCTCGAACGACCCAGAAAGGCACTCCGCCATGCGCAGCAGCCGCACCATGAGCACCCTCCTGATGATCCTCGGCGCCGTCTTCATCATCGCCGGTGCAGGCACGTACGTGATGACGAGCCAGGAGCTGAGCAACGCCAACATCACCGTCGCGGACGACGCCGCCTTCCTCGCCGGCGACGACGTGAACGGCCCGTTCTCCGCCTACGCCCAGGCCCAGATCATCGACAAGCACGCCCTGGCCCTGACCGAGGGCAAGACCTACGCCGAGCTCGGCCGTGAGGACCCGCTGCGCGAGGTCGCGATGTCCGCCTCCTTCCTGCGGGCCTCCCTCTTCACCTCGGTCGTCGCCTTCGGTGTCGCCACGATGGCCATGGGTGTGGGCCTCGGGATGATCTTCGGTGGCCTGGGCCTGCGCGGCCGCGCCACCGAGGCGCCCACGGTCGCCTGACCCGACCAGCGCACCCTGCGAAGGTCCGGCCCCCCTCCCCGGGGCCGGCCCTTCCGCGTCCCCGCTCGTGCGAGGCTCGGTGCATGACCGACCTCGACCTGCCGGCCATCGGTGCGGGGCTCCCCTTCGCCGAGGCGCTGGGTGACCTGCGCGCAGCGGTCGAGGAGCGCGGGGTCGCCGTCGTCCAGGCCCCACCCGGCTCCGGCAAGACCACCCTCGCACCGCCGCTCGTCGCCACCCACGTCACCGGTCGCGTCGTCGTCACCGGCCCGCGCCGGGTGACCGTGCGCTCGGCCGCCCGACGCCTCGCCCACCTCACCGGCACACCGCTCGGGGGGCTGGTCGGCTACACCGTCCGCGGCGAGCGCCACGTGCAGGCCGGCACGAGGATCGAGTTCGTCACGCCGGGCGTCCTCCTCCGCAGGCTCCTCGCCGACCCCGAGCTGACCGGCACCGCCGCGGTCGTCCTCGACGAGGTCCACGAGCGAGGGCTCGAGGGCGACCTGCTGCTCGGGATGCTCGCCGAGGTCCGTCAGCTGCGGGAGCTGCCGCTCGTCGCGATGTCGGCGACCCTCGACGCGCCGGCCATCGCCCGCCTGCTCGACGACGCCCCGGTCGTCGTCAGCGAGGGCGCCCTCCACCCGCTCGACGTCGTGTGGGCGCCCGCCACCGGCCCCCGGACCGACGCGCGCGGGGTGACGCGGGAGTTCCTCGACCACGTCGCCGCGACGACCGCCCACCACCATGACGAAGGGGGCGACACCCTCGTCTTCGTCCCGGGCGTCCGCGAGGTCGACCGGGTCGTCGAGCAGGTGCGCGGCCTCGTCCCGGGGGCCGAGGTCCTGCCCCTCCACGGTCGTCTCGCCCCCCGCGAGCAGGACCGGGCGACTGGGGAGGGTCAGGGTGATTCGTCGCGAATCATCGTCTCCACGGACCTCGCCGAGTCCTCGCTCACCGTCCCCGGCGTGCGGCTCGTCGTCGACGCGTGCCTGTCGCGCGAGCCCCGTCGCGACGCGGCCCGTGACATGTCCGGCCTCGTCACGGTGCAGGCCTCTCGGGCGTCGATGACCCAGCGCGCGGGTCGGGCCGCGCGGCTCGGCCCGGGGCGCGCCGTCCGGCTGATCGAGGCGTCGGCGTGGTCGCGGGCGCCCGAGCACGTCACGCCCCAGATCACGACGGCCGACCTCACCGGCCCCGCGCTCACCCTCGCGGCATGGGGGTCACCCCGGGCGGAGGGCCTGCCGCTCCTCACGCCCCCACCGGCCACCGCGATCACCGCCGCCGAGGCCACCCTGCGCGGCCTCGGTCTCGTCGACGACGACGGCCGGATCACGCCGGACGGGGAGGCTGCGGCCCGCGTCCCGGCCGACCCGCGCCTGGCCCGGGCGCTGCTCGACGGCGCCCGGCTCGTGGGGACGACCGCTGCGGCCGAGGTCGTCGCCGCCCTCTCCGACGACCTGCGCAGCGAGGACGGCGACCTGGACCGCCTCGTCGCCGAGCTGCGCTCGGGGCGCGCCCGCGAGCCCGGTCGCTGGCGGAGGGAGGTCGAGCGGCTGACCCGTCTCGCCCCCTCCGGAGGCGGGGAGACCACGTCCGACCCCGTCGGCCTCGTCGCGGCGCTCGCCCACCCCGGCCGCATCGCCCGCCGGGTGGGTGACGGGCCGACCTACCTGCTCGCCTCCGGGACGCGCGCCGCGCTGCCGGCGGGGAGCCCCCTTCGTCATCACGAGTGGATCGTCGTCGCCGACGTGGCCCGCGCCGACGGCCGGGTCGCGGCAGGGACCGGCGCCGTCATCCGCCTCGCCGCCGGGCTCGCCCGCGACGAGGCGGAGACCGCCGGGGCAGGGCTACGCGTCCGCGAGGTCCGCGCCGACCTGGGCGAAGGGAGGGTCACCGCCCGCGAGGTCGACGCCATCGGGGCCATCGAGCTCAGCTCCACCCCCGTCCGCGCCGACCCGGCGACCGGCGCCCGGGCCGTGGCGCGCGCCCTGACCACGCAGGGTCTCGGCCTGCTCACCTGGTCCCCGTCGGCCGATGTGCTGCGACGACGCCTCTCCTCCCTGCACCACCACCTCGGCGACCCGTGGCCGGACGTGTCCGACGACGCCCTGACGTCCCGCATCGAGGAGTGGCTCGGTCCCGAGCTGCACCGCATCGCCGGGGGGACGCCGATCGGACGGATCGACCTGACCGACCCGCTCCGGCGGCTGCTGCCCTGGCCCGAGGCGGCCCGGCTGGACGATCTCGCCCCCGAGCGCCTCGCCGTCCCCAGCGGGTCGACCGCCGCCGTCACCTGGCCGCCGCACGACGAGGCCGCTGCCGCACCGGTGCTCGCGGTCAAGCTGCAGGAGTGCTTCGGGCTGGCCGAGACGCCGCGGCTGGTCGACGGGCGCGTGCCCGTGCTCTTCCACCTGCTCTCACCGGCCCGGCGCCCGCTCGCCGTGACCGACGACCTCGCGAGCTTCTGGTCCGGCCCGTACGCCCAGGTGCGTGCGGAGATGCGCGGCCGCTACCCCAGGCACCCGTGGCCGGAGGACCCGTGGACCGCTCCGGCGACCGCGCGGACGAAGAGCCGTGAGCACAAGAGGTAGTGCTGGTGCATCTCGTGGCAGATCTGACCACCTCGTGCACCAGGACGACCCTTCGTGCACGCGATCACAGCGCCGCTCCCCCGCCGGGTGGGTCAGCCCAGCAAGGTCCGCAGCACCCGGCGGTAGCCGGGGGCCGCCACGCGGGCGGCGAGCCACTCCAGGCGACGCAGCGGCCGGGGCAGCCACGGCAGTGCCACCTGCTGGCGCCAGGTGATCCGCGTGCCGCCCGACCCTGCAGGAACGACGTCCACCTCGATGCGCCCGCCGAGCAACCGGCCGGTCTTCACGACCACCGCACGCCCGGGCTCGGCGACCGTGGGTGGGCGCCACTCCTCGATCCGCATCGTGTCGTCGAAACCGAGCCGACCGAGCGCGGTGCGGCCGGTGAACCCGGCCCCCACCGCGAGGGCGGTCGCCGGCGGGTCGAGCGCGACGCGGGTGAAGGGGATGACCGTCGTGTGGCGGTCGAGGTCCCAGATCCGGTCCCATGCGACCGCGGGCGCCAGGTCGGTCTCGACCCTCGCGACGAATTCGCTCATGGGAGCAACCCCTTGAGGTAGGCGGCCTGGCCGATGTGCTGGGTGTCGTCGTCGATGACGCTCACCAGGCGCACCCCGAGGGTCACCGGCGGGTCCCAGCGCGTGTCGACGACCCGGTCGAGGTCTGCCTCGGTGAGGCCACCGACCCAGGCGCGGGTCTGGTGGTGGACGGCCTGAACGTAGCGGGCGAGCAGCTCCGCGGGGGCGCGCACCTCGGCGACCTGGGCGGACGTGTGCCCGTAGCCGGTGTCGTCCTCGTCGAGGTCGAGATCGAAGAACTCGATGAATCCCCGTGCAGCCCAGACCTGCTGGAGCCCGGCAGCATCGGCGAGGTGGTCGTCCTGGACCCGCATGGCGTGCCACACGAGCCACGCGATGGAATTGGCGTCCGGCGTGATGCGGTGCGCGAGCTGGTCCTCCGTGAGCCCGTCGAGGACGGAGAGGGCGCCATCGTGCACCCGCCCGAAGGAGTCGAGGAGCAGCTCCGCGGGCGTCATCAGATGGCGCAGCCGTCGGGGCCGCACGCCTCCGCGTCGCTCGACCCGTCGACGACCTGCAGGGCGGGGGCCTGCTCGGCGAGCGCTGTGTCGATGGCCTGACGGAAGACCTCCGGCGGCTGCGCCCCGGAGACCGCGTACTTCATGTCCACGACGACGAAGGGGACGCCCGTCACCCCGATCTGCCGGGCCATGTCGATGTCGGACGCGACGGCAGCCTGGTACCGGCGGTCCTCGAGGGCCGCGCGGATCTCCCCTTCGTCCAGCCCGGCGCCGACACCGACCCGCACGAGCTGGTCGACGTCGCCGATGTCCATGCCGTGCTCGAAGTGCCCGGAGAGCAGCGCCTCCTTGACGGCGTCGGCGAGGCCGCGCTCCTTGGCCAGGTGCAGCAGCTCGTGGGCGCGTGCGGAGTTGGCGACGACCAGCGTGTCGAAGTCGTAGGCCAGACCCTCACCGGCCGCCTGCTCGGTGACGTGGCCGAACATCTGCCGGACCTGCTCGACCGGCATGCCCTTGCGGGAGGCGAGGTACTCGACCTCGGTCCCCTCGTAGTGCTCCGGGAGCGTCGGGTCGAGCTGGTAGCTGTGCCAGGTCACCTCGATCTCGTCGCGCTGCGGGTGGTCGGCCAGCGCGGTCTCGAGGCGGCGCTTGCCGATGTAGCACCACGGGCAGGCGATGTCGGACCAGATGTCGATCTGCATGCCGGTGCCAACACCGCTGCGCGCGGGGATCATCCCGAGTGCGCGACGAGCGTCTCGCGGGCACGCAGCCACGGGATGACCGCGAGCGCCGAGACGAGGCCGCTCAGGGCGAAGGCCCACTGCCAGCCCCACAGGTCGGCGACCGCGCCGATGACCACGGGACCGCCGATGCCGCCGGCGTCCTGGCACATCTGGAAGGCCGCGAGCACCTTGCCCCCGGACCGGCCGTTGCCGACGACGTCGGCGACCGTGGCCTGCTGCGCGGGGTTGAGCAGGCCGGCCCCGACGCTCAGCACGGCGGTGAGCGCGAGGATCACGGCCAGGCTGCCCGCGAGGCCCATGGCGCCCATGCCCACGGCGCTCAGCGCCAGGCCGAGGATGATCGGACGACGGCGGCCGAGGCTGTCGGCGAGCCGTCCGGAGAACTGCAGGGTGATCGCGGTGGTGGCCGCGCCCACGGCGAGCGCCACGGCCGCGGCCCAGGTCTCACCCACGACCGCGACGGCGAAGAGCGGCAGGATCGCGACCCGCACCCCGAAGTTGGTCCAGCCGTTGGCGAAGGCGGAGACCATCGCGGAGCGGTACGCGCTGTCCTGCAGGGCCTCGCCGACGGTCATCGGGGGGACGGACGCGTGGGCCGGGTCGGCGCGAAGGGGGGTCCCCCGCAGCATGATCGCGACGAGGGCCGCGGCGATGAGCAGCGCGACGCCGTAGACGACGAAGGGGACACGCATCCCGAGCTCGCCGAGCGCGCCCCCGATGACCGGCCCGATGACCCCACCGATGAGGAAGGCGCTGCCGTACATCGAGGAGACCCGGCCGCGGATGAGCGGCGGCGCCATGCGCACGAGCAGGGCCATGGCCGAGACGGTGAACATCGTCGACCCGATGCCGCCGAGCGAGCGGAAGACGAGCAGCTGCCAGTAGGACTGCGCGAAGGCCGAGGCGCCCGTCGACAGCGCGACGATGACCAGGCCGATGATGTAGATCGGCCGCTCGCCCAGGCGGGTGACGAGCGCGCCGCCGGCCGGGGCGAAGAGCAGCCGGAAGAAGGCGAAGGCCGAGACGATGACCGAGGCCGCGGTGACCCCGACGTCGAAGCTCTGCGCGAACTGCGGCAGCACCGGGGTGATGAGCCCGAAGCCGACCGCGATGACGAAGGCAGCCGCGACCAGGACCTTGATCTCGACGGGTACGGCCGGGCGCTCCCGGAGGGTCTCGGCCGAGGGGTGGGTCACCCTGCGTACTGTGCCACCCCGGTCCGACGACGACCGGCACAGGCCTGGCCGACGGCCCAGGTCAGCAGGTAGGACACGACGAGCCCCGCGGTCATGAGCGCGGCGAACTGCAGGAGGAAGGGGTTGCCGAGCGGGTCGGCGAGCCGGTAGGCGATGACGTCGACGAGGCCACGGGGGTTGGTGAGCACGTCCCAGGAGTTGAACCGCGGGAAGCGCCCGAGGTAGATCCCCAGCGAGGACAGGGCGAGCGACCCGATCGCGAGCACCCAGCCCGCGAGGTGCCCGACCCGTGCGGCGACGACGTGGTGGACGAGGAGCAGGGAGGCCAGCCCGAGGAGCAGCCCGGTGCCGGCGAAGGCCCCGATGAGGAGCACGTCGAACCACAGCGGTGCGCCGGGGATCGCCCCGACGTGGATGAAGTCGGTGAGGATGTACGGCGCGTTGGGCAGGAAGAGCAGCCACACGACGCCGAGGCCGACGAGGAGCCAGCCGGGCGAGCGCACCCGGTGCAGCACGAGCAGCGCGAGCGCCAGGACGTACGGCACCCAGGCGAGGAAGAGGTTCCAGTGGAGGAAGGCGAAGACCGGGGCCCCGGTGCGCTCGGCGCGCACGTCCTGCAACCCAGCCGCCAGCACGGTGCCGGCGAGCAGGAGCGCGGTGAGCCCCGCGAGCCATCGTGCGGGGTGGGAGGACTGTGACATCCCACCGAGCCTAGGGGCCAGACCTTGGGACAACCTTGGGACAGACTGAGTGCCATGCCAGACCTCAAGGAGCAGCTGCACGGTCACCTCAGGGCCCAGCGTGCGGCGCTGCGCCTCAAGCTCGAGGGTGTGCCCGAGCGGGAGGCGCGCCTGCCCCGGACCCCGACGGGCACCAACCTCCTCGGCCTCTACAAGCACGCGGCGGCCTGCGAGCTGGGCTACTTCGGCGAGACCTTCGGACGGCCGAGCGAGATCGTCCTGCCGTGGGCGCGGCCGGGCGTGGAGCCGGACGACAACGAGGACATGTTCGGCACCGAGGACGAGTCGCTGGCGGACGTGCTCGCGTGGTGCGAGTCCTGCTTCGCCCACGCGGACGCGACGATCGAGGCGCTCCCGCTCGACGCCGAGGGGACGGTGGCGTGGTGGCCGGCGGACCGCAACGCGGTCACGCTCGCGCAGGTCCTCGTCCACGTCGCCCTCGACGAGGCTCGCCACGCCGGGCACGCCGACATCCTGCGTGAGCAGCTCGACGGTCGCGTCGGTCTGCGCTCCGAGGGCAACAACCTGCCGGCGTGGGACGAAGGGGGCTGGCGCGCCTACGTCGAGCGCCTCACGCGCATCGCCGACCAGCACGCCTGAGAGGACCGGTCGTGGACCTGTCGGACGCCGTCGACGAGATCTACGGAGCCCCGCTCGCGGACTTCGTCGGGACGCGCACCCGGTGGGTCACCGCCGCGAAGGACGGTGGTGACGACGACCTGGCCCGGGAGATCAAGGCCCTGCGCAAGCCGACGGTCGCCGCACACCTGCTCAACACCGTGGCCCGCGAGGAGCCGGCGGTCGTCGCCGCGCTGACCGACCTCGGCGAGCGCATGCGCACCGCCCAGTCGCAGGGCGACGGGGTGGCCCTGGCCGACCTGCGTCCCGAGCGGCGCGAGCGGATCGACGCGCTCGTGGCCGCGGCCGGGCGCGCCGCGAAGGAGCGGGGGGTGTCGTACGCGCCCGCCGCGCAGGAGGAGGTGTCGGCGACCGCCGTCGCGGTCCTCGCGGACGAGGGCAGCGGGCGGGCCCTGGCGTCGGGCCGGCTGCTGCGCCCGCTCTCCTACGCGGGCTTCGGCGAGGTGGAGCTCGACGACGCGGTGGCGACCCCCCTTCGCCTCGTGCCGCCGCTGCCCGACACGGAGACCGTCGCAGAGCCCGACGACGAGCCTCAGGACGACGAGCCCCAGGACGACGAGGCCGAGACCGTCGACCCCGAGCAGGAGGCAGCGGAGGCGGCCCGTCGGGAGGCCGCCGACGCGGCCCGCGACGAGCTGCGCGAGGCCGAGCGCGAGCTGGCCGCAGCCCGGCTCGCGGAGTCCGAGGTCCGCGCGCAGCTCGTCGCCGCACGTGACCGGGTCAACTCGGCCGAGGCGCGCGTGGCGGACGTGACGCGCGCCCTCGGGCGGCTCGGGACACGCCGGGACGGTTGAACCTGCACGGGTTCGGCTGCCCGGCGCGGGATCATGGCACACATGAGCACGGCGCGCACGACCTCCACCACCAGCCACCCCACGGACCTGCCGACCCGGGCCGCGCTGCAGACGATCCGGGCCGAGGACCTCGAGGCCATGCTCGCGACCGATGACGACGCGGTCGACACCGCCGTCATCCCGCGCCTCGCCTACCGCGACGCCGTCGAGGAGTCCGCTGCCGCAGTCCAGAGCGTCGTGGTCCCCGTCGCCGAGCCGGAGCCGGTCGCCGAGGCCGTCGCCCCGCCGATGGGCCACAGCCTGCGCAGCCGCCACGCCACCCCCGAGTCGGTCACGGCGATCCGCCGCAACCTCGTCGCGGTCGCCTGCGTGGCCGTCGCGGTCGTCCTCATCGGCTCTGCCGTGACGTGGTCCGGCGGCTGGGTCGCCCTCGTCGCCTACGCGGTCCTCGTCGCCGTCGCGGGCCTCACGCTGCGCCGCGCCAACGCGCGCTACGCCCCTCGCCACAGCCGCTACAGCCCGCGCCACGCCTGAACGCCACGATCTCCCGGCAGGACGCGAAGGGGGGATCCCGCCGACCGGCGGGATCCCCCCTTCGTGCTCCGCACGTGCGGTCAGTGGGTGGCCTCCCACAGGGAGCCGCCGTCGCGCACGCCGGGGTAACCGAGCTCGTCGAGCCGGCGGGGCCGCCCGTCCTCGCCCGTGACCGACAGCTTGATCCGGACGCCCGCCGACTCCTCGCCGAGGACGTCGCTGGCCCGGCGCAGGGCGTCGTCGACGACCGCACCGGTGTCCCCCGTGACGCTGAAGGCGCCCCGGACCAGGGGCCCCGTGTACCCCGTGCCCGCGTCCACGTCGTGCACGGTGATCTCGGTCGAGGTCACGCCCGGCGTCGTCGCGATGGCCTCGACGACCTCGGTGCGCCAGGCGTCGCCCTCGGGGACCGGGTTGTCGTCCCCGCCGAAGAACGAGCAGGCGCCGAGCAGCGAGCAGCTGCTGACCAGGATCACCGCGGCGACACGCATGACGCCATCCAACCGCATCGTCACCGGCGGCCGGTGCCGTACTCGGTGATGCGCACCGAGCCCGGGTCGTCGGTGAGGAAGACGTCGATGCCGGCGCTGGCCGCGTAGTCGGTGAGGGCCCGGTTGCCCGCGGCGATCTCCCGGCGCACGGTGTCGGCGTACTGGTCGTAGTGGTGCGCGTTCATGGCATCGGGCACGCCGAGGGGGGCGACGCCGGGGTTGGGGTCGACCCGCACCTGCGTCACGTGGTCCCCCGAGCCGGCGAGCGCGGGGTCGAGGTTGGGGATCGGGGTCATCGGCAGGACGACGGTCGGCAGCGGGCCGGGCAGCGGCAGCGGCACGGGCGGTCCGGCGAGGGCGTCCCCGAGGTCGACCATGGGCACGATGTCGTTGGTGTGCTCGATGGCGAGCGTCCGCACCCCCTCGGGGATGCTCCGGCTGTCGTTGGGCGAGCCCTGGGTGATCATGTGGGTGACGTCGTAGCGGTCCATGAACTCCGGGTCCTGGACGAGCTCGCCCGTCACCATGCCGCCCTGGCTGTGGCCCTGGAGCATGACGGGCGCGTCCGCCGGGATGCCCGCCTCCGCCATCGCCGCCATCACCGCCTCCATCGAGGCGCTGCGCCGGCCCGCCTGCAGCTCGAGGTTGGAGGTGTTGTCGAAGGCGTCGTCGCCGCCGGTGACCGACCCCGGGAAGTCGAAGAGGCCGCTGGTCCCCGGCACCGTCACGACATAGGCGGACGTGCCGTCGGGCTGCACCACCTCGGTCACCCGGACGTGCCGGTTGTCGCTGCCGCGCCCCTCGGTGGAGTCGTAGGTGTCGCTCTGGATGTCCATGAGCGCGTCGAGGTCCGTCGGGACCCGACCCCGGCCGTCCGGCGTGCTCGTCGTGAGCTCGTGCCGGGACGTGACGACGCCGTCGCCGCTCTCGAGGATCCGGTGGTCCTCGCCCGTGAGCAGGTTGACGCCGAGCCCGGCGGTGCGGCCCGCGAGCAGCAGCCCGCTGGCGAGGACCTCGTGGAACCGCGGCCAGCGGCCCTCGGTGAAGACCTGCGTGAGCTGCTCCCCGACGTCGACCACGGAGGGCCCCAGGCGGGCCAGCGCCTCGACGCCCGCGTCCCAGCGGGCGAGCACCTCGTCGTCCCAGAGCCGGCGCGCGACGTGGGCGAGGTCGTCACCGCGGTCGCCGAGCCAGTCGAGGCCTCCGCGGCCCCACTCGGCGAGGTCGTCACCGCGGTCCCCGGCCCAGTCCCACGCGTCCTCGACGGTGTCGGTGCCGCGGTCCCAGGCGTCGCGCGGCCCGCCGAAGGGATCGGGCAGGTCCCAGCCGCCGCCGAAGCCGCCCCCGAAGAGGTCGTCGAAGACGTCGTCCGGGACGACGTCGGGCGCCCCGGGTCGGTCGGGCCAGCCCGGTCCCCGGCCCCCGCCCCCGACCGCGTCGGAGGTCGCCTCCTGCTCGCCCGCCTGGCGCAGCAGCGCCCGGTGCATCGCGACGAGGGAGTCCGCCGCGCCCTCGAGCGACGCCGCGCCCGTCTCCCACCCGACGCCGAAGCCGTCGAGGTCGGGCCCCGACCACGCGTCCTGCAGGACCCGCAGTCGCGACGACCCCTCGTCACGCAGTGCGCGCAGGCCCTCCCCGGACCGGCCGAGCCCCGCGGCGATCGAGCGCACCCGCTCGACGTCCATCCCCTCGCGGACGCTCATGACGCGGTCTGCCCCACGCGCCTCCGCAGGTCGAACGCCCCCACGGCCAGCCAGGCGACCTCGTCGGCGACGGTGCCGTGCGGCACGTCGACGACCGTGACCTCGTCCCGGAGGAGGCGCACCTCGAGGAGACGGTGGTCGTCGGCCTCGAGCCAGTGCCGGCTCGTGACGAAGGGGGTCGACGTCCCGTTGTCCACGCGCAGCGCCAGGTTGACCTCGACGTCGGCGCCCGCGAGCGCGGCGAGCACGCTCTCGGGCAGTGCGGTGCGCTCGGGCACCTCGGCGATGACGCCGACGGTGCGCTCGTCGGTGGCGGTGGCAGCGCTGCCCTCGGCCCGGACCGCGGCGGACGGTGGCAGGACCCGCTGGACGGCCGGCCAGACCAGGCGCGGGTCGAAGAGCGCGATCTCGACCGCGTCCTCGACCGCCTCGACCTCGACGTGGGCGTCGGTGACGCGCAGCCGGCGACGCTCGGTGACCGAGAGCCCGATGCCCGGGGTGAGGGCGAGCGTGCTGCTCATGCCGGACCGGCCGAGCCGCGAGTCGACGCGCAGCCCGACGGGGGCGCGCGAGGCCCCGCCGAGCACCCGGGCCCACCGGGGCCGCAGGGCGCGCTCCGCGGTGCAGAAGCCGGCCTCGACGAGCTCACCCCAGTCCTCGTCGCGGCCGTCCGGGGCGCGTCCGCGCACCAGCTGCGTCAGCAGGTCGAGACTGCTCGCCCGGATCGTGCGGGCGCGAAATCGCGTGGTCTGGGCGGCCATCTGGGTCCCCTCATGGCACCGGTCGTCGTCCTGACCGACCGTAGGGAGAGGTGACGCAGGGGGGAATGGGGAGCGCTCCCCTTCGCCCTCAGGCCAGGAGCGCGGCCAGGGTCCCGCCGAGCTCGCGGGCGCGCTCGAGCGCGGCCTCTTCGACGTCGCCGAGGACCTCGAGGACGTCGGCGGACTGCCGCCAGCCGAGCGCACCGACGATGGAGGTGACCGCGCGGACCGCACCGGTCACGTCGTAGCGGCCGTGGACCCACAGACCGAAGGGCCGCTTGGCGGTCGGCCCGGCGCCGGTGGGGTCACCGCCGCCGGAGTCGTCGAGCGCGCCACCGACCTGGAGGAAGGTCGAGTCGAAGAAGTGCTTGAGCGCCCCGGACATGTACCCGAAGTTGGCCGGGGTCCCGAGGAGGTACCCGTCGGCGGCGAGGACGTCGTCGGAGGTCGCCTCCAGGGCCGGGACGACCTGCACCTCGACCCCGGCGATGTCCGGGTGGTGCGCGCCTTCGAGGGCCGCGTCGAGCAGGGCGCGGGTGGACCGGGTCGGGCTGTGGTGGACGACGAGCAGACGGGACATGTCCCCATCGTGCCCGCGCCGCCCGCGGATGACCACGTGCCCACCGTGCCCTAGCCTGAACCCGGACATCCGGGGGCGGTGCCGACGACTTCCCTCGGGCACGTACGCACCAGGGAGACCCACCGATGACCGCCCCCACGCCCGAGCCGCCCCCCGAGCAGGCCACCCGACGCACCCGCTCGGGCAAGGACTCGAGCAACGTCGAGCTCGCCACCGCGCCAGAGCCGCCGAAGCTGCGCCGTCGCCCGATGCTCGTCGCGCTCTCGGTCCTGCTCATCGCGCTGGGCGCGCTCCTCGGCGCGTGGCTGCTGTCGTCGCTCTCCGGCACCGAGTCCTATGTCGCCGTGCGCGAGGACGTCCAGCGCGGCGAGCAGATCCAGGAGACCGACCTGGTGCGCACCCAGCTCAAGCGGGACGGCGCGATCTCCCCGGTCCTGTGGAGCCAGCAGGGCGTCATCGTCGGCACCTACGCCACGGTCGACATGGCGAAGGGGTCCCTCGTCACCCGGGAGTCGGTGGCCGCGGAGATCGCCCCCCGCGCCGGGCACCGCGAGGTCGGTCTCGCCCTGATGCCCGGGCAGTCCATCGCCGGCGAGCTGCGCAACGGCGAGCCGATCGAGGTCGTCATCGTCCCGGCGAGCGCGGACGCGGGGGCCCCGCAGGAGCCGGTCGCCGGGTACGTCCTGAGCGCGCGGATGTCGGAGGACGGCCAGACCCGCCTCGTCGACGTCGAGGTCCCCGAGAGCCAGGCCAAGGCCATCACCGCGGCCGCCTCCCGGCAGGAGGTCGCGATCCAGGTCGCGTCCGCGCAGACCGGCTCGGACGCCGGTGCCTCCGAGGACACGGGGTCCACCGGGTCCACGTCCCCGAGCTCGAGCAGCACGAGCAGCTGATGGCAGTCGTCACCCTCTTCTCCGCCTCGGGCTCGCCGGGCGTCACGGTCTCCTCGCTCGGGCTGGCCCTCGCCTGGCAGCGCCACGTCATGCTCGTCGACGCCGACCCGTCGGGGTCCTCGTCGGTGCTCGCGGGCTACCTGCAGGGGCAGACCGCCCATGACCGCGGGCTGCTCGACCTCGCCGTCGCCAACCGCGTCGGCAACCTCGGCTCCGCGATCGCCACCGTGTCGATGACCCTGCCGGGGTCGTCCGTGGAGTTCGTCCCCGGCATCCGCTCCCACCAGCAGGCGGCGTCGATGACCAATCTGTGGGAACCGCTCTCGGGGGTCCTGCGCGGCATGGAGCAGCGCGGCGTCGACGTCGTCGTCGACGCCGGACGCGTCGGTCTGGCCCACGCGCCGCTGCCGATCGTGCGCTCGTCCGACATGTCGCTGCTCGTCCTGCGGAGCGACCTGCCGGCCGTCGCGGGTGCGCGCGCCTGGGCTCACTCGCTCCGCGAGCAGATGGCCTCCGTCGGGGCCGCGCACCAGCTGGGTGTCCTGCTCGTCGGCCCGGGCCGGCCGTACACCAGCCGGGAGATCCGCTCGGTCCTCGGGCTGCCGGTCATCGCCGAGCTGCCCTTCGACCCCGAGGCGGCGTCCGTGTACTACGCGGGCACGCGCCCGAGGAAGAACTTCGCCACCGGCCCGCTCAACCGCTCGCTCCGCGCGACCGTGAGCTCGGTCCAGGGCCTCATCGCGGGCAACCGCCAACGTCTGGGCCAGCGCGTCCACGAAGGGGGGACCCAGTGACCACCCCTCCCGGCGGCCGCCCTGACGACCCGACCGCCCTGCCGCTCTTCGCCGCGCAGCCCGACCCGGACGAGCGCACCCACCCCCGGGACGAGGTCGCCCAGCGTCTCGCCGCCGGCGCAGGCTCCGTCTCGCCGTACGACCGGCACGCCGCCCCCGAGCACACACCCCCGCCGCCCACGTGGGGGATGGCGCCCGCGAGTGCCACGGCCTCCATGCCCTCCATGCCCGCCACTGCGACGCTCCCGACCGTCCCCGCCCAGCGGCTGAGCGCGGACGTCGCCCACGCGAGCGAGGTCGACTGGTCGCAGGTGGCCGAGCTGCGCACGCAGGCCTCCGAGATGCTCACCGGTGCCTTGCAGGACCGCCAGCACATCGAGCCCGCGGCGCAGCGGGAGCTCGGCCGCTCGATCATCGTCGAGCTGCTGCAGACCACGGCCGCCAACAACCTCGCCGTCGGTCGCCGCGCGTGGTCGATCGACGAGCAGGACCGCATCGGTCAGGCCGTCTTCGACGCCCTCTTCGGCCTCGGCAGGCTCCAGCCCCTCGTCGACGACGAGCGCGTGGAGAACATCGAGATCACCGGCTGCGACAACGTGCTCCTCGAGTACACCGACGGGACCCTGCGCCCCGGCCCGCCCGTCGCGGAGAACGACCAGGAGCTCATCGACTTCCTCGTCTTCCTCGCCTCGCGCTCGGAGGTCAACGCCCGTCCCTTCTCCGAGGCGCAGCCGCGCCTGCACATGCGCCTCGACGGCGGGGCACGACTGGCCGCGACCGCGTGGGTGACGCCGCGCCCTTCGCTCGTCATCCGTCGCCACCGGCTGCGCGAGATCACGCTCGAGGAGCTGTCCGCGCGCGGGATGCTCGACTCCGTCGCCGTCTCCTTCCTGCGGGCGGCCGTCAAGGCGAAGAAGAGCATCGTCGTCGCGGGCGCCCAGGGCGCCGGCAAGACGACGATGGTCCGCGCCCTGTGCGCCGAGCTCGACCCGTGGGAGCGCATCGGCACCTTCGAGACCGAGTACGAGCTGCACCTGCACGAGCTGCCCGACAAGCACCGCCGCATCGTGGCGTGGGAGTCCCGCCCCGGGTCCGGGGAGGTCGGCCCCGACGGTCGTCAGGCCGGTGAGATCCCGCTCGACGACCTGCTCTACGACTCCTTCCGGTTCAACCTCTCCCGGCAGATCGTCGGTGAGGTCCGCGGTCGCGAGGTCCTCGCGATGATCAAGGCGATGCAGTCCGGGTCCGGCTCGATCAGCACGACCCACTCGGCCAACGCCATCGGCGCGATCCGCAAGCTCGTCACCTGCGCCATGGAGGCCGGCTCGCACGTCACCGAGGCGTACGCCCAGCGGGCGATCGCCGAGCACATCGACGTCATCGTCCAGGTCCAGCTCGACACGACCCCGACGGAGGACGGCCAGGCGCGCCGCGAGCGCTACATCAGCGAGATCATCGTCATCCATCCCGGCGAGGACGGTCCGGCGACCACCCACGTCTTCCAGCCCAGCCCGCACGGCGGGCCGCCGACGCCGGGCATCCTGCCCGACGACTACCGGGCCCTGGCGCGGTGGGGGTTCGACATCGAGGGGTACTTCGCCCGGGCGGGCGCACCGTGAGCCCCTGGATGATCGGGGCACTCATGGGCGCCCTGGTCGTGGCCGGCCTGATCCTCCTCGTCGAGGGCCTGCGCAAGGTGCCACCGCGCGCCAAGAAGGTCAAGGTGGCCGCGGGTGCCCGCGACAGCGCGTGGGACCGGCTGCCGCGACGGACGCAGCAGATCATCATCGTCGGGGTCCTGGCCGGCCTCCTCTTCGCCCTGGTGACCGGGTGGGTCATCGCCATCGTCCTCATCCCCGCCGCCATCATCGGCCTGCCGTGGCTGCTGAGCTCGGGGGACGCCGCCGCCCAGGTCGACCGCCTGGAGGCCATGGAGGAGTGGACCCGCTCGCTCGCCGGCGTCCTCACCGTCGGGGTCGGCCTCGAGCAGGCGATCGTCGCGACGCTGCGGTCGGCACCCAAAGAGATCCAGCCGGAGGTCAACCTGCTCGCCGCCCGACTGCGGGCGCGCTGGCCCACGGAGGAGGCGCTGCGCGCCTTCGCCGACGACCTCGACGACTCGACCGGCGACCTGCTCGCCGCCAACCTGCTGCTCGGCGCCCAGCGTCGCGGTGCGGGCCTGGCGAGCGTCCTCGAGTCGGTGGCCGTCTCCGTCGGCGAGGACGTCCGCTCCCGCCGGATGGTCGAGGCGGACCGGGCGAAGCCACGGGCCACCGCCCGCTGGGTCACGATCATCACGCTCGTGGTCCTCGTCGTGCTGTTCTTCTTCACGGACATGCTCGACCCGTACCGCAGCGGGATCGGCCAGCTCCTCCTCGCCGTGCTCCTCGCCGCCTACGTCGCCGCGCTCGTGTGGATGAAGTCGATGGCGAAGGGCAAGAAGCTGCCTCGGTTCATCGGCAACGAGGTCGCCCGGGAGGCCCAGCCGTGACCACGTCCCTGCAGATCGCGATGCTCGCGGGTGCCCTCGTGGGCCTGGGGGTCTCGCTGCTCATCTGGCGGATCCGGCCCGCGCAGGTCGACCTGGCGACCGCCCTCGACCGCCTCTCCTCCGACCGCAGCCTCTCCGGCGCCGCCGTCGCAGCGGAGACGGAGACCGACGGCGACTCCCGGGACCGGCTCGGCCGCTGGGCCATGCGCACGCTGCCCCTCGACTCGCTGGCCGCCCCGCCGTACCGGGAGCTGGCGCTGATGCGCGTGCCGGTCCACCGCTTCTACGGCGAGAAGGTGCTCTTCGCCATCCTCGGCGCCTTCCTGCCCGTGCTGGTGATCTTGATCCTCCAGACCTTCGGCCTCGGCCTGCCGTGGATCGTGGCACCCGGAGCCAGCGTCGTCGGCGCCATCGCGATGTTCTTCCTCCCGGACTACAACATCAAGGACGACGCCAAGGCCGCCCGCAAGGAGTTCGGCCGCGCCCTCGCCTCGTACATCGACCTCGTGGCCCTGGAGCGCAACAGCGGGTCGGGGCCGCGGCAGGCCATGGAGATCGCCGCGAACATCGGCGACTCGTGGGTCTTCCGGCGCCTGGCCACCGAGCTGGCGCGCTCCCGCTGGTCGGGCCTGCCCCCGTGGGACGCCCTGCGCAAGCTCTCCGACGAGCTGGGCCTGCCCGAGCTCGCCGACCTGGCGGACATCATGCGCCTGTCCGGCGAGGAGGGGGCGCAGGTCTACGCGACCCTGCGCTCCCGCTCGCAGTCCATGCGGACCGCCGAGCTCAACTCCGCCCTCGCGGAGGCCAACGCGACCGGGGAGCGCATGTCCCTGCCGATGTCGGCGCTCGGTCTGATCTTCATGATCATCCTCGTCACACCGGCGCTGCTCGAGGTCTGGGGCACCTGAGCCCCGTCGACGTGCGATGACGGGGAGTTCTCTCCTTGGGTCCCCGGGAGGACTCCGATAGCCTTGGGCCCGTCCGGGGGGACACGCCAGCCCCGGGCGTCACCTCACGTCATCCGGGAGCACTCACCATGATCCAGCTGTTCGCGACGTTCCAGGTTCTGGGCGCCCAGACCATGGACTACCTCGACCGCCAGGCCGACGTCATCGACCGCGCCCGCCAGGACCGCGGGTCGATCACCATCGAGCAGGTGCTCTGGGCCGTGGCGGCCATCACCGTCGTCGGCATCGTCTTCACCGCGATCAAGACCTTCGTCCAGCGCAAGACCAGCGAGATCAACTGATCACATGACCGCAGGCAGGGGACGCCGATCACGGTCGGAGCGCTGGCGCTCCGACCGAGGCGCGCTGACGCTCGAGCTCGTCGTCCTCCTGCCCCTCGCCCTGAGCATGCTGCTGCTCGCCGTCCAGGGCGCCGTGTACTACCAGGGCCGCACCGTGGCCATGGCCGCGGCCCAGGACGGCGCGCGGGGAGCGGCCGCGTTCCGGGCCACCGACGCCGACGGGAGGTCGGCCGCGTTGGCCTTCGCCCGCAAGGCCGGCGGTGAGGGCCTGCTTGAACGTCCTGAGGTGCGGATCGAGCGCGACCAGGTCGCCGGGACGGTGACCGTGGAGGTCCGCGGGACGACGATGTCGCTCGTCCCCGGGTGGGACCCGACGGTCGAGCAGTCCTCCACGCGCCCGATCGAGGAGTTCACCGGGGCAGAGGACTCCGGGGGTGGTGTCACGTGGTGACCCCGCGCCGATGGGCCGGCGACCGCGGCTCGGCGAGCATCGAGCTGGTCATCCTCGGTCCGGCCTTCATGCTCCTGCTCGGGCTGCTCGTCATGGGCGGGCGCCTCGCCATCGCCAACCAGACCATGCAGTCGGCCGCGAGCGCGGCCGCACGCAGCGTGACGATCGAGCGCGGGGGCGACTCCGAGGAGCGTGGCCGCGAGGCCGCGGCCCGGGTCCTCGACGAGCAGGGCACCCAGTGCACCCAGCTGGACGTCGCCCTCGACCTCACCGGCAAGGACACCGATCCCGGCGTCGTCGGCCAGTCCGTCACGGCCACGGTCACCTGCAAGGTCGACCTGAGCGGCCTCGGTCTCCCGGGGATCGACGGCGCCCGCACGGTCGAGGCCTCCGCCAAGAGCCCCGTCGACACCTACCGGGAGCGCTGATGTCCCTCCCTACGTCCCGGACGCGGCTGCGCGACGAGCGCGGCTCGCTGAGCACCTACTTCGTCTCCGCCGTCATCGCGACGATCCCGCTCGTGGGCCTGGTCGTCGACGGGGGCGGGCAGGTGCGCGCCCTCCAGCGCGCCAACGACGTCGCCGCCGAGACAGCCCGCTACGCGGGGCAGGCCATCGACAAGGGGTGCGCCATCCAGGGCGCGGAGGTCGAGGTGCCGGCTCCCCTGGCCCGGCTGGCCGCCCAGGAGTTCATGGCCGACAACCCCACCGACGTCAGGCTCGAGTCCGTGCAGGTGACCGACGGTGGCCACGCCATCACCGTGCGCACGAGCGTCACGTACGACCCGATCTTCCTCGGCGCCGTCGGCGCGGGCTCCAAGCAGCTGACCGGCGAGGCGAGTGCCTACCAGTACCGTACCGACCTCTCAGGAGAGGAGTACGACCCCAGTGAACAAGCGTACGGCTCCTGCCGCTAGGGCCAAGGGCCTGCTGGCCCTGGTCGGCATCCTCCTGCTGGTCGTCGGTTTCCCCTGGCTGATGTCCCAGATCGGCGCCGGCCCGGTCCCCGATCGGTGGGTCTCCCCCGCCGAGATGTGGGACGCCGTCACGACCCCTGACGACGGGGCCGTGCTCATCACGATCTTCCGCTACGCCGCGTGGCTGGCATGGCTCTTCATCGTCCTCTCGATCGTCCTCGAGGTCGTGGCGCGGCTGCTCGGCACCGATGTGCCCCAGCTGCCGGGCCTCTCGCTCCCGCAGGGCATCGCCCGCTACGTCGTCGGCACGGCGGCGCTGCTCTTCGTCAGCCTCCCCGCGGTCGGCAGCTGGGCGACCGCCAGCGCCGCCCCCATGCCGGGCGACGTCGGGTCCACGACAGCGTCCTCGACCGCCCTCGCAGGTGGTCTCGCGGCCACCTCCGCTGCGGGCGCCGTGGCGGACCAGGTCGCGAGCGATGCCCCCACCGCGGACCGGGCGAGCGACACCCGCGAGAGCGTCAGCCACGAGGTCGCCCGGGGCGAGAGCCTGTGGTCGATCGCCGAGCAGCGCCTCGGTGACGGCACCCGCTACACCGAGATCGTCGACCTCAACCGGGACACCATCCCGGCCTCTCACTGGATCTCACCCGGCCAGACCCTGCAGCTGCCCGCTGACGCAGCGAGCGACACCGCTCCCTCGGAGGACACCCGCACCGTCGAGGCGGGCGACACCCTCTGGGACATCGCCGAGGACGAGCTCGGGTCGGGCGACCGCTACACCGAGATCGTCGATGCGACCGGCTCGGTCGAGCAGCCGGACGGCGACCGCCTGACCGACCCCGACCTCATCAAGCCGGGCTGGACCCTCCAGCTGCCCGGCGACGGGGACGCCTCGGCGACCACGACGCCGCCCGCCGCCGACACCACCGCCGACTCCGCCGCCGACCCCGCTGCGAAGGACGCCACGACGGGTGCGGCCGGTGCCGGCGCCGGGTCCGGCGCCACCATCCACACCGCGGCCGCGAACCTCGGCAGCGACACCGCTGCCGACACCACCGCGGACGACGCCGACGACACCGACCGGGGTGCGCTCGACCCGACGCTCGCCGGAGACCCCGCGGACAAGTGGGGCAGCACCGTCCTCGGCCTGTCGGGCCTCACCGCCGCCGGCCTCGTCGCGCTCGTCGACCTGGCGCGGCGCCGCCACGCAGCGCGGCTGGGCACGCCCGACCGGTCCGACCCGACCGGGCTCGAGCGGGACCTGCGGCTCGCGGCCGACCGTCACACCGCCGAGACCATCGACCTCGCGCTGCGCCACGTCGCCGCATCCGCAGCAGACGCCGGCCGCGCCCTGCCCGGGCTGTACTCGGTCCGCATGACCCGCGAGCAGCTCGACGTGCAGCTCGCCGACCCCATGCGGCTGCCGGCGCCGTGGACCTCCACCGCCGACCCGCGGCTGTGGACCCTCGCCGTCGACCGGGCCGTGACGCTCGACCGGCAGGCACTCGCCGAGGTCGCTGCCCCCTTCCCGTCCCTGGTCGTCGTCGGCCAGGACGACGAGGGCGCCCAGGTCCTCGTCAACCTCGCGCAGGCCCGCACCTTCGCGGTCGTGGGTGCCGGCGAGCACACCCGCGAGACCCTGGCCGCGATGACGCTGGCGCTGGCGACCGCCCCGTGGTCCGACGCGACGACCGTCACGGTCATCGGGGGCGATGCGTCCCTGGAGCAGGTCATCGCCTCCCCCCGGGTGCGCTTCGTGCCCGACATGGCGACCTACACCCTCTCGGTGGAGGTCCAGATCAGCCCGACGGCCCGCGAGGTCATCATCGTCAGCGGCGACCTCGACGCCCGCGACCGCCGCCGACTCGACACGGCCGTGGCCTCCTCCCCCCGCGTCGCGCTCGCACACGCGGCGACGAGCGCCCCCGACGGTGCGGACGCGCTGACCATCGCCGACGACCCGAGCACCGCGGTCCTCTCCCCGGCATACCTGCAGCTGCACCCGCAACGCCTCAGCGAGCACGACGCCGCCCGGCTCGCCGACCTCTTCGCCCTCGTCGCCCCGTCGACCGACCGCTGGGCGCCCCCCGACGGCGAGCCGACCCTGGCGAGCATCGGCGAGGCCGCGGCCGCCATGGGCGCGCCCGGCATCATCGTCAACCCCTCCGCCGACCTGCCCGTCGACGACGCCCCCACGGTGCGCCGCTCGCAGTCGCACGACCGGGTCGCCCACGGGACGCCGGTCCGCTGGAACACGCCGGTCCACACCCCGGTGGCGCAGAGCTCGTCGACGCCGGGCGACGACGTCCCGACGGTGCGCCGCACCGGGGGCCTGGACCTCACCGCCCTGGCGAGCGCGCCCCACTGGTTGTCCAACCAGATCACCCCGACCCCGGGTACGCCGTTGCCGCCGGTCATCGCCTTCCCGGAGCGGGTCCGCGAGCTCGCCGCCCCGACGCACGCGCCGGTCCTGCGCGTGCTCGGGCCGGTCGACATCGACAACGTCGGTGAGGTGGCCGCCGCCCACCGCATGCGGCTCACCGAGCTCGCCGCCTTCGTCAACCTCCACCCGTGCGCGAGCGGCAGCGAGGTCGACGACGCCCTGTGGCCCAACCGGGCCCAGCACGACCACGTGCTCGTGCGCAACCGCGCGCTCACCGGCCTCGGCGAGTGGCTCGTGCAGACCCCTCTGCCCGACGCCGGCCGCACGGCCGCCGAGGGTCTCGTGAGCGACTGGGGACTCTTCCGCGGGCTCGTCCCCGGCGACCCCTCCGTCGCCGGGACCGACCACCTCGAGCAGGCGCTCGGCCTGGTGCGTGGCCGCCCCTTCGCCGGGGTGCACCCGCGCCACTACGTGTGGGCCGAGGCGCTGCGGGCCCAGATGGTCTTCGCCATCACGACCACGGCCACCGAGCTCGCCCGACGGCTCCTCATGGAGGGCCGCTGGGCGACCGCCCTCGACGCGACCGTCGTCGGCCTCACGGTCGAGCCCGGGGTCGAGGCCCTGTGGCGGATGCAGCTGCTCGCCGCACACGAGCTCGGGGACCTGCCCGCCGTGGAGGCCGCGGCGGTCGGCCTCGCCGACTGCGCGCGCCTCGCCGACCGCGAGCTCGAGGCGGCCTCGCTCCAGCTGCTCGCCACCCTGCCCGAGCTCACCGCGGAGCAGACGCGGACGACCACCCACCACGCGGTCTGAGGAGGCCCACATGTCCGCCCCGACCCTCTTGCGCCGCGAGCGGCTCCTCGGCGTCCTCGGCGTCACCCTCCTGCTGCTCGTCACCTCGCTGGCCACCGCGCCCCCGAGCGACGCGGGCATCTGCCAGAACTTCGGGCTCAACGCCAGCTGCCGGATCATCTTCGGCGGTGAGAAGAGCAACGGCGACGGGGGCAAGGGCGGCGGCGGCAAGGTCATCCCGCCGTGCAACCGCGGAGCGCCGGAGCACGAGGCCGTCCCCTGCGAGAACGCCGTCGGTGGCTCCTGGAGCAACGAGCGGCAGTGCTACGTCCTCGCCGCAGACCCCCAGCCCGACCCGTCGGACCCCCTGTGGCAGCGCAGGGGCAAGCTCTACACCTGCTTCGGCCTGGACGACGAGGGCCAGGTCGTCCCCAAGGACTCCTTCTGGTCCGTGCGCGAGCCGCGCACCGACAGCCCGGGCAACCTGCAGGAGGACCTCGAGCGGGGCGTGCGGACCAAGTTCCGCGCGATGTACCCCGGTCTGGCCCCCAACCCCGTGCCGATGCACTCCCGCTTCGACGGCTGGCGCATGGCTCCCGTCGGCCTGTGGGTGTGGATGTGGCCCCGCGCCCCCTTCGACTCCCAGTGGGGCCCGATCGAGGCGACCGATGAGTCGACGGGCTACTACATCAACGCACGCGTGACCCACGTCGTGTGGGAGATGGGGGACGGCACGACGAAGTCCTGCGGGAAGAGCCCGGCCTTCATGCCGTACATGCGCGACCGCACGCCGACCTGCGGGCACAAGTACAAGAAGCCCGGCAACTACCTCGTGCGGGTCACGACGCACTGGAAGATCGACTTCCGCGACGCGGCCGGTCCCGACAGCACGACGCTCTCCTTCCCGCAGTCCCTCTGGGTCCGCATCGGCGAGAACCAGGTGGTCACCAAGTGACCCGACGCCACGCGGGCGCCACCCCCTTCGTCCTCGTCGCGGTCGCCGGGCTCCTGCTCTCCGGGTGCGGCGAGGAGTACCCGGACGAGACCATCGATCGACAGCTCGTGAGCTCGAGCACGACGACGCCGCCGACCGGTGAGGAGGTGGCGAAGGAGCGCGCCCGCGGGGCCGTGTACCAGTACGTGAGCGGCCGCAACACGGTGCTCAGCGACCCCGGGAGCTACCGCGACACCTCCTCGATCGGCTTCGCCGAGGGGCGCGCGGCCACCTCGGTCGTCGCCGAGGCGGGCGAGCTCGACGTCGAGCACCACCGGATGTCCGGCCAGGCGAAGCTCACCGCCGACCCCGAGGCGACCGACATCGACCTGGACCCTCCCGCGAAGGGCGGGGTTGCGGTCGCCCCCTTCGTCGAGGTGCGCGGGTGCATCGACGAGAGCGCGACGTACGCGGTCGACGCGAGCGGCGCCAAGGTCGAGGGTTCGCAGGGGCCGGGCCCGCACCCGGTGCGCTTCCACGTCATCAACCGGCAGTGGCCCAGCCCGTCGGGGTGGCAGATCGCCTGGTTCGAGGAGCTCAAGGGCTCCTGCTGAGTCAGGCCCGCGCGGCGAGCGCGACCACGACCGGGACGAGCGCGGCCACGACGACGAGGGTGTCGGCCCGGGTCCACGGCGCCCGTGAGACCCAGGTGCGCCGGCCCGCCGTCGCGAAGCCCCGGGCGTCCATCGCCACGGCGAGGGTCGCGGCCGACCCGAGCGAGCGCAGCAGCATGCCGAAGGTCGAGGCCCACAGGTGCGCGAGCACCGACCCCGGCCGTCGCCACGTGATGCCCTGGCCGCGCAGCCGGCGCGCCCACCCGATCTCGGCCCACACCTCGCCGAAGGACTGCACGCGCTGGAGCGCCGCGCCGAGGGCGACGACCGGCCGCGGCGGCAGCCGCAGCCGCTGGGCGAGGTGGTCGGCGAGGTCGTCGGGGTCGACGAAGGCGAGGGTGATCGCCGAGGGGACGACGATGACGAGCAACCGAGTCGCCGCGGACAGCGCCGTGTCGACCTCGCGCGCCCCGAGGAGCCAGGTCGACCACCCGACGCCGAGAGCACCGAGGAGCGCCGGGACGAGCCGGATACCGAGTGCGCGCCACCGCGCGGCGTCGGTCCACCCGCCGCCCGACCCGCGCTGGTTGGCCAGACCGACGAGTGCACCGAGAGCGAGCAGCCCGAGGATCGCGAGCGAGACCTGCCAGCCCGGCGAGAGGACCGCCGCGACCATCGGCAGGGCCGCGGCGGCGAAGAGGGAGAGCGGACCGCAGCGCGACAGGACCGCACGCGGGGTGGTCCGGGGCGGCGCCGCGGGCGGTGGCACGACGGGCCTGGTCTCATCGACGAGCGCGACGAGGTCGGCGTCGTGCGTGGCGGCGACGACCGCGCCGCCGCGGGCGCGGTGCGCGAGGAGGAGCCCGGTCACGGCCGACCAGGTGCCCCGGTCCTGGCCGACCGTCGGCTCGTCGGCGAGCACGGCGGCCGGGCCGTGGGCGAGGGCGGCGGCGACGGCCAGGCGGCGCTGCTCGCCGCCGGAGAGGGTCTGCGGGTCGGCGGACTCGAGGTGGGCGAGGCCGAGCACCTCGAGCAGGTGACGGGCGCCCCCTTCGTCCGGGGCGCCGAGGGTGGCGCCGGTCAGGGTCACCTCGTCCAGGACCGTCCGCGCGAGGAGCGCGCTCGAGCTCCACTGCGGCACCCATCCGATGAGCGGCGCGACCTCCGTCGCCGGCAACCCGGCCACGTCCCGGCCATCGCCCGTCATCACACCCCCGGACGAAGGGGGCAGGAGCCCCGCGATCGCCGCCAGCCACGTGCTCTTGCCCCCACCGCTCGGCCCGGTGAGCGCCGTGGCCCGGTGGGCCCGCAGGTCGAGCGGGGTGTCCGTGACGAGGGCGGTGCTCACCTCGCTGCTGCCGTCGAGGCGGCTTCGCCGACGCTCGACGACGAGGGGGTCGACCGTGATGACCGGGTCGGTGGCCGGGACGGCGAGCGGACCGAGGTCGACGGCGAGCGGCTCGGGTGCGGGCACGCCGGGCACCCAGATGCCGTCTGCGGCGAGGGCCTCCCCGTGGTCGGCCAGGACGGTCCGTGGTGGTCCGTCGTGGTGCACCCGGCCGTCGCGGCCGAGGACGAGCAGGCGGTCGACGTGCGGCAGCCACGGCCCGAGCCGGTGCTCGACGACGACGGTCGTGACGCCGGCGGCGCCGCGGACCACGGCCTCGCGCACCCGGGCGGCACTCGCGTCGTCGAGCATGGCGGTGGGCTCGTCGAGGAGCATCAGCGCGGGGTGCAGGGCGAGGGCGCCGGCCAGCGCGAGTCGCTGCGTCTGCCCGCCCGAGAGCGCGCCGGTCGGGGTGCCGGGGTCGAGGTGGTCGAGGCCGACCGCGGCGAGCGCGGCCGCCACGCGGGCGGGCATGTCGCTCGGGTCGACCGCGACGTTCTCCAGGCCGAAGGCCACGTCGCGCTCGACGGTCGCGGCCACGGTGCCCGAGCCCGGCTCCTGCAGGACGAGCCCGACGGTGCCGGGCCGTTCCCCGGGGGCCCGGCCGTCGACCCGGACGGACCCCGTGAGGTCACCGGAGTCGACGGTGAGCAGCAGGCCGGCGAGGGCACGCAGCAACGTGGACTTGCCCGACCCGCTCGGCCCGACGAGCAGGACACGCTCGCCCGGGTCGAGCGTGAGGTACAGGTCCCGCAGGACCGGCTCTCTTCGTCCGACGGGGCGCCAGGTGAGGCCCTCGACCTCGACCCGCCCCCCGCCGGACGCATGGTCAGCGGTCACCGATCAGACGGCCCGCCGCTCGAGGAGCTCCTGCCCGGGCGGGAAGGGGTTGAGCGCGCCGGCCCGCGCGAGAGCCCGGGTGAGCAGCCACCCGCCGATGCCGGCGACGACGAGACCCGAGACGACCATGAGCGGGAGGTAGGCGAGCTTCCAGGTCCAGGTCCAGTCGGTGAAGTAGTACGCGATCTCGTAGACCCACTCCAGGGGCGCTGACAGCGCACCGGCGAGGACCGCGACGGCGGGGCCGAAGGCCTTGTAGGCGAAGATCGCGAAGGCGATCTCGGCCCCGAGTCCCTGCGCGAGCCCGGAGACGATGGTCGTCACGCCCCACTGGTTGCCGAAGAGGGCCGAGACGATCGCGGCGATGAGCTCGCAGGCCAGGGCGGCGCCGGGACGGCGGACGACGAGGCCACCGACGATCCCGGCGATGAACCAGAAGCCGACGAAGAGCCCGAAGAGGGGCTGGAAGGCGAGCCCGAGCGCGGAGATCGGGCCGTTGTAGAGCAGGCCGTAGCCCCAGTAGGCGACGCCGAAGGCCACGCCGAGGAAGGCGATGGTCAGCAGGTCGACGGTGCGCCACCGCATGAGCGGGCGGGTAGCGAGGACGGTCGCGGTGGCGCGCTCCGTCGAGGACGTGGTGGTGGTCATGATGGGTGCATCTCCTGTGTCGTAACCCACAGGGAGGACCGTGGTCGTCGACGCGACCGCAGGGTCGTGCCGGCGACGACGTCCCTTGAGACTCGACTCCCTACGCCGGTGCTAGCCGGATCAGGTACGAGGGTCTGCGGTTGCCCGCACTCTCAGCGCTGCTGCGCTCCCCTGTCGTGCCCGACCAGCATACCGAGCCCGGTGGCCCGGCGGACCGGGAGGACGTCCTGTGGCAGTGTGGGACCCGTACCGGGTGGGCGAATCCGTCGGCCACCGATCGACGTTGAAGGGAACACCGACGTGGGCAACATGGTCTGGAAGATCCTCGGCACGGGCTCGGCGATCCTGGCCGGCATGGTCGCGAACAAGATCGTGCAGGTCATCTGGTCGCGCGCCGGCAGGGACGAGTCGATCGACCCCAACAACCCGGAGAACCCGATCGGTGAGGCGATCGCCTTCGCCGCACTCGCGGGCCTCGCGATGGGTCTGGCGCGCACGATGGCCACGCGCCAGGCGGCCCACTTCTACAAGAAGTCGGCGGGCCACCTGCCCGACGCGATGCGCAACCTCGAGGGCGAGCTCGACAAGGTCTCCTGATGCGCGGCATCTCAATCAACGAGCCCGGTGACGCCGACGTCCTGCAGGTCACCGAGGTCCACCCGCCCGTGGCGGGTCCCGGCGAGGTCGTCGTCGACATGGTCGCCGCGGGGGTCAACCGCGCGGACGTCATGCAGCGCCTCGGGCACTACCCGCCGCCGAAGGGCGCCTCCCCCCTGCCGGGCCTCGAGGTCTCGGGCACGGTCCGCGAGGTCGGCCCGCAGGTCGAGGGCTGGTCCGTCGGCGACGAGGTCTGCGCCCTCGTCGACGGCGGCGGTTACGCGGAGCAGGTCAAGGTCCCCGCGGCACAGCTCCTCCCCGTGCCGAAGGGGGTCTCCCTCACCGACGCCGCGGGGTTGCCCGAGGTGGCGTGCACGGTCTGGTCCAACGTCTTCATGACGGCCAACCTGCAGCCCGGTGAGGTCTTCCTCGTGCACGGTGGGTCCTCCGGCATCGGCACGATGGCCATCCAGCTCGCCACGGCGGCCGGGGCGCGCGTGGCGGTGACGGCCGGCTCGCAGGACAAGCTCGACGTCTGCCGCGACCTGGGCGCCGAGATCCTCGTCGACTACAAGGAGCAGGACTTCGTCGAGGAGGTCCGGGCCGCGACCGACGGCCACGGCGCCGACGTGGTCCTCGACCTCATGGGGGCGAAGTACCTGCCCCGCAACGTCGACGTCCTGGCCACGTCGGGGCGTCTGGTCGTCATCGGCCTCATGGGTGGCCGCAAGGGCGAGCTCGACCTCGGCAAGCTCCTCAGCAAGCGGGCCGCGGTCATCGCGACCTCCTTGCGCGCCCGGCCCGCTGAGGAGAAGGCGGCGATCGTCGCCGCGGTCCGCGAGCACGTCTGGCCGCTCATCGAGGACGGCGCGGTCCGCCCGATCGTCCAGGGCACGCACCCGCTCGACCGGGCGGCCGACGCCCACCGCGAGCTCGAGGCGAGCGGCCACATCGGCAAGATCCTGCTCACCGCCTGACGCGACCCCTCCCCCCTTCGCATTGCCCTAGGGGAATGCAGCCGCGAGCCCGCATTCCCCTAGGGCAATGCGGGCTCCCGCGGCCGGACGAAGGGGGTCAGTCCCCGAGCTCGGCGCCCATCGCCCGCCCCGCGGTGCGGCCGGAGAAGATGCACCCGCCGAGGAAGGTGCCCTCGAGCGCGCGGTAGCCGTGGAGGCCGCCGCCGCCAAAGCCGGCCGCCTCGCCCGCCGCGTACAGCCCGCGGACCGGCTCCCCGTCGTGCCCGAGGACCCGCGCGGACAGGTCGGTCTCGAAGCCCCCGAGGGTCTTGCGGGAGAGGATGTGCAGCTTGACGCCGACGAGCGGCCCCTTCTTGGGGTCCTGGAGCTTGTGCGGCGGGTAGGCCCGCTTGGAGATCTTGTCCCCGATGTAGCTGCGGGCCACGCGCATCGCGGCGACCTGGGCGTCCTTGGAGTAGGCGTTGTCCAGCTGCGCGTCGCGCTCGTCGAGCAGGCGCTTGACGTGCGCGACGTCGAGCTGCGGCTCACCGTCCTCGACCAGCCCGTTCATCTGCGCGACGAGCTCCTCGACCGTGTCGGCCTGGACGAAGTCGGCGCCGTGGTCGAGGAAGGCCTGCATCGACGGCGTGACGTCGGCGAGCGAGCGCTTGCGGATGACGCCGCCGATGTCCTTGCCGGTGAGGTCCTGGTTCTGCTCCGACCCGGACAGCGCGAACTCCTTGCCCGCGACCGACCGGTTGGTGACGAACCACGAGTGGTCGTGGCCGGTCCGGCGCAGGTGCTCGAGGGTGCCGAGGGTGTCGTACCCCGGGAGCAGCGGCGCCGGCAGGCGGTTGCCCTCGGCGTCGAGCCACATGGAGCTCGGCCCGGGCAGGATCCGGATGCCGTGACCGGCCCAGATCGGGTCCCAGTTGCGGATCCCCTCGACGTAGTGCCACATGCGGTCGCGGTTGATGAGGCGCCCTCCGGCGGCCTCGGTGATGGCGATCATCCGGCCGTCGACGTGCGCGGGCACACCCGTGACCATGCGCCGGGGCGGGGTCCCGAGGCGCTCGGGCCAGTTCTCCCGGACGAGGTCGTGGTTGCCGCCGATGCCGCCGGAGGCGACGAGCACGACCGGCGCCCGCAGCTCGAATCCGCCCACGGGGTCGCGGTTGGTCGCGACACCGCGCTCGGCCGGGTCGGCCGCGAGCCGGACGCCTCGGACGCCGACGACGGCACCCCCTTCGACGACCAGCTCGTCGACGCGATGGCGGTGCGCGTAGGTGACCAGGCCCCCTTCGCGCGCCTCCTCGACACGACGGACGAAGGGGGCGACCACCCCCGGTCCCGTCCCCCACGTGATGTGGAACCGAGGGACCGAGTTGCCGTGGCCGTGCGCGGAGCCGTCGCCGCGCTCGGCCCAGCCGACGATCGGGAACCAGCGCATCCCCTGCTCGTGGAGCCAGGCGCGCTTCTCCCCGCCGGCGAAGTCGAGGTAGGCCTGCGCCCACCGGCGCGGCCAGTGGTCCTCGTCCCGGTCGAATCCGGCGGTGTTCATCCAGTCCGAGTGCGCGAGGTCCGCGGAGTCCTTGATGCCCAGGCGACGCTGCTCGGGGCTGTCGACGAAGAACAGCCCACCGAAGGACCAGTGCGCCTGTCCCCCGAGGTTGGCCTCGCTCTCCTGGTCGACGAGGAGGACCCGTCGGCCGGCATCCGCGAGCTCCGCGGCCGCGACGAGCCCGGCCAGTCCGTGGCCGACGACGATGGCATCTGCGTTCATGCCGTGAGCCTAGACGCGGTTACCGACAAGTAGCAATGTGGGTGCCAGCGGCCGTCTGCCTACAGTGGGGCGGTGCGATGGACCGAGCTGATGCGACGCGCCGGCATGGCCGCGCTCGTGGCCGCCGCGACGCTCACCGGTGGGCTCGTCACCGCCGCGCTGTGGCCCGTCACGGTCGAGACCGGGTACTACGCCGCCGACGTGCGGCTCGCCCCAGGGTGGGGCGACCGCTCGCGGATCGGGACGGACACGGTCGTCGGGAGCGTGTCGGCCCGCTTCTCCGGGCTGGCCCCGGGCGTCGACGTCGCGCCGCGCGTCAAGCCGGAGATCACCGAGCTCGTCCGCTCCGGCGACCTCGACGCCAGCGCCCTCGACGTCGGCCCCGACGAACGCACCCGGGTCATCCGCGAGGCCGCGACGGGCGTCGGCCTGCGCTTCGCCGCCGGTGCCGCGCTCGGGCTCGGCGTCGTCCTCCTCGGCGTCGGCCTGCGGCGACGGGGACTCCCTTCGCCCCGGACGGCGGTCGGCTCGCTCACCGTCGCCGCCCTCACCTGCGCGCTCTCCGGGGTCTCCGCGCAGCGCACCTACCAGGCCGACCGGCTCCTCGCGCTCGACTCGACCGGGCTGCTCCAGCTGGCCATCGCCAACCGCGGCCTCCTCGACGACGTCGAGCAGCGCGCCGACCAGGCGACCCCCTACCTGCGCAACCTGCTCGCCCTCTCCGCCGCGATGCAGGACGAGTACGCGCCCGAGGAGGTCCCCGGCGGCGAGGCCCTGCGCGTGCTGCTCGTCTCCGACATCCACTCCGCCAACCAGTACGCGCTGATGCGCACGATCGTGCAGGAGCAGGACGTCGACGTCGTCATCGACTCGGGCGACCTCATCAACCTCGGGCACGTCGAGGAGGCGCGCCTGAGCAACCTCTACCGCTCGATCACCTCGCTCGGCGTGCCGTACGTCTTCGTCGCCGGCAACCACGACCGCAGCAGCCCGAGCGACACCGCGCTCCTCGACGAACTCGCGGGCACGCAGGGGGTGCAGCTGCTCGAGCCGGGCGACGGCGGCTACCGCGAGGTCGACATCGGCGGCCTGCGGATCGCCGGGTTCAACGACCCGAGGTACTACGGCGACGCCGACGACGGCACCACCGACGCCCAGGGCGCGGCGCGTGATCGGTGGCTCGAGGCGCTCGGCGAGCAGGAGCCACCCGACATCACCGTGTCCCACGAGGCACCAGCTCTCGACGACGCCCCCGGCCGGCTGCGCGTCCACGGGCACGGCCACGTCCCGCTGCTCGACGGCAACCGGCTGCAGGTGGGCACCTTCACGGGCGGCGGGACGCTGTCGCACTTCGTCGGTGGGCCCGACGCCGAGCTCGTCGGCCAGCCGAGCTCCTTCGACGTGCTGACCTTCGACTCCTCCTGCCGCGCCCAGCGCCTCGTGCGCTACCAGTACCGCTCGGTCATCGAGGGCCGGCCGAGCTTCGACTCGCTGTCGGTGCTCAACGCCTCGCGGATCGTCGAGGACCCGGCCGAGGGACGCACCTGCGGCGGCGACGAGCTGAGCGTCCGCCCCCTTCGCCCCTGAGGTGGGGTGGCGGGGGCGCGAGTCCCACTGGCCCCATGATTATCGGGTCACCCGTTAAACCCCCGCTCAGCAAGAGTTTGAAACTCTTGCGAACCCGAGGTTTCTCGGGTGACCCGATAATCTTGAGGCGGCGCGGCCTCCCCGCCGCCGCTCAGACCGCGGGGAAGACCGGCGGGTGGACCGCCGCGATCTCCTCGAGGACGCGCACGACCTGGCACGAGTAGCCGAACTCGTTGTCGTACCAGACGTAGAGGACGACGCGGTCGCCAGCGGTGATGGTCGCGCGGCCGTCGACGATGCCCGCGTGGCGGTTGCCGACGAAGTCGGTGGAGACCACCTCGGGGCTGTCGATGTAGTCGAGCTGCTTGTGCAGGTCGCCGTAGAGCGAGGCCTGGCGCAGGAAGTCGTTGAGGGTCTCGCGCTCGACCGGCTTCTCGAGGGTGAGGTTGAGGATCGCCATCGACACGTTGGGCGTGGGGACGCGCACCGAGTTGCCGGTGAGCTTGCCCTCGAGCTCGGGCAGCGCCTTGGCGACCGCCTTGGCGGCACCGGTTTCGGTGAGGACCATGTTCAGGGCCGCGGAGCGGCCGCGACGCTCACCCTTGTGGAAGTTGTCGATGAGGTTCTGGTCGTTGGTGAAGGAGTGGACGGTCTCGATGTGGCCGCCGACCACGCCGTACTCGTCGTTGATGACCTTGAGCGTCGGGACGATCGCGTTGGTCGTGCACGAGGCAGCGGTGACGACCTTGCTGTCACCGATCATCGCGTCGTTGATGCCGCTGACGATGTTGGGCAGGCCGCCCTTGCCCGGGGCGGTGAGCAGGACGCGCGAGACGCCGGGGCACTGCAGGTGCTGGGACAGGCCCTCCTCGTCGCGCCACCGGCCGGTGTTGTCGACGACGATCGCGTCGTTGATGCCGTACTGCGTGTAGTCGACGCTCGAGGGGCTGTCGGAGTAGATAACCTGGATGAGCGTGCCGTTGGCGAGGATCGTGTTGTTGTCCTCGTCGACCGTGATCGTGCCGGGGAAGGACCCGTGGACCGAGTCGCGGCGCAGGAGGCTGGCGCGCTTGGACAGGTCGTTGTCGGCACCGCGGCGCACAACGACGGCGCGCAGGCGCAGGCCCTGGCCGTTGCCCGCGTGCTCGATGAGGATGCGGGCGAGGAGGCGGCCGATGCGGCCGAAGCCGTAGAGCACGACGTCGGTGCTCTGGCGGCTGCCGCCACCGGAGCCGCCGCCGACGACGTCACCGAGCTCGGCGCGCAGGAAGTCCTCGAGCGCGAGGCCCTCACCGGTCTCGAGGCGACGGCGGTGCAGGCGGGCGATGTCGACGGAGGCCGGACCGAGGTCGAGCGCCGCGAGCGCCTCGATCATCGGCAGCGTGTCGTCGAGGGTCAGCTCGACGTCGACGCGGCGGGCGAAGCGGTGCGCCTTGAGGATCTCGGTCGAGGACTGCCCGATGAGCGGCCGGCCGTGGATCGAGGTGACCACCCCGTGCTCCCGGTAGAGGCGACCCACGGCGGGGATCATGGCCTCGGCCTTGGCCTGTCGGTCTGCCCAGTCGGCGAGATGCTCGTCTGCTGCGTCGGTGGTCTGCGGCGTCGTCGTCATGGGCGCCGAGAATAGTCGCTCGCGTGGATGGGTCAGACGCCGGATCCGTCGGTCGGACGCACGTCGTACAGGGCCTGCTGCTTGGGCACCCCGGCGCAGGTGAGGACGTGGGCCTCGGACATCGTCCGGGTGACCCGGCGAAGGGAGGTCCTCCCGCCCGCCGTGACCGTCACCCGCCACGTCTCCTCGCCGATCAGGTCGACCTGCGGCACAGCGATGTCCGCCAGCCGGACCTCACCCTCGCGCAGCACGTCGTGGACGGCGGCCTGGGCCGCCGGGTGCCACGAGCAGCGACCGCGCCACCGCTCGAGGTCGACCCGTCCGTCGAGGTGGTCGAGCACGACCTGCGGGGCGGTGTCACCCTCGAGGCGCCCGTACATCGAGCCCTCGGGCAGGATCGTCACGTTGCCGGCGAAGCGGTCACCGCCGAGGTGGGTCGTCTCCCAGACGGCACCGGGCAGGGCGTCGTCGAGCACGGCCGCGACGACGCGGCCGTCGATGGCGCAGCACACGTCCTTGCGTCCGTGCGTGCACACGAGGAAGAGCGGCTCGGCGCTCGGGGAGGGCAGGTCGTCGAAGCGCCCGGCGAGCTCGACGAGGTCCTCGGGCCGCTCCCACGTGGCCCGTCCGACGAGCCCGCGGCGCACGTCGACGAGGAAGACCGGGTTGCCGTCGGCCGCGACGACCTCGCGCTCCTGGCGACCGTGCCGCCGGATGAGCTGGAGCCGGGCACCGAAGCGGTCGAGCGCCGCCGCGAGGGCGTCGCCCACCTCGGTGAGGGGCGGGGCGGTGATCGGTTTGACCGGCCACGGGCCGGGGTGGGCGACGAGCATCCAGTACCGCGCCGGCACGGCCGTGCCGACCGGCACGTCGCCGCGCTCACGGGCGGCGATCGAGCACCGGACGTGCTCTGCGGAGGGGTCGGGGCTCACCTCGGCGACCCTACGCGGGCGGAGCGGTGAGCGGGACGGCCACCCCGGCCACGACGAGGCGCCGCGCGAGCGCCGGGTCGAGCCGGGCAGGCTCCTCGGCCGCCAGCCACGTCGTGACGGCGTCGGCCTCGGACGCGTCCAGGGGCAGGCGGCCGGCCCGGCTCACCAGGACCGCACCCTCCCCGTCGGGCTCGAGGGCGGCGCGCAGGTGCTCCCGGGGGACGACGACCGGCTCACCCGCGAGGGCCTCGGTCGTGGCGACGGGCGCGACGGGCGCCGGGCGCTGGGCGGCGCGCTGGCGGCGGGCGAGCTGGGCCGCGACGGCCGCCTCGTCGACGGCGGCGACCGCGTCGAGCAGGGCAGCGCGGACGACGGCGAGGTCGTCGACGAGGTCGTCGGGGTCGGCGACGTCCACCCCGGGGCGAAGGGGGGTCCGCGCCTCCGCGAGGGCGGCCACCCCCCTCCGTGCGGCGTCGAGGACGGCCTCGGCGAGGTGTCCGCGGTGCCAGACGTGGACGCCGACGGTGAGGTGCGTGCTCACGCCGCCGAGCGCCTCGGCCGCGTGCAACCAGCCGCGCGGGACGTAGAGGACGTCGCCGGGCCGGAGCGTGACGAGGAGGTGCGGCTGCTCCTGCGCCGCCTGCTCGACCGGGGCTCGGCGGTCCTGCCAGGGCTGGGTGCGCAGGGGGTGCTCGAGGACGGGCGGGTGGAGGCGCCAGGTCTTCTCACCGCCGCACTGGAGCACGAAGACGTCGTGGACGTCGTAGTGCGCGGCGAACCCGCGGCTCTGCGGCGGGGTGACGTAGGCGTTGACCTGCACGGGGTGCCCGAGGTCCGCAGCCAGGTCCTGCGCGAAGTCCAGCACAGGCGGGTGCGTGCGGTGCAGCCCCTGGAGCACGAGCGTGTGGCCCTCCGCGAAGAGCCGCAGCAGCGCGGTGTCGTCCAGCTGGTCCGCGACGCCCGCCCCGACGCCACCGCCGCGCGTGAACTCCGCGTCGGCCAGCGTCTGCCCCTCCCGCGCCACCCGCAGGAAGGGGGTGCGCAGGCCGCGCCGGGAGAGCAGGTCGTCGACGGCCGGGGTGTCGAGCAGGTCCACGAAGTCGCTGCCGAGGGCCGCGGCGGGCACGTGCCGGGGCTCGCGTCCCCAGGCCCGCGCGAAGTCCTCGGGGCCGAGGTCCGTGACGCGGCGGAGGCCGGTGCCCGTCGGGGCACCGGCCTCCTCGCGTGGGGTCACTCAGGCACCGCCGTCGGCGCCACCATCGCCAGCAGCACCGTCACCGGCCGCGCCGTCCGCGCCACCGTCACCGGCCGCGCCGTCCGCGCCACCGTCACCGGCCGCGCCGTCCGCGCCACCGTCACCGGCCGCGCCGTCCGCGCCACCGTCACCGGCCGCGCCGTCCGCGCCACCGTCTCCGGCTGCGCCGTCCGCGCCACCGTCGCCACCGGTCGTGGGCGCCTCGGTGGGCACCCCGCCGATGGCCTCCTCGGGAACGTCGGGAGTCTCGTTCGGAGGCTGCGTCATGTGCTTCTCCTTCGTCGTCGGTGACGGTGCGGCGCACCGCCTCCCCCCTTCCTAGCGGAGTCGACCCCCGGAGGGAACCCTCACCCCGTGACGACGTGCGCACAGGACGCGAATGTCCCTGCCGGGCAATGCGGTTAGTGTCGAGAGCATGACTTCGTCCGCCGCCGCTCGTGAGTACGACATCGTCCTGGTCGGGGCCACCGGCTTCGTGGGGCGCCTCACCGCGGGCCACCTGCGCGACCACGCCCCGGAGGGGCTGCGCATCGCGCTCGCCGGCCGCTCCCGTGACCGTCTCGACGCGCTCGCCGCGGAGCTCGGCGGGCGGGCCGCCGAGTGGCCCCGGCTCGTCGTGGACCTCGCCGACCCGGGGGCCTGCACGGACCTGGCCGAGCACGCGCGCGTCGTCGCCACGACGGTCGGGCCGTACGCCCGGTACGGGCGGGAGCTCGTCAAGGCCTGTGCGGTGGCGGGCACCCACTACGCCGACCTGTCCGGCGAGGTGCTCTTCGTCCGCGACAGCGCCGAGGCCTTCCACGACCTGGCCCGCCGCACCGGTGCCCGGATCGTGCACTCCTGCGGCTTCGACTCCGTCCCGTCCGACCTCGCGGTCTGGGAGACCGCCCGGGTGGCCGCCGCCGAGGACGCCGGCGAGCTGACCGACACCGTGCTCTTCGTCCGGCGCCTCAAGGGCGGTCTCTCCGGCGGCACCATCGACTCGATGCGCACCCAGGTCATCGCGGCCAGCGAGTCCCCGGAGGACCGCCGGGCGATCGCCGACCCCTACGCCCTGAGCCCCGACCGGTCGGCGGAGCCGACCCGCGCCGACCGCGCGGGCGTGCCGACCGCCGGTGCCGCGCAGCGCGGCCGGGTCCGCAGCGTCCTCGGCCGCCTCGGCTCCCGTCTGCCGGTCCGGCGCACCGAGGACGGCCACTGGACCGGCCCCTTCATCATGGCCTCGTACAACACCCGGGTCGTGCGCCGCTCCAACGCGCTCCTGGGCTGGCGCTACGGACGCGCCTTCCGCTACCACGAGGTGACCGACTTCGGCACCCGCGCCAAGGCCCCCTTCGCGGCGACCGGCATGACGGTGGGCCTGCTCGGCCTCGTCGGCGGGCTCGCCTTCGGCCCGACGCGCAAGGTCGTCGACCGCTTCCTGCCCGCCCCGGGAGAGGGTCCCGACGAGGAGTCGCGGACCCGGGGCCGCTTCGCCGTCGAGGTGGTCGCGAGCACGACCACCGGCGCCCGGTACGCGACGACGGTCGCCGCCGACGCGGACCCGGGCTACAGCGGCACGGCGATCATGTTCGGCCAGGCCGCGCTCTGCCTCGCCCTCGACGACCTCGACAGCGAGGGGGGGGTCCTCACCCCCGCGGTCGCCATGGCTGCCCCGCTCGTCGAGCGCCTGCGCGCCCACGACTTCACGATCGAGACCACCCGCGTCCTCGACTGACGCGCGCCCGGCCCCGGCGAGCTACTCGTCGAGGCGGGCCTGTGGGACGGGCGCGTCGATGCCCTCGGCGAGCACGTCCCGTTGCCACGACTCGGTCCGGTAGCGGGTGACCCACCCCATGGACTCGTAGATGCCGTCCGCCCCGGTCGGGCTGTCAGCGTCGACCTCGAGGGAGACCCGGTTGCGGCCGCGCGCCGCGGCGTCGGCGATGACCGCGTGGAGCAGCGACTTGGCCACCCCGCGCCCGCGGGCCAGCCGGTGCACGCCGATGTAGTCGATGTAGGTGCCCTCGGTCCCCGACGCGTCGGGCGGCAGGACCGCCGCAGCGACGGCTCCGCCGGGGACCCACTGCCCCTCCATCTCGATGTCCGCGATCCACCAGTGGTCCCACCGGTGACCGGGCGCCTCGCGCAGCCGGGCGAGGAACTCCGGGAAGGACTCGCGGTAGGAGTTGAAGTGGTCCGCGAAGGACTCCTCGATCATCCGGTAGACCGCCTGCAGGTCGGCCGCCACCGGCGTGCCGTCCTCGCGCCGGGCCACCCGGCGCACGACGACGCCCTCGCGCCGGTGCGTCTCGAGCAGCTCCTCGTCGCCGGGCTGCGTGGGCCGCCTCATCTGCAGCCAGGTGCGGACGTGCTCGAACCCGTCGGCCGCGAGGAGACCCCGCAGGCGCTCGTCGTCCTCGTGCACAGACATGTCCAGCCGCGTGCCCCCGAGACCGCGACCGCGGGAGATCCTCAGGGCGACCTCCTCCGCCCAGGCGAGGACGGACGGCGCGAGCTGCTCCTCGACCTCGGCACCCAGCGCGGGGTCGGTCGTCAGGTCGATGTTGCAGCGACCGGCGGCGCGGTCGTGCACGCGGGCCCAGAGCCTGATCGCCCCGGCCGGGTCGACGACGACGACCTGGCGCCGCGTCCACGACGCCTCGCCCACGGCCTCGCTGGCGACGAGCTCCTCCTCCACCGCACCGGAGCCGTCCACGGCCTCCTTGGCGGTGGACACGAGGGCGATGAGGTCCTCGACGTCTCCCTCGTCGGGGACGCGGGTGGTCCACCCCTCGGGGAGACCCTCCGGGACGATCGGGAGGAAGCCGGTCTGCTGCTGCGGTCCGCCGCTCACGGGACGAGGCGACGCTGGCGGGGCAGGTACTCGGCGGCGGTGCGCTCGAGGTTGGCCTTGCGGGCTCGGGCGGCGTTGGGGCCCAGGAGCAGCGGGAGCTGCTCGAGTCGCTCGCGGGCGAATGCCCGCCGGGGACCGGAGGTCCACGTCCGGTCGAAGAGCCGCTTGGTCGCCGCGAGCGCGTCGGGCGAGCGCTCGGCGAGCTCACGCGCCAGCTCGGTCGCGGCCCCCACCGGGTCCTCGGCGAGATCAGTGACGAGGCCGAGCTCGTGGGCCCGCTCCCCCGAGATCTTGGCGGCGGTCATCGACAGCTTCTTGGCGACATCGATACCGACGAGCTGGGACAGGGCGTGCACGCCCGACATGTCGGGGACGATCCCCCAGGCACCCTCGAGCACCGACCACGTCGAGTCCGGGCGGGCGATGCGGAAGTCGGCCGCCAGCGCGATCTGCAGCCCGCCACCGAGGCAGTGGCCGTGCACTGCCGCGATGACCGGCACCGGCAGCCGCCGGTAGGCCCACGGGGCCTCCTGGAAGGTGTTGGTCCCCCGCCACGGTCGCGGCACGAAGCGCCTCGCGATGCCGCGAGGGTCCTTCATCGCCGAGCTGAAGTCGAGCCCGGCGCAGAAGGCGTCCCCCTCACCCGAGATCACGACGGCGCGCAGCCGTCGGTCGGCACGCAGGCCGTGGGCGGTGGCGACGAGGTCGTCGAGCATGTCGAGCGTCAGCGCGTTGAGCTTGTCCGGCCGCGCGAGACGCACCTGGGCGATGCCCTCGTCGATGGAGGTGGTGATGTGCCGTGCCATGGCGTCCACCCTATGGCGCCGGGCACGACGAGAGGGCCCCGTCGGGTGACGGGGCCCTCTCGATCGGTGACGCGTCGATCACACGGTGTCGAGCAGCTTGCCGAGGATCGCCGAGACCTCCTTGGCGGAGTCGCTGCTCACGGAGGTAACGAGGTAGGTCGTGCCACCGGACTCGCCGGCGCACTGCTGCGTGGAGCGCAGCGTGCCGCAGTGGTGGTCGCCGACCTTTTCGTCCTTGTCCCAGATCGCCTCGAAGTCGGCCGGCTTGACCGAGTCGGAGATGACGACCGAGATGGTGTCGCCGCCCTTGGTGTAGACCGCCGTCTCCTGGCCGCCCGCGTCCGAGGTCTGGCCCTTGGTCCAGCCGTCGAAGGAGTCGGGGAAGCTGGCGCCACCGCCGGCGCTCGTCGTCTCGCTCGAGGGCTCGCTCGTGGAGCTCTCCGTGGTCGACTCGGTGGTGGGCTCGCTCGTCGAGCTCTCCGTCGTCGACTCGGTGGTCGAGCTCGGCGTCGTCGACTCGCTCGACGTCACCGACGAGGTGGTCGTGCTCGAGGACTCGTCGTCGTCGCCGCGGGCGATGAGGAAGCCACCGATGCAGCACAGGAGCAGCAGGAGCGCCACGCCGCCGGCGATGCCGGCGAGCAAGCCCTTGCCCATGCCCTTCTTCGGCGGCTGGCCGCCTGGCCCACCGGGGCCTGGACCGCCGTAGCCCTGACCGGGCGGCGGCCCGGTGTACCCCTGCCCGGGGGGCGGCGGTCCGGTGTACCCCTGCCCCGGGGAGTTGAACTGACCGGACGGCGGCTGCGTCTGGCCGAAGTTTCCGCTACCGGGCGGCGGTGGGACGTTCGGGCCGCTCGGACCCCCTGCTGATGGTGTCGACATGAGGTCATCGTCACACAAACGGGGCCGGCGCGACACCGCTCGTCATGAGGACACACGCAGGGGCGGGACTCCCCCTGCGGAGCCCCGCCCTGCGGTCAACTCCGGGACCCCCCTGCGGGTCCCGCGTCGGTGCCATCCGAGGATCCCCATCCCGTTTGACACCGATGAATCTACGAGCCGGCGAAGGTGCGGGTCGATGGGGAGAAGTACCCATCCCTGCGGGGGTCTACCGGACGGACGAAGGGGGGCGATCCCCCCTTCGCTGGTCAGCGCTCGAGCAGGGACTTGAGGTTGGAGAGGGTCTGGGCCATGCCGGCCTGGAGCTCGCGGTCGAAGGACTCGACGCCGCCCAGGACCTTGTCCTGCAGGGTGCGGGAGACCTGGGTCGTGCCGTCCGGCGCCTCACGGCGGTGGACGACCGTCGTGCCACCAGAACCGTTGGGGGACAACGAGAAGGACCAGATCGCCGCGTTGTCCTTGACGCGGAACGCGAACTCCTTCGAGGGCTCGAAGCGCACGACCTTGGCGCGGGTGGGCCACACGAGCAGACCGCGTCGGTTGAGGTTGACCATGCGGGTGCCCAGGCCCACCGGCCGGTCGCCGACGATGTGGGTGCGCAGCACCTGGGGGCTCAGGCCACCGAGGGCGCGGGGATCGGCGACGACCCGCCACACCGCCTCGGGCGTGGCGTCGATGTCGATCTCGGACGTCAGGAGCGGGGCGTTCTGCGTGGTCGTCATGGGGCGAGCCTAGGCAGTCGCGGGTGCCGTCGAGGTCGGGGCGGCGTCGAGCCTGGGGGAGGATGTCGGGCGTGATCCCCCCTTCGTCCCGGACCGCGCCCACCGCTCGACCGGTCGGGGTCGCGCTGGCCGCGCTCGTGCTCGGCGGCGTGGGGATCGGCATCACCGAGTTCGTCACCATGGGTCTCCTGCCGGAGATCGCCGAGGGCATCCGCACGACGATCCCCCGCGCCGGCCACACGATCTCGGCGTACGCGCTCGGCGTCGTCATCGGGGCGCCGGTCATCGCGGTCCTCGGCAACCGGCTGCCCCGGCGCGAGCTGCTCGTCGGGCTCATGGTCCTCTTCGCCATCGGCAACGCGCTGAGCGCACTGGCCAGCAGCTACGGCGTGCTCATGCTCGCCCGGTTCATCAGCGGCATCCCGCACGGGGCCTTCTTCGGCATCGCCTCGATCGTCGCCTTCGACATCGTGGCGGTCGGGCGCGGCGGGTGGGCGGTCAGCCGGATCATGCTCGGCATCCCCGTCGCCAACGTCGCCGGCGTCCCCTTCGCCACCTGGCTCGGGCAGCAGACCGGGTGGCGCTCCGCGTACTGGTTCGTCGCGGCGACCGGCGTCCTCACCGCCGTGCTCGTCCAGCTCCTCGTCCCGCACCAGGCCGCCGACCGGGAGGCGCGGGTGCGCAGCGAGCTCGCCGCCTTCAAGGACTCCCAGGTGTGGCTCACCCTGCTCGTGGGCTCGATCGGGTTCGGCGGCGTCTTCGCGATGTACTCCTACATCTCGCCGATCCTGCGCAACCAGACCGGCCTGCCGGCCGACGCCGTCCCGGTCTACCTCTTCGTCTACGGCGTCGGCGGTCTCGTCGGCACCGTCGTCGCCGGGCGCCTCGTCGACCGCTCCGTGCTGCGCACCCTCGTCGGGTCGACCATCGCGACCGGGCTCTCCCTCGCCGCCTTCGCCCGGGCCGCCGACTCGCCGGTCCCCGCCGCCGTCGTGCTGCTGCTGATCTGCATCTCGGTCTCGGCCTTCGTGCTCGCGCTGCAGCTGCGGCTCATGGAGGTCGCCGGCCGCGCCCGCACGCTCGGGGCCGCCGGCAACCACGCCGCGCTCAACATCGCCAACGCGCTCGGCGCCTGGCTCGGCGGCGTCGTCCTCGCCGCCGGCTGGGGCTGGCAGGCGCCCTCGCTCGTCGGCGCGGGCCTGTCCGCCGCCGGCCTGCTCGTGCTGCTCCTGTCGCTTCGGGTCCACCGGCGGCGCACGACCTTGGACTGAGGGCACCCTTCGAGACGGTCGCTGCGCGACCTCCTCAGGGAGCGCGTGGCGGCGGGCTCCTAGAGTCGGGCCATGCGCCATCCCGACATCCGGCCCGCGACCGCCGCGGACGTGCCCGACATCCTCCGCCTCGTCCACGACCTCGCCGAGTACGAGCGCGAGCCCGACGCCGTCGAGGCGACCGAGGCCGACTTCGTGGCGGCGCTCTTCCCCGAGGAGGGCACCCCGAGCGCCGCCTGCCATGTCGCAGTAGGAGGCGAAGGGGAGGAGCGTCGCGTCGTCGGGATCGCGCTGTGGTTCCTCACCTTCTCGACGTGGACCGGCAAGAACGGCATCCACCTCGAGGACCTGTACGTCGAGCCCGCGCACCGCGGGTCCGGCCTGGGCAAGGCGCTGCTCCTGACGCTCGCCGACGAGTGCCGCGCCCGCGGCTACCGACGACTGGAGTGGACCGTGCTGCGGTGGAACACCCCGTCCATCGAGTTCTACGAGTCGCTCGGCGCGAGCCCCCAGAGCGAGTGGGAGACCTACCGGCTCGACGGCGACGGCCTGGACCTGTGACAGCGTGAGCACCATGCAGCGACCCCGCACCGCGTCCGGCACCGTGACGATCGCCGTCGACCCGATGACGGCGTGGGAGGCGGTCAGCGACATCACCCAGATGGGTCGGTGGAGCCCCGAGAACACCGGCGGCCGGACCGCCACGGACGGCCCGGTCACCGTCGGCAGCTCCTTCGTCGGGCGCAACCGCCGCGGTCGGGCGCGGTGGACGACCGAGTGCACCGTCACCGCCGCCGACCCGGGCGAGCGCTTCGCCTTCCGGGTCCACCGCATCGGCGGCAGGCGCCCGGTCCTCGCCGCGGCCATCGCCACGTGGGAGTACCGCTTCGAGCCGGTCACCGGCGGCACCCTCGTCACCGAGACGTGGACCGACGACCGGCGCTGGCCCGACGGCGTGGCGCGCGTCTTCGACCGCGTCGTGACCGGCGGGCGGACCTTCGCCGAGTACCAGCCGGGGAACATCCGCCGCACCCTCGACCGCCTCAAGGTCGAGCTCGAAGGAGCCTGACCCGGCCCCACGACGGGATGCGGGGGTCCCCCCTTCGTCCTGCCACGAGGAACCGACCACGACCCGACCCCTGGTGCCTGTCATAGTGGGCGGGTTCAGCGCACGCGTCTTGGGAGGCACCCGGTGAGTCAGTACGTCCACATGTTCAGCGAAGGCGATCGCGACCAGAAGGACCTCCTCGGCGGCAAGGGGGCCAACCTCGCCGAGATGGTCAAGCTGGGTCTGCCGGTCCCCCCGGGCTTCACGATCACGACCGAGGCCTGCCGGGCCTACCTCACCGAGGGACGCGTCCCGCCCGAGGTGCGGGTCGAGGTGACCCAGCGGCTGCGCGACGTCGAGGACCTCATCGGCCGCACGCTCGGCGACTCCGAGGAGCCGCTGCTGCTCTCCGTGCGCTCCGGGGCGAAGTTCTCGATGCCCGGCATGATGGAGACCGTCCTCAACGTCGGGCTCAACGACGACACGGTGCAGTCGCTGGCCTCCTTCGCCGGTGACGAGCGCTTCGCGTGGGACTCCTACCGCCGCCTCATCCAGATGTTCGGCAAGACGGTGCTCGACATCGACTCCGAGCGCTTCTCCGACGTGCTCGACGCCCACAAGCAGGAGGCCGGGGTCGAGGCCGACGTCGACCTCACCGCGGACCACCTCAAGGCCGTCGTCGCCGAGTTCAAGCAGATCGTCCTCGACGAGACGGGCAACCCCTTCCCGCAGACGCCGCGCCGTCAGGTCGACATGGCGATCGAGGCCGTCTTCCGCAGCTGGAACACCGAGCGCGCCCAGCTCTACCGCCGCCGCGAGCGCATCGCCGACGACCTCGGCACCGCGGTCAACGTGCAGGCCATGGTCTTCGGCAACCTCGGCGACACCTCCGGCACCGGCGTCTGCTTCACCCGCGACCCCTCCTCCGGCCACTCCGGCGTGTACGGCGACTACCTGCCCAACGCCCAGGGCGAGGACGTCGTCGCCGGCATCCGCAACACGCTCGCGCTCACCGACCTCGAGGACCGTGACCCGGCCGCCTACCGGGAGCTGCGCACCGCGATGCGCCGTCTCGAGACGCACTACCGCGACCTGTGCGACATCGAGTTCACCATCGAGCGCGGCAAGCTGTGGATGCTGCAGACCCGTGTCGGCAAGCGCACCGCCGGCGCCGCCTTCCGCATCGCCACGCAGCTCGTCGACGAGGCCCTCATCACGATGGACGAGGCGCTCGAGCGCGTGACCGGCGAGCAGCTGGGCCAGCTGCTCTTCCCGCAGTTCGACCGCGAGGCCAAGCGCACCCTCATCGCGACCGGCATGGGCGCCTCCCCGGGCGCCGCCGTCGGCGCGGTGGCCTTCGACAACGCCAGCGCCGAGGCCAAGCAGGCCGAGGGCAGCTCGGTCATCCTCGTGCGCCGCGAGACCTCCCCCGAGGACCTGCCCGGCATGATCGCCGCGGCCGGCATCCTCACCGCGCGTGGTGGCAAGACCTCGCACGCGGCCGTCGTCGCGCGCGGCATGGGCAAGTGCGCCGTGGTCGGCGCCGAGGACCTCGTCGTCGACGTGGCCGCCAAGGAGATCCGGGTCGGCGAGCACGTCGTCCGCGAGGGCGACACCCTGGCCATCGACGGCAAGACCGGTGAGGTCTTCCTCGGTGACGTGCACGTCGTCGACTCCCCCGTCATGACCTACATCTCGCAGGGCGTCGAGGCCGCCGTCACGATCGCCGACGACGACGAGACCCGCGAGCTCATCGAGGCCGTCGACCGCGTGCTGCAGCACGCCGACGCCCGCCGCCGCCTGCGCGTGCGCGCCAACGCCGACACCGGTGAGGACGCCAAGCGTGCCCGCGACCGCGGCGCCGAGGGCATCGGGCTGTGCCGCACCGAGCACCAGTTCCTCGGGGACCGGCGCCAGCAGATCGAGCGGGTCGTGCTCGCCGAGGCCGACGAGGAGCGCGAGGCCGCGCTGGCGGAGCTGCTGCCGGCGCAGGTCGAGGACTTCGTCGACCTGCTCACCGCGATGGACGGGCTGCCCACGACGATCCGTCTCATCGACCCGCCGCTGCACGAGTTCCTGCCCGACCTCACCGACCTGACCGTCGAGGTCGCCCTGGCCGACGAGCGGGGCGAGAGCGGCCCGGAGGTCGAGCGGACGCGGGCGCTGCGTGACGCGGTGCGCGCGATCCACGAGTCCAACCCGATGCTCGGTCTGCGCGGCGTGCGCCTCGGGCTGAAGATCCCGGGCCTCTTCGGCCTGCAGATCCGCGCGATCGCCGAGGCCGTCGTGCGTCTGCGCGAGGAGGGCAAGGACCCGCAGCCGGAGATCATGGTCCCGCTCATCGGCTCCAACCGTGAGCTCGTCATCGTGCGGCGCCAGGCGGAGGAGATCATCGCCGAGGTCGCCGAGGCGAACAACCAGTCGATCGAGATCCCGATCGGCTGCATGATCGAGCTGCCGCGCGCCGCCCTCACGGCCAACCGCATCGCGCAGACCGCCGACTTCTTCTCCTTCGGCACCAACGACCTGACGCAGACGACGTGGGGCTTCTCCCGCGACGACGTCGAGACCGCCTTCTTCCCGAAGTACCTCGAGAACGGCGTCCTCACCATCTCCCCCTTCGAGACCCTGGACGCGATCGGCGTCGGCGAGCTCGTACGGATCGGTGTGGAGAAGGGCCGCTCGACCAAGGCCGACCTCAAGACCGGCGTCTGCGGCGAGCACGGCGGTGACCCGGAGTCGATCCACTTCTTCCACGACGCGGGTCTGGACTACGTGAGCTGCTCCCCCTTCCGCGTGCCGGTCGCGCGGCTGGAGGCTGGTCGCGCGGTCGTGCTCAAGGACGACGTCGGCACGCGCTGAGCGCACGGGCGGGGATGCTCAGCGCGTGGAGAGGAGCGGGTGGAAGCGGTCAGCCATCCGCTGGTCGTACGGCGCGTGGTACGTGGGCCCGGAGGCCGAGGCGGCGAGGCCGCGCTCGCCGCGGGTCTCGTCCTGGGACATGGCGGCGAGCTCCGCGGCCATGCGGTGGTGGTCGGCGTCCGGGCCGGCCCCCCAGTGGCGGTTGGCGGCGGGACGCAGGGCGTTGACGTAGGTCATCCAGAGCTTCTCCATGGCCAAGATCTTGCTCGCTTCAACTATTTTTATCCAATTCAGTTTTGTGCATGTTCGTGCAGTTCTACTTCACGATCGGGTAGGTTGCGGGGCATGGTCGACGCGCACCGGCTCCGGATCTTCTTGTCCGTCATGGCGTCCGGTTCGGTGGGGGCCGCCGCGGGCCACCTGGGGTACTCGCCCTCGGCCGTGAGCCAGCAGCTCGCCGCCCTGCAGAAGGAGACCGGTCTCACACTCTTCACCCGCCACGGGCGTGGGATCGAGCCCACCCCGGCGGCCCACACGCTCGCCGCGGAGAGCGAGCGGCTCATGGTCGAGCTCAAGCGGGTCGATGCCGTCGTCGACGACCTGCGCGAAGGGAGCACCGGCTCGCTGTCGATCGGGTACTTCGCGTCGGCCGGGTACCGGTGGATGCCGCAGCTGGCCAAACGGCTCCAGGCGAAGCTGCCCGAGCTCACCCTGCAGATGGTGCTCACCGAGGGCTACCCGCCCGGGGAGGCGCCGCCGGTCGACATCGACGTCGTGCCCGACGACCCGACGACCTCGATCCGGCCCGGGTACATCGTCACCCCGCTCATGACCGACCACTTCGTCGCGCTCGTGCCCGCCGACCACCGGCTCGCCGGGCGGCGCCGGGTGGAGCTGGCCGAGCTGGCCGAGGACCCGTGGATCAGCAACGACATCTCCGCCGGCATCACCCAGGAGATGGTCGACCGCGCCTGCCGCGCAGCCGGATTCCGGCCGCGGTACAGGGTCGAGGCGCAGGACCACTACACGGCAACCGCCTTCGTCGCGGCCGGCGTGGGCATCACCGTGATCCCCGACCTCGCCGCCCGCACGATCCCCAAGACCGTGCGCCGGCTGCGCCTGACCAACCCCAACCCGGTGCGCGACATCGTCGCCCTGACCGCGCCCGTGGCCAAGACCAACGAGGCCGCCCGCCTCGCGGTGGAGATGCTCCAGCAGATCGCCGCGGCGTCGGCTCGGCGGGGGTGACCCGCCACATACGCCTCAGGTTTATCGGGTCACCCGATAAACCTCGCCTTCGCAAGGGTTTAAAACTCGTGCGAACCCGTAAGAAGTCTTGCTGAGCGTCTCCTTCCCCTTCGTCCACAGGGGTCGGAGCGGGCGGCAGGCCGTGCGTGCCAAGGTGTCCACACGACCACGACGAAGGGGGATGACGTGACGGCTTTCGGGATCGGCCGCGACCGCGAGGCGGACATCGCGGAGATGGCCGACCGGGTCATGCAGGGGGCGAGCGCGTGGTCCAACCGGCGCACGCGGACGGCCGAGCGGTCCATCGCGCAGCTCGTCGACGACACCCGCACGCGGTACGACCGGGAGTGCGCGGGGTGGGCGATCCTGAGCATCCTCGCCGAGCGGGTCGGCCTGGCCTTCGAGCGCGGCTGGCAGCCCGTCGACCTGCACCGCCACGTCACCCGCTCCACCAAGGCGCCGGCCGCGTCCCTGCTCGGCGACGCGATGGCGTACCACCTTCGCCCCTACGCCCGGGCCACGGTCGACCCCGACTGGTGGACCCAGATGGAGGCGATCGGGGCGAGCGTCTGGTGGCCGGACCACGAGAGCTACCCGGCGGCGCGCGGTGCCCGCGACTCCTGGCCCGAGGTGGTCCGGGGCGCGGTCGAGCTCATCGCGGCGATCTGGGGTGTGCCCCGGATCGAGCAGATCGGCCCGCTCCCGGGACAGGCCCACCCCTCCTCCCGTCGGCCCTCCTCGCACGTCGACGCACGCGTCCTCGAGCGGGTGCGGGCCCTGCTCGCCAAGGCGGAGTCGACGACCTTCGAGGCGGAGGCGGAGACCTTCACCGCGGGCGCCCAGGCGCTCATGGCCCGCCACAGCATCGACGCGGCCCTGCTCGCGGCGAGCACGCCCACGTCCGACGCCCCGGGCCTGCGACGGGTCGGGATCGAGGGGCCCTACGAGTCCCCCAAGGTCTCGCTCCTCTCCGGCATCGCCGCCGCCAACGCCGCCCGCGCCGTGTGGACCAAGGACCTCGGGTTCGTCACCCTCATCGGGCACCAGGACGACCTCGACGCGGTCGAGACGCTCTTCACCTCGCTGCTCGTGCAGGCGACCACGGCGATGGCCCAGCACGGTCAGCGCACCGACGAGCGCGGCCGCTCCCGGACGGCTGCCTTCCGTCGGTCCTTCCTCGTCGCCTTCGCCCACCGCATCGGTGAGCGGCTGCGGGAGGTCGTGGACGCCGAGGTCGCCACGGCCGTCGGCGAACGCCACGGGTCGACGGGCACGGACCTCGTGCCGCTGCTCGAGCAGCGCAGGGAGGCCGTCGACGACGCCGTCGACGAGCACTTCCCGTACCTGCGCGCCGCGCGCTCCACGACGGTCAGCGACGGCGAAGGGTGGTTCTCCGGCCAGGCGGCAGCCGACCGGGCGTCGTTGAGCGGGGGCGGTGCCGTGGAGGGACGGCACTGACCACGGTCGAGGTATTGGCGACCGCCTATCCGGTCCGCGGCCCTTCGACCCCTGATACCTCGACCCACTCCTCGCGGAGGATCCCGTAGGTGTAGCCGTCGAGCCAGCCGAGCTCGGCGTGCCACGAGTCCTTGACCCCGTGCTGCTCACGCCGCATGCCGATCCGCTCCATGACCCGCCACGAAGGGGTGTTGTCGGCGAAGCAGCCCGCCGTCACCCGGTGCAGGCCGAGGTCGTCGAAGGCGATCGACAGCAGGGCGCGGGCGAGGTGCGTCCCGTGGCCGCGGCCGGCGTGGGCCGGGTCGATCGTGTAGCCGATGCTGCCCTGGGCCCGTCGCCAGATCGGCTCGCCGGCGTGCACCTGACCCATCGCGTCCGCGATGTCGAGCGAACCCGTACCCACGAGCTGCCCGTCGACGTGCGCCGCGACCCCGATGCTGTCCGGGTCCTCGGCGAGCCAGCTGCGGGCGTACGTCACCGGATCGACGGTGGTGAGCAGGAGCCAGCGCGTCACCTCGGGGCTGTTGCGCCACGTGAGCGCCTGCTCGATGTCCTCGGCCGTCGGAGGGCGAAGGGAGAGCGGCCCGGCCTGTCGGGGCCACGCCAGCTCAGGCACCAGCGCCCCAGGACCGCTCGACGAGCTCGCGCAGCACGGACTCGTCGACGTCCGACATCTGCTTGACGTAGAGGCAGCCCTTGCCGGTCGTGTGCGTGCCGAGGCGCTCGAGCAGGTCCTCGTTGGACCCGTAGAAGGTCAACCCGTAGAAGGTCAGCGCCGCCTTGCGCGGGGCGAGCCCGACCCTGAACCACTCGCGCTCCTTGCCGTCGGCCGTCGTGTACGGCTGGGTGCCGAAGCCGATCATCGACGGTCCCCAGACGACCGGCTCCACGCCGGTCACCTCGCGCACGAGCGCGATCGCGCGCTCGGCGTCAGCCCGGCGCCGCTCGTCCTCGACCGCCGCGATGAGCTCGTCGGCAGAGGCATCGGTCGGCTTGGTCTTGCGGTCGTCGGCCATGGGACGAGGGTAGGGCCGTGAGGAGACACCGCGTGCCGCCGGTCAGCGCAGGTCGTGGTGGACCCAGACGTTCGGCTCGACGTACACCGCGTGGTCGTTGGCGACGTCGACGTGCACCGGGGCGAGACCCCCTTCGACATCGACGCGACCATCCGCATCGAAGGGCAGGCCGGTCCACTCACGCCACTGCTGCAGCGTCCCCGGGATCGTCATCGACAGCGGCGCGACCTGCACGATCCGGCCACCGAGCCGGACGTGAGCACGCAGCCACGGGTCGACCGGGAGCCCGTCCTCGCGCACCCGCCGCGCGTACTCGTCCGCGCCGGTGCGCGGCTCGAGCCACTTGCGGGTCGGCCGCACCGGGCCGAAGAGGTCCCGACAGCCCAGCGCCGCGTACCGCCGGCGCGCCTCCGCGAGCAGCGCACCGCTCAGGCCCTCGCCTCGCCGGCCCACCGCCACCCGCGCCTCGATGAGGCTGACGGTCGAGAGGTCAGGGGTCGCCTCCTTCGCCACCATCCACTCCGCCCGCTGGAGCGCGTGGTCCCACCCGCGGGGAGGGAGGGAGTGGACGTCCGCCTCGAACGGGACGGCGTGCAGCCGCGCGACCGCCACGTCACCGTCCATGACGACGAGGTGCAGCTGCGGGAAGCCGTCGACCACCGCCTCGTAGGCGCGGTCCGACGTCGGGTCCTGGAGCATGAAGGTCGGCCAGTCGTCGTCGATCGACCAGAAGGCGTCGACGAGGTCCGGGCGCTCGGCGAGGGAATGGGTCCGCATCAGGCCATCCAAGACGAAGGGGGAGGAAGGGGCCACTGGGTTTTCGCTGGGTAGGGTCGGCCCATGACGGATCGCGACTTCCGCAACCTCTACCGCCACGGCTTCGCGCGGGTCGCCGCGTGCACGCTCCCGGTGACGATGGCCGACCCGCACGCCAACGCGGAGGCGGTCCTGACGCGGGTGCGCCACCTCCACGAGCGCGGCACGGCGGTCGCGCTCTTCCCGGAGCTGGGCCTCACCGGGTACGCCGTCGACGACCTCTTCCTGCAGGACGTGCTCCTGCGCGACGTCGAGGCCGCCCTCGTCCACCTCGCCGAGCAGACCGCCGACCTGATGCCGCTCGTCGTCGTGGGCGCCCCCCTTCGCCACCGCAACCGTCTGTACAACTGCGCGGTCCTCATCCACCGCGGCGAGGTCGTCGGCATCGCGCCCAAGGCCTACCTGCCCAACTACCGTGAGTTCTACGAGAAGCGGCACTTCGCGGCCGGGGCCGGCATCGTCGACGAGTGGTTCCGGCCGACCTTCGCCACCGGTGATGCTGCAGAGGTGCTCGACGGCGTCCCCTTCGGCACCGACGTCCTCGTCCACGTCGACGACGTGCCGGGGCTTGTCGTCCACGCCGAGGTCTGCGAGGACATGTGGGTCCCGGTCCCGCCGAGCCACGCGGCGGCCCTCGCCGGTGCGACCGTCCTGCTCAACCTCTCCGCCTCCCCCATCACCGTCGCGCGCGCCGATGACCGGCACCTGCTCGCCCGGTCCGCGTCGATGCGCTGCAACGCGGCCTACCTCTACGCGGCGGCCAGCGAGGGCGAGTCGAGTACGGACCTCTCCTGGGACGGCCAGACCATGGTCTACGAAGGGGGAGACCTCCTCGGCGAGTCCGAGCGCTTCCCCGCTGGTCCCCGCGAGACCCTCGTCGACGTCGACGTCGACCGGCTGCGGCAGGAGCGCATGCGCCAGGGCAGCTTCGACGACAACGCGGTCGGCATCGGTGTCGACGTCGCGCCCTTCCGCGAGGTCCACATCGAGATCGACCCACCGACCGGCGACCTCGGCCTGCTCCGCGCGCTCGACCGCTTCCCCTTCGTCCCCGACGACGAGGCCCGGCTGGCCCAGGACTGCTACGAGGCCTACAACATCCAGGTGTCCGCCCTCGAGCAGCGGCTGCGCGCCATCGGCGGCCCCGACTGGGAGCCGAAGATCGTCGTCGGCGTGAGCGGCGGGCTCGACTCCACCCACGCCCTGCTCGTCGCGGCCAAGGCGATGGACCGGCTCGAGCGCCCGCGCACCGACATCATCGGCATCACGATGCCGGGCTTCGCGACGAGCGACCGCACCAAGACCAATGCCGTCGCGCTCATGGAGTCGCTCGGCATCACGTGGGAGGAGCTCGACATCCGGCCCACGGCCACCCAGATGCTGCGCGGCCTCGGCCACCCCTACGGGCTCGACCCCGAGGCGGACCACCCGGACGGGGTCTACGACGTCACCTTCGAGAACGTGCAGGCCGGGCTGCGCACGGACTACCTCTTCCGCATCGCCAACCAGCGCGGGGGGATCGTGCTGGGCACCGGCGACCTGTCCGAGCTGGCCCTCGGCTGGTGCACGTACGGCGTCGGCGACCAGATGAGCCACTACGGGGTCAACGCGGGCGTGCCCAAGACGCTCATGCAGCACCTCGTGCACTGGGTGGCCGACTCCGGCCAGCTGCCCGAGGTCTCGCAGACGCTGCTGTCGGTGCTCGGCACCGAGATCTCCCCCGAGCTCGTCCCGAGCAAGGACGCGGACCGGCCGCAGTCGACCCAGGACAGGATCGGGCCGTACGCGCTGCAGGACTTCACCCTCTTCCACGTGCTGCGCCGTGGGGACCGGCCGAGCAAGATCGCCTTCCTCGCGGAGCAGGCGTGGTCCGACGCGTCGCGCGGCACCTGGCCGAGCTCGGTCGCCGAGGAGGATCGCGGCGCCTACGACCTGGCCGAGATCAGGAAGTGGCTGCTCGTCTTCGTCCGGCGGTTCTTCGACAACCAGTTCAAGCGCTCGGCGCTGCCCAACGGGCCCAAGGTGCTGCCGGGCGGCACATTGTCACCGCGGGGTGACTGGCGGATGCCGAGCGACGTCGCCGGCACCCGCTGGGTCGCGGACATCGAGAACAACGTCCCGACGCAGTGACGAAGGGGGGCACTCCCCCCCTTCGTCACGGGGTCACTTGATGCCGATCGAGGGGCTGTCGGTCGCCGTGTCGCCCTCGGCGTAGGTGTAGCTGCCCATGCCCATCTTGCTCATGACGACGCCGACGACGATCGTCACGACGGTCAGGATGACGGCGAGGATGCCGAGCATCGGGCTCAGTGCGATGACGGCCCACGTGCCGACGGCGGCGGCGATGACACCGAGGACGAGGACTGCGTACCACGCGGCGTTCTGCGCGTGGCCCAGGTCCTCGACGGCGTGCGGCCCGGTCGGCGGGTGGGACAGGCGAGGGTGCTTGCTCATGGCGCCCATCATCCCATGAGGCGACGCCTCGTGGACAAGGCCTCTGCCCTCACGTCCGCGGGCCTGCGAGATCGCGCAGGTCACGCCGCACGACCTTGCCGTTGGCGGTCCGTGGCAGCGCCTCCAGCACGCGCACCTCGCGGGGCCGCTTGTAGGGGGCGAGCCGCTCGGCCGCGCGGTCGAGCACGCCCTGCCGCAGCGACCGCGGGTCGGTACCGGCCGTCGGCACGACCCACGCGCAGACCAGGCTGACCCCGTCACCGACGGCGAGCGCCGACACGGCGACCTCGGCGACGCCCGGCGTGCCCGCGAGCGCCTCCTCGACCTCGGCCGGGGAGACGCGGTAGCCCATCGCGTTCATGACGTCGTCGGAGCGACCGTGGTAGGTCAGGTACCCGTCCTCGTCGAGCTCGGCGAGGTCACCGGTGACGAACCACTCCCCCCGCAGCACCTCGGCCGTCTCCTCGGGCCGCTGCCAGTAGCCGAGCATCAGGCCCGGGTCGGAGCGGTGGACCGCGAGGCGCCCGATCTCGCCGGGAGGCAGGGGCATCGGGGCCTCGAGCCGCTCGGGGTCGAGGACGGCGACCCGGCGGCCGGGCTGGGCGCGCCCCGGGCTGCCGGGGCGCACCGGCACGTCAGGCCCGGTGGAGACGAAGGTCGAGATCTCGCTCATCCCGAGCGACTCGTGCAGCGGCACCCCGGTCGCCCGCGTCCACTCCCGCCACAGGGACGAAGGGAGCGCCTCGCCTGCCACGAGCGCGGCCCGCAGGGAGCGCAGGTCCCACGCCGCCGGGTCCCCGTGGCGCAGCAGGTGGCGGTAGACCCCCGGGACAGCCGCGACGTGGGTCGCGCGGTGGGAGGCGATGATCCACGGCCAGACCAGGCCGTCCCGCGGACCGTCGTGGACGATCGCGGTCGCGGCACTGGCCCACGGGTCGGTGAGCCCGACGCCGAGCGTGTACGTCCAGTTGAGGGCACCGGCGTGGAGCATGACGTCGCCCTCCTCGAGCCCGTACCAGCCGCGGTACATCGGCCGCCGGCCCCAGGCGCTGCGGTGGGCGTGGGTCACCCCCTTCGGCCTGCCGGTCGTGCCGGAGGTGTACGTGATGAAGGCCGGCCGGTCCGGGTCGCCGAGGTCGTGCTCGGCGCGCTCGCCGCCCGCGACCCAGGTCGCGATGTCGTCGGCCGTGACGACCGGGACGCCCTGCGGGACCACGAGATCGAGGTCGGGGTCGAGCGCGACGGCGGAGGCCCCGCAGTCCCGGAGCAGGAGCCCGGCCTCGTCCGCGGTGAGCTGCGAGCTCGTCGGGACCGCGACGAGTCCCGCCGCGATCGCCCCGAAGAAGACGAAGGGGAACTCCGCCCGGTTGCCCATGCGCAGCAGCACGCGGTCACCCGGGTGCAGCCCGAGCCGGAGCAGCCCGGCGGCCACGGCACGCACGCTGTCGTCGACCTGCCCGAAGGTCCACCGCGAGTCGTCGCCGTCGCCGTGCACGACGACGAGCGCGTCCCGGTCCGGAGCCCGCCCCGCAGGGTCGGCGACGCAGTAGACGGACATGCCGAAGGGGGACGGGACCGCCTCGCCCGGGACCGGCCGGACCGGCCAGCGGGCCGCCCCCTCGCCGGCCGTCACGCGGTGTGGCCGTCGGCGACCGACAGCGCCTCGTCGAGGATCGCCAGGCCCTCACGGACCTCGTCGGCGCTCGTCGTGCACGGCGGCACGACGTGGACCCGGTTGCCGGCGACCATCGGCCACAGCCCGGCCTCCTTGCACGCCGCCGCGACCTCACCCATCGGCGCGGACGCCTCGCCCGAGGCGTTGAAGGGCACGAGCGGCTCACGGGTCTCCCGGTCGCGCACGAGCTCGACCGCCCAGAGGACGCCGAGGCCACGCACGTCACCGACGCTCGGGTGCCGCCCGGCGATCTCGCGCAGGCCGGGGCCGATGACGTCCTCGCCGAGCGCGCGGGCGTGCTCGACGATCCCGTCCCGCTCGAAGATCCGCATCGACGCCACCGCGGACGCGCAGGCGAGCGGGTGTCCCTGGTAGGTCAGGCCGCCCGGGTACGGGCGCTGCCCGAAGGTCTCCCGGATCGGCGCGTCGACGATGACCCCGCCGAGCGGGACGTAGCCGGAGTTGACCCCCTTCGCGAAGGTGATGAGGTCGGGCGTGACGCCCCACCGGTCCACGGCGAACCACTCGCCGGCGCGGCCGAAGCCGGCCATCACCTCGTCGGCCACCATGACGATGCCGTGCTCGTCGCAGATCTCGCGGACACCGGCCAGGTAGCCGTCCGGCGGGACGAGCACGCCGTTGGTGCCGACGACCGTCTCCAGGACGATCGCGGCGACGTGCTGGGGACCCTCGACGGCGATCGTCTGCCGCAGGTGCTCCAGCGCGCGCTCGCACTCCTGCTCGTCGCTGTCGGAGTGGAAGGGCGAGCGGTACGGGTACGGGCCCCAGAAGTGGACGACGCCGGTGAACGACGGCTCGCTCCCCCACCGCCGAGGTTCACCCGTGAGGGCCATCGCCCCGGACGTGCCGCCGTGGTAGCTGCGGTAGGCCGCGAGGACCTTGTGCCGCCCCGTGTGCAGGCGCGCCATCCGGATCGCGTGCTCGTTGGCGTCGGCGCCACCATTGGTGAAGAAGACCGAGTCGAGGTCGCCGGGGGCCCTGGCGGCGATCATCGCCGCGGCCTGCGAGCGCGCCTCGACGGCGAACCCCGGCGCCATCGTCGCCATCCGCCCGGCGGCCTCGGCGATGGCCGCGACGAGCTCCGGGTGCTGGTGCCCGATGTTGACGTTGACGAGCTGGCTGGCGAAGTCGAGGTAGCTGCGGCCCTCGTGGTCGGTGAAGCGCGACCCCTGCGCCGACGCGACGCCCGGCGGGTCGATGAGGTCCTGGGCCGACCAGGAGTGGAAGACGTGCGCCCGGTCGAGCCGGCGCACCTCGTCCATGTCGAGCGAGGGCAGCAGCTCCGCCATCACATCTCCTCGTGGGTCTCGGGATCGGCGCCGAAGAGGCGCCCGTCGGGCCGGCCGAGCGCGGTGATCGCCTCGGTCTCGGCGTCGGAGAGGTCGAAGCCGAGCACCTCGAGGTTGGTGCGCTGGCGCTCGGGGTCCGCGGACTTCGGCAGCGGGAGGGAGCCGAGGTGCAGGTGCCAGCGCAGGACGACCTGGGCCGGCGTGACGCCGTGGGCCTCGGCGGCGGCCATGACGGGCGCCGCGTCGAGGAGCTCGCCGCGGCCGATCGGGCTCCACGCCTGGGTGACGATGCCGCGTGCGGCGTCGGCGGCGCGCTGCTCCACCTGCGGGAAGGCCGGGTGCATCTCGATCTGGTTGGACGCCGGCGTCACGCCCGTGGCCTCGATGATCTCGTCGAGGAACCGCGGCGTGAAGTTGCTGACGCCGATGGACCGGACGAGCCCGGCCTCCTTGGCCGCGACGAGCCCCTCCCACGCGCGGACGTAGGACTCCTGCGAGGGGTTGGGCCAGTGGACGAGCACGCTGTCGAGGTACTCGAGGCCCATGACCTGCAGCGAGGTCTCGATGCAGCCCTTGGCGCCGCGGTGGTCGCGACCGGGCACCTTGCTCTGGATGAAGACGTCACCGCGATCCAGGCCGCTGGCGCGCACGGCCTCCGCGACCTCGCGCTCGTTGCGGTAGTTCACCGCGGTGTCGATGAGGCGGTAACCGACCTCGAGCGCGGAGACCATGGCGCGCACGCCGTCGTCACCGCGGAGCGGGTAGGTGCCGAAGCCGAGGACGGGGACGGAGACGCCGTCCCCCAGGACGCGTGTGGGGAGCTCAACCATGGACCCACGCTAACCAGCCGCGAGTCGCGGTGCGAGCCCCGGTCGGGGTCGGGCAGGAGGGCCCGCCGGCTCACTCCCCGAGCACGGCGAGGAGCTCCCCCTTCGCCTGCGTGTACTCGGCCTCGAGCTGGTCGACGAGGTCGGCCACCGGCAGGACGTCCTCGATGCCCGCGACGGAGTGCCCCGCGCTCCACACGTCGCGCCACGCCTTGGGCGCGATCGTCGACGAGGTGCTGCGCGGTTCCTCCTCGGTGTGCGGGTTGGTCACGTGGGAGACGTCGATGCGCTCCGGCGCGGGCAGGTCGTCGGGGTCGAGGCCGGCCCCGATGATGCTGCGGCGCAGGAAGTTGGCCGGGATCGTGCTGATCGACGGGGTGTAGACGATCTCCTCGGCGCCCGAGTCGACGAGCATCCGGCGGTACTCCTCGGACACGGCCGACTCCTGCGTCGCGAGGAACCGCGTGCCCATGTACGCCAGGTCGGCACCGGCGGCCTGCGCCGCGAGGACGTCGCGGCCGGAGCTCAGGGCGCCGCCGAGGATGAGCGGCCCGTCCCACACCCGACGCACCTCGGCGATGAGGGCGAAGGGGTTGAGCCCGCCCGAGTGGCCACCGGAGCCCGCCGAGACGAGGATCAGCCCGTCGACGCCGGCCTGCGCCGCCTTGACGGCGAAGGGAGCGTTGACGACGTCGTGGAAGACGAGACCGCCGTAGGAGTGGACCGCGTCGACGACGTCCTTGGCTGCGCCGAGACTGGTGATGACGAGCGGCACCCGGTGCTCGACGATCTTGTCGAGGTCGGCCTCGATGCGCTTGTTGGTGCGGTGCACGACGAAGTTCACCCCGTACGGCGCGGGCTCGCGGCCGGTGTCCGTCGGCTCGGCGAGCGCGCTCTCGATCTGCGTCAACCAGCCGTCGAACTCCTCCGTCGTGCGCAGGTTGAGCGCGGGGAAGGTCCCGATGACACCCGCGCGGCAGGTGCCGATGACGAGGTCGAGGCCGGAGCCGAGGAACATCGGCGCGGCGATGATGGGCAGGCGCAGTCGGCCCTGGAGCTGGGGGGGCATCGTCATGACCCCCATCCAAACAGACCCGCGCCGCGGTTACCGGGCGCGCCTCGTGGCGAGGGCCATCCCGCGGCCCATCAGCGACCAGTACCGCGCGGGGACGGCGCGTGCGATCTTGTCGAGCGCCTTGGCGTCGTTGCCGATGAGCAGCCGGCCCTGCCGCGCGATCGCGGCCTCGATGATGGCCTCGGCGGCCCGGTCCGCGGGGTGGCTGAGCATCTTGTCGAAGGCCCTGCGGTAGGTCTCGGCCTCCCCCGGGTCGACGCCCTCGGCGACCCGCGCGTTGACCGCGATGTTCGTCCTGATGCCGCCGGGGTGCACGACGGTGACGCCGACCGGCTGGTCCTCCTCGTCGAGCTCGCTGCGCAGCGACTCGGAGAACCCGCGCAGGCCGAACTTGCTCGTGCAGTAGGCGCTCTGGCCGGGTGGCCCGATCAGCCCGAAGAGGCTCGAGGTGTTGACGACCTGCCCCTGGCCGTTGCCGAGCATCACCGGCAGCAGCGCCCGGGTGAGGCGGATCGGCGCGAGCAGGTTGATCTCGAGCAGCCAGTCGAAGTCCGCGGCGCTCACCTGCGTGAAGCGGCCGCCGACGGCGACGCCCGCGTTGTTGAAGAGCATCGTCACGGCCGGGTGCTCGGTGCGGATCCGCTCGATGACGGCGTCCGTGGCGGCGCGGTCGGCGAGATCGACGACGAAGGGGGTGACCCCCGCTCCCGGGGTCTCCCGCCCGATCTCGGCGGCGACGCGGTCCAGGCCCTCCGCGTCCCGGTCGAGGATGACGAGGTCCGCGCCGCGGCGGGCCAGGCCCTTGGCGAGGTGCTCGCCCATCCCACCGGCCGCGCCGGTGACGACGGCGGTGCCGCCGGCGACGACGAGCTCGGGCCGCTTCATCGCAGCACCTCGAGGGTCTCGTCGCGCACGTCGCCCGGGGAGCCGTCGACATTGCTCGACGTCCCGGGCAGCGGCAGGACGGCCGGCGCCGCCGCACCCCGCGGGAGGTGGGCCCCCTTCGCCCCGACGGGCACGAAGTGCATGTCCGCGGTCACATCGGCGCGGCCGAAGGCGATCTTGTCCTTGAGGTAGCTCTGCGGCATCGTCCACGGCGCCCGGTCGCCGACCTTGGGGAAGGCGGAGACGACGCGCTGGACGTACCCCGCGGTGAGGTCGAGGATCGGCCCGGCGGTCATGCCGTCGGGAGCGACGGGGACGGCGACGCCGAGCCCGCGGTCGCGCATGTGGGCGATGAGCGAGGCGACGTACCGGCTCACCAGGTCGGCGCGCAGGGTCCACGAGGCGTTGACGTAGCCGACGGTCATCGTCACGTTGGGCACGCCGGCGAGCATGAGGCCGCGGTAGGCGTAGGCCCGCTCCATCGCGACCGGCTCGCCGTCGACGGTGAACCGGATGCCGCCGAGCAGCTTGAGCAGCAGGCCGGTGGCCGTCACGACGATGTCGGCCTCGACGACGCGCCCGTCGGTCAAGCGCACGCCCTCGGGGACGAAGCGGTCGATGTGCCCGGTGACGACGTCCGCGCGACCGCTGCGGATCGAGGCGTAGAGGTCGCCGTCGGGGACGGCGCATAGGCGCTGGTCCCACACGTCGTACGGCGGGGTGAAGTGCTCGTCGACGACGTCCTGCGGCAGCTGCCGCCGCAGCTGCCCGAGGACGAGCTTGTTGGCGGCCGCCGGCCGGCGCCGGGAGAGCCCGTAGAGGAAGTACTGCATACCGAGGTTCTTGACGCGGGCCACGGCCTGGACCGCGCCGGGGCCGAGCCGGGTGCGCAGCGCCTGGACGAAGGGGTCGACCCCCGGCACCTCGAAGACATAGCTCGGGGTGCGCTGCAGCATCGTCACGTGCGCGGCGGTCCGCGCCATCGCGGGGACGACGGTGACGGCGGTGGCGCCCGAGCCGATGACGACGACGCGCTGGCCGGCGTGGTCGAGGCCCTCGGGCCAGAACTGCGGGTGGACGACGGTCCCGGCGAAGTCCTCGACGCCCGCGAAGCCCGCGTCGTGCGCCCGCTGGTAGTCGTAGTAGCCGCTGCCGAGGTGGATGAACCCGGCCCGCACCTGCCGGTGGCCGGCCGGGGTCTCGACGTCGACCACCCACTCCTGGGCGTCGGTCGACCAGCTCGCGGCGACGACGCGGTGCCCGGTGCGGACCAGGGCGTCGAGGCCACAGGCGCGAGCGGTGTCGCGGAGGTAGTCGAGGATGTCGCCGCCGTCGGCGATCGCCCTGCGGCCCTGCCATGGACGGAAGGGGAAGGACAGGGTGAACATGTCGGAGTCCGAGCGGACCCCCGGGTAGCGGAAGAGGTCCCACGTGCCGCCGGTGGCCTCGCGGGCCTCGAGGATCGCCATGGTGGCGTCGGGGTTGGCCTCGCGGATCCGGTGGGCGGCGCCGATGCCCGACAGGCCGGCGCCGACGACGAGGACGTCGACGCGCTCCGGCAGCTCGCTGGGGGCGGGGCCCGGCTCGGCGCGGTCCTCGGGTGCAGCAGTCATCGGCGACCTTCCGTCACGGCGTTGTTCCTCACGGGTAACCTACGCCAGTCCCGGCGCGGACGCACCGCCGCGACGCTACGCCCGGGGCGTCCGCAGGTGACAGGCCCCCGGCTCGGCGAAGGGGGTGAGCTGCGGCTCGGGGTCGCCCTCGCGCCGGTCGACGATGCCGTCGACGAGGCCGAGGTGCACCTGGCAGATGACGTCCGGGTTGGCGACGGCCAGGTCGAGCAGGGGGCAGGTGGTGAGCCTCACGAGGTCGCCGTCCCGCTCCGGCCCGAAGCCGAGGTCGCTCAGGGCGGTGTCGAGGTCGGGGCGCGGTCCCTCCTGCGCAGCCCCGGTGGCGAGGTGCTCACCCCAGGCGCGCCCGATCCGGCGGGCCCGAGCCCGCACCCGGGGGCCGCCACCGCTCGCGACGAGATCGGCAGCGAACGCGCCGGCGAGGGCGCGGTACTCGCCGGCACGACCACCCGGCCGTGGGCGGGCTGAGTACAGGAGCGCCGGTCGGCCGCGCCCTCGGGCCGGGGCGGGCACCGCCTCGATGAGCTCCCGCTCGAGCAGCGTCGCGAGGTGCCCACGGATGGTGTTGTCGTGGGAGCCCACGGCAGCGGCGATCTCGCCGATGCGCAGCGGCCCGTCACCGCCGCGCAGCGCCTCGAGCACCCGGGCGGCGGCACCGAGGTCGTCGGGGTCGGCCCGGGGCGTCGGGCGCGGCCCGAGCGAGTTGTTATTCACGGAATCCAATGTAGTAAATTGGCAAGGCGCGGACAACAGCACCGCGGCCACCCTCGAAGGGACACACCATGACCGAGACCCACCTCCCCCTGGCCGAGGACATCCCGGCCCTCGACGTGCGCCCGATCCCGCGCTCGATCCGGCACGCCACGGTCATCGGCGCCCTGTCGGCGATCCGCCCGGGAGGCGCCCTCGACCTCGTCGCCCCGCACGACCCGCAGCCCCTGCTGCGCCAGGTCGAGGGTCTCGAGCCGGGCGTCTGGTCGGTCGAGTACCTCGTGCCGGGTCCCGACGCCTGGACCCTGCGCCTCACCCGCGCCGCGTCCTGACGTCATGTGCTCCTACTGCGGCTGCCAGTCGATCGACATGATCGGGCGCTTCACCGCCGAGCACGAGGAGCTCATCAACGCGACCGGTCTGCTGCGGCGGGCAGCGGCCGCGGGCGACACCGCCGAGGTCGTCGAGCTCGTCGACGAGGTCGCGGCCATGCTCGCGCCGCACACGGGCGCTGAGGAGGCCGGTCTGTTCACCGTGCTGCGGCGCGACGAGGACTTCACCGGGTACATCGACGCCCTGTGCAGCGAGCACGTCGGCCTCGACGGGCTGCTGGCCCGGGTCCGGGCCGGTGACCTCGCTGCCGCCGACCGCTTCTACACCGAGCTGCGCTCGCACATCGAGCGCGAGGAGGACGGTCTCTTCCCCGCCTCGCTCACGACCCTCCGCGGTGACGACTGGGACGAGGTCGACGCCCTCACGGCCGCGGCCGCGCCGACATCTCCCCTCGCAGCGCGGTGACGGGCCGACCGGCCACCCCGCCCCGAGGCCAGGGCGGGGTCTGGGCGATGCGCGACCGGCCCGGCGTGCTGTGGCTCGTCGCCGCCGCGCTCACGGCGCTCGTCCACCCCTTCGTCCCCGACGCGACCTGGCTCATGGTCCACATGGTCGCCCTCGGCGCCCTCACCCACTCGGTGATGGTGTGGAGCACGCACTTCGCGACGACCCTGCTGAAGAACCACCCCGACATCGACCTGCGGGCCACGCAGAACAGGCGCCTCGTCCTGCTGCACCTCGGCGTCCTCGCCGTGCTCGTCGGCGTCCCGACGACCTGGTGGTGGTTGACCCTCGCCGGGGCGAGCGCCGTCGGCTCGGCCGTCTGCTGGCACGCCTGGCAGCTCGTGCGCCGGCTGCGCGGGGCGCTGCCCGGACGCTTCCGCGTCGTCGTGCACCACTACCTCGCGTCCGCGGCCTTCCTCCCGGTCGGCGCGACCCTCGGCGTGCTGCTCGCCCGCGGCCAGGGCGACGACATGCATGCGCGCCTGCTCCTCGCCCACTCCCTCGTCAACGTCCTGGGCTGGCTCGGCATCACGGTCACCGGCACCCTCGTCACCCTGTGGCCGACGATCCTGCGCGCCCGCATGGACGACGCCGCCGAGCGCCGCGCCCGCCAGGCCCTCCCGGGCCTGGTCGTCGGGCTGGCCCTGGCCTGCACCGGCGCCCTGCTCGGGTGGCGGTGGCTGCTCCTCGCGGGCATCGCCGGTTATGTCGCCGCGCTGCTGTGGAACGCCCGCTCGCTCGTCGCGCCGGCCCGGCAGAAGCCCCCGCGCCACTTCGCGTCGTGGTCGGTCATGGCCGGCGCCGCCTGGTTCCTCGTCGGCATCGCCATGATCGCCTGGCGGGTGGCGACGGCGGACGGGTTCCCGGCGATGGCCACCGGCTACGGACGGGTCGCGGCGGTGCTCGTCGTGGGCTTCGCGCTGCAGGTGCTCACCGGCGCGCTGAGCCACCTCGTCACCGCCGCCATCGGTGGCGGACCGCGGGTCGTGCGGATCGGCATCGCCGGCTTCGACCGGATCGGCATGACCCGCATCGTCATCATCAACGTCCCCCTCGCGCTCGCACTGCTGCCGGTCCCGGCCGGCACGCGGGTCGTGCTCACGACGCTCGTGCTCGTCGGGCTAGCGGCCAACATCTCGATCCTGCTCAGCACGATCAAGCGCCTCGTCGCCGCCCGCCGGGAGGCCGCGCTCGCCACCCCCGAGGACCGTCGGACGGGGCTGGAGCAGGGCCGGGCCGAGGCCGCCCGGGTGCTCGAGCCCCCCTTCCCCCGCACCCAGCTCATGGCCGGCGTGACCCTCGTGGCCCTCGCCCTGGCCGCCGGACCGGCCGTGCAGCCGGCCCTCGAGGGCGGCAGCGTGAGCGCCGCGCCCGCGACGTCCGTGGCCCCGACCGGCCACACGACCGAGGTCGCCGTGGAGGCCCGGGCCGACATGCGCTTCAGCCCCTCCCGCGTCGAGGTGCCGGCGGGCGACCGGCTCGTCATCACGCTCACCAACACCGACGGCAGCACCGTCCACGACCTCTACCTCGACGACGACACGCAGACCCCCCGCCTGGCGAAGGGGGAGTCCGCCACCCTCGACGTCGGCGTCGTCGGCGCCGACCGGCAGGGGTGGTGCTCCGTCACCGGGCACCGGGCGATGGGGATGACCCTCGACATCGTGGTGACCGGCGCACCCGACGGCGCCACCGCCGGCGCCACCGCCGACCCGGGCTCGAGCACGGGGGCGAAACCCCCCTTCGCCCTGACGCCCGGAGCCACGTGGCCGGAGGGCTTCGAGGCCGACGATGCCTCCCTCCCACCGTTGCCCGCGACGCGCACCCACCGCGTGACCCTGCGGGTGCAGGAGCAGGAGGTCGAGGTCGCGCCCGGCGTCACGCGCACCCGGTGGACCTTCGGCGGCAGCGCGCCCGGCCCCACGCTGCACGGACGGGTCGGTGACCGCTTCGTCGTCACCCTCGTCAACGACGGGAGCATCGGGCACTCGATCGACTTCCACGCCGGCGCCCTGGCTCCCGACCGGCCGATGCGCACCATCGGACCGGGCCAACGGCTGACGTACACCTTCACCGCCGAACGCGCCGGGATCTGGATGTACCACTGCTCGACGATGCCGATGTCGACGCACATCGCTCAGGGCATGTTCGGCGCGGTGGTCATCGAGCCGCCCGACCTGCCCGAGGTCGGCCGCTCGTACGTGGTCACCGCGTCCGAGCTCCACGCGGGCGAGGACACGAGCACGGACCCGTTCGCGACCGCCTTCAACGGGCGCGCCTTCCAGTACGACGCCGACCCGCTCACCGCCCGTGTCGGCGAGCGCGTGCGCTTCTGGGTCCTCGACGCGGGGCCGGACGGGCCGCTCTCCTTCCACGTCGTCGGCGGCCAGTTCGACACCGTCTGGGAGGAGGGGGCCTACCGCGTCGGTGGACCCGACGAGGTCGGCGGACCGGCCGCGGGATCACAGGTCCTGCCCCTGCTCCCGGCCCAGGGCGGGTTCGTCGAGCTGACCTTCCCCGAGGCCGGCCACTACCCCTTCGTCAACCACGTGATGACCGACGCCGAGCGGGGCGCGCACGGCATCGTCCGCGTGCGCTGAGCGGCCGGGTCCGCGTCAGGCCGTGGCGCGCTCGCCGGTCCGGGAGATCGTCGCCAGGACGACGTCGGCGACGAGGTCCGGGTGGTCGACCTGCGGGCAGTGGCCGCAGTCGGGCAGCGTCACGTGCGTCGCCGCGGGCAGTCGACGGCGCGCGACCAGCGCCTCGCTCGGCAGGAGCAGCCGGTCGGTGTCGCCCCAGGCGACGGTCGTCGGGACCGTGACGTCCTGGTCGAACCGCAGCAGGACCCCCCGGACGAAGTTCGGCCAGAAGCCCCTGGCGCGGCGCAGGTTGAGCGTGTCACCGACGGCGTCCTCGAGGGAGACCCGCTCCGGGTGCGTGTACAGCGAGCGGAAGGCGATCCTGCGGAACCACGCGTGGGCGAGGAGCCTGCGGTGCACGGCCTCGGGCAGGTGGCTCCCGAGCTTCATGAAGAGGAGGTTGGCGGCGACATTGGCCAGGTGCAGGGGCGGGAAGAACCCGGCCGGCGAGAGGACGGTCGCCGAGCGCACGCTCCCACGGTGGGCCAGCTCGAGCGACAGGGCACCCCCGAGGGAGTTGCCGACGACGTGCGGACGATCGAGGCCGAGACCGGCGAAGAGCCGCTCGAGCTGCTCGGCCTGGCTGCGCATGGAGTAGCCGTCCGGCGCGGCGGGCACCGGGGAGGAGCCATGGCCGGGCAGGTCGACGACGTAGACGTCGTGGCCGCGGTCGGCGAGGAGGCGCGGCACCTCACCCCACGCCTCACGCCGGTGGCCGATGCCGTGGACGAGGACGACGGGCTCGCCCACGCCCTCGAGGCGCGAGTACTCGACGGTGCTGTGCATGGACGCAGGTTACTCGTCGGTCACCTGCGACGCCAGAGGACGGCGAAGGGCGGGACGCACCTGCGTGCGTCCCGCCCTTCGTCATCGGTCCCGTAGAGCTCAGTGCTCGTGCGGGTCGGCCTCCTGGTCGGCCTTGGTCGCGTGGACGGTGCCCCGCACGTGCTCGGGCGGACCGTAGAGCGAGTAGACCTTGAGGGGCTCGTCACCGATGTTGGTGACGTTGTGCCACTGGCCGGCCGGGACCATGATGATGTCGTCGTCGCCGACCTCGCGGTCGAAGGAGAGGTCGTCCTCGGCAGGGCCCATCTGGACCCGGCCGCGACCCTCCTCGACCCGCAGGAACTGGTCGTGGTCGTCGTGCACCTCCAGGCCGATGTCGTCGCCGGGGGCGATCGCCATGACGGTCAGCTGCACGTGGTTGCCGGTCCACAGCGTGGAGCGGTAGTTCGAGTTCTGCAGCGTGGCCGACTCGATGTCGACGACATAGGGGGCGGGGCCGTGGTCCGAGAGGTCGATCTGCTCAGTCATGCTGTCTCCTCGTGGTGTGGGTCGGCTCAGGCGCTCGCGCCGACCGAGTCCGGCACGTCGATCTGGTCGCCGGCCTCGAGGGGGCCGTCGGCCGCCTTGGTCGCCGCGATCGCCGACTCCTCGTCGGGGGCGCTCGTGCGGATGAGGTGGTCGAAGGCGCTCAGCGACGCCGTCGAGCCGGCACCCAGGGCGGTGACGATCTGCTTGTAGGGCTCGACCGTGCAGTCCCCTGCGGCGAAGACGCCGGGCAGGCTGGTCCGGCCGACGCCGTCGATGACGATCTCGCCGCGCTCGGACAGCTCGACCGCGTCACCGAGCCACTCGGTGTTGGGCAGCAGGCCGATCTGGACGAAGACGCCCTCGAGGGCGAGCTGCTCGGACGGGCCGCCGTCGCGCGGCTCGAGCACCAGACCGGTCACCTTGCCGCCGTCACCGACGACCTCGGTCGTCTTGGTGCCGAGGCGGACGTCGACGTTGGGCAGCGAGCGCAGCTTGCGCTGCAGGACCGCGTCGGCGCGCATCTCGTCCATGAACTCGATGAGGGTCACGTGGCCGACGACGCCGGCCAGGTCGATCGCGGCTTCGACGCCGGAGTTGCCGCCGCCGATGACGGCGATGCGCTTGCCCTTGAAGAGCGGGCCGTCGCAGTGCGGGCAGAAGGTGACGCCCTTGTTGCGGTACTCCTCCTCGCCGGGGACGCCCATCGTGCGCCAGCGGGCGCCGGTCGCGAGGACGACGGTCCTGCCCGAGAGGGTGGCGCCGTTGGCCAGGTCGACGACCGTCAGGCCGTCGTCACCGGCGGACAGCCCGGCAGCCGCCTGGCTGCGGATCATCTCGACGTCGTACTCGGTGACGTGGCGCTCGAGGTCGGCAGCGAGCCTGGGACCCTCGGTGTGGGGGACGGAGACGAGGTTCTCGATCGCCATCGTGTCGAGGACCTGGCCGCCGAAGCGCTCGGCGACGAGGCCGGTGCGGATCCCCTTGCGGGCCGCGTAGATCGCCGCCGAGGCCCCGGCGGGGCCACCGCCGACGACGAGGACGTCGTAGGGCTCGCGGGCGGAGAGCTCCTCCGCGGCGCGGGCGGCGGAGTCGCCACCGGAGAGCTCGTCGACCTTGCCGACGATCTCGGCCAGCTCCATGCGGCCGGAGCCGAAGGACTCACCGTTGTGGAAGACGGTGGGCACCGCGAGCACGCCGCGCTCCTCGGCCTCGGTCGGGAAGACCGCGCCGTCGATGGCCGTGTGAGTGATCTGCGGGTTGAGCACGCTCATGAGGTTGAGGGCCTGGACGACGTCCGGGCAGTTCTGGCAGCTCAGGGAGAAGAAGGTCTCGAAGTGGTGGGCACCCTGCAGTCCCTTGACCTGGTCGATGAGGTCCTGCGAGGCCTTGCTCGGGTGGCCACCGACCTGCAGCAGCGCGAGGACGAGGGAGGTGAACTCGTGGCCCATCGGGATGCCGGCGAAGCGGACGGAGACGCTCGGGTCGGACACCCGGGTGATCGCGAAGGAGGGGACGCGCTCGTCGCGCTCGCCCCCTTCGGCCACGCGGCGGGTGATCTGCGCGCTCATGCCCTCGATCTCGACGAGCAGTGCGTCGAGCTCGGCGGACTTGGCCCCGTCGTCGAGGGAGGCGACGAGCTCGATCGGCTCGCGGAGGTTCTCGAGGTAGGCCTTGAGCTGGGTGGCGAGGTTCGGGTCGAGGGCCATGGTGTGGAGCGACTCCTGTCGGGACGAAGGGGGCGGCGCGAGGTGGTGCGCGGGTGCAGGGTGGGGGGCGACGGCAGGGCGCCGTCGCCCCCCTTCCGGATGCGGTGCCGGGCACAGCCCGGCGATCTGTCAGGGCTCGATCAGATCTTGCCGACGAGGTCCAGGCTCGGGGCGAGGGTCTCGGCGCCCTCTTCCCACTTGGCCGGGCAGACCTCACCGGGGTTGTTGCGGACGTACTGGGCGGCCTTGACCTTGCGGACGAGCTCGGCGGCGTTGCGGCCGATGCCCTCGGCGGTGATCTCGAGGAACTGGATCACGCCGTCGGGGTCGACGAGGAAGGTGCCACGGTTGGCCAGGCCCTCGTCCTCACGCAGGATGTCGAAGTTGCGCGAGATGGTCGCGGTCGGGTCGCCGAGCATCGGGTAGGTGACCTTGCCGACGGCCTCGGAGGTCTCGTGCCACGCCTTGTGCGTGAAGTGCGTGTCGGTCGAGACGGAGAAGACCTCGACGCCCAGGTCCTTGAGCTCGGCGTCATACTGGCCGGCCAGGTCCTCGAGCTCGGTCGGGCAGACGAAGGTGAAGTCCGCCGGGTAGAAGAAGAAGATCGCCCACTTGCCGGCGATGTCGGCCTCGGAGAAGTCCTTGAACTCACCGTTGATGTAGCCGGTGGCCTGGAAGGGCTTGATCTGGGTGTTGATGAGGGACATGCGTTGAGCTCCTGTGCATCTCGGGGTCAGTGGCTCCGACCCGCGTCGCGCTTGAGCGCTCCGTGGATTGGAACGATTCCAATCTAGCGGATGGCCCCCGAGGGCGCAAACCGGGTCCGTGAAATCCGGGTGAACTGCGCGGGGCGACTGGCGCGAAGTCCCCCGCGGGAGGTCAGCACCCGGCGTGCGCCGTCCTCGGATTCCGCCACCCGGCTCCGGATTCGGTCAGGTCCCGTGGCACAGGTCACCCCGGGGCGGCACCTTCGACTCACCGAGCCGGACACCCCGGCCACACCAAGGAGACGCCATGACACTGCGCAGCACCCTGTCCCTCACCGGAGCCCTCGTCGGCGCCGGCGTCATGCTCACCCCGGCCGCGACCGCGGCCCCCGTGCCCGACGACGGGATCAACCGGGCCGACCCGATGACGTCGTACGTCATGCAGCGCGACGGCAGGACGCAGGCCGAGGCCAGGAGCTACCTCGCGACGAAGGAGCGCAAGCAGGCCTCCCTTCGCTCGCTCGAGGCGAAGGGGGTCGACGCCGACGGGGCATGGTTCGAGGGGACCCAGCTCGTCGTCGGCGTGGGCACCGCCCGGGACGCCGCCAGGGTGCGCGCCGCGGGGCTGCGCCCGAGCACGACCGTGAGCCAGAGCGCCCTCGACCGGGTCGCGGCCACCGTGCTCAGGCGGGCCGGGTCGCAGTCGGGACACGTCGTCACCGTCGGCCCGAACCTGCAGCGCGGCGTCGTCGAGGTGCGCATCGCCGAGGACGCGCCGACCGCGCTGCGCCAACGCATCGCCGCCATGGACCGGGTCACCGTCACCACCGCCGACGCGCTGAGCACCCAGGCCGATGTCGTGCCGGGCCGGATCATGGACCTGTCCCCCGGCACCAACTGCAGCCTGGGCTACCCGGGCAGGACCTCCAGCGGCAACAACGTCCTGCTCACCGCCGGCCACTGCGTCGAGGGCCTGCCCGCCGTCCTCGACGCCAACGGCACCCACATCGGCAGCGGCACGCACAGCCGCTTCCGCGAGGGGTACAGCAGCGTCGACATGGGCCTGATGGACATCGACACCGAGGACGTGGGCCAGCCCTACGTCGACAGCCGCGGCCACTCGGGCTACTACGCCGTGCAGGGCGCGAGCAAGAACGCCGTCGGCTCCGAGATCTGCAAGGCCGGCAACACCACGGGCTGGACCTGCGGCACGATCAAGGCCTACAACCGCACCGTCAACTACGGCGGCACCATCGTCTCCGGCCTCGCCGAGGCGAGCGTCTGCACCGAGGGCGGCGACTCCGGGGGCGCGTACATCGGCGTCGGCAACCTCGCCCAGGGCATGACCTCCGGCGGCCCGGTCGGCGTGGAGTGCGGGTACAACCGCGGCTACGCGGCCGGCTCGTACAGCTTCTACCAGCCGGTCGTCGACGCAGCGAACTACTACGGCGTGCGGATCGACGTCGCCAACTGACCCCGGTCCGACGACGGCGAAGGGGGTGGGCCGCCCGGCCCACCCCCTTCGTCCTGCCCGGCGGTCAGGCGTCCTCGGCCAGCGGACCGCGGACGAGGCTGTCGCCCGAGTGCTCGGGACGGTCGTCGAAGGCCTCGTGGGAGATGTCGACGATCACGTAGCCCTCGTCGAGCAGCGACTGGGTGATGGGGAAGGACTCCACCCCCTCGGCGGCGTCGAGCACGCCGACGGAGACCATGCGCTCGCCGTCGCGGTTGATGAGCCACACCTCCGCGTACCCATCGGGGACGGAGACATCGCTCGCGGAGACCTGCAGCGAGACGCGGCCGTCCCGCTGCTCGACGGTCGCGGACCCGCGACGCTCACCCGTGTCGAGGGTGTCGAGCTCGGCCGCCGCGATCGTGCGCTGCTCGGGTTGCCCCAGGCGGTCGGCCACCACGGTGCCGCCCACCCCGAGGAGGACACCCGCGACGCACGCGGCGGCGAGCCAGGCCGGCGCGGGCCGGCGGGCACCACCCCGGCGGGCACGGCCGACCGCAGGCACGTCCCGCTCCTCGTCGAAGGCCTCCGCGCGGATGCCGGACCAGACGTTCGACGGCGGTGGGGCGAGGGCGGTGCCCGCGGAGTCGCGGGTCACGGCCACGGTCCGCCGGAGGGCGTCGAGGTCGCTGCGGCACTCGTCGCACTCGTCGACGTGCTGCTGCTCCGGGGCCGAGACGGGCTCCCCCAGGGCGATGTCGACCAGCCGGCCCTCACCGAGGTGGCCGTCGGGGACGGGCTCGAGGCGGGTCACGGGCTCACCTCCTCGAGGTGCTTGCGCAGGTGCAACAGACCTCTCCTGACATGGCTCTTGACGGTCCCGAGCGGCAGCTGGAGTGCTGCGGCGATGTCCTCCTGGCGACGGTCCTCGATGACCGCCATCCGGATGATCGTGGCGCGGGGGTCCCCCAGGGACTCCAGCACGTCGGCCAGGTAGACCTGCTCCGCCACGTCGGCGGGAGGGGACACGGGCAGCCCACCCTCTCTCGTGAATGCCTGCTCGTCGCGGGTGCGACGCGCTCGCGCCGCGTGGTGGTCCGCGCAGCGCCGACGCGTCACGGTGGCCAGCCACCCGCCGAGCGACCCGGCGCCCGGCGTGAGTGACGAGCGGGCCTTCCACAGCGCGACGAAGACCTGCTGGGTGATGTCCTCGGCCTCGTGGTGCTCACCGACCGAGCGCACGGCGATCGTGTGCACGAGGGCACCGAAGCGCTGGTACGCCTCGGCCAGTGCGTCCTCGTCGCCCTCGACGAGGCGGCGCATGAGGTCCTCGCTGGTCGCCGCCTGCAGGGGGTCACCCGTCACGCGACTCACTATAGGTCGGGGTCGCCGGCCCGACCGGTGTCGCGACCGCGACGACGTTGTCCTCGTAGCTGCGGGTCCGCGGGTCGAACTCACCGCCGCAGGTGACGATGTGGAGGCGGGCCGGGCCGGTACGGGCGAAGAGGACGTCGACATCCAGGGCCTCCTTCGAGTGGTGGTCCACGCGGCGGACCTCGTACTGCAGCTCCTCGTCGCCCACGGTGACGGTGACCCGGTCGCCCCGTCGCACCTCGTCGAGGCGGGACAGGGGCCCGACCTCGTCGGCGGTGTCGGTGTGCGCGGAGATCACGCTCGCCCCGGTCGTCGACGTCGGCCCGGCACCGAAGCGGTACCACCCCGCGGTCCCGGGGTCCTCGGGTATGGCCATCGCCCCGGCCTCGTCCACCCCCACCGGTCGCACCGGCAGGGTGGCGCCCAGCGAGGGGATCGCCAGGCGCGTGGGCGGGGACGGCGCGGGGGCAGGCGCGGCGGGGGTCGCCGGCCTCGTCCGGGGTCCGGTCGCCGATGGGGTCGACGCGACGGCCGGGCCAGGCGACGGGGTGGTCGCCCCTGACGAGCGGGCGGCCGACCCCGCCGACGCGGTGGGCGCGAGCGCCTCCCGGGTGTCGGCGGGGTCGGTGAGTCGCGACGGGGAGGAGAGTCCGTCGGTGACGCCGTAGCCGACGCCGCCTGCGAGCGCGGCGGTCATGACGACCACGACGGCTCTCCTCCTGCCGGGACCCGTGCGAGGAGCCATCTCAGTCGCGGACGGTGGCCCGGCGACGGGTCAGGATCAGCGCGGTCCCACCGGCCAGCACGGCAGCGGCGCCGGCGGCACCGATGCTCGCGTAGGAGCCGGTGTCGGACTGACCGCCGGTGCCGCTCGGGACGCCGTCGGGCGAGCTGTGCAGCCCGGAGACCTCCTGGACGGCGAGGTCCAGGTTGTCGTCCTCAGCGGAGCCCCACGCGTACACGATCGTGTTGGTGCCCTCCTTGAGCGTGACGTCGGCCGGGCCGATGACGACGTCGTCGGTGCCGGCGAGGACCACGTCGGCCGAGACGGTCCCGGCCGCGAGGTCGGTCGTGCCCTCCTTGGGGTTCGTCACGTCGGCGAAGGCGACCTCACCGTTGGCGCGGACGTCGACCGCCGGGGCCGCGGCGGTGTGCCGGACGGTCAGGCGGGCCTGCCCGGGCTCGGTGGCGGACACGTCGTTGGCGAAGGGGGTGAGGACAGGGGTGCCGTCGGCGTCCAGGTGGGCCGCGACGGTGATGTTGGTCCCGGCCTCGACCGCGACGTCGTCGGCCTGGATGACGGCGTCGCCGTCGGCGCCGGCACCGGCCGCGGTGACCTTGAGGTCGTACTCCCCCGCGGGCAGGGGCATGGGGTCGGTGATCGTGCCGGGCTCGAAGCCCTCGAGCAGGACGTCGCCGTTGGCGTAGACGTCCACCGTGGCGCCCGGCACCCCGTGCAGGATGCTCACGGTGGCGTCGCCGTCGGCGGCGAAGGCCGGGGCGCTCAGGGCGGTGACGAAGCCCGTGGACAGTGCGGCGATGGCGAGCGGTCGGGTGAGTCGCATGAGGGTGCTCCTGGTCTCGGTGGGGAGACGCTGCTTTGCGTCCTGCCCTTACTTCGCCCCACCCCCCTCGCAGGGATGCACCCCACCGGAAGTTTTTTTGGCGACGGCCGACCGGGGTCGTCGTCGCGGGTGCCCGCGGACCCTCAGCGGGCTCGGATCGTCTTGAGCGTCAAGGGTCTGCGCACCCGCTCGGCGAGCTCGGCCACCTGGGCGAGGTACAGCTCGGCGCAGCCCAGGGCGTCGGCGAGCGGGTCGTGGGGGCGGTAGCGGGGCAGGCCGAAACGCTCCCGCGAGGTCTGGAGCCGCAGCTCGCCCGCCCGGGGCTCGGGGCCGGTGCCGAGTGCCCCCGCGAGGACCCGGCGCTGCAGGTCCAGGGTGTCGACGCACGTCGCGGCAAAGGGCGCCGCGAAGACCCGGTCGCAGGCAGCGGCGAGGAAGGTGGTCTCGATGGAGGCGTGGTGGGCGAGCAGGACCCGTCCGGTGAGCGCGGCGAGCAGCTCGGTGAGCGCGTCGGCCTCCGGTTGGCCGGCTGCGACCGCGTCGTCCGTCAGGCCGTGCACGGTCGCCGACTCCCCGACGCCGGCGTCCGCAGCCACGACGAGACGCCGCGCTCCCCCGAGGTCGACGGCCGGCCCGTCGACCGGCACCCAGGCCATCGCGACGATCCGGTCGCTGCCGGCGTCCAGGCCGGTCGTCTCCAGGTCGAGGGCGAGCAGGGGCAGCTCGGCCACCGGGGTGTCGGGCGAAGGGGGTGGCACCGCCAGGTGGTCCCGCAGCGGGCCGGCCGGGGCCCGGCGCGCGGCGGCCTCGCGCCGCCGGGCCGAGCCGCCGCCCGGGTCACGCCACCGGATCATGCGAGGTGCTGCCCGGGGTGACGCTGCGCCAGGCCCCGCTGGGCCTCGCGGACGATGTGGAAGGCCTCGCGCAGCGCGCGGCGCTCGAAGGTCGTCAGCTCGTCCGGGGAGAGCCAGGACGTCGGGGGGAGCCCGGCGACCTCCCTTCGGGACTGGTGGGCCAGACGCACGTGCGAGATGAACTCGAGCGCGTCGACGAGGCCCTCCGCCGTCTCCGGGGAGAGCCCGCCGGGCCCGGCCACGGCGCGCAGCCGGGCGCGGGTGTTGACGACGGTCAGGCCCGAGCCCAGCGCGTGGACGCGGGCGAGGTCGACGATCGCCCCGACGCCGCCGCGCTTGAGGTCGAGCATGTCCTTGTGCTCCCCGCTGCGGGCGAGGACGAAGCCGCGGAAGAACCCGAGCGGGGGTTCGTTGGCCACGGCCTGGGCGGCCAGGTGCGCGAGGAGGTTGCGGGCCTGCGGCACCCGGGCGGCGACCCCCTCGACGAGGCGGGCGTGCAGCTCGTGGTCGCCGGCCAGCGGTCGGGAGTCGAAGAAGATGCTGGCGCCGAGCACGGCATCGGGGACCGGCTCGTCGAGCCACTGGCGGAACTCGGCGCGCCAGCCCGAGAGTCGTTGGTGCCAGCGGGGGTTCGTCGCCATGACGTCACCGGGGCAGCGCGGGTGCCCGGCCGCCTCGAGCCCCGCCACCACCTGCGCGGCCAGGGCGGCGACGTACTCCTCGGCACCCTCCGGGGCGTCGTCGGCGATGATCACCGCGTGGTCCTGGTCGCTGCCGAGGGCCTGCTCGTGCCGGGCGCGGGAGCCGAGGACCATCCAGCACATCCGGGGCGCGGGGCCGAGCCCACGGGAGGCGAGGTCCTCGTGGGCGAGGGCGATGAGGCGGCGCTCCACCGCGTCGCCGACCGAGGTGACGACCCGGGTGATGCCGTCGGCGCTCACGTCCTGCTCGAGCAGCTGCTGCACGAGCCTCGGTGTGCGGGCAGCGATCGCGACGACCCCGTCGACGTCGGGCTGCTTGGTCACCTCGCCGACGATGTGGACGGCGTTGGCGCGCTCGAGCCGCATGAGGTCGGTGGCGGTGACCACGCCGACCGGGCGGCGCCCCTCGACGACCGGCAGGTGGTGGACATTGGCCCGCGTCATCGTCAGGAGCATCTCCAGCGCCGGGGCGTCGACGGGCGCGACGATCGGCTCGCGCGTCATCACCTCGCGCACCGGACGGGCCGGGTCGACCCCGGCGGCGACCACCCGGCGCCGCAGGTCCCGGTCGGTGAGGATGCCGACGAGCACGTCGTCGTCGACGACGAGGAGGCTGGAGACCCCTTCGTCCGTCATGACGACCGCCGCCTGCGCGATGCCTGTCCCCGACCCGACGGTGATGGGGGCGCGGTGGACCAGGTCACGGGCGGAGGTGCGCATGATCGCCTCGCCGTGCCGGCTCGTCGCGACCGCCGTGGCCGCTGCGCGCAGCAGGCCCGCCCGCTGCACCTCGAAGTGGTCGGCGAAGCGCGGCTGCTCACGGCGCAGCTCGTGGAAGACCTCCGCCGGCATGTGCAGGCCGAGCGTGTCCTCGATGGCGACGACGTCGAAGCGCGACGGGTTGCTGCCCACGAGGGTCGTCGAGCCGCTGGCCCACCCCTCGGCGCCGCGGCTGACGAGCCGTCCCTCCGCGTCGCGGGTCTCGACGGCTCCCGAGCGGATGATGATGAGCTCGTCGCTGTCCCGCCCCACGCTGATCAGGTGGCTGCCGCGGCGGTGGTAGCGGACCCGCAGGCGGCGCGCGAGGTCCCGGCGCACCCGGTCCGGCAGCGCGTCGAAGGGGGCGTGCTGCGCGAGGAAGTCGACGACCTCGGTCAGCTCGGTCTCGGCCATGCCCCCATGGTGGCAGCCCGGTCCCCCGCATTCCCCTAGGGCAATGCGCAGGTCGGCGACCGCTCGTCTGCATTGCCCTAGGGGAATGCAGCGTCTCGGGGCAGGGCGGGCGCCGCCGGATCAGGCGGAGTGGGTCAGGCGCCCGGCGACGAAGGTCGCGAGGACCCGGGTCGTGCGCAGCAGCGCGGCCTGCTCGGCGGTGCCGGACAGGCCGGCGGGGCGGGCGCCGTCGTCGACGAGCGCGAGGTCGGCCGGGCCCCCGACTGCCGGCGCGGCCACTCCGTCCGTCGAGGCGAGCAGGGCCTCGCGCGGGGTGATCGCCTGCTCGGGCGCCCAGGGCTCGCGCTCGTCGGCGCTGCGGTGGACGGCGGCCGACATGGCCAGCCACGGGTCGAGCGGCGCGACGGGCGCGTCCGAGCCCAGGCGAAGGGGGATCCCCGCATCCGCCATCGACCGCAGGGCGAAGCAGCGCTCCAGCCGGTCGGGCCACAGGGCCTCCGTCGAGTCGCGGTCGTCGAGCAGGTGGGCCGGCTGCACGCTGGCGACGATCCCGAGCTCGGCGAAGCGGCCGAGCGCCTCCATGCGCACGAGCTGGGCGTGCTCGATGCTGCCGCGCGCGCCGCTGGCGGCGTAGGCGTCGAGGGCGTCGAGCAGGGCCGCGTCGCCGATGGCGTGCACGGCTCCGTCGAGGCCGTGGGCATGTGCCCGGGTGAGCATCGCGGTCAGCTCCTCGGGGTCGACATTGCGCTTGCCCCGTGGGTCGCCGAGGTCGTCGTCGGTGACGAAGGGCTCGCAGCACCACGCGGTGCGGGTGTTGAGGGAGCCGTCCGTGATGACCTTGAGCGGACCCATCGTCACCAGGCCGGTGGCGTCGAGGACGTCACCGGTGCGGGCACCGGCGGCGATCGCGTCGTCGAGCCCCTCCGGGTACGTGCACGTGCGCACCCGCAGCAGGTCGAGCCCCGCCGCCGTGCGGGCCGGCCACTCCAGGCGACCGGTCTCGAACTCCATGTCGGCGACGCCGACGACCCCCTTCGCCGCGGCCGCTCGCATCGCGCCGTCGAGGCTGGCGCGCACGACGGCCGGGTCCTCCGGCAGGTCCGCGAGGCGCGAGTAGATGGGGAACCAGTCGTCCTCGTCGAGGTGGCCCTCGCGCACCGGCAGCCCGAGCGCGCGGAAGGCGGCGCTGCTCAGCCAGCCCGCGTGGCAGTCACCGCTGATGAGGATGACCGGTCGGTCGCCGACGACGGCGTCCAGCTCCGCGGTGCTCGGGAGCCGGTCCCAGCCGGCTACCCGCCACCCGAAGCCCTGCACGACCGCGCCCGGCGCCGGACGCTCGATCGCGAGGTGTCGCGCGACCCTCGCGGTGACCTCGTCCGGGCTCTCGGTGTCCGAGACGTCCACCCTTCGCGCCATCGCGGCCCACTGGCCGAAGTGCACGTGACCGTCCCACAGACCCGGGATCACCAGCGCTCCCCCGGCGTCGTGCACGGCCGCGCCGCGGGCGGCGAGACCGGCGCCGATCTCCACGATCCGCCCTGCGTCCATCCGGATGTCGACGGGCGGGGCGTCGGGTCGCAGCCGGGCGCCGGTGAGCAGCGCGTGCGGGGCGAAGGGGGTCATGCCCGGCACCCTACGACGGTTACCGTGGCGCCATGCACCTGCTCGTCGTCGCCGCGATCGCGGCCGAGGCCGCCCACGTCCCCGAGGACGTCGAGGTCCTCCTCACCGGCGTCGGCAAGAGCCTCGCGGCGGTCGCCGTGACCCGTGCGGTCTGCGAGCACCCGCACCGCGAAGACCTCGTCGTCGTCAACATCGGGACCGCCGGTGCGCTGCGCCCGGACGTCACCGGGCTCCACGAGATCGGCACGGTGCTCAACCACGACCTGTCGGCCGAGCCGATCCGCCGGCTCGGCCTCGACCCGCGGGAGCGGCTCGAGCTGGACCCCGCTCACCCTACGACGCTCGCGAGCGGGGACCTCTTCGTCACCGACCCCGCGGTCCGCGACCGGCTCGCCGAGCAGGCCCACCTCGTCGACATGGAGGGCTACGCGATCGCCCTCGCCTGCCAGGAGCTCGGCGTCCCGGTCCATCTCGTGAAGATGGTGAGCGACAACGCCGACGAGACCGCGCACGACTGGTCGGCGGCGGTCGACGGGTGCGCGCGCGAGCTCGCGGCGTGGCTGGCCGACTTCGCCAGGTGATGGGAATGGTTCTCGACTCGTCGGGGTTGAGCACCACATGATGACGCGCAACGACACCCTCTACGGCTTCGAGCGGTACGAGCGCGCGAAGCACGCCTTCGATGCCGCCCGGTACACCGATGCCGCTCGCGAGCTCGAGGACTTCCTCATCGACCTCGCCGCGGCGCGCGCCGGTGGCGACGCGGACCCGATCGGCCACGGCACGGCCGAGCTGCACCTGCTGCTCGCCCGCGCCTACTTCCACTCCGCGCAGCTCGGGCGGGCCGAGTCCGCCTGCCGCCAGGTCCTCACCGAGGCCCCCGACGACGCCTACGCGCACCTGCTGCTCGGCCGCACCCTCCAGCGGGCCGGGCGCCACGACGAGGCGCGCGGCCCCCTTCGCCTCGCCGAGCTGCTCGGTGACTACGCGACGCCGGCGGACGCCGCCGCCGAGGTGGCCGACGAGGGCTTCTGAGCTGGCGCCCCACGTGTCCCACGATTCTCGGGTGACCCGAGAATCCTCGGGTTTGCAAGAGTTTAAAACGCTTGCGAACCCCGGGAAAGTCGTGCTCAGCGGCGCACGTCGTCCGCGTGCGATCGGTCAGGACGTCTGGGCCCGTCCACGACGAAGGGGAGGGGAGACGACGCGTCTCCCCTCCCCTTCGTGCTGCCGGCTGGGCGTCAGCCGGCGCTCGGGTGCGTCATGTCGGCCGGGACCACCCAGGCGTCGAAGTCCTCGCCGGAGATGTCCCCGGAGGCGAGTGCCGCCTCGCGCAGGCTCGTGCCCTCCTTGTGCGCCTTCTTGGCGATCGCCGCGGCCTTGTCGTAGCCGATGTGGCGGTTGAGGGCGGTGACGAGCATGAGGTTGCGGGCGAGGTTCTCCTCGATCTTCTCCGTCACCGGCTCGATGCCGACGGCGCAGTTGGTGTCGAAGGAGACGCACGCGTCGGAGATGATCCGGATCGACTCGAGGACCGCGTGGGCCATGACCGGCTTGTAGACGTTGAGCTGGAAGTTGCCCTGGCTGCCCGCGAAGCCGACCGTCGCGTCGTTGCCGAAGACCCGCGTGGCGACCATCGTCATCGCCTCGGCCTGGGTCGGGTTGACCTTGCCCGGCATGATCGAGGAGCCCGGCTCGTTCTCCGGGATGGCCAGCTCGCCGATGCCGTTGCGGGGGCCGGAGGCGTACCAGCGCACGTCGTTGGCGATCTTCATCAGGGCCCCGGCGAGTGTGCGCAGGGAGCCGCTCACCTCGACGAGCGCGTCGTGGGCGGACAGCGCGGCGAAGAGGTTGGGGGCCTGCACGAAGTCGTGCCCGGTCTCGGCCGCGATCTTGGCGGCGCAGAGCGCGCCGAACTGCGGGTGGGCGTTCAGGCCGGTGCCGACCGCGGTGCCGCCGATGGCCAGCTCGCGGGCCCGCTCGTCGGCGTGCCTGACGGCGTCGAGGGCGAAGTCGATCTGCGCGACCCAGCCGTCGATGACCTGGCCGAGGGTGACCGGGGTGGCGTCCTGCAGGTGGGTGCGCCCGACCATGACGACGTCGGCGTACTGCGTGGCCTTGGCGGCGAAGGTCTCCCGCAGCTGCGTGACGGAGGGGTAGAGGCGCTCGGCGAGGTCGAGGACGATCGCGATGTGCATCGCGGTCGGGAAGGTGTCGTTGCTCGACTGGCCGCGGTTGACGTGGTCGTTGGGGTGGACCGGGGTCTTGGATCCCATCTCGCCGCCGGCCATCTCGATGCCACGGTTGGAGATGACCTCGTTGGAGTTCATGTTGGACTGCGTGCCCGAGCCGGTCTGGAAGACGACGAGCGGGAAGTGCGCGTCGAGGTCACCGGCGATGACCTCGTCGGCGGCCCGGGTGACGAGGTCCGCGACGTCCTGCGGGAGCTCGCCGAGCTCGGCGTTGGCCAGGGCGGCCGACTTCTTCAGGACACCCAGGGCGCGGATCATCGAGCGGCCCCACACGAAGGTGTCCCGACCGATGTCGAAGTTGCCCAGCGAACGCTGCGTCTGCGCCCCCCAGTACTTGTCCGCGGCCACCTCGATGGTGCCCATGCTGTCCTTCTCCGCGCGCATCTCAGTCATGGGGCCAACGCTACTCGGAGCGCTCAGGTGAGCGACCGGAGCACCCGGGTCCCGACCCCGCGGGCCTCCAGCCCCTCGAGGGCGGAGTCCAGGTCGGTCGCCACGACGATGTCGTCCAGGCTCGCCGGCGACATGAAGCCGGCCTGCGAGATGCCGCGGAGGGAGTCCAGCAGCGGCGTCCAGAAGCCGTCGACATCGAGGAAGCCCACCGGCTTGTCGAGCAGACCGATCTGCCGCCAGGTCCACACCTCGAAGATCTCCTCGAGCGTGCCCATCCCGCCGGGCAGCGCGAGGAAGGCGCTCGTCAGGTCCGCCATGAGCGCCTTGCGCTCGTGCATGGTCTCGACGACGTGCACCTCGGTGAGGTCGTCGCGGCCCCACTCGCGCTCCACCATGAAGGAGGGGATCACACCGATGACCTCTCCCCCTGCGTCGAGCGCACCCTGCGCGAGCGCGCCCATGAGGCCGGACCCGCCCGCGCCGTAGACCACGCCGATGCCGCGCCCAGCGAGGTCGGACCCGACCGCGTGCGCCAGCTCGACCCACCTGGGGTCGTTGCCGGGGGTGGAACCGCAGAAGCAGGTCAGTCGCTCGATCACCCGTCGACCCTATGCGGCCGGCGGTGACGGCTCCTCGGCGACGAGTCGTCGCAGCGCCATCCGCGCGATCGGCGCGTAGGCGAGCGCGAGCGGCCGCGGCGCCGCGATCTCGACCCACGCGCTGCTCCCCCTTCGCCCTGCGTCGACGCCGTGGCGCATCCGCACCCGGAGCGGGGCCGGCCCGGGCGTCCAGACCCAGCGCAGCGCCTCGTCGTCGACCGCCTCCACGACGAAGGGGACGCGGAGCCCGAGCGGGCCGCGCACGACCCCTTCGCCATCGGCGGTGATGCGTCCGGGCGGGTGGTCGACGCCCCGGATCTGCGGTGCCCAGCCGGCCCACAGGGCGGGCGTCGTGTACCTGCGCCACACCTCGTCGACGGCCGCCGAGCCCTCCGCCCGGACGCGAAGGGGGCGCCCCGGACCGCTCGTCATCCTCGACCTGCACGGGTGGCCATGCGTCGACACTACGGCCGACCGGGCGACCGTAGGCTGAGTGAGTGGCCCCGGATCCCCGCACCCTCACCGCACGGACGGTCGGCGCTGCGCAGCGACGTCTGGCCACGGCGCTGCGCAGCCGGGTCGCGGGCCCCGACGCGCACGAGGCCGCAGCCCGCATCTGGGACACCCCCGGGCCGCGCTGGTTCACCCGCGAGGACCCGATCTGGCGGGTCCACGGGGACGCGTCGATGTTCACCGGGGGTGTCGCCGCCCTGCTGCTGCAGTCGCTGCACCCCTCGGCGATGGCGGGCGTCGCCGGGCACAGCGGGTTCCGCGGCGACCCGTGGGGCCGGCTGCAGCGCACCAGCCACTACCTCGCGACGACCACGTACGGCACGGTCGAGCACGCCGAGCAGGCGATCGACGTCGTGCGGGCGGTCCACGCGCGCGTGCGCGGCACGAGCGACCTGGGCGTCCCGTACGCCGCGGACGACCCGCACCTGCTGCGCTGGGTGCACGTGGCGGAGGTGTGGTGCTTCCTGCGCGCGCACCAGCTCTTCGGGGCGCGGCCCCTCACCGTCGAGGAGGAGGACACCTACGTCGCCCAGACCGCGGTCCCGGCGCTCCGCCTCGGCGCCCGCGACCTGCCGATGTCGGTGGCCGAGCTCGAGGTCCAGCTCGCCGACTACCGGCCCGAGCTCGTCGTGACCGAGGCGGCCCGGGACGCGGCGACCTTCCTCCTGCGCGAGCCGCCCCTCCCGCTGGCTGCTCGTCCCGGATACGCCCTCATCGCCGCCGGCGCCCTCTCGGTCCTGCCGCCCTGGGCGGGCGAGATGCTCGACCTGCCGGCGACCCGCGGGGGTCGGCTCACGCTCGCCCGCGCCGCGGGCCACACCTCCACCCGGTTGGTGCGGTGGGGCATGGCCGGCAGCTGACGCGCGAAGCCCTCGGCGGGGCATCTGGCAGGCAGTGGACCATCATGGCCAGATGAGCCGATCATGGATTCGTGACCACGCGCTGCTGCTGGCCAACCTCGCCCTGTTCGTGATCTTCCTCGTGGGCATGGTCGTCGCCGGCACCAGCGTCTACAACGAGACGCAGATGGAGCACGGCCAGCCGGGCACATCGCTCCTGGGCTACCTCAAGACGCCCGACTTCGTCGAAGCGGCCTTCGAGAACTGGGAATCCGAGTTCTTGCAGATGGGGATGTACGTGCTCCTGACAGCCAAGCTCGTCACGGTCGGATCCTCGGAGTCCAAGCCCCTGGAAGGGTTCGAGGGCGACGAGGACCCGCGCGACCATGCGCACGACCCCGACGCCCCGGGACCGGTGCGTCGCGGTGGGTGGCTGCTGCACCTCTACGAGCACTCCCTGGGCTTGTGGTTCCTCGCGTGGTTCCTGATCAGCATCGTCCTGCACGCACTCGGCGGGGCGGCGGCCTACAGCGAGGAGCAGGTCCAGCACGGCGGCGAGCCCGTCGGGGCGTTGTCGTACGTGACCACGAGCCAGTTCTGGTTCGAGTCCTTCCAGAACTGGCAGTCGGAGTTCCTCGCCGTCGCGGCGATCGTCTTCGCCTCGATCTGGCTGCGGCAGCGCGGGTCAGCGGAGTCCAAGCCCGTGCACGCGCCGCACCGGCAGACTGGTAGCTCCTGACTCACCCACCGGGCAGCGTGACGACGGCCAGCAGTCGCGCGAGCCGCTCGGCCATGTCCTCGGCGGTGTGGTCCTCGTGCTCCTGCCACCACGTCACCGCGGCGTCGACGATCGACTCCCAGATGTGGTCGAGCAGGTCGTGGTCGAGTGGGTCCTCGAGCCCCGCCGCGGCGAGCACGTCGCGGGTGCCGACCGTGCCCATCGTGCGCAGCCGGACCCGGTGGTCCATGGCGAGCGCGGCGGCGGCGGAGCCGGCAGGCAGGGTCTCGTCGTTGATGAGGGCCCAGGCGTGCCGGTGCTCGGCCATCGCGGAGAAGATGGCGGTGAAGGTCTCCTGCGCCCGCCGGCCCGGGTCGCTGGCCGTCTGGGCCGCGGCGATCGAGGAGACGAGCGGGGGCCCGACCTCCTCGAGGCAGGCGGCCGCGAGGTCGGCCTTGGACCCGAAGACGTTGTGCACCATCGCCTTGGACACGCCGGCCCGCTCGGCGATGTCGGTCATCGAGGCGCCGTCGTAGCCCTTGCGGCCGAGCTCTTCGACGGCGGCCTGCACGAGCTGCCGCCTGCGCTCGGCGCGGGCGACCCCCTTCGTCCCGATCGTGCTCACCGGACCTCCTGTCGTGGTGCGGCACATCTTGTCACCGACCCGAACTGACTCTATGGTCAGTTCGTCCCGTCCCGAGGCGAAGGAGCCCCGACATGGCACGACCCGACCTCACCGTGCTCGCCATCCCGGCCTTCATCGGCGCGATGGGCGCCGAGCTGTGGTGGCAGCGCCGGCACCCGGCCGCACCGGGCGAGGAGCGTGCGGGCGACTACGAGCTGGGCGACACGATCGCCTCGCTGACGATGGGAGTCGGCAGCCTCGTCACCCCCTTCGTCACCGGCCCGCTCCTGCGTCGCCTCACCCCCGGCAGCACGAAGGGGGGCACCGCCCTCCTCGCCCTCGGCGCCGCCGCGGGCGCGGCCACGACGGTCGGGGACGTCCTGCGCCGCCGCCGCGAGCACGGCGGCACCCTCCCGGAGGCCGGCACCCTGCCCTCCGACGCGGCACCACCGGTCACCGTGCGCTCCCGCGCCGACGCCCTCGGCCTCCTGACCGCTGGCTCGGCCGTCGCCGCGGTCGCCTCGACGGCCGTCGCCGCCGCCACCGTCTGGACCGCTCAGACCTCGGCCACGCGGCTGGCGCGGCTCGCCCCCTTCGGCCTGCGCACGGGTGTGGCGAGCTACCTGCTCGGGATCGCCGGCTGGGACTTCATCTACTACTGGAACCACCGCCTGTCCCACGAGTCGCGCTGGCTGTGGGCCGTGCACGTCGTGCACCACAGCAGCGAGCGCTACAACCTCTCGACCGCCCTGCGGCAGCCGGTCGCCGAGGGCTTCACGATGGCCGTGCCGTACGGGCTGCTCGCCCTCGCCGGCGTGCCGCCGAGGTACATCGAGGACGCGCGGGCGCTCAACCTCATCTACCAGTTCTGGATCCACACCGAGGCGGTGCGCTCGATCGGCTGGCTTGAGCGGGTGCTCAACACCCCGAGCCACCACCGGGCCCACCACGGCAGCCAGCGGCAGTACCTGGACATCAACCACGGCTCGATCCTCATCCTTTGGGACAAGCTCTTCGGGACCTTCGAGCCCGAGGTCGAACGCGTGCGCTACGGGCTGACCCGCAACATCGAGACCTTCGACGTCAGGACGATCGCCACGCACGAGTGGCGGGACATCGCCACGGACGTCGCCACGGCCCCGACCTGGGCCGACCGCTTCGGGTTCCTGCTGCGCGGACCCGGGTGGGCCTACGAGCGCCGTGCCGAGCTGGCCCCTGTCGCGGAGCCGGTCAGCCGGGTGTCGGAGCCGGTGGCGGGCTGAGCGGGCCGGCACGGCCTCACCCCAGGAGCAGGTCCCGCATCGACACCTCAGGGTCGGCGAGCCGGGTCCGGTCGAGCTGCTGCCCGTGGTGCAGGGCCCGCCGCCCGACCATGAAGTCGCGAGGCCGGTTGACCGTGGCGACCCCGCGGAAGCTCCCGTCCTCACGGAAGGCGAGGACCGCCAGGTCATCAGCGCCCTCGCGCACGACACAGTCGTCACCCGGACCGACGATCCCGGCCATCTGCAGGTGCAGATCGGCCTGGTCCGACCAGAAGAACGGCACGGTCGCGTACGGCTGCTGCTGCCCGAGGATGGACGCGGCGACCGTCTTGGCCTGGTCGATGGCGTTCTGGACCGACTCCATCCGACCGACGAACTCGACGTGCCCGCCGTTGGTGCAGTCGCCCGCGGCGTACACACCCGGCAGGGTGGTCCGGGCGAACTCGTCGACGACGATTCCCTGGTCGACCTCGGCGCCGATCGCCTCGGCGAGCTCGGTCCGCGGGGCAGCACCGACACCCACGACGACGAGGTCCGCCGGCAGGCTCGCGCCGTCCTCGAGCACCACCTCGAGCCCGCCGTCGGCCTGCCGCAGCCCGGCGATCCGCGCGTCGAGATGGAACTCGATCCCGCGAGCCTGATGGTGCTGCTGCACGAACGTCGAGATCTCCGGTGGTGCAGCCCGCCCGAGCAGCCGCGGCGCCGCCTCGAGCACGGTGACCGCACACCCACGGGCTCGAGCGACGGCGGCCGCCTCCAGCCCGATGAACCCGCCACCGACCACGACGACCCGCTGCGCGCTCGCCAGGCCCTCGGCGAGCCGGTCGGCGTCCTCGAGGTCCCGCAGGACGTGGACCGCGTCACCGGTGAACCCGGGCAGGGTGAGCGACCGGGGCGCTGCGCCGGTCGCCAGCACCAGGTGGGCGAAGGGGAGGTCCGCGCCACTGGTCGTGGTGGCGCGGCCCCCTCCGCCGGGCTCGAGGGTGACCGCCTCGACCCGGTCACCGGTGATGACCGTGATGTCCTGCGCCTCGTAGTACGAGTCGTCCCGCAGGACCAGGCTCTCCCGGTCCGCCTCACCGGCGAGGTACGCCTTCGACAGCGGCGGGCGCTGGTACGGGGAGATCGCCTCCTCGCCGACGATGACGACCGGGTCGGGGTAGCCCCCTTCGCGCAGTGACTGCGCGACCTGGGCGCCCGCCTGGCCCCCGCCGATGATGACGACGCCGGCGTTCATTCCTGCTCCGGAGCGATCGTGACCGACAGCCCGTCGAGCTCTTCGCTCAACTTGATCTGGCAGGACAGTCGGCTCGTCGGCCGCCGCGGGGCGACGGCCTCCTCGAGCATCTCGTCCTCCCAGTCGTCCGCTCCGCCGACCTGCGTCGCGAACTCCTCGTCGACGTAGACGTGGCAGGTCGCGCAGGAGCAGGCTCCGCCGCACTCCGCGACGATGCCGGGCACTGCGTGCTTGACGGCCGTCTCCATGAGGGAGCTGCCGGGCCTGCCGACGACCTCGTGGAGCTCGCCCGAGGGGGACGTGAGCCGGACGGTGATCATGATCGTTCTCCTTGGTTGTGCGGGTCAGAACTTCTCGAAGTACTCGCGGTGCTCCCAGTCGGTCACGCCGTTGACGTCGGCCTCCCGGTCGGGGTTGCTCGCGACCCACTCCTCGTACCGCCCCACCTCGAAGCGCTTCATCGTCACCAGGTAGTCGATGAAGCTGCTGCCGAAGGCCTCCCGGAAGAAGGAGTCGCTCTCGAGTGCGTCGATCGCGCTGCCGAGCGACTGCGGCAGCTGCGGCACGTCGGCCGCGTAGGGGTCGATGCTCGCGGCGCCCGGGTCGGTCTTGCGGCGGATGCCGTCGAGGCCGGCGGCGACCTGCGAGGCGATGTAGAGGTACGGGTTCGCGCTCGGCTCCCCGACGCGGTTCTCCACGTGAGAGCTCGGGTCGCCGGGGTTGGAGATGACCCGCATGAGGGCGGCCCGGTTGTCGTTGCCCCAGGTGAGCCGGTCGGGGGCCAGGGAGTACGGACGGCGACGACGGTAGCCGTTGACGGTCGGCGTGGTGAAGACCGAGGCCGCCTGCGCGTGCGCGAGGGTCCCGCCGATGTAGTGCATGCCGACGTCCGAGAGCTCCTGGCCCTCCCCCGGGACGAAGGCGTTGGCGCCGGTGACATCGTTGAGCGAGGTGTGCAGGTGCCACCCGCTGGCGTAGAAGCCCGCGATCGCCGGGGTGCACATGAACGACGCCAGGTGCCCGTTGCGCTTCGCGACCTGCTTGACCGCCATCCGGAAGAGGGTCACCGAGTCGGCCGCCTCCAGACCGGGCAGCACGTCGAATGTCGACTCCACCTGGCTGGGTGCCCACTCGTCGTCGGTGGAGCGCAGCGGCAGCCCGAGCGCCTGGACCGCGCGACGGATCGGGCGCAGCTGCTCGTCGATCTCGTCGAGGTGGTCGTCGAGCAGGTAGCTGTACCCGCGGGCGACCGGCGCGACGATCGGGGCGTCGGCGGCGATGCCGGGTGCTCCGAGCGAACCGTTCACCACGTTGTCATCGAGCAGCCGGGTGAGGTACCACTCGATCTCCAGGCCGGTGACGAGGTCGTACCCCTCGCTCTTGAGGTCCGCGAGGGTGCGCTTGAGGATCGAGCGCGGCGAGAACGGGAACGGGGACCCGTGGCGGGAGTACAGGTCGCACATCACCCAGCCGGTGCCCTCGGCCCACGGCAGGACCCGGAAGGTCGGGATGTCGGGGACCATGACGACATTGGGTGAACCCGCCAGCTCGGGGATGCCGAAGCCGCCGTCGGGCGAGAACGGGTTGAACACGATCCCGTTGGCCGTGTCGAAGAAGTACGGCGCCATGGTGATCTCGATGCCACCCTTGAGCGCGCTCTCGAAACCGTCGCGAGACATGCTCTTGCCGCGCAGCTGACCGTGCTGGTCGGGCCAGGTCATCCGGATCGCGTCGAGACCGAGCTCGTCGATCCGCGCGAGGAGCTCGCTCGCCGCGGCGCGCTGCTCCTCCGAGTAGATGCCGTGCCGCTCGATGAAGTTGCTGGTTGCACTCATGTGGGTCTTCTTTCGTGGGGAGATGGGTCGCCGTCCGGCCGCAGGTGGGCCGGCTTACCGGTGGGTCCAAGGGGGGAGGTCCAGCCAGCCGCCGATGAGGGCGGCCGCCGCGGCGCGGGAGGTCGGAGCGGCGGCCTCTGCGTCGGCGAGCATGGCGTCGACGTCGAGCCCCGCCGCGCGCAGCTTGGGGCCCTCCCGGGCGATCAGGTCCCGGATGCCGTCCGGGGAGATCTCGGGATGGAACTGCACCGCCAGCGCGCTCCCGAGGGACCAGGCCTGCGGGTAACGGTCGGTGGTGGCGAGGATGTCGACCCCCGGCGGAGGCTCGAAGGTGTCGCTGTGGAACGAGAAGAAGGTCCCGTCCATGGCATCGGACAGGGGGTGCTCGACGTCGGTGCGGCGCACCTGCGTCTGCCCGTACTCCAAACCCTGCGTGCCCGGCACCGCCGCCCCGCCGAGCACGTGCGCCAGGATCTGCGACCCGAGGCAGATGCCGAGGGTGGGGGCGCCCGCGTCGATCGCGGCGCGGGTCCACTCCATCTCTGCGACGAAGGGAGGATCGTCCAGCTCGTCGTACACGCTGGTCGGTCCGCCCAGGACGACGACCCGCTGCGGGTCGTCGGGCAGGGTCTCGCCGCCGAAGGTGTGCACGATCCGGTGCGGCATCCCGCGAGCGTCGAGCTCCTCGATGATCCACGCGACGTCGGGGGTGTCGATGTGGCTGATGATGATCGTCTCGTCGGTCACCGGGTGTGCTCCACCGTGGTGTGCCAGGGGCGCCAGTGGTCGACCTCGGCGAGGGCGCCGAGCAGCCCGACGGCCTCGTCCCGGTCGACCGCCACGAAGCTCTCGTCGGGGACGACCTCGTAGACCGAGTGGTCCCAGAAGTGCATCGCCCGGACCTGGACGGCGAGCTCGTCGAGCGCGACGAGGCGCCGTCCCTGGCGCTCGACGACGGCTTCGAGCGCGGCGCACCGGTGGCGCAGGCGTTCCGTCTCCGACCGCAGCTGTGCGATGGCGTCCTGCAGCTCGTCGGACATCACAGCACCAACGTGAGGTTCTCGTGGCCGTGCTCGGAGTCGAGCAGGTTGGTCTGCTTGAGCACGATCTCCCAGCCCTCCCCCTTCGGCCGCAGCACGTGGCCGCACCATCCGGAGTAGAGCTTGGTGACGCCGGCGCGGAACTCGGTGACCAGGACGTTGGAGCGGATGAACCGCAGCCCGCTGGTGGTGTCGTCGAGGACCTCGACGTTGGTGATCAGACGACGGGTGCGCGATCGCGGGATCTGGCAGTAGGCCAAGCCGGTGCGCAGCCAGTGCACCCGGTCGGTGAGCCGGCGGCGGTCGTCGAAGGCGTGGCTGACCTCGCGACGCGGGTCGCCGGAACCGGCGGTGATCGGCACCCAGTAGAGGCAGTCGTCCGAGAAGAGGTCGATCCACTCGTTGAACCGGCCTTCGTCGACGTACCGCGCCTCCCGGTGCAGGTAGGCCGCCGCTTCCGCGGTCGTCGTCGGGTCGGCGATCGGCCAGTCCTCGCCGAGGGTGGCGACGAACCCGGTGAGCCGCTCGTACCAGGCCTCGTCGACGTGGTACGACCAGCGGGAGGTGTCCGAGTAGTCGGTGGCGGTCATCGGCCGGCTCCTTCCATGAGACGGGTCCACTCGGCGTAGTACCCCCGCATGTGCAGCTCGTCGGTCACGGGGCTGAGTCGGCGACCGTGCTCGTCGGTACCGTCCCAACCCTCGACACCGAGCCCACGGTTCATGAGGATCCACTCGACCTCGCCGATCCCCAGGCCGATCTGGGCCTCCTCGAAGTTGGCCTGGTCGTCCGGCTCACCGAAGGCGGGGAAGTCCTCCTGGGTGCGCATGCGCATGGTGTTGACCAGCTCCGGGACACCCTCGACAGTGCTGGCCCACCAGACGAGCTCGGTCTGGTCGATCGCCAGCGGTTCGACGACCTGCACCTGGTTGCCGATGATCAGCAGGTTGGGGAAGATGCTGAGGTTGATCATCGAGCCCGAGCACAGGTCGAGGTACTGGTCGGCCTCGTCGGGGTACCGCTCCCGCAGGGTCTCCTCGATCCACTCGCGGCCCGGTTGGGGACGCTGGTTGCGCCAGATGTCGCCGGGGGCAGCGAAGTTGGTGCGCTGGTCGATGACGCTGTGCCCGTTGCCGAGCTGACGGACCGTCATCGTCCCCTCGTCGGGGCTCTTGCCGAAGTAGGCCATGTCCTTGCTGTCACCGAGGCGACCAGCCATGTCGAGCAGCGAGCGGTGCGAGAACGCAGGGTGGTACCCGTCGCCGGCGTTGTCGAAGGCGAGCTTCCAGTTGCCGCGGTAGGCCATCCGGTGGGCGGCGCTGCGCAGCTGGACCTGCCCGGTGGGCGCACGGTCGATCCAGTAGTCGAGCCATTCGGTCGCGCCGGCGAGGTGCTCGGTCAGCGACGGCGCGTCCATCGAGAGGGTGCCGAAGATGAAGCCGCGGTAGGACTCGACGCGCGGGACCGCCGTGAGACCGAGCTCGGACTTGTCGAAGTCCTCTCCATAGCCCCCGGGCCAGGGCACCCCGACCAGCTCGCCGGTGTTGCGGAAGGTCCAGCCGTGGTACGGGCACTGGAACTGCTTGGCGATGCCCGAGTCCTCGCGGCAGACGGTCGCGGCGCGGTGGGAGCACCTGTTGAACAGTGCCCGGATCTCGCCCTTGCGGTCGCGGGTGATGAGGAGCGGGCGGAGGCCGAGCTTCGCGCGGAAGAACGAGTTGGGCTCGGGGAGCTGGCTCTCGTGGGCGAGGTAGACCCAGGTCTGCCCGAAGATCACCGCCATCTCCCGGGCGAAGACGGTGGGGTCGGTGTACAGGTCCCGATGGACCCGGTCGGGCTTGACCAGGTTGGACCAGGACCTCGTCGAGGTCTCACGCGTGACGGTCATGCAGGCTCCTTGTCAGGCTGACGACCGAAGGGGTTCGTCACGGCCGGTAGGCCTATGACGTTGTCCCACGTCCGGCCCGGCGTAAAGGAAGAAAACTTGCCGTAAGGGGGAGCGGAACGGTCGGGTGCCTGCCGGCCGGCACCGAGTAGCCTGCAGGCAGTCGTCTGGTGAGCGAGAGGTGGCTGCGCGATGATGCGCGGAACTGGCGAGGACCCGAGTTCCCCTGCGCCCCAAGGCAATTCGACTCCCGTCGAGGTGCGCCCGCTCGACCCTCGACTCAACCGCAAGGTGCTGAGCGCGGTCCAGCAGATCTCGACCTTGCTGACGGAGTCCATCCTCGACGGCTCGTTGCGCCCCGGTGACCGGTTGCCCTCCGAGGACGTCATGGCCGAGAACCACGGAGTGAGCCGACCGACGATGCGCCTGGCGCTGCGAGCGCTGCGCGTCAAGGGGGCCATCCGGGTGGTCCGGGGGCCGAAGGGAGGGCACATCGTCGAGGACATCGACCCCGCCGTCATCGCGGACGGGTTGAGCGGTCGGATGAGCCTGGCGCTCGACGGGGCGGAGCTGACCTACGACCAGATCTCAGAGGTCCGCGACGAGCTGGAGCTGTTGTCGGCGCGGCTGGCCGCGCAACGCCGGACAGACACCCAGCTGCACGACCTGCTGGCACTGGACGAGCAGCTCGGGCTGTCTCCGGCGGACCGGGGGGTCGGCCTGGAGGATGCGGTGCGGTACGACATGCACTTCCACCGACGGTTGGCGGAGTGCAGCAACAACCCCCTGCTCGTCGCCTTCGCGAGCGGCTCGATCATCGCCTTCCAGGACCGCGACATCGCCCCTCTGGGCCTCGACGGCGAGAAGCTCCTGGTGCACCTGGACCTCGTCCGGGCGGCCGTGGTCGCCGGCGACCCGGTTGCCGCCGAGACCGCGATGGGGCGTCACCTTGCCGACGCCCGTCCGCCCCGCGCGCGGTTCGTGGCGCCGCGGCAGGTCGAGCCCGGCGGTGGCTGACTCCCCCGCGACTCAGTAGTACACGGCGAGCGGGCCGTTGGGCCCGGCGACCACCTGCACGTCGGTGTCGAAGACCCGCGTGAGCACCTCGTCGGTCATGATCTCCTCCGGCGTGCCGAACTCGACGACCCGCCCCTCCTTGACGGCGCAGATCCGGTCGGCGTAGTGCCCGGCGAAGTTGATGTCGTGGAGCACGACGATGATCGTGCGGCCCAGCTCGGTCGCTGCCCGACGCAGCAGGCGCATCATGTGCACCGAGTGCTGCATGTCGAGGTTGTTGAGCGGCTCGTCGAGCAGCACGTAGTCGGTGTCCTGCGACAGGACCATCGCGACGTAGGCCCGCTGCCGCTGCCCGCCGGAGAGCTGGTCGAGGTAGCGGCCCTCGAGCTCGGTGAGGTCGAGGAAGTCGATCGAGCGGGAGATGACCTCCTCGTCCGCGACGGTCAGCCGGCCCTGCGAGTGCGGGAACCGTCCGAAGCCCACGAGCTGGCGCACCGTGAGCCGGGTGATGAAGTGGTTCTCCTGCCGCAGGATCGAGATGATCTTGGCCAGGTCCTTGGACGCGGTGCTCGCGATGTCGTAGCCGGCCACCTCGATGCTGCCCTCGTCGAGGTCGAGCAGGCGCCCGATCATCGTCAGCAGCGTCGACTTGCCGGCGCCGTTGGGCCCGACGAGCGCGGTGACGCCCCCGGCCGGGATCTCGAGGTCGACCGGCCCGATCGTCACCTCGCTGCCGTAGGTCTTGCGGACATCGGTCAGGGTGATCACAGGCGCCCCTTGCGGAGGATGACGACGAGGAAGACGGTGCCACCGACGAGCTCGATGATGATCGAGACGACGCCCTGCGCGTAGAACACGTGCTTCATGACGACGTAGGCCCCGCAGAGCACGACGAAGCCGGTGAGCACGGCGACGGGGAAGATCCGGCGGTGGTCGTAGGTGTCGGCGAACTGGTAGGCCAGCGTGGCGACGAGGAACCCGAGGAAGGTCATCGGCCCGACGAGCGCGGTCGAGACGGCCATGAGGACCGAGACGAGCAGGAGCGTCGTCATCAGCTCGCGGCGGTGGTCGACCCCGAGGTTGGTCGCGGCGTCGCGGCCGAGGGCGACGACGTCGAGACGGTGGGACCGCCACCACAGCATCGCGGCCGCGGCGACGCACAGCGGGACGGCGACGGGGAAGTACCCCGGGTCGGCGTTGGCCATCGACCCGAACATCCGCGCGGTGAGGACGTCGAACTCGCTCGGGGTCAGCATCCGCCGCATGAAGGAGGACACCGACGCGAGCCCGCCGCCGATCACGATGCCGATGAGCAGCATGATCTGCACATTGCCGTAGCGCCCGGAGAGCAGCCACCCGTAGAGGGCGAGCGACAGGCCGACCATGACGGCGACCTGCAGGACGAACTGCGGCAGCCCCGTCATCATCCCCAGCCCGGCGACGCCGAGGAAGTAGACGGCCGCGGTCTGCACCGCGACGTAGAGCGACTCGAACCCCATGATCGAGGGCGTGATGATCCGGTTGTTCGTCACCGTCTGGAAGCTCACCGTGGCGATCGCCTGGCAGACGGCGACGACCGCCATGGCCACGAGCGAGCTCGCCCGCAGCTCGGCGACGAGCCAGAAGCCCCGCGACCCGACCGGCATCGGGTTGTCCCAGGCGAGGTGCCCCAAGGCGGAGCCGAGGGCGAGGACGACGAGAACGGCGAGGACGACCCGGTAGCGCCGGCGGGCGCGGACTGTGGGAAGGGGGCCGGACGCACGTCCGCCCGTGGTCACCACCGGCTCGGTGGTGACCGGGGTGACGCGGGCCCGTGCGGGTGCCTCAGCCACGACGGCGCTGCCTGAGCAGGAGGGCGATGAAGACGACCGCCCCGACGACGCCCAGGATGAGCGAGACCGGCACCTCGAAGGGCGCGATGATCGTGCGGCCGACGAGGTCGCAGACCGTGACGATGCCGATGCCGAGCAGGCAGACCCACGGCAGGTTGCTGCGCAGGTCGTCCCCGCGGAACATCGAGACGATGTTGGGGACGATCAGCCCGAGGAAGGGCAGGTTGCCGACGACGACGGTGACGACCCCGGTGGCGACGGCGATGAGGCAGGTGCCGATCAGGATGACCCGGTCGTAGTCGAGCCCGACGTTGGTCGAGATCTCCTCGCCGAGCCCCGCGACGGTGAACCGGTCGGCGACGACGAAGATCGCGACGGCCACGAGGGCGACGACCCAGAGCACCTCGTACTGCCCACGCAGGACCGAGGTGAAGCTGCCCGCGAACCAGATGCCGAGGTTCTGCAGCATGTCGGTCTGCAGCGCGACGAAGGTCGAGACCGACCCCACGACCGCACCCAGCATGATCCCCACGATCGGGACGATGAGCGAGGACCTGAGGGTCACCCTGCGCAGGAAGAGGAAGAAGACCATCGTGCCGATGAAGGCCGCGACGACCGCCCCGACCATCCGCTCCATGAGGCTGGCGCCCGGGAAGAGGATCATCACCGTCAGCAGCCCCAGGCCGGCCCACTCCGTGGTGCCGGTGGTCGTCGGCTCGACGAAGCGGTTCTGCGTGAGCAGCTGCATCACCAGGCCAGACATCGCCATCGCGGCACCGGCGAGGACGAGCGCGACCGTGCGCGGGATGCGGGTGATGGCGAACATCTCGCCGCCGCGCTCCCCGCCGAAGATGTCGTAGACGCCGGTGAAGAGGGACAGGACGAGGAGCCCGCCCACGGCGAGGGCGCCGAGGGCGAGCTTCGCGTCGAGGAGGCGCCCCTTGGTGACGGCGCGCCCGGCGGTCGTCGTGCTCAGCTCTTGTCCTCGAGCGCGTCGGCGAAGGTCGTGAAGAACTCGGTGAAGGTCTGGATGCCCTCGTTGGTGTAGCTGTCGGCGGGCATGAAGACGACCTGGCCCTCGGAGACCGCGGTGACGTCCCGCAGCGCGTCCGAGTCCTCGATGAGCTGCTTCGCGGGCGTGTAGCCCTCCTCGTCGGCGGCGACGGCGGCGTCCCGGTCCATGACGAGGATCCAGTCGGGGTCGGCCTTCGCGATCGCCTCGACGGAGACCTCGTCACCCTGGTGGTCGTCGCTCGCGCCCTCGACCTCGAGCGCCGGCTCCAGGTCGAAGAGGTCGAAGACCGGGCCGAGGGTCTGGCCGACGGTCGGCGCGATGTAGCCGAGCTCGCCACCCGAGGTGTTGATCGCCATGACGGTGTCGCCGGGCTGGTAGGCCGCCTCGACCCGGGCGACCTGCGCGTCCAGGTCCCGGCCGAGCTCTTCGGCCTCGCTCTCCTTGCCGAAGACCTCACCCAGGACCTCGGTCTGGCGCTTGAGCTCGGCGTCGAGCGGCTCGCCCTCGCGCGGGTCGAGGTTGAGGAAGGCGGCGTCGGGCGCGAGCTCCTTGAGCTTGGCCTCGTGCTGCGTGAAGCGCTGGCCGTTGATGACGAGGTCCGGCTCGGCCGCGACGATCGCCTCGAGGTCGGGCTCCCGGTGGGTACCCAGGTCGACGATGGCGTCGTCCTCGACGTACTCGATGGTGTCGGGCATCAGGCTCACGGCGGCGGCGGAGAGGTCGATGCCCCAGTCCGAGAGCGTCTCGAAGGTGCGGTTGTCCGTCGCGACGACCGAGGTCGGCGGCGCCGGGACCTGCTGGGTGCCGTGGTTGTCGGTCACCTCGATGGTCTCGCCGGAGCCTCCCCCGGCGGCGTCGGTCTGCCCGCCGCAGGCGGAGAGGGTGAGGGCGAGGCCGCCGACGAGGGCGAGCGAGCGGGTGCGCGTCAGCACGAAGGGAGGTCCTTCCGGAAGGGCGTCGCCGCACGGCCACGCCCACGAGGCGATCAGGTCGTGTGAGGTTAGCCTAACCAAATAGTCCGCTCGCACCCCGGTCCCGCACTGCGGGACACCGGTCAGCCGATCGGGGCGCCCAGGATCGCCACGAGCCGCTCGTGGACGCCCTCGTCGCCGTCGACGGCGAGGGCGTCCTCGATGCCCCGGTGCCACAGCCACAGGTCGACCTGCTCGGCGCTGCCACGGACCGTCACGTCCGCGGCGCCCGTGTGCTCGTGCAGGGCGGGGTCGAGCACGGCGAGGTCGTCGACGTCGACGACCTCGCCCGAGCGCGGGTCGCGCCCGGCGAAGCGCCCGAGCCCGACGAGCAGTCGCCGTCCGACGTCGGTGAGCTCGACGACCACGCGCGTGCCGTCGGGCGTGAACCGCCCCCACCGGGGGTGGGAGCCGTACATGACGTCGAGGCACTCGAGCACCCCGTCGGCCGCGAGCACCGGGTCGAGCGGGGTCCGCGCGCCCACCGTCAGCTCGGCGTCGACGCGGTGGACCAGCGCCTCGTGCGCCTGCCGACGCATCGTGAAGCCGACGGTGTGCAGCCGCGGGTCGGCACTCCAGGACCAGGCACCGTCGGCCGGGTCGGCGTTGCGCAGGCGCAGCAGCAGGTCCTCGTGCGCCTGGTCGTAGAAGGCGAGCACGCCCGCGTGGCCGCCCGGCCGGTGCGGCTCGGGGTAGGACTCGGGCCCCTCGGGTCGCTGGGCGATCACCCACGCCCAGAAGTGCTGCACGTCCCCGCCCAGGTGCCACAGCAGGTCCTCGGCGCTCCAGTCGGGGCAGCTCGGCACCCGCAGGTCCGGGTCGGCGTCGGCGAGGCACTCGCGGAACCGGCGGCTCTCCCGCTCGATCGCGTCCAGGTAGCGGTCGAAGGGGAGCCAGTGGGCCTGCACGTCGGCGTTCATGGGGCGAGACTTCCCCCCTTCGGGCTCGTCGGCAACCGGGGTGACGGCGCGCCGGTGCACGATGGTCCGGTGACGACCACCGTCTTCTTCCACGCCCATCCCGACGACGAGGCCAGCGGGACCGCCGGCTCGATGGCCCTCGCCTCGCGCGCGGGGGGCCGGGTGGTCGTCGTCTACGCGACCCACGGCGAGCACGGCACCGTCCCCGACGACCTGGGCGAAGGGGGGAGCCTCGCCGAGCACCGCCGGCGCGAGGCCGACGCGTCCGCGGCGATCACCGGCACGGCCCGCGTCGAGTGGCTCGGGTACGCCGACTCCGGGATGACCGGGTGGGAGGAGAACGGTCACGAGAGCGCCTTCCACTCCGCCGACCTCGACGAGGCCGCCGGGCGGCTGGCCGCGGTCCTCGACGACGAGGACGCGGACGTGCTCGTCGGCTACGACTGGCACGGCGGCTACGGCCACCCCGACCACGTCAAGGTCCACCACGTCGCCCACCGCGCCGCCGAGCTCGCCGCCCGCCGGCCCCGTCTGCTCGAGGCGACCATCAACCGCGACCGCCTGCGCGAGCAGCTCGCCGCGGCCCGCTCGCTCGGCATCGACCCGGGGTTCGACGCCGACGCCCCCATGGACGACGGCAACCCGATCGGCCTGCCGCAGCACGAGATCCACCACGCCGTCGACGTCACCGAGGTCATCGACCTCAAGCGGGCCGCCCTGGCCGCCCACGGCTCGCAGTCCGACGTGCAGGAGATGCTGGCGATGCCGCCGGAGGTCTTCGCCGAGGCCTTCGGCGTCGAGCACTACGCCGAGCCGGGCCGCCCCGAGGGGATGGCGCGCGACCTCCCCTTCGTCTGAGCGGTCAGCGCAGGCGCACGCGCACGCGGCCGTCGACGACCTCGAAGGTCACGTCGGCCAGCGAGTCCACGACGAGGTCCGCGTCCGCGAGGGCGTCGGCGCCACTCGTCGTCGTCACCGCGAGGACCGCGCAGCCGGCCGCCCGGGCCGCGGCGACGCCGCTCGGGGCGTCCTCGCAGACGAGGCACTCGGTCGGGTCGACCCCCAGACGCTGCGCCGCGAGGAGGAAGGGGTCGGGGTGCGGCTTGCCGCGCTCCACGTCGTCGAAGGTCACCACCTCGTCGATGCCGATCTCGGCGGCGGTGAGGCGGACCCGGGCCAGCTCCCGGGTGGCGGAGGTCGCGACGGCGACCGGCACGTCGACGAGCGCCGCGAGCGCGTCGTGCACACCGGGCAGCGCGAGGACGTCCTCGACGTCGTCGACCTCGAGCCGCTCGATCCGCGCGAAGGCGTCGTCGGGGTCGAGGTGGGGCGCGACCGAGGCGATGATCGCCGGCGCGGGCATCCCGTGGTGACCGACGAGGGCCACCGGGTCGACGCCGTGCTCGATCGCCCACCTCACCCACGACCGCTCGACCGAGCCGGTGGAGTCGACGAGCGTGCCGTCGTTGTCGAAGATCACCGCGGCGAAGGTGCGGCCGTCGAAGGGGGTGGAGTCCATGGCACGACCTTAGGGAGACCCTAGGGTGGACCCGAACCACGGAGGTCACCATGTACGCGTCTTCATCCGGGTCGAGCGCCGAGGACCAGCCCCGGCGGGCCGCCATCGGGCCCGACTCCCGCGGCCTGTGGCTCATGGGCAACGACGTCGACCTCGCCCGGCGGCTCGCCGGCACGGGCTTCGACTGGCTGGCGCTCGACGCCCAGCACGGGGCGATCGACCGCTCCGCCCTCGTCGACCTCGGACGGGCCCTCGGCGACGTCGGCGCCAACTTCGTCGTCCGGGTGCCCGGGGTCGACCACGCCTGGATCGGGGCCTCCCTCGACGCCGGCGCCGCGGGCGTCGTCATCCCCTCCGTCGCCTCGCTCGAGGACGCGCGCGCCGCGGTACGGGCCGCCTTCTACCCGCCGCTCGGCGAGCGCAGCTGGGGCCCGCTCACCCCGATGTGGGACGGCTACGCGCCGGACGCGGAGCGCGCCAACGCCCAGGTGCAGTGCGCCGTGATGATCGAGACCGCCGGGGCGCTCGAGGCGGTCGAGGAGATCGCGGCCGTCGACGGGGTCAACCTCCTCTTCCTCGGACCGGTCGACCTCTCCCTCGCCCTCGGCGTGCCGATGGCGCAGATGCTCGCCGACACCTCCCCGAGCGGTCCGGTGCCCCGGATCCTTGCGGCGGCCCGCCGCCACGGCACCGACGTGGCGGCCTTCGCCGGCCACCCCGACCACGTCCCCGCGCTGCGCGCCCTGGGCATCACCCGGGTCGCGGTCGCCACCGACATAGCCCTGGTCGCCCTGGGCGCCGAGGCGGTCCTCGACCTCACCTGAGCCACGTATCCTCGGACGTCGTGAGTGACGTGCAGCTGGACCGTGCCGTGGACGGCGTCGACCCCGATGACCTGGCCACCACCCTTCGCGTCCTCGGGATGCTCCACGAGCTGCCACCCGGCCACGAGGACATCGCCACGGTCAAGCGCGCCGCGGGCTCGATGTACAACCGGGTGAAGAAGGCCCGCCGGCGCGAGGCCCGGCAGGCCGAGCGCGGCCCCAAGATGGCGCACGACCAGGCGATCCTGGACCGGACCGCGACCGGCTCACCGCTGCGCATCGACGACGAGACGAAGGGGATCCCGCTCGCCCCGACGAGCGAGGGCCGCTTCGTCGGGGAGCTGCAGATCCCCCGCGGCTGCTACATGTGCCACGCGGACTACACGCTCGTCGACGCCTTCTACCACTGGCTCTGCCCGGACTGCGCGGCCCGCAGCCACGTCCGCCGCGACCAGGGCACGGACCTGCGCGGCCGCCGCGCGCTGCTCACCGGCGGCCGGGCGAAGATCGGCATGTACATCGCCCTGCGGCTGCTGCGCGACGGCGCCGACCTGACGATCACCACGCGCTTCCCCCGCGACGCCGCGCGACGCTTCGCCGAGCTCGCCGACTCCCCCGAGTGGATCGACCGGCTGACGATCATCGGCATCGACCTGCGCGACCCCACCCAGGTCGTTGCCCTCACCGACGAGGTCGCTGCCGCAGGACCGCTCGACATCCTCATCAACAACGCCTGCCAGACGGTGCGCCGCTCCCCCGGCGCCTACTCGCACCTCGTCGACGGCGAGTCGCAGCCGCTCGAGACCGGTGGCGTCACACCGCGGATGCTGACCTTCGACCGGGTGAGCGAGGCACACCCGGCGGCCCTCATCGGGACCCTGGGCTCGCACCCGGTGCCGCACGCCGACGTCGCCACGCAGAGCGCCGCCGACCTCACCCGCCTGGCCCTCTCCGCGGGACACGCCTCGCTCGAGGCGCACCTCGCGGGCACCGCGGTGGACGCCGGCGGGCTGCTGCCCGACGTCGTGGCGACCAACTCGTGGAAGCAGACCGTCGACGAGGTCGACCCGCTCGAGCTGCTCGAGGTGCAGATGTGCAACTCGGTCGCCCCCTTCCTCCTCGTCTCCCGGCTCCGGCCGGCGATGCGTGCGGCGGTCGAGCGCCGTCGTGCCGAGGTCGGCGACGCGGCCCGGGCCTACGTCGTCAACGTCTCCGCGATGGAGGGGCAGTTCTCCCGGCGGTACAAGGGCGCCGGGCACCCCCACACCAACATGGCCAAGGCCGCGCTCAACATGCTGACCCGCACGTCGGCGGGCGAGATGTTCGAGACCGACCGCATCCTCATGACCGCTGTCGACACGGGGTGGATCACCGACGAGCGCCCGCACCACGAGAAGCTCGAGATCGCGGCGCAGGGCTGGCACGCCCCGCTCGACCTCGTCGACGGCGCTGCCCGCGTGTACGACCCGGTCGTGCGCGGCGAGCGCGGCGAGGACCTCTACGGTGTCTTCCTGAAGAACTACGAGCCGTACGCCTGGTGACCCGTCGCGGGGTGTTTGGCGCTACGGTGAAGAGCGTCACACCACGTCGACGAAGGGAGCAGCGGCCATGGCACCGAAGGACTCGACCTTCCTGGGCTGGCCCGTGCTGCGTCAGCTGGCATCGGGCGACTTCCTCGGCCGCGGCAACGCGGTCACCTCGCGCAGCACGAGGGAGATGGAGCCGCGCACCTCGACGGCCGACCGTGTCGTGCAGAGCGTGTGCCCCTACTGCGCCGTCGGCTGCGGCCAGCGCGTCTTCGTCAAGGACGAGCGGGTCGTGCAGATCGAGGGCGACCCGGACTCGCCGGTGAGCCGAGGGCGGTTGTGCCCCAAGGGTGCCGCGAGCGAGCAGCTGGTCAACTCCCCCTCGCGTCAGACCCACGTGCTCTACCGCGCGCCGGGCGCCACGGAGTTCCAGCGGATCGAGCTCGACGAGGCGATGGACATGGTCGCCGACCGGTATCTCCAGGCCCGCGCCAACAAGTGGCAGGAACTCGACGACCAGGGTCGTCGGCTGCGCCGCACGATGGGTATCGCCTCGCTCGGGGGAGCCACCCTCGACAACGAGGAGAACTACCTCATGAAGAAGCTGTACACGGCTTCGGGAGCGATACAGATCGAGAACCAGGCGCGTATTTGACACTCCGCCACGGTTCCCAGTCTGGGATCCTCCTTCGGGCGCGGCGGCGCCACCCAGTCCCTCCAGGACATGGCCAACGCGGACTGCATCATCATCCAGGGATCCAACATGGCCGAGTGCCACCCCGTGGGGTTCCAGTGGGTGTCCGAGGCGAAGGCACGCGGCGCGCGCGTCATCCACATCGACCCGCGCTTCACCCGCACCTCGGCGATCGCTGACACGCACGCCGCGATCCGCGCCGGCACCGATGTCGTGCTCCTCGGCGCCCTGATCAACCACGTCCTGGCCAACGACCTGTACTTCCGCGACTACGTCGTCGCGTACACCAACGCGGCGACCCTCGTCGGCGAGGACTTCGTCGACACCGAGGACCTCGACGGCGTCTTCTCCGGGTACGACCCGGAGACCGGCACGTACGACATGTCCTCGTGGGCGTACGAGCAGCGCGCGTCCGAAGGGGGCGACGACGACATCGACGGCCCCTCCGGCAGCAACGAGCACGGGTCGAGCAAGCGGGCCCGGGCCGCGGGCGACCAGCACGGCGCCTCCGGTCCCCCGCTCGAGCACGCGCGCGTCGTCCGGGACGAGACCCTGGAGCACCCGCGCTCGGTCTTCCAGGTGCTCAAGCGCCACTACGCGCGCTACACGCCCCAGATGGTCGAGGACGTCTGCGGCATCCCGCAGTGGCAGTTCCACGAGATCGCCAAGGCGCTCACCGACAACTCCGGGCGCGAGCGCACCACCTGCTTCGCCTACGCGCTGGGCTGGACCCAGCACAGCCTCGGCGCCCAGTTCATCCGCACGGCCGCGATCCTGCAGCTGCTCATGGGCAACATGGGACGTCCGGGCGGCGGGATCATGGCGCTGCGCGGCCACGCGAGCATCCAGGGATCGACCGACATCCCGACGCTCTTCAACATCCTCCCCGGGTACCTGCCCATGCCGATGGTGGGCAAACACGACACCTACGAGGAGTACCTGAGCAGCATCTCCTCGCCCCTGCAAAAGGGCTTCTGGACCGAGGCGCCGTCCTACACCGCCAGCCTGCTCAAGGCGTGGTTCGGCGATGCCGCGACGCCCGAGAACGACTTCTGCTACGACTACCTGCCCCGGCTGACGGGTGCCCACGGCACCTACCAGACGGTGATGTCGATGCTCGACGACGAGGTCGAGGGCTACTTCATCCTCGGCCAGAACCCCGCGGTCGGCTCGGCCCACGGCAAGATGCAGCGGCTGGCGATGACGCACCTGAAGTGGGTCGTCGTGCGCGACTTCCAGCTCATCGAGTCGGCGACCTTCTGGAAGGACTCCCCCGAAATCGCCAGCGGCGAGCTGAGGACGGAGGACATCGACACCGAGGTCTTCTTCTTCCCGGCCGCCAACCACGTCGAGAAGTCCGGGACGTTCACCCAGACCCAGCGGATGCTCCAGTGGCACCACCAGGCGGTCCAGCCGCCCGGCGATGCCCGCAGCGAGCTCGAGTTCTTCCACGAGCTCGGCGTGCGCATCCGGGAGCGCCTCAAGGACTCGACCGACGAGCGCGACCGCCCGCTGCTCGACATGACCTGGGACTACCCCAAGGACGAGTTCGGCGAGACCGATGCCGAGGCGGTCCTGAAGGAGATCAACGGCTACTACCTCACCGGTGAGCGCGCGGGCCAGACCCTCGACAAGTTCGCCGACATGCGCGCGGACGGCTCGACCTCCGGCGGGTGCTGGATCTACACCGGCGTCTTCGCCGGCGGGGTCAACAAGTCCGCCAACCGGGTCCCCGGGCGCGAGCAGGACGAGACCGCCCTCGAGTGGGGCTGGGCCTGGCCGATGAACCGCCGCATCCTCTACAACCGCGCGTCCGCTGCCCCGGACGGCACGCCCTGGAGCGAGCGCAAGAAGTACGTGTGGTGGGACGCCGACGCCGGGAAGTGGACGGGCAAGGACGTCCCCGACTTCCCGGTCGACCGCGACCCGTCCTTCCGGCCCGACCCGGAGCAGGGCGGTCCGGCGGCGATCGCCGGCGACGACCCCTTCATCATGCAGGCCGACGGCAAGGGCTGGCTCTTCGCACCCAAGGGGATGGTCGACGGTCCCCTGCCGACGCACTACGAGGCGCAGGAGTCACCGGTCGACAACCCGCTGTACTCGCAGCAGCGCAACCCGGCCCGCCTGGTGTACCCGCGCAAGGACAACCTGTGGAGTCCCTCGGGCGACGAGCCGGGGGCGGAGGTCTACCCCTTCGTCTTCACGACCTACCGGCTCACCGAGCACCACACGGCCGGCGGCATGAGCCGGTGGCTGCCGTACCTGTCCGAGCTGCAGCCCGAGATGTTCTGCGAGGTCTCCCCCGAGCTGGCCGAGCAGCAAGGCCTGGTCAACGGCGAGTGGGCGACGATCGTCTCCGCGCGCAGCGCGATCGAGGCCCGCGTGCTCGTCACCGAGCGGATGACCCCGCTGACGATCCGCGGTCGCACGGTCCACCAGATCGGGCTCCCGTACCACTGGGGTGTCGGCCGCGACGCGGTCGTCGAGGGCGACGGCGCCAACGACCTGCTCGGCATCGCGCTCGACCCCAACGTCCAGATCCAGGAGTCGAAGGTGGGTTCCTGCGACATCATCCCGGGCCGCCGGCCGCGCGGCGAGGAGCTGCTGCGCTTCGTCGCCGAGTACCAGTCCCGCTCGGGCACGACGGTCGAGACCGGCAACACCCGCCGCGACGAGCAAGGAGCGCACTGATGGGCTACCTGTCACGCCAGCTCTCGGGGGAGACCAACCCGGCGGTGGACGCCGGGTGGGCCGACGCCCCGGAGCGCAAGGGCTTCTTCACCGACACCTCCATCTGCATCGGGTGCAAGGCCTGCGAGGTCGCCTGCAAGGAGTGGAACGGCATCCCGCTCGACGGGCTGGCCATCACCGGCAACTCCTACGACAACACCGGCGACCTGGGCGCGAGCACGTGGCGGCACGTCGCCTTCGTCGAGCAGACCAAGGACCGCATCGAGGCCGCGCGCGAGTCCGGCCGCAAGCTCGTCGACCTCGGGATGCCCGCGCTCGGCGCCCCCACGGCCGACCCCCCTTCGGGCGGGGCCCCTGCGGGCTACGGCACGCTCCCGGCACCGATCGAGGGCCACGGGCCGGCGCTGGGCGACATGCTCACCGAGAAGGCCAACATCGAGGCCGGCGGCACCGGTGACCACGGGCTCACCGTGGACGGGGTGCCGATGGTCGGGCCGGTCCCGGAGTTCCGCTGGCTGATGTCCTCCGACGTGTGCAAGCACTGCACCCACGCGGGCTGCCTCGACGTCTGCCCGACCGGCTCGCTCTTCCGCAGCGAGCACGGGACCGTCGTCGTGCAGGCCGACATCTGCAACGGGTGCGGCTACTGCGTCGGGGCCTGCCCCTTCGGGGTCATCGAGCGCCGCAACGACCAGAGCGTCTCGGTGACGGCCGACGACCACGTGCCACACGTCGGCGTCGCGCAGAAGTGCACGCTCTGCTACGACCGGCTCGGCCACGACCAGACGCCCGCGTGCGCGCAGACCTGCCCGACGACGTCGATCAAGTTCGGCGCGCACGACGACATGGTCGCGACCGCTCGCGAGCGCGTCGTCCAGCTGCACGAGCAGGGCTTCACCGAGGCGCGCCTGTACGGCGCCAACGAGCAGGACGGCGTCGGCGGCACCGGCTCGGTCTTCCTGCTGCTCGACGAGCCCGAGGTCTACGGGCTCCCGCCGGACCCGGAGGTGCCGAGCAAGCGGCTGCCCGAGATGTTCCGGGCCGCCGGCTTGGCCGGTGTCGGGCTCCTCGGCGCGGTCGCCGTCTCCTTCATCGGGGGCAGGTCGTGACCACCTCCCCCTTCGACGCCTACCGCCCGCCCGAGGAGGGCCGCCGCAAGCGCCGCCGTGACTCCGGCGTCCGTGGCGCGGTGACCGGCGCGGCCCGGGACCTCGCGAAGGGCGGTCAGCGCAGCTGGCTCTCCCGCGACGGTGGTGGCCGGCGCGAGGCGCCGGCCGTCCCGGACGCGGAGTTCTCCAGCTACTACGGCCAGCCGATCGTCAAGCCGGTCCCGTGGGACCACAAGATCTCCGCGTACCTCTTCGTCGGCGGCATCGCCGGCGCCTCCGGCATCATCCAGGCGGGTGCCGCAGCCACGGGCAACACGGTCCTGCAACGCAGCTCGCGCCTGACCGCGATGACCTGCGTCGCCCTCAGCGGTGCCGCGCTCGTCGCCGACCTCGGCCGGCCGGAGCGCTTCCTCAACATGATGCGCACGGTCAAGCTCACCTCGCCGATGTCGGTCGGCACCTGGATCCTGTCGGCCTACGCGGGATTCGCCGGGGTGACGACCGCCTCCGAGGTCCTCCGGCTGCTCCCTTCGCGCGGCCCGGTCGCGGCCCTCACCCGCGTCACCGACGTGCTCGGCGTCCCGTCGACGATCGGGCAGGCCGCCTTCGGCGCGCCGCTCGCGGCGTACACCGCGGTCCTGCTCTCCGACACCGCGCACCCGGTGTGGCACGAGAGCCGGCGGGAGCTCCCCTTCGTCTTCGTCGGGTCGGCGGCACTCGCCTCCGGCGGGATCCAGATGGTCCTCAACCCCACCGGCGTCGCAGGGCCGGCTCGCCGGCTCGCCCTGGTGGGGGCGGCGACGGACCTCGCCGCGATGCACCGGCTCGAGGAGCACCTGGCGCACCTCGACATCGACGAGCCGGTGACGTCCGGGCAGGGAGCCGGCAAGCTGCGACTGGCCAAGGGGCTCGTCATCGCGGGCGGGCTCGGCACGCTGCTCTCCGGGCGCAGCCGTCTGCTCGCCATCGCCTCCGGCACGGCCCTGGCGGCGGCCTCCGCGCTCACGCGCATGGGGGTCGTCGAGGCCGGGATCGAGTCCGCCAAGGACCCCAGGTACACCGTCCGCGTCCAGAAGGCTCGCCTCGAGGCGCGGCGCGAGCAGGGGATCGTCCACGACAGTGCCGTCACCGTGCGGTAGCACTCACGCACCAACACACCGGGAGGTTCCATGAGCACGGAGACCGAGCAGGCCCCCACCACCGGGGTGGGCAACCGCTGGATCATCCTGGCGGGAGGTGTCCTCGTCCAGCTGACGATCGGCGCCGTCTACGCCTGGAGCACCTTCAGCAAGGCGATCCAGAGCGACACCTCGGCGATCGAGCTGTCCAAGGTGCAGGCGACCATCCCCTTCGAGGTGGCCATCGGCATGCTCTTCCTCGGCACCTTCCTCGGTGGCCGGATCCAGGACAAGCAGGGGCCGCGCATCGTGGCCCTCACCGGCGTGGTCATCTACTCCATCGGCATCATCGTCGCGAGCTTCACCCGGGACGCCTCCGACCTGTGGCTGCTCATCCTCGGCTACGGCGTGCTCGGCGGCTTCGGTCTCGGCCTGGCCTACATCGTGCCGATCGCGATGCTGCAGAAGTGGTTCCCGGACAGGCGCGGCCTGATCACCGGCATCGCCGTCGGTGGCTTCGGCTTCGGTGCCGTCATCACCTCCCCCCTCGCGCAGCGGATGATCTCCGGGATCGAGGGCTACGACGTCCACCCGACCAAGGCCTTCCTGTGGCTGGGCATCGCCTATCTCATCTTCGGTCTCATCGGCGCCTCGGTCTTCAAGAACCCGCCGGCGGGCTACGTCCCGCCGGGCGTGGCCAAGGCGCACGCGCAGCACGACACCAAGCGGGAGGAGCAGGTCAGGAGGGCTGGCCGCGACTTCACCCAGCAGGAGGCCCTGAGCACCCCGCAGTGGTACATGCTCACGCTCATCCTGACGATCTCCGTCACCGCCGGCATCTCGCTGATCTCGGTCGCCGCCGGTACCGCCACCGACGTCGCCGGGATGAGCGCCGCCGCCGCTGCGACCCTCGTCGGCATCATGGGCCTGTTCAACGGTGGTGGCCGCATCCTGTGGGCCGCGATCTCGGACAAGATCGGGCGCATGCCGGCCTTCCTCGGCATCCTCGGCCTGCAGGGCCTGGCGCTGCTCGCCATCCCGCACGCGGGCAACGCCGCGCTCTTCTACGTCCTGTGCGCGGTCGTCTACACCTGCTACGGCGGCGCCTTCGGCACCATGCCCTCGACGGCCGGTGACTTCTTCGGCGTGAAGAACTCGGGTGGCATCTACGGCCTGATGCTCATCGGGTGGTCGATCGGTGGCGTCGTCGGCCCGCTGCTCATCTCGTGGCTCATCGGCGAGGACCAGGCCTACACGATGGCCTTCACCGTCATGGGCATCATCGCTCTCGTGGGCCTGGTGATCCCCTTCATCGCCAAGCCGCCGAAGCACGCCTGAGCATCCCGGTGACCGTTCGCCTGCACTGCCCCGTGGCAGTGCGGGCGAACGGTCACTGCTCACTCGCGGACGTCCGCCGGGCCGTCGTGCAGGGGCAGGCCGGAGGCGGTCCAGGCCTCCACCCCTCCGATGACGTCGGTCGCGTCGACCCCTAGGGAGCGAAGGGAGACCGCCGCCAGTGACGAGCTGTAGCCCTGCCGGCACAGGACGATGACGCGGGTCCCGGGCATCGCCTCGGGGATGCGGTGCGGGCTGGTCGGGTCGAGCCGCCACTCCAGGACGGTCCGGTCGATGACGAGCGCCCCCGGCACCTCACCCTGACGGGTGCGCTGCGCGGTGGTGCGGGTGTCGACGAGGAGGGCTTCCCCCTTCGCCGCGTCGTGGGCCTGCTGCGGGGTCAGCCGGACGAGGCCGGCCCGGGCGGCGGCGAGGACGCGATCGACCGCGCTCACGCCACCTGCACGAGGACCCCGTGCCCGAGCGTGCCCGCGGCGACGGTCTCGCCGACGACCGGCGCACCCGGCACCTCGCCGACGACGAGCAGGCCCCCGGAGGTCTGCGCGTCGGCGAGCAGGATGAGCTCGTCCTCGCTGGTGCCGTCGGCGGACAGGTGCGGGCGGACCCAGTCGAGGTTGCGCTTGGAGCCGCCGGGTACGTGGCCCGCCGCGAGCGCCTCGCGCGCGCCTGTGACGTAGGGGACGGCCGCGGCATCGATCCGCGCGGCCACCGACGAGGCCCGGCACATCTTGTACAGGTGACCGAGCAGGCCGAAGCCGGTGACATCGGTCGCCGCCCGCACCCCGGCCGCCAGCGCGGCGCGGGAGGCGTCGCGGTTGAGGGCGACCATCGAGGCGATCGCCTCCTCGCTGCGCTCGCCGGTCGTCTTGTGCCGGTTGTTGAGCACGCCGACACCGAGCGGCTTGGTGAGGCTGATCGGCAGGCCGGGCTCGGCGGCGTCGTTGCGCATCAGCCGCTGGGGGTCGGCGGTCCCGGTGACGGCCATGCCGTAGATCGGCTCGGGGGCGTCGATGCTGTGGCCGCCGAGGACCGGGAAGCCCGCCTCGGTCGCGACGTCGAGACCACCCCGCAGGACCTCCCGCAGGAGGTCGGTCGGGAGCAGCTCACGCGGCCAGGCGACGAGGTTGATCGCCATGACCGGGTCGCCGCCCATCGCGTAGACGTCGGAGACGGCGTTGGCGGCGGCGATCCGGCCCCAGTCGTAGGGGTCGTCGACGACGGGCGTGAAGAAGTCCGCGGTCGAGAGCACCGCCCGGCCGCCCTCGATGCGCACGGCCGCCGCGTCATCGCCGTCGTCGAGGCCGACGAGGACGTCCGCGCCGGGGGGCGCCGCGACGTGCAGCCCGGCGACGATCTGCTCGAGCTCTCCGGCGGGGATCTTGCAGGCGCACCCTCCGCCGCGGGCGAACTGGGTCAGTCGGACCGGTTCCATGGCCTCACCCTAGGACGCCGGTCCCACCGAGGGGCGGCAGGGGCTCAGCCGAGGACGACGAGCGCCGCGCCCGCCCCGAGGCCGGCGGCGGTGACGACACCCGCGGTGACCGCCGTGACCCGCCAGGTGAGGGCGCGGCCCACCATGACCAGGGACGGGAGGCTCACGGCCGGCAGCGCGATGAGGACGAGCCCCAGCACCCACGGGCTGGCACCGACGGCGGCGAGGGCGAGGAGCACCGGGATCTCGCCACCGGTCGGGATGACGAGGAGGACCACGACGGCAGCGACGGCCACCAGGGCGAACCCCCCGCCGGTCACCCACGCCGCCTCGAAGCTGAAGACGTGCGCGGCCGCGCCCACGAGCGCGACGACGACGAGGTACTCCGGCACGAGGGTGAGCGTGAACCGCACGAGCGAGCGGACGAACCGCCCCAGCGACGGCCCGTCCTCGTCCACGGTCTCCGGTGCGATGTCCGCGGCGGTGGGGTCCACCCTTCGTCCCTGGGCGAGGCGGGCGGCGAGCGCCGCCGCCCCCAGGACCAGCCCGACCCCGACGACGAGCCGGGTCGCGGCCCACTCCCACGGCCCGACGAGCGCGAGGAAGACGAGGACGGCCGGGTTGAGGACCGGGTTGCCGAGCCAGTAGGCGACGACCGACGGGAGCGGCACCCCGCTGCGACGCAGCGAGACCGCCACCGGCGAGGCGCAGCAGGTGCACATCATGCTCGGCAGCGAGGCAGCGCCCGCGATGGCCGCGCCGGAGGTGGAGCCGCGGCCGGCGAGGACCCGGCGCAGGTGCTCCCGGGGCAGGAGCGCGTCGATGGCCGCGGCGACGAGCAGGCCGACGAGCAGCGCCTTCCAGACGGCCAGGCTGTACGCAAGCGTGAAGTCCCAGGCCCCCTGCGACCACGTCGACGCGTCACGCGCGACGTCGACGAGCGCACCCCCGTCCCACGCCCGGCTGCCGACGAGGCCGTCGATCTTCAGCGCGTAGGGCCACCACTTGGCCCAGACGAGACCGACGACGAAGACCAGGGCGGTGTTCGCGACCCCGAGGACCCAGCGGTCGAGGTGTCGCGGCCGGCCGGGAGACGGTGCGGTGCTCACGTCGTCACCGTAGGAGAAGGACGCTCCGGTGTCTCGGGGGACGACCTGTCCTAGGGTGGGCGGCGGAGGCGTCTGGGTTCCTGGTGGTCCCCCCGGTCTTCAACACCGGTGAGGCTGAGCATCTCGGTCTGGCGGGTTCGATTCCCGTCCGCCTCCGCCACACGTCCGACCCGAAGGGAGCACGGTGACCGACCCCCGGCAGGCCATCCCGCGCACCGACACGCTGCTGGCCTCGGCGCCCTTCGTCGCCGCGGCGGAGCGACTCGGGCGGGATGTCGTCCGGGTCGCGATCACCGCCGCCCAGCAGCAGGCGCGCGACGGGAGCATCGGCCCCGACGAGGTCCCCGCCACCGCACTCGCCGGGCTCCCGACCCGGGCCAGCTCGCTCACCGCGGTCCTCAACGCGACCGGCGTCGTGGTGCACACCAACATCGGCCGGGCCCCCTTGTCCCCCCGCGCGATCGAGGCCGTCGTCGACGCCGCCGGCTACGTCGACGTCGAGATGGACCTGGCCACGGGAGCGAGGAGCCGACGCGGCGCCGGGGCACTCGCCGCCCTGCTCGACGCCGTCCCCGACGCGACCGGCGCGCTGGTCGTCAACAACGGCGCGGCCGCGCTCGTGCTCGCCACGACCGCGCTCGCCGCCGGGCGCGAGGTCGTCGTCTCGCGCGGGGAGATGGTCGAGATCGGCGACGGGTTCCGCCTGCCCGACCTCATCGCCTCGACCGGCGCTCGGCTGCGCGAGGTCGGCACGACGAACCGCACCCACCTGAGGGACTACGCCGACGCGATCGGTCCGGGCACCGGGTGCGTGCTCAAGGTGCACCCGAGCAACTTCCGCGTCGACGGGTTCACGGCCGAGGTGGGCCTCGGTGAGCTCCGCGGGCTGCGTCGGCCCGACGGCTCCCCCGTGCCGGTCGTCGCCGACATCGGGTCCGGCCTGCTGCGGCCCGACCCGCTGCTGCCCGACGAGCCGGATGCCACGACGTGGCTGCGCGCGGGCGCCACGATCGTCACCGCCAGCGGCGACAAGCTCCTCGGCGGCCCGCAGGCGGGTCTCGTCCTCGGCGACGCGGAGGTCGTCGAGCGGTTGCGCCGCCACCCGCTTCAGCGCGCCCTGCGCGTCGACAAGCTGACCCTCGCCGCGCTCGAGGCGACTCTGCGCGGATCGGTCCCACCGGTCACCGCCGCGCTGCACGTCACCGCCGACGAGCTGCGGCCGCGGGTCGAGGCCCTCGCCGCCGCCCTCGGCCGTGGGGTCGTGGCGGTCGAGGGCCGCGTCGGCGGCGGCGGGGCGCCCGGCGTGCCCCTGCCCGGCTGGGCCGTCGAGATCCCCGCGGACGCCGTCGAGCGCCTGCGCGTCGGCGAGCCGGTCGTGCTCGCCCGGGTCGAAGGGGGGCGCGGCCTGGTCGACCTGCGCTGCGTCCCGGCCGATCGGGACGGTGACGTCGAAGCGGCACTGCGGGCGGCGCTCGGCGACGACGGGCCCGACCCGGGGACGCCCACCCCATGAGGCGCGTGCTCGCCACCGCCGGGCACGTCGACCACGGCAAGTCGACGCTCGTGCGCGCGCTCACCGGGCGTGACCCCGACCGGCTGCGCGAGGAGCGCGAGCGCGGGCTGACCATCCAGCTCGGTTACGCCTGGACGACCCTGCCGAGCGGGGCCGAGGTCGCCTTCGTCGACGTGCCGGGGCACCAGCGGTTCCTCGGGACGATGCTCTCGGGGCTGGGGCCGGCGCCGGCGGTGGTCTTCGTCGTCGCCGCTGACCAGGGCTGGCAGGCGCAGAGCAGCGAGCACCTCGCCGCCGTGCAGGCGCTCGCCATCACCGACGGCCTGCTCGTCATCACCCGGTGCGACCTGGCCGACGACGAGCAGCGAGCCGGCGTGCTCACCGAGTCGCGGCGACACCTGGCCGAGGCCGGGCTCGACCTCCCTGCCGTCGAGGTCTCGGCGGTCCGGGGCGACGGGATGGACTCCCTTCGCGCGGCGCTCGACGAGCTCGCTGCCCGGCTGCCGGAGCCGGACGCCCGGGCGCCGGTGCGGCTCTGGTCCGACCGCAGCTTCTCCGTCTCCGGCGCGGGGACGGTCGTCACGGGCACCCTCGGCGCGGGCACGGTCCACGTCGGCGACCGGCTGGTGCTGCTCGACCGCGGGTCCGCACGCGAGGTGACGGTGCGTGGCCTGCACAGCCAGGACGAGGCGCACGAAGCCGTCGGCCCGGTCTCCCGGGTCGCAGTCAACCTGCGCCGCGTGGACGAGGTCGGCCGCTCCGTCGCGCTGCTGACGCCCGACGCCTTCGCGCTCGCGTCGGTCGTCGACGTGTCCGCCACCGAGCTGCATTCCCCTAGGGCAATGCAGACGAACGGTCACGGGAGCGCGCATTCCCCTAGGGCAATGCAGATGGTCGAGCAGGGGACGCTGCACGTCGGGTCGGTCGACGTCGAGGTGCACGTGCGCCCCCTCGGGCCGGACCACGCCCGCCTCTCGGCCGCGACCGTCCTCCCGTGGCGCGTGGGCGACCGGGCGATCCTGCGCGACGCGGGGAGTCGTCGCCTGTGGGCCGTCCGCGTCGTGGACGTCGACCCCCTGCCGCTCACCCGCCGCGGTGCCCCAGGGCGAAGGGGGCAGGCCCTCGCCTCTGCAGGCGCGGACCCCGCCGACCTCGCCACCGCTCGGCTGCGCTCGCGCGCAGCCGAGCGGGCGGACGTGCTCGACCGGCTGGGTCTCCCCGCGCCAGCGGGTGCCGTGCGGCACGGTGACTGGTGGGTCGACGCGGGGGCCGTGAGCACGTGGCGCGACCGGCTCGGCGAGGCCGTCCGCCGGCACCATGCCGCCGACCCGCTCAGCGCCGGGCTGCCCGTCGCCGAGGCGGCCAGGTCGCTCGGCCTGCCCGAGCACCTCCCTGCGGTGCTCGGGCAGGCCCTGGTGCCGGGACTGGCCACCGACGCCGGCCTCGCCGTCGCCGACGGCCGCGTCCACGACCCGGAGGCTGGCGGCCTCGGAGCCGCGGAGGCCGGGATCGCGGCTCTCGAGGCACGGCTGGGGGCCACCCCCTTCGTGGCGGCGGAGCGGGGTGAGCTCGCCGAGCTCGGTCTCGGGACCGCGGAGCTCGCGGCCGCCGAGCGCCTCGGACGGATCATGCGTCTGCCCGACGACGTCGTGCTGCTCCCCGACGCGCCGGCGCGGGCGATGCGGGTGCTCGCCGGGCTGGAGCAACCCTTCACCCTCAGCCTCGCGCGACAGGCGCTCGGGACCACCCGGCGCGTCGCCGTGCCCCTGCTCGAGCACCTCGACGCCCGCGGGTGGACCCGGCGGGTGGACGGGAGTCTGCGGCAGGTCGTGCGCTAGGCCGCGCTCAGGCAGCGACCTCGAGGCTCGTCGTCACCGGCACGCCGTGCGTGAGGTTGTCGAGGACGGGGCAGTGCTCGGCGACGGCCTGCTCGAGGCGGCGGTACTCCCCTTCGCTCTCCGGGCCGCTGACCGTGATGGCCAGCTCGATGCCCTGGAAGCCCGGACGCACCGACTCGTCCGTGCCGAGGAACCCGGCGAGGTCCAGGTCGCCGCGCAGGTCGACGTCGATCGTGTCGACCCGGAGGCCGAGCTTGTCGGCCCAGACCTGGTAGCTGATGACGGTGCACGAGGCGAGGGCGGCCAGCAGGTGCTCGACCGGGTTGGCGCCCTTGTCGGTGCCGCCGAGGGCCGGCGGCTCGTCGATCGTGTAGCTGAACTGGCGGCTCGTGATGGCGACCTCGGTCCCCGTGACGAGCGCGCCCCGGGTCGTGACCTCGAGCAGCGTGGTGGGTGCGGTGGTGGCAGTCATGGACGGCTCCGTGGATCAGGGGCTCTCGTGAACCCGCGCTTGGCGCGGCCGGTCGGCCGACGCCCAGGTCGTCACCCGGGGCACCCCACCGAGGGTGGAGGGTTGCCGCCCAGCAAGCCGGGGCTTCGCGCTGGGACTCATGACCTGGCCATAAGATGACACACAGCAATCCATAACGTCCAGTTATGTATCAGGAAGTGGGACCGCGCCTGAGGTCGACCGTGAAGAGCGGCAGGAAGAGCTGGGCCAGCGGCCCGATGGCGAGCGCGTAGAGGAAGGTGCCGACGCCGACCGTGCCGCCGAGCAGCCACCCGACGACGACCACCGTGACCTCGATCCCCGTGCGCACCAACCGGATCGAGTGGCCGGTGAGGCGCGCGATCCCCGTCATCAGGCCGTCGCGCGGACCGGGCCCGAACTGCGAGCCGATGTACATGCCGGTCGCGATGCCGTTGAGCACCACGCCCCCGACGAGGAGCACGATGCGCCAGCCGAGGTCGCCCGGCTCGTCGAGGTGCGCGAGGACGAGGTCGGCGGAGGGGCCGATGAGCAGAGCGTTGCCGATCGTGCCGACGCCGGGCTTCTGCCGCAACGGGATCCACCCGAGCAGCACGAGCAGCGAGACGCCGACGACGATCGTGCCGAAGCTCAGCGGGACGTGGCGCGAGACGCCGACGTGGAGCACGTCCCAGGGGATCTGGCCGAGCGTCGCGCGCAGCACCATCGCCATCGACGCGCCGTAGAGGAAGAGGCCCGCGAGGAGCAACGGCAGACGGACCCCGAGGCGCCCGGCACGCAGCTGCTCGAGGGGGCCGATGTCGGCGAGCTGTCGCCCGCGGGGTGGCGCGTCGTCGGTCACCGGGTCAGCGTAGGGCTCGACGAGATCAGTCGCCCACGGTCTGCTTGCCGCGGGCGACGACCTTGCGGTCGGGCGCGTAGACGATCTGGGTGTCCTTGTCCTCGTAGTCGAACTGGTTGAGGAAGAAGCGCATGGCGTTGATCCGGCCGCGCTTCTTGTCGTTGGACCTGATGACCGTCCAGGGCGCGTGCTTGGTGTCGGTCCGCTCGAACATCGCCTCCTTGGCGGCGGTGTACGCCTCCCACTTGTCGAGGCTCTCGAGGTCCATCGGGGAGAGCTTCCACCGGCGCACCGGGTCGATCTGGCGGATGGCGAAGCGGGTGCGCTGCTCCTGCTGGGTCACGGAGAACCACAGCTTGGTGACGTGGACCCCGGCGTCGATGAGCATCCGCTCGATCTTCGGCGCCTGGTCCATGAAGCCCTCGTACTGCTCGTCGCTGCAGAAGCCCATGACCCGCTCGACGCCGGCGCGGTTGTACCAGGAGCGGTCGAAGAGGACGATCTCGCCGCTCGTCGGCAGGTGCCGCAGGTAGCGCTGGAAGTACCACTCGCCCTCCTCTCGCTCGCTCGGCCTGGTGAGCGCGACGACCCTGGCGCCCCGGGGGTTGAGGTGCTCCGTGAAGCGCTTGATCGTGCCGCCCTTGCCGGCGGCGTCACGGCCCTCGAAGAGGACGACGAACTTGCGGCCGGTGTCCTGCGCCCAGTACTGGAACTTCAGCAGCTCGATCTGCAGCAGGTACTTCTCGACGTCGTAGTCGTTGCGGGTCATGAGCTCGTCGTACGGGTAGTTCTCCCGCCACGTCTCGACGGCCAGGCCGTCCGGTCGGATGAGCATCGGGTCGTCACCCTGGTCGTCGCGGACGGTGTAGCCCTCGTCGATGAGCCGGTCGATGTACTCGCGGAGGTTCTGCTTCTGCATGGGACGTGGGTACCACGTGGACCTGTCGCGCGGGTGTCGGAGCGGGTGGCGGAGACTGGAGTCCATGGCCAGGAGGACGAAGGGGGGCGGCGCCACCCCCGCGACGCGGGCGCTGGCGGCGGCCGGGGTGGCGTACACGGAGCACCCCTACGAGCACGACCCGGCGGCGCCCTCGTACGGCGTGGAGGCCGCCGAGGTGCTCGGGGTCCCACCCGAGCGGGTCCTGAAGACCCTGCTCGCCCAGACCGACCTGCCCCGCGACCACGGACTCGTCGTGGGCATCGTCCCCGTCGCCGGGCAGCTGGATCTCAAGGCCCTGGCCGCGGCGGTCGGCGCGAAGCGGGCGAGCATGGCCGACCCGGCGCTCGCCGAGCGGACCACCGGCTACGTCGTGGGCGGGATCAGCCCGGTCGGTCAGAAGCGCGCCCTCGTCACGGTCCTCGACGCCTCTGCGCTCGGGCACGACACGGTCCTCATCAGCGGCGGGCGACGAGGGCTCGACCTGGAGCTGGCCCCCGCGGCCCTCGTGGAGGTGACGGGCGCGGTCGTCGCGGCGATCGGGCGGGCCTGATCACGGCCGGAGGCGGTCCACCTGGCTGACGCAGCCCACCGGCAGGTCGCCGCCGTAGACGTGCGGGAAGAGCTCGGTGTCGCTGCCGACCGGCGTGCCGGGGACGGCCGGCTCGAGCCGGACGGTGAGGCCCCGGGCGGCGAGGGACTGCGCGTCGAGCGTCAGGAGCAGCAGCGGCTCGGTGACGTCGGCGTAGAAGCGGGCGAGGACCCCTTCGAGCTGGGCAGGCGACCCGCTGCAGTGCATGAAGCCCTCCTGCGAGATGAGCCGCCCGCGCGTCGAGACGGGGTAGGTCCCGGACGCCTGGGCGGCCTGCCAGTCGGACTCGAGGGCGATGTGCTGGAGGGTCATGCAGCCATCATCCCGCGCGCCGCGCGTGGATTCGAGGGGTTGCCCTGAGCGCGCGGGAGGAGCAGAACCGCCGCCTGCTGCGTGGCCCCGACACGATGGGCCGTGACCACGGCAGCCCGCTGGACATCCCTTCGCTCACCCCTCGGCAACCCGGTGCGGGTCACCCAACGGCCGAGGGCTCCGCGCAGGAGGGTCCGGGGCCTGACCACTCGACAAGAGAAACCTCGCCTTCGCATGAGTTTCAAACTCTTGCGAAGGCGAGGTTTATCGGGTGACCCGAGAATCCTGGGGCACCTGAGGCGTCACACCCGCACCCCGATGTACTTGGTCTCGAGGAACTCCTCGATGCCCGTCGTCCCCCCTTCGCGCCCGAGCCCGGACTCCTTGATGCCACCGAACGGGGCGGCGGGGTTGGACACCACGCCCTGGTTGAGGCCGACCATGCCCGCCTCGAGGGCCTCGCTGACCCGCAGGCCGCGGTCGAGCCCCTGCGTGAAGACGTAGGAGATCAGGCCGAAGGGGGTGTCGTTGGCCAGGCGGATCGCCTCCTCCTCGGTGTCGAACTCGGTGATCGCCGCGACCGGCCCGAAGATCTCGGCCTCGGCCATCTGCGCGTCGGCGGGCACGCCGGTGAGGACCGTCGCCGGGTAGAAGTAGCCCTCCCGGTCGGCCGGTTCGCCGCCCAGCCGCGCCGTCGCTCCCCGCCCGACCGCGTCGCGGACGAGCTCGTCGACCTTGTCGACCGCCTTCTGGTTGACCAGCGGCCCGACGACGACGCCCTCCTCGACCCCGCGCCCCATGGGCAGCGCGCCCATCCGCTCGGCCAGGCGCCGCGCGAACTCGCCCGCGACGGAGCGCTGCACGAGGATCCGGTTGGCCGCGGTGCAGGCCTGGCCGATGTTGCGCATCTTGGCCGCCATCGCCCCGTCGACCGCGACGTCGAGGTCGGCGTCGTCGAAGACGAGGAAGGGGGCATTGCCCCCGAGCTCCATCGACGTGCGCATGACCGTCCTGGCGGCCAGCTCGAGCAGGTGCTTGCCGACCGGGGTCGAGCCGGTGAAGGAGAGCTTGCGCGAGCGCGGGTCGAGGATCATCGGCCGCATGACCTCGTCGCTCCGGCTCGTCGTCACGACGTTGACGACGCCCGCGGGCAGGCCCGCCCGCACGAGGATGTCCGCGAGCGCGAGGGTCGACAGCGGGGTCTCGGCGGCCGGCTTGATGACCGAGGTGCAGCCGGCGGCGATGGCCGGGCCGATCTTGCGGGTGCCCATCGCCATGGGGAAGTTCCACGGGGTGATGAGCACGCACGGGCCGACGGGCTGCTTGGCGACGAGGAAGCGCGAGCCGCCGGCGGGTGCGGTCATGTAGCCGCCGTCGATGCGCACGGCCTCCTCCGCGAACCAGCGGAAGAACTCGGCGGCGTACGCGATCTCCCCCTTCGCCTCCGTCAGCGGCTTGCCCATCTCGAGCGTCATGACCAGCGCGAGCCGGTCGACGTCGGCGAGCATGAGGTCACGGGCCCGGGTGAGGATCTCGCTGCGCTCCCGAGGTGGCGTCCTGGCCCAGTCGGCCTGGGCCTCCGCTGCGGCGTCGAGAGCGGCCGCGGCCTCGTCGGGGCCGGCGTCGGCGACCTCGACGAGGGGCTCGCCGGTCGACGGGTCGACGACCGGCATCGTCTCCCGGGTCTGGCGCCACTCACCCCCGATGAAGAGGCCCGTCGGCACCGAGGCGATCGCCTCGCGCTCCTGCTCGCGGGTGACCTCTGGCGTGTGGGTCGTGGTCATGGAAGGCTCCTTCGTCAGCGTCCTTGCCGTCCCCCTCACCGTAGACGTATTGTCAACAATCAGACGAACAACCGGAGGTACCGATGACAGCGCTGTCCCCCCTGCTCAAGCAGGCCACCCCCGTCACGATCGACCACGCCCTCGGCAGCGAGATCTTCGACGTCGACGGCAACCGCCACCTCGACTTCACCTCCGGCATCGGGGTCGTGAGCACCGGCCACTGCCACCCCAAGGTCGTCGCGGCCGCGCAGGAGCAGGTCGGCAAGCTCATCCACGGGCAGTACACGACCGTCATGCACCAGCCGCTGCTGGCGCTCGTCGACAAGCTCGACGGCGTCCTCCCTTCGCACCTCGACAGCCTCTTCTTCGCCAACTCCGGCAGCGAGGCGCTCGAGGCCAGCCTGCGCCTCTCCCGCCAGGCGACCGGCCGGCCCAATGTCATCGTCTTCCACGGCGGCTTCCACGGCCGCACCGTCGCGACGGCGACGATGACGACGTCCGGCACCCGCTTCTCGGCCGGCTTCAGCCCCCTCATGGGCGGGGTGCACGTCGCCCCCTTCCCCACCGCCTACCGCTACGGGTGGAGCGAGGAGGAGGCGACCGCCTTCGCGCTCAAGGAGCTCGACTACATCCTCGCCACGCTCACCTCGCCGCAGGAGACCGCCGCCTTCATCGTCGAGCCCGTGCTGGGCGAAGGGGGGTACATCCCGGGCAACACCGCCTTCTTCCAGGGTCTGCGCGAGCGGGCCGACAAGCACGGCATCCTCCTGGTGATGGACGAGGTCCAGACCGGCTTCGGCCGCACGGGCAAGATGTTCGGTCACCAGCACTTCGACGTGCAGCCCGACATCATCACGCTGGCCAAGGGGATTGCCTCCGGCTTCCCGATCTCCGGCATCGCTGCCTCCCAAGAGCTGATGAGCAAGGCGTGGCCCGGCTCGCAGGGTGGCACCTACGGGGGCAACGCCGTCGCCTGCGCCGCTGCCGTCGCCACCCTCGAGGTCATCGAGGAGGAGGGCCTCGTCGCCAACTCCGCCGAGCGCGGCGCCCAGCTGCTCGAGGGCGCGAGGGCCGCCGCCGCCGTTCGAGACGGTCGCGGGGCGACCTCCTCCTCAGGGACCAACGGCATCGGTGACGTGCGCGGCCTCGGTCTGCTCGTCGGCAGCGAGTTCACCGCCGCCGACGGAACCCCGGACACGGCCCGCGCGCAGGCCGCCCAGCAGCTCGCCGCGACGAAGGGCCTGCTGCTCCTCACCTGCGGCGCCCACATGAACGTCGTGCGGATGATCCCGCCGCTCGTCGTGACCGCCGAGCAGGTGGACGAGGCGCTGGACATCTGGGGCAAGGTCCTGGCGGAGGTCTGAGCCATGCCCCGGTACATCACAATCGCCCTCGAGTCGCGCGGCGTGGTGTGCCGGGCACGGCTCCTCGACGACGAGGCGCCGTTGACCTGCGACGCCGTGTGGGACGCACTGCCGGCAGGCGGTGACGCCTTCCACGCGAAGTACGCCCGCAACGAGGTCTACACGCTGCTCCCGCGGATCACCGCCGCACCCCACCGGGAGAACCCGACGATCACTCCGATCCCCGGCGACGTGTGCCTCTTCGACTTCGAGCCCTGGGAGATCGGCAACCCCGCCTACGGGTACGACCCGGGGTCGACGGCGCACGCCGAGCAGGGCGCCACCGACCTGGCGATCTTCTACGGCCGCAACAACCTGCTCATCAACGGCGACCTGGGCTGGGTGCCCGGCTCGGTCTTCGGCGCGATCGAGGAGGGGCTCACCGAGATGGCCGAGGCCTGCAACGACCTGTGGCGCCACGGGTTCGCCGGGGAGCGGCTGGTCTTCGCCCGGGGGTGAGCCCCCCATCGGGTGGAGGTATGCGCGCGGATGTTTCTCCGGCGCGTTCACCTCCACCCAGCGCGAAGGGGGTCAGCCCGCGAGGACGCCCTCGACCCACCGCGCAGCGGCCAGGACCAGGTCGTCCGAGTGCCGCGGGCCGACGATCTGCAGTCCCACGGGCAGTCCCGCCGCGGTCGTGCCGCACGGGATGCTGATCGCTGGCTGCTGGGTCATGTTGAAGGGGTAGGTGAAGGGGGTCCAGTCGGGCCAGCCGCGCAGGCCGCTGCCCGGCGGCACGTCGTGCCCGGCCTCGAAGGCGACGATCGGCATCGTCGGGGTGAGCAGCAGGTTGTGCCGCTCGTGGAAGGCACCCATCGTGATGCCGAGCTGCGCCGCCACGGCCCGCGCCTGGAGGTACTCGACACCGGAGCTGGTCTCCCCTTCGTCCCAGATGCGGCCGAGGCCGGGGTCGACCGTCTCGCGCGCACCGGGCATCCCGCGCAGGAGCGTCGCGGCACCGGTCGCCCAGAGCAGCTCGAAGGCCTCCCGCGGGTCCTCGAAGCCGGGGTCCTCGGCCTCGACGACCATCCCCGCGGCAGCGATCCGCGCGACGGCGGCATCGACGATCGAGCCGACCTCGTCGTCGACCTGCGCCCAGCCGAGGTCCCGCGAGTAGGCCACGTGCAGCCCGGTGAGGTCACGGGCCAGCTCACCGCGGAAGGTCCGAGTCGGTGGCGCGAGCGAGGTGGGGTCGCGCGGGTCGGGCATCGAGAGGATGTCCATGAGCACGGCCGCGTCCTCGACTGTGCGGGTCATCGGACCCGCGTGCGCGAGGGGGCCGAAGGGGCTCGCGGGGAACATCGGGATCCGCCCGTGCGTGGGCTTGAAGCCGACGATCCCGCAGAAGGACGCGGGGATCCGCACGCTGCCGCCGCCGTCCGTCCCCACCGCGACCGGGCCCATGCCGGCCGCGACCGCCGCAGCCGCGCCCCCCGACGACCCCCCGGCGGTCGTCGAGGGGTCGGCCGGGTTGCGGGTGATGCCGGTCAGGGGTGAGTCGGTGACGCCCTTCCACGCGAGCTCGGGCGTCGTCGTCTTGCCGACGAAGACCATCCCGTCCGCGCGCAGCCGGGCCGCGACGGGCGAGTCGACCGTCCACGGCTGGTCCGGGTCGATCGCCCTAGAGCCGCGAAGGGTGGGCCACCCCTCGGTGAGGAAGATGTCCTTGATCGAGATGGGCACCCCGTCGAGCAGGCCCTGCGGGTGCCCGGCACGCCACCGCTCCTCCGCGGCGCGCGCCTGGACGAGGGCCGACTCGCGGTCGACGAGGCAGAAGGCGTTGATCTCACCGTCGGCCGCCTCGATCCGGTCGAGTACCGCGTCGGTCGCCTCGACCGGGGAGAGCTCGCCGGACCCGTAGGCGGCGACGAGCTCGACGGCGGTCATCTCGGTGGGGTTCATGCACTGCTCCCGTCGGTCGGTACGTAGCCCAGCGAGGTGTCGACGACGTGGAGCAGCGGCTCCTCGTCGACCCACCGGGCGAAGTTGTCGGCGAAGAGGCGCACGAGCTCCTCGCGCCACCCGACGAAGTCCCCCGAGCTGTGCGGCGTGATGTGCACGCCCGGCATGTCCCACAGGGGGTGGTCGGCAGGGAGCGGCTCGGTGTCGAGGACGTCGAGGACGGCGCCGGCGATGTCCCCTTCGCGCAGGGCATCCACGAGGTCGTCGGTGACGACGGACTCGCCGCGCCCGACGTTGATGAGGCGGGCGTGGTCGGGCATCACGCGGAAGGCGGCGGCGTCGAACATGCCGCGCGTCGCGTCGGTGAGCGGGGCGATGCAGACGACCCAGTCGGCCGCGGCGAGCGCGTGGTGCAGCTCCTCCTGCGCGGTGACGGTCCCGAAGTCGGGGTCGTCGGTGCGGGCGCGGCGCCCCGACCCGCTCACCTGCATGCCGACCGCCCGCAGCAGCCGGGCGATGGCGCGCCCGATCCGGCCGGTGCCGACGACGAGGACGCGGGAGCCCGCGACCCGCTCGGACTCGCGGTGGACCCAGCGGTGCGCCTGCTGCAGCTCCCAGGAGCGCGGCAGGTCCTTGGCGATGCTCACGACCTGCCCGAGCACGTACTCGGCGATGGCCTCGTCGAAGACCCCGCGCGAGTTGGTGAGCACCACGTCGCTGCCGCGCACCTCCGGCGAGAGGATCGCGTCGACGCCCGTGGAGGCGACGTGGATCCACCTCAGGGCGTCGGCCGCGTGCCAGGCCTGGGGGATGGCGCTGGAGAAGAAGTCGTAGGCGAAGAGCACGTCCGCCCCCGCGAGCGCCTCCGGCAGCTCCTCGGCGCTCGCGTAGCGCACCTCGCGCGCCCGCTCGCGGACCGGCGCCATCGCCTGCTCGCTCGGGAGATCACCGTCGTGGAGCACCACGACCACGGACTGCCTGGGCATGTTGACAACGTATGAGCGGGTTCCTAGATTGTCAACAATCTGGCAATCCCGGTCGAAGGGAGGTCCTCGCGTGGAGCTGACCGGCACCGAGTACGACGGTCCGCTGGCCCAGCGCGGCATCGGGGTCATCGCCCCCTTCGACCTCGCCCTCGAGCGGGAGCTGTGGCGGTGGGCGCCGCTGGAGGTGAGCTTCCACCTGGCGCGCACCCCCTTCGAGCCGGTGCCGGTGAGCCTGGAGATGGCGCAGCGCGTCTCGGACGTGGCGGTGCTGCAGGCGGCGACCCGTGAGCTGCTCGGGGTCGAGCCGGAGGTCGTGGCCTACCTGTGCAGCTCGGGCAGCTTCGTCCACGGGCGCGAAGGGGAGGTCGCCCTCGGTGACGCGATCCGCGCGGCAGGCGCCCCCGACGCCGTGACCTCCTCCGGCGCCCTCGCCGAGGCGGTGACCGCCCTCGGGCTGCGGCACGTCTCGGTCATCACGCCCTACGACCAGCCGCTCACCGAGCGGCTCGTCGGCTTCCTCGGCGAGCTCGGGGTCGAGGTCGTCACGGCCCAGCACCTCGGGCTCGGCGGCGGCATCTGGCGGGTCAACTACCGCACCGTGGCCGAGCTCGTCTGCGCCGCGGACGACCCCGCGAGCGAGGCGCTCTTCGTCTCGTGCACCAACCTGCCGACCTACGACATCATCGGTCCGCTCGAGCGGGACCTCGGCAAACCGGTGCTCACCGCCAACCAGCTGACCGTGTGGGCCTGTCTGGCCCGCATGGGGCTGCCGACGACGGGGCCGGGCCGATGGCTCCGGGAGGTGTTCGGCCCGTGAGCGCACCCACTGCCGCGATCATCTACCCGGACCACGCGGCCGAGGACGAGTACCCCTGGGCTGCTGCGCTGCTCGGCGTGCACCTGCCCGTCACGCACGTCTACGGCACCGACCTGCACGCCGTGCCCGAGCTGCTCGACCTCGGCCGGCCGGACCGCCTCGCCGCGGGCGCTGCGGCGCTGGCCGAGCACGCGCCCCAGTCGGTGGTCTGGGCGTGCACGTCGGGCAGCTTCGTCTACGGGCCGGAGGGTGCGCAGCAGCAGATCGACCAGCTCGCCGCTGCGACAGGCGTGCCCGCATCGAGCACGAGCGCGGCCTTCGTCGCCGCCCTGGCCGACCTCGGCCTCACCCGGGTCGCGGTCGCCGCGAGCTACCCGCGCGAGGTGGCCGCCCTCTTCGTGGACTACCTCGCGGCCGCGGGCATCGAGGTCGTCGCGATGGGCAGCGCCGGCATCGACACGGCCGCGGAGGTGGGGGGCCTGGCCCCCGAGCAGGTCCTCGAGCTCGCCGTCGCCCACGACCGTCCCGAGGCGCAGACGCTCCTCGTGCCCGACACGGCGATGCGTACCCTCGCGGTCATCCCCGACCTCGAGGCGCGGCTGGGCAAGCCGGTGCTCACCGCCAACCAGGTGACGATCTGGCAGGCGTTGGCCCTCGCCGGGTCGAGGCCCACGTCCTCCGTGCTGGGGGCCCTCTTCGCGCAAAGGCAGGACCATGCCCGTCAGTGACCTGACCCCCAACCCGCGCCGCTCGACGGTCGAGTACCTCGCCGACGAGCTGCGCGGCGCCGTCATGACCGGGCGCCTCGAGCCGGGTGAGCAGCTCGGCGAGGCGGACCTGGCCGCGCACTTCGAGGTCTCGCGCGGCCCGCTGCGCGAGGCCATGCAGCGCCTCGTCTCCGAGGGCATCCTCCACGCGATCACCAACCGCGGCGTCTTCGTCAGCGAGCTGACCCTCGAGGACGTGCGCGACGTCTACCGGACCCGCTCGGTCATCGAGCGGGGCGCCCTCGAGGTCGTCCTCGACGAGGGCCGCCGCGAGGCCACCGCCGGCGAGCTCGACGAGGTCGTCCGGCGGATGCGTCAGGCCGCCGCGAAGGGGGACGGCCCGGCCGTCTCGGACGCCGACCAGCACTTCCACGAGGTGCTCGTCGAGGCCTCCGCCAGCCCGCGCCTCATCCGGGCGATGCGCACCCTGCTCGTCGAGACCCGGATGTGCCTGGGCGAGCTGCGCACGACCTACACCGAGCTCGAGACCCAGGTCGACGAGCACGAGGCCCTGCGCCGCACGATCCTCGAGGCGACCCCTGCCCGCGCCAAGGCGGCGCTGCAGGCCCACCTCGACGATGCCGTCGAGCGGCTCGTCGCCAAGCGCACGCCCTGACCGCGCCGACACTCGGGTGATGGCTCCTATCCGGACCGGATAGGAGCCATCACCCGAGTGTCAGGACGTCAGGGGATGACGATCTGGGCGCCCTCGAGCAGCCGCAGGTTGGTCGCGGCGAGTGCGAAGGCGGTGTCGCGCATCGGCGTGCCCTCCTGCCTCCACGCCCGGGCGAGCACCGCGACCTTCGAGCGCATCTCGGTCGACAGCCGCCGGAAAGAGTCCTGCGGATCGGTCCCGACCTGCCCCTGGAGCAGCCACCAGGCCCAGGCCGCGGCCCCCGTGTTGGCGATGAAGTCCGGCACGACCGGGATGCCGCGCGCGGTGAGCGTGTCCTCGGCCCCCCAGGTGGTCGCGGCGTTGGCGGCCTCGACGACGACGCGGGCGGCCACCCCTTCGACGTTGTCCTCACGGATCGCGTACGAGACCGCCGCCGGCACGAAGACGTCCGCGGTGATCTGCAGGATCGCGTCGCGGTCGAGCTGCTGCACGTGGGACGGCACCCGCGAGCGGTCGATCTCCCCGTACTGGTCGCGCAGGTCGAGCAGCGTCGGGATGTCCAGCCCGGCGGGGTCGACGAGCGTGCCGCGCGCGTCGGCGATCGCCGTGACCCGGGCGCCCGCCTCGTGCAGGTACCACGCGGCGCCGCCACCCATCGTCCCGATGCCCTGGATCGTGACCTCGGTCTCGGGCACCGCCCAGTCGAACCCCTCGGCGACGCCGAGGCAGGCCTGCGCCACGCCGTAGCCGCCGATGATGTCGCCGAGCGGCAGCCCGTCGGTCATGACCGCCAGTCCCGCGTGCACCCGCTCGAGGGTCGCCTCCGGGTCCGGGGAGCGGGTGATCGCCGCGTGGAAGGACTGCGACAGGCCGATCTCCTCGAAGACGTCGTCGATGAGCTGCTGGGTCACGCCGAGGTCCTCCGCGGTGACCCAGTGGCCGTCGAGCCACGGGCGCATCGCGTCGAAGAACCTCGAGAGGACACCGAAGGCCCGCGGGTCCTTCGGGTCGAAGTCGATGCCCCCCTTCGCCCCGCCGACCGGCAGACCGAAGGCGGCCGTCTTGGTCGCCATCCCGCGCGCCAGGTCCGCGACCTCGTCCCGCGTGCAGCCGGGACGCATCCGGGTGCCACCCGTCGCGATGCCGCAGACGAGGGTGTGCACGACGAGGTACCCGTGGGCCCCGGTCACCGGGTCGACCCAGGTGACCTCGTGGGCCGGGGCGCGGTCGACGAAGGCGTGGGACGGGTCGGTGCTGTGGGTGAGGGTCACGGGGAACCACCTTCTGCGTCAGGAGCGATGGTCCCAGCGTCAGCGTGTGACGCCGTTGACGTCCAGTTACGGAAGGTGCGCGTGATCGTGCACCTTCTGTGCACGATCCGCGCCGCCTACTGTGGGCGGATGGAGCTGTCCCTGCGACGACTGCAGATGCTGCGCGAGCTGCACCGGCGCGGCACGATCACCGCTGCCGCGCAGGCCCTGCGCTACAGCCCCTCCGGCGTCTCCCAGCAGCTCGCCCAGCTCGAGCGCGAGGTGGGCGTCAAGCTCATCGAGAAGCACGGTCGGCGGGTGCAGCTCACCGAGCTCGGCCTCCTCCTGTCCGAGCACGCCGAGGAGATCCTCGGCTCCGTCGAGCGGGCGACCGCGGCCATCGAGCAGGCGCAGTCCGGCATCACCGCGCGCCTGACCGTCGGCGTGTGGGCGTCGGTCGCCTCCGGCCTGCTGCCGCGCGCCCTCTCGGCGCTGGCGCTCGAGCACCCCGGCATCGCGGTGCGCACCACCGAGCTCGTCCCGGAGGAGACCGCCGACGCGGTGCGCGACGGGCTGCTCGACATGTCCTTCGTCATCGACTACTCGGGCCACCCGGTCGACTGGGACCCCGCGGTCCAGCGGTCGGTCGTCGCCGTCGAGCGACTGCACGCAGCCGTCCCCGAGGGTGTCCTGCCCGGCGACAGCGTCTCCCTCACCGAGCTGGCCGAGTACCCGTGGATCCTCTCGGGGCCCCGGTCGCACTTCGGCCGCGCGGTCCGGGTGGAGTGCCACGCGCACGGTTTCGAGCCGCGCATCGTGCACACCGTCGAGGAGCAGTTCACCGCCCTGGCGATGATCGCCGGCGGTCTCGGGGTCTCCCTCGTCTCCGACCTCGGCCTGACGCTGCTGCCGCCGGGCGTCGACGTCGTGCCGCTCGAGGAGACGATCCTGCGCACGGTCTCGGTCGCGCACCGGGCCAGCTCGACGCCGCGCCCGTCGATCGACCTCTTCGTCGAGGCGGTGCGCACGGCTGCGGACGAGCAGGGCCTCACCGTCGGTGGCGTGCCCCCGGGGGAGGCGCGACCCTCCTAGGGCTGGGCGGGCGTGCGTGCAGCAGGAGCACTGCCCCGGCCACGACCTGCCAGACGATGACCGCGTCGACCGCGAGCCGCTCGGCCAGCCCGAAGCCGACCACCCCGGTCCACATCAGGACGATCCCCGCGCACGACACGAGCGCGCAGACCGCGGCCCAGCCGGCGAGGGCCGGGTACCGGCGCGCGAGGGCGATCGTCAGCGCGACGAGCAGCAGCGTGCCGCCGACGATCGCGAGCACCGCGCCGGTCCCGTGCCCGTTGGCCCGGTCGGAGGTCAGGCCCGTGGGCACGAGACCGACGACGACGACCCCGAGCCCGTGCACGACGGCGAGAGGGAGCACCGCCCAGCGCCACCGCGGGACCCACGGGGCGAGGACGAGCGCGGCGAGCGCGACCCGCACACCCGAGACGACGAAGGTCGCGTTCATCGCCCCGTGCCGCGTCGACTCGGCGCGGTCGGCATCGGTCCACATGACCTCGGGCACGCCGAGCGCGCTGATCGCGTCACGGGTCCAGCTGTACGGACGCCCCTGCCAGCCGCCGACGGCCCAGGCCTCGCCGAGCAGGTAGAGCACGGCGAGCAGGAGCAGCAGCCCGCCGAGCCGCAGTCGCGTCACGCGTCGGGCGAAGGGGGGCTCGCCGGCGGCTGGTCGCCGCCCGGCTCCTGCCCGCCCGGCTTCTGGTCGGCCACGAGGTCGACGCCCGCGGCCAGCCCCGAGCGCACCCTGCCGAGGAACCCGGCGCCCGTGCCACCGGTCACCCGAGCGACCTCGCTCTCGGCGCGATCGAGGAACCCGTGGGCCTGCTCGCGGTGGTCGGCGGCGAAGGTCCCGACGAGTCCCACCGCGTCCTGGGCGATCTTCGCCGCGGCCGCACCGGCCTCGCCGAGCCGCCGCTCGAGCTCGAGGTCCTCGATGGCCCGGCGGGCATCACGCTTGTCCTCGGTCACGTCGGTCACACTCCCTTCGTCACGGGCAGGTGGGCATCGAGCCAGCCGATGACGTCCGCCGTGACCTCGTCGCGGTTGATCTCGTTGAGCAGCTCGTGCCGGGCACCGGGGAAGATCTCCACGGTGACGTCCCGGACGCCGCCGGCACTGAAGGCCTCGGCCACGGCACGCGCGCCGCGGCCGTCCTTGCCGCCGACGGGGTCGTCGGAGCCGGAGACCACGAGCAGCGGCAGGTCGTGCGGGACCCGGGCGGCGAGGCCCTGCAGGCGACCGACCCCGCCCAGCAGGTCGGCGAAGAACCCGGCGGTGAAGACCTCGCCGCAGCGCGGGTCGTCGACGTACTTGCGCACCTCGGCCGGGTCGCGGGAGAGCCAGGCGAAGTCGCCCTCGTCCTTGAAGGGCTTGTTGTAGGCGCCGAAGGTCAGCGCGTCCATGAGCCGGGACGTCGTGCGGCGACCGCGGATGCGCGCCTGCAGGGTCGCGACCACCTGGCCGACCTTGCCGAGGAGGCCCGGGTCGCCGGCGGTGCCGGAGAGGACCGCGCCGGCGAGGGTGTGCCCGTACCTGGTGATGTAGTCGCGGCCGAGGAGCGAACCCATGGAGTGCCCGAAGAAGAAGACGGGCAGGTCGGGGTGCCGCTCGGCGATGGCGTCCGAGATCGCGTGCAGGTCCTCGACGACCGTGTCCCAGCCGTTGTCGTCGGCGTAGTAGCCGCGGTCCTCGACACCGCTCGAGGTCTCCCCATGTCCTCGGTGGTCGTGCATCCACACCGCGTAGCCGGCGTCGGTGAGGGCCTGCGCGAAGCGCTCGTAGCGACCCGAGTGCTCGGCCATGCCGTGGGCCATCTGCACGACCCCCTTCGCCTGCGCGTCCGGGAGCCAGATACGGACGAAGAGCGGCAGACCGTCCTGCGGAGAGGTGATGGTGGTCGTCTCGGAGCGCATGGCGCCAGACTAGTGGCGAGAGCCCCCAGTGGACTTTCAGTTGACGGTGCAATAATCGGCCCAGACCCGCCCCCGACCCCGAGGGACCCATGAGCAGCAAGAAGTCCACCAACCTCTCCGCCCGCGAGGCCAAGCTCGCCGAGGCCCGCAAGGCTCAGCAGTCGGCCGACCGCCGCCGGTCGCTCCTCCTCGCCGGCGCCGCCGGCCTGGTGATCGTCTTCATCGCCGGCGCCGTCCTCTGGGCGATCCTCGGTGAGCGCGACGAGCGCGCGGCCGCGGGCGACCTCGGGTCCGTCAAGACCTTCGACTACAAGGGCGGCAACCACGTCAACGGCCGGGTCGACTACAAGGAGTCGCCGCCGGTCGGGGGCGAGCACAACGGCGTCTGGCTCAACTGCGGCACCTACGACGAGGCGGTGCCCGACGAGCACGCGGTCCACTCGCTCGAGCACGGTGCCGTCTGGATCACCTACGACCCGTCCCTGCCCGAGGCCGACGTCGACAAGCTCGACGACGCCCTGCCGGACACGTACACCCTCCTCTCCCCCTACGAGGGCGACATGCCGAGCAAGATCGTCCTGTCCGCCTGGGGCACCCAGCTCGCCGTCGACTCGGCGGACGACCCGCGGATCAAGGGCTTCATCAAGGAGTACCGCCAGGGGCCGCAGACCCCTGAGCCCGGCGCCGCCTGCACCGGCGGGGTGACCCCCGAGACGAGCCTCGTCAAGTGACCCCCCGGGTCGTCCTCGCCGCCGTCGTCGCGCTGGCCGTCGGGCTCGTCGCCGGGCTGCTCGTCAGCCGCGCCGGCGGGGACGACCTGCCGGCCGACGACAGCGTCGCGGCAGGCTTCGCCCGCGACATGCAGACCCACCACGACCAGGCCGTCGAGATGTCGTGGATCATCTACGACCGCACCGACGACCGGTTCGTGCGCTCGCTCGCCTACGACATCGCGCGCACCCAGTCGCACCAGTCCGGCCAGATGGCCGGCTGGCTGCAGACGTGGGGCCTGAGCCCGACCGGGCCCGGCGAGCCGATGGACTGGATGAAGGGCCTGGGCCACTCCCACGGCGACGAGGCCTCCGAGCTCACCGACGACGGGCTCATGCCCGGCATGGCGAGCCAGGAGGAGATCACCAGGCTCGAGGGCCTGGAGGGCGAAGAGGCGGAGGTCTACTTCCTCCAGCTGATGATCCGCCACCACGAGGCCGGCGTGCCCATGGCCGAGAACGCGCGCGACTACGCCAGGAACGAGGCCGTCGAGACCCTCGCCACCTCGATCATCAACAGCCAGACCAGCGAGGTCGAGACGATGACGACGATGCTGCGGGAGCGTGGCGCGAAGCCGCTGGCAGAGTGAGTCCCATGGACTTCGGCATCGACACGATCAAGGCCGCGGCGCGGCGGCTCGACGGACGCGTCCGACGGACCCCGCTGCTCTCCTCACCGATGCTCGACGAGCTGGTCGGCGCGACCGTGCTCGTCAAGGCCGAGGCGCTGCAGCTGACCGGCTCGTTCAAGATCCGGGGCGCGCTCAACACGCTGCTCTCGCTGGACGACGAGGAGCGGGCGGCCGGCGTGCTCGCCTTCTCCACCGGCAACCACGGCCAGGCGGTCGCGGCCTCGGCGCGGATGACCGGCTCGACCGCGACGATCGTTATGCCGCAGGACGCCCCGCGGATCAAGGTCGACGGGTGCCGCTGGTGGGGCGCGGAGGTCGTCTTCTACGACCCGGCGACGCAGGACCGCGAGGAGGTCGGGCGCGGCCTCGTCGCCGAGCGCGGCCTGACCCTCGTGCACCCCTACGACGACGTCCGCGTGATGTCGGGCCAGGGGACCGTGGGCCTGGAGATCGTCGACCAGCTGCGCGAAGGGGGTCACTCCCCCGACGCCGTCGTCCTCCCGTGCAGCGGTGGTGGGTTGTCGTCGGGGGTCATCGAGGCGGTCCGCTCGACGTACGACGTCGCCCCCTTCGTCGTGGAGCGCCATGGGTACCCCAAGATGGCGCGCTCGCTCGCCTCGGGCCGGGTGGAGAAGGTGCCGGCGGTGCCGGTCTTCCTCGACGCGATCGGGTCGCCGACCGTCGGTGAGCACACGCTCGCCGCGCTCTCGCGGCACCCGGTCACCGCGCTCGAGGTCACCGACGACGAGGCCCGGGTCGCGATGCGCGAGGCGGTGCGCACGCTCAAGCTCGTCGTCGAGCCGGGCGGCTCGGCCGCGCTGGCAGCGGTGCTGGCACAGCGGGAGCGGTTCGCCGGTCAGACCGTCGTCGTCGTGGCGAGCGGCGGCAACGTCGACGCCCCGGTCCTCGCCGACGTGCTGACGGCGAGCCTGTCAGGCCCGCCCGGCAGCGGCCCTCAGCCGAGGCGTGCTGCCAGCTCCTCTGACGTGACCTCCCGGTCCGCGTAGACGAGTCGGACGGCGTCAGGGGCCCCCTCAGCGGGGCCGCGGTGGACCAGGGTCATCCCGAGCCGCTCGGCAACCCGGCGGGAGGCGGTGTTGTGCTCGAGGAGCCGGGCGAGGACCGGGCCGTCGGGCCTGACCTCACGCGCGGCGGTGAGCGCGGGGGCGCAGGCCTCCGTGGCCAGGCCCGCGCGACGGGAGTCGGGGGCGATGGCGTAGCCGAGGTTCCACCAGCCACCCGGCCGCAGCCAGCACCCCGCGTTGCCGAGGAAGGTGCCGTCGTCGAGCGAGCGCACGATCCACGGTCCCAGCCCGTCGCGCTCCCACCCGTGCAGCCAGCCCGCGAGCATGACGAAGGTCGTGCGCTCATGGGTCTGCAGATCCTCTGGGGAGTGCGCCCAGGTCCGCGGGTCCGAGTAGATGGCGTGCAGGTTCGACAGGTCTTCGATGGTCGGGATGTCGAGCCGGAGCCGCTCGGTGCGCACGTGCTGCAGATCGCCCATGTCAGGTGGGAGCGATGACGGTGAAGCCGAGGTCGCGTGATGCCTCAGCCATGCGGTGATCGTAGGTCACGACGGCATCGGCCCCGATGCGTACGGCTGCCGCGAGGTGCAGGGCGTCGAGCGACCTCGGGCGAGGACCGCCGAGCAGCCCCGCCTCGCGGAAGAGCGAGGCCGGCATCTCGAAGAGGTTCACCCGCTCGACCAGCTGGGACACCACCTCCTGGGTGAGGTCACCCCTTCGCTGCGCTGCCCGACGCAGCTCCGTCTCGAGCAGCAGGCAGGCCACGAGGTCGGGTGTCTCGGTGTCCAGGTGATCTGCCAGGACGCTCGATTCCCGCGCCTCGATCACGAGCTTCAAAGCCGCCGAGGTGTCGAGGTACCAGCAGCTCACCGATCGCCGCGCAAGTCGTCGAGGATCTCTTGAGTGGACTCGGTGGCGTGGGCCCGGCGGATCTCGGCGAAAGGCGATCGCTTGGTCGCCGGCCGCAGACACTGCAGGTCCGTCTGCTCGGTGAAGGGTGACAACGTCGCCACGGGGACTCCGCGACGCGTCACCGTGTAGCTCTCGCCCCGCTCGACGCCGCGCATGATCTCCGCGTTGTCGTTGCGCAGCTGCCGCTGGCTGATGGTGCGCATGGATCAACCGTAGCGCGCTGTAGCACATGACCGCGGACGTCGAGCATGTGGATGGTCCACCACGCGCTGTCGGTCGGCGCGGATACGGTCTGCATGTGGCCCTACACCTCCACCGCGCGCAGCGCACCGACACCCTCGCCGAGGACCTCGGTGGGCTGCTGGCGAGCCCGCTGCCGGACCCCTTCGCCCAAGAGGTCGTCGTCGTGCCCGAGCAGGGCATCGAGCGCTGGCTCGCGCAGCGGCTCTCGCACCGCCTCGGCACAGGCGAAGGGTGTCAGGACGGGGTGTGCGCGGGCGTCACCTTCCTGCGGCCGCGCTCGCTCGTCACGATGCTCACCGGCCGTGACGACGACGACCCGTGGCTGCCGCAGCACCTCGCCTGGCCGCTCCTGTCGGTCATCGACGACGCGCTCGGCGAGCCGTGGTGCACGGCCCTCAGCCGGCACCTCGGGCACGGCACCGAGGACCCCGACGGCGTCCGGGCCGGGCGGCGGTACTCCGTCGCGCTGCGCCTCGCCCGACTCCTCCACCGCTACGCGCAGAGCCGACCGACGATGCTCACCGACTGGCGCGAGGGGCGGGACACCGACGGCGCCGGCGCCGCCCTGGACACCGACCTGGCGTGGCAGGCCGAGCTGTGGCGCCGCCTCGTCGCGCGGGTCGACGCTCCCCCGCCGGACGTGCGCCACGCCGAGACGGTGGCGTCCCTTCGAGACGGCGCTGGCGCGCCTCCTCAGGGAGCGGATGGAGACGGCGCTGGCGCGCCTCCTCAGGGAGCGGACGGAGATGGGCTCGAGCTGCCGGAGCGGCTCTCGCTCTTCGGCCACACGCGCTTGGCGGTCACCGACGTCGAGCTCCTCCGGGCGCTCGCCCTCTCCCGCGACGTGCACCTGTGGCTGCCGCAGCCCTCGCCCGACCTGTGGGAGCGGCTCGCCCCCTTCGCCGACGAGGGCGTCGTGGACCGCGCGGACGACCGCACGAGCGACCTCGTGCGCCACCCCCTCCTGGCCTCGCTCGGGCGGGACTCGCGCGAGCTGGTGCGGGTGCTGGGGAGCAGCGGGAGCCCGGCCGCCCTTCGAGACGGCGCTGGCGCGCCTCCTCAGGGAGCGCGTGACGGGACGCCTCCTCAGGGAGCGGGTGACGGCGCGCCTCCTCAGGGGGCGGGTGACGGGGTGCCGGCGCCGCCGAGGAGCGTGCTCGAGTGGCTCCAGGCCGACATCCGCGAGGACCACGTGCCCGACGAGGACGAGCGGGCGGCGCGGCAGGTGCCCGTCGACGACCGGTCGATCCAGGTGCACTCGTGCCACGGCCCGGCGCGGCAGGTAGAGGTGCTGCGCGAGGTGCTCGTCGGCCTGCTCGAGGACGACCCGGGCCTCGAGCCCCGGGACGTGCTCGTCATGTGCCCCGACGTCGAGACCTATGCGCCGCTCATCGGGGCGGCCTTCGGTCTCGGTGACCACGGGACCGACGCCGAGGGCGTCGACACCCACCCCGCCCACCGTCTGCGCGTCCGTCTCGCCGACCGCTCGTTGCGCGCGACCAACCCCCTGCTGGACGTCGCCCACCGCGTCGTGGCCCTCGCCGGTGGTCGCCTGACCGCGAGCGAGGTCCTCGACCTGGCGGCGAGCGACGCGGTGCGGCGCCGCTTCCGCCTCGACGACGACGACCTCGCCACCATGACCCGCTGGGTCACCGACTCCGGGATCCGGTGGGGCTACGACCAGGCGCGGCGGGCCCCCTTCGCCATGGAGGTGGAGCACCAGGGGACGTGGCGGTTCGGACTCGACCGGCTCCTGCTCGGCGTCACGGTCTCCGCCGACGGGCCGCTCGAGATCGGCGGGGTCATGCCGCTCGACGACGTCGGCAGCGGCTCCGTCGACCTCGTCGGCCGGGTCACCGAGATGCTCGGGCGCATCGGCGCAGGGCTCGACACCCTCGAGGGCGCCGGTACGGCCGAGCAGTGGATGACCGGGCTCACCGAGACCGTCCTGTCGCTCACCGACGTGCCCACCCGCGACCAGTGGCAGGTGGGCGACCTGCGGCGCACCCTCTCCTCGGCCGCCCGGCATGCCGGGGACGACGTGCCGCTGCGCCTCGCCGACGTCCGCGTGCTGCTGCGCGACCAGCTGGCCGGGCGGCCGAGCCGCGCGAGCTTCCGCACCGGCGGCCTCACCGTGTGCACGATGACACCGATGCGCTCGGTCCCCCACCGCGTCGTGTGCCTGCTCGGGATGGACGACGACTCCTTCCCGCGGCAGCAGACGGTCGACGGTGACGACGTGCTCGCCCGCACCCCGCTCACCGGCGAGCGCGACGCCCGCAGCGAGGACCGGCAGCTCCTCCTCGACGCCGTCCTCGCCGCCCGGGACCGCCTCGTCATCACCTACACCGGCGCCGACGAGCACAGCGGCGAGCCCTGCCCGCCCGCCGTCCCCCTCGGCGAGCTCATCGACGCCGCCCGCGAGACGACCACCGCGCTCGTGCCGGTCCGCCAGCACCCGCTGCAGCCCTTCGACGCGCGCAACCTCTCGGGCGGGCAGGGTGACGACGGACCGTTCAGCTTCGACCGGGCCGCGCTGCAGGCCGCCCGGGCCAGTCTGGGCGAGCGCACCCCGCCCGGACGATTGCTCACCTCGCCGTTGCCCGCCCGCGCCGTCGACGACATCTCGCTCGCCGAACTGATCTCCTTCTACGACAACCCGGCCCGCGGCTTCGTGCGCGAGCGGCTCGGCGTCGGTGTCTCCCGAGAGGTCGACGAGGTGAGCGACCGGTTGCCGATCGACCTCGACGGCCTCCAGAAGTGGGCCATCGGCGACCGCGCCCTGCGCGCCCGGATCGCCGGGCACGACCCCCACGCGATCTACCAAGCCGAGCTGCTCCGCGGCGAGCTGCCGCCCGCCGGCCTCGGCCACCTCGCGCTCGAGGAGATCGGGCGGGCGGTCGAGGGACTCATGGCCCAGGTGGCGCAGGGGCCGGCCGAGGAGCCGCGCTCGGTCGACATCGAGGTCGCCCTCCCCGGCGACCGACGGCTCACCGGCACCGTCGACGGTGTGCGCGGTCACCACCTCGTCGACGTCACCTTCTCGCGCCTGGCCCCCAAGCACCAGCTCGCCTCGTGGATCCGTCTGCTCGCCCTCACCGCCGCCGGGTCGGACGACGAAGGGTGGCAGGCCAGTGCCCTCGGCAAGGGCAGTCGGGGCTCCGTGGCCCGCACGACCCGCGGGCCCCTGCCGCAGGCTGCCGCCCGCTCGCACCTCGCGGCCCTCGTCGACCTGTACGCGCTCGGATTGACCGCGCCCTTGCCGCTGCCGGTCAAGACCGCCTTCGCGTGGGCGGAGGTGGTGCAGCGCAACGGCTCCCGGCGCACCGCTGCGACGAAGAAGGCCGAGGCGGACTGGTCCGCCAGCCACCTCAAGAACGGCACGGTCATCCCCGGCGAGCGGGACGATGCGTGGTGGCGGCTCGTCCACGGGAGCGAGGCTCCCTTCGCCGTGCTCCTGGAGGACGTCGCCGGCCCCGGGACCGACCTGGCCACCCTCGCCCCCACGGTCTGGGGCCCCGCCATCGACAACATCGAGAGCACCGCATGACCGAGGTGACGGGCATGAGCACGCTGACCCCCTTCGACATCACAGCGGACCTGCCGACGGGCACGGTCCTGCTGGAGGCGAGCGCCGGCACCGGCAAGACGTGGACGATCGGCGCCCTCGTCGCCCGCTACGTCGCCGAGGGGCAGGTGCGGCTCGAGGACATGCTCGTCATCACCTTCGGCCGCGCGGCCTCCCGGGAGATGCGCGAGCGCGTCCGCGAGCACCTCCGACACGTCCACCGGCACGTCGCCGACCCGAGGATCGCGAGCGAGGACCCGGTCGTCGCGCTGCTGCGGACCGGGTCCGAGCACGAGGTCGCCGAGCGGGCGCGGCGACTGCGTGACGCACTGACCCACTTCGACGCCGCGACGATCGCGACGACCCACCAGTTCTGCCAGATCGTGCTGCGCAGCCTGGGTGTCGCGGGCGACTCCGACGCCCACGCGCGCCTCGTCGACGACCTGTCGGACCTGCGCGAGGAGGTCGTCGACGACCTCTACGTGCGCGGCTTCGCGGGCGGCGGCGAGCCGGCCTTCAGCCGGCAGCGCGCCGGCGAGATCGCCCGCGCCGTCACCGAGAACCCGCATGCCGTGCTCGATCCCGGCGAGCTCGAGGGGCAGGGCGCCGACGCGCGGGCCCTGCGCTTCGCGCACCTCGTGCGACGTGAGATGGACCGGCGCAAGCGGCGGCTCGGGGTGCTCGGCTACGACGACCTGCTCTCCCACCTCGCCGACGCCCTCGAGGACGAGGACTCGCCGGCCCGCGAGCGGATGCGGCACCGGTGGCGCGTCGTGCTGGTCGACGAGTTCCAGGACACCGACCCGGTGCAGTGGCAGGTGCTCGACCGGGCCTTCTCCGGACACAGCACGCTCGTGCTCATCGGCGACCCCAAGCAGGCGATCTACGGGTTCCGCGGCGGCGACGTCGACACCTACCTCGCCGCCTCCGCCACCGCGACGACCCGGCACACCCTCGACGTCAACCACCGCTCCGACGGCCCGCTCGTGCGCAGCCTCGGGGTGCTGCTCGGAGGTGCCCAGCTCGGCGACCCGCAGATCGTCGTCCACCCGGTGAGCGCGGCCACGCAGGAGTCCCGTCTCGGGACCTCCGGCGGCGTCGCACCGGACGGCCTCCTCGACCCGGTGCGCCTACGGGTCGTGCCGACCGAGCTCGTGCAGCCGCCCGGCGAGCGGTCCGTGGCCATCGCCGCGGTGCGACCGCTCGTCGCGCGCGACTGCGCCGCCGAGATCACCCGGCTGCTGGCGCGGGGCACGACCTTCGTGGGGAAACCGCTGCGCGCCGGTGACGTCGCGGTCCTCGCCCACACCCGCAAGCAGCTCGACGAGGTGCGCAGCGCCCTCACCGAGGTGGGCCTGCGCTCGGTCATCGTCTCCAGCGACAGCATCTACGACTCCCCCGCCGCCGCGCACTGGCTCACCCTGCTCGAGGCGATGGAGCTGACGCACCGCACCGAGCGGGTACGCGCGGCGGCGCTGACCCCCTTCGTCGGGGCGAGCGCGACCGACCTCGACGAGCAGGGCGACGACCTCACCGAGGAGGTCGCCCACCGGCTGCGGACCTGGGCCGCGCTGCTCGGTCGCCGAGGCGTCGCCGCCGTGCTCGCCGCCGCCTCCGCCGACGGGCTCGACGCGCGGGTGCTGCGCCGCACCGACGGCGAGCGCCTCCTCACCGACCTGCGACACGTCGGCGAGACCCTGCACCAGCGCGTCGTCACCGAGGGTGAGGGGCTCGCCTCCCTCACCGCGTGGCTGCGCGAACGCATCGCCGCCGCCCGCAAGGAGGAGCGCGCCCGCCGCCTCGACAGCGACGCCGACGCGGTGCACCTGGCGACGATCCACGCGAGCAAGGGGCTGCAGTACCCGATCGTCATGCTGCCCTTCCTCGCCGACCGGTGGCTGCCCACGCCCGACGTGCTGCACTTCCACCGCGAGGACCGCACCCGCGCGCTCGACATCGGCATCACCTCCGACGACGGCCGCCGCGAGCGCCTCGACCGGGCCGCCGCGGAGGAGAGCGGCGAGTCGCTGCGCCTGCTCTACGTCGCGATGACCCGCGCCCAGAGCCAGGTCGTCGCCTGGTGGTTCCCCTCCGCCCGCAACACCGCGCCGTCCCCCCTGCACCGGATGCTCCTCGGGCGCAGCGCAGGCGAGGGGCCGGTCCCCGTGACGCACCCCGTCCCCGGGGACGAGCACCTGCGCAGCCAGGTCGAGGCCTGGGAGGCCCGCGGGGGTCTGCGGGTCGAGGTCGTCGAGGCCCGGCCCGTCGCCGAGACCGTGGCCCGGCCCGCGCCGGTCGGCGACCTCTCGGTGCGGGAGTTCACCCGCACGATCGACGAGGAGTGGCGACGCACCTCGTACACCGCGCTCACCCGTCCCCTCGACGAGGCGCACCGCCCCGCGACCGAGGAGCTCGTGGCGAGCGAGGCCGAGGACGTCGGGCACCAGGACGACGAGGGGAGCACCCCGCTGCCCGTCGTGGCGGGCTCCGGACCGGGTGCGGGTCACCTCCCGTCGCCCATGGCCGAGCTGCCGGTGGGCGCGGGCTTCGGCTCCCTCGTGCACGCCGTGCTCGAGGAGGCCGACGCGCAGGCGGACGACCTGCTCGTCGAGCTGCGCACACACGTCGAGGAGCAGGTCGTGCGCTGGCCCGTGCCCGACCTCGACCGCGACGGCCTCGCCGAGGCGCTGGTCCGGGTCATCGACAGCCCGCTCGGGCCACTCGCCCCGGGCACGACGCTGCGGGACGTCGGGGCGCGGGACCGGCTGTGCGAGATGGACTTCGAGCTGCCGCTGGGCGGCGGGGACGCAGCAGCCGGCAGCGCCGCGGTGCTCGGCGACCTGGCCGCGCTCATGCGCGAGCACCTGCCGGCCGACGACCCGGTGCTGCCCTTCGCCGACGTCCTCGACGACCCGGTGCTCGGCGACCAGGCGCTGCGCGGGTACCTCACCGGCTCCGTCGACATCGTCCTGCGGGTCGGCGGACGGCACCTCGTGGTCGACTACAAGACCAACTGGCTGGGTCCCGTCGACACCCCCCTGACGACCGAGCACTACGGTCCGGACGCGCTGCGCGCGGCGATGAACCACTCCTCCTACCCGCTCCAGGCGATCCTCTACGGGGTCGTGCTGCACCGGTTCCTGCGGTGGCGGCAGCCGGGGTACGACCCGCACGAGCACTTCGGCGGCGTGCTCTACCTCTACCTGCGCGGGATGGCCGGCCCCGAGACGCCCGTCGTCGACGGGCACCCGAGCGGGGTCTTCTCCTGGCAGCCGCCCATCGCGCTCATCGAGGGCGTGTCCGACCTGCTCGACGGGCGCCGCCCGGGCCCGAAGGGAGCCGCATGACCACCGTGGCCACCGACCCGTACGACCGCCGGCTCGCACTCGCCGCGACGGGTGACCTCGCCGGCCTCAACGCCGCGGGGGTCATCGAGGCGGCCGACGTCCACGTCGCCGTGCGGCTCACCGAGCTCGTCGAGGAGAGCGACCCGCTCGCCCGGCTGACGCTCGCGCTCGTCGTGCGCGCCGCCCGCGAGGGCTCCACCAGCCTGGACCTCGAGCACGCGCGCGCCCTGCTCGAGCCCGTGGACCAGGTGGACCCGCCCACCTCGACCCCGCTGCCGGCGCCGCAGGAGTGGCTCGAGAGCGTCCGCGCGAGCGCGCTCGCCACCGCCGGGGTGCTGCGCGTCGAGCACGGCCTGGTCTACCTCGACCGCTACCACCGCGAAGAGGTCCAGGTCGCCGCGGACCTCGCCCGGCGGGCGGCCGCCGCGCCTCCTGCGGTCGACGAGCCCGTGCTCGAGGCCGGCCTGGCGCGCGTCTTCCCCGGGCAGACGTGGGCCGAGCAGCGCGCGGCCGTGCACGCGGCCGCCCACCGACTGACCACGGTGCTGGCCGGCGGCCCGGGGACGGGCAAGACCTCGACCGTCGCCGGGCTGCTGACCCTCCTGCTCGAGCAGGCCGAAGCGAGTGGCCACCGCCCGCGCATCGCCCTCGCCGCGCCGACCGGCAAGGCCGCTGCCCGCCTGCGCGAGTCGGTGCTCGGGGCCCTCGGCGACCTGCCCGCGGTCGACCGGGAGCGGCTCGGCACCGACATCGAGGCCGTCACCGTGCACCGTCTGCTCGGCTGGCGCCCCGACAGCGGCAACCGGTTCAGACGGGACCGGGGCAACCCCCTTCCGCACGACGTGGTCGTGGTCGACGAGGCGTCCATGCTGTCGCTCACCCTCACCGCGCGCCTGCTCGAGGCCCTGCGCCCGGGCAGCCGGCTGCTGCTGGTCGGCGACCCCGACCAGCTGGCGTCCGTGGAGGCCGGCGCGGTCCTCGCGGACCTCGTCGCCGGGTACGCGGGCCGCGAGGACGGTCCGGTGGCGCGGCTGAGCACGTCGCACCGTTTCGGCCGGGAGATCGGTGCCCTCGCCGAGGCGGTGCGGGTGGGCGACGACGACCGGGTCGTCGAGCTGCTCGCCACGGCCGTCCCCGGTGGACCGGTCGAGCACCTGCCCGTCGACGACGTGCTCGGTGCCGACGCGGCGCTGCGGCCACGTCTGCTCGCCCACGCCCTGCGGCTGCGCGAGCTCGCGCTCGCGGGCGACCACGCGGGCGCCCTGCGCCAGGTCGCCGAGCACCGGCTGCTGTGCGCGCACCGTGACGGCCCGTGGGGCGTCGGGCCGTGGAACGACCGCGTCGAGCGCTGGCTCGGCGAGGCGACCGACTACTCGGGCCGCCAGGTCGTCGGGCGTCCCCTGCTCGTCACGACCAACGACCGCGGCCTCGGGCTGTACAACGGCGACACCGGCGTCATGTCGCTGCGCGCCGATCACCGGGTCGTGGGGGTCTTCGGCGAGCCGGGTACGCCCGTCGTCCACCCCGCGAGCACCCTCGGCGAGGTCGAGACCGCGCACGCGCTGACGATCCACAAGAGCCAGGGCAGCCAGGCCCGCGCCATCACGGTCGTCCTGCCCGACGAGGACTCGCGCCTGCTCACCCGCGAGCTGCTCTACACCGCGATCACCCGCGCGCAGGAGTCCGTGACGCTCGTCGGCTCCGAGGCCGCGATCCGCGCCGCGGTCCGCCGACCGACCCAGCGGGCCACCGGTCTGCGCCACCGCGTCTGACCCGCTGAGCAGGAGCTCTTCCTGCGACTACCGCGCCGGCTCGGCGTGCAGCACCCGCAGCTCCTCCAGCACCACCGGCATGTCCGGGGCGAAGCCGCGGTCGTGGCTCGCGTGCCGCGCGAAGAAGTCCTGGTGCACCGCCCGCCAGTGCTCCAGGGAGAGGTCGCCCTCCCCCTCCGCGCGGGCGTGCTCGGCGTCCACCTCGTCGAAGGGGACGACCCGCACCCGGGTCGTCACGACGAGGGCCCGCGGTGTGCCCGACCCGTCGACGACGATGCCGAGCGTCCCCTCCTCGGGGAGGTCCTCCCCTTCGGCCTCGTAGTCCCACAGCGCCGACGCGGTCGCGGTCTTGGTGCCCGCGAGCACGAGCCCGAGCAGCTCGTCCGCCTGCTCGGGCGTGGCGCCGAAGCCCCAGGCCGGCGGGCGCAGCACCGCCAGCGGGTTCACCCCGGTGTACGAGCTGACCTGCGCGAGGTCGGCGTGCTGCTGCGCCCGCTGCCAGAAGGCTTCGATGTCGTCCATCCGGCCAGTGTGCCCGCCGTCCGGGGTCAGAAGCGGCGGCACTGGCCTTCCTTGTTGCCCTGCACCTTGTTGCGAGCACCCTTGGGCGCCGGGTAGTTGCTCTTGCACTGGAGATTGCCGGCGACCCGGTTGTCGTAGATGTTCTTCGACCCACTGCGGTTGCTGAAGACCTGGATGTCACCGTCGACGTCGTTGGTGCGGATGCTCGCGCCGCCGCCCGCCTCGACCTGGATGTTGCCGTCGATCCGCACACCGCTGATGGCGATGGACCTGTGGCCCTGGGTCTGGATGTTGCCGTCGACGCTCAGCTTGTTGGCCTTGAGGAGGGCGCCGGAGTCGACCTTGATGTTGCCCTTGACCCGGGTGCCGTACATCGAGCACGTCGCGCCCCGCGGGACCAAGATGTCGTCGACGACGACCTTGCCGATGTAGCCGCGGCAGACCCGTTCGTCGGCGGAGGCGCCGGGGGCCACGGCTGCGGCGGCGGTGAGGATCAGACCGCTCACGGCGACGGAGGAGACAAGACGCTTCATGGTGGCGTGCCTTTCGACGTGGCCCGCCCCAGCGGCGCGCCTCACCGAGGAAGCTACGGAGTGTCGATGAGCTCTCGATGAGACGGACATGAGGATCTCCTCATCCGACGTCCGACCTCCCGGGCGCAGCGACCGGACGCGGGGCACGCCCTTCGTCACCGGCGGAGGAGTCCGGGACGAAGGGCGTGCCCCTCCCTGCGTGGTCCTGGGCCGGGGCTCAGGAACCGTAGACCGAGCGGATGCCCTCGCGATCCGCCGCGGTCATGCTCAGGTCGTCGCTCGAGCCGTTGCACTGCGGGTAGTGCATGATCGACGCCGAGTCGTACGGGGTCAGCGGGCGCCAGCTGTTGTCCTCGAAGCAGGTGCCGGCCTCGGGGCGGGTGTGCTCGTGGCGGAAGCCGAGGGCGTGGCCCAGCTCGTGGGCCATGATGTTGGAGGGCGTCCACGAGCCGGCGGTGAAGAGCTGGCTCGTGCTGACGAGGACGTTGCGGCTGCGCTTGGGTGTGCTGGGGAAGAAGGCACGGGCGATGTAGCTCGTCGTGTTGGTCGGCTCCACGGAGAAGACGATGTTGTTGTTGCGGGTGGTGCACTTGCCGTCCTGCGACGAGACGTAGGTGAAGTCGACGCCGGAGCTCGCGGCCTCCCACTGGTTGCCGCCGTCCTGCATGGCCTGCACGACCCTGGCGTGGTCGGTGCCGAACCTGGTGCTCACGCAGTAGGTGAGGTTCTTGGCCTGCGTGGCGCTCCACACGTCGTCCTTGCCGTAAACCGTGTTGACGATCAGGGCGGAGTCGTTGCCGGGGTTGACCAGCTCGTCGTAGAACTCGCGCAGCTGCTTCTCGCCGGACAGGGGGATGTCCCCGTTGACGATGTACTGCTTGTCGGTGTCCTGGACAGTCTGCGACCGGAAGTCGGTGTAGCTCGGGTCGTCAGCGGTCCCCGCGGCGTGGCCGACGCTCGAGGCGCCGAAGGAGACGGTGGCGGCGAGCGCCAGGACGGTTGCGGCACGCTTCATGCGATTCACCCTTCGATGAGGTCCCGTGACGCGGTCGCGCCGACCGGGTGAAGGGAATGTATGACCGTGGAGCGGCCCGCTCGGCCGGGATCTCGTCAGGGTTCGGGAGGCATCGGCCTCTTCTTTGGTCAGCGCCCTGCCAGCCCGTCGACCTCCGGCCGTGGGAGCGCGGCGAGGCACTGCCCCCGGACGCAGGACACCCCCTCCGCGCCGGGGGAGGAGTGGCGCGAAGGGGGGTGTCCCTTCCCAGGGTGGTCACGAACCGGGGGGAGCGGTTCGACGACCGGGACCGAGCGATCCCCTCATGATCGGACTCGGCCACGTCCAGCGGGAGCCGGGGCTCCTGACGTCCACGCTAGGTGGCGCCCGCCCCACGACTCCACCCCCGGGACGTCAGGGTTTCGTCAGTGTCGACGAAGGCAGTGTCGACGACATCACTGCCGGCGAAGGGAGGTCAGCTCGCGTCCTCGCGCAGCCCGGCGAGGATCTCGAGCGTGCGGATCCGCAGGTCCAGCTCGGGCGCCGGGTTGGTGAGGATCAGCTCGTCGGCGTCGGCGAGGGAGGCGAAGTCGCGCAGGCCGGCGGCAACCTCGGCCGCGTCACCGGCGATGGTGTGGGTGAGCATGTGCCGGGCTTGGGCCCCGATGGCGGTGTCCATGAGCGAGTCGACCATCGCGTCGTCGATGTCGCCGCCGCCGACCCGGCCGGCGAGCATCCGCACCCGGGCGCGCAGCACGCGCTGCCGCGCGTCATGGGCCGTCGCGGAGTCGTCGGCGGCGATGACATTGGCCGCGGCGATGACGTGCGGCTCGGCCAGCTGCTCGCTCGGGGTGAACCGCTCGCGGTAGACCCGCACCGCCTGCTCGAGGGCGTCGGGCGCGAAGTGGCTCGCGAAGGCGTACGGGAGGCCGTAGGCGGCGGCGAGCTGGGCCCCGAAGAGCGAGGACCCGAGGATGTACAGCGGCACCCGGGTGCCGCGCCCGGGGTAGGCGTGGATGCCCTCGACGAGGGACTCGTCGGCGAGGTAGCCCTGCAGCTCGCGCACGTCCTGGGGGAAGGACTCGGCCGCCCTCGGGTCCGTGCGCAGCGCGCGCATCGTCTGGCCGTCGGTGCCGGGGGCCCGCCCGAGGCCGAGGTCGATGCGGCCGGGGTGGAGCTCGGCGAGGGTGCCGAACTGCTCCGCGATGACGAGCGGCGAGTGGTTGGGCAGCATGACGCCGCCGGACCCGACGCGGATGCGCTCGGTGCGCGCGGCCACGTGGGCGATGAGCACGGAGGTCGCCGCGGAGGCGATGCGCCCCATGTTGTGGTGCTCGGCGAACCACAACCTCTCGAAGGCGCCGAGCTCGTCCGCGCGTTGCGCGAGGGTGACGGTGTCGGCGAGCGCCTCGCTCACGGGCTGGTTGCGGCCGACGGTGGCCAGGTCGAGGAGTGAGAGCTGTGGGTGCACGTCCTCCACAACCCCGCACTCCCGCACCGGTATTCCACAACGCAGCGGGACGAAGGGGGAGATGTCACCCCCTTCGCCTAATCTCGCCTGCCATGGACCTCGGGGAAGCGCGCACGATGGCGCGGGCACTCATGGACGAGCACGGGTTGGCGGACTGGCAGCTCGTCCTCGACCGCGCCAAGAAGCGGGCGGGCGTGTGCCGCGCCTCGACGTCGACGATCGGGCTGAGCGCCCCGCTCACCCTCCTGCACACCCGGGAGCAGGTGCGCGACACCGTCCTGCACGAGATCGCCCACGCCCTCGTCGGTCCGCGGGCGGGCCACGGGCCGCGCTGGCGGGCGATGGCGGTGCGGGTCGGCGCCCAGCCCGACCGCTGCCTGCCGGAGGATGCCCCGACGATCCCCGGGGCCTGGGTCGGGACCTGCCCCGCGGGGCACCGCGTCGAGCGCCACCGCCGGCCGAGTCGGGTCCTGTCCTGCCGTGAGTGCAGCCGCCGCTTCGACCCGGGAGCGGTCTTCACATGGACCCACCGGGGTCGCCCGACCCCGATGCTGGCCACCTACGTGAGGGAGCTCGCGGCCATCAAGGGCCGTGCCCGAGGGAAGGGTTGAGGACGAAACGTGGTTGGCTGGAGTCGTGAACGTGCGCGAGATCCTGCCCCCCGGAGTCGACCTGCCCACTGACGGCACGGTCACGATGTTCTCGACCTCGTGGTGCGGCTACTGCCGCCGCCTGAAGTCCCAGCTGGACCGCGAGGGCATCGGCTACACCGAGATCAACATCGAGGACACGCCCGGCACCGCCGAGCTCGTCGAGACGATCAACGCCGGCAACCAGACGGTGCCGACGGTGCTCTACCCCGATGGCTCGTCGGCGACCAACCCCTCGCTGGCCGACGTCAAGAAGGCGCTCGGCTGACCATGGCGCGCCTCTCCTCCGCGACCCGCACGGCCGTCGGCACGAGCCTCGCCGGGGGCGCCCTCACCGCACTCTCCGGGGCCCCGCACCAGCTGGGCCACCTCCTGCGCGGCCGCTTCCCGACCGTCGCGGTCACCGGCATGACCGGTGTCGGCAAGACGCGCCTGGCCGACCGGCTCGCCCGGCGCGCCTCCGCCCAGAGCACCGTGGAGGTCGGCTCCGCGACGATGGAGCGCCGCACCCGCCGCTCGGCCAAGGGTCGTGGGTTCCGCTTCCGCGTCGTCCCCGGGGACAACGCCGCGACCCGGCTCGGTGCCCTCGACGACGTCTTCCACGACGACCCGGTCGACGGGGTCATGCACGTCGTCGCCAACGGCTACGCCACCCCGCGCCGCACGGCCGGCACGAGCGGCAGCGCGCTCGCCACGCGCGAGGAGCAGCTCGCGGCCGAGCTCGAGGACTGGGTCATCACCGCCCACCGCATCGCCTCGATGGCGCTGCGCCGCGACAAGCCGGTGTGGCTGATCATCGTCGTCACCAAGACCGACCTCTACCCCGATGACGTCGACGAGGCGGTGCGCTACTACTCCCCCGGCAGCGGGTCCCCCTTCGCCGACAAGCTCGACGAGCTGCGCTCGCTCGCCGGCGGCGCCCGGCTCTCCGTCGACGTGCTGCCGATGTGCAGCGAGCCGGACCAGTCCGGCAGCAAGGCCGCGCGCAAGGACGACACCAGGCGTTGCTCCGCCCTGCTCACTGCCCTCGAGGCGCGCATGGCCCAGCTCGCCGGTCACCTCTGACCGGACGCGGCCTCACCAGTCCGGACGCAGCGGGTAGTCGCTCGCCCCACGATCTGCGACCTTGGTCGCGAGCACGTGGTCGAGCTGGACGTCGTAGCGCTCGAAGCCCACCCGCGAGCCGGCCATGTACAGCCCCCACAGCCGGGCGGTGTCCTCGCCGACCTCGGCGACGGCCTCGTCCCAGTGCGCGACGAGGTTGGCGTTCCACGCGGCGAGTGTCCTGGCGTAGTGCAGGCGGAAGTTCTCGGCGTGCTGCACCTCGAGGCCGACGTCCTGCACGGCCGCGACGATCGTGCCGACCCCGGCGAGCTCGCCGTCGGGGAAGACGTAGCGGTCGATGAAGGCGCCGGTGCGCACGGGGCGGTTGTGCGGGCGGGTGATGCAGTGGTTGAGCAGGCGCCCGCCCGGCCGGAGCCGGTCCCGCAGGAAGCCGAAGTAGGCGGGGTAGTTGGCGATGCCGACGTGCTCGGTCAGGCCGATCGAGCTCACCGCGTCGAAGTCGCGCGCGGAGACGTCCCGGTAGTCCATGTGTCGCACCTCGGCGAGGTCACCGAGCCCCTCGCGCTCGATGGCCGCGCGCGCCCAGTCCGCCTGCTCGCGCGAGAGCGTCACCCCGAGGACGCGCACGCCGTGCTCGCGCGCCGCGTGCAGCACCATGCCGCCCCAGCCGCAGCCGACGTCGAGCAGCCGCGACCCGGGCCGCAGCGCGAGCTTGCGCGCGACGAGCTCGTACTTGGCGTGCTGGGCCTCCTCGAGCGTCGCGTCGGGGGTCGGGTACACCGCGCAGGTGTAGGTCATCGACGGCCCGAGGACCAGCTGGTAGAAGCGGTTGGACACGTCGTAGTGGTGGTGGATCACCTCGGCGTCGCGGGTCCGGCTGTGCCGCACCCCCTCGACGGCCCGCCGCCAGCGCGGCAGGTGCTCCTGCGGCGGGGGCGGCGGCGGGGCGAGGCGTCGGACCCCGAGGCCGCGGACGAGCTCGACGGCCTGCCGCGGGCCCGGGGTGCGCCAGCGTGCGGTGCTCGACATGAGGTCGAGGACAGGGTACGGGTCGCCGGGGTGGCAACCGGTCACCGCGAGGTCGCCGGTGATGTACGCGCGGGCGACACCCAGGTCGCCGGGCGCCGTCATGAGGTAGGCCAGCCCCCGCTCGGTCCGCAGCTCGATGTGGAAGGGGGCGTCCGCCGGTCCCGCCGCGCTGCCGTCGTACGCGGTGAAGCGGACCGGTATCCCCTCGGGCAGGTAGCCGGCGAGGGCGTCGGCGATCCTCATCGCGCTCATCTGCGGTGCACCACCTTGTCGTACAGGGCGACCAGGCGGTCGTCCGGGTCGTAGCGTGCCTTGACCCGCGCGAGGTCGTCACCGCCGTACAGCCGGTCGAACTCGTCGCGGGAGTAGTAGGCCTCGGAGTAGAGCGACTTGTGGCCGCCGAGCCGGCCGAGCTCGGCCTCGACGGCCCGGTTGGTCGGTCCCTGCGGCGCGTCGTCGCCGACCGGCACGGTCCCCCAGAACCCGACGTTGACGTACGTCGTGCGCGGCTGGAGCGGGTAGGACGGCCACGTGCGGGCGCCGTCGGGTCCCTCGCGCAGACGAAGGGGGCACAGCCAGACCGGTCGCATGCCCACATCGGCGTCGAACCACCGCAGGAAGTCGGCCAGCCGGTCGACGGTCACCTCGACGTCCTGGATGACCCGCTCCCGCTGGGGCCGCCCGGCCCACCGGTCGAGCCGGTCGACGAGACCCAGGCGCCGGTCCCAGGCGACCAGCCGGTGGTAGACGTCGGAGCGGCGCCGGCGCCGCGGCCACAGCCGGCGCACGAGCGGGTGCTGCGCGCCGAAGGCTCGCGAGCACCAGAACCAGTCGGTGTCCCACCGCCACAGGTAGTCGTGCATCGTCAGCAGGTCGGTGGAGCGCTCCCGCAGCGAGCGGTAGTAGATGCGCTGCCCGGTGTAGTCGCTCGTCGGCCCCGCGTCCTGGGTCCACGTCGCGACGGTGAGGTAGAGCTCGTCGGGCGCGAAGGCGACCCCGTCGAGCCCGTCGACCCGCACCCCGTCGTGCTCGCGCTCGGTGACGATGCCCTCCAGCGCCTCGGCGAGCGCGTCCACGTCGCCGAAGCGCAGGTGCCGCAGGGCGACCCTCGCGGGGACCGGCTCGAGCTCGATCTGCAGCCGGGTGGCGTAGCCGAGCGAGCCGTAGGAGTTGGGGAAGGCCGCGAAGAGGTCGGCGTGCTCGCCGTCGGGCCGTGCGGCGACGACCTCGCCGGAGCCGGTGAGCACATCCATCTCGAGGACCGACTCGTGCGGGAGGCCGTTGCGAAAGCTCGTCGACTCGATGCCCAGGCCGGTGACCGCACCACCGAGGGTGATCGTGCGCAGCTGCGGGACGACCAAGGGGGTGAGCCCGTGCGGCAGCGTCGCGGCCACGAGGTCCTCGTAGGTGCACATGCCCTGGACCTGCGCGGTGCGCCCGTCGGCATCGATCTCGATGACCCCGGTCAGGCCCGAGACGTCGAGACCTGGGGCGCCGGTCTCGGCTCGAGGACGGAAGAGGTTGGACGTCTGCTTCGCCAGGCGCACGGACGACCCGGTCGGGATCCCGGCATGCGAACGGACGAGCCGCTGGACGGCTGCCTCGTGGGCGGGCCAACCGGTGACCTGCATCACGCCGACATCCTAGACCCGGGCGAAGTCCGCGACGAGGTCGAGGCACTCGCTCGGCGCCTCCCACAGGTCGTTGTGCGTCCGTCCGGGGACCACCACCCGGCGCACCTCGCCGATCGACCCGGCGAGCGCCTCGCTCATCGCCGGCGGGACGAGCGTGTCCCGCTCCCCGTGGACGAGGAGGGTCGGGACACCGATGCGCCCGACGACGGCGTCGGTCTCCCAGCGGTCCGGCACGAGCTGGCGGGGGAAGACCCGCACCACACGACGCACCATGGCGACCATCGAGGTGAACGGCGAGACGAGCACGAGGCGACCGGTGCCCGCCGCGTCGTCCAGGACGCCGTCGGCCGCGAGGTGGGCCGCGACGGAGGACCCGAGCGACTCGCCGACGAGCACGGTGCGCTCGGCCGGCAGGGCCAGGTGGGCCAGCCCGTCGTGGGCCGCTGCGAGGATCGCGCGCTGGCTGGTCCGGGTCCCGGCGGCCGGCCCGTAGCCGGGGTACTCCACCGCCGCGAAGCCCAGGTGGTACCGGGCGAAGAGGCCCGCGAGCGGCGCGACGGAGGCGAGGTCGGAGCCGTTGCCGTGCAGGTAGACGATCGTGCGACCCCCTTCCGGCGCGGGGCGATGGAGGAGGTGGGTGCCACCCTTCGTCGTCTCGTGGTCGGTGGCCGTGTACGGCGGGACCGGGTAGATCAGGCGCCGGAGCATCTACAGCTCCGCGGGGAGCTGCTCGAGCAGGCGCCCGTCGCCCGGGTCTGCGTCGGGCAGCACGCCCTCGGTGTCGATGAGGTAGACCTCGTGGCCGTCGAGACGCAGGCGACGGATCGCCTCGAGGAGCATGACGCGGGCGGGGCCCTCCAGGGAGTGCACCCCACCGAGGTCGACGGCGACGAGCCGCTCGGCCGGCGAGTCCTCGGCGAGCTGGCGCAGCACGCGCTCGGCGCCGGTGAACCCGATCGTGCCGGACAGCTCGAAGACGCGCACCGCGTCCTCGCCGCTGCCGACCACCCGGGTCGCGTGGACGACCGAGCGGGCGGGCGGCGCGACCTCCATGAGGTGCAGGCCCATGTCGCGCGAGAGGCGCTCGAAGACCTCGACGCCGCGCACGCTGTTGCCGTGCGCGTCGAGCCGCGGGGAGAACGTCGCGATGCCGACCTGGCCGGGCAGGGCCCCGATGATGCCGCCGCCGACACCGCTCTTGGCGGGGATGCCGACGGAGGAGACCCAGTCACCGGCCGAGTCGTACATGCCGCAGGTGAGCATCACAGACAGGAGGTGGCGCACCTGGCCGCCGCCGAAGACCCGCTTGCCGGTCACCGGCTGCACGCCGGCGTTGGCCAGGGTCGCGGCCATCATCGCGAGGTCCTCGGCCGTGACGAGCACCGAGCACTGGCGGGCGTAGGCGGAGACGACGTCCTCGGGCGAGTCGGTGATGATGTCGTGGCTGCGCAGGAGGTGGGCGATCGCCAGGTTGCGGTGGGCGGTGTCCATCTCGGAGCGCCACACGTCGTCGTCGACGGCGAGCTCGCGCCCGGCGAGGTCGCACAGCAGCCCGTGGATCGCCTCGAAGCGCCCCATCGGGCTGGCGTCCGGCCCGCCGACGAGCGCGTGGGTCGTGATCGCGCCGGCGTTGATCATCGGGTTGCGCGGTCGCCCGGTCGTGGGCTCGAGCGAGAGCTCGTCGAAGGGGTCACCGGACGGCTCGACGTCGACCTTCGCCAGCACCGCCTCGAACCCCAGCTCGCGCACGGCCAGCCCGTAGACGAAGGCCTTGGAGATCGACTGGATCGTGAACTCCCGCCGGGCGTCGCCCACGGAGTAGAGCGTCCCGTCGACGGTGGCCATGGCGACGCCGAAGAGGTCGGGGTCGACGGTGGCGAGCTCAGGGATGTACGTGGCGGGCTCGCCCGTGCGGGTCGCGGAGCACGCCTGCGCGACCTCGGTCAGGTAGTCGGGCACGGGGGAGTGCATGTCCCGATCCTCTCAGGCTGCCGACGAGCCGGCAGCCCGGGCACAGTGTCAACGGGTCCTGGCCTCCTCGTCGAAGAGCAACCCCTCGAGCTCGCTGACCGCCGCCTTGAGGTCGGCGATCCACCCGAGCACGACCTCGCCGGAGGCACCGCGGGGCAGCTGAGCCAGACGCAGCATCCGTACGGGCCGTCCCTCCGGGTCATGGATCGTCGCGACGAGCATGCCGACGTCGTAGACCTCGTCGACGTCGATGTCGCGCATCTGGTAGCTCACGGTGACGTCGGCGATGGACTGGCGGATCTCCCGCTGCGTCGTCGGGGTGACGCGATCGCCTGCGTACCGCTGGGTCGCGGCGTTGAGCTGGCGGTAGGGGTCGAGCTGACCGGCGGGCAGGAAGGACATGAGGTAGCCGTGCTCACGAGCGAAGCCGAGACGGTCCTCGAAGGTGGCTCGAGCCTCCTCGTCAGCGGCGCCACGATCCAGCCACTCCTGCTGAGCCTCGGGGGACAGCTCCGCGACCCACACGTCGGCGATGGGCGGGATGATCGGCACGCGCGTGCCCAGGCCGTCACCGGGGTTGATGCCTTCGCCCACCGCGGTCGCGATGGCCGCGAGCTCGACCTGGTCGATGACGGTGAGCAGGGTGGCCTCGCACCGATGCCTGGTTGCGAGGGAGGCGAGCAGGTCGCGCGCGTAACTGGCCTGCTGCACCGCCCCGATGATGTCATTGTCGATGCGGGCGAGGAGCGAGGGCACCGCGAAACCGCCGTACCCGCCCTGGAAGAAGATCAACGGCGCCTTGGGGTTGTTGACCGCCATGTCGTCGATGGCGCACAGCGCGATGAGGTGGTCTCCGGCCTCGATGATCTGGTCGACGTGGACGTCCAGCCAGGCGAGCGAACCGTGGAGCATGGGGGCACCGGACGAGCACGGTGACCAGTCGATGCCCTCGAGCTTGTCCTCGGAGCGACTGGCGATGGTGCGCCCCAGGGCCTCCTGCCCGTCGGTGAGGACGTTGATGCACAGGCTCTCGCACTCGCTGAGCCGCTGGAAGGTGCGCGAGGACCGCATCGGCAGGAAGGCGACGAGCGGCGGCTCCATCGACGCCGAGGTGAAGGTCCCGACGATCATCGCCAGTGCTTCCCCGTCGGGGTGCGCACCGGTGACGACGACCACCCCTGTCGGGTAGTGCCCCATCACCTCGCGGAAGGTCGTGGGATCGAATGATGTGGCTGTCGCCATGAGCTGCTGCCTCCCTGTCGCCGGGCGCCGTTACCTCGCCCGCAGTCCGGTTCGACGCGGTGGATCGCCCAGAAGCTAGGCAACAAAAGATTGCGGTGGCAGTAGGGAAACCTTTACTTGATCGGCTCCCGGACAGGCGGCAACCTGATGGCGAGCGATAAGGAGGGTCCTGCGGTGGGCCGTGGTGAGGCAGTGGTCGGTGGGTTGTTCGACGACCTGGACGAGGTCCACTCAGGACGAAGGGGGGCGAGCGACCTCGTCGCGGCCGCGCGAGAACGCGTCGACGCGCAGGAGGCGGACCTGCGGGCCTGGGTCGAGCTCTCGGAAACGGCTCCGCAGACCGCTGCCGAGCTCGACGCCCGCGGGGTGACCCTGCCGCTACGTGGGGCCGTGGTCGGGGTCAAGGACATCATCGACGTCGCCGGCCTGCCGACCCGCTGCGGTTCCCCCGCGACGACCTCCCCCAACCCCGCCGTCACGAGCGCCACGATCGTGCGTCGCCTCGAGGCCCTCGGCGCGGTCTGCCTCGGCAAGACGGAGACGACGGAGTACGGTTACTTCGCCCCCGCGCCCACGGTGAACCCGGTTGCGCCGGAGCGCACCCCGGGTGGGTCCTCGAGCGGGTCGGCGGCTGCCGTTGCCGCTGGCATGGTGCCCCTCGCGCTCGGGACACAGACCGCCGGTTCGACGACGCGGCCGGCGTCTTACTGCGGGGTCGTCGGCATGGTCCTCGCGCACGGCACCGTCGACCTGCACGGGATCACCGGGCTGAGTCCCTCTCTCGACTCCCTGGGCCTGCTCACGCGCACCGTCGCCGATGTCGCCCACGTTCACCAGCTGTTGACGCGGTCATCCAGCGTCGCCCTCCTGCCCGACCGGATCCCGATCCACGTCTGGCGAGGCCACGACTTGGCCGTCGGTGCGTCGATGTCCGCGGCCGTCGAGGCCGCGGCCGCCGGCCTGTCCGACGCAGGCCACCCCGTCGACGAGCTCGAGTGGGACGACCACGTGTTCACCCTCCTCAGGGACCACCCGGTGATCATGGCCCGGGAGGCTGCGGTCTGCCGCGGGGGGCTCCTCGATCGTCGGGAGGACATCAGCAGCCAGCTGGCTCAGCTACTCGAGCAGGGTCTGGCGACCGGCGAGGAGGCCTACCACCAGGCGCTCGTGCGCTGCGCGACCTCCCGTACCCGCCTCGAGCAGTTCCTCGATGGCACCGGCGGGGTCATCATTGGGCCCGCCGCCCAGGGACCGGCCCCCGAGAGGTCTACCGGCACCGGGTCGCCCGAGCTCAGCCGACCTTGGCAGGCGATGGGCCTCCCCGTTGTCACCGTGCCGGGAGCCCGCACTGCAGAAGGCCTGCCCTTGGGCATCCAGGTCATGGGTGTCCCCGGCCACGAGGTGCGGGTCTTCGCGGTGGCGCAGGCTCTCGAGCGCGTGCTCGGCCAGGACCAGACGACTTCCCCGACAGCAAGGGTGTGACATGGAGACGCTCATCGACAACGACCACATGTTCCTCATGTGCTACGAGGACACCTTCGGCTACGGCTGGCACCACGTCGACCTCTTCGTCCACGACGAGGAGGGCCGCGAGGTCAACTGGGTGCACTGGACCGTCGACGCCGATGGCCCGGAGGCCGCCGACGTGTCCATCGCCCGGGTCGAGCCGCTGCTGCGGCGCACGACCGACTGGCAGCACGCGGTGAGCGCGTCCGGGATGAATTACTGGACCGCCGACGCCGCCTGGACGACATGACCGAGGGCGGCTCGATCGACCCCGACGACCGCTTCGACGGCGCGCCGGAGACGGTCGTCTACGTCATCGACGACGACGTCGCCGTGTGCGAGTCGGTTTCGTGGCTCCTCGGGAGCATCGACATCACCCCACGGATCCACCACCGGGCCGACAGCTTCCTCGAGGAGTACGACGGGTCGCACCCGGCGTGCCTGGTCCTCGACATGCGGATGCCGCGCATGAGCGGTGCCCGGCTGCAGGCGGAGCTCAACGACAGCGCCCCACACGCGGCGATTATCTTCGTCTCGGCGCACGGCGACATCAGGATGTCGGTGACCGCGATGCAGGAGGGCGCGCTGCACTTCCTCGAGAAGCCCTATGAGCCCCAGCAGCTTCTCGACCTGGTGCAGCAGGGCTGCGTCGTCGCGCGTGAACGCTTCATCGACCACTCGACCCGTCTCGACGTGCAGCGCCGCGTCGACTCCCTCACCCCCCGGGAGAAGGAGATCCTGCGCTCGGTCATCGAGGGCCTGCCCAGCCAGAACATCGCCCGGCAGCTCGGCATGAGCGTCAAGACCGTCGACGTCCACAGAGCCCGGATCAAGTCGAAGACCAGGGCTGGCAGCATCAACACGCTGATCCGGGACGTGCTGCGCTACCAAGCCACCGTCTGACGGCAGCGCGGCCCGGTTCCCTGGCTCAGTAGTAGTCGAGACGCAGCAGCGGCGAGGTGCAGCGCGAGACGCAGACGGTGATCAGCTCACCGGACTCCTTCTCGGACTTGGTGAGCACGCTATCGCGGTGGTCGATGTCCCCGTCGAGAACCTGCATCACGCAGGTGCCGCAGATGCCCTCCTGGCAGGAGGTGTCGACGTCGACACCTCCTGCCCGCAGGACCTCGACGATCGTGCGGTCCGCCGGGACGTGGAAGGTCTCACCCTCGAGCTCCACGTCGAACTCCGTGTCCGGACCGTCGGACTGCGTCTCGGCCGGGCGGAAGTTCTCCTTGTGGATCGACTCCTCGTCGAGGTACTCGATAGCCACCTCGGTCACCATGTCCATGAAGGGCTCGGGCCCGCACATGTACAGGTGGGTGCCCTCGGGCAGGTCCGCGAGCATCTCCCGCAGCAGGACGTCGTGCTCCTCGAGCGGAGTGCCGAGGTGCGGGTGCAGCTTCTCGGGGCACTTCTCCTGGAGCAGCCCGAGGAAGGCGGCGTCCTCCGTGCTGCGCGCGAAGTAGTGCAGGTCGAAGTCACCGTCGTGGACGTCGAGGTATCGGGCGATGCTCAGCATCGGGGTGATCCCGATCCCCGCGGCCATGAGCACGTGATGCCGGGCCTCCGGCACGATCTGCAGCAGGTTGCGAGGGCTGCTGATCTGGATGACGTCACCCACCTGCAGCGCGTGCAGGGCCTCTGACCCCCCGCGGGAGTGCGGCTCACGCTTGACCGCGACGACGTACGACTCGGGGTCGTCTGGGCGGCTGCACAGCGAGTACTGCCGGGTGATCGCCGTCGGTCCAACGACGTCGACGTGCGCGCCGGCCTCGTACACACCGAGCGGCTGGCCGTCGACGCGGACCAGACGCAGCGATTTCACGTGCGTCGACTCGTCGATGATCTCCGCGACGCGGACGTCGATCAGGCTCATGCCACTTCCTTCCTGGAGACCTGCGCTCAGCGCAGGTACAGCCCACCGTTGATGTCCCAGACCGCACCGGTGACGAAACCGGCGTTGTCCTGCACGAGCAGAGATACCGTGTCCGCGATGAAGGCCGGGTCGCCCAGGTGCCCGACCGGGATCGTCGAGACCACGGCCGCGAGCTTGTCCTCCGGGACGGTCAGGTGCACGACCGGCAGGTCGTGCGGCCCCGGGGAGATTGCGTTGACCGTGACCCCCGAGCCAGCCAACTGCCGCGCGAAGACCTTGGTGAGGGTGATGATCCCGCCCTTGGACGTCGCGTAGTGCGCGCCGGTTGCCGTGCCGCCGTTCTCGCCCGCGAGCGAGGCCATGTTGACGATCCGGCCATAGCCGGCCTCCGCCATCGCCGCGCCGAAGACCTGGCAACCCCAGAAGACGCTGCCGCTGTTGACCGACAACACGTCGAGGAACTCGTCCGCGTCGAGGGTCATCGTGTCGGCCGCGCGGGTGAGCGCCGCGTTGTTGACGAGCACGCTCGGCTCGCCCCACCCGGCACGCAGGTGCGCCAGGGTCTCCTCGAAGTCCGCCTTGCGGGAGACGTCCAGGCGGTGGAAGGTGCACGACGACCCGTCGGGCGAGAGCTCCTGCGCCAACCGTGCTCCGGCGGCCTCGTCGAGGTCGGTGACGAGCACGCGGAACCCGTCACGGTGCAGGCGACGGCTGATCGCTTCGCCCATCCCGCCGGCCGCCCCCGTGACGACGGCGACCGGCTCCCCCTTCGCTCCTGCTGCCTGGCTCATCGTCACCACCTCAGAGAAGGAATCCGGCGGCGGGAACGTGCTCGTCGCTGTTGAGCAGTCGCACGACCTTCTGCGCGATCCGGTCACCGGAGTCGGACAGGGCGATGCGGTGGGTGACGTTGGCGCCGAGCGTCAACGTGTGGCCCCGCTTGTAGGCGACGAGGATCTGCGCCGAGCGCAGTGCGACCTCGGTGTCGGAGACGTCGCTGACGCTGAAGCGCGAGAGGGTGCGCACGGTGCGGGCGGCCGCGACGGCCGATGGCGCGTAGCCCTGGACCATGCGCTCCACGCGCATCGAGCGCATCCGCGAGTCGTCGTAGACCATGTTGAGCGAGGACGCGAAGTCGTCGCCCTCCTGGTCGATCGGGATGACGTACATCGCGTCGTCGGTGTACAGCTTTCTCCAGGTCTCGTACTGCTTGTCGTCGAGCAGCTCGGCCTCGTGCCAGACCAGCTCGATCGCCCGGGCGACCCGGGAGTCCGTGAGCACGAGCTCAGTCATCGCTCATCATCTTCTTCCACATCGCGTAGGCACCGCGCATGCCGGTCTCATCCGTCACGTGCGACGTCAGGTGTCCGTCGACCTCGGTCTCGCGCTCGAGGCCCCGGTTGAGCAGGATCGGCATGTCTGGGTCGCCAGCGGCGCCCATCTGTACCCGCTCCCAGCCCTCGGAGTCGTCCGGGCTGCCGAAGCCGAAGGGCCCCTGGAAGTGCTCGTGGATGCGCAGTCGTTCCTGGTTGACGATCTCGGGGCCACCGTCCATGCCGAGCGACAGGTGCCAGATCTCGGTCTCGTCGACGGAGATCGGCACGAGCACCCGCAGGAAGGAGATCGACATCGAGACATTGGGGAAGGTGTTGAGGTTGAACCCCGCACCGTGGATCGAGCGCACGAAGCGCCGGATCTGCTCCTCCGTGTACTCGCCGCTCTCGCGCAGGTCGGCGACGACGTGGTCGAAGCGCGGCTGCAGCGGGGCGCCGTCGTCGATGTCGAGGTCGGAGTTACCGGGTGCCATGATCGCGACCGCGTGGCCGTTGCCGAGGTCTTGCGTCACGGCCTCCGGGTCGTTCATGAACGACATCATGTTCGCCGTCTCCTCGTCCACGGACGCCATCCACGACTTGTGCACCATCGGGAAGTGGTAGCCGTCGGTGGTGTTCTCCAACTGGATCTTCCAGTTCCCCTTGAAGCGGAACTTGTGGATCCCCGTGACCTTCGTCGGGTAGCCGTTGCTCTGCTTGAAGAACCGCTCCATCCACGGCATCGCGTCGCCGAGGAACTCCTCGAGCGGCTTCGCGTCGTGGTTGAAGGTCGCCCAGATCATCCCGAGGTGGCTCTCGGTGCGCAGCCGGTGCAGCGGGAAGTCGCCCTTGTCGACGACGCCCTCGTAGCCCTCGGGGTAGGGGATGCCGCGCAGTCGCCCGTCAAGCGCGTAGGACCAGTTGTGGTAAGGGCAGGTGAAACCGTTGGCCTTGCCGTTCGGCTGGTCGCACACGGTCGCACCGCGGTGGCGGCAGCGGTTGACGAGCGTGTGGAACTGGTCCTTGCGGTCGCGCGAGACGATGACCGGCTGCTGTCCGACCTGGGTGGTCTTGAAGGACCCCTTTTCCGGCAGCTCGCTCTCGTGCGCCACCCACACCCAGGTGCGGTAGAAGATCTTCTCCATCTCCTCGGCGAAGATCTGCGGGTCCGTGTAGGCACGACCGGCGATGCGGTCCCCTTCGAGCAGACTCGCGTAGTCCGCCTTGGCGGGCTCGACGATGGTCATCAGTTCACACTCCTTGTGTACGGCACCGGGTCAGACGTCGTCGCGGATCGTGAGCGCTCGACCCATCCGGGCCTCGATCTTTGCGTAGCGCCACAGGGCGTGCTCCTCGTCGACCATCGTCGTGCGGAAGAGGTTGCAGGCGGCTTTGACGGTCTCCTGGTCGCGGACGTCGGCGAGGACGTAGCACGTCCACGGCCAACCGTCGCTCGGCCCGACGACGTGGGAGTCGTCGTCCATGTTGCCCAGGACGGTCACGCCGTCCATGTCCTCCATCCCGCGCAGCATCCCGGCGAAGGCGGTCCATACCGTGCCGATCTGCGCCTTGGGCAGGTCGAAGAAGTTCTGGTTGATACCCATGCAGAAGAGCACGCGCAGCGGGTCAGCCATGGTCAGTCCTTTCGGTCGTTCATGGGTCAGGGGAAACTCGGGATGCCGGCCTCGGCACCGAGGAGCATGGCGCCGGAGGCCTCGTAGGTGCCGCCGGCGAGCATCGCGTGCTGCGGCGGCACGAGGGCGTCCTGCACGAAGCGCTGCAGCGGGTGCTTGGTGTAGATGGCGCCGGTACCGGCGAGGTCGAAGGCCGCCATGACGACGGCGCGGCTCTCGTGTGCGGCGTGCGACGTCGCGAGGCGCAGCAGCACCTTCTGCTCGTAGCTCACCTCGTCGCCGGCGAGCACGGTCTGCCAGACCTCGTCGGTCGCCTCGTAGAACCAGGCGCGCGCTGAGCGCAGCCTTGCCTCGGCCCTGGCGACGCCGATCTGGAAGGTGCCGGTCGTGCCCCGTCGGTTGCCGCCGGTGATGCTCGTGCGCTGGCTGCCGACCTCGCGGACGTAGTCGAGCGCGCCACGGGCGGCCCCCACCCCGGTCACCGCGAGGACCTGCGCCGCGTAGGCGAGGGCCGGGTAGTGGTAGAGGGGCTCGTCGACGGTGGACGCGCCGCCACGGATGAAGGTGCGTTCGTGCGGGACGAAGACCCCGTCGAGCTTGATGTCGTTGGACCCCGTCGCGCGCATCCCGGCGACGTCCCAGTTCTCGATGACCTCGGCGTCGGCGGGGTCGATGATGGCATTGCGCGGGCGTGGGTCGGTCGGGTCCTTCAGACCCACGCCGAGGATGTCGGCGCCGGCCGAGCCGCTCGCGAACTGCCAGCGCCCGGTGCAGCGGAAGCCGCCCTCGATGACCTCGGGCTCGTGCATGGGGAAGAGCGCGCCGGCGTAGACGATGTCGGGGCCCTGCGCGTAGAGCTGCTCCTGGACCTCGAGCGGCAGCGCGGTGAGGTAGGTGAGCGAGGACCCAAAACTCGCGACCCAGCCCGTGGCCGGGTCGACGGCAGAGATCCGCTCGATGCGGTCGAGGAAGTCGGTCGGCGCCATCGGCTCCCCGCCGAACCTCTGCGGGGTGGAGGCCCGGTAGATCCCCGCCCGCTTGAGCAGCTGGAGGAAGTCCCGGGGCACGTGCCCCTGGGCTGCGAACTCGTCCCGGCGGTCCCGCAAGGCGTCGAGCGCCTCCTCGAAGGCCTTTTCCCGCGCCGGGCCGGCAGGCTCGGCGAGCTCGTACTTTGCGGCCACCAGCGTCTCCGTTTCGTGTGCGTCTTCCAGCGAACACGTTCAACCTAGGAGTGCCCGGACCTGCCTCGCCATTGGTACTTCCTCGGCCCCGGGTAAGGGAATCACCTAGGGGAACGGCGGCGGTTTCGGTGGGACGATGGATGTCGAAGAGTGAGGAGCGACGAGTGTTTCCGACCGGCAAGGACTTCGCGCAGATGACGCTCCACACCTCGACGGGCGTCCTCATCCACGAGGCGGTCTCGAAGAACATCCTGTGGGCCAACCCGGCGGCGTGCCGGATGTTCGACTTCACCCTCGAAGAGCTCAAGCCACTCAAGGCCCACCACATGAGCGGCCAGGAGAAGCAGTACCGCCGCGCCGTCGGCGTGGCCTGGCTCGAGGACGCCGTCGTGCATGGCCGGAGCCACCGGCAATGGATGTACCGCCGCCGCGACGGGCATGAGTTCCTCACCGACGCCGTAGCCGTGCGGATCGAGCTCGAGGACGGCCCGGCCGTCATGGTTCAGTTCCGCGAGATCGCCGAGGAGGTGGGGATCCGCGAGGAGCTCGAGCGCGCCACGGGGTACCTCCAGCGGATCCTCACATATGCCTCCGCTGGAGTCATCCTCCTGGACGAGGACACGCACATCGTCGATACCTCGCCGCTCGTTGCCCGGTTGTTCGGCGCCCCCAAGGAGGCGGTCCTCGGGTGCCGCCTCGACGAGGTCGTGACCGTGGACCCGCCTCTGGACGACCCGGCCGTCCGCGCCGCACTGACCGAGCGGTCGCGCACGGTCGAACTGCGACTGCAGCCACGCTCCAGTGACAACCCGCCGTGGCTGTCCGGTCAGCTCGAGACCGTCGCCCATGACGGCATCGAGTCCCGGATCCTCGCGGTCCGCGACATCACCGGCAAGGTCGCGCTGGAGGAGGCGGCGGCCCACCGCGACGCGGAGCTGCAGCGCGTGAGCCGGGAGAACGCCATGGGCGACATGGCGATGACGATCGCCCACGAGCTCGGTCAGCCGCTCGCCGCGAGCAACAACTTCCTCAGGGGGGTCGTCGCGCGCATGGACGCCCCGAACCCGCGGGAGGCAGCGGTCCGGTACGGGATCGACAACGCGCTGCAGCAGCTGGCCCGAGCGTCGGAGATCGTCGCCAGCGTCAAGCGCTATGTCCAGCGCACCGAGACGCCCTCCTCGCCGGCGGACCTCACCGACATCGTCCGCGACAGCCTGTACTTCGCCGGGATCTCCGCGGCCGAGCAGAGCGTCGTCCTTGATACGCACCTCGCCGCCAGCCCGTTGCGTGTCACGGGGGAGAGCGTGCTCCTCGGCCAGGTCGTGCTCAACCTGCTCACCAATGCCATCCGGGAGGTCACGCCGCTGTCGGCGGACCGCCGGTGCATCCAGGTGCGCACCTTCGAGGAGGACGGACGAGCCTGCTGCTCCGTCGTCGACGAAGGGAGGGGTATGCCTGCCGGTCCGGACGGTGCCACGCCGAGCGGCTTCGTCCGCAGCACCGGCGGCGGCGCCGGGATCGGCCTGATGCTGTGCGAGCGCATCGTCGAGCGCCACGGGGGCGAGCTCGAGATCACACCGAACCATCCCTTCGGCCCGGAGCGCGAGCCTCGCGGCACTCGGGCCACCGTGCGGATCCCGCTCGACCTCGCGTAGCCCGAGAGGTCGAGCGGGACCGGGGTGTGGCGCGGCTGTGGACGCATCAGGGGTCCATGAGGACCGACGCCGAGGGCATGTCGTGGACGAGTCCCTGCGGGAGGTCGGCGATGAGGACGTTCTCCGTGCGGGTGCGGGTGATGAGCCAGCGCTCCCCTTCGCGACGGAAGGCGTTGTTGAGCCGGCTCGAACGCACCCGGGTCGTGCCGTCGGCGAAGACCCACGGCTGCATGTGGATCCACTGGCCGTCGGCCTCGTCTCCGCGAACGTGGATCTGCTCGGCGGTGAGGTAGTGGGCGTTGAGGACCAAGGTGGGGTCCTGCTTCTCGCCCCAGAAGCGCGCGAAGTGCGCCCGGATCTGCGTGGCGCCCTCCGCCCGACCGAACTGGCCCTGGTAGTACTCGCCGACGCCCTCCCAGACGGCATCGTCTGCGTAGAGGTCCATGATCAGGTCGATCCGGTGGGCGTCGTCGACGACTCCCGGCTCGGGGCACGGCGTGTCGCACAGGAACATGTAGCGCGCCTGCACCCGACGGATCTCGGCCTCGGCCTCGAGACCCGTGACCCGATGCTCGAGGGCCGCGAGCCGCTGGGCCAGCTCGTCCGGGGTCGCGGCGGCCACTACGACATCATCCCGGGCAGGAAGAGCACGATGCTCGGGAAGATCGCGAGGATCGTGATGACGACGAGGTCGGAGACGATCCACGGCAGCACCGACCGGTAGAGCAGGGACATCTTCAGGTGCGGCGCCACCCCCTTCATCACGAACAGGCTCATCCCGAACGGCGGGGTGGTGTTGGCGATCTGCAGGTTGATGAGAAGCAGGATGCTGAACCACACCGGGTCCCAGCCGAAAGCACCGACGATCGGCATGAAGAGCGGGGCCGTCACGAGCATGATCGAGACCTGGTCGATGAAGGCACCGAGCACGAGCAGCACCGCCATGATGACGAGCAGCATGAGGACGGTGCCCGACACGGCGCTCGTCACGGCGTCGACGAGCCCGCTCGTCGCGCCGGAAAAGCTCATCAGCTGCGCGTAAAGGGTCGAGCCGAGGACGATCGCGAAGATCATCGTCGTCGTGCGCACGGTCCCGACGCACGAGTCGTAGAGACCGCGCCAGGTGAGCTTGCGCATGCCGACGCCGAGCACGAGCGAGGCCACGGCACCGATGGCTGCCGCCTCGGTCGGGGTGGCGATGCCGAAGAAGATCGTGCCGAGGACGGCGACGACGATGACGCCGGGACCAGCGGCCCGCTTGAGGCCGGAGCTCAGGGCCTCGGCGAAGCTGCGCCGGCGCGCCGCCACCTCCTCACCGTCGGCGCCGCGTCGGCTCCACACGAGGATGATGAAGACGTAGCCGAGGGTCATCATCAGGCCGGGCACGATGCCCGCGATGAGCAGCGGACCGATCGGGACCTGCGCGACGCCACCCCAGAGGATGGCCAGGGCGCTCGGCGGCAGGATCATCGCGAGACCACCGGCGGCGAGGATCGAGCCGACGGCCAGACGGGGGTCGTAGCCGCGCTTCTCCATGTCGGGTAGCAGGGTGCGGCCGAAGAGCGCGGTGTTGGCCAAGGTAGATCCGGAGAGCAGACCGAAGGCCGCTCCACCACCGACCGCCACCATCGCCAGGCGGCCCGGCATGCGTCTCATGGCGATCGAGAGCTCGTCGAGGGCCTCCTGTGCCACCGAGCTTCGGAACATCAGCTCACCCATGAGGATGAAGAGCGGGATCGCCGTGAAGGTGAAGGTCGTGACACTGCTGAGGATGCTCAGTCCGATCTGGTTCAGCGCGGAGTTGACGTCGCCGTAGACGACGAGCGCCCCGAGCGCGCCGGTCCCGAGCATGGCGAAGGCCACGGGGACACGCAGGATCAGCAGGAGCAGCAGGATGGCGAGGAAGGAGCCCAGGAAGGCAAACCACGACATGTCGAGCATCAGTCATTGCCCCTTCGGATGACACGCAGGTCGACGACGATCTTGCGGATGAGGACGACAAGGACGAGCACGAAGCAGATGACCGCCACGCCACTCACCCACTTGCGGGGGATCGCGAGCTCACCACTCAGCGTGGTCCCGGTCAGCAGATCGGACCGTAAGACCTCGGACAGCGCGTAGATGACGACGGCCGTGACGAGGATCTGGACGACGTCGACGAAGATCTCCAGTCGCTGGATCCCCCTCCTGCCGACCGCGGTGTCGATGATCTCGAGGCGCACGTGCTCGTCCCGGTAGGACAAACCCGCTGCCCCGAGCACGACGACGACGAGCATCGACAGGGAGGCCAGCTCGATGAGCCCCAAGACCCCGTGGCCGGCGTAGCGCAGGAGCACTCCGCCGCCCACGCCGACCATGAGGAGGAAGACCACGAGCGCTCCGACGGCCTCCGGGATCTTGGCGGGGAGCCAGTCTGGGTGCGCGATCGCGTCCTGCTCAGCCTCCGAGTGGTGCAGGTGGGAGGTCGCGAGGAGGTCATCGGGAGCGGGCTCCCATTCCACCTCGCGCCCCGGGTCACTGCGTCCAGAGTCGGTCATGGGTCACTTCTCGGGCTCGATGATCGTGCCACCGGGCACGACGCTGCTGAGGTCCTCGCCGTAGCCGGCCTTGAACTTCTCCCGCATCTGCTCGGCCTCGGGGCCCTTGGAGGAAATACGCTTCCAGTCCAGCGCCTCCCAGGCGTCGACGTAGGCGATTTTGAGGATCTTCTGCGAGTCCTCGCCCGTGAACTTGATGGGCTTGACGCCGGTGGCCTGCCAGTCGGCGGTCTCCTTGGCGGCAACGTCGCCGAAGTGCTCGAAGATCTTCGGCTCGAGCTCGACCATCGTGTCGGTGATGGCCTGCTGGGTCTCCTCGTCGAGCGACTTCCACTTCGTGTCGTTGATGACGGTGTTGGCCAAGGAGTCGTAGAAGCGTGGCTGGATGTAGAACTTCGCGACCTTGGAGATGCCGAGGTCTTGGGCGCCGACGGACGTCCAGGCGGAGCCGTCGATGACCCCGCGCTCGAGGGCCGTGTAGATCTCCCCGCCGGGGAGGTCGACCGGCGTGCCGCCGAGAGCCTTGACCATGTTGGAGGTCGCGGACGAGGTGCGGATCGACTTGCCCTTGAAACTCGGGCTGTCCACCTTCTCGTTGAGGAAGATCACCTGGGGGATCCCCGAGATGCTGTGCCCGACGTAGTGCAAGCCGGCGTCCTCGTGGATCTTCTCCCATAGGTCGGAGACACCTTCCTTGCGCTCCTCCTGCGGGCTGAAGGGGGAGAAGCGCGCCAGCTCCAGGGCCGGCACCTGCTGGACGTAGTAGTCACCGGGCAGGGCCGCGCCGTCGATGGCGCCGGACTGCACCCCTTCGATCATCTGGGAGGGGTCCATCGTCTCCGGGCCACCCTTGTACTTCACGGTGATCCACGGAGCCTTCTTCTCCAGCTCCTCGCTGAACATGAAGAAGCCCTTGTTGAGCGGGTGGTCCTTGGCGAAGGACGTGACGAACGACAGCTCGACGTTCTTGTGCCCGTCCGTGGTGCCGCCGCCCGAATCACCACACGCGGCGGTGGCTGTGGCGAGAGCGGCAATCATCGTGGCCGCAAAGATCCTCTTCATGAGATACTCCTTTGTTCCCATTCGTGCGGGAGGGGGCATTCCCGAAATGCATCGGCGTGCAGAGACGCGAGATAATGACGCTGTGACTTCGGGAGGTTATCGACTGGTAGGTTTCCCTGGTATTGGGGATTCCTTTAGTGCTGGACCGTGGATTGCGCGGTCCGCTCCGGTGCCGCGCCCAGCAGTTCCTGCGCGCGCAGCAGGCGGGTGAGGACGTCGGCTCGGTAGGCCTCCTGCTCCTGCGCCGGGTACTCGTGGAAGCCGACGCCATCGCGCAGACCGTTACGCCCATCCATATGACGCTCGACGATGTCCGGCACCGCGTACCGGTGCTCGTCGACGTGCTCGGCCAGGTAGCGGCCCGCGTGAAAGAGGGTGTCGTTACCGCCGTAGTCGATGAACTCGAGCACCCCCATGCTCGCGAAGCGGAAGCCGAGCCCGTAGCGGGTGGCGGTGTCGACGTCCTGAGGGTTCGCGACGCCCTCGTCGACGAGGCGGGCCGCCTCGTTCATGATGAGCGCCTGCAGGCGGGGGACGATGTAGCCCGGGGTCGGGCCGCAGACCACGGGCACCTTGCCGATGGCCTCCAGGTGCGCCCGGACCGCGGCGACGATCTCAGGGTCGGTGCCGGGGTGGACGCTCAGCTCGACGAGCGGCACGACGAAGGCGGGGTTGAGCCAGTGCGTGTTGAGGAAGCGCCCGGGGTGGGTCACCTGCCCGGCGAGCTCGGTCACGAGCATGGCCGAGGTCGTCGACCCGACTGGGGTGCCCGCGGCGACGTGCTCGCTGATCAGGGCGAAGGCCGCGCGCTTGGCCTCCTCGGTCTCGGGGACCGCCTCGTACACGAGGCCGGCGGCGGCGAGGACCTGTGCCGTCTCGTCGGGCCGGGCCACGCCGACCAGCGCGGCGCAGCGCTGGGACCGCTCCGGGGCGAGGGCGCCGAGCCCCACGAGGCGCTCGAGGTCACCGCGCACGTCGGCGTGCACGGCCTCGGCGAAGGCCGCGGCGCCGGCGGCGTCGCGCTCCTTGACGTCCAGGAGGGTGACGGGGATGTCGCCCAGCACGTGGGCGACTGCGATGCCGCGGCCCATCCGCCCACCGCCGACGCAGACGACGGGACCGAGGACGCTCATCGTCGAGCCTCCGTGAGCAGGGCAGTCATCTCGTTGCGGGACAGGCCGGCCAGCCCCAGGGTGGGGAGGCTCCGCTCCCCGTCGCGCAGGTCCTCGCCGACGACCGCGCCGGCAAGCGCGAGCAGGCCCGCGGCCACGGGGACATCGACGCCGGCCCAGTCGGCGACGGAGACGAGGAAGGCCAGGCCGAGCGCAGTGTCCTCGCGCATGTAGCGGTGCTCGTGCAGGTCGATCTTCTCCCGCCAGTCACCGCTGTCGACGAGCTTGGCGTGGGAGGAGGTGTCGCCGTACATCCACTGGTCGTTCTCGTAGTGGTCCGCGAGCGGGAAGTGCGGCGCGGCGTAGCCGAGCGCCTCGCGCACCCGGATCCGCTCGTGGTCGAGTGCGGTCGTCACGGCCCGCACCGACGGCTGCGTGCCCTCGTTGTGGATGTCCCAGGCGGGAAAGTGCTCCAGCGGACCGGCGTTCATGAGGATGAGCGGCGGGTGGATGATCGGTCCTGCGTTCATCAGCGCACCGGACAGTGCGTCCTCGCACCGCTCGACCGAGGGGAAGGCAGCACCGATGACCTCGAGCGCCCGGTCGGTGTCCGCGGCCGGGTAGACACCCGTTGGCAGGCGGGTTGCTCGCGCCGAGATGTTGATGACCGCGTCGCCGTGCTTGCGGGCGAGCCACGGCAGGGTGCCTGTCTCGGCCCAGCTGACGCGGGCGGTGCTGCCCTGCTCGCGCACGATCTCGCTCATGATCCAGGCGCCGAAGGTGCCGGGCGGCAGGAAGACGACCTGGCCGTCTTCGAGGTGGGGCGCCATGGCGACGGCGATGTCCCGCTGGGCCACGCCCGGGACCGGGACGACGACCAGCTCGGCACCTCTGACCGCCTCGCCGATGTCGGTCGACACTCGTGCGATCTGCACCTCCCGCGACCCCCGCTCGTCCTTGAGCGTGATCACGCGTCGCTCCAGGATGGGAGCCAGCTGCTGCGCGTCGCGGCGCCACAAGCGCACCTCATGCCCCTGCTCACTCAGGTCCGCTGCGGCTGCATAACAGCCGTGCCCCCCACCCAGTACCGCAATTCTCACGCCTACTCCGATCATGGGAACCAGAAGAAACAAACTCTGGCTCGACCCTAGGAGTGCTTTAACTGGGACTCAACGGAAAAGGCATAACGAGGTCCTTCAGGAAGATAGGGAATTCCCTTATCTGCGGAACCCCGAGGATCGACCGCGTGCGCCCAGGGCGAGGAGTCACGCCACTGCGCGGCGCATGATGCGTCACCAGATCGACTCGACCCACTCCGGGTGGTCGATGAAGGGGTTGCGGTTGCCCTGCCAGTTGGCGTGGATCCGCTCGTTGCGGCGCTGCTCGAAGGCGTCCGGCGGGTCCTGCTGGCTCCACTGCTTGAGCACCGAGACGCGCCCCATGTACGGGGTGGAGCCGTTGCCCACGCGGTCGTTGACCTCGAGGTCGACCACGTCGCCGACCTCGTAGCGCACCGACATGTAGAAGATCATCCGGGCGACGTCACCCTTGACCGCGTCCCGCGGCTCCCAGGAGTCGCCGTCCGAGTAATTGCCGGGCGCCTCGGTGCTCTCGCTGCCGCCGTCGTCGAAGTCGAGGTTGCCGCGGGCGCTGTTGACCGTCACGTCCGTCGGACGCAGGTGGTGCAGGTCCGTGCCGGGTCCGGCGGTCGTGCCGAAGTCGCCGTGGCTCTTGGCCCACACGTGCTCACGGTTCCAGTTGTCCACTCCCCCACCGTTGTTCGACTTCGGTGAGCTCGTGCCCTTGTAGAGCAGGACGACGTTGTTGGTGTTGCGCGGGTCCTCGTCGACGTCCTTGATGCCGTCCCAGACCTGGTCGTAGGACAGGACCCGGTTGTTGCTGATGATCTGGTGCAGCCGCGCCTCCAGCTGGCTGCCGGTGAGGCCGGCGGTCCCGTCGTAGTAGCTGCCCGGGTCGGTCGGCTCGCCGGGGTCGGTCGGGTCGCCGGGGTCGCTCGCGCCCGCGGGCGAGATCGCGCTCGTGCTCTTCATCCCCGGGTGCGAGAAGTACGCCGACAGCGCACCGGTCGCGTCGATCTGGTCGCCCATGCGGTCGGGGTTGGACGCCAGCCCCCACTGCGAGCGCAGCGCGCTCGGCAGCTGCACGTAGAGCATCCGCGCGGTGTCGGTCTCGGACGGGCTGGCCGCGATGGCCAGGGCGTAGTCGTTGGGGAAGCCGCTGCGCACGACGGTGCTGGTCGCCGTGGGCTGCCCGACGACGTACCCGCGCACGGTCTGGGTCGACCCGTCCTGCCGGCCGATCGCGTCGGCGACGGTGAGCGGGGTGGTCGCGACGGCCACGGCCGAGGTGGGTGCAGCCGGGGTGACGGCCTGCGAAGGGAGGGACGGGACGGCGACGAGCAGCGCGGCGGCGCCGACACCGGCCAGCCGAGCGAGCATGCGGGACATGGGTGGACCTCACGGGTGGGGGCTGGGGTGTGCCCAGCCTCACCGCCCGTGAGGTCCGGTGGGTGAACTCCTGGTCAGGGACGGGTCGAGGTTCTCCCCCTTCGTCCCCGGCGCGGGATCAGATCGTCGCCGCGTCGATGACGAAGCGGTAGCGCACGTCCGAGGCGACGACCCGCTCCCAGGCCTCGTTGACCTGGTCGGCGGAGATGACCTCGATCTTGGCGCCGATGCCCTGCTCCGCGCAGAAGTCGAGCATCTCCTGGGTCTCGGGGATGCCTCCGATGTTGGAGCCGGCGAGCGAGCGGCCGCCCACGATGAGCGAGAAGGCCGGGACCTCGAAGGGCTCGACCGGGCCGCCGACGTTGACGAGCGTGCCCTCGGGCGCGAGCAGGCCGAGGTACCGCTTGATCGGCAGCTGCGCGCTCACGGTGTTGAGGATGAGGTCGAAGTGCCCCGCCAGGTCCTCGAAGGTCGACGCGTCGCTCGTCGCGCGGTAGTCCGTGGCGCCGAGCGCGAGGCCGTCCTCCTGCTTCTTCAGCGACTGGGACAGCACGGTGACGTCGGCGCCGAGCGCGACGGCCAGCTGCACGCCCATGTGGCCGAGGCCGCCGAGACCGACGACGGCGACCTTCGAGCCCTCGCCGACGCCCCAGCGGCGCAGCGGCGACCACGTCGTGATGCCCGCGCACAGCAGCGGCGCGGCGACGTCGAGGTCCAGACCCTCGGGGATCTTCAGCGCGAAGTCTTCCGTGACGACGACGTGCGTCGAGTAGCCGCCCTGGGTGATGGTGCCGTCACGGTCGGTCGCGTTGTACGTGCCGATCGACTGCGGGCAGTACTGCTCCTTGCCGGCCCTGCAGGCATCGCACTCGCGGCACGAGTTGACCAGGCAGCCGACGCCGACGCGGTCACCGACCCGGTGCTTGGTGACGTCGGAGCCGACCTCGGCGACGGTGCCGGCGATCTCGTGGCCGACGACGAGCGGGTACGGGGCCTGGCCCCACTCGCTGCGCGCGGTGTGGATGTCGCTGTGGCAGATGCCGGCGTAGGCGATCTCGATGAGGACGTCGTCGGGCCCGACGTCACGTCGCTCGATGGTGGTGGCGGACAGGGGGGCGGTGGCGGACGTGGCCGCCCATGCCTTCACGGTGCGCACGGGGGTTCCTCTCGGACGACGAAGGGGGGACCCGCCCAGTCAACTCCTGCCCTCCCCCTGCGACCAAACGACCGCTCCCGACCCGGCACTGCCCCGGGGCAGTGCGGACTCGGGGTCGACGACGTCGCGGAGGTCGTCGAGGGCGGCGCGCAGGGCGCGAGCACGGCGGGCACCGAGGACGGCGGTCCACTCGTCATCGGTCTCGGCCTCCGCGCGGCGGGCGTGCGGGATGAGCCCGCGACCACGCTCGGTGAGCACGACGAGGCGGGCGCGTCCGTCGCTCGGGTCGAGCTCGCGCGTGACGTACCCCGCTCGCTCGAGGCGGTCCACGAGCGCGACGGCGGTCTGCTTGGCGACCCGGGCGCGCTCGGCGAGGACGACGAGGCGGGTCCCCCCTTCGTCCATGCCGGCGAGCAGGCGCCCCTGCGCGCGGGTGATGTCGTCGTGCCCGGCCTCGGCGAGGCGCGCGAAGACCCGGTCCTCGGCCGCACGGTGGGCGAGGAACATCAGCATGCCGAGCGGCAGCTCACGGGGCACGGGCACCTCCTGGTGGGTCTCCTCAGGGACCAGATGTAGTCCTATGATCGTACTATCACGTCGCGAGAGGGGACGGCCATGGACACCGAGAGCATGTGGAGGGCCGTCGACGAGGGCCGGACCCGGCTCGCGGGCCTGGTGCGGCCGCTCACCGCACCCCAGTGGGCCACGGGCTCGCTGTGCACGGGCTGGACCGTCCGGGACGTCCTCGCGCACGTGACCATGCCGCTCATGGGCAACGGGGCCCTGGCCGCGATGGCGCTGCGGCACCCGGGCGGGATCAACCGGCTGATCCGAGAGGGCTCCCGGGAGATCGCGCGGCGCCACACCCCGGAGCAGCTCGTGGACCGCCTGGAGCAGCTCGTGGGCAACCGCCGCACCTTCCCCGGGCTCAGCGTGCGCGAGGTCCACCTCGACCTCCTCGCCCACACGCTCGACATCGCGCTGCCGCTGGCGCTGGACCCCGACCTTCCCGTCGACCACCTCCGGGTGGCCGCCGACCACGCCCTGCACCTGGCCGGGGGCAGGAAGGGCAAGGTCTTCGAGCACCTGCCTCTCGACCGGGTGCGCCTGCAGGCGACCGACACCGACTGGTCCCACGGCAGCGGCCCCGAGGTCACCGGCGCGATGTCCGACCTCTACCTCCTCGTCACGGGCCGGCGGGCGGGCCTCGGACGGGTCACCGGACCCGGGGTCGCGGCGCTCAGTCCCTGAGCCTCCCCGAAGAGCGTCCCCGTCGCGTCACGGCGCCTGCCGCAGCTCCTCGAGCGCGACCGCGACGAGGTAGCGCACGCCGTCGGCGAGGATGTCGTCGTTGATGTCGTAGTCGCTGCTGTGCAACGGGGTCCCCCCACGGCCGGGCTGTGTCCCGTTGCCGAGGAAGACGAAGCACGCGGGGACGTGCCGGGCGAAGACGCCGAAGTCCTCGCTGGGCATGGCCGGGTCGCAGTCGCCGTCCACCCGCTCGGCGCCGAGGACCGCACGGGCCGCCGCCACCGCCCGCGCGGCGGCTGCCGGGTCGTTGAGCGTCGGCGCGAACTCGTGCGTGTACGTCACCTCGGCTCTCGCCCCGTGCGCGGCGGCGATGCCCGTCGCGAGGTCGTGGATGCGCCGCTCGAGCAGCTCCTGCACCGCGGGGTCGAAGCTGCGCGTGTCCCCGCTGATCCGCACGGTCGTCGGGATCGCGTTGCGGGCCCCGTCGGTGACGAACCCCGTGCAGGACAGCACTGCTGGTGCCGCCGGGTCGATGCTGCGTGCGACGACCGTCTGGAGCGCGAGCACGATCTCGGCGCCCACGACGAGCGGGTCGACGACTGCGTGGGGCCGGGCGGCGTGGCCGCCGCGGCCGGTGACGACGATCTCGAAGTCGTCCTCGCTCGCCATGAACCCACCCGCCCGCGTGTGCAGGTGACCGGCCGGGATCCCCGGCATGTTGTGCAGCCCGTACATCGCGTCGACGGGAAAGCGCTCGAAGAGTCGGTCGTCGACCATCGACTGCGCGCCCCGGCCGGGTTCCTCCGCGGGCTGGAAGACCATCCGCACCGTCCCGTCGAAGTCCTGGGAGGCGAGCGCCGCCGCAGCCCCCAGCACCATCGACATGTGCCCGTCGTGCCCGCAGGCGTGCATGCGACCGGTGGTGGCGGACCCGTGCTCGCGGCCGGCGACCTCGGTGATCGGCAACCCGTCCATGTCGGCCCGCAGCCCGACGGCCCGCGGCGATTCCCCCTTCGTCAGGGAGGCGACGAGACCGGTCCCGCCCAGGCCCCGCACGACGTCGTAGCCGAGGTCGGCGAGGACGGCGGCCACGCTGTCGGAGGTGACGGCCTCCTCGAAGGCCGTCTCGGGGTGGCGGTGCAGGTGGTGGCGCCACGCCCGCAGCTGCTCCTCGTCCACGCGAAGGGGGTTCACGCCGGCATCCCCTCGGTGCTGAGCAGGACGATGGTCGCGTCCTCCGGCAGGTCGAGCTCGGCGCGCCGACCGGGGTCGAGGAGCGCTGCGCGCACCCCGGCGAGCGTCGACGACCCGGAGGGGCCCGACGAGATCCCGAGCGCGGCCAGGTCCCGCGAGGCCGCGAGCGCGGCCTCGTCGGTCACGGTCACCGCGGCATCGCACCCGTCGCGCAGCACCGGCCACGCGAGCGTGGAGACCGTGCCGCAGTTGAGGCCGGCCATGACCGTGCTGCCCGTCTCGACGGAGACCGGCGCCCCCGCCTCCAAGCTGGCGAGGACGCACGCCGCCGTGTCCGGCTCGACGCTGAGCACCCGGACCGACGAGCCGCGCCGGTAGTGCGCGACGACGGCCTGGATGAGCGACCCCACGCCCACCCCGACGGCGACGAGGTCGGGCTCGCCACCCAGCTGCTCGTCGATCTCGAGCAGCAGCGTGTCGTACCCGTCGACGATCCACCCGGGCACGTCCTCGTAGCCCGGCCAGGCCGTGTCCTGGACGAGCTCACGCCGGGGGTCCTCGGCGGCGTACCGCGCCGCCACCCGGACCGTCTCGTCGTAGTCCGCGTCCACCCGGACCACCTCGGCGCCCTGGTCCACGATGCGCTGCTCGGCCCCCGCTGTCATGACCGCCGGGACGAAGACCGTCGAGGACGTCCCGAGCAGCCGCGCCAGCCAGGCCACGGCCCGACCGTGGTTGCCGTCGGTCGCGGTGACGAGCTGTGCTCCGGGTGTCCTGTCGAGCACCTGGTGGCAGGCCCACGAGGCGCCGAGCACCTTGAAGGCGGCGAGCTCGAGCCGCTGCGACTCGTCCTTGACGAGGACACGTGCGACCCCGAGCTCCGCGGCGAGCGCCGGCAGGTCGACGAGGGGCGTCGGCGCGTAGCCGGGCAGGGTGCGGTGGAACGCGCGCGCGCCCTCGTGGACGACACCGCCCGTCCACTCACGGGCGGCGGGGTTGCTCCTCCAGGTGCTCATGCCGCCAGCATCGACCGCACCCGATCACCACGTCCAGCGCGGCTCGCCCGGCCACCACCCGCTCGCCCGGTCCACGGCCTACGCTCTGCGGGTGCCCGATGACCCCGAGACCGCCCGGCTCACCCTCTTCGTGTGGGCGGCCTGGGGCTTCGCCGCCCTCGTGGTCCTCCTCCTGCTGACCCTGCTCGCCGGGGGCTGGTGGGTGACCTCGCGGCGGGTCCTCGTCGACTTCGCGCGGGCCCGCGCGGCGGGCGACCTCTGGGCCCCGCTCATGCGCGACGAAGGGGGCGAGTGGGGGCGCATCGTGCGCAGCCAGAAGCAGTCGGTCTTCCGCGCCGAGAGCCGCGGCGATGCCCGTGACCTGTGGCTGCGGTGGGGCCCGCTCCTCGTCCTGCACGGCCTGCTGACGCTCGTCGTCGTGGGCGCCATCGTGTGGATCCCGCTCGCCCTGGCCCGGGTCGCCCTGTCGCTCTAGCGGATCGTCGGGACGTCACCGACGCGCCTCGACCACGAGGTGCAGCAGCGGCGCCGAGTCGTCCGGCAGGGGTTGCGTCGGGTCCACCCAGCGCACCTCCTCGATCTCCGCGGCCGGGGTGATCCGCGGACGGCGAAGGGAGGTCAGGTGCGGGTGCCGGAAGACGGTCGCGACGAGCGCCCGGCCGGGCTCGTTGGCGGCATCGGTGTGGTGGACGGCGACGAGCTCGAGGTCCGCGGGGTCGAGCGCCAGCCCGAGCTCCTCGGCGACCTCACGGATCGCGCAGTCGGCCGCGGACTCGCCCTCCTCGGGCTTGCCGCCAGGGTGCATGAAGGAGGTCGTGCCGCGCTTGCGGACGGTGAGGACGCTCCCTTCCGCATCCTGCAGCTCCACCGCGCTCACGACGATCGGGCCCTGGTCCACGCCGTCACCCTACGGCCGTCCCGGCCGACGCTCAGGCTGGGTCCCTACCCTGTCCGCGATCCCGGACGCCAGGAGGAGGGACATGACCAGCCCGGTCGACCTGCCCGCCGATGCGGTGCAGCGCTTCGCCCGCATCCGCGAGGACTTCACCCGCATGATGCTCGGCTACCGATTCGGCATGGAGCTCGTCGCGACGCGGCTGGAGATCCTGCGCGAGGAGTTCGCCGAGCTGCACCGCGACAACCCGATCGAGCACATCTCGACCCGCGTCAAGAGTCCCGAGAGCATCATCGACAAGGCCGCCCGGCAGGGTGTCGAGCTCGAGATCTCCGCGCTGCGCGAGCACATCACCGACATCGCGGGGGTGCGGGTCATCTGCTCCTTCGTCGCCGACGTCTACCGGCTCGTCGACTCGCTCACCGCGCAGGCGGACATCACCGTGCGCGTCGTCAAGGACTACATCGCCCACCCCAAGCCCAACGGCTACCGCTCGGTCCACGTGATCCTCGAGATCCCCGTCTTCCTCTCCTCCGGGCCGGTGCAGGTCCCTGTGGAGGTGCAGTTCCGAACCGTCGCGATGGACTTCTGGGCGAGCACGGAGCACAAGATCTTCTACAAGTACGAAGGGGACGTCCCGCCCCACCTGCGGCAGCGGATCGCCGACGCCGCGGTTACCGCGGCGCGCATGGACGAGGAGATGGCCGAGCTGCACCGGGCGGTGCACGGGCAGCCGGACAGGTCGCCACATGGCGCGTAGGGGGCGAGCGGAAAGTTTCCACAGGCACCGTGACCATTTCGTGTCCTGATGGCCTAGTCTTCTCGCGACCCCACCACACGAGGGGTCGCTCACGGGTCGCCGAGTCCTGCCAGCCCGTGAGTCCCTGAGGAGGAGTGGCAGGAGCGGGGGACCCACCAGATCCACGGCCCCAGTGCCTCGGGGTGAAGTCCTCGGCGGTCGAACCAGACCGCCAGGGCGGGGTGATCTCCACTCCAACCCGACAGCTAACTCCGCAGGCGTAGGAGAGTTCGATGTCGAAGTTCTACGCCGGGCGTCACCGCGCCCCCAGGACCACCAACCCCCTCGCGCGCCACACGGGCGCCGCCCTCGCCGTCGCCGCCATCGGGCTCGGCACCACCACGGTCGGCGCCTCGTCCGCCACCGCCGCCCCCTCCGTCCAGTCGGCCGGGGCCACCGCGACCTTCACGGGCACCCTCTGGCAGGGTCACCGCGGCGGGCTGGTCAAGCAGGTCCAGCGCGTCGTCGGCGTCACCGCCGACGGCGTCTACGGCCCCGCGACCAAGGCCGCCGTCAAGCGCTGGCAGGCCCGCCACGGCCTGACCGCGGACGGCATCGTCGGCGCACGCACCGGCACCAAGATGCGTCTGGGCTCGACCGCCCGTTCCACACGCACCTCGACCCGCACGAGGGCGGCGGCCGCCCCCGCCCGGTCCCGCTTCACCGGCACCCTCTGGCAGGGTCACCGCGGCGGGCTGGTCAAGCAGGTCCAGCGCGTCGTCGGCGTCACCGCCGACGGTGTCTACGGCGCCGGGACCAAGGCGGCCGTCAAGCGCTGGCAGGCCCGCCACGGCCTGACCGCCGACGGAGTCGTCGGTCCCCGCACCGGGTCCGCCATGGGCATCAAGCGCACGAGCACCCCGCAGCGCACCTCGCGCACCTCGGCGCGCACCCCGATCTCGAGCGGCAACGTCCTCGGCACCGCCTCGCGCCTCGTCGGCACCCCCTACCGGATGGGCGGCACGAGCCCCTCGTCCGGCTTCGACTGCTCGGGGTTCACCAGCTACGTCTTCCGCCAGCACGGCACCTCCCTGCCGCGCACGGCCGAGCAGCAGCGCCAGTCGACGACCCGTGTCTCCTCGCCGAAGCCCGGGGACCTCGTCTTCTTCGGCACCCCGGCCTGGCACGTGGGCATCTACGCGGGCAACGGCAAGATGTACGACGCCGGCAACTCGCGCGTCGACACCACGCACCGCCCGATCTGGACGAGCGCCGTCTCGTACGGCCGCGCCTGATCGGCCGCGCCCGCCGGGTCGGCCCCTCAGGCGGACGGCAGCGCGGTGAGCACGACGTTGTCGCGGTAGTGCCGCTCCCCGTCGATGGTGATCACCGGTCCGCCGCAGGTCACGACGACGAGCTGCCGCGGCCCGTCCACCGCGAAGATCGAGCGCGGCAGCGCGACCTTGGAGTACCGCTGCAGGCTCGAGGTGACGAAGGTGCGGCGCACCCCTTCGCCGTCCGTGACGTAGACGAGCGCTCCCGGCTCGGCCTCGGCGAGCCGCGCCAGGGCCCCGGGGGTGCCCGACAGGTCCACGTGGCCGGCGAGCAGCGTCGTGCCCGACGACGAGGTCAGCGGGGCGGAGTCGATGTCGAGGCCGACCCGCCAGGGCTCCCTCGGGATCGTCAGGCTGCCTCCGCTGAACCGCACCGAGGACAGGCCCGCGTACACCCCGAGCGAGGGGACGTAGACGCGGTCCGAGCCCATGCTGCCCGGCGACATGACGACCTCGCTCGACGCGCTGGCCGCGCTCGTCGTGCTCGGCCTGCTCGTCGGGGTGTCGTCGGGGATCGGGGCGACGGTCGCCGTCCGGGTGCCGTCAGGCGTCGGGCGCGCGACCGCGAAGGTCTGCCGTGGGACGGGCGCGGCGACCGGCTCCTCCCCTGACGTCGACCACCAGATGAGCCCGCCCCCGGCCAGCACGAGGAGTGCGGCGAGGACGAGGAGGACGGCGCGGCGCAGCGCGGGTCCCGGGATCAGTGGAGCCGGCGGGCGCGCACCGCGACGCCCGCACCGGCGAGGACGAGCGCGAGACCGCCCACGAGGCCGAGGGCGCTGGGGCCGGCGACGTCCGGCACGCCGGCGTTGATCGTGCGGGCCTCGTCGCGGTTGGGCGCGGCGTCGTCACCGGCGAAGTGGCTCTCGCAGGCGATCCCGTCGTCGTCGGCGTCGAGACGGTGCGGGTCGGTGGCCGGACCGCCGTTGGTGGTGAAGAAGGTCTGGGCCGCCGCCTGCGTCGGGAAGTCGGCGCAGTCCCTGTCCACGAGGTCCGCGCGGTCCACGGAGTCCGCGGCCCCCTTCGCCTCGGCGGTGGCCGGAGCTGCGGGAGCGGCGATCGCGGGAGCGGCGATCTCGGGCGCGGCGACCTCGGGGGCAGCGGGCGCGGCCTGGGGTACGACGACCTTCGGCGCCGCGGGAGCCGCCTGCGGGAACGCGACCTCGGGAGCGGCGGGCGCGCTCTGCGGGACGACGACCTCGGGGGCGGCAGGCGCAGCCACCGGAGCGGCAGGCGCCGGCGGGGCGGGCTCCGGCGCTGCCTCCACGACGGGCGCGGGCTCCGCGGCGCCGCACGAGGCGTCGAGCAGTGCGTTGACCGGGGTGGCGCCGTCGGTCCACAGGGCCGGCGCCCAGTCGTCGTCGAGCGTCGTCGCGGGGTCGAGCTCACCGGAGGTGAGCGCGACGGCCATGACCGATGCGTCACCGCCTGCGGTGACCTCGCTGGCAGGGGCGATGGTCGCGCTCAGGTCCGGCTCGTCCGCGGCGACCAGACCGCGAGCGGTCAGCGCGTCGCGCACCGACCCGACGAGCACGGGATCCACGCCGTCGGCGGCCGTGACGGAGAAGGTCGTGCCGGGAGCGCACAGGTCGGTCGGCACGGCCGCCTGCGCCGGCGCGGTGAAGGTCAGGGCCAGGCCCCCGCTCATGGCGAGTCCGGCGATGATGGTCCTGGTCGTGTGGCGCACGGTGATCTCCCCTGGTGGCTCGTCACGTTCCCCCGGCCCCGGCGGGCCGACGAGCATGGCGCTGTTATACCAGTGCCACCCCCCGGCGGGGAAGGCTCCGGCCGCAGACCCACCGCTGTCACCCCGAGGCGTCACCATGGGGACATGACGCGCTGGGTGCTGCACGTCGACATGGACCAGTTCCTCGCGGCCGTCGAGGTGCTGCGCCGGCCCGAGCTCGCGGGCCTGCCGGTCATCGTCGGCGGGCGCGGCGACCCGACCGAGCGGGCCGTCGTCTCGACGGCGTCGTACGAGGCGCGCGAGCTCGGCGTCCGGTCCGGCATGGCGCTGAAGATCGCCGTGCGCAAGTGCCCGGACGCGGTCTTCCTCCCCGTCGACTTCCCCGTGTACGAGGCCGCGTCGCAGAGGGTGATGGACACCCTTCGCGCCGTGCCGGGTGCCGTCGTCGAGGTGCTCGGCTGGGACGAGGCCTTCGTCGGGATCGAGACGGATGACCCCGAGGCGGTCGCCCGGGAGATCCACGACGCGGTCCTCGCCGCGACCGGCCTGCACTGCTCGGTCGGGATCGGCGACACCCGCGTACGGGCCAAGACCGCGACCGACTTCGGCAAGCCGCGGGGCATCTTCCGGCTCACCCGCGGGAACTGGCTCGAGGTCATGGGGGCACGACCCACGACCGCGCTCTGGGGTGTCGGCCCGCGGACCGGGACGCGCCTGGCGGGCCTCGGGCTGCGGACCGTCGCCGAGCTCGCCGCCGCGGACGTGGACGGGCTCGTCGCCGAGCTCGGTCCGCGCACCGGGCCGCACGTGCTCGCTCTCGGCCGCGGCGAGGGCAGCTCGCAGGTCGACGACACCCCGTGGGTCGCCCGCGCGCATGGCCACGAGATGACCTACCAGCAGGACCTCGTCGGCCCCGAGACGATCGAGGCCGCCCTGCGCGCCCTCGCGGAGCAGGTCGTCACGGACCTGCAGGGCGAAGGGAGGGCCTGCGCCCGCGTCCACCTCAAGGTGCGTTTCGCCCCCTTCTTCACGGTCGTGCGGGTGCGCAAGCTGGCCGAGCCGACCTTCGACCCCGCGGTCGTCGCGGGGACGGCGATGGACCTCTACCGGGCACTCGACGACGACCGGCCGGTGCGGCTGCTCGGCGTGCGCGGCGAGATGGTGCCGCCGGAGGGCGGCTACGACCGGTGACGGCTGTCCCCGGTCGGTGGCAGGGTGGTCCCATGGGCCACGACGCGCGACACGACCACCCCGGCAGCAGGCGCTTCGACGACAAGGCGGCGACCTGGGACGACGACCCGGACAAGATCCGGCAGTCCGGTGAGGTGGCTGCCGCCATCGCCGAGGCCGTCCCGCTCGCACCCCGCACCAAGCTCCTCGAGTACGGCGCCGGCACCGGCCTGGTGACCATCGCGCTGCTCGAGTCCCTCACCGAGCCGACGATCACCCTCGCCGACAACTCCTCGGGGATGCGCCAGGTCCTCGCCGACAAGGTCGCGGACGGGGTCCTCCCCTCGCCGACCCGGGTGTGGGACCTCGACCTGGAAGCCCATCCCGTGCCGTCCGAGCGCTTCGACCTCGTCGTCACCTCCAACGTCATGCACCACGTGCACGACCTCGACCGCGTCCTCGCCGCCTTCGCCGAGATGCTCGAGCCCGGGGGCCACCTGTGCCTCGCCGACCTCGACCGCGAGGACGGCAGCTTCCACGACGGCGACTTCGACGGCCACCACGGCTTCTCCCGCGAGGACCTCGCCACCCGGCTCGGCGCCGCCGGCCTCACCGAGGTGCGGGTCGGCGACGCCGGCACCGTGCTCAAGCAGGGCCGCGACTACCCGGTCTTCCTCGCGGTCGCCCGCAAGGCCTGAGGTGCGGCTGGTCGACGACCGCGAGCGGCGCGCGCGGCTCGCGACCCGGCACGGGCTGCACCCCGCCCACCGGACGAGCGACCCCGTCACCGCGGCCCGGTCCGTCGTCTGCCTGCACGCGACCGAGGCGGCGACCGTCCACCTCGCGGTCGGCGCGCGGACGTCGGGGGTGACCCCCTTCGCCGTGGACGAGGCCATGTACACCGAGCGCAGCCTCGTCAAGCAGCTGGCGATGCGCCGCACCCTCTTCGCCTTCCCCCGCGACCTGCTGCCCGCGGCTCTCGGGGTCGCCGTCGGACGCATCGCGCCCGAGCAGCGCCGCCTGGTCTCCCGAGACGCCGCGAGGCACGGGGTCGCCGACGACGGGGACGCCTGGCTCGACGCAGCGGGCGCGGCGGTCCTCGCCCAACTCTCCGGCGGCGGAGCGATGAGCGCCAAGGAGCTGCGCGAGGCACTGCCCGAGCTCGCCGGGGCCATCACGGTCAACGAGGACAAGCGGTACGGCGGCACCTTCAACCTCGCGCCGCGCGTCCTCGGCTGGCTCGGGGCGGAGGGCAAGATCACCCGCGGGCCCAACGCCGGCCACTGGCTCCGCGTGCAGCCGCGCCAAGGGCGGGCGCTACCGCGCCCGCCCAAAGGGAAGGGGCCGCTCCGCGGCCCCCCGCTCAGGCGAGCTCGAGCTGGGGGCCTTGCCTCCACTGCTTCGTCGCCTCTTTCGCCCAGGTCCCTGTTTTGGAAATGGTGCCGCAGTGCCAATCGTCACTTTGCGCACCTCGGCCCCTCGTCATTGCGCACCCCGTCACGATGAGCGTTGAGGGGCCAGCCCCGTCAAGGTGGGAAGACAAAGAAAGGTAGTGGCCTGATGGAACCAACGGCCCGTCTCAGCGTCATAAGGACATGAAGTTGCACGATCGCGAGGGCTTGGAGGAGTTGTACTCCGCCTTCTACCCCCGCCTGGTGGGCGAGCTGACAGTCGTGGCGGGCTCACGCACCTCAGCCGAGGACTGCGCCAACGAGGCGTTCACCCGGCTGATCTTGCACTGGAACAAGGTCTCCAGGTACGACAGCCCCATCGCGTGGCTACGCACCGTGGGGTATCGCCTCGCCGTCGACGAACACCGACGATCACGACGTCACCCGCCGCTGAGCGATCACCAGTCCCCAACGACGACCAGAAACGATCACCCGCACAGCCACGAGATCTGGCAAGCGATCCGCGAATTGCCCGCCATCCAGCGGGAGGTCGTGGTGCGCCGCGCCGTGCACGACCTCAGCGACGCGGAAATCGCCGAGGACCTCGCCGTGCCCATCGGGACCGTCAAGTCGCGTCTCTCCCGAGCGCGCACCAGCCTTCGTTCTCGACTAGGAGAGCCATCATGACCCACCCCGACCTCGATGCCGTGCGCACCCTGATCGACGACGAAGCGGACCGCGCGCGCCAAGACATGCCACCCCTGGACGTGCTGATCGCGACCGCAAACGCCCGCCGACGGCACCGCCGAGGAGCAGCACTTGGAGCAGTCCTCGGGGCAACCATGGTCGCCGGGGCGGTGGGCCTGACCTTCGCCTGGAACGATCAACCACCGAGCGTCGACATCGCCTCGACGAGCTCGTCGTCGTCCTTCCAGTCCGCCGGCGACGACCTTCCCGCGCACCCCCGCCCCGACCAGGTCGCAGAACGGTTGGCCGAGATCCTCAACGCCCAGGGCCGCGACGGCGGCGGGACGTGGATCTCCGAAGAGAAGACACTCAACATCTACGTCGCCGGGCCCGCCGCCGGCAAAGACGCCACGGTCGACGAGATCCAGACCTTGGCCGACGACCTGACCAGCGCCGTCGACTTCACCGTCGAAGTACACGCTGGGGGGCTGCGGACCGAGGCGCAACTGGTCTCGACGATGGACGCCGTCGCCGACACCAAGAGCTACGACCCGGACGGGGCAGTGAGAATCCGTGCGATGCGGATCGACCACAAGACCGGCCAGGTCGAGGTGGACGTGACCAGCCAAGCCGCAGCTGACATCGTCGAGAAGACCTTCGGGGCCGCGGTCCGGACCCAGGTCAAAGCCCCCCGCACCCAAGAAGAAATCGACGAGATGTTTCAAGGGGGGAACCCGCCCTCGCCGACCCCTGCTCGCAACTGATCCAACGACACCCTCGACGCGCGACATACACGTCGGGAAACACAGCGACCCTCGTGAAGATCACCGCGAGAAGCAGGTCTTGTAGTCGAGGTACGCCTTCTGGAAATAGTCGTTGTGGTACTTGATAAGCGGCGAATCACCGTAATTAGTGGTGTAAAGGTAGTCAACGTTGACCCAACTCTCGCCCACGGATAGTGAATGGATCTCATTGCCCTGGTACGCGTACCCGACGCGTTCGCTATTCGTGCTCCACGTGTCATAGATTCCAGCTGTTTGTACAACCTCGTATACCCAAACGTTGCACCCAGCATTGGTTCTGGCGTGCTCGTGCTGCGTCAAAGACGCGAACGCCGACACCGCGTACTTGCCGAATCGATCGGGCAAGCGTAGACATGTGCCGGAACAGAAATGACACGGCAGATAGCCATCTAAGAATGTCTCCCTGGCTGGATGCGCGATGTTCAGGTTGTAACAACGTGAACACCACACCACGTGCTGCTCACTCCCCATCCTGACAGTGTCCCGGATGGCTCGACCCTTCCATTACCCGCGTACCGAGGGGTGAGACTCCATCGACTGGCTGAACCGATGAAAGGGAATACTCCGATGGCGAAGAAGAAGAACATCACACAGTGCCGACCAGCGGTGGATGGGCGAATCGTCGCGAGGGCGCGCAGCGTGCATCGAGCACGCACGCCACGAAGGCCGAGGCGCAAGCGGTCGGCCGCGCGGCGGCCAAGAAGGACGGCGTCGAGCACCTGGTGCACAAGAAGGACGGCACGATCGGTGAACGCAACTCGTATGGCAACGACCCCAACCCGCCGAAGGGCTGAGCCGAGGGCCTCGTCTTCAGGCTCGTTCACGTCTCCCTTTGCCGGGCAGCCGAGTCACGAGTCGCGCCCGGGACCGTTGAGGAGGAGCCCGTATGTGGCATTGGCGGTGTCGATGAGTTCCTGAGCCAGGTCACGCATCTTGATGTTGCTCGTGGTAAAGACCCGCACGAGGAACTGGAAGGCGTGGTCCTCGGTGATCTGGTAGCGCTCCATGACCAGCCCGATGGCTTGGCCGATCGCCTTGCGGGTGGCCAAGGCTTCGTTGAGCTGATCCTCACGTCGAGCATGTCCCAGCGCCGTGGCCGCGTGCGCCGCGAACAACTCTGCGGTGTGAACAACATCAGGATCGATGTGATCCGTCGTGGTGGCATAGACATTGAGCCCGCCAAGCGTCTCTTCCGCCATGTACAGCCGCAGACCGCTGTCGAAGCCCGCGTGGACCCTCATGGACGCCTGGCTCGGCGGGCCGGTCGCGCCGCTGCCGCTCGACGCGCCCTACGCGGAGCTCGTGCGGCGGTGGCTGGCGCGGTTCGGGCCGGGCACGCTGGAGGACGTCCAGTGGTGGCTCGGCGCGACGAAGGGGTCGACCCGCACCGCCCTGACGGCGGTCGGCGCGGTCGAGGTCGCGCTGGAGCGCGCCCGCACCGGGTGGGTGCTGGCCGACGACGTCGAGCCCGCCCCGGAGGTCGGGCTGTGGGCGGCCCTGCTGCCGACGCTCGACCCGACGACGATGGGGTGGAAGGAACGCGACCACCACCTCGACCCGGACCACCGGCGGTGGCTCTTCGACAGCAACGGCAACGGCGGCACGACCGCCTGGTGGGACGGCCGGGTCGTCGGCGCGTGGGTGCAGGACGAGGACGGTGTCGTGTCGGTCGTCGAGTGCCCGGGGGTCGACCCAGGGAGCGAGGCGCGTGCGGCGCTGGCGCTCGAGGCCGAGCGCCTGACGGCCTGGCTCGACGGCGTGCGGATCGCCAACGTCTACGCCTCGGCACTGATGAAGGGCGAACCCCTCCCTTGACCTTCACCCGGCAGACTGGGCGCATGAGCGACGAGATCGACGACGCGTACGCGGCAGCGACCGGGGCCGACCAGCCCCGCAACGAGGTGGTCGAGCTGGCCCACCGTCTCCTCGACCTGGCCCGGTCCGGCGACGCCGCCGGACTCGTGCCCTACCTCGACGCGGGCGCCCCCGTGGACCTCGCCGACGAGGCGGGCAACACGATGCTCATGCTCGCGGCCTACCACGGGCACGCCCCGCTGGTGCGCGAGCTCGCCGACCGGGGTGCCGACGTCGACCGCGTCAACGGCCGCGGCCAGTCGCCCCTGGCCGGTGCCGTCTTCAAGGCCGAGCCCGAGGTGGTCGCCGCCCTCCTCGAGCACGGCGCCGACCCCGATGCAGGCACCCCCTCCGCGCGCGCCACCGCGCAGATGTTCGACCGGGCCGACCTGCTGCCGCCGGTCTGACCCCCTTCCACGACGAGCCAAGGAGCCCACGTGCCCGAGGTCCACGAGTACGACGTCGTCGTCATCGGCGCCGGCCCCGTCGGTGAGAACGCCGCGCAGTACGCCATCGAGGACACCGACCTCACCGCGGCCCTCGTCGAGGGCGAGCTCTTCGGCGGTGAGTGCTCGTACTGGGCGTGCATCCCGAGCAAGGCGCTGCTGCGGCCGGTCGCCGTCGCCGACGCGACCGCCCACCTCGAGGGGGTGGGCACCGCCGAGGTCGAGCCCGCGGGCCTGCTCGCCCGCCGCGACACCTGGGTCGGCGGCCGCGACGACAGCGGGCAGGTGACCTGGGCCGAGGGACTCGGCATCACGACCGTCCGCGGCCACGCGCGCCTCGTCGCCGAGCGCGAGGTGGAGGTCGACGGCGTCGACGGCACCCAGCGACTGCGCGCTCGGCGCGCAGTCGTCATCGCCACCGGGAGCGCGCCGGTGGTCCCGGCCCCCTTCGCCGACGTCCGCCCGTGGGGGTCGCGCGACGCGACCGCCGTGACCGAGGTCCCCGACCGCCTCGTCATCATCGGCGGCGGGGTCGTCGCCTGCGAGGCCGCGACCTGGCTGACCGCGCTCGGGAGCCGGGTGACCCTCGTCGTCCGCGGCGCCGGCCTGCTCGAGGGCCAGGAGCCCTTCGCCGGCCCCATGATCGCGGCGGCCCTGCGGGCGAAGGGGGTCGACCTGCGGCTGTCGACATCGGTCACCGCGTGCCACCGCGCGGACGCGAGGGACACGGGCGTCGGGCGCGTTCACGGTGGCCCGGTCACGGTCGTGACGGACCAAGGGTCCATCGAGGCGGACGAGGTGCTCGTCGCGACGGGCCGCCGCCCACGCCTGGATGACCTCGGCCTGGACGCGGTCGGGCTCGGCCCCGACGACGTCCTCGACGGGCGCCTGCCGGACTGGCTGCACGCGGTCGGCGACGCCAGCGGGGAAGCCCCCCTCACCCACTGGGGCAAGTACCGCGCCCGCGTCCTCGGCGACCGCATCGCGTCGACCGCGCGGGGGGTCGACCCCGGGCCCGTGCCCGAGGACGTGCCGGTGCCGCAGGTCGTCTTCACCGACCCGCAGGTGGCGCGGGTCGGCCTGACGAGGGCCGAGGCGGTCGAGGCCGGCCACGACGTGGTCGTCGCGAAGGTCCCCTTCGACCAGGTCGCCGGCGCGGCGTTGCTGCGCGACGACGCACCGGGCGCGGCGCAACTCGTCGTCGACCGGGACAGCCGGCTCGTGCTCGGCGCGACCTTCGTGGGCACGGACGCCGGCCAGCTCCTGCACGCGGCGACGGTCGCGATCACCGGCCGGGTGCCGGTCCACGTGCTGCGGCACGCGGTCCCGAGCTTTCCGGACGCCAGCGAGGTCTGGCTGCGGCTGCTCGAGGAGCTGCCGCACGAGCTGCGACGGCCTGCCGGCTGACCCGGCTCAGGCCCGGTCGGCACGGTCGGCGCGGTCGGCGAGCAGCCAGCCGGCCGTGATCGACAGCCAGGCGTCATCACCGTCGCGCAGTCCCTGCAGGGTCGCGTCGACGTCGGGCAGGTCCAGCTCGGCGAGGGCCTCGATCGCCGGGAGCACGACCTCCTTGTCGTCGTGCTCGATGACGTGGAAGAGGGCCGAGGCGGCCGGACGGGCTGCCGGCTCGCCGATGCCGAGCAGCGCCTCGGCGGCGTGGCGCCGCACCGACGGGACGGGGTCCTCGCGGAGTCGCTGGGCGAGCCCCTCGACGGCTGCCCCTCCGGCCTGCTCGAGGGCGCGGGTCAGCTCGCGCCGACGGAACGTGTCCTCCACACCGAGGTGCCCGATGAGCGTCGCCACCGCTCCCGGGGTGCCGATACGTCCGAGCGCCCACCATGCCTTGGCGGCCACCGCGTCGTCCTCGTCGTCGGTGAGCGGCAGGATCGCGGCGACGGACTGCGGGTTGCGGATCTTGCTCAACGCGTGGAGCACCTGCACGCGGGCGGGTCCGTCACCGTCGAGCTCGACGAGGAGCAACGGGTACGTCGCCTCGGCGCGGGTGACGACGGCCCAGGTGAGCGTCTCGCGGACGTAGAAGTCCGCCTCGCGCACGAGCAGCTCCACGAGCTCGGCGGCGATCGAGGCGTCGCCGTACGTGCCGAGGTGGAGCGCGGCCTGCTGGCGGACCGACGCGTCCCCGTGACGTGCGGCCCGCAGGGCCCGCTCGATGCTGCTGCTCATGGCCGTCGACGCTACCGGGCGACGGCGAGAGGCAGGCGGCGACCTAGGCTCGACCCGTGAGCCACCGGATCTTCACCACGCCCGTCGCCTCGGTCTACCCGCACTACGTGACCAAGGTGGAGAAGAAGGGGCGCACCGTCGCCGAGCTCGACGAGGTCATCCGCTGGCTCACCGGATACGACCAAGCGAGCCTGCAGCGGCACCTCGACGACGAGACGACCTTCGAGGACTTCTTCGGTGCGGCGACGCTCAACCCGAACTCCGCGCTCATCACCGGGTCGGTGTGCGGGGTGAAGGTGCAGGAGGTCGAGGACCCGCTGATGCGCCGGATCCGCTACCTCGACAAGCTCGTCGACGAGCTCGCCAGGGGCAAGGCCATGGCCAAGGTCCTGCGCGGCTGACCCGCTCCGAGGGTCTGCCCTCCCTCGGTGCCGTCGGAGAGAGCGGCGCGGGCGCCCCCTTCGTCCTCCTCGAAGGAGGCGAGCGGTGAGGGGCGCTGCTGCGTGCGCGTGCACGGAGGCTGACCCGGGCGCCCCGCCCTGCCCACCCACCCGGCTGGGACGGCCCGATCCTGCGCTAACCTCGAGATGTCCCCCAGGAGGCGGTGCAGATGGTCCCCACGACCCCGGTCGAAGTCCTCACCCACGACACCTGCTGGTCGCTGCTGCGCACGACCACGGTGGGCCGCCTGGCGGTCCTGGTCGAGGACCATCCCGACCTCTTCCCGATCAACTTCGGCGTCGACCACGGCACCGTCGTCTTCCGCTCGGGTGAGGGGACCAAGCTCTTCGCGGCCCTGTCCACCGCGCGGGTCGCCTTCGAGGCCGACGGCTTCGACCCCGAGACCGGTCGCGCCTGGAGCGTCGTCGTCAAGGGTGCTGCGCGCCCCATCAGCGAGATCGACGAGCTGACGGACACCGTGGACCTGCCGATCTTCCCGTGGCAGGCCGGCGACAAGGGCCACTTCGTGCGGATCACCCCGAGCGAGGTGACCGGCCGACGGTTCACCGTCGCCGACCCGGACGTCTGGCGCACGCCGGCGACCCGGGCCCCGCGCAGCGCCACCGAGTGAGCGCCGCCGAGTGAGCGCCGCCGAGTGAGCGCCGGAGTTCACTCGACGTCGAGCAGCGCCCGGATGTCCTCGTTCGTGATCGCGCCGGACAGCGCGCCTCCGTCGTCGACGACCCGCTGGAAGAGGTCGCGCTTGCGTTCCTGCAGGGCGAGCACCTTTTCCTCGATCGTGCCGGTCGACACGAGCCGGTAGACCATCACCGGTCGCTCCTGACCGATGCGGTGGGCCCGGTCGATCGCCTGCGCCTCGGCCGCGGGGTTCCACCACGGGTCGAGCACGAAGACGTAGTCCGCCTCGGTGAGCGTCAGACCGACGCCGCCCGCCTTGAGCGAGATCAGGAAGGCCGTGGAGTCACCGGTCCGGAACTCGTCGATGACCCCGGCGCGGTCGGTCGTGGCGCCGTCGAGGTAGCTGGTCGTGATGCCCTCGGCGTCGAGCCGCTCACGGACGAGTCGCAGGTAGCTCGTGAACTGGCTGAAGACGAGCGCCCGGTGGCCCTCGTCGCCGAGCTCGCGCAGCTGCTCGACGAGCAGCTCGATCTTCGCCGACGTCACCTGGCCGCGGTGCTCGTCGTCGACGAGCCCGGGGTCCAAGCTCAGCTGTCGCAGCCGGGTGATCGAGGCGAGGATCGCGACCCTGTTGGCCTCGGGGTCGGCGAGCAGGCCGAGCACCCGCTTGCGCTCGCGCTGCAGGTGCCTGTCGTAGAGCCGCCGATGGCCGGGCGTGAGGTCGACCGGCAGCACCTGCACCTGCTTGGGCGGCAGGTCGAGCGCCACCTGCTCCTTGGTGCGGCGGAGCATGAGCGGCCGGACCCGGCGACGCATCCGGTCGAGCAGCTCGGGACGCTCCCCCGACTCGATCGGCTTGCGGTAGTCCCGGACGAACCGCTCCCGGTGCGGGTACAGCCCGGGCGCGGCCAGTGCGAGCAGGGACCAGAGGTCCATCAGCGAGTTCTCCAGGGGCGTGCCCGTCACTGCGAGGACGAAGGGGGTCGACAGCCGCCTGATCGCCTGGTGGGCCTTGGCCCGGTCGTTCTTGACGAACTGGGCCTCGTCGATGACCACGCCGCGCCAGTCGACGGCGGCGAACTCGTCCGCGTCGATGCGCAGGACGGCGTAGGAGGTCACGACGAGCTGTGCCCCGGCGACCGCCTCGGCGACGTCCTGGCCGCGGGTGCGGCTCGTCCGGCCGAGGGCGCGCACCTCGAGATCGGGGACGAAGGTGTGCGCCTCGCTCGCCCACGTCCCGACGACGCTCGTGGGCGCGATGACGAGGACCGGCCGGTCGAGCTCGCCGGCTGCCGCGGCCCGGGCGAGCAGGGCCAGGGTCTGGACGGTCTTGCCCAGGCCCATGTCGTCGGCGAGCACCCCGCCGAGCCCGGCGTCCCACAGCGTGGTGAGCCAGTGGTAGCCCTCCAGCTGGTACGGCCGCAGGGTCGCCCGCAGGCCATCGGGGACCGGCGGCGGCTCGGTGGTGTCGAGGTCCCGCAGGGCCTCGACGCGGGCCCGCCAGTCGTGCTCGCGGGGCACCGCGACGTCGGCGATGCCGGAGAGGTCGTCCCAGAGGCCGACCTGGTAGCGACTGAGGCGCAGCTCGCCCGCCTCGGGCTCGGTGATCTCGCCGGCCTCCTCGATGAGGGCGCGCAGGTCCGTGAGCACCGGGTGGTCGAGACGGAACCACTCACCGGACTCCAGCAGCATGATCTCCTCACCCCGCACGAGGGCGGCGAAGAGCGGCTCGAAGGGCACCGCCACCTCGCCGACGGTCACGCTGACCCGCAGGTCGAGCCAGTCGGAGCCGGCGGCCTCGCCCGCCTCGTGCACGGCGATGACGGGTTCCTCGTCGAGGTGCTCGTACGCCGGCACGTCCTCCCCGTGCTCGACGACGACCCGCTCGTCGACCTCGAGCGCGGGCAGGACCTCGGTGACGACGGCGATCGCGGTGGCGCCGCGCAGCAGGACCTGCGGCACGAGGCGGCGCTGGGTGCTGCCGGTGGCGCGGACGACCGCCCCGGGGACCTCGCGGAGGTCGCCGAGCGCGGTCAGCAGCGCCTGCTCCCCCTTCGCGTCCCGCGGGACGGCTCCGCCGGCAGCCGCCGGGACGACGTGCTCCTGGCTGCCCGCCGCGTAGACGAACCCGAGGTCGAGGCGCAGGGCCTCCCTTTCGCCCCCGACGCGGATGTGCAGGCGAGGCGGGGTCGGCTCGGGCAGGTCCACGCTGCCGTCCGACGAGATGACCGTGACCTGCTCGCGAAGCCGACCGAGGTACATCGCGAGGAAGCGGTCGACGTCCGCCGCGGGGACGAGCACCTCGCCGCCGCGCAGCAGGTCGGTGGTGCCCGTCCCCAACGTCGCGGCGAAGGGGGCGAGGACCAGCTCCCCGTCCACGCTCGCCGAGAGCCCGTGGACGGGGTCACCGAGGAGGTGGACGTCGTCGGGCTCGATCGTGGGGTCGGGCCACACGATCTTCGGCGTCAGGCACACACCGTCCGCGTCGCGGGTGACGTCGACGACCGCCTCGACGGGCTCGGCCAGGAGGCGCGCCGGGTCCCCGTCGTCGCTGGCGAGGAGAGCGATACCGGCCTGCTCGGCCCGACGCAGAGCGATCCAGACCTCCCCGCCGAAGGCGTCGAGGTGGACGGCCGGTTCCTTGACCGCGTAGGACCGGGCCCTGGCGGCGGCCGGGTGCTGCAGGGCGAGCAGGAACCGCACCGCCCGTCGATGGCTCCGCTTGATGGCGACGGCGTTGTAGGACTCGCTGTCGGCCTCCGCCCAGGAGAACTTCTTGGCCCACCGGCCCAGTCGCGTCCACCGCGTGGGCCGGACGAGGAGCTTGCGGGAGTCGGCCGCCCCCCTCCCCCGCCCGGGTTCGATGACCGGCTCGAAGACCAGCGCCAGCACGTCGCCGTCGCGCAGGGGCTCGACCGGCGCGGGCGCCGACAGCCGCTCGAGGGTCGCCTCCCACGGGGCGGCGGGGGCGGTGTCGATCCCCGTGGGGCCCCCGAGGACGTCGCGGACGGTGAGGAGGACGGCCACCGCATGCTTGCAGCGCGCGCCGACCGGGCAGCTGCACCGGGAGCTCCACTCGGTGCGGGGAGCCCGGGAGTCGCCCTCGAGGGAGACGATCGTCTGGTAGGACTCGTGGCCGGACCCCAGCACCGTGGCGACGAGGACGCGACCCCGGTTGAGGGCCGCGGCCTGGGTGACCATCTCGTCCTCGGCGTAGCCATACCCCCGGTCGAAGGTGCCCTCGTCCGTGGCCGCCTCGATGTCGTCGTCCGTCAACGACAGCACCCAGTCGGCGGACTCGACCTTCCAGACCACGTCGTTGCTCCCTTCGCCCTCTGTGCCTGCAACCCACCCTAGGCAGGCCGTCCGTCAACGCTCGGCCCGACCGCTCCGTGTGGACGAAGGGGGTGTGCCGCCGGGTCTGGGGACGGCGCGGCATGTCTGTGGCCGGTCCCGTGGGGGCCGGGTCCGGAGCCCTTCGAGGCTCCTTCGTCGCACCTCAGGACAGCGCGTGGCAGCTAGGTGTGCCAGGTGACGCCGCAGGGGGTGGTGGTGGCGGTGAGGTCGTGTTGGTGGACGTGGGTGTGGTGGCGTTCGCAGAGGAGGGCGGCGTTGGACAGGTCGGTGGCCCCGCCGTGGGCCCAGTGGGTGATGTGGTGGGCGTCGGTCCATTGCGGGGGCATGGTGCAGCCGGGGTAGGTGCAGCCGCCGTCGCGCAACCACAGGGCTTTGCGTTGGCCGGGGGTGAACAGTCGGGTGGTGCGGCCGAGCTCGAGGGGTTCGTGGTTGGTACCCAAGATCGCGGGGATGATCCCGGCGGTGCAGGCCAGCTTGCGGACGGTGGTGGGGGTGAGGACCTGCCCGGTGGCGGTCAGGCCACCGGCGTGGCCCCCGCTGGGAGGGTCGAAGGCTGCCCCGCCGAACATTTGGCCGGTGGCGTCGGGGGCGTGGCCGGACAGGTCCTGCCCGCAGGCGACGCACCGGCCGTGCGCTGAGGAGAGGGCGTGGAGGCTGATGGTCACCAGGATCTGGGCCTTGTCGGCCCGTGGGACGCCTTCGGGCGCGGCGACGCCGCGGCTGATGATCGACAGCAGCGCGTCGGCGCGGCGCCGGGCCGGGGTCCGCTCGTCCGGGGCGCCGTCGGGTCCCTTGACCGGTGCGGACAACGCGGCCAGCGCGGCGTCGAGGATCGCGGCGCCCTCGGGGTCGAGGTCGACGCGGTAGCGGGTCATCCCGCACGGGCCGGGGGCCTTGGTCAACGAGCGGGAGGCCTTGGCTGCGGCGTCCTCGTCGTCCAGGTCCTGCTCCGGGCGCAGCATCCGCCCGGTCTGGGTGATCGCGGCCGCGAGCTTCTTCTCGTCCAACCCGCCGACCCGGTCGGTGACCCGGGCCCCGTCGGGCGAGGTCAGCACCTCGTCCCGGGCGGCCCGGGTCAGGACTGCCAGGTCCTCCTCGAGGAGGTCCGGGTCGGCGACCCGGCGCACCGACTCGTGGAAGCGCACCAGCTGGTCGGCCTTGCCCAACGGCAGGTCACCGGCCTCGAAGGCCTGCGTGATCTCACCCGTCGCCCCTGCAGCGCCGGCGACCCGCACCACCCGCGCGACGTGCTGGGCCGAGGGGCGGGGCGCGCGGCGCCCTTCGTTGACCCCGACCCAGTCGTGCGCCGACCACGACCCCTGGCCCGGCAGGCCCCGCGAGATCCCTTCGCGCACCAGCTGCACCTCGGCGACCTCCAGCAGCTGCCGGGCCCGACCGATCAACGCCAGCCCGTCTGCGACGTCCGGGTCGGGCAGCTGCCAGGCCGTGCCCGGGTCGGAGTACACCAACGAGCGCAGCGCGTCCCGCAGGCCACCCATGAGGCCTGTGTCGCGGTACTGCAGCGGCGTCGCTGTCATGATTCGATCATATGTTCGATGATGTGCATCACACGGGACCGACACGCCGTGTGGACAAGAACCCGCAATCACGGGGTCTGTGGACCCGGCCCGGCGCCCTACGCGGCAGTCACGGGCCGGAGCTAGACCACGCCGTCCAGCTGCTTCTTCTGGATCTTGCCCATCGCGTTGCGCGGCAACGAGTCCGTGAAGCGCACCTCACGCGGACGCTTGTGCCACGCGAGCTCCTCGGCGACGTGCGCGACGAGGGTCGCGGCGACGGCGTCGTCGGCCCGACCGCTCGGCACGACCCAGGCCACGATCCGCTGGCCGAGGTCGGGGTCGGGCACGCCCGCGACAGCGACCTCGGCGACCTCCGGGCGACCGAGCAGCGAGGCCTCGATCTCGCCGGCGCCGACGCGGTAGCCACCGGACTTGATGAGGTCGACGGACTCGCGGCCGACGATGCGATGGAACCCGCCGTCGTCCCACGCGGCCATGTCGCCGGTGACGAACCACCCGTCCTGCGTGAAGGACGCCGCCGTCGCGTCGTCCCTGTTGAGGTAGCGGTCGAAGAGCATGGAGCCCCGCACCTCGAGCCGGCCGATCGTCTCCCCATCGGCCGGGACCGCACGTCCGTCGTCGGTCCGGATGCGGGTCTCGGCGTCACCGACCGGCAGACCGACCCAGCCGCGGCGACGCTCACCATCGGCGCGTGTGCTCAGGGTGATCATGGTCTCCGTCATGCCGTACCGCTCGATCGGCGCCTGCCCCGTGAGCTCACGGATCGCGTCGAAGACCGGCACGGGCAGCGGCGCGCTCCCCGACACGAGGAGGCGCGCGCTGGACAGCGCCCGGGCGGAGGTCGGGTCGGCGGCCACCCGCGACCAGACCGTGGGCACGCCGAAGTACATCGAACCGCGGGCGGCGGCGTAGCGCTCCGGGCGCGGCCGACCCGTGTGGTGCAGCCGGCCGCCGAGGCGCAGCGGACCGAGCATGCCGAGGATCAACCCGTGGGTGTGGAAGAGCGGCAGACCGTGGACGAGCAGGTCGTCGGCGGTCCACTCCCAGGCCTCGGCGAGGCCGTCGAGGCCGGAGGCCATGGCCGCCTGGCTGAGGGTCACGCCCTTGGGGGCCCCGGTCGTGCCGGAGGTGTAGAGGATGATCCCGGTCCGGTCGGGGCCGGGCGTCGGGGGCAGCCCGGGCGATCGCCCGCCCGTGACGTCCACCGGGAGCGAAGGGAGCGACACCCCCTCTTGCGCCGCCCCGACCCAGGCGGTCGCGGCCGAGTCGCGGAGCACGTGCTGCACCTCGCCGGCACCGGCGTCCGGTGGGACGGGGACGGCCGGCACGCCGGCGAGCAGGCAGCCGATGACCGCGACCGCGGTCTCGACGCGGGGCTCGGCGCGCACCGCGACCGGGCCGTCGTCGGGCAGCGACGCGGCGAACCGCGCTGCGGCGTCGACGAGCTGGTGGCTGCCGAGGGTCGTGCCGTCGACGGTCAGGGCGTCGGGTCGGTCCGGTCCGTCGAGCAGGCCCTGGATTAGGGAGGAGGTCATGCGATCACCTTGCCGGGGAGGATGAGCAGGAGCGTCAGGGCGATGGGGCCGACGGCGACCATCGCGAGCCCCCACCGGGTGAGCAGGGAGGTCAGCCGGGGCCGGTCCTCCGCCTCGGCGGTCGCCACGTACGTCGCGCCGACGGTCGAGAAGGGTGAGACGTCCACGATCGACGCACACACGCCGATGGCGCAGATGAGCGCCCACCCGGGGACTCCCCCTTCGCTGATGAGGGGGAGGGAGAGCGGCACGAGCGCCGCCAGCATGCCGGTCGTCGACGCGAAGGCGGAGATGAGCCCGGCGACGACGCACAGGAGGAAGGCGGCGAGGATCGGGGTGCCCAGGGCGGCGGCGCTCTCGCCGAGCATGTCGAGCACGCCCATCTCCTTGAGCACGCCGACGTAGGTGATGATGCCGCCGACCAGCAGCACGGAGCCCCAGTCGATGCGGGTCATGGCTCGCTTGCCGGCCGCCGGGTCGATGACGGCGAGCAGGGCACCGAGCGCGAAGCCGAGGACACCGATGTCCGGCTCGCCACCCGTGACGGCGATGACGACCACGCTGATGACGAGGGCGGCCATCGCCACGAGGGTCACGACCTGCAGGGTGGTCGGCGGGGCGACGGTGCCGTCGGTGACGGCCTCGCGGACGGCCGTGGCCTGCGTCTTGAGCTGGAGCGAGGACTGGCCGTAGCCACCGATCTCGCGCCCGGTCCCGGAGCCTCCGGTCGGGCCGGCGACGGCAGGCTCCTCGGTCACCGGGCGAGGACGACGCCCGAACATCAGGTGGGCCACGGCGAGGAGCACGAGGTTCATCGCGAGCGCCAGGCCGAAGAGCAGCATGGGGTTGAGATCGATCCCGGCACTGTCGGCCGTGCCCCAGGTGATGATGCCGAAGAGGCTCGTCGGGGCGAAGGCACCCGCGGACAGGCCGGTACCCATGGCCAGCGCCATGAGCATCGGGTCGAGACCGCGCCGCGCGGCGACGGTCATGCCCACGGGTGCCATGACGAGGCCGCCGAGCGGGGCGCCCATCGCGGAGATCGCGGCGGTGAGCAGGAAGAAGACGAGAGGGAAGAGCCCGTCCCGGCCTCCGACGCGGCTGATGACGGCGTCGATGAGCCACTCGATCGTGCCGTTGCTGTGCGCGATGCCGAAGAAGTACGTGACGCCGACGAGCAGGACGAGGATCGAGAGCGGGAACCCGCCGATGACGTCCTCGAGGGCCATGTCGGCCAGCCCGAGGCCGACGGCCGCGGCGAAGGGGAACATCACCAGCCCGATGTTGACGTTGCGGATCGCCGCGAGGGCGAAGACGGCGACGAAGGTCGCCAGGGCGAGTAGCTGCACGAGCATGGGCACTCCTTTGTGGTCCACTGTGCGGTCCGTTGGTCTATTGTTTGGACCAGACGCACCGTACTGCCCAGCACGCCGAGGAGCAACACATGTCCGGTAACCAGCCCACCCACAGCGTCGTCAGCGCCTTCCGGGTGCTCGAGACGGTCGCCGACCTGCAGCCGGTCGGGCTGTCCGAGCTCGCCCGAGAGGTCGGCCTGCCGAAGAGCACCACCCAGCGCATGCTCACCACGCTCGCGGAGATCGGGTGGCTGCGGGCCACCCAGGAGTCGCCGACCCGGTGGGGCCTGACCTACCGGGCGCTCCGGCTCAGCCGCAGTGTCGACGGCCGCTCGGGGCTGCGCGATGTCGCGCTGCCGGTGATGAGCGAGCTGCAGCTCGCGACGACCGAGACGATCCACCTCGCCGTCCCGGACGGTGATGCGCTGGTCCTGCTCGAGCGCCTCGACACCTCGCACCGCCTCCGGGCCTTCCTGGCGCTGGGCACCCGCATCCCCTTCCATGCGTCCGCCACCGGCCTCGCCTACCTGTCGGCCTCGAGCGATGCGGAGATCGACGACCGCCTCCGCGCGGACCTGGCGCCGCAGACCCGCGACACCCTCGTCGACCCCGACGCGGTGCGCGCGGCCATCGCCGAGGTCCGGGCTCGCGGTTGGTCCATCAACCCGGGTGGGCTGTCCGAGGGGATCACCGCCGTGGGTGCGCCGATCGTCGACCGCACCGGCCACCCGGTCGGCGCGATGTCGGTCTCGGGACCGAGCAGCCGGATCACCCCGGACCGTTTCGACGGGCTCGGGGCCCAGGTGGCGGCGGCCGCCGGCCGCATCGGCCGCGCCCTCTGAGCCGAGCGCTGACCATTTCCTGGCCGGGAGTTCACCGGCCGTGGCCCGAGGGGCCGCCGGGACTCGTCCCGGACGTCAGGGACGGTTCACCCGGGCGCGGGAGCGTCGAGTCGGCCGCCACGAACGGTCATCCCCCCACCAAGGAGCCCCGCACCATGCCCCTGCACACGCCACGCATCCTCCCGCCCGCCGTCACCGGCGCCCTCGCACTCTGCCTGACCGCCGCCATCGCGGCCCCCCTCGCGACCACCGCGACGGCCTCCCCTTCGTCCGCCGCCGAGCGCCCCGCGAGCGCCTGGTCCGAGACCGCCTACCGCGGCGCGGTCGAGGTCGTGCCCGGCACGGACGAGGCCAAGGACACGATCGACGGCGTCGTCTTCGACGACCGCGACAAGGACTCGACCCAGGACCGCGGCGAGCGCGGCATCAAGGGCGTCACGGTCTCCAACGGCCGCGAGGTCGTCACGACCGACGCCAAGGGTCGCTACGAGCTGCCCGTCGACGACAACACCAATGTCTTCGTCACCCAGCCCGCTGGCTACGAGGTCCCCGTCGACGAGGACAACATCGCCCAGTTCTCCTACGTCCACCTGCCGAAGGGCTCGCCGGAGCTGAAGTACGGCGGCATCGAGGCGACCGGCCCGGCCCCGGAGGCCGTGAACTTCCCCCTCGCGCAGTCCACCGCGACGAAGAAGCCCCAGCAGGACTGCATCATGGGCGGCGACATCCAGACGTACAACCAGACGCAGGTCGAGTACGCGCGCAAGGGCGCGTTCGCCGACCTCGCCGCCCGCGACGACTACACCTCGTGCGGCGCGCTCTTCCTCGGCGACATCGTCGGTGACGACCTCTCGCTGTACGCGCAGACGCGTGAGCTCACCGGCATGATCAACGGTCCCGCCCGCCTGCTCCCCGGCAACCACGACCTCGACTTCGACGCGGCGGACAGCCAGAACCGCTTCGACACCTACCGCTCGCAGTTCGGCGCCGACTACTACTCCTACGACGTCGGCGACCTGCACATCGTCGCGCTCGACTCGGTCCAGTACCGCGCGGGCCAGTCCTACACCGGCGGCCTCGGCGAGGAGCAGCTCGAGTGGCTGCGCAACGACATCGCGGCGACCCCGAAGGACAAGACGGTCGTCCTCGCGGCCCACATCCCGCTCCTCAACTACCACGACCAGGGCCAGACGCGGCACCAGGTCAAGGAGATCAAGGAGATCCACGAGCTCATCGGCGAGCGCGACGCGGTCGGCTTCGGCGGCCACAGCCACACGACCGAGGTCATGCGCGCCGGCGACTCCACCGAGGGCTGGGCAAAGACGTGGGGCGTCGAGGAGCTTCCCTTCGACCACATCACCGCGGGCGCGATCTCCGGTGACTGGTACTCCGGTCGCGTCACCGACGCGGGCTTCCCCACGGCGATCCAGAAGGACGGCGCCCGCCCCGGCGTCCTCACGCTCGAGTCGCGTCCCGACCAGCTCAGTGAGCGCTTCACGGTGACCGGCGGCGACGAGTCCGAGCAGATGGCGGTGGGCGTCAACTCGCCCCGCTACCGCGAGTGGTTCGCCGCCAACCGCGCCAACCGCGGCAAGGCGCCCGCCTTCGAGCGGCCCACCGAGGTCTCCGCGGCCGACCTCGCCGGCGGCACGTACCTCACCACAGACGTCTTCGCGGGGTCGACCGGCACCGACGTCACCGTCGCGATCGATGGCGGCGAGGCGAAGGGGGCCACCCGCACCCAGGAGATGGCCGGCGAGGCCAAGCGGGTCGGTGCCCTCTGGTCCGACCCGGTCGCGGTCCAGGAGCAGCTCGTCCACGGTGGCAGCGTCGCCGAGAGCGGCATGCACCTGTGGCGCCTGGAGCTGCCGGGTGACCTCGAGGCCGGCAAGCACACGGCGACCGTCACGAGCACCGACCGCTACGGCCGCGTGAGCACCGAGACGATCGACTTCACGGTCACCGACTGAGGCCCGACCAGCAGGTGACGGCGCCCGGGGCTGGTTGCTCCGGGCGTCGTCGCGCTGCTCGTCACCCGGCTACCGCGCAGGACCGCCGACGGTCCCCTCCCTCACGGCCAGCTCCAGCCCGTCGAGGAAGAGCCTCAGCGCCACCTTTCGGGAAGATACCCCCGAGGGGTATGGTTGGACACACTATGAGCAGCTCACCCGGCCCCCACCACGCCACCGTCGAGCACCGCGCGGACCCCCACGCCGGTCACGAGCACCACGACGAGCACGCGGGTCACGGAGGTCACGCCGGCCACGGTGACCACGTCGGGCAGTTCCGCCGGCTCTTCTGGATCATGCTCGCGCTGGCCGTGCCGGTCGTCGGGTTCAACGACATGTTCGCCGACCTCATCGGCTACGCCCTGCCGCACGGCGGGTGGGCGCGCTGGGTCTCCCCGGTGCTCGGCACGGTCATGTACGCCTGGGGCGGGTCCCCCTTCCTCACGGGGGCCGTGAGCGAGATCCGCGCCCGCAAGCCCGGGATGATGCTGCTCATCGGTCTCGCGATCACCGTGGCCTTCATCGCGTCCTGGGGCGCGAGCGTCGGCATCCTCGACCACGCGCTGAACTTCTGGTGGGAGCTCGCGCTCCTCGTCGTCATCATGCTGCTCGGTCACTGGATCGAGATGCGTTCGCTCGCCCAGACGACCTCCGCGCTCGACTCGCTCGCCGCACTGCTGCCCGACGAGGCCGAGCGCGTGGAGGGAGACGAGGTCGTGACGGTCCCCCCTTCGTCCCTCGCAGTCGGTGACGTCGTCGTCGTCCGGCCCGGCGCCTCCGTCCCCGCCGACGGCCGGGTCGTCGAGGGCTCGGCGAGCATGGACGAGTCGATGATCACGGGCGAGTCCGCCACGGTCCGCCGCTCCGCGGGCGACGCGGTCGTGGCGGGCACCGTCGCGACCGACTCCGGTCTGCGGGTCGAGGTCACCGCGACCGGTGACGACACCTCGCTCGCCGGGATCCAGCGGCTCGTCTCCGACGCGCAGTCGTCCTCCTCCCGCGCCCAGCGGATCGCCGACACCGCGGCGGGCTGGCTCTTCTGGTTCGCCCTCGGCGCCGCCGTCATCACGGCGATCGTGTGGTCCCTCCTCGGCCTGCCCGACGACGCGGTCATCCGCACGATCACCGTCCTCGTCATCGCCTGCCCCCACGCCCTCGGCCTGGCGATCCCGCTCGTCGTCTCCATCGCGACCGAGCGCTCCGCCCGCGGCGGCGTCCTCGTCAAGGACCGACTGGCGCTGGAGTCGATGCGCACGGTCGACACCGTCCTCTTCGACAAGACCGGCACGCTCACCCTCGGCGAGCCGACCGTCACCGCCATCGAGACGGCCGGCGACCGGACCCGCGACGACGTGCTGGCCCTCGCCGCCGCGGCCGAGTCCGACAGCGAGCACCCGCTGGCCCGCGCCGTCGTCACCGCCGCGCGGCACCGAGAGCTCACCGTCCAGCGGGCCGGCGACTTCTCCTCGTCGCCGGCCGTCGGCGTGCGGGCCGTCGTCGACGGCACCGCCGTGGAGGTCGGCGGGCCGTACCTGCTCGAGCAGCACGGCCTGGCCGAGCTGCCGGTCGCGGAGACGTGGCGCAGCGAGGGCGCGATCATCCTCCACGTCGTCGCGGACGGCGACGTCATCGGCGCGCTGCGCCTGGCCGACGAGATCCGGTCGGAGTCGCGCGATGCCGTCGCCGCGCTCCACGCCGTCGGCGTCCAGGTCGTCATGATCACCGGCGACGCCCGCGCGGTTGCCGAGGCCGTCGCGGCAGAGCTCGGGATCGACCGGGTCTTCGCCGGGGTGCGTCCAGAGGACAAGGCCGCCAAGGTCGCCGAGCTGCAGGGCGAAGGGAGGAGGGTCGCCATGGTCGGCGACGGCGTCAACGACGCACCCGCCCTCGCCCAGGCGGACGTCGGGCTCGCGATCGGCGCAGGCACGGACGTCGCGATCGGGTCGGCCGGCGTCGTGCTCGCCAGCTCGGACCCGCGCTCGGTCCTGTCGGTCATCGACCTCTCCCGCGAGGCCTACCGCAAGATGAAGCAGAACCTCTGGTGGGCCGCCGGCTACAACCTGCTGTCGGTGCCCCTGGCCGCGGGAGTGCTCGCGCCGGTCGGCGTCGTCCTGCCGATGAGCGTCGGCGCGATCCTCATGTCGGCCTCGACGGTCGTCGTCGCGCTCAACGCGCAACTGCTGCGTCGCCTGGACCTGCGGCCGGAGGCGAGCACGGCGAAGCTGCGGGAGTCCGCCTGAGGGCTACCGCGGTCAGCCCGCGGCGCAGACGATGCAGGTGCGGGCCGTCGGCCGGGCCTCGAGGCGGCCCGGCGCGATGGGACCGCCGCACCGCTCGCACGTGCCATAGGTGCCGTCCTCGAGACGCTCCGTCGCCGCCTCGATCTCGACGAGCGCCGCCCGGGCCTGACCGATCAGGGCGTCGAGCTGCGAGCGCTCGAAGGCGATCGTCGCCCCCTCAGGGTCGTGCTCGTCGTCGGCGTTGCTCCCTTCGCTCGCCTCCACCAGGGACGTGAAGTCCCCGGTGAGGGTCGTGAGGCGGGCGAGGGTCTCCCTTCGCTCCGAGTCCAGGCGCGCACGCACGTCGTCCATCGGGCCATCGTGGCACTGCATCACGACACCGCCGGGACCACGTCCGTGTGGGTGAAGTCGTCGCCGACGAAGAGCAGGGGCTCCCCTGCGACGACGGACAGCGCATAGGCGAAGCAGTCACCGAAGTTCAGCCGCGCCCGCGAGCCCGACCCGCGCCCATAGCGCTGGTACGCGCGGCGGGCAATCTCCCCTTCGCGCTCGGTCACGGGCTGGACCTCGATGTCGAGGGCCTCGACGAGCTCGTCCAGGCGTGCACCATGGGCCGCGGACCGTGCATCAGCGACGATCGACGCCTCGAGCCGGGTGGCGACGGACATCCGGCACGGCCCGACGAGGGCCGCCTCGACGAGGGCGCCCGCACCGGGCTCGTCCTCGAGGATCGCCATGAGGGCGGAGGAGTCGACGATCACCGCGGCAGGCCCGTCCGGCCGTCGAAGAGGTCCTCGACCCGCTCGATCTGACGATCAGGATCGGCAGGCGTGCCCAGGTAGGCACGCACGATGCCTTGGACGATGTCGACCTTCGCCGCACGACGCCGCCGCTCGGGGTCCTCGCCGTAGTCCTCGAGGAGGCGCCTCAGCGCCTCCTCGACGGCCCCGGTCTGCGACAGGCCGGTAGCCGCGGCCGCCTGCCTGGCCAGCTCATGGACCCGCTCGTTCTTGATGTTCAGCCCCATGGGACCAATCTACCCACGACGCGCGGTAGACGTCTACCGTGCCGACCAGGCCGCGTAGCCTCCCACGAGATCGCACACCTCGTCGTGCCCCCGCGCGCGCAGCAGGCTCGCCGCGACCGACGAGCGCCAGCCCCCGGCGCAGTGCACGAGCACCGGCCGGTCCGTCGGGAGGTCCTCGTGACGGCGGGCGAGCTCGGCCAGCGGGATGTGGACGGCACCGGGGATGACCTGGTCACCCTCGCGCTCACCGGCGTTGCGCACGTCGAGCACGAGGGTCCCATCGGCGACGTCGTCCCACTGGGTGACCTCCACGCGCTCGACCGAGGTGACGAGGTCGGGCAGCTGCGCGAGGACGGCCGGGCCACCTTCGACGTGGCCGACGACGGCGTCGAAGCCGATGCGTGCGAGTCGGAGCGCCGCCTCCTCGTGCCGGCCGGGCTCGGCGAGGACGAGGATCTCGTCACCGTGGTCGAGGACCATCCCGGCCGTCTCGGCGAAGCGTCCGTCGAGCCCCACGTTGAGCGAGCCCACGAGGTGGCCGGCGGCGAAGTCCTCCGGGGAGCGGGTGTCGACGACGACGGCCCCACCCGCCATCGCCGCGCGCACCTCGGCGGGCGTGAAGGGGACGACGGTCTCGTCCGGGTCGAGCAGCTCGCGCGTGCGCAGGTTGAGGGCCGCGTCGACCTGGAAGTACGGCGGCGCCGACGGCTGGCCGGTGGTGACCATGCCGACGAACTCGTCCACCGGCATCGTCGCGGCGAAGGGGTTGGTCGTCCGCTGCGCCCCGATGTTCGACTCGAGCTCGTCGGACAGGCCGCGGCCGCAGGAGGAGCCGGCACCGTGGGCAGGCATGACCTTCGTCGCGTCGGGCAGCTTCAGGAGCACGTCGTGCAGGGTGCTGTACATGGCCGTTGCCAAGGACTGCGGCGTGGACCCGTCGGAGACGACGAGGTCGGGGCGGCCGACGCCGCCGATGAAGAGGGAGTCACCGGTGAGCACCGCGTGCGGGTTCCCCTGCTCGAGCACGAGGACGCTGATCGACTCCCAGGTGTGGCCGGGGGTCTCGAGGATCTCGAGCGTCACCTCGTCGCCCAGCTCGATGCGGTCACCCTGCGCGAGGGTGCGCACCTCGAACTCGGCCCGCTCGGCGGCGGTCGGCCCGTAGCCGATCCACGCGCCGGTCGCGGCGGCCAGCTCGAGGTGACCCGCGACGAAGTCGGCGTGCACGTGCGTGTTGATGACGCCGACGATGTCGAGGTCGTGCTCCCGCGCATCGGTGAGGTAGTCGCTGATGTCCCGTCGTGGGTCGACGACGACGGCCTTGCGGGTGCCCTCGTCGGCGATGAGGTACGAGCCGTGCGAGAGGCAGCTGAGGTAGTACTGGGTGAGGATCATCGGGGGTTCTCCTTCTGGGGGGCGTCAGGCGCGGTCGGCGCGCAGCTGCGCGAAGACGGTCTCGGGGTCGGGCATGTCGCGACGGTTGTGGGGCAGCTTGGACAGCAGCATCCCCATGGCGCAGGTGTCGGTCAGGGCAGCGCCGGTCAGGCCGGCGCCGATCCCGGCCGCGACCCACTTCGCCGGGGGCAGGACGGCGCTCACGAGCACGCCGGTGAGGACGATCGAGCCGGCCACGAGGCGCACCTGGCGCTCGAGGTCCCACGTCCCCTCGCCGCGGACGACGTCACCGCCGGCGCTCTCCCACGCGGTGATGCCACCGTCGAGCACGTGCAGGTTGGGCAGGCCTGCACCGGCCAGGGCACCTTCCGCGCGACAGGCGCGGGCCCCGGAGCGGCAGACGAGGACGACGTCCTCGTCGAGGTGCTCGGCCAGCTCACGGCCGTGCTCCTCGAGGAGCTCCAGCGGCACGTTGTAGGAGCCGGGGATGTGCACGTCGGCGAACTCGCCCGGCGTGCGGACGTCGACGATGCGGGGGCCGGTGGGTCCGGCCATCCACTCGCGCACCTGCGCGGCATCGAGGGTGGCGGGCCGGGTGGTGGTGCTGGTGGTCATGGGGTCCTTCCGGAAGGGGGGTGGTCAGGTGAGGAGGGCCGGCACGGACTGCACGGCGGTGAAGGCGGCGATGACGAGCACGAGGACAGCGAAGGCCTGCGACAGCGCCCGGGCCGGGATCCGGTCGGCGACGCGGGTGCCGACCAGGCTGCCCACGACGGCCACGCCCGCGAAGCCGAGGATGAGCGGCCAGTCGAGGTCACCGACGCCCTGCTGCGTCCGGGCCGCGAGCGCCGTGGCGCTGTTGACGGCGATGACGAGCAGCGAGGTGCCGACGGCCACGGGCATGGTGAAGCCGAGGACCAGGACGAGGACGGGGACGAGCACGAAGCCGCCGCCGACCCCGAGGAAGCCGGTGAGCAGCCCGACGAGCGTGGCGGCGGTCAGCAGCTTCAGCAGGCGTGGGCAGGCACAGGTCAGGGGGTGGAGGGTGAGGATCGGCTCGTCGGGATCACCCTCGGTCGCCGCGGCGGAGCCGCGGCGACTGCGTCGCAGCATGAGGGTGCCGACCACGACCATGAGGACGGCAAAGGCGGTCATCAGCAGCTCCGGGGGAACCAGCCGTGAGGCGGCCGACCCCGCGATCGCCCCGGCCGTGCCGAGGAGGCCGAAGGTCAGTCCCTGCCCGAGCCTCACCCGTCCGCCGCGGTGGTGCGCCGGCAGGGAGAGGAGGGAGGTGATGCCGACGATGATCAGCGAGCTGGTCGTCGCGGTGACGGGGTCCTGCCCCAGGACGTGCACGAGGGCGGGGACGGCGAGGATGGACCCCCCGCCGCCGAGTGCGCCGAGGGCGAGGCCGATGGCCAGACCGAGGGGGATGACTGCAAGGGGCACGTGAGGACTCCGGGTAGGACCGTCGGGGACGGGGCAGGGGGGAACCCGCCCCCGACGGCGTCTGGGTGGCTCAGCCGCGCCCGATGAGGCGGGAGAGCAGGTTGGGCGAGGAGCCGGGGGCGCCGGCTCCCTTCGCCGGGGTGGCGTGGCCGGGGCAGCGCTGGCTGCCGGGCACGCCCCGCATCACCTGGTCGACGTGCTGGCCGCAGCCGGCCCAGGTGGTCTTGCCGCACTGACGGCAGGTGGTTTGACGGCACATGGTGGGTCTCCTCGTGTGGATTGGGGAAGGGGGGTCAGGCGGGGGTGGTCATGGGCAGACCCGCGGGGGCGGCGTTGTCGAAGTCGTCGTCGACGACGACGACCCGGCGCCCACGGGCGGCGAGGACGGAGGCCGCGATCGACGCGCGGTAACCGCTCGCGCAGTGGACCCACAGCTCGCGCTCGGGGATCTCGTCGAGCCGGTCGAGCACCTCACCGATCGGGACGTTCTGCGCGTCCTCGACGTGACCGTCGGCGTACTCGCCGGCCAGTCGGACGTCGAGCACGTGCACCGGGCGGTGGTGGCGCACCTGTGACAGGTCGGCGAAGGTCGCCCGCTCCAGGGTGCCGAGGGGACCGTCGGTCCAGTCGGCGGGTCCACCGGTGGCGGCGCCGGCGATCCGGTCGAGGCCGATGCGCGTCATCTCGCGCTGGGCCTCGGCCACCTCGTCGGAGCTCTCGCCGAGCAGGGTCACGGACGCGTCCCACGGGATGAGCCAGCCGAGGTAGGTCGAGAACTGGCCGTCGAGACCGAAGTTGAGCGTGCCGGTCACGTGGCCGGCGGCGAAGGCGGTCCGGGTGCGCAGGTCGACGACCCACTCGCCGGCGTCGACGCGCGCGGCCAGGGTCTGCTTGTCGGCGCGCTCGGGGGCCCGCAGGTCGGCTTCGGCGGGTCCGGCGGCATTGACCGGGTTCATGTGGACGTAGTACGCGGGGTACGCGTCGAGGCCGGCGAGCGTGTCGGCGACCCACTGCTCCTCGTCCTGCGTGAGCGCCGGGTTGAGCCGACGCTCCCGGCCGATGGTCGACTCGGTGGCGCCACCGGTCGACCCGGAGGAGCAGAAGGAGCCGAATCCGTGGGTCGGCAGCACGTCGGCCTGCTCCGGCAGCTCGTCCGCCAGACGGTGGATCGAGGCGTACTGGTGGTGGACGAGTGCGCTCGTGTGCTCCTCCCCGAGGAGGTCCGGCCGGCCCGTGGCGCCGAAGAGCAGCGACCCGCCGGTGAAGACCGCCGTGGTCGTGGCCTGGTCGCCGTCGCCGGTCTCCAGCGCGTAGGAGAGGTGGGTGAAGGTGTGTCCGGGTGTGGCGATGGCACGCATGCGCATCGCGTCGGACACCTCCACGACGTCACCGTCGCGGATCGGCTCACGGTCGAAGGAGACCTCGTCCGCGGCGTTGACGTGGTAGCGGGCGCCCAGGCGGCGGGCCAGTGCGAGGCCGCCGGTCACGTAGTCGTTGTGCAGGTGGGTCTCGAAGACGTCCGTGATGCGAACGCCCGCCTCGTCGGCCACCTCCAGGACGCGGTCGATGTCGCGCTGCGGGTCGATGACGACGGCGAGCTCGCCGTCGTGCGCGAGGTACGAGCGGTCCCCGAGGCTCGGGGTCTCGATGGTCATGATCGTCGGCTCCATGGGTAGCAAATTAATACCCCCAGGGGTATGCTGTCAACATGCGGTCGGAGAGATCGCACGACGAAGGGAGATCGACATGCAGTACGCCATGACCACCACGGTGGACGCCTCGTTCGACGAGATGCTGGCCGCCACCCGGGACGCGCTGTCCGAGCAGGGGTTCGGTGTCCTCACCGAGATCGACCTGGCCGCGACGCTCAAGGCCAAGGTCGGTGCCGACATCGAGCCGCACGTGATCCTCGGCGCCTGCCGGCCGCAGCTGGCGGAGCGAGCCGTCGCCATCGAGCCCTCGATCGGGCTGCTGCTCCCGTGCAACGTCGTCGTCCGCGCCGTCGGCGAGGGCCGCACCGTCGTCGAGGCGGTCGACCCCGACATGATGGTCGGCGTGACGGACAATGAGCAGCTGAAGGATGTGGCTGCCGAGGCCCGCACCCGGCTCGACGCCGCCCTGGCAGCACTGCCCGGCCGCGTCGGCTGACGCAGCCGATCACGAGGAGAGAGACACACACATGGTCACGTTGGACATGGAGGACATGGGCCCGGTCATCAACCGGCTGCGCCGCGCCCAGGGTCAGATCGGCGGGGTGATCCGCCTCATCGAGGAGGGTCGTGACTGCAAGGACGTCGTGACCCAGCTGGCCGCGGCCAGCCGGGCGCTCGATCGCGCCGGCTTCGCCATCGTCGCGTCCGGGCTGCAGGAGTGCCTCACCTCGCCCGACGGGGTCAACGAGGACGACAAGGCCGCGATGGAGAAGCTCTTCCTGACCCTCGCCTGATGCGACGCCGACGTCACTCCTGCGGCTTGCGGTAGATCACCTGGCCCTCGGTCGCGCCGACGTCGGCACTCTCGTACCGGACGTCCTTGAAGGCGTCCCGGTAGGGAGCCGACCCTGCCCCCGCGTCGAGCACGAGGAAGTCGGGTCCCGAGGCGCGAACCGCGGCGCGCTCGGCGAACTGGCGGGCATACACACGGGAGGGGTTGACGGCCATGGGTAGACCCTGCCATCCACGAGCCCCGTCGCCCCTTGGCAGGGCCCCCTTCCGGTGGAACTCTGGAGGCGCGGGTCGCCCGCCCAGGGGCGACTCGACCCCTTGAAATGAGAACAGCATGACAACGTCGTCAATAGGTTCTTCCCGGCGCCCACGCCGGTTCATCCTCCCGACCCTGAGCAGCGCGGCACTCGTCGCTGCTCTGGTCGCTGTCCCGGGAGCCGCCACCGCGGACCCGGGCTACCGGGTCGTCGCCAGCGGCCTGGACAACCCTCGCCACCTGTCGGTCGGCCCGGGTCACGACCTCTTCGTCGCCGAGGCGGGCACCGGCGGAGCCGGTCCCTGCCTGGTGGGCCCCGAGGGCGGGGTCTGCTACGGCAGGACCGGAGCGGTCACCCGGGTCGACGTCAAGCACCGCACCCAGAAGCGCGTCCTCACCGGCCTGCCGTCCCTCGGGTCGGCTCCGTCCACCGACCCCGAGGCTCCGCCGCCCGGCTCCCAGGCCATCGGGCCCGGTGACGTCGTGCCCCGGGGCTCCAAGCGCCTCGTCGTGACGATCGGCCTCGGCAACGACCCGGCCATCCGGACGCAGTACCCCGCACTTCGCGACATGGGGACGCTGCGCACCGGCAAGATCGGTTCGTCCCGGACCCATCTCCTCGCCGACCTCGCCGGCCACGAGGCCGCGACCAACCCGGCCCCTCCGGCGGATGCGCCGGACAGCAACCCGGGCGGTTTCACCAAGGTCGGATCGGGCTACGTCGTCGCCGATGCCGGCGGTAACGACCTCGTCGAGGTCTCCAAGAGCGGAGGCATGAAGACCCGGGCGATCTTCCCCGAGCAGATGGCCACCGCGCCGGACTTCCTCGGGCTGCCGCCCGGGACCAAGATCCCGGCCCAGGCCGTGCCGACGTCGGTGGTCTCCGGCCCGGACGGGGCGTTGTACGTCAGCCAGCTGACCGGCTTCCCCTTCGAAAAGGGCCTGGCGAAGATCTACAGGGTCGACAGGCAGGGTCGGGTGAGCGTCTACGCGAGTGGCCTGACCAATGTCACCGACCTCGCCTTCGGGCCGGGTGGCCACCTGTACGCCGTGCAGATCTCCTCCGAGGGCCTCCTCACCGGACCGATCGGTTCCGTCGTCCGGATCCCGAAGGGGGGCGGACACGCGAGTGTCGTCGCCGGGGGTCTCTTCGCTCCGTACGGCATCGCGATCACGGGCAGGACCGGATACGTCACGACCGGCAGCGTGGCTCCCGGTGGCGGGCAGGTGATCGCCCTCCACCTGCGCTGACCCGGTCACGAGCGGACCGGGGTCACCTCGGCAGCTCGCCCGCAGAGACCTCCCGGCCGCTCGCCTGCCAGCCGGTCGTCCCGCCCGCGACGGAGTAGGCCTCGATGCCGGCTCGCCGCAGCGCGTCAGCAGCTGACGCGCTGCGGCCGCCGGTGGCGCACACGACGTAGACGGCGCCACCTGCAGGGAGCTCGTCGAGCGCGCCCTCGAGCGACCCCAGCGGGACGGGGCGGGCTCCGGGGACGTGTCCGCTGGCGTACTCGTCCGGCTCGCGCACGTCGAGGACGGTGGCGCCGGCCGCGAGCGCGGTGGCGAAGGTCTCCAGGTCGACCTCCCGAGGCAGGTCGAGCAGCTCGCGCTGCCGGGCGACCTCCTGCCGGATGTCGGTCATGTCCAGACCCTTGATCCCCTCGATGACCTGCTCCAGGGCGGTGGCGGGCAGGGCTCCCGGCTGCGAGAAGACGAGGATCCCCTCGCGGAAGCCCATGAGGGTGGGGATCGAGCTGATGCCCGCGGCGCCGGCGATCTCCTGCTCGGCCTCCGTGTCGAGCTTGCCGAAGACGACGTCCGGGTGCTGCTCGGAGGCCGCCTCGTAGACGGGCGCGAACGAGCGGCACGGGCCACACCAGGCCGCCCAGTAGTCGACGAGCACGATGTCGTTGTCGAGGATGGTCGATTCGAAGTCGCTGCGGGTCAGGTCCTTGGTCGTCATGAGCTCATCCTATCAATACCCTGGGGGGTATCGTGCAGCCACGCCCCAAGGGCGGTGCGGGTGCCGATGCAGACTGAGGGCCGGCGCATCGACCCGGGCGGTCCCCTTCGCTAGCCTCGGGGCACGTGGACCGACCACGGGAGAGAGGCACCAGATGAGCACCCGGACACCCGACCCCGATGCGGGAGACCTGCCCGACGACGTCCCCGAGGCCGATGCCCTCGACCAGCAGAGGCCGGTCGGCACGGACGACGAGGTGGGCGTGGACCTGCCCGACGAGCCGGTTGGTCAGGTCCAGGACGCCGACCCGGCCGATGTCTGGGAGCAGTCGCAGATGATCCCGGACGGTGAGGACGAGCGGGACCAGGGGTGAGCCAGATGGGACCGCGAGAGGGAGGTTCCTCCCGTTACGTAGCGTCACGCACCGTGCATCTCGACATCAGATGTCGAGGTCAAGTCCAGACTGCACACGACACGCTGCCTACTTTGCATAGTTCGGCCCACAGGTGCCATCGTTCAAAGAAGGCCTCGCGGGCCTGAGGACCCGGATACGACCCACTCGTCCGCTGCAGTAGCTGCCGACTTTCACCTATTCGAGCAGCAGTCCCCAAACACTGCCCGGAGCCGCTTATACAAACTAGGACCCCTCGCTACATTTGAATGTCGAGATGCAGCGAAGACTGCACACGACACGCGGCCACTTTGCACTGATGTCGCGTTGACGAGTGCGCCATGCAAAGTACACGCGTCAGGTCCTGCACGTGCCGCTACGTTGCCGCATCCGCTGCATCGGGCCGTTCCGGAAGAGCATCCGCTTCTGACGGAATGGATCAGAGCATCGAGCGCAGGGCTCCCCCGTATGACAGTCATACGCGGCGAAAAGACGCGGGTGGAATGCGCGCTGTCCGCGGCTGGTCAGCGCACAGGGGCGGGATATCGGCGGGCCCTCAACCCCGAGACCGGGTGTTCTCGACCCGGGGGAAGACCCGTGCCTGTGTTGGGAAGCGGGCAGCGTGGTGGCCCGCTACGCCTCTTAGAAGCAGAGGCGCTTGGGACGATGTCTTCCATCGACTCTTGGTCAGGTCACGGTTGCGACTGTCGTGCGCAAGAGCTTGAAGCCCCGGGCCCTCCGGGCCACCACACGCTCGGCTCGACGTGTGCACGCTGCGGGCGAAGCCGCCGAAGCTGTAGAGACCAGCAAGAGGCGGTGATTAGAGGACGCCCTCGCGCTGTAGAACCTCGCGAATCTCTTCGAACGCTGACTTGATGTTGCCCTTGGGGTACCGGATTTGGCCGACGCCTTCGATGTTGGAGAACTCTTCGCAGCCCTCTTCGAGAAGGATGATTGCTTTCATCCAGCCCAACCGACCCTGAAACAGCCCTACCTCGTGGATCACGTTCGCCCGGGCGTTCATCATGCCCTCGGCATCTTCGTCCTCGGGAGTCATGAGCAGAAATGCAATCTGCGCGTTGCCGAGCATCTCGAGGAGCCGCTCTTTGGTGCTCATGCCGGCAGTGGGCTTCCGGTCGAATACTTCCCAGTCCAGGCCGAGATCGCCGAGCCATACTCCCAGCTTCAGATACTCGGCCGATGCGCCACCGTGTCCGATGAAGACCTTGCTGCCCAACTGAATGACAGCCTTCTCCGCGAGGGGGTCCTCACCCTCCAGGTGCCTGCCCAGGCGCTCGCAAACTTTCGCCAGACTACGAGCCACCCCGTACGGCGACTTGATGTGCATGACATTGGCAATGGCGATCTGGTGACCGGCTGCCTGAGCACCGCCCTCGATCGCTTGGGCATCGCGAGTCATGATCTGTCCTGTCACGCCGCGCATCTGAACGCGCGCCAGCAGTCCGACGTCCGGCAGGATGATGTGCTGCAGCTGCTCGACGTGTTCCTTGACGTAGTCGTCGTGCGGGGCCGGGATCTTGGCGGCAACCGACCGCGCCTGCTGAACCAGGTCCTCGACCTCGGGTCGGATCGCGTCTGACTGGGCTCGCGGTCCACTCAGATCGGGGTGTCCCGCCTTCTCCTCGATGTAGGTCGTGACCTGTTCGACCTGGTGGACCTCCCAGTCGCCGGTGGTGCCCTGGAACATCCCCTGGAAACCCCACTCGCGGCTGAACATCGCGCCGGGTGGCGGCACTTGGTAGTTCTGGTAGTAGACGTTCGCCTGATAGCCCAGGTTGGACTGGGACCATGAGCGTCCTACGTCTTCGGCCGCAGCTTCGAGAGCATCCAGGGGGGCCGTGTCGAGCTCACCCTCGCGGTCAGCCAGGGCGGATGCCCGCTCGGCGATGGCGATGAACTCCACGCTGCGATCTGTCATGGCCGCAAGATTACGGTCGACCGCCGACAACCAAGGTCATTCAGCGCGTGGGACAGCGAGCGGCTCAGACAAGTGCCGCAACCCGTCACCCGGACATCGGCAGTCTCAACGCGCCCTGGTGCGGCGGTATGACGCGCCTGGATCGCGGCCGGTCCGGTTCATACAGCGTTACCGCAGTCGGAGTCTGCTTATCGTCACTACCTCGACAACCTTGTGACCTTCGTTTCGGGTAGGAACCGTCGAATTCGGCAGTGGTGCCAGCACGCAAGAGACTTCGACTCTTGAGCCGATCCGCTCGCGGATCGAAGGAAGCAAACTCCTGGCCATGCGCAGACGCGCGAGTGAGCGCGCCCGACTGGCGGCGTCGCACTCGTCGCGGCGGATCCGGACGTCCCGGTGCGAACCGCTTAAGAGGTCGCCGCTTTCGTGAGACCTTTCGCCATCGCACGAGATGTGCCTGGTGACAGGACGCATTTCGTGTCCTTTGGGGGCTTCGAGTGGTGGCCAATCGGGCTCCGTTCGGATCAGTCGGAGCATGATGGAGCCGTCTGCGCCATGCACCCTCCCACCGCTCTGCTGATAGAGGGACCGTTCGCCTCCGACACCCCGGACCAGATCAGCACCAAGGTGGAACGATCGGCGGACACCGTGACCATCGTCAAGTACGTCTCAGCCACGCCCTAAGGTCTGCCGCCACGCAGACGCGTTCGAGGCACTGGAGCTGAAGGTCCGCTGCACGGACGGTGGGTGACACGGCATGGACGCATCACACTGCACCCTCACCTTCGAGGAGCTCACCGACCGGGCTTGCTCACCGCGTAGCCCGCTAGGACCTCCTCAGCACGACGGAACCGGTCAAGCCGGTGGTGTGAGCGGCGTGTCGGTCCGGTACGGAAGACTGGTGGCCTCTGCCGGCCCGGGACGTGGTGAGATCGATGATGAACGAGGACGAGTACGCGAGCTACATCGCGCTCGGTCAGAAGAACGCCCGCATCATCGACCTGGCGACTAACCACTGCCAGAGCATGCGTTTCATCCAGTCAGGCGGGCAGGGCATGCTCGAAGAGACGACCGGCCTCCCGCTGAACTCCCGCCGGATCGAGTGCGAGGTCGCCATCGGCGACACCTCTGGGATGCAGCTGGAACACATCGCGTTCGACTTCTACACCGACCACTGCATCGGGTGCGCTCAACGTAACCCGAACGGACGGTTGCCGAACCTGGAGACTGAGTACCAGGAAAGTCGAGCCGAAGCCGAGGCACAAGAAGCCGAAGCTGCCCAACGGCGTCACGACCTCGGGGTGCTCCGAACGGCTCGGGTGGAAAAGCGCCGAAGCCTTCGCGCGACGGCGGACCCTGCCGCAGCCAACATTCTGGACGACCTCAACATCCTCGACACCGACCCCGAAGCCGACCCGGACTTTGAGGAGCAGGAGAAGGCCCGGCAGCGCCTGACCGCGGTCGCTAGCCGGGCACATGAACGGTTCGACGACGGCATCGTCGACGAACTCTTCGACGCCGTCGAGACGGGTGGCATCGTCGAGGTCCTCGAACCGTTGCGGCACCTGAGCGCCAAACGACCCGACCTCGCCGAACGGCTGGTAACGACCGCAGTTGAGGTCCTCAGGAACCGCGCGAGCCTGGAGGCCGGCCGGTGCCTGACCGACCACCCCACTAAGGTAACCGGCGACCTCATCGACGGGGACGTCATCCGCAACACAGCGGTCATCGCCGGTTCCAAGACACCCGACGACCACCACTTCTCCGGGCCCAACCCCGTCATCTCAGCTAACGATCCCGGGCCCATTCGAGTCCTCGCCGACCTGGCTCCCGACCTGATCCAGGACACGTTGGCCGCGATGCTTCCCAGACCCCAAAACACGGGTCTCATCCTTGCCCCGAACATCGAACGGCCCCGCGCATCCGACTTCAACCGCCGAGCCGCAGCCGGCGCTATCGAGCACCTCGCAGCAACCCACCTCGACCTAGCGGTCGCCCTGCTTCCCAACCTCGCGACCTCACTCGGCGTGCCTCCCAGCGACAGCTACGACACCGGCACCATGGGTTCAGCCGAACGGACCTTGGCCCGCATCCTCATCGAAGACCCGGCCCGCGTCGCCCCGCTGTTCGAGCAGGCCGGCCAGTACGCCTCCGAAGACATCCGCAAAGGCCTCATCGGATCAGCACGTCACGCCATCGACATGGTCGACCCCGACAACAGGTTCCGTCGACCCCAGGACCCGGTCCTCGACGAGTCCGCGTCACAAGCGGCCATCGACACCGCCTTCGCGTTCCTCATCGCACACACAGACGAGTCATGGGGCCACGACGTCACCTTCGAGGCATGCGAAGCCATCGATAACATCAGCCACCGCTCCAACAACGCCCTCCAACCCCACATCGACACGACCCTCGGTGCGTTCATCGCACTGACCCGTCACCGACTCGAAGCACCCACCCAACGCCTGGAAACGACCGCCGAACCAGACCTACTCGCCGGGCTCAACGCCTACGGCCGCCTCAACAGCCTCTACCAAGGTTCCCGCCGCCTCCTTCGTGCGGTCGAGAACGCCGCAGTGACCGACCCAGTCGCCGTGTGCGCCACCATCTGCACCGTCATCACCGCCGAACGCGACAACAACTTCGGGGTCGAAGTCGTGATGCCACTCCTGGAGACCCTCGGAGACATCGGCCGCAGATACGGCGACGAACCCGACGTCCTCCAAGCAATCCTCCCGACCCTGCACACCTACCTCGTAGACGCCGACCAAGGGCTCAGGTCCTCCGCGGTCGAGGCATGGACAGAAATCGGGTCACGTCACCCGGTCCCCTCGACCGTCTCCGACCTCCTACCTGCACTCGTCACTGACCCGTACATGGTCATGGTCGATGCAGTCCTCAAGGCAGCCACACGGCTCACCTGGACCCGGGAGGAAGACAAGGTCCAGCTCGCGGTCTACGCCAGCCACCTGGCAGCCAACCTCGAACTGCCCGACCGCCTCGAACTCGTCCTCACCGCGCTCTCCGCGCTACGCCGGCACGTCCCCAACCTCGACGCTCTTGCCACGCTCGAGAAAGCAGCACTCGCCCGGATACCTGACCTCGAATGGCACCAAGCCAGCAAAGTCATTGAACAACGCTGGCAACCTGACGCCCGCGTCACCACCGACCTCGCTCGCCAATGGCTCACCGACGCACCCCGCCACACCTACGGCATGCGGCAACACGACGAAGCCGAAGAAGCTCTCAACGGCCTCCTCGACTGCGGCATCGGCCTCCTCGGCATCACCGACAAGCTCATCGACGTCGGCGCCCGCCACTCACCCGAGTCTCACTACGGAGCCCTCGAGTACGCCGAAGTTCTCGCCCGAGTCGAAAGCCGCGACGCCGCCGTCAAGCTCCTCCAAGACGCCTACGACAACAACCCCGACAACCAAGCGCACGCCTCCCAACGAGCGCTCACCAACCTCGCCCTCACCACCGCAAGGCTCCACACCGCCCTCACCAGCCGCGATACCAACAACAACCCCACCAACGACCCCGCCGTCGTAACCGCAGCACTCGACGACCTCGCGACCGCCCTCCAGTTCAGCCAAGCCCTTACCGGCGACGACAAGAAGTGGCTTCAACCGTTCGAGCACGCGACCGCAACCCGTGCCGCAACCGTCTGCGACCTCCTTAACCTGCCCTACCCGGACGCCGTCGCCGCCGCCCTGGCCAGCCAAAACGTCACGGCGTCTGACCCCGCCGAACAGCTCACCAACCGAGCCAACCGCCTGCGCGAACACGCCAAAGCGCTACGCAACGCACCCAAGTCGAGCGGCACCGCCACCCACCGTGGCCTCAACGTCACCACCAAACTCCTCGAAGCCGTCGCCCACCACCTTGAAGCCGAAGCCGCAGACCTCAACGCCGACCTCGCTCAAGCCCAAGCACACCGCACCGCCGCACAACGCCGAGCCGCCGCGATCGACCTGACCGACTTCCGGCTCGACGACCCCCTGCTGATGCGGGCACGCGAACTCCACGAAACCCTCGCCGCCAGCAACGACCCCCTCGAAATCGCGACCATCACCAACCAAGCCGCACAGCTCCCCACCCCGCTGCTGTTCATCCGTTCAAGCGAGCACACGCGCACCCGCGGCCGCCCCTGGATACCCCCAGCCGACCCCGAACCCGAAAGCCCAAACGTCGCCGTCGCACTCGTCTCCATCGACGACAAGCTCCTCACCGGACCAGCCATCATCGACCCGAACCTCACCCACACCCTCACCCTCAACGTCCAAACAGACCCCTGGCCAGACTGGGCCACACGCCTCGACGCCGAACTCATCAGCACCCTGAACCACGCCGAACTCGAACGCCCAGCGCTGACCTGGACCCGCAACGAACACACCGGCGACCCCCAAACCTTCGAGGGCACCGGCTCACTCCACGTCCGCTACTCCGTCCCCACCCCGCAACACGCACCGCCCGTCCTCATCCGCCTCACCTGGCGCGGCACCGACACCGACGGCAACCCCGTCAGCCAAGACCTAGACGTCGCCGGCCACCGCGAAATCCGCATTCGCCCCTACGACCACGCCCGCGACGCCACCACCGAGTACGAAGTGTTCGACGAACGCCTTCACGCCATCTACGAAAACCTCGCCGCCGCCGGATACCCCCACGGACACCTCCAAGCGTTCGCCCGACTCCTCAACGCCATCTCCCGCATCGGGCTCGCCATGACCTGGAACAAGAAGTACCGCCGCGGCCAGTACATCCGCGAACGCGACTTCCACAACGACCTCCACACCGCGCTCCTCGCCGACCCCACCCTCGAAGGCCGCGTCGAACGAGGCACACCACTCGCCCTCGGGTTTCTCGACACTCGCCACGACGGCATCACAGCCGAACTCAAAGTCGCCCGCGACCAACCGGTCACACCCGAAACCGCACCCAAGTACATCGGCCAACCCACCCAGTACGCAGCCGCCGACGGCACCCGCCTCTCCATCCTCGTCATCCTCGACATGAGCCGAAAAGTGCTCCCCATCGGCACCCCAGAGAACTACCTCTTCGTTCTCAACCCCCAACAACACGGCATGACCGAACCCCACTCCCCATCAGTCGTCGTCACCCTCGTCGTCAACGGCAATCTCCCCGTCCCCAGCAGCTGGTCCCGCCACAAAACACCCACAGTCGAAACCAGCCCTTCGGGGCCAGAAGGCCCGGCGACCGACTGAGGCTGACCGCAAACGCTTCCGGCTGAGACCCAACTGGGGCTGATCGACGGCACGAAGAGCCGACCCACTCGGTCAAGACTGCGAGGGGGACTGCTGCACGATCAGGTGACATCTGATCTGTGGTGCCCAAGGGTGCTGCTGGAAGGATGTGCACTGTGCCGAAGCCATACCCCAAGGAGTTCCGCGACGATGTGGTTCGTGTCGCGAGGAACCGTGAGCCGGGCGTTCATCTGAAGCAGATCGCTGCCGACTTCGGCATCAGCGAGTCGTGCCTGACGAACTGGATGAAGACCGCCGATGTCGAGGACGGTGTGAAGCCGGGAACGACAGCGAGTGAGAACGCCGAGCTGCGTGAGGCGAAGAAGCGGATCCGCCTCTTGGAGCAGGAGAACGAGGTCCTACGCCGCGCGGCCGCATACCTGTCGCAGGCGAACCTGCCGGGAAAATGATGTACCCGCTCGTCCGCGAGCTGGCCGCCAAGGACGCGCCCATCAGGGTGCCCGTGACGGTGACGTGCCGGGTGCTCAAGATCGCGCGCCGGCCCTATTACCGCTGGCTCGCCAACCCGGTCACCGACGCCGAGCTCGAGCAGGCCTACCGCGCCAACGCCCTGTTCGACGCCCACCGCGACGATCCCGAGTTCGGTTACCGGTTCCTGGTCGACGAGGCGCGCGAAGCCGGTGAGCCGATGGCCGAGCGGACCGCATGGCGGATCTGCTCGCAGCTGGGCTGGTGGTCAGCGTTCGGCAAGCCCAAGCGAGGCAAGGCCAAGAAGCCCGGCCCGCCGGTCCACGACGACCTGTGCGCCGTGGTCGACGACAAGGGTCGGGTTCGGCACGAGTTCAACGCCGATGCCCCGAACAGGCTCTGGCTCACTGACATCACCGAGCACCGCACAGCAGAGGGCAAGCTCTACCTCTGCGCGATCAAGGACGTCCACTCCAACCGGATCGTCGGCTACTCCGTCAGCGACCGGATGAAGTCCCGCCTCGCAGTGACAGCGCTCAACAACGCTGTCGCCAGGCGGCAACTGGAAGGGGGCGATGTCGCCGGCTGCGCGATCCACAGCGACCGCGGCAGCCAGTTCCGTAGCCGGAAGTACGTCCACGCGCTCAACCGTCACGGCATGGTCGGATCGATGGGCCGAGTCGGCGCGGCCGGCGACAACGCAGCCATGGAGAGCTTCTTCAGCCTGCTCCAGAAGAACGTCCTCAACCGGCAGCACTGGACCACCCGCGAGGAGCTGCGGATCGCCATCGTCACCTGGATCGAGCGGACCTATCACCGTCGTCGTCGACAGACCACTCTCGGGCGGTTGACCCCCATCGAGTTCGAGACCATCATGACCGCGCCAGCCACTCAGGCTGCGTGACCCAACCTGTCACCTGATCGTGCAGCAGTCCCGAAGTCGTCGATCTGTGTCCCCTCGACCGCCATGGAGAAGGGACGCACCGCGTCGTAGAGCGCCAGCCCGACCTCGACTGCGTTCGCTGACCGCGGTACGACGCGACAGGCCACGATGACGCGCGTGGGCACCGAGATCACCGTGATGATCTCAACCGAGAACGGCCGTCCGTGGAGCTCGTCCCAGACCAGACCGTCTGCTCTGGTGACGTCAACTGCCAGATGTCCGGGATGCGTGTCTGGGTAACTCGACCTTCCGCGCCGCCGACGCATGACGCTTCCCTTGTGAGCCCGCGTTGATGCCCCGAGCCCGGCATACCGCTTCGAGAGGTACTGCTGCACGAGGCGTCTCGGCAGCTCGGCATCTGTCAGGCCCTCCTGCTTGAGTCCCACCTGGACGCGTCGTTCTAGCTCTTGAAGGTTCACCCTGCTGGCCGAGCCATCGAACCGGGCCATCTCGGCGTCGACGATTCGGATCAGTCGGGGATCGAGCACCTCGAATCCTCGACGGCCTTTGGTTCGTCGGCCATCGACCAGCCCACGCACTCCCGAAGTGCGCCACGCGGCAACCCAGTTCCAGATGGTCGCCTCCGAGGGATTGCGCCGACGGGCCAACTGCTCATCGTCACTAGCCCGGCGCGTGTCGAACGCATCCTGCAGGCCCCTGGACATGGCTGCCACGCGCTGCCGCATCGTCACGCCGTACCCAGGACCAAAGGGGTGGGCGGGCTCACCGGGTTCGGCGAGCTCGGGAAGACCTTGGCGGTAGCCCGTCAGGATCTCCAGGACCACTTCCAGCCTGAACAGCGCTTCCTCCCGAGCCGCGTGGTCGAGACTGCTCCACCATGGCTCCATTGATTGATGGACGGGCTGAACCTTCCCGTCGGCAAATTCCTGAAGGGAGAGATCGCTCCAAGAGCAGCTGCGCTCCTCGCCATTGGCGTCACGAGCGGTGACGCCGTGCCGCTCGATCGCGGTCACCACCACCGGGCCAGCGGTCATCAGAACCCGGTCCCCCACCGAAACCTCGACCTTTCCGCTGCCACTCACGTCGGCATCTCTCGATCGCGCCACGTCAGGGTGGTGTCCGGCCTCATGGGCAAGTTCAAGTCACAGTCGATCAGTCCGCGCCGAATGGCGAACCAGATCGCTGACAGCAGATGTCCCGCCCCACCATCTGCCTGAAGGACAGCCCGCAGTTCGAATCGATCAGCCTCACCAGGCACCGAAGTGAACTCCTCGAGCGCCCCCCGGTACCACGGCATCTCCCGTCGATATCCGTCCAACCACATCAGATTGGTCCGTCGAACGGTGCTCATGCCGCCGAAGAGCTCATAGCCCCAACCAAGTGCTCGACAGGCCTCCTTGCTTGCCTCGGCGACCTCCCAGAACGCGTCGTCGCGTCGGCCTGTGGGGCGCACGTCCCACACCGTCACCTGGCCATCGTCGGCAACACTCAAGAGATCTGGCACGTGCCAGACTCGCTTCTCCCCCTCGCGCACCACTCTGATCTTGGCAGGCTGAGCCACTAGCCACATGACGTCAGGACGTCGGTCAAGTTCGCGAACCAAGTCGTGCTCGAGCCCGGACTCCAACCTCAGATGAGCTCCAACGGTGACGGAGTACGCGAAGGTCGGCACGTGTCCCGCCCCGCGGCGGCTCGGGATCCCACGAATCTGTTGAAGTGCTGTGACGTCTGGTGCGGTCGCCCCAGCCCACGGCATGGCTCCGTGACCGTGGTCAAACTCCCAGAGAGCGGTTCCGGGCGAACTTCCACCGGAAACCGTCGAGGAATTCGACACTATTCGTCCTTCCCAGGCCAATCTTTGGACAATGAAAGGTTATTGGCGACCAATGCTCCAGACAAGAACTCGAGGCGCCCTTTCTGCAATCAATTTGTTGGGATTCGCTCGAATGGAACATAAATGACCACATTGACCACATGGATCAGTTAGACCAACAAAACCAACAAATACGTCACGCGGCCTCAAATCGATCGAGCGTGACTAGATTCGGCGACCTACCGCCTCAACCCTGTGCGCGTGGAACGACTTGCCACCTCGGCATCGGCATCTCCGGTGACGTCCTGGAGCCTCGGACGAGAGCCGGTGGCGAGGGACGCGATTCAGGGGACGAGTCCAGATCCACGCCGTCGAGAAGCTGCCCGCTTGCGACTCATCGCAGAGACCATGTGTCGTCCGGCGTGGTCGCATCGCGCGTACGTAGCGACCTTCATGTCCGGAAGTCGCCGAGCCCACAAGACGCTACCGAGGCGCCCGCCGGTGGATTCGGTGACTTCGTATCTTAGATAGAAGTCGAGTTGCTCTAATTTAGAGCGCTTCTCGACATCAGAAGCCGCCAGAGTCCTTCGCCAGGTTCGAGAACCGCGCGTAGTGCCCCTGGAAGCCCAGCACGATGTCGGCCGTCGGGCCGTTGCGGTGCTTGGCGACGATGACGTCGGCCTCCCCTTCACGCTCCGACCCTGGGTCGCGGTCACGGTGGAGCAGGATGACGAGGTCGGCGTCCTGCTCGATCGAGCCGGACTCACGCAGGTCGCTCATGGCGGGCCGCTTGTCGGTGCGCTGCTCGGGGCCACGGTTCAGCTGACTGATCGCGATGACCGGGACCTGCAGCTCCTTGGCCAGGAGCTTGAGCGCACGGGAGAACTCCGAGACCTCCTGCTGACGGGACTCGACCTTCTTGCCCGAGCTCATCAGCTGCAGGTAGTCGATGACGATGAGCTTGAGGTTGTGCTGCTGCTTCAGCCGGCGGGCCTTGGCGCGGATCTCCATGAGCGACAGGTTGGGCGAGTCGTCGATGTAGAGCGGGCTGTCGCTGATGCGGCCGACGACCCGGGAGAGCTTGCGCCAGTCGGGGTCGCTCATCTTGCCGCGCCGCAGGTGCTGCAGCTGGATGCTGGCCTCCGCCGCGAGGACACGCATGGTGATCTCGCTGCGGCTCATCTCGAGGGAGAAGATCGCGCTGGCCATCCCGTGGTGGATCGCCGCCGCGCGGGCGATGTCCACTCCCAGCGTAGATTTTCCAATAGCCGGCCTCGCCGCGATGACCACCATCTGCCCGGGGTGCAGACCGTGCGTCAGCTCGTCGAGATCGGTGAAGCCCGTGGGCACACCGGTCATCTCGTCGGTGCGCCCGGCGGCGACCTCGATCTCGGTCATCGTCTCGTTGAGGGTGTCCCACAGCGGCGCGTAGTCCTCGCCACCGCGCTTCTCCGCGACCGTGTAGACCTCGGCCTGCGCGGCGTTGACGATCTCCTCGACGTCGCCACCGCCCTGGGCGTAGCCCATCTGGACGATCTTGGTGCCGGCCTCGACGAGGCGGCGCAGCACGGCGCGCTCGGCGACGATCTGGGCGTAGTAGCCGGCGTTGGCGGCCGTGGGGACGGACTGGATGAGGTCGTGCAGGTACGCCTGGCCGCCGGCGCGCTGCAGGTCGCCGCGCTTGCTCAGCTCGTCGGCGATCGTGATCGCGTCGGCCGGCTCGCCGCGGCTGTACAGGTCGATGATCGCGTCGAAGATCAACTCGTGCGCGGGCTTGTAGAAGTCGTGCCCCCGCACCGCCTCACCGACGTCGGCGATCGCGTCCTTGGACAGGAGCATGCCGCCGAGCACGGACTGCTCCGCGCCCAGATCCTGGGGCGGCAGACGGTCCGGCGGCGGAGCGGAGGAGTACGGGCCCGTGTCCCCGAAGACCCTCGTGTCCATCTCGCTCGTCGTCACCGCGTAACAGTCGCACCCAGCACCGACAACACCAAACGACTCTGTGGACAGACCTGTGGACGGTGTGTGGACGACGCGCCATGTGACTGTGCACAGCCCGTGGAGAACCCTGTGGATCTCGCTGTCCCCCAGGTCACAACACCGGGTCTGACCTGCGGAAACGTCCGCTCACACGTGTGGACCCAGAAAAGATTCACCATCCGCCATCCACAGGCGGCGACACGCCCGAGGCCACACTCACCCCCCTTCGCGCAAGTCGGATCAGCCGGTGCGGCCGTACCTGACCCGGGCCCGCTCGCGGGCCTTGTCCGCCTCCACGTCACGGTCCTTGGGCGGGGCGCTCGTCACGAGGTGGTCCAGCAGGTGTTGAGTGACCTGGGCGATCTCCTCGACGGCCTCGTCGAAGGCCGCCTGGTTGGCCTGGCTCGGCTTCGTCGACCCGCTCACCTTGCGCACGTACTGCAGCGCGGCGGCCCGCACCTCGTCGCTCGTGGCCGGGGGCTCGAAGTTGTGCAGCTGTCGGATGTTTCGGCACATGCCTCCAGTGTCCTCCCGTTTGGTCCACTCGTTGCGGTACCGGACCATGGACGCATGCCCCTCACCGCGGCCCCGCCGCACCCCGTGACCACGCCTGCCCGGACGACCCTGGTCCTGCGCGTGCTCACCGTCGCCACCTTCGTCGTGATCCTCAACGAGACGATCATGAACAACGCGATCCCGCGCCTCATGGACGCCTTCGCCATCCCGGAGACGTCGGCGCAGTGGTTGACCACGGCCTTCATGCTGACGATGGCCGTCGTCATCCCCATGACCGGGTGGATCCTGCGACGCCTCGCCACCCGTCGCACCTTCGCGCTGGCCATGGGCCTGTTCACGATCGGGACGGCCCTCGCCGCGGCGGCGCCGACCTTCGAGGTCCTCGTGGCCGCCCGGGTCGTCCAGGCGAGCGGCACCGCGGTGATGATCCCGCTGCTGATGACGACGCTGATGGACCTCGTGCCGGTCGGCGACCGCGGCCGCACGATGGGCAACGTCTCGCTCGTCATCGCCGTCGCCCCGGCCATGGGCCCGGCGGTCTCCGGCGTGCTGCTCGAGCTCGGCTCGTGGCGCCTGATCTTCCTCGCGGTGCTCCCGATCGCCGCGGTCGCGCTCTGGCTCGGCCTGCGGCAGCTGCCCGACGTCGGCGAGCGCGGGCCGAGCCGCCTCGACCTGCCGAGCGTCGCGCTGGCCACGGTCGGCTTCGGCGGTCTCGTCTACGGCCTCTCGGGGCTCGGCGGCGGCCACGGGGGCGAAGGGGGCACCCCGGCCGCACCGCTCGTCCCGCCTGCTCCGGCGGCCGGCCTGGCAGTCGTCGCACTCGTCGTCTTCGCCCTCCGCCAGCGTGCCCTCGCCCGCAGCGGCGACCCGCTGATGGACCTGCGCGCGTTCCGCCACCGCAGCTTCACCGGGGCCTTCGTCACCATGTGCCTCGGCTTCGCCGCGCTCATCAGCTCCGTCATCCTGCTCCCGATCCACCTGCAGAAGGGCCTCGGGCTCACCACCCTCGAGACCGGCCTGCTCCTCATCCCGGGCGGGCTCGCCATGGGTCTGCTCGGGCCGGTGATCGGCCGGCTCTACGACCGCATCGGCGCGCGCCCGCTCGTCGTGCCCGGCGCCGTCGGCATGACGGTGTCGCTCGGGCTCTTCGCGGTCCTGCTGCCGCATGTCGGGCAGTGGACGGTCCTCGTGCTGCACGTCCTGCTCAGCCTGTCGCTGGCGCTGCTCTTCACACCGCTCTTCACCGCGGGCCTCGGGTCCTTGCCCACTTCCCTGTACGCCCACGGGTCGGCGCTGCTCGGCTCCTCGCAGCAGGTCTTCGGCGCGGCCGCCACGGCGACGAGCATCGCCGTCATGTCACTCGTCGCGGGCACCGACCCGACGACGGCCGAGCGCACGGGCGGGGTGCAGGCGGCCTTCGTCATGCTCGCCGTCGCTGCCGCGCTGAGCATCGCGACCTGCTTGATGGTGCAGACGCCCGGGCAGGCCGAGGAGCCCACGAGCAACGAGTGACCCGCGCGGACCCCTTCGTCGTCCTCGGGGCGTCTGACCACGAGCGGGCTCACCACCGACCCGGCACCAGCGAGGGCGTCCGGTGGAGCACCCGGATCAGCACGGCGGTGACGACCAGCAGCGTGATCGCGAGCGCGACGACCCCGTTCCACCCGCCGTGCGTCCAGGCGAGGCCCGAGGCCGAGCCGAAGACCGAGGACCCGAGGTAGTACGTGAAGAGGTAGAGCGAGGCGGCCTGACCGGCGCTCGTCCCACCGGCGACCGCCCGGATCGGCACCCAGCCGCTCGCGATGCCGTGCAGGCCGAAGAACCCGACGATGAGCACCGCGAGGCCCAGCACGATGAGCGGCAGGTGGTCCGGGATGGTGATGAGCACGCCCGCGATCGCGATGACGACGGCCGCGGGGATGACCGGTCGTCGTCCCCGCAGGTCGACCGCGCGGCCGAACCACGCGGAGCTGAGCGTGCCGAGCGGGTAGACGAGGAAGACCATGCTCGCGGCGCCGAGCCCGAGCGAGAAGGGCTCGTCGGTGAGCCGGAAGCCCACGGCGTTGAAGATCGCGACGAGCGCGCCGAGGCTGCAGCCACCGATCGCGTACAGCGCGAGCAGCCCCCGGTCCGACAGCGCCCTGCGGGTCATCGCGAGCAGCGCCCGCGGGTTGCCGGGCGAGGCCCTGAACCCCCGCGAGGCCGGCAGCGCGATCCGCACGACCAGCGCGCACACCAGCGCGACGACCACGGTCGCCCCGATCCCCCAGCGCCAGCCGCCGAGCTCGGCCCCGAGGCCGGCGACGAGCCGCCCGGACATCCCCCCGAAGGCCGTGCCCCCGACGTACAGGCCCACCGCCCGGCCCTGGCTCTCCCGGTGCAGCTCCTCGCGCAGGTACGCGGTCGCGACCGCAGGGAGACCGGCGAGCACGACGCCGGCCACGAAGCGCAGCACGAGCAGGGCCGGCCACGTCGGGGCGAGCGCGGACGCGATGCCCGCGACGACCGAGGCGGCGAGCGACAGGTGGATCAGCCGGGTGCGCCCGACGACGTCGGAGACCGGACCGGCGACGAGCAGCCCCGCGCCGATCCCGAGCGTCGTGAGCGAGATGCTCAGCGTCGAGGCCTCGGCGGAGACGCCGAACTGCTCGCGCAGGTCCGGCAGCAGCGCCTGCGTCGAGTACAGCAGGGTGAAGGTCGCCAGGCCCGCCGCGAAGAGCGACGCCACGACCCGCCGGTACTCCGCGCTGCCGTGCCGGTAGCCCGCGCTCACGTGCCTCCCCCCGGCAGCAGCCGCGCAGGGATGTTGTGCCGCGTCACGACCTGCACCCCGGAGGCGACCGACAGCGGCGCGCCGGGCACGAGCCCGTGGTGCTGCAGCACCGCCCGCACCGCCGAGCGCGCGTCCTCGCGCAGGTCGTGGTGGAGGACGAGGTCGATCTCGCCGGCGCGCAGCAGCGCGAGGTTGTCCGCGTCGAGGTCGTGCCCGACGTGGGCGAACGGGGTGACCCCCTTCGCCCGCAGCGCCGAGATGATCGCCCGGTTGGCTCCCCCGACGGAGTAGACCCCGACGGGTCCGGTGAGGTCGTCGAGCTCACCCGCGACGACGGCCCCGGTCGAGGCGTCGAGCCCGTCGGCGTCCCGCACGCGGCGCACCTCGAGACCTGGGGCCTCCGCGGCGAGCTGTCGCACGAAGGCCTCGACCCGGGTGCGCTCCCCGAAGAAGCTGGCCCGGCTGAGGGTGACGAGGACGGTGCCGCGGTCGGTGGCGCCCCACCGCTGCACGAGGTGCGCGGCGGTCCGGCCGGCCGACTCGTGGTCGGGCCCGGCGTAGGCGATGCGGCGCGAGCCGTGGACGTCGGTGACGAGGGTGACCGACGGGATGCCGCGGCCGGCGAGGTCGTCGATCGCCGCCGCCACGCGCGGGTCGTCGGGGACCTTGAGCAGCGCGCCGTGGCTGGTGCGCCCCCTTCGTCCGATGCCGTCCAGGATGGCGACGACGTCCTCGACGGTCCCCGACTCGCGCAGGTGGAACCGGGCGCGCACGGAGGCCGGGCGCAGGCCGGTGAGCTGGGACTCGAGGGCTTCGCGCACGGCTCCGGAGAACCGCTCGGGCGCCTGCATGACGACGTCGAGCACGAGCGAGCGCGCCCCGAGCCGCAGCGCGCCGGCCTGTCGGTCGAGCTCGGCGACGGCCTGCTCGACGGCCCGGACCGCGCGTGGGCTGGCCCCGGCGCGCCCGTGCAGCACGCGGTCCACGGTGGCACGGGAGAGCCCGGCCTGCTCGGCGACGTCGGAGATGCGGTGGCTGCGCACCTCAGGCGGCCTCGGGGCGCGCCCGGTCCTGGTGCGCGATCGCCGCGACGAGCAGGGCCTGCCCGAGGACGTAGGCGAGCATCACCCACACGGCGTGCAACGGCAGCTCGACGTCGGCGAGGGCCCGCAGCGCGACGAGCACGTCGAAGACGACGAGGGCGACGACACCACTGCTCGCAACACGGTCCAGACCGGTGCCGCGCAGGACCACGGCGTAGACGACCTGGGCGAGGAGGTAGCAGCCGAGCATGAGCGCGAGACCCGTGGTGCTCCCTTCGTCCGCGAAGCGCGGCAGGGTGTCGCCGAGCCACGACAGGCCGAGCGCGAGGAGCGCCAGCCGCACCGGGCGCGAGGGCGGCGCGGGCGTGGTCGCGACCAGGAACCACGCGAGCACCGGCACGAGCAGGACCTGCGTGAGGTCCGCGAGCACCCCGCCCGGGGCCGTCGCCTGCGCCCCGAGGTGAATGAGCGTGACCACGACGAAGGCGATGGCGGCGGGCATGTCGGCAGCCTAGTCAGGGCCCGTATCGTCGACCCATGAGCATCCTCGACGCCCCCCTCGCCCGACTCGACGGCACGCCCGGCACCCTGCGTGATCTCACCGGTGGGCGCCCCGCGCTCCTGGTCAACGTCGCCAGCAAGTGCGGCTTGACCCCTCAGTACGCCGCCCTCGAGGCCTTGCACGAGGAGCACCCGGACCTCGCCGTCGTCGGGCTGCCGTGCAACCAGTTCGGTGGGCAGGAGCCGGGCACGTCCGAGGAGATCGCGCAGTTCTGCTCCGCGACGTACGGCGTCGCCTTTCCCATGAGCGAGAAGGTCGAGGTCAACGGCAACGGTCGCCACGCCGTCTACGAGGGCCTCGTCGGGACGCACGACGAAGGGGGCGAGAGCGGCGACGTCCGGTGGAACTTCGAGAAGTTCGTCATCGACGCCGACGGCACCCCGGTCGCGCGGTTCAGCCCGCAGGTCACGCCGGACGACGAGCGGGTGCGCGACGCCCTTCGCTCCGTCCTCGCCTGACGCCGGGTGGAGGCACACGAGCGGCCCGTCGAGCGGATCGACGGGGGCGACCTCTCGTGCGCGCGGCTGCTCATCCTGCTGCGCGCCCGGGTCGCCGAGCTGGACGCGGGGTCGGTCGTGCACCTGAGCACGACCGACCCCGTCGCACCGATCGACCTGCCGGCGTGGTGCCGGATCACCGGCCACACCTACCTCGGCGTCGCCGACGCGGGACCGCCGCCCGTCTACGCGGTGCGGGTGAGCGGCTCGCCGGTCGCGACGCGGCCCGATCGGCCGTGGCACCCGGCGTGACGCCTCACCCGCCCCAGGTTTCTCGGGTCACCCGATAAACCTCGCCTTCGCAAGAGTTTGAAACTCCTGCGAAGGCGAGGTTTCTCTTGCTCAGCACGAAGGGAGCAGCTCAGGCCTTCGCGTTGGACGGACGACCCCACGGCCCGGTGATCGCGAAGGTGCGACCCGGGCTGCTCTGGATGTTGACGAAGAGGGTCGAGCCGTCCGCGCTGAAGCACGGGCCGGCCCACTCGCTGTCGCTGCTGAGGTTGCGCGCCAGCGGGTAGGCCTTGCCCTGGTCGGTGACGCCGACCAGGTGCGACGTGCCATTGCCGTCCTCGGCGAGGATCAGGCCGCCGTGGGGGGAGACGGTGATGTTGTCCGGCCCGTCGAACTCGTCACTGGTGTCCGGGTCGGAGTTGATGCCGAAGATCGTCGTGAGCGTGATCGTCTGCTTCTTCGGGTCGTAGAACCACACCTGGCCGTCATGCTCGTTGACCGAGCCGTCGGACAGGCGCGCGAAGGAGGAGACGACGTAGGCGCCGCCATCACCCCACCACATGCCCTCGAGCTTGCGGGCGCGGGTGACCTGGTCGTCGCCGAGCTGCTTGCGCACGGAGGTGGTGCGCGCGTCGCGGTCGGGGACCTCGACCCACGTCACGGTGTACTTCGTGTTCGGCTTGGTGGCGTAGGACAGGTCGGGCACGTGGCGGCCCTCGGAGTCGAAGGCCTTGAGCGCCTCGAAGGCACCGACCTCGACCGCGCCGTCCGCAGCGAGGGCGTGCAGCGAGCCCTTGCCCTGGACGTAGCCGGTCGGCGGGGTCCAGCGGTAGAAGAGGCCGTTCGGCTTGCCGGCGTCCTCCGTCAGGTAGATCTGGCCGACGGTCGGGTCGACCGCGGCGGCCTCGTGGGCGAAGCGGCCGAGGAACTTCAGCGGGATGTTGGCCTTGCCGAGGTTGGCGGCCTGGCTGGTCGGGTCGACCTCGAAGACGTAGCCGTGGTCCTTGGTGTAGCCACCGCTGCCTGCCATGGCCTCGGTCTCCTCGCAGGTCAGCCAGGTGCCCCACGGGGTGATGCCACCCGCGCAGTTGGTGGCCGTGCCGGCGACGGAGGTGTAGTGCTCCAGGACGTTGTCGTCCTTGTCGACGACGAGGGTGGAGGTACCGCCCTTCGCGCCCTCGTCGTAGACGAGGCCATCGACGTGGGGGACGGGGGTGGCGGAGGACCCGAGCTCGTGGTTGCACACGAGGGTCGAGCCGCCGGACGGACCGGCGAAGCAGCCCATCGCGTCCTGCTTGCCGGGGACGGCATACCCACCGCGGGTCGTGGTGCCGGCCTCGGCGAGGACCTTGTACGAGAAGCCCTCAGGCAGGGCCATGAGCTCGCCGGCCGTGCGCAGCGGGCCGTACCCGGCCGACATGCGGGTGATCTGGGCGGCGGAGGCGTGCGAGGCGAAGGGGGCGGCGCTGCCGGCGACGAGCAGGCCGAGGGCGCCGGCGGAACCGCCGAGCAGGGTGCGACGGTCGAGGGTGTGGTCGGACATGTCTCTCCTGGGGATCAGAGGATGAGGGGTGTCCTGCCACCCTTGGTCGCGCAGACGTCCGCCCGGGAGACCCGTGGGGGTCCTCCGGGCGAACTCTCGGTGAAGATCGGCGGCTACGCGGCGAGCAGCGCGTCGATCTGGCCGGCGGCCGAGCGGGAGCCCTCCTCCATGCCCATGTCGAGGACGGTCTGCAGCTCCTCGGCGGTCGCATAGGCCGAGGTCGTGACCATGCGGGCGCCCTCGGGCGTCTCGCTGAGCTCGACGGTCATCGTCGAGACGGGGGCGTCCTCGACCTTGTTGCCGTCGGCGTCGGCGAAGAAGTCGCGGGCCGTGAACCCGCGCGGCTCGTCGACGCTCGTGATCTCCCACCCACCGGGGTAGAGCTGCCCGTCGGGTCCGGTCATGTGGTACCTCACGGTGCCGCCGGGCGTGAGGTCGTGCTCGGTGACGGTGGCGGGGTGGGTCTCGGGGCCCCACCAGCGCTCGAGCTGGCGCGGGTCGGCCCAGACCTGCCAGAGCCGCTCGACGCTGACGGGGTACTCCGCCGTGATGACGAGGGCGTGGTTGTCGGTGTCCTTGGTGATGTCGGTGACGGGCATGGTGCCTGCTCCTTGTGTCGTGGTGCGTGTCAGTCGGTGGTGTCGGCCAGCAGGGCGTCGATCCCCGCGAACCGGCCGCGCCACACGTCCTCGAGCTCGGTGAGCATCGCGCCGACCGCTCGCACGGCCTCCACGTCTCCGCTCGCCAGGGACTCGCGTCCGCTGCGCCTCTTGGTGACCAGCCCTGCCCGCTCCAGCACGGCGACGTGCTTCTGCACGGCGGCGAAGCTCATCGGGTACTTCTCGGCCAGGGCCGACACCGAATGCTCCCCCGCCAGCACGCGACGCAGGATGTCCCGCCGTGTGCTGTCGGAGAGCGCGTGGAAGAAGGCATCTGCCCGCTCCTCGTCCATCGGTGCCATGACACCAACATACAACCGTTTGGTTGTACATTGTCAAGGGGCGCTGGTGGTCACTGCTCCTCACCATCGGACCGCATCACGGGCCGCAGCTCGATCGTCTCGCCGGGACCGGCGAAGTGGCGGGCGATCTCCTCCGCCCGCTCCCGGTCCACGACGTCGACGAGGAAGTACCCGGCGAGGTGCTCCTCGCCCTGCGCGTACGGGCCGTCGGAGGCGACCGGGTCACCGTCCGCCCAGCGGTGGAGTGTGGCCCTCGCCGGGTCACCGAGGGCCTCCGCGGTGACGAGCTCTCCCTTCTCCTGCATGTCGGTGAGGAGCCGCCCGAAGCGGGCGTCCATCTCGTCGCGCTGCTCCTGCGGCAGCGCCTGGTGCTCGGCGACGAAGTCCCCGGTCGGGTGACCCCACGGCTGGGGGCTGGAGTGGACGAGGATGACGAATTTCATGGTGGACATCCTGCCGGGAAGCACGCCGTCGTGCCGGACGTTGGGACCGGCGATGACTGCTGACGCCGCCGCCCAGACCGCCCGCCTCATCGACCTCGGGGCACACACGCTCGCCGGGCTCGACCCGACCGCCTTCGCCGAGCTCGTGCCCGACGCCCCGGAGGGCGAGGGCGTGCTCGTGGTCTCCCCCTCGCTCGTGCCGGCGGCGGACCTCGCGCCGCTCCTGGCGCTCGACGGCAGGCCGGGGTTCGTCGTCGAGGACATGACCGATCTGGCCGACTTCACCCCGATCGAGGGCGAGACCGTGCCCGACGCGCCGCTCTACTGGGTCACCGACGTCGAGCGCGGCGACGAGATGGCCAACTGGTCGCCCGACGAGGCGCTGCCGGCGATCCGCGCCCGCGGGCGCCACCCGCTCACCGTGAGCGAGGGCATCAGCTGGCTGCTGCAGGAGCCGGAGCGGCTCGAGCGCAACCGGTGCTTCATGGCCATCGCCTCGCGCAAGCCCAAGGCGAAGGGCCTCGACGCGCGCACCCCCGCCCTGTGGATCAGCAACGGCACCGGCCGCGACGGCGCGGCACGCAAGGGTGCGCCCAAGGTCGGCTGGTGCTGGGCGGGCAACCGGCACACGTGGCTCGGCTTCGCCTCGGCCGTCTCGCGGGTCTGAGGCCGCCGAGGGCTTCGAGGCTCCGGCCGGGGGCGACCGCTCGTCTGCATTGCCCTAGGGGAATGCAGCGTCCTGAGGCGTTTTTGAGGTCTTTCGACCTCCCATCCACCCGGCCGGGCAGTGGAGGCTGGAGGCATGACAGCGACGTCCACCCCCTTCGCCCGGCTGCGGCAGGCCGACTGCCGGGTCGAGGACCTGCGCGCCCTCCTGGAGGCCCAGCGCGACCCGGAGCTCGCCTTCACCGACCGGGTCGAGCAGCAGGTGCCCGTCTACGACGCGGCGGCCCTGCGCGAGGCGATCGCGACCGAGGCCGGCGTCGAGGCCGTCGAGGCCGAGCTGGCCGCGGTCCTCGCCGACGGGCCGGGGATCTTCGTCCTGGCCGGCGCCCTCGACCACGCGGTGGTCGACCGGGTCTCCGCGGCCTTCGAGGAGATCATCACGGCAGAGCGGGCGAAGGGGGGCGAGGTCGGCGACCACTTCGCGGCCGGCGGCGTCAACGACCGCATCTGGAATGCCCTGGAGAAGCTCGCGAGCGCCCACCCCGAGGACTTCGTCGACTACTACCGCGACGACCTCGTCGCCCTCGCCGCGCGCGCCTGGCTGGGACCCGGCTACCAGGTGACGAGCCAGGTCAACGTCGTCAACCCCGGCGGCGTCGGGCAGACCGTGCACCGCGACTACCACCTCGGCTTCGCCTCGCCCGAGGTCACCGAGCGCTACCCGCGGCACGTCCACGCACTCTCCCCCGTGCTCACCCTCCAGGGCGCGGTCGCGCACTGCGACATGCCCGTCGAGACCGGCCCGACCCTCTACCTGCCGCACTCGCAGAAGTACGCCCACGGCTACCTCGCCTACTGGCTCGACGAGTTCCAGGAGTACTTCCGCGACCACCACGTGCAGCTGCCGCTGGCGAAGGGGGACGCCGTGTTCTTCAACCCCGCGCTCTTCCACGCGGCCGGGTCCAACCACACCACCGACGTGCGCCGGATGGCCAACCTGCTCCAGATCTCCTCCGCCTTCGGCCGCGCGATGGAGTCCGTCGACCGCGAGCGCATCGTCACCGCGATCTACCCGGCGCTCCTCTCCCGCAAGGCCGCCGGGCACGACGTCGACCACGCAGTGGCGGCGGCTGCGGAGGGGTACGCCTTCCCGACCAACCTCGACCTGGACCAGCCCGTCGACGGCATGTCACCCCCTTCGCAGGCCGACATCGTCCGGCAGGCTCTCACCGAGGGAGCCTCCCCCGAGGAGCTCGCCACCCGGCTGCGTGACCACGCGGCCGCCCGACGTACCACCCAGGAGGACTGATGCAGGAGCTGCTCACCGACAAGGTCGTGCTCGTCGTCGGTGGCACCTCGGGTCTCGGGGCGGGCATCGCCCGCGCCGCGGCCCGGGAAGGTGCCACCGTCGTCGTGAGCGGTCGCCGGGCCGAGCCGGGCGAGGCCCTGGCCGCGGAGATCGGCGGGTCGGCCTCCGCCGTCACCGGCGATGTCTCAGTCGTCGAGGACGCGAAGGGGGTCGTCGCCCGGACGATCGAGCGCCACGGACGCGTCGACGCCCTCGTCAACTGCGCCGGCCTGACCGACCGCGGGTCGATCCTCGACACCGACCCGGAGCTTTTCGACCGGCACATCGCGACCAACCTGCGCGGGCCCTTCTTCACGATGCAGGCGGCGATCGCGGACATGACCGGGCGCGGGGCGGCGGGCACGATCGTCAACATCGCGAGCATCAGCGCGCTCGGCGGCCAGCCGTACCTGGCCCCCTACGTCGCGGCCAAGTCGGGCCTGCTCGGCCTGACGAAGAACGTCGCCCACGCGCACCGCTTCGACCGGGTCCGGGTCAACGCCCTCAACATCGGGTGGACGCAGACCGCGGGTGAGGACGCGACGCAGCGGCGCTTCCACGGCGCCGGCGACGACTGGGTGGAGCAGGCGAACGCCCGCCTGCCCATGGGCAAGCTCGGGCAGGTCGACGAGATCGCGGACGCGGTCGTCTTCCTGCTCTCCGACCGCAGCGGCGTCGTCACCGGCTCCGTCATCGACTGGGACCAGCAGGTCATCGGAGGACAGGACTGACATGCGCATCGGACTCATCGGCCTCGGGCGCATCGGCGCGTTCCACGCCGACACCTTCGCCGGGCTCGACCACGTCGACGAGCTCGTCGTCACCGACCCGGTCGCGGCAGCCGTCGAGGCCGTGACGGCCCGCACCGGCAAGGCGCGCGCGGTCGCCGACCCGGCCGCCGTCCTCGCCGACGGCGTCGACGGCGTCGTCATCGCCGCGGCGACCAACGCGCACGCCGAGCTCATCCGCGCGGCGGTCGACGCGGGCATCCCGACCTTCTGCGAGAAGCCGGTCGCCGGCACCATCGCCGAGTCCCTGGCCGTCGAGGCGGCGGTCGCCGGGAGCGACGTGCCGGTGCAGATCGGCTACCCGCGCCGCTTCGACCCGGCCTTCGTCGCCGCCCGTGCCGCCGTCCGATCGGGCGCGCTGGGGCGGATCACGACGGTCCGCTCGACGACCCTCGACCCCGCGCCCCCGCCGGCCGCCTACCTCGCGGTGAGCGGCGGGATCTTCCGCGACTGCTCCGTGCACGACTTCGACGCGGTGCGCTGGGTGACCGGCCAGGAGGTCGTCGAGGTCCACGCCGTCGGCTCGGTCGACCCCGACGCCGCCCCGGAGATGTACGCCGACAATGGCGACTTCTCGAGCGTCTCGGCGCTGCTCACCCTCTCCGACGGCACGATCGGCGTGGTGTCCGACACCCGCACCAACGGCGCCGGGTATGACGTCCGCCTCGAGGTGCACGGTGTCCGCGACGCGGTGGCCGCCGGTCTCGACGAGGGTCTGCCCCTGCGCTCGACCCAGCCGGGCATCTCCTGGCCGGGCGGCCCGGCGCACGGGTTCTTCATGGACCGCCTCGCGCAGGCCTTCCGCGTGGAGCTCGGCGTCTTCACCCAGGTCGTGGCCGGGGAGGTCGACAACCCGTGCACCGTCGCGGACGCGATGGGCACGGCGTGGACGGCCGAGGCGGCGACGCTGTCGGCCGCGCAGCGCCGGCCGGTGACGATCGCGGAGGTTCGCGCCGCCGCGGGCGCCTGAGTCACAGCAGCGAGCGAAGGGGGACCCCCGGGTCCTCGAGGTCGCTCACGTCGGGCCTCGCGCCCGCCGCGATGAGCTGCTCCGCGACGCGGATGTCCTTGGCCACCACCGGTCCTCGCCCCAGCGAGGTCGCATCGAGCACGCGCCCGTCGGCGGCCAGGCCGAGGTGGAGGAGCGAGCCGTCCTCGCGCGCGCGGACGACCTCGCGCTCCCCGGGGCCGGGCACCCCGGCGGTCTGCAGCATCTGGTCGTACTGGTCGGACCAGAACCACGCGACGGCTGCGTGCGGCTCGGTCTCGCCGAGCATCGCCGCGGCCGCGCTCACCGCCTGGTCGTGGGCGCTGCGCCAGGACTCGATCCGCACGCGCCGGCCGGTGCGCGGGTCGGGGTAGGACGCGCAGTCCCCCGCCGCCCAGACGTGCGGGTCGCTCGTGCGCAGCAGCTCGTCGACGACGATCCCGTCCTCGACGAGCAGGCCTGCGGCAGCGGCGATCTCGGTGACCGGCTCGGCGCCGACGCCCGCGACGACGGCGTCGGCCACCACGGTCTCCCCGGTGGAGAGGGTGGCCCGCAGATGGCTCCCTTCGTCCTGCACGGCGGTGACGGTCGTCCGGGTGCGGATCGTGACGCCGTGGTGGGCGTGGAGGGCGACGACACGCTCCGCGACGACCGCGGGGACGGCCCGGGCCAGGGCACGGTCGGCGGCCTCGATGACGGTGACCTCCATGCCCCGCTCGCACGCCCCGGCAGCGACCTCGAGCCCGACGAAACCCGCCCCGATGACGAGCAGGCGCCCACCCTCGCGGACGACGCCGCGCAGCGCGTCCGCGTCCTCGCGGGTGCGCAGGTAGTACAGGTGCTCGAGGTCGAGCCGGCGGGCGCGCGAGCCGAGCGCGAGGAGCAACCGGTCGTACGCGAGCGGTCCGACGTCGGTGACCACGGTCCGCGTCCCGAGGTCGATCGAGGTGACCTCCACCCCGAGGCGAAGGGAGATCCCCGCCCCCTCGAGCTCCTCGCGGGTCCATGGGTGGACGAGGTCCGAGGCCTCGGCGGCGAGCGAGGCCTTCGACAGCGGGGGACGCTCGTAGGCGTGCACCGTCTCCCGGCCGATGAGGGTGATGGGGCCGTCGAACCCCTTGTCCCGCAGGGTCATCGCCGCGCGGGTCCCGCACTCGCCGGCCCCGACGACGACGATGCCCGGCTCGTGGGGTGCGCGCTCGCTCATGTGCCGACCCTCGCACACGCACCGGATCCCGCGATCGTGCCCACCCGCCGGGACGCGCCTCCCCTTCGCCCGCCGGTCACTGCGAGACTGGGTAGGACACGGACGTCACCCAGGAGGACCCATGAGCCCCATCCCGCCCGAGGACATCGAGACCCAGGGCCACGCCGGCCTGCTCATCGGATCGCTGTGGAGCCCACCCGGCGACCCGACCTGGGTCGCGGTCATCGCCCACGGCTACGGCGAGCACATCGGTCGCTACCAGTGGGTGGCCGACCGCCTGACCGCGGACGGGGCCGTCGTCTACGCCCACGACCACGTCGGCCACGGGCGCAGCGAGGGTGAGCGGGTGCTCGTCGAGGACTTCGAGGCGGTGGTCGACGACCTCGACCTGCTCGTCCAGCGGGCCCGGGCGGAGAACCCGGGGCTGCCGGTCGTGCTCATCGGCCACTCGATGGGCGGCATGATCGCCGCGCGCTACACCCAGCGGTACGCCGACCGGCTCACCGCCACCGTGCTCTCCGGCCCGGTCCTGGGGTCGTGGGCGGCCACGGGCCTCGCCGACCTCGAGGAGATCCCGTCCACCCCCATCGACCCCACGACCCTCAGCCGGGACCCCGACGTGGGGCGTGCCTACGAGGAGGACGAGCTCGTCTGGCACGGCGACTTCAAGCGCCCGACGCTGCGCGCCCTCAAGGCCGAGCTCGAGGCGATCACGCTCGGTGGGCGCCTGACGGTCCCGACGATCTGGCTGCACGGCGAGGACGACCAGCTCGTCCCCATCGGTCCGAGCGACGAGGGCTGGGCACACATCGCGCCCGACCAGGCACCGTCCAAGCGCTACCCCGGCGCCCGGCACGAGATCTTCAACGAGGTCAACCGCGAGGAGGTCCTCGACGACGTCCTGGCCTTCGTGCACCAGCACATCCGCTGAGCGCGTCCCAACACCTCAGGGTGGTCCGCCGCCCCCTTCGTCCCTGACTCGTACTCGCGATCAAGATTCACAGGACGAGTCAGGGGCGAAGTCCGGCGGGGAGCACAGAGCGTGCCGCCGCCGGTCATCAGTCGTTCTGCGGGAACCCCAGGTTGAGCCCACCGTGGCTCGGGTCGAGCCACCGCTGGGTGACCGCCTTGGTCCGGGTGAAGAAGTGCACGCCCTCGATGCCGTGGGCGTGGGTGTCGCCGAAGAGGCTGTTCTTCCACCCGCCGAAGGAGTAGTACGCCATGGGTGTGGGGATCGGCACGTTGATGCCGACCATCCCGACCTCGACCTCGTGCTGGAAGCGCCGCGCGGCCCCGCCGTCGTTGGTGAAGATCGTCGTCCCGTTGCCGTACGGGTTGTCGTTGATCAGCTGCAGCCCCTCGTCGTACGAGCCGACGCGCACGACCGAGAGGACCGGCCCGAAGATCTCGTCGGTGTAGATCGTCATGTCCGGCATGACCCGGTCGAAGAGCGTCGGCGCCAGGAAGAAGCCCGAGCCCAGCTCGTCGGCGCCCTCGCGCCCGTCGATAACCAGCTCGGCACCCGCGGTGACGCCGGCCTCCACGTAGCCCGTCACCTTGTCGAGGTGGGCGCGGGTGACGAGCGGGCCCATGTCGGCCTCGCTCATGCCGTCGCCCGTGCGCAACGTGCGGGTGCGCTCGGCGATCTTGGCGACGAGCTCGTCCGCGATCACGTCGCTCGCGAGGACGACGGAGATCGCCATGCACCGCTCGCCGGCCGCGCCGTAGCCCGCCGAGACCGCCGCGTCGGCCGCGAGGTCGAGGTCGGCGTCGGGCAGGACGAGCATGTGGTTCTTCGCCCCGCCGAGCGCCTGGACGCGCTTGCCTGTCGCGACCCCGCGCTCGTAGACGTAGCGCGCGATCGGGGTCGACCCGACGAAGGAGATCGCCTTGACGTCCGGGTGGTCGAGCAGCGCGTCGACGGCCTCCTTGTCGCCGTGGACGACATTCATCACGCCGTCGGGCAGGCCGGCCTCGCGCCACAGGTCGGCGATGAGGTTGACGGCGGTCGGGTCCTTCTCGCTCGGCTTGATGACGACGGCGTTGCCCGTCGCCACGGCGACGGGCACGAACCACAACGGCACCATCGCCGGGAAGTTGAAAGGCGAGATGATCCCGACGACACCGAGCGGCTGCAGGATCGAGTAGGCGTCGATGTCGGTCGAGACGTTCTCCGAGAACCCGCCCTTGAGCAGGTGCGGGATCCCGCAGGCGAACTCGACGACCTCCTGGCCGCGGGAGATCTCCGCCTTGGCGTCCTCGTAGGTCTTCCCGTGCTCCGCGGTGATGGCCCGCGCGATCTCGTCCTTGTGCTGCTCGAGCAGCTGGCGGAAGGCGAAGAGCACCCGGACCCGGCGGGCCAGCGAGACGTGCCGCCACTCCTGCCACGCCCCCTTCGCCCGGGCCACGACCTCGTCGACGACGTCGGCGCTCGCGAGGTCGAGCGCCCCCGTGACCTCGCCCGTCGCGGGGTTGAAGACCTCCGACGTGCGCGCGGCCTCCCCCTCCCACGACGAGTGACCGACGAGGTGGGTGATGCGGCCGGGAGCGGTGCGGGTGGAGACGCTCATCTGTGCCCTCCTTTGGGCAAAGCGGGGTATTTGTCCTGACATGCTAACAAGACAACCCCGGCACGTCACCCCCCGTGGTGCGACTCCTCGTCGGGCCGGGGGATGAGGAAGGACAGCGCGAGCGCGAGGACGAGGAGCACCGCACCCGTGAGGATGCCGGCGCGGTACCCGGCCCCTGCGCCCGCTGCCGAGCCCACCGCGGTGTCGATCCCGAAGAGGAGCGCGAAGCTCAACCCGGCGCCGAGGTTGAAGGCACCGGAGTTCATCCCCGGCAGGTACCCCTGGTTGTCCTTGGGGCTGAGCACGACACCGAGGCCGTTGAGCATGATGTTGCACGTGCCCGCATAGCTGATGCCGACGAGGACGAAGACCGCCAGGAGCAGCGCCGGCGTCAACGACTCCGCGAGGAGCGCCGTCCCGACGAGCGCCCCGATGCTGACGCCGAGCCCGACGCGCAGCACCCGCGCGTATCCGAACCGCGCGGCGAGCTGCCCGGCGACCGGCCCCATGACGAAGCCCGCGAGCGCATACGGCGTGAGCGTCCACCAGGACACCTCGTCCGCCCCGAGGGCGATCCCGCCGTCGGGGTCCTGGGCGATGTTGGGCAGCAGGCCGTTCATCACCGCGAAGACGCCGGACATCGTGAGCAGGGTCGTCCCGAGCAGCGCCCAGGTGCGCCGTTGCCGCAGGTAGCGTGTCGTGACGAGCGGGTGCGCGACCCGCTGCTCGAGCTGCCAGAAGACGGCGAAGGCGACCGCCGCGACCCCGGTCAGGCCGATGACGAGGAGCCAGCTCGCGTCGGCGACCTTGCCCGCCTCGTCGAGGGCGAAGTACAGCGCCGCCAGGACGATGACGAGGGCGGTGACCCCCTTCCAGTCCATGGGCACCGAGCGCTCCGAGCGGGACTCGCGCGTCCCCAGCGCGATCGCCACGAGGGCCAGGACGCCCATGACGGCCATGACCCAGAAGACCGAGCGGAAGCCCCAGGTCGCCGCGAGCCACCCGCCGGCGAGCGCGTCGACGCCGGCGATGCCGCCGTTGACCGCGGTGAGCACCGCCATCAGCCGGGCGTACCGCCGTCCGTCCGGCACCTGCACGCGCAACATGATCAGGGCCATGGGCACGATCGGCCCGGAGATCCCCTGCACCACCCGGCCGACGCCGAGCGCCCCCACCGTCGGGGCGAGCGCGGAGACGACGGCGCCGACGGTGGTCACGGCGAGCATGCCGAGCATCAGCCGTTTGCGCCCGACGAGGTCGCCCCAGCGCGGCAGGAAGAGGGAGAAGAGCGCCGCCGACGCGAAGAAGGCCGTCTGGGTCAGGCCGACCTCGGCCGACGTCGCCCCGAGCTCGCGCTCCATCGTCGCGAGGACGGGCGAGAGCATCGACGCGCTGAGCTGGAAGGCGAAGATCGCCGACAGCAGCGCGGCCATGAGCCCCACCACACCGCTCACGGTCGTCGTGGGGCGGACGTCGGGCGGCATGGTGGTCATGCGGGGAGGGACTCCGGGCCCTCGCTCGCCCCCGGGTGGGCGAGCACGCGCCGGGACAGGGCGTGGCCGGACTCGACCGCCTCCTCCAGGCCTGCCCCGCGGAGCACGGCGGTGAGGAACCCGGCGTTGAAGGCGTCGCCGGCGCCGGTCATGTCACGGACGCCGTCGACGGGCTCGACGGGGACGGTCGCGACGACCTCGGGGCCGCGGATGATGCGGGTCGGGTCCTGGCCGGCGCGGGCCAGGACGACGGTGTCCGGCAGGTCGCGGGCGAGCGGACCCGCGCCGTCCCCCTCGACGAGCTGCAGGAGGGCGGTCTCGTCCTCGTTGGCCGAGATGAAGTCCGGCGCGAGGTCGCGGACGAGGTCGGCGAAGGCGTCCCGCCCGTGGAGCTCGATCATCCCCGTGGACGACAGGTCGATCGAGATGCGGCCACCGGCCGCGCGCACCCGCCGGGCCGCGTCGAGGACGCTCGACGCGGAGGGATCGCTCGCCAGCGAGTAGCCGGTGAGGTGCAGGATCTCCACGCCCTCGAGCCAGGCGTCGTCGACGGGAGCGATGCGGGCCGACTCGCCGCGGGAGGGAAACATCATCCGCTCGCCGCGGTCGTCGATGAGCACCACGATCATGCCGGTGATCTCGCCGACCTGGAGGCGCACGTCGACCCCGCGCTCCTGGAGCTCGCGGCGCACGGCGTCACCGCCGAGGTCGTCGCCGACCCGTCCGATGAACCGCGTCGGGTGCCGCGGCCCGGCGAAGGCGGCGACATTCGCCGCCGACCCGCCGCGCCGCGTGGTGATCTCGGAGAGGGTGTCCGTGGCGTGGCGCAGCGGCTCCTGCATCCACACCACGACGTCCTGCACGACGTCGCCGATGACGCCCAGCACGGCCGGTCAGCCCTGCGTCAGCGCGACGGCGATCTCGGACGCGAGCCGGACGTTGTTGCGGTAGAGCGCGACATTGGCGTCGAGGCTCGCGTCACCCGTCTCGCGGCGGATGAAGTCGAGGAGGAAGGGGGTGACCTGCTGGCCGGAGATGCCCTGCTCGTCGAGCGCGGCCCAGGCCTTCTCGATGACGCCGTCGAGCAGCGCGGGGTCGAGCTGCTCGTCGGCCGGGACGGGGTTGGCGACGAGGAGGGCGGTCGTCAGGTCGAGGGCGCGCTGGGTCGCGTAGATCTTCGCGGCATCCTGCGGGGTCTCGATGCGGTGCGGCACGGGGAACCCGGACTCGCTCGAGTAGAAGCCGGGGTAGGCGTTGGTGCGGTAGCCGACGATCGGCACGCTCAGGCTCTCGAAGCGCTCGAGGGTCGCGTGGACGTCGAGGACCGCCTTGGCGCCGGAGCTGACGAGCACGATCGGGTTGAGCGCGAGAGCGAGCAGGTCGGCGGACTCGTCGAAGTTGGTCGACGCACCGTGGTGCACGCCACCGAGGCCGCCGGTCGCGAAGACCTTGACGCCCGCACGGTGGGCCAGGAGGGAGGTCGCGGCGATGGTCGTGCCGGCGTTCTTGCCGTTGACCGCGCCGATCGGCAGCTCGCGGATGCCGGACTTGAGCACGTCGTCGTCCTGGCTGAGCTCGACGATCTCGTCACGGGTCAGGCCGACCACCGGCTCGCCGTGGACGACACCGATGGTGGCCGGTACGGCGCCCGCGTCACGGACGATCTGCTCGGCCTCCTCGGCGACCTCGACATTGCGCGGGCGGGGCAGTCCGTGGGTGAAGATCGTGGACTCGAGGGCGACGACGGGTGCGCCGGCGGAGACGGCCTCCTGCACCTCGGCGGCGACGCGGACGAAGGGGGTCATGGCTCTCCTGACGATGAGGACGAAGGGGGTCTGCCTCCCACGGTAGGAAGACCTGCCCCGGTGAACCAGACCCACGTCGGTATCGCGTCATAGGCTGGCGCCTATGCAGTTCACGCTCCGTCGGCTGACGGTCTTCGCGACGCTCGCGCGGACCGGGCACTTCGGGCGCGCCGCCGACGCCCTGGGGTTGGCCCAGCCGACGGTCAGCGGGGAGATCCGCGGCCTCGAGCGCACCCTCGGCGTCCGGCTCTTCGAGCGCTCGCGCGCCGGGACGACGCTCACCCCTGCGGGCCGGGAGCTGCTGCCCGCGGCGCAGGAGGTCCTCGACGCCGCGCACCGCTTCGATTCGGCCGTCGACCGGGTCTCCGCGACGCGCGAGGTCGTGCGCCTCGCCGCGTCCCCCAGCCTGGTCAACCGCGTCGTGCCGCAGGCCCTGCGGGCGGTCGGCGCGCTCGACGACGGCCCCCTCGTGGAGGTCGTCGAGGTGCTCACCGGCGGGGTCTCGGCCGCCCTGACCGCCGGCGAGGCCGAGGTCGGTATCGGGCACCTCGTCGACCGGGTGGCCGGCACGAAGCGCGCGACGCTCGGCGCGGACGAGCTGTGCGTGCTCGCCGCCCGGGGCCGCCTCCCCGCGGGCGAGCCCGCCGACCTCGGTGCGCTCGAGGACCTGCGGCTGCTCATCTGGCCGCGGGAGCAGAACCCCGCGTACTACGACCTCGTCCTGCGGGCCTGCGACGCCAACGGCGCCCACCCCCGGGTCGTCGAGTCGACGACCCGGTTCTCCGGGTCCTACTCGTACCTGCTGACCGACGGGCAGGCCTTCGCGCTCGTGCCCATCGACTACGCCCGGGAGGCCCCTGCCAGCCTGGCGTGGGCCCCCCTTCGTCGTCCGGCGCGGCTGCCGCTGCACGTGACCTGGCGCAACGACCCGACCCGCGGCGCGCAGGTGCTGCTCGAGGTCCTCTCGCGGACGAGCCGCGAGGGCGCCTAACCCGCGCCCAGCTCGACGTCGACGGCCCGCCCGCTCGTCAGGGACTCCATGCCGGCGGTGCACACGACCGTCGAGGCGTAGCCGTCCCAGCTCGTCGGACCGACCCGCTCGCCACGACGGCAGGCATCGACCCAGGCCTGGACCTCGAGGTCGTAGGCCCGCTCGAAGCGCACCCGGTAGTCGGGGTCGATCGGGCCGCCCCACGCGCCGGCGCCGCCGTCCGGGTCCGAGGAGGTCGTGTAGACGCCGCTGGAGGGACGTCCGATGACGGCGCTGCCGTCCTCGCCGACGGCCTCGACCCGCACCTCGTAGCCGGTCCGGCTGTTGACGAAGACCTCGTTGGTCACCACGGCCCCCGAGGCCATCTGGAAGATCGCGACCTGCGGGTCGAGCACCCCGGCGAGCGCGTGGCGCGTCGGCCTCGGGCCGAGCACCTGGATCGAGACGATCTCCTCGCCGAGCAGCCACCGGGCGCAGTCGACCTCGTGGACGAGGCTGTCACGCACGATCATCTCGGAGCGGAAGTCGGGGTTGGGCACGCTGAGGTTGCGGTGCGTCTGGTGCAGCAGAAGCGTGCGACCCATCCGGCCGGAGTCGAGCACGGCCTTCAGGTGCGCGTACTCCGGGTCGAAGCGCCTCATGAACCCCACCTGGACGAGCGGTCGGCCGCCGGCCCGCTCGGCCTCGATGACCCGCAGCGAGGACGCGCTGTCCATCGTCAGCGGCTTCTCGCAGAGCACCGGCAGCCCGCGCCCGATGCAGGCGAGCAGCTGCTCCTCGTGCACGGCCCCCGGAGAGGCGAGCAGCACCGCGTCCACGTCGTCGGCCGCGACGAGGTCGAGGGGGTCGGCGTGGACCGTGACACCGCCGAGCTCCTCGGCGAGGTCCGCCGCCCGCTCGACGTCCGGGTCGGCGACCGCCGCGAGGCTCGCGCCGGCGATCCGGGCCGCGAGCCGGTGGGCGTGGTCGGCCCCCATGAGCCCGACGCCGACCACCCCGACACGCAGCGTGGGGCTCACCCCTCGTCCCGGACCTGCGGCTTGCCGGGCCCGGCCAGCTGCACCTCCGGGTGGGCCGGGTCGACGGTCTTGTCGGGATCGACGTCGCCGAGCTCGTGCTTGAGCTCGGCGAGCTCCTGGCCACCGGCCATCTCCGCGGTCAGCTGGTCGAGGGTCAGCTCGTCGCGTGGTGCGTCGAGGGTGAGCCGACCGAGCTTGAGGATGATGAAGTGGTTGCCCACGAGGTAGGCGTGGTGCGGGTTGTGCGTGATGAAGACGACGCCGAGGCCGGCGTCGCGCGCCTTGGCGATGTACTTCAGCACCACTCCCGACTGCTTGACTCCGAGCGCGGCGGTCGGCTCGTCGAGGATGATCACCTTGGCCCCGAAGTAGATCGCCCGGGCGATGGCGATGCACTGCTTCTGCCCACCCGACAGGCCACCGACCGGACGGTCGAGGTCGCCGATCTGGATGCCCATCTTCTGCAGCTCCTGGTCGGCGATCGTCCTCATCCGCTGGGCGTCGAGGAAGGGCCCCTTGCGGATCTCGTTGCCCATGAAGAAGTTGCGCCACACGGACATGAGCGGCGTCAGGGCCAGGTCCTGGTAGACGGTCGCGATGCCCAGGGCCTGCGCGGCCCGGGGCGAGGCGAGATGGCGCTTGATGCCGTCGACCTCGAAGCTACCCGAGGTGTGCTCGTGCAGGCCCGCCATGATCTTGATCAGGGTGGACTTGCCGGCGCCGTTGTCGCCGAGGACGCAGGTCACCTCACCGGGGTAGACCTCGAGGTTGACCCCGCGCAGGGCGTGGACGTTGCCGTAGGACTTGCCGACGTCCCTCATGACGACGAGCGGCTCGATCCCCTCCGGCCGGGCGTGGCCGGTCCTGGTGCTGGTCACGGTGCTCATCGCGCATCCGCCTTCTTCTTCACGTAGAGGTTGACCAGGGTCGCGAGCAGGAGCATCACGCCGAGGAAGGTGTAGAACCAGTCGACGTTCCAGCCCGCGTAGTTGATGCCCAGACGGGTCATGCCGAAGATCAGGGCACCCAGGGCCGCACCCACGACGGAGCCGTAGCCACCCGTGAGCAGGCACCCACCGACGACCGCGGCGATGATGTAGATGAACTCGTTGCCGACGCCCTCTCCGGACTGCATGACGTTGTAGGAGAAGAGCAGGTGCATGCCGAGCATCCACGCGCAGAACCCGACCGTCATGAAGAGACCGATCTTCACCGCCTTGACCGGGACGCCGACGGCCCGGGCCGCGGCCGCGTCACCACCGACGGCGAAGATCCAGTTGCCGACGCGGGTCTTCTGCAGCACGAGCGCGCCGACGACCACCATGACGACCCAGTAGACGACGAGCGACTTGATGTTGACCGGGCCGACCTGGACGCTCCACGCGAAGACCGACTGCGCCGAGGTGAACCCGGACATGTCGGAGATCGCCGGCGTCGAGACGGTGCCGCCGACGAGGCGGGTCACGGCGAGGTTGGCGCCCTGCAGGACGAAGAAGGTCCCGAGGGTGACGAGGAAGCTCGGCAGCCCCGTCCGCATGAGCAGCCACCCGTTGAAGGCGCCGATGGCCAGCGAGACGACGAGCGCGACGAGCACGCCGACCCAGACGTTGACGCCGAAGTTCCACGCGGTGAGCGCGGCGACGATGCCCGAGCTCGTCGCGGCGACACCGGTCGAGAGGTCGAACTCGCCGCCGACCATGAGCAGCGAGACCCCGACGGCCATGATCCCGATGGCCGAGGCCGCGTAGAGGATCGTGCCGGTGTTGCCGAGGCTGCGGAAGGACGGCGCCACGGCCATGAAGAGGACCATGACGGCGAGGGCGCCGATGAGTGCGCCGACCTCGGGCCGGGCGAAGAGGAGTCCCATCCTCCCCTTCGCCGCGACCCGGTCGTCGACCTCGGCGGTGGACGTCTGCGCGGTCATGAGATCACTTCTTGAGCAGCAGGTCGACGTTCTTGTCGTCGACGAAGGCGGGCCCGGTGAACGTGGGCTGGCCACCACCGACGGAGGCACCCTTGTTGGCGCGCAGCCACAGCGCGTCGACGGCCATGTAGCCCTGGACGTAGGGCTGCTGGTCGACGGCCCACTCGATCTTGCCGTCCTTGATCTGCTGCAGGGCCTCGTCGTTGAGGTCGAAGGTCGCGACCTTGGCCTTGCTGCCGGCCTCGCCCACCGACTTCTGGGCGATGAGGGCGAAGGGGGCACCCAGCGTCAGGACGTGGGTGATCGCCGTGTCGTCCTGCAGCTTGGCGGTGATCGTCGACTGGACGTCGGCCGTGTCGGTGCCCTTGACGTAGATCTTCTCCGACTTGTCGAACGTGGAGGCGACGCCCTTGCAGCGGGCCTCGAGGCCGACGTGACCCTGCTCCTGGATGACGCAGAGGGTCTTGCCCGCCTTCTCCTCGGTGAGCCGCTCGCCTGCGGCCTCGCCGGCGAGCTCGTCGTCCTGCCCGAAGAAGGACAGCACGCCCATGTCCTTCCAGTCCTCCATGCCGGCGTTGAGGGCGACCACGGGGATGTCCGCGCCCACGGCGTTCTCGACATTGCCCTTCATCGCCTCGGGCTTGGCGAGGGTGACGGCGATGCCGTCGACCTTCTTGTCGACCGCCTGCTGCACGAGGGTCGCCTGGCGGGCCCCGTCCGGGTCGGCGGTGTACTCGAGCTTGATGTTGTCCTTCTTGGCCGCGTCCTCCGCGCCGGCCCGCACCTGGTCCCAGAAGGTGTCCCCGGGGGCGGCGTGGGTGACGAGGGCGACGGTCATCTCGGGGGTGTCGGCCTTGCCGCCGGCGGAGTCCCCGCCGGAGTCCGTCTGCTTGCCCCCCGAGGAGGAGCAGGCGGCGAGCGCGAGCGCAGCCATCGCCGAGGTCGTCATGACGCCGACGCGAGTGATGCGTGACATGGGATCTGCCTTTCTCTCGTCCGCCGCGCCGTTGCGGTGGACCGTGGAGGGAGGGGTGCCCGGGACGGGCACCTCGTTCAGCTGTGAGTCTGGCCGCTCTCGTCCGGGTGGTGTCGGAGATCGGCAGGTGCGAGATGTGTTCGTTGTGCGGTCTTGGCCTGCTCGTACCCGGTGCGCGCCCCCTGCGTGCTCGCCAGGTGGCTGACCTCCGCCACCGGCACGTCCCACCAGCTGGCGGAGTCCGGGCCGAAGACCATCGGGTCGGTCTCGACGTGGATGACCACCGGCCCGCCGTCGGCCGGCGCGGCCTTGGCCGCGCGGATGGCCGCGGCGAGGCCCTCGCGGTCGTGCACCTCGATGACGTGGCAGCCGAGCGATCGGGCGTTGGCGGCCAGGTCCACCGGCAGCACCTCCCCGTCGAGCCGACCCGACTGCGCACCCCGCGCCCGGTAGGCCGTGCCGTAGCGCTGGGACCCCAGCGACTCCGAGAGCGACCCGATGGAGTGGAACCCGTGGTTCTGCACGAGCACGACGATGACCTTGGTCCGCTCCTGGACGGCGGTGACGAGCTCGGTGGGCATCATGAGGTAGCCCCCGTCGCCGACCATCGCGAAGACGTCGCGCGTCGGGTCGGCCCAGCGGATGCCGATGGACGCGGGCACCTCGTAGCCCATGCAGGAGTAGCCGTACTCCACGTGGTACGCCCGCCGCTCGCGTACCCGCCACGCCTTGTGCAGGTCACCGGGCATCGACCCGGCCGCGCAGAGCAGGACGTCACGTGGGTCGCTCAGCTCGTTGACGAGCCCGAGGACGGTGCCCTGGGTGAGCCGGCCCTCGGCGAGCGCGTCGGTGACCCGGCGCGAAGGGTGGTGGCTCGCCTCGACCTGCACGTCCCAGTCCGCCCACAGGCGGGCCTGCTCCTCCCGGTACCCGTCGTCGACGGACCAGCCGTCCAGGGCGGCGGCGAGGGCGGTGAGGGCCTCGCGGGCATCACCGACGACACCCAGGCCGGAGTGCTTGGCCGCGTCGAAGGAGCCGATGTTGAGGTTGACGAACCGGACCCCCTCCGCCGCGAAGGCCGTGCGGGAGGCGGTCGTGAAGTCCTGGTAGCGCGTGCCGACGCCGATGACGACGTCCGCCTGCGCCGCGACGGCGTTGGCCGCGGTCGTCCCCGTGGAGCCGACGGCGCCGAGCAGCTGCGGGTTGCCGTGCAGCAGCGAGCCCTTGCCGGACTGGGTCTCGCCCACGGGGATGCCGGTGGCCGCGCAGAGGGCCGCGAGCGCGTCCTCCGCCCCCGAGTGGTGGACCCCGCCCCCGGCGACGATCATCGGCCGGCGGGACCCGCGGATGATCTGGGCGGCGGCGGCGATGCGCGCCGGCTCGGCCGGCGGCCGGGCGATGTGCCAAGCGCGGTCGGCGAAGAGCTCGACCGGCCAGTCGTGCGCCTCGGCCTGCACGTCCTGCGGCAGGGAGATCGTCACCGCACCCGTCTCGACGGGGTCGGTGAGCACCCGCATCGCCGCGAGCAGGATGCTCGGCAGCTGCTCGGGGCGGCGCACCTCGTCGTAGAACCGGGAGAGCGGGCGGAAGGCGTCGTTGACCGTGAGGTCCCCGCCGTGCGGCTGCTCGAGCTCCTGCAGCAGCGGGCCGGCCGCGCGGGTGGCGAAGGTCGAGCTCGGCAGGAGCAGCACCGGCAGCCGGTTGATCGTCGCGAGCGCCGCCCCGGTGAGCATGTTGGTGCTGCCGGGTCCCACGGAGGCGGTGCACGCCCACGTCTGCAGCCGGTCGCGCTGGCGGGCGTAGGCGACGGCGGTGTGGACCATCGCCTGCTCGTTGCGCGCCAGCACGTAGGGCAGGGGCGGCTCCCCGTCCGCCGCGAGCTCCTCCTGGAGGAGCGCCTGCCCGACGCCGGCGACGTTGCCGTGGCCGAAGATGCCGAGGCAGCCCTCGACGAGCCGCTGCCGCTGCCCGTCCCGCTCGCTCCACTGGTGCCCGAGGAAGCGCACCAGCGCCTGGGCCACCGTCAGCCGCACCGTCTCCCCACGCTCGCTGCTCATCGCTGCCCCTCCCAGGTCTCCCGGATCGCCCCGTGGGCGGGGTCGTCGCAGATCAGCCAGACCCGGTCGGGTCCGGGACCGGCCATGACGTTGAGGTAGTACAGGTCCGCGTCGGGCGCGGCCATCGCCGGGCCGTGCCAGCCGTGCGGGACGAGGACGGTGTCGCCGGTCGCGACCTCGACGAGGACGTCGATGTCGCGCCCCTGCGCGCCGTAGACCTGCTGGTACCCGACGGGCTGGCGGCCGTCCGCGCGGTCGGTGCCCCGGGTGACCGGCGCGGCCTGGTCCCCGGCGGTCTGCGTCTCGAAGTAGTAGATCTCCTCCAGCCGGCTCTCCTGCCCGGGCCGGTCGGTGTCGTGCTTGTGCGGCGGGTAGGAGCTCCATCCGCCGGCGGGCGTGACGACCTCGCAGGCGAGGACCTGCTCCGCACCGGGCAGCGTGCCCGGCATCGCGAAGCCGCGGACCTCGCGGCTGCACGCCCCGGCCCCGCGCAGCTCGACGGGCACGTCCGCGGCCGGCACGAGCACGATCTCGCGGCCGCCGCCGGTCGGGTCGTCGACCCGGGCACCGCACAGGGCGATCCGCGCGGGGGCGGCACCCGGGTTGGTCAGCGTGAGGGCGGTCCCGGCCGGCAGGTAGAGGGTGTCGCTCGGCCCGGCGAAGACGCTGGGGCGCCCTGCGAGCACGTGCTCGGCACCCCCGGCGGTCACGGTGACCCCGCCCACGAGGGGCACGACGACGCCCTCCTCGCCGACGAGCTCGTGGTCGAGGGTGGCGCCCGGCTCGAGCACGGCGACGCGCAGCGAGGTGTGCTGCCAGCCCTCGACGGCGTCGGTGATCTCGACGACCCAGGCTCCCCCCTTCGGCGCGAAGGGGTGGAACCAGCGCTCGTTGTCCGCTCCGGTGCGGGGGGTGTGGTTCACGCGGCACCCCCGTGGACGAGGCCGGCCGCGATGTCGACGGCGCCGGCGACATCGCCGTCCGGTGGGTAGAGCAGCGCGCGCCCGACGACGAGGCCGCGCACCTGCGGGAGGGCGAGCGAGCGGCCCCACGCGGCGTACGTGTCGTGCGGGTCGCCCTGCGGGTCACCGCCGAGGAGGAGCGAAGGGAGGGTCGTCGCGTCCATGACCCGCTCCAGCTCGTCGACGACGGGCAGCTTGAGCCAGGTGTGCGCGCTGCTCGCGCCCAGCCCGGAGGCGACCGCGATGGATCTGATCGTGGAGTCGGGGTCGAGCAGGTTGACCACCTTGCCGTCGCGGCGCGCGGACCAGAAGGGCTCGACCATGGCCATCGTCCGCCCGGCGGCCAGCTCGGTGACCGCCCGGGCGCTCGCCTCGAGCGTCGCGGCCGTGGCGGGGTCGTCGAGGGCGATGCGGGTGAGCATCTTGCCGCCGTCCAGCCCGCGGGCGACGATCTCGGCCGCCGTGTAGCCGGTGAAGCGGTCGTCGAGCTCGAACGAGGAGCCTTGCAGGCCACCGCGGTTCATCGAGCCGACGACGACCTTGCCCTCGAGCGCGCCCATGAGGAGCAGGTCGTCGAGGACGTCCGGCGTGCCGAGCACGCCGTCGATCCCGGGCCGCGAGAGGGCGGTCGCCAGTCGGGCGAGCAGGTCGGATCGGGAGCCCATCGCGAAGGCGTCGCCACGCACCCCGAGCGCCCCCCGGGCCGGGTGGTCGGCGGCGACGACGAGCATCCGACCGTCGTCGGCGAGGAGCGGGCGGCGGGTGCGGGCCGCCCAGCCGCGCTCGACGGCGCCCGGGTCGGCGGCACGGACGCCGGTGATCGCGGCCACGTCGACGAAGGGGGTGGTGGCGGAGGTCGGCGTGCTCATGCGGGCGCTCCCTCGGTGGTGCGTCGGGCGAGGGCGTCCTCGACCTCGGCGGTGGTCGGCATCGCGGTGCTGCACTCGAGCCGGGAGGCGACGAGGGCCCCCGCGACGTTGGCGAACTCGAGGATGCGTCGCAGCTCCCTCCCCGCGAGCAGCCCGTGGACGAGCGCCCCGCCGAAGGCGTCCCCCGCGCCCAGGCCGTTCACGACCTCGACGGGGAAGGGCGGCACCTCGACCCGCTCGTCGGCGGTGGCGGCGAGCACCCCCTTCGGTCCCTGCTTGACGACCGCCAGCTCCAGGCCGCGCTCGAGGAGGGCGTCGGCGGCGCGGTGCGGGTCGGTCTCGCCGACGGCGACCTCGCACTCCTCACGGTTGCCGACGGCGATCGTCACGTGCTCGAGGGCACGGCCGACCTCGGCGCTCGCCTCCTGGGGCGTGGACCAGAACATCGGCCGGTAGTCGAGGTCGAGCACGGTGTGGCGGGCTCGGCCCCGTGCCGCCCAGGCGACGTGGTGGGCCGCGCGGGAGGGCTCGGCGCACAGACCCGTGACGGTGGCCCAGAAGACCCGCGCCCCGCGGATCTCCTCGAGCGGCAGGTCGGCCTCGGTGAGCATGAGGTCCGGCGCGGTCGGCCAGCGGTAGAAGTACAGCGGGAAGTCGTCCGGCGGGTGCACCTCGCAGAAGGTCACCGGCGTCGGCGGGCCGTCACCCTCGATGGGGGTGATGAACTCGCCCGCGACACCGAGCCGCTCGGCCTCGGCGCGCACGTACCGCCCGAAGGCGTCGGCCCCCGTCTTGGTGACGAGCGCGGCCCGCAGCCCGTACCGCGCGGCAGCGACGGCGACATTGGTCGCGGACCCGCCGAGGAACTTCTCGAAGGTGCGCACCTCTTCCAGCGGCACCCCGTGGTCCAGGGGGTAGATGTCCACCCCGGTCCGGCCCATCGTCACGAGGTCGTACATCAGCGCGTCCCCTCCGCGATCGACGTCAGGTGCGCGACCGACTCCCGGACGTCCGCGACGGGGTCGGCGGCCCCCTTCGCCGTAGCGGGGTCGGCGGGGTCGCCCGCGAGGACCGTGTCCTGCTCGAGCACGTACCAGCCGTCGTACCCGGCCCCCTCGAGCGAGCGGACGATGGCGGCGATGTCGACGTCGCCGCGTCCGAGGGCCACGTACATGCCGGCCGCGACGGCCTCGGTGTAGCCGGCCGCGCCGTCCTGCACCTTGCGCGCCCAGGCGAGGTCGACGTCCTTGAGGTGGACGTGGGCGATCCGCTCGGGGTGCTCCTGCGCGACGCGGACCGGGTCGCCGCCGCCGATGAGGAGGTGCCCGGTGTCGAGGCACAGCCCGATGCGGGACCCGGCGAGCACGCGGTCGGTCTCCCAGCCGGACTCGACCATCGTGCCGACGTGCGGGTGGAGGGTGGCCGTGAGCCCTTGTGCCGCAGCGGCATCCGCGATCCGGTCGAGGTTGCGCAGCAGCGTCGCCCAGCCGGCGTCGTCGAGCTCGGGCCGGGCGTCGTACCCCTCCGCCCCCGTGGCGGCGGCGATGACGACGGTGGTGGCCCGGGCGGCGACGAGGCCCGCCATCGCGGTCTCCACGGTGGGAAGGGGGTCGACCCCCGGGTCGTGCAGGACGACGGGGACGAACTGGCCGACGGCGGCCAACCCGTACCGGGCGAGCGTCCCCGCCTTGTCGGCCGGCGAGTCGGGCAGGAAGCCGTCGGGGCCGAACTCGGTCGCGGCGATGCCGAGCTCGCGCATCTGCGCCAGGACGGTCGCCGGCTCGTGCTGCCAGCCCCAGCCGGGCACCTCGCAGACGCCCCAGGAGATGGGCGCGGCGGCGATGCGCTCGGTGAGTGGGGTGCGGGTCTGGGTCATCGTCACAGTCCTTCGATCTCGGTCAGGTCGACGGGGCGGCGCTGCGTGCGCGAGAGCTCGCAGGCCTCGGCGGTGCGGTACGCCGCGAGGGCGTCGGCGATGGTGCAGGGGCTCGGCACGCGACCGGCGGCCACCTCGCAGAAGGTCGCCAGCTCGGTCCGGTACGCGGGGCGGAAGCGGTCCATGAAGGACCAGTGCTGGGGGCCGCGGGGGAAGTCGACGTCCGCCTCGGCGCTGAACATCGGCAGCGAGTGGTCGAGGCCCACGGCGATCGTGCCGAGCTCCCCCATGACCTCCATGCGCACGTCGTGGCCGCCGCCGTTGTAGCGGGTCGTCGACATGAGCACGATCGTGTCGTCGTCGAGGGTGAGCACCGCGGCGCCGGTGTCGACGTCACCGGCGTCGGCGAAGAAGTCCGCGCCCTTGTTGGAGCCCACGGCGTACACCGAGGCGATCTCGCGCCCGGTGACGAAGCGGATCGCGTCGAAGTCGTGGACGCCGCAGTCGCGGAAGATGCCGCCCGAGGTCGGGATGAACTCCGCCGGCGGCGGGGCCTGGTCGTGGGTCGTGGCGCGGATGGTGTGGACGAAGCCCAGCTCGCCCGAGGCCACCGCCTCGCGCGCCCGGCGGAACCCCGCGTCGAGGCGCCGCTGGTGCCCGATGTGCACCGGGGTGGCGCTGTCGGCCTCCAGGCGGGCCAGCTCGATCGTCTCCACGAGCGAGGCCGCGACCGGCTTCTCGCAGAAGGTGGGGACGCCTGCGGCGATCCCGGCCCGGATCCACTCGGCGTGCCCCGGGGTCGCCGTCGCGATGACGAGCCCGTCGAGCCCGGCCCCCAGGAGCTCGCCCGGGGTCACGGTCTCCACCGTGGCGTCCGGGTGCCCGACCCGCAGGTCCTCCGCCACCCGCGCGACCGTCGCCGGCCGGGCGTCGCTGATGACGAGGCTCGTCAGGGCCGGGAGGCCGAGCAGGGTGTCGGCATGGAAGGCACCGATCCGGCCGAGGCCGATGAGACCGATCCGCATCGCGGGGGACGCTCCTTTGCGTAGGTGGCCGCGCACCGTGGCGCGAGGTTGCGCGCAACTCTTCCCCACCCTTCGTCCTGCTGTCAATGCTTTGTCAGGACATATGTACGTCATGCCTCGCTGACGTCCTGGGCGTATGCTCCCCGCATGCCAGCGCTGCAGCTCGACGTGGTCATCGACCGCGGGTCGCCCGTCCCGCTGTACCACCAGCTCGCGGAGCAGCTGACCGAGGCGATCGACGACGGCCGGCTCCAGCCCGGGGACCCCTTCGAGAACGAGATCGCCCTCGCCGGACGGCTGGGCCTCTCCCGCCCCACCGTGCGCCGCGCGATCCAGGAGATGGTCGACCAAGGGCTGCTCGTGCGGCGCCGGGGGCTCGGCACGACCGTCGCCAACCGCAAGGTGCACCGCCGCGCCCGGCTGTCCTCGCTCTACGACGACCTCGAGGCCGAGGGGCGCGAGCCGCGCACCGAGGTCGTCGAGATCGAGCTGCGCACCGACGAGCGGGCCGCCGCGGCGCTCGACCTCGACGCCGACACCGAGATGCTCTCGATCGTGCGGGTGCGCTCCGCCGGCGACCAGCCGCTCGCCCTCATGCACAACTGGCTGCCGCCGGCGCACGCGGACATCTCGCGGGAGGACCTGCAGGAGCAGGGCCTGTATGCGCTGCTGCGCCGCCGCGGCGTCAAGCCGGTCGTCGCCCGCCAGTCGATCGGGGCCCGGATGCCGACGGCCGCCGAGCGCCGCTCCCTCGGGATGCGCTCGGGCCAGCCGGTGATCACGATGACCCGGATGGCCTTCGACGCCTCCGGCGCCGCCATCGAGTTCGGCGACCACGCCTACCGGGCCGAGGACTACACGATCGACCTCATGCTCGACGAGCGCTGACCGCAGCCCCCTGCATTGCCCTAGGGGAATGCAACTTCTTGACGTCGAGAGAGTGCATTGCCGTAGGGGACTTCAGGTCACCAGGGCTTGTCGACGCCCCCGTCGTTGCCCTTGTCGCGGGCCTCCTTGTCGCGGCGGTTCTCTTCCGACTCCTGCTGGCCGTTCTGGTTGCGCTCCTGCAGCTCCTTCTTCTTCGGGTCCTCCTCCTCGCCCGAGCCGTCCTGCTCGTCCTCACCCTTCTTCGGGTCCTCGCCACCGCCGTCGTCCGGCTGCTTCTGGCCGGTCTGCTCCTCGAGCTTGTCCTTGGCCTCCTGCTGCTTGCGGCCCGCCTCGCCCTCGTTGCCGTCGTCGGACCCGTCGAGGCACCCTTCCGGTCCTTCCTCGATGAGCTTCAGCGCCTCCTGCGCGAAGGCCTTCTCGCCCGCCGGGTCGCCGGCCTCCTTGGCCTTGTCGGCCTGCGCGGAGACGGTCAGCACGAGGTTGGTCCGGACGGTGCAGTCGTCCTGCGGGTCGTCGGTGCGCGAGAGCGCCAGCTCGAGGTCCTCACGACCCCCTTCGAGGTCGCCCTGGACGGACCGTCCGGTGCCCTCGACGAAGGGGGCGCGCCACCGCTCGACGATGTTGAGCACGCCGAGCTTGTCGGCGGCGTCGCGCATGCCCTGCCCGTCGTCGCGGCCGTGGGCGTCCTGGGCCTGCCCGATGAAGACCGGCAGGGTGAGGAAGCGGATCGCGAGGACGATCAGGACGATGGCCGGGAGCACCGTCGCCCAGATGAGGCGCCGCCGTCGTCGCAGTCGGGGTTCGGTGGGTGTGCTCATGCCGTGGCCCTCCGCAGTCGGCCGATCTCACGGGTCGTGATGAAGAGGTCGACGAGGAGCAGCAGGGACATCACCGTGGCGAGGACCCACACGAGCGAGGTGTACGTCTCGATCGCCGCACCGGCGCCCTCGACGGTCGTGCCGGGGTCCGCGTCCTCCAGGGCCGGCCCGATGTCGCCGCCCGTGCGGTGCGTGTAGGGCACGCCGAGCTGGTCGGCGACCTCCTTCAGCCGCTGCTCGTCGATCGTGCTGACACCGGGGTTGCCCTGGGCGTCCTTGACGTCCTCGCCGGGGGTCCCGTCCGCGGACGTCGTCGCCATGCGGCCGCCCTTGTCGCTCCCGTACCCGAGCACGGCGCCACCGTCGACGAGGTCGGGCAGGTCGAAGGGGGCGGGCTCCTGCGCCGCGGTCTGCTCGCCGTCGCCGAGGTAGAAGACGATGCGCGAGCGCTCCGGCTGGCGCTCCTTGGCGCCCTCCAGGGTGGTGCGCAACCGCTCCTGGGCGATCGTGATCGAGGACCCGCCGGAGTACAGGCTGTTCTCCGGGCGCAGGTTCTCGGCGGCGGTCTTCAGCGCCTGGGTGTCCGTCGTGAGCGGCATGACCACGCGGGCCGTGTAGTCGAAGGTGATGATCGAGAAGCGCGCCCCCGGCATCTCCGCCTGGATCTTCGCGATGTCCTCGCGGTAGCCCTCGAGACGCGTGCGCTCGCCGTCGTGGTCGCGGGCCATCGACGAGGTCGTCGTGTCGACGACGAAGAAGACGTTGACGTCCGAGGAGGCCTGCCGCGCGATCGAGCCGCTGACCGCGGGTCCAAGGAGGGCGAGGACCATGACGAGGGCGGTGACCAGTCGCAGGACCCACCGCGGGCGGTGACGCCCGTCGGCGAGGACGCGCCAGCCGGTGAAGCCGACGAGCAGCAGGCCGGCGACCACGACCAGGGGCCACGGGATGACGGGGTGCAGGCTCATCGGCGCCACCACCACAGGAGCGGGTAGAGCACGACGAGGCCGAGGAGGCCGAAGCTCAACCAGAGCGTCGGCAGGTCGGTGCGCACGTGGACCGGTGCGACGTCGGGCAGGCGGGCAGCCTCGAGCTCCTCGATGTTGCTCGTGACCTCCTCGGTCGCACCGGCCTGGTCGAGCCCCCACGTGCGGCCGCCGGTCCGCTCCGTCGCCGCGGACAGCGTGGAGTGGTTGGCGCCGTAGGGCTGCGGGTTGAGGGCGTAGACGCGCACCTTGCGCTCGACGGCCAGGTCGGTCGCCTCGCCGAGCGAGTACACGCCGTCGCCGTGCACCTCGTTGTCCGTGCCGAGGATGATCGCCCGCGGTCGCTCCTGGTCGAGGTGGTCGAAGTTGAGCACGCAGCTGGCGAGACCGTCGCCGACGAGCGAGCTGGCGAGGATCTTCTGGTTGAAGGTGCCGTCGATCGGGTTGTACTCGCCCTCGCCGCCGAAGAGGCTGAACCCGTCGGCGTAGCCCTTGAGCTGCTCCTCGACGAGCTCGTAGTCGTCGGTGAGGGGGAAGGCGGTCACCGCCTGGTTGTTGAAGAGCACGAGGCCGATCCGCTCCCCGCGGAAGCGGCCGACGATCTCGGCGAAGTCGTTGAGCACCGCCTGGTCGGTCGTGAACATGGACCCGGAGACGTCGAGGCAGAGCATGATGTCGCGGTTGTTCTTCTCCGGGTCGATGGTCTCGGTCGTGCCGGGGCGACCGGCGGCGACGGCCAGGGGCAGGACGGTCAGCCCGATGACGGCGGCGATGCCGAGGAGGCGCACCCGTTGGCGCGAGATCGCGGCGCGGTAGGCCGGCAGGCGGGTGAGGCGGGCCGAGTGGGCGACGAGGACGGCGTCCTTGGCCGCTGTGTCGCGCCCGGCCAGCCACCAGCCGAGCCCGGCGACGACGAGCAGGACGAGGACGATGAGCAGGGTGAGCCACCACCAGGTCAGACCCATCACGACCACCCCCCGACGACGTCGCGGGCGGCGCCGGCCGAGCGGGTGAAGCTCGGCGGGTCGGCCTCGTCGGCACCGAACTGGCGCGGGTAGTACTCCTCGATGAGCGCCGCGAGATGGGCGGGGCCGCGCTCGCGCAGGTCGGCCGCGGTCATGATCTCGGCCTTGAGCCCGCTGGCCCTGCTGACGAATCCGCGCACGATCTTCGACAGCTCGTGGTGCCCCCTTCGTGCCGTGATGTCCTCGGCCCGCACCCTGGCCTCGACCTCGTCGATGCGGGTGAGCGCGTCGCGGCGCAGCTTGGCGAGCGCGGACGGCGGCAGGCTGCCGTGCAGCTCGGGGTCCTCCGGGCGGCGGGTGAGCAGCCAGATGGCGACGGCCCAGATCAGCAGGCCGAAGAGGATGAAGCCTCCGAGGACCGGCCAGGTGACCGCGTAGCCCTGGGGCGCGAGGTAGATCGGGTCAGCGTCCACGGCGTCTCTTCTCGAGCATGCGCACGATCATCGGCACGACCTCGTCGGTGTGGCCGGCGCGCGCGGAGGAGACGTCGGTGCGCCGCAGCATCGCGTCGACGTCGTGCCGACGGGTGCTCTCCGCCTGCCGGAAGGCGGTGGCGAGCGCGCGGTCGGCGGCGAGCAGGTCGGGCAGCGGGTGGTCGGACGCGACATCGCGCACGAGGGTCTCGGGGGCGAGGGCCAGCGGGTCGAGGTCGGCGATGTCGACCCACAGCACCTCGTGCCGCAGGCGGAGCGTGCGGAGGGTGTCCTCGACTGCGGCCGGCTCCACCCCGTCGTCGGCGATGACGAGCACGACCTTGCGCCCCTTGACGTTGCGGGTGATGTGCCGCAGCAGCCCCGGCAGGTCCGACGAAGGGGAGTCGGCCTGGGAGAGCGTCATCGCCTCCTGCAGGAGCAGCTCCAGGTGGCCCTCCGAGCTGCGCGCCCGGGTGGCGTGGATGCGCCCGGGAGCACCGCTGATCATCGACACGTCGTCGCCGTGCCGGACGGCGAGCCAGCCGAGCACCCCGGCGGCGAGGACCGCGACGTCGCGCTTGGGCTCGCCGCCCGCCGCGGTCGCGGCCATCTCGCGGCCGGCGGGCATGACGATGATGAGCGAGAAGTGCCGCTCGGCCACGTACCGCTTGATGAGCATCGAGCCGTGGCGGGCCGACGCCCGCCAGTCGATGTCGCGGATGTCGTCGCCGACGGCATAGGCGCGCAGGTCGTCGAAGTCCATCGAGCGACCCTTGTGGACCGAGGCGTAGCCGCCGTCGAGCAGCGCCACCGAGCGTCGCCGGACGTGGATCGACAGCTTGCCCTTGACCTTGTGGACGAGACGCGTCATGGCGTCCTAGGGGGTGCGGACGGCGCGCACGACGGCGTCGATGATCGTCTCGACGCGCACGTCGTCGGCGGTGGCCTCGTAGGTGAGCAGGACGCGGTGGCGCAGCACGCGATGGGCCAGGTGGCGCACGTCCTCGGGGATGACGTGGTCGCGCCCCTGCAGCAGCGCGGAGGCGCGGGCGGCCTTGGCGAAGGCGATCGAGGCGCGCGGGCTGGCCCCGATCTCGACGTAGCGGGCCAGCTCGGGTGGCATGACCTTGCCGGGGGTCCGGGTCGCCGCGACGATGAAGGTGATGTAGTCGAGGATCGCCTTGTCGAGATAGACCGACGCGGCCAGGCGCTGCAGTTCGCGAGCGTCGGCGATGTCGATCATCGCCCGCTCGGGCTGGTCGAAGACGCCGGCGTCGATGCGGCGCACGACCTCGACCTCCTCGGCCGGGCTGGGGTAGTCGAGCAGGTCCTTGAGCATGAACCGGTCGAGCTGGGCCTCGGGCAGGACGTAGGTGCCCTCCTGCTCGATGGGGTTCTGCGTCGCGAGGACGAGGAAGGGCTCCGGCACCTTGAAGACCTGGCCGCCGATGGAGGTCTGGCGCTCCTGCATCGCCTCGAGCATCGCCGACTGGGTCTTGGCCGAACTGCGGTTGATCTCGTCGAGCAGGACGAAGTTGGCGTGCACCGGTCCGAGCTGGGTGACGAACTTGCCCGTGCTCGCGTCGTACACCTGGGTGCCGACGATGTCGCTCGGCAGCAGGTCCGGGGTGCACTGGATGCGCTTGAACGACCCGCCGATCGCCGTCGCGAGCGCGTGCGCCGCGGTCGTCTTCGCCAGACCGGGGACCGACTCGAGCAGGACGTGGCCGCTCGTCAGCAGACCGATGAGCAGGGTCTCGCGCAGCCGACGCTGGCCGACGACCTTGGACTCGAAGCCCTTGTCGACCAGGGCGACGAGGCTGCGAGCCCGCTCGAGGTGGTCCTGGCTGATCCTGCTCGCTGGCGGCACGTACGTCCCCTTCGATCCTGTGGTCCTGATGTCGCGGTCACTCTACGGACCGCGGGCGGCCACGGCACCGGGGAGCACTCCCCCGAGACTCGGCCCATGGCCGCAATGTGGCCCCGATAGCCGACCTGGCCCGAGTCTCGCGGGGCGGGGCGACCTAGGGTCGGGGGCATGACCTCCGAGCCCGGCACCCCGATGACGGTGCGGGCCGGGCCGCGAGAGGTCCTCGCCCTGGCCGTGCCGGCCTTCCTCGCGCTCGTCGCCGAGCCGCTCTTCCTCATGGTCGACGCCGCGGTCGTCGGTCGTCTCGGCGTGATCCCGCTCGCCGGGCTCGGCACCGCGAGCTCCGTGCTCCTCACCGCGGCAGGCGTCTTCGTCTTCCTCGCGTACGGCACGACGAGCGTCGTCGCGCGGCAGTACGGCGCCGGGTCGACGCGCGGCGCGATCGAGCTCGGCACCGGCGGGATCTGGCTCGCGGGAGGCCTGGGGCTCGTCGTCGCGGCGGTCGTCGGCCTCGGGGCCCGGCCGCTCGCCGGTGCCTTCGGCTCGTCGCCGCAGGCGCTGGACCAGGCCGTCGTCTACCTGCGCGTCAGCGCGCTCGGCCTGCCCGCGATGCTCCTCGTGCTCGCGGCGACCGGCATCCTGCGCGGCCTGCAGGACACCCGGACCCCGCTCGTCGCCTCGGCGGCGGGCTTCGGCGCCAACGCCGTGCTGTCGGTGGTGCTCGTCCACGGCGTCGGCCTCGGGATCGCCGGCGCCGCGTGGGGCACGGTGATCGCCCAGTGGGGCATGGCCGTGGCGCTGCTCGCGGTCGTGGTGGGCCGGGGACGAGGCGTGGGGGCCTCCCTTCGCCCCCATGTCGGGCGGGTCGTCGACGCCGCGCTCGACGGCGCGCCCCTGCTGGTCCGCACGCTCGCGCTGCGCGCGATCCTGCTGCTCACGGTCTGGGTCGCGGCCGGCTTCGGTGACGTGCCGCTCGCCGCGTACCAGGTCACGACGACCGTCTGGTCGCTGCTCGTCTTCGCCCTCGACGCCCTGGCCATCGCCGGGCAGGCGCTCACCGGGGCCGCGCTCGGCAGCGGTGACGCGAAGGGGGCGCGCGCCGCCACCGCCTTCATGGTCCGGTGGGGCCTCTGGGGCGGGGTCGGCCTCGGGCTCGTCCTCGCCGCGCTGCACCGGGTGCTCCCCGCGCTCTTCACCGACGACCCGCAGGTGCGCGGCGCCATCGCCGCGGGGCTGCTCGTCGTCGCGCTCGCCCAGCCGCTGTCGGGCTACGTCTTCGTCGTCGACGGGGTGCTCATCGGCGCGGGCGACGGCCGCTGGCTCGCCGGGTCGATGGCCCTCGTCCTGCTCGCCTACCTCCCCGTCATCTGGTTGGCAAGGACCCTCGGCGACGGGCACGGGCCCGAGGCCGCCGTCGTCACCCTGTGGCTCGCGTTCACCGCGTTCATGGCGATCCGAGGTGGCTTCATGGCCTACCGGGTCCGCGGCGACGCCTGGGCGGTGACCGGCGCCCGCCGCTGAGTCGAGGTATCTCCGGTCGAGGTATCTCGGACCGGACAGACCGTCGCAGATACCTCGAACCGCGGGGTCAGGCGACCGAGGGCCGGGTGCTGTCGGCGTACGAGTACCAGCCGGCGTCGGCGAGCGCCTCGGCGATCCGGCGGCGGCCGGCCGCACCCTCGGCGGTGACGACCGCCAGCTCGGACGGACGAAGGGGGGTCAGCGCCAGCGCCCGGACCCGCCCGCCCTCGACGTCGAAGGCCTGGCCGCGGCCCGGTAGCTCGACGCCCACGAGGGCACCGAGGCGACCCTCGGCCACCCAGTCGGCGGGCGCGTCGCCGGCGGAGAGCTCGAGGGAGAGCAGGTCGTGGGAGGCGAGCGCCTCACCCAGGCTGGTGCCGGCACCGGCGATCGCGCCGGCCGCCTCCTCGAGCGCGGTGGCGAGCCACCGCCCTTCGCCCTCGGGCCCCTCGACCAGCTCGCGGCCCTCGACGTAGACCTCGACCCCGAGGCCGGGCGCGGCGGACTCCCCTTCGTCACCCGAGGGGTCGCTGAGGCCGTCGGTCGCGACGACACCCGAGTGCGCGGTGACGACGTGCAGGTAGGCAGAGGAACCGGTCGGCCACAGCGCCGGCTCGTCGGCGTCGCCCAGGGGACCGCGCTGCGCGCCCAGCTGGCCGACGCCGCGCCAGAACTCGTCGCGGCGCTCACGGATCCGGTCGGTCTGCTCCATCGAAGTCACCCCTGCATCCTGCCCGCTGCCCGGCACCGGTGGAAGACCGGGGCCGGGCAGCGGACGAGGTCGAGCGGGTCAGCTCGTCGTCAGGCGGAAGCGGAAGTCCGCGTGGTCGCCCTCGCCCCAGACGGCGAATCCGGCGGACTTCAACGCCCCGAGGTTGGCGCGCTCCTCGTCGCCGAGGTCCTCGCCGAAGAGCTCGACGGCCTTGGCGATGTCGAGGTACCCCACGCTGCCGGCCTTGTCGGCGTCCGGGACCGCGTCCCTGAAGGCGTCGGCGGCCGCGAGACCGGACCCGGTGGCGACCTGGTCGGCGTAGCCGGCATCGGTCGAGACGACCGTCCGGTTGCCGTCGGCATCCTTGACCGTCAGCTGGGGCGTGCCGCCCGTGCCGGTGGTGCTGCTGTTGACGGAGGCGACGAGCTTGTCGATGAGCCCGCGGTCACCGTTGGTCACCAGGGCGACCTTGGGGGTGTCCGCGTCCGGCCCGACAGCGAGGCTCGTCTCGCTCCCGACCGCCTTGGCGAGGTCATCGGGCACGGAGAGACCGGTCTCCTGGGTGAAGGAGTCGATCCCGTCCTGCCAGTCCTCGCCGAGGCTCCCCCTCGCGCCCTTGTCGAACTGGGGCCAGGCCTTGCGGATCGACTCGTCCAGGCCGGAGATCGACAGTGCGGCGAAGGTGTCGGCCGGCAGGTCGCCGACCGCGGTCCCGTCCCCGGCGGGGACGCTGCCGTCGGGCAGGCCGTTGGCGCGGCCGGCGATCTCGAGGGTCGGTCCGTCGAAGCGGATCGCGGCGGCGTAGCGGCCCACCGGCTCGGAGGTGGTGGAGACACCGGTGCCGAGGGCGCCCAGGAGCTGCTGCGCCCTGTTCGCGTCCATCCAGCCGGTGACGAGGCCGTCCTCGCCGAGGTCCTCCATGTCCTGGGTGAAGCGGTCGTCCTCGGCGAGCGGGCTGTCCTGGGCCTCGTCGACCGCCGTGTCGACGACCGACTGCTCCTCGCCGCAGATCGCGAAATCGGGCTGGACGGAGCAGTAGCCACCGGTGCCGGTCACCTTCGACAGGCCCCGGCGGGCGGCGTCCTCGTCGGTGCTCGCCAGTGCCACGACGACACCGGGCTCGCTCGAGCCGTCGGTGGGCGGGAGGACCGCGACGCCGAAGCGCTGGCCGAGCCAGGGCTCGACGTCCTGCGCGTAGTCGACGCCCTCGAGCCCGCCGTCCTCCTTGATGGCGTCGAAGAGCTCCTGGCGCAGGTCGCTGCCCTCGTCGATGTCGGCGAGCTCGTCGCGGGCGCCGGGGAACTTGCGGGCGAAGCGGAAGGCGTCGACCTTCTGGTCGGCGGACGGGTCGAGGTCGACCTTGGCGAAGGCGATGGCGGTCGCCGGCAGGGCCGTCTCCGGCTGGGGGCCGCCGCCGTTGATCTTGCCGTAGGCGAAGAGCGCGCCGCCGCCGAGGAGACCGAGGGAGAGGACACCCGCGACACCGAGGGCGCCCCACCTGAGGGCCCTGCGGGAGCTCGGGGCCGGCTGGGGCGGGGGCTGGTGCCCCCACTGGCCGGGCTGCTGCTGGACGCCGGGGTACTGCGGCGGGACGCCCGGGTACTGCCCGTGGACGGGCTGTCCGAACCCGGGCTGCCCGTACCCGGGAGGCGGTGGGGGTTGGCCGCCGGGCGCGGGTGGCTGGCCGAAGGGCGGCTGGGTCATGATCTCTCCCCGGGTCGTGACGAAGTCTTGGCATGAACCTTACGGTTCGATGACCCTCCGTGGACATGGGGAGGACTACCCACGACGACGGGGGGCCCACCGTGATGGTGGGCCCCCCGTCGGGATGTGACCGGACTCAGCCGGCGACGACGTCGAGGCTGACCTTCGCCTGGACCTCGGGGTGCAGGCGCACGAGCGCCTCGGCCGGGCCGACCGACTTGATCGGCGTCGGGATCTCGATCGTGCGACGGTCGAGCTCCGGGCCACCGCCGGCCTTGACGGCCTCGGCGACCTCGCGGCTCGTCACGGCGCCGAAGAGGCGACCGGACTCGCCGGCGTGGGCGGCGATGGTGACCTTCTGCGACTCGAGGTTGCCCTTGATCGAGGTCGCCTCCTCGAGGGACTTCACGGCGCGAGCGGCGCGGCCGGCGGCGAGCGCCTCGACCTGCTTCTGCGCACCCTTGGTCCACGCCTCGGCGAGGCCGCGACGGTAGAGGAAGTTGCGGGCGTAACCCGGCTTGACGTCGACGACGTCACCGGCGGTACCGAGGCCGGAGACCTCGTGGGTGAGGATGACCTTCATGTCTGCTCCTGGATTCTTCGCGGCCGCGGATCAGCGGTTGGACGAGGAGTAGGGCAGCAGGGCCATCTCCCGGGCGTTCTTGACAGCGGTCGCGATGCGGCGCTGCTCCTGGACGGACACGCCGGTGACGCGACGGGCACGGATCTTCCCGCGGTCGGAGATGAACTTGCGCAGCAGGTTCGCGTCCTTGTAGTCGATGTTCTCGACCTTCGCCGCCTTGAGCGGGTTGGCCTTCTTCTTGGGCTTGCGCACTACGGGCTTGGCCATCGTGGTGCTCTCCTTCGGTGTTCACGAGAGCCCGAGGTTGGTCCTCGGGATGGGGGTGTTGTCTGGTGCTCGGGCGGACCCGGGCGTGAGGGATCGATCAGAAGGGGGGCTCGTCGTAGCTGGGCGCGTTGCCCCAGCCACCGCCACCCTGGCCGCCGCCCTGCGGGGCGCCACCTTGGGCGGGAGCCTGCTGGCCGCCGAAGCCGCCACCCTGCGGGGCGCCCCCCTGCTGGCCGCCGGTCGCCCACGGGTCCTCCTGCTGGCCGCCGAAGCCGCCGCCGGAACCACCCTGCTGGCCACCGCCGCCCCAGGAACCGCCGCCGCCCTGGCCGCCGCCACCGCCGCGCTGGGTCTTCGTCACCTTGGCGGTGGCGTAGCGCAGCGACGGGCCGACCTCGTCGACCTGCATCTCCATGACGGAGCGCTTCTGGCCGGTCTCCTTGTCCTCCCACGAGCGGGAGATCAGGCGACCGGTCACGACGACCCGGGTGCCACGGGTCAGGGACTCCGCAACGTTCTCGGCGGCCTCGCGCCACACGGAGCAGCGCATGAAGAGCGTCTCCGCGTCCTTCCACTCGTTCGTCTGGCGATCGAACGTGCGGGGGGTCGAGGCAACGGTGAAGTTGGCCACTGCGGCGCCACTCGGGGTGAACCGGAGCTCCGGGTCAGCCGTGAGGTTGCCGATAACGGTGATGGGGGTCTCGCCTGCCATGGGTTTCCTTCTCGATCGGTGATCGTCTCAGGTGAGTCCGTCGGCATGCACCGACGGACCGGGGGTCGAGGCTGTCTCAGGCCTCGATGCGCATGAGCTTGGTCCGCAGGACCTGCTCGGAGAGACCCAGCTGGCGGTCGAGCTCCTTGCTCGTCGCCGGCGTGCAGGTCAGGTTGGCGACGGCGTAGAGGCCCTCTGCCTTCTTGTTGATCTCGTAGGCGAGACGACGACGGCCCCAGTGGTCGATCTTGTCCACGCTGCCGCCGTCCTTGGTGACGACGGTGAGGAACTTGTCGAACAGCGGCTGGACGGCCCGCTCGTCGGTCTCGGGGTCGAAGATGACCATGAGCTCGTACTGACGCATGCTGATAACCCGCCTCCTTCGGTCTGTGCGGTCACGGTCTCTCCGTGACAGGAGGGTTTGTGCATCGGTCCCCGGGCACGCCGTCAGGACGACGACGACACGGGAGACACCCGAGGGTATCGGCTGCACTCCCTTCGCACCAAAGCGTGCACCCGGGCGACGGGCCGCTCAGACGGTGACCGGCTCCTGTGGACGCTCGTCGTCGACCGTCGGGGTCTGGGGACGAAGGGAGGGCGCCGGGTTGTCGACCGGCGTGTACCAGACGCTCCACAGCAGGAAGCCCCACGCCATCGCCCGGCCGAGGACGATGACGGCGTACCACGGTGCGGGCAGGCCCGTGTCCGGGTCGGACGCCGCACCGATGTGCAGCCACAGCGCGGTGGCGTGGACCGCCTCGACGGCGACGAAGCCGAGGTGGGTGCGCCACGAGACGCCCGCGAGGATCGCCAGCGGCAGCACCCACAAGGCCGCCTGCACCGGCACCGAGGCTCCGGTGAGCGCCACGAGCGGGACCGTGAAGGCGGCGACCTGCGCCCACGTCGCCGGTCGCCAGGCGCGGCGGGCCATGAGCACACCCGCCCAGGTCGCCGCGGCCCAGCCGACGAGGGCGAAGAGGGGCGCGACCCGGCTCGGCAGGGGGTGGCCCGCGAGCTCGGGGATCATCAGGACCGAGCCGTAGCCGGGCTTGCCGCCCCACCACGCGCGCAGCGGTCCGGTGGCGATCTCCGGGGAGGCGAGCGCGAGGACGAGACCGACGGCCAGGGCGGTGCCGAGCGCCACCGCGACGGTGCGCACGGCGTCCTCGACGTGCCCGACGCGGCGCGCGGCGACGACCAGCGCGACGGCGACCATGCCGACCCAGGCGTGCCCGAGCAGGGCCACGCCCAGGAGGACGCCCGCGAGGACGGGGCGCCGCGTCCAGTCGGCGAGCATCGCGGCCAGCACGAGGGTGACGACGACCATGTCCGGCGAGAGCAGCGCCGCGACGACGTGGACCGGCGAGAGGGCCAGCTGGGTCGCCAGGTCGAGGCGCTGGGGGCGCATCCGCCCGAGGCACCACACGGCGACGACGAGGCAGATCGCGATGAGCAGCGTCCAGGTCGTCAGGTACCAGCGGGTGTCGGTCAGCCAGCCCCCGGTGTCGGGGATGAGCCCGCCGACGAGGGACATCAGCCCGGACAGGAGCGGCATCTGCTCGAGGCGGATCTCGCCGGCGAGCCACCCGCCGATGCCCCGTTCGAGCCCGCCGAGCTGGTACTGCGCCGGCAGGTCGGAGAAGCACCCGCGCCAGAACTGGTCGTCACCGTTCCAGCCGGTGCCGATGCAGTGGCCTTGGCGCAGCACGGCCCCGGCGAGCGGGACCATGCTCAGCGCCGCGACCAGCGGCAGCACCCGTCCCAGTGCGAGCTGCCGCGGAGCGACCCGGCGACCCATGGGCCCGCCGAGCAGCTCGCTCGCGTCCTCGGGCAGCAGGTCCCGCGGGGTCGACTCGCGGGGCACCTACTCCCCCTGCCCCGTCCCGCGGCCACCACCCGTGGGCCGCGGGATGGTCGGCAGCGACGTGGTCGTCGGCGTCGTCGTGGTCGTCGGCGGCGGTGGCGGCGGCGGCGTGGAGGTCGTCGTCGGCGGCGGCGGCGGCGGCGTGGAGGTCGTCGTCGGTGACGGCGGGGTGGTGCTCGTCGTCGTGCTCGAGGAGGTGCTGGACGAGGAGGAGGAGCTCGTGCTCGTCGAGGACGGCGTCGACGTGGTCGTCGTCGTGGTGGTGCGCGGCGTCTGGGAGGTCGTCGTCGGCACGGGCTCCGGGGCCTGCGTCGTCGTCGTGATCGGCGGCGGCGCGTCGGTGGGCCCGTCGGTCTGCGGCCGGTACTTGACGTTGCCCGGCGGTGGCAGCTTCCTGACCGGCTCGCCCTCGAGGGCGCCGATCATGAAGTCGGTCCACATGCGGGCCGGGACCGTGCCGCCGGTGATCTCGCCGTACCCGCCGAGGTTCACCAGCTGGTTCTTGTCGACGAGCCGCCCGTCGCCCTTGTACATGCCGACGGCAGTGGCCAGCTGCCCCGGGGTGAAGCCGTCGAACCAGGCGGCGTAGTTGTTGGACGTCGTGCCGGTCTTGCCCCCCACCGGGCGGCCCAGGTCGGCCACCGTCGGGTACCCGGTGCCCCCGGGCTGGCCCACCTGGCTCATCGCCTGGATCGCGTCGCGGGCGACGTCCTGCGGGAACGCGCGGCGCACGTCCTTCTTGACCTTGTAGTCCAGCTCGTACTCGCCGGTGCTCTTCACCGAGGAGATGTAGTACGGGGTGGCCCGTCGTCCCTCGGCCGCGATGGTCGCGTAGGCGTTGGCCATGTCGATGACCCGCACGGCGTCCGTGCCGAAGACATTGCCCGGCCCGGTGGAGATCCCGGTGCGCTTGTCACCGTTCCACGCGACGACGCCGGAGTCCTTGGCCGACTCGGCCGTCGACCTCGCCCCGGCGGCGAGGTTGAGCTGGGCGTAGTACGTGTTGACCGACTTCTGCGTCGCGGTGCGCATGTTGACCGGTCCGTACGACGTGTTGCCGTAGTTGACGACACCCCCGGCGCGCTGGATCGCGGTCGCGTCCTTGCCGTCGTAGATGAACGCCTTGTCGTAGTACGGGCTCGCCCCGCTGTACGTCGTGTAGAGCGGGATCCCCTTGCGCAGGGCGGCGATCATCGTGAAGGGCTTCATCGTCGAGCCGGCCTGCATCTTGCCGTCGACGGCGGAGTTGAAGTAGCCGTAGCGGCCCTTGCCGAAGCGGGAGCCGCCGTACATCGCGCGGATCGCGCCGTCGCCCGGCTGGATGGCCGCGAGGCCGATGTGCAGGTCGGAGGTCCGCTCGCCGGTCGGCCGGTTGTCCTCGACCGCCTCACGGGCGGCGCGCTGCGCCTTCTTGTCGATCGTCGTGACGATCTTGAACCCGCCCCGGTCGATGTCGGCGTCGGAGAGCTCGAGCTTGCTGCGCAGCTCGGTGCGCACCTCCTCGGTGATGAAACCGATGTCGCTCGAGGGCGACTGGGAGCGTTTGGGCGCCTTGACCTTCGGGAACTTCTGCTTCGCGCGCTCGGCGGGCGTCATCCAGCCCTTCTCGACCATGCCGTCGAGGACGTAGGCCCACCTCCCCTTCGCCAGGGTGGTCTGCTCCTGCCCGAGCGAGGGGTCGTAGAGCGAGGGACCGCGGATGACGCTGGCCAGCAGGGCGCCCTCGGAGGCCGAGAGGTCCTCGACGTCCTTGCCGAAGTAGGCCTGCGAGGCGGTCTGGATCCCGTCGGCCCCGCGGCCGAAGTAGATGGTGTTGAGGTAGTTGGCGAGGATCTCGTCCTTGCTCAGCTCGCCGTCGATCTTCACCGAGATGAGGATCTCGCGCGCCTTGCGCTCGATCGTCTGGTCCTGGGTGAGGAAGTAGTTCTTCACGTACTGCTGGGTGATCGTCGAGCCGCCACCGCGGTCCTCCCCGGCCAGGGCCCCGCTCACCGCGCGGAAGATGCCCTTGGGCGAGATGCCCCGGTTGTCGTAGAAGGAGCGGTCCTCGGCGGCGATGAACGCGTGCTGCACGTCGTCGGGGATCGCGTCGAGCTCGACGGCCTCGCGGTTGACGGTGGCGATCCGGTCCATCTCCGTCGTGCCGTCGGAGTAGTAGATGACCGAGGCCTGGGCGACCGCGCGGTCGTTCGGCTCGGGGATGTCGGTCATGAGGTACGCGATGACGACGGCGACGATCCCGAGGGCGACGAGGGCCGCGAGGCCCAGGAGCACCTTGTGCAGGAGCCCGCGGCCTCGTCGTCGTGGGCCGCCGCCACGCGCGGTCGACGAGCGCCGGCGGCGGACCTCGGCGCGGGTACGGGGGGAGTTGGACATGGGGACCTCGTGTACTGCGGGATCGGGGGGAGACGCGCCACCAGTATGGCTGCTGCTCACGGCGCGTCACGACGAAACTCGATGTATCTCCCCGATACATCGAGTACGATCAACGGGCACCACCCACCGAGCGGTGCACCGAGATCAGGGACGAAGGGAGGGCACGTGCGCCGCAGGGAGATGCTCGAGTTCGCCGTGCTCGGCCTCCTCCACGAGAGCCCCCTGCACGGGTACGAGCTGCGCCGGCGGCTCAACACCGGCCTCGGCGCCTTCCGTGCCCTGTCCTTCGGCACCCTCTACCCGTGCCTGGCCAGCCTGCAGGGCCAGGGCCTCGTGAGCGTCGACCGCGACGAGCCCCGCGCCACCAGCAGCCGTCGGCAGCGGATCACCTACACGATCACCGACGCCGGGCGCGAGGCCTTCGCCGCGCTCGCCGGCCGCACCGACCCCGGCAGCTGGGCCGACGAGGCCTTCGACGTGCGCGTCGCCTTCTTCGCCCGCACCGAGCGCGAGGTGCGCGTGCGCATCCTCGAGGGCCGCCGGGCGCGCCTCGCCGAGCAGCTCGCCGCGATGCGCGGCGCCGAGGGCCCGAGCCGCGGGGACCGCTGGACCGCCGCCCTTCGTGCCCATGACGAGGACGCCGTCGAGCGCGCGCTGCGCTGGCTCGACGACCTCCTCGACGCCGAGCGCCGCACGCCCCTCGTGCGCCCCGGCTCCCTGAGCGACCCGACCCACCCCGCCTTCAACCCGCCCCCCACCAAGGAGAACCCATGACCGCCATCCGCGTCGCCATCGTCGGCGTCGGCAACTGCGCGAGCTCGCTCGTCCAGGGTGTCGAGTACTACAAGGACGCCGACCCGCAGGGCACCGTCCCCGGTCTCATGCACGTGAAGTTCGGCGACTACCACGTCTCCGACGTCCAGTTCGTCGCCGCCTTCGACGTCGACGACAAGAAGGTCGGCAAGGACCTCTCCGAGGCGATCAACTCCTCGGAGAACAACACGATCAAGATCGCCGACGTCCCGACGTCCGGCGTCACGGTCCAGCGCGGCCCGACCCTCGACGGCATCGGCAAGTACTACGCCCTGACCATCGACGAGTCCCCCGCCGAGCCGGTCGACGTCGTCCAGGCGCTCAAGGACGCCGAGGTCGACGTCCTTGTCAGCTACCTGCCCGTGGGCTCGGAGGAGGCCGACAAGTTCTACGCGCAGTGCGCGATCGATGCGGGTGTCGCCTTCGTCAACGCCCTGCCCGTCTTCATCGCCTCCGACCCCGAGTGGGCCAAGAAGTTCGAGGACGCCGGCGTCCCGATCATCGGCGACGACATCAAGAGCCAGGTCGGCGCGACGATCACGCACCGCGTCATGGCCAAGCTCTTCGAGCAGCGCGGCGTGGTCCTCGACCGCACCTACCAGCTCAACGTCGGCGGCAACATGGACTTCAAGAACATGCTCGAGCGCGAGCGCCTGGAGTCGAAGAAGATCTCCAAGACGCAGGCCGTGACCTCCAACCTCGACGGCCCGCTGGCCGGCGTCGGTGCGGACGACCGCAACGTCCACATCGGCCCGTCCGACTACGTCGCGTGGCTCGACGACCGCAAGTGGGCGTACGTGCGCCTCGAGGGCCGCGCCTTCGGCGACGTCCCGCTCAACCTCGAGTACAAGCTCGAGGTCTGGGACTCGCCGAACAGCGCCGGCATCATCATCGACGCCATCCGCGCGGCCAAGATCGCCAAGGACCGTGGCATCGGGGGCGCCTTGCTCTCCGCGAGCAGCTACCTCATGAAGTCCCCGCCGGAGCAGCGCGAGGACACCGAGGGCCGCGTCAAGCTCGAGGCCTTCATCGCAGGCACCGAGGAGCGCTGATCCGGACCCGGGTACCTGCCGGCCGACCGCTCCACTAACCTCGGTGGCATGGGTCACAGAGTCGAGTCAGAGCTGGTCGCCAACGTCCTCGCCGTACAGGTCGCGGCCGACCAGGTCGTCGCGGTGGGCGACGAGCTCGTGCTCCTCGAGTCGATGAAGATGGAGATCCCCGTGCTGTCCGACCGCTCCGGCCGCGTCCTGGAGGTCAAGGTCTCCCCGGGGGACGTCGTCCAGGAGGGCGAGGTCCTCGTCGTCATCGACGACTGAGCTCGTCCGGGCATGACGAAGGGGGCGGGTCCGACCGCGTGGTCGGGCCCGCCCCCTCGCGTGCGCGTTACGGCGATCAGGCGCCCACGGACTTGGACTTGTCGTCCTGGCGGTCCGCGTTGTTGTTCGCCTTCTGCGAGTACTCCTCGAGCGACTGCTGGGCGTTCTGCAGCTGCCGCGCGGCGTCCTGCCAGTCCTGGCCGAACTGGTCGGAGTCGTGGCCGAGCCAGTTCTCCGCCAGCGTGCCGGCCTGGGTGGTGCCGTTGCTGATGATCTCGTTGACCTTGCCGGCCTCCGTCTTCAGCTTCGCGGCGATGTCCCTGATCCGCTCGACGTCCATCGCGTGATCCATGGCCATGTCAGTTCTCCTTCAAGTCTTGGTGTGTGGGGGGGGTGTGCTCGGGTGGGTCAGGCGTACTCGTTGGAGGCCGACTCCTGGCCCGCGATGTCCCGGTTGAGCTGCTGCTCCAGCGCCTCGAGGAGACCGACGATCTTCTCGAGGTTGGGACGGTGGTTGCTCTCCCACTCGGTGACGAACTGCTCGGAGTCCGGGCCGTTCCAGTTCTGGTCGGCCTCGTTGACCTGGGTGTTGACCGAGGTGATGACGTTGTTGAGGTCTTCCTTGAGCTGAACCCACTTCGGGAGCTCGCCCTTGACGGTGTCGAGGTTCATACCGAGCCAAGCCATGTTGTCCTCCTGCGATCGGGTGGTGCGTGGTCTGTGGTGGTTCGCGGGCCGTGTCCCTGCCCGACTGCTGCCAACACTAGGGAAGGAACCGCGCCGCGGTACATGGGGAGAACTCCCCCGGATCATCGCCGCCAGGCGGGCTCCTGCAGGGCGACCTGGACGATGGCGGCGCGTCCGCGACGGACGAGCACGCCCCGGCCCTCGGGCATGACGACACGCGCGAGCGGCGGGAAGTTGGTCTTGAAGACCATCGTCCCCTCGGACCCGTCCGGGGCCAGGGCCATGCCCGAACGCGAGGACTTGATGATCCCCGGCATGCCCATGCTCGAGCTGAAGGCCTGGGGGTCCGCCTCTCCGATGACGAAGTGGTCGTTGTCGACGAGCGGCTTGACGACGTCCTGCACCGGGGCCTGGAAGGGCGGCGCGTTGAGGTCGTCGACCTTCTCGAGCACGAGCACCTGCAGCGGCGAGGACTCGTCGAGCGCCCGTTCCTTGAGCCGGGCGCACAGCTCCTTGACCGCCTCCTCGCGTGTGGCCGTCGTGTCGAACTCGGGCATGTCCAGCAGCTCGGAGTTGCGCCGCGCGGTGATGAGGTGCGCCTGGGCCGCGGGGTTCCAGCGCTTGACCGCCCGCACCATCGCCGCGACCGTCGTCGTCCGGCCGCTGCCGGGCGGGCCGGTGACGACGAAGCCACCCCTGGGGTCGAAGGCGACCGGGGCCAGCTCGTCGGAGTCCATGCCGATCACCGGCAGGCCGCCGACCTCCGCCGGCAGGTCGCTCGCGGGGACGACCTCGGGCAGCGACGCGATCGGCGGTGCCGGCGTCCGTCCGGACTTGGCCATCGTCTCGGCGAAGCCGCGCACCATGCGCGACTGCTCGGACGCGTCCTGGCTCCCGCCGAGCACGGCCACCTGGACCTCGCGCTTCTTGAAGATGCCCCGCCCCGGGGGCGACTCGGGCGTCAGCACGTCCGAGGGCACACCGAGGAACCCGTAGTCCTCGTCCGTGGCCATGCGCAGCGCGAAGCGGGACTGCACCGACGAGCCCATCGACACCGGCAGGCCGTTGCGCGCGTCGACGGAGAGCACGAAGTGCACCCCCACGGGGCGGCCGTCCCCGAGCAGCGCGGTGAAGGCGTCGAGCCACCTCATGAGGGCACCGGAGGACTCGTAGGCGTTGCGGAAGGCGGTCAGGCCGTCGACGAGCACGAAGATGCGCGGCTCGTCGGTGTCGCCGGTGAGCCTGCGGTACTGCGTGATCGTCGTGGCGCTGCTCCTGGAGTAGCGGATCGCCCGCTCGTCGATGGTCTCGCGGAGCATCGTGATGAGCCGCTTGACCCGCTCCTCGTCCTGGCCCGAGATGATGCTGCCGACGTGCGGCAGGTCCTCGAGCATCGACAGGCCGCGGTTGCCGAAGTCGAGGCCGTAGACGTGGCAGGGGCCGCCGCGCACGGTGAACCCCGCGGTGATGGCGATCGTCCGCAGGAAGGAGCTCTTGCCCGCACCCGAGGCGCCGTAGACGGCGAGGTTGCCCTCGGCGTCGGGGCGGAAGCTGATCGTCGGCTGCGCCTGCCGGTCGGGGTCGTCGGCGACACCGATGACGAGCTCGTCGTCGCGACGCTCGGTCGGGAGCTTGGCCAGGTCGTACACCTCGCCGAGCTCGGGCAGCCAGGGCTTGCGCGGGAGGGGGATCTCGGACTCGACCCGCGCCCGCTCGACGGTCTCGACGACGCGCTGGATGTCGGTGGGCCCGAGGTCGGGGTCCTCGTCCCCCTTCGGCTTGGCGGGCAGCTCCCAGGTCACCGGTGCGCCGAAGGCGAGCGTCGAGACGAGCATGTCCGGCGGCGGGGGGGTGTCGCTCGTCCACCCACCGGCGTACCCGGTCTGGAAGGGCACCAGCCGGCCCGGGCCGGACTTGGCCATCGCGCGGCCGGGCAGGGCCGGGTCGAACCAGGCGGCGTCCTTGGTCCCGAGGACATCGCTCGAGTCGGCCTCGTCGGCCATGCGCAGCGCCATGCGCAGGTTGGTGTTGGCGCGCAGGTTGTCCTTGATGACACCCGCCGGACGCTGCGTCGCGAGGATCAGGTGGATCCCGAGCGAGCGACCCCGCTGGGCGATGTTGACGACCCCGTCGACGAAGTCGGGGACCTCCTGGACGAGGGCGGCGAACTCGTCGACGATGATGATCAGGCTCGGCGGTGCCTCGACCTCGCCGCGCCGCTCCAGCTCGACGAGGTCCTTGGCCTTGAAGCGCGCCAGCAGGTGCTCGCGGTAGTGCAGCTCGGCCGACAGCGAGGCCAGCGCGCGGCGCACGAGGTGCGGCGAGAGGTCGGTGACCATGCCGACGGTGTGCGGCAGCTGGACGCAGTCACGGAAGGCCGAGCCGCCCTTGTAGTCGACGAGCAGGAAGGTCACCCGCTGCGGGCTGTTGGCCGTGGCCATGCCGAGGATCCACGCCTGCAGCAGCTCGGACTTGCCGGCGCCGGTGGTGCCGCCGACGAGCGCGTGCGGCCCGTCGGAGCGCAGGTCGATGCTGTACGTGCCCATGGCGGACTGGCCGATGACGGCGCGAAGGGAGCCGGGCCGGCGGCTCGGGGTCGGGGGGGCATGGCGGCCGGTGAGGATGGAGCGGTTCTCGTTCCACCGCTCGATGACGGCCGTCTCGGAGGTGGCCAGCTCGGTGCCGACGAGCGCGAGGTAGGAGACCGAGCGCGGGATGTCGGAGTCGTCCTGGGAGAGGGCGCTCGAGTCGGTGATCGGGGCGAGCCGGCGCGCCGTCGTCGCTGCGTCGCTCGCCGGGAGCAGGTCGGCGGAGACATCGGTCGCGACCTGTGCCGGGGCGACCCAGCCGACCTGGCAGGCACCGGTCTCGGAGACCTCGACGAAGGTGCGGCACGCCGCGGGCAGCTGCTCGGTCACGGGGGCGACCCAGATGACGACGACGGCCTCCCTCCACCCGGCCTCGGCGAGCTGCACGAGCCGCGCCCGCTCGACGGGGGCGTCGTTCTCGACGAGCACGACGACGGCCGGGGCCTTCCTCGCCTTCTCCCCCTGCGCAGCGCGCGTGCTGACGAGCGTCTCGAGCTGCTCCATCATCGCCGAGCAGCCCGGCCCGGAGCTCGCCGTGTGCTGCACGTCCAGCGGGCTCTGCGGCGACGAGGTGTGCGGCGTCCACTTCAGCCAGTCCCAGTCGCGCCCGGACGTCGTCGACGCCAGGGCGCACAGGACGACCTCGGCGGGCGAGTGCGCGGCGATCGTCTGGGCGACGAGGGAGCGGGCCAGGCCCAGGGCCGCGTCGCGCGGACCGGAGACACCGATCGCGCCGTCGAGGAGCGGGTGGGCGGTGACCGGCACGTCGGCGACGACCCCGAGGCCCTGCATGAGCTTGGAGACCTCGAGCCAGGCCTCGGCGCGGGTGCGGCCCATCTTGGGCAGCTTGATCTCGCTGCGGCTCGGCCGCACCCCCAGGCCGAGGCGGTACTCGAGGAAGCCCGGCTCCCCCGGGCGGCGGGTCCACATGAGCGGGTGGTGCACGGCGACGGCCCGGGCGAACTCCGAGACCGCCGGGTGCTCCTGGCGCCGGATGTCGTGCTCGCGGTCCAGCTCGACCTCGATGTCCTCGACGAGGTAGCCGACGTCCTCGCGGAAGTCCGCCATCGCCTCCTCGAAGTCCAGCCGGACCCGACGCCGCGACTCCCACGCGTTGGCGAGCATCATCATCGGCATCATGAGCATGAACATGATGGTGAAGCGCGAGCGCGTGATGGCGAAGAGCGTCGCGCCCATGAAGATCGGCACGAGCATCATCGCGAGCGGCATCCGCTGGGGCTTGCCGCGCTCCGGGAGCTCGGGCACCTCGAACTGCAGCCCCTGGTAGACGGGCGCGATCCGCGGCGAGCGGGTGAAGGCCATGTCTCCCGCCTCGGTCGTCGTCACCCCCGCGGCACGGGTCCTGGCCGAGATCTCGAAGGTCGTGTCGCCGATCGTGAAGGTCTCGCCCTCGCGCAGGATCGCCCGGTCGACCTGCTCGTCGCCCACGACGACGCCGTTGGAGCTGCCGAGGTCGGTCACCTCGACGACGTCGGCCACGAGCAGCTTGGCGTGCCGGCGGGAGACCGACGCGTCGTTGATCTGCACCTCGCAGTCACGGCCGCGGCCGACGTGGGAGGTGCCCCGCTGCAGCGCGTACTCCCGGCCGGCGTCGGGCCCGGCGACGACCCGGGCCACGGCGACGGGCGCGGCGGTGTCCTTGTAGCCCGAGGAGCGCCGGGTCACCGCGAGGTGGGCACCGGAGCGCAGGCCGGACTCCTGGACCGTGGTGTTGGGGTCGACGGCGCGGTGGTTCTCGTCGACGAGGGCGAGGGTGTGCTCGCCGAGGTCGGAGCGGTCGTAGTGGCTGCCGCTGCGCTGGCGCTCGGGGTCGGCGAGGACGAGGTGCTCCGCGAGGTCACCGACCGTCGTGCGTCCGTCGACCGTGGCGACGAGGTCGGTGTCCTCGTTGCCGGAGCCTCGGAGGGTGAACATCAGCTTCATCGGAGCGCCTTCCGGGCGGGGGCGGTGGTGGAATCGTGCAGGCCGATGTCCTCCTGGTGGGAGAAGAGCGGCCGGGGGTCGAAGGTCGCACGCAGGCGCCTGCCGACGGGGGCCCGGCGGCGCAGCCGGCGACGGACCTGACGCAGCTCGCGCTGCCAGTCGGCGACGGCGGCCGGGTGGGGCGGGGCCTCGCCGAAGACGATCGCGTCGGCCCGCATCGCCGCGGGGACGGCGTCGACGGCCGGTCCGAGCGCGACCGCCTGCTCGAGGCGGGTCCCGCCGGCGGGGAGCACCAGGCCGAGGGCGCGGGCCTCCTCGACGAGGTCGTTCCACGCGCGACCGACCCGGCGGTCGGGGGTGCCCCCGCGCAGCCGCAGGGCCCGCCGCAGCATCGTGACGAAGGGAGTGAGCGCCAGCAGGAGCAGCGGCAGCGCCCCGAAGACGGCGAGCAGCTGGGCCCACAGCGGCCACGTCGAGGGGGCCGACCAGTCGACCACCTCCGCGGGCGGGGGCGGCGGCTCCGCCGGCGGGGGCGGGGGCGGCTCGGTCTCGGTCGGCGTCCAGGGCTGCGGCTCGGTGCCGGCCGGCGTCGCCCCGGTCGGGACGAAGGTCTGCGGGAGCACCTGGAACCAGCTGCCGTCGGCCTGCTGCACCTCGACCCAGGCGTGGATGTCGCGCCCGCGGACGATCCCGTCGTCGGTCGCGGTGGCGCCGACGACCACCCGGGTCGGGATGCCCAGCCGGTTGCCGATGAGCCCGAGGGTCGACGCGTACTGCTCGTCGTTGCCGGCGAGCGGCTGCGAGTTGAGGAAGCGGTCGAGCACGCCCAGGCCGTGCCCTGCGGGGAAGCGCTGCACGTCGGTGGCGGCGGCACTGCGCTCGGCCTCGGTCGGCGAGCGCCGACCGGTGGACGGGCTGCCGTCGGTGTAGGTGCCCTGCTCGCGCATCGTGGTCGCGATGGCACGGAACTGGCCCCACGGGTCGCGCGCCTCCCCCTTCCACGCGTTGATCCGACCGTCGACGAAGGAGGTGTCGCCCGGGATGGGCATGCTCCCCCGCGCCACCGGCAGCTGCTCCGGCAGTGCGCCCTCGCCCGGCGGGGGCAGCTCGGTGCGCAGCTCGTAGACGTCGCCGGGACGCAGCTCGGGCGGGGCGAGGACGGTGTTGGTGCTCAGGTTGAGCCAGACGCTCTCGTCGAGGCGCTCCCTCGCGTCACCCGTGAACTCGATGCCCTCGACCCGACCGGTCGTGAGCACCCAGGACCCCGAGTAGCCGCCCTCGGGGATCGTCACCGTGACCCGGCTCGGGTCGCTGCTCTCGAGCACCCCGACGCGCCGGCCGAACTGCTGGAAGGAGCGGCCGGCGTCGGCCCGGGAGTCGCCACGACCGGCGATGCCCCACGTCGAGCCGTCCCAGGTGTCGAGCGTCGCGAGCCGCATCGGGGTGGTCGGCGGGACCCCGTCGACCCGCATGAGCTCCTTGTCGTAGAGCCCGCTCGGGCTGGACTCGGTGAACTCGCGGTAGCGGCCGAGCGGCGAGGCCAGGACATTGGTGTCGTGCCCCGGGACGACCCCCGTGCGCGCGACCCGACGGTCGCTCTCGACCCCGGGCAGGTGCGGCCCGAGCAGGCCCCCGACGAGGGTCGCGACGCCGAGGAGTAGCAGCCCGGAGAGGACCCGCGACGGGGCCGGTCGCCGGGTGCCGGGACGGGCGATGCCGACGCCGGGGTCGAGGTGGTCGCGCACGACGAGCCAGGCGATGAGGAGGGTGCCGAGCAGCAGACCCTGCACCCAGCGGGCGGCCGGCTCCTGGGTGCCGAGCGCGATGGTCACCGCCAGCAGGACGAAGGGGGGCAGGACGAGCCGCAGCCGCGACCGGGTGACGCGGGCGGTCGCGTAGGTCACCGCGGTCCCCACGAGCGCGAGGAAGAGGGGGATCGCCAGGAAGCGGCCCCGGGCGTCGACCGGGGGCACGAGCGTCAGCAGGTCCATCCAGCCCGTGACCGGACCGGCGACGAGGTCCTTGAAGGTCTGCCCCACGGGCAGGAAGCCCCACCTCACGTCGTCGCGGACCGCGAGCGGACCGCCGAGGAGCAGGTGGAGCACGGCCCCGAGGGCGGTGATCGCCACGAGCGGCCAGCGGTAGGTGCCCTGGACGTGCCCCACGACGAGGCCGAGGACGATGCCGACCGCCGCGGCCCGCCAGGCCTCCCAGCCGAAGAGCGCGGTCCGCAGCCCGACGAGCGCACAGGCCACGACCGCCACGGTGAAGACGATGTCGACCCAGTGCCCGGTCCCCGGGCGCATCCGGCCGAGCGTCGCGCGGACCTTGTCCCGCCCGGTGAGCTCGGGCTTGATCATCCCCGGCCGGGGTGCGCCGACGAGGCTCATCGCGTGCTCCCCTCGTGGCTCATGCGGGCACCAGACCCGCGCGCACGCGCGCGAGGTCGGCGAGGTCCGTGATCGTCACGATGCTCAGGCCGCGCACGCGCCGCAGGCCGGTCCGGGCGCGGGGGTCGACGACGACCGCCACCTTGTGCACCTCGGTCTCGAACTCGCCGAGGCACTGCTGGATCTCGAGGAAGGCGCGGCCGGGCCCGGTGCACAGGACCGCGACCGAGGAGTCCGGCGCGGCGGTCACGACCGCGCGGGCCGAGCGCACGAGGTCGGTGCGCCCCGTGCCCGCCGTCGTCAGGGTGTCGAGCACGAGCGGCACGGTCGTGCGGGTGGCGAAGGCGTCCTTGCACACGACCGTGGCCTCCTGCTCGTCCTTGATCGAGGCGACCATGAGCGACGCCGCGACGGCGATGGCGGTCTCCACGTCCCCTTCGCCCCCCGGGTACATCGCCGGGTCGGGGTCGACGACGACGCCGAGGTGCGAGCGCCGCGTCTCCTGGAACTGCCGCACGAGGAGGCGGCCGTGCTTGGCCGAGGAGCGCCAGTGCACGTAGCGCCGGTCGTCGCCGGGCTCGTACTCGCGCAGCGCGTGGAAGGAGATGTCGGCCATCGACAGCTCGGGCGTCACCTCGCCCTCGAGGTCACGCAGCAGGCCGTGGGCGCCGGACTCGAGCGCGACGTGCCGCGGGTGCACATGCATGAGCTGCTGCCCGCCGAAGGTCGCCGTGCGACGGGTGATGCCGAGCGGGTCACCGACGACCGTCGTCGGGGGGCCGACCGGGATGACGCCGCGCCTCGGCGTGCCGATCGGGAAGGAGATCCGGTGCTGGGCGCCCTTGCGCAGCAACGGAACCGCGATGACCTCTTCGGCGTCCCCGACCGGCAGGCGCACGAGCGAAGGGAGCATCGTGCGCCTCGACGCATTGGTCAGGACGACGTGGCCCTGGGCGAGGTCACCGATCTCCGCCCGCAGCGGCTCGACGACCAGGTCGACGTCCGCACGGTGCCGGCCGAGGGAGACCAGGACACCGAGCGCGACGAGCACGAGGGCGGTGACCGCCATGATCGCCAGCTCGACCCAGCCGAGCAGCACGGCGAGCACCCCGAGCAGCACGCCGACGCCCAGGAGGCTCCAGCCGAGCGAGGTCACCCAGTCAAGCCGGCCGCCGAACCACCGGCGGCGCAGCCGCTCGTCGCTCGCGTGGGCCCCCCTGCGCACGGCGCGGGTGGCTCCCTTCGACGCCTCGAGGACGGCGGCGCCGGGCAGGGTGACGGTCCGACGGTTGCCGGACGCCCGCTGCTGGCTGGCCTGCGCCATCCGCTCCAGCCGCGCGTCGCTCGACGGGACGTCGGGTGCGGCCGTGGAGGCGCCCACGCGGCCGCGCCCGCGGGGGCGCTCCGGCGGGGGTGTGGGCAGTCCTGTCGTCATCGTCGGCTCGTCCTCGCGGTCAGGCGACCCGCTCGGTCGGCGGGGCGACCTCGCCGAGGATGCGGCCGATGACGTCGCTCGTGCGGACCCCGGCGAACTCGGCCTCGGCGGTGAGCAGGAGCCGGTGGCTCATCACCGGCTCGGCGAGCGCCTTGATGTCGTCGGGCACGACGTGGGCACGCCCCTGGGACACCGCCCAGGTCTTGGCGCAACGGACGAAGGCGAGGCAGCCGCGGACGGACAGCCCGAGGCGCACGTCGGAGTGCCGGCGCGACTCCTCGGCGAGGCGCGAGACGTAGGCGAGGATCGCGGCGTCGACGTGGACCTGGTCGGCGAGCCCGGCCATGTCGCTCACGACCTGCGCGGTGACGACGGGCCGCAGACCCTTCGTGCGGTCGCGGCGGGCCGCGTCGGACAGGACGGCGACGGTGGCCTCGTGGTCGGGGTAGCCGATCGAGGTCTTCATGAGGAAGCGGTCGAGCTGGGCCTCCGGCAGGCGGTAGGTGCCGGCCTGCTCGATGGGGTTCTGCGTCGCGACGACCATGAAGGGCCGCCCGACGTCGTGGGTCGTGCCGTCGACGGTGACCCGCCCCTCCTCCATGACCTCCAGGAGCGCGGACTGCGTCTTGGGCGAGGCCCGGTTGATCTCGTCCGCGAGCACGATGGTCGCGAAGACCGGGCCCCGGTGGAAGTCGAAGGTCTTGGTGCGCTCGTCGTAGATCGTCACGCCCGTGACATCGCTCGGCAGCAGGTCGGGGGTGAACTGGATGCGGCTGCTGCTGCCCTGCACGGTCGCGGCGAGCGCGCGGGCGAGCTGGGTCTTGCCGGTGCCCGGGTAGTCCTCGAGCAGGAGGTGTCCCTCGGAGAGCAGGCAGGTGATAGCCAGCCGCACCACGTGCTGCTTGCCGAGGATGACCTGGTCGATGTTGCCGACCATCTGCTGGAAGGCCTGGTTGAACCAACCGGCCTGCTCCTGGGAGATGCTCATCTGTCCTGCTTCCTCATCCGGTCTTCGTTGTCGAGGTGGTCGTGGGCGGCGTCGGGCGGTCCCGCTGCACCGGGGAGATCCACCGCTCCGGCTCGCTGCGCGGGGCGCCGCCGGGCCAGGTGTCGATGCGCACGTCCCCGGTGAGGGCGATGTCGAAGACCCGCCCCGTGTCGAGGTCGTTGAGGAGGATCTGCCCCCGGTTGGTCCGGAAGACGACGCCCTCCCTGCGGGTGGTGTTGCCGACGAGCTCCAGCGCCGAGGTGCCCTCCGCCCTGCCACCGCAGGAGCGACCCCACCGGATGGTGCTGCGGTCCCCCCAGGCGGCGTAGAGGCAGTCGCCGTTGATCGCGGGACGGGAGATCTTCTGGAAGCGGTCCCGCGTGCGCTTCTGGTCGATGCCCGACACGACCTGGTCCTGGGGCACCTGGTCGAGGTCGTCACGGATCGGCACGAGGCCGGCGTCATCGATCGTCTGGTAGGCGACGACATCGGCCTCGGGCCCGGCCTGCTGGAGCAGCGCCAGCGACAGGGTGACACCCGGCGTCTCCTGGGTGCCGTCGGGCAGGGACTGCGGCTCGGGCAGGCCCTCGGCGTGGATCCGGCCGGTCTCGAGGTCGAGGACGACCCAGGTGTCGCCGACCGCGGTGATGTCCGCGGCCCGGCTGCCGGAGAAGCCGGCGTCGGCGCGCCTCGGGGGGCCGAAGCCCTCCCCCTTCGCCGGGATCTCGACGACCGTGCCGCTCTCCGCCGAGACGGCCATGATGTCGCCGTCCACGGAGACGGTGATCGCGGCCCCGGGGCCGACGGTGTCGACGAGGCCCGTCTCGAGCAGGTCGGTGATCGGGGTGCCGCCCTTGGGGTCGAGCCGCTTGGCCCAGATGCGGCCGGTGTCGTGGTCGACGGCCGCGATCGTGTTGCCCTGCAGGGCGACGAGGTCGGGACGCTCGAACGGGGTCCCGGACGGGTAGTGCGGCTGCGGCAGCTGGACCTCTCCCTCCAGGGGCTCGCCGGTGCGCGAGTCGACGGCGACGAGGCGGCGGTCCCCGGTGATGCCGACCGCGTTGCGCCCGTCCTGGAGGATGTCCGGGCGCAGGTCCTCGGCGTCCTTCTCCCCCGCGCCGTGGAGGATGAGGTCGAGGCTGTGGGCCCCGGTGTTGACCCGGCCCCAGTACCCCGTCGTGCCGCCGGAGACCCAGACGCTGCCGTCGGTGAGGGCCACGTCGTGCACGGGGCGGCCCTCGGCCCGCAGGGCGAAGATCCCGGCGACGGCGAGCGCGAGCGCGACGACGCCGCCGGAGACGACGCGCAGCCACGTCGCTCGACGACGTGGCTCGCTCCCGGCAGTCCCCTCGGCCGCTCCTGCCCCCTGCTCGGTCATCCGGGCTCAGGCCTCGATGCTCTCCGGGTCGTCCAGCAGCACGAGGTCGTCCTCGGTCACCATGCGCGTCGACAGCGCGTGCTCGACGAGCCGCGACTTGCGGTTGCTCGCGAGCTTGCCCGGTCCGCCGTGGAGCCCGCGGATCCCCGCGTCGGCGAGCTTCTGGCAGACGTTGTCGAGCTTGCGGTTGAACTTCGTGACCTTCCAGCCGAGCCGCTGCGCGGCCACGGCCGAGCTCGGGATGGCGCCCTGCCCCGCGCCCGCGCGGCGCAGGAAGTCCTCGCACAGGGCGACGACGAGCAGCTTCTGGTCGGGGGTGAAGGCGACGCGCCCGACGGTGGTCTCGCCGCCCTGCTGCGGCAGCAGCACCTCGTGGTCGACGGAGGTGAAGCTCGGGTTGCCGACGAGGACGTCGAAGTCGTACGTCGTCGGGCCGGCCGTGAACCACACGGTGACCTTCTCGAAGGCGAGCGGGATGCGCGCGCCGGGGTTGAGCCAGGCCTGGAAGAGGCCCTTCTTGTCGGCGACGGTCGCCGTGAGGGTGGAGCCGATGTTGGTCAGCCACCACCAGCCGCCCTCGTGGCTGATCTGGAGGAAGTGCCGGTGGAGGAAGGGGTTGTCGTCGATCTCGACGTCACCCTCGCGCCCGATGGTGAGCGTGCCCTCCGTCGGTGCCTCGTGCAGCTCACCGCAGAAGTCGACCGTCACCACGCTGTCACTCATTGCTGTCCCACCCTCTCGCACTGGACGTCGGACCACCCGGATCGTTGGGAGCCTCGCACGACCTGGACCATCCCACACCGCTGCTCGCCCGGCGAGACGCCCTGCTCGAGGGTCGTGCCGTCGACGCGTACCGGTTCCCCGGTCACCGCGTCGGGGTCGGGGCCGGTGGAGAGCATGAAGACGTCCCCTTCCTGCAGCCCCTCGAAGTCCATGGTCCACACCAGTGTCGTGCCGTCCGGCTCGACCTGCAGCGTGGGGCGCCCGGAGAGTGCCCCGCCGGGCTGCGTCGGGTCGGTGTGCGTGGTCGCGACGGGGTCGGCACCGTCGCGGGTGGCCCACAGCACCCCGCCGATGATCCCGGCGACGAGGAGGATCCCGATGATGCTCGCGACGAAGGGGAGGAGCCCCACCTCGATCCCCCGGCGCGGCGGCTCGGGCGGGTCAGGGTGCTGGCGGGTCGGCGGCACGTGGTGGCTCATCAGCCCTCCTTGTCCATGCACTTCGTCTCGCTCCAGGGCCCGTACTGGTCGCCGCGCTGGATGCGCACGTGGGCACACAGCCGCGTCGCGCTGCCGAACTCCTGCTCGAAGGTCCCCGTCCTGGTCTCCGGGTCGACCTTGACCCCGGAGGGGGTGACCCGCGAGAGCTCCTCGGCGACGGGCGTGGAGCTGATCTGGTAGTAGTCGCCGTCCTGGTAGGCGTCCGAGGTGATCGTGTACTGCGCCGAGGTTCCCACGACCTTGCTCGTGAAGGTCGGTGCCTCGAGGGGGGCACCGTTCCCGCCGCTCGAGGTCGACGCCGAGCCGCTGCCGCCGTCGAGGGAGAGGGCGACACCGACCACGGCGACGACAAGCAGGATGCCGACGATGCCGGCCGCGATCGGCCACCAGGTGCGCTTGGCCGTCGAGGGCGCGGCGCTCGGCCGGGGCCCGGAGGCCTGCGGCAGTCGGGGCCCGGAGACCTGCGGCGGGCGCGGCCCGGAGGCCTGCGGCGGGCGCGGCCCGGTCGACTGCGGCGGGCGCGGACCGGTCGACTGCGGCGGTGGCGGGCCCGAGGGGCCGGTGGCGGTCCGGGCGGAGATTCCTTGCGCGATGGGGACGGCTCCGGCGGCACCGATCCCCCGACCGCCGCTCAGCTGGCCGCCGATGACGGGCTGGCCAAGCGGTGGCGGGGGGGCGCCCGTGGTCGGGCGCGGACCGGAGCCGGAGGCCGGGCCGGAGTTCGCGCGCAGCCGCGTGCGGTCCTGGGTGTGGGCGGGCAGCGACCTCGAGTCGCCGGTGTGGCCGAGCTCGTCGAGCACGACGATGGCGGTGCGGGAGAAGCGCTCGTCCTGCTCGATGGCTTGCAGGCTGCGCGCGAACTCGATGGCGCTGGCGGGGCGGGCGAGCGGGTTCTTGCTCATCGCCTGGGCGAGCAACCGCTCCAGCGACTGCGGCACGTCCGCGCGGCCGGTGCTCGGCGGCGGGTTGGAGCGGATGCGCGGCATGAGCGCGTACGCGGAGTTTTCGCCCCCCGGCACCTCGAAGGGGGACCGGCCGACGAGCAGCTGCCACAGCGTCGCCGAGAGCGCGTAGACGTCGGCGCGGGCGTCGCCGTTGCTCTGGCCGAAGAGCACCTCGGGCGGCGCCCACGGGATCGAGACGCCGATGTCGTCGTCGAGCTCCTCGAGCGCCCCGCCGCGGCCGGCGATGCCGAAGTCGGTCAGGCCCGGCGAGCCGTACTGGCTGACGAGCACGTTGGCGGGCTTGATGTCGCGGTGGATGACGCCGGCACGGTGGGCGGTCTCGACGGCGCTCGAGAGCTGGATGCCGGTGCGCAGCACCTCCTCGACGGAGAAGCGCGCCGTCCGCGCCCGCTGGGCGAGGTTGGGCGGCGGGTAGTACTTCATGACGAGGAAGGGACGACCGTCCTCGCTCGTGCCCGACCGGAAGACCTGGACGATGTAGGGGTGGTCGGCGAGCTGGGCCATGGTGTTGGCCTCGTCGATGAACTGCTGCTTGATCGCCGGCGTGAGCCCCTCGGTCCTCAGCACCTTGACCGCGACCTTCATCCGCGGCATCTGCTGCTCGTAGAGGAAGACGTCGGCGTAGCCACCGGAGCCGAGCGGTTGGACGTAGTCGAGACCATCGAGGTCGGGAGGGAGGGTGGTGCTCACTCAGGCATCATCCCGTGACCTCGAAGACCATCGAGACCTGGTCGGCGAGGGTGATCGTCGTGCCGGGCTCGATCGTCTGCTGGTCACCGGGCCGCACCCGCACGGGCGATGACCCGGGCAGCGCGACGGTCGTGCCGTTGGTGGAGCCCAGGTCGCGCACGAGGACGTGCCACCCGTCGAGCACGATCTCGACGTGGTTGCGCGAGATCTCGTTGTCGGGGCTGGAGATGCGCACGAGGTGCGGTGCGCGCGCCCCGCTGGCCCCGGTGGCCGCGCGGGGCGCACGGCCGATGAGGACCCCTCGGTCGAGGGTGACGACGTCGCCCGTGGACAGGCGCAGCAGGCCGAGCGCGGGGCGCGGGGTCTGCTCGGGCTGCTGGGTCGGCAGGTCCTGGCCGCACACCCGGCACCGGGTCGCGTGCGGCGGGTTGTGGTGGCCGACGCTGCACCGCACCGCGAGCACCATCGGGCCGGCCGGGACCTCCCCGGTGTCCGCGGCGGGCTCCTCGCGGTCGTCCACCGGCTGGGCCGGACCGAGGTCCTGCACCGGCAGGCCGGGCAGGCCGCCCGGCAGCCCCGGGAGGCCTCCGATCGACGGCCCGACGGGCGCACCCGGGCCCCACGGCACGGCGGAGATGATCCCGGGGTCCTGGTCCGCGGACGAAGGGGGCTCCCCGCCGGTGCCCGCTCCGGCACCCGCCTCGTCGGGCACCGCACGCAGCACGCGCGAGCCGACGAGGTGGCCGTCGGCGAACTGCGGTCGCCCGCCTCCCGGCTCGTGACCGGGGGCGTCGTCGCGGGCGGCCTGCACCCGCAGGGCAGGGCCGTCGGCGGGCGGGGTGGAGTACGAGGGACCCGGCATCGAGGGCGCCGCCGGTGCCTGCTCCGGGTCGGCCGCGGGCACGCTGCCGGGCATCGGCGGCAGGCCGCCCGGCAGGGCGCCGAGGCTCGGACCGGACGGGGCCGGGTCGACGGGCGCGTGCTCCTCGTCGTCCGAGGGCGGCGCGAGGGTGGCGCCCGCCCGGTCCTGCGACGGCTGGAAGCCCCCGGCAGCGGCGACCGGACCTGAGTCGATCTGCTCCTGGTGCTCGTGGTCCTCGAGGGCGGAGACCAGCGAGCTGCGGTGGTGGCTGGTGTTGCCGAAGAGGAAGTCGAAGCTCGGCAGCTCCTCGTCCTCGCCCTCGTCGGCCTCGCCCTCGCCGGCCACGTCCTCGTCGACGAGGTCCTGGCCCTGCGGGGCCGGGGTCTCGACGACCCGGCCCTCCTCGATCGGCTGCGCCGGGTCGGGCACGACGCTCAGGACGGGGCGCTCGGCCGCGGGCGCACCGAAGACCGACGGGACGGCCCAGCCGCCCGCCGCCGGGGGCGTCGCGGGCGCAGCCGGCGCCTCGGACTCGGGCTCGGGCTCGGGTTGCTGCTCGGGCTCGGCAGCCGGCTCGGCCTCGCCGGTCACGAGCACCACCTCGTCGGCCTCGTCGAGGTCCTCGTCGGCCCACGGCCCACGGCGGGGCGCGAGGACCTCGCGGGTCCCCCCTTCGCCGTCGACGAGACGGACCACGGCGGTGCCGCGCACGAGGACGCGACCGGCGGCCGTGTCGACCAGGGCGAAGTCCGGCGCACGGCGCACGCCGTCCGCGCTCAGCTCGTCCGTGACGACGTCGGCGAGCTCCTCGCCCTCCTCGGCGGAGTCGAGCGCCGTGGTGAGGCGCGCGGCGAGGTCCGGGTCGCCCTTCGCGAGCACGGTCAGCCCGTCACGGGTGACCTCGACCCAGCCGGCGTGGCCCTCGATCCTCGTGCGCATGGTCACTCCTTCTCGTCCAGGCCGCCCCGGGGCGAGGTGACCTCCCCCGACTCCCGCGGACTCGTCTCCGACAGGTCGTCGCCCACGTCGCCGTCGAGGTTGACGACGACGACCGTCACATTGTCACGCCCGCCGGCCTCCACGGCCGCGCGGACGAGCTCCTCGGCGGCGACCTGCGGATCACCGTGGGCCTGCAGGATCTCATGCAGCCGCTCGTCGTCGATCTCGTTGGTCAGACCGTCGCTGCAGATGACGAAGCGCTCCCCCGCGTACGGCGGCAGCACCCAGATGTCGGACTGGTAGGCGTAGTCGGTGCCGAGCGATCGGGTGACGACATTGCGCGAGGGGTGGACCCGCGCCTCCGCGGCCGTGATGACTCTCGCGTCGACGAGCTCCTGGACCTCCGAGTGGTCGACGGTGACCTGCGTGAGCGTCCCGTTGATGTGCCGGTAGACGCGCGAGTCGCCGACGTTGAAGACGGCCCAGTGGTCGGCTCCGCCGGCCGTGACGAGCGCGATGCCGGTCGCGGTCGTGCCCATGCCCCGCTGGTCGGGGTGGGCGGCGACGGCGTCGAGGATCCGCTGGTTGGCGGCGAGCAGCTGCTTGCCGACGTCGTCGGAGGTGAGGTCCCGGACGGCCACGAGCTCCCGCATCGTCTCCACGACGATGCCGCTCGCGACCTCTCCCGCGGCGTGCCCGCCCATGCCGTCGGCCACGACGAAGATGCCGCCCTCGGCGAGCGCGGAGTCCTCGTTGTGCTCACGCACGCGACCGGTGTCGGTGGCGGCGCCGACGCGCAGCACGAGTCGGGGGATCTGGTCGGGGTCGGCCACGGCGGTCACTTCGTCACTCGGAGGGTCTGGAGGATCTGCTGCACCTCGGCGTAGGAGCTCTGCGCGTCGTCGCCGCCGACGGAGCCCGTCGCCTGGACCAGGTCGACGATGCGGCCGCGCCGGGAGCCGGCGAAGAGGTGGATCTGCACGACGGTCCCGATCTCGGGGTCCTTCCACGAGACGTTGACCCCGAGGAAGGGGACCCCCGCGAGCTCGAGCTCGAAGGGCTCGTCCACGTGCCCCTCGGCCTGGTCCGCGACGAAGCGGCGCAGCTCCTCGAGGGCGTGGCGCATGGTGAAGTCGGAGGTGCGCTGGAACCCGCGGACGACGACATTGGGCGCGAAGTCCTGCTCGCTCTCCACGCGCCGGCAGGACAGCAGCGTCCCCCCGACCCGCACCGGTGCCCAGGTGTCGGGCACGTCGATCGTCACTCCGGGAGGTCCCGGGAAGACCTCACTCGGATAGGTCAGCTCTGGCATGTGTGGTGGTACCTCCCTGGTCCACGTCCATCATGTCCGATCCGTCAGGGGTTGACCCGGATGGAGTCGACGACGCGGTCGATGATGGCGTAGTCGGTCTCCCGGCGCGAGCCCGCGTACGAGCCGGTCACCTGGATGACGTCGAGCACGTCGTGGGTCTGCTGGGCGGTGAACCAGTGCGCCTGCCCGACGGTCCCCGCCTGGTCGTCGACGAAGGCGAGCTCGGCACCGAGCCACTCGCGGTCCCCGACGGTCTGCGACCTGAGCGGGCCGAGCTCGCCGTCGCGGCGCGCGTCGACGTACTCCTGCAGCTCGGCGTGGATCTCCTCGCCGCCGAAGGGAGCCATCCGCTGGTAGTAGCGGACGACGACGTTGGCGAGGAAGTGGTCGACGCCCTGCGCGTCGTCGCGGATGGCGATCAGCGTCTCGGGTGCCCACACGTGGGTCCAGCCGTCCGGCATCTCGAGCCGGATCGGCGGCGGGCCGGGGACGACCTCGCTCGGGTAGGTGACGGTCGTGGTCATGCTGCACTCCTGGGGTTCATGGGGTGGTCATGGGCGAGCAGGTCCGGTGCCAGCCTGCCACCCGGTGGACGAAGGGGGGGTCACCACCAGTTGGCGGGGTTGAGCTCGGAGTCGGCGATGGCCTGGCCGGCGTCCCCGAGGCCGTCGACGATCTCCTTCGGCGAGACGGAGACGTCGAACTTCACGCCGCCACCGATGCCGAGGGTGGCGCCCACGTCGACCTCGACGCCGACCTTGTCCCAGCCCGCCTCCGCGTCGATGTCGGCGTGGGCCCCGATGCCGTACGACAGCTCGCCGGCCACACCGACCTCCGCGGGCCCGAGGTCCTGGCTGACGCCCCCTTCGATCTTGCCGCCGGCGAAGGCCGCGACGCCGAGGTCGACCTTCGCGCCGCCCGGGCCGATCTGCGCGGTGCCGCTCGCCTCGGCCTCCGCGCCGGCGACGTAGCCCTCGACCTGGGCCTGGGTGCCGTGCTCGTTGCCGTAGTGGGCCTCACCCTTGCCGAGGTAGACGCCCGCCTCCGCGGCCGCCTCCACGTAGGCGCCGCGCGTCGCGTCGATGCCGGCCGTGCCCTCGGTCCTGGCCTTGGCCTCGGCGAGCGCGATGCTGGCACCGGTCTGCTCGTCACCGGCCCGGGCGGAGACCCACTGCTTCTCCCCGCCCTCCTCCCAGAGCTTCTGCTCGACGATCGGCTCGCTGCGGACGCTGTCCGTGACCTTCTTGACGTCCTGTCCGATGTTGTCGTCGAAGGACTTCTCCTTCGACCACTTCTCGCCGTACTCACGGTGCCCGCCCCCGTCGCCGCGGGTGGACTCGCGATCCCAGCCGGTGTCGCCGACCGGGCCCTTGCGGGTGTCGCTGTCGTGCCCGAAGCGGTCCTGCGAGGACTCGTAGGTCCCACCCGGCGACTCCTGCCACCGCTTGCCGGTCACCGGGTCGTAGTAGTGCTTGCCGCCGGACCCGTCCGTGTTGACCTTGACCCAGGGCGCGTCCCTGCCGGGGTACTCGATGTTGCCCTTGGTGACCTTGGTCTCCTCGGTGGGGTCCCCGCCGGGACCGCCGGGGCTCTCACCGGGTCCACCGGGTCCACCAGGTCCTGCGGGACCGCCCGGGCCACCGGACCCGCCCCCGACGACGTCCGAGGTGTCGTCCTGGTCGTCGGCGTTGCGCACCAGGGCCCGGGAGGCCTGGCGCACCGTGTCCGAGGCAGCGGTCAGCTGCCGGCTCGCCTCGTCCTGCCAGGTGGTGAGCATCCGGCGCACGTCCGCCCCCGCCCAGTTGGCCGAGAGGACGTTGGCGCTGGTGCCCCCGCGCGCGACGATGTCGGCGAGCTTGTCCGCCTGCGTCTCCAGCCGGCTCGCGATCTGCCGGATCCTGGCAGTGTCCATGCCCTGCTGCACGGCCATGTCGTCTCCCTGGTGGGCCCGGAGGCCGTCGTCATCGGTGTCGCGACAAACCTAGGGCGAGCAGGGTCGGGGAGGACATGGGGAGCACTCCCCGCCGGCTCCCCCGCCGGGTCAGCCGCGCTGCGCCCACCAGGTCCGCAGCCGCTGCGCCGCGGCGTCCTCGCCGATCGGGCCCTCGTCGAGGCGCACCTGCAGCAGGTACCGGTAGGCCTCCCCGAGGACCGGCCCCGGCGGGATCCCGAGGACCTCGGCGATCTGGTTGCCGTCGAGCTCGGGACGGATCGAGTCCAGCTCCTCCTGCTCACGGATGACCGCGATGCGCTGCTCGAGGTCGTCGTAGGCACGGCGCAGCCGGGTCGCCTTGCGCTGGTTGCGGGTGGTGCAGTCCGCCCGGGTCAGCCGGTGGAGCCGCTCGAGGAGGGGACCGGCGTCCGTGACATAGCGGCGCACCGCGGAGTCGGTCCACTGCCCGTCCCCGTACCCGTGGAAGCGCAGGTGCAGCTCGACGAGGCGGGCGACCCCCTTCGTCGTCTCCTTGTCGAACCGCAGCGCCCGCATCCGCTTGGCCGTGAGCTTGGCACCGACGACGTCGTGGTGGTGGAAGGAGACGCCGCCGTCGGGCTCGAAGCGCCGCGTGCGGGGCTTGCCGATGTCGTGCATGAGGGCGGCGAGGCGCAGGACGAGGTCGGGCGCGGGGACGGCACCCTCGTCGTCGGTCTCCAGGTCGATCGCCTGCTGGAGGACGGTGAGGGAGTGCTCGTAGACGTCCTTGTGCCGGTGGTGCTCGTCGATCTCCAGACGCAGGGCGGGCAGCTCGGGGAGCACCTCGTCGGCCAGACCGGTGTCGACGAGGACGCGCAGGCCCGCGACCGGGTCGGCGCCGAGCAGGAGCTTGACCAGCTCGTCCCGGATGCGCTCGGCCGAGACGATCTGCAGGGTCGACGCGGACTCGGTCATCGCCGCGAGGACCTCCGGCGCGGGCACCAGCCCGAGCTGGGCGACGAACCGGGCCGCGCGCATCATCCGCAGCGGGTCGTCGGAGAAGGAGACCTCGGGGGCCGACGGGGTGCGCAGCCGCCCCGCGGCGAGGTCGATCATCCCGCCGTGCGGGTCGACGAGCTCGAGGTCGGGCAGCCGCAGCGCCATGGAGTTGACGGTGAAGTCCCGCCGGACGAGGTCGTCCTCGAGGTTGTCGCCGAAGGCGACGACCGGCTTGCGGGTCACGCCGTCGTACGCGTCGGCGCGATAGGTCGTCACCTCGACGGTGTCGGAGCCACGTCGCGCGCCGATCGTGCCGAACTCGCGGCCCATGTCCCAGTGCGCGTCGCCCCAGTCCGCGAGGATGGACTCCGTCTCCTCCGGCGACGCGGAGGTCGTGAAGTCGAGATCACCGCTGGTGCGCCCGAGGAAGGCGTCGCGCACGGGTCCGCCGACGAGGGCCAGCTCGTGGCCGTCCTGCGCGAAGCGCTGCCCGAGGTCCGTGAGCAGCGGCACGACCGGGGCCAGGTGGGCCACCGCGGCACGCAGGATCTCGGGCGGCAGGGCAGGGGAGGACATGGGCCCCAAGGTTACTGCCGCGCCACCGGGCGGTCTCGGACGGGATGGCTACAGTGACCACATGACGCACCCCGCCCACGCCTCCGGTTCGCAGCGTCGGCTGCCTGCCGTCGAGGAGCGGAGCGCCGGCGGTGTCGTCGTCGACGTGCACGAAGGGGAGGCCCGCATCGCCGTCATCGCCCGCCGCAACCGCGCCGGGCGCCTCGAGTGGTGCCTGCCCAAGGGGCACATCGAGGGCGAGGAGACCCTCGTCGAGACCGCGGCCCGCGAGGTCGCCGAGGAGACCGGCATCGAGGCCCGCGTCCTCGTCGAGCTCGGCACCATCGACTACTGGTTCGCCACGTCCGACCGGCGGATCCACAAGTTCGTGCACCACTACCTGCTCGAGGCCATCGGCGGGTACCTGACGATCGACAACGACCCCGACCACGAGGCCGTCGACGTCGCCTGGCTGCCGCTGCGCGAGGCGCACCGGCACCTGACCTTCCCCAACGAACGACGCATCGCGAGGGAGGCGTGGCAGCGGCTCGCCGGCGACGCCTGACGCGCGGGGGCGCCGCGCTCCTGCTCGCCGCGCCCGTCCTGCTGCCCGGCCTTGCCGTACCCACGTCCGCCATGTCGGCCGGACGCGCCGCGGAGCCCGGGGACGCCCGCATCACGATCACCTCGATCACCCCCGTCGTCGACGGCGACGGCACCGCCACCGTCCGGGGACGCGTGACCAACACCGGCAACGGCACCCTCGAGGACCAGCGCATGGCCCTCGTCGTGCAGCCCGGGGAGACCGACCGCGCCGGGCTGGACGCCTGGGCCGAGGGCGAGGAACCCGTCCTCGGTACGGCCCTGGACACCACGTCACGCCTCGACGTCCCGTCGGGTGGGTCCACCCCCTTCGCCCTGACCGTGGACGGTGCCGACCTCCTGCCCGGGACCGCGGCCGGAGCCGTCCGGCTCAGCGTGCAGACCGAGGCGACCGCGGTGCACACCTTCCTCGGGGTGCACCGGGCCAAGGAGTACGAGCCGCTGCGCATGGTCTGGGGTCTGCCGCTGCTGCTGCCCGGCGACCGCGAGCTCTTCGGCGAGTCCGGCACGACCCGCACGCAGACCTGGCAGGAGGCGGTCGGACCGGACTCGCGGCTGGCCCGGCTCACCGCCGACCCGCCCGGCGAGGACGAGGCGTGGCTGCTCGACCCCGCCCTGCTCGACGTCCCCCAGCCGTCCGAGGACTCGGGCGTGGAGGACACCGGCATCAGCGAGGAGGAGCGCACGGTCCGGGCCGAGCGGGCGGCCACCCTGCGACGTCGCCTCGTCGCGAGCCGCACCCTCGTCCTGCCCGACGCCGACGCGGACGTCGCCGCCGGCGCCGCCTCCCCCGAGGCCCACCGGCTCGTCGGGCCCCGCGTCAAGCGCGGCGCGAGCGTGGCCCGCGGCCTGGGCGCGCGCAGCGACGTCTTGTGGCCCGCCGACGGGCTCGTGACGAGCGAGCGGGCGAGCGCCCTCTACCAGCTGCGGCCCTCGGGCAACCGGCCGACGGTGCTCGTGCCCGACACGAGCCTGCAGCCCGGCGGCTTCACGCCGACCGGTGGCACGCGCACGAGCGACGGGACCCCGCTCGTCGTCAGCGACAGCGTCCTGTCCGACCTCGTCTCCGACCTCGAGTCCACCGACGACGTGCCCCTGGCGCGGCAGCGGCTCGTCGCCGAGACCGCGGAGCTGCTCGGCGAGCGGCCCGGGACGAGCCGCACCGTGCTCGTCGTCCCGGACCGGGACAGCCAGCCAGAGGTCGACGCCTGGCAGCTGCTGCGCGACGGGGCCGGTCGCATCCCGTGGCTGGAGCCGGGCAGCCTCTCCTCGGTGCTGGCGGAGTCCGCGCAGGCCGACCCCACCTTCCTCGCGCGCACGCCGGGACAGATCGCCGAGGCGACGAAGGGGGACCCCGCCCCCGCCCCGCTCCTCACCCCGGAGCGGGCGCGCCGCGTCCAGCGCGACGAGCGGGCGATGGCGACCTTCGCCTCCGTCCGCTCCGACGGCACGTCGTGGCGGCGGGTCGTGCAGCCGGCGCTCCACCAGCTGACGTCCACGCGGTGGCGCTCGGACTCCTACGACTTCATCCGGCTGCACCGTCACCTGCACGACGCCGTGACCCTGGCCCGCGACGACCTCGTCGTCTCCTCCGGTGACGTCAACTTCTTCGCCGACACCGGGCGGCTGCAGATCACCGTCATCAACAACACCGACGTCGAGCTGTCCAACCTCGTGGTGCGGCTCACCCCGCGCAACCCCTCGCTGCGCATCGACGCGCCACCGGACCCGGTGACCATCGGCCCGGGGGGGCGCCAGACCGTCACCGTGCAGGCCTCCGCCCTCGCCGCCGGGCAGGTGCCGGTCGACGTGGGCGTCACGACGCCGGCCGGGCACCGGCTCTCCGCCCCGGCGACGCTCCACGTGCGGGTGCGGCCGACGGGTGACTCGATCTACTGGCTGGTCGGCGGCGCGGCCGTCCTGCTCCTCGCGGCCGGCACCTGGCGTAGCGTGCGGGGCGGTCGCCGCTCGCCGGCGGCCACCGCCAGGACCACCGAGCCCGAGGGACACGACGCATGAGCGAGGCCGCCACGCCGGACGAGGCGCTCGGCGACGGTGGGCGCAGCGCGCCGGACATCGGCCGCTCGAGCGCCGTCATGGCCGCCGGCACCCTCTTCTCCCGCGTCCTGGGCTTCGCCCGCAACAGCCTCACGGCCTACGTCGTCGGCCTGACGATCATCGCCGCCGACGCGTGGAACGCCGCCAACACGCTGCCCAACATCTTCCACCTGCTCATCGCCGGCGGCGTGCTCAACGCCGTGATCGTCCCGCAGATCACCCGGGCGATGCGGGATGCCGACGGTGGCGAGACCTACATCAACCGGCTGCTCACCATCTCCGTCGCGGCCCTGGCGGGCGTGACGGTCCTGCTGACGCTCGCGGCACCGCTGCTCGTCTCGCTCGTCGTCTCCAGCAGCTGGCCGCCGGAGGCGCGCACCCTCGCGACCGCCTTCGCGGTGCTGTGCCTGCCGCAGGTTTTCTTCTACGGGCTGTACACGCTGCTCGGCCAGGTCCTGACGGCGCACCACCGCTTCGGGGCCTTCATGTGGGCGCCCGCGCTGGCCAATGTTGTGGCGATCGGTGGTCTGCTGTGGTTCGTCCTGGCCGACCAGCCGAGGCAGGGGCCGGTCTCCTCGTGGGACCCGACGATGATCGCCGTGCTCGGTGGGACGGCGACGCTGTCGATCGCCCTGCAGGCGCTCGCCCTCGTCCCGGCCCTGCGGCGCACCGGGCTGCGGTTCCGGCCGGTGTGGGGGCTGCGTGGCAGCGGCCTGCGGGGCGCCTCGCGGATGGCGATGTGGGCCTTCGCCGCCGTGGCCGTCGGCCAGCTCGCCTACCTCGTCAACTCCCGCGTGCTGACGGGCGCGCTGCACGCCGCACAAGCGGAAGGGGTCGAGGGCGCCGGCCTCACCGCCTACGCCAACGCCTTCCTCCTCTTCATGCTGCCGCACGGGATCATCACCGTCTCGCTCGTCACCGCGCTCTTCACCCGCATCTCGCACGCCGCGCACGACGACGACACCGTGGCCGTCACGGCGGACCTGCGGCGCGGGCTGACGATGCCCGGCGTCCTGCTCGTCCCCGGCACGGCCGCCATCCTGCTCGTCGCCCCGCACCTGCTGGCAGCGGTCCTGCCCGGCACGCCGCGCGTGCAGACCGACGCGTCCGTGGGGGTGCTCTTCGCGATGATGCTCGGCCTCGTCCCGTACGGGTGGTTCTTCCTCGTGCAGCGGGCCTACTACGCCTACGAGGACGGACGCACCCCCTTCGTCCTGCAGCTCGTGGTCACGGGCATCGCGCTGACCTTCACGGTCATCGGCAGCATCGGGCCACCGACCCACGCCGCGACCTGGGTGGGCCTGGGCCAGACCGTGTCCAACCTCGTCGCGGCCGTCATCGGCCTGTGGCTGCTGCGCCACCGCCTCGGCTCGCTGGGCCTGTCCTCGGTCGTGCGCACCCTCGTGCGGCTCGCACTGGCGACCGCGGTCGGGACCGCGATCGGGTACGGCGTCCTGCGCGGGCTGGCGCTCGTCGTCGACGAGGGGACCTGGCTCGGCTCCGTCGTCATCACCACGGTCGTCGGGCTCGTCGTGCTCGGCGTGGCGCTCGTGCTCGCTGCCCGCCTGCGGGTCCGCGAGGTCGACGAGGTCCTCGGGCCGCTCACCCGACGGCTGCGACGGGGCTGATCGGGCCGGCCGTCCGGCCCAGCGGCTGACGCGCCCCGGGTGCGGCTCCCGGACGCAGCCCACGCGTCCACCTAGGATGGCGCGGCAGGCAACCACCGACGAGAGGGACAGCGTGCACGGGGTGAACCCGGGGACGGAGCTCGGTCGATACACGGTCGGCAGCAGGATCGAGACGATTGCTGGTGCCGAGCGCTGGAGCGCCCGGGACACGACGCTCGACCGCGACGTCACCCTGCTCGTCATGGCCGCCGACGCACCGCAGACGGCGGCCGGGCTCGACGCCGCACGGCGCGCGGCCGGGGTGGAGGCCTCACAGCTGGTCCGCATCCTCGACGTCGGCACGGAGGGCGGGCTGTCCTTCGTCGCCGAGGACGGCGTCGGCGACGGCGCGCGCACCTACGCCGACCTGATCGGGGGCGACGGCCTGCCCGCCGAGGAGGTCCGTCGGATCACCGGCGAGGTCGCCACCGGACTCGAGGCCGCCCGCAGCCGCGGCCTGCACCACCTCGCCCTGGGCCCGGACCTCGTCCTGCTCACCTCCGACGGACGCGTCAAGGTGCGCGGCCTGGCCACGATCGCCGCGCTGTCCGGGATCGAGTCCGAGGGCGAGGACGCCGACCGCGACGACGCCGTGGGGGTCGTGGCCCTGGCCTACGCCGGCCTGACCGCGACCTGGCCCCTCCAGCGCCCGTCGAGCCTGCCGAGCGCCGCCACCGGAGGCGACGGCCCGCCCGCCCCCTCCCGGGTCGCCGTGGGCGTCCCGGGCGATCTGGACACGATCTGCCGCGAGACCCTCGCCGAGGGCACCGGGCCCGACTCACCCGGGGACTACGCCGCCCAGATCGCCCCGTGGTCGCGCATCCCGCTCGCCGGCGCCGTGCGCACGAGCCCCGGGGCCCGGTCCGCGGCGACCACGCCTGCCGTGCCGGGCCATGCCGCCGACAGCCGCGCCGACGACGACACACCGACGACCGCCATCCGGGTGGTCGGTGCAACCCCCCGTGCGGAGGAGACCGCCCTCCCCGAGGACCAGGTGACGCGGGAGATCGCGCTCGACGCGGACGACGAGCCCACCGCGGTCATCCCCCGGGCCGCCGGTGGTGAGCGCGAAGACGCACCGGAGGACGGTGACGACACGCAGGCCGGTCGGGCTGCGGCTGCTGCCGCCGCCGCGGCAGCAGCGGCGGCCGCAGCCGCAGCGGGTGCCGTGGGCACCGGCGGCAAGGTCATCGGTGACCGGCTGGGTCGTGTCGCCAAGACGGCGAGCGGGCGCTCCAAGGAGGCCCTGCAGGACGCCCGCGCCCGCCGTGAGGCGATCCGCGCCGACCAGCGCACCCGCAGCTCCCTGGGGTCGGCCGCCGTGACCGCCGACCTGGAGGCCCCGGCCCCCCTGCTGCCGGCCGAGGCCGGCGCACCGCCGAGCCGCAGCCAGTCCAACCTCGTCCTGGTGCTCATGGCCGGCCTCGTGCTCATCGCCTGCGTCATCGGCGGCATCGGCGTCTCCCACATCGGTGAGGGCAGCGACCTGGGCAAGATCCTCGGGGGCGACGAGACCACGGCCGTGGCCACCAGCGAGGTCTCGAGCAGCACCCGCTCCAACCGTGGCGCCACCGGTGACGAGCCGTTGGGCATCCTCAACGCGGCCGGCTTCGACCCCCCGCCGGGGGACGGTGTCGAGCACAATGCCGAGGTCCAGCGGGTCTACGACGGTGACCCCTCGACCACCTGGACGACCGAGGGGTACGGCAGCGAGGCCTTCGGGGGCGTCAAGCAGGGCGTGGGCATCACCGTCGACCTCGGACAGGCCCAGGACGTCTCGTCGGTGACCCTCCAGCTCCCGACCACCGCCCAGGCCACCGTCTACGGCGGCGACCAGGCGACCAGCTCCGGCGACGAGATCGGCCGGACGCAGGGACGGACCGGTGAGGTCACCCTCCAGCCGGCGTTCCCGGTCCGAGCCCAGTACGTCACCGTGTGGTTCACCTCGCTGGCGCCCAGCGACGACGGCCGCTTCCGTGCCGCGCTCGGCGAGATCACGGTCCGCTGAGAGCCGGGCCCGATGACCGACACCGCCCTGGCCGAGGTCGACGACCGGCTCCTCCTGCGACGTCACGTCGAGGGGGACCCGGACGCCTTCGCCGAGATCTACCGGCGGCACCGGGACCGCATGTGGGCCGTCGCGGTCGGCGTCTGCGGTGACCGAGAGCTCGCCGCCGAGGCAGTGCAGGAGGGCTTCGTCTCCGCCTTCCGCAGGGCGAGCTCCTACCGGGGCGACTCTGCGGTCACCACCTGGCTGCACCGCATCGTCGTCAACGCCTGCATCGACCTGACGCGACGGGCCCGTCCCTCGAGCGAGCTCACCGACGAGGTCATCGCGCGCGCGCCCACGGCCCCGGACGCCACGGCCGGCGTGGACACCCGGCTCGCCGTCCACGAGGCGCTCCGCGCCCTCCCCGAGGCGCAACGGCTGGCCCTCGTCCTCGTCGACATGCACGGCGTCCCGGTGGCCGAGGCCGCCGAGATCCTCGAGGTCGCACCCGGCACGATCAAGTCCCGCTGCTCGCGCGGCCGGGAGGCCCTCGCCCGCGCCCTCGGGTCGACCGAGGGAACCTCGCGGGCCGCTGGCTCGTCAGACACATCAGGCCACTCGCAGACGAAGGGAGGTGGCCATGACTGACGACCAGGACCCCACCGGCATGCGTCACCTGCTCTCCGGCCTGAAGGAGAAGGGACCCATGCCCGCCGACCTCGCCGAGCGCATCCGCGCCACGCTCGAGGACGAGCACGCCCAGCGGGTCGCGTCTGCGGGCGAGGACGACACCTCGACCTTCTTCAGCGAGATGGACGACCCCGACGAGGCACGGCCGCGTCGCCGCTACCGTTCGGCGCCCCTGGTGCTCGCGGCCGCCGCGGCCCTCGTCATGGTCCTCGGCGTGGGTGGGCTCATCCTGGAGCGCAGCGCCGGGGGCTCCGACGAGGCAGGCTCGTCCGCGCAGACGGCCCAGCAGGAGTCCCGTCAGGGCAGCGATGCCGCTGCCCCGCGGGAGGGCAAGGACTCGTCCACCGCCTCGGCGTCGGAGGCGCCCGCCTTCGCCATCACCGCTTCGGGCAGGGACTACACCCGGGGCACCGCCGGCGACGACGCCGCCCGGCTCCTGGAGGACCCCGGCTCGGTCAAGGCCAACGAGGACGACGACGTCCTCGGGACCCTCACCACCGCCGCCGGCGCCACCGACTGCCTCGCGCGGCTGGGCCAGCCCCAGATGACCGCCGTCGTCGTCGACGTGGCCACCTTCGACGGGGCTCCGGGTCTGCTGCTCATCGCGCAGGCGCTCCCCGACGGGGGGGCCCGGGCGTGGGCCGTCACCGAGGGGTGCGCGCCGATCTGGTCCGACCCGGTCGACGTCCCCGTCCGCTGACCGAGCAGCGTCGCCGGCCGGTCGACCTGCGACCCGCTGGAACAGACGCACCTACGATGGCGTTGTCACCGTCAGACCCCGCGCCCCCCGGCGCCCCAACGACGCAAGGACTTCACCCGTGGCCGACGCCAGCACCGACATCCACGACGTCATCATCATCGGTTCGGGCCCAGCGGGCTACACGGCAGCCGTGTACGCCGCCCGCGCCAACCTCGAGCCACTGCTCTTCGAGGGCTCCGTCACCGCAGGTGGCGCCCTGATGAACACGACGGACGTCGAGAACTTCCCCGGCTTCGTCGAGGGCATCATGGGCCCCGACCTCATGCTCAACATGCGCGCCCAGGCGGAGCGGTTCGGTGCGCAGATCGTCACCGACGACGTCTCCTCGGTCGACCTCCTCGGTGACGTCAAGGTCGTCACCGACGGTGAGGGGACCACCCACCGCGCGCACGCCGTGATCCTCGCGATGGGCTCCGCCTACCGTGAGCTCGGGCTGCCCGACGAGAAGCGCCTGTCCGGCCACGGCGTCAGCTGGTGCGCCACCTGCGACGGCTTCTTCTTCCGCGAGCAGGACATCGTCGTCGTCGGCGGTGGGGACTCGGCCGTCGAGGAAGCGACCTTCCTGACGAAGTTCGCCCGCTCCGTGACGATCGTCCACCGCCGCGACGAGCTGCGGGCCAGCAAGATCATGGCCGAGCGCGCCCACTCCAACGACAAGATCCGCTTCGCGTGGAACTCCGAGGTCACCGCGATCCACGGCGAGGACAAGGTGACCGGGGTGACACTGCGCGACACCGTGACGGGTGAGAGCCGCGAGCTGGCGGCGACCGGTCTGTTCGTCGCCATCGGCCACGACCCGCGCAACGAGCTCGTCCAAGGGGTCGTCGACCTCGACGACGAGGGTTACGTCCTCGTCGACGGCCGCTCGACGCGTACCAACGTCGACGGCGTCTTCGCCGCCGGTGACCTCGTCGACCACACCTACCGGCAGGCGATCACCGCCGCCGGCTCCGGCTGCTCCGCCGCGCTGGACGCCGAGCGCTGGCTCGCCGCCCGCGAGGGCGCGGCCGCTCCGGCGCAGGACCAGGCCCTCATCGCCCAGGACTACCCCGTCGCCGGCACCGTCGGCGCCCGCTGACCACCGAACCACCCCGAGAGAGGAAGACTCACCCATGGCCACCACCCCCACCACCGACGCCACCTTCGACCAGGACGTCCTCAGCAGCGAGACCCCCGTGCTCGTCGACTTCTGGGCCACCTGGTGCGGCCCGTGCCGCGCGGTCGCCCCGGTCCTCGAGGAGCTGTCCGGTCAGTACGACGGCAAGCTGAAGATCGTCAAGCTCGACACCGACGCCAACCCGCAGATCACCGCGCGCTACGGGATCACCTCGATCCCGACGATGCACGTCTTCCAGGGTGGCGAGATCGTCAAGACGATCGTCGGTGCCATGCCGAAGCCCAAGCTGGTCAAGGAGCTTGAGCCCTTCGTCGGCTGAGTTCACCTGCGCTGCAACGGGTTTCGTCCCGTCGCCGTCAACGAGAGGGCCCCGAGGCGATTGCGTCGGGGCCCTCTCGCACGTGGCCACACCATCGCGGCTCAGCCGTGGTCGGGGTCAACGCCCATCTGGCCGAGGACACGGTGCAGGTCCTCGATCGACGCGAACTCGATCGTCATCCGCCCCTTGCGCTGACCGAGGTTGATCTTGACCCGCGTGTCGAGCCGGTCGCTGATCCGGCCCGCGAGGTCGTCGAGCTGGGGATGGTGCGCGCCGGCACGCGGCCCCGCACGCCTCTCCTTCTCCGGCTCCATGCCCAGGGCGACGATCTCCTCGACCGTGCGCACCGAGAGCCCCTCGGCGACGATGCGCTGGGCCAGCCGCTCCATCTGCTCGCCGTCGTCGAGGGTGAGGAGCGCGCGCGCGTGGCCCGCGCTCAGGACCCCGGCCGCCACGCGACGAGCCACCATGGGTGGCAGGCGCAGGAGGCGCAGGGTGTTGGAGATCTGCGGTCGGGAGCGGCCGATCCGCCCGGCGAGCTCCTCCTTGGTGCACCCGAAGTCGTCCAGCAGCTGCTGGTAGGCCGCGGCCTCCTCGAGGACGTTGAGGTTGCTCCGGTGCAGGTTCTCCAGGAGGGCGTCCCGCAGGAGCTCGTCGTCCTCGGTGGCCTTGATGATCGCCGGCACGGTCTCCCTGCCGGCCTCGCGGCTGGCGCGCCAACGGCGCTCACCCATGATCAGCTCGTAGGCGATGTCGTCGTCGCCCGTGACCGGCCGGACGACGATCGGCTGGAGGACGCCGATCTCTTGGATCGAGTGGACCAGCTCGGCCATGTCGTCCTCGTCGAAGACGCTGCGCGGTTGCTTCGGGTTGGGTCGGATGGCTGCGACGGGGACCTCGGCAAAGCTGGCCCCGGGGACGGGCGCCAGCCCTCCGGGCTGGGCGTCGGCAGCCCCGGGGCCGCCCTCGAGCGTCCCCGCGGCCGACCCCGGCGAGGTTCCCTCCTGCGACTGGTCCGCGTCCCGTGCAACCACGCCCGAAGAGTCCGCACCGACGGACCCTGCGCCGGCGGCGTTGCCCGTGGGTGTTGCGGCGAGCCTGCCGGCGACCGTGTTGGGCACGGCGGGGCGGTCCTGGTCCCGGAAGAAGACGTCGACCGGCCGCTCGGTCGCCCGACCTGGCGTGCCTGCATCCGGGATCAGGGCGCCCAGGCCCCGCCCGAGCCCACGTCGCTTGTCACTCATGCGTTGTCCTTCTGCTCTGCGCCGCGGTGCGCGATCTCGGCGGCTGCTGCGTGGTAGCACCGGGCGCCGGTGCTCTGGGGGTCATAGGTGATCACGGTCTGCCCGAAGCTCGGGGCTTCCGATACCCGCACCGAACGGGGGATCGTCGCCTCGAGGACCTGCTCTGGGAAGTGCTCCCTCACCTCTTGCGCCACCTGGGAGGACAGCCGGGTCCGTCCGTCGTACATCGTCAGCAGGATCGTCGAGACGTGCAACGCCGGGTTGAGGTGGGTGCGGATGAGGTCGATGTTGTTGAGCAGCTGGCTCAGGCCCTCGAGGGCGTAGTACTCGCACTGGATCGGGATGAGTACCTCGTCCGCGGCGACGAAGGCGTTGACGGTCAGCAGGCCCAGGCTGGGCGGGCAGTCGATGAGCACGTAGTCGATGCGCTCCTCGCCTCGATCCTGCGCGGTCTGCATCCACGCGGCGATCGCCTTCGTCATCCGGCTCTCCCGCGCCACGAGCGAGACGAGCTCGATCTCCGCACCGGCCAGGTCGATCGTCGCCGGCACGCACCACAGGTTGTCCACCTCCGGACATGGCTGCACGACATCCGCGATCGGCGTGCCGTCGACGAGCACGTCGTAGACAGAGGGCACCTCGGCGCGGTGGTCGATGTTCAGAGCGGTGCTCGCGTTGCCCTGGGGGTCGGTGTCGATGAGGAGGACACGCAGACCCGCCTGGGCGAGTGCCGCGGCGAGGTTGACTGCGCTCGTCGTCTTGCCGACACCGCCCTTCTGGTTGGACACGGTGATGACCCGCGGCCGGTCCGGCCGGGGCAGGGTGGCCGCTGGAGCGGGAGTCGGCACGCGCCCCACGTCCGGCGTGCTCGGCCCCGGCTGGGCGGTCGGCTGCGCTGACCCAGAGGGCGCCGAGGTCAGGCCCGGCCCCTCGGCGGGCTGGTCGCCTCCCGCACCTCCGAGCCATCCGACCGGTGCGGTCTCCGCAGGTCCGGCGACCGCCGGCCAACCGATACCCATGACGACGGAGCGTGGTGAGGTCACCGAGACATTCCTCCTGTGGGGACTGCGAGCCCAGCCATACAACCCCACCACGGCCCGACACGCCAAAACGGGGACCGGGCGGACGGTCTGCCGTCGGGTCGCATGGCACTTGTCCATCGGATGTCCACAGCTGGTGGTGGAAAAGTCGAGGGCTCGCGGGGCGTTTCACGTGAAACGCGCGGACCGCGCGGCGGCGACGCAGGGCACCGTTTCACGTGAAACGGTGCCCTGCGTGTGCAGGAGCCGATCCCGGTGCTCAGTGCGCGCGCGGACCGGTCGTGCAGTCGACGGTGAGGGTCGGCTCGGCCAGGACCTCGGTGCCGTGAGCGCTGACCCGGCTGGCGACCACCCCGAGCCGACGCAGCACCTTCGTGGCCGCCTCGAGCTCCTCCTGCGCGGATCGGCCCTTCATGGCGACCATCGTGCCGCCGGGCGCGGTGAGGGGGAGACACCACCGGGCGAGCTTGTCCAGACGGGCTACCGCCCGGGCGGTCACGTACGCCCCCTCCAGGCTCCCGTGAAGCTCCTCGGCGCGACCCCGGTGCACCGTGACATTGTCCAGGCCGAGATCGGCCACGGTGGACTCCAGCCATTGGGTGCGGCGGAGCATGGGCTCGACGAGGTGCAGGTCGAGGTCGGGGCGGGCGATGGCCACAGCCACCCCGGGCAGGCCCGCCCCCGATCCCACGTCCACGACGCGGGCGTCACGCGAGAAGGCGTCCTCGATCACGGCGCAGTTGAGGATGTGGCGCTCCCAGAGGATCGGCACCTCCCGCGGACCGATGAGGCCGTGGCTCACGCCGGTGTCGGCGAGGATCGCCGCGAAGTCCTCGGCACGGGCAAGGCGCCCACCGAAGACTCGGCGGGCGCCTTCCGGTGCCTGGGGCAGCTCAGCTGTCATGGGCCCAGCGTTTCACGTGAAACGTCCTCAGTCCTCGTCCGTCGCGGAAGTGTCGTCGGCCTGATCCGTGGCCACCTCTTCCGTGGCCACCTCTTCCGTGGGCAGCTCCTCCGTGGGGGCGGAGTCCTGTGTCGCGGGATGGATGACGACGAAGCGACGTGGCTCCGTCCCGGACGAGTCGGACACGAGTCCGGCGGCGAGCACCTCGTCGTGGACGACCTTGCGCTCGAAGGCGCTCATCGGCTCGAGCTCGACGGACTCGCCGTCGGCCGTCACCGAGGCGATGGCGGTCCGGGCGATGTCCACCAGCTCGGCGCGGCGGGCGGCCCGGTGGCCGGCGACGTCGAGCATCAGACGGCTGCGGTCTCCCGTCGCGGACTGCACGGCGAGGCGGGTCAGCTCCTGGAGCGCCTCGAGCACCTTGCCGTCCTGGCCGACCAGACGTCGGGGCACGCGTCCCTCGTCGGAGTCGACGATGGCGACTGCGGCCCGGTCACCGTCGATGTCCAGGTCGATGTCGCCGTCGAGGTCGGCGATGTCCAGCAGTGTCTCGAGGAAGTCGGCCGCGACCTCACCCTCGCGCTCGAGCAGCTGACGGCGCGTCTTCTTCGGGGCCGCGTCCTGTGCGGGTGCGGCGGCCGAGTCCTCGGTGGGGGCCTCGGTCGTGGTGTTCTCGCTCATGCACTTCTCCTGCGTGTGGCGGGTGGTCGTCCGGCGCTGCCGGGACGACCGAGGTCAGTGGTCGGTCTCGGGCTGCTGCTCGTCGACGGCAGCGCCCGGCCCCGTCCTGGGCGGCTGACCGCCCTTCTTCTTGGCACGCTTCTTGCCGGTCGGCTGCTGGCGCTGCCCGGAGATGACGCCCTTCGCCTCCAGCTCGGAGGCCATCTCGGCATCGTGCCTGCGCTCCCGCGACTCCTCGGGGGTGTCCAGGGGCTTGCCCGACTTGCGGCGTCGGTCCTGCATCGCCTTCTCCGCGGCGGAGCCGGGGGCCGGCATGCGGCGAATCACGTAGAACTGCTGGCACATCGTCCACACGTTCGTGGTGAACCAGTAGAGGAGGACACCGATCGGGAAGTAGACGCCGGACACGGCGAAGATGATCGGGAACAGGTAGAGCATGATCTTCTGCTGCTGGGCGAAGGGGCCCTCCAGCGCGGACGCCGGCATGTTCTTGCGCATCAGCTGGTGCTGGGTCGTGAAGGTCGTGAGCGACATGAGGATGATCAGCGTGATCGTCACGAGCTTGACGCTCAGCCCGCCCTCGGTCCCGAGGAACTGGGCGGACAGCTGGGCCCCGAAGATCGAGGAGGACTCGGCCTGCGCCGCCACCTGCTGGGTGATCGGGCCGATACCCCGCTGGGCGCCGGAGCCGATCTCGTCGAGGCTGTTGAGGACCCGGAAGAGACCGAAGAAGAACGGCATCTGGGCGAAGATCGGTAGGCAGGAGGCGAAGGGGTTGGTGCCGCTGTCCTTGTACAGCGCCATCGTCTCTTCGGTCATCTTCTGCTTGGACTCGGGGTCGTTCTTCCCCTTGTACTTCGCCTGGATCTTCTGCATCTCCGGCTGGATGAGCTGCATCTTGCGCGAGGCGTGGATCTGCTTGACGAAGAGCGGGATGAGCGCCGCCCGCATGACGATGACGAGGCCGACGATGGACAGGCTCCACGTCCAGCCGTTGTCGGCAGGCAGACCCACCGCGGTGAGCAGCCCGTGCCACAGATACATGATCCAGGCGACGAGCCACTCGAAGGGGTACATGATGTCGCTGAAGCTCACGTGGTGGACGTCCTTCTGTCTGTGGCGTCGCGGGCGACGCCGTCGTCGTGGTCCTCGATGTCGGCGAAGCGCGGTTGGCTCAGCTCAGGAGCGCCGCGTTGCGCCCACGTCTCGGGCACGTGGTCGATGCCCCCGGCGGACCAGGGGTTGCACCGCACGATCCGGTGCACGGTCAGGTAGCCCCCACGCAGCAGGCCGAACCGCTGCAGGGCGGTCACGCCGTAGGCCGAGCAGCTCGGGAAGTACCGGCAGCTCGGCGGGAGCAGCGGCGAGACGAGCAGCTGGTAGCCGCGGACGAGCCAGATCAGGGGCCGGGCGAGGAGCGTCATGGTCCCTCACCAACGAGCAGGCCGCGCAGGCAGTGCCGCAGCGCCTCGCCCAGCTCGTGCGAGTCGGCGTCGGCCGCGGCCGGGTTGGCGCGGACCACCACGTCCGTCCCCGCAGGGAGGGAAGGGAGGAGGCTCGCGGCCTGGGCCCGCAGGCGCCTCTTGACGCGGGTGCGCGTCACGGCGTTGCCCACGGCTTTGGACACGACGAGACCGACGCGCGGGGAGTCGTCTCCTCGAGCGTCGGTCCGGGTCGAGTCCGCCACACGGGCATGGACCACGAGCAGTCGGGAACCCTGGCGTCCAGCGCCTCGTCCCCGGATGGTTGCCGCGAAGTCCGCGCGATCCGTCAGGCGGTGCCGCGCGGGCAGCACCCGGCAGCTCGTCAGGCGGAGAGCTTGGAGCGGCCCTTGGCGCGGCGGGTGGACAGGATCGCCCGACCGGCGCGGGTGCGCATGCGCAGACGGAAGCCGTGCGTCTTGGCGCGGCGACGGGTGTTGGGCTGGAAGGTGCGCTTGCTCATTGCAGTCTCCGATGGGTCGATGGGGCCCGTGTGGCCCGGTGCGGAAGTCGGCGAGCCTCTTCGGCCGCGATCGGAAGCCCACGTCGTGACGCCGGAGCGGTCCGGCAGATCATGGGCATGCGAAAGCGGCCGACAGGCCGACGTCCACGGTACGGGACGGCCGAGCACGGGGTCAAACCGCCCTTCGTCCTCGTGCGGAGTGACCCCAACCGGGCCACGTTGCCAGCACCTGGCCCCTGGTCCCCGCAGACACGCCGAGGGCCGGGACACATCGACGGGCCCCGGGTTGCCCCCACCCGTCCGGGTTGTTAGCGTCGCTCCTCACCACCTGCCATCGGTATATACCCACAGACTGTGGACAACGCTGTGGATCCCGTGACCGGCAGGCGATGATGTCAGTACCAGCGCGTGAATCGATCGGCCACCGGGCCGCAGGAATGTGGGTGAGTCCGTGACCGGAGCCGAGGTCGACTTCGGTCAGGTCTGGCGCACCACGCTGGACTCCCTGGACGCCGACGGTGTCCCGGTCACCCGCCGCGCGTTCCTGAGCATGGCTCGCCTCGTCGGTCTGCTCGACGACACCGCGCTCATCGCGGTGCCGGACGACTTCTCGAAGAACTTCGTCGAGCAACGCCTGCGCATGCACGTCACCCAGGCCCTGTCCGAGCAGCTCGGCCGCGAGGTCCGTCTCGCCGTTACCGTCGACCCCGACCTGGCCGACAGCGAGCCGCTGCCCCCGACCCAGGGTCTCGCCGAGCCGCTGCCTGGCCCGGTCGAGGAGCCCACGGACCGGCCCCGCCCCCAGGGCCTGTCCTCCACGCTGCCCGTCGACGGGCGCGACGACGGCCTCGTCGACGAGGACCCCGAGCCGGCCCCTCCCTCCCGACGCGGCCGCCCCGAGCCGGAGCAGGTGGAGCTGACCCGGCTCAACCCGAAGTACACCTTCGACACCTTCGTCATCGGCTCGAGCAACCGCTTCGCCAACGCCGCCGCGGTCGCGGTGGCCGAGGCGCCGGCCAAGGCGTACAACCCGCTGTTCATCTACGGCCAGTCGGGCCTGGGCAAGACCCACCTGCTGCACGCCATCGGTCACTACGCGCGCAGCCTCTACCCCCACGTCAAGGTGCGGTACGTGAACTCGGAGGAGTTCACCAACGACTTCATCAACAGCATCCGTGACGACAAGGCCGCCAACTTCCAGCGTCGCTACCGCGACGTCGACGTGCTGCTCATCGACGACATCCAGTTCCTGCAGGGCAAGATGCAGACGCAGGAGGAGTTCTTCCACACCTTCAACACGCTGCACAACGCCAACAAGCAGGTCGTCATCACCTCCGACGTGGCGCCCAAGTTGCTCTCGGGGTTCGAGGAGCGCATGCGCAGCCGCTTCGAATGGGGCCTGCTGACCGATGTGCAGCCGCCCGACCTCGAGACGCGGATCGCCATCCTGCGCAAGAAGGCCATCCAGGAGAAGCTCTCGGTGCCGGCCGATGTGCTCGAGTTCATCGCCAGCCGGATCAGCACCAACATCCGCGAGCTCGAGGGCGCCCTGATCCGCGTCACCGCCTTCGCCAGCCTCAACCGGCAGCCCGTCGACATCGGTCTGGCGCAGATCGTCCTCAAGGACCTCATCCCCAACGAGCAGTCGAGCGAGATCTCGAGCGCGACGATCATGGCCCAGACGGCCGACTACTTCGGTCTGACGATCGAGGACCTGCAGAGTGCCTCCCGCACCCGGCTGCTCGTCACCGCGCGCCAGATCGCCATGTACCTGTGCCGCGAGCTGACCGACATGTCGCTGCCCAAGATCGGTGACCAGTTCGGCGGTCGTGACCACACGACGGTGATGCACGCCGAGCGCAAGATCCGCGAGCTCATGGGCGAACGACGCGCGATCTACAACCAGGTCACCGAGCTCACCAACCGCATCAAGCAGCAGGTCGGCTGACGATCCCGGACTCTCGTCCAGTCTACGAGCGATCTGATACACGCTGATACACCGCCATCTGGATCGGTGATGCCTGCTTGTCCACAGGCTTCTCCCCACCTGTGTGTGCCCGGAGACCACATCGTGACCGTCTCCCCCGATCGGTCGCGCTCTCCCTTCGCCCACCCTCTGTCCACAGATCCACAGGGTGTGGACAACCCTGTGGGTCGTCGAAAGATGCCGGGACGAGCACGGATCCGTCCCCGCTGTCCCCATCTCCACACCGAGCCTGTGGGAAACCGGGGACGCCGAGGGCCGGCGACGGGTCACCGCTGTCGGTGTCCGGGCGACGCGTCGGGATCGGCCACCCAGCCTGAGGACGACGGTGTGCGCAGGCCTGTGCACGGACTGTGCAGGACGCCTGCGCCCTGGTGACGAGCTCGCGTCACCCACACCCGGTCCTTGTCGTTCCCCCCTTCGTCCACAGGCTCGCCCACAGGCACGATGCCCGGGACGACGGGGCCCAGCAGGGTTGTCCACGGTATCCACACCGCCTATGACAACGATGAGTCCTCTCTCCATCCGATCCCTCCCCCACGCATGGCTCCTGCCCGGTCTGTGGACCACGGCCTGACGGGCGGATGACAACGGACCCTCGGTTCCCCGTCGCGGCCCCGACCGCGTAATGTCAGGAACCCACGCGCTCGACGGCGCGTGGATCCGTGTCATTCCCATGAGCACGCGCACAGGGCGCGTCGAAGGGCAGGTCTGTCGTGAAGTTCCGCGTCGAGCGCGATGTGCTGGCCGAAGCGGTCACCTGGGTGGCCCGCGGGCTGCCGAACCGTCCCCCGGTGCCCGTGCTCGCGGGTGTCCTCATCGAGGCTGCCGACGACGGGACCCTCACCCTCTCGACCTTCGACTACGAGGTCTCGGCGCGCATCTCCGTCGCCGCCGAGGTCGCCGAACCCGGCACCGTCCTCGTCCTCGGCCGTCTCCTCGCCGACATCTCGCGCAACCTGCCCGCCAAGCCCGTCGACGTGGCAACCGAGGGCGCCAAGGTCCAGGTCACCTGCGGCAGCTCGCGGTTCGCCCTGCTGCAGATGCCGGCCGACGAGTACCCGACCCTGCCGACCTCGCCCGAGGGCAGCGGCTCGGTCGACGGCACCGTCTTCACCCAGGCCGTCCAGCAGGTGCAGATCGCCGCGGACCGTGGGGACACCCTCCCGATCCTCACCGGGGTGCGCGTGGAGATCGAGGGCGAGAAGGTCACGCTGCTCGCGACCGACCGCTACCGACTCGCGATGCGCGAGCTCACCTGGAACCCCAACGTCTCCGACGCGAGCCACGTCGCCCTCATCCCCGCCCGCACCCTCTCCGACACCGCCAAGGCGCTCGGCGCCGCCGGCTCGATCGAGGTCTCCCTCGGCGCGGCCGCGGGCGGGTCCGGGCTCGCCGGGTTCGAGGCCGGGCAGCGGCACACGACGACCCGCCTGCTCGACGGCGAGTACCCCAAGGTCGCCAAGATCTTCCCCACCTCCAGCGAGACCGAGGCGGTCGTCGACACGGAGGTGCTCACCGAGGCGGTCAAGCGCGTCGCGCTCGTCACGGAGCGCAACACCCCGGTGCGGCTGCGCTTCACCGAGGGTCAGGTGACCATCGAGGCCGGCGCCGGTGACGACGCCCAGGCCTCCGAGGCGGTGGAGGCGGTCGTCCATGGTCCGCAGATCGAGGTCGCCTTCAACCCCGGCTACCTGCTCGACGGGTTGGGTGTCCTCGGCACGGCCTTCACCCGCCTGTCCTTCACCGCCCCGCTCAAGCCGGCCATGATCACCGGCCAGGAGAGCCAGGACGGCGAGATCGACACCACCTACCGCTACGTCCTGCAGCCGGTTCGACTCGCCGGCTGAGGCCCCCCTTCGTCCCCGTCAAGGAAGGTCCCGTCATGCAGCTCGGTCTCATCGGTCTGGGCAAGATGGGCGGCAACATGCGTGAGCGTGTGCGCCGCGCCGGCCACGAGGTCGTCGGCTACGACACCAACCCCGAGGTCTCGGACGCCGAGAGCGTCCAGGCGATGGTCGACGCGCTCGCCGCGCCGCGGGTCGTGTGGGTCATGGTCCCCTCCGGCGAGATCACCCGCGCGGTCATCAGCGACCTCGCCGAGCGCCTCGAGCCCGGTGACCTCGTGATCGACGGTGGCAACTCACGCTTCAGCGACGACGGCCCCAACGCCGAGCTCCTCGGTGCGAAGGGGGTCGGCTACCTCGACTGCGGCGTCTCCGGCGGCATCTGGGGCCTGGACAACGGCTACGGCCTCATGGTCGGCGGCGACGCGCAGCACGTGGAGCAGGCGATGCCGATCTTCGACGCCCTGCGGCCGGAGGGACCCCGCGACGAGGGCTTCGTGCACGCGGGCGCCGTGGGCGCCGGCCACTACGTGAAGATGGTGCACAACGGCATCGAGTACGGCCTGATGCACGCGTACGCGGAGGGCTACGAGCTGCTCGAGCGCAAGGACATCGTCACCGACGTGCCGGGGGCCTTCAAGGCGTGGAGCCGCGGCACCGTCGTGCGGTCCTGGCTGCTCGACCTCATGGTCAAGGCCCTCGAGGAGAACCCCTCGCTCGAGGACGTCAGCGACTACACCGCCGACTCCGGCGAGGGGCGCTGGACCGTCGAGGAGGGCATCGCCAACTCGGTGCCGATGCCGGTCATCTCTGCCTCGCTCTTCGCGCGGTTCGCCTCGCGCCAGCAGGTCAGCCCCGCGATGCAGGCCGTCGCGGCGCTGCGCGGGCAGTTCGGTGGTCACCAGGTCATGACGGTCGCCGAGGGCGAGGACCTGCGGGCGGAGGCGGCCAAGGGCGTCGCGGCGGCCAGGACCAGCCGGGCGCAGGAGGAGAAGAAGATCGACAAGCCAGCCTCCCCCGCAGAGGCGCCGAAGGGGGACGCGGCCGATGCCGGTCCGACCTCCGGCACGCAGAGCACGGGTGGGTCGCCCGGGCCGACGAGCGGGACCGGCTCGACGCAGTGACGTGCACGTACGCCACCTGAGCATCGGCGACTTCCGCAGCTATCCCAGCGCCGAGCTGGCCCTCGAGCCGGGGATCACGACCCTCGTCGGGCTCAACGGGCAGGGCAAGACCAACCTGGTCGAGGCGATCGGGTACGTCGCCTCGCTCTCGAGCCACCGGGTCGCGACCGACCAGCCGATGGTCCGCTTCGGCTCCGACCGGGCGATCGTGCGCTGCGCGGTCGTGCGGGACGGGCGCGAGAGCCTCGTCGAGCTGGAGATCACCCCCGGCCGTGCCAACCGGGCCAAGCTCAACCGCTCCCCCCTCCCCCGGACCCGCGACGTGCTCGGCACGCTGCGCACGGTGCTCTTCGCACCCGAGGACCTGGCCCTGATCAAGGGTGACCCGGGCGAGCGGCGACGCTTCCTCGACGACCTGCTCGTGCAGCGCCAACCGCGCTGGTCGGGGGTGCGCTCGGACTACGACAAGATCCTCAAGCAGCGGGGCGCCCTGCTGAAGTCGGCGGCCGCGCTGCTCGGCTCTCGGCGCGGGCGTGGGCGACGCAGCTCCTCGGCCCCCGAGGGCGTGGACCCGCGCGCCGCGGTCGAGGACGCACTGCGGACCCTGGAGATCTGGGACGACAACCTCGCCACCCTCGGCAGCCAGCTGCTCTACGCCCGGCTGCGTCTGCTGCGCGACCTCGTGCCGCACCTGCAGGAGGCCTACCGGGAGGTGAGTGCGAACCAGTCCGAGGCGACCGCGGTCTACCGCAGCTCGCTCCACGAGGAGGCCGCCGAGGCGATCGCTGCCGGCGAGGTGCCCGAGCCGGAGCAGCTGCGCGCCGCGATGCTCGAGTCGATGGCGCGGGTGCGTGACCAGGAGGTCGAGCGGGGGGTCAACCTCGTCGGCCCGCACCGCGACGACCTGGTCCTCGGGCTCGGTGAGATGCCGGCCAAGGGGTACGCCAGCCACGGCGAGTCGTGGTCCTTCGCCCTCGCGCTGCGGCTCGCGGCGTACCACCTGCTGCGTCATGACCTCGGGGACGACCCGGTCCTCGTCCTCGACGACGTCTTCGCCGAGCTCGACTCCGGCCGGCGCGAGCGGCTGGCGGCCATGGTCGCCGACTGCGAGCAGGTGCTCATCACCGCGGCGGTGCCGCAGGACGTGCCGGAGAGCCTGGCGGGGCAGACCTTCACGGTCTCGCTCGGTGAGGTGGGCGCGGCATGAGCCAAGGGGAGGTCCCCCCGCCCGGGGACGAGATCGACGCGGCCGCCGCGGCGCTCGCCCGGGCGCGCGCCGTCGCCAAGGGCAAGGGGCTGCGCCCCGGGATGAAGCCGCGCCCCAGGCGGAAGTGGCAGCCGCAGGGCATCCTGTCGACGGGTGGCCGTGACCCGCAGACGATCGGCGACCAGGTCGAGCGCCTCGTCGGTGACCGCGGCTGGCAGGTCGACGTCGCGGCGGGGTCGGTCATGGGTCGGTGGGGCGAGATCGTCGGTCGCGAGGTGGCGGAGCACTGCGAGCCGGTGACCTTCGAGGCCGGGGTCCTGTCCGTGCGCGCCGACTCGACCGCCTGGGCGACCCAGATCCGGCTGCTGTCGAGCTCGCTCCTCGGACGGATCAGCGAGCTCGTCGGGCCCGACGTGGTCCACGAGATCCGGGTGCACGGGCCGAGCGCGCCGTCGTGGTCGCGCGGCCTGCGGCGCACGAGCGACGGCCGGGGTCCTCGCGACACGTACGGGTAGCCCTTCGAGACGGCCGCGAGCGGCCTCCTCAGGATCCGGGCAGGATGGGCCCATGGGGATCCTCGACACCGACGCCATCGTCCTGGACCAGGTCCGGTCCTTCCTGAGCAACGACTTCGCGATCCACGACCTCGCCGGCACGCCCATCGGGCGCATCGTGACGGAGGGGAGCGCCGGGGCACGGATGCTCATGGGCAGCCGGCAGCTCGCGGTCGTCGACACCGACGGCACCCTGCTCGTCCGCGTCGTCGACACGCCCGACCTCGGCCTCGACCGCTTCCAGGTGCAGGACGGGCAGGGCGGGGTGATCGCCCAGGTCGTCAAGGAGTTCACCTTCTTCACGAAGGCGCTGCGCATCGAGTGCTGGACCGGGCCGCAGCTGCGCCTCGAGGGATCGATGTGGGACCGCGAGTTCACCGTCACCGGACCCGGCGGGCTCGCGGCGACCGCGAGCCGGCACTGGCCGGGCGTGGCCCAGGCCTTCCTCGGGCGGGAGCGCTACGTCCTGGGGTTCAGCCCGCAGGTGCCGGTGCCGGAGAAGCTCGGCACGATCGGCGCGGTCATCGCGCTCGACCTCATCCGGGCCAAGGAGCGCAACGACGGGTGAGCGCCGCCCCGCAGACGCGGGACGGGCCCCCTTCGTCCGGCATTCCCCTAGGGCAATGTAGACCTGGACGTGCATTCCCCTAGGGGAATGCGGACCTTGACGCGCATTGCCCTAGGGGAATGCACGACCGGGACGAAGGGGGGCGCCGCGCCTCGTCGTCGGAGCGTGCCGGAGCGTCCGGACGCGCCGGCGTCTCAGAACTTGTCGGCGACGAGGCTCTCGAGGAGGAACACGAAGGTGTCGTGGGCCTCGATCTGGGTCCAGTGACCGCTCTTGGGGATGATGTGCAGCGACGCGTCCGGCAGGTGCTGGGCCAGCCAGGTGCTCGACTGCACCGGGACGATGATGTCGTCGCGACCGTGGACGCACAGGATCTTGTGCGGGATCGTCGCCATCTCCTCGGCCGTGAAGCCCGGCTTGGGCGCCGAGGGGTCGAACATCGCCGCGTGCGAGCGCTGGATGTCGGGCCGCTCGATGTAGGGCATCCGCTCCGCGACGACCTCGTCGACCTTGGCGGCCAGGACGTCCATGTCGTAGACGAAGGACGAGAGCAGCTGCTTCATCGACGCCGGCGTGGGGTCGGCGTAGAAGCCGAAGAGGTGCTGCAGCCCCTCGGTAACCGGCAGGTCGGGTGCGCCGCCGGAGCCCATGAGGAGCATGGTGCGGATGCGCCCGCCGTCGAGGAGGGCCATCTCGAGCGAGATCATCCCGCCCATCGAGTTGCCGACGAGGGTGACCGGCTCGGTGATGCCGAGGTGGTCGAGCAGCTCGAAGAGGGTGCGGGCCTGGACGAGGTTGAGCGCCTTCATCCCGCGCGGCGGGTCCTCGAGGTGCGTGGAGTCACCGAAACCGATCATGTCGGGGGCGATGCAGTGGTAGCGGTCCCCGAGCTCCTCGATGACGGCCTTCCAGTTCGAGGTCCCGGTGGCCCCGGGCCCGGAGCCGTGCAGCAGCAGGAGCGGGGTCATGCCCGGCTCCCCGGTGGTGTGGACCCGGTAGGTGACCTCGCTCAGGGCGACGTCGCGGCTGGTGACCTCGGCGTTCTTCGTCGGCATTGACGTGTCCTTATCTAGAGTGTTCGTTACACGATAGGCCGGAAGCCGATGCGGAACAAGGCCTTGCCATGGACCGCTGGAACTGATGATCTGTTGCATCTACTACACGGAAGGCGGGTTGACGGATGAGGATGGCCAGCAGCGCAGGACGAGGGGTGGTTCTGCCGGGAGGTGCGGAGGGACCTCTCCACGGGTGGGACGTCGCGACCCTGAGCGAAGGGAGGATCGGCCCGGACCCCATGGCGATGTACGCCGCCGTGGACGAGCTGCGCTCTCTGGTCGCTGCGGCCGACCCGTCCACCGCCACCCCCGTGGCGCTCGAGGAACTCGAGGCGCCGGTCCCCCGCCCGTCGTCCGTCGTCGCCATCGGCCTCAACTACGCCGAGCACGCCCTCGAGTCCGGCTTCGAGCCGCCGGCGGACCTGCCGCCCGTCTTCACCAAGTGGCCGAGCTCGATCACCGGCGCCCACGGCGAGGTGGTCCTGCCGGAGGGGTCGGTCGACTGGGAGGTCGAGGTCGTCGCCGTCCTGGGACGTACGCTCCACCGGGCGAGCCCGCAGGAGGCCGTCGCCGCCCTCGCCGGGGTCACCGTCGGGCAGGACCTCTCCGAGCGGGACCGCCAGCTGCGCGGCCCCGCGCCGCAGTTCGGCCTGGCCAAGTCCTTCCCCGGCTTCTCCCCGATCGGTCCCTGGGTGGTCACCCTCGACGACGCGCCACCCCTGGACGATCTCGCGCTCGGGTGCGCGGTCGACGGGGAGGTCGTCCAGGACGGCACGACGGCCAAGCTCCTCTACCCGATCGCCCGGGCGATCGCCGAGCTGTCGCAGGTCCTGACCTTCTCCCCCGGCGACCTCGTCTTCACCGGGACGCCCGACGGGGTCGGCATGGCCCTCGACCCGCCGCGGTTCCTGCGGCCCGGGCAGACGCTCACGACATGGGTGACCGGGGTGGGGCGCATGGAGCACCGGCTCGTCACGGGCTGAGCCGACCCGACGGATCGTGCCCCGCCCCCCCTTCGCTGCACCGGAACTGACAGAGAAGTCTCGGTAAGCCTCTTGCCCTATCGGCCGCTGCTGTGCTTCCCTATAACGGTCGCTACATGACGAAGACGTCATCGAAGCCCACGAGTCCCCGGACGAGGGGGAGCGACCCCCACTGCGCACGCAGGACGCCGCACCAGCGGCATGACACGGCAAAGGAGCCGACCATGTCCCGCACCACCATCCCCGTTAGGCCCGCGTGGGCCCTGGCCGCGGTCGCCAGCCTCTCCCTCGTCCTCACCGCGTGCGGTGCGGGCGAGTCGTCGTCCGACACGGCCGACACGGCCGGCACCGGGAGCACCGCCAGCGCCGCCTCGGTCGACGAGGCCAAGGCCCAGGTCGACGAGTGGAGCAAGGAGATCACCGAGTGGCCCGAGGTCACCCCGATCGCCGAGCCCGCCGACCTCAAGGGCAAGAAGGTCACGATCATCCCGCTCGGCGACCAGATCCCCGTGATCCACGGCGTCGGCGAGGGAGAGAAGCAGGCTCTGGAGAAGCTCGGCGCGTCGGTCAACGTCTGCGACGGCAAGTTCAACCCGACGACCGTCGCCGACTGCCTGAAGACCGCCGGCGACCAGAAGGTCGACTACGTCATCACCAACTTCGTCGACTACGACATGGTCCCCGCGGCCATCGACGCGCTCACCAAGAGCGGCACCAAGGTCCTCATCGGCTCGATGCACGAGTCGAAGAAGGCCAAGAAGAACGAGAACCTCGCCTTCTTCGACGCCACCGAGCGGGTCGCCCTCCTCTACGAAGCCATGGCGACTGATGCCTTCGCCGGCCAGGGCGAGAAGACCAAGCCGCTCTTCCTCAAGCTCATGGACTCGTCGACGACGAAGACCGCGAGCGAGCGGATGATCACGAAGTTCGAGGAGCTGTGCCCCTCCTGCGAGAGCAGCTCGGTGGAGTTCACCACGGCCAACCTCGACAAGCTCTCCTCGACCGTCTCGGCCGAGCTCGTGAGCAACCCCGACACCAACGCGATCGTCGTCCCGGTGGACACCTTCGTCCCGCCCGCCATCCAGGGCGCCAAGAGCGCCAACAAGATCAAGCAGATCAAGGTCTACAGCTCCAGCAGCGACCTCGCCGGCCTCCAGCGGGTCAAGGACGGTACGCAGGCGAGCGACCTCGGCACCCCGGTGATCTTCGAGGGCTGGAAGCACGTCAACGCGCTCATGCAGATGGCCTCCGGCGAGGAGGTGCAGCCGGCGGATGTCCTCGTCACCCGCGCCTTCACCCCCGACAACGTCAAGGACCTGAAGCTCGACCCGAAGACGTACCTGACCGATGACTGGTTCGGCACCGGCTACCAAGACGACTTCCTCACCGCGTGGGGGGTCAAGTAGCCCATGGCGACGCTGATGAGGCTGGAGGCTCGCGGGCTCAGCAAGACCTTCGGCTCGAACACGGTCCTCTCGGATGCCGACCTCGTCATCCGGCCCGGCGAGATCCACGCCCTCATCGGCCAGAACGGCTCGGGCAAGTCGACCCTCGTCAAGGTGCTCACGGGCTACCACGCACCTGACGAGGGCGGCTCGCTCCGGGTCGACAACACCGCGCTGGCGCTGCCGGTGCGGTGGAGCGAGGCGCAGCAGGCCGGGATCTCGGTGGTCCACCAGGACCTCGGCCTGCTCGACCACCTGTCCGTCGCGGAGAACATCGGGATCGGCGGTTACACCGCCCACCCGCTGACCCGCAAGATCGACTGGGCGGCCCAGCACGACGTCGCCCGTCGGGTGCTCGCCCGGCTCGAGCTCGAGGTGGACCCGCGGACCCCGGTCTCGCGACTGTCCGCCGCCGAGCGGGCCGAGGTCGCCATCGCCCGGGCGCTGCGCGACCAGCGCCCCGGCGAGGGCCTCGTCGTCCTCGACGAGGCGACCCGCGCGCTGGCCCGCGAGGAGCTCGAGCACTTCCACCGCCTGCTGCGCAAGGTCGTCGCCGACGGCACGAGCGTGCTCATGGTGAGCCACAACCTCGACGAGGTCCTGTCCGTCTCCGACAAGGTGACCGTCCTGCGGGACGGTCGGGTCGCCGGCGCCGGGGTCACGACGAGCGAGACCGACGAGGCGGGCCTGGCGCGCCTCATGCTCGGCAAGAGCGTCGACGCGGCGATCCGCCGCTCCGGCGTCCCGGACCCGCAGGCCCCGGCGCTCGTCGTCACCGGGCTCGCCGGGCCGGGCGTGGAGGACCTCGACCTCACCGTCGGCGCCGGCGAGGTCGTCGGCCTCACCGGTCTGCCCGGCTCGGGCTTCGAGTCGGTGCCCTACCTCCTCACCGGAGCGCGGCCGGCGAGCGCCGGCACGCTCGAGGTCGGGGGCCAGCGCCTCCCCCTTCGCCGGCTCACGGTCGCCTGGGCCGTCCGGCACGGGATCGCCCTCGTCCCCGAGGGCCGGATCAAGGAGGGCCTGGCCGTGGAGCTGTCCCTCCGCGACAACATCGCCCTGCCCAACCTCGGCCGCCGAGGTCGACCGTGGTTCGTCTCCCGCGGCTGGCAGGAGTCGGACAGCCGGCACTACATCGACCGGCTCGACATCCGCACCCCCGGCCCGCAGGCGCTCGTCAAGGAGCTGTCCGGGGGCAACCAGCAGAAGGTGCTGCTCGGCAAGTGGCTGTCCGTGCGACCGGACTTCCTCGTCCTGCACGAGCCCACCCAGGCCGTCGACGTCGGCGCCCGTCGCGACATCCTCACGACGATCGGCGAGGCCGCCGACCGCGGCATCGGTGTCCTCCACGTGAGCATCGAGCCGAGCGACCTCACCGAGGTCTGCGACCGCGTCCTCGTCCACCACCCCGGCCGGCCGCTCCTCGAGCTGCGCACGACCGACCCCGACGAGCTCCTCCGGGCCATCTACGCCGAGCCCGGGGACACCGCCCCCACCGCCACCGCTGGAGCCACCCATGTCTGACCACAAGACCCCCGTCCCCCCGTCGTCGTCGCTCGACCGCGTGACGAGCGAGTCCGACAGTGCGGACCGCCTCGTCTCCGACTCCGGCACCCCCGCGGGGTCGGCCCCCGCCCCGACCCGCACGACGCTGCGCTCGCGGTTCGAGCCGGGTTGGCTGCACACGATCACCAGCCGTTACGGCCTGGTCATCGTGTGGGTCGCGATGATCGGGGTCTACGCGACCCTCATGCCGACGAAGTTCTGGAACACGAGCACCCTCTCCTCGATCCTCGGGTCGCAGTCGGTACTCGTCTTCCTCGCCCTGTCGGCGATGATCACGCTCGTCGTCGGCGAGTTCGACCTCTCGATCGCCTCGGTCATGGGCATGTCGGCGACGACCGTCGCCGTGCTCGGCGGGGTCCACGGCTGGCCCATGGCCGCCGCCGTCGCGGCCGGTGTCGCCGTCGCCCTGGTGGCCGGCCTCGTCAACGCCTTCTTCGTCGTCTTCATGGACCTCAGCTCGCTCGTCGTCACGCTCGGCATGGCGACCCTGCTCACCGGCCTGACGCAGATGATCTCCGGCTCGAACATCGTCTCGGTCGACGCACCCGGTCTCGCATCGATCGTCGACCACCGTCTGCTCGGCCTGCCGCTCAGCTTCTACTACGGCATCGCGCTGGCCGCCCTCATCGCGTACGTCCTCGGCTGGACGCCCCTGGGCCGCGGCATGCTCTTCATCGGCTCCAACCCGGAGGTCGCCCGCCTCGCCGGGATCCGGGTCAACCGCGTGCGCGTCGGCAGCTACCTGGCCGGAGCCCTCATGGCCGGCCTCGCCGGCATCATCCTCGTCGGCACGGTGGGCGGCATCGACCCCAGCACGACGATGACCTTCCTCCTGCCCGCACTCGCCGCCGTCTTCCTCGGCACGGCGGTCGTGCAGCCGGGCATGTTCAACCCCATCGGCACGATCATCGCCATCTACTTCCTGACGACCGGCATCTTCGGTCTCCAGCTGCTCGGCTTCTCCGGCTGGATCCAGAACGTCTTCTACGGCGCCGGCCTCGTCATCGCCGTCGCCCTGGCCAAGGTCATCCGCTCGCGGACGACGACGGCCTGACCCCCTTCGTCCCCACCACCACAGGACCCACCATGAGCTCACCCCTGCAGTACGTCCGTGCCCACGCCGAGCAGCTGCGTGCCGAGGCTCGCCCGAGCGACGCGCTCGGCCGGCTCACCGACCGCAGCGTCGAGATCCTCCGCGGCTCGGAGGGGATGAAGATCCTGCAGTCCAAGGACCACGGCGGCTTCGAGGGGCACCCGACCGAGTTCTTCGACTGGGTCGTCGAGGTCGGTCGCCACCACCCCTCCGCGGGATGGGTCGCCGGCGTCGTCGGCATCCACCCGTGGGAGATGGCGATCTGGGGTCCGCAGGCGGAGGACGACGTCTACGGCGCGAAGGGGGAGAAGGCCGAGGACTGGGTGTCCTCGCCCTACGCCCCCTTCGGTCGGGCGGTCCCCGTCGAGGGCGGCTACCGCTTCCGCGGTCGCTGGCCCTTCTCGACCGGGAGCGACCACGTCGAGTGGGCGATCCTCGGCGGGATGGTCGCCGGCGACGACGGGCAGCCGACGAGCCCGCCCACCCTCCTGCACGTCCTCGTGCCGAGGGCGGACCTGCAGATCGTCCCCGACAGCTGGAACGTCATGGGCCTGGCCGGGACCGGGTCCAACGACGTCGTCGTCGACGCCTTCGTGCCCGAGCACCGGGTCCTCGTCGCCGACGACGTGCGCGGCAACGTCTACACCGACCGGTACCGTCCCGACAGCCCGCTGTACCGGATGCAGTTCGGGATGATGTTCCCCTTCGCGATCTCCGCCGGCACCTTCGGCATCGCGCGCGGCGCGGTCGACGCGGCCTACGCGCACATCGAGAAGCGGGTCTCCACGCAGGGCACCGCGAGCCGGACCGATCCCTTCACCATGGCCGCGCTGGCGCGGGCCGAGTCGGACGTCGAGGCGGGCATGGCCCACATCAAGCAGCTCGTCAGCGAGCACTACGACACGCAGAGCGGCGGCGCCGAGCACATCAGCGTCGACGACCGGCTGCGCTTCCGCATCGACCAGGTGCGGGCCACCGACCGGGCGATCGAGGCCGTGGGCGAGCTCTACCGACTCATGGGCTCGAGTGCTATCCAGCAGGCCTCCCCCCTGGAGCCCTACTGGCGGGACCTGCAGGTCGCGGCCTCGCACGTGTGCAACGTGCGCGAGATCTGCTACTCCGCGTGGGGTGCCCACCGCTTCGGTGGGCAGGTCCCGCCGACCGCCCTGTACTGAGGCGGGTCTTGCCAAGCCCACGAGATCCGTCCTACTCTGTAACAACCACTACAGCGAAGACGCTGGACCGTCCCCGATCCGCCGAAACCGTCGGCGGCTGATCGGCGGTACGGGTGCCTGAAGACAAAGGAGTCTCGATGAGCCAGTCGATCACGGAGGAGAGCACCTCCCGGTCCGTCACCACCCCTGACTGGACCATTCACTACAACGAGGCCGGTTCCGAGGATGCGCCCGTGGTCGTGCTGCTGCACGGCTCCGGCCCCGGTGCGACCGGGTGGAGCAACTTCAAGACCAACATCCCCGAGCTGAGCAAGGACTTCCGGGTCATCGCCCCGGACATGCCCGGGTGGGGACGCTCGTCGACCGTGACGAGGGACGAGAACGACCACGCGAAGGCCGCCGTCCAGCTGCTCGACGCCCTCGGGATCGAGCGGGCCACCTTCGTCGGCAACTCGATGGGTGGCATCACCACGCTGCGCCTGGCCACCGAGTACCCCGAGCGCGTCAGCCGGATCGTCACGATGGGCCCCGGGTCCGGCACCGTGCCGATCACCCAGCCCGGCGGCGGCCTCTCCGAGGGGATGAAGGTCCTGCTCGGCGGCTACCGCGAGCCGACCGCCGAGTCGATGAAGCGCCTCGTCGAGGTCATGACCTACGACTCCGCGCGCTTCGGCACCGACGAGCTGGCCGCGGAGCGGGCCCGCTCCGCGCAGGCCAACCCCGAGCACCTCGAGAACTACCTGGCGGGCTTCGCCGCCGGCGGACCGATCGCCAAGTGGTTCAGCCTCGACGCACTCACCTCGGTGGACGTCCCGGCCCTGCTCATCCACGGCCGCGACGACCGCGTCGTCCACTTCGAGCACTCGCTCCACCTGCTCGCCCGCATTCCCGACTCGCGCCTGGTGCTGCTCAACCGCTGCGGTCACTGGGCCCAGGTCGAGCACGCCGACGAGTTCAACCGGATCGTCCGCGAGTTCCTGCTCGCCACGGCCGCCTGACCCACCCGCACCAGACCGAAGAGAGATCAACGATGACTTCTCAGCTGACCAGGACCTCCCCCCTCGAGCACATCCGCGCGAACGCCGAGACCCTCCGGGCCGAGGCCGCCCCGAGCGACGACCTCGGCCGCCTGACCGACGCGACGGTCAAGGTGCTGCGCGACTCCGGCGTCATGCGCCTGTTCGCCCCCGAGCAGTACGGCGGCGCGGAGGCGCACCCAGTCGAGTTCATGCAGGCGGCCATGGAGGTCGGCCACAGCTCCCCGTCCGCGGGCTGGGTCACCGGCGTCGTCGGCGTCCACCCCTGGGAGATCGCGATGATGGACCCGCGCCTCCAGGAGGAGATCTGGGGCGAGGACCACGACGTGTGGACCGCCTCGCCGTACGCCCCCTTCGGCGTGGGTCGGCCGGTCGACGGCGGCTACCTCTTCTCCGGCCAGTGGCCCTACTCCACCGGCACCGACGCCTCCGACTGGGTCATCCTCGGCGGCATGGTCGGCGACGCCGACGGCAAGCCGCTCATGCCGCCGCAGGTGCGCCACTTCGTCATCCCGCGCAAGGACTACGAGATCGTCGAGGACAGCTGGAACGTCATGGGCCTGAAGGGCACCGGCTCCAAGGACGTGAAGATGACCGACGTCTTCGTCCCCGACTACCGCACCGTCGGTGGGGCCGAGATGAACGCCGGCGCCTACGAGGACCGCCAGCCGGGCAAGACGCTCTACCGCCTGAAGTTCCCCGTCGTCTTCTCCGCGGCGATCAACTCCGGCACCCAGGGCATCGCCGAGGGCGCGCTCAAGGTCTTCCACGACTACGTCCTCGAGCGGGTGAGCGCCGACCAGCGCGTCGCCAAGCAGGACCCGGTGCTCATGCACGTCTACTCCGAGGCGGCCGCCGACGTCGCCGCGAGCCGCACGGTGCTGCTCAACGACATGAAGGAGCTCTACGACTTCGTCGACGCCGGTGGCGAGCTGACGATGAACGAGCGGGTGCGCGTGCGCCGCAACGGCGTCCGCGCCGTGCGTCGCTCGGTCGACGCGATCGACCGGCTGTACAAGATCGCCGGGTCGCAGAGCATCCACGAACGCATGCCCAACGAGCGCTACTGGCGCGACATGCAGGCCGGCATGAGCCACATCTGCAATGTCGACGGCCCGATCTACAACGCCGCCGCGACCCTCGACTTCGGCGGCGAGATCACCAACCCCATGCTCTTCGCCTGACGGCGCCGCAGCTCCCCACCACGCAGGAGATCCCGACATGATCACTCGACTCGCCTACCTGGGCGTCAGCTCCCCGAACCACGACCAGTGGCCCGACCTCGCCGAGCAGGTCTGGGGTGCGCAGGTCGTCGACGCCGGCCCCGACGGCGCCACTCGCATCAAGTTCGACGACGCGCCCTGGCGCATCCAGGTCCACCCCGGTGAGGAGGACCGCACCGAGTACATCGGCTGGGCCGTCAACTACGAGGAGGACCTCGAGGAGGTCCTGCGGATCTGCGCCGACCTCGGTGTCGAGCACGAGCGCGGGGACGAGGCCCTGGCCCTGTCCCGCGACGTCAACCGCATCGTCGTCTTCACCGACCCGTGGGGCTTCCGCCACGAGGTCACCTGGGGCCAGAGCTCGGTGCCCGGCAGCTTCCGGCCGAGCCGACCGATCAGCGGCTTCGTCACCGGCGAGCAGGGACTCGGGCACGTCCTGCTCCTCCTGCCCGACATCGAGGAGGGGCACGAGTTCTTCAGCAACTTCGGCTTCCGCCTCTCGGACAAGATCATCGTCCCCGGCCGCCTCAACGCGCGCTTCTACCACTGCAACAAGCGCCACCACAGCCTGGCCCTCGGCCAGTGCCCTCCCGGCGTCGCGGGCCTGAACCACCTCATGATCGAGGTGCGCGACATGGACGACGTGGGCACCGGCTACGAGCTGGCCCAGGAGCACGGCGTGCCGATCACCCTGAGCCTCGGGCGGCACACCAACGACAAGCAGTTCAGCTTCTACCACACGACGCCGAGCAGTTTCCACGTCGAGTACGGCTGGGGCGGGCTGGAGGTCGACGAGGAGGAGTGGATCCCGAAGGTCTACGACCGCACCGCGACGTGGGGACACGTCCCGGGCGAGGGCACGCAGGGCGGCCGTCCGCCCGGCATCATGCACCCGCTGCGCGAGGCGCAGGCCGTCATGCACGAGGTCCCGGAGGCCTGAGGACGGTGCCTCTTCCCCCCTTCGCCCACGCAGCCGACCTGCTGGGGGTGGCCTCGGACGTCACCGCGCACGACAAGCGGGTCGCGCTGCGGGCGGCGCTGTCCGCGGGCACCCTCGTGTTGCCCGGGGCCACGGACGCCATGGGTGCCCGCCTGGTCGAGCAGGCCGGCTTCTCCGCCGGCTACCTCACGGGGGCCGGCCTGGCCAACGCGACCTACGGGCTGCCCGACATCGGTCTGGTCTCCCTGACCGAGGTCGCGGCCCACGTCGACCGGGTCGCCAACGCGGTCCGCCTGCCCCTCGTCGTCGACGCCGACACCGGCTACGGCGCAGCGGTGTCCGTCATGCGCACCGTGCAGGTGCTCGAGCGCGCCGGCGCCGCCGGCATCCAGCTCGAGGACCAGGAGATGCCCAAGCGGTGCGGGCACTTCGACAGCCACGCGCTCATCCCGGCCGAGCACATGGCGGCCAAGATCGTCGCCGCCGGGCAGGCGCGCCAGGACGAGGCGACGGTCATCGTCGCCCGCACCGACGCCCGCAGCGTCCACGGCATCGACGAGGCGATCGCGCGCGCCCGGCTCTACGTCGAGGCGGGGGCCGACGTGCTCTTCGTCGAGGCGCCGCGCACCCGTGAGGAGCTGGCCCTCGTCGGCCGCGAGCTGGCCGGCACGCCGCTGCTCGTCAACGTCGTCGAGGGCGGCAAGACGCCGCAGCTCTCGCTGCAGGAGTACGAGGAGCTCGGCTTCACCGTCGTCCTCTTCGCCAACTACCTCATGCGCTCGATGATGTCGGCCGGTCGCGACGCGCTCGCCCACCTCGCCGCGACCGGCGAGACCGGCTCGCGGGTGGACCGGATGGCCAGCTGGCAGGAGCGCCAGGAGCTCTTCAACCTGCCGCGCTTCACCGAGGCCGAGGCCTGGTTCGACGGGCTCGGGCAGGGCGCACCGTGAGCACCAAGGTCTTCGCCGACGAGCCCGGCATCACGGCCGACGGCCTGCCGGTCGAGCACGAGCTGCCCGAGCGCGTGGGCGTCGTCGTGCTCGGCGGCGGCATGGCCGGCGCCGCGGCGATGCTCGCGGCCGCCGAGGAGGGGCAGTACGTCATCCTCCTCGAGAAGCTCCCGGTCCTCGGTGGCTCGACGATCCGCTCCGCCGGCCTGAGCGCCTTCGTCGGGACGGACGAGCAGCGCGAGCAGGGCATCGAGGACTCCGAGGAGCTCCTGCGCTCCGACCTGCTCGCCGTCGGTGGCCACCGCAACGACCCCGAGCTGGTCGACACCTACGTCGCGCACCAGGCGGGGACCTACCGCTGGCTCAAGGAGCACGGCGTCGAGTACGGCCACATCCACGCGGCCTCCGGGCAGTCCGTGCCGCGCTCGCACCCGAGCGACACCACCGCGACCCTGCGGCGGCTCTTCACCGCCGCCGGGGCCCTCGGCGCACGGATCATCCTCGACGCACCGGTCGAGCGACTGCTCACCGAGGGCGAAGGGAGCGAGCGTCGCGTCATCGGGGTGCTCGTCGAGCGTGACGGCGAGGAGCACACCGTGCTCTGCGACGCCGTCGTCGTCGCCACCGGCGGCTTCGCCCGTGACCGTGAGCTGCTCGACCGCGTCGCGCCGCAGATGGAGCACGCGCTCCTTGCCGGCGGACCGGGCAACAGCGGAGACGGCATGGTCATGGCCCAGGCCCTCGGGGCCGGCGTGCGAGACCTGCCGTGGATCAAGGGCACCTACGGCATCTACGCCGAGCCGCACCCCGGCGAGGACGGCACCGGGATCCTCGCCGTCTACAAGGGCGCGATCATGGTCGACGTCCACGGGCGCCGCTTCGTCGACGAGTCCCGTCCGTACAAGGAGCTCGGCGACGCGAGCCTGGCCCAGGAGGGTGGCTGGACCTGGCAGGTCCTCGACGCCCGGGCCATGGCGCTCACGAGCGACGAGGTGCCGATCTACGACTTCGCCGGCCGGCTGTCCGCCGGGATGCTCGAGGTGGCCGACACGGTCGAGGAGCTCGCCGAGCGCCTCGGGACCGACCCGGGCGTGCTCGAGGAGAGCGTCCGCGACTACAACGCGCGGATCGCCGCCGGCGAACCCGATGCCCGTGGTCGCCGGCACCTCGTCGGCGGGGTGGGCCACCCGACCCCCATCGACACCCCGCCCTACTACGCCCAGCGGTCCGGGACGGTCGTCCTCGCGACGTACTGCGGCCTGACCGTCGACCCGTCGATGCGGGTGCTCGACGTCTTCGGCGACCCGATCCAGCGGCTGTACGCCGCGGGCGAGGTCGTCGGCGGGCTCCACGGCGCCGGCTACATGACCGGCTCGAGCATCGGCAAGGCCGCGATCTTCGGCCGGATCGCCGGCACCCACGCCGCGCACGAGGAGAGTGACCTGGAGTGGTGAGCGGATCCGTGTTCGACATGACGGGACGGGTGGCGGTCGTCGTCGGTGCCTCCGCCGGAGGCCTCGGCCAGGAGGCCGCCCGCGCGCTCGCGGCCGCCGGCGCGACCGTCGCCGTCGCCAACCTGCCCTCCCTCGCCGACGACCTCGACAGCGTCCGCGCCTCGCTGCCCGGCACGGGCCACACGGCCCACGCCGTCGACGTCACGGACGAGGCGTCGGTGACCGCGCTCGCCGACGCGGTCCTCGAGCAGCACGGCCGAGTGGACTCCGTCGTCAACGCGGCCGGCGTGATGCTGCGCAAGGCCTACGACGAGACGACCGTCGAGGAGTTCGAGCGGGTCATCAAGGTCAACCTCGTCGGCTGCTGGCTCGTGGGCCGCGAGTTCGGCTCCCGCCTGGCCGCGGCCGGCGGCGGCCAGCTCGTCAACATCACGACCGTCTACGCCGAGCGCGTCGGGCCGATCCCCGAGAGCGCCTACTACGCCTCCAAGGCGGGGGTGGTCAACGTGACCCGCTCCCTCGCGAGCGAGCTCGGGCCCGCCGGCGTCACCGTCAACGCGCTGGCGCCGGCCGTGTTCTACCCCACGGCCATGACGATGCCGCTCGCCGACGACCCCGAGCAGCTCGAGTGGTTCTCCCGCCGCACGATGCTCGGCCGCCTCGGTGACGTCGACGGCGACCTCGCCGGTCCGCTGCTCCTCCTCGCCACGCCCGCCGGCAGCTACGTCACCGGGCAGGTGCTCTACGTCGACGGCGGCTGGTCCGCCTGGTGACGACGACACCGCCCCTCCCCACTGCCCCACCCCACCCCCACACGAAGGACGCACCATGACCACCGACCGCACCGCCCTGCTCATGCTCGACTACCAGGTCGCGCTCGGCCAGGAGGGCGACCTCTGCCTCGCGCCGCCGCTGGCCGCCCAGGTCCGCGAGCGTGGTGTCGTCGCGACCGCCTCGCGGGTGCTGGAGGCGGCGCGCGCCGCCGGCGTGCCCGTCTTCCACATCCGCCTGGCCTTCGACCCGGCGTACCGCCTGCGGACCAACCGTCTGGCCCGCTTCGACGGCTACCCGAACAACCAGAAGATGCGCGTGGGCAACCCCGAGACCGAGTTCCTCGCCGAGCTCGCCCCGCGCGAGGACGAGGCCGTCGTCGACAAGGGGTGCGTCGACCCCTTCGTCGGGACCGCCCTGCGCGAGGTGCTCGCCGCTGACGGCATCGACCACGTCGTCCTCGGGGGCATCGCCACCCACCTCGTCGTCGAGTCGGCCGCCCGCCACGCGAGCGACTCCGGCCTGCAGGTGAGCATCGTCGAGGACATGTGCGCCACCCCCGACCCGGCCCTGCACGAGCACGCCGTCGCCAAGACGCTGCCGCTCTTCGGCACGGTCACCACGGCGGACGAGGTCATCGGGAGCTGGGCATGAGCGCGGCCGACGTCGTCGTCGTCGGCTCCGGGATCGCCGGCCTCTCCGCCGCCATCAGCGCCCGCGAGGCCGGCGCGAGCGTGCTCCTCCTCGACCGGGCCACCGAGTCCGAGGCCGGGGGCAACACCCGCTACACCGAGGCGTACATGCGGATGGCCTCGGTCGACGAGCCCGCCGACGGGCTCGCCGACGCCCTTGTCGACGACTTCATGGGCCACCCGGACCCGGGCCTGATCGCCGACCTCACGAAGTCCTGGGAGCGGCGCTCGCCGCTCCTGCGCGCCCACCCGATGGTCGACCTCGACTACGTGGAGACCTTCGCCGAGAGCGCCGGCCCGACCCTGCGCTGGCTCGAGGGTCACGGGATGTCCTTCGGCCAGCTGCCGACGCTCTTCCTCACCGTCTCCACGACCCGACTCGCGCCGATCGGCGGCGGGCTCGCCCTTGTCGAGACGCTCACCCGCCGCGCCAAGGAGCTCGGTGTCGAGCTGTCCTACGAGAGCACGGTGCGCGAGCTCGTCGTCGAGGACGGGGAGGTCGTAGGCGTTGTCGCCGGGACCAGCTCCGGGAGCGTCACCCACCACGCCACGCATCGCGGCGTCGTCGTGCTCGCCTGCGGCGGGTACGAGGGCAATGCCGAGATGATGGCCAGGTACCACGGCGACAAGGCGATGACCTGCCGTCCGGTCGCCCGTGGCGGCAACTACAACAAGGGCGAGGGCATCGAGATGGCGCTGGCCGCCGGGGCGGCCACCGCGGGCAACTTCAGCCTCTTCCACGCCGAGCCGATCGACCCGCGCTCCGGAGACCCGGAGGCGGCGATCATGGCCTTCACCTACGGCGTGCTCGTCGACGTGCACGGACAGCGCTTCGTCGACGAGGCCCGCGGTCCCATCGACGCCTGGTACGAGCGCACGACCCGCGACATCCAGGCCCAGGACCGCGGCATGGCGTGGATGATCCTCGACGCCGCCGGCCAGGCGGTGCCCAACATCCGCACCGCGATCCGCACGGAGGAGCCGCCGGTCACCGCGGGCACCCTCGAGGAGCTCGCCGCGGCCATCGACGTCGACCCCGGCGCGCTCTCCGCGACGATCGCGCAGTACAACGCGGCCTGCCCCGGCGGCGAGTGGGACGTCACCCGCCCCGACGGGCTGGCCACCTCGGGCGTGCACCCGCCGAAGAGCAACTGGGCCCGCCCGATCGAGCAGGGACCCTTCGTCGCCTACCCGATCATGGCGGCCAACGTCTTCACCTTCGGCGGGCTCAAGGTCGACGCGTCCTCGCGGGTCGTGGACCGCGACGGCCGGGCGATCCCCGGTCTGTACGCCGCGGGCGAGATGACGGGCCTCTACTACTCCAACTACACCGGGTCGACGTCGGTGCTCCGCGGGGCGACCTTCGGACGCATCGCCGGCGAGCAGGCCGCCCGACTCCGGGGCGAAGGGAGCGCTGTCGCGTCATGAGGATCTGGCACCAGTCCTTCACCGTCCTCGACGACGTCCCGCACTACCGGGACGCCCTCGCGCGGCACCTGTCCGCCGCAGCGGGGCCCGGCCACCAGGTCGACCTGCACGGGATGGCGCCGGGCACGTACCCGAGCGACTACCCGGGCACGCACATCAAGTACGCCTACCTCTCGGGCCTGCACCGCGAGCAGTTCGTCCAGGCCGCCCTGCGCGCCCAGGACGAGGGGTACGACGCCTTCCTCATCGCGACGATCCCGGACACGGGGTACGAGGAGGTGCGCACGCTCGTCGACATCCCGGTCGTGACCTTCGGGCAGACGAGCGTGCTCATGGCAGCGCAGCTCGGGCGACGGGTGGGCATCGTCAACTTCATCGCCGAGCTCGAGCCGCAGCTGCGGCGCAACCTCGAGGTCCACGGCCTCGACCGCATCGTCGGCCCGATCCGACAGGTCGACCGTGCCTTCACCGACATCATGGCCGCCTACGACGACCCGGCCCCCCTGACGGACGCCTTCACGGCCGCCGCCCGCGCGGCGATCGCCGACGGGGCCGACGTCATCGTGCCCGGCGAGGGCCCGCTCAACGTCTTCCTCGCCGACCAGGGCATCAGCCGGGTCGACGACGTGCCGGTCCTGGACTCCCTCGGGACCTGCGTGCGGGTGGCGCTGCTGCGCGCGGCCCAGTACCGCGAGCAGGGGCTCGTGCCGAGCCGGCGCGGCTTCTACGGCGAGCAGCCGCCCCGCGCGCTCGTCGACGCCGCGCGCGGCTTCTACGGGATCTCGCCCGCCCTGGGTGAGCACTGATGGAGGTCATCGAGGTCGACGTCGCCGTCGCCGGAGGCGGCGCCTGCGGCGTCATGGCCGCCCTGCGAGCCAGCGAGGACCCTGACGTCGTCGTCGCCGTCTTCGAGAAGAGCACCCGCGAGGGCTGCAACGCCGACGTCTCGTCGGGCAGCCTTGCGGCCGGTGGCACCCGCTGGCAGCGGGAGGCCGGCATCGAGGACTCGCCCGAGCGCCACTGCGACGACATCATCGCCAGCTCCGGCGACGAGGCCCTGCGCGATCTCGTCCTGGCCTGGTGCCTTGCCGCCCGGGAGTACGTCCACTGGATCGGCGACACCCTCGGGTACCCGCTCGAGGTCGGCGTCGACATGCCGCGCAAGGGCATGAGCGTGCCCCGGCTGCACGCCGACCCGGAGCGCCGGGGCGGCGGACCGCTCATGTCCTGCCTGCGGGCCGAGCTGGTCTCCCGGGACAACGTCGCCTTCGTCGACGAGGCGCCGGTGCGCCGGCTGCTCACCGAGCCCGACCCCGAGCGCCCGGGCGACGAGCGCGTCGTCGGTCTCGTCGCCGAGCAGAACGGCGAGCTCGTCGAGGTGCGGGCGGCGACGACGGTGGTCGCCACCGACGGCTTCGCGAACAACCCCGAGCTCATGCGGCGCTTCGCGGCGTCCCTCGGCACCCCCTTCTACGGCGGCGTGAGCACGTCGACGGGTGACTCCGTCGCGTGGCTCGAGCCGCTCGGGGCGCAGTGGACGCACATGGAGGCCTGCCTGCGGCACGGCCAGGTGACGCTCGGCCACGGCACGCGGGTCAACCCGGCCCTGCCGTGGGCGGGCGCGGTCCTCGTCAACACCGACGGGGAGCGCTTCGTCGACGAGCAGGCCCACGGCTACTCCGGGCTCGCCGCGCAGATCCAGGCGCAGCCGGGCGAACGGGCCCTGATGCTCTGGGACGAGCAGGCGATGGCCGAGACGATCACCTCGGAGATGATGCGCGACTCCCTGGCCGCCGGGGCGATCCGCGAGGCAGAGGACCTGGCAGACCTCGCCCGGCAGACCGGCATCCCGCTCGCCCGGCTCGAGGAGTCGGTGCGCCCGATCGAGGGTCGTCGGGCCCAGAGCGGGCGCCTGCACCACACGTGGGTCACCCACGGGGTGCTGACGACCCAGGGCGGGGCGCTCGTGGACCCGCGGGGCCGGCTCGTGCGTGCGGACGGCTCGACCGTGGTCGGCCTGCGGGTCGGGGGCGGCAGCGCGGTCGGGACGGCCGGCCCGCGCTCGGAGGGCTACTCCTCCGGCGGGGGGCTCATGGCCGCCATGGGGGCCGGGTGGATCATCGGCGCGGAGGTGGCGAAGGGGGCCTGACCCCCTTCGCCCTCCGCGCTCACATCATGAACCAGCTCTGGTAGTCCCTGAGCAGCTCGCTGCTGCCGTTGTGGCCGAGCGCGTCGGTCATCTCGGCGGCGGCCTGCTGCAGCGAGGCGACCCACTCCCGCACGACCGTCCCGTCGACGTCCTGCGGGAGCTGGGTCATCCGCAGGACCATGGAGACGCCGCCGTGGGGGTTGAAGACCGGGACGACGATCGAGCCGAGGTCGTAGGTGCCGTCCTCGCAGATGTCCACCGGTCCGAAGAAGAGCGACATCTGCGCGATGACCTCGCGGACGGCGCGCTCGCGGCTCGGGGTGAGGGGGCCGGAGGCGTACTCGTCGAGCGCCTCGTGCAGGCGCGCGTACTCCTCCTCGCGCTCCGGACCGACCTGGACGACCGCGAAGCCGTCGCGGCGGATCGCCTCGAGCCGTCCGCGGTAGTGGGCGATCGCCTCCTCGTCCTTGGCCGCCTTCGCGAGCCAGTGCTCCTGGACCTGCGGCGGTGCGAACGCGACGTAGACCTCGCCGATCGGCGGCATCAGCGGGATCCGGGCCCCGAGCCGCTCGTACGCCTCCGCGCTCCCGCCGAAGGCGGAGTCGGCCGTGGTCATGTCCTCGTCGTCGATCGCGACGAGGACGGCCGACTCGCAGCCGTGCCGGTCGGCGATGCGGCGGATGTGCGGACGGGCCGTCTCGGCGAGGCGCAGGGCGGCGATGAAGTCACCGTCGCCGAGCGCGGACAGGCCCTTGGGGTTGAACCCGCCGTACCCGCCCTGGAAGAAGAGCAGGGGGGTCACCGGACGGTTGACCTCGAGGTCGTCGACCGCGCAGATGGTGATGTAGTGGTCGCCGGCGAGCACCTCCTGCTCGCGGCGGCAGTGGATCAGGGCGACCGCGTCGTCGAGCACGGGCGCACCCTGCGCGGAGGGCGACCAGCCGACGCGCTCGAACTTGTCGTCGGCCGGGATCGCCATCGTGCGGCAGACATCCGTCTGGTCGTGGGCGAGGACGTTGATGACGAAGGAGGGGCACTCGCGCAGCCGCGCGTAGGTGCCGGAGTGCGCCCCCGGCATGAAGGCCACGAGCGGGGGGTCCATCGACACCGAGCTGAAGGTGCCGACCACCATGGCGACCGGCTCGCCGTCGGGGTGCGTCCCGGTGACGGCGACCACGCCCGTCGGGTAGTGGCCGAGGACCTCGCGGAAGGTCGCGTCGTCGAAGCGGCGCTCGAGCGCCTGGTCCGCTGCCATGTGAGCTCCTCGTTGAGTCTCGGATGACGGCCCCACGGGGGAAGCCTGTAGTGGTTGCTACAGCGAGAGTAGCCATCGCGAAGGGGGTTGATCAAGCCTCCGTCGCAGGATTCCGCGCCAGACGGCATCGATCCCTGTAGGATCGCTTCCAGCACCGGCCCTGCTCGAGGCGGACCGAACGAGACCCGAGGGGGTGGCATGCCGCGCAAGACCGACCGCGTCCACAAGCAGGGCGAGGAGTCCAAGGAGTCGATCCTGCGGGCGACGCTGGAGATCGCCGCGACCTCAGGCTACGACGGCACGACGGTCGCCAAGGTGGTGGAGCGCACGGGCCTGCCGGCCAGCTCGATCTACTGGCACTTCGGCAACAAGGACCAGCTGCTCGCGGCGACCCTCGAGTACTCGTACCGTCAGTGGCGCCCGACCGCCCCGACGTGGGTGGAGCGGGCCGAGCCGGAGGACCTGCGCGAGCGGGTCGAGCAGCGCTTCCAGCGCGCCGCGCAGTCGCTCGTCGACACCCCTCAGTTCTGGCAGCTCGGCCTGCTGCTCACCCTGCAGAAGCGGGTCAAGCAGCCCGAGGCCCGCGCGCGCTACCTCGACGTGCGCCGTGACACCGAGGACGCGATGGCGAGGTGGTGGACCGAGGTGCTCCTCCCCGAGGCCTTCCCCGACGAGAGCGCGCGGCTCGCTGCCGCCCAGCGCGTCGCGCGGACCCACATGGTGCTCATGGACGGGCTCTTCGTCCACGTGCGCTCCAGCTCCCCCAAGGACGTGCGGCGCCTCACCTCGCTGCTCGCCATGGGCTGGTCGGCCCATCTCCGCGAGCTGGGGTGGGCCCGATGAGCGGCAGGCCGACCGGCGCGGCCGACCCCAAGGACCCGGGCCTGGCCTCCCGTGACCGGATCCTCGTCGCCGCCGCCGAGGTCGCCCGGGAGCGTGGTGTCACCGGCGCGACGATCGCGGCCGTCTGCAAGCGCTCCGGGCTGCCGGTCTCGAGCCTCTACTGGTACTTCAGCGACAAGGACGCCCTCTTCGCCGAGGTCGTGCGCACCAGCTTCGCGCGCTGGCTCGCCGAGTCGCCCGGGTGGGGAGCACAACCCGGCGACGTGCTCGAGCACGTCGGCCTGATCCTGCGGGCCTCGGAGGAGACCCTGCGGCAGCGGCCGAGCTTCATGAACATCGGCATGCAGGTGCTCCTGGAGACGGGCGAGGACACCCACCAGACCCGGCAGGCCTACCTCGACGTGCGCGCCCAGGCCCTGACGATGCTCATCGTCTGGCTCGAGCGCGCCCTGGGGCAGGTCGGCGACCCGCAGCTGACGATGGACGTCGCCGTGCTCTTCCGGGCGTTGTCCGACGGTCTCGTCGTCGCCGGCGAGGCCTTCGACGACTTCGCGGCCGCGGAGATCATCGACCTCTTCGTCCCGATGATCCAGGCCGTCATCCGCGAGGCGATCGAGAGCGGCGGGCGTCCCTGACCGGGCCGCGTCGCCGTCGTCGTTCCGCGAAGGGGAACGGTTTACCCCTTCGCCCTGCCGGTGGGAGAGAGTCGTGGTACGGGGCACAGCTGCCCCGTGAGCGACCACGAAGGAGTGTTCGGTGACGATGATCATCGTGCAGCCGTCGGGGACCGAGATCCACGTCTCGCCCGACGACACAGTGCTGGCCGGCCTGCAGAAGGCCGGCTATGCGTACACGGTGGGCTGCCGACGCGGCGGCTGCGGCATCTGCAAGATCGACGTCCTCGAGGGTTCCTTCTCGTACAACCGACCCGTGGCCGACACGGTCGTGACGGAGGAGGAGCGCACCGACGGCACCTGCCTGAGCTGCCGTGCGGTCCCCGACGTCGACCTGACGATCCAGATGCGAGACGCGTCCCTGCGCCTCGTCAACCCCCTGCTCGGCAAGATCAACGCCGCCACACGCGAGCGTGCCAAGGCCGAGCGCACCCTCCCGGAGGAGCAGTAGACATGGGCATCATGCGAATGGGCTACGCCCACGTGCGTGTCACCGACATGACCGAGGCCAAGAACCACTACGCGTCGACCCTGGGTCTGTACGAGACCCTCGAGGACGTCTCCCCGGAGGGCAACAAGCGCGTCTTCTACAAGGGCTGGGACGAGTGGGACCACCACTCCCTCGTGCTCGAGGAGGGTGGCGTCGGTGTCGTCAAGTACGGCTGGAAGGTCCAGCACGAGGCCGACATCGACGACATCGAGGCCAAGGCCAAGACCTTCGGCCTGACCGTCGAGCGGATGTCGAAGGGGGAGAACCCCGAGGTCGGCGACGGCATCCGCTTCGTCACCCCGAGCGACCACGTCTTCGAGGTCTACCACTCGCAGACCGCCATCGGCACCGAGGTCGGCACCCACAACCCCGACCCCTTCCCGCGTCACCTCGTCGGCGTCGGCGTCCCCGCGCTGGACCACTCGCTCATCACCTGCGAGGACCCGAAGACGACGGAGCGCATGCTCATGGACGTCTTCGACTTCTACGCGACCGAGCGGGTCCAGACGAGCCTCGACGACGACCACGAGCTCGTCGGCACGTGGCTCACCTCGAACAACCAGATCCACCAGCTCGCCGTCATCGGCGGCCCGCAGGGCAAGCTGCACCACTTCGCCTTCCGGCTCGACGACTGGAGCCAGGTCGGGCACGCAGCCGACCTGTTCACCATGGACGACGTGGCGGTCGACGTCACGCCGACCCGTCACGGCATCACCCGTGGGCAGACGACGTACTTCTTCGACCCGAGCGGCAACCGCAACGAGGTCTTCGCCGGCGGGTACATGGCCTTCCCCGACCGCCCGACGAATGTCTGGACGGTCGACCAACTCGGTCAGGGCATCTTCTACCACTCGCGTGAGCTCAACGAGCGCTTCACCACCGTCCTCACCTGATGAGCCACACCCGACGCAGCGCCGTCCTGACCCTCGAGGGGGCCGGGGCGGCGCTCGCCGCTGCCCTGGCGCACGCCACCGAGCACGGCCTGCGGATGAACATCGCCGTCGTCGACCCCGGCGGCGCGCTGCTCACCTTCGCCCGGATGGACGGCGCCTTCGTCCACTCCGGACCGATCGCCATCGACAAGGCTCGCACGGTCGCCGGCTTCGGCGGCGCACCGACGGCGGGGCTCTACGAGGCGCTCGCCGGTGAGGACGCGGTGATCCGCGGCATCGCCAACCGGCCGGGGGTCGCGGCCTTCGGTGGCGGCGTCCCGATCCACGTCGACGGCGAGCTCGTCGGCGCGATCGGCGCGTCGGGCGGCTCGGCCGAGGAGGACGAGCAGGTTGCGGCCGCCGGCGCCGCCGCCGTGCAGCAGCCCTAGGCACGCGCAACGAGTGAGTCTGCATTGCCCTAGGGCAATGCAGACTCAGCTCGCCATGGCCAGGGTCCGGCTCGGCAGCTCGCCGTACCGCGCCCGGTAGGCCGCCGCGAAGCGGCCCAGGTGGGTGACCCCCCAGCTGAGCGCGACGTCGGTGACGCTCGCGCCGCGCCCGTGGACGAGGTCGTCGTGGATCCGCTCCAGCCGCACGTCGTGCAGGTGGGCGAAGGGCGTCGTGCCCAGGTGCTCGCGGAAGGCCTGCTGCAGCCGCCGCACGCTCACGCCCGCGATCTCGGCGAGGTCGGCCGGGGTCCACGCGCGGGCCGGGTCGGCCTCCATCGCCGCGACGGCGCGGTGGACGGGCCGCGGCCGCAGGGCCTCGCGGGCCGTCGGCTCCTCGGGCACGGCCGCGAGGAGCAGCCCGGTGACGAGCATGCTCGCGACGGCACCGGCGACCTGGGGGTCCTGGTAGAGGAGCCCGCCGCTCTCGCGCGCGTTGTCGAAGGTCGTGCGTGCCATCTTGAACCACGTCTCGCCGGCGGGGGTACGCAGGTCGATCTCGGTCGGCAGGACGACGTCCTTGCGGGCGAAGACCCGCTCGCTCTCGCGCCGCAGGTGGTCGGCGTCGATCCGCAGCCCGAGGACGATCAGGTCGGAGGTCCACGCGGGCATGCGCGCCGGGGTGTCCGCAGGGAAGGCGGTCGCCTGTCCCGGGCCGGCGTCGAAGTCGATGCTGCCGATGCGGGAGGCGAGGTGCCCGGTCAGCGGGATGTTGACGGCCACGGCGCCGGGATGCTCAGAGTCGATGCCCACGGTGGCCCCGAACTGGATGCGGGCGAGGCGGCACTGGTCGAGGTCGACGACCTCGAGACCGGAGGCGGTGGCCGCTCGGGGGGCGGCGCTCGGGTGCATCGCGTGCGGGAAGTAGGCGTCCGCGAGCGCGTCGTGGAGGCCCTCCCAGTCCTCGAACCGGGGGGCCGACTCCAGAAGGTGCTTCATCGCACTCCTCTCGCGGGGTCATCCGTGATCGTGTCGATGATGACCTCACCCAGTCTGCCACCACCGCGTGTTCCTCCCCGCGGAACGACCGTGGTCCCCGCGCACGGTGCGCCGAGCGGACAGCTACTGCGTCGGGTGGATCACGGCACCGCCGGGAGCGGCCTACGTTCGACGACACGACACATCACACCGGGGTGATGGGCGGCACCAGCCCCCTCCCTCCGGACCACCGAGGAGAGGTGCCATGACGCCCTTCATGACCCGCGTCGCCGAGCTCGTCGGCACGCCCCAGCAGGACCTGGGCCAGCTGGCCCCGAGCGGCGCGACCGTGCCGCAGACCCGGATCAGCCAGCGGGTCGCGACCGGGACCGGCGCCGACCGGCACGTCGCCCTGCGCTCCCTCGCCGAGCAGTACGTCTGCGAGGCCAACGCCGTCCTCGGCCCCGACCGGGAGCACCTCGGTCTCGTCGACGAGGCCCTGCCCGCCGAGCTCGCCTTCACCGTCACCTGCGGTGACGCCGGCGCGCGCTGCTCGACGGCCTTCGCGGACGGGCGGGCCATCGGCCGGCTCGTCGGCACCTTCGACGAAGGGGAGGAAGCCCGCGAGCTCGTCGGTCCCGACGCCCTGCCGGACCTGCTCATCCGCCTCCTGGAGGTCGGCCACCCGACGCCGACCACCGCCTGATCCCCCTTCGTCCCGACCCCGACCACGAGGAGAACGTCCAGTGCAGTACGAGCTCAAGACCCAGGTCATCGAACCCCAGCGGCACACCTTCACCCACATCGCCAAGCGGTACGGCGACAAGCCGGCCTCCCGCTACCTCGAGGGCAGCGTCGACGTGCAGCCCAAGGAGCACTTCCACTACCGCCCCACGTGGGACCCGTCGAGGGAGATCTTCGACGACTCCTACAGCGTCTTCCGCCTGACCGACGCGTACTCCTTCCTCGACCCGCGGCAGTACTACTACGCCCCCTACGTCACGGCGCGCTCGAGCCACCACGAGGCCTTCGCGACGACGCTCGAGTACATCGAGGCCCGCGGCCTGCTCGACCGCCTCCCGGACGGCTGGTCCCGCGTCCTGCGCGAGCTCGTCGTGCCGTTGCGCCACCTCGAGAGCGCCGGCCAGCTCATCCTGTGCAACATGGCCCGCTTCGGCTGGGGCGCGACGATCACCCAGGCCGCCGCCTACTCGGCCTTCGACCGGGTCGGCAACGCCCAGGTCCTCAGCCGCGTGGGCATCGCCCTCGGTGGCGGCACCGCCGACCTGCTCGGGGAGGCCAAGACGCACTGGATGGACGACGCGTCGCTGCAGGGCCTGCGCCGGCTCGCCGAGGAGACGATCGTCGAGGCCGACTGGGGCCTGGCGCTCCTGCACCTCGACGCCGTCGACCGCCTCCTGTACGACCTCCTCTACCGCCACCTCGACGACGAGGCCGTCGTCGGCGGGGCGCCGGCCTATTCGCTGGTCTCGCAGCACATGTCGAGCTGGTTCGACGACAACCGCAAGTGGATCGACGCGCTGTACAAGACCTGGCGCGAGGACCCCGAGCTCGGCGAGACCAACGCCGCGCTGCTCGCCGAGCACGGCGGCGCCGCCGTCGACGCGGCGCTCGAGGCGGTCACCCCCTTCGCCGCCCGCATCGACGAGCTGCTCGGTGACGGGATCGGGGCCGTCGACCGGATCACCACGACCGCTGCCGAGGTGCGCGCCGCGCACACCGGTGAGCAGGCCTGAGAGAGGACACGGACATGAGCGACCAGACCACCACGGAGACGAAGGGCGTCCGCGACGTCGGCGTCGTCATCCAGGAGTCGGAGAGCAACCGGCCCGTCATCGAGGCCATCGAGGCCGACAACCCGGAGTGCAGCGTCTCGCACACCCCCGGGCTCGTGCGCATCACCGCCCCCGGGCGGATCGTCATCACCCAGGAGACCGTCGAGGAGAAGGTCGGCCGGGAGTGGGAGACGCACGAGTTCCAGATGGCCATCGTCAGCTACTTCGGCAACATCCAGGAATGGGACGACGACGAGATCGTCATCGCCTGGGACCACTGAGCCAACCGACCGAACACCGACGTTCACAGGAGACCTGACATGACGCTCGCACCCGAGAAGAAGAGCAACAAGAAGCCCAAGAAGCTGTCGATGAAGGCCCGCTACGAGGCCCTCACCCGCGGCCTCGACTGGGAGCCGACGTACGTCGACAAGGCGCAGATGTTCCCGCACCTCGACTACGAAGGCATCAAGATCCACGATTGGGCGGCCTGGGAGGACCCCTTCCGCCTGACGATCGACGCCTACTGCAAGTACCAGGCGGAGAAGGACAAGCGCCTCTACGCCGTCCTCGACGGCTTCGCGCAGGGCCAGGGCCACCTGAGCCTCACCGACGCCAGCTACCTCAACGCGATGAAGGTCTTCATCCAGGGCGTCACCCCCCTCGAGTACGGCGCCCACCGGCACTTCGCCTACCTCGCGCGGCACTTCGCCGGTCCGGGTCCGCGCTTCGCGGCGCTGTGCCAGTCGATCGACGAGATCCGGCACATGCAGACCGAGATCCACACCCTGTCCAACTACAACAAGTACTACTCCGGCTTCCACAACTGGCCCGAGGAGTTCGACCGGGTCTGGTACCTCTCGGTGCCGAAGAGCTTCTTCGAGGACGCGCTCTCCTGCGGGCCCTTCGAGTTCCTCATCGCCGTCGGGTTCTCCTTCGAGTACCTGCTGACCAACCTGCTCTTCGTGCCCTTCATGTCGGGGTCCTCCTTCAACGGCGACCTGCCGACGATGACCTTCGGGTTCTCGGCGCAGTCCGACGAGTCGCGGCACATGACCCTGGGCCTGGAGGCGATCAAGTTCCTCCTCGAGCAGGACGAGGCCAACGTCGAGATCGTCCAGGGCTGGATCGACAAGTGGTTCTGGCGCTCCTACCGCGTCACGGCGCTCGTCGCCCAGATGCTCGACTACATGCTCCCGCGCAAGGTCATGAGCTGGAAGGAGTCCTTCGAGCTGTACTTCGAGGAGCAGATGCTCGGCGGCCTCTTCGAGGACCTGGCCTTCTACGGCATCAAGCCCCCACGCCACGTCGAGGACGCCATCAAGGAGAAGGACGTCCTCTCCCACCAGGTGTACTGGACCCTGTACCAGTTCTCCTTCGCCGCGAGCTTCACGACGACGGCCCCGTCCGACGAGCACATGGACTGGCTCTCGCAGGCCTACCCCGACACCTTCGACAAGCACTACCGACCGCTGTGGGAGAAGGAGAAGGAGAACATCGCGAACGGCGGGCGGCACTTCGCCCGCGGCCTGCCGCAGCTGTGCCAGGTCTGCCAGGTCCCCATGCTCTTCAGCGAGCCGGGCGAGCCGGACGTCCTCGCGCAGCGCGAGTCCGAGTTCGAGGGCGAGATCTACCACACCTGCTCCAACGGCTGCCAGTGGATCTTCGAGCGGGAGCCGGAGAAGTACCGCCAGGCCTGGCTGCCCGTCCACCAGATCCTCGCGGGCAACTGCGGCGGACCGACCGTGCCCGACGTCCTCGAGTGGTACGGCCTGCAGGACGGCGATGCCGGGGAGTACCTCGGCTCGCGCGACCACAAGAACTGGGTGGCGTGGCAGGGCGAGGCTGCTGCCGACACCGCCGCCCCCACCGACGAGACGAAGGCAGGTGCCTGACATGGCGATCAAGAGCTTGGGTGAGTACGACTTCCCCTCCCGGTCCGCGCAGGAGAACTACGGCGACGACCAACTCGTCAGCGTCTGGTTCCAGGACACGATGTGGTTCGCCGCGCCGGTGATGTTCCGCGCGCCGCGCGAGATGACCTGGGGCGACTTCCGGTCCCAGATGTTCGTGCCCTTCGCGGAGGAGGACCCGGACTACGACCCGTCCGCCGAGCGGACGTGGACGCTGCACGGCGCCCCCTTCGCACCGGAGGACGGCCAGACCCTCGCCGAGCTCGGCGTCCGGCACAAGGACGTCATCGGCACCCGCGTGGCCGCCTGACGCAGCCGCTCCCCAACGTCTCGCTCCAGGAGAACCCATGACCAAGTACACGATCACCGTCGAACCCGTCGGCCGCGAGGTCCAGTGCGACGAGGACCAGACGATCCTCGACGCCTGCCTCCGGGCGGGGGTGTGGCTGCCGCACAGCTGCACCCACGGCACCTGCGCGACCTGCAAGGTGGACAAGCTCGACGGCGAGGTGGACCTCGGTGAGGCGAGCAGCTTCGCCCTCATGGACTTCGAGCGGGACGAGGGGAAGCTGCTCACCTGCTGCGCCAAGCCGCGCGAGGACGTGACGATCGAGGCCGACCTCGACGTCGACGAGGACATTGAGGTGCACCCGGTCGAGGACTACACCGGCACCGTCGTCGTCCTCGAGGACATCGCGGAGGCGACGAAGCGGCTCGTCGTCGAGCTCGACCGCGAGATCGGCTTCAACGCCGGGCAGTACATGAAGTTCTCGGTCCCCGCCGGCGACGGCGGCGAGGAGGTGGACCGCACCTGGTCCATCGGCTCGCCGCCCGGCGAGACCACCCGCCTGGAGTTCCACATCCGCAATGTCCCGGGCGGGCGCGGGACGGACGGCTGGGTCTTCGCCACCCTGGCGGAGGGGGACCAAGTGCGGTTGTCGGGCCCGTACGGCCGCTTCGTGCTCAAGACCGGCGACGACCGGCACGCGATCCTCGTCGGAGGCGGTACCGGTGTCGCGCCCCTGAAGTCGATGGTCCGCCACGGGCTCGAGGCCGGTGAGTACGAGGGCGAGATCACCCTCTACGCCGGCGGGCGGACCCGGGCGCACCTCTACGACGTCGCCGCCTTCCGGGAGCTGGAGGAGGAGTACGAGCAGTTCACCTACCGGCCGTGCCTCTCCGACGAGACCCCCGAGGAGGTCGCCGCCGACGGCGACGACCCGGACGGGTACGCCTACGGCCTGGTCACCGAGGTCATCGAGGCCGACCACGAGCGCCTCGGCGGCTGCCGCGGCTACCTGTGCGGGCCGCCCCCGATGGTCGACGCGGCGCTGAAGACCCTGATGAGCCGGCGGCTGTTCCCCCGGGACATCTTCCGCGAGGACTTCTTCGACGAGTCCGACAAGAACGGGTCTGGCCTGAAGAGCCCGCTCATCAAGCGCTGAGCCGACGGTGCGCTACAGGCCGGCGTCCCGCAGCTGCCGCGAGAGCGTGAAGGCAGCGGTGCGCACGGCCACGCCGAGGCGGGGCAGGTCCATCAGCTGGGTCTGCCCCGTCACGGACAGCGCGGCGCGGATCTTCTTGTCCGCGCCGAAGACGGGTGCGGCGACGCACGAGACCCCGAGATGGGACTCCTCGTGGTCGTAGGACGTGCCGTTGGTGCGGATGTCGCGCAGCGCCCGCTCGAGGTCTGGCGCCGTGACGATCGTGTGCCGCGTCATCGGCGTCAGGCCGGCCTCGACCCGTTGCGCGACGACGGCCCGCGGCGAGTACGCGAGCAGGGCCTTGCCGACGCCCGTCGCGTGCGCCGGGAGACGTCCCCCGATGCTGGAGGAGAGGGGCAGGCCGCCGCGCACGATCTCCACGTAGACGACCTCGACGCCGTCGAGGACCGCGAGGTGGACCTGGCGGTCGGTCGCCTGGTGCAGGTCGACCATGAGCGGCAGCGCGGCCTGGGCGAGCGTGCGCGGCAGCGGCACGTGCGTGCCGAGCTCGAAGAGCCGGACCCCGAGCGACAGCCGGGAGTTCTCGTGGCGCTCGACGAGGCGCTCGTCGACCAGCTGCGCGACGAGGCGGTGGACCGTCCCCTTCGCCAGCCCCGTGGCACCGGCGATCTCGCTGATGCCCACCGGGCCGGGCGCCTCCTCGATGACGGTGAGGATCGACGTGATCCGGCCGACGACGGACGAAGGGGGGTCGTTTCGTTGATCGGAACGCACTCCTTGATCATGCCCCATCCGAGGGCGACAGTGGACTCACCGACGCAGAGAAAGGGTGGACGAAGATGACCACCGCGACGCACGACCCCCACCCCCACGCCACCGTCGAGGACGCCTACTGCACCTCGACCCCCAAGCGGGCGGCCGGCGGCGGGCTGCGCTCGGTCGGCACCGCGCTCGATGTCCTCGAGTGCTTCGCCGTCGACTCCGCGCTCGGGGTCTCGGACGTCGCCCGTCGCCTCGGCGTCGCGAAGTCCACGGCCCACCGGGTGCTCACCACCCTCGCCGGTCGCGGCTTCGTCGAGCAGGACGCCAACGGCCTCTACCGTCTCGGCCTGCACCTCTACGAGCTCGGGATGCTCTCCCACGCCCGCAACGGCCTGCGCCACGTCGCGCTGCCGGTCATGCAGGCCGTGGCCGAGCGGACCGGTCACACGGTCAACCTCGGCGTCCCCGACGGCGCCGACGTCGTCTACGTCGAGCGCATCGAGTCGATGGACGGGGTGCGCATCCTCGGCCACAGCGGTCGTCGCCAACCGGCGCACTGCACGAGCTCGGGCCTGGTCATCGCGGCCTTCAACCCGACCGTCGACCACGACCGCCGCGAGGCCGGCTTCCCGCCCAGGGCGCGCGGCACGATCCGCCGCGTCGAGGACTGGGACCGCGCGCTCGCCACGGTCCGCAAGGCGGGGCACGCCGTCCTGCACTCCGGGAGCTTCACCGACGCCAGCTCGGTGGCCGTCCCGATCCGCGTCCGCGGCACCGCGATCGGCTCGATCTCGGTGCTCGGCCCCACCCCCCTGATCCAACCCGACGTGCGCCGGGTCGTGCCGCTGCTCACCGCCGCGGCCAACCGCATCGCCAAGTCGTACCAGACGACCTGAGCCGTGCCCCGACCGCTGCATTCCCCTAGGGCAATGCAGACCAGACCGTGCATTCCCCTAGGGCAATGCAGACGAACGGCCCCCAGATCGTGCATTCCCCTAGGGCAATGCGGGCGAAGGGGAGATCACGACCGAGTGCGTTCCCTCCGCGGGAACGTACGCCCCGACCAGCGAAGGACAGTCCTAGCGTGACCACCATGGAAGAGAGCACAGACGTCCGGTCCCGGGCAGCCCGGGTCCTCCTCGAGGCCTACGAGACCGGCCGTCCCACGGCCCCCCTCACCGAGCAGTTCGACGGGCTGACCGTCGAGGACGCCTACGCGATCCAGCTCGAGCAGGTGCGGTCCTGGACCGACGCCGGCCGCACGATCATCGGCCACAAGGTGGGGCTCACCTCGCTGGCGATGCAGAAGCAGCTCGGGGTGGACCAGCCGGACTTCGGCCACCTCACCGACGACTTCGCCCACCTGGAGCACCAGCCGATCGCCCTCGACACCTACCTGCAGCCGCGGGTGGAGCCCGAGATCGCCTTCGTCCTGCGCAAGCCCCTGACCGGGCCCGGCGTCACCCTGACCCAGGCCATCGACGCCGTCGACTACGTCCTGCCCGCGCTCGAGGTCGTCGACAGCCGCGTCGCGGACTGGAAGATCACCCTCGTCGACACGATCGCCGACAACGCCAGCTCCGGCGGCTTCGTCCTCGGCAGCACGCCGACCCGCCTCACCGACGTCGACCTGCGCCTCACCGGCTGCGTCTTCTCCCGCAACTCCCAGGTCGTCGGGACCGGCGCCGGCGGCGCCGTCCTCGGCTCGCCCATCTCCAGCCTCGTGTGGCTGGCCAACACCGTCGGTGCCTTCGGCACGACGCTCGAGGCCGGCCACGTCATCCTCCCCGGGTCCGTCACCTCGATGGTTCCCGTCGCGCCGGGCGACGTCTTCACCGCGACCTTCGGTGGTCTCGGCAGCGTCACCGCCGTGTTCGCAGACAAGTGAAAGGTGCACCCATGACCACCCGGACCAAGGGAACTGCCGCGATCGTCGGCCCCGGCAACATCGGCACCGACCTGATGTTCAAGCTCATGCGCCGCTCGGAGGTCCTCGAGCCGCGCTGGATGGTCGGCGTCGACCCCAGCAGCGACGGCCTGCGCCGCGCCAAGACCCTCGGCCTCGAGGCCAGCCACGAGGGCGTCGACTGGCTCCTCGCCCAGGACGAGCTGCCCGACGTCGTCTTCGAGTGCACCTCCGCCAAGGCCCACGAGGCCAACGCGCCGAAGTACGCCGAGGCCGGCATCCTCGCCGTCGACCTCACCCCCGCGGCCGTGGGTCCCTACCTGTGCCCGCCGGTCAACCTCGACTTCAACCTCGACGCGATGAACGTCAACATGATCACCTGCGGTGGCCAGGCGACGACCCCGATCGTCGCCGCCGTCTCGTCGGTCGTCGACGTCCCCTACGCCGAGATCGTGGCCTCGATCTCGAGCAAGTCGGCGGGTCCCGGTACCCGGGCCAACATCGACGAGTTCACCGAGACCACGAGCGAGGCCCTCGAGGTCGTCGGTGGCGCCAAGAGCGGCAAGGCGATCATCATCCTCAACCCGGTCGAGCCGCCGCTGATGATGCGCAACACCGTCTTCTGCGCCATCCCGCAGGCCGCGGCCGAGGCCGGCGCCCTGCGTGACCGCGTCGAGGAGTCCATCCACGCGATGGTCGCCCGCGTCCAGGAGTACGTGCCTGGCTACCACCTGCGGGCCGACCCGCAGTTCGACGACGCCCGCGACCTGTGGAACGGCATGGCCCGGGTCACCGTCCCGATCGAGGTCAAGGGTCGCGGCGACTACCTGCCGGAGTACGCCGGCAACCTCGACATCATCACGTCCGCCGCCGCCCGTGTGGGCGACATGATGGTGGCCCACAAGCTGGGGGTCGACTCCGGCTGGGTCGCCAGCGACGCCACGACCGGCCAGGAGGTCCCCGCATGAGCAACCAGATGACCCACCCCATCCCCCAGTTCTCCGGTGACGTCGACGTCCGCCTGACCGACACGACCCTCCGTGACGGCTCGCACGCGATGTCCCACCAGTTCACCGAGGAGCAGGTCCGCACGACGGTCCGCGCCCTCGACGACGCCGGCGTCCAGGTCATCGAGGTGACCCACGGCGACGGCCTCGGCGGCTCCTCCTTCAACTACGGCTTCTCCGCCGTCGACGAGATGTCCCTGATCAAGGCCGCGGTCGCCGAGGCGCACCAGGCCAAGATCGCCGTCCTCATGCTCCCGGGCCTGGGCACCGTCGAGAAGCTGCACGAGGCGCACAACATGGGTGCCCAGATCGCGCGCATCGCGACCCACTGCACCGAGGCCGATGTCTCGATCCAGCACTTCGGTGCCGCGCGTGACCTCGGCATGGAGACCGTCGGGTTCCTCATGCTCAGCCACATGATCGGCCCCGAGGAGCTGGCCAAGCAGGCCCGCATCATGGTCGACGCCGGCTGCCAGTGCGTCTACGTCGTCGACAGCGCCGGCGCCCTCATCCTCGAGGACGTCTCCGACCGCGTCGCCGCGATCGTCGCCGAGGTCGGCAAGGACGCCCAGGTCGGCTACCACGGCCACCAGAACATGTCCTTCGGCGTGGCCAACTCGGTCCTCGCCTACCGGGCGGGTGCCCGTCAGATCGACGGCTCGCTGTGCGCCCTCGGCGCGGGTGCCGGCAACTCCCCCACCGAGGTGCTCGCCACCTCCTTCGAGCGCCTGGGCATCCGCACCGGCGTCGACATCAGCGGCGTGCTGGCCGCGGCGGAGGACGTCGTCAAGCCCTTCATCCGCCGGATGCCGATCATGGACCGCTCCTCGATCACCCAGGGCTACGCGGGCGTCTACAGCTCCTTCCTGCTCCACGCGGAGCGGGCGGCCGAGCGCTACGGCGTGCCGGCCCACGAGATCCTCATGAAGGTCGGCGAGTACGGCTACGTCGGCGGCCAGGAGGACATGATCATCGACGTGGCCCTGGAGCTGCGCGACGGGAAGAAGGTCTCTGCATGAGCACGCAGTGGGACGTCGAGTCGGTCGCGACCGAGCTCCTGGCCTGCGAGGACGAGCGTCGCGACCGGGTGAAGTTCACCGACGAGTGGCCCGAGCTGGACGTGGCCACCGGCTACGAGATCCAGGACCTCACCCTGCAGCGCCGCCTCGACCGCGGGGAGAAGCTCATCGGCATCAAGCTGGGTCTCACCTCCCGGGCCAAGCAGCAGCGCATGGGGGTCGACACCCCCTTCGTCGCCTGGCTCACGGACGCCATGATCCTGCCGGCCGGTGACCCCGTGCCGCAGGACCAGCTGATCCACCCGCGCATCGAGCCCGAGCTCGTCTTCGTCATGGGCGAGCGGCTCGAGGGCCCCGGCGTCACAGCCGCCCAGGCGATGGCCGCCGTCGACCAGGTCCTCGGCGGCGCCGAGGTCATCGACAGCCGGTACAAGGACTTCAAGTTCGCGGCCGGCGACGTCATCGCCGACAACGCCAGCTCCGGCGCCTTCGTCACCGGCCCGGTGTCGCTGCCGCCGAGCGAGCTCGACCTGTCGACCGAGGCCGTCCTCGTCGAGGTCGACGGCCAGGTCGTCGACTCCGCCACGGGTGCCGCGGTCCAGGGCCACCCGGGCGAGGCGCTCGCGCTCGCGGCCAACGACCTCGCCCGGCGTGGTCACGCCATCGAGCCCGGCTGGATCGTCCTCACCGGCGGCATGACCGACGCGTACTTCGCGACGCCCGGGACCTCGATCTCGCTGCACTTCACCTCCCTGGGCTCCGTGCGGATCAACGGGGGCGAGTGACGTGCCCGTCGTCCAGGTCACGCTCACGCACGGGCGCAGCCCCGAGACGATCCGGTCGATGATCTCGGCGATCACGCAGGCCATGGTCGACTCCGGGGTCGCCCCCAAGGAGGCCGTGCGCGTCATGGTCTCCGAGATCCCCACCGCCCACTTCGCCGCTGGTGACGTCACCATCGCCGAGCGGCACGCCGCGCAGCAGCCCGCCACCCCCACCGAGGAGACCCCGACATGAGCGACCAGTTCTTCGGTCACATCATCGACAACGAGGAGGTCGAGTCGCTCAGCGGTGAGCGCTTCGACGTCTACAACCCGTGGACCCAGGAGGTCTTCGCCCAGGCCGCCGAGGGTGGTGCCGAGGACGCCGAGCGCGCCATCGCCAGCGCCCGCAAGGCCTTCGACGAGGGCCCCTGGCCGCGGATGACGCGCCCCGAGCGGGCCGCCGCGATCCACCGGCTCGCGGACCTCATGGAGGAGCGCGCCGACGAGCTGGCGACGCTCGACTCGACCAACATGGGCAAGCCCTTCGCCCAGGCCAAGCACGACGTCGGCCGGTCGGTCGCCAACTTCCGCTTCTTCGCCGACCACCAGCGTGACCACACCGGTGACGTCTACCCGATGCCGTCCGGGCACCACACCTACAGCGAGTTCGGTCCCGTCGGCGTCGTCGCGGCGATCTCGCCGTGGAACTTCCCGCTGATGATGGCGACGTGGAAGATCGCTCCCGCGATCGCCTGGGGCAACACCTGCATCATCAAGCCGAGCGAGGACACCCCGGCCTCGGTCACCCTGCTCGGCCGGCTCGCGGTGGAGGCCGGGTTCCCCCCGGGCGTGCTCAACGTCCTCAACGGCCACGGTGCGCCCGCCGGCTCGACGCTGACGGCCGACGACCGCGTCGACCGCGTCACCTTCACCGGCTCGTCGACCACGGGCAAGGCCGTCATGGCCTCGGCCTCCACGCACCTCGCGCCGGTCTCGCTCGAGCTGGGCGGGAAGGGGGCCAACCTCGTCTTCGACGACGCGGACATCGACAACGCCGTCTACTGGGCGGTCGAGGCGATCTTCCGCAACTCGGGGCAGATCTGCCTCGCGGGCTCGCGCCTCTTCGTCCAGTCGGGGATCTACGACGAGTTCATGGAGCGCTTCCAGGCCGCGGCCGAGGCGCTGACGATCGGCGACCCCTTCGACCCCGAGGTCAAGTTCTCCGTCCTCTCGTCCAAGAAGCACTTCGACAAGGTGTCGGGGTACGTGGGCGGCGTCGAGGGCGACGGCGGGACCATCCGCACCGGTGGCGTCGACGAGGACGGGCGCTGGCTCGTGCGGCCCACGATCATCGAGGACCTCCCGCTCGACGCCGCGGCGTACTGCGACGAGATCTTCGGTCCCGTGGTCGTCGTCAACAGGTTCGACACCGAGGCCGAGGCCGTCCGCCTGGCCAACGACACCCGCTACGGGCTCAACGCGATGCTCTTCACGGAGAACCTCTCCCGTGCGCACCGCGTCAGCTCCAACCTGCGGGCCGGCACGGTCTGGGTCAACTGCTTCTTCATCCGCGACCTGCGCACGCCCTTCGGTGGCGTCGGCGACTCCGGCGTCGGCCGCGAAGGGGGCGACTTCAGCCGCGAGTTCTTCACCGAGCCCAAGGCCGTGGTCATGCAGATCGACCGGAGCGTCCCCGGCGCCTGACGCCCCCTGACGAGCGAGACTCCCGGACCCCAGCCCTCGGGCGGGTCCGGGAGTCTCGTCGTGTCAGCGGGTGCCGATGACGTCGTTGTCCTGGCCGGCCACGACCCGCGTGCGCGTGCCCCGGGCCAAGCGCTGCGCGACGCGCTGCCAGCCGCCCCGGGGCAGCTCGCCCTGGACGACGTGGTGCAGCACGAGCTGGCTGACCTCGACCTCGCGCAGCAGGTCCCGCAGCTGCGCCTCGGTCGTGTGCGCACCGAACATGTGGTTGCGGAAGGCCTCCTTGATCGCCTCCGGCACGGGCAGCGCGTCGATGCTGGCGACGATGCTCGCGTGGTCGACGACCTCGTGGAGCAGGACGTCGCTGCCGTCCGCCATCTCCAGCAGGTTGGGCGTGAGCGTCGTGTCGCCGGAGATGACGATCGAGCCGTGGTTGGAGTCGAAGCGGTAGGCGTAGGACGGCGCCATCTGGCCGTGGTCGACGAGCGTCGCCGAGACGCGAACGCGGTCGTCCTCGTGGACGGTGAACGGGCTCATCCGGGCCGGCGGACCGGCGACCGGGACGGTGATCCCCGACGGCAGCGCGATGTCGTGCGCCTGCACGACCCGGTCGATGCGCGGGGACCCGGCGTCGAAGATCCGGTCGTTGACGTCGGTGGCGAAGGCGGCGAGCAGCTGCCGCACCATCGAGGTCGTGCCGGCGTCGGCTCCGACGGGTTGAAGGGCGCCGGAGCGGGTCGACCCGGTGGGAAGACGGTCGGCAGGGCGCCGCGGTCGCCCGGTCCATACACGTGGAACGGTGACTCCAGAGAACCGAGCCCGCCACCGATGAAGCCCTGGACGAGGAAGGTCGCCAGGTCGGTCACGTGGTCGGAGTGGAGGTGGGTGATGAAGCCGGCACGGAAGGCGGTGAGGTCGTTCTTGCCGTCCGCAGGGCCCATCACACCGGCGTCGACCATGCCGGCCGCCGATCCGTGCCCGGCGTCGACGAGGTACCGCGCGCCGTCCACCTCGACCACGGTGCAGATCCCCCGTCGGCCGCTGGCCATGGGCCAGATCGGGCCGCCCGCGGTCCCCACGAGGACGGCGCGCATCCGGGCGTCGGACCGGCGGGGTGCCCGGGCCGTCGCGGCGGAGGCCGGGCCCGCCGAGGCCAGGGCGGCGGTCAGGGCGGCCGAGGCCCCGAGCCCGCCGTAGAGCAGGCCGCGCCTGCCGATGCCCGCGCGCTGCGGGGTGTCCCCGGTGTCCCCGGTGTCCCCGGTGTCCCCGGTGTCCGGGTGGTCGGGTGAGGTGTCAGCCAAGGGCACGACAGGTGTGCAGGATCCGCACATGAGAGCTCCTTTGATCCCAAGCGTGTGTAGTGCTCACTACGATGACGGGCCACGCGCGAGGGCGCAAGGGAGGCGTCGACGCCGTGGGACGCGGACGTTCCGCGGAGCCGGACGATTGGCCGTCTCCCCGGGTCGTTATGGCATCGTGAGATGTCGCTCTTGATCCCGGGGGCGGTGACGTGCATTCGAGGAGAGCAGACATGAGCGGTCCGGAGAGCCCGCGGGGCGGCGACGCCTTCGACGACTTCTTCGGCGACCCCACCCCGTCCGGTCGGATGGGCCCCGCGCCCGACCAGCCGGCGGGAACCCCCTTCGCCGATGCCGACGACGAGACGACCCGAGCCATGGCCCCGGCCCGGCCCGAGGCCGACCCGGAGGCCACCCAGGCCGCCGAGGTGCTCCCCCCGATCACGCCCGAGCCGACGCCCCACGGCGCCGTCCCCGAGGCCTGGTGGGCACCCGAGCCCGAGAGCGCGCCCCCGCAGCGCGCCGATGGCGGCCACGGCAGCACCTGGCAGCCGGTCCCGTCTGCCGGGCCTGCGCGTGACGAGCCCCAGCCGTACCGCGAGCCGGGCCACCCGGGTCGCTCGGTGTCCCCGCTCGCCCTCGTCGCCATGCTCGTCGGTGGCGTCCTCCTCGGTGGGCTCTGCGTCGGCGGGCTCGTCATGACCCTGGGCGGCGGCGACGAGCCGGTCGCGCAGTCCACGACGGTCACCGAGCCGGGCACGCCGCCGGACTCGACGTCGTCGGGTGCGACACCGCCGTCCACGTCGTCGACGCCTCCGTCGTCCTCGTCGTCCTCGTCGACCACCGCCGCCCGCACCGGCCAGCTGCCGGCGGGCGCGAGCCGGTGCGCCGGCCCCAAGGACGGCACCTCGGTCGCCCGGGGCACCCAGGTCACCAGCTGCGAGTTCGCCGCGGTCGTGCGCGACGCCTACCTCGCCGAGGCCCCCGAGGACGGGCGCGCCACGCTCGAGGTGCGCAGCCCGGTGACCGACAAGACCTACACGATGACCTGCAGCGGGGCGGCGGTCACCCGCTGCACCGGCGGTGACAACGCCGTCGTCATCCTCTACTGACGTGCGCCTGCGGCTCGTCGGGGTGAGCGCCCTGCTGCTCGGCCTCCTCCCCGCCTCGGCGTGCACCCGGGAGGTCGCACCGACGCGGCCCGCGACGACGGCCAGCCCCACGTCCGCGGCCACGACGGCCCGGCCCTCGTCCACGAGGACACCGACGCGCCCGGACGCCCGTCGCCTGGACGCCGCCCTCGAGCGGGTCGCCCGGCAGCACCCCGACTCCGAGGTCGCCGTGGCCTGGGCGCCCGTCGGGACGAAGGGCAGGCCCCACGTCGTCGGCGACCCCACCCGTCTCGTCGCCTGGTCGACCATCAAGGTCCCCCTGGCCCTCGCCGTCGTCCGCGCCGGGCACGGCGACGAGATGGCGGACGACATCGACCGGGCGCTGCGCGCCTCGGACAACGAGGCGGCCACCCGGCTCTGGGAGCGCCTCGGCGGCGGAAGCCGCGCGAGCGAGGCGGTGGGCACCCAGCTGCGACGTGGCGGGGACCGGACCACCGACGTCCCGGCCGAGGTCACCGTCCCGGGGTACTCCCCCTTCGGCCAGTCGTCGTGGGCGCTCACGGCCCAGACCCGCTTCACCGCCGCCCTGCCGTGCCTGACCGGGTCGGCGTCGGTCACCGACGCGATGGGCCGGGTCTCCGACGGCCAGCGCTGGGGGCTGGGCGGCATCAGGGGTGCGCGCTACAAGGGCGGCTGGGGGTCGACGCCGGGCGGGTACGTCGTGCGGCAGCTGGGCATCGTGCCCGGGACGAAGGGGGACACCGCCGTGACCCTGCAGGTGCGGACCGGGACCCACGAGCAGGGCACGGCGATCGCCGACGAGCTCGTCGCGGCCCTGCGGGGGCACCGCGACGGGCTGCCGGTCGGCACCTGCCGCTGAGCGGGGCGGATCAGGAGGTCGTGACCGAGTCGATGATCGTCTCCGCGACCTCGTCGGCGGTGTCCTGCGAGCCGGCCGAGACGGTGATCATCGCGGCGCCGGCATCGGTCGGCACGGCAAGCATCCGGGCGTGGAACTGCTGCGAGCCCTGGCCCATGGTGTAGCTGCTGTCGAGGGCCGCGCCGAGCTCGGTGCCCGTCTCGTCGATCTGGCCGACCTTGGCGCCGATCCCCTCCAGCTGCGACTTCATGTCGGCCTCGGTGGGCATCGCCGGCGAGGCGACGACGTTGACGTTGTTGCCGAAGCCCTGCTCCGTGTCACCGATGACCATGACGTCGACGGACTCCGCCACCTGCGCGACGAGCTCCTTGGCCGTGGTGCCCTGCCGTTCCGCCGAGTCCTCGAGGGCCTGGGGCGCCTGCTGGCTGCCGTCGGCGATCTTGGCCGGGTCGACGACGGTCCAGCCCTCGGGCACGTCGAAGGCGACGCCGGCCTGGGTCGCCGTCGCTGACTCGGCCTCGGGGGTGGACTCGGCCGAGGACTCGGCGGAGGACGTGGTGGCGGCGCTCGACTCGTCGCTCGTGCCGTCCCCGCCGCAGGCGGAGAGGGCGAGGACGGCGGCGCCGGCCAGGGCGGCGAGGACACGGGAGCGGTGCGTTGTCGTCATGCTTCGACCCTCGTGAGGCCACCCGGATCCGCGATGGGGAGCCCTCCCCGTCGACGACGCCCGCAGGCGGCGATGAGAGCGCCGCGGGGGCCGGGACACGTGTGGGGAGTCGTCCGACCGTCCCTCCCGGGCCGAGAGCGGCCGCCACGGGGCGTGCATGATGCTTCGTGGAGAGGGGGCGCGGGGTAGAATCGGGGGGTTGAGGCCGCGGCGCCAGCCCCATGGGGCCAGCCCGCGGTAATCCATGCACCGCACCAGCTCGAGGAGCACCGTGGCAGACGAGCAGTCGCCGAAGGCCCAGCCGAAGACCCCGGACCCCGGGGGGCCGGAGTACGACGCCAACGCGATCCAGGTCCTCGAGGGCCTCGAGGCCGTCCGCAAGCGCCCCGGCATGTACATCGGCTCCACCTCGGAGCGGGGCCTGCACCACCTCGTGTGGGAGATCGTCGACAACGCGGTGGACGAGGCGATGGCCGGCTACGCCGACACCATCGACGTCACCCTCATGGACAACGGCGCGGTCCGGGTCAAGGACAACGGCCGCGGCATCCCGACCGACATCCACGAGGCGGAGGGCATCTCGGCCGTCGAGCTCGTGCTCACCCAGCTGCACGCCGGCGGCAAGTTCGGCGGCGGCGGGTACAAGGTCTCCGGTGGTCTGCACGGCGTCGGCTCGTCCGTCGTCAACGCGCTCTCGACGCGGCTCGACGTCTGCGTGCGGCAGAAGGGGCACGCGCACCGCATGTCCTTCGAGCACGGCGTGCCGACCGGCCCCCTTCGCCAGGAGGAGGAGACCGATGCGACCGGCACGACGATCACCTACTGGGCCAACGACGAGATCTTCGAGACCGTCGAGTACGACTGGGAGACGATCCGGGCGCGCTTCCAGCAGATGGCCTTCCTCAACAAGGGCCTGACGATCAACCTCGTCGACGAGCGCGTCGAGGAGCCCACCGAGGCCGAGCAGGCCGAGGACCTCGACCACGTCGACGACGACATCACCGAGGTCGTCGACTCCGAGGACGGCGCGGCCGCGGCCCCCAAGAAGGCGCGCAAGGTCTCCTACCGCTACGACAACGGCATCGTCGACTACGTCACCCACCTCGTCTCCTCCAAGAAGGCCGAGCCGGTGACCGCCGAGATCATCTCGATCGAGACCGAGGACGTCGACCGGGCGCTCTCGCTCGAGCTGGCGATGCAGTGGACGAGCGCCTACAGCGAGTCGGTGCACACCTACGCCAACGCCATCAACACGCACGAGGGCGGCACCCACGAGGAGGGCTTCCGCGCGGCGCTGACCAAGCTCGTCAACGACTTCGCGCGCAAGCAGAACATCCTCAAGGACAAGGACGACAACCTCACCGGTGACGACATCCGCGAGGGCCTGACCGCCGTCATCTCCGTCAAGCTCGGTGAGCCGCAGTTCGAGGGCCAGACCAAGACCAAGCTCGGCAACTCCGAGGTCAAGGGCTTCGTCCAGCGGGCCATGACCGACGAGTTCGGCCACTGGCTCGAGGCGCACCCCAACGAGGGCAAGGACATCGTGCGCAAGTCGGTCCAGGCCGCCGCGGCGCGCATGGCCGCCCGCAAGGCGCGCGAGGCGACCCGCCGCAAGGGCCTGCTCGAGTCCGGCGGCCTGCCGGGCAAGCTCTCCGACTGCCAGAGCAAGGACCCCACGGTCTCCGAGGTCTTCATCGTCGAGGGCGACTCCGCCGGCGGTTCGGCCAAGGCCGGTCGAAACCCGGAGAACCAGGCGATCCTCCCGATCCGCGGCAAGATCCTCAACGTCGAGAAGGCCCGGATCGACAGGATCCTCGCCAACCAGGAGGTCCAGGCGCTGATCTCGGCCTTCGGCACGGGCATCGGCGAGGACTTCGACATCGCCAAGGCGCGCTACCACAAGATCGTGCTCATGGCCGATGCCGACGTCGACGGCATGCACATCCGCACGCTGCTGCTGACCCTGCTCTTCCGCTTCATGAAGCCCCTCATCGAGGCCGGGTACGTCTACCTCGCCCAGCCGCCGCTCTACCGGCTCAAGTGGTCCAACCACGACCACGAGTTCGCCTTCACCGACCGGGAGCGTGACGCGATGATCGCGGCCGGCCAGGCGAAGGGGTGGCGACTGCCCAAGGACAACTCGATCCAGCGCTACAAGGGTCTCGGCGAGATGAACTACCAGGAGCTGTGGGAGACCACGATGGACCCCGACACCCGGGTGCTGCTCCAGGTGACGCTCGACGACGCGGCCGCCGCCGACGAGATCTTCGCCGTGCTCATGGGCGAGGACGTCGAGTCCCGACGCAGCTTCATCCAGAAGAACGCGCGCGACGTGCGCTTCCTCGACATCTGAACCCTCGGGGGGCTCCGCCCCCCGAGTGCCCCCCCGAGAACCGCGGAGCTGGCCCCGAACCCGCCTCCGCCCCCTTCGGCCACGACCCCGAGGTGACCTGCAGACCATGACCGACACCCCCACCACGCCCGAGACCGACCGGACCGAACCGGTCGACCTCAACGCGGAGATGCAGCGCAGCTACATCGAGTACGCGATGAGCGTCATCGTCTCGCGCGCGCTGCCCGACGTGCGCGACGGCCTCAAGCCGGTGCACCGCCGCATCGTCTACGCGATGTACGACGGCGGCTACCGCCCCGACCGTGGCTACAACAAGTGCTCGCGCGTCGTCGGCGACGTCATGGGCCAGTACCACCCGCACGGTGACAGCGCGATCTACGACGCGATGGTCCGCCTCGTGCAGCCGTGGTCGCTGCGCTACCCGCTCATCGACGGCCAGGGCAACTTCGGCTCCGCCGGCAACGACGGCGCGGCCGCCCCCCGGTACACCGAGTGCAAGATGGCTCCGCTCTCGCTGGAGCTCGTGCGCGACATCGACCAGGAGACGGTCGACTTCGTCCCCAACTACGACGGCAAGACGCTGCAGCCGGACGTGCTGCCCGCGCGCTTCCCCAACCTGCTGGCCAACGGCTCCGCCGGCATCGCCGTCGGCATGGCCACGCAGATCCCGCCGCACAACCTGCGCGAGGTCGCCGACGCCGCCCAGTGGATGCTCGACCACCCGGAGTCCTCCCGCGAGGAGGCCCTCGAGGCCGTCATGGGCTTCATCAAGGGCCCCGACTTCCCGACCGGCGCGCTCATCATGGGCCACCGCGGGATCGAGGACGCCTACCGCACCGGCCGCGGGTCGATCATCATGCGCGCCGTCGTCGAGGTCGAGGAGATCCAGGGCCGCACCTGCCTCGTCGTCACCGAGCTGCCCTACCAGGTCAACCCCGACGCGCTGGCGCAGAAGATCGCCGAGATGACCAAGGAGGGTCGCCTGAGCGGCATCGCGGACATCCGCGACGAGACCTCCGGGCGCACCGGCCAGCGCCTCGTCATCGTCCTCAAGCGGGACGCGGTCGCCAAGGTCGTGCTCAACAACCTCTACAAGCACACCCAGCTGCAGACCAACTTCGGCGCCAACATGCTGGCCCTCGTCGACGGGGTGCCCCGCACCCTGCCGGTCTCGGCCTTCATCCGGTACTGGGTCGAGCACCAGATCGACGTCATCATCCGGCGCACCGAGTACCGGCTGCGCAAGGACGAGGCCGCGATCCACATCCTGCGCGGCTACCTCAAGGCCCTCGACATGCTCGACGAGGTCATCGCGCTCATCCGCCGCTCGCCGACGGTCGACGAGGCCCGTGCGGGTCTGATCGAGCTCCTCGACATCGACGAGGTGCAGGCGATGGCGATCCTCAACCTCCAGCTGCGGCGCCTCGCCGCGCTGGAGCGGCAGAAGATCATCGACGAGCACGACGAGATCGAAGCCCGGATCCTCGACTACAAGGACATCCTCGCCAAGCCCGAGCGGCAGCGGCAGATCGTCAAGGACGAGCTCGCGGAGATCGTCGACCGCTACGGCGACGACCGGCGCACGCGGATCCTGCCCTACGACGGCGACGTCGCCATGGAGGACCTCATCCCCGAGGAGGACGTGGTCGTCACGATCACCCGGGGCGGCTACGCCAAGCGCACCCGCGTGGACGAGTACCGGGCGCAGAAGCGTGGCGGCAAGGGGGTGCGCGGCGCCTCCCTGCGCGGTGAGGACGTCGTGCGCAACTTCTTCACGACCACGTCGCACCACTGGCTGCTGTTCTTCACCAACCTCGGCCGGGTCTACCGGGTCAAGGCCTACGAGCTGCCCGAGGCGGCGCGTGACGGCAAGGGCCAGCACGTCGCCAACCTGCTGGCCTTCCAGCCGGACGAGCAGATCGCGGCCGTCTACGCGATCAAGGACTACGAGGCGGCGCCCTACCTCGTCCTCGCGACCAAGCGCGGCCTGGTCAAGAAGACCCGCCTGACGGAGTACGACTCGCCGCGCAGCGGCGGCCTCATCGCCATCAAGCTGCGCGAGGACGACGAGCTCATCGGCGCCGCCCTCGTCGCCGCCGAGGACGACCTGCTGCTCGTCTCGCGCAATGCGATGTCGGTGCGCTTCCACGCCACGGACGACGTCATCCGCCCGATGGGCCGCTCGACGAGCGGTGTGACGGGCATGAAGTTCCGCGGCGACGACTCGCTGCTCGCGCTCAACGTCATCGAGGACGGCACCGACCCGGACGTCTTCGTCGTCTTCGAGAACGGTGTGGCCAAGCGGACCGCCGCCTCGCAGTGGACCGCCAAGGGCCGGGCCGGCCTGGGTGTCACGGCGGCCAACTCCGGCAAGGGCGGCCAGCTCGTCGGCGCACTCGTCGTCGACGAGAGCGACGAGGTCATGGTCGTCATGGAGAAGGGCAACATCGTGCGCTCCGCGGTCACCGAGATCAACCGCACGAGCCGCAACACGATGGGTGTCAGCTTCGCCACGCCGCGCAAGGGCGACGCGATCGTGGCCGTCGCCCGCAACGTCGACCGCGGCGACGCGGACCCGGAGGCTGACGTCGACGAGCAACCCGACGGGGTAGCGTCGGAGCCTGACGAGCAGTCCGCCGGGAGCGACCCGGTGGAGCCCGCCCAGCAGGGGGACATCCCCGGAGGTGACCAGGAGTGAGCCCGACAGGAGACACCACGGCCGTGCGCACGGCCGCCGGCCCGTCCCAGACGCCCCGCCGCGCCCCGTCCGGCAGCGCGGCCCGTCCGGCCCCGAGGGCCGGCCGACGTGTGAAGCTCATGGTCTCGCGGGTCGACCCCTTCTCCGTGATGAAGGTCGGCTTCCTCGTCTCGGTGGCCATGGGCATCGCCATGGTCGTCATGACCGGCGTGATGTGGGGCCTGCTCTCGGCGATGGGGGTCTTCGACTCCGTCAACGAGCTGGCCGGCCAGATCATCGGCGACGGCTCCGGCGAGACCTTCGACGTCATGGACTTCCTCGGCTTCGGCCGCGTGCTGTCCCTGTCGATCGTCCTGGCGGTCGTCGACGTCTTCCTGCTGACGGCCATCGCGACCCTCGGCGCCTTCCTCTACAACATCGTCGCCAGCCTCGTCGGCGGCGTGCACATGACGCTGACCGACGACTGATTCCCCCCGGCCTGCCGCCGTTTTGGTGGTGGCGGCAGGTGTGGGGTAATCTCGGGCGTCGCGCCACGGAGAGATCCACGGCGCAGCACGGGCCCATAGCTCAGGCGGTTAGAGCGCTTCGCTGATAACGAAGAGGTCGGAGGTTCAAGTCCTCCTGGGCCCACCACCTTCGACGGTGAGGAGAGATCGATGAAGAAGGTCCTCGTACTCGTCGCGGCAGCGGCCGGCGCGGTGTACGCGCGGCACAGGATCGAGCAGCAGCGTTCCGAGAAGGACCTGCACGCCGCCACCAGCCGCATGGGCAACGCACCGAAGTCCTCCTCCGGGACCGGCGCCGCATGGGCGGCCGCCAGCGACCGTCCCACCTGATCCACCAGCCCTCGGGGGCGTGGCGCAATTGGTAGCGCACCTGCTTTGCAAGCAGGGGGTTGTCGGTTCGAGTCCGATCGCCTCCACCGAGGACGAAGGGGGTGTTCCGCGCTGCGGTTCACCCCCTTCGTCGTACCCGGGTCATCCCTAGATTGCGGGGTATGACCTCTGTCGAGACCGCCAACCCAGAGATCGCCGAGACGATCGACGTCAACGGCATCGCCACCAACTACCACGACGTGGGGGAGGGCGACCCGGTCCTGCTGATCCACGGCTCCGGGCCGGGCGTCAGCGCCTGGGCCAACTGGCGCGGCGTCCTGCCGGTCCTCGGCGAGCGCTACCGCGTCATCGCCCCGGACGTCCTGGGCTTCGGCTACACCGAGCGCCCGGACGGCGTCACCTACGACCTCGCGACCTGGACCGAGCACCTCGTCGGCGTGCTCGACGCGCTCGGGCTGGAGCGGGTCGCGGTCGTCGGCAACAGCTTCGGCGGGGCGCTCGCCCTCAACGTCGCCGTGCACCACCCCGAGCGGGTCTCCAAGCTCGTCCTCATGGGTGCGGCGGGCGTCCCCTTCGAGATCACCGAGGGCCTGGACCGGGTGTGGGGCTTCGAGCCCAGCCTGCCCAACATGATCGACCTCATGGACCTCTTCGCGTACGACAAGTCCCGGCTCACCGAGGACCTGGCGAAGATCCGCCTCGCGGCCGCGACGCGCCCCGGCGTGCACGAGGCCTTCAGCGCGATGTTCCCGGCGCCGCGGCAGCGCTCGGTCGAGGCGCTCACCGTGCCCGACCAGTACATCCGCGAGCTGACGCAGCCCACCCTCGTGATCCACGGCCGCGACGACGAGGTCATCCCGCTCAGCACCTCGCTGCGCCTGCACGAGCTCATCGAGCAGTCGGAGCTGCACAGCTTCGGCCAGTGCGGCCACTGGGTGCAGATCGAGCACGCCGAGGGCTTCAACCGGCTCGTCGGGGACTTCCTGGCGTAGGTCCGGGCACGACGAAGGGGAGGTCCCACCGCACGGTGGGACCTCCCCTTCGTCGTGCGGGGCTCAGGCCTTGGTGTCACCCTCGGCCGGCAGGTCGCCACCGAGGTGCTCGGTGGACAGATCGGTGCCCTCGGAGGTCCCCGAGACGGACGGGATGGACGAGTTGTCCGCCCAGTCGCGCGCGGAGCTCCAGGCGTCGCTGCCCTCGGCGGCGTCGGCGTCCGCGCTCTGGGCGCGGGCCTCCGGGGAGTCGTCGACCGGGGCGGCCGGGGCCGCCAGCGGGTCCTGGTCGAGCGCCGTCGGCGCGGCCAGCGGGTCGCTCTCCGGGGCGGGCGCGCTGTCGGACTTCTCCGAGAGCGGAGCCGCGGCCGGGGCGGCGACGGTCGACTCCCGACCGGTCGTCGGGGCCTTGTACGGGTCGCCGGCGGGGACCGCCCACGGGTCCTTCTTCGGCGCCTGCTTCTGCTTCGCGACGAAGGCGGCGATGCCACCGGCCACGAGGGCGAGGAGCAGGAACTTCAGGCCACGACGCTTCGTGCGGGGCGGCTCCCCCTTGGCGGCGGCGAGGGCCATGTGGGGGTCCCGCTCGTCACGCAGGGCGGTGACCACCTCGGGCGCGCGGGTGGCGGCCTCGTCGGCGGCCTTGCGGCCGGCAGCGACACCGGCGGCGGCCAGGGTCGTCGCGGTCGCGGTGACCTTGGGCAGCACGTCGTCCACGAGCGTGTCGCGCAGGTCGTGGACCTCCTTGCCGGCCTTCTTGCCCCGCTTGCGCGCGGCCTTCTTGCCCTTCTGGGCGTCCTTGACGGCCTGCTTGCGCGCCTCGTGGGCCTGCGCGCGCAGCTCGGCGGCGTGCGCGGCGGCGCTCTCGCGGGTGGCGGCCGCCTGCTCGGTGGCGGCGGCGCGCAGCACGTGGGCCCGCTCGGCACCCGTCTCACCGTGCTCGGCCATCCTGTCGATGATCTCGTGGACCTTCAGGGATGCGGACTCGGCGGTCTCGTGGGCGCGTACGCGCCCGGTCTCGACCTTGTTGTTCTGCTTGAACACTCTTCCTCCTGCGCAGTCGGGTACCTCCCCCATCCTGCACCGGATCGGCGGACAGGGAAACCGAGGAGGCGTGGGGGGCGCCACATCCCCCCTTCGTCCGTGTCTACGATGGTCGTCATGAAGGCGATCCTGCACACCAACCACGGCGACATCTCCATCGAGCTGTTCCCCAACCACGCTCCCAAGACCGTCGACAACTTCGTCGGCCTCGCCACGGGCGAGAAGGAGTACACCGACGACGCCGGTCGCTCCAACCCCACGAAGTTCTACGACGGCCTGGGCTTCCACCGGATCATCCCCGGCTTCATGATCCAGGGCGGCTGCCCGCTGGGTCAGGGCGTCGGCGGCCCCGGCTACGCGTTCGACGACGAGATCCACCCGGACCTGACCTTCGCCAAGCCGTACCTGCTCGCCATGGCCAACGCCGGCAAGCAGATGGGCCGCGGCACCAACGGCTCCCAGTTCTTCGTCACGGTCGGTGAGACCCCGTGGCTCAACGGCAAGCACACGATCTTCGGCGAGGTGTCCGACGGCCCGAGCCGCGAGGTCGTCGACAAGATCGCCGCCGTCCCGACCGGTGCGATGGACAAGCCGGTCGAGCCGGTCGTCATCGAGTCCGTCGAGATCGTCAAGGACTGATCCACGATGTCGCAGCCGCCGTCCGGCGTGCCGGGCGGCGGCTCCGGCACCGACGTCCCCGTCTGCCCGCGTCATCCCGACCGGGTCACCTACATCCGGTGCCAGCGGTGCCGGCGCCCCGTCTGCTCGGAGTGCCAGCGCAGCGCCGCGGTCGGTGTCCAGTGCGTGGACTGCGTCCGCGAGCAGGCGAGGGCGGACCGCCCCCGGGTCACGGTCTTCGGTGGGCGCGCCGGCGCCTCCGCCGAGAAGCCGTACCTGACGATGGGCATCATCGCCGTCTGCGTCGTGGTCTGGGTCGGTGAGCTGGTCTCCCCGCGGGTCTTCCAGGAGGTGGCCTTCGCTCCGGCGATCGGCGCGAGCGAGCCGTGGCGGCTGCTCACCTCGGCCTTCGCGCACAGCCCCAACCAGCCGATGCACATCATCTTCAACATGCTGGCGCTGTGGCTGGTCGGCGGCTACCTCGAGCGGATGCTCGGCTGGGCCCGCTACCTCGCGATCTACCTCGTCACCGCCCTCGCCGGCTCGGTGACCTGGCTGCTCTTCCAGCCCGTCGACCCCTTCGACCCAGAGGCCTACGTGCCGGTCGTGGGTGCCTCGGGCGCGGTCTTCGGGCTCTTCGCGGCGGTCATCGTGCTCAACAGGCACCTCGGCCGGGACAGCTCGGCGATGGTGGCGACGATCGGCATCAACGCCGTCATCGGTTTCCTCGTGCCCAATGTCGCCTGGCAGGCGCACCTCGGCGGCCTCGTCGCCGGCGGCGTCATCGCCGCGGCCCTGGCGCTCTCGCGCACCCGACGGCAGCCGGTGATCGCCTGGGTGGGGATCATCGGCGTGCTCGTGGTCGTCCTGGCCCTGGGGATCGGCAGGTACGCGTTGTCCCCAGCCCCGGTGCTCGGTCCCTTCGCCTGAGGCCCCCGGTCGACGGACCCTGTGAAACCGGGGAGTTACACCGATGTCATTTGTCCCCAGCTGTGAACAAGCCTGTGGATAACCCGGGTTGTCCACAGCACGTGTGGACGACGAGAGGCCGCACCCGCGGTGAGCGGGTGCGGCCTCTCGTCGTGAGCGAGGGCGGGCGGCTACTTCCAGCGCGTCGTCATCGCGAAGCCGGCGAGGATGAAGGCGAAGCCCGCGCCGAGGTTCCAGCGACCCCATGACTCGACGGGGTACTGCTCCTGCGAGATGTAGAAGGTCACGACCCAGACCAGGCCGATGAGCATCAGGCCGAGCATGACCGGGGTGAACCAGCCGGGGTTGCCCACGCGCTGCGCCTTGACCTTGTGCCGCGCCCTGGCCTCGGCGGCGTCGACCTCGCTCTGGGCGGTGGCCCGCTTGCGCGGGTCGCCGGAGCGCTCGGCGGCGCTGCGGGTGGTCTTCCTGGCGGAGGTGACCGCCTGGTCGGTCGTGTCCTTCGCGTCGTCGGCCGACTTCGCCACTGGGTGCTCCTCGAGGTTGTGCGGGTTCGTGGCCTAGCGTAGAGGTCGAGACCGTCGTCACCGATCGAAGGGGGGTCCCCGCCGTGCGGACCTGGCTCACGCACCGCCCGAGCCGGTGGTCGGCCCTGGTGCCGGTCATCGCCGTCGGCGCCGGCCTGCTCTTCGCGACCTCCAGCACGACCGCGCGGGGCACGGACCTGCGCAGCGAGGCGACCGGGCTGCCGGATGTCATCCGGGAGCGCACCATCGACAACGAGCGCTCCGGCCAACGGGTCGAGGCGCTGCGCTCCGACGTCGACCGGTTGACCTCCGACGCCGCCCCCGGCAGCTCCCGCCTGCGGCAGATCGACCGCACCACCCGCGCCAACGCCGCCCCGGCGGGGCTCACTGCGGTCCAGGGCCCCGCCCTCACGGTGACCCTCGACGACGCTCACCTCAAGGCGAGCGAGGTCCCCGAGGGGTTCACCGTCGACGACGTCGTCGTGCACCAGCAGGACGTGCAGGGCGTGGTCAACGCGCTGTGGCGCGGCGGCGCCGAGGCGATGCAGATCATGGACCAGCGCGTCATCTCCACGAGCGCCGTGCGCTGCGTCGGCAACACCCTCATCCTCCAGGGTCGGGTGTACTCGCCGCCCTTCACCATCACCGCGATCGGCGACCCGGACGAGCTGCAGCAGGCACTGGACGACGACCCGGCCGTGAGCATCTACAAGCAGTACGTCGACGCGGTCGGCCTGGGCTACGAGGTCCAGCGCGATGACGACAAGGAGCTGCCCCCCTTCGCCGGTCGGACGAGCCTGGAGCACGCCCGGCCCGTCGCCGACAACGAGTGAGGGACATACTGTGCCGGTGAGCCAGATCCTCGTCGTCGACAACTACGACAGCTTCGTCTTCACGATCGTGGGCTACCTGCAGCAGCTCGGCGCGCAGACCACGGTCGTGCGCAATGACGCACTGGGCCCCGGTGACGGCGCGGACTTCGACGGGGTGCTCGTCTCTCCGGGCCCCGGCACACCGGAGGGTGCGGGCGTGTCCATGGCGATGATCGAGGCCTGCGCGGAGCGCGCCCAGCCGATGCTCGGTGTCTGCCTCGGCCACCAGGCCCTCGGCGTCGTCCTCGGCGCCACCGTCGGCCGCGCGCCCGAGCTGCTCCACGGCAAGACGAGCCGGGTGCTGCACGACGGGGCGGGGGTCCTCGCGGGCCTGCCGTCCCCCTTCACCGCGACGCGGTACCACTCGCTGACGATCGACCCGGCGACGGTGCCGGACGAGCTGGTGCCGACCGCCCACACGCAGTCCGGCGTCATCATGGCGGCGCGCCACCGGGACCTGCCGCTCCACGGGGTGCAGTTCCACCCCGAGTCGGTGCTCACCGAGGGCGGCCACCGCATTCTCGCCAACTGGCTCGCCCTGACCGGCGACGCCGACGCCGTGGGCCGCAGCGCCGGCATGTCCCCGCTCGTGCGTGACGTCGAGGGCGTCGCGCGCGCCGTCGCCGCCGGCTGAGCGGCAGGGCTGCTGTGGGCGAGCCCCGCGTCGGTCCGCTCGACCGGCTGCAGCGGCGCCACTCCGTGCTCGGGTTCCCGATCGGGGTCGTCTACAAGTTCTTCGACGACTTCGGCGGGTACCTGTGCGCCCTGCTCACGTACTACGGCTTCCTCTCGCTCTTCCCGGCCCTGCTGCTCCTGTCGACGGTCGTCGGATTCGTGCTCCGCGACCAGCCCGACTGGCAGCAGGCGATCCTCGACTCGGCCCTGTCGGAGTTCCCGATCGTCGGCGACGAGCTCGCCTCGACCGGCACTCTCGGGGGAGGGCCGCTCGGCCTGCTCATCGGTGGGTTGGCCGCCCTCTACGGCGGGCTCGGCGTCGGCCAGGCGCTGCAGTACGCCAGCAACACGGCGTGGATGATCCCGCGCAACTCTCGGCCCAACCCCTTCGCCAGCCGGGCGCGCGGGCTGCTCCTGCTCGTCGTGGCCGGCGTGACGATCGTCCTGACCACCGGCCTGACGATCTACCTCAAGCAGGTCGTCGCGGGCGGCTACGCCGGGTGGGCGATCACCATCGCCTCGGTCGTGCTCAACACGCTCGTCTTCGGGGTCGTCTTCGTCATCGCGACGACCAGGCCGCTGGACCTGTGGGACGTGCTCCCCGGCGCGGTCCTCGCGGCGCTCGCGTGGCAGGGGCTGCAGACCGTGGGGGCCTTCTACGTCAGCACGGTCATCGAGGGGGCGAGCAACCTCAACTCGGTCTTCGCCATCGTCCTGGGCCTGCTCGTCTTCCTCTACACGATGGCCGTGGTGACGATGCTCTGCGTCGAGGTCAACGTCGTGCGCAAGGAGCACCTGTGGCCGCGGGCGCTGCTCACGCCCTTCACCGACCAGGTCGTGCTCACCACCGCCGACCAGCGGTCCTACTCACGCCACGCGGAGGCGCAGCGTCTCAAGGGTTTCCAGCGGATCGACGTCTTCTTCGACGAGTCCCGCGGTCACGACGACCCCGCGGAGTGACCTCGTCGGGGTCATGGGCTCCGGTTGGGGCTCGCGGGGGACTGGGTCGTGCTGCTGGTCGGCGGGCCGGTCGGTCGCGGCGTCGTGGACGACGGCGTGAGCGGGTCGGACGTGGGGCTCGTGGACGTCGGGCTCGGCTCAGTCGTCGGTGAGTCGGTCGTCGTCGGCTCCGTGGTCGACGTGGTCGACGAGGGCGTGGTCGACGTGGGCGTGGGCGTCTCGGTGACCGTCGCCGTCGTCGTCTGCCCCGGGGGCCGCGCCACGACGAGCGTGACCGTGCTGCCCTGCTTGACCTTGCCGGGGCCGGGGCGCTGCGAGAGCACCGTGTCGGGCTCCTCGCCCGACTCCTGCGACTCGCGGACGACCTTGAGGTTGAGCCCGAAGATCTCGCGCGTCGCGTCGTCCACCTGCTGCCCGGTGTAGTCCCCGAGCTCGACGTTGCCGCTCGCGACGACGAGGTCGACCTCGCTGCCCGCGGCCACCGACTCGGCCGGCCCCGGCGAGCTGGAGATCACCCGGTTGGTCGTCTGGTCCGGGCTGTCCTCCTTGGTCACCGTCCCGAGCTCGAGCCCGGCGGCCTCGAGGTCGCGGGTCGCCTCGGCGAGGCCCTTGCCGGACAGGCTCGGCACCGGTACCTGGTCCGGGCCGCTCGAGGCCACGAGCGTCACGGTCTCGCCCTCGGGCAGGGTGGTCCCCTCCCGGGGGTCCTGCTCGAGCACCTCGCCCTTCGCGGCCTCGTCGGCACGCTGCTCGACGTCGACCTCGAGCCCGACCTTCTCGATCGCGGCCGTGGCCGCGTCCACGTCGCGGCCGACGACCCCGGGCACGGTGACCTGGACGACGTCGGGTCCCTGCGCGGCGTCCCAGGCGAACCACCCGAGCAGCGCGAGTGGGATGAGCAGGAGGGCCGCGAAGACCCACCCCAGCCGCCCGCTGCGCCGTCGCGGCTGGGTCGCGGGCATGGAGGCGGTGTCCGGGTCGGTGCGCGGCACGGGTACCGCTCGCGGCGCGGTGAGCGGGATCGTCGCGGTGGCCGCCTCGAGGCTGTCGGTCGCGACCGGGCTGATCGGCATGCCGCCGCGGTAGGCCTTGAGGTCCTCGGCCATCGACCGCGCGTCGGTGTAGCGCTCGTCGCGGTCCTTGGTGAGCGCGTGGTGGACGATCGCGTCCAGCTGCGGCGGGACGTCGGGGTTGATCGACGAAGGGAGCGGGATGTCGGCGTTGACGTGCTGGTAGGTCAGCGAGATCGGCTCACCGGTGTACGGGGTCCGTCCCGTGAGCAGCTCGAAGAGGAGGCAGCCGGTCGAGTAGACGTCGCTGCGCTGGTCGACCGTCTCGCCGCGGGCCTGCTCGGGGGAGATGTACTGGGCGGTGCCGATGACGGCCTGGGTCTGGGTCATCGTGGCCTGGGTGTCGGCGAGGGCGCGCGCGATGCCGAAGTCCATGACCTTGACGCTGCCGTCGTCGGTGACCATGACATTGCCCGGCTTGATGTCGCGGTGGACCATGCCCATCTCGTGGCTGTAGGCGAGTGCCTCGAGGACCGCCTGGACGATGCGCGCGGCCTCGTCGGGATCGAGGTAGCCGTGCTCGGAGTCGTTGAGCAGCTCGCGCAGCGTGTAGCCGTCGACGAGCTCCATGACGATGTAGGGGATGTCGAGGGCGGCCCCACCGGCCTCGGTGTGCCGGTCCTCGCCCGAGTCGTACACGGCGACGATCGAGCGGTGGTTGAGCCCGGCGACGGACTGGGCCTCGCGGCGGAACCGGCCGAGGAAGGCGGCATCCCGGGCGTGGTCGGTGCGCAGGATCTTGATCGCGACGGGTCGACCGAGCCGGGTGTCGTGACCGAGGTGGACCTCGGCCATGCCGCCACGGCCGATGAGCTCACCGACCTCGTAGCGCCCGCCGAGCAGGCGGGGTGCTGACGTGCTCATGCGCTCTCCCTCGGCGAGGTGCTCGGTGTGTCCGGGTGACCGGTGTGGTCGGGGTCGTCTGCTGGGCAGGTCACTGGAGGGCCGCCTTCATCACGGCCGCGCTGATCGGCCCGGCGACCGAGCCCCCGTAGCCCTCGTTGCCCGCCCGGCCGCCCTCCTCGACGACGACCGCGACGGCGATCTGCGGGTTGTCGGCCGGGGCGAAGGCGGTGAACCACGCGTGCGGCGCCTCGTCGTCCGCGTGCTCGGCGGTGCCGGTCTTGCCGGCGACGCTGTAGCCGGGCACGGCGCCCTGGGTGCCGGTGCCCTGCTCGACGACGAGCTTCATCATGTCGGTCAGCTGGTCGGAGGTCTCCGGCTCCATGGCCCTGGACAGCTGCTCGGGCTTGGTCTCGTCGATCTTCGACAGGTCCGAGCCGAGCACCGACTGCACGAGGTGCGGCTTCATGACGACGCCGTCGTTGGCCACCGCCGCGGTCACCATCGCGACCTGCATCGGGGTGACCCGCACGTCGTACTGGCCGATGCCGACCTGGGCCTCCTGCGGCGGGCTGAGCTCCTCGGGCACGGTCGACGGCGTGACGCTCATCGGGATGTCGAGGTCCTCGCCGAAGCCGAACTTGCCGGCCTGCTCGCGCACCGCGTCGCCGCCGAGCTCCATGCCGAGCCAGCCGAAGGCGGTGTTGCACGAGTCCTGCATGGCGACGGCCAGGGTCACCTTGTCGTCCGGCCCGCAGGCGCCGGGGTGCGAGTTGGGCAGACCGACGTCGGTCTGGGGCAGGTCGAGCACGGCGGGACCGGGGATCGAGGAGTCCTCGGACCAGCGACCGTCCTCGATGGCCGCGGCGGCGGTGACGATCTTGAAGACCGACCCCGGCGGGTAGAGGTTGCCGCCGATGGCCCGGTTGACGAGCGGGCGTGCCGGGTCGCTGTTCAGCGAGTCCCAGGCCTTCTTCTCCGTGGCGGGGTCATGGCTCACCAGGGGCGTCGGGTCGAAGTCGGGATGGGAGACCATCGCGAGCACCGCGCCGGTGCGCGGGTCGAGGGCCACGACGGCCCCCCGCTGGTCGCCGAGCGCCTCGTCGGCCGCCTGCTGCACCCTGGGGTTGATCGTCAGCTCGAGGCTGGCGCCCTTGGGCTCGCGCCCGGCGATCGTGCCGGTCACACGGTCGTAGAAGAGCTGGTCGTCCCGGCCGGAGAGCAGGCCGTCGGCGGCGCTCTCGATGCCACCACCGGGGCCGTAGGTGAAGGAGTTCCACCCGGTGACGTGGCTGTACAGCTCGGGCTCGCTGTAGCGGCGCTGCCACTGCAGGTCGTCCTGCGTCGGGGTGGAGCGCGCGATCGGCCGGCCGCCGAGCAGGATCTGCCCGCGCTCGCGGGCATAGCTCTCGAGCTGGGTGCGCCGGTTGCCGGGGCGGTCGTTGATGTCCTGGGAGCCGAGGACCTGGATCCACGTGCTCGACCCGAGCAGCAGGACGAAGAGCATCGCGACGAGCATCGACAGGCGGCGGATGGGCTGGTTCACCGGGCCTTCACCACCTGGGTCGGCTCGTCCATCGACGCCGGGTCGAACTCCGGCTCGGGGCGGCGGGCGTGGTCGCTGATGCGCAGCAGGATGGCGACGAGGGTCCAGTTGGTGAGGAGCGAGGATCCGCCGTAGGCGACGAAGGGGAGGGTGAGGCCGGTCAGCGGGATGACCCGGGTGACGCCGCCGATGACGACGAAGACCTGGATCGCGAGGACGAAGGTCAGCCCGGTGGCCAGCAGCTTGCCGAAGCCGTCCCGCAGGCCGATGGCCGAGCGCAGCCCGCGCTCGACGAGCAGCGCGTAGAGCATGATCAGCGCGAAGACGCCGATGAGGCCGAGCTCCTCACCGAGGCTGGTGAAGATGAAGTCGGACTCCGGCAGCGGGGTGAGCCAGGGTCGGCCGCGGCCCAGGCCGGTGCCCGAGATCCCGCCGGCGGCCATGCCCATGATCCCGGTGGCCAGCTGGCCGCACTGCTGCATGCCCTCCTCGGAGAAGGTGTCGGTCCAGCACAGGACGCGGGTCTGCACGTGCGAGGCGAACTGGTAGACGACGAAGGCGCCGGCCGCGGCCATCGTCAGGCCGAGGACGATCCACGAGACCCGCTCGGTGGCGACGTAGAGCATCGCGACGAAGAGCCCGAAGATCAGCAGCGTGGTGCCGAAGTCGTTCTCCAGCACGAGGACGGCGGCCGCCGCGAGCCAGGCGATGGCGAGCGGCCCGAGGTCGCGTGCCCGCGGGAAGCTGATGCCGAGGAACTTGCGTCCGGCGAGGGCCAGCATGTCGCGGGTCTGCACGAGGTAGCCGGCGAAGAAGATCGCGAGCAGGATCTTGGCGACCTCGGCCGGCTGGAAGGTGAAGGCGCCGAGCTTGATCCAGATCTTCGCGCCGTAGACGGAGTGGCCGAAGGGGGTGAGCGGCAGCGTGATGAAGAGCAGCGCGAAGAACCCGGCGGTGTAGGTGTAGCGCCGCAGCACCCGGTGGTCACGCAGCATGATCAGTACGACGAGGGCGATGGCGACACCCAGTCCCGACCAGATGAGCTGGCGCAGCGCGAGCCCCTCGCTGAAGTCTCGCCCTGCGGCCAGGTCGAGCCGATGGATCATCACCAGCCCGATGCCGTTGAGCAGCGTGACGATCGGCAGGATGATCGGGTCGGCGTAGGAGGCCCGCCAGCGCAGCACGAGGTGCACGACGAGCGCGATGGCCGCGAGCAGGCCGGTGTGGCCGAGCAGGTCCGGCGGGACCTCGCCGGACTCGGCGACCGAGACGTTGACGTAGGCGAGGATCACGACGCCGATGGCGAGCGCGGTGAGCAGCAGCTCGACATTGCGGCCGCGGGCAGGGGTGATCGTCGTGATGGCGCGCATCATCGGCCGCAGGGCTCCCCTGTGGCCCGCAGCTGGCCGCACTTCTCCGCGGCGACGCGCAGGCTCTCGACCCGCTGGTCGGCGGCGGAGCGCGAGTCGACGGAGATCGTCGCCTCGACCTCGTCGCGGTAGAAGGTGGGCAGCTCGGACAGCTGGATGTCGGTCGGGTCGACGGCCGAGCTCAGCGAGATCGGGCCCAGGTCCTCGGCCACGCCCCGGTAGACCGTGACCTTGCCGTCCTGCGCCCCGACGAAGTACTGCTGCTGGGTCCACGCGTACCCGGCGTACAGGCCGGCGCCGAGGAGCAGCACGACGACGAGCAGGCCGCCGAGCCGACGGCCCCAGCGCCCCCGGCGACTGGTGGCGCCCTCCTCGTCGAGCTCCACCCCTTCGTCCTCGTCGTCGGTGCGGGTGAGGGCGGCGGCCTTGCCGGCCGGGGAGGTGTCGACGCGCTTGCGCGGGCGGCGCAGGGCGGCGCTGCCGACCACCTGGGGCTGGGTGGACGGCGCGGACCCGGCCTCGACGACGTCGGCGACGACGACCGTGACGTTGTCGGGCGCCCCGGCGCGGATGGCGAGAGAGACGAGGTCGTCGGCGGTCCGGCCGGGGGCCGCGCCGGCGGCGAGGATCTCCTCGATGGTGTCGCGGGCGACGAAGCCGGAGAGGCCGTCGCTGCACAGCAGGTAACGGTCGCCGAGGCGCGCCTCGCGGGCGCCGAGGTCGGGCTCGTCACCGTCGGCGCCGGTGAGCACGCGGGTGACGACCGAGCGCTGGGGGTGGGTGCTCGCCTCCTCCTCGGTGATGCGGCCCTCGTCGATGAGGGTCTGCACGAAGGAGTGGTCCTTGGTGATCTGCGTGACCCGCCCCTCGCGCAGGAGGTAGGCCCGGGAGTCGCCGATGTGGGCGAGGATCAGCTTGTTCCTCGCCCGCATGATCGCGGTGACCGTCGTGCCCATGCCCTCGAGCTCGCTGTGCTCCGCGGCGGTGCGGGCGATCTCGGTGTTGGCCGAGGTGATCGCACGGCTGAGCCGGGTCGAGGCCTCCGCGGCCGTCAGCGAGTCGTGGTCGATCTCGACGAGCTCGGTGATCGCGGTCGCCGAGGCGATGTCGCCGCCGGCGTGCCCGCCCATGCCGTCGGCGACGACGAGCAGGTGCGGCCCGGCGTACCCCGAGTCCTGGTTGTCCTTGCGGACGAGACCGACGTCGGAGCGCGCGGCGAAGTGGAAGGTCAGCGCCATCAGTTCCTCAGCTCGATGACCGTGCGACCGATCCGGATCGCGGTCCCGGTCTCGACGGGCACGGGGTCACCGACGCGGTACTGGCCGAGGAAGGTGCCGTTGGTCGAGCCGAGGTCCTCGACGTACCACCCGTCCTCGGCCCGGATGATGCGCGCGTGGCGGCCCGAGGCGAACTCGTCGTCGAGGACCAGGGCGCACTCGGGGTTGCGGCCGATGAGCACGCCGGAGTCGCGCAGCGGCAGGGAGGTGCCGGTGAGCGGGCCGGTCGTCAGGACGAGGTGGGTGGGCGTGCGCGGGTTGCGCGGCGCCCGGCGCGGCGCCTCGGCGCCGGCCTCGGAGCGGCTGGCGCGGCGCCCCTCCTTCTTGGGTGGGGCGGGGCGGCGGTTGACCACCCGCGTGCCGAAGAGGTCGGTGCGCAGCACGGACGCGACGGACAGCACGAAGACCCACAGGAGCACGAGCAGGCCGAGGCGCAGCACGGTGACCGTCAACTCGCTCAACTCTGGGCTCCTTGTGTGTGGGTGGCGCGACGCGTCAGCGACGGCCGGCGTGGAAGGTGGCGTGGGTGCGACCGACGGTGATCCGGTCACCGTCACCCAGCCGGACGGCGTCCGTGGGCTCGCCGTTGACGAAGGTGCCGTTGGTCGAGCCCAGGTCGCGCAGGTGTGTCACGAGGTGCGGCCCGTCGTGGGTGACGCGCACCTCGCAGTGGCGACGGGAGATGCCGGGGTCGTCGAGGACGACGTCCGCGCTCTCGTCGCGGCCGAGCACGGTCATCGCTGAGACGAGCGGGTAGCGCTCGCCGTCGACCTCGAGCCACGGGCGGTCCTGGACGGAGACCGGTGGCGGGGTCTGGCGCGGTGGCTGGGGGCGCTGCACGGAGGTCGGCGCCTCCTCGGGCACGCGCCGGGGCGAAGGGGGTCGCGGCACCGTCCGCTCGACGGCGGCGGCCGGGGCCGGGACGGGCTCGTCCGGCTCGTCGTCGAGGTCCCAGCCGCCGGAGTACTCGTCGTATGCGTCGTCGTCGCCGGCCTGCTCGTCGGAGTAGGCCCGCACCTGCTCGGCGCGGTCGACGCGCTGCCGGGCGGTGGCGGGGCGCACGCGGAAGACGCCGGTCTCGAGCTCCTCGTCCTCGTCGAAGAGGACCTGCAGCGGGCCTCCGGGCTGGTAGCGCTGAGACTCGGCGTGCTCCTGGGCGGCGGCGACGAGCTCGTCCTCGAGCTCCTCGTCGAACTCGGTGAGGCGCTCGTAGTCGCTCGGGGCGAGCTCGATGGTGAAGAGGTTGGGGACGATCGTGCGGCCGCGGCCGAGCATCGTGGCCCGGTCGTCCATGGCGCGGCGCAGCGCCGAGGCGAGCTCGAGCGGCTGGACCTCGGCGCGGAAGGCGCGCGCGAAGACACCGTTGACGGTGCGCTCCAGCTTGCGCTCCATGCGCTCGAAGAGGCTCACGGAAGCCCTCCTCCCTTCGCTCGGTCTGACCCTGCCCGCATGGACATGGGTGCGCCGATCCTAACTGCGGACGCTGGAGGATCGCTGGACCCGCGCCGAGGGGGGAGCGACGCGGGTCAGGACCCTGACGGCGCACCCAGCCGGGGACCCGCGACGACACGGACGGGACCGCGTGCCGTGCGGACGTCGACCGGCTGGCCGCCCTGGGTGACGACGAGGGTCCCGTCGGCGGCGAGGGCCGCGGCCACGGCACGGACCTCGTCCATGAGGTCGCGCCACCCCTGGCCGCCCACGGCGCGGGCGATGTCACTGGGGCACGCGCTGCGCGGGTCCCGGTGGCGCAGGAGCACCCTGAACGTGGCTGCGATGCGCTCGCGGCGCGCCTGGTCGTCGGCGTCCTCCCACCACGGGTGCCCGCGCTCACCGAGCGCGACCTTGGCGTCATGGACCCGCGGACGCGCCGTCCCGGGATCAGTGCGCACCGCCCGTCGCGCGGCCATGAGCTCGGAGACGAGCTCGGCGCGCAGCGCGTCGGGGATGGCGGGGTCGCTGGCCCGCCACCGCCGACCGTCGACGAGCACGTAGCGACCGTCGTCGACGTGCTCGACCCCGTCGCTCCCGTCGCCACGGTCCGAGCTCGACCCGTCCCGGGTGTGGTGCGGCATGCAGCCGACCCTAGTGCGGGTGGGCGGTCCGGGTCAGGCGACCGCCGAGCCCAGTCGCTCGCGGGCTCCCCGACCGCGTCGGGTCGCCTCGACGGTGCCCGTGAGCGCTCCGAGGCCGGTGCGGGCGCCGTTGCCGTAGAGCGTCTCGATCCCGCCGGCCGGCACGGCGAAGGTCTCGTGCCAGATGCCCACGGCCTCGGGCTGCCGGCGCGCGACGGCGTTGAACTTCTTCCACGCCGGCAGGTGCTTGGCGTCGGCCATGGAGGCGTAGCGGTAGAGCTGGTCGGTGCTGCGCCAGTACTGGACGACCCACGGGCCGCCGCGACCCATGAGCGTGTAGGCGCCCAGGAAGCCGAGGTCCTCGGCCTCCCCGCGCTCGGCGGCCGCCCGGTTGCGGGAGAGCTCGCCGATCATCTGCGGCATGGCGACGAAGGGGGCCCACCACAGGTCGGGCCGGTGCGGCTTGCGGATCGTCATGCCGATGTTGAAGACGACGACGTCGCCGTCGTGGGCGTGGGTCTCGTGGCGCATGGTCTCTCCCAAGAGGCTGGATAGTGATGGTATCCAGTATTGGGTACCGCTACTATCCAGCGCAAGAGGTGAGGCGCGTGAAGATCTCCGAGCTGGCTGCGGCCACCGACGTGCCGGTGGCGACCCTGAAGTACTACCTGCGTGAGGGGCTGCTCCCTCCCGGGGAGGCCCTGACGCGGACGAGTGCCGCCTACGGGCCGGAGCACGTCGAGCGCGTGCGACTGGTCCGCGCACTCATCGGCGTCGGCGGGCTGTCCGTCGCGACGACGAGGCGGGTGCTCACCGTCATCGACCAGCCCGGCACCGGCCGGGTCGACGTCCTCGGCGCGGCCCAGCGGGCGCTCCTGGGTGAGGAGTTCGTCGGTGAGCCGCCGCCCGCGGACGCGCCGGCGCCGGAGTCGCGGGCCCGCCGCTGGCTCGCGGACATGGGGTGGCGGGTCCACCCGCACGACCCGGTCATCGACGACCTCGACACGGCGTGGGCGGCCTGCGACGCCGCGGGCCTGGGCCTCGACGAGGAGCGGATGGCGGCGTACGCGGAGGGGGTCCTGCGGATCGCCCGGGCCGACGTCGACTCCGTCCCGCCGGACCCGGCCGGCGCCGTGCGCCAGGTCGTCCTCGGCACCGTCCTCGTCGACCCGGTCCTCGCCCCCCTTCGCCGCCTCGCCCAGCAGCACCTCGCGGTGAGCGAAGGGGGCTGACCCCCGGCCCGCGTCCACCGCTCCCCGAGGAGCCCTCGTCCACCGCTCCCTGAGGAGCTTGCGCAGCAAGCGTCTCGAAGGGCCCGGCTCGCCCCCCCACCCACCGCTCCCTGAGGAGCTTGCGCAGCAAGCGTCTCGAAGGGCCCGACTCACGCCCCCGCACCCACCGCTCCCTGAGGAGCTTGCGCAGCAAGCGTCTCGAAGGGCCCGATCACCCGCTTTGGGATTCCGCCAGGTCATGGGGCACAATGAGACGGCTCACGCGCCCATGGTGCGGGGCATCACTCATTGCGCGAGTGGCGGAACGGCAGACGCGCTGGCTTCAGGTGCCAGTGTCCGAAAGGGCGTGGGGGTTCAAATCCCCCCTCGCGCACAGTCCGAAGGGCGTCGCACCACATGGTGCGGCGCCCTTCGTCGTGCGGGGCGTGCGCGTCAGGTGGGATCGATCGGGGTGAAGCTCCCGCGGGCGCGCTCGATGACCTCGCCGACGTCGAGCAGGCGCTCGTCGTCGAAGCGGCGCCCGATGAGCTGGACCCCGGTGGGCAACCCCCCGACCACCCCGGTCGGCACGGCCAGCCCAGGGACACCGAGCAGCGGGAGCGACATCATCGGCCACTGGATGTCCATGCACCGCCGCATGCCCTCGGCGCTCTGGATGTCGGCGTCCTGGAGCATGACCTCGTCGGCCGAGACGGGCGTGAGGAGTGTCGGGTACTCCTCGAGGACGGTGCTCAGCTTGCGCATCAGCTGGCCCCGGCGGGCATAGCCCGCGATGTAGTCGTGCAGCGTGGGCTCGGTGCCCCACCACTCGGCGGACCCTTCTTGATAGAAGAGCGCGGCTCGCTGCATCGCCTCGTCGCCGACTTCCCGCACCAGCGGCATGATGGTCAGGAACTCCCGCAGCACGAGGAGGTACCAGATGCGGTAGGCCTCGGCGAAGAGCGGCAGCTCGACCTCCTCGACCTCGTATCCCGCCGCCTCGAGGTCACGGCCCGCCTGGGTCAGGGCAGCATCGACGGACGGGCTGGGAGTGACGACGCCGGGGTCGCGCAGCAGCCCCACGCGGCGAGCGTTCGGAGACGGAGCAGGCGTCGGGTTGCCGGCCACCTGCCACGGGTCCCGCGGGTCCCGACCGCTCATGCCGTGCAACCCGAGGCGAACGTCACCGACGGTGCGAGCGTGCGGCCCGTGGACCGCCATGGTCTGCACCGACAGCGTCTCCGGTGGGTCCCCGGCCGCCGTGCCACCAGATACCAGGCCGGGCGTGGGGCGCAGCCCGACGGTCCCTGTGGCGTAAGCGGGGTAGCGGACGGAGCCGCCGATGTCGTTGCCGTGCCCCAGGGGGAGCATCCCCGAGGCGACGGCTGCGGACGACCCACCGCTTGAGCCGCCGGGTGTCCGTCCGGCGTCCCAGGGGTTGAGGGTCCGTCCGTGCAGGTCGTTGTTGGAGAACCAACGGAAGGCAAAGGCGGGCGCGTTCGTGCGGCCCACGAGGAGGGCGCCGGCATTGCGCAGGCTGGCGATCACGGGCGCGTCCTCCTCCGCGACCGCCTCCGCCCAGGCCACGACCCCTTGGGTCGTGGCGTAGCCCCGCTGCTCCGTGTTGATCTTGGTGGCGACGGGGATCCCGTGCAGGCAGCCGTGGGCCTCACCGGCGGCCCTCGCCGAGTCGGCCGCCTCTGCGGCCGCGCGCGCCTCGTCGGGCCGGACCTCGACGAGAGCGTTGAGTCGGGGGTTGACGGCCTCGATGCGGGCCAAGCAGCTGTCGACCAGCTCTCGCGAGCTGGCCTCACCGGAGTCCAGGAGGTCGCGCATCCTCGTCGCAGGGAGCGTCCAGAGTTCATTCGTCATCGTTGACACCTACTCGCTCGGGAGATCTTCGCGATCATCGTGCGCCCACGACGACGAGGAGAGGAAGGTCGCTGCGTGCCATGACGACGGCACTCAGCGACCTTGCCCTCGGGGAGGTTCTACGCTGGCGCAGTCCGCTGTTCTCCAGAGTGGGAGGGCCATGTCAACGGTCGAGCAGGTCGATGCCGGGACGATCGTCTCCGACTACCTCGTCGGGTCGGTCGGGGTTGATCGCGTCCTCATGACGGCCACGGGCAGAGGCCGCGCCGGGACCCGGTTCACCGGTGACTTCACCTCGTGGGAGGCCGGCAGCCTGGCCGGCTGTGATGTCGCCGGCGAGGGCCCGACTCGCGCCTCCGCGCGGTGTCGATGGCCCTCGGGCGTCCACGTCGTCGGTGCGCTCGTCGACGGATCTGCCGAGTACACCGACGACACGGTCAGCCGCTCCCTCCTCCCGGCGTCCGTCCTCATCTACCCCGGCGATGCCCCCTTCGTCTTCGACTTCGACGACGTGTTCCGTTACGTCGTCGTCACGGTGACCGCACAGGACCTGGGGGTGACGAAGGGGAGCATGGAGCGGCTCGCCCGCCCGCGCGTCGTCGAGCCGTCACCCTTCGCCGGCGCGCTCGCCGCGCTCATCGGGAGCTCGGCGGCCTGGGCCTCCCGCACCCCGACGGCGACCGCGGGGCTGGGTGACGAGATCCGCAGCCTGCTGCAATGCATGGCTCGCTTCTCCGACGAGCAGTACTTCGGCGTCGGGGTCCACGCCCGGCACGCGGTCGTCCTGGAATGGATCGAGCAACACCTGGCGGACCCGACTCTGGACCACGAACGGATCGCGGCGGCGCACCACATCTCGATCCGCCAGCTGCACCGTCTCTTCGCCGAGCTCGGCATCACCTGCCGGCGCTACGTCCTCCGCCGACGGCTGGAACGGGTGCGCGCGGACCTCGTCGGGACGCAGCTGTCCCTGGGGGAGATCGCGATGCGATGGGGTCTCGGAGACTCCACGTACCTGTCCAAGGCCTTCAAGGCCGAGTACGGGGCCAGCCCGAGCGAGGCACGGCGACACGCGTCTCCCCGGGACCGGCCGAACGAATAAACACGGCTCGATTTGTGAATTAAATGCTCGGGGAGAAGACTGACCGCGCCGGTGCAGGTGAGCGTGATCCGGCCGGGTCACGCCCTCCACCGAGGTGGTGCGAGAGCCGTGCCACCGCTCCAGGAGGTCGTCCGTGCTGTCACCCGAGTCCGCCGAGATCGTCCGGTCGACGTTGCCCGTCATCGGCGCCAAGATCGACGAGATCACCCCGATCTTCTACCGCCGGATGTTCGCCGCCCACCCCGAGCTGGAGCGCGATCTCTTCAACCGCGGCAACCAGGCCCAGGGTGACCAGCAGCGGGCGCTCGCCGGTGCCATCGCTGCCTACGCGACCCTCCTCGTCAGCTCGCCGGAGAGCGACGTCGACGGGCTCCTCTCGCGCATCGCGCACAAGCACGCCTCGCTCGGCATCGCCCCGGACCAGTACCCGATCGTCCACCGGCACCTCTTCGAGGCGATCGCCCAGGTGCTCGGCGACGCGGCGACGCCCGAGATCGTCGCGGCCTGGGAGGAGGTGTACTGGCACATGGCCCACGCCCTCATCCGGATCGAGCAGGGCCTCTACTCCCGCTTCGGCGTCGAGCCGCACGAGGTGTGGCAGGAGCTCGTCGTCACCGCGCGCCACCACGAGTCGCCCGACACGGTCGCCTTCACCGTCGCCCGGCGCGACGGGACGCCACTGCCGCAGGCTCTGCCGGGCCAGTACGTCTCGGTGCAGGTCCCGCTGGCCGACGGTGCCCGCCAGATCCGCCAGTACAGCCTGACGGGGGCGCCCGACAGTCCGACGTGGGGCTTCACGGTCAAGGCGATCCGCGCGAGCGAGGCCGCCGGGCTCCCGGCCGGCGAGGTCTCGACGTACCTCCACGAGGAGGTCTTCGAGGGCGACACGCTGCGCGTCTCGCTCCCCTTCGGCGACCTCGTCCTCGAGGAGGGCAGCGACCCGGTCCTGCTCGTCTCCGCGGGCATCGGCTGCACGCCGATCATCGGGATGCTCCACCACCTCGCCCGGGAGGGCGCCGACCGGCCTGTCACCGTCCTGCACGCCGATCGTTCGCCCGCGCGCCACGCCCACCGCCGTGAGCTCGCCGACCTCGTCGGCCGGATCGACGACGCGCGGCTGCACCACTGGTACGAGGACCTCGGGTCGCGTGCGGCGACCGAGACCGTGCGGCACGGCCGCATCGACCTCGCGTCGGACGACATCGACCCCTCCGCGGAGGTCTACCTCTGCGGTCCGCTGCCCTTCATGGAGTCCGTCCGCGGGCAGCTCGCCGAGCGCGGCGTCCCCGAGGAGCGGATCCACTACGAGGTCTTCGGACCGGACACCTGGATCCCGCACGTGGACACCGCCGGCGTCTGAGGACCACGACGACGAAGGGGGCCGCACCAGCGGGTGCGGCCCCCTTCGCCCTCGTCGTGCGGCAGAGTCGGGGCATGACGTACACGACGATCACGCACGACCTCGACGACGGGGTCCTCACCGTCACCCTCGACCGGCCGGAGCAGCTCAACTCCTTCACGCCGCAGATGGCCGAGGAGCTGGAGCGGACCTTCCGGGAGGTCAACGACGACGACGCGGTACGCGCGGTGGTCGTCACCGGCGCCGGGCGCGCATTCTGCGCCGGGATGGACCTGGGGGCGGAGGGCAATGTCTTCGGGCTCGACGAGACGATGAGCCCGTCGCTGGCGGACATGGACCGGCTCGAGGACCCCGCGCTCATCGCGGGCGTGCGCGACACGGGCGGCCGCGTGACGCTGGCGATCCACGACTGCCGCAAGCCGGTCATCGCGGCGATCAACGGCCCGGCCGTCGGCATCGGCGCCACGATGACCCTGGCGATGGACGCCCGCCTGGTGTCGAGCAAGGCCAGGGTCGGCTTCGTCTTCGGCCGCATCGGGATCGTGCCGGAGGCCGCGTCGAGCTGGTTCCTGCCGCGCATCGTCGGGCTGCCGACCGCCCTCGACCTCGTCCTCTCCGCCGACATCCTCGACGCGGACGCGACGGTCGCCGCGGGGCTGGCGGACGGCCCGCACGCGCCGGACGACCTGCTCACGGCGGCCCGCGCGCTCGCCGACCGGTGGACGAAGGGGAGGTCCCCCGTCGCCGTCGCCCTCGCGCGGCAGATGCTGCGGCGCAATGCAGCCCAGGACCACCCGGCCGAGGCGCACCGGATCGACTCGCTGGCGATGTTCCACACGAGCATCGGTGACGGCAAGGAGGGCGTCGCGGCCTTCCTCGAGAAGCGGGACCCGCAGTTCACCGGGCGGGCCTCGCAGATGCCGGACTTCTACGACGAGTGGATCGGCGGGTGAGCCACGCGTGGCCGGGGCCCACCCGCGGGTGGCGACGGCTCAGGCGCGCGCCGGCCGGTAGGTCAGGTGCGTGACGAGCGACGTCGCGCGGACCGACACCCGCTCCATCCGCTGGGCCGGCACGCCCTCGAAGAGCCGCTCGCCCGCCCCGAGGATGCTCGAGGTGACGTGCAGGCGCAGCTCGTCGAGCAGGCCGGCGGCGAGGAACTGGTTGACCGTGCTCGCCCCGCCGGCGACGGAGATGTTGCGGTCGCCGGCCGCCGCACGGGCCCGACCGAGCGCGACCTCGATGCCCTCGGTGACGAAGTGGAAGGTCGTGCCGCCCTCCATCCGGATCGGCTCGTGGGGGAAGTGCGTGAGCACGAAGACGGGACCGTGGTACGGCGGCTCATCACCCCACCAGCCGCGCCAGTCGCGGTCCCACTCACCGCGGACGGGACCGAACATGTTGCGACCCATGATCGTCGCGCCCGCGTCGAGGATCGCGTCGACCTCGGCGCGGTTGCCCTCGTAGTCCTGGAGCATCCACGCGTGGAGCGCGCCGTCCTCGATCTCGCCCATGGGCGCGGCCTCGCTCTGGTGAGGCCCCGCGGCGAAGCCGTCGGCGGAGACCGCGATGTCGGTGCAGACGATGCCCACGGCGCCGCCCCCTTCGTCTCAGATGAACTCGAGCGGGTCGAACTCGTCGATCTCGATGACCCGGACGCGCGGCAGCCGGCTCCTGAAGGCCGAGACGTCGTACTCGAGGTCGAAGAACTCCATGCCGTCGACCTGCCGCAGCCCGTTCGCCATGAACTCGCCGAAGCCGACGACGCCGATGCGGCGCTCCTCGTCCCGCGCGAGCGCCTCCATCTGCGGGGTGAAGTCGTTGTCGTGGCTGACGAGCATGACGTCTGCGTCGCGCTCCAGGAGCGCCTCGGCGGTGCGCTGGATCGCGATGTCGACGACCTTGCCCTCGCCGCGCAGCGGCACGGGCCGGTAGCCCATGGCGAGCAGCGCCTGGACGAAGGAGGCGGGCAGCTCACCGGCGACGGCGAGGAAGAACAGGCCCTTGACCGGCTGGTCCCACGCGGTCTCGGTGTACTCCAGCAGCGTGTTCCACCGCGGGCGCTCCTGCGGCTCCGGACGGCGGCCGAGGACGGAGACCCCCAGGGTCGCGTCGATGTTTTCCCCGTCGACGAGGAGGTACGTGGTGCGCTCGGCCATGCCCGGACCTTACTGTGGGTCGGGTCGGCGCGTCTGCCGGCACGACGACGAAGGGGAGTGAGCCGCCCGTGTGCATGCCGGTCCGGTGCCCGAGATGTGGCAAGACGACGTGGAGCGGGTGCGGCGAGCACGTCGCCCAGGTGCGGGCGCAGGTGCCCGCCGACCAGTGGTGCCAGTGCCCGGAGAACGCCGATCCCGACGCCTAGCTAGTCGAGGGTGATGCGGACCTTCGGAGGCTCCCCCTCGGCGCCGGCGAGCTGCCACAGCCGCCCGAGGGTCGGCTGCAGGAGCCAGGCGCCGATCTGCCGGACGAGGACGGTCACGGCCTGCTCGGTCACGGGCACCCGGCTGCGGGTGACGCCGTGGTCGCGCAGGGTCTGGGTCTGGGCGACCGTCTCCTGGACGAGCTTGCGGGCCAGCCCGACGTCGCCCGGCTCGGGGGTGACGACGACGCGTCGCAGGTAGTCGACGACGTCGGGGTTGCCGGCGAACATCCGGGCGATGGCGCGGTCGCGGGCCGCCGCGATCTCGGCGGTGCTCCCTTCGAGCGGGACCGAGGCGAGGGCCTCGCGGAACCGCAGCACGACGAAGTCGTCCACGGCCTCCCGCAGCCCGTCCTTGCCCCCGAAGTGGTGCCCGACGAGACCGGGTGCGACCCCGGCGGAGCGGGCGACCTCACGCAGGCTCGTCGCCCCGACGCCACGCGCCGCGAAGAGCGCGAGGGCCGTCGCGCGGATCCGCTCGCGCGAGTCGGTCGCGGGTGAGGTCACGGGGCTCCCTTTTGCTCGTCGTGTGAACTGTCGGACACACCATTGCACAAGTGTTCAACGCGTGCGTAGGGTGCGCAGCAGATCATCCCCCCGTGACCCGAAGGAGCCGGCCATGCCCGAGCAGCCCCAGGCCGTCATCTACGACGCCGTCCGCACACCCCGTGGGAAGGGGAAGTCGTCCGGCTCCCTCCACGAGGTCAAGCCGATCGACCTGACCGTCGGTCTCCTGCACGCGCTGCGGGAGCGCAACCCCGGGCTGGACGCCGCGCAGGTCGACGACCTCGTCATGGGCATCGTCTCGCCGGTCGGCGACCAGGGCGCGGTCCTCCCGCGCATCGCCGCGCTCAAGGCCGGCTACCCGGAGCCGGTCGCGGGCGTGCAGCTCAACCGCTTCTGCGGCTCCGGCCTGGAGGCCGTCAACCAGGCGGCCTCGCGCGTGCGCTCCGGCTTCGAGGACCTGCTCATCGCCGGTGGCGTCGAGTCGATGTCGCGCGTGCCCATGGGCAGCGACGGCGGCGCGTGGGCGCTGGACCCGCGGACCGCGCTCGAGACCGACTTCGTCCCGCAGGGCATCAGCGCCGACCTCATCGCGACGATCGAGGGCTACGACCGCGCCGAGGTCGACCGCTTCGCCGCGCAGTCCCACGAGCGCGCCGCGGCGGCGTGGGCGGGCGGGTACTTCGACCGGTCCGTCATCCCCGTCACGGACGCCAACGGCATCACGATCCTCGACCGCGACGAGACGATCCGCCCCGGCACGACCGCCGAGTCGCTCGGCGGGCTGCGCCCCTCCTTCGCCGCGATGGGCGAGCAGGGCGGCTTCGACTTCGTCGCCACGGAGAAGTACCCGCACGTCGACCAGATCAGGCACGTGCACCACGCCGGGAACTCCTCGGGGATCGTCGACGGCGCGGCCCTGCTGCTCGTCGGCAACGAGCGCGTCGGCGAGGAGATGGGCCTCACCCCCCGCGCCCGCATCATCTCGACCGCCGTCATCGGCTCCGAGCCGACGATCATGCTCACCGGTCCCGCGCCCTCGTGCCGCAAGGCGCTCGACCGCGTCGGCATGACCGCCGGGGACATCGACCTCGTCGAGATCAACGAGGCCTTCGCGGCCGTCGCCCTCAAGCTCATGCGCGACATGGGCTGGAGCGAGGAGCAGACCAATGTCAACGGCGGCGCGATCGCCATGGGCCACCCGCTCGGTGCCACGGGCGCGATGATCCTCGGCACGCTCGTCGACGAGCTCGAGCGCCGCGACCTCGAGCGCGGCATCGCCACCCTGTGCATCGGCGGCGGCATGGGTGTCGCGACCGTCGTCGAGCGCGTCTGACCCCCCTTCGTCACGGACAGGAATCGAAGAACAGCCATGAGCGAGAACATGATCCGGTACGAGCGCGACGACGAGGGCATCGTCACCCTGACGATGGACGACCCCGGCGCCGGCGCCAACACCATGAACGACACGTACACCGCGGCGATGGGGGAGACCGTCGACCGCCTCGAGGCCGAGCGCGACGAGATCACCGGCGTGGTCCTGACCTCCGCCAAGAAGACCTTCTTCGCCGGCGGCAACCTCACCGACCTGCAGTCGGTCACCCCCGAGAGGGCCGGCGAGTTCTTCGCCGGCATCGAGCGCATCAAGTCCCAGCTGCGCCGCCTCGAGCAGCTCGGCACGCCGGTAGTCGCCGCGATCAACGGCACCGCCCTCGGTGGCGGTCTCGAGCTCGCGCTCGCGACGCACCACCGCATCGCCGTCGACGACCCCGGGATCAAGCTGGGCCTGCCCGAGGTCACCCTCGGGCTGCTGCCGGGGGGCGGCGGCGTGACGCGCCTCGTGCGGATGCTCGGCATCCAGGAGGCGCTCATGGGCTGGCTGCTGCAGGGCCAGCAGTACGCCCCGGCGCAGGCGCAGGCGAAGGGGGTCGTCGACCAGCTCGTCGCCACCCGCGAGGAGCTCGTCCCGGCCGCCAAGCAGTGGCTCCGCGAGCACCGCGACGACGAGAGCGCGGCCGTGAAGCCGTGGGACGTCAAGGGGTACAAGATCCCCGGTGGCACCCCGTCGGTCCCGAAGTTCGCGGCCAACCTGCCGGCCTTCCCCGCCAACCTGCGCAAGACGCTCAAGGGCGCCCCGACCAGGTCGCCCCGCGCGATCCTCGCGGCGGCCGTCGAGGGCGCCCAGGTCGACTTCGACACCGCGAGCCGCATCGAGTCGCGCTACATCACCGAGCTCGCCGCCGGTCGTGAGTCGACGGCGATGATCCAGGCCTTCTTCTTCGACCTGCAGGCGATCAACAGCGGCAAGCTGCGCCCGGCGGGCGTCGAGAGGCGGACGGTCGGCCGGGTCGGCATCCTCGGCGCCGGCATGATGGGTGCCGGCATCGCCTACTCCGCCGCGATGGCGGGCATCGACGTCGTCCTCAAGGACGTCTCGGTCGAGGGCGCAACGCGCGGCAAGGGGTACTCGGAGAAGCTCCTCGCCCGGCGGGTCGAGCGCGGCAAGCTCTCGGACGACGCCGCCAGCGCCATCTTGGCGCGCATCACCCCGACGGCCGACGCGGCGGACCTCGCCGGCGTCGACGTCGTCATCGAGGCCGTCTTCGAGGACTACGAGCTGAAGAAGCAGGTCTTCACCGAAGTTGAATCAGTGGTCGAGTCCGATGTGCTGCTGTGCTCCAACACCTCGACGCTGCCGATCACCTCGCTGCAGGAGTTCGCGACCCGGCCCCGGGACTTCATCGGCCTGCACTTCTTCTCCCCGGTGGACAAGATGCAGCTCGTCGAGATCATCCGCGGTGAGCAGACCTCCGACGAGGCGGTCGCCCGCGCGGTCGACCTCGTCCAGCAGATCCGCAAGATCCCCGTGGTCGTCGGCGACGGCCGCGGCTTCTACACGAGCCGGGTCTTCGGCACGCTGATCCTCGAGGGTGCCGTCGCGGTGGCCGAGGGGATCGACCCGATGGTCGTCGAGCGGGCCGCGACGAGCGCCGGCTTCCCGGCGCCGCCGCTGGCGATGCTCGACGAGGTCTCGTTGACCCTCACCCAGCACATCCGCGCGGAGGCCGAGAAGGCCGCTGCCGCGGAGGGCAGGACCCTGACCAAGGGCCCGGGCGAGGAGCTCATCGACAGCCTCGTGGCCGAGGGGCGCAAGGGCCGCGCCGCAGGCGCCGGCATGTACGACTACCCGGCGGATGGCCCCAAGGTGCTGTGGCCCGGCCTGCGCGAGCGGTTCGCGAAGGGGACGCAGGTTCCGATGCGCGACCTGCAGGACCGGTACCTCTTCGTCATGGCGCTGGAGACCGCGGGCTGCTTCGAGGACGGGGTCCTCACGGACGCGGAGTCGGCCAACATCGGCGGCATCTTCGGGATCGGCTTCCCGCCGCACACCGGTGGTCCGGCGACCTTCATGACCAACTACGAAGGGGGCCTGGCCGGCTTCGTCGCCCGGGCCGACGAGCTCGCCGACACCTACGGCGAGCGGTTCCGCCCGTCGGCGTGGCTGCGCGGTCGCGTCGCCACCGGCACCCTGGTCGACCAGGCCTGACCGTGGACGCACCCCTGACCGGCGTCCGTGTCGTGTCCGTCGCGGTCAACCTGCCGGGGCCGGCCGCCGTCGCGCGGCTCACCCGGCAGGGGGCGGACGTCGTCACCGTCGTCCCGCCGGGCGGTGACCCGATGGAGCAGTTCGCGAGGGCCTACTTCGACGAGCTGCACGTCGGTCAGGAGGTGCGCCGGGTCGACCTGAAGTCCGACGCCGGCCGGGCCGAGCTCGACGAGCTGCTCGCTGCCGCAGACGTCCTCGTCACGAGCTCGCGGCCGTCGGCGCTGCGTCGGCTCGGGCTCGACTTCGCGTCCGTGCACGCGCGGCACCCGCAGGTCTGCCAGGTCGACATCGTCGGCTACCCCGGCGACGACGCGGAGACCCCCGGGCACGACCTCACGTACCAGGCCGCCACCGGCCTGCTGGGCGAAGGGGGGATGCCCGCCACCCTCGTCGTCGACCTCGCCGGGTCGGAGCGGGCAGCGGCCGAGGCCGCGGCGGCGCTCGTCGCCCGGGCCCGGGTCGGCGAAGGGGTGCGCCGCGAGGTCGCCCTCTCCGACCTGTCGGAGACGATGTCGCGCCCGCTCGCCCACCGCCTCACCGCTCCGGGCGCCCTGCTGGGCGGCGGCTTCCCGGCGTACGGCCTCTACGACGTGTCCGACGGGCGCATCGCGCTCGCGGCCCTCGAGCCGCACTTCACCGCCCGCCTGCTCGAGGTCCTCGGCATCCCCTCCGAGGAGCTCTCGCGCGAGCGGCTCCAGGCCATCTTCGCCGAGCGCTCCGCCGACGAGTGGGAGGAGTGGGCGCAGGCCCACGACATCCCGCTCACCCCCCTTCGCGCCGCCACCGCTCCCTGACCCGCCCACCGCACGCCCGCCACCGCTCCCGCTGCCTGCAGCTCCTCGGCGGGTACGGCTACATGCTCGAGTACCCGATCGCGCGCCTGTACGCCGGCGCTCGCGTGCACAAGATCTACGGCGGGACCAACGAGATCATGGAGGAGCTGATCTCCCGCACCCTGTGAGTCCCTTCCCGCTCCGTCCGTGCGTTGTCTAAGGTCGCACCATGGGTCTGACTGATGTGATTCTCGTGCGGCACGGCCAGTCCGAGGGGAATGTCGCTGCGGAACGAGCGCAGGCGGAGCGCAGGGACCGGATCGAGGTGCCGGCGCGGGACCCCGACGTCGTGCTGTCGCAGGTCGGGCAACGACAGGCCGACGCCGTGGGGCGCTGGTTGACCGCGCTCCCACCTGATGAGCAGCCCCAGGTGATCTGGACGAGTCCCTATCGTCGCGCTCGCGAGACGGCGGAGCGCGCCCTGGCCGTCGCCGAGGTGGACCTCGACTACCGCGTCGACGAGCGGCTTCGGGACCGCGACATGGGGATCACCGACCAGCTCACCGCGCAGGGGATCACGGCCCGCTTCCCCGAGGAGGCGGAGCGACGCCAGTGGCTGGGCAAGTTCTACTACCGCCCGCCGGGCGGCGAGTCGTGGGCCGATGTCGCCCAACGCGTGCGCGGCGTGCTGACCGATCTCGCCAACACCGAGACGCACGAGCGGGTCCTCGTCACCGGGCACGACGTCGTCCTGCTGCTCTTCTGCTACGTCGCCGAGGGCCTCGGCGAGGAGGAGGTGCTCGAGCGGGCGCGCACCAACGGGTTGCGCAACGCCGCCATCTGCCGGATCCGCCGCGACGAGGAGTCCGTGACCGGATGGGTCGTGACGGAGTACAACCTGGACTCCCACCTGCGCGAGGAGGGCGTCGAGGTGACGGATCAGCCCGGCGCCTCGGACGAGGTCGGGGCCGAGCGTGCCTGAGGAGAGCGCTCCTCGAGGGCCCGACAGCGGCGTGGTCGCGGGGGTGGAGGGCGGCTCGCCGAGGTTGCCGCGCCTGGTCACCCCGGCGCTGCTGCGGTCCTGGCCGCTGCCCGAGCCGGACGGGACCAAGTACAGCCGTGGCCTGGCCCTCGTGGTGGGCGGCTCCTGCTCGACCCCCGGCGGAGCGATCCTGGCCGGGGTCTCCGCGCTGCGGATGGGTGCCGGTCGGCTGCACCTGGCCACGGCGGAGGGGGTCGCCACGCAGGTGGCCGTCGCGGTGCCCGAGTGCGGCACGACAGGGCTGCCGCAGGACGGCAGTGGCGCCGTCACGGGGGAGGACTGCGGGGTCCTGCTCGAGCGGGAGCTGTCGCGAGCGGATGCGGTGCTCGTCGGGCCCGGACTCTCCGACGCCGAGGGCTCGGCCCGGCTCCTCCACGAGGTCGTCGGGGTGCTGCCGGAGGGCACCCCCATCGTCCTCGACGCGTTCGCGGCGACGATACTGCCGGACGTCCCGGACCAGGTCGCCCGCGCACTCGCCGGCAGGCTCCTGCTCACCCCCAACTCCAGCGAGCTGGCCCGGCTCGTCGACCGGGACACGCTGGCCGAGGACGACGTCGTGGATGCTGCTCTGGCCGTGGCGCGGCGGTTCGGCGCGGTGGTGAGCTGCGACAGCTGGATCGTCGCCGGGGGCGATGTCTGGCAGGTCACGACCGGTGACACCGGGCTCGGCACGTCGGGCAGTGGTGATGTCGTGGCCGGGGCCGCCCTGGGTCTGCTCTCACGGGGCGCCGGGCTGGTGCAGTCGCTGGTCTGGGCGAAGTACGTCCACGCGGCTGCCGGCGACGCCCTCGCAGCCCGCTTCGGTCGGGTCGGCTACCTCGCGAGCGAGATCCCACCGGAGCTGCCCCTCGTCCTCGGGACGCTGCGGGGCGACTGAGTCCCCGGCGAACGCTCGGCCCGCAGCGCCGGCAGGAGGCACCACACGCCGCCCAGGCCGAAGACGCCGGCGGCCGCCATCGCGAGCTGGGTCGACGTCGCGGAGGCGAGCAGACCGGCCAGGGGCATGGTGATCGCGGTGAAGCCGAAGGCCGACATCGAGGCGAGCGACAGCACGGTCGAGCGGTTGGCCGAGCTCGCCTCGCGGTGCAGCAGCGCGTTGTAGGCCGGGCCCTGCATGCCGTGGCCGGTGTAGGCGAGCAGGTGGGCGACGACGAGGCCGATGGGGCCGACCGCCAGCGCCATGCCGATCGTCAGGACGCTGTGCACGAGCCGGCCGAGGATCGCCGCGCGGGCCACGCCCCAGCGAGCAGAGGCCCTGCCGCACGCCCACGCCCCGAGCGCGAAGACGAGCCACGCGACGGCCGCGAGCGGACCCATGACGACGCCGGCGCGCTCCTCGCCGCCGAGGAGCTCGGCCATCCGCACCGGGGTGAGCGACTCCGAGGCGATGAGTGCCGTGCTCCAGAAGCACTCGAGCAGCACCAGCCCGCGCAGCACCGGGTTGTCGCGCACGAGCCGCAGACCGGACCCGATGATGCGCGGCGTGGCCCTGGCCGACGTCGCCGCGCGGGCCCAGCCCGTCGAGTCGAGGTGGGTGACCGGTTCGCGCATGAGCGCGACGACCGCGACCAGGTGGACCACCGACAGCGCCAGGCAGACGACGACCGGCAGCCACAGCGCCGAGTGCGACCCGATCGGGTGCCACGCGACGAGCCCACCGGACAGCAGCGCCCCACCCGCGATCGCCAGGCCGAGGATCGAGGTCGAGCGGGAGAGGTCCTGGTCGACGTCCGCGCCCGGACGGCTCACGTGGACCGTGTCGACGTACCAGGCCTCCAGCGGCCCCGAGTCGAGCGCGCGGAAGACACCGGTGAGCAAGGACGCGAGGACGAAGGCGAGGAAGGACTGGGCCACGAGCAGCGCCACCATCGACGCGACGTTGGCGACCGCGGCCGCGACCAGCACCGGGCGGCGGCCGAGCGCGTCGGCGAAGCCGGACGTCGGCAGCTCCAGTGCCACGACCGCGACGCCCATGACCGCGGAGGCGGTGAGCGCCTGCGGGAGGGTCAGACCCCGCTCGAGCTGCCAGAGCGTGAAGAGCCCGACGACGAAGCCGATCGGCAGCCAGCGGGTCGTCGTCAGGGTGAGGAAGACGCGGCGGGCGGCATCGGGGGAGAGCGGCTCACGCATCCCAGGGGTCCTCGTCCTCGGTGGGGAAGCTCGAGACGATGACGGCGTAGCGGCGCTGGCCCTCCTCGAGGGGGCCGGGGGCCGGGGGATGCTCCTCGAGGACCTCCCAGACGAGGGCCTCGAAGCGCTCCTGGATCCTCGCCGCCTGCTCCGCCGTCACGGGCACCTGCAGATCGCTGATCGAGGTGAGCGGGCGCCAGTCGTCGGACTCGCCCCCACGGCGGGTCGCGGCCGCCTGCATCCGGCTCGCCGAGTGTGTCACCGCCAGCTGGTGGAAGGCGTCGGTGGCGTCCCTCCCTTCGTCCGTGGTCACGTCCTCGTCGCGCACGGAGGTCGACAGCGCGCTCGCCCGCCACCAGCGGTCCCGTCTGGTGCCGAGCTCGGGCGCCTCCTCGATGAACCCGTGCTCCGCGAGCTGGCGCAGGTGGTAGCTCGTCGCGCCCGAGTTGAGCCCGAGGCGGCGCGCGACCTGGCTCGCCGTGGCGGGGCCGAGCGTGCGCAGCATGCCGAGCAGCCGCAGGCGCACCGGGTGCGAGAGGGCCTTGAGCTGGGTGATGTCGGGGACGACGGGCTCCATGGGACGAGGATAGACCGCAAAGAGATGTTTGCAAAGAGCCCTTTGCGATGCACTGTTCGCGTAGACGTCAGGCGGTGTTCTCCCTTCGCGCCTACCGTCGGGCGCATGACCCGACTCCCGAGGTACGCCGCCCTCCTCGGCGTCGCCGCCCTGGCCGCGACCGCCGCTCCCGCCACCGCCACCCCTCAGGCGAAGGGGGGTCCCGGCACCCAGACCGTGCGCTTCGCGAGCTTCAACGCCTCGCTCAACCGCGCCACCGAGGGCCAGCTCGTCAACGACCTCTCGACACCCGACGACGTCCAGGCCCGCAACGTCGCCGAGACGATCCAGCGCGCGGACCCGGACGTGGTGCTCGTCAACGAGTTCGACTACTCGCCGGAGGCCGCCGAGCTCTTCCGCGACAACTACCTCGCGGTCGGCCAGCGCGGTGCGGACCCCATCGCGTACCCGTACCACTACATCGCCCCGAGCAACACGGGCGTGCCGAGCGGCCACGACCTCAACGACGACGGCCGGGTCGGCGGGGGCGACGACGCGTTCGGCTTCGGGCTCTTCCCGGGGCAGTACGGCATGGTCGTCTACAGCAAGTACCCGATCGACCTCGACCGCGTGCGGACCTTCCAGGAGTTCCGCTGGGCCGACATGCCGGGCAACCGCATCCCCACGGACTACTACTCGCCGGCCGAGCAGGCGGACCTGCGGCTGAGCTCCAAGAGCCACTGGGACCTGCCGATCGAGATCGGCCGCAAGGACGTGCACTTCCTCGTGAGCCACCCGACGCCGCCCACCTTCGACGGTCCCGAGGACCGCAACGGTCGGCGCAACGCGGACGAGATCCGCTTCTGGGGCGACTACGTCACGGGTGGGCGGACCGCCGCGTACATCCACGACGACGAAGGGGGCCGGGGCGGGCTGGCGCGCGACGCGCGCTTCGTCATCGCCGGCGACCAGAACGCCGACCCGAACGACGGCGACAGCACGGACGGCTCCATCCACCAGGTCCTCGACAACCCGCGCGTCAACACCTCGCACACCCCGACGAGCGGGGGTGGCGTCGAGGCCAGCGAGACCCAGGGCGGGATCAACGCCGAGCACGTCGGCGACCCGGCCCAGGACACGGCCGACTTCGCCGAGCCGCCGGGCAACCTCCGGGTGGACTACGTGCTGCCGAGCCGCAACCTGCCGATCCGCGACTCCGGGGTCTTCTGGCCCACGAGCGACAGCCCGCTGTACCGCCTGACCGGCACCTACCCCTTCCCGACGAGCGACCACCGGCTCGTCTGGGCGGACGTGAAGGTCGCGGGGAGCGGGACGCGACGCTGACCCCCTTCGTCCGCAGCTGAGCAGGACTTTCCTCGCCTTCGCAGGAGTTTCAAACTCTTGCGAAGGCGAGGTTTATCGGGTGACCCGAGAAACCTGGGGCGCATGGGGTTCGGGGTCGGACAGGCGGGCGCGTTAGTGTCGCAACATGTCAGCTGCGGCCGTCGGTGACGATCCCTCCACGCTGCTCGACGACTACCGCGAGGTCGTCACGAGCAGCGAAGGGGTGGACGAGCTCGTCACCCTCGACGGGGTCCGCGAGGCCGCGCAGCCGCTCGCGGACCAGCTCGCCGGGGCCGGGCTGCCCGCGCTGCTCGCCGCCCGCGCGGCTGCCCGCCGCTTCGTCGCCGACGATGGCATCACCTACGGCGCCGGGGTCCCCGCGGAGGGCAGCGACGCCGCCGAGGGGCCGCAGGTCCCGACGGAGCCGCGCGAGTGGGAGCTCGACCCGCTCCCGCTGACCTTCGGCCCGGCCGAGTGGGCGCGGCTGGAGCAGGGCGTCAGGCAGCGCTCCGCCCTCCTCGACGAGGTGCTCACCGACCTCAGCGGCGAGCAGCGGCTCGTGCGCCACGGCATCCTGCCGGGCGCCGCGGTCTTCGGCCACGACGGGTGGCTGCCGCAGGCCGACGGGATCCGCGTCCCCGGACCGCGCCAGCTCGTCATGCCGGCGATGGACCTGGCCCGCGACCGCAACGGCACCTGGCGGGTCTTCGCCGACCGGACGCAGGCACCGAGCGGCGCGGGCTTCGCCATGGCCAACCGGCGGATCACCGCCCGGGTCCTGCCCGACCTGCACCGTGAGGTCGACCTCGCCCGGCTGCGCGGCTTCTTCTTCCAGGTGCACAAGGCGCTCGTCGCGGCGGCCCCCGAGACCGACGACGTGCCCCGGATCGTCATCCTCACGCCGGGCGCGCTCAGCGACGCCGCCTTCGACGAGGCCCTCCAGTCCACGGTCCTCGGCGTGCCCGTCGTCGAGTCCGAGGACCTCGTGAGCCGGGACGGCCGGATCTGGATGCGCACGACCTCCGGGCTCACCCCGGTCGACGTCATCATGCGCCGGGTCGAGGGCGACGCGGTCGACCAGCTCGACCTGCGCGGCGACTCCCGGCTCGGGCTGCCGGGCATGGTCGAGGCCGCCCGCCTCGGCAACGTCTCGATCGTCAACCCCGTCTCCTCCGGCGTCCTGGAGAACCCTGCCCTCATCCCGTACCTGCCGCAGATCTGCCGGCACGTCCTCGGCGAGGACCTCTCGCTCGCCTCGACGCAGACGTGGTGGGCCGGCGAGCCGACGCACCTCAGCCACATCGTCACCCAGCTCTCCAGCCTCGTCGTCAAGCCCGCCTCGCGCCAGGGCAACACCAACTCGATCTTCGGCTGGGAGCTGAGCGCGCAGGAGCGCGACGACCTCGCGATGCGCATCCAGGCCGAGCCGTGGCGGTGGACGGCGCAGGACCCGCTGACGATGTCGACCGCGCCCGTGGTCACGGCCGGCGGGCTCGAGCCGCGCAGCGTCGTGCTGCGCACCTTCGCCGTCGCCGACGAGGACGACTACGCGGTCATGCCCGGTGGTCTCGCCCGGGTCGCCGTGCGCCCCGACTCCGGGGCGATCTCGAGCATCAGCGGGGCGATGAGCAAGGACGTGTGGGTCCGCGCGGACCCCGACGCGCCGCGCGAAGGGGAGGTCCTCACCTTCCCCAGCGTCCAGGGCGGGACGGCGAGCGGCTACGCAGCCCCGGCACCGCGCGTCGCCGCCGACCTGTACTGGATGGGCCGCTACGCCGAGCGGGCCGAGGCCGCCGCCCGGCTGCTGCGCGTCGCCGACAACCTCGTCGACGACCACGCGGCCCGGCCCGGGACGACCGGCCACACCGCGATGCTCGCGATCCTCGACGCCGTCACCGAGGTCATGTCGGTCTCGCCCGGGTTCCAGGGCGAGGGCGCCGCGGCTCGCCGCGAGGACCCGCTGCCGTACCTGCGCGAGCTGACGCTCGAGCCGCGGGTCATCGGGTCGGTCGCCTACAGCACCCACCGCGCCGTCATCGCCGCCCAGGCCGTGCGCGAGAGCCTCTCGCTCGACACCTGGCTGGTCATGTCGCGCCTCGAGCGCACCCTCCAGCACGCCGTCCCGCAGGACGACCTGCAGGAGCTGCTCATGGAGACCATCGAGGGCCTGCTCGCGCTCGCGGGCATCGGGGTCGAGTCGCTCATCCGCGACCCCGCCTGGGCCTTCACCGACGCCGGCAAGCGGGTCGAGCGCGCCCAGCAGACGATCCGGCTGCTCTCCAGCGTGCTCGCCGTCGAGCGCGCGCCCGTCGTCGAGGGCACGACGACCGAGGCCGCGCTCATGGCCGCAGAGTCCGTCATCACCTACCGGCGGCGGCTCACCGGTGGACTCGGGAGCCTGTCCTCGCTCCAGGCGGCCGTCGACCTGCTCCTGCGGGACGTCACCAACCCGCGCTCGGTCGCCTTCCAGGTCGAGCGGCTCGTCGAGGCCCTCGACCTCATCGACGACGAGGACGCGCTGCCGCTGGCGCGCGAGCTGACGGAGCGGATCGCGGTCCTCGACCTCGACGAGCTCTTCGCCGACGCCCGCGCGCCCCTCGGCGAGGCACTCACCCGGCTCGGCAACGACCTGCGCACGATCCACCGCACGATCGACGCCTCGTACTTCAGCCGCAAGACCCCGGGACGCAGTGTCCAGTGGGTCCAGTGGAACGGTGGGGAGGAGTCCTGGTGAGCATCGACAACACCTCTGTCCCCCCGCACCCGCCGGCCCCCGAGCCGGTCGCCACCGGCAACCCGCTGGTCCCCGTCATCAAGCCGGAGCACCACACCCTTCGTCGGTACGAGGTGCGCCACCGCACGACGTACACGTACGAGGAGTACGTGACCGACTCCTTCGGCCGGGCGCTGCTGCGGCCGCGGGAGACCGCGCAGCAGCGGGTCGTCGAGCACTCCGTCGAGATCGTGCCCGAGCCGCACATCCACACCGAGCACGTCGACCACTTCGGCAACCACTCGAGCTTCTACGAGGTGCGCACGCCGCACACCGTGCTCGACGTGTACAAGCGCAGCCTCATGGAGATCGAGTGGCCGCCGCCGGACATGGGCCGGCTGGACGCGTGGACGGTCGCGGAGGTCGCCGAGCTCGTCGACGCCGGCGAGGGGATCGACCGGGCCGAGGCGGCGCAGTACCTGCTGCCGTCGGCGCTCGTCGAGATCGCACCCGAGGTCATCGCCTACTCGGCCGGCATCCTGCCCCCGGACCGGCCCTTCGGCGAGGCCCTCGTCGCGCTGTACTCCGACATCTACCGCGACTTCACGTACGCCAAGGGCACGACGAGCGTGAAGACCACGCTGCCGGAGCTGCTCGCCCAGCGCGAGGGCGTCTGCCAGGACTTCGCCCACCTCGCCGCCGGCTGCCTGCGCGCCGTCGGCATCCCCGGCCGCTACGTCTCGGGCTACATCGAGACCCGGCCGGCGCCGGGCAAGGTCAAGCTGCAGGGCTCGGACGCCTCGCACGCGTGGGTCGCGGCGATGACCCCCGACGGCGACTGGGTCGACCTCGACCCGACCAACAACCACTTCGCCGACTCGCGCTACATCGTCACCGGCTGGGGACGGGACTTCCGCGACGTCTCGCCGCTCAAGGGCGTGATCTTCGGCGAAGGGGGTGGGTCCAGCCTCAAGGTCGGCGTCGACGTCATCCCCCAGGACGGGTCGGACCCGCGCGCCGGGACGACCCCGCAGTAACCTGACGACCATGCCCGTGACTGCCTTCGTCCTCGGTGGCGGTGGCGTCCTCGGAGCGACCCAGGTGGGCATGCTGCGCGCGCTGCTCGCCGCGGACATCACGCCCGACCTCGTCGTCGGCACGAGCATCGGCTCCGTCAACGGTGCCTTCATCGCCGCCGACCCGACCGCCGAGGGCGTCGAGCGGCTCGAGGGCCTGTGGCGCGATGTCGTCAGCTCGGGGGAGATGAGCGAGAACCCCGTGCGGCAGGCCGCGCGCTTCGCGAGGCACCGCACGCACGTCATGCGGCGCGGGCTCATCGCGGACCTCGTGGAGCGGCACCTGGGGGTCGACCTCATCGAGGACCTACCGGTGCCCTTCCAGTGCGTCGCCGCGGAGATCGAGAGCTCGGCGTCGCGGTGGTTCACGTCCGGCCGGATCGGGCCGGCCGTGGCCGCGAGCTGCGCGGTGCCCGGGCTCTTCCCGCCCGTCCAGATCGACGGCGCGCACTACTACGACGGCGGGCTCGTGCACTCGATCCCCGTGGGGCGGGCGATGGCCCTGGGCGCCACCGACATCCACGTGCTCCAGGTCGGACGGGTCGAGCAGCCGCTCCTCGCGCCGACCAACCCGCTCGACGTCGGGCTCGTGGCCTTCGAGATCGCGCGTCGGCACCGCTTCGTCGAGGAGATCGCGGAGGTGCCCGACTCGGTGCGCCTGCACGTGCTGCCGAGCGGCGTGGACCGGACCCCGACCGCCTCCCTGCTCGGGCAGGGGTCGGTGGCCAAGGTCGAGGACCGCATGGCCCGGGCCTTCGCGGCGACGACCGGCTACCTCGAGGGTCTGGCGTGAGGATCTCGGCGCTGCCCTCGCTGCCCGCTCCGCCGATGTGGCTGCGGCTGCTCCTGCAGGCGCTCTACCCGTTCGTCGGCATCGTCGTGTCCCTGCTCTTCGTCGTCATCACCCCCTGCCTGCTCCTGCTGTGGCCGTGGGACCGGCGGCTGGCGCTCCTGCGCTGCCTCTTCCTCGCGCTCTACGTCATGTGGGAGGACATCGGGCTGGTCGTCGAGTGCTGGTACCTGCGCCTGCGCTCCCCGCGGGGGACGAGCCCCACGTGGGACGCGGACCACCTCGAGCTCATCCAGCGGGCGCTCGACCACGTGCTCTTCACGGCCCGGCGGGTCGTCGGGTTCCACGTCGAGATCGAGGGGGAGCTGACCGTCGGCCGTCCCGGCCACCCGCTCGTCGTCATCTCCCGGCACGCCGGCCCGGCCGACTCGCTCGCCATCGCCTGGCTGCTCGCCTCGACCGCCGGGCGCATCCCCCGGGTCGTCCTCGCCGACGCGATGCTGTGGGACCCGGGCATCGCGATGGTGCTGCAGCGGCTCGACTCCTACTTCGTGCCCTCGCGCTCCGGTGCCGGTGACGACCGGGCGCGTGGCGTCGCCGAGCTCGCCGCGACGCTCACCGCCAAGGACGCGATGCTCATCTTCCCGGAGGGTCGCAACTGGACCCGGGAGCGGCACGAGGTGCAGGTGCGTCAGCTCAAGGCCCGCGGCGAGGCCGAGCGGCTCGCCACCGCCGTCGCCCGCCCCTGGGTCCTCGAGGCCCGCTCCCGCGGCGTCGCCGCGATCCGCGAGCGCGCCCCCGAGGCCGACGTCATGGTCATCGCCCACACGGGGCTCGACATGATCTCCGGGCCGGCCGCGGTCGTGCGGGCCGTGCCCTTCCGCAACCGGCTGCTCCTCCGTGGTCGCACCTTCCGCAGCGAGGACGTGCCGACGGACCCGGACGAGGTCGCGGTCTGGCTCGAGCGGCAGTGGGGCCAGGTCAACCACTGGGTCGACACGCACGTGAGCGGACGGGAGCACCTGTGAGGGCGTGGTTCCCGCCCACGGTGAGCGCCGTGGCGGTCGCGGCCGCGGCCGCGGCGGACAACCGGGTCCACCGGTGGCCGCTCACGCCGCGGACCACCCGGTGGCTGCGGGCGAAGGGGGCGAAGCAGCGCCTCGCCGGGTTCGAGGCGGACCGAGCCGGTCTGGGCGTCGGGACGCGACGCGATGCGCGGGGGCACCTCGTCATGACGACGCCGGGGGCGAGCGAGGGCGCGTGGGTGCTGTGGGTCCACGGCGGCGGCTTCTGCTGGGGCTCGGCGCATGACGGGACCGGGCTGCGGCTGGCGGCCGGGCTCGGCCGGCCGGTCGTCTCGGTCGAGTACCCGCTCGCTCCCGAGGCGCGCTTCCCCGTCGCCGTCGACGTCTGCCTCGAGGCCTACGTGGCGGGGGTGGAGGAGCGCGGCCCGCGGGTCCTGCTCGGCGGCGTCTCGGCCGGCGCCAACCTCGCGCTCGGTGTGCTGCAGCGCATCCGGGAGCTGCGAGCAGCCGGTGACGGGCCGCCGCTGCCGCTCGGGATGGTGGCGCTGACCCCCTTCGGGGACCTGGCGGGAGAGGGCGACAGCCACCGGGTCAACGAGGGCCGCGACGCCTACATCCGGTGGCGGGGGCAGCAGGAGCGGTTCGCCCGGGCCTACGCCGGCGACGCGGACCTGCGCGACCCGCTCGTCTCACCCGTGTACGCCGACTGGTCGGGCGGGGCACTGCCGCCGGCGATCTTCACGACCGGCACGCGCGACCTCTTCCTGTCCGACACCGCCCGGATCCACACGGCCTGGCGGGCCGCCGGCGGGGAGGCGGACCTCGTGCTCGCCGAGGGGCTGTGGCACTCCTACCTCTCCGACCCCCGGCTGCCCGAGTCGGCGGCGCTCACGGCGCGGCTGCTCGACTGGTGCGAGGGCGCGTGCGACGGTTCTTCCCCGCGGGCTCCCATGCTGTAGACAACAAGCATGTCCGAAACCCGCGCTCCGCAGGCCACCCACGATCTCCCCGTGCTCTCCGTCGACGGCGACTGGAGCGGCCAGCTCGTCGCCACCGCCGTCCACGCCGGCCACGACCTGCGACCCGAGGTCCACGAGCAGATGGTCCTCGACGAGGAGGTCCGGCTCCGCGAGGAGGACCCCTTCACCGACCGCTTCATCGAGCGGCTGCCGGCTCGTCTCGTCGTGCACCGGTCGCGCTTCGAGACCGACCTCAACCGGGTCCGCGAGGAGGCGGTCTACCGCGAGCCCGAGGACGCCTGGGGGCTCGACATGTGGCGCGGCGGCCGGCTCCCGGACGACATCGCCGAGCGCTCGCTGGAGGTCTTCGACGAGGTGTACGACGAGCTGGGGCGTCGCTTCGACGAGATCGCGGCCCGCGGCCCCTTCGTCGTCTACGACGTCCACTCCTACAACCACCGTCGTGACGGTGCCGACGCCGTACCGGGCCCCCAGGAGGACAACCCCGACGTCAACGTCGGCACCGGCAGCCTCGACCGGGAGCGCTGGGGCAGCGTCGTCGACACCTTCATGGAGCACGTCGAGCTGTCCGGCGGACGGCTCGACGTGCGCGAGAACGTCAAGTTCCGCGGGCGCGGTATCGCGCAGTGGGCGCACGCGCGCTACCCCGACCAGGCCGTCGTGCTGGCCATCGAGTTCAAGAAGACCTACATGGACGAGTGGACCGGCGAGCCCGACGACGAGCGCATCGCGGCGATCGCCGCGGCCCTCGCCGCCACCCGGGGCCCGGTCCTGGCGGCGCTGGAGCGGCTGACCGAGGGGGCCACGGCATGAGCGAGGACGCCGCGGCGCTGCGCAGGGTCAGCGTCAACGACCTCGCGATCGACCACGCCCTCGCCCAGATGTCGGGGTCGATGCGCTTCCTGCTCGACGTCACCCCCGTCAACGCCGACGACATCAAGGCCGAGTTCGTCGCCGGCAGGGTGAGCGAGCCGCGCTTCGTCTACCGCGAGCTCGAGGCCGACCAGGAGGTCCTCAAGCAGGTCGTCACCAACATCGACGTCAGCCAGGTCGAGGACACCACGGTCGCGTCCCTCCTGCGGGCCAAGCACCGTGAGCTGCTGCTGCAGATCGACATGCTCATGGCACGGGACAGCGACGTCTTCCGCCAGCTGAGCACCGAGCTCTACGGCGGGACCTCCCCCCGCCTGCGGGAGCAGGCGGAAAACATCCTCGCCGCCGTCCCCACCCCCGAGACGAAGGGGGAGGTGGTCACCGCCGAGGAGTTCCTCGGGCTGGCCCAGGCGGAGATCGACCACTACACGGGGATCGACCCCGGCATCGACATCCACGCAGAGGTCCGTGACGACGTCAACGGCGTGGTCGTCTCCGGCAACACCCTGCTCATCGACCCCGACGCGACCGTCCAGCGGGCGCGGGCCGACGCCCTCCTCCAGCACGAGGTCGGGACCCACCTCGTCACGCAGGTCAACGGCTCGGCCCAGCCCATCCAGGTGCTCGGCACCGGTCTCGCCGGCTACGACGAGACCCAGGAGGGGCTGGCGGTGCTCGCCGAGATCGGGTGCGGCGGCCTGACCCCCTTCCGGCTGCGGCAGCTCGCGGCCCGGGTCGTCACCGTCCACCGGATGACGGGGGGTTCCTCCTTCGTCGAGGCGTGGGAGGGACTCGTCGACGCCGGGTTCCCCGAGGCCAGCGCCTTCACCACGACGATGCGCGCCTACCGCTCCGGGGGGCTGACCAAGGACGCCATCTACCTGCGCGGCCTCGTCGACCTGCTGGACCACCTGAGGGGCGGCGGCACCCTCGATCGCCTGTGGCTCGGCAAGTTCTCGCTCGACGACCTGCCGCTCATCGACTCGCTCGACGAGGCCGGCATCCTCAACCCCCCGCGGATCCTGCCGCGGTGGCTCGACGACCCCTCGACGGCGGACCGGCTCGCGGCCGCCGCCGAGTGCTCCGACGACGTCACCCGGCTGCTGCCCCCGAGCGTCCACGCCTGAGCCACCCCCCTTCGTCCCCCACCTGACCCAAGGAGAAGCCCGCATGAAGATCGGATTCGTCGTCAACGACGTCCTCACCGAGGAGCCGTACTACACCACCACCCGCCTGGCGATGACCGCCCACACGATGGGCCACGAGGCCTACCTCATGGGCCTCGGTGACTTCGCCTACGAGCCCGACGGCTCCCTCTCGGCGCGTGCCCGCACCGGCGCGGCGAAGGCCTACAAGTCGCTCGAGCGCTTCCTGGCGGACGTGCAGAAGCCCAAGATCGAGGAGCAGATGCGCATCGACGAGTTCGACGTCGTCATGATGCGCTTCGACCCGGCCGACGACGCCGAGGACAACCCGTGGGCGGGCAACGCGGGCGTGGCCTTCGGCCAGCTCTTCGCGGCTGCCGGCGTCCTCGTCGTCAACGACCCCACCTCGCTGGCCAACGCGCTCTCCAAGGCCTACTTCCAGCACTTCCCGGAGATCGTGCGGCCCAAGACCCTGATCTCCCGCGACGAGGCGCTCATCGAGCAGTTCGTCGGTGACCTCGGCGGCCGGGCCGTGCTCAAGCCCCTGCAGGGCTCCGGGGGCAGCGGCGTCTTCCTCGTCGACCGCAAGGAGTCCCCCAACCTCAGCCAGATCATCGAGGCGATCGCCCGTGACGGCTACGTCGTCGCCCAGGAGTACCTGCCCGAGGCCAAGGACGGTGACGTGCGCATGTTCGTCATGAACGGCCGCCCGCTCGAGGTGGACGGGCAGGTCGCCGCCTTCCGCCGCAGGAGCACGAGCAAGGACCTGCGCTCGAACATGTCAGCCGGCGGCAAGGCCGTGAAGGTGACGATCACCCCCGCGATGCGCGACCTCGTGGAGGCGGTGCGTCCCAAGCTCATCGCCGACGGCATGTTCCTCGTCGGGCTCGACATCGTCGGCGACAAGCTCATGGAGGTCAACGTCTTCAGCCCCGGTGGGTTCGGCTCGTGCGAGCAGCTGTACGGCATCGACTTCGTGCCCGCGGTCATCGCCGACCTCGAGCGCAAGGTCGCCGTCGGCAAGCACTACGCGGACATCGCCAACACCCGCCTGGCGACGCTCTGAGCGGCGCCCGGCCGGCGGGCGCCGACCTCAGGCTTCGACCTCAGTCGCCGAGCCGCCGCAGCCGGTCGAGCCAGTCACGGGCGGCGACGAAGGCCGCGTCGCTCGTGATCGGGTCGACGGTGATCGGGGTCCCGGCGGCCGCCGGGTAGGAGCCGAGGAAGCGCACGTCCGCGCAGACCCGGTGCAGGCTCATCAGCGCGGCACCGACCCGCTCGTCCTGAACGTGCCCCTCGAGGTCGATCGAGAAGCAGTAGGAGCCCATCGACTTCTTCGTCGGGCGGGACTCCAGCCGCGTCATGTTGATGCCCCGCACCGCGAACTGCTCGAGCAGCTCGAGCAGGCCACCGGCCCGGTCGGCGCGCTGGTAGAGCACGACGGTCGTCTTGTCGCGGCCGGTCGGGGCGGGCAGCCAGTCCGGCCGCGCCACGACGACGAACCGGGTGACGGCGTTGGTCATGTCGCCGATGTCGTGCGCCAGCACCTCGAGCCCGAAGTGCTCCGCGGCGATCAGGGCGCACACCGCGACGTCGTAGCCGAGGTCGTCCGGGTGCTCGGCGAGGTCCTTGGCCGCGGAGGCGGTCGAGAGCGTCGGCACGTAGATCGCCTGCGGCGCCTCCTTGCCGGCCCACCCGCGCACCTGCGCCCACGCGTGGCTGTGCGTGCCGATCGCGCGGACCCGGCCCAGGTCCGTGCCCGGTCGCGCGCACGCGACGAAGGTGATCGGCACGAGCACCTCGCCGACGACGACGAGCGGGTCGCCCGAGGCGAGGGCGTCGAGGGTGGCCGAGACACCCCCTTCGACGCTGTTCTCGATGGGCACGACCGCCGCGTCGACGTCGCCGGCGCGCAGCGCGTCGAGCGCGGCGTCGACCGACCCGAGCGGCACCTGCTCGTGGGCCGCGTCGGCCACCCACGACAGCAGCGCCTGCTGCGTGAAGGTGCCCTCGGGTCCGAGGTAGGCGTAGCGGGTCATGTCTCCTCCAGTGGTCGGGGTCAGGCGTCCGGAGACCCGGTGCGGGCCGCCGCGAGCGCCTGACGCTCCTCGGGGGTGAGGGTGGCGTCGGCGTCGCCGCCGACGACGCCCTTGGCGTAGGTGCGGGACTCCCCGCGGCCGTGGATGCTGCTGAGGACGAAGCCGTCGCCGGTGTCGTCGACGACCGCGGCGGAGAAGCTCAGCCGCCCGCCCATGTCGCCGAAGGCGTCGTAGCGCACGACGGCCACGTGCCGCAGCGCCTGGGCGAGCTCGTGACGAAGGGCGACGAGGTCACCCTCGCCGACGGGCGCGCGCTGCTCGAGCATCACGACCCGTTCGGTGAGGCGGCGCACCCCGGCGAGGAGCACGACGACGCACAGCAGGGCGAGCGCGAGCCCGCCCAGCAGCGCGATCTCGACGGCACTCATGCGGTCACCCTAGGGGCTGGGTCGGGCCCGTCGACCGGCGTCTCGTGGGCGCGCTCGCGGTCGGTGCGCAGCACCGCCCAGCCGAGGAGGGCGAGGACGACGACGCTGCCGATGACATTGCCCTCGACGAGGAGGTCGCCGACCCAGGCGGGGGAGCGCCCTTCGCGCTTCCAGAGCACCCCCCAGAACGGCATCGTGCAGACGAACCACGCGACGACGACGGCCGCGGCCGCGACCCGTCGCACGTCCGGGCGGGCCCGCAGCACCGAGACGCCGAGGATCGCCGGGACGATGACCATGATCCAGTGCAGGTGGTGCACCCAGGAGACGGGCGAGAGGAGGAACCCGGCGAGCCCGATCGCCGCGGCCTCGGCCACCCAGTCACCCTGCCGGTACGCGCGGTGGCCGATCCAGAAGACGAGCGCGCCCATGACGAGCAGCCACGGTGCCCACGCGAGGGTGAGCTCGGTGCCCTCGAGGCCGCGCCGCAGGAGCGTCGCGCGGAAGGCCTGGTTGGCCGAGCCGTCGTTGGGTCCCAGACGGGTCGGGTCGGAGAGCGCGCCGCCCCAGAAGGCGAAGGAGGCCTGCGGCAGCACGAGCCACGCCGCGACCGAGACGAAGGTCGCCGTCCCGATCGCCCACCCGGCCTCGCGCCACCGCTTGTTGAGGAGGTAGTGGATGACGAAGACGCCCGGCGTGAGCTTGATGGCCATGGCCATCCCGACGAGCATCCCCGGCGGGACCTGCATCAGCCAGCGGTGCCGCGGCCGCTGCAGGTCGAGCAGGATCATCAGCACGAGGAAGGCGTTGACTTGCGCGAAGCGGATCCCGTCGCCGACCGGCTGCGTCCACAGGAACCCGGCAGCGACGACGCCGACGAGCACGGGCGCCCACCGGCCCACGCGCTCGCGGAGCCGGTACCAGGCGATCCACGTGATCGCGACGTTCGCGAGGAGCTGGGTGATCGTCCACCCCCACGCCGCGACGGGGAAGGGGACGAGCGCGAGGGGCACCGACAGGAAGGCCGCGATCGGCGGGTAGGTGAAGGGGAGCAGCTGCGGTGGCTGCGTCATCTGCGCGTAGATCGGGCGCCCCTGGAGCACCGACAGGCCGCCCTCGCGGTAGACCTGCACGTCGACCTGCCACTGGTCCTGCGGGAAGAGGAAGAGGAACTTCGCGACCGGCCAGGCCGCGACCAGCACGAAGAGCACCACCCCGAGCAGCAGGTGCGGGCGGCTCACTCGGGTCATGGCCTCCATTGTGTCCGACGCGGATCCGCGTCGGCCCATCACTACGGTGGGTCCATGCTCCGCCTCGCCCTGCTCGTCCTCGCCGGCCTCGTGCTGCTCGGCGCTGCGACGCCGGCGCAGGCCGCGGACGCTCCCCGCGACGTCGTCGTCATCGGCGCGCCCGGCCTCTCGTGGAGCGACATCACGACGAAGGGGGCCCCAGCCATCCACTCCTTCGCCGGCGACGCGGCGGTCACCAACGTCAACGTCCGCTCGACGTACTTCACCTCGTGCCCGAGCGACGGCTGGCTCGGTCTGTCGGCGGGCACCCGCGCCGCCGAGCCGCGTGATGTGACGCGGGGACAGCTGCGCGCTCACCCGCGTGCGCTGCCGCGCTGCTCGCCGCTGCCGAGCCTGCCCGGCCCAGGGTCCGGCCCCGAGCTGGTCGCGGTCGACATGGACCGCGAATTCTGGCGCGGCCTGTCGCAGGGCGTCGCGGCACAGGGCTTCGACGCCCGGATCGGGGTCCTCGGCCAGGCCGTGGCCGACGCCGGCGGGTGCATCGCCGGCTCGGGCGACGGCGCGGTCCTCGCGATGCCGGACCTCGAGGGCGTCATCCCGCACGGTGAGCCCGGCGTCCACGAGACCTGCGCGATCACGCTCGTCGGCGCGCCGGCGGTCACCGTCCCCGCCGCCCCCCGTGACCTGAGGAGCGACGAAGGAGCCTCGAAGGTGCGCGCCGACCAGGTGACGGCGGTCGACGAGACCGTCCGCGACGTCCTGACGACCGCGCACTCGGACACCGTGGTGCTGCTCGCCGGCCTCTCCGACGACGGCGGCCAGCCCGGCCTGCGGGTCCTCGCGATGGGTGGCGGCGGCACCGAGCCCGGGTGGCTGCACTCCGACTCGACGACCCGGGACGAGATGGCGCAGGTGGCCGACGTGACGCACACGGCGCTCGCGATCGCCGGGATCACACCTCCTGACGGCATCGCCGGTCGCGAGCTCGTGCCGGTCGGCGACACGGGGTCCTTCGCCGAGCGCCGCGCCCGGCTCGTCGACGACGACACCCAGCTGCGCGAGGCGGACCGGGTGATCCCGCCCTTCTTCCGGGGCTTCGGGGTCGGGCTGGCGCTCCTGCTCGTCTCGGCCGCGGTGGCGTGGCGGTTCGCACCGCGCGCCCGGCCGGTCGTCACCGCGGTCACCGGGGTCGTGGGGCTGGCAGCGATGGCCCTGCCCGTGTCGACCTACCTCGTGACACGGACGCGGTGGTTCGCCACGGACGAGCCCTTCGCGGGGTTCGTCGCGCGGGTGGCGGTCATCGACCTCGTGGTCGTCGCGCTCACCGTGCTCGGGATGCTCCTCGGGCGGCGGAGAGCGCCGGACTCTCCCTTCGCCCCAGCGCTCGTGCCGGTCGGGGTCGTCGCCGGCCTCACCTGGCTGGTCCTCGCCGGCGACCTGCTGCTCGGCAGCGGTCGGATGACGATGCTCTCCGTCCTAGGGCTGCTGCCGCTCGACGGCGGGCGGTTCCACGGGTTCGGCAATGTCCCCTTCGCCATCTTCGTCGCCTCCGCCTTCCTGCTGGTCACGGCGCTCGTCAGCCCGCTGCTCGCGGCGGGGCGGCGCCGGGCCGCGGTCGGGGTCGTCCTCGTGCTGGGCGGGGCGACCTTCCTCGTCGACGCCTGGCTCGGGGCCGACGGGGGTGGGGCGCTCGCGCTCATCCCCTCGGTGGTCTACCTGGTGCTCGCGGTGGCGGGCGTGCGCCTCACGTGGGCCCGGGTGCTCGGGATCGGCGTGGTGACCGCGGTCGGGTTCCTCGCGATGGCCGGCGCCGACTGGTTGCGGCCGGAGGAGCAGCGCACGCACCTCGGCCGGTTCTTCGGCACGCTCCTCGACGGGGACGCGTGGGCGATCATCGTGCGCAAGCTCGAGACCAATGTCGACCTGCTGCTCGGCCCGGAGCGCGCCGCCCTGCTCGTGCCGGTCGTGCTCGTCGCGGTGATCTGGGTGCTCGCGCGCCCGGACAGCGCCCTGGGCCGCCGCGTGTCACCCCTGCTCGATGCCCACGCCGGCCTGCGCATCGGCCTCACGGCCCTCGTCGTGGCGCTGACCGTCGGCTTCCTGCTCAACGACTCCGGCACCGCGATCCCGGCGGCTGCCGCGCTCGTCCTCGCGCCCGCGCTCGTCGTGCTCGTCGTCGGGACGCAGCCGGCGAGCACAAGAGGTCGTGCTGCTGCATCTCGTGGCTGAATCAACCACGAGGTGCAGTAGCACGACCCTGAGTGCTCGCGGACCGGCGCCACATCACGGCGATGACGACCCAGACCGTGAGCGTCGCGAGCGGTGAGGCGACGAAGCGGAAGCCCAGCGTCACCGTCTCGATGTCCTCGGGCAGGCGCACCCGGCCGGGGACGTAGGCGAGCGCGAGGACGCTCGAGCGGGCGAGGAGCACCAGCAGCAGGGGCCGGAACCGCTCCCAGCCCTCCCGCCCGAGCAGCCCGACGAGCACGGCCGTCGCGAGCCACTGCGGCAGCTCGTACCAGGGCAGCACGTACCCGGCGCCGAGCGCGTAGGCCGTCGACAGCACGAAGAGCACCCGCACCGCGACCACGTCGGTGAGCCCGGCAGTGATGTGCCACAGCGCGACCGCGAGCAGGACGCACCCGATCGCGGCCAGCCAGGTCGTCACCGAGCGGGCGCTCCCCTCGCCGAGCACGACGTCGAGCGCCGTGTAGACCGCGCGCCAGGGCATCGCGTACGAGATCCCGCCGCCGGCGCCGACGACCCGGGAGATCGCGTGGGTGCCGACGGCCAGGTGCGTGGGGACGAGCACGAGGAGCGCGCCGCCGACGAGCGCGAGGGTCGGGCGGAGCCGCGCGGGGCCGGTGTCCCGGGCGAGGATCGCCCACAGCAGGGCGATGCCGACCACGCCGGCGGTCAGCTTGGTGCTCGCGGCGAGCCCGACGGCCAGCCCCGCGAGGAGGGGCCTGCGGGCCAGGCCGAGGCCCAGCGCGGCGGCCATCGCGGCGACCGCGAGGACGTCGACGTGCGCGCCGAGCACGCCCGCGCCGAGGACCAGGACATTGGTCGTCCACCAGCGGTCGACGGTCGCGCGGTCGGTGCCCAGGCGCACGAGCAGCTCGCGGGTGCCGAGCCACGCGGCCACGACGAGGACCTGCCAGACCTGGACGACCTGCCGGGCGGTGTCGCCGCCGAGCCGGCCCGCGAGACCCATGAGCCACACCGCGAGCGGCCCGTAGACGCTCGGGGCCTCCCGCCACGGGGCCTGGACCAGGCTCACGACCGGGTCGAGGCCGTCCTGCCAGCTCGCCGGGACGACCGACCAGGGGTCGCCGCCCTCGACGAGGATCCGCCCGTAGGCGGCGTAGTTCGTGTGGTCCGCCGTGCCGAAGGGGGCCGTGAGCAGGACGAGCGCAGCGAGCAGCGCCAGGTGCCACCACCGCAGGCGAAGGGGGCTCGGCCGCCGCACGTACCGCCACAGCGACGCGGCACCGAGCAGGTAGCCGGTCGTCTGCAGGGCGACGACGGTCCAGCCACCGAGCTGCCACGGCAGGTCCGGCGAGGCCCAGCCGGGCGGGCCGAGCGGTGGGAGCGCGAGCGACTCCCCGCTCGCGCCGACGAGCAGGAGCAGGCCGATGCCGGCGACCAGCAGCCCCACGCCGAACGGGTCGCGGTCGGTGCGGGCCCGCGTCACGACAGGAAGCGCCGGGCGAGCAGCGCGCCCGAGACATCGCGCAGCTGCATGGCCCGGTGTACGCGCCCCTTGATGTCGTTGGCCGTGCGGCGGTGGGTCAGCTCGACGGGCACCTCGACGACCCGGCGCCCGGCGCGCAGCACGTCGACGAGCATCGCCGCCTCCACGCCCCAGCCCGTGGCGAGCGGCGTCGCGTCCGCGAAGGTCTCCCGGGTCAGCGCCCGCATGCCGTTGAGCGGCTGCTCGATCGTGCGCCCCGTCATCGCCTCGATCTGCGCGCGGGCGAGCCGCACGACCCGCCCGGCACCGAGCGAGGAGGCGCTGCGCGGGATGTTGGCGACGGCGAGGTCGGCCGACCCGGTCAGGACGGGCACGAGCAGCGGCTCGAGGTTGGCCGCGGAGGGGCCCAGGTCGGCGTCGGCGAAGAGCAGCAGGTGCGGCCCGGTCCCCGTGTACTCCTCCTCGGCGGCGAGCCTCGCCACGCCCGTCTCGAGCGCGGCGGCCTTGCCCTGGTTGGCGGGGTGCCGCGCGACGAGCGCACCGGCGTCGGCGGCGTTGGCGGCCGTCGCGTCGGTGGAGCCGTCGTCGACGACGACGACGAGAGCGACGTCGTCGAGGCCGAGGAGTGCCGTGACCGTCGACGCGACCAGGTCCGCCTCGTCCTTGGCCGGCACGATCGCGGCCACCCGCGCACCCATGGTCAGCGCAGCGTCACCTGGCGCGAGATCAGGCCGGACCGGGCCCGACGCTCCTCGGCGGTGAGCTCGTCGGTGGATGCGGCAGCCGTCGCGTAGCGCGCGGCGAAGTCGGCCACGGCACCCTCGTGCTCGGCCGGGTCGGAGTCGGGGTCGACCTCCCAGACGGGGACGATGAGGCCACCGGCGCGGAAGGCCCCGAGGAGGCGACGCTCCTCGTCGAGGTGGGCCTCCCCCTTCGCGTGGAGGCGGGCGAGGGCGGTCGTCGCGGTCTCCTCGTCGTCGGCGAGCACGTGACGGATGTACGTGCGCTCGCCGATGCGGCACCAGTACGTGCTCGGGGTACCGGCGACGGGGGTGCTCGGGACGACCGACTCGTTGGCGCGCTCGAGGGAGGCCGCCGCCTCGCCGGAGACCTCCTGGCCCTCGACCCAGAAGTCGAAGCCCTCGTGGACGGTCAGCTCGAAGGGCGCGGAGGTGTCGACGAGGTCCTGCAGGCGCGGGGTCTCGGCTGTGGTGCGCGGCAGCTGCGCGACCGGGGCGCCCGGCTCGGTGGCGAGGGCGGTGAGCAGGGCCTGGGCCATGTCGCGGCTCGGGTCGCCGCTCGCGGACCCGGCCTGGGTCGCGACGAGGATCTCGCCGGTGTCGCGGCGCAGGGCCGGCCACGCCATCGGCAGCACCGTCGCGAGCGTCACCGTCTCGGGCGAGCCCTCCGGCACCGCCGCCGGGTCGAGGTGGAGCGTCGCCGTGGCGGCGGGCAGGATCTCGTACGCCGCCACCCAGTCCGGCTCGCCCGGCAGCCCCGCGAAGGGGCGTGCGACATACGGCGCGGGGGCGACCTTGGTCTTGCCCTGCGCGTCCTTCTTGCGTCGTGAAGCCTTACCCATGGCGGTCAGCGTAGGCCGTGACGGGGTGGGAGTTGGGCCGCACCGCCGGGGCGGGGACAATGACGGGGGCCAGCGACCGCAACCGAGGGAATCCGCACACCATGTCCGAGGCACACGACCGACGCACCGACGCGCCGAAGCTCGACTCCTTCGGCGGCGAGATCGGTCGCGGCCAGGCCCGCACCATCCGCGCCCGCTGGGAGCTGCAGACCGTCACCAAGGTGCGCGAGGCGATCGCCCTCGACCTCGTCGCCCGCGGGGTCGGCGAGCACGTCGTCGGCGAGGCGGAGCTCGTCGTCACCGAGCTCGTGACCAACTCGCTGCGTCACGCGACGCCCCTGTCCGACCGGACCGTGCGGGTGCACTGGAAGGCTCGCGGGGACAATGTCGAGGTCGAGGTGAGCGACGGCGGCTCCGACACCGAGCCGGTCCCTGCTGCCCGGGCGGTCTGGGCGACCTCCGGCCGCGGCCTGCGGATCGTGCGCAGCATCGCCCACGAGTGGGGCGTGCAGCGCGACGACAAGCAGACGACCGTCTGGGCGGCGCTGGGGGGCCCGTCGCGCCGCAGGGTCGGTCCCTGACCTAGACCTTGGACTTGCGCCAGCCGGCGTTGCGGGCAGAGGTCTCGGTGCAGAACCAGCGCTCGCCCTTGCCGAGGTCGATCTTGGTCACGCTGTAGTAGCGACCGCCGGGCACGTGGTAGATCTTCTCGCCGCTGCTGGAGATGTTGCCCTTGATCTTGCCGACGCAGGTGGAGGTCGGGGTGGGCTTCGGCCTGGCGCACGCACCCCACAGACCGCGCGCGGCGGCCTTGGCGGAGGACTGTGCCCGGCGGTGCGAGTACTGGCCCTTGTAGGCGCGGCTGTACGTGTACTCGCGGGCGTAGCCACCCTTGATCATCGTGAGCGCGAGCGAGGTGCCGCCCGGGGTGTAGACGTGCCGCAGCAGCCGGCCGTACCTGTCCTTGTTGCCCTGGGTGCCGTCGGTCCTGATGTAGACGGTGCCGCCCTTGGTCAGCTGCGCCATCCGGGACGTGGCCTGGCTGCCGTAGCACTCGCGGGGGGAGATCTCCGGGGCGTCGAGGCCGATGAGGCGCACCGGGGTCGAGTGGCCCTGGTAGCGGATGCGGATGGTGTCCCCGTCGGTGACGCTCACGACCTTGGCGGCGTAGCTGCCCTTGGGTACGGCCGGGGCGGCTGGGGCGGCCGTGGCGGCGGGGGCGGACAGGACGAGGGCAGCGGCAGCGAGGGCAGCGGTACGGCGGATCACGGCAGGGGCTCCGGGGGTGAGGGTGTGGCGAGGGAGTGGCGAAGGGAGGAGATCTGGACCGGCGGGAGGGGTCACCGTCGGTCGTGAGCGCATCCTCGCGGCAGGAAGTTGATCTGTCAATGGTCCCTCGCCGAGGCGTCCCGGGGCGGTAAATCGCTGGCGCCCGCCGCGGCCCGGTGCCACCTTGGACGGGATGACGGACTCCACCGCACTCACCTCCCTCGGCTGGGACGAAGGGAGCGCCGCCGCCCTCGACGAGATGGCGACGGGCGCCCCCTTCGTCCTCGTGCCGGGACGCGTCGGACGCGTCGACCGCGGCCGGGTCACGGTGCACACCGCCGACGGCGCCGTGCCCGCCCTGGTCCGCCTGCCCGCGGGCAGCGACCTCGAGGACCAGCCGACGACCGGCGACTGGGTCGGGCTCGAGCGCCGCGCCGACGGTGACGTCGTCCGCGCGGTGCTGCCGCGCCGGAGCGCGATCGTGCGCAAGACCGCTGGCGAGCGGTCCGACGCGCAGGTCATGGCCGCCAACCTCGACCGCGTGCTCGTGGCGGTGCCCTTCGAGACCCGGGTCAACCTCTCGACGATCGAGCGCTACCTCGTCGTCGCGTGGGAGTCGGGGGCACAGCCGCTCGTCGTGCTCACCAAGGCCGACCTCGCCTTCGACCCCGACGCCACGGTCGCCGAGGTGCGGGCCGCGGCGCCCGGGGTGGGCGTGCTCGTCGTCTCCGCCGAGACCGGCGAGGGCGTCCCCGAGCTCGCGGCGGCGCTCGCCGGCGGCACGACCGCCCTCATCGGGCAGTCCGGCGCGGGCAAGTCCACGCTCGTCAACGTCCTCGCGGGGCAGCCGGTCCAGGCCGTCAGCGACACCCGGCAGGACGGGAAGGGGCGGCACACGACGACCGCTCGCGAGCTCATCGCGCTCGCCGACGGGGGCGTGCTCATCGACACCCCCGGGCTGCGCTCGATCGGGCTGCACGAGGACGGCGAAGGAGTCTCCCTCACCTTCCCCGACGTCGAGGAGCTCATCGCCGCCTGCCGCTTCGCCGACTGCGCGCACGAGACCGAGCCGGGCTGCGCGGTGCGTGCCGCGCTCGAGGGCGGCGAGCTCGACGCGCGGCGCTGGCACAGCTGGCAGAAGCTGCAGCGCGAGGCCGAGTGGATCGCCATGCGCACCGACCCCGTCGCCCGGGCGGCCGCCCGCAAGCGGTGGGTCGCGCTCGGTCGCGGGGGCAAGGCGCAGGCGGCGCTGAAGCGGGGGCAGGACCCCTTCGGCTGAGCCGGTCTCAGCGCCGCGCGGACCGCGGTCCCCGGACCAGGCGCACGGCCAGTGCCGGCACCCCGACGAGCAGGGCCAGGACGGGCAGGACCACCATCCAGAAGAAAAAGGTCCCCCACGAGGGCACGAACACCCTGAGGTACCAGGGGTAGTCGACCTCGACGAGGGTCTGCCGGCGGTAGGTCCGGTCGGTCGCGGAGCGGGTGAAGGTCATGTCGCTCGTGACGTCGTCCGGCCGGACGTACGCGTCGAACCGCGTGACGAAGGGGGCGCCCTGGGTGAGCTCGGCCAGGGTCGATCCCCGCGGGACATCGGCCGCACGCAGCGGCCCGGCGAAGGCGACCTCGGGCTCGATCGCCCCGAAGTCGACCTCCGTGCGGTGCTCGGTGAGGGTGTAGACCCGCAGCGTGCTGACCGACGCGGCCTGCGCCTGCATCCGCATGGGGTAGACGATCTCGCGCGAGGGGAAGGTCGCCCGGATCGGCTGGAGCTCGCCGTCGAGGGCGTGGGGCGCGTCCGGGCTCGCCGTGAGGCGGATGGCGGCGATGACCCAGCCCTCGCGCAGGTAGGGGCGGGTCGACTCGATGACCTCGTCACGCACGCGGTAGCCGTTGTCCTGCAGCCACTGCGTCAGCGTGCTCGTGGACGTCGACGTCAGCTGGGTGGCCGTGAAGGGTCCGAGTTCCCGCTGCTCCAGGACGCGCACGCCCGGCGGCGCTCCCGCCGAGGTGCCGTCGCCGGCCGCGCCGCCGATCACCGGGAGCTGCAGGCCGCGCAGCACCTTGCGCTCGACGACCTCCGGGCGGGTGGCCCGGGCCAGCTGGCCCAGGGTGTCGACGTCGGCGAGGTCGAGCTCGGCCCTCGCCGGCAGGGGCAGGATGAGCGCGACGTCCTGGGCCGAGGTGAACATGTCGAAGCTGAGGACGATGTCCTCCGTCTCGCCGTCGTGCCGCACGACCGCCGACTCCTCGTTGACGGACACGCTCTCGCCCTCCGGCGCCTCGACGCCTCCGCACGCGCAGGCCATGGCGGGCGCGGCCACACCGACGGCCTGCACGAGCGTCACGAGCAGCGCGATCGCCAGGGCCCGCAGGCCCGTCCTCGAGATGGTCACGTCATCCCCCTTCGTCCCCGCCAGTGTGGTGCACGGGCGCGGCGGGACGAAGGGGGAGGGCTCCCCTCAGAGGACGTCGTGACCGGGGCGGTCGCCCCGGGACATGGCCTCGGCGATCTCGAGCGCCGAGCGGACCCTGGGCGTCTTGGGGATGACCCCGAGGCGCCCGGCCTGGAAGTCCTCGAAGGCCGTGACGAGCTCCTCGCGGGTGTTCATGACGAAGGGGCCGTACGCGGCGACGGGCTCGCGGATCGGACGGCCACCGAGCAGCACGACCTCGAGCGAGGGGCTGCGCGAGTCCTGGTTGTCGTCGGCGGCGATCTCGAGCGCACCGCCGGCGCCGAAGACGGCGAGCTGGCCCTCGCGGATCGGTCGGCGCTCCGGGCCGACGACGCCCCGTCCGGACAGGACGTAGGCGAGACCGTTGAAGTCCTCGCGCCACGGGATGTGCATCCGGGCGCCGGGCGCGATCGTCGTGTGGATCATCGAGATCGGGGTCGTCGTGATGCCCGGACCCTCGTGACCGTCGAGCTCGCCGGCGATGACGCGCAGCAGCGTGCCGCCGTCGTGGCTGGAGAGCAGGCCGACCTGGCCGGAGCGGATGTCCTGGTAGCAGGGGTCGGTCATCTTCTGGTGGCTCGGCAGGTTGACCCACAGCTGCAGGCCGTGAAAGACCCCGCCGCTCACGACGAGCTCCTCCGGCGGGGCCTCGATGTGCAGCAGGCCGGACCCGGCGGTCATCCACTGGGTGTCGCCGTCGGTGATCAGGCCGCCACCGCCGTGGGTGTCCTCGTGGGCGAAGGTGCCGTCGATGATGTACGTGACGGTCTCGAAGCCGCGGTGCGGGTGCCAGCTCGTGCCGCGGGCCTCGCCCGGGGCGTACTCGACCTCACCCATCTGGTCCATGTGGATGAAGGGGTCGAGGCGGGCCATGTCGACGCCGGCGAAGGCGCGGCGGACGGGGAAACCCTCGCCCTCGTGGCTCCGGGGCGCCGTGCTCACCGACAGCACGGGGCGCGAGACGGTGTCCGGCAGCGGCTGGGTCACGCGGGGGAGGGTGAGGATGTTGTCGACGGTCACGGCGGGCATCGGGTGCTCCTTCGGGGTTGCGGTCCCTTGGTCCAACAGTAGTTGAAAATCAAACATTCCGTGTCCCGGAGGAGGTTGCGCAGCAACCGTCCCCCCGGTCCCTGAGGAGGTTGCGCAGCAACCGTCCCCCCGGTCCCTGAGGAGGTTGCGCAGCAACCGTCTCGAAGGGCCGGTCTAGTCTCGCGAGCGTGCCTCCACGTTCACCCCTGCCTGCGCGACACGGCCTCGCTGCCGCGTGGGTGCGCACCCTCGACCTCGACCACGGTCGTCCGCGGCCGTGGTCGACGATGTCGGATTGGTTGCGGGACACCTCCCCCGGGGGCGTCGACGTGGACGGGATGCTCGCCGCGGGGCGGTTCGTCTACGAGGACGCCACCCCGGTCCTGCCCGGGGACGGCTATCGCCCGCACACCTTCGTGTGGTTCCACCGCGACCTGCGCGACGAGGTCGAGGTGCCCGGCGAGCTGACGGTCCTCCACCGCGACGAGCGGCTGGTCGTCGTGGACAAGCCGCCCTTCCTCTCCACGATCCCGCGCGGACGGCACGTGCGGCAGAGCGTGGTCGTCCGGCTGCGGGACGAGCTCGGCCTGCCCGAGCTCTCCCCGCTGCACCGTCTGGACCGGGTGACCTCGGGCGTCCTCATGCTGGCGACGGAGCGCCGGTGGCGGGGGCCGTACCAGTCGCTCTTCGAGCAGCGCCGGGTGCGCAAGACCTATCTCGCGCTCGCCCCGTGGCGCGAGGACCTGGCCCTGCCCGTCACGGTCGGCAACCACATCCGCAAGGAGCGCGGGGTGTGGCAGGCGCAGGTCGTCCCCGACGCACCGGTCAACGCGGAGACCCTCGTGGAGGTCGAGTCCCGCGTCGGTGACCTCGCGGTCTACCGGCTGACGCCGCGGACCGGGCGCACCCACCAGCTGCGGCTCCACCTGCACGACCTCGGCATCCCGATCGTGGGGGACCCGCTCTACCCCGACGTGCTCGACGTGTCCGTCGACGACTTCACCCGACCGCTCCAGCTCCTCGCCAGCACCGTGGAGCTCGTGGACCCGGTCGACGGGCGCGAGCGGAGGTTCGTCAGCGCCCGGCAGCTGCCGCTCGCCGCGCAGGCCTGAGCCGCGACCGCTGACGACGGCGACCCACCCGCCGACCTCTTGCCGAACGCCGGCATCCGTGCCACTCTCGATCTCCATGTAGCGAGTGCTACATGGAGTCTGCAAGGACGCAGGCCGGCGGTGCGAGTCGTCCGTGGCGTCCCTGCACCGATGTGACCAGGAGCGCCACACATGACAGCACGCCCCGGACTCGCCCTCCTCGCCACCGCGGTCGTCGCGGTCGGCGGGCTGGGCGCCGCCGCCACGGCCACCGCGGCCCCGGCGGGACCCCCTTCGCCCGCCGTGTCCTTCTTCGACGGTCCGGCCAGCCCGGAGGACCTCGTCACCCTCCCGGGCACGGACACCGTGCTCGCGAGCGGGCTCGCCGCCGACCCGTTGTCCGACTCCTCGGTCGGCCACCTCTACGCGATCGACAGCCGCACCCGTGAGGCCACCGAGATCTGGCCCGACAGCACGTGGGGCATCGACCACGACCGCTCGCTCTACGGCGACTGCCCCGGCGCGCCCGACCCGAGCCTCGCGTCACCGCACGGCATCGCCGCCGAGCGGGGCGAGGGTGGGACCTTCGACGTCTACGTCGTCAACCACGGCGGGCGCGAGGCCATCGAGGTCTTCACCCTCGACCCGCGCGCGGACAGCCTCACGTGGCGCGGCTGCGTCGAGATGCCCTCGGGCACCTTCGCCAACGGCGTCGCGCCGCTGCCGCAGGGCGACGGGCTGGTGGCCACCGACTTCTTCGACCCGACGCTCTCCGACCCCTTCAGCCAGATCTTCAGCGACACCGCGACCGGCAGCCTCCAGCGCTGGGAGCCGGGCACGGGCTGGTCGACGGTCCCGGGCTCGAGCACCTTCGGGCCCAACGGCGTCGTCGTGAGCCAGGACGGGTCGAGCGCCTACGTCGCCGAGTGGGGGCGCAACCGGATCCACCGCATCCCGCTCGAGGGGTCGCGGCCCGGGACGACCCGCGCGGTCGCCGACGTCGACCTCATGCCCGACAACCTGCGGTGGTCGCGCTCGGGCGAGCTGCTCGTCACGGGCCAGGACTTCACCGTCGCGGACGTGCAGGCCTGCCAGCGCGACGACCTGGCCAACTGCCCCACGGGTCTGGACGTCTACGCGATGGACCCGCGCACGATGGACGTGCGCACCGTCTGGTCCGGCGACCCCGCGGGCTTCCGCGCTCCCACCGTCGCGACCCAGGTCGGCGGGGAGCTGTGGGTCGGCGCCGTGAAGGGTTCGCGCATCGGCGTGGTCGCCCCCTTCGCCGGCCGCTCCCGCTGACCGCCTGACGACGCCTTCGCCCCCACGTCACCCGGTCGGGTGGGTGGGGGCGAAGGGCGTGGTCCGGGGGCGTCAGGGGCGGCGCGCGGTCGCCAGCTGCGACTCGTCGTCGACGGCCCCCGCGTCGGAGGCGTAGGCGTCCAGCGTGTGCTGGGCGGCGTCCTCCACCGGGTGGTCCTCGTTGGTCTCGCGCAGCGGCGTGTTGGGGATGAAGAGCGTGGCGAGGAAGACGACCGCGAGGATCGGCAGGCCGAGCATGAAGGCGTCGTTGAGCTTCTCCGCCAGGCCCCAGCGCACGGCCTCGGCGACGGCCGGGGGCAGCGTGGCCAGGGCGCTCGGGTCGAGCACCGCGCCGGCGTCCATGTGGGCCCCTGCGCCCGCCGGCAGGCCGTCGGGCAGGTGCGACGCGATCCTCTCCTGCAGGCCGCTCGACATCACGGTCCCGAAGACCGCGATGCCGACGGTCGAGCCGACGTTGCGGAAGAACTGCGTCGAGGACGTGGCGACACCCATGTCGGCGCGGGAGACGGAGTTCTGCACGACGAGGGTGAACTGCTGCATCGCCATGCCGAGCCCGATGCCGAGGACGACCATCGAGCCGGTGAGCTCCAGGCTCGTCGCGGTGTGGTCCAGGCGGGTCAGCATGAGGACGCCGGCGGCCATGACCACGATGCCGGTGAGCATGAAGGGCAGGTAGCGCCCCGTGCGGGTGATGAGCATCCCGGTGACGATGCCGCAGACAATGAAGCCGAGCATGAGCGGCATGAGGATCAGCCCGGAGTTGGTCGCGTTGACGCCGATGACGCCCTGGGCGAAGACCGGGATGTAGATGATCGCGCCGAACATGACCATCGCGATGCCGAAGGCCGCGACGAGGCTCAGGCTGATCGTGCGGTCGGCGAAGAGGCGCAGCGGCAGCACCGGCTCGACGGCCTTGCGCTCCACGACGACGAAGGCGACGAGGGCGACGGCGCTCAGCGCGAACAGGCCGAGCGACTGGCTCGAGCCCCACGCCCAGCTCGACCCGCCGAAGGAGACGGCGAGCAGCAGCGCGACGAGGCCGGTCGAGAGCGTCGCGATGCCGAGGTAGTCGATCGGCGCGCGGCGCGGGGTGTGCGGGACGTGGAGGAACTTGGCGATGAAGACCAGCGCGATCAGGCCGATGGGCAGGGAGGCGAAGAAGAGCCAGCGCCAGCCGAGGTGGTCGGTGATGACGCCGCCGAGCAGCGGGCCGGCGACGGAGGTGACGCCGAAGACCGCGCCCATGAGGCCCTGGTACTTCCCGCGCTGACGCGGCGGGATGATGTCGCCGATGATCGTCTGCGACAGCGGCATGAGCGTGCCCATGCCGAGGCCCTGCACGGCTCGACCGGCGACGAGCATCCAGAAGCTCTGGGAGAACCCGGCGATGACCGAGCCGACCATGAAGACGACGATGCCGGCGAGGTAGAACTCGCGGCGGCCGTAGAGGTCGGAGAACTTGCCGACGATGGGCACGGTGACGGCGGAGACGAGCATGGCCGCGGTGGCGACCCAGCTGTAGTGCTCCATGCCGCCGAGCTCGGAGACGATGCGCGGCAGCGCGGGCCCGACGATGGTCTGGCTCACGGAGGCGACGAGCATGCCGAGCATGAGCCCGATGAAGACGCGTTGGTCCTGCGGGCTCAGCGTGTAGGGGGCGGGGGAGGTGCTCAAGAGGCGGTCCTTCCGGTGCTCTGGAGGGGCGAAGGGGGGTGCGTCGCCGACTGCGCGTCGGCGGCGAGGTCGGCGGCCAGCCGGGTGAGGAGACGGTCGAGGTCCTCGAGGTCCTCCTCCGGCCAGTCCGCGAGGATCTGGCCGAGGAGGCCGGCGCGGTTGCCGCGCTCGTCGCTGAGCGTCTGCTGGCCGCTGGGGCTCAGGCGGATGGTCGAGGCGCGCCCGTCGGTCGGGTCCGGCAGCCGCTCGACGAAGCCGTGGGACTCGAGGTGGGTGACCCGGCGACTGATGGTCGACAGGTCGTGACCGAGTGCCTCCGCCACCTTGGAGATGCGGATGCCCGGCTCGCTGGGGCAGTGCTCGAGCGTGCCGAGGAGGGCGTAGTCGGTGCGGCTCATGGCCTGCGGGTCGAGCGCCTGGCGGCGCAGGACCATCTTCGAGAAGAGCCCGAAGACCCGGCCCAGCGTCTCCTGCAGGTGGACTGCGACGGCAGGAGTGATTGCGTGCATTCCGCAACTATATACCTGCGTGAGGCAAGCAATCAAGTGAGAGTCTGCATTCCCCTAGGTGTTGCGGGGCATGAGGTTGGTGACACGAGGAGGGGCGTAACAGGGCGGGCAGGTCCCCGTGGCGACAGGATGAGGGTGTCAAAGCCGTTCATCACGAGCCAGCCAAAGGAACCTGCCCTGTGTCCCACGCTAATGCCCCGATGACCCCTGGTGGTCGCCTACGTCTGATCGAGCGAGTGCTGGGTCAGGCCAATGATGAGGCCGGCCCGCGGCCGATCGCGCACGTCGCAGCCGAGGCCGCGATCTCACGCCAGTGCCTGTCCAAATGGGTAGCCCGCTACCGCGAGCACGGCGAGGAAGGGCTGCACGACCGCTCCAGCCGGCCACAACGCTCCCCGAGCGCGACTGCCGAACCGGTGGTCGAGCGGATCATCGAGCTGCGGCGCCGTAAGTGGTCCGCGCGGCGCATCCATCTGGCGCTGGCCGATGAGGGCACGAACGTGGCGGTGTGCACCATCGCCCGGATCCTGCGCCGCGAGGGCTTGAACCGGCTGCGGGACCTGGACGTCGACGGGCAGCCCCTGCGCCAGCAGCCCGCCGGCAAGATCATCGCGCGCTACCCCGGGCACATGATCCACCTGGACGTGAAGAAGGTCGGACGCATCCCGCCCGGGGGCGGGTGGCGCGTCCACGGCCGCGGCTCGGACGCTGACCGGGCCCGCGGCCTGCGAGGACACCACCGCGGCGCCAAGGTGGGCTACACCTACCTGCACTCGGCCGTGGACGGCTTCACCCGGATGGTCTACACCGAGGCCCACGACGACGAGAGCGCCGCGACCGCGATCGCGTTCCTGGCCCGCGCCCGGGTCTTCTTCGCCGCGCACGGCATCACCCGCATCACCCGCATCGTCACCGACAACGGGTCCTGCTACCGCGCCAAGAACTTCACCCGCTCGGTGCTCTCCTTCGCCTCGAAGCACAAGCGGATCAAGCCCTACACGCCCAAGCACAACGGCAAGGTCGAGCGCTACCAGCAGACCATGGCCCGCGAGGTCCTCTACGCCGACGCCTACCCCTCCGAAGAAGCCCGCCGACGACAGCTACAGATCTGGGTGACCCACTACAACTACCATCGCCCACACAGCGCCATCGGGGACCAACCCCCAGCCAGCCGCGCCAAGACCCGTGTCACCAAGGTCATGCCCAGTTACACCTAGGGCAATGCGGGATCAGGTGCCGTGCTCGATGAGCAGGGTCGGCGTGCCGAGCGCCCGGTCGCGGATCGTCGCGACCCGCGTACCGGGCTTGCGGCCGGCCCTGGCCTCCGAGACCTCGACCCCTGAGGCCATGAGCCGCTCGCGCGTCGCGTCGAGGTCGGTGGTGCGCCAGGCGAGCCCGCCGAAGCGGTCCGGGCCGTCGACCCCCTTCGTCGGGGCCACCACCTCGACCACCGCGTCGCCGCAGCGGAAGAAGAGCCCGCGGAAGCCGTGCTCCTCGAGGCGCCGGTCGAGCCGCAGCTCCAGGCCCAGCCGCGCGCCGTAGTGCGCCGCGGCCCGCTCCGCGTCGCCCGTCTGCACGACGACGTGGTCGAGCACCACCTCGCCCGTGCTGCCGGGGACGAAGGGCGCGAGCCGCCACTCCAGCCCGCCCACGTCGAAGCCCTTGGCGTCCCGGACGAGCCCGCGCCGCTCGAGCAGTCGCTCGGTCCCGGGGACGTCGTCGACGCCGAGGACGACGGCGGCCAGGCCGCTCTCGCCCACCTCGAAGCTGATCTCGCTGCCGCTCGCGCCGAGGCGCCGCCACGCGTCCTGCGCGGCGGCGACGTCGGGGGTGCTGATGACGAAGCCGGTGATCCTCACCCGCCCATCATGGCGTGGCGGGCTCCGTGGGTGTCCACGGCTGGGCGAAGGGGGTCGCCGCCCGGCCCGTGTCGGCGAGCGTCAGCTCGAGGGTGGTCGCCCCGTCGATCTGCTCGCGGATGATGTCGGCGTGGCCGGCGTGGCGGGCCAGCTCCTCGACGAAGTGCGCGAAGGAGTACCGCAGGGTCGTCCGCGACGGGCTCATCAGGCCGTACCACGGGGCCGGTGGGACGGTGATCTCCTGCGCGGGGTCGCTCGCCCGGATCCACTCGACGACCGCCACGCGCCGCCGGTCGAAGACCTCGATCGTCGCGGCGAGCGTCTCGTCCTCCCGCAGTGCGAAGCCTGCCATGAAGGCCGCGTAGGCGGCCTCGGTGACCTCGCCGTCGTCCTCGACGCGCGGCCCCTTCTCCTCCGGCGGGGCGATGACATGGCTCGTGTGCTTGACCAGGCCACCGATGGACAGCGCCGAGCGGGTCGGGGTGAGGCGGGCCTGCTCCTCGGTCAGGCCGTGGGCGCTCGCCCGGATCGCCTCGAGCTGCTGGTCGACGTACTCGGCGTAGCCGGTGACCTCGTCGTGGACGGCGGGTGCGTACATGGCGTGCTCCTGGGCTGGGTGGTCGAAGGGGGCGGTCCCTCCCTTCGTCTGCCTCCCACGGTCCCGCCGATCGCGGACACCTCCTGTCACCGATCGGAGGAGACTCGTGGACATGGCCGAGACGACCGAACGCGCGCTGCGCCTGCTGGGGCTCTTCGAGAGCCGGTCCGTGTGGACCGGGCCCGAGCTCGTCGAGCTCCTGGGGGTGACGACGCGGACGCTGCGTCGTGATGTCGGGCGGCTGCGCGACCTCGGCTACCCCGTCGAGGCGACGTCTGGGGTCGGCGGCGGGTACCGGCTCGGGACGGGTGGCCGCCTGCCCCCGCTCCTCCTCGAGGAGGACGAGGTCGTGGCGGTGACTGTCGCCCTGCGCGTCGGCGCCCAGGGGATCTCGGCGATCGGCGAGCCCGCCGTGCGCGCCCTCACCAAGCTCGACCAGGTCATGCCGCCGCGGCTGCGCGGCGAGGTCGCGGCGCTCGCCGACGCCACCGTGCTGCTGCCCGGCGCGACGGACGACGTCGACACCGGCGTGCTCGTGGTCCTCGCCCATGCGATCCGCGACCGGGTCCGGGCCCGCTTCGGCTACACCGGCCGCGGCGGCGAGCCCACGGAGCGGGACGTGGAGCCCTACCGCCTCGTCGCGACCGGCCGACGGTGGTACCTGCTCGCCTGGGACGGGCGAAGGGAGGACTGGCGCACCTTCCGCCTCGACCGGATGGCCGGGGTGCGCGCCTCGACCTTCCGCTTCACGCCGCGGGAGGCGCCCGACGCCGTCGAGCACGTGCGCCGCGCCGTGACGCGGGCCGGGTACGCGCACCGGGTCCGGGTGCGCCTGACCGCCGACGTCGAGGCGGTGCGCCGCCGGGTGCCCGCGGCGTACGGGGAGGCGAGCGAGGTCTCGCCCGGGGTGACCGACCTCGAGTCGCACGCCGACGACCTGGCCGACCTCGCCAGGCACCTGACCATGGCGGCGCACGACCTCGGGGCGCGCCTGGTCGTCCTCGACCCGCCGGAGCTGGCGGACGCGATCGACGAGTTCGTGGGCGCGCTGGCCGGCACGCGGGTCCCGAGGCTCGAGCCCTAGAGCAGCCTGCGCACCACGGACAGCGGCAGCACCCGCATCGCGCCGCCGACGGCGACCCACGGCTTGGCCGGCACGAGTGCCTTGGCCTTGCGGGCCTCGATGGCGGCGACCATCGCGCGCACGCCGGTCTCGGTGTCGACCATGAACTTCGTCTTCTGCTCGACCTTCTCGTTCATCTCCGAGCGGATGTAGCCGGGGAAGAGGACGGTGACGTCGATGTCGAGGTCGGGCTTGCCCATCATCTCGCTGCGGATGCCCTCGCCGAGCGCGGCGAGGAAGGCCTTGGACGCGCCGTACGTCGTCATCGACTTCGGCATGCCGCGCAGGGCGGTGACGGAGGAGATGAGCACGAGGTGGCCGGCCCGCTGCTCGCGGAAGATCGCCATCGCGGCCTCGGTCTGCATCGCGGCGCCGAGGACATTGGTCTCGATCGTCTCGCGGTTGGCGTAGTGGCTGCCCTTGCCGTACGGGGCGCCCTTGCCGAGGCCGGCGTTGACGACGACCCGGTCGAGGCGGCCGAGGTCCCCCTTCGCCTGCTCGAAGACCCGCGTGACGGCTGCGTCGTCGGTGACGTCGAGGGCGTAGGTCTCGACGCGACGGTCGGGGTGTGCCACGGTGATCTCCGCCCGGAGGGCGTCGAGCCGGTCGGTGCGCCGCGCGGTGAGCGCGAGGTCGTGGCCGAGGGCGGCGAACTGGCGGGCCATCTCGGCGCCCAGCCCCGAGCTGGCACCGGTGATGAGGGTCGTGAAGGTCATGAGTACTCCTGGGTGCGACGAAGGGAAGGTCAGCCGATGAGGGATCGGCAGCGGGCCCCGAGGTAGGTGACCATCGGGCCGAAGACGGCGAAGCGGGGGTTGGTCGTGGCACCGGCGCGGTAGCGCTGGTAGATCTGCTGGGCGATGCCCGCGAGGCGGAAGAGCCCGAAGACCTCGTAGAAGGCCCACTCGCGCTCGCTCACCAGCAGCCCCCGCGCGGCGCAGTAGCGCTCGACGACCTCGGCCCGGGTGAGCATGCCGGGCAGGTGCGTGGGTTGCAGGCGAAGGGAGCGCATCGTCTCGTCGTCGTCCGCCTGGGCCCAGTAGGCCAGCGCCCCGCCGAGGTCCATGAGGGGGTCGCCGACCGTCGCGAGCTCCCAGTCGAGGACGCCGACGACGCGCGTCGGGTCGTCGGCGTCGAGGACGAGGTTGTCGAGGCGGAAGTCGTTGTGGATCAACGCGTGCGGGCGATCGGCCGGCTCGTGCTCGGCGAGCCAGGCCATGACGTCCTCGAAGTCCGGGACGTCGTCGGTCGCCGCTGCGCGGAAACGGCGGGTCCATCCTTCGACCTGGCGGTGGACGTAGCCGTCACCGCGGTCGAGGGCCGCGAGCTCGGGGACCGCGGTCACGTCGACCTCGTGCAGCTCGACGAGGGTGGCGAGGGCGTTGTCGCACAGGGCGGTCGCCTGCTCGGGGGAGAGGGTGACGCCCTCGGGCAGGTCCTTGCCGAGGATCGTGCCCTCGAGCTTGTCCATGACGTAGAAGTCGCTGCCGAGCACCGACGCGTCGGTGCACAGCGCGATCATGCCGGGCGCGTGCGGGAAAACGGGGCCGAGCGCGGCCTGGATGTCGTGCTCGCGGCGCATGTTGTGCGCGCTGCCGCCGAGCGCCCCGTGGGGGGGCCGTCGCAGGACGAGCGTCCTTGCCGGCCAACGCAGCTCGTAGGTGAGGTTGGAGGCGCCCGAGTCGAACTGGCGGACCTGCGGGTCGCCCTCGAGCTCGGCCGCCAGGTCCGGCGTGACCTGGGCTCGCAGCCACTGCGCCACCCTCGTCGCGTCGAAGGCGTCCTCCGGCCGCACCGCTCCGGCACCCATCGCCACTCCCTGTGCTGAATCCGAGTTCATGTCGGTCCGACCCTACCCGGGATCGGCGGACGACCCCCGGACGAGGAGGGCATGCCGCTCGCACCTCACCCGCAGGCGGGTCGCGGGGTCGAGCACGTCACCGTCGAGCTGCACGTGCAGCGGCACCTCGCTGACCACCTCGACCTCGCGGGAGGCGCGGGTGGTCAGGCCGGCGACGTCCCCCTGGAGACGGAAGACCCCCTTCGCCGCGACGCCGAGCCAGTGGGTCGGACGCTGCACGACCACCTCGAGCACGTCGAGGAGCCCGTCGTCGACGAGCCCGACCGGCGCGATGTGCACGCCCGCGCGCACCCGGCCGCAGTTGGCCGCGAGCACGCTCCACACCCGCAGGTGCTCGGGGTCGCCGCCGTCGTGGCGCACCGCGACCGGCACCGGACGACGCAGCGCGCTCACCGCCGCCGGGGCTAGGTAGGCGGGCCAGCCGATGCGGTCCTTCAGCCCCGGTCGGGTCGCCGCCACGGTCGCCGCGTCGTGGCCCATCCCCGCCAGCACGACGAAGGGGAGGTCCTCCGAGTCGTCGACGCGCGCCAGGCCCAGGTCCACCGGTCGGGCGCGGCCGGTGAGCGCGACCCGCACGGCGGCGTGGAGCACGCGGGGCAGGCCGAGGTTGTGGGCGAGCAGGTTGGCCGTGCCGGTCGGCACGATGCCGAGCTCGACCCCGGACCCGGCGACGCCGTGGGCGACCGCGCGCACCGTGCCGTCCCCGCCGGCGACGACGACGAGCTCGGCGCCCGCGGCGACCGCGGCCGCGGCCTGGGCGCGCCCGGTCTCCGCGCGGGTCGTCAGGTGCACCGCGGGATCGGGCCAGCCGGCCTGCGCCGCCGCGGCGGTGACCCCGTCGAGCACGCGCTCCCAGCCCCCCTTCGCGGGGTTGAGGACGAGTGCGGTCCTCACGATGTCCTGGAGTCGTCGGAGACGACGATCGAGCGGGCCGGCTCGTCGCAGGGCACGCCCGTCGCGACGCGCCGACGGCGGACGTGGACCGGGTCGTTGTTGATCTTCACGAGGCACCTCGGAGTCGGTTCCTGCGAACCTACGGCCGGGCGGCGAGCCTGCGGTGGAGGCGCACCGCGCACGGGCTGCGGGCCACCCGCGCGTCAGGATCAGCGGTGCGGCACATCCCGCCGGCTGAACCCGACGAGACCGAGGGCGACGAGCAACGCCCCGCCCACCCCGGCGACGAGCGCGCCGGTGACATGGAGGTCCTCGGCCGGGACGTTGCCGACGAGGCCGAAGGGCGCCCACTCCACGAGCGTCGTCGGCAGGTCGAGGCCCGGTCCCATGTAGCCGATGACCGCCGCGACGGCGAAGACCGCCCAGGCGGCCGGCTGCAGGCGCGGCAGCCAGCCGAAGAGGGTCAGGCTCAGCCCGGCGAGCAGCAGCGCGACGGGGAGGTGGGCCGCAGCGGCGCCGGTGATCCGCGCGACCCAGGACGCGTCGTCGAGGACGACCGCGGTCGATACGGCGAGCGCCAGGGCCCCGACGATCCCGACGACGAGGGTGCCGATGGCGATGACGAGCAGGTGAGGGGTCAGCCAGGCGGTGCGGCTGCGTGACTCGCTCAGCTGCAGCTCGAGGCGCCCGGAGACCTCCTCCTTGCGCAGGGAGCCGAGGGACTGCAGGACGTAGCCGACGACGACCATGGCGAGCAGGAGGACGAACATCGCCGCCATCGGCTCGATGATGCCCTGCGCGCCGCCCCCGGAGAGGAAGACCTCGAGGTCCGGGTTGCCCTCGAAGGCGTCGATGACCGTCTGCGACAGCGACCCGTACGTGCCCATGAGGATGCCGGCGACGACGGCCCACCCGAGGGTGACGGTCCGGTGCTCGCGCAGGGCCAGGCCGAGCGGGGTGAGCAGCCCGCTGCTCGCCCGGTGGGGGCCGGGGCGCGCGGCGACGAGCGAGCCGCCGACGTCCCGCCCCGCGGACAGGCGGAGGGAGAGCACGACGAGGGCCGCGGTCACGACCGAGGCGAGGACGAAGGGGGTGACCCGCGGCTCCCCGAAGGGTGCCACCTCGTCGTACCACCCGTGCGGCGAGAGCCAGACGAGCCAGGTCCCGTCGACGGCACCGATGCCCCGCACGAGGTAGGAGACGACGACGACCGCCAGAGCGGCGCCCCACACGGAGCGCTGGTGGCCGAGGGCCTGCGCCAGCACGGCGGTCACGCCGACGAAGACGGCGCCGAGCATGACGACCGCCGCGCCGTAGACGAACGACCCCGTGGTCTGCGCGCCGGCCACGAGGAAGGCGGCGGTGACGAGCCCACCGAGCGCGACGAGGGTCGCCAGGGCGAGGACGACGGAGGCGACGAGCGGGGCCTGCCGACCCACGCGGCTGGCGAGGAGGAGCTCGAGACGGCCGGCCTCCTCATCCCTTCGCGTCCCGCGGACGGTCATCGCGACCGCCATCAGCGGCACGGCGAAGGCGACCGCGAAGCCGAGCTCGTTGACGAGCACGCCGCCGAGGGTGTCGACGCCGGCGACGTCGCCGTTGAGCATCCGCAGCGCGGGCGTCGCGATCGACGCGGAGTAGCTGCGCAGCTTGTCCGGGGTGTCGTAGAGACCGGTGATCGAGGTGGTCGTCGTGAGGACGACGGCGGTGAGGCCGAGGACCCAGGCGAGCGAGGCCCGCCAACCGGTGCGCCACTGCACCCGCAGGCTCGTCCCGACGCCGCCGACGTGGACGCTCATCGCACGGTCTCCGCGACCCCACCCCGGTACTGCTCGAGGAACAGGTCGTCCAGGCTCGGCGGCGTGATCGTCAGCGTGTGCACGCCGGCGGCGTGGACGCGCCCGACGAGCTCGGCGACGGCGGTCGCGTCGACGTGGCAGCGCAGGTCGTGCCGCCCCTCGACGTCCCCGGCGACGAAGCCGGTGACCCCGGGGACGTCGGCGAGGTCGAGCGGTCGGTCGGTGACGGCGTGCAGGACGCTGCTCGTGCTGCGGCGCAGGTCCGCGAGCGTCCCGGTCGTCACCGTGCGGCCGCCGCGGATGATGCTCACCCGGTCGGCGAGCGCCTCGACCTCGCCGAGGATGTGGCTCGACAGGAGCACGGTCGTGCCGTCGGCGACGCGCTCGCGGACGACGTCCTGGAAGACCTGCTCCATGAGCGGGTCGAGGCCGGAGGTCGGCTCGTCGAGGAGGAGCAGCTCGACGTCGGCGGCGAGGGCGGCGATCAGCGAGACCTTCTGCTTGTTGCCGGTCGAGTAGTCGCGCGTCTTCTTGCTCGTGTCGAGGTCGAAGCGCTCGACGAGGTCACGTCGTCTCCCTTCGTCCAGCCCACCGTGCGCCCGTCCGAGGACGTCGATGCACTGGCCGCCGGTCAGTCCCGGCCAGAGCGTGACGTCGGCGGGGACGTACGCGAGCCTCCGGTGCAGCTCGACGGCGTCGTGCCACGGGTCGCCACCGAGGAGGCGCGCCTCTCCGGAGTCGACCCGGGTGAGACCGAGGAGGACGCGGATCGTCGTCGACTTGCCGGCGCCGTTGGGGCCGAGGAAGCCGTGGACCTCACCTGCGGCCACCGTCAGGTCGAGGCCGTCGAGGGCGTGGGTGCGGCCGTAGGCCTTGCGCAGGTCGCGGGTGCGGATGACGTCGTTCACGAGGTCACCTCCGACGAAGGGGGCGGGGTCGCGATGTGGCTGTCTGCGGCTGTATCGGGCGGAGGCAAGATCGCGGCATAGAACCGCATCGCCTCGTCGGCCCAGCGGGCGAGGCCCGCGCCGTGGAGCGGGTCGTAGCCGAGGACCTGACGCCAGTGGTCGGCGAGGAAGAGGGTGCCGAGGTCCGAGGTCATGGCCAGAGCGGCCCGGGTCTCGGGGTCGGGGCCGGCGACGAGCCGGCCGGCGGCGTCCCAGGCCGTGAAGATCTCGACGGTGCGGCGGTGCCAGACGGTGAGCAACTCGGTCCCGAGCGGGTCGCCGGACATCATCAGGCGCCGCAGGTAGGGGACGATCGGCGATCCCTCGGGCAGGGCCTGCTGGAGCACCTCGCCGATCGAGGACCACTCCCCGGCCTGCATGTCGCGCGCCATGTCGGCGTCGGCGCCCAGGTCGAAGAGCTCGTCCATCCACGCGCGCACGTGGTCGACGACCGCCTCGCGCAGGCCGGCCTTGGAGCCGAAGTGGTGGACGACGAGAGCGGGGGAGACCTCGGCGAGCTCGGCCACCTGGCGCATCGTCACCCGGTCCTCGCCGTGGGCGGCGAAGAGCTCGAGCGCGGCGTCACGCACCCTCGCCCGTCCCGTGCGGTCCTCGGCTGAACCCATGTTCAGCAGGCTAAACCTGTGTTCAGTGAGTGGTCAAGGCCCGCTGACGGTAGACAGGGGGCATGGACCCCCGTGCCGCTGGCTCCGTCGCCCGCTCCCTCGAGACCCTGCATGCCTTCGGGTACTTCGCCCCGGAGGTCGGCGCGGAGCTCACCGAGCTCGGGCTGCGCCCAGGTCGCATGTGCTACTTCGCCTCGCGCTCGGCGCCGATGGGGGCCGTCTCGCCGGGGACGGTGGCGGCGACCTTCTTCGTGTTCAACCCCGAGCTCGTGGAGCGCCACCTGAGCGACGCGTGGACCCTGGCGTCCCCGCACGAGGTCACGGCAGCCCGCTACCGGGGCGTCGCGAGCGCGTGGAGCCGGCTCCTCGGCGGTCTGGACCCGGACGAGGTCGCCGAGGCGGCGGAGCTGGCGCGCACCGCTGCGGTCGCCTGCTCGGTGGCTGGTCGCCCGCTCTCTGCCGCCCACGCCGGGCTGTCGTGGCCGAGCGAGCCACGCCTCGTGCTCTTCCACGCCCTGACGATCGTGCGCGAGCACCGCGGGGACGGGCACGTCGCGGCTCTCCTCGGCGAGGGCCTGTCCGGTCTCGAGGCCCTCATCACCCACACCGCCACAGGCCGTGGATTCACGGTGACCGCTGCCCAGACCACCCGTGGCTGGAGCGAGGACGAGTGGGGTGCGACGGCAGCCGACCTCGTCGAGCGTGGCGTGCTGACAACGCAGGGCGGTCTGACCGAGCAAGGGCAGGCCCTGCGACGGCGGGTCGAGGAGGCCACCGACCGGATGGCCGTGGGGCCGTGGGACGCACTGGGGGAGGACGGCGCCACCCGGCTCGCGGAGCTGGGACGCCCGTGGGTCCGACAGGCGCTGGCGAACGGTGCCTTCCCGGAAGGCGTCTTCGCCTGACAGGCTGTCCGTCCGCAGGCGTAGCGTCCTCCGTATGACTGTCGAGAGGGCGCCCGTAGGTACCGCCCGGGATGACCAGCCCGACAACCCGTGGCCGGCGCTGTGGGCCCTCGTCGTCGGGTTCTTCATGATCCTCGTCGACGTCTCGATCGTCTCGATCGCGACACCTGCGCTCATGGAGGACCTCGACGCCGGCATCGAGCCCGTGCTCTGGGTGACCAGTGCCTACCTGCTCGCCTACGCGGTGCCGCTGCTCATCACCGGGCGCTTCGGCGACCGGTATGGCCCCAAGAGGCTCTACCTCGTGGGGCTGGCGATCTTCACCCTCGCCTCGCTCGCCTGCGGCCTGTCCCCGACGATCGGCTGGCTCGTCGGGGCCCGGGTCGTCCAGGGACTCGGCGCGTCGATGATGACCCCGCAGACGATGGCGGTCATCACCCGCACCTTCCCGCCGGAGCGAAGGGGGTCGGCCATGGCGCTGTGGGGCGCGACCGCCGGTGTGGCCTTCCTCGTCGGGCCGCTGCTCGGCGGGGTCCTGCTCGACGCGCTCGGCTGGGAGTGGATCTTCTTCATCAACGTGCCGGTCGGCATCGTCGGCTTCGTCGCCGCGCTGCGGCTCGTCCCGCGGCTGGAGGTGCACGCCCACGCGATGGACTGGGTCGGCGTGGCGCTGTCGGCCGTCGGGCTCTTCCTCGTGATCTTCGGTCTGCAGGAGGGCGAGAGCCACGACTGGGGCCAGTACGCCGGACCGGTCACCATCCCGATGCTCATCGGTGCCGGCCTGCTCGTCCTGATCGGGTTCATCGCCTGGCAGGCGCGGGGTCCGCGCGAGCCGCTCGTGCCCCTCGGCCTGTTCCGGGACCGCAACTTCTCGCTGTCCAACCTCGCGATCACGATGATGGGCCTGGCCGTCACGGCGATGATGTTCCCGATGCTCATCTGGTTGCAGACCGTGCGCGGGTACTCGCCGACCGGCGCCGCGCTGTGCATCGCGCCGCAGGCAGTGGCCTCGATCCTGCTCGCCCGACCCGTCGGCCGGCTCGTCGACCGCATCCACCCGCGCCTGCTCCCGACCTTCGGCCTCGGGGGCTTCGCCATCACCCTCTTCGTGCTCTCGCGGCTGATGACCCCCGATGCCCCGATGTGGGCGGTCCTGGTGACGATCACCTTCATCGGCGTGACCGGCGCGTGCATCTGGGGCCCGCTCGCCACGACCGCCAACCGCAACCTGCCGGTCGAGCTCGCCGGCGCCGGTGCGGGCATCTACAACACGACCCGTCAGGTCGGCTCGGTCGTCGGTTCAGCGGCCATCGCCGCGCTGATGTCGGCGCGGATCAGCTCGCACCTCGGCCCGCAGGCGGCCACCTCGTTCGGGGGCGGCGGGCCCGAGGCCTCGTCGGCCGGCCCGGTCGAGCTCCCACCCCACGTCGCCGACGCGCTCTCGGCGGCCCTGTCGGACTCGATGCTCCTGCCCGCCGCGGTCCTCGTCGTCGGCGCCCTCGCCGCCCTGACCCTGGAGCGCATGAAGCACGTCGGCCGCCCCGGGGCCTGACCGCTGAGCAAGACTTTCGTCGCCTTCGCAGGAGTTTCAAACTCTTGCGAAGGCGAGGTTTATCGGGTGACCCGATAAACCTGGGACTCCTGGGACCAGCCTCAGGCCAGGTCGTCGGTGGCCGCGGCGTGGGCGCGGCCGAGCTCGCCGAGGTCGACCCGGTACTCGGTGATGCGGCAGCCCAGCCCGTTGGGCTTGACCCCGATGCCCTCCTGCCGCCAGTGCTCGAAGACGGCGGACCGCTTGTGCTGCGGCGCGTCCCCAGAGGCGTTGACGACACGCCACCACGCGACCCCGCTGCCGTACTCACGCAGGACCCAGCCGACCTGCCGGGGCCCGGTGCCGACGAGCGCCGCGATGTCCCCGTAGGAGATGACCCGCCCACGGGGGACGAGCTCCACCGCACGCAGCACCCTCTCGACGAGGACGTCGTCCATGCTCACTCCTCGCTGACCGTCACGCTCTCGATGCGGTGGACCTTCGCCGGGGCGCCGTCACCGCTCGACCCGTCGGCCTCGATCGCCTCGACGGCGTCCATCCCCTCGGTGACCTTGCCGAAGAGGCTGTAGCTCGGCGGCAGTCCCACGCCCGCGTCGCCGGTGATGATGAAGAACTGCGAGCCGTTGGTGTTCGGCCCGGCGTTGGCCATCGCGACCGAGCCGATCTCGTAGTCCCCGGCCTGCGGCAGCTCGTCCTCGAACTCGTAGCCGGGGCCGCCGCTGCCGTCGCCCGACGGGTCACCGCCCTGGACCATGAAGTCCTTGATGACGCGGTGGAAGGTCAGCCCGTCGTAGTACCCGTAGCGCGCGAGGACGACGAAGTTGTTGACCGTCGTCGGCGCCCCCTCGGCGTCCAGCTCGATCGTCACGTCACCGGCGTCGGTGGCGAGCGTCGCCGTGTAGGTCTTCGCCTCGTCGATGCACATCGGCGGCGCCTCCTCGAAGGAGGTGGCGCGCACCTTCGCCCCGCCCTCGGGCGGGCACTCGGTCGCGCCGCTGACCGCCGTGGTCTCCGCGTCGGTGCCGCCGTCGCCGGAGCCGCACCCGGTGAGGGCGAGCAGGACGGCGGCGGCGAGGGCGGGCAGGGCGCGTCGGGTCATGGCCGGAGTCTACGAACCTGCCTGCTCGCAGACGCATGATGAGGGCATGGCCTCGCTCACCCGGACCCTCGCCATCACCCACCCGATCGTCTGCGCGCCGATGGCCGGCGTCGCCGGCGGCCGTCTGGCGCATGCGGTCTCGGCCGCCGGCGGCCTCGGCATGATCGGTGCCCGAGGTGCCTCCTCACCCGAGTGGATCACGGAGCAGGCGGCGATCGCGGGGGCGGGAGGGACCCCCTTCGGCATCGGCCTCATGGCGTGGGTGGACGAGGTCGACGACCAGATCGACGCCGTCCTCGCGCTCGAGGGGGAGCGCCGTCCGGCGCTCGTGTCGGTGTCCTTCGGCGCACTCGCCGCGCCCGTCGCCCGGCTGCGGGAGGCCGGCCTGCGCACCGCCTGCCAGGTGGGCAACGCGGCCGACCTGGCGGAGGCGATCGACGCGGGCGCGGACGTCATCGTGGCCCGCGGGGGCGAAGGGGGCGGACACGGGCGTGACGAGGTGGCCACCGCCGACATGCTCGCCCGTGCGCTCGCCGCGACCGACCGCCCGGTCCTCGCCGCCGGCGGCATCGCTACCGGAGGCGACGTGGCCCGGGCCCTCGCCGCGGGAGCCGCCGGGGTCTGGTGCGGCACCCCCTTCCTCACCTGCGTCGAGGCCGACAACACCCCGGCCGCGCGCGCCGCGATCATCGCGGCGAGCTCGACGACGTACTCCCGGGTGCACGACGTGGCCCAGGACCTCGCCTGGCCGCGCGAGTTCGGCGGGAGGGCCGTGTCGACCCCCTTCGTCCGGCAGTGGGCGGGGGACGAGGACGCGATGACCGCGCAGGCGCGCGCCCAGCACGCCGCGGGGCGGGCGGCCGGCGATCCCGGCTACGCGCCGCTCTACGCGGGCACCGGTGTCGACCGGCTCAGCGCGGAGACCGACGCGGCCGCCGTCGTGCGGGCTCTGGCGGACGGCATTTGATGTCGTGTGACTCGTCCCACAGGATGAGGGCATGAGCGACGAGACCTCCGCGGGCGTGCACTTCCCGAGCGACGACCAGGGCCGACGGACGACGACCCCGACGACGAAGGGGGTCCTCGCGGACTCCGTCCGCGGCGTCGACCCGGCCCTCGCCGAGCGCGTCGACGGCGCACGCGACTGGCGCAAGGACTACGCCGATCTCGTCCACGCGGTGACGCTCGCCAGCGCCGCCTCGCCCGACGCCGCGACCCGCATCGCGGCCGACGGGCTGGCCTCGATGCGCCGCCGGATGGTGCTCGTCGACGCGGGCGGTGCCGAGGTGCCGCTCGAGGAGGCGGAGCCGGGCGGGGCGAGCGAGGCGACCTTCGGGACCGAGTCCGTGCGGGGCACCGCGCGGCCGGTCACCGAGCTGCGGGTGCCCTACGAGGGGCGCGAGCTCGCCGGCGATGAGCTGCGCGGTCAGCTCGCCGCGTGGGTGGACCGCGGGATCGTCGAACCCTCCTTCGCGGCGGCGGTCGAGGAGGTCGTCGACCACCCGGAGTGGCTCGCGCTGCCGGGCCACCGCGCGCTGCTCATCGGTGCCGGCGCCGAGATGGGGCCGCTCGAGACCCTGCTGTCCTGGGGCGCCGACGTGCTCGCGATCGACCTGCCGCGCAGCCGCGCCTGGCGGTACAAGAAGGGCCTGGCCTCCCGCGGCGCGGGCACGCTGACCTTCCCCGTCGACCCGGCCGGTGAGGAGGGCGGCGACGTCGTCCACCAGCTGCCGCAGGTCCTCGAGTGGGTCCGGCGGCAGCAGGGCGACCTGCCCCTGGCCGTCGGGATGCACGCGTACGCGGACTCCGGGGTGCACGTGCGCCTCACGGCGGCGGTCGACCTGCTCATGGACGAGCTGACCGCTGCCGACCCCGGCACCGCGCTCGCGTGGCTGGCGACCCCGACCGACGCCTTCGTCGTGCCGCCGGACGTGGTCGCCGATGCCCGGCGGCGCTGGGACGCGCGGGGGCTCGGGCTCAGAGGTGTCCAGGCGCCGGCGCGCGCGGTCGGGCGCGGGCGGCTCTTCGAGCCGGCCTATCGCGATGCGCCGGAGGGGCGCTCCGGGATCGCCGACGTCATCGTGCCCCAGCAGGGCCCCAACTACTCGCTCGCCAAGCGGCTGCAGCGCTGGCGCGGCGTCGCGGCCGAAGGGAGCGGGCAGACCGTCTCCTTCAACGTCGCCCCCGCCACGTGGACGCGCTCGGTGACGAAGAACCCGGTGCTCGGGGCCGCGTACGGCGGTGCGCACCACTTCGGCGTCGAGGTTTTCCGGCCGGAGACGGTGCGCCCGCTCATGGCGGCGCTGCTCGTGCGCGACCTCGTCCGCGGGGTGCCGCAGCGGGCGCACCCGGAGGAGCTCTTCAGCGATGCCGCGGCCCACGGCGGCCTGTGGCGCGTGGCCTACGAGCCCAAGACCGCCCTGGGCGTCGCCGCCGTGGCCGGCCTGCCCGGCTCGGTGAGGCGGCGCCTGCGGGGCTGACGGTGGTGGGCACACCCGCCTCATGATTATCGGGTCACCCGATAAACCTCGGGTTCGCAAGAGTTTTAAACTCATGGGAACCCGATGAATATCGGGTGACCCGATAATCCTGGGACGAGCCCCCTCAGCCCCCGTCGTGCCCCCGCAACAACTGGCTGAAGTCCGTCACCGGCCCGAGGGGCCCCGGCTCGTCGGCGCCCTGGGCGAAGCCGGCGACCCCGGTGCGCTCGGCCACCACGAGGGCGGCGAGCTCCTCGGCGGCGCGCTGCACGCGGCGGTCGAGGTCGACCTCGCCACCGAAGTCCTCGGTCGCCGCGAACACCGCGGTCGGCACGACGACGGCCCGCAGGTAGGCGAAGAGCGGGCGCAGGGCGTGCTCGAGCACCAACGAGTGCCGGGGCGTGCCGGCGGTCGCCGCGACGAGCACGGGCGTGCCGGTGAGCGCGTCCTTGTCGAGCAGGTCGACGAAGGTCTTGAACAGACCGGAGTAGCTGGCCGTGAAGACGGGCGTGACGGCGATGATGCCGTCGGCCGCCGCGACCTGGCGCTGGGCGGCGCCCAGGGCCGGAGTGGGGCGTCCTCCGGAGACCATCGACTCGGCCATCTCGACGGCCAGCTCGCGCAGCTCGACGAACTCGACGTCGAGGGACTCGCCCCGCCCACCGACCGCGGAGCGCGTGGCGTCCGCGAGCTGGTCGGCGAGCAGTCGGGTGCTCGAGGGCTGCGAGAGCCCGGCGCTGATGACGACGACGCGGCGGCTCACCGGGCTGCCATCTCCCGCTCCTGCTGGGCGATCGCGACCGGGCTGGTCACGACCTTGCGGTGCGGGCTGTCGGGGCCCTCGGCGACGAGCGACGCATGCGTGGGCGGCTCGCTCGGGACACCCTCGGGGCGGCGCGCCTCGAACTCCCGGCGCAGCACCGGCACGACCTCGCGGCCGAGCAGCTCGACCTGCTCCAGGGCCATCTCCAGAGGCAGCCCGGCGTGGTCCATGAGGAAGAGCTGGCGCTGGTAGTCCCCGACGTGGTCGGCGAAGGACAGCGTGCGCTCGATGACCATCTCGGGCGTGCCGACGGTGAGCGGCGTCTGCCGGGTGAAGTCCTCCATCGAGGGACCGTGCCCGTAGACCGGCGCGTTGTCGAAGTACGGACGGAAGACCCGCTTGGCCTCCGCCTCGGTGCCGGCCATGAAGGCCTGCCCGCCGAGCCCGACGATCGCCTGGCTGGCGTCACCGTGGCCGTAGTGCTCGAAGCGGCGGCGGTACAGCTCGACCATCTGGGCGGTGTGCTCGAGGTTCCAGAAGATGTTGTTGTGGAAGAACCCGTCGCCGTAGAAGGCGGCCTGCTCGGCGATCTCGGTGGAGCGGATCGACCCGTGCCAGACGAAGGGGGCGACGCCGTCCAGCGGTCGGGGGGTCGAGGTGAAGCCCTGAAGGGGCGTGCGGAACTGGCCCTTCCAGCTCACCGACTCCTCGCGCCACAGGCGGCGCAGCAGGTGGTAGTTCTCGACCGCCAGCGGGATGCCCTGGCGGATGTCCTTGCCGAACCACGGGTAGACGGGGCCGGTGTTGCCGCGGCCCATCATCAGGTCCAGACGGCCGCCGGACAGGTGCTGGAGGAAGGCGTAGTCCTCGGCGATGCGCACGGGGTCGGTCGTCGTGATGAGGGTCGTGGACGTGGAGAGCTTGAGCCGCTCGGTCTTCGCCGCGATCCAGGCGAGGTGGGTCGTCGGTGCCGACGGGACGAAGGGAGGGTTGTGGTGCTCGCCCGTCGCGAAGACGTCGAGCCCGACCTCCTCGGCCTTGAGCGCGATCTGCGTGATCGCGTCGATGCGCTCGCCCTCGCTCGGCGTGCGGCCGGTCGTGGGGTCCATCGTGACGTCACCGACGGTGAAGATGCCGAACTGCATGACCGCTGCCTCCTGGGTTGTTGATGATTCAACTATACCAACAGGGGGCCCCTCGGTTCCATTCCATGGTCAGCGGGTGGATCTCTGCCGGGCGGCCTGGACGTACGAGGGCCGGCGCAGCAGGGCCATGGCCCGGTACTGGCTCAGCCCCCGGGGCAGCTCGTCCACAGGGTCGAAGGGGTCCGCGGGTGCCGCGTCGCCATCGAGGGTCAGGCTGCCGAAGGTGTGCCACCGTCCTCCTGGTCTCGACCACGACAGCTCCCAGGCCGTGGCGGCCGTACCCCGCGGCGTCAGGCGCAGGAGCAGGGGTCCGGTGCCCGTGGCCATCGGCACGAGGGTCGAGCACGTGCCGGCGGACACGCGCGGCAGCAGCAGGTGGCGGCTGACGCGCCCGCTGCCGGTGCCGGCGAGCAGGAGGTCTCCTCCGGACGGCCCGTCGAGGTGTACCGCGATGCCCTCGATGTCAGGGGTCCCGGCGGGCAGCCCGATGGCGCGACTGCGTCGCACCACGCAGGTCCACGTGCCCTGCTGGTCGCACACGGCGACACCGACGGGTACCTCCGCGTCCTCGGTCACGGACCACGTCCCCCGGAAGACCTCCCCGTCGGGATGCAGGGGCCTGGCTCCGCCACGGCCGTAGATCCTGTTGATCAGCACCGACAGCGCGTGGCCGCCCAGCTCGGCACCGCCGTCACGGATGACACCCAGAGTCCTCATCGATCCAGACTAGGACCGCGCGAAGGGGGTGACCCCCTTCCCGCGCACCCCCGGGGACGCGACGAAGACCGACCCGGCGGCCGGGTCCTCACCCTCGTCCAGCCCCTCCCGCGAGGTCGTGATGTACAGCTCGTCCAGGTCCGCGCCCCCGAAGGTGCACGCGGTCACCTGCCGCGCGCCGACCTCGACCACCGCGTCGAGCGTCCCGTCGGGGGAGCGGCGTTCCACCCGGCCGGCGCCGAAGAGAGCGGTCCAGACACCCCCTTCGGCATCGACGGTCAGGCCGTCGGGGTTGCCGTCGACGTCCGCGAAGGTCCGCCCGTCGACCAGCCCGCCCTCCGGCGTCCAGTCGAAGACCGTGATCCGGCCGGTCGCCGTGTCGTCGTAGTAGGCGAGCGTCCCGTCCGGTGACCAGTCGATGCCGTTGGAGACCGTCACGGCGGGCAGCGCGGTCTCGACGGACAGGTCGGCGCCGACGCGGTAGAGGCGCGCGGCCCCCTTCGCCTGGTCGTAGGCCATCGACCCGACGTAGAGGGTGCCGTCGGGCGCGACCCCGCCCTCGTTCATCCGGACCGCGTCCGTGGTCCACAGCGGGCGAAGGGGGTCCACCCGCCAGTCCTCGTCGGCGAGCGCCAGGCCCCGCTCGACCGCGATGACCGCGCCCCCGCCCGCGCGGGGCCGGATCATCGCGGCGACGTCGCCGACGTGGGTGCGGGAGATCGCGCCGCTGTCGTCGAGGGCGAGGACGTCGCCGGCGAGCATGTCGACCCAGCGCAGGCCGCCCCACCCGGGCCACCAGCAGGGGCCTTCGGCGTGGTGGGCGACGGCATCGGTGAGGCGGGTGGCGCGCATGCCCTCGAGGCTAGCCGGGGGCCGTGGTCCGGCTCAGTCCCGCTCGAGCAGCTCCGCGATCTGGTGCGTCAGCTCCACGGCCGCCTCGATCTCGACCTTGCGGCTGGAGACGGACTCGATGTTGAAGCCGAAGGGGATGCCGAGGTAGCGGCAGAAGCTGGACAGCTCGCGTGCGGCGTTGAGCGCGTGGAGCTTGGACCAGGCGAGCGGGTCGTCGGCGTGGAGGATCTCGTTGCGCACCCAGCTCGGCACGTCGACCCCGAGCCACTCGAGGAACTGCAGCGTCTTGGGCGACCCGCACAGCGAGAGCGTGAAGATCAGCGGCGCCGGGTCGAGCCGGTCCTCCACGACCGCGTAGCGGTAGTCGGACGCGAGGTTCTTGGCGGCACCGATGTCGTAGACGATCTGGCTGATGAAGAAGCTCGACCCGGCGTGCTGCTTGCGCAGGATCCGCTCGTGCTCGTCGCCGCGCCCGGCGTGGCGCTCGGGGATCGTCACGCCACCGAGCGGCAGGAGGGGGCGCACCGTGCGGTGCAGCTCCACCGCCTCCGCGAGGCTGGTGCGCATCTCGGCGTCGCGCGTCGAGGACCCGACGAAGACCGTCAGCACGTTGTCCGGCGCGGACTCCAGCCACGTGCGCAGCTCGTCCTGGGCGTACTTGCCGACCGCGCGGTAGACGATCGCCGGACGGTCCCAGCGGTGCAGCTGCCGGCACAGGTACTCGCCCGGGTCGAGCATCGCGGCGAAGGGGAAGGGTCGCGGGGCGTCGTTGCGGTCGGCCTCGTCGGTGATGTCGTAGAGCACGAGCGCGTCGACGGGCAGCGCCTCGACGCGCTCGAGCGTCCGGGCGGCGATCTCGGCGACGCGCTCGGGGGCGGTCTCGGCGCGCGGGGGCGTCAGGCCGAAGAGCAGGACCTCCCGGGGGTTGCGCGCGGGCGCGGGGAAGGCTCCGGGGGAGGGGGTGTGCGACTCCGGCTCGGGCTGCTCCATGGCTGCACGCTATCCGCCCGGGAGGGGCACCCGCGGGGCCGTCCGCTGGTTAGGCTCGGCCCGAGCCATCCCGGCCTCGTCGAAGGAGAAGCATGCAGATCACGGACACCGCAGCCGTCGTCACCGGCGGGGCCTCGGGCCTCGGCGCCGCCACCGCTTCCGCGCTCGCCGCGGCCGGGGCGAAGGTCTACGCCTTCGACCTGCCGACCGCCGTCGAGACCGCGCCGCAGGTCGAGGGCGTCGAGTACGTCGCGGTCGACGTCACCGACCCGGAGCAGGTCCAGGCCGCCGTCGACACCGTCGCCGGTGCGGGCGTGCCGCTGCGCACCGTCGTCAGCTGTGCCGGCATCGGCCCCTCGATGCGCATCCTCGGCAAGAAGGGCCCGCACGACCTCGCCTTCTACGCCAAGGTCGTCCAGGTCAACCTCATCGGCTCCTTCAACGTCATGACGCTCGCCGCGGAGAGGATCGCGGCCACCGAGCCCCTCGAGGACGGCGCCCGCGGCATCGTCATCAACACCGCCTCGATCGCCGCCTACGACGGCCAGGTCGGTCAGGCCGCGTACGCCTCGAGCAAGGGCGGCATCGTCGGCCTCACCCTGCCCGCCGCGCGCGACCTCGCCCAGCACGGCATCCGCGTGATGACGATCGCGCCCGGCATCGTCGAGACCCCGATGCTCGCGACGGTCTCCGAGGAGTTCCGCGCGGGCCTCGCCGCCGGCGTCCCCTTCCCGCAGCGCCTCGCCCGCCCCGACGAGTACGCCCAGCTCGCGCTCGCGATCATCGACCACGACTACCTCAACGGCGAGGTCATCCGCATGGACGGCTCGCTGCGCATGGCCCCCCGCTGACCCCCGCTCCCTGAGGAGCTTGCGCAGCGCCGTCCCGCTCCCTGAGGAGCTTGCGCAGCGCCGTCCCGCTCCCTGAGGAGCTTGCGCAGCAAGCGTCTCGAAGGGTCAGGCCGGCTCGGTGACGTCGGCGACCTGCGCGCCGAGGTGGGCGATCATCGCGTCCGCGTCGAGGGTGGCGGCGAGGCCGTGCTCGCCGGCGCCGATCGAGACGGTGCGACCGGCGACGGTCGTGTCGGCGATCACCGGCAGCGCGGTCAGGGAGCCGAAGGGGGTGATCGTGCCCCTCTCGTAGCCGGTCACCTCCTGCGCGACCTCCTTGTCCGGCAACGAGATCCGGTTGACGGAGAGGAGGGTGCGCAGCTTCGGCCAGGAGATCTGGCGGTCGCCGGGGACGAGGACGAAGAGGTGGTCGCCCTCCCCCCTTCGCACCACGAGGGTCTTGATGATGTCGCGCGGCTCGACCCCGCGGGCGGCGGCTGCCTCCTCGAGGGAGCGCACCTTGCCGTGCCGCGTGATCGTGTGCTCGATGCCGCTGTCGCTCAGGGCCTGCGTCGCCCGGGTGCCGTCCATGATCCGACCCTACGACTGGGGGACCCGGGCCGTCTCGTGCATCACAGGATGTTATGTCTGGCCAAACATGCTCTTATGCTTGACGGCATGGGCTTCTTCGACTTCCCCGACCCGGTCAACGAGAAGGCGGCGCGCACGGTCGCGACCGGCGTCGTGCTGCTGAGCGTGCTGACGCTCGTGACCGGCTGGTGGTGGCTCACCGTGCCGCTCGCGCTCGGGTTCCTCGGCCGGGTGCTGGCGGGTCCGCGCCTCAGCCCCCTCGGCTGGCTCGCGATGAGGGTCATCGGGCCCCGTCTGGGTGCGCCCAGGTTCTCGCCCGGCCCGCCCAAGCGCTTCGCCCAGGGCATTGGTGCCGCCTTCTCGACGACGGCGGCCGTGCTCGCTCTCGGGTTCGGTCAGACGATGGCTGCCGGCATCGTCCTCGGCGTCCTCACCCTCTTCGCCATCCTGGAGGCGGCGCTCGGCTTCTGCGCCGGCTGCTTCGCCTTCGGCCACCTCATGCGCTGGGGCGTCGTCCCCGAGGACACCTGCGAGGCCTGCGCGGACATCTCCCTTCGCCGACCCCAGCCCTCTGCATTGCCCTAGGGCAATGCGGGCTCTCGCGACCGTTCGTCTGCATTGCCCTAGGGGAATGCAGACGAACGGGCGAGCGGGAGCGGGTCAGCGGCCGAGGAACTGCGCGAAGAGCGCCCGGGCCTCCTCGCCCTGCCCACGGCTGCTCAGGGTCGCGGCCTCGTCGACGGCGGACGCGGCCCGGTCCCGGGTCCACGAGGCGCGCAGCAGACGGCGGCTGTCACCGAAGGCGCCGGCCGCCCCCTTCGCGAGGCTCGTCGCCAGCTCGAGCGCGCGGGCCTGCGCGTCCTCGACGACCTCGGCCACCAGACCCTGGGCCAGCGCGTCCTGGGCCGACATCGGCCGACCCGAGAGGGCGAAGGCGAGCGCCCGCTGCTGGCCGATCGCGCGCGGCAGCAGGTACGAGGCACCGCAGTCCGGCGTCAGGCCGATCGCCGGGTAGGCGAAGACGAACTTCGTGCCCTCCTGGGCGACGACCACGTCCCCACCCAGCATGATCCCGAGGCCCCCGCCGGCGACGGCGCCCTGCACGGCCGTCACGACCGGCTTGGCGAGGTCCTCGAGCGCGATGACCGCGGCGCCGGCCTCCTCGGCGAGCCGCTGCAGGTAGGCAGGGTCCTCCTCGTCGACGAAGCTGCGGATGTCGCCGCCGCTGCAGAAGCGCTTCCCGGCCCCGGTGAGCAGGACCGCGCGCACGGCGTCGTCCTCCGCGGCCGCGGCCACCGCTCCGCGCAGACCGGTGGCCAGCGCCATGTCGATGGTGTTGGACGCCTCCGGCCGGTTGAGCAGGATGCGTGCGACCCCGTCGGCGACGGAGTACTCGACGGCCGCCATCAGATCCGCCGGAAGAGCGCCGCGAGGGCCTGGCCGCCACCGATGCACATCGTGACGATGCCGTACTCGAGGTCCGCGCGGACCATGTGCTTGGCGGCGCGGACCGTGAGGATGCCACCGGTCGCGCCGACGGGGTGGCCGAGCGCGATGGCCCCGCCGTAGGGGTTGACCTGCGCGGGGTCGAGGCCGGCGTCGCGGATGACGGCGACGGCCTGCGAGGCGAAGGCCTCGTTGAGCTCGATGACCCCGATGTCGGACGGCTGCAGCCCGGTCTTGTCGAAGAGGGCCTTGAGCGCGAGCGTCGGCGCGTAGCCCATGAGCTCCGGCTCCATCGCGGCGGTCGTCACGGCCTCCAGGCTGACGAGCCCGCTCAGCCCGCGCTCCTGCACGGCCGACTCGCGGCCGAGGACGACGACACCGGCGCCGTCGTTGATCCCCGAGGCGTTGCCGGCCGTGACGGTGCCGTCCTTGGTGAAGGCCGGGCGGAGCCGGGCGAGGGTCTCGAGGGTGGTGTCCGGCTTGGGGTGCTCGTCCGTGTCGGCGGTGAAGGGCTTGCGGCCACCGACCTCGACCGGGGTGATCTCCTCGGCGAAGGCGGCCCGCGCCTCCGGGGTCGCCGCGCGGCGCTGCGACTCCAGCGCGAACTCGTCCTGCTCCTCGCGGGAGACGCCGTACTTCTTCGCGACGTTCTCCGCGGTGACGCCCATGTGGATGTCGTGGAAGGGGTCGGTGAGCATGAGGACGGTGCCGTCCTGCAGCTGGCGGTTGCCGAGCCGGTACCCGTTGCGGGCGCCGAAGTCGTAGAACGGCATCCGGGTCATGGACTCGTCGCCGCCGGCGAGGGTGAAGTCGAGGTCGTTCCAGCGCATCTCCATCGCGGCGGACCAGATGGCCTGCAGGCCGGAGCCGCAGAGCCGGTTGACCGTGTAGGCCGGGACATTCGCGGGCAGGCCGGCGGTCACGGCGACGCGCCGCGCGTTGTAGGCGTCAGGGCCGACCTGGCCGATGCAGCCCATGACGACCTCGGAGATGTCCTCGCCCGCGACGCCGGCGCGGCGCAGCGCCTCGCGGCTCGCGGTCGCGCCGAGCTCGTGGCCCGGGACGTCCTTGAACATGCCACCGAAGCTGCCGGTGGGGGTGCGGGCGCCGTCGACGACGACGATCTTCTCGTTGCTCATGGTGGCTCCAGGGTCGGGTGCAGTGCTCACGGCAGCATCCCATCCCCCTTCGCCCCGGTCGTAGCCTTGTCCGCATGGCACTTCGTGACGCTCACCTCGTCCAAACCGCCCCCGTGACCGCCCTCGGGCTGGTCGGCGGTTACCTCACCGCGCGCGAGAGCGGCATCCGCCCGCTCGGCGGCCTCGTCCTCGGCGGGGCCGGCCTGCTCGCCGGCCGGAGCTGGCTGGCCAAGACCGACCCCGCGACCACCGCGGCGCTGTCGGCGATCTACCTCGGCGGCTTCGGCGCCTCGCACCCGCTCGCCAAGAAGGTCGGCGCCTGGCCGGCCGTCCTCGGCGTCGCCGCCCTGTCCGCCGCCGCCTCGTACGTGCTCTCCGACCGGCGATGACCCCCGTCGCCCTCACCGGCGCGACCGGTCGCATCGGTGGTCGGGTGGCGCAGCGCCTCGCGACGAAGGGGGTCCCCCTGCGCCTCCTCGTCCGCGACCCCGACCGGGCACCCGACCTGCCGAGGTCGAGTGCCGTGGTGGCCCCCTTCGCCGATGGTCCGGCGGTGCGCGCGGCGCTCGAGGGCGTCGAGACCGCCTTCATGGTCTCCGCCTCGGAGGCGGCGGACCGGGCCGAGCAGCACCGCACCTTCGTCGACGCTGCGGCTGCCGCCGGGGTGCGGCACCTCGTCTACCTGTCCTTCCAGGGGGCGAGCCCGGGGTCGACCTTCACCTTCGCCCGCGACCACGCGGTGACCGAGGACGCGATCCGGGCGTCCGGCATGACGTGGACCTTCCTGCGGGACGGCTTCTACGCCGACTTCATGCCCGGCCTCGTCGGCGAGGACGGTGCCATCCGCGGTCCCGGCGGTGACGGTCGGGTGGCCGTCGTCGCGCAGGACGACATCGCCGATGCCGCCGCAGCGGTCCTCGCCGACCCGGCTGCGCACGCCGGTGCCACGTACACGCTCACGGGGCCGGCAGCCCTGTCCTTCACGGAGATCGCGACGATCCTCGGTGAGGTCGAGGGGCGTGACATCAGGTACGTCGACGAGACCCTCGCCGAGGCCCGCGCCTCCCGGGCGGCCTACGGCGCCCCCGAGTGGGAGGTCGCCGGGTGGATCTCGACGTACACCGCGATCGCCGCGGACGAGCACGCCGAGGTGATCGGTGACGTCGAGGCGTTGACCGGGCACCCGGCCACGCCGCTGCGCGAGGTGCTGGGCGGCTGATCAGCCCTCGTACGGCAGGAACAGGTCGGTCCGCAGCGTGCTCGGGTCCATGTCGGGCCGCGGCTCGGTGACGTAGACCTCCCAGAAGGGCAGCGCCGGCTGCCGGCCGTCGGCGGCGGCCTGCTGCATGAGGCGGGACCACGCCTGTCCCAGCCCGTCGTAGCCGCCGAGGTAGGACATCGTCGCCACCTGGGTCGCGGGCAGGACCGAGGGATGGAAGGCGATGCCGCCCGCCTCGAGCTCGCCGTCGAGGGGCGCGGCGAGCGGGAAGCCCAGCTCGAAGGTCATCGTCGCCCCCGGCATGCGGCGGTGCATGGAGAAGGCGGGTCCGGCGACCTGGATCCCCTTCTCCTGCAGGGCGGGCACGAGCGCGCCGAAGCTCTCGTCGAAGATCCCTGCCAGGTCACCGGGCAGGACGTCCTCGGCCAGCCGGACGACGGTCGGGACCGCCTGGGTGCTCAGGTAGGTGACCTGCTCGTGGGGCGCGGCCGGGTGGGTGGGGGTGTCGCTCACGAGGTCCTCCTCGGGGTGGTGGGGTCCTTCACCCTCCCACGCTGGCCCCCGCCGTGAGGGTGACAGCGGCCGTCCAGGCGAGCGGTGACGGCCCGGCGGGGGACCCGTCGTCGCGCACCTTCTCCGGGAGCGACCCGGCGGAGGTGCGGTGACGGGCGAGCCAGACGAGCGTCTCGCGGGCCCGGTCCCGGGTCGCCTCCGAGGTCGCCCACGCCGCGGCGAGCACCGCGGTCTCCGGGGTCCAGGCGACCCCGTCCTCTCGCCAGCCGCCCCCGGGCGCGTAGCCCCCGTTGGGTCGGCGCATCTGCTCGGCGGCCCGGTCGAGCGCGGCCCGCAGGTCTGCGCGGTCGGTCAGGCGGTAGGGCGGCAGCATGAAGGCGACCGCGGTGTCGCTGCTCCCGCCGGCGATCTCGCGGGGCCATCCCCGCGCGCCGAAGGTCTCGTCGATGCGCGTCGCCATCCGCTCGGCCGCGGCGGCGCAGCGCTCGCGCAGCCGGCTCGGCCCGAGCAGCTGCACCGCGCGCTCGAGCCCGACGAGCAGGGGTGCGGCCGTGCCGAGCGTGAGGTGGTCGGCCTCCAGCTCCCAGTAGTCGGGCGAAGGGAGCGGCAGCCCGTCGTCGTCGAGGCGCGTGAGCAGGGTCGCGGCGCAGTGCCGCACGAGCGCCTCGACCCGCGGTCCGTGCGCATCGCCCCGCCATGAGCCGGCGGTCGTGTGCGCGGCCCACAGCACCCAGCCGAAGCCGTCGTCCTGCGGTGGCCGGTCGTCCGGTGTGCCCCCGTCGAGCGCGTAGCGCGCCTCGATCCGTGCGGCCCGGCCGACGCGGGAGGCGAGGGCGGAGAGCTGGCGGGTCGCCCCCTTCGCGTCCCCGAGGTGGTGGAGGGCGACGGCGACGTGCGCGGTGTCGCGGGGCCAGGCGTGCCGCCACATCGGCGACCACCCGGCGACGGCCATCGGCAGGCCGGCGGAGAGCACCCACACGTCGAGGGCGGCCTGGCGGAAGAGGTCGCGCGGGGTCCCCGGCACGTGGTCCGGGAGCGCGACGCTGCCGAGCCATTCCTCCTGCGCGTCGAGCAGGCGCTCCTGCTCGGGGCCGGCGAGCACGCGGGTGCCCGGGAGGAGCAGCTCGAGGCCGTCGGCGGGGACGATCTCGCGGGTCTGCCGCCACGGGCCGCTGGTCGAGCGCATGGCCACGGTGAGCCCGTAGGACGCGGGCACCTCGTGACGGTCGCGGTACAGGGCCAGACCGCCCGTGCCGGTCGCGGCGAGGGCGACCGCGCCGAGCGAGCCGGTCACGAGGGTGCGCCGGCTCGGCGGCTGTGGCGTGTCGCCCATCACCCCGTCACGGTACCGGTGCCCAGGGGCGAAGGGAGCGTGTGCCAGCACGGGCCGCGCAGCCCGCGCCGGTGTCGGCTCATCCGGCCACGTCCCCTTCGTCGGACCCCGAACCCTGCATCGCTCTGGGGGGGTGCAGCGGGTTGGCCAGGTCGCCGACGCGGATGAGGGAGCCCTCCGGGTCGGTCAGGTCGACCATCTGCAGGGTGTTGCGCAGCTGCAACCGGTTGAGGCACGAGTGCTCGAAGCTCGCGCGCAGAAGGTCCAGGCGCGCGGCCCGGGGGTGCTCCTCCGCGTGCTCGGCGATGCACTCCGCGACGAGCGACCAGAACTGGTTGCCCGGGAGCACACCGTCGTCGGTGAGGATCTCGGCGATGAAGCGCAGCACCCCGTCCAGGACGTCCGTGAGCACCGACAGCGACTGCACCTGCGGGTCGAGGACGTGCCGGATCCGCTCGACGTCTGCGGGCAGCGGTCGGTCGGACATGACGACGACCTCCTCACCGATGTCCTTCATGAAGATGCCGGTGGGCACATGGTCCTCGAGCACGAGGATGACGTTCTCGCCGTGCGGCATGAAGGCCAGGTCGTGCACCCCCAGGCAGTGCACGACGGGCCGCAGGTAGGCCCGGAGCATCCGGCGGACCCACTCGGTGGCGCCGATCGGGCTGGCCGAGATCAGCTCGGTGATGAGCGCGCCGCCGTCGGAGTCGCGGTGCAGCAGACCCGTGAAGGACTGGAGACGTTGTCCCACGCCGAGCTTCGGGACGGGCGACTCGCGCCACAGCGCGGCGACCATCTTGGTGTGCGGGTTGGGGGCCCCGAGCTGGTGGTACGCGTCGCCCGTGTAGCCGATCGCCGCGACCTCGCGCAGCACGCGGAATCCGCAGTCGGCGAGGTCTGGGTCACCCGCGACGATCCGCGCCACCCAGTCGTTGATCGCGGGCGTCGCGGCCATGTAGTGCGACGACAGCCCGCGTAGGAAGCCCATGTTCTGGATGGCCAGCGCGGTCTTGACGTAGTGCCGCTCCGGTCGGTCGGTGTTGAAGAACGTCCGGATCGACTGCTGCGCCCGGTACCGGTCGGTGCTCGGGCCGAGGTGGACGACGTCGCGCCGCGCGAGGTCCGCTGCGAACGTCACCGCGAGCTTGTGGTCCCACTGCCAGGGGTGGACGGGCAGGTAGAGGTAGTCCGCCGGCTCCAGACCCAGCGTCTCGAGGTGGAGGGAGAAGCGCGCCCGGTCCGCCTCGTCCAGCTCACCGTCGTAGAGGTCCGCCTCGGTCACGCCGTCGGCGAGGGCGAGATGGGCGACGCTGCGGCGGACCGCGACCCACACGAGACGTACCTCGGATCCGGCCTCGGGGGAGTAGGCCGCGTGGTCGGTCGCGGAGAACCCGATCCGGCCGTTGTTGGCGACGAAGGCAGGGTGCCCCTCGGTCATCGCGCCCTCGATCGTCTGGAAGTCGGCGCCGACCAGCTCGCGGCTGGTGTGCTGCTCGTGGTGCCACTTGTGGGCCAGGCTCGCGAGGGTCCCGCTGAGCTCCTCGAGGTAGGTCGAGCGCAGGTGGTCGGGGGTACCGAGGTCCTCGTGCAGGTCGGAGACGACCGTCAGGGCGTCGACCTCGGTCGGCTCGCCGTCGAGGCTCCGCTCCAGGCTCGTCGGATCGACCCGCCAGTGCTCGAGCGCGTGCCGGGTCGCGGCGAAGGTGTAACGGGCGTCTCCCGCCGCGATCGTCCAGCGCCCGTCACCGGTCGACTCGGGAGCGAGCAGCCGCTCGTGGGCGAACTCACCGATCGCCTTGGCCGCGACGTGGCGGTGGGCACGCGCCATCACCTCTGGCTGCAAGTGGGCGACGTCGGGCGAAGGGAGGCCCCCGCCGCCTTCGAGCCGGCTCGTCGCGAAGTCCACGGCCGTGCAGAAGCTCAGCAGGGCCTCCTTGTCCGGCAACGAGATCCGCCGGTCGACGACGAACCCGGCGGCGGCGTTCTTCGAGTGGATCGGATGGTTGCGCGCGTCCGGCTCGACGACGACGCGCGTGGTCGCGGGGTGGCGGAAGCAGAAGTGCATGACCGCGCGGAAGACCTGCGAGGTCAGCCCACGCACCGGGGTGCCGGTCGGTGCGACGAGCACGTGCATGCCGAGGTCGCCCGCGGCGACGGGGTAGTGCGCGGCGAGTGCGCTGTGCGCGGGGTCGTAGGTCTCGGTGAGGAAAACGGGCTCGTCGTCGACCCGACCGAGCCAGGCGTCGTGGTGGACGTCGGCGTCGATCTCGTCGAAGGCTGCCCGTGACTCCGCGCGCGTCGATCCCTGCATGCCCCAGAAGGCGGACCGCGGGTGCGTGACCCACGTGTGCAGCAGCGCGCCGTGCTCGGCCGGGACGACCGGCTCGATGGTGATCCGTCCGATCGGGGAGAGATGGTGCCAGGTCGTCATCGGCCCACCTCGACGAGCCGCGCACGCTCGACCACTGGTGACTCGATCTCGTGGACCCCGAAGTGCTGGAAGGCGATCCGCTCCTCCACCGGGTACACCTCGCGTCTCGCGACCGCGTTGACGATCACCGAGTTGCGGTGAGCGCCCATGCCGAGGTCGGGGGCGAGGACGGAATGGGTGTGCTCCTCCGCGTTCTGCACGAAGATCCTCCTGTCGACGTCGACGCTGTAGTCGTCGCCGGTGTCGTAGCGGTCCCGGGCGTCGCGCCGGATGCGGTCCTCGACGGGCGCGAGGAAGTGCGGTGTCCGCGGGCGGTAGCCGGTCGCGAGGACCAGGCCTGCGCTCGTGACGTGCACCGCCGCCTCCTGCTCCTCGTGGTGCACGACCAGGCGGTACCTCCCTTGGTCCTCGTCCCAGCTGGCCTCTTGCAGCTCGCTGCTGGACAGCAGGGTGGTGGGCACGGGACCTCCGGTCTCGACGCGCAGCCGGTAGAGCGTGTCGTAGATGACGTCGACGAGGTCACCGCTGATGCCCTTGTGGAGGTTGCGCTGCTCACGCGTGAGGACGTCGCGGCGCGCCATGGGCAGACCGCGGAAGTACCGGGCGTACTCGGGCGAGGTCATCTCGAGCGTGAGCTTGGTGTACTCCATGGGGAAGAACCGCGGGGAGCGCGTGATCCACGTCAGGTGGTAGCCGTGGGCCATGCAGCCCTCGAGCAGGTCGAGGTAGATCTCGGCGGCGGACTGCCCGCTGCCGATGACCGTGATGCTCTCCTTGTCCTGCAACGCTGCTCGCGCGTCGAGATAGCCCCCGGAGTGGGTCACGGGTCCGCCGAGGCCTTCGGTGACGGGCGGGACGGCCGGCTCCGTGCCGATACCCAGGACGATGTGCCGGGCGCGAAGCGGGATGAGCGTCCCGTCCCCGCGCCGGGCGGTGACGGTGTAGACCCCGTCGGTGTCGCGCTCGACCGCGGTCACCTCGTGGCCCCAGCGGATCGTCTCGAGCTGGTCGGCGACCCACCGGCAGTACTGGTCGTACTCGGCGCGCAAGGGGTTGAAGTCCTCGCGGATGTAGAAGGGGTAGAGCCGTCCGACCGCCTTGAGGTGGTTGAGGAAGCTGAAGCGCGAGGTCGGATCGGCCATCGTCACCAGGTCGGCCATGAAGGGCACCTGGATCGTGGCGCCCTCGAGCAACATCCCGGGGTGCCACGAGAACTCGCCGCGGGACTCGAGGAAGACGCCGTCGACGTCCGGCAGGTCGTGGATCAGCGCGGCGAGCCCGAGGTTGAAGGGCCCGAGGCCGATGCCGACGAGGTCGTGCACCCGGCTCATCGCGCCACCTCCAGCGCCGGGAGCCGGCCCTCGTCCAGCGCGTCCTCTGCCACCAGCAGCTCACCGGTGGCGGCGATCGCCTCGAGGATCCCGCGCAGGTGGGCCAGGGTGGTCTGCGGGTTGAGCAGGGTGAGCTTCAACCACGCCCGGGCGTCGATCGTCGTGCCCGCGACCATGACGTCGCCCCGGTCGAGCAGGGCGTGCCGGATGCGGGGGTTGAGCGAGTCGGCGTCCTGCGGGTCCAGCCGCGGCGGGCGGTACCGCAGCACGACGGTGCTGAGCATCGGCTCGGCGGCGACCTCGAAGCGGTCGTCGGCGACGAGCACCGACCACACCTCGTGCGCGCGGTCGATGACCTCGTCGAACATCTCGCCGACGGCGTCGGCGCCGGTGACGCGCAGGGTCATCCACAGCTTGAGGGCGTCGAATCGGCGCGTCGTCTGCAGCGACTTGTCGACCTGGTTGGGCGTCACGGCGGTGGCTGGGTTGAGGTAGTCCGCGTGGTGGGTGACGTGGGCGAGCGTCGCCCTGTCACGGACGATGATCGCGCTGGAGCTCACGGGCTGGAAGAAGGTCTTGTGGAAGTCCACGGTCACCGAGTCCGCGCGCTCGATGCCCGTGAGCAGGTCCCGACGACGAAGGGAGGCGAGCAGCCCGCCCCCGTAGGCGGCGTCGACGTGCAGCCAGGCGTCGTGCTCGGCGGCGAGCTCGGCGATGCCCGGGATCGGGTCGATGGCGCCGAGGTCGGTCGTGCCGGCGGTCGCGACGATCGCCATCGCGCGCTCGCCGCGCATGCCCATGCGCTCGAGCTCGCTGCGCAGGGCCGTGAGGGACATGCGGCCGCTCGCGCCGGTCGGTACGGCGATGACGTCGTCCGGGTGCATCCCCATGACCCGGGCCGCCTTGATGACGCTGAAGTGGCTGTGACCGGTGGCGAGGACGCGCAGGCGGGGGGTCGCGCCCTGCGCCTCGGCTCGACGCTGCGCCTCGCCCCGCGCCAGGAGCAGGCCCTGGAGGTTGGACTGCGTGCCGCCACTCGTGAAGACGCCGTCGGCCTCGTCCCCGAAGCCGATCCGCTCCGCCGTCCACCGCACGAGTCGCTGCTCGATGAGGGTGCCGCCGGCGCTCTGGTCCCAGGTGTCGACCGAGGTGTTGACCGCCGCGATGATCCCCTCCGCGAGCACCGCCGGCAGTGCGACCGGGCAGTTGAGGTGCGCGACGTAGGAGGGGTGGTGGAACCAGATCGCGTCGCGCAGGTACAGGTCGGTGACCTCTTGGAGGGCAGCGTCCAGGTCAGCTGCAGGCCGGTCGAGGTCGATGGCGTCCACAGCGGGGGAGAGGTCGGCGACGGTTGCGCCGCTCGAGGGGGCGTTCGTGGCCAGGTGCCGGGCCACGAGGTCGGTGACCCGGGACATCCCGGCGCGGTAGTCGTCAGCGGTGTCGTGCGTCAGCAGGGACTTCACGGAGCTCCTCGAAGTTAGGGAATCCTTAGTTAGGCTTACCTAACATAGATGCTGGCTCCGTCGCTGTCCTCCTGTGCCCACGCTCGGGGCGAAGGGGGCGAGCGCCAGCCCCTGCTCCCCGCCCCCTCGTCGGTGGTCGCCACGACGACCCGACCGTCGGGTTGCGCGGCCAGGCCGACCAGCCGACCGGGCAGGTTCGCGGCAGAGGCGTCCTCGTGGAGCTGCGCGACGTGGGTCGTGCCGCCGTCGCTGTGCGCCACGGTGTCCACCGACCCGGCGACGACGGCGATGGTCGGGGACTGGGAGGTCAGCACGTCGGCCGCCACCAGCTCGGGCGGCGCGACGCGCGTCGGCAGGCCCTCGCCGAGCGGCACCCGCCACACGACGACGTCGTCGTCGCGGCGACCGGCCGCGGCGCAGTGGTCCACGGCGCACGAGACCGCAGTCGGCCGCTCGACCCCTGCGTCGTCCTCGGGGAAGCGCACCTCCCGCCACGGTCCGGCGGGCGCGCTCGCCGTCCACAGGACCGCGACGTCGCGGATCGCCGGCTCGAGCTCGGTGACCCACCCGACCGCGAGGTAGCCACCGGGCACGGCGGTCACCGCGCCGGGGGAGGGCTGCCGGGCGTCCGAGGCCCGCAGGTCCGCCCCGGCGTCGCGCGGCTGCGACCAGCGGTCACCCGACCGGGTCCACACCGCCACGTCGCTGCCGTGCTTGCTCGCGCTGACCCAGCTGCCGAGCACCACGGGTCCGCGTGGGCCGACCGCGGCCCCGACGAGCCCGCCCGCGTCCCACCCGCCGAAGGTCTCGAACCGCTGCGGCTGCTCGACCACCCGCCGGGTGTCGCCGCTCCAGATGGTCCACCGCACGTTGCCGTGCGCGCCGGCGCGATGGCCGCCGACGGCGACGGTGCCCCCTTCGCCGGAGGCCACGGTGAGCAGCTCGGCCTCACGACCGGCCCACTCCCAGCGCGTCTGCATCCCGACGGCCCGGGTCGTGCCGTCGGGCCGCAGCAGGTGGATCGAGGTGCGCTCGGTGTCGTCCTCGTCGTAGCGCCCGACGAGCACGCCCTCGGGCGTACCGGTGAGGGTGACGACCCGACCGGGGCCGGGGAGCGCGACCGGCTCCCAGGTGGGTGCGGGCGAGCCGCAGCCGGCGAGGAGGGCGACGGCGGCGGCGCCGAGCGCGGTGACCCGCCGCACGGGTCACCGCTCCTGCGCGGGGCGCGTCGGCGCGGTCATCTCCCCAGTGTGGTGCGCGTCAGGGGGAGAGCACCACCTTGATGCAGCCGTCCTCCTTGTCGCGGAACGTGCGGTAGGCCTCCGGGGCGTGCGAGAGCGGCACGCGATGCGTCGCCAGGCCCTCGACGTCGAAGACGTCCTCCTCACGGGTCACCATCTCGAGCAGCTCGTCGCTCCAGCGCCGGACATTGGCCTGGCCCATGCGCACCGTGACCTGCTTGTCGAACATCCGCATGAGCGGCATCGGGTCGGCCATGCCGCCGTAGACGCCGCTCAGCGAGACCGTGCCGCCGCGCCGGACGATGTCGAAGCACTGGTGCAGCACCTTGAGGCGGTCGATGCCGATCGTCTCGATGGCCTTGCGGGCCAACGGCTTCGGCATCCGGCTCGTTGCACCGATGACCCGCTCGGCGATCGGGTTGCCGTGCGCCTCCATCCCGACGGCGTCGATGACACGGTCGGCACCCCGGCCGTCGGTGATCTCACGGACGGCCGAAGGGAGGTCGTCGACGGTCCGGATGTCGATCGTCTCCATGTCATGGGCCGCGGCCATCGCGAGGCGCTCGTCGACGAGGTCGACGCCGATGACGCGCTCGGCGCCCTGCAGCCGCGCGGCCCGTGCGGTCATCTGCCCGATCGGGCCGAGCCCCATGACGACGACGGTGTCCCCCTCGCCGACGTCGGCGTACCGCGCCGCCTGCCACGAGGTGGGCAGCACGTCGGAGAGGTAGAGGTAGCGCTCGTCGGACCCGCTCTCCGGCAGCCGCACCGGTCCGTACTGCGCCTGGGGGACGCGCAGGAGCTCGGCCTGGCCACCGGGGACGGAGCCGTAGAGGCTCGAGTAGCCGAAGAGCGCCGCCCCCTTGCCCTGGTCGCGCACCTGCGTCGTCTCGCACTGCGACTGCAGCCCGCGGCGGCACATCCAGCAGTCCCCGCAGGAGATGTTGAAGGGGACGACGACGCGGTCGCCGACCCGGAGGTCGCCGGCGTCGGGGCCGACCTCCTCGACGATGCCCATCGCCTCGTGGCCGAGGACGTCCCCCGGCTGGAGGTAGGGGGCGAGCACTCCGTACAGGTGCAGGTCGGAGCCGCAGATCGCCGTGGACGTGACGCGCACGATCGCGTCGGTCGGCTCCTCGATCCGCGGGTCGGGGACGTCGATGACCTCGAGGGTCTCGGGGGACTGCCAGGTCACGGCCTTCATGGGTGCCTCCTGGGGCATCGAGTGGCATCGGGTCCGCTACCGCTACCCGCCCGGGCGGCCCTCAACCGTCCCCGTGCCCGCCGGCCTCCCCGCGCAGCCGCACCCGCCCCTGCGACCACGAGATCTCGGCCAGGTCGGCGACGTCGTGCCAGTGCGCCTCCCGGTGCACGGCGTCGATGATCCAGCGGATCACCCGCGGCCCGTCCTGATCCTCCGAGGAGTAGCCCAGGCTCGAGCCCACGACGCGCGGCCCCACGAGCACCCGCGTGAGGCGCGGGCCGGACCCGACGAAGGCGGTCCGCGCCTCCAGGTCCGTGATGTGCCGGCCCGCCTCGTGGCCCTCGTCGATGACGGCCATGGCGAAGAGCTCGGTCATGCGGTGCACGTCGCCGTCGCTGCCCCGCTGCGGGATCGGGCCGTGCCGGCCCCCCGACCATGGCGAGTCGTCGTCGAACTGGTCGCCGTCCCCCTTCGCCCCCGGGATGCGGCCGATGAGGTGGCGACGCAACCACCGCTCGAGGCCGAAGGAGGCGAGCAGCTCGGCGCCGGCCCGGTCCACCACCTGGATCGCCGAGCCCAGGTCGGTGATCTCGCGCCAGGGGACGAGGACGACGCCGGGGTCGTCGGGGTGGTTGAGCCGTCGCCAGATCGCCCAGCCCCAGCGACCGAGCACGCCGGGGTAGCGCGGTGCGAGCGCGCCGGGGCCGATGAGCAGGCCCTCGACGACGAGCCCGTCGCCGTCCTCGCGCAGGGCGAGGTCGTCGACCTTGCCGAGGAGGCGGCCCTCGCGGTCGACGACCTGGTGGTCGAGCAGGCGCTTGACGAGGCTGTCGTGGAAGGCGTGGATGGTCATGTCACTGCCCCACCCGGGTGATGAGCATCAGCGGCACGGCGGCCGCGGACGCGACGAGCACGGGGACGAGCACGGCGGTGCCGCACACGTTGGCCAACCACCCGTTGACCCGGTCGCCCATGTACGTGCGGTCGTTGGCGACGATGAGGATGGGGATGTACGTGAGCGGCAGGGCGACGGCGCTGAAGACGACCGAGTACTCCGTGACCATGATCGGGTCGACGGTCGTGAGCAGCACGCCCGGGCCGAGGATGCACAGCAGGAGCAGGATCGTGTGGAACCGGGTGGCGTGCAGCGGCTCGGCGTACTTGCCCCACTGCCAGCCGAAGTACTGGCAGACGCTGTAGCCCACCGACAGACCCGTCTCGCAGGCCGCGCCGAAGGTGGCGGCGAAGAGGCCGAGCAGGGCGATGGCGATACCGATCTTGCCCAGCGCCATGCCGACGGGCAGCACCGTCTGGCTCAGCTCGCCGACCTCGATCGACAGGGGGAGGAAGACGATGGCCGCCGACGCGGTGATCGCGACCGAGAGCACCGCGCCCAGGGGGAAGCCGAGGAAGACGTTGGCGCGCATCGTGGGGATGTCCTTGCGCGTCCACCCCTCCTCGACGCCGCCGGAGGAGAAGAAGAAGACCTCGTAGGGCGTCATGGTCGCGCCGAAGATCGCCACCGCGTAGTACCAGTAGGTCGGGATCCCCTCCGGCTGCGGCATCGTCGCCGTCGACGCCTCGTGCCACATCTGCGACCAGTCCGGCGAGAGCTGCCAGACGGCGACGGCGAAGACGACGAGGGCCAGGCCGCCGAGCCCGAAGGTGTCCTCGAGCGCGGAGAACTTCACCCGCCAGAACACCAACCAGAGCGCGGCGGCGACGACGGGGATCCACAGGTAGGGGTTGACGCTCGTCGCGAGCTGCAGTGCGAGCGCGACGCCACCGATCTCGGCGATGAAGGTCAGCAGGGTGACGGCGATGGAGCCGACGAGGTTGAGCAGCCCGACCCGTGGCCCGAGGCGCTCGCGGATGAGGTCGAAGGTCGGCCGTCCACTCACGGCCGCGACCCGGCCGCTCATCTCGGCGAAGACGCAGATGCTGAAGGTGCCGACCACGAGGACCCAGGCGAGCGACAGGCCGAAGCGCGAGCCGACGACGCCGGCGGTCACGATGTCACCGATGTCGACGAAGCCGCCGATCGCGGTCAGCAGGCCGAGGAGGAGGGCGAGGGCCTTCTTCATCCGACGTCCTGCTCGAGCTTCTCGAACTTCCGTACCGTCGCCTCGAGGTCGTGCAGCGCCTGCCGCAGACCGCTCGTGTCGTGCCGGCGGGCGGCGATGCGGGCGTCGGCGATCGCCTCGTCCGCGTCACCGAGGGCGCTCAGCACGTCGGAGCGAAGGGGGTCGTCCCGCCTGTGCGGGGGTTGCACCTTGCCGAAGCTGTCCTCGATGGGCCCGATGGCGTCCTCGCAGCCGCTCAGGCTCGTGTCCGCGACGGCGTCGGTCACGCGGTCCTGGAGGACCTGCCGGACGACGAGCTCGGCGGTCGCGGTCTCGGAGAGCCCCGAGCCGACGGCGCCACGGGCGTTCTGCCGGAAGGCCCCCGAGTCGAACGCCGGGGTGACGCAGCCGGTGAGCGCGAGCACCACCCCGATCGTCGTCGCCACGACCGTCCGTCGCGTCATCGTCGCTCCCGGAGCACGACATACGCGAGCAGGCAGACGAGGCCGATGAGCATCAGCCAGCCCAGACCCAGGGGCCAGCCCTCGATCATGGCGCACCGGTCGCAGCGCGGGACATGCCCCCTGCCTACCCCGTCCTGCACCGATCATGCGCCACCGCAGGGGTGCCCGCGCGTGTCAGGTCGCCCTGAGCAGCGCCACGAGCTCGCGCTCGACCCGTCGCCGCACGGTGTCGCTGTGCTCGAGCGGCTGGCCCCGCGTGGGCCGGACGTGGCGCCCCGCGCGGTGCGCCGCTAGGACGCGTGGGTCGACGTAGCTGTCGCGGGCGACCGTGAGGGTGTCACCGAGCGAGTCCGCGGCGGCCTGCAACGCCGCGCGCTCGATGTCGTCGGGGTCGCCACCGCCGCGGGCGGCGCGCGCCAGGGCCTCTGCGGCGGTGACGGTCGCCGCCCACGTGCGCAGGTCCTTGACCGTGTGCTCCTCGCCGACGAGCTCGACGAACCGGTCGGTGACGTGGCGTGGGGCGAGGTCGTGGCGCTCGCCCCCTTCGCGGTAGCGCATGAGGTGCTCGCCGCGACGACCGGCGCGGCGCAGGCCGCGCAGGGTCCGGGTCACGTCCTCGTCCTGCACCGCGACCGAGGCGGCCTGGCCCCCCTTCGCCGGGAACTCGAGGAGGACGCCGTCGCCGCGGTCGTGGAGGTGCTCGGTGAGCAGTGTGGTGGCCCCGTGCGACCCGTGCTCCGCCTCGTACGCGGTCGACCCGACCCGCAGCCGGCCGGTGTCGAGCAACCACAGGGCCAGGCCGGTGACGCGGGCGCGGGTCAGCCCCGGTGACCGCAGGTCGGCGCGCACGGCACGACGCAGGGTGGGCAGGGCCGGTGCGAGGGTGAGGACCCGGTCGAACTTGTCCCGGTCCTGCTGCTCGCGCCACCGCGGGTGGTACAGGTACTGAGTCCGGCCGGCGGCGTCGACGCCGGTGGCCAGGAGGTGGGCGTCGGGGTCGGTGCAGATCCACACGTCCTGCCAGGCAGGAGGGATGACGAGGTCCTCGATGCGGGCGCGTACCTCGGCGCCGACCCGGCGCCCGTCGGGGTGGACGTACGTGAACCCCCGTCCGGCGCGTCGCCGGCGGATGCCGGGCTCGTCGGGGCTGCTGCGTCGCATGGTCCTGTCATACCCGACGCGGGGGCCGGTGACCCGTCAGATGATGTCGCGTCCCTCGTCCCTGGCCGCCCGCCACGCCCTGTAGAAGGCGACGCAGATGACGGTGAGGACGACGGCCACGACGACGGGCCAGACGAGGATGTAGGCGGTGAGTGCGGTGATGGACATGCGGGCTCCCAGAGGTCAGGCGCGGGCGGGCTGGAGGTCGGGGTCGTCGTGCTCGGTCGCGACCTCGTCGTCGGTGAAGTCGCTCGTGCGACCCGCGATGAGCGCGAAGTCGAAGGGCGCCTGCCGCGACAGCAGCGACATGACGACGCAGACGATCGTCGAGACGGCATAGGCGCTGAGCGACCCGGACAGGGCCGGGTGCTGCGAGATGACCCCGATGGCGAAGGGGGCGACCCCCACCGCGAAGACCGTCCCGATCGTGATCCCGGCCCGGGCCCCGAAGAAGCCGAAGGCCATGAGCCCGATGACGATCCCGGCGCCGATGACGCCGATGACGTCGATCGCGAGGTCGAGCGCCCCGGACTGCGGCAGCCAGGAGAAGCGGACCGGGAGGAAGACGACGAAGGCGACGAGCACGGAGACGGTGAAGGCCGAGTTGGTGACCCGGGTCCAGTAGAAGGAGGCGATGACGGGGAAGACGAGGCAGCCCCACATCGCACCGACGAAGACGAGCAGGTCGAGGATGTTGAGCTCGAGCGCGGCGAAGAGCACCGCGGCGACCGTCGCGACCACCATCGTCAGGCGCCCGATGAGCAGCATCGTCGCCGGGTTGACGGTACCGCCGCGGCGGGCCCGCTCCCCGTAGATGTCGGTCATGACGATCGACGACAGGGCGGCGAGGTCGGAGTCGGCGGTCGAGGAGAGCGAGCCGATGATCATGACGAAGAAGATGACGATGAGCGGCGTCGCGAGGTGCGAGGCGGCCAGCTGCGGCAGCAGGTTGTTGGGGTCGCCGCCGGCCGGGGTGATGCCGGCGTAGAGGGCGAGCACTCCCATCATGCCGATGCCGATGATCGTCGCGCCGTACCCGATGGTCGCCGTGATGAAGGTCGGCTTGATGAGGTCCTCGCGCACCGCGAAGAGGCGCTGGGCGATCGTCTGGTTGCCGATGGCGTAGGCGAGGACGGCCGCGATGTACGGGGCGCCCTGGCCGAGGAAGGCCTCGGAGGAGAAGAAGCTCGACTGCTGCTGGGTGAGGTTGCCGGCGCCCTCGCGCAGCAGGTCGGGGCCGCCGAGGACGAAGAAGAAGGCCGGCACGAGGACGACGACCGAGAGCAGCATCGCGACGACCTGCGCGAAGTCCGTGAGGACGGACGCGCGGAACCCGGACCAGACGGTGTACAGCAGCACGCCGGCGGCGATCATCAGCACGCCCTGGATGAAGCTCATCGGAGAGAGCATCGAGATGAGGGCGCCGCCCGCGATGAAGTTGGACATCAGCGAGATGACGCTGCCGAGCACGTTGGAGATCGCGAGCATCAGCTGGCTGGAGCGGCCGTGCCGGGCGCGCATGACCTCGGCGAGGGTGTGCGCGTGGGGCGCGACCCGGCGGATCCGTCGGCCGAAGGGGTAGATGAAGAGGATCATCAGCGCCCCCCACAGCCCGTAGTGGATGGGCCCGGAGATGCCGTACGTGTAGCCGGAGGTCACGGACGCGTACATCGACGACGCCCAGATCCAGGTCGCGGTCATCGAGGCCGCCGAGATGCCGAAGCCGATGTTGTGCCCGGCTGTCATGTACTCGTCGGCGTTCTCCTTGCCTCGGCTGATCCTCATCGACATGACCATGGTCAGTCCGTAGAAGAGGAGGAGCAGCAGGATGATGGTCGCGATGCCCAGGGGCGGCTGCGTCGGCATGCCTTCCTTCCGGTGTGGTGTTGTGGGTGTGGCTGGGCGCAAGGTAACCCGGGGGCGCGGCGAAGGCTAATGGCGCCAAACATGTGAAAACCGCCGCAAAGCCCATGACCACGGGCCCGTCCGCGGTTTCGGCCGGGGTCCGCCGTGTGAGCGATCTCACCGGTTCGCACGGGTGTGGCGACGTGCGCACGAAGGGGGAGACCTCCCCCGTCGATGTGCTTGCCGTTCCCCGGAAATGTCGGTTGGGTGTGCCCATGAGCTATCAGCCGCCCCCGCCGCCCCACCAGCCGCCGCCGCCCGGGCAACCGCCCTACGGCGGTCAGCCCCCTTACGGTGGTCAGCCCCCTTACGGCGGGCAGCCGCCCTACGGTGGTGGCGCGATGCCGCCGCCGGGCGGGTCGGCGCCGCGCCAGTACAGCCCGATCGAGGCCGTGAAGTACGCATGGACCAAGTTCACGCAGAACCTCGGCCCCTTCCTCGGGGTGACGGCGATCGTCCTCGCCGTCGGCATCGGCCTGAACATGCTGATCAACCTCGCGCTCACCGGCAGCGTCCTCAGCAGTGCGGAGGCCGTCGACCCGCAGACGGGGCTGCCCGACAACTTCGTGCAGATGCAGCTGGCCAACGTGGTCGGCAGCTTCCTCACCGGCTTCGTCTCCTGGGCGCTCGGCCTGGCGCTGCTGCGCGGTGCGCTCGACGTCGTCGACACGGGCCGGACCTCGTTCGGCGAGATGTTCAGCCGGATCCCGTGGGGGCAGGCGCTCCTGGCCGGTCTGCTGGTGTGGCTCGCCACGACGATCGGTGTGGTGCTGTGCATCCTCCCCGGCCTCGTCGCGATGTTCCTGCTCTACTACACCAATGTCGCCGTGCTGGAGGGGCGCTCGGCCACCGACGCCATCGGGGCCAGCTTCACCTTCGTCAAGGACCACCTGGCGGAGAACCTGCTGCTGCTCCTCGTCGCCCTCGGCCTCGTCATCCTGGCGATCTGCACCTGCGGCCTCGGCATGCTCGTCGTGACCCCGCTGCTCACGATCGCGCAGGTCTACACCTGGCGCGTCCTGCAGGGACGGCCGGTCGCCTGACCATGACCGATGTCTGGGAACTGGTCCACGCCGAGCGGGCCGCCCTCGCCGACGACCTCGAGCGACTCACCGAGGAGCAGTGGCTCCAGCCCTCGCTCTGCGAGGGCTGGAGCGTCCACGACGTCGCGGCCCACCTCGTCGACAACGCGCGGGCGACCCCCTTCGGGGTGGTGTGGGCGATGGTGCGGGCGCGCGGCGACTTCGACCGGCAGAACCAGCGGGGCATGGAGCGTCACCGGGGCGTCACCCCCCGCGAGACGCTCAGCGGGCTGCGTGAGGTCGCGGCGCGGCGGACCGGCCCGCCGGCTCCCGTCGACAGCCGGCTGGTCGAGGAGGTGCTCCACGGCGAGGACATCCGGCGGCCGCTCGGGATCTGGCACGACTACTCCGCCGAGGCCGTCGAGCGGGCGCTGCGCTACCAGGCGCGGGTCTCGCAGGGGCTGGGCGGTGGCCGGCAGCGCGCCGAGCGGGTCACCCTGCACGCCACCGACCTGGACCTGTCCATCGGCGACGGGCCCGAGGTGCGCGGCCCCGCGCTCGCGCTGCTCATGGTCATCTCGGGCCGGTCCGCCGCGCTGCCCGACCTGGAGGGACCGGGCGTCAGCCTCCTGGGCTGAGCGGCTGCAGGATGCTCACGACGAACCCGGTCGTGGGCGTCCACGGCTCGAGCGCCCACCCGCCGAGGCGCACCTGCTCCTGGAGGCCCGCTGCTGCCGCGTCCGCGACGAAGTCGTCGAGGTCGTAGCCCCGGTCGGTCCCGAAGCCGACGACCGCGCGTCCGCCCTCGGCGAGGTGGTCGACGAAGCCGGCGAGCACCGACCGTCGGGTGCTCGGTGCGAGGAAGGTCATGACATTGCCCGCGCACACGACGAGGTCGAAGGGAGTCCTGCGCCCCTCGTCGTCGCGCAGGTCGAGGGTGGCCAGGTCGCTGACGACCCACCTCGGGCCGGGGTGGTCCTCCTGCGCCGCGGCGATGAGGGCGGGGTCGACATCGGCCCCGGTGACGTCGTGGCCCAGCTCGTGGAGGCGGCCGCCGACCCGGCCGGGCCCGCACCCGGCGTCGAGGATGCGGGCGCCGCGGGTGGCCATCGCGTCGACGAGCCGGGCCTCGCCGTCGAGGTCGTCGCCCCGGGCGGCCATCGCGCGGAAGCGGTCGATGTACCACTGCGAGTGGTTCGGGTCCTCCGCGACGATGCGCATCCACTCGCTCGTCTCGGGTGCGGCCGACCGGCCGGCGTCGGGCGTCACGCCGCGGAGACCTGGTCGTGGAGCGCGCGCACCCGGGGGAAGAGGATGTTGTTCTCCTTGTGCACGTGCGCGTGCAGGTCCTGCTCCAGCTCCTCGAGGCCGGCGAGCATGGCGCGGTAGGAGTTGCAGCCGTCCGGCGGCGGCGTGAACCCGCCGGTGAGGTCGCGCAGCTCCGCGAGCAGGTCCCCGACGACGTCGTGCTCGTCGACGAGCTGCTGCACGAGCTCACCGAGGTCGCCGGAGGCGACGGTGACCGGAGCCCGCGTCTTCTCCAGGCGGCTGATCGCCGGGAAGACCACCCGCTCCTCGCGGGTCAGGTGCGGCTCGATCTCGGTGACCACGCGGGTGTAGGTCTCCTGCACGCGGGCGAGCTCGGGGTGGCGCTCGCCGTGGACGCCGACCACCTTGTCGACGAGCGCGGTGAGGCGCGGCATCTCCTCCCACAGGTACGCGTGGTGGGTGTCGACGATGTCGTGCGCGAGCGCCGACAGCGCGAGGTCCTTGGCGACCATCACGGGGGGCTCGCCGGGCAGGTCGAGGCGCACGCTGACGTCCGCCGGGTCCAGGCCGGCCGCGCGGGCCGCCTCGTCGAGGGGGCGGTCTCCGTTGCAGCAGTAGTCGAGGCCGAGCTGCTCGAGCACGCGGCTGCGGCGCGGGTCCTCGGTGACGAGGTCACCCAGGGTGGTGGTGGTCATGACGGCCATGGCGAGATCCCTTCGTGGTGGTGGTGCCGGGTGGTCAGGGGTGGGGTGCGGTCGCCGGGGTGGCGGCGAGGATGTCGGTCAGCGTGGTCCGGGCGCGGCTCCACGCCTCGTGGAGGACGCAGGTGCGGCCGAGTGTGCACGCGCGGTCCTCGGCCACGCACCGCCCGGTGGTCGTCGGGCCGTCGATGGCCTCGATGACCTCGAGCACGCTCACCCCGCTCGCGTCGTCGGTGAGCGAGTAGCCGCCGGTCGGGCCGGGGGTGGAGCGCACCCACCCGGCCTTGACGAGCGGGCCGACCACCTGGGCGACGAACCCCGGGGTCGCGCCGAGGGCCTCGGCGAGCTCGGGTGCCTTGAGGCGGGTGCCGGCCGGGGCGAGCAGCCCGACGGCCTGCACGGCCAGCTCCGCTCTTCGGGTGACCTCTAGTCTCATAGTCATAGACTACAAGATCAGGACGAAGGGGGGAAGCCCTCCAGGTCCCAGCGCTCCACGACGTGGCAGCGGCCGCTCTCCCACCAGGCCAGCTGCAGCTCGGCGAGCGTGCAGGCGGCCGGCAGCAGGTGGCCGAGCGAACGTCGGGTGGAGGCGATCGAGACTCCGTCGCGGGCCGCGTCGAGGGTGAGGTGCGGGACGGGGACGCGACCGAACCTCCCTTCGTAGGGAGGGAACGCGGGGAAGGCAGTGGCGAGGGCCGCCGTGAGGGCGCGCAGCGGGGCGTCCGGCTCGGGGCGCAGGTGGATGATGCCGTCGGGGAACTGGTCGATCTCGTCGAGCCGCACCGTGATCGGCGCCGTCCGGGCCGCGATCGCGGCGACCGTGGCGAGCTGGTGCGGGGTCGGCGCCGGGGCGAAGGGGGCCAGCGCCGTGATGTGCGCGTGGCCGAACGCCGGGTCCGTGGAGACGAACCCGGCGTCGTGGTGGGCGGTGCGCTCGACGACCCAGGCCTCCAGCGGTGGGACCGGGAGCTGCAGGACGGTGTGCCCCGACGCCCCCTGCGGGTTCGTCATGGCGTCACCGTAGACCTGCCCGTCAGTCCTCCGGCAGCTCGGCGAAGGTCTGCTTCGTCGCGTTGTACCAGCCGAGCGCCTTGCGGGGGCGCAGCCACCGCTTCTTCATCGTCGGTCCTCTCGTGGTGGGGTCTCTCGTGGTGGTGACGACCGGGGGAGCGCGGATGTGACCGGCCGGCGGCGCAGGTCCTCCCGCCGGGTGACGCGACCGAGCACCTCGAGGTCGGCGCGGAAGGTGATGCCCCGCACCACGCCCCCTTCGATCGAGCACGGCGATCTCCCTTCGCCCGTCGATCCGCTCCGGGGTGCCGGTGGCGATCGCGGCCGCGTCCGCCGTGACCCTCGCCTGCGGCGCGAGCCCCTCGTCGCCGTGCCTCAGCCCACTGACGCACGGGGCGGGTCCAGTGTGACTGGCAGGCTGGCCCCATGACACGCACCCGCGACGCCTGGTCCCTCGACCGCATGCCCGACCAGACCGGCCGGACCGTGGTGGTCACCGGGGCCAGCTCGGGGCTGGGCGCCGTCACCGCCCGTGAGCTCGCCGCGCGGGGCGCGCACGTCGTCCTCGCCTGCCGGGACACGGCGAAGGGGGAGGCCGTCGCCGCCGATCTCGAGCGCGCGCAGGTCGTGCGCCTGGACCTGTCGTCGCTGGACTCGGTGCGCGTGGCCGCGCGGGAGGTCCGCGACCGGCACGAGCGGATCGACCTGCTCGTCAACAACGCGGGGGTGATGATGACCCCGCGGGGAGTGACGGCGGACGGTTTCGAGCTGCAGGTCGGCACGAACCACCTGGGCCACTTCGCGCTCACCGCGCTCCTGCTCGAGCGACTGCTGGTGACGCCGGGGTCGCGCGTGGTGACGGTGTCGAGCCTCGCGCACCGGTTCGGGGGCGGTCGTCTGGACGTCGACGACCTGCAGTCCGAGCGGGGCTACGACCCGATGGGCGCCTACGGGCGCTCGAAGCTGGCCAACCTGCTCTTCACCCATGAGCTGCAGCGGCGGTTGTCCGAGGCTGGGGCGGGGACGATCGCGCTCGCCGCGCACCCCGGGCTCTCCCGGACCGCCCTGGCCCGGTACCTGCCCGCCCCGGCCCGTCCGCTGGTCGCGGCAGGCAACGTGCTCGTCGGGCAGAGCGCGGCGAAGGGGGCCCTGCCGATCCTGCGCGCCGCGACCGACCCGGCCGCGGTCGGCGGCGAGTACTACGGCCCGAGCGGGTTCCGCGAGTTCCGTGGCCGTCCGGTGGCGGTCGGCTCCTCCCGCGGGTCGCGGGACCCGGAGGTGATGCGCCGGCTGTGGGAGGTCTCGGAGGAGCTCACCGGGGTGCCTTTCCCCGAACTCGCCCCCGCTCCCTGAGGGCCACCCGGGGGCACGCTCCCTGAGGAGGTTGCGCACCCCGACCCACGCTCCCTGAGGAGGTTGCGCAGCAACCGTCTCGAAGGGCCACCATCCCCAGACCCCCACCCGACCCAGCGCCCGTCCACAGCACCCCAACGCTCCCGACCGCTGTCGGTGGTCGAACATACGATCGATGCATGTCAGAGGCGACGGTGCGTGACGCGGACCCGGGACCGGACCCGGTCCTGCGGGACGCGCTGCGCCCGTTGCTCGACACCGACGTCGACAGGGTGTGGCAGCTGCCCGACGCCGAGGTCACCGACGGGCTGGCGGCGCTGGGCCGGGCGAGGCAGCTGCTGGCCGTGGCCGAGGTCGCGCTGGTGCGCGAGGGCATCTCCCGGGGGCTGCCGACGCAGACCTCGTGGTCGGTCCACGACTGGGTGGGCGTCAGCGAGGGGCGGCACGCCCCGCGCCCCGAGTCCCGGCACGTGTCGTCGGTGGTGCGCGTGGCGACGACCGGCCTGCGGGCTGGCAGCGGGGTGAGCGACCCGAGCGCGGGCATGGCCCCGGAGCCCACCGGTGACGCCGGGATCGCAGGCGTCGTGGCGGCCTTCGAGGCGGGAGACCTGCCGCTGGGCAAGGCCGACCAGCTGGTGCGATTCGAGGAGGGTGTGCGGCGAGTGGCCGACCGCGACCTCCTCGACGCGGACCTGGGGCTCCTCCTGGGCGAGGCCCGCGACGGGCTCGTCGCCACGGGCCCGGACGGACGCACCCCGCAGCGGGTCTCGGGCCTCGACGAGAAGAAGCTGGCCGCGGCCATCACGATGACCACCCGGATGCTGCGTCCCGACAAGGACCTGGGTGAGGACGACGAGCGGCACAAGGCGTCGCGCTCCCTCACCTCGCACACGGATGCGTGCGGCATGACCCGGTACAAGCTCGTCCTGGACCCGGAGGGCGCCGCGATCATCGACGCGGCAGTCGCCGCGCTGTCCGCCCCCGTCAAGGGCCCCGAGGGCGAGCCGGACGACCGCTCCCCGGCCAGGCGTCGCGCCGACGCGTTGCTCGCGGTCGTCGAGCGGGGTGTCTCGGCCCCGGTGGGAACGCCCCCCGGCGACAAGGCCAGGGTCGTCGTCACGATCAGCCTGGCCGCCCTGACGGCCCACCTCGCGCAGGGCCGCTGCGGTGCCTGTGGTCAGGACCTGCCGACCACGGCCTTCGGGGGTCATGCCGGCGGGTCCACCGCCACGGGGCAGGTCCTGCCCCCGTCCGCGGTGCGCCGGCTGGCCTGCGAGGGCGGGATCATCCCGGCCCTGCTGGGCACCGACAGCGAACCCTTGGAGCTGGGCCGCGCGGCACGCTTCTTCACCCCGGGCCAGAAGCGCGCCCTGTACCTCCGTGACGGCGGGTGCACCTTCCCCGGGTGCACCATGCCCGCCCACTGGTCCGACGCCCACCACGTGCAGTACTGGTCCCTGGGAGGGGGCACCGACATCGGCAACGCGGCCCTGCTGTGCGAGCGCCACCACACGCGGGTCCATGCCCGCGACCTGGCCTGCACCATCACGGCGACCGGCGTGACCTGGCACGTCTAGCTGCCGCGCCCCGGACCCGGCCCGCCACGGGCCGGGCCACAGTCGTGCTCACGCGTTCGCCGGGGCCTCGGTGCCCGCGCCACGGCGGCGGATGGTCGGGTCGGCGCCGGCGCCGGACGTGCCGTGCTCGGCGCCGAGGACGACGAAGCCGTTGTCGGCGAGCATCTCGAGGTCGGCCTGCGCGGCCTGGCCCTCGGAGGTCAGGTAGTCGCCGAGGAAGATCGAGTTGGCCACCTGCAGCGCGACCGCCTGCAACGACCGCAGGTGCATCTCGCGGCCGCCGGCGATCCGCACCTCCCTGTCGGGGGCCACGAAGCGGGCCATCGTGAGGATCCGCAGGCAGCGAAGGGGGGTGAGCTCCCAGGTGTCCGCCAAGGGAGTGCCGTCGAAGGGCATGAGGAAGTTCACCGGGATCGAGTCCACATCGAGGTCCCGCAGCGCGAAGAGCGCCTCGACGAGCTGTTCGTCGCTCTCGCCGAGACCGGCGATGAGCCCGGAGCAGGGGGAGAGGCCGGCGGACGTCGCCCTGCCGATCGTGTCGACCCGGTCCTCGTAGGTGTGCGTCTGGACGACGGCGTCGTGGTGGGACTCGGCGGTGTTGATGTTGTGGTTGTAGGCGTCGACTCCCGCAGTGCGCAGCCGCTCGGCCTGTCCGTCCTTGAGCAGTCCGAGGCAGGCGCACACCTCGACGCCCTCGTTGGCCTCCTTGAGCGCCTCGGTCATCGCGACGACCCGGTCGACGTCCCGGTCCGAGGGGCCGCGCCCGGAGGCGACCAGGCACACGCGGGTCGCGCCGCCGCGCAGCCCGGCGGCGGCCTGGTCGATGGCCTCGTCGGTCGACAGCCACGAGTACGTGAGGATCGGCGCCTGCGAGCCGAGGGCCTGGGAGCAGTAGCTGCAGTTCTCCGGGCACAGCCCCGACTTGAGGTTGACGAGGTAGTTGACCTTGACGGTGTTGCCGAAGTGCTCGCGGCGCAGCCGGGCCGCGGCCACGACCGCGGCCATGACCTCGGTGTCGTCCGTGCGCAGCACGGCGAGCGCGTCGGCCTCGGTGGCCCGGCCTCCCTCGAGGATCCGGTCGGCGAGCTGGTCGAACGTGGTGGTCATGGCGCCCCTTCGGTGAACGTCGTTCAGTGAACGACGTTCAGGTTACCCGGCCGGGCTCCGGCCGGGCGTCAGGCAGCGAAGGGAGCGCCCAGGGGCGACGATCGTCATGCCCGCGACTGGTGCGGTGTCGAAGCCGGGCAGCAGCGCCGCGGCCTCCTCGAGACCGATGGTCCGCTCGACGAGCCGCTGGGGCTGGAGCGCTCCCGACTCGATGAGCGCGAGCATGCCCGGGTAGTCGACAGCGGCCATGCCGTGGCTCCCGAGCAGGTCGAGCTCCCACCCGATGACGCGCGCCATCGGCACCCGGGGGTGCCCGTCGACCGGTGGCAGCAGGCCGACCTGCACGTGCCGGCCGCGCCGCCGCAGGCTGTGGATCGCGGCGGCGCAGGTCTGCTCGCTGCCCACCGCGTCGACCGCGACGTGGCTCCCACCGCCGGTGAGAGCCGTGACCGCTGCGCCGACGTCCCGGCCGTCGGCGAGGACGACGTGCTCTGCACCGAGATCCGTCGCGAGACCGAGCGCCTCGGGATTGCGGTCGACCGCGACGACCCGGGCCCCGAGGGCGCGGGCGATCATCACGGCACTCAGCCCGACGCCGCCGGCCCCGACGACGGTGACCCACTCTCCCTTCGCCACTGCGGCGCGGGCGACGAGGGCGCGGTAGGCGGTGGCGAAGCGGCACCCGAGGCTGGCTGCCGTCGCGAAGTCGATGCCCTGCGGGATCGCGACGAGGTTGGTGTCGGCGGCGTGCAGCGCGACCCGCTCGGCGAACGAGCCCCAGTGCGTGAAGCCGGGCTGCTCCTGGTCGGGGCACACCTGCGCCTCGCCAGCGGCGCACCACTCGCACCGGCCGCACCCGCAGACGAAGGGCACCGTCACCCGGTCGCCGACCCGCCACCGCTCCACGCCCGCGCCGACCTCGCTGACGACACCCGCCAGCTCGTGGCCGGGCACGTGCGGCCAGGCGATGTCGTCGTGCCCGGCCCAGGCGTGCCAGTCGCTGCGGCAGACCCCGGTCGCCTCGACCTGCACGACCACCCCACCGTCGGGGGCGAAGGGGGCCTCCACCTCCCTGACCTCTGGCTGGGCTCGGACGCTGTCGATGACCACCGCTCGCATGCGCCCATCCTGACGCACAGGGCACTTGGTCCCTTCACGATCGGTCGTCTCGCGCACACCATGGCAGTGAGGCAGTCGGACGCACATCGGAGGACCCGTGACCACGACCCTGACCTTCCTCGGTGCTGCAGGGACCGTCACCGGTAGTGCCTTCCTGATCCAGGACGGGCGCGCCGGGACCCTGGTCGACTGCGGGCTCTACCAGGGTGAGCGGCGGTGGCGCCGCCTCAACTGGGACCGGCGGGACCTGTCGGTCCGGGGGCTCGACGACGTCGTGGTGACCCACGCGCACCTGGATCACTGCGGTTACCTCCCGGCGTTGGTGCGACAGGGGTACAGGGGGCCGATCTGGGCGACCGACTCCACCGCCGCCCTGGCCGAGATCGTGCTGCTCGACAGCGCCCACCTGCAGGAGGAAGACGCTCGGCAGGCCGCCGAGGGCAGGTCGCGGCACAACCCGCCCCTGCCCCTGTACACCGTCGGCGACGCGGCGAGGGCCGTTCGCCTCTTCAGGTCCCAGGCGTACGAGGAGCCCTTCACGCTCACCTCGGGGGGCACGGTCACGCTGAGCCGGGCCGGCCACATCCTCGGCTCGGCCTGCGCGCTGGTCGACGTCGGTGGTGCCACCACCTTGTTCTCGGGGGATCTCGGTCGCCGAGCGCACCCGCTGCTCAAGCCGCGCGCAGCCCCACCCCAGGCGCAGTACGTGGTGATGGAGTCGACCTACGGCGACCGCACCCATCCCCACGCGGCCGACGACGCGCACGAGATCCTCGCCGACGCCGTCCGACGCACGATCAACCGCGGCGGCTCCGTGGTCATCCCGGCCTTCGCCGTCGACCGCACCGAGCTCGTCCTCCTGGCCTTGGCCCGGCTGCGCGAGCAGGGGGCCATCCCCGACGTCCCGGTCTACGTCGACAGCCCCATGGCTCTGCGCGCCCTGGAGGTGTACTCGCGCCCCGAGTCCGCCGATGAGCTCGTCGGCGACGGACTCGGTGAGCTGGCCGCCCTTCGCGACCTCCGCACGGCACGCACGTCCGACGAGTCCAAGGCCCTGAACAACCCGGGTAGGCCGTGCATCATCGTGTCCGCCTCAGGGATGGCCACCGGCGGACGGGTGATCCACCACCTGCGCGAGCTGCTGCCCCACCCGCGCAACTGCGTGGTCCTGACGGGTTACCAGGCCGTCGGGACCCGGGGCTGGGCCCTGGTGGAGGGCGCCAGGGAGGTCAAGCTCCTGGGCGAGTACGTCCGCGTCCGCGCCGAGGTCGTGGACGACGGCGGGTTCTCCGTCCACGCCGACAGCGAGGACCTCCTGGACTGGTTGCAGGCCATGCCGGCAGAACCCGAGTGCGTCTACCTCGTCCACGGTGAACCCGACGCGAGTGCCGCCCTGGCCGCCCGGATCCGCGATGCCTTCGACTGCTCCGTCGTCGTCCCGCGCCTCGGCGAGAAGGTCGTCCTCGGCCCCTGAGCCAGGGTCTGCGCCACGGCTCAGGGCGCACCGGGCCCGGTGCCGTCACGCAGCCCCGGGGGCAGTGTCCCGTGTCGCTCGCGGTACCAGGCGGCATAGGCCTCGACGGCGGTCGGCAGGGTCATGAAGACCCGGTCGGCACCGATCCGCTCGACGAACCCGTCGCGCACCAGGTCGATGCGCAGCTCCTGCTTGACCCGGGCCAGGCCCAGCACGATGTCCCGGCGCTGCAGCTCGTGGTGGAGGTCGTTCAGGGCGTCCAGGGCGGTGATGTCGATGGTCACGTTCGCCTCGGCATTGAGGACCAGCCACTCCACGGGTGTCGGGGAGGTGTCGACGGCGCGAAGGGCGCGCCGCACGAAGTCCTGGGCGTTGGCGAAGAACAGGGGCGAGTCGTAGCGGTAGACGACCAAGCCGGTCACGGGCTGCGCCACGGGGTAGTCGGCGACGTCGTGCATGCCGGCCACCCCCGGGACGAACGCGAGGACCCCGTCGTGCGGCCGGGCCACCCGGTGCAGGAGATCCAGGACCGAGAGCCCGACAGCGACCAGGACACCCGTCAGCGGGCCGAGCAGCACGACGCCGAGGAAGGTCGCGAGGGACAGCCACAGCTCGGTGCGCCGGAAGCGGGCCAGACGCCGCACGTCGGCGACGTCGACGAGCCGAGTGGCGGCGTACACCACGACGGCACCCAGGGCAGCGGCCGGCACGACGGCGAGCACCGGTCCGGCGAGGGTCACCGCCAGGAGGACGGTGATCGTCGTCGCGACGGAGTGGAGCTGGGTCCGGCTCCCGGCCGCCGCACCGATGGCCGTGCGGCTGCCGCTGCTGCTCACCGGGAACCCGCGCACTGCGCCGGCTGCAAGGTTGGCGGCACCCAGCGCCAACAGCTCCTGGTTGTTGTCGACGACGTCACCGCGGCGCGTCGCGAACGCCCGGGCGGTGAGGACGTTGTCGGTGAACCCGACCAGGGCCACGCCCAGGGCCGCGGGGAGCAGCAGGGTGACGTCGTCCACCCCCAGGTGCGGCACCTCGAGCTCGGGAAGCGCTGACGCGACCGGGCCCACGACGGCGACGCCGCGCCCGGTGAGGTCGAGGAGGGCGACGGCTCCGGCGGCGAGCACGATGAGCAGCAGCGGCCCGGGCAGTCGCGGGGCCTGCCAGCCCGCGAGGAACACCAGGCCGAGCAGGGTCAGGGCCAGGATCCCGGTGGGTGCGTGGATGTCGCCCACGTGCCGCAGGGCGAAGGCGACCTGGTCCAGGACACTGCCCTCGGGGACGTCCAACCGGGTGAGGTTGCCGATCTGGCTCACCATCATGAGAGCAGCGATCCCGCCCATGTACCCGTCGAGCACCGGTCGGGAGAGGGCCTCCGCGACGAAGCCCAGACGCAGCACCCAGCCCATCACGCAGATGGCCCCGACCAGCACGGCCAGGGTCGCTGCGCGAGCGGCGTACTCCTGCGCGTCCTGCAGGCCCAGGGTGCCGAGGGCGACGGCCGTCATCAACGCGGTGGTGGACTCGGGACCCACGGACAGCTGGGGGGAGGAGCCGAGGACGGCATACACCGACAACGCGGCCATGGCCGCCCACAGGCCGGCCACAGGTGGGAGACCCGCCACCGCGGCATACGCCATCACCTGCGGGACCAGGTAGGCCGCGATCGTCACGCCCGCCACCAGGTCCCCTCGCAGCAGGTCTCGGTGGTAGCCCCGCATCGCGGAGACTCCGGGCGCGAGGCCACGGACGTCGAGGCGGGGTCGTTGTCTCACACCGCGACCTGCGCGGCGATCGCGAAGTAGATCGTCACCGACAGGACGTCCTGGATCACGGTCGCCAGCGGACCGGAGCCGAAGGCCGGGTCCGAGCCGAAGCGGTGGAAGACCCAGGGCAGCGCCAGCGCGACCACGGTGGCGATGCTCGAGGCCGCCACGATGGCCAGGCCGACGGCCAGGCCGACGCCTGCGTCACCCCAGATGGTGGCGACCATGCACAGGGCCACCGCACCGAGCACCAGCCCCAGGGCCACCCCGGACTCCAGCTCGCGTCGGGCGAAGCGGCGGATGCCGACACCCAGCGACAGGCCGCGGATGGCCAGGGCCTCGGTCTGGGTTCCCACGGCGTCGGCGAGGTAGACGACTCCGGGGAGGAAGTAGGCGATGAGGACCTGCTGACGCAGCGTGTCCTCGAACCCGCCGACGACTCCCGCGGCGAGCAGGGCACCCGCCAGGCCCACGACGAGCCATGGGAGGCGATGGCGCAGACGGCGCGCCACCGGTTCCAAGGTGGCGGCCAGCGCGGTCGCGGTCGAGTGGGCGAAGCCACCCAGCCGAGCCAGGTCCTCGTCGTGCTCGGCGTGCAGGACCGCGACGAAGGCGGCCGGCGTCACGATGCCCTGGAAGCGGGCGCCGCGGTCGACCACGGCCAGGACGGTTCCTCCACGCTGCACGGCCCGCCAGACCGCGGGCTCCTGTCGGGTGTCGAGCTCCACGGTGGGCGGGTCGGGGTCCATCAGCTCGCTCATCACGGCCTCGGCCGGTGCAGCCAGGAGTGACTCGATCGACACCAGACCCGCCAGGTGGTCGCCGTCGAGCACCGCCAGCACGTGGACCGTCGCGAAGTGATGCCCCAGCAGCCGCGACACCACCAGGTCTGCCCGGTCGTGGGGCGAGACCCTCGGGACGTCCGCGGTGAGGTGCTGGGCCACCGTCCCCCGAGTGCCGGCGACCCCTGCTGTCCACCCCATGTCTCCTCCTCGGGACGGCACGGCCGGGCGCGCCACCACGTGGTCCACACTTCCACCGCTCCGGCGGGGCGGGCAGGGACCAATGGCCCTGACGCCATGACGTCACCGGCAGCAGGATGGGCCCATGTCCGCACCATCAGCCCGACGGGCCCTGCGCATGCTGATGGCTCTCGTGGTGGTCGCGCTCCTGCTGTCGTCCTGCGCTGCCGGCCCCAACACCCTCGTGGACACGCAGCCGCAGAGCGGGTTCCTCATGGGTCTGTGGCACGGGTCCATCTCACCGATCACGTTCGTGGTCTCGCTCTTCGACGAGGACGTGACGATCTACGAGGTCCACAACACGGGCCACTGGTACGACCTCGGTTTCGTCCTGGGGTGCTCGGTGGCGTTCTCGGCGGCCGCCCGTTCCGGTGGGGCGGGTTCCTCCCGATCACGACGTCGAGGCCCCGGCTCCCCGAGCTGATCAGGTCTGCTCGCGCAGGTACCGCCCGAAGTGCGGCACCGTGAAGGCGATCCGCCCCCGCTCGGCGGAGTAGATCAGGCCCTTCTTGAGCAGCGCGTCCCGGGCGGGGGAGAGCGACTGCGGCTTCTTGCCGAGCGTGCTCGCGACCTCGGAGGTCAGGACGGACTCGATGTCGTCGAGGGCCTCCTCCCCCTTCGCCGCGATGCCGGCCGCGACGTCCGCCATCGCCCGCAGGTACTCGCGCTCGCCGGGCGTCGCCCGCTCGTACCGCGAGCCGAAGAAGCCCACCGCCAGCTCCGACTCGGCCTCGGGCGAGGCGACCCGCACGTCCTCGGCGCGGATCGGCGACTGCGGCGCCTGGTCCCACACCGCCTTGCCGTACGCCTGGATGAAGTACGGGTAGCCGCCCGTCGCGACGTACAGCGCGTCGAGCGCGCCCTGCTCGAACTCCGCGAGCTCGTCGGCCGCCGGCGCGGTGAGCGCCCGGTCGGCCTCCTCGCGGGCGAGCCGGCCGATCCGCTGGTACCGGAAGAGCCGCTCGCTGTACGACTTGCTCGCCGAGAGCACCGCCGGCAGGTGCGGCAGGCCCGCGCCGACGACGATGAGCGGCAGCCCCGACTGGCTCATCTCGTGGCAGGCGGCGCAGATCGCAGAGATGTCCTCCGGCCCGAGGTCCTGCATCTCGTCGATGAAGACCGCGACACCCCGCCCGAGGTCCGCGGCCAGACCCCCGACGTCGGTGAAGAGCTCGACGAGGTCGATCTCGATGTCGCCCGAGTCCGCGCGCCCCTTGATGGCGGGCGCGTCGATGCCGGGGTTCCACACCTCGCGCAGCTTGGTCCCGGGCTTCGCGTCGCGCTGGGCGAAGGACTTGATGACGCCGAGCACGTGCTCGACCTCCTCCTCCTGGGTGTGCCCGAGCTCGCGCACCGCCTGGTGCAGCGCGCTCGCCAGCGGGCGGCGCAGGCCGAGCTCGGGGCGCGCCTCGAGCTTGCCGGTGCCCCACTTCGCGCGGACGGCAGCCGAGCGCAGCTGGTTGAGCAGCACCGTCTTGCCGACCCCCCGCAGCCCGGTGAGGACGAGGGAGCGCTCCGGCCGGCCGCTGACGATGCGCTTGAGCACGACGTCGAAGCGCGTCAGCTGCTCGTCGCGGCCGGCGAGCTCGGGTGGGCGCTGGCCGGCGCCGGGGGCATAGGGGTTGGTGATCGGGTCCACGATGCGACCGTATCCGGGCCTCTAGGCAGATCCGGATATTGACGCAGATGCAGCGATCGGCGCGTCGCGGGCCACGGGCTCACCCGAGGTCGGCCAGGACCTCGCCGAGCTCCTGCCGTGAGTGGATGGCCAGCTTCGAGTACGCCTTGCGCAGGTGGTACTCGATGGTCTTGGGGCTGAGGAAGAGCGCGGCCGCGGCCTCGCGGGTCGTCCTCCCGTCGGCCAGCAGCAGGCACACCTGCAGCTCCTGCGGCGTGAGCGAGTCCGGGCCCGTCGGTGCCCTGGGCGGCACGCGCTCGCCGGTCGCGGCCAGCTCCACCCGCGCGCTCTCCGCCCAGAGCCCGGCCCCGAGGTCCTCGAAGGTCGACAGCGCCTCCCGCAGCACCGGGCGGGCATCGACGCGACGCCCCGCGCGGCGCAGCCTCATCCCTTACGCCAGACGGGTCCGGGCCGCCTCGAAGGTGTCCCGTGTCCTGGCATGGGACACCAGCGCCAGGGCGAAGGGGGCGTCGCACGCCTCGTCGGGGGCGACCAACCCGAGCGCCCGCTGCACGCGCGCCACGGTCCACGGCCGGGCGTCGGGGCCGGCGACGCTCGCGTAGCGCCGGGCGGCGCGGGTGGCGGCCTCGACCTCACCCACGCGCAGGAGCGCGTCCACGAGGTCCGGCCCGGGGTCGAGGTTCGCGTCGCCGACCCCGAGCTCGTCCAGCCGGGTCACGAGCAAGGTCAGCCGCTCGGCCGCCTGGGCCGACCGGCCCTCCGACAGCTCGAGCTCCCCCCTGGCCAGCTCGCACCAGATCTGCGCGACGCCGGGCTGGCACCCGTCGCGGGCTGTCGAGGACCATCGTTGCGACGGTGAGAGACTGGTCACATGCCTGCCGCAACGCCTTCGTCGTACTCCGTCACCATCCGCCTGCACACCTCGCCCGACTACGCCGTCGTCGGCCGCATCGCCACCGCGATCGCCGAGCAGGGCGGCATCGTCACCGCCGTCGACATCGCCGACTCGCGCCACGACCGGCTCGTCATCGACGTGACCTGCTCCGGCTTCGACGTCGACCACACCGACGACCTCGTCGAGGCCGTGGAGGCCATCGACGGCGTCAAGGTGCACAAGGTCTCCGACCGCACCTTCCTGCTCCACCTCGGCGGCAAGATCGCGGTGCAGTCCAAGGTCGCGCTCAGGACCCGTGACGACCTGTCCATGGCGTACACGCCGGGTGTCGGGCGCGTCTCCTCCGCGATCGCCAAGCACCCCGAGGACGCCCGCCGCCTGACGATCAAGGGCAACAGCGTCGCCGTCGTCACCGACGGCTCGGCCGTCCTCGGCCTGGGCAACATCGGCCCCGAGGCCGCCATGCCGGTCATGGAGGGCAAGGCGGCCCTGTTCAAGCAGTTCGCCGACATCGACGCCTGGCCGATCTGCCTCGCCTCACAGGACACCGAGGAGATCATCCGCGCGGTCGAGATGATCGCCCCCGGCTTCGGCGGCATCAACCTCGAGGACATCGCCGCCCCGCGCTGCTTCGAGATCGAGCGCCGGCTGCGCGAGAGCCTCGACATCCCCGTCTTCCACGACGACCAGCACGGCACCGCCATCGTCGTCCTCGCCGCCCTGCGCAACGCGCTGCGCGTCGTCGACAAGTGGCTCGAGGAGGTGCGCATCGTCGTCTCCGGCGGCGGCGCCGCGGGCTCGGCGATCGTCACCCTGCTCCTCGCGGCGGGCGCCCAGGACGTCGTCGTCTACGACCGCGAGGGCCTGCTCTCCGCCGACGACGAGTCGCTGAGCGGTGCCAAGCGCGAGCTGGCCGAGCGCACCAACCCCCGCCGGGTCCGCGGCACCCTCGCCGACGGCCTGCAGGGCGCCGACGTCTTCATTGGCGTCTCCGCGCCCAACCTGCTCAAGGCCGAGTGGATCCGCGACAACATGGCGCAGGACCCGATCGTCTTCGCGCTCGCCAACCCGGACCCGGAGATCGACCCCGCCGAGGCCGCCAAGTACGCGAAGGTCGTCGCCTCCGGCCGCAGCGACTACCCCAACCAGATCAACAACGTCCTCGCCTTCCCCGGCGTCTTCCGCGGGCTGCTCGACGCGCACGCCGAGAACGTGACCGTCGAGATGCTCATCCGCGCCGCCGACGCCATCGCCGCGGTCGTCAAGGACGAGGAGATCAACCCCTCGTACATCATCCCGAGCGTCTTCCACCCCGATGTCGCCGACACCGTGGCCGTCGCGATCGCCGGCGAGGGCAAGACCTCCGCGGGCGCGACCGGCCCGATCAAGGTGGGCTCGCGCTCGACCGCGGCCCCCGTCGACGAGACGGGCGTGCTCCCGCGCGTGCGGTGATCCCTCGAGACGGTTGCCGCGCAACCTCCTCGGGGAGCGGGCCGGTGCGAGTGGCAGGCTGGCTCCCGTGAAGCCTCCCCGCACCTACCGCAAGGACACCTCCGCCGCACCGCGCGGCTACTCCTCCTGGGAGGCCGCCGGGCTGCTGTGGCTCGCCGAGGCGCAGGCCTCGGGCGGGGCGCGGGTCGCCGAGCTGCAGGACGTCGACCTGGGCCACATCGACCTGCTCCAGTACGACCCGGCGCCGTCGACCAACGTCCAGGCCGACGAGCTGGGTGTCGCGCTCGCCGCGACCCACGCCGCCGGCGCCCCGGCCTTCGGGGCGCCGCCGGCGCGCTGGAGCAGCCACGGGTTCATCGGGCCGGCCGACTCGCCGCTGCCCATGCCGCTGGAGCCGACCGACTCGTGGGGCGCCTTCTTCGCCGAGCAGCGCATCCGCCACCTGCTGCGCATCGGCCGGTCCAAGGACCTGTGGGCCGACGAGACCGACGTCTTCGAGCGGGTCGCGACCCGGCTCGAGTCCGGCGAGCTCGACGACGGCCGCCCGCCGGCCCGCATCCACGGCGACCTGTGGGCGGGCAACATCCTGTGGACCCGGCAGGGCGCCGTCCTCATCGACCCCGCCGCGCACGGTGGGCACGCGGAGACCGACCTCGCGATGCTGCTGCTCTTCACCGCGCCGCACATCGCGCGGATCATCGCCGCCTACGACGAGGCCGCGCCCCTCGCCGACGGCTGGCAGGAGCGCGTCGGTCTGCACCAGCTCTTCCCCGTCATGGTCCACGCGGTCGTCTTCGGCGGCGAGTACGTGACCCAGGCCGTCGACATGGCCCGCGCCTACGCCTGACCGCCGGGGACGAAGGGGGGACATCCCCCCTTCGACCTGGGGGAGGACGGGGCAGACCCGCGGCACCCGCCCTCCCTAGGTTGGTCACGTGACCACAGCAACGATGACGCCGCCCCGGGAGCGCACCCGTCTCCCCCTCCGCTGGTTCGCCGGCTGGGGGAGCGTGCTCCTCCTCCTCACGAGTGCCCTCACCTCGATCTTCGCGATGGTCCTCGTCTCCCTCGTCGTCGCCTCGGTGCTGCTCATCAGCGCCGGCGGCGTGGGGATCTTCCTGCTCGTCCCGCTCCTGTGGCTCTGCGGGGTGATCGGCCACGCCGAGCGGCACCGGATCATCGCCCTGTCCGGGCGCAGCGTGCACCCGCCGGCGCGCGTGGAGCAGCCGCTGTGGCGCCGTCTCTTCCTCGACGTGCACTCCTGGCGCAGCACGGCCTACCTCGCGCTGCACTCGCTGTGGGGCTTCGTCACGGGCTGGGTGACGCTCGCGGTCCTCACCCAGGCGCTGCTCGTCCTCCTCCTGCCGCTCTTCGCCGGGAGCATCCCGGAGCGCGGCTTCCTCGTCTTCGGCCTGGTGCGCGTCGACGGGGCCGTCGCGACCGCGTCCGTGTGGACCGGTGCGCTCGTCACGCTCATCCTCATGCCGCTCGTCGCGCACCTGCTCACATCGGTCGACGTCATGCTCGCCCGCTGGCTCCTCGGCCGCGACGAGCGCCGGGTCGTCGAGCACCTGGCCGCCCGCGTCGACACCCTCACCGACTCCCGCCGCGAGGCCGTGGACTCCGTCGAGGCCGAGCGCCGGCGCATCGAGCGCGACCTGCACGACGGCCCGCAGCAGCGGATGGTCTCGATCGCGATGACCCTCGGCATGGCCAAGGAGGCCATCCACCGCGACCCCGACGCCGCCGCCGAGCTCGTCGACGAGGCGCACCGCTCCGCGAAGGAGGCCATCGTCGAGATGCGCCACGTCGCCCGCGGCATCGTCCCGCCGATCCTCGCCGACCGCGGGCTCGAGGCCGCCCTGCCGGCCCTGGCCGCCCGCTCCGCCGTCCCGACCTCGGTCGACGTCCGCGACGTCGGGCGGCTCGACCCGACGACCGAGGCGATCGCCTACTTCGTCGTCAGCGAGGCCCTGACCAATGTCGCCAAGCACTCCGGCGCCGCCCACGCCGAGGTCGACGTCACCACGACCGACGGGCACCTCGTCGCCGTCGTCACCGACGACGGCCGCGGCGGTGCCGACCCCGGCCTCGGCACGGGCCTGACGGGGCTGCGCCAGCGGCTCACGGCCGTCGACGGGACGCTCGACGTGTCCTCCCCGAACGGTGGGCCGACGCGGCTCACCGCCACCCTCCCCCTTCGCACCGGACGGAGCCTGCGATGACCGACACCCAGCCCACCCCCACCAAGGTCGTCCTCGCCGAGGACTCCGTGCTCCTGCGCGACGGGATCGTGCGCCTGCTGGGCTCGGCCGGCTTCGACGTCGCGGCCGCGTGCCCCGACGCCGAGAGCTTCCTCGTGGCGGTCGACGAGCACGAGCCCGACCTCGTCGTCGTCGACGTGCGGATGCCCCCGACCTTCACCTCCGAGGGCATCGTCGCGGCGCTGCGGGTGCGCGAGTCGCACCCCGAGACCGCGGTCATGGTCCTCTCGCAGTACGTCGAGGAGCAGTACGCGACCGAGCTCGTCGCGTCGCGGTCGAAGGGGGTCGGGTACCTCCTCAAGGACCGCGTGGCCGACACGAGCGACTTCATCGCCGCGCTGCACGACGTCGCCGGCGGCGGGACCGTCCTGGACCCCGAGGTCGTCACCCAGCTGCTCACCCGGGCCCGCCACGCCGACCCGCTCGCCGCGCTCACCCCCCGGGAGCGGGACGTCCTGGACCTCATGGCCCAGGGCCGCACCAACTCCGCGATCGGCAAGGCGCTGTACATCTCCGACGGGGCCGTGGAGAAGCACGTGACCTCGATCTTCACCAAGCTCGACCTGCCTCCGGCCGACGGCGACCACCGACGGGTGCTCGCCGTGCTCCGCTGGCTCGACCAGGAGGACTGACCCGTGACGAGCACACCCACCACCCCGCTGCCCCCTCGTCCCGGGGAGCCCACGGACCCCGAGTTGCGCGAGCGGTACCGCGACGACGCCGTGGAGCAGCGCGCGCAGCGCCGCACCGCGGCCGGACGGGCGGCCGCCGAGGCGCCGCCCTCGCGCACGCCGCGCGGACCGATCCTGGCCCTCGCCGGGCTCGTCTCGCTGGTCCTCGTCCTGCTCGCCGGCCTGAGCCTCGTCGGGCCGATGCTCAAGCAGACCGAGACGACCGAGCAGGCACTGCCCGCGGCGTCCGCCGTCCGCATCGAGGGCGACGTCGGGGCCATCCGGGTCCGCGCCGCCGAGCCGGGCGAGCGGCCCAAGGTCGTCATGACGAGCGAGTGGGGCCTGCGCAGGCCGACGACCACCGTGCGCGAGAGCGACGGCACGGCCCGGCTGACCTCCCGCTGCCCCTCGTGGGGCCCGGGCACGGTCTGCAGCGTCGACTGGCTGGTCGTCGTGCCGCCCGCGAGCGACCTGACGATCGAGCACGGTGTCGGTGACATCCAGGTCGAGGGCCTGTCCGGGGACGTCGACGTGGAGGCGGGCGTCGCGGACGTGACGATCGCCCGGTCCACCGGCGAGGACGCGAGCATCCACCTCGGGGTCGGCGCGATCGACTACGAGGCCACCGAGCCGCCACGGGAGGTCGACCTGAGCGTCGGCGTCGGCGAGGCCCGCGTCCGTGTCCCCGACACCGTGCCCTACCGGGTGACGACGCAGGGCGGGGCCTCGGACATCACCAACACCATCGGCAGCGACCCCACGGCCGAGCGCAGGATCCGGGTGGAGTCCGGTGTGGGCGCGATCATGATCGACCCGAGCTGACCTCCCCTTCGTCCCGCGGGACGTCAGGCGTCGACGAGGAGGACGACGAGGGTCCGCGGACCGTGGACCCCCTCGACCCGCTGCAGCTCGATGTCGCTCGTGGCGCTCGGTCCGCTGATCCAGGTCAGCGGCCGGGCGTCGGCGGCGTCCGGCCGCAGCCGGGCCACCGCGTCCGGTACGTCCTGCACCACCTGGTCGGCGCGCACGACGCACACGTGGGTGTCCGGCACGAGGGTCAGCGCCCGCCGGCCCTGGTCCTCGCGGTGGTCCAGGACGATCGTGCCCGTGACCGCGATGCCCAGCGCCGCGGCGGTGACCACGGCGTCGGTGGCGTCGAGCTCGGCGTGCGTGCTCGTCCGCGACTCGCGTCGCACCTCGGCCACGCCCGCGACCGACTCCACCCAGGCCGGATCGAGGCCCTCGGGGACGACGACGCTGCGGCACCCGTTGCCGCGCAGGGCCGTCGCGATCGCCTCGGTGAGTCCGTCCGCGGGCACCCGGACGACCTCGGCCCGGTAGTCCCGCACCCTCTCGACGAACTGCGTCAGGCCGTCCGCGTCGACGGCGCCGCTGCCGGTCAGCCGGTCCCGGGGGACGGAGCCGGCCTCGGTGGTGACGTCGGCGGTCGCCCCGCGCACCCGGTTGAGGATCTCCTCGCGCGCGCTCATCGGTCATCGCCTCTCTCGCGGGCCCACCACTGGCGGAAGGACTCGGTCGGTGGGGTGGGTACGTCGCGCGCGTCCGTCCACGCGCCGAGGCCAGGCAGGGACCGGATCGTCCGGTCGGCGACGGCGCGCCCGACCAGGCCGGACACCTTCTGCGCGCCGGCCAGGCGCTTGGGGTCGGAGAGCACCCAGGCGGCGGCCCGCATGGCGGCACCCTCGGCGACATGGCCCTCGGCGGTGACCCGACCGCGCAGCTCGACGAGCAGCTCGGGGATGTTGATCCGTACCGGGCAGGCGTCGAAGCACGCGCCGCACAGGCTCGAGGCATAGGGCAGCGACGCGTCGATGTCACTGCTCGTGCCCCGCAGCTGCGGGTTGAGGACCGCGCCGATCGGGCCCGGGTACACAGAGCCGTAGGCGTGGCCGCCGGTCCGCTCGTAGACGGGGCAGACGTTGAGGCAGGCCGAGCAGCGGATGCAGCGCAGGGCCTCGCGGCCGACGGTGTCGGCGAGGACGTGGCTGCGACCGTTGTCGAGCAGGATCACGTGCACGTCCTGGGGTCCGTCGCCGTCGTGCGCGCCGGTCCACATCGTCGTGTACGGGTTCATCCGCTCGCCCGTGCTGGAGCGGGGGAGCAGCTGCATCATCGGGGCCAGGTCGTCCCACGTGGGCAGGACCTTCTCGATCCCGACGACGGAGACGAGGGTCTCCGGCAGCGTGAGGCACATCCGCCCGTTGCCCTCGGACTCGACGACGACGAGCGTGCCGGTGTCCGCGATCGCGAAGTTGGCCCCGGAGATCCCCACCTTGGCGCGCAGGAACTTCTCCCGCAGGTGCAGCCGCGCGGCCTCGGCGAGGCGCGCCGGGTCGTCGGTGAGGTCCTCGGGCGCGGGGCGCCCGACCTTGGCCATCTCCCGGAGGAAGATCTCGCGGATCTCGCTGCGGTTGCGGTGGATCGCGGGTACGAGGATGTGGCTCGGACGATCGTGCCCGAGCTGCACGATGAGCTCGGCGAGGTCGGTCTCCCACGCGTGGATGCCCGCCTCCTCGAGCGCCTCGTTGAGCTCGATCTCCTGGGTCACCATGGACTTGACCTTGACGACCTCGTCGACCTCCTTGGCGCGGACGATCTCCAGCACGATCCGGTTGGCCTCGACGGCGTCCCGGGCCCAGTGGACCGTCGCGCCCTGCGCGGTGAGGGACTCCTCCAGCTGCTCGAGGTAGTCGCCCAGATGGGTGAGGGCCTCGTCCTTGGCGTCGGCCCCGGCGACCCGCAGCGCCTCCCACCCCGGCAGCTCCTCGACGACCGCGGCCCGCTTGTCGCGGATCGTGTGCGTCGCGTGCCGCAGGTTGCGTCGCTGCTGGGTGTTGTCGAGGGCCTCGCGGGCGGCGTCGGGGAAGGCCGGCATCCCGACGAAGGTCGGCGAGGTCTCCTGGACCGGTCCGCCGCGGGTCTGCGTGCTCATGAGGGGTCCTCCTCCGTGGATGCCAGGATCTCCGCCAGATGCATGTGCCGCACCCCGGACCGCTGCCGGTCGAGCATGCCGCCGATGTGGGCCAGGCAGGAGTTGTCGCTCGCGACGACGACCTCGGCGTCGGTCGAGCGGATGTTGCGGCACTTGTCCGCGCCCATCGCGACGGAGACGTCGGCGTTCTTCACCGCGAAGGTCCCGCCGAAGCCGCAGCACTCCGTGTCGCCCGGCAGGTCGACGAGCTCGAGCCCGCGGACCGCCCGGAGCAGCTGCAGCGGCTTGTCGCCGACCCGCAGCATGCGCAGGGAGTGGCACGTCGGGTGGTAGGTGACGCGGTGCGGGAAGTACGCGCCGACGTCCGTCACCCCGAGCACTTCGACGAGGAACTCGGACAGCTCGTGGACCTTGGGCGTCACCCGCTGCACCCGCTCGAGCAGGCGGTCCTCGCCCGCGTGCCGGGCGATGGTGGCGTGCTGCTCACGGACGGAGCCGACGCATGAGCCCGACGGCGCCACGACGGCGTCGTACCCCTCGAAGACGTCCGCGAAGCGCTGCACCATCGGGACGGCGTCGCGGCCGTACCCGGTGTTGGTGAGCACCTGGCCGCAGCAGGCCTGCTCCATCGGGAACTCCACCCGCACGCCGAGCCGCTCGAGGAGGCGGACCGTTGCCTTGGGGGTGTCGGGCCACATCGTGTCGTTGAAGCACGTGGCGAAGAGGGCGACGCGCAGGTCGGTGCGGGCCGGGGCGGTCACGGGAGCATCCACGACAGGACCGTCGACTGGAGGCCGACGAGCAGACACATGACGAGGATGAGGCCGATGCTCCACGGGAGCACCTTGCGCAGGATCGCCGACTCCTGCCCGACGAGACCGACGGCCGTGGCCGCGATCGTGAGGTTCTGCGGGCTGATCATCTTGCCGACCACTCCTCCGGAGGTGTTGGCGGCGACGAGCAGGGTCGGGTCGATGCCGGCCCTCTCGGCGGCGCTTTGCTGCAGGGTAGCGAAGAGTGCGTTGGCGCTGGTGTCCGAGCCGGTGACGGCCGTGCCGATCCAGCCGAGCAGGGGGCTGAAGAAGGCGAACGCGGTGCCGGTCCCGGCGATCCACGCGCCGATGGTGATCGTCTGGCCGGAGAGGTTCATGACGTAGGCCAGGGCGAGGACCGAGGCGACGGTGAGGAAGGCCCACCGCATCTTGACCGCCGTCTCCTTCATCTCGGCGAAGAGGCCGGAGAAGCCGATGCCGTAGGCGAGGGCGACGACGACGGAGCAGACGAGGAGCATCGTGCCGGGCGAGGACAGCCAGGAGAAGGTGTAGGTCGCCGACCCGTTGACGCTGCCGTCGTGGTTGAGCACCTCGCCGGCCAGACCGGGCCACGGGATCTTGGCGTTGGTGCCGGTGAGCCAGGTGTCGACCGCCGGCACGAGCTTGGCGACGGAGAAGACGGCGACGACGAGGACGTAGGGGAACATCGCCCACGCGATGCGCCGCGGCGTGAGGGCCCGGGCCTGGGCGTCGAGCTCCTCGGGGGAGATGTGGTAGTCGCCGGCGGCGCCGGACGGGGCGCCGTCGGTGCCGGCGCCGACGGTGGCCAGCTGCTTCTCGCGCTCGACCTGCAGGGACTCGGTGGCCGCGTCGCCACCGGAGGGCTGCCACACGCGCAGGAAGGCGACGGCGACGGCGAGCGAGACGAGCGAGGCGATGATGTCGGTCATCTCGACCGAGATCCACGTGGCCGAGACCCACTGCGTGACGGCGAAGGTGATGCCGATGACGACGGCCGCCGGCCAGGTCTGGCGGACCCCCCTTCGCCCGTCGACCATGAAGACGAGCAGCAGCGGGACGAAGATCGCGATGACCGGGGCCTGGTGGCCGACGTAGGCGCCGATCTCCTGGTACGGGATCCCGGTGAGGTTGCCGGCGGTGAGGATCGGGATGGCGATGGCGCCGAAGGCGACGGGGGCGGTGTTGGCGAGCAGCACGACCGTGGCGGCGCGAAGGGGGGCGAAGCCGACGGCCATGAGCATGACGCCGGTGATGGCCACCGGGGCGCCGAAGCCGGCGAGGGCCTCGAGCAGCGCGCCGAAGCAGAAGGCGATGATGATCGCCTGGATGCGGGGGTCGTCGGAGATCAGACGGAAGGTCGCGCGCAGGTCCTCGAAGTGCCCCGACCGCACGGTCACCTGGTAGAGGACGATCGCCGTGAAGACGATCCACATGATCGGGAAGAGGCCGAAGACGGCGCCCTCGGTCGCGGCGAGGCCGGCGAGGGTGAGCGGCATCTTGAAGAAGATGACCGCCACGAGGATCGCGACCGCGACGGCGGAGAGGCCGGCCCAGTGGGCCTTCCACTTCAGGACGCCGAGGGTGACGAAGATCGTCACGAGGGGGAGCAGGGCCACGAGGGCGGAGATCGCGAGGCTGTCGGCCACGGGCGAGATCTCGGGTTGGAATGAGGTCGGTAGTGCGGCGAGCGTCGTCATCTCGTCCTCCGGTGCACGTCGTCGGGCGGGGAGTCAGCAATGGTCGGACCATTGCCCGGGTGGGACGACGATAGAGCCCCGGGAGGGCCCGAGTCAATGGTCGGACCAATCTCTCTCATGAATGGTCCGACCATCTGTCCGTCGGCTGCCCGGGCGTGCCATCCTGTGCTCGTGACGGACGCTCCCGCCCCCGACCGGGGCACGCCGGGCCTCAAGGCCTACGAGGTCGTGCTCGAGTGGGTCGACGCCCGGATCCTCGACGGCCGCCTCACGGTCGGCGACACCCTGCCCGCGGAGCGGGAGCTGGCCAAGATGCTCGAGGTCGGCCGGGCCGCCGTGCGCGAGGCCGTGCGGACCCTCGAGGCCCAGGGCGTCGTGCGCTCGGCGGTCGGCGCGGGCGCCGCCGGAGGCACGATCATCACCGCGGTGCCGAGCGGGGCACTCGGGCGGCTGCTGCGGCTGCACGTCGCCCTGGCGAACTTCCCCCTGCCCGACGTCCTCGAGGTGCGCGTGGCGCTCGAGACGCTGAGCGTGCGCCTCGCGGCCACCCACGCGAGTCCGCAGGACCTTGCCGAGATGGAGCGTCTGCTCGAGGCGATGGAGGACCCGCAGGTCGACCGCGGTCGCTTCAACGACTGCGACACCGCCTTCCACGTGCTGCTCGCCCGCGCGGCCGGCAACCACCTGGCCCGTGACTTCACCGCCGCGATCCGCGAGTCGATGCGCCTGCCGATCCTCGACGCCTTCCGCTCCGTCGGGACGTGGGAGGACGTCGCGGACAAGCTGTGCGCCGACCACCGGGCGATCCTCGAGGCGGTCACCGCCGGCGACCCGGACCGGGCCGCCGCGGTCACCGAGGCGCACATCCGCTCGGCGTGGCGGCTCATCACCGCGGACTGACTACTTGAGGAACTTGCTCGTGCGCCGGTCCGCGAGCGGCTTGCCGCCCGTCTGGCAGGTGGCGCAGTACTGCAGCGAGCGGTCGGCGAAGCTCACCTCGCGCACGACGTCACCGCAGACCGGGCAGGCCTCGCCGGTCCGCCCGTGCACCCGCATCCCCGAGCGCTTGGCGTCCTTGAGCTCGGCCGCGGCCTTGCCCGACGCGGCGGCGATCGCCTCGGTGAGGGTCGTGCGCAGCGCCTCGTGGAGCGTGTCGACCTCCTCCTCCGTCAGCGACGAGGCGAGGGCGAAGGGGGACAGCCGCGCCGCGTGCAGGACCTCGTCGGAGTAGGCGTTGCCCACGCCGGCGATGAGCGACTGGTCGCGCAGCACCCCCTTGATCTGCGTCTTGCGTCCGGCGAGGAGGACGCCGAAGGCCTCGCGGGTCAGCTCGCCGGAGAGCGGGTCGGGACCCAGGCGGGCGATGCCGGGGACCTCCTGGACGTCACGCACGAGGTAGGCGGCGAGGGACTTCTTGGTCCCCGCCTCGGTGACGTCGAAGCCCGACCCGTCGACGAGCCGCACGCGCAGCGCGATCGGCGACTTGCCGGGGCGCAGTGGTGTGCCGGGCAGCTCGTCGGACCAGCGGATCCAGCCGGCGCGGGCCAGGTGGATGACGAGGTGCGTCCCGTCGCAGTCGATGTCGATGAACTTGCCGTGGCGGTGGACCCCGTCGACGGGGGCGCCCTCGAGCGCCTGCGGCGGCGGGTCGAAGGTCTTGAGCACGGAGAAGGACGCGAGCTCCAGGCGCTCGACGGCCAGGCCGGAGAGCCGCTCGCCGAGCACGTCGACGAGCCGCTGGACCTCCGGCAGCTCAGGCACGGGTCGCCCCGAGGCACTCGCGCAGCTGCTCGAGCATCGTGTAGCCGTCGCTCGCGTGGCACACCGGCAGCTCGACGCCGACGTGCTGCGCGTAGTCGTCGGTCGCGATCGGCGTGAAGTGGCTCAGCAGCTGCTCGGTCGCCGACAGCGTGCGGATGCCGATGGCGCGCACCCGCTCGGGCAGCTGCTCGGCGAACTCGCCGTAGATGCTCGGGTCGTGCTGCCCGTCGTCGCCGATGAGCAGCCAGCGCACGTCGGGCAGCTCGCGGGCGAGCCGGTGCAGGCAGGCGCGCTTGTGGTCGCGACCGGAGCGGAACCAGCCGGTGTTGGTCGGCCCCCAGTCGGTCATGAGCATCGGGCCGAGGGGGTAGCCCGAGCGCCGGAGGAAGCGGGTGATGGACGGCACCGCGTTCCACGCGCCCGTCGAGACGTAGACGATCGGGGCGCCCGGGTGCTCGGCGAGCAGCTCGCGGTACATCGTCGCCATGCCCGGCACGGGGCGGCGGGTGCCCTCGTGGCGGAAGAAGGTGTTGTACGCGGCGATCATCGGTCGCGGCATCGTCGTCGTGATGATCGTGTCGTCGATGTCGGAGACGATGCCGAAGGTCTGCCCCTGCTCGACGACGAAGACCGCCGCCGTCGTGTCCGCCGCCCGCGGGGAGACGATCTGCAGGTCGTGCCAGCCGGGCTCCAGGCCGTGGCCGGTGATCGTGAGGTCGAGCAGCCCGGACCGGTCGGACCGGGTGCGGTACTCGCGCTCGCCGATGCGCACGGTGACCGGCTCGCCACCGGCCGGTGTGGTGAAGAAGGCGCGCCACCCCCTTCGCTCGCTGTCGGCGGTGCGCAGCTCGAGCCACGTCGCGCGGGCGTCCGCGGCCGCCGGTGCGTACGGGCGACGGGTCATCAGGACGCGGCCGAGGACGCGGACGCGCTCGGTGCTGCCGTAGCCGGTGAAGGCGAGGACGCGGGTGCCCCAGCCTCGTCGGCGCATGGCGCCGGCCAGCTGGCGGTGCCAGGCGTCCTCGATGATCGCGGCTGCGTGCGGTCGCGTCATGGGGCCGAGCCTAGGGGAGGATGTGCCCGGGCGTGGTCATCCGGCGGGCTAGCGTGGGCGCATGATCCTCATCGTCGTGAAGTACCGCACCAAGCCCGAGTACACGGAGCGCTTCCCGCAGATCGTCCGGGAGTTCACCGAGGCCACGCGGGCCGAGCCGGGCAACATCTTCTTCGAGTGGAGCCGCAGCATCGAGAGCGACGACGAGTGGGTGCTCGTCGAGGCCTTCCAGGACGACGCGGGCGAGGCGCACGTGACGAGCGACCACTTCGCCCAGGGGCTCGAGGCGATGCGCCCGACCCTCGCCGAGACGCCCCGCATCATCAGCCGCACCGTCGAGGGGACCGGCTGGGACGAGATGGGCGAGCTGCAGGTCTGAGCGTCGCTCAGCCGGCCAGGAAGGGCGCGACCCGCTCCTTGGGCCGACCGATGATCGCGACATCGCCCTTGACGAGCACCGGGCGCTGCATGAGGCGCGGGTGCTCCACGAGCACGGCGACGACCTGGTCGACGGTCGCGACGTCGGCGTCGGTCAGGCCCTGCTCCTTGAAGAAGGAGTCGCGGCGCACGAGGTCGGTCGGCTCGTCCTCGAGCTTGCCGATGAGCTCGCGCAGGGCCGCCTCGTCGAGGGGCTCCTTGAGGTACTGGACGACCTCGGCCTGCGTGCCGGCCGCGTCGACGGCCTCGATGGCGGCGCGGGAGGTCGAGCACTTCGGGTTGTGCAGCACGGTGACGTCACTCATGGGGCCAACCTAACCACCGCTCCCTGAGGAGGTCGCGAAGCAACCGTCGCGAAGGGTCAGTCCGCGTAGTCCACGACGACCGCGGCGTGGTCGCTCACCCGCTCGGGACCGCTCGCCGGGCGGTCGGTCCCGGCGGTCACGGCTCGCCGGGCCAGGCCGGGCGTCGCCAGGTGGTAGTCGATCCGCCAGCCGGTGTCCCGGTCGAAGGCCCCGCCCATCCACGACCACCACGACATCGGGCCGGACGCGTCGGGGTGCTGCGCGCGGACGACGTCGACGAGGGTGCGCGGCGAGACGATCGAGGAGAACCACTCGCGCTCCTCGGGCAGGAACCCCTCTGACCTGCTGCTGCTGCGCCAGTTGGTGAGGTCCTGGGGCGTGTGCGCGATGTTGAGGTCGCCGAGGAGCAGGAACTCCCGACCGGCGGCGCGGGCCGCCTTGCGGGAGCGGTCGAGCTGTCGGGCGAAGGAGGCGAGGAAGCGCATCTTGCGCTGGTACCTCGCGCCGCCGTCGGGGACCTCGCGCCCGCCGGGCTTCTGCAGGTGGGCGGGCAGGCCCCCCTTCGGCAGGTAGAGCGAGGCAACCGTCAGCGGAGGTGCGTCCCCTGTGTCATCGATGTCGACCTCGATGTACCGCCCTTCCGAGGCGAAGGGGGACAACCCGCGCGCCATCGTGCCGGGCGGGGAGGGCTCGGTGTGCAGGTGCTCCTCGCCGGGGGCGCGCATCAGGACCTCCCCGTCCCAGGTGCGCACGGCCGACGGACGGGTGCGGGTGAGGACGGCGACGCCGTTGCGGCCGGCGATGTGGCCCGGCTCGTAGGCCAGATGGTGGTCACCGAAGACCCCGCTCGGCAGCTGCTCGGGTGGGCAGCGGACCTCCTGCAGGGCGACGACGTCGGGCCGGCGCTCGGCGAGCCAGGTCTCGAACCCCCTTCGCTGCGCCGCCCGGATGCCGTTGACGTTGAAGGTCGCGACCCTCACGCGTCGATCGCGGCGAGGTCCGCCGGGGTGGGCTGCGAGGTGATGTCGCCGTGCTCGGGGTGCTTGCCGAGCCACTTCTTGACGTAGGGGCAGACGGGGACGACGGTCAGACCTTCCTCGCGGGTGGCCGCGACGGCCCGTTCGACGACGATGCCGGCCAGCCCCTGCCCGCCGAACTCCTCGTCGATCTCGGTGTGGAAGAAGACCCGGCGCCCGTCGTGGTCGGCGAACTGCGCGAACCCGGCCACCTTCCCCTCGCTCGTGATCTCGAAGCGGTCCGGGCCGGACTGGCGACTCACCTGGGTGCTCATGCCCCAACCCTGCCACGGACCCCTTCTCACCTGCAGAACGCCTGCGGCCCCCTCGTGCCTGCCCGGCTAACGTGAGGTCAGACCCACGCCCGCCTCTCGAGGAGCCCGCATGACCGCTTCCGCGCTGCACCCGAACTTCCAGGCCCACTTCGACGAGGTGATCGCCCGCAACCCGGGTGAGAAGGAGTTCCACCAGGCCGTCTACGAGGTCATGCAGTCGCTGAGCCCGATCGCCGGCCGCGTCGACGAGTACGCGCAGTGGTCGATCCTCAAGCGGATCGTCGAGCCGGAGCGTCAGATCATCTTCCGCGTGCCGTGGGTGACCGACTCCGGCGACGTGCAGATCAACCGCGGCTTCCGCGTGGAGTTCAACTCCGCGCTCGGCCCGTACAAGGGCGGGCTGCGCTTCCACCCGAGCGTCAACCTGTCGATCATCAAGTTCCTCGGCTTCGAGCAGGTCTTCAAGAACTCGCTGACCGGCATGCCGATCGGCGGCGGCAAGGGCGGGTCGGACTTCGACCCCAAGGGCCGCTCCGACCAGGAGATCATGCGGTTCTGCCAGTCCTTCATGACCGAGCTGTACCGCCACATCGGCGAGTACACGGACGTCCCGGCCGGCGACATCGGTGTGGGCGGACGCGAGCTCGGCTACCTCTTCGGCCAGTACAAGCGGATCACCAACACCTACGAGTCCGGTGTCCTCACGGGCAAGGGCCTGTCGTGGGGCGGCTCGCAGGTGCGCACCGAGGCGACCGGCTACGGGACGGTGTTCTTCGCGCAGGAGATGCTCGCGGTCAAGGACGACTCGCTCGAGGGCAAGCGGGTCGTCGTCTCGGGCTCCGGCAATGTCGCCATCTACGCGGTCGAGAAGGTGCACCAGCTCGGCGGCACGGTCATCGCCGTCTCCGACTCCGGCGGCTACGTCGTCGACGAGGGCGGCATCGACCTCGGCCTCCTGCAGGAGATCAAGGAGCGCCAGCGCGGTCGCCTCACGGACTACGCGGAGGCGAAGGGGGGGTCCGCCCGCCACATCGCCGACGGCACCATCTGGGACGTGCCGTGCGACGTCGCCCTGCCGTGCGCGACGCAGAACGAGCTCTCCGAGGAGCACGCCGCGACGCTGATCAAGAACGGCGTCAAGCTCGTCGCCGAGGGGGCCAACATGCCCTGCGTGCCGGGTGCGATCGAGGCCTTCCGCGCGTCCGAGGTCCTCTACGCCCCGGGCAAGGCCTCCAACGCCGGCGGCGTCGCCACCTCCGCCCTGGAGATGCAGCAGAACGCCAGCCGCGACTCCTGGGGCTTCGAGGAGACCGAGCTGCGCCTCGAGGAGATCATGCGCGACATCCACACCAACTGCGTGGCCACCGCCGAGGAGTTCGACAGCCCGGGTGACTACGTCGCCGGCGCCAACCTCGCCGGCTACATCAAGGTCGCCGACGCGATGGTGGCCCAGGGCGTCATCTGATCGACCGCCCATCGCGACGAACTGTGGCTGGCTGTCGACGTCAGTCGTGGCAGCAGCAGGTGCACTCCTCGTCCTCGTCGTGCACGAGCTCGAAGCGCCGCCCGAGGCACAGCCGCACGAGCGCGACGCTGCTCGGGTTCTGGCAGATCTCGAAGCTGCCCTGCTCGTGCCGGCGGAGCAGCTCCACGGCGGCGAGCATCCCGGCTGCCTCGAGCGGGCTCAGCTCCGGTGAGTAGAGCCTCGCGCGCAGGGCGGTCAGCTCGGAGGTGTGGTCGGGGACGGGGCGGGTCCGGTGCGTCATGTGGTCACCCTGAGCTCGGTCGAAGGGGGTGTCAGCTCGCCTCGTCGGGTCGTAGCTGAACCGCAGCTGCATGACTGGTCAGGTTGTGCGTTGAACCGGTAGTCCCTCATGCCGGCAGCGCCCTCTGAGCATGCGCCGGTCCCCTCAGCTACCACTTGAACACACAACCGTCCGGCCACCCCGTGGTCAGGACCGCCCCCCTTCGCCCGCTACACTCGACACAGCAGCCGCCCAGTTCTGCAGCGAGCTGCTTCTTTGATTGCACCGATGCCATCGCGCCGCGATCGTCCCCTGCGTTGCCGCAGGCTGGCTCCCGCGCCGGGCAGAACCGAAGCATCATGACTCCGTCTGGAGCACCCTTCGTGACCAACACCTTCGCCGACCTCGGCGTGCCCACCGCCCTGACCTCGATCCTCGAGCAGGACGGCATCACCATCCCCAGCCCGATCCAGGCAGCGACGTTGCCGGACTCCCTCGCCGGCCGGGACGTCCTTGGCCGCGGCCGCACCGGATCGGGCAAGACCCTGGCCTTCGTCCTGCCGATGCTCGCCCGCCTGGCCGAGGCCAACCGGCGCCCCCAGGCCAAGCGCCCCCGCGCCCTGATCCTCGTGCCGACCCGTGAGCTGGCGACGCAGATCGACGACGTGCTGGCTCCCTTCGCCTCCGTCCTGGGCATGCGCAGCCGCACCGTCTTCGGCGGGGTCGGCCAGAACCCGCAGGTCCAGGCCATCGCCCGCGGCGTCGACGTCGTCGTCGCCTGCCCGGGGCGTCTCGAGGACCTCATGCAGCAGGGCCACGTCGACCTCTCCGGGATCGAGATCACGATCCTCGACGAGGCCGACCACATGGCCGACCTCGGCTTCCTGCCGGGCGTCAAGCGCATCCTCGACAAGACCCCGCGCGGCAGCCAGCGGATGCTCTTCTCCGCGACCCTCGACGGCGCGATCAACCAGATCGTCAAGCGCTACCTCGAGCAGCCGGTCACCCACGAGGCCGACTCGGCGCAGTCGCCGGTCGCGAAGATGACCCACCACGTCCTGCACATCAGGAACGACGACCACCTCCCGGTCCTCACCGACCTCGTCGCCGCGCCGGGTCGCAAGGTCGTCTTCACCCGCACCAAGCACCGCGCCAAGAAGATGGCCCGCCAGCTCAACGCCGCCGGTGTCCCCGCGGTCGAGCTGCACGGCAACCTCAGCCAGGGCGCACGCACCCGGACGATGGAGGCCTTCCACTCCGGCAGCGCGCAGACCCTCGTCGCGACCGACATCGCCGCCCGCGGCATCCACGTCGACGACGTCTCGCTCGTCATCCACGCCGACCCGCCGGTCGAGCACAAGGCCTACCTGCACCGCTCCGGTCGCACGGCCCGCGCCGGTGCCGAGGGCACCGTCGTCACGCTGATGACGGACGAGCAGGTCCGCGACGTCCGCGACCTCACCCGCAAGGCCGGCATCAAGCCCACCACCACCCGCGTCGCCGTCGGGCACGAGCTCCTCGCGGAGCTGGCCCCGGGCGAGCGGACCTTCCCCGGTGGCTTCGTCGCCGACGTCCCGCAGCAGCAGGGCGGGGCGAAGGGGGGCTCCCGCGGTGGTGGCCGTGGCGGCCAGTCCCGCAGCGGCCAGGGCGGTCAGGACGGCCAGCGTCAGCGCGGTGAGCGCGGCGGTGCCGGGCGCAACCGCAACGGCGGCGGCTCCGGCCAGGGCCGTGGCGGCTCCGGCGGCGGTCAGTCGCGCGGCGCCTCGGGCGGCCAGCGTCGCTCCGGTGGCCAGGGCGGCGGGTCCGCCCGCCAGGGTGGCAGCCGCGGCGGCAGCGTCGTGGCCTTCAGCTCCAGCAGCAGCGGCCGCAACCGCTGACCCCACGCCGCACGACGAAGGAGCGCGACCCACGGGTCGCGCTCCTTCGTCGTGTCGTCGGTGGTCCCGGCGTGACCGCGCCGCTCAGCCGAAGACGGCCACCGTCTGCCGGCTGATCGCGACGAGGCGCCCGTCCGGGTGCCAGATCCGCGCGTCCGTGTGGGCGTAGCCACCCTCGGCGCGGTCGGTGCGCACGGCGTAGGCCCAGTGGGTGTCGGGCTCGGCCGCGACGTCGTCGGTGATCTCGAGCGACCAGGTCAGGCTGCTGCCGGGGGCCGGCTGCGACAGCATCTGGATGACCGCGGGCGGCCACGCGTCGGCGAGGCTGACGAAGTGCCGTTCGTCGAAGACCGGCGGCGCCTCCCGGAAGCGCATGAAGCCGTGCAGGTGCGAGGTGTCGACGCCCGTGTACGGGAAGCCGCCGTCGGCCAACCGCATCTCGACGTGCTGGAAGAAGTCGGGCGACGCGCCGGGGACGTGCGGGAAGGGCTCGATCGTCTCCGGCGCGGGCAGCGTCGGCATCGCGCCGCTCTCGTGCGGCACCGAGATCGTGGACTCGCGCTCCCGACCGAAGGCGGCGAGCACAGCCGCGACGACCTGGCCATCCTGCACCACGTGCGCCTGCGCCTGGGTGGCGTTCTTGCCGCGACGCAGCGTCGTCACCTCGGCCCGGGCGCTCCCCGGCGCCAGCGGCGCGACGAAGCTGACCATGAGGTGCCGCAGCGGCGGGGCGTCCGGCAGCTGCGCACGCAGCGCGGCGAGGGCCAGCCCGGCGACGAGGCCGCCGTAGGTGGCCCGTCCCTGGCCCCAGCCCTCCTCGACGTGGAGGGTGCCGGTCCCGGCCCGGTCGAGCATCTCCTGCAGATCCATGGCCGCAGCCTACAAATGCAGGATCAGCGGTCGAGCAGCAGTTGCGCCCGGTACCCCTCCCGGTACGTCGGGTACCGCAGCTCCAGCCCGCTCGACCGCAACCGCGTGTTGAGCATCCGCCGTCCGTGCGGCTCCTCGACCCCGGTCGGCGCCGGGCGCGGCACCCCGAGCTCGTCGGCGACGAAGTCCCGCACGTCCCCGGCCAGGGCCGGCTCGTCGTCGGTCCCGACGTAGAGGTCGCTCGGCTCCGCGGCCATCGTCAGGAGGTGGGTGATTGCGGCGGCCGCGTCCTCGCGGTGGAGGCGGTTGGTCCAGCGGCCGGGGTCGGCGTTGTGGCCCTCGCGGGTCATGCGCACGAGCCGGTTGCCGGGGGCGCCGTAGAGCCCGCTGAACCGCAGGATGCTCCCGTGGGGGAGCGCCGCGCGGAAGAGGGCCTCGGACTCGAGCAGGATCTTGGGTCGATCCGCTTGCGGCGCAACGGGAGTCGTCTCGTCGAGGTCGCCCTCGAGGTCGCCGTACACGCTCGTCGACGACACGAGCACCGCTCGCCGCGGCATCCCGGCGCGCAGCACGGCGTCCAGCCCACCGCGGACCCCGTCGAGGTAGGCGCGGCGGTACCCCCCTTCGTCCCGGCGGTCGGGGGTGAGGGAGATGACGAGCAGGTCCGCGGGCAGGTCCGGGACGTCCCCGGAGGCGAGGTCGGCGGCGACGCCGTGGAAGCCCTCCGGCAGCGCGGCGACGTTGCGCCGCACACCGGTCACCTCGTGGCCGCCGGCCAGCAGGGCGGTCCCGACGCGGATGCCGAGGTCGCCGCACCCGAGCAGCACGGTACGAAGGGGGGATCCCTCGGAGTCGGTCATCCCCTGATCGTGCCAGCCGCTCGTTCCTCAGACCGTCTCGGGGACCGGCAGGTCGGCCTCCACGACCTCGGTGGCATCGGTGATCGCCCCGTCCGTCCCCACGGTCACGTCGTGCCGCACCAGGTCGCCGTCGGTCACCGTCCACAGCTCCACGATCCACGGCCCGTCGCCCGTCACCGTGGCGGCGGAGATGTCATCGGCGTGGTCACGGCGGACGGCCTCGATCCGGGCCGTCTCCTCCTCGGAGGGCGTGGGGACGAACCGGATGTCGTCGACGGAGGACAGGCGCGCGTAGCCCTTCGTCATGTCCCGCGTGGCGTCGGCGTGGACGGCGGCGAGCTCCTCCGCCTCGTCCGCGCTGGTCACGCGGGCCCCCTCGATCACCTGCTCCCAGCGCTCGGGGAAGCCGCTCAGGACGACGACCTCACGACCGGAGTCCTTGATCCCCATGAACCACCGCTGCGGGTGACCCCCACCGCTCGGCAGGACGTCGACGACCTGCCAGTCCCCGAGGGCGGCTGCCTCGATGGGGGAGACGCTCGTGGTGTCGGCCCGGACGGTCCGCGCGATCGTCGGGCTGGTCGCCTCCAGGGTCGTGGCGATCTCTTCCTGCATGTCCTTGCCTCCTGTTGTCGTGCTCCGGGTCGGTGCCTGGGTCGTGCTCGGGTCGGTCGTGGTGTCCCCAGCGCATGCCGACACGGGCACGAGGCAGAGGGCCGCGGCGGTCATGGCCCAGACGTGCCGCAGGGGTCGAGGTCGTGACATCAGCTCCATGGTCCTTCGACGCTACCCATCTTCGAGCGGTTCCTCGTCAGTTCACCGAGTCCCAGTGGGACCCGTAGTACTCGGGGTAGGTCTGACCCGTGTTGGACGTCGTGTAGTAGCCACTGGTGAAGAGCTCGTAGATGGCGTCCTGGCCCGCCTGGTCGGCCTCCTCGGGGGACTTGCCCGCGTCGATGGCGCTCTGGCGCGCGGCGTCGTAGTCCTGCTCGGCCCTGCTGACCGGCACGTCCACCCCGGCCTCGCGCTGCTGCTTCGCGTAGCTGACCTCGGTCGCCACGGCCTCGGTCTCGTCGCGCAGACGGTTGTCGAGGTACTCGTCCCGCGGGACCTCCGTGGCATCGACCGGGCGGTCCTCTGCGTCCCACCGCGCGTGGCTGGCCTCGTGGATGATCGTCGACGAGTTGTCGTACCCGGGCCCGATGACCATCGCGTTCAGCCCTGCGTCGTAGATCGCGCCCTGCTGGTTGGGGTCGACGATGATCTCGATGCCGTTGCGCGCCATCCAGTCGAGGGTGGCGCGACCCTGCGGCGTCGCCTGCATCTCCTGGATCATCGGGTCGTCCGGGTCGGCACCCTCGGGCAGCTGGCCCTGGCCTGCTCCCGGGTCCTGCGTGCCGCTCCACGGGTCGTCGCCGAAGAGCCGGCGCAGCCAGCTGCCGAACCCGTCACGCGCGTCGTTGTTGTCCGGGCTCACCGGCTCACGGGACCCACCGACGCCCCGGTCCGGGCCGCCGTCGTCGCTCGTGCGGCGCTGCTGGTCGGCCTCGGCGCGCAGGCGGTCCACGGCCTGCTGCAGGGTCTGAGCGGCCTGGGCGACCTGCTGCCGCGCCGCCGTCCACTCGTGGCAGAAGCGCTCCAGGTCGCCGCCCTGCCACGCGTCCTCGAGCACGTGCACCATCGCCGTACCTCGCTCGGCGATGTCGTCGACCCGGTGGCTCTGGCTCTGGAGGTTGCCGGCGATGTCGTCCAGGCGCTCGGCGTTGCTGCCGTGGCTCACGGTCTGGCTCATCTGTTCCCCTCGATGTCTCTCCGACGTCCTCGGCACACGTTAGGTCCGGCAGCAGCCGCGGGGCGATGGGGAGCGCTCCCCACGACCTCGCCCTACGCTGACCAGCATGACGCGACCGGACCCCTTGGCCTTGTGGGACGAGACTGCCCGCGACCTGCTCGCCGTCCTGCGCGAGCTCGGCGACGATGACTGGGACCGGCCGGCCCTGCCGGGGTGGACCGTCAAGGACGTGCTCGCCCACCTCGCGCACCTCGAGTCCGAGGCGGCGGGCATGGACCAGCCCGAGGGCGGCCGCGTCGCGGTGGAGTCGGGCGCCAACCAACCGATGCCGACCGACCTCACCGGGGTGGGCGTGGCCGCCCGCCGGGAGCGCTCTGCCGCAACGCTGCTCGACGAGTTCGAGACCGCCTGCGTCGCGCGCCGCGAGGTCCTCGCCGCCCTCGACCAGTCGGACCCGGGCACCCCGGCGCCCGGCATCGTCGGTGACCTCGGCTGGGACCTGCGCACCCTCCTGCGCAATCGCCCGATCGACCTGTGGGTCCACGAGCAGGACATCCGCCGCGCGACCGGGCGGCCGATGACGACGACCGGCGTCGGTGCCGCCCACGTCGCCGGCCTGATGACGAAGGTCTTCCCGACGACGCTGCGCCGCCTGCCCGTCGGCACGTCGGTGGTCGCGACGATCACCGGACCGCAGGGGCGGGTGCTCGCGGCCCGGGTGGGCGAGGACGGGAGGGCGGCCCCCTTCGACCCGAGCGAAGGGAGCGACGTCGCCCTCGAGATGGACGACGCCACCTGGCTCCTCCTCACCGGCGGTCGCATCACCCCGGAGGAGGCGGCGGTCGAGGTGACCGGCGACGCCGACCTCGCCGCGACCGTGCTCGGTCGCCTCAACGTCACCCCCTGACGGGACGACGGTCGGGGTGCGCGGGCACTAGCGTGAGCCCCATGGAGCACCGATACCTCGGCAACAGCGGTCTCAAGATCAGTGAGATCGCCTACGGCAACTGGCTGACCCACGGGTCGCAGGTCGAGGCCGACGCGGCCACCGCCTGCGTGCGGGCCGCGCTCGACCACGGCATCACCACCTTCGACACCGCCGACGTCTACGCCAACACCAAGGCGGAGAGCGTCCTCGGCGAGGCACTCAAGGGCGAGCGGCGCGAGTCGCTCGAGATCCTCACCAAGGTCTACTGGCCGACCGGTCCCGGCGGGCCCAACGACTCCGGCCTCTCGGCCAAGCACATCCGCGAGTCGATCGACGGCTCGCTGCGGCGGCTGCAGACCGACTACGTCGACCTCTACCAGGCGCACCGCTTCGACACGGAGACCCCGCTCGAGGAGACGATGCAGGCCTTCGCCGACGTCGTCCGGCAGGGCAAGGCGCTCTACATCGGCGTCAGCGAGTGGACCGCCGAGCAGATCCGCGAGGGGCACGCGCTCGCGCAGCAGCTCGGCATCCGGCTCATCTCCAGCCAGCCGCAGTACTCGATGATCTGGCGGGTCATCGAGGACCGCGTCGTCCCGACCTGCGAGGAGCTCGGGCTCTCGCAGATCGTCTGGAGCCCCATCGCCCAGGGCATACTCACCGGCAAGTACCAGCCCGGTCAGGCCCCGCCCGCCGGCTCGCGCGCCACCCACGAGGAGGCGGGCAAGCCGATCGCCGGCCGCGTGGGCGACGAGGCGCTGCTGACCGCCGTGCAGCAGCTGCGCCCGATCGCCGACGAGGCGGGCCTGTCGATGGCCCAGCTCGCCGTCGCCTGGGTGCTGCAGAACCCCAACGTCGCCGCCGCGATCATCGGCGCCTCGCGCCCCGAGCAGGTCGAGGAGAACGTCGCCGCCTCGGGCGTCACCCTCTCCCCGGAGGCCATGGTCGCGATCGACGAGGCCCTCGAGGGCCACATCGAGCGCGACCCGGAGATGACCACGAAGAACGCTCCGGCCACGCGCCCGACCTGACCCCCCTTCGAGACGTGGGCGATGGCTGCTATCCAGGCGCGATAGCGGCCATCGCCCGCTTCTCGGCGAGGGGCGGCGGGCAGGACCAGGTCGAAGGGGGTGTCCCCGGCCACCGCACCTCACTACCGTTGGGTGCATGGCCATCCCGTCGATCCTCCGCTCACCCCCCGTGGTCGGGCTGGCATCGCTCGCCGCGCAGCGGGTGCTGGCGCGCGGCTCGACGTCCCCCGGCACGTCCGCGCTCGGTGCGGCGGTCGCCGTCGCGGGTGTCGCCCTCATGGGCGCCGGCATCCGGCAGATCCGATCGGCCGGGACCACGCTCGACCCCATGCACCCCGAGGGGGCGACCGCGCTCGTGCGCGATGGCATCTTCAGGCACTCACGCAACCCGATCTACCTCGGGGACGCCCTCCTGCTCACGGGGCACGCCATCCATCGGCGTGACCTGCTCGCGCTCCTCCCGGTCGCGGTCTTCGTCGGGGTGATCGACCTCCTCCAGATCCCCGAGGAGGAGGCGGCGATGCTCGCGACCTTCGGGTCGAGGTACGGCGACTACGTCGCGACGGTGCGGCGCTGGTTCTGAGGCCAAGCCTCGCCAGGACGTGTCGCGCGGTGCCGGGTGGGTATGGCCTAGGGACCCACCGCACGACGACCCGAGGAGCCACGATGGCCGCAGACGAGATCGACACCGTCACCAAGATCATGGAGGACACCAGGATCGCCGTCCTCACCTACGTCGAGGGCGGACGACTGGTCTCCGTGCCGATGGGCACGCAGGACCTCGACGACCCGGGGACGGTCCACTTCATCACCGAGGCCGACTCGGACAAGATGCACGCGATCGCCGCCAACCCGCAGGTCAACGTCACCTACTCGAGCGACGACGGCTGGGTCAGCCTGAGCGGCACGGCCGCCCGCAACGACGACCGCGAGCTGCTCGAGCGGCTGTGGGACCCCTCGGCCGGCGCCTTCATGGAGGGCGACGCCGACAACCCCGCCAACACCCTGCTCACGGTGACCGCGGAGACCGCCCGCTACTGGGCCACGCCCGGCAGCATCGCGACGGTCGTGCAGATGGCCAAGGGCCTCGTCAGCGACAGCCGGCCCGACCTCGGCGACAGCGGGACCGTCTCCCTCTGAGCGGGCGCCTGTCGGGGGTCTGGCGTAGCGTCGTCCCTGTCCGAAGCTCCACATCTCCCGGTGCCCGGCGGTGGTCGTCAACCCCCGTCGCATGGAGGACAGCATGACCACGACCGCCCCACGCGCAGACGTCACGTCGCTGCTCGAACGCTTCCGCAGCGTCCGTGAGCGGACCGACCGGCTGACCCGTGACCTCAGCCCCGAGGACCAGACCCCGCAGTCGATGACCGAGGCGAGCCCGGCGAAGTGGCACCGCGCCCACACGACGTGGTTCTTCGAGGAGTTCGTCCTCGGCGCCGATCCCGGCTACCGGCCGCGCGACCCTGCCTTCCGGTACCTCTTCAACAGCTACTACGAGGCGGTGGGCGAGCGGCACCCCCGCGCCGCCCGTGGCCACGTGACCCGCCCCGGCGTCGCGGAGGTCGCGGCCTACCGGGCCGATGTCGAGCAGCAGGTGGCCGAGCGGCTCGAGGCGGGCACGCTCGAGGAGGCGCAGGTCGCCCTCGTCGAGCTCGGCTGCCACCACGAGGAGCAGCACCAGGAGCTGCTCCTCATGGACCTCAAGCACCTGCTGTCGGGCAATGTCCTGCAACCGGTCTACGTCGAGCGGGCCCCGGACGCGGACCCGGCGACCGCCCCCGACCCGCTGCGCTGGACCCACGTCCCGGGCGGGGTGACCCACGTCGGTGACGACGGTGCGGGCTTCGCCTTCGACAACGAGCGCCCGCGCCACCGGGTGTGGCTCGAGGACGTCGAGATCGGCGCCCGTCAGGTCACCAACGCCGAGTGGCTCGAGTTCATCGGCGACGGCGGCTACGCGCGCCCCGACCTGTGGCTCTCCGACGGGTGGGCGAGCGTGCAGGCCGCCGGGTGGCGCGCGCCGGGCTACTGGCGCGAGGACGACGACGGGGGGTGGACCACCTTCACCCTCTCCGGCCGTCGACCGGTGGTCGCCGCCGAGCCGGTGTGCCACGTCTCCTTCTTCGAGGCCGACGCGTTCGCCCGCTGGGCCGGCCACCGCCTGCCCACCGAGCAGGAGTGGGAGGCGCGGGCCGCGAGCGGGCGCGAGGTGCGCGGGGGGCTGCTCGACCCGGAGCGCTGCCACCCCCTTCGCGCGGCCGAGGTGACCGTCGGCGACGTCTGGGAGTGGACGGCGAGCGCGTACGTGCCCTACCCCGGCTTCGAGACGGCGCCGGGTGCGGTCGGCGAGTACAACGGCAAGTTCATGAACGACCAGCACGTCCTGCGCGGCGCGTCGGCGATCACCCCGCCCGACCACCCGCGCACGACCTACCGCAACTTCTTCCCCGCCGCCTCACGCTGGGCCTTCTCCGGACTGCGCCTCGCCCGATGAGCCGCGAGGAGCTCGAGGCCGACCTGCGCGCCGGGCTGTGGGCGGACCCGCCGACGCTGCCGCCGCGCTGGTTCTACGACGAGCGCGGCAGCCGTCTCTTCGACGAGATCACCGCACTGCCCGAGTACTACCCGACCCGGGCCGAGCACGAGATCCTGCGCCGGCGCAGCACCGAGATCGTCGCGCTCACCGACGCGCGGAGCCTGCACGAGCTGGGCGCCGGGACCGCGACCAAGACGCGCGAGCTGCTCGATGCCCTGACGGCCGGCGGCCGCAGCGCGCTGTACGCGCCGCTCGACATCAGCAAGGAGGTGCTCCTGGAGGCCGCGGACCGGCTCCGGTCGGACTACCCGAGCCTGCGGGTCGAGCCGGCCGTCGCCGACTTCCACCGCCTGCCACCCCTGTCCGGCGAGCCCGGCGGGCGGCTGCTCGCCTTCCTCGGCGGGACGATCGGCAACTTCGAGGAGGATGAGCGCGCGGTCTTCCTCCGGATGGTCCACGCTGCCCTCGACCCGGGGGACCACCTGCTCCTCGGCGCCGACCTCGTCAAGGACCGCGAGCGTCTCGTCGCGGCCTACGACGACGCGGCCGGGGTCACGGCGCAGTTCAACCTCAACCTCGTCGACGTCATCACCGGCACCACCCCCGTCACCGGGCTCGACCGGGCCGACCTCGTCCACGAGGCGGCGTGGGACGAGGACTCCTCGCGCATCGAGATGCGCCTGCGGGCGGTGCGGGACGTCACCGCGGACTTCACCGCCATCGGGCGCACCTGGCACCTGCCGGAGGGGGAGCACCTGCGCACCGAGATCTCCCGCAAGTTCGACCTCGCCGCGCTGGGTGGCGAGCTGGCCGGCCACGGCTTCGAGACGGCGGCGACGTGGACCGACGACGCCGGGGACTTCTCGCTCACCCTCGCCCGCGTCACGGCGGGCTGAGCGCGTGGACGCGCTGGTGCTCGACCGCTTCCGCGGGCGGATCCTCGGCGCCGGGAGCAGCAGCGGGCTGCGTCTGGTCATCGGTGACTGGTCGACCTCGCCGCTCGGCTCCTTCACCGACGTGATGGTCGCGACTGCGGACGACCGCCGGGTCCTGCTCGCGCCGGACCGGGCCGTCGCGGAGTACGTCGCCGCGACCTACACCTTCGACGAGGTCCGGCTCTGCCCGGTGGTGCTGGGCGTCGGCGGGGACACCTGGCAGCTCGACGCGGGACCGCTGGCCTGCCGCCTGGGGCTGGGCACCCGCACGCAGGTCGGCCGGCTGCTGCGACCCCTGCCCGAGAGGGTGGGCCGCAGCCGCGTCTTCGCCCACCTCGCCGACCCGGTCGCGCGGCGACTCCTGCCGGGGGTGCGGACGGTGGGCAGCGCCGGAGGGGGGCGGCGCGAGTACTACGGCGCGCACGACCAGCACCACGTGACCTCCCTGACCGGCACCTGGGAGGGCGCGGACCTCGGCGGGCTCGCCCCGGTGCGCCCGGCGCCGCGGTTCGGGTTCAGCTCGACGCCGGTCACGCCCAGCCTGACGCGGGTGACGACGACCGTCGCGCGTCAGGTCGCCGCGTCGTAGCGGGCGAGAGCCTCGAGGCGCTCCTCGGCGTGGTCGACGACCCGCTCCGGGTAGCCGTGGGCGTACCCGGAGTCGTGCTTCCACGGCTCGTGCGCGGCCGCGCCCCCGAGGTGGGCGAGCTCCGGCACCCACCGGCGCACGTACTCGCCGTCGGGGTCGAAGCGCTTGCCCTGGGTCACGGGGTTGAAGACCCGGAAGTACGGCGACGCGTCCGTCCCGGTGCCGGCGACCCACTGCCAGCCGTGGTTGTTGGACGCGAGGTCCCCGTCGAGCAGGTGGTCGAGGAAGTGCTGCGCGCCGAGCGGCCACCACACGTGCAGGTCCTTGGTGAGGAAGCTCGCCGTCACCATCCGTACCCGGTTGTGCATCCAGCCCTCCCCGAGCAGCTGCCGCATCCCGGCGTCGACGATCGGGTAGCCGGTACGGCCCTCGCGCCAGGCCTCGATCGCGTCCTGCGGCTCGGCGTAGCGAAGGGGGAGCGGCCGCAGGTCCTCGTGGGCCGAGTCCGGGTTGGCCCACAGCACGTCGGCGTAGAACTCCCGCCACGCGAGCTCCGTGCGGTAGGTCTCGGCCCCGTCTCCGCGCGCACCGCGCAGGTCGGCCAGGAGCTGGCGGGGGTGGACCACCCCGAGGTGGAGGTCGGCGGACATGCGCGAGGTCCCCTCCACGGCCGGCAGGTCGCGGTCGTGGGCGTAGTCGGCCAGGGCCCCGTCGCGGAAGCGCTCCCAGCGGCGCCGGGCGGCGTCCTCCCCCGCCGCGGGCAGGTCGATCGGGCACTCGCGCTCGGCCCGGTCGAGCATCGCCGCGACGCGACCGTCGTCGTCGGCCTCGACCCACTCGACACCGCGCGGGGCGTCCAGCGGCTCGTCCCAGCCGTGCTCGCGCCAGGCCGCGGCGAAGGGGGTGAAGACCTTGAAGGGGGTAAGCCCCTTCGTCCTCACGGAGCCGGGGTCGACGGCGTAGGGCGAACCGGTGGCGACCCCTTCGACCCCCAGCTCGCGCAGCGCCGCGACGACCCGACGGTCGCGCTCGACGCCGCCCGGCTCGCTCTCCCGGCTCACGTGCACCGAGGTCGCTCCCACCTCGCGGGCGACGCGCGGCACGACGTCGGCCGGGTCGCCGAGGCGGATGACGAGCCGCCCGTCGAGGGACGCGTCGAGCGCGCGGAGGGTGGCGGCCAGCCAGGCGGCCTTCGCGCGGCCGGCCGGCCCCCACATCGACGGGTCGACGACGAAGAGCGGCAGCACCGGCCCGCGGGAGGCGGCCTCGTGCAGCGCCGGGTGGTCGCGCAGCCGCAGGTCCCGGCGGAACCACATGAGCGAGGTGGACATCAGAGGCGGACGAGCATCTTGCCGGTGTTGGCGCCCTCGAGCAGGTCCATGAAGGCCTGCGGCGCGGCGTCCAGGCCGTCGCGGAAGGTCTCGTCGGCCTGCAGCCGTCCCTCCGCGAGCCAGCCGGCGGCGCGCTCGCGGTACTCGCCGGCGAGCCGGGGGTACTGACCGACGATGAAGCCGCGCAGGGTCAGCCCCTTGCCGATCGCCTGCATGAGGTTGCGCGGCCCGGGGGTGGGGTCGGTCGCGTTGTACTGCGAGATCGCGCCGCACAGGGCCACCCGCCCGTGCAGGCGAAGGGAGGAGATCGCCGCCTCGAGGTGGTCACCGCCGACATTGTCGAAGTACACGTCAATGCCGTCGGGAGCCGCGGCGAGCAGCCCCTCGCTGACGGGCGCCGTCTTGTAGTTGAAGGCCTCGTCGTAGCCGAGCTCGAGGACGCGGGCGACCTTGTCGTCCGAGCCGGCGGAGCCGACGACGCGCCCGGCGCCGAGCGCCTTGGCGATCTGGCCCGCCAGCTGTCCCACGGCCCCGGCCGCGCCGGAGACGAAGACGGTGTCCCCCTCGCGCATCTCGGCGACCGCGGTGAGACCGACGTAGGCGGTGAGGCCCGGCATCCCGAGGACGCCGAGGTAGGCGGACGCGGGGGCCCTGTCGGTGTCGACGACCGTGACGGACCCGCTCGGCAGGACCGCGTGCTCCCGCCAGCCGGAGCCGTGCAGGACGTGCTGCCCCACGACGACGTCGGGGGAGCGCGAGGCGATGACCTGGCCGACGGCGCCGCCGTCGAGCGGGGCGTCGACGCGGAAGGGGGCGACGTAGGACTTCACGTCGTTCATCCGGCCGCGCATGTACGGGTCGACGGACATGACGACGTTGCGCACGAGGACCTGGCCCTCGGCGAGCTCGGGCAGGTCGACGTCCTCGAGGCGGAAGTTGTCGCTCGTCGGAGCGCCGGTGGGGCGCGAGGCGAGGACGATCTGCCGGGTGGTGGTGGGGATGTCGCTCATGGGCCTCAGTCCTGGGTGACCGTGACGGTCACGTCGATGTTGCCGCGGGTGGCGTTGGAGTAGGGGCAGACCTCGTGGGCCCGGTCGGCGAGCTGCTGGGCGGTCTCGGTGTCGAGGTGCGGCAGGGTGACCTCGAGCTCGACGGCCAGCTGGAATCCGCCGGCGTCGGTCGGGCCGATGTGCACCCGGGAGCCGACGGAGGAGTCGGTGACGTCGGCCTTCGCCTGGCGGGCGACGAGCTGCAGCGCGGAGTGGAAGCACGCCGCGTAGCCGACGGCGAAGAGCTGCTCGGGGTTGGTGCCCTCTCCGGAGCCGCCCATCTCCTGCGGGATGGCGAGGTCGAGGTCGAGCCGGCCGTCCGAGGTGCGGCCGTGGCCGTCCCGACCGGCGCCGGTGGCGAGGGCCTCTGCGGTGTAGATGGTCTTCATCGTGCTCCTTCGGTGGTGGGGTGGTCGAGGCGTGCTGCGGACTCGCAGAAGCGCTGGGCGAGCTCGCGCAGGGTGGCCAGCTCCTCCGGCTCCATGTCCACGGCGTCGTACAGACGGCGCTGGACCTCGGCGACCCGGGACTCGAGCGCGCGCCCGGCCGGGGTGAGGTGGACCGTCACGCGACGGGCGTCGGGGCCGGTGCGCCGGCGCTCGACGAGACCGCTCGCCGACAGGCGCCCGAGGAGGGGGGAGAGCGTCCCGCTGTCGAGACGCAGCGCCTCGCCCAGCTCGGACACCGCCTGGGCGTCGCGCTCCCACAGGGCGAGCAGCGTGACGTACTGGGTGTACGTCAGGCCCAGCTCCGCGAGGGCCTCGCGGTAGGCCGACGTGGCCGCCCGCGACGCCGAGTAGAGCGCGAAGCAGACCTGGTGGTCGAGCTGCTGGTTCGTCTGCACCCGATGAGCATTGCACGCAATTGAGTTGTGCGCAATGCATCTGAATGTCCAACACGATATATATCGATTTGTGTATGCTATGACCCATGGACGCCGTGCTGCACGCCTTGGCCGACCCGCACCGGCGGGTCATCGTCGAGGCGCTCACTGCCGGCGAGGCGGCCGCGGGCGAGCTCGGCGCACTCGTCCCGATCGCCCAACCTGGGGTCTCGCGCCACCTGTCGGTGCTGCGCGAGGCGGGGATCGTCGACGTCCGCCGCGAGGGGCAGCGCCGGATCTACCGGTTGCGCCCCGACGGGCTCGTCGAGGTCGGTGACTGGCTCGAGCAGCGCCGGCAGGACTGGGAGCACCGGATGCAGGCACTGCACACCGAGGTGGCGCGTGGCCGACGAGAGCGACGAAGGAGCGAGTGATGGCACCGATGGGCAGGAGCGGGCTGCTGGGTGAGGTGTGGGTGGCCGACGGCGTGCCGGTCGTCCACGTCGAGGACGTGTACGACACGGACATCGACGACCTGTGGGACGCGATCACCGAGCCCGCGCGGCTGGGCCGGTGGGTCGCGAGCGTCGAGGGGGACCTGCGACCGGGCGGTCTCTTCCGCGCCTCCTTCACCAGCGGGTGGGACGGTGGCGGTCGGGTCGAGGTCTGCGAGGCACCGCACCGCCTGCTGCTCACCATGGAGCCCGGTGCTGCCGACGAGACCACCATCGAGGCCGTGCTGAGCGCCCAGGACGGGGGCACGCGCCTCGTCGTCGAGGAGCGGGGGATCCCCGTCGAGCAGGCACCCGACCACGGCGCCGGGTGGCAGGCGCACCTCGAGGACCTGCGGGCAGTCCTCGACGGCCGTGTGCCCGGGTCCTGGTCGCAGCGCTGGGCCGCGCTGCGGCCGGCCTACGCGCCGGTGCAGCGCCCGTGACCGGCCCGGCGTCCCCCGAGCGCGACGGGCTCCTGGCCGCTCTCGGGGCGCAGCGGGCCAGCGTCCTGGCGATCGTCTCCGACCTCGACGAGGCCTCGTGGCGCAGCTCGGTCGTCCCGAGCGGGTGGACCCCGCTCGGACTCCTGGAGCACCTCGGCGGGGCCGAGCGCCTCTGGGGGCAGGTCGTGCTCGGCGGCCGCGTGCCACCGCGGCCCCGTCCGCACGCGGCGGAGGCCGGCGAGGAGGAGACCGGCGAGGAACCGTCGGGGTTCGTGTCCGACCGCGAGGTCGATGACGTCCTCACCTTCTACCGGGACCAGTGCGCGCAGACCGACCTCGTCCTCGAGGGGCTGGCCCTCGACGACCGGCCCCCCGGTGTGCGCCGACCGGACCTGCCGACGCCCGTCACCGACGTCCGCGACGTGGTCCTGCACCTGGTCGAGGAGACCGCGCGGCACGCCGGGCACCTCGACATCGCCCGCGAGCTGCTCGACGGGCGGACCGGGCTCGGTCCACGCTAGGCCCATGGACGACGCCCACCTGCTGACCCACCTCGCGACCGAGCGCACCCACGTGCTGCGGGCCGTCGACGGCCTCGACGAGCCCGCCATGGGCCGCGCCGCCGCCCCCTCCGGCTGGACCGTGACCCGGCTGCTCAACCATCTCGCCCTCGACGACGAGATGTTCTGGATCTCGGCTGTGCTCGGTGCCGACCCCACCGCGATCGCCGCCCTGCGCGACGGCTGGGCGGCCGGGCCCATGACGGGCGCCGAGGCCGTCGAGCTCTACCGGCACCGCATCGCCTGCAGCGACGAGGTCCTCGCGACGGCCGACCTCGACGCCCCGCCGCGCTGGTGGCCGCCGGCGGAGGTCTTCGGCGGGCCCCCCATGTCCGACGGGCGCGAGGTCGTCTTCCGCGTGCTGACCGAGACAGCGGTGCACGCCGGACACCTCGACATCGTGCGTGAGCTCGTGGACGGCCACCAGCACCTCGTGGTGGGCGGCTAGCGAGCCACCCCGAGCGAGCGGGTCAGCCCCCGACCGTCCGCTGCACGGCGCCCTCGGCGCTCGTCTCCACCACCGGCGCGCCGTCCGCGGGAGGCATGCCGGCGTCGGCTGCCTCCGGCGTGGACGTCGAGAACTCGTCCTCCGTGCCGGGGGCGTGGTCCGTCCCGGGGAAGCGCCGCAGGTCGAGCGTCACGGGGAAGTCCGTGACGGCCGGGCCGAAGCCCGCTCTCGGGTCCGGCAGGGCCGACACGTCGACCGGCCCGGGGGTGTGGCCGTCGGTGACGAAGCGCGCCGCGCGCCGGGACTCGGCCGACGCCGCGTTGACCGGGAAGGAGTCGTAGGCGACGCCGCCCGGGTGGGTCACGTGGTAGGTGAACCCACCGAGCGAGCGGCCGGCCCACCGGTCGACGAGGTCGAAGACGAGCGGCCCGTGGACGCCGATCGTCGGGTGCAGCGCCGACGGCGGCGCCCAGGCCCGGTAGCGGACGCCACCGACGAAGGCGCCGGTGCTCCCCTTCGCCCCGACGGGTCCGCCCCAGCCCTGCTCGGCGACGGGGACCATGGGCACGGGGACGCCGTTGCACGTGACGACGTGCCGGCCCTCGACGAGGCCGACGGCGCGGACCTGGACCTTCTCGACCGAGGAGTCGACGTATCGGGCGGTGCCGAACTGGCTGACCTCCTCGCCGAGCACGTGCCACGGCTCGATCGCCGTGCGCAGCTCGAGCTCTACTCCGGAGATGACCGTGTCGCCGAGCCGCGGGAAGCGGAACTCGAGGAAGGCGTCGAACCACGCCGGGTCGATCCGTCCGGCGCCGACACGCTCGAGGTAGCGGTTGACGTCGTCGATGACATCGCGCAGGTCGGCGGCGACGAAGGCCGGAAGCAGGTACCGGTCGTGCAGCCGCGTGCCCCAGTGGACGAGGGGCGCGGTGTACGGCTCAACCCAGAAGCGGGCGACGAGCGAGCGCACGAGGAGCGCCTGGAGCAGCGCCATCCGCGGGTGCGGCGGCATCTCGAAGCCGCGCATCTCGAGCAGCCCGAGACGCCCGCGCTCCGTGCCGGGGGCGAAGAGCTTGTCGATGCAGAACTCGGCCCGGTGCGTGTTGCCCGTGATGTCGGTGAGCAGGTGGCGCAGCAGCCGGTCGGCGAGCCAGGGGCGGGTGCCGCGCCTGGCCCGGTGGTCCTCGTCGAGCGGGTCGGTGATCGCACTCTCGTCGTGCTCCATCGCGATGACGTGCTCGAGCTGCGCGAAGGCGATCTCGAGCTCGTAGAGCGTGTCCGCCCGCCCCTCGTCGACGCGTGGCGCCTGCGAGGTCGGGCCGATGAAGCGCCCGGAGAAGAGGTAGCTGAGGGCCGGGTGGTGCTGCCAGTAGGTGACGAGCGAGCGCAGCAGGTCGGGGCGGCGCAGCATCGGGCTGTCGGCCGCGGTCGGGCCGCCGAGCGTCAGGTGGTTGCCGCCGCCGGTGCCGGTGTGCGAGCCGTCGAGGTCGAACTTCTCCGTCGACAGATGGATCTGGCGGGCGTGCTCGTAGAGGCCCTCGGTCTGCTCGACGAGCTCGGGCCACGAGGCGGTCGGGGTCACGTTGACCTCGATGACGCCGGGGTCGGGCGTCACCGACATCGTGCGGACCCGGTCGTCACCGGGCAGGGGGTAGCCCTCGAGCACGACCGGGTGTCCGACCTCAGCGGCCGCGCCCTCGACCGCGCTGACGATCTCGAGCGCGTCCTCGAAGGCCTCGACGGGCGGCAGGAAGACGAAGAGGTGGCCCTCGCGGTGCTGCACGGCGAGCGCCGTGCGCGGCGCCTCGTCGATCGGCAGGACGCGGGCGGGCGGGACGTCGACCGGCTCCAGCGCGGCCGGGTCGAGCGCGGGCAGCGCTCCGCGGGGCTCGAAGGGGGAGCGCTCCGGTGTCGTCGGCCCCTCCGTCCACGAGATCGAGGACAGCGGCAGCCGCAGGCCGGCGGGGGAGTCGCCGGGCACCAGGGCGAGGAAGCCGCGCCGGGTGCGCCAGGTCGTCGTCGCCCAGCCCTCGCCGTCGGGCGCGGGGAAGATCGGCAGGACCCACGCGGTCGGGGTGTCCGGGTCGGCCGCGGTGTCGACGGCCGCGAGGGCGGCCGCGCGCCGGGCCTCGTCGGAGACCTCCTCGGCGTCGGGCGCGAGGTCACCGGGGGTCGGCGCCGCGCCGTCCGGGCGGCGGGCCTCGAGCACGAGCCGCTGGAGCGGGTCCTCCACGGCCGGGACGAGCTGCTCCGGCGGGACGCCGAGCCGGCGGGCGATGCCGAGGGCCAGGTCGCGCGCGGCCCCCACGGCCTCGGGGGCGTCGGACGACTCGCGGGTCGGCCCCCACGGGTCGTCGAGCAGGTCGGGATCGCGCCACAGGGGCTCCCCGTCGGCCCGGGAGGCCAGTGCGATCTGCCAGCGCGGGAGCGGCTCGCCCGGGTACCACTTGCCCTGGCCGTGGTGGCGCAGCGTGCCCGGCCCCGACAGGCGGCGGGCGAGGGCCATGGCGAGCTGTCGCTTCTCCTCGCCGTCGGCGGCGGTGTGCCACTGCGGGTCCTTGGTGCCGCCGGCCGCGACGAAGGTCGGCTCGCCGCCCATCGTCAGGCGCACGTCACCGTCGGCGAGCAGGCCGTCGACGGCCGCGCCGAGCGCGTTGATCCGCGCCCAGTCGTCCTCGGAGACCGGCCTGGTGACGCGAGGGTCCTCGGCGATCCGGGTCACGGTGTTGCTGAAGCCGAAGGTGACGTCGGTCGGTGCCGTCGCGCCGCTGATCGGCGCCGCGGAGGTCGGGTGCGGGGTGCACGAGAGCGGGATGTGCCCCTCGCCGCAGAGCAGGCCGGAGGTCGCGTCGAGCCCGACCCAGCCGGCGCCGGGGATGTAGACCTCCGCCCACGCGTGCAGGTCGGTGAAGTCCTGCGCGGGGCCGTTGAGGCTGTCGTCGCCGACGGCGCTCAGGTCGGCGGTCAGCTGCACGAGGTAGCCCGAGACGAAGCGCGCCGCGAGCCCGAGCTGGCGCAGCGCGGAGACGAGCAGCCAGGCGCTGTCGCGGCAGGAGCCGATGCCCCGGTCGAGCGTGTGCTGCGGCGTCTGCACGCCCGGCTCGAGACGCACGGTGTAGTCGACGCTCTCCCGGATCGCGCGGTTGAGCGCGACGACGAAGTCGACGATCCGCGTGCCCTCCCCGGCAGCCGCGTCCCGCGGGGCGGTGAGCAGCGACGGCAGCCGCTCCTCCAGCCAGGCGCTCACCCCGGGCGCCGGTCCGCTCCCTTCGCCCCCGTCGTCCACCGGGGTGAGGTACGGCGCGAGGTCGTTGCGCAGCTGCTCCGGGTAGGCGAAGGGGTAGGTCGCCGCCCAGTCCTCGACGAAGAAGTCGAAGGGGTTGATGACCGTCATGTCCGCGACGAGGTCGACGGTGATCTCGAGCCGGGCGACCGGCTCGGGGAAGACGACGCGCGCGAGCCAGTTGCCGAAGGGGTCCTGCTGCCAGTTGAGGAAGTGGCCCTCGGGCTCGATGCGCAGGGAGTAGCTCGGGATCGGCGTGCGCGAGTGCGGGGCCGGCCGGAGCCGGATGGTGTGCGGGTAGACCCGGACCGGCTCGGAGAACTCGTAGGAGGTGCGGTGCTCGAGGGCTACGCGGATGGTCACGTCGCCACTCTAGGTCGCCCGCTGCCGGCACGCGTGCGGGTGACGCGGCTACTGCTCGAGACGGGCGAGGACGTCGGCGGCCAGCTGCTCGACGGGCTCCATCGTCAGGGACTCGTCGGTGCCGACCTGCTGGACCGTCACGAGGTTGTGGCCGACGCGGTAGCTCATCTGGTCGATGTGGACCCGGGTGGTCTTCCCGCCCACGCGGTCGAAGGTCGTCACCCGCACCGCGAAGGCCTGCTCGCCGACCGGGGAGATGGTGCGTGGCTCGGTGAGCAGCCGCAGGTCGAAGTCACCGAGCTCGTCCCGGCCGTAGAGCGAGAAGGTGGCGCAGCCGCCCGCCGCCTCGCCCGCCGCGGTGAGGATGCCGGGGCCGACCGGGCGCGTCACCGAGGTGATGCTGACCGACATGGTGCGCAGGGCGTCGCCCGTGCCCTCGGACCAGCTGAGGTTGGCCTGGCTCGCCCGCTGCTGCCGCAGGTTGCGGTAGTGCCAGCCGAGGCGCAGGACGTCGACGCACTCGGCCGGGTCGGAGGTGCGCTGCTCGGCGCCGGTGTCGGAGGGCTGCTCGGTCGCGCCCTTCGGCAGCGGGGGCAGCGCGGCCTCGGCCTCGTCGCGGGTGAGCTCGCGGCCGGCCCGCTCGAGCCCGGGGTCGGGTGGCGGCACGGGCGAGGTCGACGTCGTGGACGGTGCGGTGGGCGTCCGCTCGGGGGCGAAGGGGGTCACGCACCCCGAGAGCACCAGGCAGGTGAGCGCGGCGACGGTCGCGGGCAGGATCCTCACGACGCCTCCTCGAGCCCGTCGAGGGTCGCGCGGGCGGTGCGCTCGGTGAGCGCGGTGTCGGGGGTGCCGTTGTACGTGCCGTTCACGACCGTGAAGGTGTTGTGACCGACCTTGACGGCGACGAAGTCCATGGTGAGCGTCTCCATCGTCTGGTGGATCGTGAGCCGCAGGGCGAGGGTGCGGTCGCCGAGCGCGGGGAAGGTCAGCGCGTCGGCCTCGTACGCGCTGCTGTTGCCGGTGTCGCGCTGCACGATGCTGAACTGCGAGCAGTCCGCGACCTCGGCGCCCGCCTCGTCGAAGAGCCGCACCGGGTACGGCTCGTCGTAGGAGTAGGCCCACACCGCGACGTGGCGGCGCTGCGTGCCCGGCGGGGGCTGGTTGTCGCTCGCGGCGAAGTTGGCCTGGGCCCGCCCGCGGCTGGTCTGCTGCACCTCGTCCCAGCCGGGCCCCTTGAGCACGAGCGGGGCGCACGAGGACGGGGTGACCTCGGCGGCCCGCGTCTCGAAGAGCGTGCCGGCCGGGTCCTCGCCCCACCCGTCGCCGAGGTCGCCGGGGGACGGGAGGACGCTGCGCAGGCCCCCTTCGTCCAGCGGTCGACCGGCCCCCGTGAGCGTCCCGAGGTCCTCCGCGGGCTGCGGGTCGTCGACGAGGCCGCAGCCGGGGAGGACGAGGGTGAGCGCGGCGAGCGCCACGGCGGGGCGAAGGGGGCGTCTCACAGGGCCTCGAGGTTGTCGACGGTCGTGCGGGCCACCGTCTCGACGACCCGCGAGTCGTACCTCGAGCCGGGGCCGGCCGCGTAGACGACGTGGACGAGGTTGTGGCCGACGGAGATGCCGGCGACCTGCACGACGCCTCCCTTGAAGACATCGCCCTCGGTCGTCGACTCGACGCGCATGGAGTAGGTCCGCTCACCGAGCGGCGGGAAGGTCACGGGGCTGAGCTTCCACGAGGACGTGCCGGACTCGTCGATGAGCTGGAAGGTGGCGCACTCCCCCTGCGCGGCGCCGGCGTCGTCGAAGAGCTGCGTCGGGACGGCGACGTCGTGGCTCGAGACGGTCACCGTCAGCGACCCTCCGACCTCCCCGGCCCAGGCGCGCTTGGCGCGGGCCGTGCGGTGCGTGCGCAGGTCCTTGCCGACGTCACCGGCGAGGCGCACGTCGAGGCAGGTGGCGGGGTAGGCCGTCGCCTGGGGGTCGTCGCCACTCGTCTCCTGCTCGACGGTGTCGCGGCGGAACCCGGACGGCATCTGGTCGTCGCCCGGCAGCACCGACGCGGCCTGCTCCTCGCTCAGCCGGCCGTGGCCGACCGGCGGCGGGGTCGAGCTCGCCGGGTCCTCGCCGCCGAGGCCGGGGACGCACCCGGCGGTGACGACGGCGAGGGCGGCGACCAGGCCGATCCCTCGGACGGTGCGTGGTGTCCCCATGTCTGCTCCCCTGTCGTCCGGCTCGTCGTCGGGCTCGTCGTCGGCTCACGCGAGGTCGTCGAGGACGCCCTCGGCGTACTCCTGGAGGATGTCCGAGTTGTCCGCGCGGAACCCGGTGAGCATGCGCACGTGGACGAGGTTGTGGCCGCTGCGCACCCAGAGGTAGTCGATCGCGGAGTCGAGCTCGCGCGAGCCCGCCCGCACCCCGAGGCTCTGCTCGCCGAGGACCGGCGTCTGGATGTTGGTCGCGGACCAGTCGCTCATCTCGGAGCCGGGCGAGACGGCCGTGCGGAAGGTCGCGCAGTCGGCGAGGGCCGCACCGGCCTCGTCGAGGAAGCGCGTCGGGAAGGCCTCGTCGTAGCTGTAGACCGCGACGGAGATGCTCGGCTGGCCGACCGAGTCGTCCTCGCCGCTGTTGCGCGTGTAGCGCACGCCCTCGCCGTCGGCGAGGTGCTCCGACTTCCAGGTGCGCATCTGCGGGGTGTCGAGGAAGACGGCCAGGCAGGCCTGCGGGTCGGCCCGGCGCTGGCTCGCCCGGCGAGTGTCGAACCCGCTGGTGTCCTGGACGAAGCCCCGCGGGGCCTCCTCACGCGTCGGCAGCGCCCGCTTGATCTCCGCCGCGGTGAGCTGCTGCTGCTCCGGCGCGGTGAGCTCCTCGACCGTCGTGGCGCTGCTGCTCGGGGTCACCTCGCCCGAGGTGACCGAGGCGGCCGGCGGGGCGTCGCCGCCGCAGGCGGTCAGGGCGAGGGCGGCGACGGCCGCGAGCGCGAAGGGGGTGGCTCGGGTGCGAGAGGTCATGTCGTCTTCTTCAGCTCGGCGAGGGTCTTCTCTGCGTACTTCGTCATGGCGGCGCCGTCGTAGGGCTCCCCGCCCTTGATGTACCAGACGGTGACGAGGTTGTGGCCGCTGCGCACGTAGAGGCGGTCGACCGAGATCCCCTCCCCGCCCGCGCCGAAGGTGAGGCGCACGGCGAAGGAGCGGTCGCCGACGCTCGGGGTGCTGATCGCGCGCGTCGTGCGGGTCGTCGAGGAGCCGCCGTCGTCAGGCGTCGTCGTGTACGAGGCGCACTCGGCGAGGTACTGGCCGGCCTGGTCGAAGAACTCGAGGGGGTAGGGCTCGTCGTAGGACTCGACGATCGTCGTCACCGACTCGTCGGTGACGGAGCGCGGGCTGGTGAAGCGGCTGTACTCGCGGACCTTGCGGTGGGCGTCGCGGAACTTGCGCTCCTGCGGGCCGTCGAGGGTGATGTGCGCGCACACCTGCGGGTCGTAGGTCTGCCCGCCCTCGGTGAGCTTGGTCGTCCACGTGGCGAAGCCGCCTGGCGCGTCCTTGATCGTCGGCAGCGCGCGGCGCGCGGTGGCGGCGTCGATCTGCTGCTGCTCCGGCTGGTCGAGGGCCTCCGCGCCGTCGGCGGAGGTCGTGACGGTTACCGTCGTCGGTGGGGCCTCCTGGCCCGAGCCGCACGCCGCCAGGCCCAGCACGAGCGTCGCCATGGTGACGGCGGTCGCACGGGGGGAAGGGCGTCGGGACGATGGGCGCACGGGCCCAAGGTTCTCACGCGGGCCGTGCCCTCGCTCGCGAGGCCCGGCCCGTATCGTCGTCCCGAGACCCGCAAGGAGGACCCGTGGAGCAGATCTCCCGCCGTGCCCTGCTGGCCGCACTGGGTGCTGCCGGATCCACCGCGCTCACCGCCTGCGCCGAGGACGAGCCCCCGGTGGAGATCGGGTCCACGACGCACACGCCCGCGGGCGGTAGCGACCCGAGTGAGGGATCCGGCGGTGACGAGGCGCCGAGCACGTCCGGCCCCGCCTCGATGGTCCCCGTCGACCTGGCCTCGCCGGACGACCTGCGCAACCGGTGGGCGGCCTATGCCGCCATGTGGGTCGGCGCCGGGGTCTCCGAGGGGGGCACCGGACCCCGCGCCACCGACGGCGACTGGGTCTACGAGATGGAGATCGGCCAGTGGGGCTACCTCGTGCGGCTCAAGGACGGGCGGGCGGTGCTGGCCGGCCAGAGCAACCCCGACACCCGCCGTGACGCCGCGGCCGAGAAGCGCAACCGCCAGACCCTCCTGGGGCAGGGCCCGAGCTGGTGGGGCGTCGTCGACGACGTGCTCCCCGCGACCGCCAACCTCGGCTTCGTCATCGGCTGGGACGGCAAGCGGTGGACCCGCTCGAGCGCCGCACCCACCGGTGGCGGTTACGACAGCTTCGTCTTCTACGTCGCGACGGCGAAGGACCTCGGCCAGATCCTCGTGCGCTGGGGGAGCAACGGGCAGCAGGAGTACACCGGGACCGGTGGGGCCCGAGCGGCCGCCGACACCGTGATGGCGCAGGGGACCCGGGTCACCTCGAGCCAGCTGCGCCGGCTCGGACCGGGCATGAGGTCCTCGCGGCTGCCGGCCGCGACCGCGGCCGCGCGGGCCTTCGAGGGCAGGGGCCGGCACTAGGACGAAGGGGGTCCCCCCTTCGTCCCGGCGCTGCTCAGTCCCGCCGGTCCTGCCAGGTGCACACGCAGGCCTCGTTGCCGTCGGCGTCGGCGAGGACCCACCACGCCGGCGCGAACTCGTCGGTGACGAGGCGCCCGCCCGCCGCGATGGCCGCGTCGACGCGCTCCTGCGCGATGTCGTGGGGGACGTAGACGTCGAGGTGCAGCCGGTTGCGGACCTCGCGCGGTGCGCTCTCCTGGAACCAGATCTGCGGCAGCTGCCCGTCGGGTGAAGGGAGGACGTCCGGGTCCCCCTTCGCTGGCTCGTGCCCGGTGAGGGCCTGCCAGAAGGGACGGATCGCATCCGCGTCGGCGGTGTCGATGCCGATGGTCATCGCGACGACGACGTGCGGGTCGTGCTCGGCCCCGAGCTCCTCGGCGATGCGGGAGATCTCGCCCGCCAGCTGGAGGTCGCGACTGGTCAGGCCACCCACGTCGTGGCTCACGAGGAGCAGCCCGACCCAGTTGTAGCGCAGGTCGATGTCGGGGTGGTGGTCGGCGGCGTCGGCCACCCGGGCGATGCGGGTCACGAGCTCGACCGCTGCCGGGTAGTCCGCGGTGCGCAGGCGGGTGCGGAGGGTGCCGTCGATCTCGCGCCACCCCCGCGGGGCGGCCTCGGCGACATGGCTGCTGGACAGGGTCTGGGCGTCGTCGCTCATGTGACCCACGTTAGGCCCCGCGGGGCCGCTCCGGCGGGGGATCCGCCGTTAGCCTCGAGCGCATGACGGCCGCCGCGTTCTTCGACCTCGACCGCACCCTCCTGCCCAAGGCCTCCGGGCCCGCCCTGTCCGCGGCCATGCGGCAGACGGGGGTCGTCTCGGCCCGGCTGCCGGGCGAGTCGCTCGTCTTCGGGTACTTCAACCTCCTCGGGGAGTCCCTCGGCTCGATCGCCCTCGCCCGGCAAGCCGTCCACGTCGCCCGCGGCCGGGCGGCCGACGCCTTCGACGAGGCCGCGGAGGTCGCGGCCGACGTGCTCGAGCCGCTCGTCGGGCCCTTCGCCAGGATGCTCATCGAGGAGCACCACGACGCCGGGCGGCTCGTCGTCCTCGCGACGACGACGCCCGAGCACCTCGTCCGGCCGCTCGCCGAGCGCCTCGGCATCGATGCCGTCATCGCCACCCGGTACGAGGTGGGGGAGGACGGCCGCTTCACCGGCCGCCACGACGGGCACTTCGTGTGGTCGATGGGCAAGATCGCCGCCGTGCGCGACTGGGCGGAGCAGCAGGGCGTCGACCTCGACGCGTCCTTCGCGTACTCGGACTCGATCTACGACGCGCCCCTGCTGCGCGCGGTCGGCAACCCGGGCGCGGTCAACCCGGACCCTCGCCTGCAGGCGCTCGCGGTGGCTGCCCGCTGGCCCGTCCTGCACTTCGACACCTCCCCCGGCGTCTTCAAGCTGCCCGTCATCGGCCTGGAGCTGCAGCGCAGCCTCGCGCTGCTCGCCCGCCCCGAGCTCTTCCCCTACGCGCGGTTCTCCATCCGGGGCGTCGACAACGTCCCGAGGGTCGGGCCGGCGATCCTCGTCGGCAACCACCGCTCGTACTTCGACGCCATGGCGATGCTCGTGGCCATGGGGCGCACGAGCCGCTCCGCCCGGTTCCTCGGCAAGAAGGAGCTCTTCGACGTCCCCGGCCTCGGTGCCTTCTTCCGAGCAGGTGGCGGCATCAGCGTCGACCGCCGCGGGGACGACCCGGACAGCCCGGACGCCTTCGCGGCCGCGGTCCGCGCGCTCGCCGGCGGCGAGCTGGTCGCGATGATGCCCGAGGGCACGATCCCGCGCGGCATCGACTTCTTCGAGCCGGGCATGTCCGGGTACCCCGGCGCAGCGCGCCTGGCCCAGCTGACCAAGGTGCCGGTCATCCCCTTCGCCATCACGGGCACCGAGCAGGTCTGGCCGCGCTCGTCGAGGCTGCCCCGGGTCACCCAGGTGCTCCGGCGGCCCGAGGTCACCGTGACCTTCGGCGAGCCGGTGGAGCTGAAGCGCCGCTCCGTGGTGCGCGACATGGAGCGGGTCTTCGACGCGATCACCGCGCTGCTGCCGGACGAGGTCCGCGAGCCGCCCCGCCCGACGCTCGCCGAGCTCGCGCGCGCCTACCCCGACGGGCGCGTGCCCGACGAGGACCGCTGGTACGCGGTCGACGGGGACGGGGGATGAGCGGGCTCACGGTCTGTCGGTCGTGCCTGTGACGACCGTGCACGGGCTCGTGCTCGCGGCCGGAGCGGGTCGTCGGATGGGCCGGCCCAAGGCCCTCATGACCGATCCCGACGGCACGTCGTGGTTGGCCCGGGCGGTCACCGTCCTGGACGAAGGGGGCTGCGCGGCGACGACCGTCGTCCTGGGCGCCAGCGGCACGGTCGGACCGACGCTGCCGAGGACGACGTACACGCACTGCCCCGACTGGGCGGAGGGCCTCGGCACCTCGTTGGCGCACGGGCTGCGCACCCTCGACGACGGTGACGCGGACGCCGTCCTCATCCACCTCGTGGACCTGCCGGACGTCACCGCGGCGGTGGCGCGACGGCTGCTGTCGTCGCACGTGGACGCCGGCACCCTGCGTCGAGCGGTGTACGGCGGGCGGGTCGGGCACCCGGTGCTCGTCGGTCGGGACCACTGGGGCCCGCTCGTCGCCGGGCTCTCCGGGGACCGGGGCGCCGGCCCGTACCTGCGGCGGCACGGCGCCGTCGGTGTCGAGTGCGGCGACCTGGCGACCGGAGAGGACGTCGACCACCCGCCGTGACGGGAGAGATGCGTCTGCGTGCCGACCGGTCGCACCCGGCGTGGTCACACCCCGATGGTCCACGCGCCGTAGTCGTACACCCAGTCGGCGTTGCCGCCGGACCTGAGCCACTCGTTGCCGCGGGAGCCGACCTGGATCTGCGCGGTGCGCTCCTGGCGCAGGGTCTCGTAGCGCCGCAGGCCGTCCGGGGCGCCGTGCGCGGCGAGGCAACGCGCCAGGACGACCGCGTCCTCGATCGCCTGACCGGCACCCTGCGCCATGAAGGGCATCATCGGGTGCGCCGCGTCGCCGAGCAGCGTCGCGCCGCCGTGCCCCCACGAGGTCAGCGGGTCGCGGACGTAGAGCGCTGAGATGAGTACCTCGTCGCAGGCGTCGAGCAGGGCGCGGGCGTCCTCGTGGAAGTCCGCGTACGCCGCCCGCAGGTCCTGGATGCGCCCCGGCGTCGTCCAGGACTCCTCCGACCAGCTCTCGCGGTGCTCCGTCGCGAAGACGAAGGTCTCCTTGCCGCGGGTCAGCGGGAAGGTGACGATCTGGGTGTAGCGGTCCTTGCCCCAGAACTTGGTGAAGCAGTCGACATCGCGAAGGTGCGCCACGCGCTCGGTCGGCAGCACGGCCCGGTAGGCGACCGTGCCGGTGAACTCCGGGTGCTCGTCGCCGAGCAGGCTGCGGCGCACCGCCGAGTGGATGCCGTCGGCGCCGACGACGACGTCGACCTCCTCGGTCGAGCCGTCCGCGAAGCGCAGGGACACCCCCGCGTCCGTGACCTCGCAGCAGTCGAGCTGGTGACCCAGCCGTACCGCCTCGGAGCCGACGGCCGACTCGAGGGTGTCCAGCAGGTCGGCGCGGTGGATCGTCAGCTGGGGCGCGCCGTAAGCCTCCTCGGCGGCCTCGGACATCGGCAGGCGAGAGGTCTCCTCGCCGGTGTAGCCGTCGCGGCTGATCCGGAAGCGTGGCCGCGCGGCGTCGGTGCGCAGGGCCTCCCCGACCCCCAGGGGGTCGAGCGCGCGGACGGCGTTGGGCGTGAGGTTGATGTCCGCCCCCACGCGCCCGAACTGCGACGTGCGCTCGTGCACGACCGCGTCCAGGCCCTCCTTGCGCAGTGCCAGGGCGAGCGTGAGCCCGCCGATCCCGCCGCCGATGATCGCGATCTTCATGTGCTCTCTCCTTCGAGGACGCCGTCGTCACTCGGGTGGGGGGCTTGACTGTCGTTCCATCTCACCACAAAATTACTTACTACAAAATGGTTGAGCACAAAGGCGTCTCGACCAGGACATCGGAGGAAGCATGAGGACGAGGCACTTCTGGGGCACTGCACTGGTGGTCGGGCTGGCGCTCGGCGCATCGGCGTGCGGTGGTGAGAGCTCCGCCGGCGCCACGGACGGGGAGCTGGAGAAGACAGAGCTCACGGTCGGGTCGCTGCCGCTGGCGGACTATGCGGCCCTCTACTGGGCCGACGAGAAGGGCTTCTTCGACAAGGCCGGGCTCGACGTGACGATCGAGACCGTCCAGGGCGGGCCCGCCGGCGTGCAGCAGGTCGTCGCAGGAGAGCTCGACTTCACCAACTCCCCGGCCTTCGTGGCAGCGACGGCGCACGACTCGGGCCTGCCGATCCGCTCGGTGGTCATCACCAGCGCGCTGGCCGAGGACGGTATGGGCATCTACGTGCTCGACGGCTCGCCGATCAAGGACATCGGGGACCTCGACGGCAAGTCCATCGGTACCAACACGACCAAGAACATCGGTGACATCACCTTCCGCGCACAGGCCAAGAGCGAGGGTGCATCGGTCACGCCGAAGTGGGTCGAGGTCCCGTTCCCCGAGATGCTCAGCGGGGTCAAGGCCAAGTCGGTCGACGCCGGGTACTTCCCGGAGCCCTTCGCCTCCTTCGCGCGCACCGCCGGACTGCGCAAGGTCGTCGACCTCACGACGGGCCCCAACGACGGTCTCGCGGCGGCGAGCTACCTGTCGAGCGAGACCTTCGTCAAGGACAACCCGGACACGACCAAGGCCTTCGCCGACGCGATGTACGCCGCCGGCGCGGACATGGCGAAGAAGGAGGACGAGGTCCGGTCCTGGCTGCCGACCTTCGCGAAGCTGGACAAGAAGACGGCGGAGAGCATGCCGCTGCCGGCCTACTACGGGGCCTACGACGAGGAGGGTCTCCAGCGGGCCCTGGACATCCTCAAGGAGCAGGAGCTCGTCAAGGCCGACCTCGAGGTCGGCGACGTCCACTGGGCGCCGGCCGAGTAGTCGCACGCGAGGTACGACCGAGCCCACGTCCTGCTCAGGACGTGGGCTCGGTCGTGCTCGGGGGGAGGGTGCGTGGGGCGTCAGCGACGACCCACGAGCTCTCGGGCCAGCTCGACCCACGCGGGGTCGTCGCCGGCGACGATCGTCAGGTGGACCGAGCGCCGGGAGCCGAGCAGGGTGGCTGCTGCCGCGCCGACGAGGGCCGCCACCGCCAGACCGGCGAGCTCTCGCCCGGCGGAGTGGGGCACCGCGGCCGCGACGGCAGGGGCGGGGGCAGAGGCCAGGATCGGCCCCTGGGCCGCGGCCGCGGGCTGTCCCGCGGGCACGGTCTCGACGGCCGCAGGAGCCGCTGCCTGCTCGACCTGGCGCTCGAGGTTCCTGCCGAACTGCGTCGCCAGGCGGGTGATGACCTCCGCGAGGATGCCCCGGCCGAACTGGGCCGGCTTGCCCTGCAGGTCGAGGTCCATCGACACGTCGATCCGCGTGGACCCCTCGGCGCCGGGCAGCACCGAGATGTCGACCGTGGCCGCGGCGCTGCCGGCCCCGCGGGCCTCGGTGCCGCGCGCTCGGATGTGGATCGCCCGGGACGGCTCGTCGTAGCGCAGGGTGCCCTCGCCGCCGTAGTTCAGCCGCATCGGCCCGAGGCCGACGGACATCTTGCCGGTGAAGTCCTCACCCGACAGGGACGTGAGGGTGACCCCGGGCAGGCTCTCGACCACCGTCTCGGGCCGCTGCAGCAACGGCCAGACCCGGTCGATGTCTGCGTGGATGGTCAGGGTGTGATCGATCTGCACGGTCACTCTCCTCCGGAGGTCGCGGTTGCCGCGCGCTCGCGCAGCAGTCGTCGGACGTGGTCTGGGTTGACGGGCGTGGAGCGCACCACGACGTCGTGCGGCCGAAGGGCGTCCTCCACGGCGTTGGCGATGGCCGCCTGCGGCCCGACGGCACCACCCTCGCCGAGCCCCTTGACGCCGAGGCGGTTGGTCGGGGTGGGGTAGCAGACCTCACCGAGACGGATCTCGGGCACCGTCTCCACGGTGGGCATGAGGTAGTCCATGTAGCTGGCGGTCGACGGCTGGCCGTTGGCGTCGTACTTGAGGTGCTCCAGGAGGGCGCCGCCGATGCCCTGGACCGCCCCGCCGAGGATCTGGCCGTCGGCGATCACGGGGTTGACGATGTTGCCCGCCTCGTGGACCACGACGTAGTCGAGGATCGTCGTGGCGCCGGTGGCGGTGTCGACCTCCACGACAGCGGCGTGCAACCCGCTGGAGGTCGCGTAGTTCGGCGGCTTGAAGTACGCGTGCGCGGACAGCCCGGCGCTCGGGTCGTCGCTCGGCGACCGCGTGAGCGCCCGGACCAGCTCGGCCAGGGTCATCGGTGCGGCGCCCGCCACGAGGACCTTGCCCGACTCGAGGCGCACGTCCTGCTCCGGCACGCCGTGCAGACCGGCCGCGGCGCGCTCGACCTGCGCGCGCAGCTCGCGGCAGGCCATGTCGATCGCGTTGCCCGCGGTCACCATCGCCCGGCTGGCGATCGTGCCCACGCCGTACTGGAGGTTCTGCGTGTCGCCGCCGACGAGCTCGATGGCCTCCATCGGGACGTCGAGGGCGTCCGAGGCGACCTGGACGAAGGTCGTGGCGTGCCCCTGTCCCTGCGACGGGGAACCCGTCGAGATCCGGACGGTGCCGGAGGGCAGGACGGTGGCCCGGGCCGACTCGAAGGGGCCCAGCCCGGACATCTCGATGTACATGCCCAGGCCCACGCCCCGGTGGATGCCGTCGCCGCGCAGCCGTTCCTGCTCCTCGCGGAAGGCCGGGAAGTCGATCATCTCCTCGACCATGTCGAGCATCTTCACGTAGTCGCCGGAGTCGATCTCCTGGGGCAGACCACGCCGGTCGAGCAACCCCGAGAAGTACGGCATGTCCTCCTCGGTGAGGAGGTTGATGCGCCGCACCTCCGCCGGGTCCTTGCCCAGCCGCAGGGCGAGCCGGTCCATGGCCCGCTCCATGGCGAACGCCGCCTCGGGACGGCCGGCTCCGCGGTAGGGAGTCGTGAACATCGTGTTGGTCAGCGTGCCGAAGACCTCGAGGTCGAGGTGCGGAACGCGGTAGGCGCCGGTGAGGTGCACGAGCGCGTTGTAGGCCACGACGAGACCGACGACGTTGCGGCAGCCCATGTTGGTGATGCAGCGGTCGCGGACCGCGAGCAACCGACCGTCCGCGTCGGCGGCGACCGTCAGGTGGTGGATCTGCTCCCGGGCGTGGGTGTCCGCGACCAGGTTCTCCGTCCGGTCGGCCTGCCAGCGCACGGTGCGGCCCAGCGCGCGGGCGGCGAAGGGGATGAGGATCTCCTCGACGATGAGGATCCCCTTCTGCCCGAAGCCACCTCCCACGTCGGGCGTGATGACGGCGACGTCGTCCGTCGACAGGCCGAGGCTGTGGGCGATGTGGTCACGGACGCGGTGCGGGGTCTGGGTGTTGGACCAGACCGTGAGCCGGTCGGTGTACGGGTCGACCGTCGCCACGATCCCGCGGGTCTCCATCGGGGAGGGGACGTAACGCTGGGAGGCGAAGGTCTCCTCGAGGACCACGGGCGCCGCGGCAATGGCGGCGTCGGCGTCACCGGTGCTGATGTGGGCGTGCAGCCCGATGTTGTCCTCGGCCTCGAGCAGGGCCTTGGGGGAGGAGGGGTCCAGGGCCGCCTCGGGGTCGATGACGACGGGCAGCGGCTCGTAGTCGACTCGGACCTCCTCGAGGGCGTCCTCGGCCAGGTACCGCGACTCGGCGACGACCATCACCATCGGCTGGCCGACGTAGTTGACCTCGTCGTGCGCGAGGGGAGGCATCGGCTGGATCTTGACCGTGGGGGCCACGTGCTCGACCAGTCCCGGGGGGACACGCACCTCCTCGATGTTGACGAGCGGCTCGACGACACCGAGCAGCGACCTCCCGTCGTAGACGGCCACGACGCCCGGGGCGCTCTGGGCTCCGGAGATGTCGATGGAGCGGATGCGCGCGTGCGCATGGGGGCTGCGGAGGAAGGCGAGGTGCAGCTGGTCCGGGAGCACCACGTCGTCGACGTAGCGCCCCTGCCCGCGCAGCAGACGGTCGTCCTCCACGCGCGGGACGGACTGGCCGACGAGGCGGGGTGCCTCGGTCGCCTCGGGCTCGTGGGTCGACTCACTCATGACCATCGCCCTCCTGCGCGACGCGCACGGACTGCCTCGCCGCACGCTCGATGCCCCGGTAGCCGGTGCAGCGACAGATGTTGCCGCTCAGCTGGTCCATCAGCTCGTCCTCGTCGACCGCCTCCTCGCGCTCGTGGAGCTCGGTGATCGACATGAGGAACCCGGAGGTGCAGAAGCCGCACTGGAGGCCGTGGTGGTCGTGGAAGGCCTGCTGCACCGGGTGCAGGGCACCCTCCGCCAACCCCTCCACGGTCCGGATCTCCCGGCCCGAGCACGCAGCGGCGAGCGTCAGGCAGGAGCGGACGGCGCGGCCGTCGACGAGGACGGTGCAGGCGCCGCAGGCGCCCTGCTCGCACCCCACGTGGGTGCCCGTGAGGGTGAGCCGCTCCCGCAGGAAGTCGCTCAGCAGCAGCCGGGACTCGACGTCCGCCGACACCCCGTGGCCGTTGACCTCGAGGTCGACGTGGCACCAGGCGGAGGGCTCGACGAGCAGGGGGGTGAGCGGGCTGCGCAGCGCAGCGGTCTTGTCGGTGGTCATCGGCACAGCTCCCAGGCGCGTCGGATGGATCGTTCGAGGAGGGTGCTCGCCAGCTCCAGCCGCAGCTCGGTGCTGGCGTGCACGTCGGTGGGTGGGTCCAGGGCGAGGGTGAGTGCGTGCCCGACCGCCGCCCAGTCGGCGGCATCGGGGTGCTGCCCCTCGAGCATCTCCTCGACGGCGGCGACGCGGACGGGGGTGCCGCCCACGCCGAAGAAGACCGCACGTGGTGCGCTCAGGCGGTCCTGCCGGCGGCCGGTACGGGTGGCCACGCCGACGGTCGCGAAGTCGCCGCGTCGCTGGGTGAACTCGCTGACGTCGTGGCGTGTGCCCTCGGGGGAGGGCGGGAACTCGACGGCGGTGACCAGCTCGTCGGGCTGGAGATCGGTCGTGAAGGTGCCGACGAAGAAGTCCGCGGCCGGGACCCGGCGCTGGCCCCGAGGGCCCACGACGTGGATCTCGGCATCGAGCAGGACAGCGACCGCCGGGAGCTCCGCGGACGAGTCGGCGTGGGCGAGGCTGCCGCAGACCGTGCCGCTGTTGCGGATCTGCGGGTGGCCGATGTGCCGGATCGCGCCGGTCACGGCCGGCCATCCCCTGCGCACCAGCGGGTGCGCCAGGGCATCGGACTGGCGTACCGCGGCACCGATGCGCAGCGCGCCGTCGGCCGTCACGTCGATGGCCTGGAGCTCGGGGACCCTCGTGATGTCCACGAGGACCTGCGGTCGGGCCAGGCGCATGTTGAGCACGGGGATCAGGGACTGGCCCCCGGCGAGGACCTTGACCTCTCGATCGTCCCTGGCCAGGTGGTTGACGACGTCCGCGACCGATGTGGCCGTGGCGTAGTCGAAGGGGGCGGGCTTCATTGCTGCTCCTCGGGGTTCGCGACCACTAAACCTTATCGCTCAACTGTTTTGGGGTAAACGGTCCCTGCGAGTCCGTCGGGCGCTCGACCTCCCTCTTGACCGATGCCCCTCACGTGATGCAAAGTAACTTACAGCCAAATAGTTGAGCACAAAGATGTGCACTGGCTCGGACCCCGGAGGAACCTGATGAAGACATCCCGCATGGTGGCGCTGGCCGGAGCCGCGAGCCTGGTCGTCGTCCTGGCCGGCTGCGGTGGCGACGACGCCGGCGCAAGCGCTGCCGCGACCGACGGCACGCTGGAGAAGACCGACCTCAAGGTCGGCTCGCTCCCCCTCACCGACTACGCCGCCCTCTACTGGGCGAACGAGAAGGGCTTCTTCGAGAAGGAGGGTCTCAAGGTCACCATCGAGCCCGTCCAGGGTGGCCCCGCCGGCGTCCAGAAGGTCGTCTCCGGCGAGCTCGACCTCACCAACTCCACCCCCTTCGGCACGGCCATGGCCGTCGACTCCGGCCTGCCGATCCGCTCCGTCGTCCTCACGAGTGCGCTCGCGGACAACGGCATCGGGATCTTCGTGCCCAAGGCCTCGCCGATCAAGGACATCAAGGACCTCGACGGCAAGTCGGTCGGCATCAACACGACGAAGAACATGGGCGACATCACCTTCAACAACCTCGCCAAGAGCGAGGGCGTGGACGTCACGCCGAAGTGGGTCGAGGTCCCCTTCCCCGAGATGATCAGCGGCATCAAGGCGAAGTCGATCGACGCCGGGTACATGCCCGAGCCCTTCATGTCAGGCGCCCGCAACGCCGGTCTGCGTCAGGTCGTCGACAACACCGACGGGCCCAACAAGGGTCTGGCCGGCTCGACCTACGTCGCCAGCCAGAAGTTCCTCGACGCCAACCCCGACACCGCCGCGGCCTTCGCCCGCGCGATGTACAAGGCCGGCGGCGACCTCAACGAGCACAAGGACGAGGCGCGCGCCTGGCTGCCCTCCATCGCCAAGCTCGACAAGTCCGTCGCCAAGGGCATCCCGCTGCCGACGTACTACGACGAGATGGACAAGGAGTCCTACACCAAGGCCGTCGACATCCTCAAGGAGCAGGAGCTCGTCAAGGCGGACCTGGACGTCGACTCGACGCTCTGGGCCCCCAAGGAGTAAGGCACCACTCCTCGAAGGGAGGACCGGATGAAACTCATCCACGAACCATTGGGCACCGCCCGGCAGGCAGTGCTCGGCGTCACCGGCGTCGTCGGTGTGGCGGTCGTCGCCGAGCTGCTCATGCGCACCCTCGTCACCAAGGACGGGCTGCCCGTCCCCAGCAAGGTCCTGGGCAGCCTCGGTGACCTCTTCGCCGACGAGAGCTTCTGGAGCGCCGTCGGCTTCACGATGGCGGAGTGGATGCTCGCGCTGCTCATGGCAGCCGTCGTCGGTGTCCTGGTGGGTGCCGCCATGGGCGCGTCGAGGGCGGCCATGATCACCTTCAACCTGCCGGTCGAGGCCTTCCGGGTCCTCCCTTCGATCGCCCTCGGGCCGATCCTCGTGCTCCTCCTCGGCAACGGCATGCTGCCGCTGTCCATCACCGTGGCGCTCGCCTGCGTGTGGCCGATCCTCCTCAACACCATGTACGGGGTGAAGGGGGCGGACACCACCGCCATCCAGACGGCCGAGTCCTTCGGGCTCTCCCGCGCGCAGGTCGTGCGCCGCGTCATCCTGCCGAGCGCCCTGCCCTTTGCCTTCACCGGCGTGCGGGTGGCCGCGTCCATCGGCCTCATCGTGGCAGTCTCCGCGGAGCTGCTCGTCGGCGGGGGCAACGGCATCGGCGGCTACATCCTCGTGGGCAGCGCCAACGCGACCAACCTCGACCTCGTGTACGCCGCCACGCTCGTGGCCGGTGTCCTGGGCGTGCTGGTCTCGCTGGTCATGTCGTTCATCGACGCCAAGGTCTTCGACTGGAAGAAGGGGTTGGCCCAGTGACCATCGCCCAGACCCGCTCCGGCGCCCGCGTCGCGGCCGCGCCCAGGACACGCAGGGGCAGGCTCACCCTCCCGGTCCGCATCGGCCTGCGGCTCCTGGTCCCCGTCGTCATCCTCCTCGTGTGGTGGGCCCTGTCCCGCTCCGCCACGAGCGGATACTTCGTCCCCAGCCCCCTGGAGTCCCTCCGCGCGGTCGGGACGATGTTCCTCTCCAGCGACCCCGGCCGGCTCTTCCTCGGCGAGGCGACCTTCACCCACTTCGTCCCGAGCGTGCTGCGGGCCCTGGCCGGTCTCGGCCTGGCGATCCTCGTGGGCGTGGGGGTGGGCGTGCTCCTCGGTGTCTTCCCGGTGCTGCACGCGCTCTTCCAGCCGCTCGTGCACGTGGGTCGCTCGTTGCCCAGCCCGGCGCTGCTCGGGGTCTTCTTCCTGCTCTTCGGCATCGGGGACTCGCCGAAGATCTTCCTCATCGCCTTCAGCGTCGTCTGGCCGATCCTCTTCAACACGATCGACGGCGTCATGTCGGTCGGCGAGGTCCGCTCCCAGGCCGCCGCCGTCTACCGGATCCCGACCCGGCTGGTCCTCACCCACATCGTCCTGCCGGGAGCCTCGCCCAAGATCTTCGCCGGCGTCAGGACGGCCATGTCCATGTCCCTGATCATCATGATCATCTCCGAGCTGCAGAAGTCCGACAACGGACTGGGCTACCTGCTCGTCTCCACCCAGCGCGACTTCGACTACCCCGGCTTCTTCGCCGTGCTCATCGTGCTCGCCGTGCTCGGCGTGGTCATGAACTTCATCTTCCTGCAGATCGAGCGCCGGGTCCTGGCCTGGCACCGAGGAGTGACGGCTCAAAATGACTGACACCACCACCCGCGCCATCAACGGCGTGCCCGAGCTCCAGCTCGACGGGATCTCCAAGAGCTATGGGAGCAACCTGGCGGTCCGTTCCATCACGGCCGACATCCCGGCGCACAAGATCTCCGTCATCGTCGGCCCCTCCGGCTGTGGCAAGTCGACGTTGCTGCGGATCATCAGCGGTCTCGACGAGCCCACCGAGGGCAGCGTGAACTTCGAGGGCCAGGCCGTGACCGGTGTCCCGGAGGGCCTCGCGATGGTCTTCCAGGACTACTCCCGATCGCTCTACCCGTGGATGCGCGTCGACAAGAACGTCGCCTTCCCGCTCTCCAAGCTGCCGAAGGCCGAGCGCGTGCGTCGGGTGGCCGAGGCGCTGGACGCGGTGGGCCTGACCGGTCGCACGCACCTCTACCCGTGGCAGATGTCGGGTGGCATGCAGCAGCGCGTCGCGATCGCCCGAGCCCTGGCCTCCCACCCCAAGCTGCTCGTCATGGACGAGCCCTACGCCTCGGTCGACGCGCAGACCCGTGCGGACCTCGAGGACCTGCTCCTGCGAATCCAGCGCGAGCTGGGCATCACCGTCCTCGTCGTCACCCACGACATCGACGAGAGCGTCTACCTGGCCGACCACATCATCGTCCTGTCGACGCCGCCGAGCGTCGTCACCGAGACGATCGACGTCGACCTGCCTCACCCTCGCGACCAGGTGACGACGAAGGCTGATCCGCGGTTCGTCGAGATCCGCGGCCACGTGGCCCGACTCCTGCGCCACCGCGAGCTGCAGGCGGTCGAGGAGGCGTCGTGAACCGTCGGGTCGCGGTCGTGGGCCACGGCGTCATCGGCGCCCGGGTGGCGGAGGAGCTGGCCCGGGGCGGCGTGGACGGCGCCGAGCTCGTCGGCATCGTCGTGCGGCACGCGCCGGACACCCCTGCGGGACCGCTCCTCACCCTCGAGCAGGCGCTGGACGCCGCGGACCTGGTCGTCGAGTGCGCCGGCCAGCCCGTGGTGCACGAGATCGTCGACGCGGTCCTCTCCCGCGGCTCCGACCTCGTCGTGACGTCGGTCGGGGCTCTGCTCGACGACCGGCTCGGTCCGCGGCTGGGCTCGCTCGGCCCGGGGCGGCTGCTCGCCACGCACGGCGCCGTAGGCGGCCTGGACCTGCTTGCCTCCGCTGCCCGCTCGGGTGGGCTGGACACCGTCCACGTCCGCACGACGAAGAAGGCTCCCGCGCTCGTGCGCGACTGGATGTCGGCCGCCGAGGCGGAGCGCATCACGCAGTCACCCGAGCCGGTGACCGTCTTCTGCGGGGGGCCGAGCGAGGCGGCCCGGCTCTTCCCCGACTCGCTCAACGTCGTCGCGGCGCTGGCCACGGCGGTCGGGTCCACCGACCGGGTCACCGTCGAGCTCGTCGGCGACCCCTCGGCGACCCGCACGACCCACGAGATCACGGCGAGCGGTGACATCGGGGACTACAGCTTCGTCATCCGCAACACCCCGAGCGCGCAGAACCCCCGCACGAGCGCGGTCACGGCCTGGTCCGTGCTGCAGACGATCGCCTCGCTCACGGGGCGCGCCCCCCTCATCGCCTGACCACCCCCCTTCGTCCCGCACGGAGGAAAACTCTTGACAGAAAATATCTTTGCGCTCAGACTTATGGCAACGACGGAAGGTAGGCCTCGGTTCAATGTCGACTGAGATCGCTCCACGAGGAGCAGAGCTGGCCCTGAGCCACCTCCTGCGCGACGAGGTCTTCGTCGCAGGCAGCTGGCGCACCGGCGCCGGTGAGGTCATCGAGACCGTCGACCCCGCGTCGGGCCGGGTCTTCGCCCGGCTGCACGCGGCCACCGTCGACGACGTGGACGAGGCCGTGCGGGCCGGTCAGCGAGCCGTCGTCGAGAGCGGCTGGCGGGCCGCCGCCCCCCACGAGCGCGCCGCGGTCCTGCGTCGCATCGGTGACGCGATCCTGCGGCGCGCCGACGACATCTCCGCCCTGCAGACCCTCGACACGGGCAAGACCGTGGGCGAGACCACCGCGCTGGCCCGCAGTGCTGCCGGCACCTTCCTCTACGTCGCCTCTGCGCTGGAGACCCTCGAGGACCAGGTGACGCCGTCGCGGGGCCCGTGGATGACGATCGCCACCTGGGAGCCCGTCGGGGTCGTCGCCTCGATCACTCCGTGGAACTCGCCCATCGCCAGCGACGCGCAGAAGATCGCCCCTGCGCTCGCCGCCGGCAACGCAGTCGTCGCCAAGCCGCCGGCCTGGGCTCCGTGGGTGACCCTGCTGCTCGCCCGCATCGCCGAGGAGGAGGGCCTGCCCGCCGGGCTGCTGTCCGTGCTCCCCGGACCCGGCCGGACGGTCGGCGAAGCGCTCGTCGCACACCCGGGCGTCGGCAAGCTGACCTTCACCGGTGGCACCTCGACCGGCCGTCACCTGGCCCACGTCGCCGCGGACAAGCTCATGCCGGCCACCCTCGAGCTCGGGGGCAAGTCGCCGACGATCGTCTTCGAGGACGCCGACCTCACCCAGGCGGTCGCCGGCATCCTCTACGGCGTCTTCTCCTCGAGCGGCCAGAGCTGCATCGCCGGCTCGCGGATCTTCGTCCAGCGCACGATCTTCGACGACGTCGTGGCCCGGCTCGTCGACGCGACCAGCCGGCTGCGCGTCGGTCCCGGCACCGACCCGCGCACCCAGGTCGGGCCGCTCATCACCCACAGCCACCGTGACCAGGTGGCCGCCATGGTGGACGCGGCCGTGGCGGAGGGGGCGCAGGTGCTCGTCGGGGGAGGGATCCCGCTGGACCCGGCCCTCGCGGACGGTGCCTACTACCTGCCGACGATCCTCGGCGGCGTCGACAACTCGGCGACGATCTGTCGCGAGGAGGTCTTCGGCCCCGTGGCCGTCGTCCTCCCCTTCGACGGCGAGGACGACCTGATCGCCCAGGCCAACGACAGCGACTACGGCCTCGCCAGCGGGATCTGGACCGCGGACTACCGCCGGATCCACCGCATCGCACGGGCGCTCGTCGCGGGGACGGTCTACGTCAACACGTACAAGCAGTTCAGCATCTCCACCCCCTTCGCCGGCGTCCGCGACAGCGGGGTCGGGGTCGAGAAGGGGCGGGAGGGCATCCGCTCGTACATGCGGCAGAAGTCCGTCTACATCGACCTGAGCGGTGAGCCCCTCCCGTGGGCCGCCGAGGAGGCGCGCGCCGCGTGCGCGCAGCCCCACGACCACAGCACCGCCTGACCACCACCACACCAGGAGAAGGACATGACCCAGCAGACCCACACCGAAGACACCCTGCAGCCCGGCGCGGACCTGGAGCAGCTCATCGACTCGTGCGTCGCCAGCCGCGAGACCCGCCTCGAGGACTGGGACGCCCTCGGCTTCCAGGCCGAGGCCGGCGGCGACCGCTTCCGCCGCGCCCAGATCCGGTACGTCGGCTCCGGTGCCACCGGCAACTTCGACAACGACAGCCGGATCATCCCCTCGCGAGGATTCACCTTCTCCAACATGCGCCTGCCCGCGGGTGCGGTCGGTCCGGAGCACACCCACAGCGACGTCGAGGAGGCCTTCTTCGTCCTCGAGGGGCAGATCGAGGTGTCCGTGCACGACGTGGCCGACGGCACCAAGACCGCGACCCGCACGCTCGGCTACCGCGACATGATCGTCGTGCCCGCGGGCGTGCCGCGCAGCCTGCGCAACGCGACGGACGAGGACGCGCTCTTCTGCGTCATCATCGGGACCAAGAAGCCGCAGCTCCCGACGTACCCCGAGACGTCGGAGATGCACGGCGTCACCCGCTGAGCCCGTCCACCCGTCACACCCAGCGCGAGGAGTTGTCATGAAGATCGGTTCGGAGTCGAGCCAGGTCCTGCGCGTCCACCAGAAGACGTGGGAGGCGCGGGGAGTCACGAGCGTCACGTTCGTCCACCCGCACGGCGAGGCGCTGCCCCGCTGGGAGCCCGGTGCGCACCTGTCCCTGCACCTGCCCGGTGGTCTCGTGCGCGAGTACTCGCTGTGCTCCGACCCCGACGACACCTCGCGCTGGACGGTGGCGGTGCTGCGCGTCGAGGACTCCCGCGGCGGCAGCAGCCTGATCCACGACCAGCTGCCCATCGGCGCCGAGATCCTCGTCGACGGCCCGCGCAACCTCTTCGAGCTCGATGACGCGTCCCCGCGTCACCTCCTCGTGGCAGGCGGCATCGGCATCACCCCGATCGTCGCCATGACCCGGGCGCTGCAGGCGAAGGGGGCCGACTGGCACCTCCTCTACACCGGCAGGTCCCGGGAGGTCATGGCCTTCGTCGACGAGATCAGCGGGCTGCCGCCCGAGCGGGTCACGATCCACGTCGACGACGAGGTGGGCGGTTTTGCCGACATCTCCGGCATGGTCGGTGGGATCGATCAGGAGACCACCGTCTACTGCTGCGGGCCGGCCACCCTCATGGAGGCCGTCGAGATCAACGTGCCCGACACCTCGCGGCTGCGCCTGGAGCGGTTCCGTGCGCCGGAGCCCAAGGTGGACGCGGACGCTGCGCCCGACGGGGCCTTCGACGTCGTCATCAGCAGCACCGGCGAGCGCATCCCCGTGGACGCGCAGACCTCCGTCCTCGACGCGCTCGCCGCCGCCGGTCACGACGTGCCCTTCTCGTGCACGGAGGGGATCTGCGGGACCTGCGAGACCGGCGTCGTCTCGGGCGAGATCGACCACCGTGACTTCCTCCTCACGGACGAGGAGAAGGAGTCCGGCTCCACGATGTGCATCTGCGTGTCGCGCTGCCGCGGCCCCGAGCTCGTCCTCGACCTCTGATACCAGCACCGACCCAGGAGCCGACATGAACTACTGCGACGAGCCCGTCGTCACCCTCCGCGGACTGCGCTCGGTGACCTTGCGCGTGCCCGAGGTCATCACGGCCAAGGACTTCTACACGCAGGTGTGGGGCCTGGGCCTGAGCGAGGAGGACGGCAACCGCTTCTGGCTGCGCGGTACCGGCCAGGACCACCACATCCTCCGGCTCGAGGAGCACCAGTCCAACGCCATGGGCGGGATCTCCTTCGCGGTCGCGACCCCGCGGGAGGTCGACGAGGCCGCCAGGCGGCTGGAGGCCGCCGGGATCCCGCTGCTGCGTGAGCCGGGCCGGCACGACGCCACCGCCGGCGGCTACTCGCTGGCCTTCGTCGACCCCGAGGGGCGCGTCGTCGAGCTCGCGAGCGAGCTCAACGCGGTCGTCCACCAGGACCGCGACGGCTACCCGAGCGTCCCCCGCCAGCTGGCGCACGTCGTCCTCAACACCGTCGACATCGAGGCGGCCACGCAGTTCTACACGCAGGTCCTCGGCATGCGGATCTCGGACTGGTCCGAGCGGCAGATGGCCTTCCTGCGCTGCACCCCCAAGCACCACGTCATCGCCTTCAACCAGGCACCCTGGACGTCGATCAACCACGTCGCCTACGAGCTGACGAGCATCGACCACTTCATGCGCGGCATCGGCAACCTCAAGGTGCACGGGATCGAGCCGCAGTGGGGGCCGGGTCGGCACGGTCCCGGCAACAACACCTTCTCCTACTTCACCGACCCGGCCGGGCTGGTGTGCGAGTACACCTCCGAGGTCGAGGAGATCGACGAGGACAGCTGGCTCTGCCGCACCTGGCGCCGCACCCCCGAGCTGTCCGACCAGTGGCGCACGGCGGGACCGCCGACCCAGGGGGTGCGCTCGGCGATGGCGGGCGTCCCCGACCTCGGGGCGCGGGACTCCGTGGACGCGGCGCCCGGGTACTTCCTCACCGACGGGCGCGAGGGCGTCGAGACGCCCGACCAGCGCGCTGCCACCGGCCGGTTCTGATGAGCACCATGGCGATCACCGGCTCACGCTCCTGGACCCTGGACGGGACCTCCCTCGTCGAGCACCGACCCGAGGGGACCCCGACCCGCACCGCTGTGCTCCTGCACGGGATCGGTGGCAACGCCGCGTCGCTCGGCGAGCTCGGTGACCGGCTTGCCGACCAGGGGGTCCTCGCGATCGCGTGGGACGCCCCCGGCTACGGCCGCTCCCGTGACCCGCGGGGGCCGGTCGACCTCGTCGACCGGCTCGCCGGGGTGATCACCGCCCGCCGGCTGGGCCGGGTCGACCTCGTCGGCACCTCGTGGGGTGGTGTCATCGCGACGGTCCTCGCGCACCGGCGTCCGGAGCTGGTCCGCTCGCTGGTCCTCGCCGACTCCACCCGGGGCTCGGCGACCGACGACGACAAGGCCCGCGCCATGCGCGCCAGGGTGGCCGAGCTCGAGAGCCTAGGTGCCGAGGAGTTCGCCGCCCGGCGCGCAGGACGGCTGGTCTCGCCGCACGCCGACGACGACGTCGCGGTGCAGGTGCGCCAGCAGATGGCCCGCGTGCGGGTCCCGGGCTACCGGGTGGCTGCCGAGTTCATGGCCGGCGCCGACACCGGCCCTCTCCTGCGCGGCATCACGGCGCCCACCTTGGTCGTCGTGGGGGAGGACGACGTCGTGACCGGGGTGCCCGAGTCCCGCCTGCTCGCCGATCGGATCCCGGGCGCGCAGCTGGGCATCATTCCCCTGGCCGGCCACGCGGCGGTCACGGAGCGTCCCGCAGCCGTTGCCGATGCGATCCTCGACTTCTGGGGTGGTCTGCGTGGGTGAGTCCCGTCTCGTCGTCGTCACCGGAGCGGCGCGGGGACTCGGCCGGGCGATCGCCGAGCGCTTCGTCGGTGACCGGCTCGTGCTGGCCGACATCCGCCTCGACCTTCTGGAGGCCACCGCCGCGGCGCTGCGCAGCGACGGGGCCGACGTGCAGGCCGTGCCCCTCGACATCGCGGATCGGGACTCGGTGCGGGCCCTGGCCCGTCTGGTCGAGGGCCTCGGCGGGGCGGACGTCCTCGTCAACAACGCGGCCAAGGCCGACGGCGTCGGTGGAGATGCCTTCTGGGAGCTCGACGAGGACCGGTTCGAGGAGATCCTGCGCATCAACACCACGGGCACATGGATGGTGAGCAAGCACCTCGTGGGCCCGATGCTGGCCCGGCGGTCCGGTGCGATCGTCAACATCGCGTCCGACGCAGCCTTCTACGGCTCGCCCCGGCTCGTGCACTACGTGGGGTCGAAGGGAGCGGTGCTCGCCATGACGCGGACGATGGCCCGCGACGCCGGCCCGTACGGGGTGCGGGTGAACGCCGTCGCGCCGGGCCTGACCCGGGTCGAGGCCACCGAGAGCGTGCCCGCGGACCGGTATGCGCTCTACGAGACCAACCGGGCGCTGGACCGCGACGCGACGCCCGCGGACATCGCCGGCGTCGTCCACTTCGTCGCCTCCGACGCGGCCGCGTACATGACGGGCCAGGCGCTCGTCGTGGACGGCGGCTTCGTCATGCCCACCTGACCCGAAGGACCCCCATGGATCTCCAGCTCACGGACCGCACGGTCCTCGTCACAGGCGCCAGCTCCGGCGTCGGCCTCGCGGTGACCCGCATGCTCGTCGCGGAAGGCGCCCGGGTCGTCGCCGTCGCGCGCGACGCGGCGCGCCTGGACGAGGTCGTGGCCGAGCTCGGCGCTGCCCAGGTCCTGGCGGTGACCGCCGACGTCACGGACCGCGCAGCGGTCGAGTTCGCGGTGACCGCCGGCGCCGAGCACTTCGGCGGTCTCGATGCCGTCGTCTGCAACGCGGGACGTTCGCTCATGGCCCGCATCAGCGACACCACGGACGAGCAGATCCGTGAGGAGCTGGACCTGAAGATCTTCGGGGCGTGGAACGTCATCCGTGCGGCGCGCCCCCACCTGACGGCCTCGCCGCTGGGTGCGGTCGTCAACACCAACGCCATCCTCGCCAAGCAGCCCGAGGGCAACCTGGCGATCACCTCGGCCGCCCGCGCGGCGCTGCTCAACCTCAGCCGCACCCTCGCCGAGGAGCTCGCCCCCGACGGGATCCGGGTCAACTCCGTCAACCTCGGACTCATCGACACCGGCCAGTGGCGCCGGCGCTTCGAGACCTACCGCGACGAGGGCGGCGACCTCGACTACGAGGCCTGGAGCGCCGGGATCGCCGCCGACCGGGGCATCTCCCTCGGCCGCTTCGGCACCGCCGACGAGGTCGCCTTCGCCATCATCTCCCTGCTCAGCCCCCGTGCTTCATACATCACCGGCGCGCACGTCGACGTCGGCGGAGGAGTGACCCGACAGCCATGACCCAGACCACGACAGACCTCAGCGCGGACCGCCACCAGGCGCGTCAGGCGACGGGCGGCGACGTCCTCGTCGAGGTGATGCGCCGCCACGGCATCACGCACGCCTTCGGCGTCATCAGCATCCACAACCTGCCTCTGGTCGAGGCGGTCTCGCGCGAGCTGACCTTCGTCGAGGTCCGGCACGAGGCGGCTGCAGTGAATGCCGCTGACGCCTTCGCCCGCGTGACCGGCGGGGTCGGCGTCGCCCTGACGTCCACCGGGACCGGTGCCGGCAACGCGGCGGGGTCCATGCTCGAGGCCCTCACCGCCGGCTCGCGCGTCCTGCACGTCACCGGCCAGGTCGAGGCGGACTGGATCGGCAGCAACCGCGGCATCATCCACGAGGTCCCGGCGCAGCTGGAGATGCTCACCGCGATCTCGAAGTCGGCGGCCCGCATCACCGTGGCCGAGGACTCCGCCCGGGTGCTGGAGGAGTCCGTCGCGACGATCCTCACCCCGCCCCACGGGCCCGTCTCCGTGGAGTGGCCCACCGACCTGCAGTACCTGGCGCGCCCGGACGCCCAGGTCGGCGCCGAGGCCCTGCCGGTCCCCGCACCGAGCGAAGGTTCGGTCGACGAGCTCGACGCCGCGGCAGCACTGCTGGCGGGTGCCCGCCGCCCCCTCCTGTGGCTCGGCGGTGGGGCTGCCGGAGCAGGCGAGCAGGTGCGCGAGCTCGCCCACCGGCTCGGGGCCGGGATCATCACGAGCAACTCGGGCCGGGGCATCGTGCCGGAGGACGACGACCTCGTCATCGGCAACTTCGGCTCGACCCCCCAGGGTGCCGCCCTGCTCGAGGACGCTGACGTCCTGCTGAGCATCGGCACCCACTTCCGCTCCAACGAGACCCGGAGCTACTCCCTTCGCCTCCCGCAGCAGCACGTGCAGGTGGACGTGGACCCGGCGGCCCTCGGGCGTGTGCACCCGGCGACGGTCGGTGTGCAGGGCGGCGCCGCGCACGTGGTGACCGCCCTCCTGGAGCGCATCACGCAGCCGGCGACCGAGGAGGGGTGGGCCGACCGGTCCCGCAGCGTGCGCCGTGAGGTCCGTGACCACCTGACCGGGTACATCGGCGGCTACGCCGAGATCTGTGGCGAGCTGCGCGCGCAGCTGCCCCGGGAGTCGGTCATCGCCCGGGACGTCACGATCCCGTCGAGCCAGTGGGGCAACCGGCTGCTCGAGATGTACTCCCGGGAGACCAACGTCTTCCCGCTCGGCGGTGGCATCGGCCAGGGGTTGGCGATGGGCATCGGCGCGGCGGTCGCACGTCCGGACGTCCCCACCGTCGTGATCGCCGGGGACGGCGGCCTGTCGGTCCACCTGGGTGAGCTGGCCTCCCTCCGGGGGAGCGGCGCCCACTGCGCCGTCATCGTCTTCAACGACTCCGGCTACGGCGTGCTGCGCAACATGCAGCAGGCCAACGACATGCGGCGGGCTGCGGTGGACCTGTGGACCCCGGACTTCCGGGCGCTCGCCGAGTCGATGGACATGCCCTACTGGCGCGTCGGCACACCGGGCAGCTTCGGCCCCGCACTCCGCGAGGCGCTGGCCACCGGCGCTCCCACGCTGATCGAGGTGGACGTCACCGCGCTCGAGCCCACGCCCGGAGCCTTCACGCCCCCGGTCCACATCCCGCAGCAGGAGGCGAGTGCCTGATGGACGACCTCACCCGACCCGTGGCCCTCGTGGGGGCCGACCGGGGCGAGCCGCCGAAGGGGGTGCGGTCCGTCACCGTGACGGGCGCTGACCGGGACACCTGGGCGAGCGGGGCCGCACGCCAGCTCACCGAGGGCATGCACGTCATCGCCATCGGCCACGACGCACCCGGCGCCCTGACCCTCGCAGCCAGCCACGCCGAGCGGGTCGTCTCGCTCGTCCTCGTCGACCCCGAGGTCGACCTCGAGGACGCCGAGCACGGCGCGACGATGGCCCGCATCGTCGTCCCGACGCTCGTCATCGCCTCGGCGCCGACCTCCGACGCGTCCATCGAGCAGCCGCAGTCCATCGCCGGCGGCGTCGACAACGGGGTCTTCGTGGTCATCGACGGTGCGACCGCACCGACGCTCGTCAACCGTCCGTCCTCAGTCCTCGAGTGGTCCTCCGCCTTCATGGAGATCGCCGAGGGCCTGGCCGAGACCCGCACCGACCTCATCCCACCGCGCGACCAGTCCTGAGGAGGAACCATGTCGCAGTACCTCGTGGTGCACCAGACGCACCCAGAACCCTTCAGCCCCTACGAGACCAAGCTGGCCGGCTCCATCATGGAGATCTTCGGCCGGGGGACCCACGACCTGCCCGGTCTCGTCGCGGGGCTCAACGACCTCGGCCTGCACGCCCCCGACGGGGGCCAGTGGACCGAGGACAACTTCCGTGACGAGATGCGAAGGATGGGCGACTGACATGACGACCACTGCACACGACACCCCGGCAGCCCCCGCGAGTGCCCGCCCGCGCCACGCCGTCGGCACGCGGCGCACCCTGACCGCGGACGAGCTGTCCGCCTTCGGCCTGCGCGACCGCTGGTACCCGATCCTGCCCGGGCACATGCTCGGCAACGGGTCGATGCAGAAGGTCACGCGCCTGGGCGTGGACTGGCTGCTCTTCCGTGACGCCACCGGGCGGGTCCGCATGCTCGAGGACCGGTGCCCGCACCGCAGCGCCCCTCTGTCGGCCGGGCAGCACCTCGGCGACCGGGTGGCCTGCCGCTACCACGGTGTCCAGGTGGACGGCACCGGCACCGTCATCTCCGTGCCCGGCATGCCCGGCTGCGCCCTCGAGGGTCGCCAGGCGACCGTCTCGCTCGAGGTCGTCGAGGCGGCCGGCGTGATCTTCGCCTTCGTGCCGCTCACCGAGGACAGCGAGCCCACCCCCTTCGTCCTGCCGGACCGCCTGGACGACGAGGAGCACTCGTACTTCCTCAACTACGTGGAGTGGGCGGGTCCGTGGCGCTTCTACATGGACAACGTGCTCGACCCGATGCACGGCGCCTTCCTGCACCGTGACTCGCACTCGATGTCCGGCGGGGACAACTCGGCACGCTTCCGCATCCGGGAGACCGAGCGCGGGTTCTTCTTCGAGAAGACCGACCAGCGCGGCAAGAACTTCGACTGGGTCGAGTTCGTCCGCGGCTCGATGGACCACGTCGACCTGGAGATCCCCTACGGCGACGAGGCCGGCCCCGGTGGGTCCTTCGGCATCGTGGGCATGTCCGTCCCGGTCGACGCCGACAACGTGTGCGTCTTCCACTGGCGCACCCGCAAGGTCTCGGGGTGGGAGCGGGAGGTGTGGCGCTTCCTCTACCGCACCGCGCTCGAGGAGAAGCACTGGAACGTGCTCGAGCAGGACCGTGCCGTCCTGGAGATCCTCGCGCACGACGCCGACTCCCACGAGCACCTCTACCAGCACGACCTCGGGGTCTCGCGCATCCGTCGCATGTACAAGGCGGATGCCAAGGCTCAGGCGAAGGTGCTGGCGGGAGAGGCATGACCGAGTCCGGGGCCCAGCGGGACGGTGAGCTCATGCTCACCGTCCTGCTCCGGCACGACCAGGGCCAGCACCTGGAGCAGATCCAGTCCTCGCTGGAGGAGCGTGACTGGTGGCACGGGTTCCCGCCCGAGGGCTGCGAGATCGTCTCCTGGGTGGTCGCGATGGGCATCGGGCAGATCGTCACGCTGCGCTTCCCGGCGGAGCGCCTCGCCGCGGTCAACGTCGAGCTCGAGCGTCGGGCGTGGGGGGTCTTCGCCACGGAGTTCTACCCCACCTACGACTTCCTCCCCGTCCGGGAGCGACTCACCCGCGAGGCCGACGAGCGAAGGGGGAGTGCGTGAGGGTCTCCGCCGACTCCGTGCCCGAGCCGCCGCGTCCGGGGATGTTCAGCAACGCCGTCGTCCGCGGGGACCGCTTCTGGGTCTCGGGGATGCATGCCGGTGGGCCGGACGGACCCGTGGGTGGCGACGACGTCCACCTGCAGGCGCGTGAGGCCTTCCGCCGCGTCGTGGCCCTCGTCGAGGCCTGCGGTGCGACCACCTCCGATGTGACCGCCCTGCGGATCTACCTCACCGATGTCGCCGACAAGGTGGCTGTCGGGCGCGCCAGGGCAGAGTTCTTCACCGGGGAGATGCCGTGCTCCACCCTCGTCGGCGTCAGCGCGCTCGTCGAGCCCGGCCTCGCGGTCGAGGTCGAGGCGGAGGGCGTCACCGGCACCACGTCGAGGTCGGTTCAGCCGTCGTGAGCCGACGCCTCGACATCCTGGTGTCCGGCGCGGGGATCGCTGGTTGCGCAGCAGCGATAGCGCTGGCCGAGGCCGGCCACGACGTGCGGCTCGTCGAGCGGCAGGAGGAGTGGGCGTTCGCCAGCTCTGGCATATTCCTCTACGCCAACGCCCTGGTGAGCCTCGAGGCGCTCGGAGCGCTCGACCCGGTCCTCGCCGCCGGCTTCGTCGTCCCCGAGGGGCGCAACCTCTACCTCGACCACCTCGGGGACCCGATCGTCACCACGTACTACCCCACGGCGGACGACGGGCGGATCCCGGCGGTCGTCGGGATCAAGCGGGCCGAGCTGCACCGCATCCTCGCCGACCGCCTCGCGGAGGTAGGTGTCGACGTCGAGCTCGGGACCACGATCGCCGACCTCGCCGAGGAGGCGCAGGGCGTCCGGGTCGTCACGAGCGACGGGCGAGTGTGCTCCCACGACCTCGTGGTCTCCTGCGAGGGGCTGCGGTCCCCCCTTCGGCAGTACGTCGCCCCCGGCAGCGAGGTGCGCTACTCGGGCTTCGGCATCTGGCGCAGCGTCCACGAGCGACCGCGGGACCTGACCGACAAGATCATGCAGATGGGAGCCGGCACCCGGCTCGGCATCATGCCGATCAGCGAGGACAGGCTCTACACCTTCGGTACCGTCGTCGACCCCGACAAGACCTGGCACCAGCGCGCGGACTGGCCGCGACTCATGCGCGAAGCCCTCGCCGAGCACCAGGGCCCGGCGCGCCCACTGCTCGACGAGGTGGACGACGCCACCGACGTCCTCTACACGGCTGTGGAGGAGGTGGCTCTGCCGCTTCCGTGGCACCGGGGGCGGGTGGTCCTCATCGGGGACGCCGCGCATGCCAGCACCCCCTTCATGGGGCAGGGCGGGGCGATGGCGCTCGAGGACACGCTGGTCCTGGCGCAGTCCCTCGAGGGGGACGACCTCGAGCAGGCGCTCACGCGGTTCGGAGAGCTCCGCCACCCCGTGTGCACGTACGCCCAGGACGTGTCCCGCCGGGTGGGTGAGGCGGGTGCCCGCGTCCGCGACGACTTCGCCGAGTTCGCGGCCGGTGCCCAGGCGGCCGTCGACGGCTTCTACGCCGAGCTGGACCGGCTGCGCACCGGGTCGGTGGTCTGAGCCGGGCTCAGGCGTCCTGCACGCGGGCGTCCGGCACGGCCTCGTGGATGGACCTCTCGAGCTTGCCCAGGCTCTTGGCCAAGCTGGCCCGCTCCGCGGTCGACAGGCCGACGAGGAGCCGGTCGAGGTTGGCGAAGTGCTGCTCCGCGACCCGGTCGACGAGCTCGACCCCCTTGTCGGTCAGCTGGACGTGGACGACGCGGTTGTCGCGGGTGTCCCGGGTGCGGACCACCAGGCCGTCGGCCTCCAGCCGACGCACCCGGAGGGTGAGGCCGCCCGTGGTGACGAGGGTGCTCTGCGCGAGGTCGCCTGCGGCGGCTCGGAACTCGGGCTGGCGCCGCAGCGCTGCGAGGACCTCGAAGCCCGACGCGCTCGTCCCGAGCGCCTCGAAGAGGTCGTTGATCTCCTTGCGGTAGAGCAGGAAGTTGCGGTGCAGCCGGCTGAAGACGTGCATCGGCGACACGTCGAGGCCGGGCTTGACCGTGGCCCATGACTCGATGATCTGGTCGACCTGGTCTGGCTGGTTCTTCATCACGGGTCCCCGGGAGGTGGTTGTTGTCACACAAAGAATATTAGCGCTAAGACGTTGGTTGTGCACACCACTGTGGTGGTTCTCGCCGGCGCCGCAGCGCCGTAATGTACGTCCATGCCTGCCGATGCCGCGTTCCTCGTCGCGGGGCTGGCCCTCCTCGTCGCCGTCGTCCTCCCGGGCCTGACTCGGAAGCTGGCCGTCTCCGCGCCGATGGTGCTGATCGGTCTGGGCATGGCCATCGGCCTGCTGCCCGTGCCCGACGGCGCCAATCTCGACCCCGTGGACTCCCGGGTGATCGTCGAGCACGTCACCGAGTTCACCGTGCTCGTGGCGCTCATGGGCGTGGGTCTCGCCCTGGACCGCCCGCTGTCCCTGCGTCGGCCGGGCACCTTCCGAGCCTGGGGGGCGACGTGGGGGCTGCTCCTGGTGACGATGCCGCTGACCATCGGCGCGGTGGCGCTGCTCGGGTGGACCGTCGGTGGGCTCGCGCCCGCGACCGCGCTCCTGCTGGGTGCCGTGCTCGCTCCCACCGATCCCGTGCTCGCGAGCGACGTGCAGGTGGAGGGGCCGGCGGTGGAGACCGACGACTCCCCGGTCGACGAGCGCGACGAGGTCCGCTTCGCCCTGACCTCGGAGGCGGGGCTCAACGACGGGCTGGCCTTCCCCTTCGTCCACGCGGCGATCCTCATGCTCACCGCCGGTGCCGTGTCCGACTGGGGGCCGCGCTGGCTCCTCTGGGACCTCGTCGGCAAGGTGGCGGTGGGGGTCGTCGTGGGCGTCGCGGCCGGGTGGCTGCTGGCCAAGCTCGCCTTCCGCGCCCCGAACCCGGCGGTACGCACCGCTGACCTGGGAGAGCCGACCTTCGCGCTGGCCGCCGTGTTCGCCGCCTACGGGGCCAGCGAGCTCCTCGGGGGATACGGGTTCCTGGCCGTCTTCGTGACGGCGATGACCATCCGGTCAGCGGACCGCGACCACGTCTACCACCGCCACATGCACGAGTTCGTCAACCGGCTCGAGCACCTGCTCGTCTTCGTCATCCTCCTGCTGCTGGGCGTGGCGCTCACGCGCGGGATCCTCGGGCACCTCGACGCGCGCGGCGCACTCCTCGGCGCGGGAGTCGTGCTCGTCGCGCGGCCACTGGCCGGCGCCGCCGGCCTGTGGATCGGCCGGCGGCGCGGTGGGCGGATCCACGGGCTGGACGTCCGGGAGCGAGCGGTGACCGCCTTCTTCGGCGTGCGGGGCATCGGCTCGCTGTACTACCTGGCCTACGCGGCCGGGCACGCACCGGTCGAGGGCGAACGCTGGCTGTGGTCGACGGTCACCTTCACCATCGTGCTGTCCGTCGTCGCCCACGGCGTCCTCGTCACGCCCGCCATGAGCTGGATCGAGCGCCACGGTGAGGACGGCATCGGTCCGGTCGAGGCCCTCACTCCTTCGCCGCACCCTCCTCGGCGCCCTCCATCGCCGCCTGGGCCTCGGTGACGATGCGACGGGTGGTCTCCTCCGCGAGCTCGGCGTGACCCGCGGCGACGGCCGCCGCGACCTCGACGTGCCAGTCGATGGCCCTCTGCTCGGGGATCTGCGGCATGAGGTCGTGCTCCGTGCGGCCGGTGAGTGCCTCGGCGACGAAGGGGGCGAAGCCCGACAGCAGCGCGTTGCCCGAGGCCTCGAGCAGAGTCCGGTGGAAGTCGATGTCGTGCTGCAGGTAGGGCCACAGGTCTCCCCGTGGCCCAGTGCTGGCCATCCCCGAGGCGGCGGCGCGCAGCTGCTCGACCTGCTCGGCGGTGGCGCGCTGGGAGGCGAGCCGGGCGGCCTGCGGTTCGATGCCCCGGCGCAGCTCGCTCACCTCGCGCAGCTGGGAGAGGCGCTGCGGTCCCTCCAGGCGCCAGTGGATGATCACCGGGCTGAGCGCCTCCCAGGAGTCCTCCGGCTGGATCGTCACGCCGACGCGGCGGCGTGAGGACGCCACGCCGATCGACTCGAGCACCTTGATGACCTCGCGCACGACGGTCCGCGAGACGCCGTAGCGGGCCTCGAACTGCTCCATGGAGAACACGTCGCCGGCCGACAGGCGTCCGTCCATGAGGTCGGACCCGATCTGCGTGAGCACCGTGTGGTGCAGGCCCCCGCCCCGCGTGCTGGTCATGGATCGGATTGTCGCAGAGGCGGGCGTCCTGGCCCCACGACGACGGTGCGCTCTTGCGCAATAAGCATACTTTTGTCACAGTGGGCGCCGCGGGCCGACGTGGGCCTGCCCCACGCCACCCGTAGGAGACACCGATGTTTCTCGTCGAGGACGCCGTCCCTGAGCCTGCCTACGGCTCCGGGGTCCTGCTCGCCATCGCCGCAGCGGCCGTGGCGCTGCTGCTCGTGCTGATCATCCGCTTCAAGGTCCACGCCTTCGTGGCCCTCGTGCTCGTCAGCTTCCTCACCGCGCTCGCGACGAGGATCGCGCCCGCCGACGTCGTGACGACGATGACCGACGGCTTCGGCCAGACCCTCGCCTCGGTCGCGCTCCTCGTCGGGCTGGGCGCGATGATCGGCCGGCTCCTCGAGGTGACCGGCGGGGCCCAGGTGCTCGCGGACACCCTCATCGCACGATTCGGCGAGGACCGGGCCCCCTTCGCCCTCGGCATCGCGTCGTTGCTCTTCGGCTTCCCGATCTTCTTCGACGCCGGCCTCGTCGTCATGCTGCCGATCATCTTCAGCGTCGCGCGGCGTTTCGGCGGGTCGGTCCTGCGCTACGCCTTCCCCGCGGCCGGTGCCTTCGCCGTCATGCACGCCTTCGTGCCGCCGCACCCCGGCCCGGTCGCCTCGGCCGAGCTCGTCGGCGCCGACATCGGCCTGCTCCTCGTCTTCGGTCTCCTCGTCGGCCTGCCGACCTGGTACGTCGCGTCCTATCTCTACGGCCTGTGGGCCGGCAGCCGGTACATGGTCGACGTCCCCGACCTGCTCTCCGGGGGCGACGTGGCAGGGGCGAAGGGGGAGACCCGCCTCCCGTCCTTCGCTCTCGTGCTCACGGTGCTCCTGCTCCCTATAGTCCTGATCTTCGTCGACACCGGCCTCAACACGCTCGCCACGTCGGGTGTGGTCGACGGTGACGCCACGTGGGTCAACGCGCTGCGCATCATCGGCAAGACGCCGATCGCGCTGCTCATCACGACCCTCTTCGCGATGGTGGCCCTCGGCTGGCGCAACCGGTCCAGGGCGATGACGGAGTCGATCCTGAACGACGCACTCGGGCCGGTGTGCGCGATCATCCTCATCACGGGTGCCGGCGGCATGTTCGGTGGAGTCCTGCGCGCCAGCGGCATCGGCCAGGCGCTCGCGGGCACGCTGGAGTCGACCGGGCTGCCCGTCATCGTCGCGGCTTTCGTCGTCGCCGCCACGCTGCGCATCGCGCAGGGCAGCGCGACCGTTGCCCTGACGACCGCCGCCGGCCTCATGGCCCCGACGATCGAGGCGACGTCGGGGCTGAGCTCGATCGACCTGGTGCTCATCGTCCTCGCGATCGCCGGCGGTGCCACGGTGCTGTCGCACGTCAACGACTCGGGCTTCTGGCTCGTCGGGCGCTTCCTGGGCATGGACGAGAAGACGACGCTCAAGACGTGGACCGTCATGGAGACGCTCATCGGCGTCGTCGGGTTCCTCATCGCCTTCGCCCTGAGCCTGGTGCTCTGACGTGACCACCCACGTCGTCGTCATGGGCGTCTCCGGGAGCGGCAAGACGACGGTGGCCGAGGGGGTCGCCGACCGCACCGGATGGATCTTCGCGGAGGCCGACGCCTTCCACCCGCAGGCCAACATCGACAAGATGGCGAGCGGCACGCCGCTCACCGACGAGGACCGGTGGCCCTGGCTGAGGGACCTCGCGGCGTGGATGGCCGAGCACGCGGCCCGCGGCGAGGACACCGTCATCACCTGCTCCGCCCTCAAGCGGGCCTACCGCGACGTGCTGCGCGCGGACGTCGCGGCTCTCGGTGCCGGGCACCGGATGGTCTTCGCCCACCTCGACGGCTCGGCGGAGGTCCTCGCCGAGCGACTCGCGGGGCGCCGGGGGCACTTCATGCCCGCGTCGCTCCTGCAGTCGCAGATCACCACCCTCGAGCCGCTCGGCCCGGACGAGGACGGTGTCCACCTGGACCTCACCGACACCCCCCGGCAGCTGGTTGAGCGGACCATGGCGAGCACCGTTCCGACGGGCTGAGCACCGGCCACGCGCACGAAGGGCGGTACCCCGGTCGGGGTACCGCCCTTCGTGCGCGTCCGGGGCCGGCTATCCGAAGATGGCCACCGCCGCGACTGTCGAGATGATCAGCCCGGCCATCACGGGTAGGAAGCACATCCGTGCCAGCTCGAGCACATTGACCCGAGCGAAGCCGGCCACCGCGATGAGCGAGGACCACGCGACGAAGGTGCCACCACCGGACCAGATGTTGCCCATCTGGCCGACGGCCGCGAGCGTCTCCGGGGAGACCCCGACGACCGGGGCGAGGCTGCCGGCGAGGGAACCGGTCAGGGGGAGGCCCGAGAACCCCGACCCGTCGAGCCCGGCGATGATGCCGATGGCGAGGATGCCCATCGCCGAGACGTACCCGTTCTCCGGGATGTACGCCTGAGCGCTGAGCACCGCGTCGAACAGGAGCGAGGGGCCCTGCGTGACACCTTCCGCGTTGGGCTCGACGCCGAGGATCGTGCCGGAGAAGTCCCCGTTGCCGATGAAGAAGAAGCCGGCGATCGGGAGGACGACGCCCATGGCCTTGAACGCGAAGACGAGGCCGTCGACGACGTGCTCGGCGGAGCGCTCGAGGAAGTTCTTGCGGCTCTCGGCGAAGGCTGCGAAGAAGATCGTCAGGGCCGCGATGCCACCGACGAGGGCAGCCGCGTCGCCACCGGTGACGCCGCTGTCCGACGTGAGCGTCCACACGAGGTAGACGATGAGGACCAGGTAGGCCAACGGCACCGCGAGTGCGAACGCCTTGGAGACCTTCGTCGAGATGCCGGGAGGCGTGTCGAAGTCGTCGGAATCGGGGTCGACGACCTCGCCCTCACGAGCGTGGGCGTGGGCGGACATCTCGTCACGCCGCAGTGCTGCCCCGTGCCCGGTCGTCGGTGAGTCGACGGCCGTGTGCTCCTCGAACTTGTCGACCGTGCCCTCCCACTCTGCCAAGTGCGCCGGGTCAGCGGTGCGCATCTTGCGGAACTCGAGGACGTAACCGATGGCCAGGGCGACACCACCGGTGATGAGCGAGAGCACGAGAGCCCGGTTGGCGATGATGTCCGGGTTGGCGTTGGCCGCCTTCGCGGACAGCCCCGGCGCCACTCGGATGACGAAGTCGCTCGAGAGCGCCATGCCCTGTCCGGCGACAGCGATCGCGAAGCCCGCGGCCAGGGGGCGCAGCCCGGAGCGGATGGCCACCGGGACGAGCACCGCACCGATGAGCGGGACCGCCGGGGTCGGCCAGAAGAAGAGCGAGATGATGTAGGTCGCGACGACGATGGTCCAGAAGGACAGGTGGCCGTTGCGCATCACCGGGCGGAATGGGGCGACCATCCGCTTGTCGGAGCCGAGCGCCTGGAGAGCCCCGAGCATCCCCGTCACCAGGGCGATGATGAGGAAGATGTTGAAAAGCTCCTTCGCCGCCACGAGGGTGGCGTTGAAGATCGCCGCAATGCCTGCCGGGAGGGAGCCGGTGTAGACGATTCCCACGAGCATGGTGAAGAAGACGGCCGGCACGATGATGTTCTTGCGCGCGAGCATCGTCGCGAGGATGGCGACGATGCCGATGAGATAGACCCAATGAGCTGCGGTGATCTCGATCACTTGGTTCTCCTGATCGAAGAGGGTGGTGCGTGGATGATGCGTCAGCCTGCCCAGCGGGTGTGACGCAGGTCTACGTGAAGGCTGCACAGTTGACGGCCCGAGATCCTGTGCACTCCTGCTGTAGGCGGGTGTCCTGCCGCAGATGAGGGTTGCCTCAGGGAAGATGTGTCAGCCTGCACCCGGACAGGCATCACGCGACGAAGGATGGTGGGCCGTGGGCGTCGAGACCGATCGCCGGACCGCGGTGGCCGCAGCCGGCGCGCTGCTGCTCGTCACCGTCATCGGCACCATGTCCAACAACATCATCAACGTCCCCCTGCGTCGGGTCGCGGCCGACTTCGACCAGCCCGTGGCCTATGCGGTCCTCTGCGTCAGCGCCTTCACCCTGATGCTCGCGATCAGCCTGCCCCTCACCGGCTGGCTCGGCGACCGGCTGGGTCGCAAGCGGGTGCTCGTCGGGTCCCTCGTCCTGATGAGCGTCGCGCAGGTCGCCGCGTCGCTGGCGCCCTCGCTGCCCTTCCTCATCGTCACGCGGGCCGTGCAGGGCCTCGCCTGCTCGGCGATCCCGCCCCTCGTCATGGGCATCCTCATGGTCCTCTACCCGGGGAGCCGTGGCCGCCTCATGGGGGCCTGGGCCACGGCCAACGGCGTCGGCCAGGCACTCGGTCCGCCGATCGGGGGTGTGCTCGCCGACTACTTCGGGTGGCGCTCCGTCTTCGTCCTCGTCGCGGTCCTCTCCGTCGTCACGATGGCCGTCATCCAGGTCACCGTGCCCAGCCTCGCTCCGCGCGAGTCCCCCTTCCACGTGGCCGGCGCCGTGCTGCTGACCGCGGGTGCGGGCCTGCTCCTGCTGAGCGGGACGCTCCTGTCCCAGCCCTCCGTCCCGGTGGCGCTCGACGTGGCGCTCGCCGTGGCCGGGCTGGGGCTGCTCGTGGGCTTCGTGACGTCCTCGCGCGGCAACCCGCGCGCCCTCATCCCCCTCCACCTCATCGTCGAGGTGCGCTTCCTGCGCAGCTGCTTCGCCGCCTTCGCGCAGATGTTCCTCCTCGGCACCTCGCTCGTCGCGGTCCCCCTCGTCCTGACCGGCCCGATGCACCTGTCCTACAGCAGCGCCGGCGCGTTGTTCTTCGTCCTGCCCGTGGTCATGGCCGTGTGCGCCCCGCTCGTCGGGCGCCAGTCCGAGCGCGGCTCGCCGCGTGCGGTCCTGCGCACCGGGCTGCTGCTCATGGTCGTCGCCGGGGTGGTCACCGCGTCCGTCGTCAGCGGGGACGCCCCGACGATCGCGCCCGTCCTCGCCTGCCTGCTCTTCATGGGTGGCGCGATGTCGATGGTCCAGACGCCGGCAGCGACCGGCGCGACCCGGTCGCCGGCCGGGGCATACGGCTCAGCGCTGGGGTTGTTCAACCTCACCCGCTTCGCCGGCATGACGGCCGGCGCCGCCTGGGTCGGCGTGCTCACGCCCCTCGACGGGCGCGCCTGGATGTTCGGCGGTGCGGCGGTCGTCGCGGCCGGGGCGCTCGCCGTGAGCTTCGCCGGGACCAGTCCCGCGGTCAAGGCCTCCTCGGCGCCCGCCTGAGCTCACCCGGAGTCGACGGACCGCGCGGCCCGGTCGGCAGTCGTGGCGAGCAGGTCGAGCTTCATCGCGAGCCACACGCCGAACTGGGTCTCGGGGTCGCGCAGGTCCTGCGCGATGGCCTTGGAGGCGCGGTCGAGCTTGTAGAGCATCGTGTTGCGGTGGACGTTGAGGTCCCGTGATGCCTGGGTGAGGTTGCCCCCGTCCTCGATGTACGTCCGGGTCGCCTCCTCGAGGTCCCCGGACGCGGAGCGAAGGGGGTCGAGCATCTCCGCCGCGTAGGTGCGTCCGCTGGAGCTCAGGGCCAGGTCGAGGAGGGTCACGTGGGTGCGCATCTGCAGGAAGCCGACCGGCTCGGTCTTGCCGAGCTGGTCCGCGAGCGAGAGCGCGATGCGCGCCTCGCGATAGCTGTCGCTGATCTGCATGGCCCCGTCCACGGGCCGACCGTAGGCGACGAGGAGGTGGCGGCTGGTCTCCGTCTGCAGCCGGCGGTGCAGGGCGCTCGCGTAGCCGGCGAGCTCCGCGCTGCCCTTGTCGCTGCCCGAGCGGGTGGCAGGAGCCACCTCGCGCACGACCGCGATGACGTCGCCGACGACGGCGGAGAGGGCCGCCCGGTCGTCGGCGCCGCGCAGCCGCAGGGCGGTGCGCGCCATGTTGGACAGGTGCTGGGGCGAGTCGTTCTCGGCGATGAGGCCCTCCGCCTGCACGATGACCACGCCGAAGCGGCGGTCCGTGGGGAAGCGCCGGTGGGCGGCGCGAGCCGCGAGGTCGGCCGCGCTCGGGAAGCGCCCGTGGAGCAGGGCGTGGACGAAGTTGCCGCGGGCGCGCTCCTCGGCGCGCTCGATGCTGCGCATCCGCAGCACTTCGGTCCCGACGATGGAGACGGCCTCCTGCAGGGCGATGACCCGGGTGGTCGTCTCGTGGCCGGTGTGCGCGTCGGACGGTGAGATGAGCACGAGCCAGCCCTCGGAGCGCTCGGCCACGGTCACCTCCGCGGCGATGACCTGGGCCACGTGCCCGTCGACCTCGACGCGGTGCTCGTGCACCGGGTGCTGGTCGGCGTCAAGGGCCCGGGGGACCTCCCCTTCCTCCGCGATCACCTTGCGGGCGATCGAGCCCGCCGTCGTCGAGTCCACCCAGGGGTGCCGGTCGCGGGAGACAGCCTGCATGGTGCTGGTCGTGTCGACGAAGGCGACCGCGCAGTCGGTGAGGCGCTCGAGCTGCTGGCAGATCGCCTCGAGGCCGGCGCCGCGGTGGAGCAGGGTCGCGAGGCGTTCGTGGATGCCGGTCGCGTAGCGCAGCACGTGGCTCTCATGGGCGAGGGCCAGCTGCGCGACGAGCCGGATGACCCCGTCGATCGAGGTGCCGGAGCCGAAGCCGAGGACCGGCATCGCCGCCCGCGCACCGGTCCACCGTGCCTCCTGCGGCTCGCGGACGAGGACCGCGGCGGCTCCGCGCTCGGCGAGGACCGGGAGGACGTCGGGGGTGAGCACGCCGTCGTCGCCCACGATGAGGGTGCGGGTGAGGTCGCTGGCGTTGGAGAGCGCCTCCTGGGCCGAGCGAGCCCACTCGAGGGGTGTCGTGCGGTCGCCGTCGCAGATCGTCGTCGCGTGACGCAGCAGGTGCTCCTCGAGGAGGCGGTCGAGGGTGAGGTGCTCGGAGACCTCGGCGTCCAACCGTTCCATTTGTGCAGTTTAACCATCTGGAGGTCCCGATTTACGTTCACTCGGTCCATTGAGTTGGGCACCTTCGTCGTCCACTGTGGGTCGTGACCACCCGTCGCCGCCCACGAAGGACGCGCCATGCACTCGATCTACCGCATCACCCTCGACGACGCCCTGCCCGTGCTCGCCGCAGCCCGCGCCAAGGCCGACGAGATCGGGGTGAAGCAGACCCTGTGCATCGTCGACGAGAGCGCCAACGTCATCGCCCTGCACCGCATCCCCGGGGCTCGGCTCACCGGCGTCGACATCTCGATCGCCAAGGCCTTCACCGCCGCCGGCCACGAGCGGGCGACGCACAAGTTCAACGAGGAGCCGAGCGGCCCGGCCCTCCCCGGCAACGAGGCCTTCGGCATCAGCCACATGATCCCCGGCAAGTTCGCGATCTTCGTCGGCGGGTTCCCGCTCGAGTACGAGGGCCAGATCGTCGGTGGCATCGGCGTGTCCGGCGGCAACGGCGAGCAGGACAAGGCCGTGGGCGCGGCGGCGATCGCGGCCTTCGAGCAGCATCTGGCGGCCAACCCTCCGGTCTGACACGATCGGGCTCGTGCCGTCGATGGAGACCAGCCCGAGCCCCGTGCCCGTCACCGCCCAGCGCCGCAGCGCGGGCGAGTGGAAGCAGGAGATCCTGCGCGCCTACAACCGGGTCACCCAGGAGCTCACGGGCGGTGGCGTCAGCCAGCAGCGCGTCCACCTGGCCGAGGAGTACGTCCTCGTCGTCGCGCGGCACCAGCGGGTGCCTACCCTGCGCACGATCGCGACAGTGGACGCCGCGTTGGCCCGGTGGGCCGACGTGGCGGTCGTCGACGCGGTGAAGGTCCGCTTCGGGCAGGTGCTGACCGACCTGGGTCTCGACGTCGTCACGGTCCTCAAGGACTACGACCCCGTCGCCGAGCTGACGGCCACCGTCGTGGTCCTCGGCTCGCCGGTCCCCTACGGCGACCCCTCGCCGGGGAGTGCGCCACCGGCCGCGATGTGATACACATCACCTACCTCGCCCGGTCCGCCGTCTCGTGACGGCGCCCTCGGGACAGGACCTCACACCCCACGAACGACCGCGGGAACTTCGACCGAAGAGCCCGCCCGTCCTCGCTGGTGGCGGGCTCGTTGAGCCCGATCCCCGGAGCCGACCGGCCCGGGGGCCATCCGAGCACGGAAGGTCGATCCCGTGGACACCACACCCCTCGCACCGCCCCCTTCGTCCCGCCCCTCGTCTGCGCCTCACGCCCCGGCGGTGACCCGATGAGCGCGCAGGCCCCCTGGGTCTACATCGCCGGTGTCATCGTGCTGATCGTCGTCATGGCGATGCGCCGCAATGTCATCGTCCCAGCCGTCATCGCGACGGCGGTCACGGCCTGGGCGTACACAGGCTCCTTCTTCAAGGGGCTCGCTGCCCCCTTCAACGGGCTCATCGTCGCGACGACCGAGCTGCTCAACATCTTCCTCGTCCTCGCCGTCATCGGTGCCCTCACCGGGGCCATGCGCGCGATGGACATCGACGCCCGGATGCTGCGGCCGCTCGTGCGGTTCATGCGCAACGGCCACCTCGCCTTCGGCGTGCTCTTCGTCGCGTCCTACCTCATGTCCCTCGTCTTCTGGCCGACACCGACCCTCGCGATCCTGGCCGCCGTGCTCATCCCCGCAGCCATCGCGGCCGGCCTGACCCGCCTGGGCGCCGCCATCGCCGTGGCGATCTCCGGGCAGGGGATGGCCCTGGCCTCCGACTACGTCATGGGGGTGGCCCCCGGGATCACGGCCAGCGGTGGCACCCTGGACGCCGACCTCATCGCCCACCGGGCGCTCATCCTCTCGTGGATCGTCGGCGCAGTCGCTGCGGCCCTGGCCTACCTCTGGACCTCGCGCGGCCACCTCGTCGTCGCCGAGTCCGAGAGACTGGTCGACGACCGCGAGGTCGTCAGTGCCGTCTCCGCCGGGCTGACCCGCAAGGAGACCGACCCGATCGAGGCGGTGCGCGACGAGGGGATCCTCAGCATCGGCGACGGCCGCTCGACCTACGCCGAGCGGCCGACGAGTGACCTGCAGAAGCGCATCATGGCGGTCGTCGTCCCCCTCGGCTTCCTCGCGATGGTCGTCGTCCTCTTTCTCTCCCGGTTCACCGATCTCTTCGCGGTGCTGCAGGAGGTGTCCGGGGCCGCGCTCATCGGCGGCGTCGGGTTCGCGCTCCTCTTCGTCATCTGCTTCCTCAGCGCGGCCGAGCCGCTCGAGGCGGTGGCCGACAACGTCGTCGACGGGCTCGTCTTCGCGTACAAGGCGATGGGGGCGGTGCTGCCGGTCGCGGGCTTCGTGCTCATGGGTGTCGGCGACTTCTCCGGTCGGATCATGACCCTGCCGGAGGGAGCCGACGCACCGGCCTTCCTCTTCGACGTCATCGTCGCCGGGCAGGACCACGTGCCCGCCTTCGCCCCCGCGACCTGCCTGGCCCTCATGGTGGCCGGCATGCTCATCGGTCTCGACGGCTCGGGCTGGGCCGGGCTGCCCCTCATCGGCTCGCTGTCCGAGGCGCTCGCCCCCGCTGCAGGGGTGGCCCCCGAGACGCTCGCGGCCATCGGCCAGAACGCGGCGTCGTGGACGGGAGGTGGGACGCTCGTCGTGTGGTCCTCCCTCGTGGCGGTCGCCGGCGTCACCGGCGTGCCCGTCATCGAGCTGGTCAGACGGCTCTTCGTCCCGGTCGTCAGCGGTCTCGTCGTGGCGACGCTCGCGGCGGGGGTGATCTTCTGATGGCCGGGCCCCAGTTCGTCCCGGAGCAGTCGGCACTCGTCGTCGTCGACATGCAGAACGCCTTCCTCGACCCCGCCGTCCGGTTCCGGTACGCACCCGCGGCGCTGGACATCGTCGGTCCGATCAACGCCCTGGCGCGCTGGTTCCGGTCCGCGGGCTCCCAGGTCGTCTGGGTGCGCACGACGAGCCGGGACGACCCCGCGGACTGGCCGAGCCTGCGCCGCCTGCTGGGCGACGAGGCCATGGACTTCCGGAGCGCGGTCCTCGCCGAGGACGCCCCCGGACAGGCGATGTGGCCCGGCATGGAGGTGGCGCCGCAGGACCGCGTCGTGCGCAAGTACCGGTACAGCGCCATGGTCGAGCCGGGCGGGGAGCTGCAGACGGTCCTGCAGGAGCAGGGCACGCGGATGCTCTTCGTCGCCGGCACCCAGACCAACATCTGCTGCGAGTCCACGGCCCGCGACGCGATGATGCTCGGTCATGACGCCGTCCTCGTGTCCGACTGCCTCGCTGCGGAGACGCCCGAGCTGCACGAGGCCTCGCTGGCGAGCTATGCCAGCGCCTTCGGTGGCGTGGTCAGCTCTGCGGAGATCATCGGGGGGTGACGCGCGTCGGCCGGGCAGGTCCCACGTGGGACCTGCCCGGCCGGGCGGGACGGGTTCGGTCAGCCGACCTGCGCGGTCAGCTCGATCTCGACGGGGGCGTCGCCGGGCAGGCTGGCGACACCCACCGCGGAGCGGGCGCAGCGGCCACGCGCGCCCAGGTGCGCCACGAGGGCATCGGTGGCGGCGTCGGCGACCCGCGAGTGCTCGGTGAACCCGCTGGCGGCGTGCACGTACACGGTCATCCGCAGCAGCGCGATGACCCGCTCGAGGCCGCCCGCCTCGGCGACGAGCGCGGAGAGCGCGTTCGTCGCGCTGATGGCGGCCGCCCGGCGGGCTTCGTCGACGTCGACCGCGTCACCCACGCGTCCGGTGACGGCGAGGACGCCGTCGACGCGCGGGGTCATCCCCGCGGTCACGACGACGTCACCGACCCTGCTCGTGGGGACGTAGTGCCCCTGGGGGTGGGGCGGGGCGGGCAGCTCGGGTGGGGTCACCATGCGACGGCGCTTCCTTCCATGCGTGGGTCGGCGCCCGCGGACAGGACGCCGGTCGTGGGGTTGCGGCTGATGGCCAGGGCGGATCCGCCCGGGCCGCCGCGCTGGACGGGGATCTCGCGGACCCGGTGCCCCGCGGTGCGCAGGGCGTCGAGCGTCTCGGGGGGCAGGCCGGCCTCGATCCGCACCTCCTGGGGCTCGTGGACGACGTCCGCGTCCGACCCGGGGAAGACGGTGAGGCGCGGCAGGGCCACGGCCTGCTGCGGGTCGAGCCCGTGGTCGACGAGATGGCTGAGGACCTGCATGTTCCACTGCACCTGCCCGTCGCCGCCGGGGCAGTTGCCGACGTGGCGCAGGCCGTCCTCGTCGTCGGCGACCCACGCGTTGAGGGTGTGCAGCGGCTTGCGCCGGGGCCGCACCTCGTTGGGGTGGTCCGGGACGAGGTAGGCCCCGCGGCCCAGACGGTTGTTGAGGACCACGCCTGTGCCGGGGACGGTGATCCGGGCGCCGAAGGTGAAGGCGAGCGAGTGGATCAGGCTCACGGACCTCCCTTCGTCGTCGACGCACACGGTGCTCGTCGTGTCACCGTCGATGCGGGCGGCGAGGGGTGCCTCGGAGGGCCTGCCGAGGTCCGTCCGCTGGCGGGTCAGGCGCTCGGGGTCGAGGAGCTCGCGCCAGGCGCCGTTGTCCGCGTTGACGTGGGTCAAGCGGTCGTCGAAGGCCGCGCGTGCCGCGCCCGCGAGCAGGGCGCACGAGCGGGCGTCGAGGAGGTCGAGGCCACCGAGGAGGCCATCCAGCAGCCCCGCCTGGTGCAGCACCATCCACCCGGCGGAGGGGACGGGCGTCTGGTGGAGGGTGAGACCGCCGTACGACCCGGTGATCGCCGCCTCCTCCTCGAGGGCGGCGCCGAGGGCCCACTCCGGACCGGCGAAGGGGGCGCCCCCCTTCGTCAGGAAGTCCAGGCAGCGCTCGGCCAGCTCGCCGCGGTAGAAGGACAGGGGGTCGTCGGCCAGCCGCTCGAGCGTGTCCGCGAGGTCTCGCTGGTGCAGGACCCGGCCGAGGTCGGGGACCTCACCGTCGGGGAGGAAGCACGCGGCGGTCGACGGGTCCGCGGCGAGCGGCTCCCGACGTTCGGTGATGTCGGCGCGGTTCTTCGCGGTGCAGGCAAAGCCGTTGCGCGCCAGGGAGATCCCCGTCGCCCAGAGCGAAGGGAGGCCCCACCGGGCGTGGCGGGCGAGGACGGCGTGCGCCGCCGGCGCCCCCGGGACGGCGACGGACAGCGGCCCGGTGAGGGGGATCGCGGCGTGGCCCCGGGACCGGTAGAAGTCGGCCGTGCCGCCGTCGGGCCCGAAACCGCTCCCGCCGACCGTCCAGACGCGGCCGTCCGGCTCCCGGACGATGGCGAAGAGGTCACCGCCGATCCCGCACTGGCCGGGCAGGACGACCCAGCCGACGGCAGCCATGGCCAAGCTCGCGTCGACGGCGTTGCCCCCGGCCGCGAGCACCCGCGCACCCTCGGTCGTGATGAGCGGGTGGCTCGACGCGACGGCGGACGAGCGCCCGAGCACCACCTGCTGGTGCTGTCCGAGGGTGGCGGGCGGGGTCATTCGCGCGGCTTCTTGCGGCGCGGACCCCCGTGCTCGATGTCCTTGCGACTCACGCCGACGAAGACCTCGCCGTCCTCCTCCTTGACCGCGTAGACGGCGATCGGCTCGGTGGCCGGCGGGTAGATGGGCTCCCCGCCGTCGAGCTCGAAGACGCTGCCGTGGCACGAGCAGCGGATGCCGTCGTCCTGCAGCTTGCCGCTGCTCAGCAGGCAGTCGAGGTGGGTGCAGTAGTTGCTCGTCGCGTAGGCCTTGCCCTTCAGGCGCGCGACGGCGCACTCGAGCTCGTCGACGTAGAAGCGCCGGACGTAGCCCTCGGGTACCTGGCCGCTGCGGCAGACCCGGTGGAAGACGACCTCGTCGTCGGGCGTGGTCTGGTCGCTGGTCTCGGTGTGCTCGCTCATGGTGTGGTCCTCCGGTCAGGGGGTGAAGTAGACAGTCTTGTCGGTGGTGTAGAAGCTCATCATCGAGGCGCCGGCCTGCTCCTTGAAGGTCTGCGTCGACGAGTGCTTCATGCCGCCGAAGGGGGCGTTCATCGCCATGCCGTTGGTGGCCTGGTTGACCTTGACCAACCCGGTGGCGACGTCTTGCGAGAACTGGATGGCCCGGCCGATGTCGGAGGTGACGATGCCTGCCGACAGGCCGTACCGGGTGTTGTTGACGACCCGGACCGCCTCGTCGTAGGACGACACGGTGATGAAGGCCAGTACGGGGGAGAAGACCTCCTCCTGGGCGAGCGCGGACAGCGGGTCGACATCGCGGAAGACCGTCGGTCGCACGAAGTAGCCACCGCCCGGGGGGTCCTCGTGGCTGTCCGCGGGCTCGACGAGCACGGCGCCGTCGGCGGCCGCGCCGTCGACGTAGTGGCGGAACTTGTCGATCTGAGCCCGGTTGGCGAGGGGACCAAAGGTCACCCCGTCGTCGAGGCCGTTGCCGACCCGGGCCGCCTTCGCCACCTCGCCGATGCGGCGGACGAGCTCGTCGGCCACCGCCTCGTGGACGACGACCCGGGAGGTCCCGGTGCAGGCCTGGCCGGACAGGCCGAAGGCGCCCTTGGCGATGATCGTGGCGGCCCGGTCGAGGTCGGAGTCCTCGAGGACGACGAGCGCGTTCTTGCCGCCCATCTCCAGCTGGGTGCGCACATCCACCCCGGTGACGTCGTGGATCGCGGTGCCCACCTCGGTCGAGCCGGTGAAGGTGACCGCGCGGACCTCGTCGTTGGCGACCATGGCCCGGCCGACGTCGGCGTGCCCGTGGACCAGGGCGAGGGCCCCCGACGGGACGCCCGCCTGGACGAGGGCCTCGACGAGCCGCTGCCCCATGAGGGGGGTGATCTCGCTCGGCTTGTAGATCACGGCGTTGCCGGCGGCGAGCGCCGGCCCGAGCTTGCGCGAGGGGATGTTCAGCGGGAAGTTCCACGGCGTGATGGCGGCGACGATGCCGACCGGCTCGCGGCGGGAGAACACGAGGCTGCCGTCACCGGTGGGGTAGGTCTCCCCGGTCATGCGCAGGGCCTCCCCGGCGAAGAAGCGCAGGTTCTGCGGGGTCCGCGTCGCCTCCATCCGTGCCTCGGAGAGGGTCTTGCCCTCCTCGCGCACGAGCTCGACCGCGAGGTCCTCGGCCTGGCCGGCGAGGATGTCGGCGGCGGCGACGAGGACGTCGGCCCGCTTCTCCGGGGACGTCGCCGCCCACGCGTGGCGGTGCTCGGCCAGGTGCGCGACGGCGTCGTCGACGTCCTGGGAGCTCGACTCGGGGGCGATCGAGACGAGCTCGTCCGGACGGGCGGGGTTGGTCCTCTCGAAGGACTCGCCCGACGCCGGCCAGACCCAGTCACCTCCGATGTAGTTGCCCTTGAGCTTGGTCATGACGCGGCTCCTTCCAGGGCCTCGAAGAGATCCCGTTCGGGATCGATGAGCAGGTCGGTCGGAACGGAGGCGGACATGTTGACCAGCTCCCGCGCCAGGCCGATCGTCTCCTCGTCGTTGAGCGAGAAGACGGCCGACACGACGCCCTGCCGGATGAAGAACGCGGTGAAGCTCTCGCTGTCGATGTCGCCGCGAACGACCATCTCGTCCCCGGGCTCGGGGTGTCCCACGCCCTGGAGGTTCATGCCGAACTGGTCGGACCAGTACCAGTGGGGATCGGAGTGGCTGGCATCGGCGCCGAGCATGGACTGCGCTGCCACCGAGGCCTGCTTGCTCGCGCTGTCGAAGTGCTCGACCCGGATCCGACCGTCGACCTGGGGGTGGTCCTGGTTGGCGACGTCACCGGCCGCCCAGACACCCGGCATGCTCGTGCGACCGGAGGCGTCCACGAGGATGCCGTTGTCGCACGCGATGCCGGAGGCCTCGGCGACCGCGGTGTCCGGCACGATGCCGATGGCGACGACGACGTGGTCGGCGTGCACCTCTCCCTGGTCGGTCTCGACCACGACACCGTTGTCGGTCTCGTGGATGTCGAGGACGGCGGTGGACAGGCGCAGGTCGACCCCCTTCGCCTCCTGGAGTCGGGCGCAGACGCGGGCCAGGTCGTCGCCGAGGGCGCGCAGCATGGGCTGGGCGGCCGCCTCGATGACGGTGACCTCGAGCCCGGCCTCACGCGCGGCGGAGGCGATCTCGGCGCCGATGAAGCCGCCGCCGACGATCGCGAGCCGGGTCGACGCGGCCATCGCGGCGCGGAGCCGGTCGGCGTCGTCGCGGGTACGCAGGTGATGGATCCGCTCGCCGGTCACGCCGCCGAGGGTCCGCGGGCTGCCACCCGTCGCGAGGAGCACGGCGTCGGCGGGCAGGCGTTCGCCCTCGGTCGTCACGACGACCGGGCCGTCCTCGATGCGCTCGACGGTCACGTCCGTGCGGACGGTGACGTCCTGGGCGCTCGTCCAGTCCTCCGGCAGGAGGTCGATGCTCGCGCCGGCGTCGGCCAGGTACTCCTTCGACAGCGGCGGGCGCTGGTAGGGGCGGTGGGGCTCGGCACCGAGCACGGTGATCGGGCCGGTGTACTTCTTGCGGCGCAGGGTGCGTGCTGCGACGGCGGCCGACTGGCCCCCGCCGACGATGACGACACCGGCCGGGAGGAGGGTGGGCTCGCTCATGCCGTGACCGCCGCGCCGGCCTCGGCGTCCTTGTCGGCGGGGTCGAGGCTCACCGAGATGGTGCCGTCCTCGGCCACGCGCACGGCGTAGGTCGGCTGGCACCCGTCCTGGTCCTCGGGCTCGCCGGTCGCCGGGTCGAACTTCCACTGGTGGCCGGGGCAGATCACCTTGCCGAAGAGGAGGGTCCCCTTGCTGAGCCGGCGTTCCTCGTGGATGCAGATGTCGTTGAGGGCGTAGACCTTGTCGCCGACGTAGAAGAGCGCGACCGCGACGTCACCGATCTCCACGCCCTTCTTCTTGCGCAGCTTGAGGTCCTTGACGTTGCCCACGTCGTGCCAGTTGCTCATCTCGTGCTCCAGGGGTCTGGGTGCCGGCCGGGCCGGCGGGGGGAGGTGCGGGTAGACGAAGAGCGGGCGCCCGGGACAGGCGCCCGCTCCGTGCCGGTCTCGGGTCAGGCGACGGCCGGCTCGAGGTCCTCGGCGACGTAGCTGTCGTAGAGGCTCTTGGTGTAGCTGAAGCGCATCTCGGCGCCGATGCGGACCGCCTCGAGGCAGCGCTGCTGCAGCTCGGGGGTGTCCGCGCCCTCGAGCACGATCTGGTAGCCGCGCTCGCCGTGGACCACGTCCGAGGTGATGTGCAGGTCGAAGAACTCGATCTCGTCCTCGGTGAAGCCGTAGGTCTCGCGCAGGGGGATGATCTGCTTCTTGTAGATGTCCGGGACCTGCGACTCGAGGCCGACGACCAGGGCGGCCGTCGCGACGACGTAGTGCTCGCGGTCGGCGATCTGGTAGCACCATGCCTGCAGGCCGCGGGTCACGGCGTTCATGTTGCGCGGGTCCTCGATGCGCTCGGCGGTCGTGCCGCACGCCTCGGCGAAGCGGATGAGCAGGTCGGTGTGCCGGATGTCGGCGAGCTCCTCCTCGTACATGTTCTGGAGGAGGAAGTCCTTGGCGTCCTTGTGGGTGTCCGGGGTGTTGCGGTAGACGAGCCCGAGGTAGTCGGCGAAGAAGCCGACGTAGTGGTAGTGGTTCTCCGCCCAGCGGGCGAAGTGCTTGCGCTGGAGCCGACCCTCGGCCCAAGCCTTGCTGAAGTTGGCGGTTGCGGCCTCGCGGCCCTTGATCGCGTCCTGCAGGGCGGCGCGGAAGTCTTCCTTGGAGAGAAGCTCAGCCATGTCAGTCACCATTTCTTGGTTCGATGCGGTCTCGTTCGATTCGCGGTAGGCGGGGGTGAATCGATGTCTCCACGCTAGGTCGGGCGGCAGCCCGTCGGCCACGGTCGAGGTGCACAAGGATCATGCCCATTTGTCATGCAGCATGACCCGGGCTCGGCGCACGCGCGCCAGCAAGGATGGGCGGGTGAGCCGATCCCGCACCACACCCGCGCCCCTCATCCGCCTGGACGACCTGCACCGACTGTCCACCACCGTCCTGGGCTCGGTCGGCATGCCGACCGAGCACGCCCGCTGGACCGCGGACGCCCTCGTCTGGGCGGACGCACACGGACTCCCGGCGCACGGCGTCGCGACCAAGCTCGTGCAGTGCGTCGAGCGCATCCGTGCCGGTGGCACCGTCGCCGACCCGCAGATCCGGGTCCTCCAGGACCGTCCGTCGCGGCAGGTCCTCGACGCCGGTGACGCCTGGGGTCAGGTCGTCGGCACCCTCGCCATGGAGCGGGCCGTCGAGCTGTCGCGGGTCACCGGGCTGGGCGCGGTCTCGGTGCGCAACGCGACCTCGGCCGCCGCGATGGGGTACTTCGCGGACCTGGCCGCCGAGCGCGGTTGCATCGGCCTCGCGGTGACCAACGGGCCCGCGCTCATCGCCGCCCCCGAGGGCACCCGCCGGGTCGTCGGCAACCAGGGCCACGCGTTGGCGGCGCCGGGCGAAGGGGGCGCCCGCCTCCTCTACGACACGGCCACGACGACGATGTCCACCGGCACGATGGACGGCTACCACGAGCGCGGTGAGCGGCTCCCGGACGGCGTGCTGCGGGACGCCGCCGGGGAGCCGACGAGCGACCCGGCGCTGTGGACCACCGGCCTGCTCGAGCCGATCGGCGGCCACCGGGGCTTCGGCCTCAGCCTCGCCCTCGAGGTCCTCACCGGCGTCCTCGCCGGCGGTGACCGCTTCGGGGCCGATGTCGGGCTGCCGACCCGGCTCGCCGAGCCGCAGGGCGTCAGCCTCTTCATGCTCGCTGTGGAGCCGACGGCCGGCGACGACCTCACCGGCCGGGTCCAGCACCTCCTCGACGTCGTCGCCGCGTCCGGTGAGGGGGCGCGCGCGCCCGGGGTGCGGGCCGTGCAGGAGTCGCGTCGGGCCCGGGAGCACGGGGTGGCCTACACGCCGGCCCAGGTCGCCCGGCTCACCGACCTTGCCCGCTCGTGCGGGGTGGCGGCGGACCTCGGCGCCTGAGCCACCGTGTCAGGCGGGGACGGTCACCGGCTCGACCGTCCGCTTGTCCAGCCGGGTGGCGACGGCGGCCCCGATCAGGAGCTGGAGCTGGTGGTAGAGCATGAGCGGCAGGACGACGAGACCCACCTGCTGGTCGGCGAAGAGGACGGAGGCCATCGGCAGGCCGGTGGCGAGTGACTTCGTCGAGCCGCAGAAGAGGATCGTCACGCTGTCGGCGCGCGAGAAGCCGGCCCGCTGCGCGACCAGCCACGTCGAGGCCAGGACGATGCCGAGCAGCAGGAGGCAGACGAGCGCCAGCAGCACGAGTCGCCCGACGGACAGGCTGGACCAGATGCCCTCGTTCATCCCCTTGCTGAAGGCCACGTAGACGACGAGCAGGATCGAGCCCCGGTCCACGACCTTGAGCGGCTTGCCCTTCTCCTTGACCCACCGCCCGATCCAGCGCCGCATCGCCTGGCCCGCGAGGAAGGGGAGGAGCAGCATGACGAAGATCTCCATGACGGCCGAGCCGTTGATCCCCCCGCCCTGGGCACGCATCAGCAGCCCGACGAGGAGGGGGGTGACGAAGATGCCGAGCAGGCTGGAGGCGCTCGCCGCGACGACCGCGGCCGGGATGTTGCCCCGCGCGACGGACACGAGGGCGATCGCCGACTGCACCGTCGAGGGCAGCACGCAGAGGTAGAGCAGGCCGAGGTACAGGGGCTCCCCGAGGAGCGCCGGGACGAAGCTCTTGAAGACCAGGCCGAGCACGGGGAACGCGAGGAAGGTCGTCACGAGGATGAAGGCCTGCAGTCGCCAGTGCCGCACGCCGTGGAGGACCTCGCTGCTCGAGAGCCTCGCCCCGTAGAGGAAGAACAACAGGCCGATGGCGATCTTCGAGGCCCAGCCGAAGGCGCTGAGGGCCACCCCGTCCGCTGGCAGCAGGGCCGCCACCAGCACGGTGGTGAGGATCATGAGGAGGAAGGGGTCGATACGGCTGGACGCCAGGAGCCGGGAGAGCATGCTCTCGACGGTAACCATTGCCCGCTGGTAACGGAACGCGATGAGCGAGGTAGTTGCCATCACGTTTCTTGATAACCTGCGTCGGTGTTCGACCCGACGCACCTGCGCAGCTTTCTGGCGGTGGAGAGCGCCCGCAACTTCACCGCCGCCGCCCGTCGCCTGGGCCTGCGCCAGAGCACGGTCAGCCAGCACGTCGCCAAGCTCGAGCAGGCCGCTGGCCGACGGCTGCTCCTGCGCGACACCCACTCGATGGAGCTCACCGCGGACGGTGCGGCCATGCTCGGCTTCGCGCGGGAGATCCTTGAGCGGGAGGAGGCCGCCCGGCGGTACTTCTCCGAGTCCACCCTCCGCGGTCGGGTGCGCTTCGGGGCGTCCGAGGACCTCGTCCTCCACGAGCTGCCGACGGTGCTCGCCGAGTTCCGCCGGGACCACCCCCGCGTCGACCTCGAGCTGACCGTCGCCCTGAGCGAGGACCTCAACCAGCTGATGGCCGACGGCCACCTGGACATCGCCTTCGGCAAGCAGCGCTCAGGGCTCGGGGACCGGGACCCCCGGGTGGTCTTCAGCGACGAGCTCGTGCTGCACTCGGCGCCCGGCTTCGTCCTCGACGACGGGGAGCCCATCCCCTTCGTCACCTACCCGCCCCCGGCCCTCACCCGAGCCATCGCGCTGGAGATGTTCCGCCGGGCGGGCATCCCGCACCGCATCACCTGCACGAGCGGCAGCCTGAACGGGCTGCGCGCCGCGGCACTGGCCGGGATGGGTGTCGTCCTGCACGCGGCCGGCATGCCACCGGACGGGCTGGTGCCCTTCGAGCACCCCCTCGTGCCGTCCGCCGGCCCGATCGACGTCGTCCTGACGACCCGACGCTCGGTGCCGAGCGCGCCCGAGGAGGCGCTCGTGCGGGCCATCCGGGCCAACGCCGACCGTCTGGCGCCGGGACGTCGGCGCCGATGAGCCGGTCCCGATGAGCCCGGCCTAGGCGCCGGCCACGCGCACGATCAGGGCCTGCGGGTCGACGCTCACCCGCAGCCGCGAGGCCTCCCCGATGACGTCGCCGTCGACCTGCACGGGGTGCGGCTCGTCGACCTCGGCGGTGTAGACCGAGCCGGAGGTGCGGATCAGCTCGGAGCCGTCGCGCATGCTGCGGCCGAGGACCCGGACCGCGACCGAGCCCCAGCCGATGAGCGTCCTCGGGGCGACGACCACGCCGTCGAGCAGACCGTCCTCGAGCCGGGCGCTCGGGACGAGCTGGATCCCGCCCTGCAGGGTGCCGCAGTTGCAGATGAGGAAGCTCCGGGCGCTCACCGGGTCCTGCTCCCGTCCGTCGACGCTCCACCGCACGCGGAAGCGGGTGACGAAGAGCTTGCGCAGCCCGGTGACGAAGTAGGCCGACCAGCCCACCCTGGCCTTGAGGTCCTCGCTCGTGCCGTCCATGATCTCCGCGTCGAAGCCCATGCCCGCCATGACGAGGAAGGGGTGGCGCTGCACCGGCGGACCCTCGACCGGGTGCTCGGCCTGCCCGGAGTCCTCGGTCGCCGGCTCCTCGGCGGGGTCGAGCTCGAGCCACGCGACGTCGATGGCCTTGTTGCGACCGTTGTACGCGACCCGGAGCGCGGGGACGAGGTCCACGCCGACGGGGATGTCGAGGTTGCGGGCCAGGAGGTTGCCCGTGCCGCGGGGGAGCAGCCCCATCGGTGTGCGCGTGCCGGCGAGGGCCACCGCGACCGCGCGGATGGTGCCGTCACCGCCGAGCGGGCAGACGACGTGGACGCCCTCGTCGAGCGCCTGACGCGTCTGGCCGGTCCCCGGGTCGTCGATCGTGGTCTCGATGAAGAGCGGCTCGGCCCAGCCGAGCTGGGTGCTCGCGGCCGCGAGCTCGGCGCGGGTCGCGGCGACGTCGGTGAACTTCGTCGGGTTGATGATGATCGCCGCCCGCCGGGGCGTCTCCCGCGCGTCCTTGTCCTTGCGGAAGCTGCCGCGGGTCGGGCGGGGCTTGCGGTGCCGAGCGCTCGGGGCGCCGGGGCCGGCGAGCACGAGCGCAGCGGCGACGCCGACGAGTACGAGGGAGAGCGCGATGACGATCGCCAAGAGGGTCCAGTCCGACACGCCGGTGACGCTACCGGACCGTAGGCCGTGGGCCCGTCGTCGACCGGGCCGGGGCGCCGGGCCGACAGCGTCCACATCGCGGATATCCTGCGTGTCGTGATCGACCTCAAGTTCCTGCGCGACCAGCCCGATGCCGTCCGAGCGAGCCAGCGTGCCCGCGGCGAGGACGAGTCACTCGTCGACACGGTGGTCGCCGCCGACGAGCGGCGCCGCGCGGCGATCGGGGCCTACGAGAGCGCGCGGGCGGAGCAGAAGGCCGCGAGCAAGGAGCTCGGTCCCGTCATGGGTCGTCTCGCCAGGGCGAAGAAGGCCGGGGAGGACGTCGCGGACCTCGAGGTCGAGGCGGCCGCCCTGCGGGACAAGGGGGCCGCGATGTCGGCCCGGGTCAAGGAGCTCGAGGCCGCGGCCGACGAGGCGAAGGGGGAGCTGGACACCTCCCTTCGCGCCATCGGCAATGTCATCCAGCCGGGCGTGCCCGCGGGCGGCGAGGAGGACTTCGACCTCGTCGAGGAGGTCGGTACCCCACGCGACTTCGCCGCGGAGGGCTTCGAGCCCAGGGACCACCTCGAGCTCGGCGAGCTGCTCGGCGCCATCGACATGGAGCGCGGTGCGAAGGTGAGCGGCAGCCGCTTCTACTACCTCACCGGGGTCGGTGCACAGCTCGAGTGGGCGCTCATGGGGCTGGCGCAGCGGATCGCCGGCGAGGAGGGGTTCACGCCCCTCGTCGTGCCCAACCTCGTGCGTCCGGAGACGATGGCCGGCGCCGGCTTCCTCGACGCGCACGGCGACGAGGTCTACCAGCTCCCCGCCGACGACCTGTACCTCACGGGCACCTCCGAGGTCGCGCTCGCCGGCTTCCACGCCGACGAGATCCTCGACCTGTCGCAGGGCCCGCTGCGCTACGTCTCGACCTCGACCTGCTACCGCCGCGAGGCCGGCAGCTACGGCAAGGACACCCGCGGCATCTTCCGGGTGCACCAGTTCCAGAAGACGGAGATGTTCGTCTTCTGCCGCCCCGAGGACGCCGTCGCCGAGCACGACAACCTGCTGCGCATCGAGCGCCGGGTCCTCGAGGCGCTCGAGCTGCCCTACCGGGTCATCGACGTCGCGGCCGGTGACCTCGGCGGGCCGGCGAGCCGCAAGTACGACTGCGAGGCGTGGGTGCCGACGCAGGCGAAGTACCGGGAGCTGACCTCGACGAGCAACTGCACGACCTTCCAGGCGCGTCGTCTGAACATCCGCGAGCGCAACGCGGAGGGCGGCGGCACGCGCACGATCGCCACGCTCAACGGGACGGCGATCACGAGCACCCGTCCGATCGTCGCGCTCCTCGAGAACCACCAGCAGGCCGACGGCTCCGTGCGCGTGCCCGCGGCCCTCCAGCCCTTCCTCGGTCGCGAGGTCATCGCCCCTCGTTGAGCACCACGGCGGACGCGAAGGGGGTCCCCCGGCGGCGCTCAGGTCCGTTGGCTAACTTGGAGGTGTCCGCCGACGGCGGTGGAGACGGAGGAGCTGGAGTGGATCTCGCTGCGCGGCACGCCGTGGGCACCCCCGCCCCGGTCGGTCGTGCCCGCCTCGTGGGCGCGGTGACCGCACGGGTCCTCGACGGCCAGGCGGTCGCGATCCACGGACCCCGCGGGATGGGGCGCAGCACCGTCCTCGACCTCGTGACGGCGGCGGTGCCCAACGCGGTGCCGGTGCGGCTGCACCGTCGGGGCACCCGGGGCCACGCCGCACAGGTCATCGCGCAGGCCTTCCCGGCCGAGACCCTGGACGAGCTGCCGGAGCGGATGCGCGCGCGGCTCGCCGACACCCGCCTGCTCTCCGGCAACGACCCGACGGCCCAGCTCGGGGACGCCCTGACCGAGCTGCTCACCACCCACGCCGCCCGAGCCCCCTTCGTCCTCGTCCTCGACGACGCCCAGCACCTCGACCTGCTGAGCCTCGTCGCGCTGCGGACGGCCGCCAGCCGCTCGCTCGGGCCCGGCACGCTCGGGATCCTGCTGTCGGTGGGGCCGGCGGAGGTGTCGGCGCGCACCGGCTTCGTGCCGGACCCGCTCGACACCCGGGAGATCCCGCTGCTGCACATCGACCTCGCGCCACTGGCCGGCGCGGACACGGTCGAGATGCTCACGTCCGTCGGTGTGCCGACCGACACGGCCCTGTGGGCGCACCGCGAGTCGGGTGGCAACCCCGGCCTGGCGCACCAGCTCGCGGCCGCGACGGACTCCCAGAGCCCCCTGGAGATGACCCGGGCGGTCGACGCCCTCGCGCGCGGCCACGCCAACGCGCTGTCCGAGCAGGTGCGCACGACGCTGCGCCGCGTCGCGGCCATGCACCAGCCGACGGCGGCGGTCCTCGGACGGATCTTCGGCCCGGACGCCGACGCGAGCATCGCCACGGCCCGGGCGCTCGCGATGATCGTCACCGAGGACGACTACCTGCGCCTCACGCCGGCTGCCCTGGGCGACGTGCTGCTCGAGTCGATCGACAGCGACGAGCTCGTGCGCCTGCACCGCGAGCTCGCCGAGCACGCCGACAACGACGGCCTGGTGCGTTACCACCTCGCGCTCGCCGGCGACCCGTCGACGAGCCCCGCCGACCTCGCGTCCTCCGCCGCTGGGGCCGCTGCGCGCGGCGAGCACGACCTCGCCGGCCACCTCTACCTGCTGGCCGCGGACGCCGGGACGCCCGAACGAGCCGAGTGGCTCACCTGCTGCCTGGAGAACGCGGTCATCGGCAAGGAGACCCGCGTCCTGCACCGCGCCGTCCAGGCCGCCGTCGAGCTCACCGACCCCAACCACCGGGTGCGCGCCGACCTCGCCCTCGTCGAGCTGGGCGACCCTGCTCCCGACGAGGTCCTCGTCTCCGCGATGCAGGCCTCGCGCCGGCACCCCGAGCTGCAGGCCCGCGTGCTGCTGCAGCGCGCCCGTGTCCTCCTCAGCACGCACGACCTGCGCACGGCACTCGACCTGGCCCGCCGCTCGGCGGAGCTGGCCGCCCGCGCCGACCGCCCGGACATCGAGGTCGAGGCGCTCACCGCCGCGGCCTCGGTGAGTCGCACGCTGGGCGAAGGGGGGGCCCGCGAGCTCATCGAGGAGGCCGCCGCGCTCGCCGCTCCGCCGCGGCCGGGCCAGGTGCACACCTCCGCGCGCTACATCGCGGCGCGCTTCGCGCTGCACGACGACGACCTGCAGCGAGCGCGCGCGGAGTTCGTCGACATGCTCGCCGACGTCGGCCAGGACGCCGGGTACGACACCGTGCACATCCTGCGCAGCCTCGTCGAGATCGTCGCGCGGCAGGGACGAGGACGCGAGGCGCTGGAGCTGGCGGGGCGGGCGACCCGGGCGGCGACGCACTTCGACACCCCGGTCGCGACCACCTGGTACATCGAGTCGGTGGCCGAGTCGGTGGGCGGGACCTTCGAGAGGTGCGCGGTGGTGAGCGCCCGCGGGGTCGCGCTCGCCCGGGAGCAGGACGACGAGCGCTACCTGCGCCGCCAGCTCACCTGTCTCGGGCTCGCTCGGCTGCACCTCGACGACCTCACGGGGGCGGTGGCGGTCTACCGGGAGCTGCGCGCGATCGACGCGGCGAGCGGGATCCAGGACGTGACGGCGCTGCGCTGGCACACCGATGCGGTGACGGCCCTCGCCCTCACCGGCGAGGTGGCCGAGGCCGAGGAGCTGCTGGCCCTGGTGCGCGAGAGCCTCGACTCCGGGCAGGGCGCCCCCGGCGTCGTCATCGCCGCGGACCGGGCGGCTGCCGAGATCGCGGCCGCGCGGGGTGACCTCGACGAGGCGCGCCGGCTCGTGACCCGGGCGGCCACGGCCGCCGCGGAGCGCCGGCTGCCCATCGAGCAGGCCCGCTCCCTGGTCGCGCTCGCCCACCTCGAGCGCCGGGCCCGGCGGACCGGTCGCAGCCGCGAGGCGTCCGAGCGGGCCCGTGAGGTGCTGCGGCCGCTGCATGCGGAGCCGTGGACGGCGTGGGTGCAGGCCCGGTTCCCCGAGGGCGCGGCGCTGCACAGCCTCGAGCCCGAGCAGTCGGACAGCGCCGACCCGCTCGCCGAGCTGACGCTCACCGAGCAGCAGGTCGCCGCCCTGGTCGCCGACGGCGCGAGCAACCGCGAGATCGCCCAGCGCCTCCACCTGAGCGTCAAGACGGTCGAGGGGACCCTGACGCGGATCTACCGCAAGTCCGGCGTGCGCTCGCGCACCCAGCTCGCGACCCTCGTCCTCGGCCATGGTTGGCGCTGATCCAAGGGAGGCGACCGGCCCCCACCCGACCCGCCGCCAACCTCCGCGTCAGTCCGTCGTCCGGGCGTTGAAGGCGCGCAGCGCCAGCGGCGCGATGACGAGCGTGATCCCGACGGACCAGATGATCGTCGCGAGCTCGGGGTGGTGCAGCGGCCACGGGGCGTCCGCGCGCAGGGGCTGACCGGCGACGCCCCAGTTGTCGCGCATGGCCTGGCTCAGGGCGCTGATGGGGTTCCACTCCGCGATCGTGCGCAGCCAGGTCGGCATGACGTCGGTGCGCGCGAAGGCGTTGGAGAGGAAGGTGACCGGGAAGATCGTCGTGAACATCAGCCCGTTGACCGCCTCGACGGAGCGCATGGCCGAGCCGACGAGGATGCCGATCCAGATCATCGCGAAGCCGAAGAGCAGCAGCAGCCCGTACCCGACGAGCGCGTTGACCACCCCGTCGTGGAGCCGCCACCCGATGAACAGACCCGTCACCGACATGACCGCGACGCCGATGCTCGAGTGGATGAGCGCGGCGATGCTGCGGGAGACGAGGATCGAGGAGCGCTGGATGGGCAGGGAGCGCAGGCGGTCGACCATGCCCTTGCCGATGTCGGTGTTGAGGCCGACGGCGACGATGAAGGAGCTGAAGGCGATGGTCTGCGCCATGATCCCGGGCAGCAGCCACGGCTTGTAGTCCACGCCGGGGATGTTGATGGAGCCGCCGAAGACGTACGCGAAGAGCAGCACGAACATGACCGGCTGGATCGTCACGTCGGTGAGCATCTCGGGCTGGCGCTTGATGTGCGTGAGGTTGCGGCGCACGAGGGTGGTGATCTGGCGGGTGCGGCTCGCCCCGGTCATGCCGGTGCCTCCTGGTTGCTGGACTCCCCGGCCGTGTGACCGGTGAGGGAGAGGAAGACGTCGTCGAGGCTGGGCCGCTGCATGCCGAGGTCGTCGACCTCGATCCCGGCCCCGTCGAGCTCGCCCGCGATCCGGGTCAGCTCCGCGACGGCGGCGCCCGGGGCGGTGAGCCGCCGAGCGTCCGCGTCGACGTGCAGCTCGCCGACGATCCGGCGGACGAGCCCGGCGGCCCGGCCGACCTCGTCGTGCCGGGAGACCGTGACGACGAGGCTCGTCGCGCCGGACTGGTTCTTCAGCTCGAGCGGGGTGCCCTGGGCGATGATCCTCCCGTGGTCGATGACGCAGACCCGGTCGGCCAGCTGGTCGGCCTCGTCGAGGTACTGCGTCGTAAGCAGCAGCGTCGTGCCGTCGCGCACGAGGTCACGCAGCACGTCCCACAGCTCGACGCGGCTGCGCGGGTCGAGGCCGGTGGTCGGCTCGTCGAGGAAGAGGACCGACGGGTGGGCGACGAGGCTGACCGCGAGGTCGATGCGCCGTCGCATGCCGCCGGAGTAGTCCCGGACCACCTTGTTGCCCGCCTCGGTCAGCGAGAACCGCTCGAGCAGGTCGTCGGCACGCCGGCGCACCTCGCGCCCGGGCAGGCCGTAGAGGTCGCCGATCAGACGCAGGTTCTCCCGCCCGGTCAGCAGGTCGTCGACCGTCGCGCTCTGGGCGGTCAGGCCCATGCTCGCGCGCACCGCGTCGGGCTGCGTCGCCACGTCGTGGCCGGCGACCCGGGCTGACCCGCTCGTGGGGACCGTCAGCGTCGTCATCATCCGCACGGTGGTCGTCTTGCCCGCGCCGTTGGGCCCCAGGAGGCCGAAGACGGTGCCCCGGGGCACCGTGAAGCTCACGTCGTCGACGGCCGTGAAGTCGCCGAATCGCTTGACCAGGCCCTCGGCCTCGATCACCGGTGTCGTCATGTCGGACCACGCTAGGGCCGGCACCCGAGCGCGCACTACCGCTTTTCGAGCTCGATGTGGTCGTCGGGGTCGTGGCTGCGGCGCAGCGAGCGGCGGACCATCCACACGAGCACACCGACGGCGGTCAGGACGATGAGCGCGTAGACGACCTTGCTGATCGGGTCCATGTACCGCTCGACGAGCTCGTAGCGGTCGCCGAGCTGGAACCCGATCCACACGAAGAGGCTGTTCCAGATGAGCGACCCGGCGCTCGTGTAGCCGACGAACTTCGCCAGCGGCATCCGGTCGATGCCGGCCGGGATCGAGATGAGGCTGCGGATGCCCGGCACGAAGCGCCCGAAGAAGACCGCCTTGGCCCCGTGCCTGGAGAACCACGCGTCGGTCTTGTCGATGTCCGCGACGTCGACGAGCGGCATCCGGCGCGCGATGCCCCGCAGCCGGTCCATGCCCAGCGCGGCGCCCAGCCCGTACAGCAGCAGCGCGCCCGTGACCGAGCCCAGCGTCGCCCAGAGGATCGCCTCGACGACGGAGTACCGGCCCTGCGCGGCGGTGAAACCGGCCAGGGGCAGGATCACCTCGCTCGGGATCGGCGGGAAGATGTTCTCGAGGAAGATCCCGAGCGCGATGCCGGGCCCCCCGATGCTGTCCATGAGGTCGAGGACCCACTGGACGATGGTGTTCATGCGGCCCTTCCGAGGGTGGCGTCTACGGTGGGGCCCCGTGGGCACCCCGGATGATCATGCCAAGGCTACGGGCGCTCCCTTCGCGCACCCTGTGAACCACGGGGTCGGGCCGTGGGAGGGTGACTGGCCGCAGGACGAGCGCCTCGACCCGCAGCTGCTCCGCGAGGGCGACCGGCGCAACGTCGAGGACCGGTACCGCTACTGGTCGCACGACGCGATCACCGCGGACCTGGCCACGCGGCGCCACGCCTTCCACGTCGCGATCGAGAACTGGGAGCACGACTTCAACATCGGCTCGGTGGTGCGCACCGCCAACGCGTTGGGGGCGGCCGCCTTCCACATCGTCGGCAAGCGGCGGTGGAACCGTCGCGGCGCGATGGTCACGGACCGCTACCAGGTCGAGCACCACCACCCCGACGTCCCGTCCTTCCTCGCCTGGGCGAGCACTGCGGGCGAAGGAGGGACCCCCCTTCCCGTCATCGGCATCGACAACGTGCCGGGATCGGTCCCGATCGAGACCCACGACCTGCCGCGCGGGTGCGTCCTCGTCCTCGGGCAGGAGGGCCCCGGCATCAGCCCGGAGATGCTCGCTGCCTGCGACGTGGTCCTGGCGATCAGCCAGTTCGGCTCGACGCGCTCGATGAACGCAGGTGCCGCCGCAGCCATCGCGATGCACGCGTGGGTGCGGCGGCACACCTTCGGTCAGGTACCCGGCGAGGGCTGACCCTGCGGTCGGGCGCTACCTGGTCGCGGCGAGGTCGATGTCCCCGCGGGAGGCGCCGAGCTCGCGCTCCATGCTGTCGAACTCGGCCTGGATCTCCGGGTCCGTGGACGGCTTGGCGAGCGAGACGGCGACCGTGACGAGCAGGTTGAGCAGGAAGCCGGGGACGATCTCGTACATCCGGTCGCTCAGGCTGTCGATGTTGCCCCAGACGAAGACCGTGACCGCGCCGACGACCATGCCGGCGAGGGCGCCGGTGGCCGTGAGGCGCCGCCAGTAGAGCGAGAGCAGGACGATCGGGCCGAAGGCGGCACCGAAGCCGGCCCACGCGAAGGCGACGAGCTCGAGGATCGCCGAGTCGGGGTCGAGGGCGAGGACGAGGCCGACGAGCGCGACGACGAGCACGCCGACCCGGCCGTAGAGGAGCAGCGCCTTGTCCGAGGCCTTGCGCCCGGTGAGGTTGACCAGGTCCTCGACGAGGGCGGAGGAGCAGACGACGAGCTGGCTCGACATCGTCGACATGATCGCGGCGAGGACGGCGGCGAGCACGAAGCCGGCGACGAGGGGGTGGAAGAAGATCTGCGCCAGCAGGAGGAAGACGGTCTCGGGGTCCTCGATCTGCTTCGCCGGGTCGGCACCGTTGAAGTAGGCGACACCGATGATCGCGGTGGTGATCGCGCCGAGCGCCGTGATGATCATCCAGGTGGTGCTGACGATCCGGCCGTAGTGCGCGTCGGCAGGGGTGCGCAGCGCCATGAACCGCACGATGATGTGCGGCTGGCCGAAGTAGCCCAGGCCCCACGCGGCCGTCGAGATGATCGCGAGGACGAGCAGGCCGGTGCCCTCGTCGCCGGCGAACAGGTTGAACACGTCCGGGTTGACGGCACGGGCACCGTCGGCGATCTCGCCCGGCGAGCCGACCTCGAAGAGCGCGACGAAGGGGACGGCGACGAGCGCGGCGAACATCAGCAGGCCCTGCGCGACGTCGGTGAGGGTCGCCCCGAGGAAGCCGCCGAAGAGCGTGTAGGCCAGCGTGACCGCGGCGACGAGGAGCACGCCGTGCAGGTAGGTCCAGCCGAAGGAGCTCTCGAAGAACTTGCCCGCGGCGACCATGCCGGAGGAGACGTAGAAGGTGAAGAAGGCGAGGATGACGACCGCCGCGACGATGCGCAGCAGGTTGGTCCGGTCGCGCAGGCGGCGCCCGAAGTAGCTCGGGATGGTGATCGAGTCGCCGGCGATCTCGGTGTAGGCGCGCAGGCGGGGCGCGACGAACTTCCAGTTGAGCCACGCGCCGATCGTCAGGCCGATGGCGATCCAGCTCTCGATGAGGCCGGAGGCGTAGATGGCACCGGGCAGGCCCATGAGCAGCCAGCCGGACATGTCGGCGGCGTTGGCGGACAGGGCCGCGACGGCCGGGTGCAGGCCGCGCTCGGCGAGCATGTACCCGTCGATGTTGCGGGTGCGGGTGTAGGCGTAGTAGCCGATCGCGAGCATCGCGGTGAAGTACACGCCGATGGCGATGAGCTGGTAGGTCGTCTCGGACACGACGAGGTCCTCTCCGGTTGGTGTGGCCGGGGCACACTACATCCGAAGGCGCCCGCACACACCCTGCGTCCTCCCTCGCTCCCTGAGGAGGTCGCGCAGCGACCGTCCCGAAGGGCAGTGTGAGGATGGACCCCATGGACAGCCGTGACACCCCCTTCGCCCCGTCCGCCCGGTCCGCGGTTGCCCCCTTCGAGGTCATGGACGTGCTCGCCACCGTCGCGCGGATGCGAGCTGAGGGAAGGGAGGTCGTCTCCCTCTGCGCCGGCGAGCCGAGCCAGGGCGCGCCGAGCGCGGTGCAGGTGGCGGCGGCCCGGATCCACGCGGAGGCACGGCCCCTCGGGTACACGCCGGCGCTCGGCACGACCCCCCTCCGGGCCGCGATCGCGGGCCACTACTCCCGCTGGTACGGCCTCGACGTCGACCCGGCCGAGGTCGCCGTGACGACCGGGAGCTCCGGTGGCTTCGTCCTGGCCTTCCTCGCGGCCTTCGACCACGGCGAGCGCGTCGCGCTGGCCCGCCCCGGCTACCCGGCGTACCGCAACATCCTCGAGGCGCTCGGCTGCGAGGTCGTCGACATCGCGACCGGCCCCACGGAGCGCTACCAGCCGACCGTCGCGCAGCTCGAGGCCGTCCACGCGCAGGCCCCGCTCGCCGGCCTCGTCCTCGCCTCGCCGGCGAACCCGACGGGCACGATGGTCGACCGCGGCGAGCTCACCGCGATCGCCGCCTGGTGCAGCGCCCACGGCGTCCGCCTCGTGAGCGACGAGATCTACCACGGCGTGACGTACGGCGAGGGCCCGGACGCGAAGGGGGTGAGCGCCCGGGAGGTCGACGAGCACGCGATCGTCGTCTCGTCCTTCAGCAAGTACTGGGGGATGACGGGGTGGCGACTGGGCTGGCTGCTCGTGCCGCAGGACCTGCGGTCGGCCGTCGACGCCCTCGCGGGCAACATCGCGCTGTGCCCGCCCGCCGCGGCGCAGGAGGCGGCGGTCGCGGCCTTCGCCGAGGAGACGTACGCGGAGGGCGAGGCCGCGCGGCTGCAGTTCGCGCGGGCGCGCGAGGTGCTGCTCCAGCGTGCCCCCGAGCTCGGGTGGGGCGCGGCGGCGCCCGCGGACGGCGCCTTCTACTACTGGGCCGAGCTCGGTGACGCGCTCGCGGGCTTCGCCGACTCCGGCGAGTACGCGGCCGCGCTGCTCGAGGCGACCGGTGTCGCGGTGACGCCCGGCGGGGACTTCGACCCGGTGATCGGGTCGCGCTGCGTGCGGCTGTCCCTCGCCGCCGGCCCGGAGGCCATCGCCGAGGCGCTCGACCGGATCATCGCCTGGCAGGCGTCGCGCTGACCGCATCCCGGCCGTCTCGCTCCCTGACGCGCGGAGCTACCCGGGCGTAACGGCGGTGACCCTTGGCCGGGCGCCGGGCGGATCTGCGAGGATCAGCAGGACGACCACCGAGCCGTGCCAGGAGGCCCACCGCCATGCCCATCGCAACCCCCGACGTCTATCGAGACATGCTCGACCGCGCGAAGGCCGGGTCCTTCGCCTACCCGGCCATCAACGTCACCTCGAGCCAGACCCTCAACGCCGCCATCCGCGGCTTCGCCGAGGCCGGCAGCGACGGCATCGTCCAGGTGTCCACCGGTGGTGGCGAGTACCTGTCCGGCCCGACCATCAAGGACATGGTCACCGGCTCGCTCGCGCTCGCGGCCTACGCGCAGGAGGTGGCGAAGAACTACGACGTCAACATCGCCCTGCACACCGACCACTGCCCCAAGGACAAGCTCGACGGGTTCGTCCGTCCGCTGCTCGCCGCGAGCAAGGAGCGGCGGGACGCCACCGGGCTGCCGATCTTCCAGTCGCACATGTGGGACGGGTCGGCGGTGCCGCTGGCCGAGAACCTGCAGATCGCCCAGGAGCTGCTCGAGCTGGCCAGGGCGGCCGACATCATCCTCGAGGTCGAGATCGGTGTCGTCGGCGGCGAGGAGGACGGGGTCGCCAACGAGATCAACGAGCAGCTGTACACGACCCCCGAGGACGCGCTCGCGACCGTCGAGGCCCTCGGTCTCGGTGAGAAGGGTCGCTACATGACGGCCCTCACCTTCGGCAACGTCCACGGCGTCTACAAGCCGGGCAACGTCAAGCTGCGCCCCGAGATCCTGAAGCAGTGCCAGGACGCGATCGTCGCGAAGTACGGCAGCGACCACGGCGAGCACCCGCTCGACCTCGTCTTCCACGGTGGCTCGGGCTCGAGCGCCCAGGAGATCAGCGACGCGGTCGACTTCGGCGTCGTCAAGATGAACGTCGACACCGACACGCAGTACGCCTTCACCCGCCCGGTCGCCGGCTGGATGCTCGAGAACTACACGGGCGTGCTGAAGATCGACGGCGAGGTCGGCAACAAGAAGCAGTACGACCCCCGCGCGTGGGGCAAGGAGGCCGAGGCGTCGATGGCCGCCCGCGTCGTCGAGGCCTGCGAGAACCTCCGCTCGGCCGGGACGTCGGTGAAGGCCTGATGGACAACCTGCTCGGCATCCCTGAGACCAAGCTGCCCGAGGACCCCGCCGCGGCGCGGATCGACGGGGGCGAGGACGCGGCGAAGGTGGCGGCGGACCTCCCTTCGTCCTCCCTGCCGTGGGCCGTCCTCGCCGAGACCGCGCTCGACGGCGGCCGCTCGATCGAGGCCTACGCCTACGCGCGGACCGGCTACCACCGCGGTCTCGACGCGCTGCGCCGCTCGGGCTGGAAGGGGCAGGGGCCGGTGCCGTGGGCCCATGTGCCCAACCGCGGCTTCCTGCGCTCCCTCGCCGCGCTGGCCCAGGCCGCCGGCGAGATCGGTGAGGCCGACGAGGAGCTGCGCTGCCGTACCTTCCTCAGCGACTCCTCGCTGGAGGCGGCCCGCGCGCTGCTCGGCTAACCCGGGACACACGAAGGGCGTCACGACCGTGGTCGTGACGCCCTGCGTGTCGGTCCGGTGTCCCGCAGCCCGGAGCATCCGGCGGGAGGCGCCGCTGAGAAGTCCCCTGATTTCGTGTGCGGCGCCCCCGCACTGATCACAGTTTGCACCATTCGTCCACGTGATCCCGGCACCCGACGGCCACTGGCACTAACATGCCACGCATGTCCCCGACCGCGGCACCCGACGACGAGCCGCTGCGCCGCCTCGAGCGCTACCTCGCCGCAGACACCATCCGCGTCGAGGAGGCCCGCGAGCGGCTCACCGACATCGGTGACCTCCTCATCACGCTGCGGGCCCGGATGCACAACATCGACCTCGGCGACGACCCCGGTGTGCAGGTGCTCACGCAGGACGTCGCCGCGCCGATCATCGACCGCATCGCCAGCCAGGTCGCGCGCGTCGACAACGTCGTCACCGACATCGAGCCGGGGGCGGGTCGCGAGGAGACCAGCACGCGCCACGAGCGCGACCGGGCGATGGCCGGGCAGGTGCAGCGCACGCTCGTCCACCCGATCGTCCTCGAGAGCGAGATCTCCAGCGCCGAGCTGGCCGCCGGCCGGACCGCCGGACAGCTGCAGCGGGTGTCCGACCTCGTCGAGTCCGCATTCTGCGTCCTGGGGGAGGAGGCCGTCCTCACCCTCGCCACGTGGGCCGACCCCACGTCCAACTACGTCCTGATCCGCAACCCCGCGCTCGTGCACCACTTCCGGGCGTGGTTCGAGCTGCTGTGGTCGCACGCACCGGTCATCGAGGCCGCCGATGCCGACGCCGACGAGGCGCTGCTGCACATGCTCATGCTCGGGGCCAAGGACGAGATGATCGCCCGCTCGCTCCACGTCGGTCTGCGCACCGTGCGCCGCCGGGTGGCCGCACTCATGGACCGCTACGGCGTCGCCACGCGCTTCCAGCTGGGCGCAGCGCTGGAGCGCGACGGTCGGCTGTCGGGGCCCGCTCGGTAGAGTGAGGGGGAGCAGCCACGGGCGCGCCCGTGGCTGGACTGCTGTCGAGACCCGCACCTGGTGCGGGCGAGGAGGACCGATGCCGGCGATCGTGCTGGTCGGCGCCCAGTGGGGCGACGAGGGCAAGGGCAAGGCCACCGACCTGATGGGCAACGACGTCGACTACGTCGTGAAGTTCAACGGTGGCAACAACGCGGGTCACACCGTCGTCATCGACGGTGAGAAGTACGCCCTGCACCTGCTGCCCTCGGGCATCCTCACCCCGAGCGTCGTGCCGGTCATCGGCAACGGCGTGGTCATCGACCTCGAGGTCCTCTTCCAGGAGCTCGACGGGCTCGACGAGCGCGGGGTGGACACCTCCAGGCTGCTCATCAGCGCCAACGCGCACATCATCGCGCCGTACAACCGCACGCTCGACAAGGTCACCGAGCGCTTCCTCGGCAAGCGCAAGATCGGCACCACGGGCCGTGGCATCGGCCCGACCTACGCCGACAAGATGAACCGCGTCGGCATCCGGGTGCAGGACATCTTCGACGAGGGGATCCTGCGGCAGAAGGTCGAGGCCGCCCTGGACCTCAAGAACCAGATCCTCGCCAAGGTCTACAACACGCGCGCCGCCGACGTCGACGCCGTCGTCGACGAGCTGCTCTCCTACGCCGACCGGCTGCGGCCCATGGTCGCCGACACCACCCTCGAGCTCGAGCAGGCGCTCGACGCCGGCAAGAACGTGCTCCTCGAGGCCGGTCAGGCGACCCTGCTCGACGTCGACCACGGCACCTACCCCTTCGTCACCTCGTCCTCGGCGACCGCCGGCGGTGCGTGCACCGGGTCGGGCATCCCGCCGACCCGCGTGAGCCGCGTCATCGCGATCCTCAAGGCGTACTCGACACGCGTGGGCGAGGGGCCCTTCCCGACCGAGCTCTTCGACGACGACGGCGAGTTCCTGCGCAAGACCGGCCACGAGTACGGCACGACGACCGGCCGGCCGCGCCGGTGCGGCTGGCTCGACGTGGTCGTCGGGCGCTACGCCACCCGCATCAACGGCGTCACGGACTTCGTCGTCACCAAGCTCGACGTCCTCACGGGGCTGGAGCGCGTGCCGATCTGCGTCGCCTACGAGATCGACGGCGAGCGGGTCGAGCAGATGCCCGTCAACCAGTCCGACGTGCACCACGCGAAGCCGATCTACGAGTACCTCGACGGCTGGTGGGAGGACATCACCCACTGCCGCACCTTCGAGGAGCTGCCCGCCAACGCCCAGGCCTACGTGCTGCGGGTCGAGGAGCTCGTCGGGGCGCGGGTCTCGGCCATCGGGGTCGGCCCGGCGCGCGAGGAGATCATCCCGCGGCACCCGTTGCTCGACGCCTGAGCCCCCCTTCGTCCGGCCAAATGCCGTTGCCAGCGAGGCCCGCGTGCACCATGGTGGGTGCACGGGCCCGCGGTCGCGGTCCCGGCCCCGAGCGAAGGGAGGTCCCATGAGCAACCACGAGAGCGCTCCCGAGGACGTGAAGGCGAAGTTCCGGGAGGCGCTGGAGAAGAAGCAGGCGCACGGCGGAGCCAATGTCTCGCCGAACGGGGCGCACGGCAAGGTCGAGGACGAGCACCGCGCCGAGACCAGTGCGACCCAGCAGATGTTCCGCCGCAAGAGCGGCTGACCACTCACTCCACCCGCGGCCCCCGGAGCGATTGCTCCGGGGGCCTTCGGGGTAGGGGGAACCCGTCCGACCTGCCCCAGACCCGAGGAGGCGCGCCCATGGGTGCCGACGACGCCACAGACCACGACCTGTCCGGGTCCGAACCGGTGCGGTGGACGACGAGTGCGTCCCCCGAGCGGGTGTGGGCGGTGATCGAGGACGCCTGGACCTACGGCGCCTGGGTCGTCGGGGCCTCCCGCGTGCGCTCCGTCGACGACTCCTGGCCGGCTGCCGGAGCTCAGCTGCACCACTCGATCGGCGTCTGGCCGGTCGTGCGTGACGACACGACGTCGGTCCTCGAGCACGACCCGGAGTGCCTGCGCATGGTGCTGGAGGCGCGGGTGCGGCCCTTCGGCACCCAGGTCGTCGAGCTCGAGGTGGGCCCCGGCCCGCGGGGCACCGTCGTCACGATGCGCGAGGACGCATCGGGCGGACTCGCGGCCCTGGTGCCCCGGCCGGTGCGCCAGGCCGGGCTGCGGGTCCGCAATCGTGAGGCCCTGCACCGCCTGTGCCTGCTGGCCGAGCGGGAGACCCGGGTCGAGAGGGCCTGACGCATGGAGACCGTCGACGCCGTCGTCATCGGTGCGGGCCACCACGGCCTCGTCACCGCCGCGTACCTCGCGGACTCCGGCTGGGACGTGCTCGTCGTCGAGGAGCGTGCGCAGGTCGGCGGGGCGGTCTCGAGCCGCAGCGACGGGGGCTGGACCGAGGACGAGTTCAGCGCCTGCCACCCGCTCGCGCTGGCCTCGCCGGTGCTTCGCGAGCTGGACCTCGAGGCACACGGGCTGGAGTGGCGCCACGCGCCGCGACCGCTCGCCCACCTCTCCGGTCCCGGCGAAGGGGGCGTCGCCCTCCACGCGGACCCGCAGGACACCGCTGCGGACCTCGAGCGGGAGCACCCGGGCGACGGGGCCGCCTGGCTCGAGATGGTCGAGCAGTGGCAGCGCGTGCGCGAGCCGCTCCTCGCCGCGCTGCTCACCCGCTGGCCCCCGGTGAAGGACGTCGCCCGCCTGGTCGCCCGGCTCGGAGTGCGCGAGGCGCCGGACCTCGCGCGGCTCGCCGTGCTGCCGGTGACCCAGCTGGCGCGCGAGGGCTTCGGCGGCACGGGGGCCGGGCAGCTGCTCGCGGGCAACGCGATGCACGCCGACATCCCACCGACCGCTCCGGGCAGCGGCCTGTACGGCTGGCTCATGACGATGCTGTGCCAGGAGGTGGGCTTCCCCTCGCCGCGCGGAGGCACCGGCCGGCTCGCCGAGGCGCTCCGGCGTCGTGCCGAGGGCGCGGGCGCCCGGATCGAGACCGGCACCTCGGTCGAGCGGGTCGTCGTCTCCGGAGGGCGGGTGCACGGGGTCGAGCTCGACGGCGGCCGCCGGGTGCGCACGCGACGGGCCGTCGTGGCGGACACGAGCGCGCAGGCACTCTACGAGGACCTGCTCGACACCGACGACGTGCCGCAGGGGCTGCGTCGCCGACTGCGGCGGTTCACCTGGGACCTGCCGACGGTCAAGCTCAACCTGCGCCTCGACGCGCCGATGCCCTGGTCCTCGCCCGCAGCGCGCGGCGCCGGCGTCCTGCACGTCGGCCACGACGTGCCGGGACTCGTCCGGTGGTCCGCGGACCTGGAGGCGGGAGAGGTGCCTGGGGCCCCCTTCGCCCTCGTCGGGCAGATGACGACGATCGACCCGTCGCGCTCACCCGCCGGTACCGAGGCGCTGTGGCTCTACACCCACCTCCCGCGCGACCGGTACGACGACCCCGCCGCGGTCGCGGCGACCGTCGCCGGGTGCGAGGAGATGCTCGACGCCCTCGCGCCGGGCTGGTCCGCCCACGAGGTCGGCCGCTGGGTGCAGGGCCCGCAGGACCTGGAGGCGGCGGACGCCAACCTCGGCCACGGCGCGGTGGGCGGCGGGACCCAGCAGCTCTTCCAGCAGGCGATCTGGCGACCGGTGACCGGTCTGGGTGGGCCCCGCACGCACGTCGCGGGCCTCTACCTGGGCAGCGCGGCCTCCCACCCCGGCGGCGGCGTGCACGGCGGGTGCGGGTACCTCGCGGCCCGCGCGGCCCTGCAGGACTCGCGGTGGTGGGGACGCCCGCGAGAGCAGCTGCTCGTCTCGGCGCTGCGCCGCTTCCACGACGAGCCCGCCTGAGCCAGGCGTCAGTCGGTCGGGCGCAGCACCGTCATCCGGTGCGCCGCGCGGGTGAGCACGACGTAGAGCACACGGGCCCCGCCGGGCGACTCCGCGACGATGGCGTCGGGGTCGACGACGAGCGTCGCGTCCCACTCCAGGCCCTTGGTCGACAGCGGGTCGATGACGACGACGCGACCCCCGTGCGAGCCGTCGAGCGGCAGGAGCGCCGCCGCGTGCCGCTGGGGCGCGATGACCGCGATGGACCCGTCGACCTCCGCGGCGAGGTCCGAGAGAGCCTGCGCCGCGAGGGTGGCGACGTCGGGTCGTGAGTCGTCGAGCGCGTCGCCGAAGGTGAGCTCGACCGGGCGTACGCCCGTCTCGCGCACCGCATCGGGGATGTCCGCGTCCGGGACCACGGGCAGGATGACCTCGCGCGCGTAGTCGAAGATCTCCTGCGCGTTGCGGTAGTTGGTCGTCATGTGGAAGGACTGCCGCGGCTGGGTGCCGTAGGCCTCGTCACGCGCCCGCTCGGCCTCGGCAACGTCCGGCCAGGAGGCCTGCGCGACGTCGCCGACGACGGTCCACGAGGCACGCCGGCCACGACGGCCGATCATCCGCCACTGCATGGGGGAGAGGTCCTGGGCCTCGTCGACGAGCACGTGCGCGTACTCACCGGGACGGCCCACCGTGCCGACGAGCAGGCGCTCGCGGGCGGTGGTCGGGGTGAGCTCGTGCTCGACCTCGGGCGCGCGGATCGCCGAGCCCATCGCCTGCAGCTCCTCGACGCCGTCGAGCTCCTCGATCTCGTAGAAGGAGCGCTCCTCCTGCTCGGGTGCCTCGACCTGGCCGACGCGGACCGACAGCTCGTCGACGAGGGCGACGTCGGAGACGCTCCACGTGCCGAGGCGCAGCGTCTCGCGGGCGGCGTGCGCGAGGTCCGCGGCGTCGCCCTGGCTGAGGACGGAGCGGCAGACCTCGTAGGCCAGCTCGGTGTCCTCGAGCCAGAGCAGGGCCTCGCGCGGGTCGACCTGGGGCCACCAGGCGGCGACGAAGTCGTCGATGGCCAGCGACTCGTCGAAGGCGTCCATGAACTCGTCGCGGTCCCCGTGGCGCACCTGCTTCCACGCGGCCTCGGCGAGCAGCTCGCGGGCGAACCGGGTCGCTTGGTTGCGGGTGCGGTCGCGCAGCGCCTTGCGGCGGATGTCGGCGAGGGCACGCTCGTCGAGGTGGAAGGGCAGGCCGTTGACCATGGCGCGCAGGCTCGTCGGGGCGCCCGGGACGGCGCGCGCCGCGAGCCGCGACAGGACCGTGCGCATCTGCAGCGAGCCCTTGGTCGCGGCGGTGGACGGCGGGTCGTGGCGGATGGCGGTGATGACGTCGACGATGTCACCCACCGAGCGCAGGGTGACCGAGTCCTCGCCGAGCGAAGGGAGGACCCGCTCGATGTACGCGGTGTACGCCGACGACGGTCCGATGACGAGGATGCCGCCGCTCTCGTAGCGGCGTCGGTTGGCGTAGAGCAGGTAGGCGGCGCGGTGCAGCGCGACGACGGTCTTGCCCGTCCCGGGGCCGCCGCTGATCTCGGTGATGCCACGGTCGGTGGCCCGGATCGCCTCGTCCTGGTGGGTCTGGATCGTCGCGACGATGTCGCGCATCTGCTGGCCGCGGCTGCGGGTCAGCGCCGCGAGCAGCGCACCGTCACCGACGACGACCATGTCGTCGGGGGCAACGGGGACCATGAGGTCGTCCTCGACGCCGACGACCCGCTCGCCGCGGCAGCGCAGCACCCGACGGCGGATGACGCCGTGGTTGTCGCCGGGGGTCGCCCGGTAGAAGGGGGAGGCGGCGGGGGCGCGCCAGTCGATGACGAGCGGCTCGTAGTCGTCGTCGCGGACCCCGAGGCGACCGATGTAGCGGATCTCCCGGTCGGGGTCCGCCTCCTGCCCGGCGTGGTCGAGGTCGAGCCGGCCGAAGACGAGGCCCTCGTGCTGGTGCTCGAGGTGTGCGACCCGGCGGGCGGCGTTGAAGACGAGGGCGTCGCGCTCGAAGAGCCCGGACATCTCCTCGTCGCGTACGTCACCGGTGCGGTCGGTGCGGCCGCGGGACATGCCGTCGACGGCGACGAGATCGGCACGCTTTCCGGCCTTGGTCAGTTCCGTGTAGACGCGGTCCAGGTGCTGCTGCTCAGTGGCGATCTCCGCAGCGACGGCGTCGACGTGGGTGTCGGTCACGGGTCGAGCTGCTCCCCTCCGGTTCGGGCGAAAGTGCGAGTCTACGGGGTCGGGCGGGCCGCTCGGTGACCTCCCGTGACCGTCTGGGTGTCCGCTCGGAGAGCGCCTCGACAAGTCTCATCATTCCCGTCTTGATTTCAACCTCAACGAAGTGTCACTATCTGGAGGTCGGCTTCGGCCGACGGTCGCGCGGTCGGTGTCCCCCCTGATGTCTGGACCCGCGACCCGGGGCGCAGCTCACGGCAGATACCCCCTGCCTGCCGAGAGCTGCGCCCCACTTTCATGTCCGGGCATCCGCAGGAGGCCGTCCGCGGCCGTCTTTGCTCGTGCTCCCTGAGGAGGCCGTCCGCGGCCGTCTCGAAGGGCCGTAGGCTCGCCCCGTGAAGGTTCTCGTCATCGGCTCCGGCGCCCGCGAGCACGCCCTCGTCCGCGCCCTCACCCTCGACCCCACGGTGGACGCGGTCATCGCCGCGCCAGGCAACCCCGGCACGGACGTGCTGGCACTCAACGAGCCGGTCGACCCCACCGACCCGGGCGCGGTCGTCGAGCTGGCCCGCCGGCACGAGGTCGACCTCGTCGTCGTCGGACCCGAGGCCCCGCTCGTCGCGGGCGTGGCAGATGCGCTGCGCGAGGCCGGCATCCGCTGCTTCGGCCCGGGCGCCGAGGCAGCGCGCCTCGAGGGCAGCAAGGCCTACGCCAAGGAGGTCATGGCCGCCGCTGAGGTGCCGACCGCCATGGCCCACGTCTGCACGACCGAGGAGCAGCTCGCCGAGGCGCTCGACTCCTTCGGTGCCCCCTACGTCGTCAAGGACGACGGGCTGGCGGCCGGCAAGGGGGTCGTCGTCACCGAGGACCGCGCCGCTGCCATGCGGCACGGCCTGGCCTGCCTGGCGAAGGGGGAGGACGCGCAGGTGGTCATCGAGGAGTTCCTCGACGGCCCCGAGGCGAGCCTCTTCTGCATCTGCGACGGCACCACGGTGGTCCCGCTCGACCTCGCCCAGGACTTCAAGCGGATCTTCGACGGCGACGAGGGTCCCAACACCGGCGGCATGGGGGCCTACAGCCCGCTGGCGTGGGCCCCGGACGGGCTCGTCGAGGACGTCGTGGCCCGGGTGGCCCAGCCGGTCGTGGAGGAGATGGCCCGGCGGGGGACCCCCTTCGTCGGGGTGCTGTACGTCGGCCTGGCGCTGACCTCTCGCGGCCCGAGGGTCATCGAGTTCAACGTGCGCTTCGGTGACCCCGAGACCCAGTCCGTCCTGGCCCGTCTGGAGTCGCCGCTGGCCGTGCTCCTCGCGGCGGCCGCGGACGGCAGCCTCGACGACCACGACCCGCTGCGCTGGAGCCCGCAGTCGGCCGTCACGGTCGTCATCGCGGCCGAGGGCTACCCGGCCTCGCCCCGCACCGGGGTCGCGATCGGGGGGCTCGAGGAGCTGACCTTCGGCGAGCTCGCTGAGCACGTCCACGTGCTGCACGCCGGCACCGCCTGCGACGACGCCGGGGAGCTCGTCTCGGCGGGCGGGAGGGTGCTGTCCGTCGTCGCGCTGGGCGACGACCTCGTGCAGGCCCGCGAGCGCGCCTACGCGGCGGTCGCGCAGATCGAGCTCGAGGGCGGCCACCACCGCACCGACATCGCGCTGCGCGCCGCGCGGGGCGAGATCCACGCCTGATCCCCTCGTCGGTGGGCGTGCCGGTCGCCCGACGGGGTAGGTGTGGTCCATGGACGAAGCACACCGCAGACCGGACGGCGTCAACGACCAGACGGTCGAGGCGCTCGGCAAGCTGTCCGAGGCCCTCGAGGTCGTCGAGGAGACCCGAGGGCACCTCTACGCCTTCCACCGTCGGTGCGGCACCGCCGACCTGACCCTCCAGGAGGCCGTGCGCCTCCTGCGCGAGGCCGGTCACGCCGAGATCGCCGAGGGCCTCCAGACCGACCTCGTGGGGCGCAACGTGCTCCCGGACCGCTGGAGCTACCAGATCGTCGAGGAGTACGACGCCCTGTACTACGAGCCCTTCCGTGCCGCCGAGGCCGCGGCACGCGAGGCGCTCGTCGAGGGCAAGCGGCACCTGTACGAGGCGGAGATGAAGGTGGCCGAGCGCCGCGACGGTCCCTGAGGCCGCCTGCGAGGATGACCCCATGAGCGAGGTACCCCTGCAGCTGCCCGGTTACGCCCACGTCTACTCGGGCAAGGTCCGCGATCTCTACGCGCCGCTCGGGGCCGACGGCGCCCCGCGCGCGGACCAGCTGCTGCTCGTCGCGAGCGACCGGATGTCGGCGTACGACTTCGTGCTCGACACCCCGATCCCCGACAAGGGCGTCGTGCTCACCCAGATGTCGCTGTGGTGGTTCGACCGGCTCGCCGACCTCGTGCCGCACCACGTCGTCTCCACGGACGTGCCGGCCGCGGTCGCCGGGCGCGCCGTCCTCGTCGAGCGCCTCGAGATGCTGCCCGTCGAGTGCGTGGCGCGTGCCTACCTCACGGGTGGGGGCCTGAACGAGTACCGCTCGACCGGTGCCGTCTCCGGGATCGCGCTGCCCGAGGGCCTCGTCGACGGTTCGCGCCTGCCGGAGCCGATCTTCACCCCGTCGACCAAGGCGCCCGTCGGCGAGCACGACGAGCCGATCCCGTACGCGGGGGTCGTGGCCGAGATCGGCGAGGACCTGGCGGCCCGCGTGCGCGACCTGACGGTGCGGATCCTCCAGCGCGGCAACGAGATCGCGACCGACCGGGGCATCATCCTCGCCGACACCAAGGTCGAGTTCGGCATGCGCGGCGACGACGTCGTCCTCGCCGACGAGGTCCTCACGCCCGACTCCTCGCGCTTCTGGCCCGCCGACCAGTGGGAGCCAGGGCACCCGCAGCCGAGCTACGACAAGCAGTTCGTCCGGGACTGGCTCACCTCACCGGCCTCGGGCTGGGACAAGGCCTCGGGCGAGGCCCCGCCGGCCCTGCCGGACGACGTCGTCGAGCAGACGCGGGCGAAGTACGTCGAGGCGTACGAACGCCTCACGGGGCAGACCTTCCGCGCCTGAGCCCGGCGAGGCAGACTGCGGGCATGACATCGACGGAGATGGACATCGCCCGCGCCAACGGACTCGCAGAGGTGTTGCGCCGCAGCGCTGCCCGCCACCGCGACAAGATCGCGATCATCGACGGGGACACCCGGTGGAGCTTTCGCGAGCTCGACGAGGTCGTGACCTCCGTGGCCGCCGGTCTGGCAGAGCGCGGGGTGACGCAGGGCGACCGGGTCGCCCTGCTCAGCCGCAACAGCGCCGACTTCGTCGCGATCGCCTGGGGTGCGGCGCGGCTCGGCGCGATCCTCGTGCCGATCAACTTCATGCTCACCGCCGACGAGGTCGGCTGGATCCTCGGTGACAGCGAGCCGGTCGCCTTCGTCGCGCAGGCCGAGTTCGTCGGGACCGCGGAGTCCGCGATCGAGGGCAGCGGGCAGGAGGTGACCACGCGGATCGTCTCCGGGGGAGGAGCCTCGGGGTGGACCCCCTTCGCCGATCTCGTCGGGACCGACTCCTCCGGCTGGACTCCGCCGGTCGTCGCGGACGACGACCCGATCCGCCTCATGTACACCTCGGGCACGGAGTCGCGGCCGAAGGGGGCGCTGCTCACCTCGCGCGCGCTGCAGGCCGAGTACCTGAGCGCGATCATCGACGGCGGCATGAGCGGGGACGACGTCGACCTGCACACCCTGCCGCTCTACCACTGCGCGCAGCTCGACTGCTTCCTCGGGCCGGACATCATGCTCGGCGCGACGAGCATCATCCTGCCCGCGCCGGACCCGGCGACCGTGCTCGCGAAGATCGCCGAGCACGGGGTGACGAAGTACTTCGCGCCGCCGACCGTGTGGATCGGGCTGCTGCGGCACGCGGACCTCGACGCGACCGACCTGTCGAGCCTGCGCAAGGGCTACTACGGCGCCTCGCCCATGCCCGTCGAGGTGCTCAAGGAGATCCAGCAGCGGCTGCCCGGGGTCGACCTGTGGAACTTCTACGGGCAGACCGAGCTCGCTCCCGTCGCGACGATCCTGCCGCCGCACGAGCAGCTGTCCCACGCCGGCTCCGCCGGGCGGCCCGTGCTCAACGTCGAGACCCGCCTCGTCGACGACGACGGCAACGAGGTGCCGGTGGGCGAGGTCGGCGAGGTCGTGCACCGCAGCCCGCAGATCGCCGCCGGGTACTGGCGCAACGAGGCCAAGACCGCCGAGGCCTTCGTGGGTGGCTGGTTCCACTCCGGCGACCTGGCCGTCGCGGACGACGAAGGGCGGATCACGATCGTCGACCGCAAGAAGGACATGATCAAGACCGGCGGGGAGAACGTCGCCTCCCGCGAGGTCGAGGAGGCGATCTACGCCCACCCGGACGTCGCCGAGGTCGCCGTCTTCGCCCTGCCGGACGCGACGTGGGTCGAGGCCGTCACGGCCACCGTCGTCGCGAAGGAGGGCTCCGGCCTGACCGTCGAGTCGGTCCGGGAGCACTGCGCCTCGGCCCTCGCGCCGTACAAGCGGCCCAAGCGGGTCGAGATCCTCACCGAGCTGCCCAAGAACCCGAGCGGCAAGATCCTCAAGCGACAGCTGCGGGAGATGTTCGGCTGATCGGAGGGTCTCCGCCGGGCTCAGATCCGGTACGCATCCCTGCGGTGGGAGATCGTGACGATGTGGACGCGCACGACCTCGTCGTCGATCTCGTAGATCACCCGGAACTGTCCGCTCCGGGCGGAGTGCAGGCCGTCCAACGGTGCGCGCAACGGCTTCCCGACGCGGTGCGGGTTGTCGCTGAGCGCGCCCAGGGCGAACTCCAGGCACGCGGCCGCCACGGGTTCGGGCAGGTCCGCGGTCAAGGCCCTGTGGGACTGCTTCGACCAGGTGATCTCGTAGGTCATCGCGAGGTCTGGGGCCGGCCTCGCCCGGCAGCGCGCATGGCCTCGACGACCTCGGCCGTGCTGAGGACCTCGCCCTGCCGTGCCTCATCCAAGGATGTGCCGATGTCGCGCACGAGCTCCGCGTCGGAGAGGACGTCGAGGGTCTCGATGAGGATGTCGTAGTCCTCGGCGCTCAGCAGGACCGCCTCCCGCCGCCCGTTGCGGGTGATCTCCACGCGCTGGTGCGTCCGCACGGCCTCGTCGACCATGCGGGACAGGTGGGCGCGAGCCTCGGCCAAGGGAACCATCGACATGTACATGATTCTAGCGTCTTTGGCGCCGGGGCGTCCCAGCTCGGGAACATCTCCGACTCGGCCGAGGATCGAGCGGGTGCGCACGGCGTCCGGGTCACGCCGACCGATACTGGGGCATGGCCACCTACATCGCCTTCCTCCGCGCGATCAACCTCGGCGCCACGCGCAGGTTCCCCAAGGCCGACGTGCAGCGGGTCGTCGAGGAGACCGGCGCGACCGACGTCGCGGTGCACCTCAACACCGGCAACGTGCGGCTGACGAGCCGGCAGCGCTCGACGGCCGCGGTGGCCGCGACGCTCGAGGCGGCCTTCCTCGCGGACAGGGGGTTCGAGGTCCCGACGATCGTCCTCACGCCGGAGGGGCTCGTCCAGGTCGTGGCGGACGCGGAAGAGGTGGCGCAGCAGGCCCCCTTCGCGGTGGCGGCGCACTACGTGACGCTGATGCGGGAGGCGCCCGACCGGGCCGGCGTCGCCCTGCTGGCCCACGAGGACGAAGGGGAGGTCGCCGCCGTCCGCGGACGGGCCGTGCACCTGGTGCTCGACGGCAAGGACCGCTACCACCAGGTGAAGCTGCCGGCGGCGGCCGACCGGGCCATGGGCGTGTGGACCAACCGCAACCTCATGGTCGTGCGCGACCTGGCCTCCCGCTGGGGCTAGCTAGCCCTCGTCGCGCGAGGGGTGGCTGCGCGCGATCTCCCGGTCGGTCAGCACGATGTGCACGCCGAGCGCCACGGCGGCCAGGACGGCGACGCTGAAGAAGAGCATCGCGATCGCCGGGAACCCGAGGACCGTCACGTCGGTCTCGACGCGCATCATCATCGCCGCGCCGATGATCGTCGCCGCGATGATCAGGCCGAGCGTCAGCCGGTTGGCGACCCGCTGCAGCACGAGGTGCAGCCGCTGCTCGTCGATGGCGTCCACCCGCAGCCGCATCTCGCCGCGGGCGAGGGTGTCGAGGATGCGGTTGGCCCGCTTGGGCAGCTGCGCGGTGAACTCCTTGGTCTCGATGGCGGCGGTGAGCAGGCCGCCGGGGGAGACCTTGAGCGAGGAGACGAAGATGTCCGAGACGTTGTCCCGGATCGCCTCCGCGGGGGAGAAGTCCGGGTCGAGGTGCGTCGTCGTCTGGTCGAGGTTGAGCAGAGCCTTGCCGATCATCGCCATCTCGGCGGGCGGCCGCAGGCCGTGGACCCCGGAGAGCCGGGACAGCTCGACGAGCAGCCGGCCGGCCTGCACGTCCGAGCCGCTGGCCACGGCCTCGCTCACGAGGTGCGCCACCTCGTCGCGGAAGGCGCCCGCGTCGTGGTCCTCGAGCGGGTGGCCCATGTCGGCCAGGACCGCCGCGGCCTCCTCGCCCTCCCCGTCGTTGATCGCGAGCAGCAGCTTGGTCACGTGCGTCTGGACCCGCTGGGGCACGGTGGCGACCATCCCGAGGTCGAGCAGCGCCAGGCGCCCGTCGTCGGTGACGAGCAGGTTGCCCGGGTGCGGGTCGGCGTGCAGCACCCCGTCGTCGAGGATCATCCGCAGGTAGCAGTGGAAGAGCTGCTCGACGAGGGGGCGGGCGTCGAGGTCGATGAGCGCCAGGGGGCCGAGGTCGGTGACCTTGCGGCCCTCGATGTGCTCCATCGTGAGCACCCGCGTCGTCGTCAGCTGGAGCACCGGCTCGGGCACGACGAGCCGGTCGTGCTCCTCGGTCAGCTCGATGAAGCGCAGCAGGTTGCGCGCCTCGCGGCGGTAGTCGAGCTCGTCGACGAGCGAGCGCCGGAACTGGCGCAGCAGCTGGTTGAGCCCGTAGGAGCGGCCGACGCTCGTGTGCTTGTCCGCGAGGCCGGTGATGGTGTCGAGCGCGTCCATGTCGCCGCGGACGGTCTCGCGCACGTCGGGCCGCTGCACCTTGACGACGACGTCCCGGCCGGAGCGGGTGGTCGCCCGGTGGACCTGACCGAGCGAGGCCGCCGCGAGCGGCTCCTCGTCGAAGGTGGCGAAGAGGTCCTTGATCCGCGCCCCGAGCTCCGCCTCGACGATCTCGCGGACCTGCTCGAAGGGGAACGGTTCCACCGAGTCCTGCAGCCGCGTCAGCGCCTCGGTGTAGGCCGGTGGCAGCAGGTCGAAGCGGGTGGAGAGCAGCTGGCCGAGCTTGATGTAGGTCGGCCCCATCGCCTCGAGGTCCGCGGCGAAGGCCTCGGCGCCCTCCGTCGTCCCCTGCGGGAGGTCCGCGTCGTCGGCGAGGTCGTCCTGCTGGGCTCCCGCGAAGAGGTCGCCCCGTCCGTGGCGCAGGAGGAGTCGCACGAGGTCGGAGTACCGGCTGCTGCTCATGGGCACATCCTGCCCAACTAGACTCGACGCCGGACGCACCCCCCTTCGCCAGTTCAGGAGACGCCCCGTGGGACGCATCGTCGTCGACGTCATGCTCAAGCCCGAGATCCTCGACCCGCAGGGTCAGGCGGTCCGCGGGGCGCTGCCCCGGCTCGGCCTGGACCAGTTCACCGACGTGAGGCAGGGCAAGCGCTTCGTCCTCTCCGTGGACGGTGACGTCACCGACGCGCACCTCGCACAGGCCCGGGAGGCCGCCGAGACGCTCCTGTCCAACCCCGTCATCGAGGACGTCGTGAGCGTCCACGAGCTGACGAGCGACGAGCCGGAGCAGGCGCCGATCACCGGGGCCGGCGCGTGAGGATCGGCGTCGTCACCTTCCCCGGCAGCCTCGACGACTCCGACGCCCGCCGCGCCGTCCGCATCGCCGGCGGCGAGGCCGTCGAGCTGTGGCACGGTCACGCGGACCTGCGCGGCGTCGACGCGGTCGTCATCCCCGGCGGGTTCTCGTACGGCGACTACCTGCGCGCGGGGGCCATCGCCCGCTTCGCCCCGGTCATGAGCGAGATCATCACGGCCGCGAAGGGGGGGCTCCCGGTCCTCGGGATCTGCAACGGCTTCCAGATCCTCACCGAGTCGCACCTGCTGCCGGGCTCGATGATCCAGAACGACCACCGCCGGTTCCTCTGCCGTGACCAGGTCCTGCGCGTCGAGAACGCGTCGACCGCGTGGACCACCGGTTTCGAGGACGGGCAGGAGATCACCGTCGTCCTGAAGAACCAGGACGGCCAGTTCGTCGCCGACGAGGCCACCCTCGACCGGCTCGAGGGCGAGGGCCAGGTCGCCTTCCGCTACGTCGGCGACAACCCCAACGGCTCCTCCCGCGGCATCGCCGGCATCACCAACGAGCGCGGCAACGTCGTCGGCCTCATGCCGCACCCCGAGCACGCCGTCGAGGAGGGCTACGGCCCGGGCCTCGACGGGCGCACCTTCTTCACCTCCGTCCTCGAGCAGATGGCGAGCGCATGAGTCAGCACCGCATGAGTACCCTCGACACCGTCACCCGCGCGGGCGAGAGCCCCGACACCGAGCAGCCCTGGGCCGAGCTCGGTCTCAAGGAGGACGAGTACGCGCGCATCCGCGAGATCCTCGGCCGTCGCCCGACGAGCGCCGAGCTGGCGATGTACTCGGTCATGTGGTCGGAGCACTGCAGCTACAAGTCCTCCAAGGTGCACCTGCGCCGCTTCGGTGACCTGCCGAGCGAGACCCCGCTCGGCAAGACCCTCGCCGGCATCGGCGAGAACGCGGGCGTCATCGACATCGGCCAGGGCTGGGCGGTGACCTTCAAGGTCGAGTCCCACAACCACCCGAGCTATGTCGAGCCCTACCAGGGTGCGGCGACCGGCATCGGCGGCATCGTCCGCGACATCATGGCGATGGGCGCGCGCCCGATCGCGGTGATGGACCCCCTTCGCTTCGGCGCCATCGACCACCCCGACACCGCGCGCGTCCTGCCCGGCGTCGTCAAGGGCATCGGCGGCTACGGCAACTCCCTCGGCCTGCCCAACATCGGCGGCGAGGTCGTCTTCGACGAGTGCTACCAGGGCAACCCGCTCGTCAACGCCCTGTGCGTCGGCTCGCTGCGCCACGAGGACCTGCACCTGGCCAACGCGTCGGGCGCGGGCAACAAGATCGTCCTCTTCGGCGCCAAGACGGGCGGCGACGGCATCGGTGGCGTCTCCGTGCTCGCCTCCGAGAGCTTTTCGGACGGCCCGACTGCGTCTTCTCGGCGGCCCGCCGTCCAGGTCGGCGACCCCTTCGCGGAGAAGGTGCTCATCGAGTGCTGCCTCGACCTCTACGCCGCCGGCGTCGTCGAGGGCATCCAGGACCTCGGTGGCGCGGGCCTGTCCTGCGCGACCTCCGAGCTCGCCTCCGCCGGTGACGGCGGCATGGCCGTCGAGCTCGACCGCGTCCCGCTGCGCGACTCCACGCTCTCCCCCGAGGAGATCCTCATGTCGGAGTCGCAGGAGCGGATGATGGCCGTGGTCGCGCCCGACAAGCTCGACGCCTTCCTCGAGATCACCGGTCGCTGGGACGTCGAGGCCGCCGTGCTCGGCGAGGTCACCGAGGGTGACCGCCTCACCGTCACGTGGCACGGCGAGACCATCGTCGACGTGCCGCCGCGCTCCGTGGCCCACGACGGCCCGGTCTACGAGCGTCCGATCGCCCGGCCGCAGTGGCTCGACGCGCTGCAGGAGGACGGGAGCGGCTCCCTTCCCCGTCCGAGCGACCTCGGCGCGGACCTGCTCGCGCTGCTCGCCTCGCCCAACATCTGCGACAAGTCCTGGGTCACCGACCAGTACGACCGCTACGTCCTGGGCAACACCAGGCGCGCGATGCCGCACGACTCCGGCGTGGTCCGCGTCGACGAGGAGTCCGGTCTCGGCGTCGCCGTCTCGACGGACTGCAACGGCCGCTTCGGCCGGCTCGACCCGTACGCCGGCGCGCAGCTGGCGCTCGCCGAGTCCTACCGCAATGTCGCGACGTCGGGGGCGTTGCCCCTGGCGGTCACCGACTGCCTCAACTTCGGCTCGCCGGAGGACCCGGCCGTCATGTGGCAGTTCCAGCAGGCCATCGACGGGCTCTTCGACGCGTGCCTCGAGCTCGGCATCCCGGTGACCGGCGGCAACGTCTCCTTCTACAACCAGACCGGGGAGACCGCGATCCACCCGACCCCGGTGGTCGGCGTGCTCGGCGTCCTCGACGACGTCGCGACGAGCGTCTCCTCCGGCTTCGGGGCGAAGGGGGAGACCGTCCTCCTCCTCGGCGCGACCCGCGACGAGCTCGACGGCGGCGAGTGGGCGCACGCGCTGCACGGCCACCTCGGCGGACGTCCGCCCCGGGTCGACCTCGCCGCGGAGAAGGCGCTCGCCGGCTTCTTCGGCGACGCGGTGCGCCGCGGCCTGCTCACCAGCGCCCACGACCTCTCCGACGGCGGCCTCGCGGTCGCCCTCGCCGAGTCCGTGCTCCACGGCGGCACCGGCGCGTCCGTCGACCTCGCCCCGGTCCTGGAGCGGGACGGCATCGACGCCTTCACCGCGCTGTACTCCGAGTCCACGGCGCGCGCCGTCGTCACCGTCTCCTCCGAGGAGGACCTCGCCGCGGTCGTCGGCATCGCCGAGACCCACGGGGTGCCGGTGGCGCGCATCGGCTCCACCGACGGCGGGACGCTCAAGGTCAAGGGTGCCTTCGAGCTGTCGCTCGAGCAGCTGCGCGAGGCGCACACGGGCACGATGGCGCGCTACTTCGGCTGACATGGGTGCCGACTGGCTGGTGGTCTTCGACTGCGACGGTGTGCTCGTCGACAGCGAACGCCTGAACGTGCGCACCTGGACCGGCATGATGCGTGACGCCGGGGTCGACTTCACCGAGACCGATGCGGTCGAGGCCTTCGTCGGCAAGGCCTACAAGGACAACCGGGTCACGCTCACCGAGCTCACCGGGGCGGTGCCCGACCCCGAGTGGGAGCGGGCCTGGCGGGCCGAGTTCGCGCGCAGCCAGGAGGAGCTCGAGCCGGTCGCCGGGGCGGCCGAGGCCGTCGCCGCCGTGCGCGACCTCGGCCTGCAGGTCTGCGTCGCCTCGGGGTCGCTGCTCGCGGCCATCGGCACCAAGCTCGAGCGCACCGGGCTCGACGGGTTCTTCCCGGAGGGGGTACGGTTCAGCGCCGAGCAGGTCGAGCACGGCAAGCCGGCGCCCGACGTCTTCCTCCTCGCGGCCCGTGAGATGGGCTACCCGCCGGAGCGCTGCATCGTCGTCGAGGACAGCCGCGCGGGCATCGAGGCGGCGGTCGCGGCCGGCATGCCGGTCGTCGGCTACCGCAGCGACATGACGCCGACGGGCTGGATGGCGGGCGCCAGCGCCGTCGTCGACGACCTGGCCGACCTCCCTTCGGTCCTCACCCGACTGACCGGCCTGGGCTGATCAGCGCACCCGCCAGCGCCCCGGGTCGGGAGCCGTGGGCGAAGGGCGGGACCCGGCGTCGGTGATCGCCTTCCCGGTCGCGGTGCGCCGGGTCAGCTCGGCGCCGGCCAGGACACCCGAGGGGAAGGGCCAGCGCCCCACCTGCCGTCGGATCTCGTCGAGATCGAGCGGGCGGTGCGCGGCGACGAGCACGGCGTTGCCGTAGCGGCGGCCCTTGAGGACATCGCGCATGGCGACGAGCGCCACGTGCTCGCACGCGGTGCGCAGCCCGGCGACGACGTCCGCGAGGTGGCGCCACCCCGGCTCGTCGGGGCAGTTCATGACGAGCACCCCGTCCGGTCGCAGCACCCGCGCCACGTGCCCGAAGAACTCGACGGTCTGGAGGTCCGCCGGGACCCTCCCCGCGTCGAAGGCGTCGACGACGACCGCGTGGGCCGACGCGTCCTTGAGCGCCTCGAGCCCGGGGCGACCGAGCTGGGGCCGCACCCGGATCCGGTGACCGCGCGGCAGCGGCAGCTCCTCGCGGACGACGGCGGTGAGGGCCTCGTCGGGCTCGAGGACGATCTGCGGCGACCCCGGGCGGGTGGCGTGGACCCAGCGGGGCAGGCTCAGGCCGGCGCCGCCGACGTGCGTCACCCCGATCGGGTCGGGCCCGGGGAAGACCGCGTCGAGCACCGCGGCCATGTGCTGCACGTACTCGAAGACGAGGTGCTCCGGGTCGTCGACGTCGACGTGGCTCTGCGGATGCCCGTCCCGCATGACCGTCACCCCGCCGTGATCGTCGGGCACGAACTCGATCTGCGTCTCAGCCACCCCCCGATCCTCCCCCACGCACGATCGGCCGGGCACGACGAAGGGGGCCACACACCGGATCTGGTACGTGACCCCCTTCGTCAGGCTGCTACTTGTTGTTGCCGACCCCGGGGCGGACCTTGGTGTCATTGCCCACGCCGGGGCGACCGTCGGCAGCGCCGGGGCGCTCACCGAGCTGGTTGCCCTTGCCGGGGCGCTCCGCGGCGTTGCCCTTGCCGGGGCGTGCGGAGTCACCAGCCGTGACCGTGACGGGGAAGGTCGCCGTGGTCCCGCTCGGCGCGGCGACCAGGGTGACGGTCGCGTCACCGGTCACCCCCTCGGGGACGGTGAAGCTGATGTCGGCGGTGCCGTTGCGGGTCGGGACGCCGTCGATCAGGCCCGCGGTGATCGGGAAGGTCCCGACGGAGCCGTCGCCGACGAAGACCTCGACCTGGGTGTTGGTCGGGGCGCCGAGGGAGGTGAGGTCGAAGCCGGAGGCCGTGAAGGAGACCTCCTCACCGGCGGTCAGGGCGGTGGGCTGGTCCGTGATGGCGATGGCCTGCTTGCGGAAGTCCGGGCCGACCTCGTCGCGCGCGGAGAAGTAGTTGACGAAGGCGTCGGTGTCGATGAGGCCGGTGTCCTTGGCGTTGCTGCCCTCCTGCAGGACGGTGAAGTTGTCACCGCCACCGATGAGGAAGGACCCGGAGCTGATCGTGTACGTCGCGGCCTCGTCGATGGGCGCGCCGTCGATGCTCACCGAGGTGATGTGGCTGCCCTTCGCCGCGTCGGGGTCGAAGGTGTAGGTCACGTTGTCCGACAGGCCCAGCTTGAGGAAGGGGCGCGAGGACCCCTCCGGCTGCCACTGCTCCTCCAGCAGGGTGATGACCTGGGCGCCCGTGAGGTCGACCGTCATCAGCGTGTTGGCGAAGGGGTTGATCGACGCCGCCTCGGCGTAGGTCACCTCGCCCGGGCCCTCGTCGGTGGACGGGGCGTACAGCAGCTCGGCCCGCAGCCCACCGGGGTTCATGATGCCGATGTCGGCGCCGGAGCGACCGGGCGCGTTGAGGGCGTCGAGCCAGATGTCGGCGGTGAGGTTGCCGAGGGTGGACTCGCGCTGGCGGTTGTCGCGCGTGCCGTCGGTGTGGGCGGTCGTGATGTCGTCGCTCACCGAGCCGATGACCTGCTTGCCGACCTCCTCGGCCTGCGCGACGGCCTCGTCGACGATCCGCGCGGCCGAGGTGTAGGCCGGGTCGTTCGCGCACCCGGCGGTCGGGGCCGCGACCGGGACGTTGGTGGCGGAGTACTGGGTGACCTTGCCGGTCGCGGGGTCGTATCCGAGCTCGAGCTGGCCGAGGTTGTCGGCGTAGGAGCCGGTCTGGAGGACCGGGCGGGTGCCCTCTTCGCCGGGGACGGGGGCGTCCCAGGCGTACTCCTTGTGGGTGTGGCCGGTGAAGATCGCGTCGACCTCGGCGGTCGTGTCGGTGACGATCTTGGCGAAGGCCCCGCCGGCGTCGATCTGCTCCTGCAGGGTCGTCACGCCGTCGCTCTCGGTCGCACCCTCGTGGTACTCGGCGACGACGATGTCGGCCTCGCCGTTGGTGGCGTCGCCGTCCTTGAGCTGGGCGGCCACGCGGTTGACCGCCTCGACCGGGTCGCCGAAGTCCAGGCCGGCGACGCCCTGCGGGGAGACGAGGGTCGGGGTGTCCTGGGTGACCGCGCCGACGATGCCGACGTCGAGGCCGCCGATCTCGAGGACCGTGTACTCCTGCATCGCGGGGATGGTCGTGCCGCGCTCGTAGACGTTGGCGCCGAGCTGGTCGTAGTCCGCCGCCCGGTCGACCCGACCGGTGAGGTCGGAGAAGCCGCGGTCGAACTCGTGGTTGCCGACGGCGGTGGCCCGCAGGCCGACCGCGTTGAGGAACTCGATCGTCGGCAGGTCCTCCTGGGAGGCCGAGGTGAAGGGCGAGGCGCCGATGTTGTCGCCGGCCGCCACGAGGGCGGTCGAGCCCTCGCCGAGTGACGCGCGGGTCGTGACGATCGTGCAGGCGAAGGCCTTGCCGAGGTCACCGGTGCCGTCGTCGTCGATGCGACCGTGGAAGTCGTTGAGGTTGAGCAGGTTGACCGTGGTCAGCGAGGCGTCGATGCCACCGGGGGCGACGGGGTCGGCGGCGTGGGCTGCACCGGCCGTGGCGAAGAGTGCGGTGGCCGCACCCGCGCCGACCAGCAGCGACAGGCCCTTCTTCGTGAGGGACATGCGGGGTTCCTCCCAGAACACAGGTGTGACGTGCCCGACAGCTGGGCATACAGGGAGGATCGTGCCTCACCCGGGATACCTCCGCAGTCCGAGCGACGACCCGTGGGTGGCTGATCGGTGAACGGTTCGACGGTGGGAGGATGGCCCCGTGCCGGCACGACGACGCATCCCCGTGGACGAAGGGTGGTCCGCCCTGCGCGCGTGGACCACGAGCGAGGACCGGGACGCGGTCGCTCGCCCGACGATCGCGACGGCCGTGCGGCACACCGTCGCCGAACTCGCGGACGCCGCCCCCGGCCGCAGCGTCGAGGTGCGGGTCCCCCCCTTCGCTGCCGCGCAGTGCGTCGAGGGACCGGTCCACACCCGCGGCACCCCGCCCGCCGTCGTCGAGACCGACGCCCGGACGTGGCTCGAGCTGGCCACCGGCGAGCTCGCCTGGGCCGACGGCGTGGCCTCCGGCCGCGTGCGGGTCAGCGGGCAGCGCACGGACCTGTCCGCGCACCTCCCGCTCGCCCGACCCTAGGGACGAAGGGAGCGGAGCAGCTCCTCGGCCACCTCGAGGATCCGCACGCTCTCGTCGAGCGGCATGAACGGGGACTCGGTCTCGCCCGCGGTGACCCGCAGCGCCACCTCGGTGGCCTCGTGGCGCAGACCCCGGTGCTTCTCGACGGGGTCGCCCGCCATCTCGTCGAGGACGACGCCGTCGGCGCCGACGAGCCGTATCGTCGTCGGCGTGTAGAACTGCGTGTCGAGCTCGAGCCGGGCCCGCGTGCCGTTCACCGAGGCGGTCGTCGGGGACGAGACGGACATGTCGGTCGCGAGCGAGGCGACCGCGCCCGTCGGTCCCTGCGTCACGAAGGCCAGGCGCCGGTCGACGCCACGGTCGGTGAGCGACCCGAGACCGGCCGCCGCGGTGAGCCCACCGAGCGCCAGCGAGGCGAAGGACAGTGGGTAGATGCCGAGGTCGAGCATCGCGCCACCGGCGAGGTCCGGGCTGGCGAGCCGCTCCGGGCCGTCCGGCCACAGCGGGATCGAGTGGTCCGCGAGGACCGTGCTCACCTCGCCCAGCAACCCCGCGTCGAGGACCTGGCGGAGGACGTCGATGTGGGGGAGGAAGCGGGTCCACATCGCCTCCATGCAGAAGATGCCGGCGGACCGGGCGGCCGCGACGATCTGCCGGGCCTCGGCCGCGGTGGGAGCCATCGGTTTCTCGACGAGGACGTGCTTGCCGGCCCCGATCGCGAGCAGCGCGTGCTCGAGGTGCTCGCTGTGCGGGCTCGCGACGTACACGACGTCGACCTGCGGGTCGGTGACGAGCGCGGCGTAGTCGCCGTGGGCCCGTGCGCCGGGCGCGTGCTCGGCGACGAAGGCCTGCGCGCGCCCGAGGTCGCGCGAGCCGACCGCGACGACCTCCTGCGAGGTGCCGCGGAGGGCGTCGGCGAGCTGGGCGGCGATCCACCCGGCACCGAGCAGACCCCACCGCAGACCGGGTGCCGAGGCCGGGTCCGGGGTCCGCGGCGCGGGCAGCGTCATGCCGGGCAGCGTCATGCCGGGCAGCGTCATGCCGGGCACGTCGGCAGGGGGGCGCTCGGTGCTCATGCGACCAACCTACGATGGAGGGGTGAAACCGAACCGCCCCCGCAGCCACCCGAAGCCCCTGCCCTTCGTCGCCACGGGCGCGGTCATCGGCTTCATCGTCTTCGGGCTCGTCTCCTGGTTCGGCCCCAACCGCAACGAGGGCTTCGACATCACCTACGACCCGGGCGCCACCCTCGGGTACATGAGCGTCCTCGGACTGTGCGTCGGCGGACTCGTCGGTGCCGTCGTCGCGGCGCTCCTCACGTACCGCAGGTAGGGGTCGACCGCGTCCTGTGGGACACTGGGCCCCGTGCCACGCGGAGACGGAAAGCTGTCCCATGACCTCCTCCCAGGTGAGAAGGGACCCCAGGACGCCTGCGGTGTCTTCGGCGTCTGGGCCCCGGGCGAGGACGTCGCCAAGCTGACCTACTACGGGCTGTACGCGCTGCAGCACCGTGGCCAGGAGTCCGCGGGCATCGCGACCTCCAACGGCCACCAGATCCTCGTCTACAAGGACATGGGCCTGGTGTCCCAGGTCTTCGACGAGCGGAGCCTGTCCACCCTTCGCGGCCACATGGCCGTCGGGCACTGCCGCTACTCCACGACCGGCGGGTCCACGTGGGAGAACGCGCAGCCGACGCTCGGCGGTCACGAGACCGGCACCGTCGCGCTCGCCCACAACGGCAACCTCGTCAACTCCGCCGAGCTGCGCGAGCTCGTCGAGAGCTACGGCGAGGAGATCCCCGGCGACGACGGCCGGATCCGCCGGATCACCGACGGCGAGCTGCGTCGCGGCAACACCTCCGACACGGCGCTCGTCACCGCGCTGCTCGCCCACGACGAGGACAGCAGCCTCGAGGAGGCGGCCATGGCGCTGCTCCCCAAGCTGCAGGGCGCCTTCTGCTTCGTCTTCATGAACGAGGACACCCTCTACGCCGCGCGCGACCCGCAGGGCCTGCGCCCGCTCGTCATCGGCCGGCTCGAGCGCGGCTGGGTCGTCGCCTCCGAGACCGCGGCCCTCGACATCGTCGGCGCCTCCTTCGTCCGCGAGATCGAGCCCGGCGAGCTCGTCGCGATCGACGAGGACGGCCTGCGCACCCGCCAGTTCGCGCAGCCGCGGCGCAAGGGCTGCGTCTTCGAGTACGTCTACCTCGCCCGTCCGGACACGACGATCAACGGCCGCACGGTCCACGAGGCCCGCGTCGAGATGGGCCGCGCCCTCGCCCGCGAGCACCCCGTGGAGGCCGACCTCGTCATCCCGACGCCGGAGTCCGGCACACCGGCGGCGATCGGCTACGCCCAGGAGTCCGGCGTCCCCTTCGGGCAGGGCCTGGTGAAGAACGCCTACGTCGGCCGCACCTTCATCCAGCCCAGCCAGACGATCCGCCAGCTCGGGATCCGGCTGAAGCTCAACCCGCTCAAGCACGTCATCAAGGGCAAGCGCCTCATCGTCGTCGACGACTCGATCGTCCGCGGCAACACCCAGCGCGCCCTCGTGCGCATGCTGCGCGAGGCCGGCGCGGCAGAGGTGCACGTGCGCATCTCCTCGCCGCCGATCAAGTGGCCCTGCTTCTTCGGCATCGACTTCGCGACCCGCGCCGAGCTCATCGCGACCGGGCTCGGCGTGGACGAGATCCGCACCTCGCTCGGCGCCGACTCCCTCGGCTACATCAGCGAGGAGGGCATGATCGCCGCGACCGAGCAGCCCGAGCACGAGCTCTGCACGGCCTGCTTCTCCGGCACCTACCCGATGGAGCTGCCGAGCGAGGACCGCCTCGGCAAGTCCCTGCTCGAGCTCGAGTTCACCCCCACCGAGGAAGCGGTACGACGCCCGTGACGACGCCGGACAAGACCCCGATCACCTACGCAGACGCCGGCGTCGACGTCGAGGCCGGTGACCGGGCCGTCGACCTGATGAAGGAGTCGGTCCGGCGCGCCACCCGGCCCGAGGTCCTCGGCGGGCTCGGCGGCTTCGCCGGCATGTTCGACGCGAGCGCCCTGCGGGGCATGCGACGGCCGGTGCTCGCGACCTCCACCGACGGCGTCGGCACCAAGGTCGCGATCGCCCAGGCCATGGACCGTCACGACACGATCGGCCAGGACCTCGTCGGCATGGTCGTCGACGACATCGTCGTCTGCGGCGCCGAGCCGCTCTTCATGACCGACTACATCGCGACGGGCAAGGTCGTCCCCGAGCGCATCGCGGCGATCGTCGCGGGCATCGCGAAGGGGTGCGAGCTCGCGGGTGTCGCGCTCGTCGGCGGCGAGACCGCGGAGCACCCCGGCCTGCTGGACCCGGACGAGTACGACGTGGCCGGTGCCGCCACCGGCGTCGTCGAGCACGACGAGGTCCTCGGGCCGGACCGCGTCGCCCCCGGCGACGTCGTCCTCGCGCTCGCCTCCTCGGGCCTGCACTCCAACGGCTACTCGCTCGTGCGGCAGGTCATCGCCTCGGCCGGCTGGGCGCTCGACCGCCACGTCGACGAGCTCGGCCGCGCCCTCGGCGACGAGCTCCTCGAGCCGACCCGCATCTACACCCGGGCGCTGCTCAACCTCGTCCGCGCGGAGGACGTCGACGTCCACGCGCTCAGCCACGTCACGGGCGGCGGCCTGGCCGCCAACCTCGCGCGGGTGCTGCCCGAGGGCACGATCGCCCGGGTCGACCGCGCGACGTGGACCCCGCCCGCGATCTTCTCGCTCGTCGGCGAGCTCGGCTCCGTGCCGCGCGCGGACCTCGAGCGCACGCTCAACATGGGCATCGGTTTCGTCGCGGCGCTGCCGCAGGCCTCCGTCGACACCGCCATCGCCCGCTCGCGGGCCGCCGGCATCGACGCCTGGGTCCTCGGTGAGGTCTCCGACGCCGCGACGACCCGCCCCGTGGCCGGCGTCGAGGTCGTCCAGGGCGCCAAGGGCGTGCACGGCGGGGCCGTGCAGGTCGTCGGGGAGCACGCCTGACCCCCGTGCGGGTGCTGGTGGCGGACGCCGAGGAGCAGCGTCGCCAGGCCCTCGTCGACGTCCTGGCCGCCGAGCCGGACCTGGAGGTGCTGACGCCCGCGGCCACGGTCGCCGAGATCGCCTCGACCCCGGAGCCGGCCGTCGTGCTGCTCGTGGGCGGCCTGCGGTTCTCCGGGCCCGTCGAGGCGCTCGGTCAGGTCCGTCACGACGACGCGCCGGCGTGGGTCGTCCTCACCGAGGACACCGACGAGCTGGCGGCGATCATCGCCGCGGGCGCCGACGGGTGCCTCGCGGAGTCGAGCACGCCGGTGCAGATCGGTGCCGCCGTGCGCGCGGCCGCCAACGGCGACCAGGCGTCGCTGGACCAGCCGGTGACCGGGCCCCTCGTGCAGCGGGTGCGCCGGGAGCGGCCACCGCTGACCGAGCGTGAGATCGAGGTGCTGCAGCTGGTGGAGGCCGGGCTGGGCAACCAGGAGATCGCCGCCCGGCTCTACCTCAGCCTGTCGAGCGTGAAGTCACACCTGTCGCACACGTACGGTCGTCTCGGGGTCCGGCGCCGTGAGGCAGCCGTCGCCGAAGCGCGTCGTCAGGGACTGATCTGACGGAGCGTCACCGCTCCGCCGAGGACCAGGGGTCGTGCTCGTAGTCCTCGTCGGTGTCCTGGGTGTCGTTGCGCGTCGCGCGACGAACCGGGTTGTCCGACTGACCGTGAAGTTCCGCCTCAAGCGCTCGCAGATCAGTGTCCGGCGAGTAGTACTTCAACTCGCGGGCCACCTTGGTCTGCTTCGCCTTCGCTCGGCCGCGCCCCATGGCGTGACCCCCTCATACGCTAGTGCGGGTCGGCACTGATCTTCCCGCCATCCCCAGGGGACGGCGGATCTACCAGAGCGGACCCGGATCTGTGTGGTTTCTCGTGAGTCCAACCGTACATGGTCCGAGTCTGTTCCGTACCATCGGTGCGAGGCGCGACCCGTAGGATCTGCCCGGACCGGCAGACGAAGGGAGCCCAGGTGGCAGCGGACGAGGTGGGGACCCCCCTTCGCGCCCTCGTGGTGACCGTCGTGCACCACCCGCAGGACTCCCGGATCCGGCACCGCGAGATCTCCGCGCTGCTCGCGGCGGGTTGGCAGGTGACCTATCTCGCTCCCTTCGTCGCCCACGAGCTCGAGGTCCCGGCGCCTGCCGGAGGGCTGGAGTGCCACGACCTGCCCCGCGCCGCCGGCCGTGACCGCCTGACCGCCGCCCGGGCCGCCCGCGCGGCCGTCCGCCGGCTCGGCCCGGAGCACGACGTGGTGGTCGTCCACGACCCCGAGCTGCTCCCCGCGACCGCCGGTCTGGGGCTGGAGCACCTGGTCTGGGACGTCCACGAGGACCCGGCCGGCGCGCTGGCGGTCAAGGAGTGGATGCCCGGTCCGCTGCGCCGCCCGGTCGCCGGGGCCTGGCGCCTCGCCGAGCGGCTCGTGGAGCGCCGGCACCCGCTGCTGCTCGCCGAGCACGCGTACGCCGACCGGTTCCGGGGCGAGCACGCCGTCGTGCCCAATGCCGTCGTCGTGCCCGAGGAGGTCCCGCCCGCCGGGGGCGCCCGGCTCGTGCACGTCGGCAACCTCACGCTCGCCCGAGGCAGCGAGGTCATGGCCGAGGTGGCCCGTCTGGCCCACGCCGGGTCCGACGGTGCGATCACGCTGGAGGTCGTCGGTCCGGCCCGGGACGAGGGCTCGCGGACGGCGATGGAGGCCGCAGCTGCCGAGGGGGTGCTCGTGTGGCACGGCTTCCAGCCCGCGGAGCGGGCGATGGCGATGATCGACGGTGCGCTCGCCGGGCTGTCCCTGCTGCGCGACCTGCCGAACTACCGCGGTTCGATGCCGACCAAGGTCGTCGAGTACCTGGCCCACGGCGTGCCCGCCATCACGACCCCGCTGCCGCTCGCCCGCGAGGTCGTCGAGGAGGCGGACGCGGGGGTGGTCGTGCCCTTCGACGACGCGCGCGCCGCCGCCGACGCCGCGCTGCGGCTCTGGCGCGACCCGTCCGGAGCGGCCGCGATGGGCGCCCGCGGCCGCGCGCTCGTGCGCGAGCGCTACGACTGGGCGAAGGGGGGCGCCGCCTTCGTCGACGCCCTCACGCAGATCGCCGCGGCCCGCTCGCCGCGCCGCGCCTGACCCCCCTTCGCCCGACCGCTCGTCCGCATTGCCCTAGGGGAATGCAGCCTCTCGCCGCCAGGACTCCGCATTGCCCTAGGGGAATGCAGAGTCCTGGCGCGCGAACCCTAGGACGAGGTGGGGGTGCCGGGGTCGCCGGCCGCCACGATCCGGCCCAGCCCGCCACGCAGGCGCGGGGGCAGGGCGTCGACGGTCCCGACGAGCGTGATCTCGCGGGGGGCGAGGCGCACGAGGGCCTTGCGGACCTGCGCGGGCAGGCGCTCGCTGCGGGTGAGCAGGAGCGGCGCGCCGGTGTGCCCCGAGGCGGCGATGGCGGTGAGCATCTCGACGCCCGTGGAGTGGACCGTGATCATCACGTCGCCGCCGGGCTCCACGGCGTCGTGCAGGGCGGCCGAGATGGCCATCGGGCCGCCATCAGGACCGAACTCGATCTCCGCCCCGGTCGCCGCGCGCAGCGCCTCGACGGTCTCGGTCTCCCAGTCCTCCTCGTCGCCCGCGAGCAGCAGCCGCTGCGGGCCGAGGTCGGCCAGCGCGGCGCGCAGCTCCTCGGGCAGGGTCTCGGACTCGCAGACGACGACCGCCCGGCCGTGGGCGGCCGCGACCTGCGAGATGACCGGCGCGCGGCCGGCGCTCGAGCCCAGCGTGACGTGGACGGTGTCGGTGTCGGCCGGGGGGAAGAGCTGGAGCAGGCGCGCGGAGACCACGGCCGCGTCATCGCTGTCGACGTGCTCGACCGGGCCGCCGGTGATCTCCTCGAGCGTCGCCCGGGTGTCGGGGTGGACGTGCTCGTCACCACCGACGACGACGACCCGCTCGGCGGCGAGCCGCTCCAGCTCCTCGCGCGCGGAGCCGGGCACGGAGCCGGGCCGCACCCACAGCAGTGGCCAGCCGAGGCGCGCGGCGATCGGCGCGACGGCGCGGGCCATGGCGGCACGCTGGACGCTGACGACGAAGACGCCCTCGACACCAGGGTCCCAGGTGCCGCGCACGGTGGCGGCCGTGACCTCGAACCGGTTGCTGCCGCCGAAGCGCCGCGTGCCCGCGACCTCGGGGTCGGGGACGGACGCGGTCTTGCGCTGCACGCGCTTGGGCAGGGTCGCCTCGTACTGCGGCAGGACCTCGTCGGTCGGGCCGTCCGCGATGAGCCGGCCCTGCTCCATCCACAGCACCCGGTCGCAGATCTGGCGGATGTTGCCGTTGGAGTGCGAGACGAGGAAGACGGTGCCGGCCTGCTCGCGGATCTGGGCGATGCGCTCGGCGCTCTTCTGCCGGAAGGCCCCGTCGCCGGTGGCCAGGGCCTCGTCGATCATCAGCACGTCGGGGGCGGCCGCGGTCGAGATCGCGAAGCGCAGCCGCGCGCCCATGCCGGAGGAGTACGTGCTCATCGGCAGGTAGACGGCGTCGCCGATCCCGGAGAACTCGACGATCTCGTCGAAACGCTCGGCGATCTCGTCCTTGCTCAGCCCGAGGGCCTGGGCGCCGATGTAGATGTTGCGCTCGCCGCTCAGCTTGCTCATGAGGACGGCGTTGACGCCCAGGAGGGAGGGCTCGCCGGCCACCCACAGCCGCCCGGCGGAAGGGGGGATGAGCCCCGCCACGGCGCGCAGCAGCGTCGACTTGCCCGAGCCGTTGCGGCCGATGATGCCGATGGACTCGCCGTGGTGCGCGACGAAGCTGACGTCCTTGACGGCATGCACCTCGCGCGTGCGCGGCATCCGCTCGGCGCCCACCATCGAGCGGAGCGAGCGCGCGCGGCCCTGCCCGGAGGGGGTGCCGCGGCGCCCGCCGCCGAAGACCTGGTACTTGACGTCGAGGTGGCTCACGACGACCGTCGGGGTGCCGATCTCGGGGCCCGTGCCCGGTGCGTGCTCAGCCACGGCCGTACTTCGCCTCGTCGCGCCAGAAGATGACCAGGCCCACGCAGGCGAGCCCGATGCCCCAGGCGGCCATCGCGAGCCAGTCGGTGAGGACGACGCCGTGCTCGGCGTCGGTGAGCAGGGCCTGGCGGCCGATCGTCAGCATGAGCGAGAAGGGCTGGTAGACGAGCAGGTCGTGCCAGACCGTCGGGAGGTTCTGCGCGTAGTGCTCGACCGGGAAGAAGACGCCCGAGACGTAGCGCAGGAGCCGCACCGTGACGGGGATGAGGTTGCCGATGTCGCGCGAGGCGTTGACCAGCCGGGCGCCGATGAAGGCGATGCCGAGCAGCGCGAGCCCCTGGAGCGCGAGCGCGACGGGGAAGAGCAGCCACTCCCAGTCGGGCGTCTCCCCGGTGACGAACATCAGGACGAAGAGCAGGAGGAAGGCCGGCAGCGCCGCGAGGAGCTCGGTGAGGGTCACCGAGATCGGCAGGATCGCGCGGGGGAAGTGCAGCGCGCGCACCAGCGAGAGGTTGCCGGTGATCGCCTTGACGCCGCGCGTGATGACCGACGAGGTGAACATGAACATCACCACGCCGATGGCGAGGAAGGCGATGAAGTTCTCGACGCCACCCTGGGTGTTGAGCAGCAGCCCGAAGATGACGAAGTAGCTGCCGATGAGCATCGCCGGGTTCAGCACGGCCCAGAGCTGCCCGAGGTGGTTGTCCTCGTTCCTGGCGTACGACTCGGCGGACGACAGGGTCCACACGAAGGACCGCCGGCGCCACAGGTCCCCGAGGTACCGGCGGAGGGGCGGACGCTCGGAGAGCGTCCGCAGCCCGTGCCGGGCCGCGAGCTCCGCGGCCTCCTCGCTGCTGAGTGCCGGGGGGAGGGGGGCCCGCTCGGGGGCCTCCGTCACAGGCGCTCGACCTTGTCGCTGTCCTGGGCGACGCCGCGCGTGTCGAAGAAGCGCTGCGCCGTGCCGGCGAGCGCCTCCACGTCGAAGGTCTTGTGGTTCTGGACGAGGACGGTCAGGTCCGCGGCGGCCACGGCGGCGTCGAGGTCCTCGACGCGCTCGGCCTCGGGCACGGCTCGCCAGTCGGCGACCTTGGCGTCGAAGTACTGGACCGTCGCCCCCTTCGCGATGAGCTGCTGGGCCAGCGGGACGGCCGGCGACTCACGCTGGTCGGCGATGTCGGGCTTGTACGTCACGCCGAGCAGGAGCACCGTCGAGCCCCGCAGCGGCTTGGCGTCCTCGTTGAGGATGTTCTGCGCGCGCTGGACGATGTACGCCGGCATCGTCGAGTTGATCTCCTGGGCGAGCTCGACGAAGCGGAAGGGGTAGCCCAGCTTCGCGCGGACGTTGTAGGAGAGGTAGTTGGGGTCGATCGGGATGCAGTGCCCGCCGACGCCGGGGCCGGGGTAGAAGGCCTGGAAGCCGAAGGGCTTGGTCTTGGCCGCCGCGATGACGTCCCACAGGTCGATGTCGAGGTCGTGGCAGAAGCGCGCCATCTCGTTGACCAGGGCGATGTTGATGTGGCGGTAGGTGTTCTCCAGCAGCTTGGCCGTCTCGGCCTCGCGGGTGCCCTTGGCCCGCACGACGGTGTCGACGAACTGGCCGTAGAAGGCCGCGGCCGCGTCACCGCAGGCGGGGGTGTGGCCGCCGACGACCTTGGGGGTGTTCTTGGCACCGAACTTCTCGTTGCCCGGGTCGATCCGCTCCGGCGAGAAGGCGAGGTGGAAGTCCTGGCCCGCGACGAGGCCCTTGGCCTCGAGGACCGGGCGGACGACCTCGTCGGTCGTGCCGGGGTAGGTCGTCGACTCGAGGATGACCGTCTGGCCGGCGTGCAGGTGCTCGGCGATCGTCGCGACGGCCGAGTTGATCGGGCCGAGGTCCGGGCCGCCGTCCTCGGAGAGGGGGGTCGGCACGCAGATGACGATCGTCGTGACCTCGTCGAGGCGACCGGCGTCGGTCGTGGCCTCGAAGCCCGCGTCGAGCATCGCGCGGATGTCGTCGTCCGACAGGTCGTCGACGTGCGACCTCCCGGAGTTCAGCGCGTCGACGACGCCCTGGTTGATGTCGAAACCGAGGACCTTGACCCCGACCTTGGAGGCTTCCTGGGCCAAGGGCAGTCCGACATAGCCCTGGCCGATGATCGCGACGTCCGCCACTGTGCATCCTTCTCGGTAGTCGTGCCCCGGAGGGCATGGGTAGCCACCGGGCGTCCGGTGGCTGGCGCGATCATACCGGCCGCCCCTGCGGGGTCGCAGGGCACGCGCCTACAGTGGCGCCATGCCAGGCGCGCCCGGAACCCCCCTTCCCGTCGTCCTCGCCACGAGCAACGGCGTCGGCATGGGGCACCTGACCCGGCAGCTCACGGTCGCGCTCAGCGCGCCGGACACCCTCGATCCCGTCCTCATGTCGCTCTCGGGCGCGCTGCCGACCGTCCGCACGGCCGTCGCCGAGGGGCGCCTGCCGGAGCTGCACGGCGTGCGCACCGAGTACTGCCCGTCACGCAAGAGCGGATGGCTGCCGAAGGGGGGACCTGCCCGGCGGTTGCGCGAGGTCCACCCCGCGTACAACTGGGAGCCGTACTTCGCCGACCGGGTCCGCGCTCTCGTCGCCGAGACCGGTGCCCGGCTCGTGCTCTTCGACGGCGTCGTCCCGTACGCCGGCCTGCGGTCCGCCCGCGAGCGGCTCGCGTCGACCCCCTTCGTCTGGATGCGCCGGGGTATGTGGCGCCCGGGCGCGGGCGAGAAGTTCCTCGAGCACGCCGCCCTCTTCGACCTCGTCGTCGAGCCGGGCGACTTCGCGCAGGCCGCGGACCGCGGCCCGACGGCCGGCCGCGGCGACGCGACCCGGGTCGCCCCGATCTCCATCGGCGAGGTGATCACGCTCCAGGACCGTGTGGAGGCCCGGCGGGCGCTCGGCCTGGACCCGGACCGGCCCGCGCTCCTGCTCACCCCCGGCACCGGGGCGCTCGAGGACGTCGGGTCCCCGGTGCGCGTGGCCCTGGAGACGCTGCGCCGCTCCGCGCCCGACTGGCAGGTCGCGGTGACCAGCCCCGCCCTCGCCCGGCACGGGATCGCCGGCGACGACGTCGTGCTCCTCACCGACGCCTACCCGCTCGCGCGCTCGCTCGCGGCCTTCGACGCGGCGGTGAGCGCGGCCGGCTACAACTCGGTCCACGAGCTGCTCGGTGCCGCGGTCCCGACCGTGCTCGTGCCGGGCCAGGCCCTGGGCACCGACGACCAGCCCGGTCGCGCCGCGGAGCTCGCCTCGGCCGGCGCCTGCCTCGCCGTCGCCCCGGACGACCCGGACGCGATGCGGACCGCGGTCGCCCGGGTCGTCGACCCGTCCGCCGCGGACGACCTGCGCGCCGCCTGCCGGGACCTGCCGCGCGCCACGGGCGGCGCCGAGACCGCCGAGCTCCTCGTCGAGCTCGCCGCGGGCGCTCCCGTCCCGGCGAGCCTGACGGAGGGCGGGCCGTGGGGACCTCCGGCGTGGCGCCGCGCGCTGCCCGACCCGCGCACCCCCGTCGAGATCGTCTCCGAGGGCGGTGCCGACGATGCGGTGCGAAGGGGGGCCCGCCCCCTTCGCGTCACGCAGGACCTGCCGGCGCACCGGGTCGGCGAGGACCCGCTCGAGCACCTCGTCGAGGGGTCCTCGGACGAGTACCGCCGGGTGCGGATGGACGTCGCGCGCTGGATCTACCGGTCCGGGCGTTGACGGCGGCGGGCGACCTCTCGGCGCGCCCGGCCCACCCGACGGCGGGCCAGCCGCAGCAGCGCCACCGGTGCCGAGTGCTCGCGGGCGACGCGGCGCGACCACGCCTCGTCGTCGACCGCACCGATGCCGACGACGGCGCCGTCGACCCAGGTGCGCCAACGTCCGGCCGCCGGGTCCTCGACGGGGGTCGGGCCGTCGACGTGGAGCAGGTCGGCCGCCTCCGCGATGCGCCGGTCCAGGCCCGGCGCGTCGGCGACGAGGTCGGCGGCACCGACACCGTGCCGCAGTGCGGTCGCGAGCAGCTCGCTGCGGGCGAGGTAGCAGGGGCCGGCCGCGCTGTGGACGCGCACGAGCCGGCGGTGCGGACGGTGCAGGTGGCGCACGAGGCGCTCGACCGCACCGTCGACGAAGACGGTGCCTTCCCGGTGCACGAGCACGAGCTCGGACGAGGCGACGGCCGCGGCGAGGGCCTCGGGGGCGCCCGGCGCGTCGGCGTCGACGCGGACGGGCGCGGCGTGTCCGGCAGGCATGGCCTCACCCTACGGGCGGGCGCGGTGGATAGCGTGGCCCCATGCGCGCGCTGACCACGGACCCCGCGGCGGGGGACACCCCGCTCGGCCGGGTGCCCGGGCCGGACAGCGACCGCCGGGCCCGGCTCGACCTCACCGGCACGGGCTGGACCCTGAGGAGCCCGTGGCGCCGGGGCACCGGCGGCACCTGGCAGCAGCCCGGCGCGCTCGCCGACGGGCTCGCGCGGCTCGACCACGTCCACGCCCTGGTGGTCGGCGCCGAGCCGACCGGCCCCTCGCCCGACGCCGCGACGACCGCGGCCCTGGCCACCTTCGTCACCCGGGCGATCGCCCGCGGCACCTTCGTCGTGGGCGACCTGCCCGCCGTCGTCTCCCGCCGGGTGCACGCCGACGTGCCGGGCGCCGCCCACGGCCGGCCCGGCGACCTCGCCTTCGACGTCGCGTCGGTGCGCCAGCGGCGGCAGGTGCTCGAGCCCCGCGTCGGGCACTCCCTGGCCCCGACGGTCTCGGTGCTCCTCGCCACCCGCCGGCCGCACCTGCTCGACGCGATCGCCGCGATGCTGCGCGCCCAGACCTACCGCCGGCTCGAGGTCGTCGTCGCCGTCCACGGCGGCGACCCCGACGACCTGCCCCGGCCCGACCTCGGCGACCTCGACGTGCGGGTCATCGCCACGCCGGCCGACCGCAGCCTCGGGCACGCCCTCGCGCTCGCGGCCGAGGCGGCGAGCGGCGAGCTGCTCACCAAGGTCGACGACGACGACCACTACGGGCCCGACCACGTCCTCGACCTCGTCATCGCCCGCCACGTCTCGGGGGCTCCGGTCGTCGGCAAGAGCAGCACCGTCGTCCACGTCGAGTCGCTGGACACCACCGTGCGGCGAGTCGTCGGGACCCCCGAGTCGCTGGTGCACCGGGTCGCGGGCGGCACGATCCTCGTCGGCGCCGACGAGCTGCGCGCCCTCGGCGGGTGGGCCGACGTGCCCCGGGCCGTGGACAGCGCCCTCATGCGGGCCGCGACCGCCGCCGGCGCGGCGATCTACCGACCGCACGACATCGGCTACGTCTACGTGCGGCACGCCGGCGAGGGCCACACGTGGTCCGCGGACGCCGGTCACTTCCTCGCCAACGCGCGCGAGCAGTGGCTCGGCCTGCTGCGCCACCCGGACTTCGGTACCTGAGGGCACGCCGGGTCCGCGTTTCGGAGCCTCGCAGGGGTGCGTGCCAGACTGATCAGCCGTACCACGCCCCCGATACGGCAAAGGACCACGATGGCTCCCCTGGTTGTGCACGTCACCGGTGCCCGCCCGAACTTCCCCAAGGCAGCGCCCGTCCTCGAGGCGCTCGGCACCTACGACGTGGAGCAGCTGCTCGTGCACACGGGCCAGCACTACGACGACAAGATGTCCGACATCTTCTTCCGCCAGCTGGGCATCCCCAAGCCCGACGTCAACCTCGGTGTCGGCTCCGGCCCGCACGGCGCGCAGACCGCCAAGGTCATGGAGGCGCTCGAGCAGCTCTTCACCGAGCGCCGCCCCGACCTCGTGGTCGTCTACGGCGACGTCAACTCCACCGTGGCCGCCGCGCTCGTCGCATCGAAGATGGGCATCACCTTCGCCCACGTCGAGGCGGGCCTGCGCTCCTTCGACATGACGATGCCCGAGGAGATCAACCGGCTCGTCACGGACAAGCTGTCCGACCTGCTGCTCACGACGAGCACCGACGCCATCGGCCACCTCGGCAACGAGGGCACCGACCCCGACAAGATCCACTTCGTCGGCAACCCGATGATCGACACGCTCCTGAAGAACAAGGACCGCTTCGACGTCGAGGCCGCCCGCCGCGAGGTCGGCCTCGAGGGCGACTACATCGTCGCCACGCTGCACCGCCCCGGCAACGTCGACGACCCGGAGGACGTCCGGGCGCTCGTCGCCGCGATGCACGCCGTCGCCGACCAGGCGCAGGTCGTCATCCCGCTGCACCCGCGCGGCCGGGCCCGCCTCGAGGAGGCCGGCTTCCTCGACCACGACCGGATGCGCGTCATCGACCCGCTCGGCTACCTCGAGTTCATGGGCCTCGTCCGCGGCGCCGCCGCGGTCGTCACCGACTCCGGGGGCGTGCAGGAGGAGACGACGATCCTCGGGGTCCCGTGCCTCACCCTTCGTCCCAACACCGAGCGCCCGGTGACCATCACCCACGGCACCAACCAGCTCGTCACCCGGGAGACCCTCTCCGACCGCGTGCGCGAGGTGCTCGCCACCGGTCCGCTGCAGGCCTGGGACACCCCGCCCCTCTGGGACGGGCACGCCGGTGAGCGCATCGCCAAGGTGCTCGCCGGGTCCGTGGGCGCTCCCCGACGAGGGCAGGCGTGACCGCCGGGCCGGGGGACACCACGCTGACCGCGGACGCCAAGGAGTCGGCCGCCGAGGCGCACCACGGGGCGAAGGGGAAGAAGAACCTCCGTGGCGACATCGAGGGGCTGCGGGCGGTCGCCGTCGGCACCGTCCTGCTCTACCACGTCGGCATCCCGTTCATCCCGGGCGGCTTCGTCGGCGTCGACATCTTCTTCGTCATCTCCGGGTTCCTCATCACCTCCCTGCTGCTGCGCGAGGCGGTGCGCACCGGCGGGATCTCGATCGGCGACTTCTACGCCCGACGGGCCCGCCGCCTGCTGCCGGCCGCGTCGGTCGTGCTGCTGTTCACCGCCGTCGCGGGGTGGCTCGTGCTCCCCGGGCCGGACCGGCTCAACCTCGGCACCGACGTCATCGCCGCGACCTTCTACGTCATCAACTGGGCGCTCGCGCTGCGGTCGGTGGACTACCTCGCGGAGGACGCGGCCCCCTCGGCGCTGCAGCACTACTGGTCGCTGTCCGTCGAGGAGCAGTTCTACGTCGTCTGGCCGCTCATCATCATCGCCGGGCTCTTCCTGGCCCGCCGCACGAGGATGCGGCCCAAGCCCTTGCTCTTCGGCATCCTCGGGATCATCGCGGCGGCCTCGCTCGTCTACTCGGTGCTGCACACGAGGTCCGACCCGGCGACCGCGTACTTCTACACGACGACGCGCGTGTGGGAGCTGGCCATCGGCGCGCTGCTCGCCTTCCTCGTGCTGCGCCTCACCGCGCTGCCGCGGCTCGCGGCCGAGCTCCTCGGCGGGCTCGGGCTGCTCATGATCCTGTGGTCGGCCTTCTTCCTGACCTCCAAGACCCCGTGGCCGGGGTCCTGGGCGCTCGTGCCGACCCTCGGCGCCGCCTGCATCATCGCCGCGGGCTGCTCGACGCAGGCCACGGCCACCGCGCGCCTGCTGAGCCTGAAGCCGATGGTGTGGATCGGTGGCCTGTCCTACGCGATCTACCTGTGGCACTGGCCGCTCATCACGCTCGCGCAGTCGGCCTACCCCGAGGTGCGCATCCGCCACCTCGTGGTGCTCGGCATCATCTCGATCGTCCTCGCCTGGCTGACGAAGCACCTCGTCGAGGACCCGATCCGCTTCCACCCCGGCCTGAGCGCCAAGGCCTCCCGCGGCCTGCTCTTCGGCCTGGCGTCGATGATCGTCACCGCGCTCGTCGGCACCGCGGTCTGGGCGACGGTGCCCAAGCTCGACGAGAACGCGAAGGTGACGGGCGCGACGAGCCTCGTCGCCAACCCCGAGAGCGACGACTGGACCATCCGCGAGGACCTCGACCAGGTCGTCACGAACTCGGGGACGGTCACGCCGGACCCGGCGGTGGCCCCCGAGGACGTGCCGAGCTACTACGACGACGACTGCCAGGTGCAGCCCGGCGACTCCGCGGTCGACACGTCCTGCGTCTACGGCGCCGCGGACGGCGACAAGACGATCGCCATGCTCGGCGACTCCAAGATGGGCCAGTGGTTCCCGGCCGTGGAGTCGATCGCGGGCAGCGAGGGCTGGCGCCTGGAGCTCTACCTCAAGTCGGCCTGCGCCTTCACCTACGACGGCGCCAAGTCCGACTGCGAGGAGTTCTCCAAGAACGCCAACAAGCACTTCGACGAGGAGGGTGCGCCCGACATCGCGCTCGTCTCCCAGGGTGCGCCCAGCTCGAAGGACCTGCGCGGCGGGATCGCCGAGGCGGTCAAGGAGCTGCAGGCCAAGGGCACCGAGGTCGTCATCGTCTCCGACTCCCCGCGCCCCGACCAGGGCGCCGTCTACACCTGCGTGGAGGAGCACCCGGACGACTTCTCGGCGTGCAGCTTCCCCGCCGCGGACAAGGGCCGCAAGGGCACCGGCACCAAGGCCCTCAAGGCCGCCGCCGACGAGACCACGGCGCCCTTCGTCGATCTCAACGAGTGGATCTGCCCGCCCGGTGACGAGTGCCCGCCGGTCATCGGCGACACGCTCGTCTACCGCCAGGGCAGCCACGTGACCGCCAGCTACATCCGTAGCCTGACGCCCATGCTCTACCGGGCGCTCGCCGCGGAGGACCTCACGACGAAGAACTCCAGCGAGATCACCGTCGACGACGTCCCGTAGCCAAGCCAAGGGCACGACGAAGGGGGGCCGCACCGGATCACCGGTGCGGCCCCCCGCTTCGTCGTCGGCGGACTCAGCCGAGCAGGCGGTGGTAGGCCTCGTCGGCGATCCGGGTGACATCGCTCCAGTCCCGCTCGGCGAGGACCCACTCGCGGGCCTGGCGGCCCATGCGCTCGCGCAGCTGCGGGTCGTCGAGGTAGCGAGCGATCTGGCGGGCCAGGTCGCTCGCGTCGCCCTTGTCGAAGACGAGGCCCCGCACGTCGGGCTCGACGATCTCGGTGAGCGCCGCGACCGAGCTGGAGATGCACGCCTTGCCCATCGCCATGGACTCGAAGGGCTTGATCGGGCTGATCAGCTCGCACACCGGCAGCGGCAGTCGGGGGAAGGGGGTCACCTGGAAGATCGACAGGTAGCGGGCGACCTCCTCGTGCGGCACGCGCCCGGTGAAGGTGACGACGTCGAGGACGTCGAGGTCGCGCGCCAGGCGGTGCAGGTAACCCTCGTAGTGGCCGTCGCCGACGATGATGACGGCGAAGTCGTCGCGGGTCGCCTTCAGCTGTGCCGCCGCCTCGAGGAGCAGGTCCAGGCCCTCGTAGTCGACGAGGCCGCCGGCGTAGCCGATGACGGTCTTGCCGCGCAGGCCGAGCTCGTCGAGCAGCGCCTCGTCGGGCTGGCGGGGCTCGAACTGCGCGGTGTGGACACCGTTGGGCAGCACGGCGATCCGGTCGGCGGGGCCGCCGCGGCGGATCATCTCCTCGCGCAGCGCCTCGGTGATGACGAAGGTGAGGTCGGCGTTCTGGACGATGTGCAGCTCCAGCGCGGTCATGTACCGGTAGGCGTCGGTCGTGCCGAAGGCCGGGTTGCGCGAGATCTTCATCAGGTCCTCGAGACCGCGCATCTCGTAGACGAAGGGGATGCCCAGCCGTCGCGCGGCGCGCAGGCCGGCGAGGCCGTTGTTCTGGAAGCTGCTCGCGTGGATCAGGCCGGCGCGGTGCTCGCGGGCGACCTCCTCGACGCGGCTGGCGAAGCGCTCGATGTAGCCGGCCATCGGGGTCGTCGGGTACTCCCGCTCGCCGGGCTCGAGCAGCCGCACGTAGGTCATCGTGTCGACGGTGCTCGTGGGCTCGACCACGCGGCGGTCGCCCTGCCCCCAGAAGTCGTACGGGAAGCCGAGGCGGGTCGCGGCGAGCATGTCCCAGCCCAGGCCCTGCAGGCCGGTGAGGATGCCGTGGCTGCGCGTGGCGTAGCCGCCCGAGCGGTGCGGCAGGGACTGCGCGAGGACGGACAGCACGGCGCGGGGGCGCGGCTCGTAGGCCCGCTCCCGGGCCTCGTCGACGGGCCAGCCGGTGCGGCCGATGTGGATCTGGTCGCTGACCTGGTCGTGGGTGGGGCGAGCCTTCTTGAGCCCGCCCTCGACGAGGCGCCCGGTGATGACCTGGGCCGTGTCGAGCCACCCCGCCCGGGCGGCACGCTGGGCGAGGGAGAGGGAGGTCTTCTTCGGGACGTTGCCGATCGTCTCGAGGCTGCTCGCGCGGTAGAGCTCGCGCAGCTCGTCCCAGCCCCTGAGGTTGCCGAGGGCGCGCGTGGCGGAGCGGAAGCCCTCGGGTGAGGTCAGGCCCACCTCGAGTGCGGTCGCGCGCTGGGCGTCGTCGTCGCCGGCGCCGCGGATCCTGGTCTCGGTGCGCACGAGCTCGAGGGAGTGCTGGCTGTGGCTGACCCGCCACGTGGCGGCGTTGGCGAGGAAGGCCTCGGCCTCGGTGACGTCGTCGGCCGCGAACCAGCCGAGGAGCCGCTCGGCGTCCTTGGTCGTGCGGGGCTGGGTCGTCGCGGCGAGGGCGTTGGCGCGGGTGACGAGCTCGCGGTTGCGGGCGCGCTGGGCGACGGCCATCGACAGGCCGAGCGCCTCGGCGTCGGGCTCCAGGTCGAGGGCGGTGCGGGCCTCCACGAGCGCCTCGTCGAGCCGGCCCAGGGACATGTAGGACCAGGCCCGCAGGCCGTGACCGGTGGCGCCCAGGGCGGACTCCGGCAGGCGCCCGAGGAGGCGCAGGCCCTGCTCGTACTGCTTGCCGCCGAGGACGAGCAGGCGGGCCTGGGCGAAGATCGCGCGCATCCCGACCGAGCCGCCGTGGCTCGGCAGGGCGGCCAGCGGCTCGAGCGGCACGCGGCGGACGACGGCGCGCGCGGCACGCTTGCCCTGGGACTTCGCGGTGTTCTTGTCGATGGAGGCCAATGGGGGTCCTTGTCGTCGTCGGTCGCGGGGTCGCCGCGGGTCAGAGGCTCACGTGGGTCGTCGGGTCACCGTAGAAGAGCAGGCGCCCGGTCGCGGTGAGGAAGGTCGAGTCGGTGACCGTCCAGGTGTGCGAGAGGCGGTCGTCGCCGCGCACGGAGACGTAGTTGTAGCGGTCGCCGGACCACACGCGCACGCCCTGGGCCATCGAGCGGTCGAGGATGTCGGAGTCGACGGCGCGCGGGATGTCGCTGAAGCGGACCTCGCGCACGACGTCCCCGGCGAAGAGCATCGAGCCGCCCTGGATCCGCCGCTCGTAGCGGTGCTCGGAGTCGGGGTAGCGCAGCACGACGGCGCCGGTGGAGCGCAGCCACACGTAGTGGGCCCACTTGCCGACGATCCCGGCGTCGGTGTGCGCGAAGGCGCCGAGCAGGTCCGACAGGTAGCGCGGCCCGTAGATGTTGTCGTCGTCCATCTTGGCGATGTACCGGCCACCGGCCGCGTCGACGCCGAGGTTCATGCACGCCCCGAGGGTGAGCGAGGCATCGGCGTGGACGATCTGCAGGTCCGTGACGCCCGCCTCGGTGGCGCGGCGGCGCAGGTCGGCGTCGTCGGTGTCGAGGCCGTGCAGGACGAGGACTAGCTCGACGGCGGGGTGGTCCTGCCGGCCGAGGTTGGCGAAGACATTGTCCAGCTCGTGGGTGCGGTTGGTCGGCACGACGGCCGAGATCGTCGCGGGCGTGATCGCGGGGACCTCGAGCCCGGCGGCCGTGGCGAGCTCGCGGGCGCGGTGGGCGCCGGTGTGCCCGGCGAGGATCGCGCGCTGCAGCCGCAGCCCCTCGCGGGCGACGAGCTCCTCCTGGTTGACCCTGGCGACGAGCTCGCTGCGCAGGGACCTGCTGTCGGTGACGCGAGGGACGAGGGCGTCGACCTCCGCGGGCAGGTCGGCGTGCGCCTCGGTGCCGACGACCGGCGTGCGGGCGGCTGCGGCGGCGACCGTCGTCCAGGCCGCGTCGGGGGAGGTGGCCGACAGGTCGAGCAGGACGCTCGCGTCACTCGCGGTGACGGCGTCGCCCACGCGCTCGGCGAGGCCCGCGGGCAGGGTCACGACGGCGGACTTGCCCGGGCGGCGCACGAGACGCGTCTGCGAGCGCGGCATCGGGGTGAGCGCCTCCTCGACGAGGCGGAGGGAGGAGTCGTCGGCGAGGCGGGAGAGGCCGTCGACGACGGCGAGCGCGCCGGAGCGCCGTCCGGTCGTCGGGTCCTCGCGGTCGTCGCCCACGGTGCGCGGCTGGGCCGCGGGGGCCCACCGCTGCGCCTCGCGGCCGCTCGCGGAGATGGCGTCGATCGCGGCCTGCGAGGAGGCACCGACGACGGTGACGTCCTGCGCCCAGGCCCCGGGCGCGGTGTCGTCGGTGACCCAGAGGACGACGGGCAGGTCGGCCCCCTTCGCGTTCGTGAGCAGCTCGCCGAGCGCGCTGCCGTCACCCCACCCGGGGACGGAGCCGCCGCGTCCCTCGAGGACGAGCAGGTCGGCGCGCGTGAGCGCCTCGCGCCAGCTGCGGCGGTCGAGGTCACGCTGGGTCCACTCCGGGGCGAGCAGGCCGCCGAGGTGCGGGCCGGCGGCGACGGCGACCGTGAGGTCGAGCGCGGGGACCGGCGAGTGCGGGGCGGTGGTGGTGGGCGAAGGGGGCGACGCCAGCTCGGGCTGCGCGGTCGGCTGCTCCTGCGGTGCCGGCCCGGCGGTCGCGGGTGCGACGGGCGCGGCGGGGGCTGCGGGAGTGCTCGGCCGCAGCTCGCCGACCGCGGCACGGGCAGCCCGTCGCAACCTGTCGGTGAGGGCGGCGGGGTTCGTCGATCGGCTCACGACGGGTCATCCTTCCACGTCGGCACCCCGGTCGCCGGGAGGGGGACGACGAAGGGCGTCACCGTGACGGTGACGCCCTTCGAGTGTGGCTCCGGTGGCCAGGGGCGGGGTCGAACCGCCGACCTTCCGATTTTCAGTCGGACGCTCGTACCAACTGAGCTACCTGGCCGAGCCGGTCCGAACCGGACCAGCGAGCGACCCTGACGGGACTCGAACCCGCGACCTCCGCCGTGACAGGGCGGCGCGCTAACCAACTGCGCTACAGGGCCTTGATGGTGCAAGGCTTCTTGCGTATCCCCAACGGGATTCGAACCCGTGCTACCGCCGTGAAAGGGCGGGGTCCTAGGCCGCTAGACGATGGGGACCCGTCTCCGAGAACCCCTCGCTACGCAGCAGGCAGCACCCGAATCCGTCGAGGACTCGGAAAGCATACGCAGACACTCGCCGGATCGCCAAAACGAGTCATTCCGGCCGTGCCCAGGCGGCCAGACGGTCGGCGTCCCACGTCGTGACGATGCGCTCCAGCGGAACCCCGAGACGCTCCGCGCGCTCGGCGCCGTAGGCCTTCATCTCCAGCTGGCCGGGGGCGTGCGCGTCGGAGTCGACGGCGAAGAGGCAGCCGATCTCCAGGGCCAGCTCGACGAGCTCGTCGGGTGGGTCGCAGCGCTCGGGGCGGGAGTTGATCTCCACGGCGACGTCGTGCTCGGCGCAGGCCTCGAAGACCGCCCGTGCGTCGAACTCGCTCTGCGGCCGCGTCCCGCGACCGCCCGTGACGAGCCGGCCGGTGCAGTGCCCGAGGACGTTGACCCGGGGGTTGCTCACGGCCGCGACCATGCGCCGGGTCATCGGGCCCTTGGCCATCCTGAGCTTGGAGTGCACGGACGCGGTGACGAGGTCGAGGCGGGCGAGCATCTCCGGCGTCTGGTCCAGCTCGCCGTCGTCGAGGATGTCGACCTCGATGCCGGATATGACCCGGAAGCTGTCGCCGAGCGAGGCGTCGATCTTGGCGAGCAGGTCCAGCTGCTGCGAGAGGCGTTGTGCCGTCAGCCCGTTGGCGATCCGCAGGCGGGGGGAGTGGTCGGTGAGGACCATCCACTCCTGCCCGAGCTCGTAGGCCGTGAGCACCATCTCGTCGATCGGGCTGCCGCCGTCGGACCAGTCCGAGTGCAGGTGGCAGTCGCCGATGATCGCCTCGGCGTACGCCTCGCCGCCCTCGACGAGCGGGCCGCCGTGCTCCTCCTGCTGGCGGGCGAGGTAGTCGGGCATCTCGCCGCGTACGGCCTGCTCGATGACGCCGGCCGTGGACTTCCCGATGCCGGCGAGGTCGGTGATGGTGCCGTCCTGCACCCGCTGCGCGACCTCCCCTTCGGCCAGGCCGCGCAGGACCTTGACCGCGCCGCGGAAGGCCTCGACGCGCCGGGTGTGCTGGCGCGCGCGCTCGAGGAGGAAGCCGACGCGCCGGAGTGCCTCGACCGGGTCGACCGGGGCCTGCAGGGGCTCGAGGGACCTCATCGCGTCACCACGAGGTGTGCAGGGGCCGGCCCTCGGCGAACCCGGCGGTGGACTGGAGGCCGACGAGGGCGCGCTCGTGGAACTCCTCGAGCGTCGTCGCCCCTGAGTACGTGCACGAGCTGCGCACCCCGCCGATGATCTCGTCGATGACGTCCTCGACGCCCGGCCCGGCGGGGTCGATGTACATCCGCGAGTTGGAGATGCCCTCCTCGAAGAGCGACTTGCGCGCCCGGTCGAAGGGGGAGTCCGTCGCCGTGCGGTTCTGCACCGCCCGCGCGGAGGCCATGCCGAAGGACTCCTTGTAGCTGCGACCGTCGGCGTCGGTCACGAGGTCGCCCGGGGACTCGAGGGTCCCCGCGAACCACGAGCCGATCATGACATTGCTCGCCCCGGCGGCCAGGGCCAGCGCGACGTCGCGCGGGTGGCGCACCCCGCCGTCGGCCCACACGTGCTTGCCGAGCTCGCGGGCCGCGGCCGCGCACTCGAGCACCGCCGAGAACTGGGGCCGTCCCACCGCGGTCATCATGCGGGTCGTGCACATCGCCCCCGGCCCCACGCCGACCTTGACGATGTCGGCGCCGGCCTCGATGAGCTCGCGGGTGCCCGCGGCCGAGACGACGTTGCCGGCGACGACCGGCACCTGCGGGTCGAGGGCGCGCACGGCAGCGAGGGCCTCGAGCATCTTGGTCTGGTGCCCGTGCGCGGTGTCGACGACGAGGACGTCGGCGCCCGCCGCGAGCAGGGCCGCGGCCTTGCCGCCGACGTCGCCGTTGATCCCGACGGCGGCGGCGACCCGCAGCCGCCCGTCCGCGTCGACGGCCGGGGTGTACATGCTGGCGCGCACCGCGCCCTGCCGGGTCTGGATGCCGACGAGCTTGCCGTCGGCGTCGACGACCGGGGCCACCCGGCGGCGCGCGCGGTCCAGCTCCTCGAAGGCCGACCGCGGGTCAGCGTCGGCCGGCAGCGTCATGAGGTCGGGGGACATGACGTCCTGCACCTGGGCGAAGCGGTCGACCTGGTCGAGGTCGCGTTCGGTGACGACACCGATGGGCCGCCCCCCTTCGACGACGATGCCCGCACCGTGGGCGCGCTTGTGGATCAGCGCGAGCGCCTCGCCGGCCGTCGCCGTCGGCGCGAGGGTGATCGGGGTGTCGTGCACGAGGTCGCGGCTCTTGACGAAGGCGATGACCTCGGCGACGACGTCCACCGGGATGTCCTGCGGGATGACGGTGAGGCCGCCGCGACGGGCGGTCGTCTCGGCCATGCGGCGCCCGGCGATGGCCGTCATGTTGGCGACGACGAGCGGGATCGTCGTGCCCGTACCGTCGCCCGTGCGCAGGTCGACCTCGTGGCGGCTCGCCACGTCGCTGCGCCGCGGCACCATGAAGACGTCGTCGTAGGTCAGGTCGAGCTGGGGCATCAGGCCGTTGAGGAAGTCCACGATGACGAGTCTAGGTGCGTCGGTGGGGGAGGATCTGGGCGTGAGCTTCCTGCACGAGACCCCCGCGGACGCCCGTCGCCGCGCCGCCCTGCGCCGCATGCGGACGGTGGCCACCGGCCTGCTCGTCCTCGCCGCCGTCGTCTTCCTCGCCACGCTCCGGCTCGACCACGACGGGGTGTGGGGCTTCGTCAACACCGCCGCCGAGGCCGCGATGGTGGGCGCGCTCGCGGACTGGTTCGCGGTCACCGCGCTCTTCCGGCACCCGCTCGGCATCCCCGTGCCGCACACGGCCCTGGTCAAGAAGCGGAAGGACGAGCTGGGGCGCAACCTGCAGGAGTTCGTCACGGAGAACTTCCTCACCGAGGAGATCGCGCGGGACCGGCTCGCCACCGCCCGCGTGGCCGAGCGGCTCGGCGCCTGGCTCCTCGTGCCGCGGCACCGTCGACGGGTGCTCGAGGAGATCGCCCGGGGCGGGACGCGGTCGCTGGAGCGGGTGGAGGACCAGGACGTCCACGACTTCCTCGCCGAGCTGCTGCTCCCGCGCCTCGCGCAGGAGCCGGTCAGCCCGATCCTCGGCTCGCTCCTCGAGGGCGTCGTCGACGGCGGCAACCACACGGGCCTGGTCGACCTGGGCATCGACGAGGTGCGGCAGTGGCTCGGCGACAACCCGCATCTATTCAAGCAGGTCGTCGGGGACAAGGCTCCCTGGTGGACCCCCGAGTGGGTCGACGACAAGGTCATCGACTGGACCTACCGGCAGGCCCTCGGCTGGCTCGACGAGATGCGTCGCAACGCGCACCACCCCGCCCGGGTCGCGCTCGACGACCTGCTCCAGCGCCTGGCCTCCGACCTGCAGCACGACTCCGACGTCATGGCGAGCGCCGAGGCGCTCAAGGAGCGGCTGCTGGCGCACCCCCAGGTGCCGACGAGCGCGGTCGCCGTGTGGCAGTCGCTGCGCACCTCGTTGCTCGGCGCGATGGCCGAGCGGGAGTCCTACTTCTGGAGCCGCGGCGACGAGCTGCTCACCCACCTGGGTACGCACCTCGTCGAGGACGAGGCCTGGCAGCAGCGCCTGGAGACCCATCTGGGCGAGGTCGTCGCCTTCTTCGTCAACACCTACGGCGACGAGCTCGCCGAGGTCATCTCGGTGACCGTCGAGCGCTGGGACGCCGACGAGGCGAGCGAGCGGATCGAGCTCTTCGTCGGCCGCGACCTGCAGTTCATCCGGATCAACGGCACCGTCGTCGGCGCGCTCGCCGGCCTGGCGATCCACACGGTCGCCGTCCTCCTCTCCTGACGACGAGGACGAAGGGGGGACCTCCCCTTCGCCCGCGGTGGGTCACGTCATGCACTACACCGGGGGCGATGGTGCACGACGTGACCCTCCACCGGGCTCAGCGGTGGGCGGCGAAGATCGCCCGCCGCTCGAGGTGCGCCGGGGTGTGCACCGGCAGGTCGGCGGGGTGGAGGTCGCCGCTCGGGCGGGGGGCGAGGCCCAGCCGCATCGCCGGGCGCTCGACGAGCCGCCACGAGGCGATCGCGAAGGGGAGCGTGCACGCGAAGGAGACGAGCCCGAAGACCGGCGCGGGGACGAGCGCGCCGAGGCCGAGCATGCCGAGCAGCTGCTGCACCGGCCAGCCGTAGACGTAGAGGCCGTAGGAGACGTCCTCCCGCGCGGCGATCCGGGTGCGCCAGGTCGCGCCGGCATGGAGCAGCGCGTAGGCGAGCGGGATCGGGGCGAGCAAGTTGAGCGCCGTCTCCGAGGTGGCAGCCAGCCCGGCGACCGTGAGGGCGGCGAGCACCGCGACCGGGGTGCTCGTGCGCAGCCGGTCGCGCAGCGCGTACGCGAGCACGCCGACGGCGAAGAAGGAGAAGAGCCGCAGCGCGCTCGTGATCATGTGCGCTGGGCCGGAGAGGTCGCCGACCAGCCACGACAGCACCGGGAGGGCGACGGCCGCGATGCCCGCGCTGAGCGCGAGGTGGCGGCGGACCCAGCCGATGCCGAGGGCGGCGCCGCACAGCAGGTACGCGGCGAACTCGTGCACGAGCGTCCACAGCGAGCCGTTCCACATGCCGGGGTTGGGCGCGCCGGCGAGCGTCCCGCCGATCGTCGGGTTGGTCATCAGGAGCATCGCGTTGTCGAGCACGTAGGCGAGCGACTGGGCGGGGTCCCACCCGTGGCCGCCGAGGAGGCCGCCGAGCGGCGCGAGGACGAAGGCGGTGACGGCCAGGCAGGCCCAGAACCCGGGGAAGATCCGCTGCGCCCTGCGCCGGATGTACGTCCCGAAGCCGTTGCGCAGCCGGCTGCCGGCGATGAGGTAGCCGGACAGCGCGAAGAACCCGCCCACGCCGATCGCCCCGAGCCGCTCCATCGCGCTCGGCCCGTAGCCGCCGAGCGGCCACGCGTGGGCGAGGATCACCGCCGCGGCGAGCAGGAGGCGCACCGCGCCCAGCGAGTTGTCGCGGGTGGACAGGGCGGCACCGACAGGGGAAGGCATCACCTCGACGGTAACGAAGAGGTAACGGCCCGTCACCTCGGGGTGGCGTGGCCTCCCTCACCGGGGCCACTCGTCTGCATTGCCCTAGGGGAATGCAGACGTCGGGGGGTCAGCGCAGGGGGTCGAAGGGGGTGAGCTCGGGGGCGGGACGTCCGGTCACCATCGTCTCCGCGAGGAGCTGCCCGGTCGCGGGGCCGAGCGTCATGCCCCACATGCCATGGCCTCCGGCCACGTGGACGAAGGGGGACCCCGTCGCCCCGATGAGGGGGAGGCCGTCGGCGGTGCAGGGCCGCGAGCCGACCCACTCGTCCTGCCGGTCGTCGAGGTCGACGCCGGTGAGGTACGGGCGGCTGGCGTCGACGATCGCGTCGATGCGCCGCGGGTCGAGCGCGGCCTCGGGCTTGCGGAACTCCATCATCCCGGCGACGCGCAGCCGGCCGCCGAGCGGCGTGCAGGCGACGCGCTGGACCGGCAGGTACACCGGGCCGCGCGGCTCGTGCTCGATCGGCACGGAGAAGCTGTACCCGCGCCCGGCCTGCACGTGCTCGCGCACGCCGAAGGGCTTGGCGAGCGCGTCGAGCCAGGTGCCGGTCGCGACGACGACCCGGTCGAAGCGCTCGTCGCCGGCGCCCGAGATCGTGAGGCGGACCCCCTTCGCCTCCTCCGTGATCGCGGTGACCTCGGCGCCCTCGCGGATCTTGCCCCCGCGGGCGCGCACGGAGTCGGCGAGGGAGTCGACGAACTCGCCGGGGTTGAGGTAGCGCTGCCCGAGGAGGCGGATGCCGGCGCCGATGCGGTCGGAGAAGGTCGGCTCGGCCGCGCGGACCTCGTCGCCGGTGAGCTCCTCGAAGCCGACCTCCTGGCCGGACGCGGCGATGTGCTGCAGCTCGGTGAGGAGGAACTCGGTCTCGGCCTTGGTCTCGTAGCCGGCGATGAAGGACTTCGCCTCGTGCGCGGGGGCGGTCACCCCGCCGGCGGCCAGCACGTCGAAGGCCGGCAGGGCGCGGCCGTTGATCGGCACGAGCGCCCGCATCGAGAGCGACCACCGGCGCATCGTGCTGTTGCGGGTGAAGGCGGCGAGGAACTTCAGCAGCCGCGGGTCCGTCGTCACCGGCACGTAGACGGGCGAGGCGGGGGAGATCACGGCCTTGATGCCGTAGGAGAGGACGGCCGGGTCGGGCAGCGGCGTCGAGATGCCCGGGGTGATCCAGCCGGCGTTGCCCCACGACGAGCCGGCGGCGACGCCGGTGCGGTCGAGGACCTCGACCTCGACCCCGTGCTCCTGCAGGAACCACGCGGTCGACAGGCCGACCATGCCGGCGCCGACGACGGCGACCTTGCGGGGGGCTGGGGTGGGGCTCATGACGTCCTCTCGTGCTGGTCGCCGCGGGGTCTCCGCGGGCTCCAGCCCACTGTGCCCCACGTCACAGGTGCGTGGCAAAGAGGGGCGAAGGGGGGAGCGCCCGGGCATGAGAACGCACTGACCCTGCCCTCAGCCAGGCGCCGAGGGGGAGGCCGGCGGCTGAACTCTTGCGTGCAGGGCGAGTGTTGCGAGGACCAGAAAGCCCCCGACCAGCAGTCCACCCGCGGCGCTCCTCCAGCTTTCCGAGAACGACCCGTGCATCAACGCCCAAGCAGGCACGGCCGCCGTCATGATCCCTTCGACCAGGGCGACGGCCCCGGTGAGGGCCCCGAGACGCAACCGGTCGAGGCCCAGCAGGAGGAAGAAGAGCAACCAGAGTCCAGCCCACGCCATCCAGATGACCCCGAACACGGGAGCGTCGTCTCTGAAGTTGAGGATCGCGTACCCCACGGCCGCGACCGCAACGAAGAGCGAGAACCACCCGAGGCCATGACCGGGGAGGTCGGCGAGGGCATTGATGCCCACCCAGAGGTAGGTGAAGCCGAACAGGTACAGTCCAGCCGCGGCCGCGACGACGGACTCGTCGCCGCCCGATGTCACGATGAGGTAGGTCGGGGTGAAGATCTGCATCGCTCCGACGAACAGGTTGAGCGGGGCGGCACCTCGTGGCGAGACCCCGCCCAGCAGCATGACGCCATTGACGATGAGGACGGCGCCGACGTAGAAGAGTCCGACGTTGGACATTGAAGTTCACCTCCTGGGGTCCCGGTGGCCGATCGCGACTGGCGATGGGCCACCGGGACAAACGAGATCACTCGGGCTTGGGCAGGATGTCTTTGTCGAAGATGTCCAGCGGGACCTTGAGAACGACAGCCGCGTTCGGGATGTCGACGATCCCACCGACGTGCATCTCGCAAGGAGCGACCGAGATGATCGTGTACGCCTGCTCCGGCGTGTACCCGAACTTCCCGAGGTACTCGATCGCCTGCTCCAGGGCCTGGACCGCGGCCATCGTGGTGTCGAGGTACTTCTGGTCCGATCCGCTGGCCGAGAGGCCGGTGAACGAGAGGTACCGGGTCCCGAACTGCGGGTCGAAAGGGGACGGTCGGAACATGGGCGTGCGGACGCCGTAGCGGGCCATGCCGTCCTTTACGACGCCGAACCGGTACCAGCCGACGCCATCCATCTCAATGGCGTTCCAGGTAACCTCCCCGTCCCCCTCGGCGAAGTGGAAGTCGCCGGAGGAGAAGAGTGCTCCGTCCACGAAGACCGGGTAGTAGACGCGTGATCCTCTCGAGAGGTTCTTGATGTCCATGTTCCCGCCGTTCTCACGAGGCGGGATGGTCCGCGCGGCGGTTTCGGCGACCCGGCGCCAGTCGTCACCCTCGAGATCTCTGAGCACCGCTTGGTCGATCGCGTCCGCCCGGGGCCCGGCGAGCCCGTCGGCAATGAGCGGGTCCTCGCGGTCATTCCAGATCTTGAGCAACTCGTGGGACGGCGCGACGCCCATGATCCCGGGGTGGCTGATAGCCGGGATCTCGACTCCTGGGATCTGGCGGCTCGTGGCATATGTGCCGTGCAGATCCCAGACCGTCTTGTACCCCTCCGGGAACGAGGACGCGAGCGGCCCGCCCATGCCGGGGAGGATGTTCGAGTAGCCGACCCCCGACAGCGGTTGTACGTCGAGGACGTCGACGACCAGCAGGTCGCCGGCCTTGACACCGTCGACGCGCACCGGACCGGTCAGTGGGTGGGTGCGCGTCAGGTCGAAGCTGTGGATGTCGCCATCGTCATCGACGTCCTTCAACTGGTAGTCGTCGTAGCCCCCTGTCTCGAGGATCAACTCGTCGCCGATGCCGACCTCCACCAGTGGCGGGATGTCCGGATGCCACCTGTTGTGACCGAGGTGCTTCTGCTCAGCCAGCGGGACACCGACCTCGCAGCTGAACCTCTGGACTCCCAGATCCCGCGTCTTGAAGCGGGAGACGCCCGAACGAGAGAAATCCGTGTCGTCAGTCATGACGTGCCTCCTTGTCGAGTAGGTGGCACCAAAGTACTTCCATGTGGAAATAAGTCAAGAGATTTTGGCAAGCAGCGCCGCCAGTGTCGCGGCCTCCCAGTCGGCGAGGGCGCCTAGCTTGGGCTCCAACGCCTCCGAGATCCGAGACGCAGCCTGACCGTGCCAGACGCGCCCGCGCTCGGTCACGCCGACCAGAACTCGGCGACGGTCCAAGCCATCGAGGGTCCGGTGGACCAACGCACGGTCAACCAAGCCATCGACGATCCGTGTCAGACTCGCCGCAGGTATGCCCAACGACGAACTGAGTTCACTCATCGTGCGCCCCTCGCTCCCTCGCGCCAAGGCGTTGACGACCTGCCACTGCGGTACTCCCAAGCCCTTCTCTGTCAGGGCGGAGGCTATTGACCTCTGGAGCGTCCCCGAGAGGCTCAGGACACGACTGGCCAGTTCGTCGGGAGGCAGCAGGCCGCCTCCTGACGAATTGCCCTTGACGACATCGCGCTTCCCCTGCATACTCGCCAACTATTCCATATGAGAGCGTCGCCCCCCAATCGTCGACCCCTTCGGAGGCCACATGGAGCCCCTCCGGATCGGTCTTGCCATCCCCCTTCAGGGGCCAGCGGGCATTTTTGGCCCATCATGCGAGGCTGCGGCTGCACTGGCGGTCGCCCAGCTCAACGAGCGCTCCGGGATCCTTGGCAGGCACGTTGAGCTCGACGTGGTGGACGCCGGAGCTCCGATAGAAACCTTCTGCGACCTCACGACGAAGAAGGTCCGTTCGGGCGAGCTGCACGCCGTTGTGGGCTGGCACATCTCGTCGGTTCGTCAGCACATGGCCCCGGTCCTCGCTCACCATGACGTCCCCTACGTTTACACCTCCCTGCATGAAGGGGCTGGCCAAGAGGAGGTTCTGTGCTCGGGCGAGACACCAGCCCTGCAGGTCCTGCCCGGCCTGCGATGGCTGAGGGAGCAGATGGGTATCCGGCGGTGGGCCGTCGTGGGCGCCGACTACGTGTGGCCCCGCCGCACCATGGGCGCCATCCGGCACTTCGCCTCTCTTGCTGGCATCGAGATCGTCCACGAGGAGACGGTGGCCTACGGCAACCGTGACTTCCGGGCAGTCTTGGGCCGCATAGCCGAAACACACGCGGAGGGGGTGGTCATGCTCCTCGTCGGACGAGACGCGGTGCTCTTCAACCGTCAGTTCGGGACCCAAGGACTGCACGAGCGGCTGCTGCGGTTCACGCCGCTGATGGAGGAAAACATGCTCCTCGCGTCCGGGGCGACCGCCACCCGCAATCTCTTCGTCGCGGCCGCGTACTTCAACACGCTCGCAACCGCTTCCGCACTCAACTTCGGGGGTTCGTACGCCGCTCGCTTCGGCTCGGCGGCGCCAGCACTGAACAACGCCGGGGAATCCTGCTACGAAGGTATTCTCGCGCTGGCTGCCTGCGCCGATGCGGCCGCCAGCCCGAACGCGAAGGCGATGCTGGCGAGGGTGGCGGACGCCGGGGTGACGTACGAAGGTCCGCGCGGGACCGTCCGGATCGGGCGGGGCGAATCTCAGCAGGCGGTGCACATCGCCAGCGCCGATGACAACGAGTTCACCGTCTTGGGGGCCCTGCCAGGTCGACCTCTCGCCGGCTGATGGTGGGAGGCGCATGTGCACGACCTGCCGCCCTCGTGGGACGGTTCATGACGAAGCAGCCACCAAGGGTCGCTGTTCTTGTCGTGACGTGTTCCAGTCGTCATGGCGCAGTTACGGGCGCGGTCGCTGGCAGCGGTCTACTCCCGAGACGAGACAGAGCCTCGATTGAGCGAGGCCTGGATCTTCGCACCGTGGACGGTATGAACTCTGAGACCCGTCCCGACCCCTTGCACTCCGCCGACCTCCGCCATCTGTCTCCCCGAGCGCGGGACGAGCGGTCCGGTTCGGCCTGTAGCCTCCCCTCGGGGGTTTCCTGCCCGATTCTTCCCAGCTTTTCCGCACCAAAGTTCCAACTAAACTCCCCATCCCCCGGGCCTCTAGCTCAACGGTCAGAGCTGCGGACTTTTAATCCGTAGGTTGTGGGTTCGAATCCCACGGGGCCCACCCACCACGACAGGAGCGTGAGGCGTGACGGCAGGCGTCGCCCTGGACCTCGTCCTCGTCCTGGCGCTCGCCCTGCACGCCGTCGCGATGTACCGGGTCGGGCTGGTCACCAGCGCCTTGTCCGTCCTCGGGTTGCTCGCCGGGGGCCTGCTCGCCCTGTGGGGGCTGCCCGGTGTCATCGACCGGCTGGGCCCCGTGGCCGACGACCCCCTGCTGCGCACCCTGGCCATGGTCGTCGGGGTCGTCGTCGTGGCCGGCCTCGGGCAGCAGCTCGGCGGGCTGCTCGGCGTGAGCCTGCGAGGGCTCGTCCGGCTGCGCCTCGCCCGCCATCTCGACTCGGTGCTCGGCGCGGCCGGTGCGCTCGTCGTGGGCGCGGTCCTCGTCTGGCTCGCGGCCGGCGCCGTGGTCGCTGCCCTGCCCGCGCCACCGGAGGCGATCACCTCCTCGCGGGTCGTCCAGGGCATCGACCGGGTCATGCCCGCCGGCGCCGACAAGGTCATGAGCAACGCCTACCGCTCGCTCGGGCCGGACGGCCTCCCCCGGGTCTTCACCGGCGTCGGCGCCGAGCCGATCATGCCGGTCGACCCGCCGTCGGCGGACGTCGTCCGGGGGCGGGGGATCGAGGCGGCTGCGGCCTCCGTGGTCAGGGTCGCCGGGCAGGCCGAGTGCGGCCGCGGGCAGACGGGCAGCGGCTGGGTCGCCGCGCCGGGCCGCATCGTCACCAACGCGCACGTCGTCGCCGGAGTCGACCACCCCTCCGTGCAGGTCGGCGGTACCGGCCCGGCCCATGACGCGACCGTCGTGGCCTTCGACCCCCGACGCGATGTCGCGGTCCTCGCCGTCCCGGGACTGGACGCCCCCGCGCTGCCGACCGGCCCGGCGCCGTCGCGCGGGGACGACGTCGTCGTCGCCGGGTTCCCGCTCGGCGGCCCCTACGACCTCGAGCCCGGCCGGGTGCGCTCCTCCCTCGAGGCGCGCGGCGCCGGCATCGACGGCAGCACCGGTGTCGTCCGTGACATCTACTCCGTCAACGTCCTGGTCGAGCACGGCAACTCGGGCGGCCCCCTGCTCACGCCTGCCGGGCAGGTCGTCGGGACGGTCTTCGCCACGTCCCGGACGCATGACCGCACCGGCTACGTCCTCACCCTCGACGAGACCCGATCGGTCATCGCGCAGGGCACGCGGTCGACCACAGCGGTCCCGACCGGGGCGTGCGTGTCGTGACCGACCTCGACCTCCACCTCGAGCGGGAGCGGGTCCAGCGCCGCACGCTGCGCGTCGTCGTCGCGAGCCAGGTGCTCGGCGGCGCCGGCCTGGCCGCCGGCATCGCGGTCGGGGCGCTGCTCGCCGAGGACATGCTCGGGTCGGAGGGACTGTCCGGCCTGCCGACGGCCCTGTTCACCCTCGGGTCCGCGCTCGCCGCCTTCCTCGTCGGGCGCTCGAGCCAGCGGCTCGGCCGCCGGGTCGGGCTCGGTCTCGGCTTCGCCGCCGGAGGGCTCGGCGCCGCCGGGGTCGTCCTCGCCGCGGTCATCGACAGCGTGCCCCTGCTCTTCGTCACCCTCTTCGTCTACGGCGCGGGCACGGCGACCAACCTGCAGGCCCGCTACGCCGGGACCGACCTCGCCCCTCCCGAGGGTCGCGGGCGCGCCGTCAGCGTCGCCATGGTCTCGACGACCTTCGGCGCCGTCGCCGGGCCCAACCTCATCGAACCCATGGGCAGCCTCGCCGCCGGCATCGGGATCCCCGTGCTCGCCGGGCCCTTCCTGCTGTCGGCGGTCGCCTACCTCGCCGCCGGCGCCGTCCTGCTGCTCCTCCTGCGCCCCGACCCCTACCTCCTCGCCCGGCGCATCGAGGCGGCGAGCGCGGTGGACGACGCGGCCGGGCCGGTGGTCGTGCCGCGGCCGGGCGTCGGGGCGTGGGTCGGGGCCGCGGTCATGGTCCTCACCCAGGTCGCCATGGTCGCGATCATGACGATGACCCCGGTGCACATGCGCGCCCACGACCACGGGATGGGCGCCGTCGGGCTCGTCATCAGCCTGCACGTCGCGGCGATGTTCCTCCCTTCGCTCGTCACGGGGGCGCTCGTCGACCGCGTCGGCCGCACCCAGATGGCGGTCGCGGCCGGCGTGACCCTGCTCGCCGCCGGCCTCGTCGCCGCCGTCGCGCCGACCGACTCGCTCGGGCTGCTCGTCCTGGCGCTCGTGCTCCTCGGGCTGGGCTGGAACTTCGGCCTGATCTCCGGCACCGCCCTCGTCGTCGATGCCACCGTCCCCGCCAACCGGCCGGGCACCCAGGGCACGATCGACGTGACGATCGCCCTCTCCGGCGCCGGCAGCGGCGTCATGTCCGGTGTCGTCATGGCCTCGACGAGCTACGCCGCCCTCGCCCTCGCCGGCGGCCTGCTCGCGCTCCTCCTGGTCCCCGTCCTGCTGTGGGCGAAGGGGGTCAGCGCACCGCCCGTCCCGCGTTGACGACGCCCTCGCCGAAGATGCCGTTGCGCTGGGTCGTGCCGACGCAGCGGACGCTCCCTTCGTCCGGGGGGCACGGCGCATCCGTGGCGCTCTGCTCCAGCTTCGCCGCGACGTCGGCAGGGGCCATCCGGTCGCCGTGGGCGCTGATGACCAGCGCGGCGACGCCCGAGGCGTGAGGGGAGGCCATCGACGTGCCCTGCAACCAGGTGTAGAGACCGCAGCGGCCGTCGGGGTCGGGATCGGTGTCGCCGATGCCCCCCGGGCAGCCGCGCACGACGCGCCGCGCACCCTCCTCGGTCACCCGCCCCCGGTCGTCGATGGCGCCCTCCGCGAGGGCGAGGCGGCGCGGCATCGCGGACAGCACGCCGCCCATGCCGTCGGTCTCCTCGCCGCCGGGTGCGGCCACGTCGACCTGGTCGCGGTCGAGCACGGAGGTCCAGTTGGAGAAGGTCGAGCGCTGCCCGTCCTCGTCGACGGAGGCGACACCGATGACGTGCTCTCCGTCGAGGGGGAGGCGCTCGCAGCGCTGCGGGTCGACGCGCCGGGATCGGGTCTCGCCACCGTAGTTGGGGCTCGTGTCGTCGCGGCGGGCGGCGCCGACGTCGCTGGACTCGTTGCCGGCCGAGCTGATGAGCGTCACGCCGGCCTCGTGGGTGAGGTCGTGGGCGCGGTGCATGAGCTCGATCGCCACGTCCTGGGCGTCGGCCTGCTCCGGGGTGTCGCCGGGGGCGCCGCCCCGGCAGGCGAGCAGCCACGGGTCGACGTAGAAGCTCATGTTGACCACGTCGAGGCGCTGGTCGGCCGCGTGCGTGAGCGCGTTGACCGTGGGGCCGAGGAAGAACATCCCCGAGTCCTGACCGGCGCGCAGGTCCACGAGGGTGGCGCCGGGCGCGACCCCGGTGACGCCGAGGTCGTTGGCCGCGGCGGCGATGGTCCCCGCGACGTGTGTGCCGTGGCCGTTGTCGTCGGTGCCGACGGGATCGACGCAGCCCTTGCTCTCGCACCGCCCGTCGAGGTCGACGATGTCGGCGACGAAGCTCTCGGACAGCTGCGTGTCGAGCACCGGTGCGAGGTCGGGGTGCGTGGCGTCGACGCCGGTGTCCATGACGCCGACGCGCACCTCGCGCCGCCCCTGCGTCACCTGGTGCGCGCCGCTCCCGTCGATCGTCTCCATGCCCCAGAGGAACCCGTCGAGCGGGTCGCCGCCCTCCGGCGCCGCGGGGGGCGAAGGGAGGTCCCGCGCGGGTGTGGTGTCGCCGGGCGTCGGCTCGGCGGGCGGCTCGGGCGTCCACCCGGCCTGTCGGTCGGTGACGGCCGCGCCGACCCCCTCGATCGCCTCGGCGCGCTCGGCGACGTCGTCGTCCTCGCTGCGCAGCGTGACCATGCCGACCGCGGAGTTGGTCGAGGTGAGGTCGAAGCCGTCGGCCTCGAGCGCGTCGGCGACCTGCGTGGTGTCGCCGGGCTCGTCGACGAGGACGACCCAGTCACGGCCCTGCGCCGGTGGGTCGAAGAGCTCGAAGGAGGACTGCGCCCGCGTGCTCGACGGCGTGCTGGAGCTGCTCGTGGGGTCGCCGTCGTCGGAGGAGCCCTCGAGGAGCGAGCAGCCGCTCGCCGCCAGGGCCAGCGTCGCGGCGCCCGCCGCCATGGCCGTCCACCTGCGTCGCTGCACGTCGTCCCCCTTCGTCCCTGCCGGAGGCAGCAGTCTGTCAGAGGCGTCGTCACGGCCCACCGAGCGTGGCGTAGGGTCGGCCCCGAGTCAGACGCACATCCGTGCAGAGGGAATCCGGTGCAAATCCGGAGCTGTCGCGCAGCGGTGAGGGTGACTGACGAGGCACTGTCCACTGGACCCACGTGGTCCGGGAAGGAGCCCCGTCGGGACGAACCCGAGTCCGAAAACCTGCTGGCTCGCTCGTCATCCGACCGGGCCTCGCGATCTGGGCCCCCGATGCACCTGGAGCCCTCGTGTCCCATGACCGCCCCGGCGGCCGCCGCGTCCCTGTCGTGCCGCTGTTCGCCACCCTCACCGGCGTGACCCTCGTCAGCGCCGTCGTCTCGCTCGCCCTGGGCTCGGAGCCGCTGCGCGTCGGTGGTGTCGTGGACGTCCTGCGGGCCCGGCTCACGGGGGTCCACGGACCCGACCCCACGTACGACACGATCGTCTGGGAGCTGCGCGCCCCGCGCATCGTCCTGGGCATGGTCGTGGGCGCGGGCCTGGCCGTGGCCGGCGCGTGCATGCAGACCCTCGTGCGCAACCCGCTCGCCGACCCCTACCTCCTCGGTGTCTCCTCGGGTGCGGGCGTCGGCGCGACCCTCGTCATCGTGCTCGGGGTGCTCAGCGGGTTCGGGGTGTGGGCGCTCTCGCTCGGCGCCCTCGCGGGCGCGTTGGTGGCGACGGCCCTCGTCCTCGGGGTCTCGCTGTGGCAGGGCGGGATCACCCCCCTTCGCCTCGTGCTGACGGGCGTGGTGATGTCTGCCGCCTTCTCCTCGGTCTCGAGCTTCCTCGTCTTCTTCAGCGCCGACCCGCGGGCGACGCAGTCGGTGCTCTTCTGGCTGCTCGGCAGCCTGTCCGGGTCCGTGTGGGACCAGGTGCTGCCGTCCGTGCTCGTCGTGGCCATCGGGCTGGTCGTGCTCCTGGCGCTGCACGCCTGGCTCGACGCGCTCGCCGCCGGGGGCGACGTCGCCGCCGCGCTCGGGGTGCCGGTGCGGGCACTGCGGACCGGGCTCTTCGTCCTGACCTCCGTGCTCGTCGGCGTCCTCGTCGCGGTCTCCGGCGGCATCGGGTTCGTCGGTCTCGTGGTGCCGCACCTGGCGCGCCTCCTCGTCGGCGCGCTCCACCGCAACGTCCTGCCGGTCGCCGCGGTGGGGGGCGCGCTCCTCATGCTCTGGGTCGACGTCGCCGCCCGGGTCGTCGTGCGCCCGCAGGAGATCCCGCTGAGCGTCGTCACGGGCCTCGTCGGGGCGCCGATCTTCCTGCTCCTCCTCGGCCGTCGTCACTACACCCACTCCGGGGGCGGCGCATGAGCCACCTCAGCTGCCACGGCCTCGCCTGCGCGGTCGGCGGCCGCACGGTCGTCACGGACGTCGACCTGAGCGTCGCGAAGGGGGAGATGCTCGCCCTCGTCGGCCGCAACGGCAGCGGCAAGTCCACGCTCGTCCGCACCCTCGTCGGGCTGCTCCCCGCCGTCGCCGGGACCGTCCACGTCGACGGCACCGACCTGCGTGGCCTCACCCCGCGCCGGCGCGCCAGCCGCCTCGCGTACGTCGGCCAGGAGGAGGGCCCGCCCGAGGACCTGCTCGTCGGTGAGATGGTCGCCCTGGGTCGCGTCCCGCACCGTGCACCGTGGTCGGTCGGGGCGAAGGGGGAGCACCACCTCGTCCTCGATGCCCTCACCGCCGTCGGGCTGGCGCACGAGGTCGACCGGCCCTGCCAGCACCTGTCCGGCGGCGAGCGCCGCCGCGCGATGCTCGCCCGCGGACTCGCCCAGGGCACCGACCTGCTGGTCCTCGACGAGCCGACCAACCACCTCGACATCCACCACCAGGTCCAGCTGCTCGACACCGTCCGTGGGCTCGGGCGCACGGTCCTCGCGGCCGTGCACGACCTGTCCCTCGCGGTCTCGCACTTCGACCGGGTGGCCGTGCTCCACGAGGGCCGGCTGCACGCGGTGGGGGAGCCGACCGAGGTGCTCACCCCACAGCTCGTCCGCGAGGTCTTCGGGGTCGAGGCCGTCCAGCTCACCGACCCGGCCACCGGTCGGGTCCACCTCTCCCTCGGCCCGGGCGCCCTGCCCGTGGCCGCCGACCGGAAGGCGCTCGCATGACCTCCCTTCGTCCGGCCCGCGCCGCCGCGGGCGTCCTCCTCGCCGGGACCCTGCTCGCCGCCTGCGGGAGCTCCGAGACCCGTGACGTCCCGCGCCCGGCCGAGGTGACGCTCGACAACTGCGGCACGGAGGCGAGCTTCCCCTCGCCGGCGCAGCGGATGTACGTCGCGGGCGACGGCAACCTGCTCGCGATGGTGCTCTCCCTCGGCGCGCAGGACCAGGTCGCCGGGGTGAGCGGCCTCGACGGCTCGCGGCGGGCGCTGTCGACGGCCTACGGTGCCGATGTCGTGGACGGGCTGCCGGTCGCGACCAAGGACTACCCGAGCATGGAGAACGTCATCGCCAGACGGCCCGACGTCATGCTCGCCGGCTGGAGCTACGGGTACTCCGAGGACAGCCGGCTCACCCCCGACCTCCTGCGTGAGCGGGGAGTCGCCGGGTACGTCCTGTCGGAGAGCTGCCGCCGGGCGGACGGCCGCCGCGGGACGATGCCCCCGTGGGAGGCGCTCGAGGCCGACCTCGACAACCTCGGCGCGATCACCGGTCGCGAGGACGAGGCGAAGGGGGTCACCGCCGACATCTCCCGCCGGCTGGCCGCGCTCGAGGAGGCCCCGCAGGCGACGGAGGCACCGACGGTCTTCCTCTTCGACTCCGGCACCCAGCAGATCTTCACCTCCGGCGCCTACGGGGCGCCGCAGGCGATCATCGAGGCCGCCGGGGGGCGCAATGCCACCGCGGGCATCAAGGACACGTGGACCGAGGTGTCGTGGGAGGAGCTGGTCAGCTCGCGCCCGGACTACATCGCCTTCGTCGACTACGCCGGGCAGAGCTACGAGGACAAGGTGCGGGTCCTCGAGTCCAACCCGGCCACCCGCGACCTGCCCGCCGTCACGGAGGAGCGCTACCTCAACCTGCCGATCTCGGCGTGGACGAGCAGCCCGCTCAACATCGACGCGGCGGAGTCGCTGCGGCGCGGGCTCGAGGAGCACGACCTCGTGCCGGCGAGCCCCATCGAGCCCGAGCACGACCTGGCGGTGCGGTGACTATGGTGGATCGCGTGGGAGTCACGTACACGGCATCAGAGCGTCTGGCACGCATCGTCCTCGACCGGCCCGAGGCCGGCAACGCCCTCGACCTGGCGATGGCCCGGCAGCTGCGCGACCGGCTCGAGCGCGCCCTCGGCGACCCCTATGTCGACATCATCGTCCTGACCGCCAACGGGCCCGACTTCTGCGTCGGCTCCGACACGACGGAGGCCGAGCAGGCCGACGACCCGACCACCGCGGTCTTCGAGCTGGCGGCGGCCCTCGAGGAGCTCTTCGCGATGCTCAACTCCTCGAGCAAGCTCGTCCTCGTCGGCGTCCACGGTCGGGCGATGGGCTCCGGCCTCGGCCTCGTGCTCGCCGGCGACCTCGCCTTCTGCAGCAACGACGCGAGCTTCCGCGTCTCGCCGCAGGGTGGGACCGGGGCACCCGACCCGGGGCTGGCCTGGCTGCTTCCCCGCGCCATCGGGCAGCAGCGCGCCCTGGCCTTCGGGCTCGGAGGCCGCACCCTCGACGCATCGACGGCCGACGACTGGGGCATCGCCGAGCTCGCCCCGGACGGGGACGTGCCTGCGGCGCTCAAGGACGCCGCCGACAACCTCGGCGGCAAGCACCTGTGGGCCAACTCGGAGATGCGGCGCCTGCTGCACGCGTCGTGGGAGACCTCGCGCACCGAGCTCTCGCAGTCCGAGGCCGTGACCCTCGTGCGCGCCCTGCTCATGCGCAACAAGGGCTGAGCGATGTCCGAGCCGGGCAAGCCCCGGCGTCCGCTCCACTTCGGGCCGGACGCCATGGAGGCGCACGGCGGCACCCTGCCCGACCCCGCCGAGACGGCCGAGGCCGCGCACGCCGCCGCGCGCACCGTGGTCGACGCCGGTCGTGGCGATGCCTCCCTGGCCACGACCGACCGGCTCGTGCGCCTCGTCGACGACCTGGGCATCGACACCCTCGCCCAGCTGTGGGCCGGCCGCCCCGCCCGCAGCCTGCCGGGCGCGCTGTGGCGGGTCTACGTCCTGCGCACCTGGATCCAGCGCGCCCCCGAGGTCGCTGCCCGCGAGTACGGGGCCGGGCTGGCGGTCGCGGAGGTGAGCCACGCGATCGCCGGTGTGGTCGACCCGCCGCGTGCGGGCGAGGTGCGCGAGCTGTCCGACCGCATCCTCTCCGGCGTGTTCGACGGCGACCTCGCCGTGGCGCTGGAGCGCGCCGCGGCCTTCTGCCGGGTGGTCGCGACCGGCAGGGCCCACCTCGAGGACGGCGACCTCGTCGCGGCCGCGTCGATGGTGACGACCGCCGAGGACCTCGAGGCGTGCGCGCGGTTGTGGCGGCGCGACGCGCTGCACTGATCGGCTGCATATCCCGGGATCGGCCGGCGCGCGACTCCAGCGGGCACTGTGCAGATGTGGTTCACCAACTGTTCACCGTTTGCGAGCCGACCGGACACCGGGGCTACCTACCTTCGGGACGTACGACCACGGCGGTCGCGGCGGGCTGCCCTCGTCGCGCGTCCGTGTCCCACCCCTCCAGAGAGGTTCGACAGACGTGATTCGCTCCACCCGCAGCCGCAAGGTCCTGACCGCCACCGCTGCTCTTGCACTCTCGTTCTCGATGGCCGCGTGTGGCGCGGGCAACGAGGGCGGCAACGACTCCTCCGGCTCCAGCGAGGGCGAAGGCTCCTCCGCCGCCGGCTCGATCAAGGGCGCCGGCGCCAGCTCCATGGAGAAGGCCCAGAACGAGTGGATCGCCAAGTTCACCGAGGAGGCCCCCGACGCCACCGTCGAGTACGCCCCCGACGGCTCCGGCACCGGCCGTGAGAAGTTCATCAACGGCGCCGTGGACTTCGCCGGCACCGACTCGGCCATGGACGACGAGGAGATGGCCTCCGCCAAGGACAAGGGCTGCACCGGCGAGACCATCCAGTTCCCGGTCTACGTCTCGCCGATCGCCGTCGCCTACAACCTCAAGGGCGTCGACAGCCTCAACCTCAGCGCCGACGTCATCGCCGACATCTTCTCCGGCAAGATCAAGACGTGGGACGACCCGGCGATCGCCAAGGAGAACGAGGGCGTCGAGCTCCCCGACACCAAGATCACCCCGGTCAACCGCTCGGACGAGTCCGGCACCTCGAAGAACTTCTCCTCGTACCTGGCCGAGGCCGCCCCGGAGAACTGGAAGCACGAGCCCGAGGACGTCTGGCCCATCAAGGGTGGCGAGGCCGCCAAGGGCACGTCCGGTGTCGTCGACACCATCGGCGCGGGCGAGGGCAACATCGGCTACGCCGACGCCTCGCAGATCGGTGACCTCAAGGCCGCCAAGATCAAGGCCGGCAAGGAGTACATCGAGTACAGCCCCGAGGCCGCCGCCAAGATCCTCGAGAGCGCCAAGCGCGTCGACGAGGCGAGCAAGACCAACTACGCCGTCAAGCTCGACCGCGGCAACGCGGGCGAGGGTGTCTACCCGGTCGTCCTGGTCTCCTACGCCGTCGCCTGCACGGACTACGAGGACCCCGAGGTCGCGGGCACCGTCAAGTCCTACCTCGAGTACGCCGTGTCCGAGGACGGCCAGGCGGCCGCCTCCGAGGCGGCCGGTTCGGCCCCGCTGAGCGAGACCGCGTCCAAGAACGCCACCGACGCGCTGGGCCAGATCAAGACCGACTGACTAGCGTGACCCCAGGGTCGTCTCCGATCGGCCCTGTGGCTGCTGAGCAGTCACAGGGCCGATCGGTCTGTCGCCCCCACGTCTCACCCTCCCCCTGAAGGAAGCAGCAGGAGCTCGTGACCAGCACCTCCGTGGACCAGAACTCGTCCAGCCTGACGTCAGGCCGGCGCTATGGGGACAGCATCTTCAGTGCGCTGTCCTTCTCCGCCGGCATCGCGATCCTCGCCGTCCTCGTCGGCGTCACGGCCTTCCTGTTCTTCGGCGCCAAGGACGCGATCGTCGCCGACCCGAGCGAGGTCCGCGGTGGCAACGGCCTGATCAGCTACGTCGGGCCACTGATCTTCGGCACCCTGCTCTCATCGGTCATCGCCCTGCTCATCGCACTGCCGCTGTCGGTCGGCATCGCGCTCTTCATCAGCCACTACGCGCCGCGGCGGCTCGCCGCGGGCCTGGGCTACGTCGTCGACCTCCTCGCGGCCGTGCCCTCGATCATCTTCGGCCTGTGGGGCATGCAGATCGCCGGCAGCGCCGTGCCGGTCTTCGAGTTCCTCTTCGACCAGCTGGGGTTCATCCCGCTCTTCTCCGGTGAGTCCGTCACCACCACCGGCCGCACGATGCTCATGATCGGCATCGTCCTGGCGATCATGATCCTGCCGATCATGACGGCCGTGAACCGCGAGGTCTTCCTCCAGACCCCGCGCCTGCACGAGGAGGCCTCGTTGGCCCTGGGTGCCACCCGCTGGGAGATGATCCGCCAGACGGTCATCCCCTTCGGCAAGTCCGGCGTCATCTCCGGTGCCATGCTCGGCCTCGGCCGCGCGCTCGGCGAGACGATGGCCGTCGCGATCATCCTCTCGGCGAGCGGCGGCGGTTACTCCTGGGAGCTGCTCACGTCGAACACGCCGGGCACCATCGCCGGTGACATCGCGCTGAACTTCCCCGAGTCCTTCGGTGTCGAGCGCAGCACCCTCTTCGTCTCGGGTCTCGCCCTCTTCGTCGTCACCTTCCTCGTCAACATGTTCGCCCGGTGGATCATCTCCCGCCGTTCCGAGTTCTCAGGAGCCAACTGATGACCACGACGACCCACGACGACGTCCACGCAGAGGGGCGCCTGGAGCAGCCCGTGCGCTGGGCGATCCTCGGCGGCTCGGCCGTCGCGGCCATCGCGCTCATGGCGGTCCTCGGGGCGCTCAACCCGCTGAGCGTCGTCCTCGTCGGCGCGCTCGTCTACTGCGTCGTCATCTACGTCGCGGCCCGGGCCGTCGAGGGTCCGCGGCACGCGACCGACCGGCTCGTCACCGGCGTCGTGACGACGACCTTCCTGCTGGCGATGATCCCGCTGCTGTCGGTGATCTGGACGATCCTGTCCAAGGGCCTCGACCGTCTCGACGTCGAGTTCTTCACCTTCTCCATGCGTGGCGTCGGTTCCGGCGAGATCGGTGGTGCGTACCACGCGATCATCGGCACGCTCATCACCACGGGCATCGCGACCCTCATCTCGGTGCCGATCGGGCTGTTCGCCGCGATCTACCTCACCGAGTACGGCAACAAGAGCCTCATCTCCCGGGGCCTGACCTTCTTCGTCGACGTCATGACGGGCATCCCGTCGATCGTCGCCGGACTGTTCGCGATCGGCCTGTTCACCTGGCTGCTCCAGGACGTCGCCTACCAGGCCGGCATCGTCGGTGCCGTCGCGCTCTCCGTGCTGATGATCCCGACCGTCGTGCGCTCGAGCGAGGAGATGCTGCGCCTGGTCCCCAACGAGCTGCGCGAGGCGAGCTACGCCCTGGGCGTCTCGAAGTGGCTGACGATCGTCAAGGTCGTCCTGCCGACGGCCGTCGCCGGCCTGGCCACGGGCATCACCCTGGCCATCGCCCGCGTCATGGGCGAGACCGCCCCGCTCCTCATCACCATGGGCGCGGCCAAGGCCGTGAACTTCAATCCCTTCGAGGGGTCGATGTCCGCGCTGCCGCTCTTCGCCTACAGCTCGTACGCGAACCCCGGCACCAACAAGGAGGACAGCCTGGCCGCCGCGTGGACCGCGGCCCTGGTCCTCATGGCGATCGTCATGCTGCTCAACGTCGTGGCCCGCCTCATCTCCAAGTTCTTCGCCCCCAAGACCGGTCGCTGACGGCCACCAGATAAGGATCCCACCGTGTCCAAGCGCATCGACGTCAAGAACCTCGACATCTACTACGGCGACTTCCTCGCCGTGAAGGACGTGTCCGTCACCATCGAGCCCCGCTCGGTGACCGCCCTCATCGGTCCCTCGGGCTGTGGCAAGTCGACCTTCCTCCGCTCGCTCAACCGGATGCACGAGGTCATCCCGGGTGCCCACGTCGACGGCGAGGTCATCGTCGACGGGGAGAACCTCTACGCCAAGGGCGTCGACCCGGTCATGGTCCGCCGCAAGGTCGGCATGGTCTTCCAGAAGCCCAACCCCTTCCCGACGATGTCGATCAAGGAGAACGTCCTCGCGGGCGTCAAGCTCAACAACAAGCGCATCAAGCGATCGGACGCCGATGCGCTCGTGGAGTCCAGCCTGCGCGGCGCCAACCTGTGGAACGAGGTCAAGGACCGCCTCGACAAGCCCGGCTCCGGCCTGTCCGGCGGCCAGCAGCAGCGACTGTGCATCGCCCGCACCATCGCGGTCCGGCCCGAGGTCGTCCTCATGGACGAGCCCTGCTCGGCGCTCGACCCCATCTCCACGCTCGCGATCGAGGACCTGATCACCGAGCTCAAGGAGAACTACACGATCGTCATCGTGACGCACAACATGCAGCAGGCCGCGCGCGTGTCCGACCGGACCGGCTTCTTCAACATCGAGGGCACCGGCAAGCCGGGGCAGCTCGTCGAGTTCGACGACACGCAGAAGATCTTCAACAACCCGGGCCAGAAGGCGACCGAGGACTACATCTCCGGCCGCTTCGGGTGAGCGACCTCCCCTTCGTCACGAGGGGGAACGGCGACGGCCGGCGGATCCGACAGGGGGGATCCGCCGGCCGTTCGTCGTCTCCTCGCCCGGGTGGCGGGCTCAGACGCCGAACGCGCGGCTGAGCACCCACATGCACACGGCGGCCAGGGCTCCCGCGCCCGGGAAGGTGAAGATCCAGGCGCCGACGATGTTCTTGGCGACCCCCCACCGGACGGCCTTGAGGGACTTCGTCGCCCCGACGCCCATGATGGCCGAGGTGATCGCGTGGGTCGTCGAGATCGGTGCCCGGAGCATCGTCGCGACGTAGAGGATCGACGCCGCGGTGACCTCGGCGGCGAAGCCCTGCGGCGGGTCGAGGTGGATGATGCCGCGCCCGAGCGTGCGCATGATGCGCCACCCGCCGGCGTAGGTGCCGAGGGAGATGACGACGGCCGACATGACGAGGACCCACAGGGGGATGCTGTGGTCGCCGCCCGGCTGGTAGCCGGCGACGGTGAGGGCGAGGACGACGACTCCGGCCGTCTTGGCCGCGTCCTGCATGCCGTGGCCGAAGGCCATCGCGGCCGCCGAGGCGGTCTGGGCCATGCGGAAGCCGCGCTTGGTGCGCCCGGGGTTCGCGTCGTGGAAGATCCGCAGGATCACCTTCATGACGCAGAAGCCGAGGATGACGCCGACGACGGGTGAGATGAGCATCGGGATGATGACCTTCTCGAGGATGCCGGCCCACTTCACCGTGGCACCGGCTGCCAGCGCCGCGCCGCCGAGGCCGCCGATGAGGGCATGCGACGAGGACGAGGGGAGTCCGAACCACCAGGTGAGCAGGTTCCAGCCGATGGCGCCGAGCAGCGCCGCACCGCACAGGACGAGACCGAGGTGCCCGTCGGGGGCGTCGATGATGCCGTTGCCGACCGTCTCGGCGACCTTGGCGCCGAAGAAGGCGCCGAAGAGGTTGGCCACGGCCGCCATGGCGAGCGCGGCCCGCGGCGTGAGGGCCCGCGTCGAGACCGACGTCGCGATCGCGTTGGCGGCGTCGTGGAAACCGTTGGTGTAGTTGAAGCCCATCGCCAGGAGGGTGACGAGCGCGACGGGGAGCCACTCCACGAGGGTCAGGACTCCTTGATGGCGATGGTCTCGACCCGGTGGGCGACGGTCTCGAAGGCGTCGGCCGCCTGCTCGAGCCGCTCGATGATGTCCTTGTGCTTGATCACCTCGATGGGGTCGGTGACCGCGCCGCCGAAGAGGTCGCGCAGCAGCGTGCGGTGGATGACATCGCCCTCGTTCTCCAGGCGGTTGATCTCCACCCAGTACTCGGGCAGTTCCTTCATCGTGGCCAGCCGCGGCATGGTCTCGGCCGTGAGCGCGGCCATCCGCGTGATGACCTCGAGCTGCCGCGTGACGTCGGGCATGAGGCCGTCCATGCGGTAGAGCACGACCATCTGACCGACCTGCTCCAGGGCGTCGGTGCAGTCGTCGAGGGAGGCTGCGAGCTCGACGATGTCACCGTGGTCGAAGGGGGTGACGAAGCTCGAGTTGACCTTGTGGATGATGGCGTGGGTCGCCTCGTCCGCCTCGTGCTCGATGTCCTTGAGCCGAGGGAGGATCACCTCGCGCCCGGCGGCGTCGGAGGCCAGCAGCTCGGTGAGGACCTCTGCGGCGGCGACGGCCTGGTGGGCGCTGTCGGCGAGGAGCTGGAAGAACGCGTCGTCCCGGGAGGACGGTCGGAAGAAGCCCACGGGCGTCAGACTCCGGTTCGTGAGGGTGGAAGGTCGCCCCCAGCGTAGGACCGATCTGTCACGTGCGCGTCATCGGCCGTTCATCCAGACGGACGAGGAGTGCACCGGGTCGGGAAGCGCCTCACGGCGCACGGCCGCTCGTGGCGGCGAATTTTGGGACCCGGGGCTACCGCGACCCGGTGCACTGCCCAAGGGTAACCGCGACGGGCGCCCTCGTGTTCCCGGGCGGGACGAAGGGGGCTCAGCCGCGGTCGAGCGGGTGGTGCCGCTCCGCGGCGATGATCCGGGCCTGCGGCCCGGTGCCGACGACGTGCGCGATGAGCGCCTCGCCCTTGGCCAGTCCCTGCGCGAGGACGTCGTCGATGACCGAGCGGGCGACGAGTCCCGGGGCGAAGGTGGGGTCGACCCGTTCGCGCAGCAGGCCCACGAGGTCCGGGAGCACCGGCCCGTGGCTGCACAGCGCCGCCGGCACCCCGCGCTCGAGGAGGTGGTCCAGGTGGTGCGCCGCGCGGCTCGGGTCCTGCGCGTGCCCCTCCTCGGAGAGGCCGGGCTTGAGCCGCAGCCTGCCGCCCGTCGCGGTGGCGTAGGGGGCGAGGGTCTCGCTCGCCCGGGTCGAGGGGCTGCTCACGAGCCGCTCGATGCCGAACCCGGCGAGCAGCGGCACGAGGTCTGCGGCCTGCTCGCGCCCGTGGTCGTCGAGCGGGCGCAGCCAGTCGCTGTCGTCCCAGGAGGACCGGGGGCGGGCCTTGGCATGCCGGAGCAGCGCGAGCGGCCACGTCGAGAGGTTGCCCGCGGCGTCCGCGGCGATGATGGCCTCGACCTGCGCACGGTCGCGGCCGTAGGTCAGCCGGTCCCGGGCCCCGGTGGCCTCGAGCCAGGCGACCTCGTCGACCTCGTGGACGAGCCCGCCGTCACCGCCGGTGACCTCGGCGGCCCAGTAGCGCACCTCCTTGACCGCGGGTGCGCCACCGGAGACGACCGTGTACGTCGTCGTCGGCAGCGGGTGGCCGAGCCGGACGCGCAGGCCGGTCTCCTCGAGCGTCTCCCGCGCCGCGGCGACGGGGAAGGTCTCGCCCGGGTCGAGCTTGCCCTTGGCCCACGACCAGTCGTCGTAGCGCGGCCGGTGGACGAGGGCCAGCTCCAGCTGCCCACGACGACGCCGCCACGGCAGGGTCCCCGCGGCCAGGACGGTGGCCATCCTCAGCGCCGCGCCTTGCGGCGACGCCGGGCGTGCTGGGCGATCAGGGCGGCCTGGATGTCGGGCAGGGGGGTGCTGTCGGCGGCGAGGTGCACGCGGCGCCAGCGGCCGTCACCGTCGAGGGACCAGTGCGCGTAGTCGCCGGACATGCCCCGCTCGACGAGGTCGAAGACCTGCTCGACGTGACGCTCCTCCTTGATCCGCACGAGCGCCTCGACACGGCGGTCGAGGTTGCGGTGCATGAGGTCGGCCGAGCCGATCCACGCCTCGCGGTCGGGGCCGGTGCCGAAGAGGAAGATCCGCGAGTGCTCGAGGAACCGGCCGAGGACGGAGTGCACGGTGATGTTCTCGCTGAGGCCGACGACGCCGGGTCGGATCGCGCAGATCCCGCGGACCCAGATGTCGACGCGCACGCCGGCGCCGCTCGCCCGGTAGAGCGCGTCGATCGTCTTCTCGTCGACGAGCGAGTTGACCTTGAAGGCGACGTAGCCGTCACCGGTGCGCCCCTGGCGCTGGATCTCCCGCTCGATCCGCTCGAGCAGCCCGTCGCGGATGCTGCGCGGGGCGACGAGCAGCCGCTTGAACTTGCTGCGCGGTGCGAGCCCGGACAGCTGGTTGAACAACCGGGTGAGGTCCTGGCCGACCTCCGGGTCGGAGGTGAGCAGGCCGAAGTCCTCGTAGAGCCGCGCGGTCTTGGGGTTGTAGTTGCCGGTGCCGACGTGGCAGTACCGCTTGACGCCGTCGGGCTCCTGCCGGACGACGAGCGCCAGCTTGCAGTGGGTCTTCAGCCCGACGATGCCGTAGACGACGTGCACGCCGGCGTGCTCGAGCTTGCGCGCCCACTCGATGTTGTTCTGCTCGTCGAAGCGGGCCTTGATCTCGACGACGGCGAGCACCTGCTTGCCGGCCTCGGCGGCGTCGATGAGCGCGTCGACGACGGGGCTGTCACCGCTCGTGCGGTAGAGCGTCTGCTTGATCGCAAGGACCTGCGGGTCGGCGGCGGCCTGCTCGATGAAGGCCTGCACCGACGTCGAGAAGGAGTCGTAGGGGTGCTGCAGCAGGACGTCCTGCTTGGCGATGCGGCCGATGAGGTTGGCGGCCTTGGAGGACTCGGCGGGGGCGAGGTCGGCGTTGGTCCGGGCGACGAAGGGGGGGTAGTGCAGGTCGGTCCGGTCGATGTCGGCGATCTCGTTGAGACCGCGCAGGTCGAGCGGGGCGGGGAGGCGGTAGACCTCGTCCTCGGTGACCCCGAGCTCGCGGGAGAGCAGCTCCATGACGTGGTCGTCGAGGTCCTCCTCGACCTCCAGGCGCACCGGCGGACCGAAGCGGCGTCGGGTCAGCTCCCTCTCGAGGGCGGCGAGCAGGTTCTCGGCGTCGTCCTCCTCGACCTCGAGGTCCTCGTTGCGGGTGACCCGGAAGGAGTAGTGCTCGTGGACCTCCATGCCCGGGAAGAGCTGGTCGAGGTGGGCGGCGATGACGTCCTCGAGCGGGACGAAGCGGGCCTCGAAGAGGTCAGCGGTCACTGACGCCCGGGCGCGGCGCACCTTGAGGAAGCGGGGGAGCGAGGGCGGCATCTTGATGCGCGCGAAGTGCTCCTTGCCCGTCTTGGGGTTGATGAGGATCACGGCGAGGTTGAGCGAGAGCCCCGAGATGTACGGGAAGGGGTGCGCCGGGTCGACCGCGAGCGGCGTGAGCACGGGGTAGATCTCGTCGCTGAAGAGCTCGCCCAGGCGCTCCTGCTCGGACGCCTCGACCTCGCTCCAGCGCACGATGCTGATGCCCTCCTCCACGAGGGCCGGGCGCACGCTCTCGTCGAAGATGCGGGTCTGCATGCGTGTCAGGTCGTGCGCGATCCGCGAGATCTGCTCGAGCACCTCGCGCGGCTCGAGGCCGGAGGGGCTGCGCACCGCGATGCCGGTGGCGATGCGGCGCTTGAGCCCGGCCACGCGGACCATGAAGAACTCGTCGAGGTTGCTCGTGAAGATCGCGAGGAAGCGGGCGCGCTCGAGCAGCGGGACCTGCTCGTCCGCCGCGAGCTGGAGCACCCGCTCGTTGAACTGCAGCCAGCTGATCTCCCGGTCGAGGTACCGGTCGACGGGCAGGTCGAGGGCGTCGACGGTGTCCGGGTCCTCATCGTTGACCACCCGGACGAACCGGCCGTTGGAGCCCCGGGGCCGCAGCTCCGGGGTGGCGCCGGGGGAGGACGAGGTGATCGAGACGTCGCCGGTCGTCGGCCGCGGGGCGACCGCGGGGCGGGGTTGGGGGGAGGAGTCCGGCATGGCCGTCATCCTGCCACTGCGGTGTGAACCTCACGTGAATACATGACGTGCAGGGCGCTGCGGGTGAAACCGGCCCGTTCGTAGGTCGCCAGGGCGGGTGCGTTGTCGCCCTCGACGTACAGCTCGACCTCGCGCACGCCCCGTCGCGCGAGGTGCGCCAGGCCCAGGCGGGTGAGCGGTCCGGCGAGCCCGCGGCCGTGGTGGTCGGGGCGGATGCCGACGACGTAGACCTCGCCGACGTCGCCGTCGGGCGGGTCGACCTTGGTCCAGTGGAAGCCGATGATCTCGCCCGCCTCCTCGAGCAGGACGAGCCCGTCGGCGTCGAACCACGGCTGGGCCATGCGCTCCTGCAGGCCGGCGGTGTCGAGCGCCCCCTGCTCGGGGTGGTCGGCGAAGGCGGCGGCGTTGACGGCGAGCAGCTCCTCGTCGTCGGCCCCGGGCACGAAGGCGCGGTGCCGGACGCCGTCGGGCAGTGGCGGGTCCTGCTCGTCGCCGGGCTGCACGGGCCGGGCGAGGACGAGCAGCTCGCGCACGACGGCCAGGCCGAGCGAGGCGGCGAGAGCAGCGGCGCCGGGCAGGTTGCCGTGCGCCCACGGGCGCGCGTCCGGGCGACGCTCGAGGGCGGCGGTCAGGAGGGCGGTCCCGACCCCCTTCGCCCGCTCCTTCGGGGCCACGAAGGCCTCGACGGACCCGTCCGCGGCGATCGCCGCGTATCCGAGCACCCGGTCCCCGTCGGTCGCGAGGAGGTGCTCGCCCTCCCGCGGCAGGCCGAGGAGGAAGGCCTCGCTCAGCGGGGCCGTGCCGTCGGCGGTCGTCGCGGACCGGGCGAGGGCCCGGACCTGCTCCACGTGGTCCGGCTCGAGCCGGACGAAGGGAGTCACCGTCACCTTCACGAGATCACCTCTGCCTCTGCGTCGTCGTCCGGCTCCCGGGTGGGGACGAAGCGGTAGCCGACATTGCGCACGGTACCGATGAGTTGCTCGTGCTCGGCGCCGAGCTTGGCCCGCAGCCGGCGCACGTGCACGTCGACCGTGCGCGTGCCGCCGTAGTAGTCGTAGCCCCAGACCTCCTGCAGCAGCTGGGCGCGGGTGAAGACCCGGCCCGGGTGCTGGGCGAGGTGCTTGAGCAGCTCGAACTCCTTGTACGTGAGATCGAGCAGGCGCGACCCGAGCCGGGCGGAGTAGCTCGCCTCGTCGATGACCAGGTCGCCGGCGACGATCCGCTCGTCCGCCTCGTCCTCGTCCTCGGTGCGCGTCATCGCCAGGCGCAACCGGGCCTCGACCTCGGCCGGGCCGGCGCGGTCGAGGAGGATGTCGTCGACCGCCCACTCGGCGTTGACCGCGGTGAGCCCGCCCTCGGTGAGGATCGCGATGACCGGCATCGTCGTCCCGCTCACTCGCAGCACCCGGCACAGGGAGCGCGCCTGGGCGAGCTCGATGCGCGCGTCGACGAGGACGACGTCGACGCTCGGGGCATCGATGACCGCGGAGGCCTGCGCCGGCAGCGTGCGCACCTGGTGCCCGAGCAGGCCCAGCGCCGGCAGCACCTCGGCGCTCGGCGCCAGGTCGTCCGTGAGGAGCAGGAGTCGGGCCATCGGCCTCAGAATATGCGGCGGGGGCCGATACCCTCGCCACGTGACCACCCCCGTGCCCGCCGAGCCACAGACCCGCGCCGCGCGCCGGCAGACGCTGCGCGCCGGGACCCGCCCCGCGGACGCAGGAGCCCCGGTCGCCCGTCCCCGCCCCGTCGTGGCGGCCGCCACCGTCGTCACCGGGCTCCTCCTGTCAGCGGCTGCCGCGTCGGGGGAGCACCTCCTGTGGGTCGGGGTCCTCGTCGTCGCCGGTCTGGTCGTGGCGGTCGGCTGGCCGCGGCTGGTCGGGTCGCGCAGCCCCGGGGGTGCCGCGGTCGTCCTGGCCGTCACCGCCGTCGCGCTCGGTGTCGCGCTCGGCCTGCGGGACGCCGAGCCCTTCCTCGAGCACGTGCCCGCCGCGCTGGCCACCGGCATCATCGCCATGTGCCTGCACCCGCTCGTGCAGGCCTCCGCCCGGGTGGACCTCGCGCGCGCGCTCACGGGGACGGGGCTGGGCGTGCTCATCATCGGTGGCTCGGGCCTGATGCTCAGCACGACCTTCGCCGGTGACTCGGGTCCGCCCGTCGTCGTCGGCATCAGCGTGGCGGTCGCCGCGCTGGCGGACCTGGGGCTCGAGCGCCGCCGCACGAGCGCCTGGATGCTCCCGGTCGCGATGCTCGTCGGCGCGGTCGTCGGCGTGCTCGCCCACCTCGTGCTCGCGGGCGAGGTCGCCGCCTGGCCGGCGCTGCTCGGTGTGACGGCCAGCGGCACGGCGGTCGCCCTGCGGCGGGTGCTCGCGCAGCAGCCGGCCATCGACACCCTGCCCGGTGCGGCCGCAGCCGGCGTCAGCTCGGTCCTCGTCGTCGCGCCCCTGGTCCACCTCGTGGCCCGCCTGCCCCTCGGCTGACCCCTCTACGATGGGCGCGTGTTCACCCTCGACCCCACGATCCACCCGGACATCGCCCCCCTCGCCTGGCTCGTCGGCCGCTGGGAGGGTGCCGGTGTCCTCGGCTACCCGACGATCGAGTCGGCCCACTTCGGCCAGGAGGTCGTCGTCACCCACGACGGGCGGCCCTTCCTGAGGTGGGAGAGCCAGTCGTGGATCCTCGACGAGGAGGGCAACAAGCTGCGCCCCTCCGGCACCGAGCTCGGCTTCTGGCGTCCCGGGGGCGAAGGGGAGGCGGAGCTGCTCCTCGTGCACCCCACGGGCATCGTGGAGATGTACTACGGGACCGTGGAGCCCGGCCGCATCCACCTGCAGACCGACGGGGTCATCCGCAGCCCCCACGCCAAGGAGTACTCCGCGGCCAAGCGCATGTACGGCCTCGTGCAGTCCAACCTCATGTGGGTCATGGACATGGCCGCCATGGGCCAGCCCCTGACGAGCCACCTCTCGGCGGAGCTCAAGCGCATCGAGTGACCGCCGTGACCCCGCATTCCCCTAGTGCAATGCGCCAGGACCCTGCATTCCCCTAAGGCAATGCGCCAGGACGCTGCATTCCCCTAGGGCAATGCAGGGTCCTGGCGTCCCGCGGGCTACGGCTGGTAGCTCTCCATGCGGTCGGTGCGCAGGGCGTCGCTCAGCTCGCTCATGCCCTGCTCGTCGAGGACGTCGATCGACCCGCCGTCGGGCGCCGTGCCGTAGCCGCTGAAGGGCGCGGTGACGAAGTGGATGTCGCTCCCGCGCACCGAGCGCATCTTGACGGCCTCGCTGCGGATCTTGCCGCCGGTGAGCGAGTTGTCGACGACCGTGTTGGACGTGCCCGCGTCGATCACCGCGTTGAGCTTGCCCGGGTTGAGCAGCACGCCCGGGGTGAGCGTCTTGGCCATGATCCCCTTGAGCCAGGCCTGCTGGCGCTGGCCGCGGGAGATGTCCCCCTCGGCGAGGGTCTTGCGCTCGCGCACGTAGAGCAGGGCGCGCTCGCCGTCCAGGTCGACCGAGCCTCGGGGGAACTGCGGGCTGGGCTGGGAGTTGTTGACCGTGACGCCCCCGAGGGCGTCGGTGAGGTTCTTGAACCCCTCGAAGTCGGTCTTGGCGACGTGGTCGACCTTCACGCCGACGAGGTCCTGGATCGTGCGGACGAGCAGCGGGGACTGGCCGTAGGCGTAGGCCGCGTTGATCTTGTCCTCGCCGCGGCCGGGGATCGGCACGTAGAGGTCACGGGGGAAGTGGATGATCCAGACCTGGCCGCGGTCCTGGTCCACGTGGACCAGCTGGATCACGTCGGCACGGCTCGCGGTCTCGCCGGGGCGCGCGTCGGACCCGATGAGCAGGTAGTTGGTGCCCTCGTCGGCGACGAGCTTCTTGCCCTTGCTCGTCGTGGTCTGCCCCGCCGCGCTGCCGAGCAGCGCCTCGTGCTTGAGGTTGCGGTCGACCTTGCTCGAGAGGAACCAGCCGTACCCGCCGACGCCGACGACGACGAGCAGCAGGAGGGCCAGCACCGACACGACGATGCGTCGGCCGCGTCCCAGGCGGCGGTGCCGCCTGGGGTGCTCCCCCCCGGTCCCGTCGGCGGTCTCGTCCTGGCCGTCGTCGAACTCTTCGAGCATGGCGTCATCGTACGGGCCCGACGTCGTCGGGGCGGCCGGGTCGTAGATTGGTCCCATGGACGATCCGGGCGAGGTGCTGCGCCGCGCGGGCCTGCGGATGACCGACCAGCGTCGGCGTGTCCTCGACGTGCTCACCGTGCGGTCGCACCTCACGCCCGAGGTGATCGCGCAGGTGGTGGCCGAGGACGGGGGCCCGGCCCTGCCCCCTTCGACCATCTACCGCACGCTCGACGCGCTCGAGGGCGTCGGCCTCGTCGACCACACCCACCTCGACCACCGGGCCCCGACCTACCACCTGGCCGGGCACCACGGGCACCTCCACCTCGTCTGCCGGTCGTGCGCGCGAGTCGTCGAGGTGTCCCCGGGGCTCGCCGCGTCCATGGTCGAGCAGCTCCGCACCGAGGTCGGCTTCGTGGCCGACCCGACCCACATGGCCATCCACGGCCGGTGCGCCGAGTGCGCACGGACCCCCGAAGGAGGGGCATGACCACCTCACCACTGCTCCAGGCACCCGGCGCCGTCCCCGGCGACGGCCTCGACGCCGGCGTCGCGGCCCACTACGGCGACCCGATGCGCGAGCAACGTCTCCTCGCCGAGGGGCTCGGCGTCGTCGACCTCTCCCACCGCGGCGTCATCACGGTGACCGGGCCCGATCGCCTCTCGTGGCTGCACTCGCTCACCTCGCAGCAGCTGACCGGGCTGCCGCCGCGCACCTCTGCCGAGTCGCTCGTCCTGAGCCCCAAGGGCCACGTCGAGCACGCGCTGCACCTCGTCGACGACGGCGGGACGACGTGGATCACGGTCGAGCCCGGCACCGCGCCGGCGCTCGCGGCATGGCTCGACGGGATGCGGTTCATGCTCCGGGTCGAGGTCGCCGACGTGTCCGAGGAGTACGCCGTGCTCGGCGAGACCGTCGACCGCGAGGGCGACGAAGGGGAGCCCCCCACGTGGGTGGACCCGTGGCCCCGGGTCGTCGGGGACACCGCGACCTACGGGCCGCCGGAGGAGGAGCACCCGGGGCGGGACCGCCGCTGGCGCGAGGTGATCGTGCCCGCCGGCGAACTGTCCACCGCGGTCGGCGACCGCGAGCTCGCCGGCACCTGGGCCGCCGAGGCCCTGCGCGTCGCCGCCTGGCGCCCGCGCCTCGGTGCGGAGACCGACCACCGCACCATCGCCCACGAGGTCGACTGGCTGCGCACCGCGGTGCACCTGCACAAGGGCTGCTACCGCGGCCAGGAGACGATCGCCCGGGTGCACAACCTCGGTCGGCCGCCCCGTCGTCTGGCCTTCCTCCACCTCGACGGGTCCGGCCACACGCTCCCCGACATCGGCGCGGAAATCTCGTCGGGGGACAAGGTCGTCGGCCACATCACCTCCCGCGCGCGCCACCACGACGACGGCCCCATCGCCCTCGCCGTGCTCAAGCGCAACACCGACGCCGAGGCCGAGCTGCTCGTCGCGCCCGACATCGCCGCGGCGCAGACCGAGATCGTCCCCCGCTGACGCGGGAGGTGAGGTCGCTCACCTGTGCTGTCCAGGGCTTGCACGTGCTAACCATGGCAAGCACAATGGAGTCATGTCGAAGAACCCGCTCGAGGGCCTGCCCGGTGCGTTGGGCAACAACCTGGGGGACTACCTACGCGAGCAGCGCCTGCTCGCCAAGCTCTCCGTGCGGCAGCTGTCGGCACTCGCCGGTGTCTCCAACCCCTACCTGAGTCAGATCGAACGAGGGGTCAAGCGGCCGAGCGCCGAGATCCTCCAGCAGATCGCCCGGGGGCTGTCGATCTCCGCCGAGACCCTCTACGTCCAGGCGGGTCTGCTCGACCCCAAGGACGCGGCGGCGGAGGCCGGGGCGACGACCCGCGCGGCCATCCGCACCGATCCCGCGCTCACGGCGCGCCAGCGACAGACCCTGCTCGAGATCTACGAGTCCTTCGTCGGGGCGGGCGCTGCGGCGCTCGACCCGGCGGAGCCCTCCCGGCCGACCCCTCGGTCGCGGGCGACCCACAAGGCCGCCAGGCAGGCGAAGGGGGCCACCCCGGCCCCCGCGCAGAAGAAGGCCGCGTCCCCCGCCCGGGGGAAGGCGGCCGGCACCAAGGGCTCGACGACGACGTCGCGCTCGAAGACCTCGGCGGCGAAGAAGTCTGCCGGGCGTTCGACCACGACCTCGTCCCGTACGAGCACCACAAGGAGAACCTCATGAGCGTCACCACCACCGTCAAGAAGGTCGTCACCGACCAGACCTACGCCACGATCGGCGCGACCGACCTCACCGTCGAGACCGTCCGCGGCTACACCACCCAGCTCGCCGCCCTGCGCGCCGAGCTCGAGCCCAAGAAGGTCCAGGCGCGCGTCAAGTCCGCCCCGGCCGACGCGCAGGCCTACTACGCCGACCTCGCCAAGCGTGGCGAGGCACTCGTGACCCGCATCCGCAACCAGAAGGCCACCAAGGACCTCGTCGGCCAGGCCGAGTCCACCGTCGCGCTGGGCAAGGGCGCCGTCACCACGGTCAAGAAGGCCGTCGCCGACGTCGAGCGGTCCGCCAAGGCCACCCTGACCATCGGTCGCAAGGAGGCCGCCAAGGCCGCCGACGCCGTCGTCGACTCCGTGGACGTCGACGTCAAGGTCGACACCGCCAAGGCGAAGAAGGCCGTCTCCACCTCGGCCAAGCGCACCACGACCGCCGCCAAGCGCACCTCCACGACCACCAAGAAGGCCGCGGCCCGCACCCGCACCGCGACCAAGTCGACCGCGACCGCCGCCAAGACGACGGCCGCCAAGACCGCCGTGGCTGCTGACAAGGCTGCCGACAAGGTCGGCGACTGACGGTAGCCTCCGGCGGGTGACCGCCCAGGCTCCTGACCCCACCGCCCTCGACGACGCCCCCGTGCTGGTCCACGTGACCCGCGGGGGCTTCGTCGAGTCCGCCCACCGCGCGACGCTCGTCGCGACCGACGCTGCCGGGGGGACCCCCCTTCGCCACGGCCGGGTGGACGACCCCGTCCTGCCGCGCTCCTCGCTCAAGCCGGTCCAGGCCCTCGCGATGGTCCGTCACGGCCTCGACCTCCCGCCGCACCTGCTCGCCCTCGTGTGCTCGAGCCACTCCGCGGAGGAGGTCCACCGCGAGGCCGTCGCCGAGATCCTCGCGCGCGTCGACCTCGACCTCACCGCGCTGCAGAACACGCCCGCCCTGCCGCTCGGCGAGCTCGAGCACGCGCGCTGGCTCGTCGCCGGCACCGCCCCCGCACCGGTCGCCCAGGACTGCTCCGGCAAGCACGCGGGCATGCTCGTCACCTGCCGCGTCAACGGCTGGCCCATCGAGGACTACCTCGACCCCGGGCACCCCCTCCAGCAGGCGATCGCTGCGACGACGGCCGAGGTCGTCGGCCCCGTCTCGCACACGACCGTGGACGGCTGCGGCGCACCGCTCTTCGCCGTCCCGCTGTCGGGCCTGGCGGCGTCCTTCGGGCACCTCGCCTCCGCCGGTGCCGAGAGCGACGAAGGGAGGGTCGCGGCCGCCATGCGTGCCGCGCCGCACATGGTCGGCGGCACCGGTCGGGACGTCACCGCCTTCATGGAGGCCGTGCCCGGACTCATCGCCAAGGACGGCGCCGAGTCCGTCTACGCGGCAGGGCTGCCCGACGGTCGCGGGGTCGCGGTCAAGGTCGCCGACGGGGCTCCCGTCGCCCGCGCCCGGCAGGGCCTGCTCGCGCACGCCCTCCTCGAGCTCGGGGTCGACACCCCCGGTCTGCGCGCGCTCGCCGACCAGCCCGTCCTCGGCCACGGCCGGCCCGTCGGGGCCGTCGAGGTCGTCGGCCTGGGCGCGTGACGGGCACGGCATGAGGACCGTCCTGCAGCGGGTCACCTCGGCCCGGGTCACCGTCGCCGGCGAGGTCGTCGGCGAGATCGGGACCGGGCTCGTCGCCCTCGTCGGTGTCACGCACGACGACGGGCCGGAGGAGGTCGCGACCACCGTGCGCAAGATCACCGAGCTGCGGATCATGCGCGACGAGCAGTCGGTGACCGACTGCGGCGCAGCGGTGCTCGTCGTCAGCCAGTTCACCCTCCACGCCGACGTGCGCAAGGGGCGCCGCCCCTCCTGGAACGCCGCCGCCCCCGGGTCCGTCGCGGAGCCGGTCGTCGAGGCCGTCGTCGCCGGCCTGCGGGAGCGGGGGATCGAGGTGGCGACGGGCCGGTTCGGCGCGCAGATGGCGCTCGACGTCCACGGGGACGGTCCGGTGACCATCGTCCTGGACGTGCCCGTCTAGTCTGTGGCGGTGGACATCTTCGGCCAGATCCAGGGATGGATCGTCCTGGTACTCGGACTGCTCGCGCTGTGCGCGGAGGTCTTCGCCCTCGTGCACGCGGTGCGCCAGCGCCCGGACGCCTTCGTCGCGACCAGCAAGCAGACCAAGGTCTTCTGGGTCGTCGCGCTCGCGATCGCGACGCTCATGGGCCTCGCGGCCCTCGGGGGCATCGGCATCCTCGCGATCATCGGCATCGTCATCGCCGGCGTCTACCTCGCGGACGTGCGCCCCGCCATCGACGAGGTCATGGGTCGGCGTCGCTGAGTCGGGCACAATGACCGGGCACACGACCGTGCACCGCACCACCAGCCAAGGGGAATACGTGAGCCATCTGCCGGACCCTCGAGAGGGCATGTTCGTCTCGGAGCGCCCGTGGGGTGGCTTCCAGCAGTTCACCTGCAACGAGCCGTCGACGGTCAAGGTCATCACGGTCGACCCCGGCCACCGGCTGTCGCTGCAGACGCACGAGCGCCGGGCCGAGTTCTGGCAGGTCCTCGACGGCCCGATCGACGTCACCGTCGGCGAGGACTCGTGGAGCGCCCAGCCGGGTGAGCAGATCTGGGTCCCCGTGGGGGCCAGGCACCGCATGGGCAACACCTCGGACCGGCCCGCCCGGGTCCTGGAGATCGGGTACGGCGAGTTCGACGAGGACGACATCGAGCGCCTCGAGGACGACTACCAGCGCTGAGCCAGCGGACCGCTCCGCGGGGCGACGACCGCCCACGGGAGGGTCAGCTCGCCGAGGCGCCAGCGCGCCGGGCCGCCGAGGACCGCCACCCGCTCCGCGACCTCCGTGCAGGCGGCCACGGCCTGCTGCCGCGCGCCGTACGGGGCGAAGGGGGAGGCCCGCCGCCACGCGTCGTCGAGCAGCCGGAGCAGGTCGTGCACCGGCTCGCCCGGGATGTTGCGGTGGATGAGCGCCTTGGGCAGCCGCTCGGCGACGACGGAGGGCAGACGCTGCGCACCGAGGTCGCGCAGCCGCCACGAGAGCGTCAGGGTGAGCGGACCGGTCGCGTCGAGCGTGATCCAGCTGCCGAGGCGCCCCAGCTCGTCGCACGTGCCCTCGACGAGGATCCCGAGCGGGTCGAGCCGGTCGATCATCGTGCGCCAGGGTCCCTCGACCTCGGTCTCGTCGTACTGGCGGAGCACGTTGAAGGCGCGCACCACCCGCGCGTCGGCGTCCCCGGGCAGCGGCACCTCGAAGCCGCCGAGTGCGAAGTCCACCCCCGACCGCGCCCACGCCTGGGCCGCGGCGACCCGCTCCGGGTCGATCTCCAGGCCGGTGACGTGCAGGTCCGGCCGCACCGGGGCCAGCCGGTCCGCCCACTCGACGGTCGTCACGCCGCTCGCGCCGTGGCCGAGGTCGACGAGGTGTGGAGGTCCCCCCTTCGTCAGGCGGTCGCGGTGGGTCGCGAGCAGCCAGCGGTCGCACCGACGCAACCGGTTGGGGTTGGTCGTGCCGCGCGTGATGTTGCCGAGGTGGCGCTGGGTGGGCACGTCGGCAGCGTAGGCGCCGCGCCGAACTAGGGTGATGGGGTGTGGCACGCGGACCGGAGGGTGAGCTGGAGCATGGTGGCCCTGCTCCTCTCCCTGAGCGGTGCCCTCCTGCTGGCCCTGAGCATCTGGGTCCCGCCCGCCCTCGGCCGTGACTCGGGGGTCCGTCCGGTGCAGCCCGGGCTGCTCGTCGTGGCGCCCGAGGCGAGCGGTGTCGTCACCCTCGGTGAGGGGCGCGCGGTCCAGCTCGACGGGAGCGGGTTGCGCCTGACCAACCGCGGCAGCCTGCTCTTCCGCACGGTGCGCGGCGGCTCGCCGGTCTCCGCGCTGCAGGGCGAGGTCGAGGGCCGCGGCACCGAGCGCCACGAGGAGATCTCGCACGCGCTGAGCAACCTCGAGATCGATCGCCTGTCGATCCAGCCGGGGGAGGCCACGTGGTCGGGCCGGCTCACCGGCGATGACCGCGAGCTGCCCGCGACCGTCACCGTCCGGTACGTCGGCTCGTACCTCACCCTCGAGGTCACGGCGAAGGGGGCCGACGCCGTCGTCGTGCACTCCGCCCAGGAGCTCGGCACGGTCGGCCGCCAGCCGGGCCTGCCGGAGCAGCCGCTCCGCACGCGCGCGTGGTGGGTCGGGGACGGGCCGGCACCCGTGCGCGATGCGTACCGCACCGAGCTCGGGACCCTGGTCGGCATCGGTCCCGAGGGGTCGCACCGGGGTGTCGACCTGCGTCGGATGGGCCACACCGACCTGCACGCGTGGTCCCCGTCGGCGACGCTGTCCGTGACGAGCTACCGAAGGGTGATCGAGAGTGAGTGAGCACACGAGCGGCCGGGAGGTCCGCCGGGTCGCGATGATCAGCGTGCACACCTCGCCGCTGGCGCAGCCGGGCACGGGTGACGCCGGCGGCCTCAACGTCTACGTCGTCGAGGCCGCCCGCGAGCTGGCGAGGCGCGGGGTCGAGGTCGTCATCTTCACCCGGCGCACCGCGGCGGACCTGCCCGACGAGGTCGAGATGTTCCCCGGGGTCACCGTGCGCCACGTCGATGCCGGACCCTACGAGGGCCTGGTCAAGGAGGACCTGCCCGGGCAGCTGTGCGCCTTCGCCGCCGGGATCATGCGCGAGATCGCCATGGTGCCCGCGGGCCACTACGACGTCGCGCACTCGCACTACTGGCTCTCGGGGCAGGTCGGGTGGCTCGTCGCCGAGCGGTGGCAGGTCCCGCTCGTGCACACGATGCACACGATGGCCCGGGTGAAGAACCGCCAGCTGGCCGAGGACGACGTCCCCGAGCCGGCCGGGCGCGAGATCGGCGAGTCGCAGGTCGTCGACATCGCCGACCGGCTCCTGGCCAACACCGAGCGGGAGGCGAGCGAGCTCGTCGAGTACTACGACGCGGACCCGGCGAAGGTCGTCGTCGTGCCGCCGGGCGTCGACCTCGACATCTTCACGCCGGGTGACCGGGACGCCGCCCGTGAGCGGGTCGGCATCGCCCGCGACGCGGTCGTCCTGCTCTTCGTCGGGCGCATCCAGCCACTCAAGGCACCGGACGTGCTCGTGCGGGCGGCCGCCGAGTTGCTCGAGCGCCGTCCCGGCCTGCGCGATCGCCTCGTCGTCGCCGTGCTCGGCGGCGCCTCCGGCCGCGGGCTCGCGGCCCCGGACCGCCTGCGGCTGCTCGGTGAGGAGCTCGGCGTCTCCGACGTGCTCCACCTCGCGCCGCCGTCGACCCGCACCGAGCTGGCCGACTGGTACCGCGCCGCGGACGTCGTCACCGTCCCCTCGTACACCGAGTCCTTCGGCCTCGTCGCCATCGAGGCGCTGGCCTCGGGCGCGGTGGTCCTCGCGGCCGAGGTGGGTGGCCTGCCCACCGCCGTCGGCGACGCGGGCGTCCTCGTGCCGGGGCACGACCCGCGCCGCTGGGCCGACGAGCTCCTCGCCGTCCTCGAGGACCCCGAGCGGGCCGCGGACCTGCGATCGCGCGCGCGCCGGCACGCCGAGGCCTTCGGCTGGTCGAGCACCGTCGACCGGCTGCTCGACGTCTACGGCGACGCCGTCGCCGCGCGCACGTCCGCAACCACCCTGGAGGTCTCCCGATGACCACGTCCGATCGTGAGCAGGCCCTGGCGGTCGTCACCCGAGTCGTGACCGACGCCGACCTCGAGCACGAAGGGGGTGCCCGCGACGGCGAGCTCGTCGTCACCCTGCCGGGGGACAAGAAGCTCAAGACCGTCGTCTCCCTCGTCGTCGGCGACAACGCGCTGTCGGTCTCGGCCTTCGTCATCCGCAACGCGGACGAGAACCACGAGGAGTTCTACCGCTACCTCCTGCGCCGCAACCTGCGCATGCCCCTCCTCGCGTACTCCATCGATGCCTCCGGTGACGTCTACGTCGGCGGGCGGATCCCCCTTCGCGCGGTGACCGACGAGCTCGTCGACCAGGTGCTCGGGGTGGTGCTCGAGGCGGCCGACGCACCCTTCAACGAGCTGCTGCTCCTCGGGTTCCGGTCCTCGATGCAGAAGGAGTGGGACTGGCGCGTCTCGCGCGGCGAGTCGCTGCGCAACCTCGAGGCATTCCGGGCCGTGCTCGAGCGCACGGACGGCCCCGCCGAGGCCTGACGGGCGTCGATACGCTGTGCCCATGTCGACTCTGATCCTGCTGCGCCACGGCCGTTCCGACTGGAACGAGAAGAACCTCTTCACCGGATGGGTCGACGTCGACCTCATCGACCGGGGACGCGCCGAGGCGGTGCGCGGCGGCGAGCTGATGAAGGAGGCGGGCATCCTCCCCGACGTCGTGCACACCTCCGTCCTGCGCCGGGCCATCACCACCGCCAACCTCGCCCTCGACGCCGCCGACCGCCACTGGATCCCGGTGCGGCGCGACTGGCGGCTCAACGAGCGCCACTACGGTGCGCTGCAGGGGCTCGACAAGGCCGCGACGCGGGAGAAGTACGGCGAGGAGCAGTTCATGCTCTGGCGGCGCAGCTTCGACACCCCGCCGCCGGCCATCGACGTCGACAACGAGTTCGCGCAGACGGACGACCCGCGCTACGCGGGCCTGGAGGTGCCGCGCACCGAGTGCCTCAAGGACGTCATCGAGCGCCTCATGCCGTACTGGGAGGGTCCGATCCGCGAGGACCTCGCCACCGGCCGCACCGTCCTGGTCACCGCGCACGGCAACTCGCTGCGCGCTCTCGTCAAGCACCTCGACGGCATCAGCGACGAGGACATCGCCGGGCTCAACATCCCGACCGGCATGCCGCTCGTCTACGACCTCGGCGAGGACTTCATGCCGACGCGTCCGGCCGAGTACCTCGACCCGGAGGCCGCGGCCGCCGAGGCCGCCGCCGTCGCCAACCAGGGCAAGTAGCGAGACCCGGTCGGGACCCCGTCTCGGGCGCGGGGCCGTGGGCGCTCGGCTCAGACGCCGTCGTCGACGTCGAGGGCGTCGTCGGAAGGGTGGAACTCACCGGTGACGAGGAAGCCGACCCGACGGGCGATCGTCACGGCGTGGTCGCCGAAGCGCTCGTAGTAGCGGCTGAGCAGCGCGGCGTCGACGGCCCGCGTCGTGCCGTGCTGCCAGGTGCCCTCGGCCAGCTGGGTGAACATGTCGCGGTGCAGCTCGTCGAGGCGGTCGTCGATCTGCTCGATGGCGCGGGCACCGTAGGCGTCCTGGGTGCGGATGGTGTCGGCGGCACGTGCGACGATCTCCTCCGCGGCGCGTCCCATGCTCGCGAAGGACTCGCGCACCTCGTCCGGGATCGCGTTCTCGGGATAGCGCAGGCGCACCACCTGCGCGACGTGGCGGGCGAGGTCGCCCATGCGCTCGAGGTCGCCGGAGATGCGCATCGAGGCGACGACCGTGCGCAGGTCGCTCGCGACGGGGGCCTGGCGCGCGAGCAGGTCGATCGACCGCTGGTCGAGCTCGTTGCGACGCCGGTCGATCTCCTGGTCCGCGGCGATCACCGCGTCGGCGACCTGCACGTCGGCGTCGAGGAGGGCGGCCGTCGACTGGCGGATGGCGCCCGCGACGAGGTGGGCGAGCTCGACGAGGTCGGCGGCGACCTGCTCCAGCTCGTCGTGGAAGACCTGACGCATCGGCAGCTCCTGTGATCGGTGGTGGAAGAGGGTGTCCCGGCCCCATGAGACCTCGTCCGGGTGAACGTCGTCGGGCGAGCAGGTGAACTCCGCGGAGGACCGTGCGGTGCCCGGCCACCCGGTCCCAGCATGCCCCACCGGAGAAGTACCCTCGGTGACGTGGAGCCAACGACAGCGGCAATTCTCGGTGGCATCGCCGGCCTGCTCATCGGCTTCCTCGTTTGGGCGGCGATCGACTTCAGCGATCGCGAGCGCGCTGTGCCACCGGAGCCGGAGCCGGAGGTGCCGCGGGGCGTCGGCGACGTCCTCGCCGTGCTGCGCTCGTCCGGGGTCGTGCTCGACCGGACCGGGCGGGTCGTCACCAACTCACCCGCGGCAGTCAGCTACGGCCTCGTCCGCAACGGTCGTCTGGCCCACCCGGCGATCTCCACCATGGTCGAGCAGGTCGCGCGCGACGACGTGATCCGTGACGCCCAGCTGGAGATCGCCCGCCCGGGCCTGAGCTCCGTCGTCTACGTCTCGGCCCGCGTGGCCCCGCTCGGCGCCGACCACCTGCTGCTCCTCGTCGACGACCAGACCCAGGGCCGCCGGCTCGAGGAGACCCGGCGCGACTTCGTCGCCAACGTCAGCCACGAGCTCAAGACCCCCGTCGGTGGCATCTCGCTGCTCGCCGAGGCCGTCATGGACGCCAAGGACGACCCCGAGGCCGTCGACCGCTTCGCCCGGCGGATGCAGGGCGAGGCCACCCGCCTGTCGAGCCTGATCAAGGAGATCGTCGAGCTCTCGCGGCTCCAGGGCACCCCTGTCCTGCAGGACCCGCAGCTCGTCGACGTCGAGGACGTCGTAGCCCTCGCGCTGGAGCACCTGCGCATTGAGGCCGAGGCCAAGGACATCACCCTGACCGACAAGGTCTCCGAGGAGCTCTACGTCCGGGGCGACGAGGACATGCTCATCACGGCCGTGCGCAACCTCGTCGGCAATGCGATCTCCTACTCCGACCCCGGGACGGCGGTCGGCGTCGGCGCCCGCCTGCAGGGCGACACCGTGGAGATCGCCGTGACCGACCAGGGGCCCGGGATCCCCGAGCACGAGCAGACGCGGATCTTCGAGCGCTTCTACCGGATGGACGCCGCCCGGTCACGCGCCACCGGGGGGACCGGGCTGGGGCTGTCGATCGTCAAGCACATCTGCGCCAACCACGGCGGCGACATCCAGGTGTGGAGCGACGGCGCGCACGGCTCGACCTTCACCATCCGCCTGCCCGTCGCGCCGGAGACCCTCGAGGTCGAGCGCCCCGCGCCTCCCGTCACCCCCTCACCCACCACCCCCTGAATGAAGGAGAGCCGCTGATGACACGCATCCTCGTGGTCGAGGACGAGGTGTCCTTCTCGGACCCCCTGTCCTATCTGCTCGACAAGGAGGGATACGACGTCGAGGTCGCCGAGACCGGGCCCGACGCGATCTCGGCCTTCGACGCGGACGGTGCCGACCTCGTGCTCCTGGACCTCATGCTCCCCGGGCTGTCCGGCATCGACGTGTGCCGGGCCATCCGGCAGCGGTCCAACGTCCCGGTGATCATGCTGACCGCCAAGGACGGCGAGATCGACAAGGTCGTCGGGCTCGAGATCGGTGCCGACGACTACGTCACCAAGCCCTACAGCTCGCGTGAGCTGCTCGCGCGCGTCAAGGCGGTGCTGCGTCGCAACAGCGAGCCCGAGGAGCTGCTGCCCGCGACGATCGAGGGCGGCCCGGTGCGCATGGACATCGACCGTCACGTCGTCTCCGTCAACGGCACCCAGGTGCAGCTGCCGCTCAAGGAGTTCGAGCTGCTCGAGATGCTCCTGCGCAACGTGGGCCGGGTGCTCACCCGCGTGCAGATCATCGATCGGGTGTGGGGCAGCGACTACGTCGGCGACACCAAGACCCTCGACGTCCACATCAAGCGGCTGCGCGCCAAGATCGAGCCGGACCCGGCCAAGCCGGTCCACATCGTCACCGTGCGCGGCCTGGGCTACAAGTTCGAGGGCTGAGGGTTCCCCCCTTCGTCCTGACGCACCGGAGGCCGGTACCCGTCGCGGGTACCGGCCTCCGGTGCGTGGTGCCGAGCGGGTCGTTCGCCCGTGGGTCAGTGGCCCTCGGACTCGCCGTCGTCGGCCTTCGTCGGACCGGGGGTCGGGGTCCAGCCCTCGGGGGCGTAGTCCTCGTAGTAGCCGGCCGGGTCGAGGACGGGGACGCTCACCGGCGTGGTCTCGGAGCCGTCGGAGACCTCCGCGTCGGTCATGTCGCCGGGGCCGGCGTCGACCTTGTCGAGCGTGAGGTGCTTGTCCTCGCTGAGCGAGACCGTCTGGTGCGCGGGGATGCGGGTCCTGACCGAGGCGTCGCCGACGCTGAGGGAGAAGGTGAGCGGCTTGCCGGAGGTGTTCTCCACGGTGCCGGTGACCGTGGCCTCGCCGCCCTGGCCCCCGCTGACGAGGGCGAGGTTGCGCACCTGGGCGCTCTCGAGGTCGACGGGGACGCCGTCGCCCAAGGACATGGTCTCGGCCGTCTGGAAGGGGGAGTTGACCGAGCAGCCGGCAGTGCCGGCCGCGAGGGCGAGGGCCACGAGGACGGCGCGGCTGCGGGTGACGAGGTTGCGCTTCACGGGGCACAGCCTAGCGGGGGCGTCCTCGGAGGTGGGTACCGGTGCGGCACACCCCACGCGCGCCCTCGCCTGCCCGGCCCCTAGGCGCGGAGGTGCGCGGGCGCGGAGGGCCATTGTGGTGCCGTGAGCGCCGGTGCGACCCACGACACGCCGTGATATTCTGGAGGTCGCGAAAGGGGAAATCTCCACATGGTTTTCAAGGTCGGCGAGACGGTCGTGTACCCCCACCACGGGGCTGCTCTGATCGAAGAGATCAAGATCCGAACGATCAAGGGTGAGGACAAGCAGTACCTCAAGCTCAAGGTGGCCCAGGGTGACCTGACCATCGAGGTGCCCGCCGAGAACTGCGACCTCGTGGGTGTCCGCGACGTCGTGGGCAAGGAGGGCTTGGACCGCGTCTTCGAGGTGCTGCGCACGCCGCACGCCGAGGAGCCGACGAACTGGTCCCGCCGCTACAAGGCGAACCTCGAGAAGCTGGCCTCCGGTGACGTCATCAAGGTGGCCGAGGTCGTCCGCGACCTGTGGCGCCGTGAGAAGGACCGGGGCCTGTCCGCCGGTGAGAAGCGGATGCTGGCCAAGGCGCGCCAGATCCTCGTCTCCGAGCTCGCGCTCGCCGAGAAGACGGACGAGGACAAGGCCGAGGTCATCCTCGACGAGGTCCTGGCTTCCTGAGCACACACCTGACCGACGACGCCCGCACCGCTCCCGGTGTGGGCGTCGTCGTCGTCGCGGCCGGCTCGGGGACCCGCCTCGGGGCCGACCGGCCCAAGGCCTTCGTCGAGCTCGCCGGCGCGACCATCCTCGAGCACGCCCTCCGAGGGGTGCTCGCCGCCGGACCCGCCGAGGTCGTCCTCGTCGTGCCGCAGGCGCAGCTGGCACCCGCCGGCCAGATCGTCGGGCGGGTCCCCGCGCAGGACGTCGGGGTGGCCGTGGTCGCCGGTGGCGCCGAGCGGACCGAGTCCGTCGCCCGCGGGCTCGACGCGCTCTCCGAGCGGGTGACGATGGTCCTCGTGCACGACGCCGCCCGGTGCCTCACGCCCGTCGCGGTCTTCGACCGGGTCGTCGCCGCGGTCGCGACAGGTGCTGCCGGCGCGATCCCCGGGCTGCCGGTCGTCGACACCATCAAGGTCGTCGACGAGCGGGGGGTCATCACGTCGACGCCGGTGCGCGAGAGCCTGCGCGCCGTGCAGACCCCCCAGGGCTTCGACCGCGCGGTCCTCGCCGCCGCCCACGCCGCCGGAGTCCTCGCCACCGATGACGCGGCCCTCGTCGAGGCCCTCGGCCACGACGTGGTCGTCGTCGAGGGCGACCCCCGCGCGCTCAAGATCACGACCCCCGAGGACCTCGCCCGCGCCGAGCGCCTCCTGGCCGCGTCCGGCTGAGTCCGTCCTCCCCCCTTCCTGCATTGCCCTAGGGGAATGCAGGTTCAGGCGTGCATTGCCCTAGGGGAATGCAGGGTTCAGGTGCGCAGGTCCGCTGGTGGGGCGGCGGAGAGCTGGCGCCGCACGGCGAGAGCCGCGGCGCGGCCGGCGCGGTTGCCGCCGATCGTGCTCGCCGACGGCCCGTAGCCCACGAGCTGCACGCGGGGGTCGACCGCGCTCGTGACGGAGGTCTGCACGTCCCGGCTGCCGGGCAGCAGGGCGATGCCGCCCGCGGCGCTGCGCAGGCGAAGGGGGGCGAGGTGCCGGATCGCGGGGCGGAACCCCGTGGCCCACAGGATCGCGTCGGCGGCGGCGAAGCTCCCGTCCGCCCAACGCACCCCGTCACGCTCGACCCGCTCGAACATCGGTCGACGCCGCCCGTAGACGCCGGTGCGTGCCGCGGTCATCTCCTGGGGGCGCAGCGCCAGGCCCGTGACGGACACGACGCTGGCGGGGGGCCTCCCTTCGCGCACCCGGCGCTCGACGAGCTCGACGGCGTCCCGGCCGGAGAACTGCGGGTTCCACACCGGCTCGCGTCGCGTCACCCAGGTGACCTCGGCGATCGGTGCGATCTCGCCGATGAACTGCACGGCCGAGGCGCCGCCACCGACGACGACGACCTGCAGGCCGCGGAAGTGCTCGGCGCCCGGGTAGGCGACCGTGTGCCACTGCTCCCCGGCGAAGTCCCGCTGGCCCGGGTACGTCGGCACGAAGGGGTGCGTCCACGTCCCCGTCGCGTTGACGAGCGTCCGCGTGGTCCAGGTCCTCGAGCCCGCGTGGACGACGAGCAGGCCGTCCTCGTCGGTGACCCGGTCGACGCGGACGGGCCGCAGGACGGGCAGGTCGTGGGTCTGCTCGTACTCGTCGAACCACCGCGCGATGACCTCGTTGGCCCGGTCGGCGGAACCGCCCGGGGCAGGGGCATCGGGCAGGTCGGCGACCCCGTGCACGTCGTCCATCGACAGCGAGTCCCAGCGGTGCTGCCACGCGCCGCCCGCCCGCTCGTTGCCGTCCAGGACGACGTGGTCGATGCCGAGACGGCGCAGGTGGAAGGACGCGGACAGACCGCCCTGGCCGGCGCCGATGACGAGCGAGTCGAGGGTCTCCACGCTCGTGCAACGCCCGGTCGCGACGCGTTGATCCCTGCGGCTGCGACACTGCCGCCATGACTGCGAACCACATCGACGGCGTCGGTCGGCTGCCACGGACCGGGATCGGCGTCGACGTCCACGCCCTCGCGGCCCCCGAGTCGGGGCGCCAGCTCTGGGTCGCCGGTCTGCTGTGGCCCGGCGAGGTCGGGCTCGAGGGCCACTCCGACGCGGACGTCGCCTGCCACGCCGCGTGCGACGCGCTCTTCTCCGCGGCCGGGATCGGCGACCTCGGCACGCACTTCGGGACCGGGCGCCCCGAGCTCGAGGGCGCTTCGGGCGCAAGGCTGCTCGCGGAGGCGGCCCGGCTCGTGCGGGCAGCGGGCTACGAGATCGGCAACATCGCCGTGCAGGTCATCGGCAACCGGCCCAAGATCGGCACCCGCCGTGAGGAGGCCCAGGAGGCCATGTCGGCGGCCTGCGGCGCGCCGGTGAGCGTCAGCGGCACGACGACCGACGGGCTCGGCCTGACGGGTCGGGGCGAGGGGGCGGCCGCGGTCGCGACCGCGCTCGTCGTCCCCGCCTGAGGGCGAAGGGGAGGACTCAGGTCCTGCGGCGGTCGGCGAGCTCGCGGACGAAGGCCCGGACGACGGGACGCCAGGCCTCGGCCACGCGCGGCTGCGCCTGCTCGACCTCGGCCAGCGCGGTGGGCACGTCGGTGCCGGACACGGCCGGGGTGTCGGGCTCCTTGGCCGCCCAGCGGGCGACGACGGGGAGGTCGGCCTCGGGGTGCCCCTGCACGCCCCAGACGGTCGGTGCGAGACGGGCGAGGAGCAGGTCGCCGTGCTCGTTGGCGGCGAGGGCGACCGCCCCCTCGGGCAGGGCCGTGACGATGTCGTCGTTCCACTGCGCGACGGGGGCACCGGTCGTGCTGCCGAGGACCGGGTCGCCCGCGAGGTGCCCGGTGTCGCTCACGGTGCACACGCCGATCGTGCGGCCGCGCGGGTTGCGCGCGACGTCGCCGCCGAGCGCGACGGCCGCGAGCTGGTGCCCGAGGCAGATGCCCATGGTCGGGGTCGCCCGCTCCGCGGCCGTGCGGATCAGCTCGCGCACGGTCGGCAGCCACGGGGCCACGTCGTCGTCGCGGCAGCCCATCTCGCCCCCGAGGACGAGCAGGCCGTCGTGCTGCTCGAGGTCACTCGGCAGCGCGTCGCCGACGTAGGGGCGCCGGACGTCGAGCTCGACGCCGGCCTCGGTGAGCCAGGTCCCGACGAGTGCCGGTGGGCAGGTCTCCTGGTGCTGGACGACGAGGAGGCTCATCGGGTGGTCGTCGGCGCTCGCCGCCCGGTGACGGCCCCCGCGCCGAGGAGGCCGAGCCCGACCACGTTCAGCAGCAGGGCCGGGGCCGACACGAGCCAGTGGAACTGGTAGCCGCGGTCGAGCTGCATGATGAGGAAGGTGCCGAAGGCGCTCATGAGCTGCCCCATCACGAGCACGGCGGCACCGCCGACGACGAGCTTCCACCAGAGACCGGCGTCGCGGCGCACCAGGGCGATCACGCCGATCACGGCTACGGTGATCATGGCCGGGAGCGACCAGCCGAGCTGCGTCAGCAGGTAGGTGAACTGGTGGTCGAGGCCCATGCGCGCCACCCTATGTCGCTGCCGGTCGCGGGGTGCGTCAGGCCGTCCTGACGCGGGGCCGCGGCGAGGCGAGCCGGGCGAGCCGCTGCAGCTCGGAGATGTGACCGCACAGGGCCTCGCGGCCGGCGGGAGTGAGGGTCACTCGCGTCGTGCGTCGACCGTCCGTCAGCTCCCGCCCCACCGTGACGTAGCCCTCGGCCTCGAGGCTGCGTAGGTGCTTGCTCAGCGCGGAGTCCGACAGGCCGATCTCGTCGCGGACCTCGGCGAAGGGCAGGCCCCGAGTCGGTGCCAGCAGGGCACAGATCTGCAGCCGGTGCGGCTGGTGCACCACCGGGTCGAAGATCGGCCGAGGCATGGCACCCAGAGTAGGTGACTTGCCTCGGCGGCAAGACGCCGCTCGCCCGCCGCCGCAGGCGGATCCGCGGCCACCCCGGACCCGCGGCTGTCGTCCCCTTCGCCCGTGGGCCACGATGGGGGCAGAGACCGGGCCACCCGGCCCACCAGCGAAGGGAGTCGCGTCGTGCCGCAGACCGTCAAGGCAGTCATCGCCCGCTCGAAGGGAGCCGACGTCGAGCTCGTCGACATCGTCGTCCCCGACCCCGGACCCGGCGAGGCCGTCGTCCAGGTGCACTCCTGCGGGGTGTGCCACACCGACCTGCACTACCGCGAGGGCGGGATCAACGACGAGTTCCCCTTCCTCCTCGGCCACGAGGCGGCCGGCGTCGTCGAGGCCGTCGGCGAGGGTGTCACCGACGTCGCGCCGGGCGACTTCGTCATCCTCAACTGGCGCGCCGTGTGCGGCCAGTGCCGCGCCTGCCTCAAGGGCAAGCCCCAGTACTGCTTCGACACCCACAACGCCACCCAGCGGATGACCATCGCCGAGACCGGCGAGGAGCTCACCCCGGCCCTCGGGATCGGCGCCTTCGCGGAGAAGACCCTCGTCGCCGCCGGCCAGTGCACCAAGGTCGACGGCGAGGCCGACGCGGCCGCCGTGGGCCTGCTCGGCTGCGGCGTCATGGCCGGCTTCGGCGCGGCGGTCAACACCGGCGAGGTCACCCGCGGCGAGTCGATCGCCGTCATCGGCTGCGGGGGCGTCGGCAACGCGGCCATCGCGGGCGCGCAGGTCGCCGGCGCGACGACGATCATCGCCGTCGACACCGACCCCCGCAAGCTCGAGATCGCCAAGGGCTTCGGCGCCACGCACACCGTCGACGCGAGCGCCGAGGACACCGTCGAGCGGGTCCGCGAGCTCACCGGCGGCTTCGGCGCGGACGTCGTCGTCGAGGCGGTCGGCCTGCCGCAGACCTACGAGCAGGCCTTCTACGCCCGCGATCTCGCCGGGCGCCTCGTGCTCGTCGGCGTGCCGACCCCCGACAAGGAGGTCACCCTCCCGATGATCGAGATCTTCGGTCGCGGCGGCTCGCTGAGGTCCAGCTGGTACGGCGACTGCCTGCCGAGCCGCGACTTCCCGATGCTCGTCGACCTCTACCGCCAGGGCCGCTTCGACCTCGACGCCTTCGTCACCGAGCGGATCGGGCTGGGCGACATCGAGTCCGCCTTCGACAAGATGCACTCCGGTGACGTGCTGCGATCGGTCGTGGTCCTGTGACGGCGCGCACCGACAAGGTCGTCACCTCGGGCACCTTCGAGCTCGACGGCGGGTCCTGGGAGGTCGACAACAACGTGTGGGTCGTCGGCGACGACGCGGAGTGCATCGTCATCGACGCCGGCCACGAGGCCGCCCCTATCCTCGAGGCGATCGGCGACCGGACGCTCGTGGCCGTCGTGAGCACCCACGCCCACAACGACCACGTCAACGCGGCGGCCGAGGTCGCGGATGCCAAGGGCGCCCCGATCTGGCTGCACCCCGACGAGGCGCCGCTGTGGGAGATGACCTACCCCGACCGGGCCCCCGACGGCGCACTCGCCCACGGTCAGGTCATCACCGTCGCCGGCACCGAGCTCACCGTGCTGCACACGCCGGGCCACGCGCCCGGTGCCTGCTGCCTGCACGCCCCCGGTCTCGGGGTCCTCTTCTCCGGGGACACCCTCTTCCAGGGGGGTCCCGGCGCGACCGGCCGCTCGTTCTCCGACTTCCCGACGATCGTCGAGTCGATCCGCGAGGAGCTGCTCGTCCTGCCCCCGGCCACCGTCGTCCACACCGGCCACGGGGACGACACGACGATCGGCGCGGAGGCACCGCACGTGCAGGAGTGGCTCGACCGCGGGCACTGAGCCGTCGGCGCGGCGGCGCGTGGCGGTTAACCTTGGGCCCGTGACCCTGCAGCTCTTCGACACCGCCACGCGCACCCAGCGCGACTTCGTCCCCGTGACCCCCGGTCGGGTGGGGATGTACATCTGCGGTCTCACGACGCAGGGCGCGCCGCACATCGGCCACCTGCGCTTCGCCGTCTCCTTCGACGTGCTGCGGCGCTGGCTCGTGCGCGGTCACGGCTACGACGTGACGCTCGTGCGCAATGTCACCGACATCGACGACAAGATCCTGCGCAAGGCGGCCGAGTCCGGCGAGGAGTGGTGGGCGCTCAGCTACCGCAACGAGCGCTACACGACCCAGGCCCTCGAGCTGCTCGGTGTGCTGCCGCCGACGTACGAGCCGCGCGCCACCGGCCACATCCCCGAGATGGTCCAGCTCGTCGACACCCTCGTCGAGCGCGGGCACGCCTACCCGGCGGCCGACGGCAGCGGGGACGTCTACTTCGACGTCAAGAGCTGGGCCGACTACGGCGAGCTGTCCAACCAGGGCCTCGACGACATGGTCGCCGCCGACGATGCCGACCCGCGCGGCAAGCGCGACCCGCGCGACTTCGCCCTGTGGAAGGGCCGCAAGGACGACGAGCCCGGGACCGCCACGTGGCCCACCCCCTACGGCCCCGGCCGCCCCGGCTGGCACCTCGAGTGCTCCGCCATGGCTCGCAAGTACCTCGGCGACACCTTCGACATCCACGGTGGCGGCATCGACCTGCGCTTCCCGCACCACGAGAACGAGCAGGCCCAGTCGCGCGCCGCCGGGCTCGGCTTCGCCGGCTACTGGCTGCACAACGGCTGGGTGACGGTCAGGGGCGAGAAGATGGGCAAGTCCCTCGGCAACGCCCTCGAGGTCCAGCACCTGGTGCAGGAGCACGACCCGCTCACCGTGCGCTACTTCCTCACCGCCGCGCACTACCGCTCGATGATCGAGTACCACCCGGGTTCCCTCGAGGAGGCCGGAGCCGCCGTCGAGCGGATCGAGGGCTTCCTGCGCCGGGCGCTACCCGGCCAGTCGGTGCTCGAGGCCGACCCGGCCGTCGAGCTGCCGGCCGAGTTCGCCGCGTCGATGGACGACGACCTCGGCGTCGCGGGGGCACTCGCGGTCATCCACGAGACCGTGCGGGCCGGCAACACCGCGCTGGACGAAGGGGGACGGGACGAGGCCGCCGAGATCGCCGCCACGGTCGTCGCGATGACCGACGTCCTCGGGATCAACCCGCTGTCGGCGACGTGGGGTGGTGCCGGGGGCAGCCGCGAGGGTGACCTCACCGTGGCCCTCGACGCGCTCGTGCAGCTGCAGGTCGAGGCCCGCGCCAAGGCCCGTGCCGCGCGCGACTTCGACACCGCCGACCAGATCCGCGACGCACTCGTCGCCGCGGGCATCACCATCGAGGACACCCCGCGCGGCGCGCGGTGGAGCCTCGCCAGGAAGGACCACTGATGACTGGTAACAGCTCACGCCGTGGAGCGGTGCGTCGCACCGGGTCCAAGAAGGGCCCGCAGGTCGGGTCCGGCGGGCAACGTCGCCGCGGACTCGAGGGCAAGGGACCCACGCCCAAGGCCCACGAGCGCCCCAACCACAAGGCCTACAAGCCCGCGGACAAGCGCCCGGCACGCCCCTCCGGCGGTCGCAAGAAGTCCGGCTCGACCGAGATGATCGCCGGCCGCAACTCCGTCGTCGAGGCGCTGCGCACCGAGGTGCCGATCTCGACGATGTACATCGCCAACCGCATCGACAGCGACGACCGGGTCCGCGAGGCCCTGACGATCGCGGCCGAGGCCGGCATCCCGATCATGGAGACCCCGCGCGGTGAGCTCGACCGGCTCACCGACGGGGCGGTCCACCAGGGCCTCGCCGCCCAGGTGCCGCCGTACGAGTACGCGCACCCGCAGGACTTCGTCGACTCGCAGCTGCCGGGCGTCCCGCTCGTCGTCGCGCTCGACGGCATCACGGACCCGCGCAACCTCGGCGCCATCGTGCGGTCCGTGGGCGCCTTCGGCGGTCACGGCGTCGTCGTCCCGCAGCGGCGCAGCGCCGGAATGACGGCCTCCGCGTGGAAGACCTCGGCCGGCGCCGCCGCTCGCGTGCCGGTGGCGCAGGCGAGCAACCTCGTGCGGGCGCTCGAGGACTACCGCAAGGCCGGGTTCTTCGTCATCGGCCTCGACATGGAGGGTGACGTCGAGCTGCCCGGCCTCGAGCTGGCGACCTCGCCGCTCGTCGTCGTCGTGGGCTCCGAGGGCAAGGGCCTGTCGCGGCTCGTGCGCGAGACCTGCGACCAGATCGTCTCGATCCCGATGGTCAGCACGACCGAGTCGCTCAACGCCGGGATCGCCGCCGGCGTCACCCTCTACGAGGTCGCCCGGCTGCGCAGGGGGGCCTGAGCAGGCCCACCCTGCGCCACGGGGGCCGGGCTCAGGCCTTGGGTGCGTGGATGACGTGCGTCTTGCCGACGATGTCGGCCAGGGTGCGGTCGTCGTCGTCGACGAGCATCCAGATCCAGCTGATGATGCCGGCGAACTGGTGGACCAGCTCGCGCAGGGCCGCCGGGCCGAGCTCGGGGTTGGCGCCCGTCCCGGAGTTGATGATCTTCAGGCCGGTGACCTTCTTGCCGATGCTCTGACCCGTCTTCGTCACGCGCCACACGCGGTTCCACGCGATCATCGCCAGGCCGGCGAGGACGCTCAGCAGGAGCATGAGGACGCCGAGGCCCACGAGCGCGCCGGAGCCGCTGCCCGGGACCTCGCACCTGCTGGAGGAGTAGCCGCCGCAGTCGTAGGTGTCGGGCATGCCGGCGACGATGAGCGAGATGCCGATGACCATCGGGATGACGGCCGCGGTGAAGCTGAGAGCGGCGTCGATGATCCCGGGGAGGATCCGGTCGGCGAAGGTCGCCGACCTGTCGTAGCGCTGCTCCACCCAGGCGAGCGATCCCGGCTGGTCCGGGGTGCGGCCCTGCGGGAAGGGCGGCGGCTGGGGTGACCCGGTCGGCGGCTGCGGCGCACCTCCGTACGGCGCGCCCCCGTACGGCGTGCCCTGCGTCGGATCCGTCATGTCTGCCTCTCGTCGTCGACGACGGGCAGCAGCTGGGTGTCCGTCCCCAGCACCGCCTGCTCGTCGGGCTTGCTCGGCAGGACGTCCCGCAGGTACTCCGCGATGGCGTCCTCGATGGGGACATCGTGCCCCACGCGTTCGGCCATGTACCAACGGTGCTCGAGGATCTCGTGGAAGATCTCGGCCGGCTCCAGCTTGGCGCGCAGCTGCGGCGGGATGCGTCGTGCGGTCGGCTCGTAGACGCGGTCGAGCCACTCGTGCGCGACGAGCGCCTCGTCGTCACCCTGGCGGTCCATGGCCGCCCGGTAGGAGTCGAGGTCGTTGAGCAGGCGCCGCGCCTGGTTCTCCTCGACGTCGAGGCCGGTGAGGCGCAGCAGCCGCCGCGAGTGGTGCCCGGCGTCGACGACCTTGGGCTCGATGCGCAGGTGGGTGCCGTCGAGGTCGGTCGACATCTCCAGCTCGTCGACGTCGAAGCCGAGCAGGTTGAGCCGGCGGATGCGCTCGTCGACCCGCCAGCGGTCGCCGGCCTCGAACCACTCGTCGCCCGTGAGCTCGTCCCACAGGCCGCGGTAGCGCTCGATGACGTCGTGAGCGACCGCGACCGGGTCGAGCGTCTCCGGCAGGTAGCCGCCGGCGGCGAGGTCCATGAGCTCGCCGGCGATGTTGGTCTGGGCGAGGTCGAGGTCGTGCTCGCGCTGCCCGGTGCTCAGCGAGTCGTGCAGCTCACCGGTCTCGGCGTCGACGAGGTAGGCGGTGAAGGCCCCCGCGTCGCGCCGGAAGAGGGTGTTGGACAGCGAGACGTCGCCCCAGAAGAAGCCCGCGAGGTGCAGTCGCACGAGCAGCACCGCGAGCGCGTCGGCCAGGCGCACGCCCGTGTCCTCGCGCAGGTGCTGGCTGAAGAGCACCCGGTAGGGGAGGGAGAACTGCAGGTGCCGGGTGATGAGGCAGGCGTCGAGCGGGTGCCCCTCCGCGTCGGTGCGCCCGGAGACGACCGCGAGCGGCTCGACGCACGGCAGGTCGAGGCGGCGCAGCAGCCGGAGCAGCCGGTACTCGTTGCGCGCGAGCTCGGCCTTGATCTCCTTCACCGCGATGACCCCGCCGGAGAGCCGCACGAACCGCACCACGTGCCGGGAGATGCCGCGCGGGAGCGCGGCCAGGCGCTCCTGCGGCCACTCCTCGAGCGGGACCGACCACGGCAGGTCGAGCAGGGCGGGGTCCGGGCGCGCCGCCGAGATGTCCAGGGGCACGGGTGCCTCCCTCCGTCGATCCCCCCAGTGTGGCGCAGGAGGCGGGGGCGAAGGGGGCGGAGCGCTCAGCCGCGCAGCCGGGCCAGCTCGGCGAGGACGGCGGGCACGAGCGTGCAGTCCTCGATGCGCAACGTGGCGGCGGTCTCGCCCGGACCGACCTTGATGCCGAGGTCGTCCCCGGTCAGGACCGCGAAGGCGTGCTCGTCGGTCACGTCGTCGCCGAGGTAGACGGTGGCGTCGACGCCGAGCTCGGTGGCGAGCGCGCGCAGCGCGGTGCCCTTGTCGGCGCGCAGGACGCTCAGCTCGTGCACGCCCTTGCCGGCGAGATGCGTGACCCCGTCGTGCCGGGCGGCCTCCTCGGCGATCGCTGCGGCGATCGGCAGGACCTCCTCGGGCAGCCCGCGGGTGTGCAGGACGACGGCGGTCGGCTTGTGCTCCAGGCGGATCCGCGGCTCGCGGGTCGCGACGGTCGCCGTGACGTGGCCGCGCAGCGCGGCGACGGCGGCATCGGTGCCCTCCGGGAGCACCCCGCCCGAGCTGGACTCCGCGCCGTGGCTGCCGATCCGGGCGACCGCCGACCTCTCCAACCCGGTGAGGGCGGTGAGCGTGGCCAGGTCGCGCCCCGAGACCACGGCCGCCCACGTGTCGGCGGCGGCGGCGAGGGCGGTCAGGGCGTCGATGCTGCCGGGCTGGGCCCGAGCGTCCATCGGGTCGAGGACGAAGGGGGCGAGCACCCCGTCGAAGTCGGTCGCCACGAGCAGGCGCGGCGCCGCCGCGACCGCGGCCAGGGCAGCGGTGACCGGCTGCGGGAGGGGCACGTCAGGCCCCCTTCGACCGGCCGGGACGCTGCGGCGCGCTCTCGAGGTTGCTGAGGAACCGGTCGGCCCACCGCTGCACGTCGTACTCGCAGACCCGGCGGCGCAGGGCCCGCATCAGGCGCCGCTTCTCCTTGGGGTCGGTCTCGAGGGCGCGGACCATCGTCTGCTTGAGGCCCTCGATGTCGTGCGGGTTGCACACGAAGGCCTGGTGCAGCTCGTGCCAGGCGCCGGTGAACTCGCTGAGCACGAGCGCGCCGCCCTCGTCGTGGCGGCAGGTGACGTACTCCTTGGCCACGAGGTTCATCCCGTCGCGCAGCGGGGTGACGAGCATGACGTCGGCGACCTGGAAGAGCGCGGCCATCTCCTCGCGCGGATAGCTCTGGTGCAGGTAGTGCACCGCCGGTGCGCCGAGGTCGGAGTACGTGCCGTTGATCCGCCCGACCGTCGTCTCGATCTCGGTGCGCAGCGTCTTGTAGGCCTCGACGCGCTCGCGGCTCGGGGTCGCGACCTGGACGAAGGTGATCTCCGGCGGGACGAAGACGCCCTCGTCGAGCAGCTCCTCGTAGGCCTTGAGCCGGTGCCGGATGCCCTTGGTGTAGTCGAGCCGGTCGACGCCGAGCATGACGATGTCGGGGTTGCCGAGTGACTCACGGATCTCTTGCGCCCGCTCCTGCACCGGCTCGCTGCGGGCGAGCTCGTCCAGCCCCGCGTAGTCGATGCTGATCGGCACCGCGGAGGCCCGGACCACGCGCTCGCCACCGTCCGGGCCCTTGGCGGTGACCGTCTCGCCCTTCGTGGCGCACCCACCGAGCTGCCGCGCCGCCCGCACGAAGTTCTGCGCGTCGGCCTGGCGCTGGAAGCCCAGGTAGTCCGCGCCGAGGAGCCCCTCGATGATCTTGGCGCGCCACGGCAGCTGCGCGAAGAGCCCGACGGGCGGGAAGGGGATGTGGTTGAACCAGCCGATGCGCACGTCGGGCCGGCGGGCGCGCACCATCGCCGGCACCAGCTGCAGCTGGTAGTCGTGGATCCAGACCTTGGCCCCCGGCGCGGCAATCTCGCAGACCGCGTCGGCGAACCGGGCGTTGACGACCTCGTAGTCCTGCCACCACTCGCGGTGGAAGTGCGCGGGGACGATGACGTCGTGGTAGATCGGCCACAGGGTGTCGTTGCTGAAGCCCTCGTAGTAGGTGGTCTGCTCCTCCTCCGAGAGCGGGACCGGGTGGAGCCACATCCCCGACTCCTCGAAGGGGGCGGGTGCCTCGCCGGTCTCGCCGGCCCACCCCACCCACGCGCCCTCGCGGCCGCGCATGACGGAGTCCATGGCGGTGACGAGGCCACCGGGGGAGCGGTGCCACTCGCTGCTGCCGTCTGGGGCGACGACGCGGTCGACGGGGAGCCTGTTGGCGGCGATGACGAGGTCGAACGTGCGCTGGCGTGACACGGGTGCTACCTCCGGAGGGTCGTTGGGTCCACCCTATGTACCCGCCAGGCCTTCCACCGACGCGTCCGGAGCACTACCGTCGATACATGAAGATCTCGGACGTGTTGCGCACCAAGGGCACCGACGTCGTCACGGTCCCGCCCGACTCGACGGTCGCGGAGCTGCTCGGGCTCCTCGCCGAGCACCACATCGGCGCCGTCGTCGTCTCCTCGGCCGGCGGGGTCGTCGACGGGATCGTCTCCGAGCGTGACGTCGTGCGGCGCCTGCACGACGTCGGCACGCAGATCCTCGACGGGCCGGTCAGCGCGATCATGACCGCCGAGGTGCACATCTGCGGTGAGCACGACGACATCAGCGATCTCGAGACGCAGATGACGGAGCGTCGCATCCGCCACGTCCCGGTCGTGCGCGACGGGCGGCTCGTGGCCATCGTGAGCATCGGCGACGTGGTCAAGCACCGCATCCGTGACCTGTCCGCCGAGCGCGACCAGCTCGAGGCCTACATCACGCAGTGACCGGTGGTGCACAGGCGCCACACAGCCGACGCTCCGACGACGCCCACCCGCGGCCTTCTACGCTGGGTGCCATGACGACACAGCGCCTCGGGCCCGAGCCCGCCCCGGAACCCCGGGGAGACGTCGCGGTGGCGCACTACGACACCATCGGCCCCTACCGCGTCCTGCAGCAGCTCGGGCAGGGCGGCATGGGCATCGTGCACCTCGCGCTCGACGCGCGCGGGCGCGCGGTCGCCGTCAAGGTCCTGCGCTCGCACGTCGCCCACGACGAGGACGCCCGCGCCCGCCTCGGGCGCGAGGTCGACACCCTCGCCCGGGTCCGCTCCCAGCGCATCGCGCCGGTCTTCGACGCTGACCTGGAGGCGGACCAGCCGTACATCGTCACGCGCTACGTGCCCGGCCCGAGCCTGGAGCAGCACGTCCGCGAGGAGGGTCCGCTCGACGCCCAGGCCCTGCTGCGCCTCGCTCGAGGCCTGACCGAGGCGCTGCGCGCCATCCACGAGGTCGGCGTCATCCACCGCGACCTCAAGCCGGGCAACGTCCTCCTGCTCGACGGCGACCCGGTCGTCATCGACTTCGGCATCGCGCACGTCGTCGAGAGCTCCCGGATGACCATGACGGGCCTCGTCATGGGCACTCCCGGGTACCTCTCGCCCGAGCTGGTCGAAGGGGGTGACGTCACGACCGCGACCGACTGGTGGGGGTGGGCGGCGACGCTCGTCTTCGCCGCGACCGGGCGCTCCCCCTTCGGTCGTGGCGGCATGGAGGCCGTCCTCGCCCGGGTCTGCCGTGGCGACGTCGACCTGCACGACGTCGACCCCGAGCTCGCCCCGCTGCTCTACGCGGCGCTCACCCCCGACCCCCGCCTGCGGCCCGACGCCGACGAGGTGCTGCTCGCCCTCGAGGCCTGGGCCAACGGGCGCCCGGTGACCGAGGTGCTGCCGCAGCGCACCCGCGCTCTCGCCCCTGACGCGACCCGCGCCCTGCCGCCCGTCGCCGCGCCGCCCGCGCAGCGCAACGAGCCGCCGGCGCCGTGGGGCACCAATGACTGGACCGACCCGCGACCGGCCCCGCAGCCGGCGTCCGTCGCGGCGCCCGTGCCGCAGCCGCAGGACAACGGCTGGGGGATGCTGCCCCAACGTGAGCGGGCGCCCTGGCCCGGGACCCAGCAGCCCGGGACCCAGCAGCCCGGCCCCGGGGTCGGGATCGGCGACCGTCCGGGTGACCCGCGCATCGGGCGTCCCCGGCGCAGCGACGTCCTCGCCGCCCTGCTCGCTGCCGCGGTCGCCCTGACCGCGGCCCTTCCGTGGGTCGGCCTCGTGGTGGCGCTCGGCTGGTCCTGGCTCGCCCGGACCGTCGACCGGTCGATGACGGGCACCGTGCGCCGACGCCACCGCTACGGCCGGCGACGCAGCGACGGCTTCGCCGCCGCAGCGGCCTCGCCGTGGCACCTCGTCACCGCGGCGCTCACGACCGTCGTCGCCGCGCTGCTCCCGGTCGCCGTCGGTGGTGCGGGCCTGCTCGCGACCGCCCTCGCCCAGACCTCCGTCGACGGCCTCGGGGTTCGTCTGGACGCGCCCCTGCCGATCGCCGTGGGTTCGCTGCTCGCGCTGCTCACCGGGTGGTGGGGCCCCGGTGGCCCCGGCCTGCGTCGCGGCAGCCGCAGCCTCGTGCGCAGCGTGACCGGCGTGCCGGCCGCCCGGGGGCTCGTCGTCGCCGTGCTCCTCGTCGTCGCGCTCGGTGTCCTCGGCGCGCTCGCCGTGGGGGCGATCGACGTCTCCTGGTGGCCCGCGCTGCAGTCGCCACTGCCGACCCCGGGGCAGCTACCCAGCCGATGACGACACCCCCGCCTCCGCCCCCTTCGTCCCCGCGGCCGCGACGTCGGCCGGCCCGGCGGGCCGCCGCGACCCCGCACGACGGGACGCCGGTCCCGCAGACGGGGCCGCAGCCCAAGCCGCGTCGGCGGCCGAGCCTGCGCGGCGAGCAACCGACCGAGACGATCCCGCTGCGCGGTTCCCTGCGCGGCACGCCCTACCGTGACCCGCGGGTCACCCGCGCCGTCGCCGAGGAGCGCGCGGCCACCCACGCGATGGACCTCGCGCTGCGCGTCGCCGAGGTCATGCTCCGCTCCGGGTCGAGTGCCGCGGGTGTCGAGTCGGCCACGATCGCCGTCGGCGTCGCCGCCGGCCTCGAGGACCTCGACGTCGACCTGACGATGCAGTCGATGCACATGCAGTGCCGCACCCCGTCGGGCCAGACGATCTCCCGGCTGCGCGTCGTCCGCCAGCCGCGCCTCGACTTCGCCCGGCTGGCGCTGGTGCACGCACTCGTCGACGACCTCGTTTCGGGGGACATCGACATCGAGCAGGCCGAGTCCCAGCTGCGCGAGATCAGCCGGACGCCGCGGACGTGGTCCCGGTGGTTCGTGACCCTCGCCGAGGGTGGGGTCGCCGGTGGCGTCGCGCTGATCCTCGGGGCGAGCCTGCCCGCCGTGCTCGTCGCGATGCTCGCGGCCTGTGTGACGATCCTGCTCGCCGGCCTCATCGAGCGGCTCAACCTGCCCGACTTCTACCTCGGGGCGCTCGGCGGGGCGACCGCCACCGTCATCGCCTTCACCTCCTACGTGCTCAGCACGTACGGCATCCTCCCGATCTCCCCGGCGGACTTCGCCTTCATCGTCGCCGGTGGCATCGTCGCGCTGCTCCCGTCGCGGACGCTGATCTCCGCGATGGAGGACGTCCTCTCCGGCTTCCCGGTGACGGGCACCGCTCGGCTCTTCGCGGTGCTGCTGCACACCTTCGGGCTCATCGTGGGTGTCGCCGGGGGGCTGGGCCTGTGCCTGCAGGTCGGTGGCTGGCTCGACGTGGGCCTGACGCCACCGCCGCTCGACAAGCTCGCCTGGGCGTCGGCGGCGCTGCCGATGGTCATCTTCGGCTCGGTGCTCATCGGCCTCGCGGGGGCCGTCACCCTCCAGGACAGCCACCGGCTGCTGCTGCCCTCGGCGCTGCTGTGCGCCGTCGGCGTGAGCGTCGCGGCGGGGGTGATCAGCCTGGGCGTCGGCCGGGTCACGGCGACGGGTCTGGCGGCCGTCGTCATCGGCTTCCTCGCCCGCTTCATCGCGCTGCGGATGGACTCGCCCGCGCTCACGCTCTCGGTGCCGGCGTCCTTCGGCCTCTATCCCGGGCTCGGGATCTTCATCGGTCTGTACCACATGACCAGCCCGCCGACGATCAGCGACGGGTCGGACACGACGGCCGGTCTCTTCAGCGTCCTGGGGGCGCTCGGCGTCATCATGGCGATCGCCACGGGCAACACCCTCGGCGACCGGCTGGCCGCCCCCTTCGACGCCCCGGTGGCCCAGCGACGCCGCGTCGCCGTGGAGCAGGAGTCGGACCGCCGCGACGTCGAGGGCTGGGACATCGTCTGACCAGTGCCTGACGAATCCAGGTCACGGGATTGACTCGGTAGATCACGGGAAGGTAACGTTCCCGCCGTCCTCGAATGACGCCAGAACTGCTGGCAGCTTCACCACGAAGCCCCCTGAACTCCGTGGAAGGAACCCACACTCTGATGTTCTACTCGCCCAAGCACGCCCCCACCGTGACCACCTCGCCCGCCCGCCGCCGCATCGCCGGTGTCGCCGTGGCAGGCGCGACCGCGGCCGTCGGCTCCGTGGCCACCGCCCAGAGCTCCTCCGCCGCGACCAACGCCAACGTGTGGGACGCCGTCGCCCAGTGCGAGAGCGGTGGCAACTGGTCGATCAACACCGGCAACGGCTTCTACGGCGGCTTGCAGTTCACCAGCCAGACCTGGCAGGGCTTCGGCGGCGGCAAGTACGCCTCCAACGCGCACCAGGCCACCAAGGCGCAGCAGATCGAGATCGCGCAGGAGGTCCTCAAGGTGCAGGGGCCCGGCGCGTGGCCGGTGTGCTCGCAGAAGGCCGGCCTGACCAAGGCCAACGGCATGGTCGGTGGCGGCTCGACTGCCCCCGCCCCGACGCAGGCCCGGCAGCAGGCCCCGGAGCAGGCCTCGCGCTCCGAGGTCCGCGCCCCCGCGACCGCCGGCGCGCTCGTCGTCGACGGCATCCGCGGTCCGAAGACCAACGCCGCCATCGAGAAGTGGGTCGGCACCGCGCAGGACGGCACCCTGAGCTCCGCCGACGTCCAGGCCCTCCAGGCCAAGGTCGGCACCGGGCAGGACGGCGTCATCGGCCCGAAGACCACCTCGGCTCTCCAGCAGGTCGTCGGCGCCGACGTCGACGGCATCTGGGGCCCGCAGACCACCTCCAAGCTGCAGGCGTACCTCAACGCCAACTGATCCCAGCAGCCTCGCGAAGGGGGCCGCGCACCGACTCGGTGCGTGGCCCCCTTCGTCGTGCTCGGGGGTGCGGAGACGTGTGACACGAGGTGTCCACGGGGTCTGAGTTACAGGTCTGTATTTATGGTGCGGGTGTTGTCTGTGTGACTCCTGAGTCCTTAGCGTCGCTCTCGGACCTGCACGGGGTGCCCCTGCCCGTGCTCCGCCGAGATGAGGACTGCCACATGTTCAGCACCAATGACTTCCCCGACCAGCCGGTCTCCCGCCGCGGCCGTCGCCTGCGCGTCGCCGGCGGTGTCGTCACCGTCGGCGCCCTGGCCGCCGGTGGCATGGTCGTCGCCACCAACGCCGGCGCCGCCGAGACGGTCTGGGACCGCCTCGCCGCCTGCGAGTCGACCAGCAACTGGAGCATCAACACCGGCAACGGCTACTACGGCGGTGTGCAGTTCTCCTTCCAGACGTGGAAGGGGTTCGGCGGCCAGCAGTACGCGTACACCGCCGACCGCGCCACCAAGGGACAGCAGATCGAGATCGCGCAGAAGGTCCTCAAGGTGCAGGGCCCGGGCGCGTGGCCGGTCTGCTCCCGCCGGGCCGGCCTGACCCTCGCCAACGGACTGGCCGTCGACCCCTACAGCGGTGCCGAGCGCCCCTCGCGCGACAGCGACCGCACGCCCGCGACCACGGTGACCTCGACCGGCGGCAAGCTCGCCGTCGACGGCGTCCAGGGCCCGCGCACCAACGCCGGCATCGAGAAGTGGGGCGGTCGCCCCGTGAACGGCTACCTCGACAGCGCCGACAAGCAGGCCATGCAGCGCAAGCTCGGCGTCTCCGTGGACGGCATCGTCGGCCCGCAGACCACTCGCGCGCTCCAGGGCCGGGTCGGCGCCACGGTGGACGGCCAGTGGGGCCCGCAGACCACGTCGCGCCTGCAGTCCTGGCTCAACCGCAACGTCCTCTGACACGACCGATGACTCGGTGACGACCGGGGCCGCGGGCTACGATGCCGCGGTCCCGGTCTTCGCGTCCCGGGCTCGCTGGCGTGGCGCAATTGGTAGCGCACCTGTCTTGTAAACAGGTGGTTGAGGGTTCGAGTCCCTTCGCCAGCTCTCTGAGCAGGGCAAACGCCTCACCCACGACCCTGCACCCCCTTCAAGCCTCCACTTTCGCCTCCACTTTGGCCCGGCGAAGGGGGCCGCGGGTCGGCCGCTTCGAGCGCCGCGAGCACCCGAGGATCCTGCTCCCCGCGACCCAGGTAGACGTCCTGCGTCATCGACACCCGCGAGTGGCCGAGCTGGTCGGCGATGATCCGCGCCGTCACCCCCGACCCGTCGAGGATGCTCGCCGTCGTCTTGCGCCAGGCGTGCGAGGTCACCCACTCCAGGTCGCTGTCCGAGCGCACCTCGTAGAGCCACCGGCTCACCGTGCGCGGCTCACGGAAGCCCCCATCGATCGTGCCGAAGACCGGCTCGTCCGGACCCACCCCGACCTCAGCGCGCCGCCGCAGCATCGAGACGCACCACTGAGGCAGGGGGAGGAGGCGCTGCCCGGCAGCCGACTTCGTGGCCTTGCGGATCAGGCCCTGACCGGTCACCCGGATCAGCGTGGACGTCACCTCGACCGTGCCGCGCTCCAGGTCGACCTCCGACCAGAGCACGGCGACGACCTCACCGATCCGCAGCCCCGTCGCCAGCATGAAGGCGCACAGGTCCGGCAGGTCGTGCTCGACCGCCCGAGGATCACGGGTCACGGCCAGGAACCACGCCGCCCGCTCCTGCTCGGTCAGGGCACGCGGCCGACGACGCGGACCGGCACTCAACCGCCGCACCTCCCGCGTCGGGTTGAACCGCACCGCACCCTCACGCACCGCCCGACCCATCGCCCCCGAGATCACCGCCCGCGACGTGCGCGAGGTGGCCGACCCGACCCTCTCGTGCAGGTCCACCAAGAAGCGATCCACGATGGGCGTCGTCACCTCACCCAAGCGCAGGTTGCCCAACGCGGGGGAGACGTGCCGCCGCCACTGGTAACGATAGGTCTGCACCGTCCCCGGTGACCGCTCACCCATCCGCACGAGCTGGTCGAGGTCGGTCAGCCACTGGCGCACCGCCTCGTCCAAGGTGTCCCGAGCCGTCAGCCCACCGACGCCGGTCGTGGCCGCATCCTCCAGGGCTGTGGTGAGTGCTCGTTGCGCCGCGGCCTGGGACGAGCCCCACCGCTCCACCCGCCGCTTGCGACCGTCGAAGCCCCGGAACCACGCCCGAGCCTTGTACGTCGCCCCGGAGTCCGTGGCCACGCGCACCGTCGAGATGGCACCCCACTCACCCGGAGCCAACCCCTGCCGTCCCACCGCTCACGCCGCCGTCTGCTCATCGAGCCACGCGAAGACGTCACTCTCCCGGTAGCGCAGCCGCCGACCGATCTTCAACGCCGGAGGCCCCTCGCCCTGGCACCGCCAGTCATAGAGCGCCCCCACGGGCACCCCGAGGAACGTGGCGACGTCCTGGACGGTCCATAGCGGGTCGTGTCGATTGCACATCTCAATCCCCTTCTCTCCCATTGCCTGCCATCGGTCTGTCAGTGCGTCCGTGCCCTCTCGGCCCGCCACTGGTCATAGGCACGAGCACGATCCGCAGCAGCTAGGGCCAACGCCGTGTCCCCGTCCGTCTCCCACCCGGTGCCCACATAGCTCCAGGAGCCGACGACGAGGGTGGTCTCCTCCTCGTCATCCGCGATGAGGTCCGCGAAGTCGAGGACGGGCACCTCACGTCCGTCACGAGCGCAGTCGGCGGCGATCCGCTGCCACCGCTGCCGCGCCCGACGCAACGCCCCGAGCGTGATCGAGTAGCGCCGCGACTTGCTGGAGAAGTGCCCCCGGAAGCCGAGCATGTGCACCCACTTGCCCAGCAGCTCGTAGTCATCGCCCGACGTCCGCTGGTCCGCGAGGTCATCCAGAGTCGCCCGCAGACGCCGGTAGTGGGCCGACTCCCTTCGCGGATCGGTCGTGTCCGACGCGGCCTTGGTCGCGTACTTCGCCAGATAGCCGGCCACCTGCTCACCCACCAGCGGAGCGTCCGGGTCGTCCCCCCGGGTCGCCGTCACGGACCGGGCATCGACCTGCGCGCCGAACTGCAGCCGACCGCCACCCTGACCGCCGCACGACGGAGCATCGAAGTGGACCCGCGACACCGCATCCTCGAGGAGCCCGGCCAGCACCCCAGCCGAGACCGCCGCAGGCGCAGCCGCATACCCCTCCGGCGTCTTCGGGCCATCGAGACGCACCAACGCATGGAAGTGCACCACGCCCCGCGCCTGGTACTCCGCGACCTTCGCGTACTGCAAGGTCGCCACCTCCCGCAGCCGAGAGTCCGGCACACCCAGCGCACGAGAGATCACCCGACGAGCCGTGATCGTGAAGCGTCGCCACAATTCAGGAGCCCACCACTGCCAGATCGCGTGCCCCACGTAGTCGTAGCAGTCCGCGCAGATCGGCGTCCCCACGTCGAGGTCACCGTCCTCGTGAGCCCGCCAGCACGCCACCGGACGACCGTGCTCGCACACCCCGTGCCCATCACGAGGACGGCACCGCTGCCCTCCCTTCCCCGCATGCACCGGACCGAAGGACGGAGCCGTCAACGTCAAGAAGACCAACGGATTGCCGCTGACCCCCTCCGGCACGCTCTTGCCCCCGACCACACCGGCCCGGATCATCTCGAAGGTGTCCCGCGCATAGATCCGCGAGCAGGCCGGGCACACACTCGCCCGCCGATTGCCGCACCGCACATAGGTCACGCCGAAGGGCTCGTGCGTCGAGGAGTAGGTCGACACCACCTCGCCCGTGGCCCGGTCCACCCGCGACGAGGACCCGACCAACTTGATCGGGTGCGCGCAGTGCCCGACCCGCGCCGCCGCATCCGCCCAGGCATCGAAGGTGCCGCCCATGAGGCGATCCACGACACCCTGCCGAGCAGCGGCCCCGAGGCTCCCCAGATCCAGCGGTGCATCGTCGCTGTAGCCGGGGAACCCGAAGGGGGCGCTGCGGTCAACCATCAGAGCTCGCCCGCCGCCCCACTCGCGCACACGCAGTCGAGACACACGAGGTGATCGCGGCCGTGGCCGATCACGTAGGCCCAGCCCTCGCAGAAGGTCGTGGCCGCCGCGATGGCGTCCGATGTCGTCGGGAAGATCGTCCGCGCATCGAAGCGCCGCACGAAGACCACCCCGCACTCATCGCACGCGACCGCCGCGCCCCGACCCAACGACGAGCGAAGGGGGAGCACCTCAGAGGGAGCAGCCGCCAGCATCCAGCTCATGCCGTCTCACCCAGCCCGAACCGCTCGTGATCCAACGTGCCGCCCCACACGCCCTGGTCGTCCCACGCCAGCGCGTAGTCCAGGCACATCGCCCGCACCGGGCACGAAGCGCACACCTCCAGCGCCTTGTCCGTGTCGTCGCGACCACGCTCCGGAAACCACCAGTCCGGGTGCGGGTGGCGCACGCATGCCCCGTGGAGATTGAGCGTTGCCAACGTCCGCGTGGCAGCGCGAGAGCGCTCATTCGGCATCATGACGAACCCCTTCCCGAGATGACTCCCAGCGCTTCGCCGCCGGGTAGTGCGCCGCTGTGGCCTTGATGAGCGAGTCCGGCCAGAAGTGCGCCCGCACCCGCGCCACCTCGCCCTCCTCCGTGACGAGGTAGCCAGCACCCCGCATGTCGTCCGGGATGCGATGGGCCGGAGCCTCATCACTCAGACCCGACCCGAGGACCATCTGGACCTCCTCGACGCTCTGGAGACGCAGCGCCACCGTCTGCGTGAAGAGACCCCGCATCGGGACCGTCTCCTTCTTCGGGTCCTGCACGAACGCGACGACGACAACCCCCATCGCCCGGCCCTGCGTCAAGATCTCCGACAGGAGGCGATTGCCCTCCTTCTTCACCCCGGCATCCGCGTAGGCCGTCAACGCCGCCAGCTCGTCAATGACCAGGACGTGCAACGGATCGCCCGGCATCGGCTCATGCAGCCGGGACTGCCCGACCATGCGGACCGCTCGCTCATCGATGATCGCCAGCAGATCCCGCAGCACCTCCACCGCCTGCTCCGGCTTGTACGCCGTGCGATACATCAGGCCATCGCCCATCGCGATCTCCACGCCACGCTTGAGATCCACGCCGTGCACCCGCACCGCGTCCTGTCTGATCCACGGACCCAGCGAGGCCACCGAGCCCCACAGGATCGAGCCCTTCCCCGAGCCGGACCGGCCAGCGACCAGCGTGTGCCTGCCCACCAGCGACAGCCGCCACGGGTCGCCCGACTCCTCCCGGCCGACCTCGACCGGCTCCAGGGCCGCGCCCGGTGCACGATCCGCAGGAATCCTCGCCGTCGTCGCACCCGCCAGCGCGTCACCCATCGTCAACCGCAACTCCGCGACCGCAGCCGAAGGCGTCGAGACCCGGAAGCTCGCAACACCGAAGTCAGCCGCGAACTTCTCCGCCACCGCAGCGATCTCCGACGAGGACTGCCCCCGGCGAGCACGGATGCGAGTGACGACCACACCGCCGCACGAGGTCACGCCCAGCAAGGCCGGATCGACCCACCCGCGACCGTCCTTGGTCTGGATCTCCTTCGACAGACCGGCCGCCCGAGCGACATGCGCGAAGTCTCTCCGCACGTAGCGCCGGTAGAACCACGCCACGACCTGATTGGGGTATCGCAGCGCGACCACGAAGGCCGCGATGAAGACGAGCAGCGCAGCCACGCCCACCACGGCCCCGAGCATCTGGAGCTGCGATCCGAGGACCGCGACCCAGGAGGTGTCAGACGGACCGGTCGGTAGCCCCCACGAGGTCCGCTCAGGAGCGCGACCGGCGAACCAGCCCGCACCGAGCAGCGTCACGCACACCGCCAGCAGCCGCCACAGGACCGGGCCAGCCGCCTGGACCGTGAGGACACCCCCACGGACCAGACGACGAACCCTCACGGCACGCATCACGCAGCCGCCGACTCCGAGCGACCCGAGACCGAAGGCTTCGCACCCTTGCCCGGAGCCGTCATCCCCTCCGCCCGGAAGGACCACGCCAGCCGAGGACGAGCCCCGTTGTCATCGACGTAAGGAAGAGCCGTCAGACCGACGAACTCCACCGGAGTCCACGGGAACGGCGTCCCATTGTCCGGAGGAACCGGCTGCACCTTCGCCGCGATCTTGATCGACAGCGCCGTCTCCTTCTTGCCGGCCTCCTCGTCCGCGTCCAGGACCGTCACCTGCCACAACGGCAGCCCCGAGTCCTTGTCCAACTGCTGCGGCCTCGACCCATCCGGCCGCTTGTCCGCGTTGAAGTCCGCCACCGGCTCCACACCCCCCTTCAAGAACGCACCCGCGGGGAAGACGTCCGCGTGACCGACCGCGAACCGACGCTGCATCGCCATGTGACTCACTCCTAAGTGGTATAGGCCAGTAACTCCAAGGTGGCATATACCACTTGGCCGCGCAACCGGGAGCGAGAGGGAATGTGGACGAAGAGCTAAGAGAGCTCGTAGCGGTGCTCGGCCGTGAAGCTACCGGGCGGGTAGACGGCCTCAGCGAACTCGATGGGGGAGTCAGTGCCGTCGTAGACGATGTGCTCGACCAGCAGGACCGGGGCGTTGACGTCCGCCAATCCAAGTGCGGCGCAGTCCTCTTCGCCTGCCGCCCGCGCTGTCATGCGATCACGTGCGTAGCGTGCGACCCGGCCAGTCTGCTCTTCGACGTAGCCGACTGTGCCCGTGCGGATGCGCTCGGTCGACAGCAGCCGTGGTGCCTGTGCGGCAAGCTCCGCGCTGAACCACGACGTGGACGCTTCGATGCGCTCGTCCCCGTCCCAGGTGATCCGTCGACGCCGGATCGCGGCTGAGCCATCCGGGAGTGCGAGGCCTCGGGCCACGTGCTCGGGAGGGTGCTCGATCACTTCGGCCGACACGATCTCGGCCCGCTCGTTCCCGCTGTAGATGCGGCCGGCTCGCTTGGCCCGCGCGTAGCGGTCGACCGGGCGGCGATGAACGTTCAGGTCCGAAACGAAGGTGCCGGAGCCCTGCACCGAGTGAAGGAAGCCCTCGGTGCGAAGGAGTGCCAGGGCCTTGGTGGCGGTGGGGCGTGAGACCTCGTACTGGGCAGCCAGTGCTCGCTCGCTCGGCACCTCGTCGCCGGCTCGCAGTTCCCCGCTGAGGATGCGCGTGCGGAAGTCGTCCGCGATGCGCCGGAACTTCGCAGGGGGCGGGCCGCTCATCACTCACTCTCCATCTGGCTAATACCACTTAAGGGTAGAGGTTGCAGGGGCGGCAAGACACAATCGGTCCATGAGGACGCTCTACGTGGCAGCAGGAGGCGGCGGCGATGCAGTCGGTGCGCTCCTAGCTCGGCGTGCCCTCGGAGACACGGATGAGCGACCTCCCCTCGTGACGACATGCGCGTGGGAACGCCTGCGGATCGACCCAGTGCCCGGCCCGCGTGCTCGCACTGACTTCATTGGGCTGGGCCTCGTAGGCGGCGAGCCCTGCGAGGTGCTACCGACGTCGGACACGGTTCCACCGGGGCGGTCGGTCCTTCCCCGCCTGGCCGAAACGAGCGGTGCGCGGATTTTCGTGCACGACTTCGAAGGTGGTGCTGTCGGGCTCGCTCACCAGCTGCGGCGACTATCAGCGTCGCTGGATGTGGACCGCCTTGTGGTGCTTGACGTCGGCGGGGACGTGATGGCGCGGGGCCCGGAACCGACGCTCAAGAGCCCTCTGGCCGACTCGCTCACTCTGGCCGCCGCTCTGGGGACGGGCATCGCCACCACGTTGGCAGTCGTTGGCCCAGGAGCTGACGCTGAACTATCTGAGAGCAAAGTCCTTACCTTGTTGAAGAGCGTCGACGCAGAATCCGTCGGCCGGGTCGTTTCAGGAGACGTGACGGCCCTTTCGCCTGTGCTCTGCTGGCACCCGACTGAGGCCACGGCCTTGGTGGCTGCAGGGGCACGCGGAATGAGAGGGTCCGTAGCTATGCGGCGAGGTCGGGACCCAGTCCCATTGACTGAGCACACTGCGACCGCATGGGCGATTCCCCACCCTAGCTTTGCGTCACTGCCCCTCGCGCGACTGCTCAGGGAGACAGTGAACCTGTCGGAGGCTGAAGACGTCATGAGCGCCACCTCCGTGAACGAAATCGACTTCGAACGGCAGGTCGCCTCGAAGGCCCCGTATCCGCATTCCCAGATACCCCTTCCCGGCGTCATCGCGAAAATGACCGAGGTCGGAGCAACTCACATCACAAGCCGACGATTGGCTGAGGTCCTGAGTCCCCAAGAGCTGGACGAGTTGGAGGCGAGTGCGGTGCAGCCGTCGAACGGTCTGTGGTCGAAGGGAGACCTAAACGGATGGGCAGCTCGATGACAGGACGTGTCCCCACCGCTCAGAACTCAGCGCTGACTTAGCGCACGGGCCTGGACTGCCGGCAACGGCGTGCAGGGACAGGTGGGCACTGGGACTGTGACGTAGATCACATGACGTACGTCTCCCAAAAGCCTTGTACGTCCCGAACATGTGCTACAGTTAGAGCGTACACGGAGATGACCCGCCATCGCAGGGACTCGCGACATCGTAGGTCGCAGCCCTGAAATAACGGGTCATCGAGATTTATGGTTTAAATCAGTGTATCAGCCTCGAGACCGTGGCGCAGCCCCTTGTATCGGCTGCAAGGCGGACTCGAGGCTGCTCCTCGATTCGACGGAAGGACGCCACATGCCTGAGGTTACGTTCCCCGCCCTTAGCGGTAAGATGGGTGACCGCGATTTCTACATGACGGTAATGAGCTTGCGTGATGCGGCTGCCTTCTTCGATCCCACGCCAGCATCTCTTCCCGCTGAACTTCGAGCCCAGCGCCCACTTCAAGAAAAGCGCATCCCTGAGATCGCCCAATACTTGATAGAGAAGGAGGACGACTGGGTCTTCGGCAGTCTTACGGTGTCTTTCGATGGCGAGTCATCGTACTCGGCGTCAAAGAGCGAGCTTACCTTTGACACTACGACAGACTTTGTAATTGTCGATGGACAGCACCGGTTGGCAGCAATTCAGCGTGCGATCAAAGATGACCCGCTACTTCGTACGCAGCAAATCGGCGTCATGCTAATCCCCTTTGAGAGCCTCGACCGCAACCAGCAGATGTTCAGTGATCTGAACCGTACGGTTCAGAAGACAAGTCGCTCATTGGACATTCTCTACGATCACGACGACCCTATGAATGGGGTTGTTAAGGCTGTAGCCGCTAGGGTTCCGCTGTTCAAGAATAGGGTGGAAAAGAACGCGACCTCTCTCGCGGTCCGATCGCGGCATTTCATCACTCTTTCGTCATTGTATGACGCCTGCAGGCAGCTCCTGGGAGGTCAGGTGGTCGTGTCTGGACTGAAGTCCGACGACGAGGCGATTGCCGCCGCAGAGGAGTTGTGCGTGGCCTACTGGACTGCGCTGAGTGAGCTAATAGAGCCGTGGCAGGAAGTGCTGCAAGGAGATATGAAGCCCGCCGAAGCGCGTATAAACTTCATCGCCGCCCATGCCGTTGCTTTTTGGGCACTGGGCACGGCGGGCTCGCAGGTCCTCGGTATACAGTCAATGGCGGATTGGTCCCGACCGATCGACCTGTCCGTACTCCAGCCTCTTTCGCAGGTTGATTGGGCCAAGACGAACCCTGACTGGCAGGGGATTGTGATGCTGGGCAATGCTGTCGTGACTAGGCACCAGACTCGCGCGGCACTTTCAAAGCGCATCTGCCACCTGGTCAGTCCCGAGGATTTCGAGGACGCATCGAAGGTCTTGGAAGTGGCCACATGACGGACGAGTCGACTTCCGGGCCTTGCATGGAGCTGTCGCTGAGTCTGTGAATAGCCCTAGTGGGCTGGCTCGGAAAAGGGTGACCCGCGTGCCATGAGACGCTGTCTAGTACGCGATTGCTTGGGCCCCATAATTGCCGAACGCATGGGCGTGCCTCAACGTCTGCGGGACCTTGATCCTCCATTGATCCCATCGGCGTACTTCGCCGGCTTGGCGGGATGTCCCCCACGCCATCCATTGGCGAGCGCCCATGCTTCCATCTCTCGACTGGGGAGGTGGATGCCGGCATCGTGTAAGCCCAGAGGCGCCTTAATGACGACCGCCTTCTCGTGTCCAGCGGAAATCGTGTTGTTGTGGTTGATCCCATGAGTGATGGATCGCATTGCCTCCTCGATCTCGAGCTCCAGAATCGCGACCGTTTTCCTTGCCCAGTCTTGCGCGGTGCTGAGAGGCTCTGGCCTGCACGCACCCACCCAAGGGCCAACCTCACTTTTATTCCATGAGGATACGCAGAGCCCATTGATGTCTCTGCCCTGATCATCAGGATGCCCAAGCTCTTCGCAGTGGGCCACAGCGCCCACACTCAACTCTGAAGAGCCGCTTAAGACGTCCGATTCAGGCCATCGACTTGCTTCAGTAGGCCGCACAGGCGACTCCGAACAGAGTGGCCCAATAGCAACGCGCCGCGAAGGACCAGCCACTACTCCCCGGTGAAATCCCGCGTAGGGCTAGGAGCTCGAAAGCCCCTATCGTCCAGGAAGCGCAGAGTCAAAAGGTTCTCGTGCCCAGACAACCAGCGCTTAACGGTCGTCCTAGGCTCACCGGCCGCGATGCCAGCAAATGCAGCCACTCTGAGGTGGTGAGGACTGCGCGTCGTTCGGACCGCCTCCCTTATTGCGAGTCGGCACTCGCTGTGGTCCCACCTAGATAGACGTTGCGCGGCAAGCGCAAACAGAGGAAGCGATGTGCGCCCGTCGGCCAGCACCGAAGCGAAGTAGTCTCGAGTGGCCTTGCGAGGACGTCGGACCCCAGACCTTAACGCCGTGCCGAAGTTCGCCACCGCCCACGGGTACGTCGCCCAGGGAGTCTTCACATAGTTGAGGAACCAGTCTTGGTAGTCCGCAATGCCGACCGATTCCCGAAACAGACGAGCAAGGTGGTCCGACCCGTGGGGCATGCGATGTGCGCATTCCATCAGCTCGGGCACCTTGTCAAATTTCGTGAACGACCGCATCCGAGTCGTCGCGAAACGCAATGTGGTTCGGTTCACATTGTCCGGCTTGGCAAGAATTTCCTCCAGCATCTCGTCCAAAAGAGGCGTCTCGGGTTCCTTTCTCACGCCTCTCTTTGGCTTGTTATCCATAACGAGCGCCTCAAGCACAAGTTCGTTGTCGATCGCGCTGTGCTCGATCTGAAGTGCACGCTGAACGGCGTCCGGCCCTTCGAGTAGCTCTGTCTTTCTTGAGTTCAGATTCAAGCCCAGAGTTGCGGCTTCACTCTGTAGTTCCACCTGTGCTCTGCGCAAGGGACCCGCATCTTGGCCGAACAACCACATGTCGTCCATCCAACGCGCCCAAGAATACTCTTTGGGCTCGCCGGGCTGCGCTTTGCCAACTTGGTGCGACTGCGACTGTAAGATCAGGTCCAGATTCTGCAGGTAGAAACTGGATAGTACAGCCGAGGCGCTAGAGCGCTGCGGAATTCCTGCTCGTCCAGACGATCCTTCCCAGGCCTCCAACATCCCGCACAGACGGTCAACGGGCTTTCCACTTGGAAGCGAGTTCGAGACCGCATCGTTTAGATGCGTAACGGAGATGCTCGCAAAACAAGAGACGATGTCCGTCAGAAGAAGCACTTCGAACTCGTCCGCCGAATTGAGGAGATGGCCTCGAAAGCGGGCCCATTCATCACCGTTTCGCTCGTAGACACCCCTGGCTGGCCCGTCAATACTCAGACGCCACCCGAAAACGTTTCGGTCGAGTTCGCCTATTAGTTGGGGGCTGAAGTAATCAACGAGTGCCGTATAGGTCAGTCTATCCACCAAATCCAAAACCATCGCTGGCCTTGCTGCGAAGTTCTCCTTCGGGACGTCAACGTGAGCCACTTGCCCCACGGTGTCCGAATTCAGATTCGTCAGCACCAGCTCAGGGTGCTTCAACAGATAGCCGTACTCCGGCCATCCCCAAGGGTCGCGGTGCCAATCCCCGATAGCCTCGCTCTTAAGGTTGCTCACCGCCCGGGGCAGATCCAGCATCTCTTGCCACCGAGGTCCGCGTTTTCCCGTCATAGATCAAACGTAACTTGCGCCAACGTACGAAGGTCGGCTTGCGAGAGTTGATTTTCGCCAGCGCTCCGGCCCGAGGCGGTGGCCGATCACACCAGTGGCTTGTCCTGGCGGCCGCTGGACTCCTGACGTGGCGTGCCTCGAGCCACCGGAATCGTGCGGCACGCACACAACATGCCGTGAGGACTTTCTCTACTGACTCAAGCGCGCCTCCGGCGCGAGCCGGCGGGCCTTCGGCCCGCCGCCGTGCCGGGCGTGCGGCCTGCGGCCGTTCCGGGCGCGGCGGCAAACCTCGGCCTGGCCGGCATGGCGAAGCGGGCGGCGCCTGCTGGACACCGCCCGCTACCTGTCGAGAGCTAGCTACGTGGTCGGGCGACCCTCGGCGCCGCCGCCCGGGAGGGGATGCCGGTAGGCGGTCGGGATCAGCTCTGACCGATCTGGCGTCCAGTTGGACCAAACCCGCCAGCGGCCACCCGAACAGTTGAGCTCCCCGTCCATCTGGATTTGATCGATCACGACGAGAGTCGTCGAGATGGCCTCTGAATGACGCACTTCGCCCTCTGTGATGTCGATAGCCAATCGATCTGTCGTGCTGCCTTTCACCTCGATGTGACGCTCCTCGTCTCCGCGCCGCAGAGTCACGTCCCACGACTCGCGGGCACCTACGTCCTCGGCCATGTACCCAAGTGCGTCGCCGTAGTGCTTGATGACCTGCTCAACGGCGTACCGCTCCACTGCCCTTCTGCGTTCGGCGTCAGGCTGCCGTCCATAGCCAGACGCCCCGGCCCCTGCTCGACTCTTCGGAGCTCGCGGCGTCGCAGAGTCGCCGGGCTCATCGACCGCGGCCTGGCCCAGCTCCTTCAGCTCGGGGATGGCGTCGACCAGGGCAGCCGGGAACTTGGTCAGGTACGCCTGGGCGGAGCGAATCGGTCTCTTGTCGGAGATCGCAAACGGGAAGTAGATGGCTCCGTTGAAGGTGCTCTCCAGCCCGGTGCGCACGTTCCTGAGCTCTTGCTCCAGCTCTCGCACGCGGTCCAAGTGAACCGGGCTCGCCAGTTCCCGATATCCCTGAAGTGGGACTTCCCAAGCGTCCTCCAGACCCACATTCGGGTGCGTCCGGCCGTACGTCCCTCGGCTCTGCCATTCCAACGAGGATGCGAAGGCCGGCGCCGCTACATGTGAGTACCCCACGAGCGCAGGACCCGACTCTTTGTGCCAATGGAGAACGAGGTCACCAGGTCGGACATGCCTCAGAAGCTCGTACGACCACTCCTCGCGCCCGGCGTCGTTCACCTGAGGCGCGATCAAGTTGACGCCGAGATCCTCCCGATTCGTGATCTCTACCCAATACCGCTCACGACTGTCACCCAGCCACCACTCATTGATTGGCATGCCTCGAAGACTAGGAGAGGTTGGCGACAACGTGCCCACTCTCGGTGCGCCCGAGCGGAGCACGTCACCTCCACGCCTCCGACCCTCCGCTCCACTCTCCGCCCACCTCCGGGCCGCATCAAGGGCGCTCCGCGTCACTACGTGATGGACTCCGTCCACCCTTGACCCGGCCACTCCGGCAGGCTCCTCTGCTCCGCTACAGGGTCGGTGGCTAGATCCGGCCAGCCCTCCACTTACGCCTCCTCTTTCGTCCCGAGAAGGAGCGATCCAGCCCGAGACCCGTCCGCGCATGCACGCGAAAACCGTTGGAAACACAGGGAATTCGAGTCCCAGCAGAACCCAGCCGAGGACCACCGCAGGGAAACAGGTGGTTGAGGGTTCGAGTCCCTTCGCCAGCTCTCCGAGCAGGACAAGCACCTCACTCATCGCCTTCGGCGTCAGCAACGGTGCGCGGGTCGACCGCTTCGAGGGCCGCGAGCACCCGCGGATCCCGCTCACGAGGACCAGATGGACGTCCGGCGTCATGGACACGCGCGAGTGACCGAGCTGGTCCGAGCCGTCCCCCGACCCGTCGAGGATGCTCGCCGACGATGGTCCTGAAGGCCATGCCGCCCGCGATGGGGGAGGACTATGGCCTATAGGACCTCGGTCCGAGGTCCGTCCGAGTGAGGAGGCGCGTCATGGCGACCACATCCACCCGTCGTCCCGTCGAGGCAGGACGCTACGTGCGCAACGCCTGGCTGAGCGTGCTGCTGCTGCCCATTGCCTTCGGGTTGGCCTTCTTGGTCGGGGAGGGTCTCATCGGCCTCCTCGGCTACCCCGTCGGGGACGGGTCCAGCGATGCGCCGCTGTGGGCGGTCCTTGTCTCCACCATCCCTGCCCTGCTCGTGTTCTGCGTGCCGGCCGTCGTCTCGTCGTGGTTTGCCCGGCGCGGGGCTTTCCTCGGCGACCGCCGCGGATGGGTGCCAGCGATCCTGCTGATCATCATCGCGTTGGCCTTCATCGCGATGAACGTCCTGGCCGGACTCGGTCTCGAGGCGTCGCTTGGCTAGAGGTCGTACCGCTGCCCCGGAGGTCCCGCCCGATTCGGGAATGGCTCCCTCAGGGAAGTCGGTCGTCCAGGGCGCTCCCGTCACTAGGGGCGTCAGCCGCGCTCGGCCAACCACGTGTTGATCGAGTCCTTGAGCGGCGTCTCCTGCTCGCCCACCAGCACGACGCCCGCGTCTCCCGACGACGAGGTTAGGGTGACTCCCTTCGTCGGACCGTCGGCCCCGATGATCACGTCCACCTCACCGCGTTCGACCGCGGCGGAGAGGGCGTCGAGCTCGCCGACCTGCCAGCTGGGGTGGGCGCCGATCGAGTCCGCGTAGTCGGTGACGAGCGCAGCGGCGGGGCCGCTGACGTCGCCACCCTCGCCGGGGACGGCCGTCGGTGGGTTGTCGACGACGCCGACGTTGAGGATCCCGGTGCTCTCCGCGCGGGAGAGGGCCGAGCCGGGCTCCGAGCAGCCGACGAGCAGCAGCGGCAGCAGCAGGATCCCCAGGAGTCGTCGCACGGGACCCATGATGCCTGCATACGATGAGCGCCATGCGCCTGTCGACCCGTGAGTGGCTCTCGGCGCACGGCCACGTCCATGAGGCCTTCGACGCGGGCGACCTCGCCGCCCGGCTCACCGAGCGCGTCAGCGTCGTCATCCCCGCCCGCAACGAGGCTGCCACCGTCGGTGAGGTCGTCGCCGGCCTGCGCCGCGAGCTCGTCGAGCGGGTGCCGCTCGTCGGCGAGCTCGTCGTCATCGACTCCGACTCCACCGACGCGACCGCGGCGATCGCCGCCGACGCCGGCGCGACCGTCCACCGCTCCGCGGACATCGCGCCGCACCTCGGCACCCACCCCGGCAAGGGCGAGGCGTTGTGGAAGTCGCTCTTCGTCACCACCGGCGAGCTGCTCGTCTTCGTGGACGCCGACCTCACGGAGTGGGGGCCGCACTTCGTCACCGGGCTCGTGGGCGCCCTCACGGCCGACCCCGGGACGGTGCTCGTCAAGGGCTGGTACGACCGGGTCATGGATGTCCCGGGCAGCGCGCCCAGCACCGAGGGCGGCCGCGTCACCGAGCTCGTCGCCCGCCCCGTGCTCGACCTGTGGTGGCCCGAGCTCGCCGGCGTCGTCCAGCCGCTCGCGGGGGAGTGGGCCGCGCGGCGCTCCTTCATGGAGACGCTCACGGTGCCCACCGGCTACGGGGTCGAGATCGCCTCGCTGCTCGACGCCCTTCGCGGGCACGGCCTCGACGGCATCGCCCAGGTCGACCTCGGCGCCCGCGCCCACCGCCACCAGCGGGACCACGACCTCGCCGTCATGGCCGCGGAGCTGCTCGCCGTCGTCCACGCCCGACGCGACGGCGAGCCGGTCCCGGTGACCGTCGCGGCGGACGAGCTCGAGCAGTACACGCGCGAAGGGGGATGGCGCACCCGCCCCGTCCCGCTCGCCCAGCGCCCGCCCGCGATCGACCAACCGGGCTACCCGGGAGGGACCCGATGAGGCTCGGCCGACACACCTTCGCCGACGACGCGATGCTCGTCATGGCGATCGTCAACCGCACGCCCGACTCCTTCTACGACAAGGGCGCGACCTTCGCCGAGGACAGGGCGATGGCGCGCGTCGACCTCGTCGTCGAGCAGGGGGCCGAGATCGTCGACATCGGCGGCGTCAAGGCTGCACCCGGTGGCGACGTCGACGTCGCCGAGGAGATCGACCGCGTGTCCGGCTTCGTCGCGCGGGTCCGTGCGGCCCATCCGCAGCTCGTGATCTCGGTGGACACGTGGCGCGCGGAGGTCGGCGAATCCGTCTGTGCCGCAGGCGCGGACGTCCTCAACGACGCGTGGGGCGGGGCCGACCCGGCGCTCGTCGACGTCGCCGCGCGCCACGACGTCGGCATCATCTGCACGCACACCGGCGGGGCCGAGCCGCGGACGCGCCCCTTCCGCACCGGCTTCGAGCGGGACGTGGTCGAGGACGTGCTCGACGGGGTGCTCGGGTACGCCGAGCGCGCCCGCGCCGCGGGCGTCGCGGCCGAGTCGATCGTCATCGACCCGGCGCACGACTTCGGCAAGAACACCCACCACACCCTCGAGGTGACCCGCCGGCTCGACGAGATGGTCGACACCGGCTGGCCGGTGCTCGTCTCGTTGTCCAACAAGGACTTCGTCGGCGAGACGCTCGACCGCCCGGTCGACCAGCGCCTCGTCGGCACCCTCGCGACGACCGCCGTCTCGGCGTGGCTCGGTGCGCGGATCTACCGGGTGCACGAGGTCGCGGAGACCCGCCAGGTGCTCGACATGGTTGCCACGCTGCGCGGAGAGCGACCGCCTGCCCGGACGATGCGGGGGCTGGCATGAGCGGGGTGCGGACTGAGGGCACGAGCGAGGGACGAGCCGTGCCCGCAAGGACGGACCCGTCGCGATCAACCAGCATGAGTGTCGTGGCCGTCGTCGTCGTGCCGGCCGCCCCGGCGCTGCTGGCCGGGCTCGGGGGGAGCGCCGACCCCCTGGGGGGCCTACGTGCCCGTGCGGCAGCCCTCGTCGCCGAGACCGTGCGCGCGAAGGGGGCCGACCGTCTCGTCGTCATCGGCGCGGGGCGGACCACCCGCGCCTGGCCCGTCGACGCGCCCTCCGGTGCAGCGCGGTTCACGACCGGTCGGGTCCCCGAGGACGCGCTGCCGACGGACCTCGAGATCGGTCGGGCCCTCGCCCCCTCTGGAGGGGGCGAGCTGCTCCTGCTGTCCGTCGCCGCTGATGCCTCTGCCGAGGACTGCGCCGCCGTCGGCGGCGATCTCGCTGCCGGACCCGACGCCGTCCTCGTGGTCGTCGCCGACGGGCCCGCCACCCTCACCGACAAGGCGCCGGGCCACCTCCAGCCGGATGCCGCCCCCTTCGCCGCCGGGCTGGCCGAGGCGCTGGCGTCCGCGGACGTGGCCGCGCTCGCTGCCCTCGACCCCGTGACTTGTGACCGGTTGTGGATGCGCGGGCGCGCGGCCCTGCAGGTCCTCGCCGCAGCCGCGCCCGGCCTGCGCGGCGAGCTCGTCGCGGACGAGGCGCCCTTCGGTGTGCAGTACCTGCTGGCCCGCTGGACCTAGCCGGGTGGCGCTAACGCCGTCGGGCGACCCGCTCCAGCGCGTGCGCGGCCTGCTCGGGCGTCGCGCCGAGCGCGGCAGCCCGGTCGAGGAAGGCCCCGGCCGCCGCCTCGAGCCGAGCCCGGCCCTCGGCGCCAGCAGCCTCGGGCCGCGCGGCGACGCGGGTGCCGGCCCCGCGTGCGGTCGTCACGAGCCCCGTGGCCTCGAGCTCCTTGTAGGCGCGGGCGACCGTGCCGGTCGCGAGACCGAGGTCGCTCGCGAGCTGCCGGACCGCGGGGAGGCGCTCGCCCGGGGGCAGCCGACCGGACTCGATGAGGGCGGTCAGCTGCAGCCGCACCTGCTCGAAGGGCGGCTCGCGTGCCGCCGGGTCGATCGTGAGGAGCTCGCGCACCGTTCCATCCTCCCAGCCAGGGCGCGGATCACCAGTGGGTCACGGGCGGCGGCCGACGCGCTCGAGCGCCTGCACGGCCTGCTGCCGCGTGGCCCCGAGGCCGCGGGCCCGGGCGAGGTAGGACTCGGCGGCGTCCTCCAGCAGGGACAGCGCCGCGCGCGAGGTCGGCGCCGGCCGCGGCGCGACCCGCGTCCCACCGCCGCGGCGCGTCGTGACGAGACCCGAGCCCTCGAGCTCCTTGTAGGCGCGGGCGACCGTGCCGGTGGCGAGCCCGAGGTCGGCGGCGAGCTGCCGGACGGAGGGCAGGCGATCACCGCCCGTCAGCTGACCGGTCTCGATGAGCGTCGTCAGCTGCCGGCGCACCTGCTCGAAGGGCGGCGTCGGGTCGACGAGGTCGATCGTCACCGAGACGCTCACAGCGGCACCCCGACGGGCGTGGCCTCACCGCGCTGCGGCGGCGGGACGTCGTCGACGCGCACCCCGGGCCCGGCGCAGAGCCCGGCGAAGGCGACGACACCCACCACGGTGGCCGCCGCGGCCCCGACGAGGCTGAGCTCGGCGAGCAGGCCGTAGCCGCCCGGGGCGCAGTCCGAGGCGCGGGCGCCGATCGCCATGAGGACCAGGACGGGGGTGAGCGTCATGCACGCGACGAGCGTCAGCGACTGCAGCACTCCGGCGATGGACCAACGGCGCAGCCCCGCATCGAGCCCGACGCTCTCGGCGGCCGGGCTCGGGCGCCGCGCGATGACGACGCACGTCGCCGCGGCCACGAGGACGCTCACCGCCGTCGCGAGGACGATCGGCAGGGCGTAGTGGCTCCCGGGCCAGGGCGTGCGGGTGTGCGTCACGCCGTCGCAGACGACGCTGATCGCCCGGCCGGCGCGACCGAGGTCGTCCGCGCTGCCGTAGAGGGTCCCGACGACGAGGGCGCCGGTGAGTGCCAGCAGTGCGCCGCTCGCGGTGACCAGCCAACCCCGCGGCACGAGGTCGCCGAGCCGCCGCGGTCGCAGGTCGGCGCTGCGGGTGACCGTCATCGGCCGACGGAAGCTCGCCTCCCCGTGCCCGATGAGCACGACGACGAGGATCCCCGCGACCGCCGGGACGACGGCTGGCGCGGTGTCGGTCCCGTCGACGCCGACCACGAGGGCGTGGCGTCGCGCGAGGACGGCGACGAGGACCGCTGCGACCAGCCCGAGGACGAGGGCGAAGGGGAGGACGAGAGCGCCGGCCATGACCACACCTTTGTATCGGTTGACTGGGACAAGTCGAGGGTGCACCCCCTTCGCTCTTGTGTCAAGCAACCGGTACATCTGGGGCGACGTCGCCCGCCTTCGTAGCATGTACCCGGTGACCGGGACCCGACAGCTGCACAACATCGGCCGGCGTCGCGCGTACGCCATCTGGGGCGCCGCCCTCGCCGTCTACGTCCTCGCCGTCTTCCACCGGACCTCGCTCGGGGTCGCCGGCCTGCTCGCCGCCGACCGCTTCGGCATCAACGCCAGCCAGCTCGCGACCTTCACCGTCCTGCAGCTCGCGGTCTACGCCGCCATGCAGGTGCCCGTCGGGGTGATGCTCGACCGCTTCGGCTCGCGCGCGCTGATCGTCTCCGGGCTCGTGTGCATGACCGCGGGGCAGCTGTGGTTCGCCTTCGCCGACAGCTTCGCGATGGGGCTCGGGGCGCGCGTGCTCGTCGGGGCCGGCGACGCCATGGTCTTCACCGCGGTGCTGCGCCTCGTCGCGCTGTGGTTCCTCGTGCGGCAGGCGCCGGTCATCACCCAGCTCACCGGCATGATCGGCCAGATGGGCGCGGTCGCGGCGGCCGTGCCGCTGAGCGCCGCGCTCCACGGTCTCGGCTGGACCCGTACCTATGCGCTCGCCGCCTCCCTCGGCGTGGTCCTGCTGCTCGGCGTCTTCGCCTTCGTCAAGGACTCGCCGTACGAGCGGGGCGCGGTCGAGCGGATCAAGATCCGCGCCCTTCGCCACAGCCTCACCGAGGTCTGGCGCGACCCGGGGACGCGGCTCGGGCTCTCGGTGCACTTCACCGCGCAGTTCGCGCCGACGGTCTTCGCGCTGCTGTGGGGCTACCCCTTCCTCGTCTCGGGGCAGGGGCTCAGCCCGACGATGGCCTCGACCCTGCTCACCCTCATGACCGTCGTCGCGCTCTTCGCGGGGCCGACCATCGGGCGGTGGACGAGCCGCTACCCGTACTACCGCTCCGTCGTCGCGCTCGGGGTCGTCGCCGCGATCTCGCTCGTGTGGGCGATCGTCCTCGCCATGCCCGACCGGTCGCCGCTGTGGCTGCTCGTCGTCCTCGTCGCGGTCACGGCCGTCGGTGGCCCGGGCTCGATGATCGCCTTCGACCTGGCCCGCAGCTTCCACCGCAACGACCGCCTCGGCCGGGCATCGGGCGTGGTCAACATGGGCGGCTTCATCGCCTCGCTCGTGACGATGGCGCTCATCGGCCTCGTCCTCGATCGACTCGCCCCCGGCGGCCCGGAGACGTACACGCTCGACGACTTCCGCATCGCGATGAGCGTGCAGTTCCTCCTGTGGGCCTTCGGCGCCTGGATGATCTGGCGCTACCGGCAGCGCAGCCTGGCCCGCGTCGCGGACGTCCCCGGCGCGATGGACGCCCTGCGGCGCGGTGACGCCCTGCTCCCGGGGATCTCCCGGGACCACGACGACTGACGGGGGTCAGAGCCCCGCGAGCAGGTTGCGCGAGATGACCAGCCGCTGGATCTGGTTGGTCCCCTCGAAGATCTGGGTCACCTTCGCCTCGCGGAAGTACCGCTCCACCGGGAAGTCCTGGGTGAAGCCGGCGCCGCCGAGGACCTGGATGGCGTCGGTCGTCACCTGCATGGCGGCGTCGGTCGCGACGAGCTTGGCCACCGCGGCCTCCTTGCCGAAGGCGCGGCCGGCGTCGCGCAGCCGCGCCGCGTGCAGGTACGTCGCGCGGGCGCTCGTCGTGGCGGCCTCCATGTCGGCGAGGAGGAAGGCCAGGCCCTGGTTGCTCGCGATGGTCCGGCCGAACTGCTCGCGCTCGGAGGCGTACTTCGCCGCGACGTCCAGCGCCGACTGCGCGAGGCCGGTGGCGACGGCGGCGATCCCGAGCCGGCCGGCGTCGAGGCCCGCCAGGGCCATCGGCACGCCGCGACCCAGCTCGCCGATCTGCCGGTCCCCGGTGACGGGCACGTCCTCGAAGATCACCTCCCGCACGGTGTCGCCGTGCAGGCCCATCTTCTTCTCCGGCGCGCCGAAGGAGATGCCCTCGGCATCCGCCGGCACGATGAAGCAGCTGACACCGCGGCCGCCGTCGTCGCTCGTGCGGGCGAAGGTCGTGTAGTAGTCGGCGTGGCCCGCGTGCGAGATCCACGCCTTGCGGCCGCGGATGCGCCAGTCCTCCCCGTCGCGCGTCGCGCGGGTGGTCATCGCGCCGATGTCGGAGCCGGCGAGCGGCTCGGAGAGGGCGTAGGCGCCGAGCAGGTCGCCCGAGAGCATGTCCGGCAGCAGCGCCTGCTGCTGCTCGGGGGTGCCGACGGTGTGCACCGCGTACGCCGTCAGCGAGTGCACCGAGACACCGACCGCGACCGAGGCCCAGGCGGTGGCGATCTCCTCGACCACCTGCAGGTAGACCTCGTAGGGCTGCCCGCCGCCGCCGAGCTCCTCGGGGTAGGGCAGGGAGAGCAGCCCTGCCTGCCCGAGGGTGCGGAAGACCTCCCGCGGGAAGACCTCCTCGGTGGCCGCGCGCGCCTCGACCTCGTCGACCTGCGGCAGCAGGGTCTTGTCACAGATCGCCCGGGTGAGCTCGATGAGGTCGTCGCCGATCTCCGTGGGCATGAGCCTCGTCGCTGTCATGCGGCCCACTCTAGGAGGCGCCTACGGTGGAGGGGTGAGACCACCCTTCGCCCGTACCGCCGCGACCACCGCAGCCCTGGCGCTCGCGCTCGCCGCCTGCTCCGCCGACGAAGGGAGCGACCCGGGCCCCACGACGACCTCGCCCTCCTCCTCGGCGGGGTCGCCGTCCACGACGAGCACGTCGACGAGCACGACGAAGCCGGCGCCGAAGGCCGCCGTCGAGGGTGCACCCGCGGCACTGACCCAGGCCGTCGCGAAGAAGTACGGCAGCCGCCCGCTCGACGGCAAGGCCTCCCTCGGGCGCTGGCGCGGCGAGCGGGTCGCGGTCGTGACGGCCGACGACGACGTGACGCTCGCGGTGCAGCCGCGGGGCCGCACGGGGTGGAAGGTCGTCGGCGGCTGGTGGCCGAGCCTCGGCAGCGCAGGCAGGGCCGACCTCGGGGGCTCACGCCACGTCCTCGTCATCGGCTCCGACGCGCGCCCGGGTCAGGACGTGGAGCGCTCCCGGGCCGATGCGATCCAGCTCCTCGGCGTCGACGGCAAGGGTGGCGCAGGCCTCATGGGCTTCGCGCGCGACCTGTGGGTGCCCATCCCCGGGCACGGGCAGGGCAAGCTCAACTCCTCGATGGTCTTCGCCGGGCCGAGCGGGCAGACCGAGTCCGTCGCGAGCATCAGCGGCATCGACGTCGACGGCTACGTCGTGACCGGGTTCGACGGCTTCGAGCGGATCGTCGACGACCTCGGCGGGCTCAACTTCGTCGCGCCGCGCGGCCTGGACTCCCACCTCACCGGCGGCCAGATCGACAAGGGCTACAACCACCTGAGCGGCAAGGAGGCGCTCGCGTGGTCGCGCGAGCGCAAGAGCCTGCCCGGCGGTGACTTCGACCGTTCGCGCAACCAGGGGCTGCTCCTGGCCTCGGCCGCGATCCAGGCGCGGCTGCGCGGGCCGGGCGCCCTGCCGCGGGCGCTCACCGTCATCGACGAGCACGCGAGCAGCGACCTGTCGGCGCAGGAGATGCTCGTCTTCACGGCCTCGTTCTACCGGGTCGACCCGACCCGGGTCGGCCGGGCGGTCGCCAAGGGGCCCACCGCCATGCAGTCGGGCCAGTCGATCGTCCGGCTCGACGGCGCGTCCCAGGCCGCCTTCCGCGACTTCCGGGACGGTCGGCTCAGCTGACGCGCGCCGGGTGCACCCGCACCTGGGTCGCCTTGAGCGAGACCCACACCCTCGCACCGGGACGAAGGGGGAGCGCCGCCAGTGCCGCAGGGGTGATCTCGGCGCTCATCTGCGCCGGCTCGTCCAGATGCACCCGCACCCGCCCGGCGTGGGCCTCGACCCGCGCGACCCGGGCCGGCCAGATGTTGCGCGGCGACCCCTCGGGCCGCTCGCGGTGCAGCGAGAGCGCGTCCGGGGTGAAGGTCACCCAGCACGGGCCGCTCACCTCGTGCGGCCCGGTGGCGATGAGCAGGGCGTCTGTCTGCGCGCCCCCGCCCGGGACCGCTTGCGCCCGAAGGAGGTTGACGCCCGCCAGGCCCGCGGTGAAGGCGCTGTGCGGTCGGTCGAGGACCTCGCGGACCGGCCCGTGCTCGACCCGCTCGCCGAGCACGGTGAGGGTGTCCCGCGGGCCGTCGGCGACGGTGAGCACGTCGAGGACGTCGTGCGTGACGAGCACGACGACGAGGTCGTCGCGGGCGTGGGTCACCTCGGAGAGCACGGCCCGCATCGCTGGCGTCGCCTCGACGTCGAGTGCGGCCAGCGGTTCGTCGAGCAGGAGGGCGGCCGGCTCCGCGGCGAGCGCCCGGGCGAGCGCGACCCGCGCCGCCTGGCCGCCGGAGAGCTGCTCGGGCCGCCGGTCGGCGAGCTCGGCCATGCCCACGACGGACAGCCAGTGGTCCGCGGTGGCGCGGGACTCCCTTCGCCCTCGCCCGAGACTGCGTGGGCCGAAGGCGACGTTGTCGCGCACCCCGAGGTGCGGGAAGAGCCGCGTGGCCTGCGACATGAGGACGACCCGGCGGCGGTGCGGCGGCAGGTCGTCGAGGGGGCGTCCGTCGAGGAGGACGCGGGAGGCGTCGGGCCGGCCCAGACCGGCGACGACCGACAGGAGCGAGGACTTGCCCGAGCCGTTGGGCCCGGCCACGGCGTGCCGGCCCGCGGGCAGGTCGAGGTCGACGTCGAGCCCGCGCTCGGCCCACCGGGCGGCGACCTGGAGCCGGCTCACCGGGCGCGCCCGGTCGTGCGTGCGTAGACGGTGCCGACGATGACGGTCGCGAGGACGACGAGCACGAGCGAGAGCGCGATCGCCGCGTCCTGGTCGCTCTCGCGCTGGAGGTAGATCTCCAGCGGCAGCGTGCGGGTGCGGCCCTGCGCGGAGCCGGCGAAGGTCAGCGTCGCGCCGAACTCGCCGAGCGCCCGCGCGAAGGCGAGGACGCAGCCCGAGACGAGTCCCGGCGCGACGAGGGGGAGCGTGACGCGGCTCAGGCGCCGCCACGGCCCGGCGCCGAGGGTCGCGGCCGCCTGCTCGTGGTGGACGTCGAGCCCGCGGACGGCCCCCTCGAGCGAGAGGACGAGGAAGGGGAGCGCGACGAAGGTCTGCGCGAGGACGACCGCGGTGGTCGAGTAGGAGATCGAGATGCCTGCGGCGACGAGGTGCTCACCGAGCAGCCCACGTCGGCCGAAGGTCGTGAGCAGCGCGAGCCCCCCGACGACCGGCGGCAGGACGAGCGGCACGAGGACGAGCGCGCGCAGCACCGACTGGCCGGGCCACCGGCCGCGGGCGAGGAGCAGGGCGAGCGGCGCGCCGAGGAGGACGCAGAGCCCGGTCGCGACGGCGGCGGTGCGCAGCGAGAGCAGGAGCGCGGTGACCGACGCGTCGGAGGTGAGGAGCGGCAGGAGCGAGCCGAGGTCGACCGAGGTGATGAGCCCGAGCAGCGGGACGACGACGACGAGGACCGCGCCCGCCGCCGGCAGCCACAACCAACGAGGCAGCGTCACGGCGCGCCGAACCCCTTGTCCCGCAGGACCTGCTGGCCCTCCGGCCCGGTGACGAAGTCGATGAACTCCTGGGCCTCCGCGGGTGAGGAGGCGTCGGCCAGCGCCGCGATCGGGTAGCGGCTCACGACCTCGTCCGCCCCCTTCGTCTCGACGGTCCCGACCTCGTCGCCGGCGCCGGCCGCGTCCGTGACGTAGACGACCCCGGCGTCGGCCTCGCCGGTCCTCACCTTGGTGAGCACGTCGGTCACCTTGGACTCCTCGCTGGCGGGGTCGAGGGTGAGGCCCTGCTGCTCGGTGAGCTCCTTGGTCGCGGCGCCGCAGGGGACCGGCTCGGCGCAGACGACGACGTCGAGGTCGGGCCTCGGCAGGTCGGTCAGGCCGGTGATCTCCTTCGGGTTGCCGGGCTCGGTGATGATCGTCAGGACGTTCGTCGCGAAGATCGTCGGGTCGCCCGTGACCGCGTCAGCGACCTGGTCCATGGTGGCCTCGTCGGCCGATGCGAAGACGTCGAGCCGGGCGCCGTTGTCGATCTGCGAGGCCAGGTCGGAGGAGCCGGCGAACTGGTACTCGACGCTCACGTCCTCGTGCTCGGCCTCGTAGGCGTCCGCGATCTCCTCGAAGGGTGCGGTGAGCGAGGCGGCCGCGGCCACGCGCAGGGTGGTGCCGGAGGAGCCGGCGCCCTCGGCGGAGGTGCCGCAGGCGGGGAGCGCCAGGGCGAGGGCGGCGACGGAGGTTGCGGCGAGCAGGCGCGTCACGAAGAGGCTCCCGGGGTGCCGATGACGACATTGGTCGACTTGATGGAGGCGACCGCGACCACGCCGGGCTCCAGGCCGAGCTCGTCGGCGGCCTCGCGGGACATCAGCGAGACGATGCGGAAGGGGCCGGCCTGCAGGCTGACCTGGGCCATCACCCCGTCGCGCTGCACCTCGGTGACGATGCCGCGCATGCGGTTGCGGGCCGACTCGTCACGGACCGGGCCGACGGGGGCGGGGTGCGAGATCTCCTGGGCCACGCGGGCCAGGTCGGCGCCGTCGACGAGGGTGGGGCCCTCCCCCTTCGTCGCGGACAGGCGCCCGCCGTCGATCCACCGCCGGACGGTGTCGGGCGAGACCGCGAGCAGCTCGGCGGCCTCCGAGACCCGCATCTGCGTCATGATCGCGACGCTATCACCGCATCTGCGCCCCGACCCTGCATTGCCCTAGGGCAATGCAGGTCCGCGGGTCGTCAGTCCTCGGGCAGGTCCGCAGGGCCGAAGGGGGTCGGCTCGCCGATCTTCGGCGTCACCGTGTCGCCGGAGGAGCGGCCGGTGAGGCGGCGGTGCACCCACGGCGCCGCGTACGCGCGGGCCCAGGTGGCGGTCTCGGCGACCTGCTGGCGGCGCGGCGCCGGTGGCAGGGTCTCGAGCGGCGTGGTGTGCCAGGCCGGGTCGGCGACCGGCTGGTCGAGCGCGACGAGGGCGGCATGGGCCACCCTCCGGTGCCCCTCGGTGCTCAGGTGGATCCGGTCGGTGGCCCAGAGCCGCCAGTCCCTGAGCGCCTTGAGCCCCCAGAGGTTGAGCACGTGCGCGCCGTGACGCTGGGCGATCGTGAAGACATTGGCCGAGTGCTCGCCGTGGCGGGCGCGCAGGTGGGACAGCAACCCGGCGTCCTTGGGGTCCGCCGGGGTGGCCACGAGGACGTCCGCGCCGGTGGCCCGGATCCTCGCGACGGCCCGCTCGAGCCGGTCGGCCACCTCGTCCAGGTCGACCCGGGGTCGCAGGATGTCGTTGCCCCCGCCGACGACCGAGACGAGGTCGGGACCCATCGACAGGGCCGTCTCGAGCTGGGGTCCGACGACGTCGTCGAGCTTGCGGCCGCGGATCGCGAGGTTGGCGTAGCGGAACCCGCCGTCGGGCACCCGCGTCGACAGCTCGCCCGCGAGCCGGTCCGCCCAGCCGACGTACCTGCCCTCCTGCCGCGGGTCCGCGTCGGACATCCCCTCCGAGAAGGAGTCGCCGATCGCGACATAGGTGCGCCAGCGGTGGGGGGTGTCGTTCACGTGGGGAGGCCTCCGGGTCGGCAGACGAGCAGGTGGTACGGCACGGGCATGCGTGCGTCGGCAACGGTACGCCGCTCGACGCGCAGGCCTGCGGCCTCCAGCGCCGCCACGTCCTCGTCGAGCGGCCGCAGGGTGAAGCCCTCCCGGGTGAACGGCTGTGCGCGCATCCAGTCCGGGTCGGCGACCCCGAGCACGCCGCACCCGGTCGGCGCGAGGACGCGCCGCAGCTCGCGGGCGGCGGGCGCGAGGTCGGGCACGAAGTAGATGGTGTTGAGGCTGATCCACCCGTCGAGCTGCCCGTCCGAGAAGGGCAGCGCCTGCATCGACCCCTGGTGCACGGTCAGGGTGTCCGCCGCGATCTCGTCACGGTGGCGCCGGCGGGTCCGCCGCACCATCGAGCGGGAGGGGTCGACGCCGTGGACGTGGCCCCAGGGGTGCAGGTGGGCGAGGAGCAGGTCGATCCCGACCCCGCCGCCGAAGCCGATGTCGACGACCGTCTCGCTGCCGCTGAGGCCCAGCGCCGTGACCGCCTCGGTCGTCACCACCCGGTTGCCCCGGTTCAGCGCCCGTGCGGCGAGCGCGCCGAGGGGCCCGGAGGGGCCGCCCAGCTGGCGGCTCACGACCCGCCACCACGCCCTGCCCACGGGGGAACCCATGGCAGCAAGGCTAGGACCGGGCCTCCCGGCGTGTACAGGTCAGGCGGGCAGGCCCCAGTCGACCGGCTCGGCGCCCTGCCGCGCGAGCAGCTCGTTGGTCCGGCTGAAGGGCCGCGAGCCGAAGAAGCCGTTGCGCGCGGACAGCGGCGAGGGGTGCGAGCTCTCGATGCGCGGCACGTCGCCGAGCGCCGGCGCCAGGCTGCGCGCGTTGCGGCCCCAGAGGATCGCGACGAGCGGGCCGCCCCGGCGCGCGAGCACCTCGATGGCCCGGTCGGTGACCCGCTCCCAGCCCTTGCCCTGGTGGCTGTTGGCCGCGCCCGGGCGCACCGTGAGGCACCGGTTGAGCAGCATGACGCCCTGCTCGGCCCATGGCGTGAGGTCGCCGTTGCCGGGCACCGGCACCCCGAGGTCGTCGACGAGCTCGCGGTGGATGTTGACCAGGGACCGGGGGAGCGGCCGCACGTCAGGGGCCACGGCGAAGGACAGCCCGATCGCGTGCCCCGGTGTGGGGTAGGGGTCCTGGCCCACGACGAGGACCTTGACCTCGTCGACCGGGATGGTGAAGGCACGCAGCACGTGCTCGCCGGCGGGCAGGTACCCGTGGCCCGCAGCGACCTCCTCGCGCAGGAAGGCGCCCATGGCGGTGATGGAGTCGGCGACCGGCGCGAGCGCATCGGCCCACGACGGGTGGACGAGGTCGGTGAGTGGTTGCGCGGTCACGGGACCAACCTAGGACGGACGCGACGGAACCCCCCGGCACAGGGGGGTCCCGTCGCGTCAGGGGTGCGGAGCGAAGGTCAGCAGGTCGCACCTGACGGCGGCACGGGCGCGCCGGCCAGGTCGTGCAGCTCGATCTTCACGGCGTGCTCGACGAGCGGCGCGAGGAACTCGGGGTGGAGGTTGGTCGGCTCGATGCGCTCACGCGCCGTCGCGACCATCGCCTCGATGCGCTCGCAGGCCACCTGCGGGTACCGCACGCACAGGTCAGCGGCCATGTTGGCCATGACGTGGTCCATGTGAGGGCTGAACATCTGCGTCTCCTTGACGTCGAAGGTGAACACAAGGTTAACATCACATGGACGGCGCGGGGAAGTGTTTGCCTGCGCGACACCTCGGGGCCGGGGTCGTCAACTGTTCGCCGTCACGTCGCCGACTGTGCATCTCGGACGCACCCACGGCTCGGTGCAATGGGGGACCGGGCCGTCACCCAAGGAGGACCCCATGCCGACCACCCACGAGCGCGATCGCGAGTTCGAGCGGATCGTCGACGAGCTGCACGACCGCTACGCCGGCACCTTCACGAGGGACGAGGTCGCACAGGTCGTCGGCGACTCCCGCGCCCGCCTGGAGCGCACCGCGACGGTCGACACCTACCTGCCCGTCCTCGCGCAGCGCTTCGCCAGGGACCGCCTGCGCTCGATCGCGCGGTCCCGCGGCGGCGCGGAGCGGGGCACGACCCACCTGCTCTTCGTCTGCAACGGCAACGCGGGCCGCTCGCAGATGGCCGCGGCCTTCGCGGAGGCGATCGGCGAAGGGAGGTACGTCGCCTCGTCCGCCGGTCTCGACCCGCTGGACGCCGTGCTGCCCGACGTGCGGGCGGCGATGCGGGAGAAGGGGATCGAGCTGCCCGAGGCCTACCCCAAGCCGATCACCGACGACGTGTTCTCCGCGGCCGACGTCGTCGTCGGTCTCGGCGTCGCCGAGGACGACCTGCCGGTGGCCCGGCACAAGGTCCTGTGGGACATCCCGCCGGTCATCGACCGCAGCCCGGCGCAGGTCCGGGCCGCACGGGACGACATCGAGACGCGCGTGCGCGGCCTCGTCGCAGACCTCGACCTCGACGTGCACGGCGACGCGCGCCCCTAGAGTGCCTCAGTGCACGGATTCCCTGACGACAACACCTCGCTGGCCGAGCTGGCCCAGATCGTCCTCGACTACTCCAAGGAGCGGCTCGAGCTCGACCCGGTCCCGCTCGACGGTCCGCGCTCGCTCGCGCAGCTCGAGGCGACGGCCGGGCAGACGGTGACCGCCGAGGGGCTCGGTGGCCACGCCGCGATGGACCTCTTCGCCGAGGTCCTGGCGCCGGCCTGCCTGTCCGTCGATCACCCGCGCTACCTCTCCTTCATCCCGTGCGCCCCGACCGAGGCCGCCGCGATGTTCGACCTCGTCGTCGGCGCCAGCTCGATCTACGCCGGTTCCTGGCTCGAGGGCTCGGGCGCCGTGTACGCCGAGAACCAGGCGCTCCGCTGGATCTCCGACCTCATCGGCCTGCCGGCCGAGGCGGGCGGCGTCTTCGTCCCCGGCGGCACCATCGGCAACCTCTCCGCGCTCGTCGCGGCGCGCACCGAGGCCCGTCGCACGGCGGCCGAGGGGCAGCGGCCCTTCCGCGTCGCGACCACTCGCGGCGCGCACTCCTCGATCCAGTCCGCCTGCGACGTCATGGACGCCGAGCTGACGACCGTCGAGCCCGACGAGCGCGGCCGGCTCACGGGTGAGCGGCTCCGCGAGGTCCTCCTGGAGGGCGGCCCCGAGACCTACTTCGCCGTCGTCGCGACGGCGGGGACGACGAACTTCGGGATCATCGACGACCTCGCCTCGGTCGCCGAGGTGTGCCGCGAGCTCGGCATCTGGTTCCACGTCGACGGGGCGTACGGCGGGGCGGGCCTGGCCGCGCCCTCGGTCCGGCACCTCTACGCGGGGATCGAGCACTGCGACAGCTTCATCGTCGACCCCCACAAGTGGCTCTTCGCCCCCTTCGACTGCTGCGCGCTGATCTACCGCAACCCGGCCGCGGCCCGCAAAGCCCACACGCAACGAGCCGGCTACCTCGACGTGCTCACCGCGGCCACCGACTGGAACCCCACCGACTACTCCGTGGGTCTGACCCGACGGGCGCGCGGGCTGCCCTTCTGGTTCTCCCTCGCGACCCACGGCACCGAGGCGTACACGACCGCGGTCGAGGGCACCCTCGACGTCGCGTCCTTCGCCGAGGCCGAGATCCACCGGCGCGAGGAGCTCGAGCTCGTCGGTGAGCGCTTCCTCTCCGTCGTCGTCTTCCGTCGCATCGGCTGGACGGCCGCGGACTACGCGGCATGGTCCGACCGCATCCTCGAGGAGGAGTTCGCCTTCGTCGTGCCGACCAACCACGAGGGCGAGACTCTGGCGCGCTTCGCGATCGTCAACCCCCAGACGACCACGGCGGACATCGCCGCGATCCTCGACTCGATGGTCTGACGGGCCCCCGCGCGAGGCGACCGCGGACCGGTCGGGGATGTGACGGATGGGGCGAAGGGGGCGCACGGGACGCTGAGCGGGGTGCCTGTCCAGCCGACACGCCGAGGGAATGACAGGCATGTGATTCGGTCGGTACAGTGCGACGCGTGAACCTCGCCGACCAGACCGCCGCGCCGACCCCCTCGGTCCCGCTCACGGACCGCGACCGCGAGATCCTCGCCTTCGAGCGCCAGTGGTGGAAGTACGCCGGCTCCAAGGAGCAGGCGATCAAGGAGCTGTTCGACATGAGCTCCACGCGCTACTACCAGGTGCTCAACGGCCTCATCAACAACCCGGCCGCGCTCTCCGAGGACCCGATGCTCATCAAGCGGCTGCGCCGCCTGCGCGACCAGCGCCAGCGCACCCGCAGCGCCCGCCGCCTCGGCTTCGAGGTCTGAGCCGCTCCGCCGCCGTGGCTGGCAGAGTGGGCGGCATGAGCGCACTCGACTGGACCACCCCCGAGGGACTCGCCGCGATCAAGGCCCACCTGGCCGATCGCATCGACGGCTGGCGCGACCCGGTCGCATGGGCGGTCGGCATATCCCCGGCGAGCAGCGACCCGGACTTCGAGTTCCCGCACGTGAACCTCCCCGGCGGCTGGCACGGGCTCTCGGCGGTCGTGCTCGCCTCGGTCCTGCACCACGACGGCTCGACGGCGACCCTGCCCGTCTCGACCCTCCAGCTGCAGGCCGCGGTCGAGGGCCTCGAGCCCGCCGAGGCCACGCCGGGGGAGCACCCCAACCTCGGTGCCTGGCGTGCGCTGCTCGCCGCTGCGCACGACAACCCGGCGCGGGAGCTCGTCGCGGTCTTCGTCGCCGATCTCGACGACCCGGTCTCCTCCGACGAGGACGGCCGGATGCGGGCGGGCTTCGAGCACCACCACCCCCGTACCTGACGAAGGGGGCCCGCCCCCCTTCGTCCTCGTAAGACGGGCGGGGTGACGTTTGCACTCTCACAGGGAGAGTGCCAATAATGGCGTTAGCACTCTCCGCGTGAGAGTGACAATCCTTGACCGGTCAGGTGAGGGGTGCGAACGCACGGTGACGTGAGCCGCGTGGTCGCACCTCGTCCGTCGCGGGCGCCCCCGGTCATGACCCTTCGATTCGCGTGGAGGACCACCCGAATGGCAAAGCTCATTGCTTTTGACGAGGAGGCCCGTCGCGGCCTCGAGCGGGGCATGAACACCCTCGCTGACGCCGTCAAGGTCACCCTCGGCCCCAAGGGCCGCAATGTCGTCCTGGAGAAGAAGTGGGGCGCACCCACGATCACCAACGATGGCGTGTCCATCGCCAAGGAGATCGAGCTCGACGACCCCTACGAGAAGATCGGCGCCGAGCTGGTCAAGGAGGTCGCGAAGAAGACCGACGACGTCGCCGGTGACGGCACGACGACGGCCACCGTCCTCGCCCAGGCGCTCGTGCGCGAGGGCCTGCGCAATGTCGCGGCCGGCGCCAACCCGATGGCGCTCAAGCGCGGCATCGAGAAGGCCACCGCCGCCGTCAGCGAGGAGCTCCTCGCGATGGCCAAGGAGATCGAGACCAAGGAGCAGATCGCTGCCACGGCCTCCATCTCCGCTGCTGACCCGGAGATCGGCGCCAAGATCGCCGAGGCCATGGACAAGGTCGGCAAGGAAGGCGTCATCACCGTCGAGGAGAGCAACACCTTCGGTCTCGAGCTCGAGCTCACCGAGGGCATGCGCTTCGACAAGGGCTACATCTCCGGCTACTTCGTCACCGACACCGAGCGCATGGAGACGGTGCTCGAGGACCCCTACGTCCTCATCGCCAACTCCAAGATCGGCTCGATCAAGGACCTGCTGCCGCTCCTGGAGAAGGTCATGCAGGCCGGCAAGCCGCTGCTGATCATCGCCGAGGACGTCGAGGGCGAGGCGCTGTCGACGCTCGTCGTCAACAAGCTCAAGGGCACCTTCAAGTCCGTCGCCGTCAAGGCCCCGGGCTTCGGTGACCGCCGCAAGGCCATGCTCGCCGACATCGCCATCCTCACCGGTGGCCAGGTCATCTCCGAGGAGGTCGGCCTCTCCCTCGAGACCGCCGAGCTCGACCTGCTGGGTCGGGCCCGCAAGGTCGTCGTCACCAAGGACGAGACGACGATCGTCGAGGGTGCCGGTGACCAGGACCAGATCGGCGGCCGCGTGTCGCAGATCAAGGCCGAGATCGAGAACAGCGACTCGGACTACGACCGCGAGAAGCTGCAGGAGCGCCTCGCCAAGCTCGCCGGCGGCGTCGCCGTCATCCGTGCGGGTGCGGCCACCGAGGTCGAGCTCAAGGAGCGCAAGCACCGCATCGAGGACGCCGTGCGCAACGCCAAGGCCGCCGTCGAGGAGGGCATCGTCGCCGGTGGCGGCGTCGCGCTCCTGCAGGCGACCAAGGTGGCCTTCGAGAAGCTCTCGCTCGAGGGTGACGAGGCGACCGGCGCCAACATCGTGCGCGTCGCAGCCTCCGCCCCGCTCAAGCAGATCGCGACCAACGCCGGCCTCAACGGCGGCGTCGTGACCGAGAAGGTGGAGAACCTCCCCGCGGGCGAGGGCCTCAACGCGGCCACCGGCGAGTACGTCGACATGATCGCCCAGGGCATCATCGACCCCGCCAAGGTGACCCGCAGCGCGCTGCAGAACGCCGCCTCCATCGCGGCGCTCTTCCTCACCACCGAGGCCGTCGTGGCCGACAAGCCGGAGAAGGCCGCTGCGGCCATGCCCGGTGGCGACGACATGGGTGGCATGGGCGGCATGGGCTTCTGAGCCCACCGCTGCGCACGACGAAGGGCGGTCCCTCCTCACGGGGGGACCGCCCTTCGTCGTCGGCCCGGGCGGGAGGACGGGTGGGTAACCTCGGCCCATGACGTCACCGCAGGAGCTGGCGGACTCGCTGGGCCGCACCGGGTACCTCGCCGACGAGGACCTCGCGACCGTCGTCTTCCTCGCCCGGGAGATGCAGCGGCCGCTGCTGCTCGAGGGCGAGCCCGGCACCGGCAAGACCGCGCTGGCACAGGCGCTGGCGCAGATCGAGGGCGTGCCGCTCATCCGCCTGCAGTGCTACGAGGGCATCGACGCCTCGCAGGCGCTCTACGACTGGGACTTCCCGCGGCAGATCCTCCACCTGCGCACGCTCGAGGCGCTCACGGCGAGCGGGCAGCCGGACGCCGCGGCGGCCGAGCGGACGCTCTTCGACGAGCGGTTCCTGCTCGAGCGGCCCGTGCTGCAGGCCCTGCGGGGTGCTCCCGCCGTCCTGCTCGTCGACGAGGTCGACCGCGCCGACGACGAGTTCGAGGCCTTCCTGCTCGAGGTGCTCTCGTCGTGGACGGTGAGCATCCCCGAGCTCGGCACGATCCGGGCGCAGACCCCGCCGACGGTCGTGCTCACCTCCAACCGCACCCGTGAGCTGCACGACGCCCTCAAGCGCCGCTGCCTCTACCACTGGATCGACCACCCCGGGCTCGACCGCGAGGTGGCGATCGTCCGCAGCCGGGTCCCGGAGGTCAGCGAGACGCTCGCCCGGCAGGTCGCCGTCGCGGTGCAGCAGCTGCGCTCCGAGGGCCTGCTCAAGCCACCGGGCGTCGCGGAGACGCTCGACTGGGTGGTCGCGCTGCAGCACCTCGGGGCGGTCGAGCTCGACCTCGAGGTCGCCGCCCGCACCCTCGGCGCGGTCGTGAAGTACCGCGAGGACACCGACCGGGTCCGCCAGGCCCTCGACCGGGTGCTCGGCGGGTGACCGTCCCCTCCGCGACCGGGCCCGCGGTCGACGAGGTGCTGCTGGGCTTCGCGCACGCCCTCCGCGCGGCGGGGGTGGACGTCACGCACGACCGGGCCTCCGCCTTCCTCGAGGCGGCCGCGCTCGTCGGCGCGGGCGACCTCGCGGGCGTGCGTCGAGCCGCGCGGGCCACGCTCTGCGCCGGGCCGGAGGACCTGCGGCGCCTCGACCAGGTCTTCGCCGGGTGGTTCTCCGGGGCGGAGGGCATGCCCGCGGCTCCGCGACCGGGGCGCGAGGTCACGGCGTCGTCCCCGGTGCCGCTCGACGACGACCCGGTCGAAGGAGGTGACCCCGGTGAGGTGGTGAGGGCGGCCGCCTCCCGGCGGGAGGTCCTGCGCCACCGCGACGTGGCCGGGCTGGGCGCCGAGGACAAGGTCCTGCTCGACCGGCTCATCGGCGAGCTCCGGCCGCGCCTGCCCGAGCGGCGCGCCACCCGTCGCGCACCGTGGCGCCGCGGGGAGATCGACGCGCACCGCACGATGCGCACGATGCTGCGTCGGATGGGGGAGCCGAGCCGGATCGACCACCGGCGGCGGGCGAGCCGCCCGCGCCGCGTCGTCGTCCTCGTGGACGTCTCCGGGTCGATGCGCGCCTACGCCGACGCCCTCCTGCGGGTGGCGCACGCGCTCGTCCAGGCACCACGGGCCGGCCCCGCGGCCCGTTCCGTCGAGGTCTTCGCGCTCGGCACCCGCCTCACCCGGGTCACCGACGCGCTGCGCGTCCGTGACCCGGAGCGCGCCCTCGTCCGCGCGGGCGAGCAGGTGCCCGACTGGTCCGGCGGCACCCGGCTCGGCGAGGTGCTGCGGGTCTTCCTCGACCGGCCGGCCACCCGCAACCTGGCCCGCGGTGCCGTCGTGGTCATCGTGAGCGACGGCTGGGAGCGGGGCGACTGCCGGGAGCTCGGCGAGCAGGTCGCGCGGATGCAGCTGCTGGCCCACCGGGTGGTGTGGGCCAACCCGCACCGGGGCAAGGACGGGTATCTTCCGGTGCAGGCCGGTATCGTCGCCGCCCTGCCGCACGTGGACGCCTTCGTCGCCGGGCACTCGCTGCGGTCCTTCGAGGAGCTGTTGGAGGTCGTTGCCCGTGCGTGAGGTCCTGCCGGAGCTGCTGGCGTGGTGGGAGCAGGGGCACCCCGTCGGGGTCGGGACCGTCGTCGCGACCTGGCGCTCGGCGCCGCGACCGGCCGGTGCCTCGATGCTCGTCGGCCCCGACGGCACCGCGGTCGGGTCGGTGTCGGGCGGGTGCGTCGAGGGCGCGGTCTACGAGCGCGCCGAGGAGGTCCTCGAGACCCGGACCCCGGTCCTCGAGCGCTACGGCGTCTCCGACGACGACGCGATGTCGGTCGGGCTGACCTGCGGCGGCATCCTCGACGTGTGGGTCGAGCGGTTCGACCGCGAGAGCTTCCCCGAGCTCGGCGAGGTCGCGGCCGACGTGGCGGCCGGGCGGCCGGTTGCCGTGGCGACGGTCATCGAGCACCCCGACCCGCAGTGGCTCGGACGCCGGGTGGTCATCCGCCCCGACGAGGAGCCGCAGGTCTCTCTCGGGTCCCCGCGCGTCGACGCGGCGGTCCGGGACGACGCGCTCGGCCAGCTCGCCCTCGGGCACAACGCCACGATCGGCTACGGCCCCGACGGTGAGCGTCGCGGCGAGGGGATGCGGGTCTTCGTGTGGGCCTTCGCCCCACCGCCGCGCATGCTCGTGTTCGGCGCGATCGACTTCGCCGCCGCGGTCGCCCGGGTCGGCTCCTTCCTCGGCTACCGGGTCACGGTGTGCGATGCCCGCCCGGTCTTCGCCACCCGTTCGCGGTTCGCCGACGCCGACGAGGTCGTCGTCGACTGGCCGCACCGCTACCTCGCCGCCGAGCAGGCCGCCGGCCGGATCGACGGGCGCACGGTCATCACGGTGCTCACCCACGACCCCAAGTTCGACGTCCCCCTCCTCGAGGTCGCGCTGCGGCTGCCGGAGGTCGGCTACATCGGCGCGATGGGTTCGCGTCGCACGCACGAGGACCGGGAGCAGCGGTTGCTCGAGGCAGGGGTGACCCCGGCCGAGCTCGCCCCGCTCCGCAGCCCGGTGGGCCTCGACCTGGGCGCGCGCACGCCCGAGGAGACGGCGATCAGCATCGCCGCGGAGTTCATCGCGGACCGGTGGGGCGGGTCCGGTCGGTCGCTGGCGGAGCGATCCGGACGCATCCACCACTCCCTCGAGGACTGACCGGGCCGAAGGGGGTGACCGCGGCGGGGACGTCTGGCAGCATGAGCCGCATCACACCGTCGTGATCGCCCCCAGGAGGGTCCCCATGGTCAGGATCGAGCTCGTCGTGGACGGCCAGAGGGTGGCCGATGACATCGAACCGCGGATGCTGTTGGTCCACTACCTGCGGGAGGTGGTGGGCAGGACCGGCACGGTGATCGGGTGCGACACCTCCAACTGCGGTGCCTGCACGGTCCACCTCGACGGCAGGAGCGTGAAGTCCTGCAACGTCCTGGCCGTCCAGGCGGACGGGGCGGAGGTCACGACGATCGAGGGCCTGGCCGAGGGCGACGAGCTGCACCCGGTGCAGGCCGCCTTCCACGAGTGCCACGCGCTGCAGTGCGGCTACTGCACCCCCGGCATGATCATGCAGGCCGTCGACCTGCTCCGGGACAACCCGGACCCCACCGAGGAGGAGGTGCGCGTCGGCCTCGAGGGCAACCTCTGCCGGTGCACCGGGTACCACAACATCGTCCGCGCGGTCCTGACCGCGGCCGGGTCGAGCGAGACCCCCGGAGGTGCGCGATGACCGCCGAGGCGACCGAGGCGCCGGCCCGCGAGATCGGCCGCGACCGCCGCCGCAAGGAGGACCGGCGCCTCATCACCGGGCGCACCCGCTGGACCGACAACATCGTCCTGCCCGGCATGCTGCACGTGGCGATGGTCCGGTCCCCCTTCGCCCACGCCCGCATCGTCGCCGTCGACCTGAGCGAGGCGCGTCAGGCGAGCAATGTCGTCGCCGTCTACTCCGGCGCCGACCTCGACGAGAGCGCCGGCGTGCTCATCAACGCGTGGCCGCTCACCCCCGACCAGGTCACCCCCACGCACCCGCCGATGCCGGCCGACCGGGTGACCTTCGCCGGGGAGGTCGTCGCGGTCGTCGTGGCCCGCACCGCGGCGGAGGCCCGGGACGCGGCGGAGCTCGTCGACATCGACTACGAGGAGCTGCCCGCGGCGCTGGACCTCAAGGAGGCCGCGCAGGACACGGTGCTCGCGCACCCCGACCTCGGCACCAACAAGTCGGCCCTCTGGGTCTTCGACTCGAAGGAGGCCGGGACCGGCGGCGACGTCGAGGAGGCGATCGCCACCGCCCGCGAGGGCGGCATCCTCATCGAGCGTGAGTACCGCCAGCAGCGGCTGATCCCCGCCTTCATGGAGCCGCGCTCGGTCGTCGTCGACCCGACGGGCGAGCAGCTGACGATGTGGTCGGCGACCCAGGTCCCGCACATCCTGCGCTTCGCGCTCGCGGCGACGACGGGCGTCCCGGAGTCGAAGATCCGGGTCATCGCCCCGGACGTCGGCGGCGGCTTCGGCGGCAAGCTGCAGGTGACGCCCGAGGAGTGGCTCGTCTGGTGGGTGGCCCGCCAGCTCGGCCGACCGGTGAAGTACACCGAGACCCGCTCCGAGTCGCTGATGGCCGCCCACCACGGCCGCGACCAGTGGCAGCGCCTGACCCTCGCGGCGGACAAGGAGGGCCATGTCACCGGCCTCAAGGTCGACCTCCTCGCCGACCTCGGCTCCTACGTCGCGCTCATCGGCGGGGGCATCCCCGTCCTCGGCGCGTTCATGTTCAACGCCATCTACAAGTTCCCGGCGTACCACTTCTCGATGCAGTCGGTGCTCACCAACAAGGCCTGGACCGACGCCTACCGTGGCGCCGGTCGGCCCGAGGCGACCTTCGCCATCGAGCGACTCATGGACGAGCTCGCGGCCGAGCTCGGCGAGGACCCGCTCGTCGTCCGCGAGCGCAACTGGATCCGGCACGACGAGTTCCCCTTCACCTCGGTCGCCGGGCTCGAGTACGACTCCGGCAACTACGAGGCCGCCACGGCCAAGGCCAAGGAGATGTTCGGCTACGACGCGTTGCGCGAGGAGCAGCGCCAGCGCCGCGAGCGCAAGGACCCGGTCCAGCTCGGCATCGGCATCTCGACCTTCACCGAGATGTGCGGCCTGGCGCCCAGCCGGGTGCTCGGCAGCCTCGACTACGGGGCCGGCGGCTGGGAGCACGCGAGCATCCGGATGCTCGCGACGGGCAAGGTCGAGGTCGTCGTCGGCGTGAGCCCGCACGGCCAGGGGCACGAGACGGCCTTCAGCCAGATCGTCGCCGACCGGCTCGGCGTCCCCTTCGAGGACGTGGAGGTGCTGCACGGCGACACCCAGATCTCCCACAAGGGCATGGACACCTACGGCTCCCGGTCCCTCGTCGTCGGCGGCGAGGCCGTCGTCCGGGCGGCGGACAAGGTGATCGACAAGGCGCGCCGCTACGCCGCGCACATGCTCGAGGCCAACCCCGACGACCTCGAGCTCAAGGACGGCCGGCTCGGCGTGGCCGGCACCGACCAGTCGGTGGCGCTGACCGAGATCGCGACCGCGGCCTTCGCCTCGCACGACTACCCGGACGACATCGAGCCGGGCATCGACGCCGAGGCGACCTTCGACCCGGTGAACTTCAACTACCCGCACGGCACGCACCTGTGCGCCATGGAGGTCGACACCGAGACCGGTCAGGTGCGGCTGCGCAAGTACACCTGCGTCGACGACGTCGGTCAGGTGATCAACCCGCTCATCGTCGACGGCCAGATCCACGGTGGCCTCGTCCAGGGCATCGCCCAGGCGCTGTGGGAGGAGGCGGTCCACGACGACTCGGGCACGCTCGTGAGCGCGAGCTTCGTCGACTACCTCGTCCCGACGGCGGCCGACACGATCAGCTTCGACACCGCGACGACGACCACCTTGGCCACGTCCAACACGCTGGGGACGAAGGGGGTCGGCGAGGCCGGCACCATCGCCTCCACCCCGTGCATCGTCAACGGCGTCGTCGACGCCCTCCGCCCCTTCGGCATCGACGACGTCCAGATGCCGTGCACCCCAGAGCGGGTCTGGCAGGCGCTGCGGTCCGGCAGGGACGAGGAGACGACGGGGGCGGCGGCGCCCCACTTCGACCCGGACGGCGGCAACTTCGACGACATGAGCGGCACCGCGGAAGGAGCAGGGCGATGATCCCGGCGAAGTTCGACTACGCCGCCCCCGCGACGGTCGAGGAGGCCCTCGGCCTGCTCGCGGAGCACGGTGACGAGGCCAAGGTGATCGCCGGGGGGCAGTCCCTGCTGCCGGTGCTGCGGATGCGCCTCAACGCTCCCGAGCTGGTCGTCGACCTCGGTCGGATCGAGTCGCTGCGGGGCATCCGCGTCGACGGCGACACCGTGACGATCGGGGCGATGACGCCCTACCACGAGATCCTCGCCGACGAGACGGTCCGCGAGCGGTGCACGCTGCTCCACCAGGCGATCACCGAGGTGGCCGACCCGCAGATCCGCCACCGCGGCACGCTCGGTGGGGCGCTGGTCCACGCCGACCCCGCCGGTGACTGCGGCGCCCCGGTGCTGGCGATGGATGCCGAGCTGGTCGTCACCGGCCCGGGCGGTGAGCGCGTCGTCCCGGCGGCCGAGTTCTTCGAGGGGCTCTTCACGACCGCCGTCGGCGAGGACGAGCTGCTCACCGCGATCCGCGTCCCCGCCTACGACGGCTGGGGCTCGCACTACGAGAAGTTCGTGCGCATCGCCCACCAGTGGCCGATCGTCGCCGTCGCCGCGCAGGTGCGCACAGAGGGCGGGTCGATCGCCGAGGCCCGGATCGGCCTGACCAACATGGGCGCGACCCCCCTTCGCGCGTCGGCGGTGGAGGCGGGCCTCGTGGGTGCGGCCACCACCCAGGAGGCCGTCCGGGCCGCGTGCGACCGGGCCGCCGAGGGCACCGACCCGCCGTCCGACCTCAACGGGGACGCCGACTACCGCCGGCACCTCGCGACCGTGCTGACCCGACGGGCCGTCCTCGCGGCCGTCGGCGGATGAGAGGACTGTCGTGCAGCTGACCCACTCCTTCACCGTGCCCGCCGGGATCGAGCAGACCTGGGCCGCCCTCGAGGACATCGAGTCCGTGGCCGGGTGCTTCCCCGGCGCCCAGGTGACCCACGCCGACGCCAGCTCCTTCGAGGGCACCGTCAAGGTCAAACTCGGACCGATCGCCCTCGTGTACAAGGGGTCCGGCGAGTTCGTCGACAAGGACGCCGGGGCCCACCGCATGACGATCCGGGCCAGCGGCAAGGACAAGCGCGGCAACGGCACCGCCGGCGCCGACGTCGTCGCGACGATGACCGAGGAGGGGCCCGGGCAGACCCACGTCGAGGTCGTCACCGACCTCAACGTCACCGGCAAGCCGGCGCAGTTCGGGCGCGGGGTCATGCAGGACGTCTCGGACAAGCTGCTCGGGCAGTTCGTCGACTGCCTCGCCGACCGGCTCGGGTCCGCCGGGACGGCCGCCGGGACGGCCGCCGAGGCGCCCGGAGAGGCGCACCTCGAGACGCCCGCCGAGCCGGTGCCCGGTGACGCCGCCCCGTCCGCCGCTGCAGCGCCAACGCAGGCCGTGCCGGCGAGCGGCCCCCGGGTCACGGACGACGCCGTGGACCTCGGCGCGGTCGCGCTGCCGGTCCTGCTGCGCACGTACGGGCCCACGCTCGCCGCCGCCCTGGGCGGGCTGGTCCTGGGCCTGCTCCTCGGGCGGGGCCGACGCCGCCGGTCGTCCTGAGCCGACACCGGCCCCTGCCCTCGCGGCACGCCGATGACCCCGCGCCCAGCCGCTTCCCACCCGCGCGGGGGAGGATGAGCGGATGACCGCACCCTCCCCGCTCGTCCTCGGCCCCCTCCTGCGCTTCGTGGGCGAGCACGACGCCTCGATCTGGGTGGAGACCGCTGCCCCCGCCCGGGTCACCGTGCACACTGACGGGCGGTCCTGGGGCGCCGCGACCTTCGTCGTCGAGGAGCACCACTACGCGCTCGTCCTGCTCGACGGCCTCGAGCCCGGCCGCGAGTACACCTACTCCGTGCGCATCGACGACGGCGAGGTCTGGCCCCTGGCGGACTCGCCCTTCCCGGCCCCGACGATCGCCACCCTCGACCACGACCGCCCGGCCCGGCTGGCCTTCGGTTCCTGCCGCACGAGCGTCCCGCACGACGCGGAGCACCACGCCAGCCACGGGGTCGACGCGCTGCGCACCTTCGCGCTGTCCCTGGCGAAGGGGGAGTCCCCCCGCCCCGACGCCCTCGCCCTCCTCGGCGACCAGGTCTACGCCGACGAGACGAGCGAGGAGATGCGCGAGTTCATCGCCTCCCGGCGCAGCCTCGAGGAGCCCCCCGGCGAGGAGATCAAGGACTACGCCGAGTACGCGCACCTCTACCACCTCGCGTGGACCGACCCGGCGATCCGCTGGGTGCTCTCGGTCCTGCCGAGCGCGATGATCTTCGACGACCACGACATCCGTGACGACTGGAACACCTCGTGGACCTGGCAGCAGGAGATCAACGCGACCCCGTGGTGGCACGAGCGTCTCGTCGCGGGCCTCACCAGCTACTGGGTCCACCAGCACATCGGCAACCTCGCGCCCGAGGAGCTCGCCGAGGACAGGATCTGGACGCTGCTCGACGGCGCCGGGCCCGGCGAGGTCGACCTGACCGCCCCCCTTCGTGCCCTCGCCGAGCGCGTCGACGAGGAGCCGGAGTCGTATCGCTGGAGCTACACCCGCCAGCTCGGCGGGTCGCGCCTGATCATGCTCGACTCCCGCGCCGCGCGGGTGCTGGAGCCGGGGCGCCGCTCGATGCTCGACGACGACGAGCTCGCCTGGCTCGACGAGCAGCTCACCGGCGACCTCGACCACCTCTTCATCGGGACCTCCCTGCCCTTCATGCTGCCGCCGGGTCTCCACGACGCCGAGGCGATCAGTGAGTCGCTCGCCGGACCCGACCGGTCGCAGCCGGTGCACCGGGCCACCGAGGCGCTGCGCCAGGTCATCGACCTCGAGCACTGGGGTGCCTTCCAGTCCGGCTTCGTCGAGGTCTTCGACCTCGTCATGTCCGTCGCCCGCGGCGAGCGCGGCACGGCCCCGACGACGATCACCTTCCTCTCCGGTGACGTGCACAACTCCTACGTCGCCGAGGTCGTCGACCCGGCCGCGCACGGCGCCACCAGCCGCATCGTCCAGGCGGTCTGCAGCCCGATCCGCAACCCGATGCCCCGCGCCCTGCGCGTCCTCATGTCGCAGATGGCCAGGGGCCTCGTGCGGCCGATGCGGTGGCTCGCCGCCCGGACGAAGGGGGTCCCCGACCCGGCCTACCCGTGGCGCGTGACCGAAGGGCCCTGGTTCGACAACAACCTCGCAGTCGCCGAGGTCGGGCCCGACGGGGTCACCCTGCGGTGGGTCACCGGCGACGTCGTCGACGGCGACGACGCCCACCCGAGGCTGCGCGAGGTCGCCTGCGTCCGCGTCTGAGGCGGGCCGCACCCTCCCTTCGAGGCTCGCTGGCGCTCGCGCCTCAGGGCGGCGCCGTCGTCGTGGTCGCCGCAGGGCCCTGCCGGGGGGATACCCCCATGACTCGGGCCCCGCAGGAGCCTAGGTTTGAGGCGACACGACGGACCGACAGGGGAGCACGACGACATGGGCACACAGGTTGCCGCGAGCACGCACAGGATCACGAAGGTGTACGGCCGGGGAGAGGCGAGCGTCACCGCCCTCGACGGCATCGACCTCGACATCGGCGCCCGCCAGTTCACGGCCATCATGGGGCCCTCCGGCTCCGGCAAGTCGACGCTGATGCACTGCCTCGCCGGGCTCGACTCGGTGACCGACGGCCGGGCGATGATCGGTGACACCGACATCACCCGGCTGCGGGAGAAGGACCTCACGAGGCTGCGGCGCGACCGCATCGGCTTCGTCTTCCAGGCCTTCAACCTCATCCCGACGCTCACCGCCGAGGAGAACATCCTCCTGCCGCTCGCCATCGCGGGCCGCAAGGCCGACCCCCAGTGGTTCGACCTCGTCATCGACACCGTCGGGCTGCGCGACCGCCTCGGCCACCGGCCCGGTGAGCTCTCCGGCGGCCAGCAGCAGCGCGTCGCCTGCGCCCGCGCGCTGGTGTCCAAGCCGGAGATCATCTTCGCCGACGAGCCCACCGGCAACCTCGACTCGACCTCGGGCGCGGAGGTGCTCGGGTTCCTGCGGCGCAGCGTCGACGAGTTCGACCAGACGATCGTCATGGTCACCCACGACCCGGTCGCCGCCAGCCACACCGACCGGGTGCTCTTCCTCGCCGACGGCAAGATCGTCGACGAGCTGTGGGAGCCCGAGCGCGAGACCGTCCTCGAGCGCATGGTCGCGCTCACGGCTGCGGGGGCCCGCTGATGCTGCGCGCGACCTTCACGAGCCTGCTGGCGCGCAAGGCGCGCCTGCTGATGAGCGCGACGGCGATCATCCTCGGCACGGCCTTCGTCGCCGGTTCGCTGATCTTCACCGACACCCTCGGCCGCACCTTCGACGGGATTCTGGACGGCACCGTCGGTGACGTCGTCGTCCAGGCCGAGCAGACCGACGAGTACGGCGGGTCGGGGGGCGGTGCGATCACCGCGGCCCGGGTCGCGAAGCTCGCCGACCTGCCCGGCGCGGACCGTGCCGACGGCAGCGTCGACGCCTTCGGGGTCTTCGTCGTCGGGGACAACGGCAAGGTCGTCGGCGGGCAGGGCGCCCCCGCCCTCGCCTTCAACTACACCGATGCCCCCAACCAGCTCGGCGTGCAGCCGATCTCGCTGGTGGAGGGGCGCGCACCCGAGCGTGCGGGCGAGGTCGTCGTCGACACCAAGACCCTGGAGCGGGCCGGGTACGCGGTCGGGGACACGGTCCCCTTCGTCACCACCGGCGCGACCCCGCGCCTGGAGGCCGAGGTCGTCGGCTCGATGACCTTCGGCGAAGGGGGCATGGCCGGCGCCTCGATCTCCGTCTTCGACACCGCGACCATGCAAGAGCTGTTCATGGACGGCAAGGACGAGTACTCGTCCGTGTGGGTCACCGCCGAGGACGGGGTCAGCCAGCAGGAGCTGCTGGACCAGGTGCAGCCGCTCGTGCCCGAGGGCTACAAGGGCTGGACGGGGCGGGCGCTGGCCGACGAGTCGGCCAACGACGTCGAGCAGGCGCTGGGCTTCATCACGACCTTCCTGCTCGTCTTCGCCGGGATCGCGCTCTTCGTCGGGTCCTTCCTCATCGTCAACACCTTCAGCATCCTGGTGGCCCAGCGGGGTCGGGAGCTCGCCCTCCTGCGCGCGATCGGTGCCAGCCGGCGGCAGGTCGTGCGCTCCGTGCTCGTCGAGGCCCTCGTCGTGGGAGTCATCGGCTCGACCGTCGGGCTGCTGCTCGGCGTGCTCCTCGCGGTGGGCATCCGGGCGCTCTTCGCCATCTTCGGTCTCGACCTGTCGGGGAGCGGGTTGGTCTTCGCGCCACGCACGATCATCGCGACCTTCGCCGTCGGCATCATCGTGACGATGCTGGCCGCATGGATCCCGGCCCACAAGGCCGGGTCGGTGCCGCCCGTGGCGGCGATGCGGGAGTCGATGGACACCAACACGGTGCGCCGCCCGGTCCGGCGCGTGCTCGAGGTCGGCGTGCTCGCGCTCGGCGTCGCGGCCTTCCTCATCGGGCTCTTCGTCGCCGACACCCGGGAGATCTGGTGGATCGGCGGGGGCATCTTCGGGATGGTCCTCGGCGTCGCCTTCCTCGCGGCGCTCGTCGGGCGACCGGTCATCTCGGGGCTCGGCATGGTCTTCCGCAGGGCCTTCGGCAGCGTCGGCCACATGGCCGAGCAGAACGCCGTGCGCAACCCCGGTCGTACCGCGGCCACGGCGTCCGCGCTGATGATCGGCATGACCCTCGTCGCCCTGATGGGCGTGGTCGCCTCGAGCGCCACCGCGAGCATCGACCGGCAGATCAAGGACTCCTTCCGCGCGGACTTCGTGCTGAGCAATGCGGTCGGGCAGCCCTTCTCGGCGACCGTCGCCGACCAGGTCGCGCAGGTCGACGGGGTGCGTGAGGTCTCCCCGGTGCGCTTCGTCAGCGCCGACGTCGACGGCGGCCAGATCTACGCGGTCGCGATCGAGCCGAAGAGCTTCGCCCAGGTGGAGCCGATCGAGACGACGCAGGGGAGCGCCGACCTCACCCGGGAGACGATCCTGCTCTCGACGGATCATGAGGGTGGCCGCTCGGTCGGTGACACGGTGACGGTGAAGATCGGCACCCAGACCCGGGAGCTGCAGGTGGCCGGCTTCTACGACGAGATCCCGGCCCTGCAGAACCCCGAGGTCCTGCTCTCGACCGAGACCGTGGAGGGCATAGGGTCACGGGGCACCGACAACTCGGCCTTCATCCTCCTGGACGAGGGCGCCGACAAGATGAGGGTCGAGGAGGCGATCAACGGCGTCATCGCCGAGCAGCCGCTCGTCACACTCAAGGACCAGGAGGGCTACGCCGACGAGCAGCGGGGTCTGATCAACCAGCTCCTCTTCCTCATCTACGCCCTGCTGGGGCTGGCGATCGTCATCGCCGTCCTCGGTATCGTCAACACGCTCGGCCTGTCGGTCATGGAGCGCACGCGCGAGATCGGCCTGCTGCGGGCGGTGGGTCTCTCCCGGGCGCAGCTGCGCCGGATGATCCGCCTGGAGTCGGTGACAATCGCGCTCCTGGGGGCCCTGCTCGGCATCGGGCTCGGGGTCGTCTCGGGGGTCGCGATCCAGCGGGCGCTCGTCGACGACGGCATCACCGAGCTCGCGATCCCGTGGGTCTCGCTCATCGGCTTCGTCGTCGCGGCCGGCGTCGTCGGGGTGCTGGCGGCGCTGCTGCCGGCCCGCCGGGCGGCCCGGATGGACGTGCTGCAGGCGATCTCCACGGAGTGACGAGGTGGGAGAGGTGACCCGAGGTCGAAGGGGGGCGGTGACCGCGGCGGTCACCGCCCCCCTTCGCCGTGCGCCGGGCTCACCGACCGGGGCGCATCATCCCCGTGACCCCCGTCTCGGTCGTGGAGTACGACTCGCTCGCCTCACCGAGGGCGCGGCTGATCTCGTCGAGGCTTTCCTTGACGGTGCGCTGCGTGGCCCGCCAGTCGTTGATGAGGTCCTGGAAGGACGTGGAGGCGTCACCCTGCCACTCGTCCTGGAGCGAGATGAGGCGGCTCATCATGCTCGCGACGGTCGTCTCGACGTCCTCGCTGATGCGGGCGACGTCGGTGGAGCTGCTCGCGACCTGCTCGGTGTTGACGGTGAACGTGGCCATGCTGGTCCCCTTCGCTGGTGGCCGGGCCCGAGTGGCCCGGTCCTCCTCAGACGGTAGGAGGGATCGGGCTCGGGGCCGGCGGGTTATCCACAGCCGGCTGCTCGCGACGGGTCCGCTCGAGTGCCTGCGCGTAGCCGACGCCCATCCCCAGGAGCAGCAGCCCCGCGACGATGAAGCTCAGCACCCGCGGGATGCCGCTCAGGAAGGACAGGTCGAAGAAGAGCAGCTTGCCGACCGCCAACGCGGCGAGGGCCAGCCCGGCGGGCACCGCGACGGCGGAGCCGCGCAGGCCCCGCAGCAGCAGGGTCGCGGCGATCGCCATCCAGAGCACGGTGGCACCGGTCTGGCCGGCCGTGAACCCGCCGCCGGCATCGTCCACGGCGCTGCCGAGGAGGGCCCCACCGAGGACGACGGCGGCCCCGGCGCTCAGCACCGCGATCGCGACGAGCGCGCGGGGCAGCGCCGGCTCGAGTGCCGGCGCGCGGCCGGTCAGGGCCCGGGCGAGCACGAGGTGGAGCGCGACGAGGCCGATCGCCGAGGCCAGCTGGGCGCCGCCGATGAAGCCGGCCTCGCCCCGCAGGACGACGAAGGGGAGCAGGCTCAGGCCGGCGATCGTGGCGAGGGCCGCGAGGCAGGACGCGACGACGAGCGTCGCGACGTGCCGGGAGACCAGAGCGGTCACGGCCCAGACGAGGGCGGTGCCGACGATCGCGAGGACGGCCCACTCGCCGCTCGTCACGGGCCGCAGCGCCGTGAGGAGCGAGGTGACGCCGGCGGTCGCGAGGGCGATCTCCTGCAGGCGCAGGTGGATCGGTGTGCCGGGGGTCTGGTCGGCCAGCACGGCGACGAGCACGAGCAGGCAGGTGGCGACGACGAGCAGGCCGGCGCCGACCCACCGGTCGTCGGCGGCGAGGCCGGCGAAGACGGCGGGCGCGATGCCGACGGGCAGCAGGACGCCGAGCTGGTCGGGCAGCCGCGCGGTGCGGGCCCCGGCGAGGGTGGTGCCGACGACGAGCAGGGCCAGGAGCACCGCCAGCAGGGCCGCGAGGCCGGCCCGCTCCGCGGCCACGGCGAGCACCGAGAGGAAGAGCGCGGTGGGGACGATGCGCGCTGCCTCGAGCACGTGCCAGCGGCGGCCGATGTGCGCCGGCCAGGTGGCCGCGGTGAGCACGAGGAGGAAGGCGCCGGTCAGCAGTCCGTGGTCGATGCCGACGAAGGGGGCCATGAGGGCCACGCCGAGCACGGCGATCGTCGCGAGCAGCTGGCTGTCCCACGCCCGGGCCAGGAGGACGCCGCCGAGCGCGATCAGGCCGGCGAGCACCATGCCGACGGCGAGCGGTACCCACGCGTAGACGTAGGTGACCGCGAGGACGTCGAGGTAGGCCGTCGCGATGCCGGTGGAGGCGAGACCGAGCGCGCCGACGGTCCCGGCCGGGCGACGGCGCACGAGCACCGCGGCCCCGACGAGCGCGCCGGCGAGGAGCGCGCCGCTGACGACGCGTGCGACCGGGCCGAAGTACCCCATCTGGATGGCCAGGGCGAGCAGGAAGGCGACGCCGATGAGGGTGATGGCGGCACCGACGACGGCGAGCAGCTTGGCGACGAGCCCGTCGCGCTGCCACCACGGGATCGTAGGCGGCAGCGGGACGGCGGGCGCGGGGGGAGCAGCGCCTGCGGCGGGAGCATGGGACGCCGGCGGCGGCGTCACGAGCCCCGGCACGGGGGCGGTCTGCGCGGGCAGGTCGTGCGGGGTGGCCGACGCGGCCGGGAGCTCGTCACCGACCTCGACGACCGGGACGGAGGGGGCCGCCGTGGGGGCCCGGTGCTCGGGCGTGGCCTCGGTCGCGAGGTGGGAACGGAGGCGGGCCAGCTCGTTGCCGACTCCGTACATGCGCGACATCGCGTCCGCGAAGTCGTCCTCGATCGCGCGCACCCTCTCGAGGACCGGGTCTCCTGACATGCTCATGCCCCCAGTGTGCCGTTGTCGGCACACCGGGGGCATGAGTTCGGCTACTCAGCGCCGCCTTCAGACGCCACACCCGAAGGCGGGGGTAGCACCCCTGTGGGAGCCAGAGGAAGTCGGTGCCGGTGTCGGGGGAGGAGACGATCGTGCACGCGTTGCTTCCCTCTCCTGTGCTCCTGCGACCATCCTGCGACACCCGGCTTGGACGCCGCTGGCATCGACCTGTGAGTCGCCTGAGCGAGGAGCGGTCCCTCAGGAGGTCGTGGTGGGCGCGGTGCCCAGGGTCGCCGTGATCGACAGCTCCTTGCCGTCGCGGATGACCGCGAGGTCGACGGTGGTGTCGATCTTGTGCGCATGGATGAGCCCGACGAGGGACTCGGCCGAGGAGACCGGCGTCTTGTCGACGCCGACGATGAGGTCGCCCTCGCGCAGGCCCGCCTCGGCGGCGGGGCTACCGCCGGAGACGGACTCGACCTTCGCGCCCGACCGGCTCGCGGCCCCCTGGGTCGCGGTGCCGTCGCTCGGGGTGACCCCGAGGAAGGCGTGCTGGGCCGAGCCGTCCTCGATGAGCTGCTGGGCGATCCAGCTCGCCTCGTCGACGGGGATGGCGAAGCCGATGCCGATGCTGCCGGACTGCCCGCCGGAGCCACCGAGGCTGGCGATGGAGGAGTTGATCCCGACGAGCCGGCCGGCAGCGTCGACGAGCGCCCCTCCGGAGTTGCCCGGGTTGACCGCGGCCGAGGTCTGGATCGCGGAGGTCACGACCGGCGCGCCCTGCGGCTGCCCGAAGGGCGACTGGCCCTGGCCCTCGCTCGAGCTCGTCGTCACGGGACGGTTGAGCGCGCTCACGATGCCCGTGGTCACGGTGCCGGAGAGGCCGAGGGGGTTGCCGATCGCCATGACGGGGTCGCCGACCTGCAGCTGGTCGGACGAGCCGACGGTGATCGGCGTGAGGCCCTCGGGTGGGTCGGTGAGCGTCACCACGGCGAGGTCGGTGGAGGCGTCCTCACCCGCGATCGTCGCCTCGTAGGTCTTGCCGTCGGCGAGCGTCACCGTGATCTGGGGGTTGTCGCCGGCGCCGCTCACGACGTGGTGGTTGGTCAGCACGTGGCCCTTGGTGTCGATCACCACGCCGGAGCCTTCTCCGCCGGACCCGTTGCCCTGCACCGTGATGGACACGACGCTCGGAGAGACGGCCGCCGTCACCGCGTTCCAGTCCGGGTTGGTCTTCGCGGCGCTGCTCACCGGGACGACGTCCGCGGCGCTGGAGGCCGCGTCGGACGCGGTCGCGACCGTGGCCGGGCCGGTGTCGGCGAGGCTGATGGCCCCCCACGTGCCGCCGGTGGCGAGTGCCGCGGACAGGAGGCCGACAGCGGCCAGCTCACCGAACCGGCGCCCCCCGTGCCGCGGCAGGCGGGGCGGAGGGGGTGCGGCGAGTGCCGTCGTGTACGGGGTGGTCGGCGTGGGGCCGTCCTGTCGCGGCTGGTGCGGCGGCAGCGGCGCGGTGGGCTGGCTCATCAGGTCTCCTTGTCCGAAGCGGTGCCCTCACTCTCGCGCGCGGACTTCGGACGACCCTTGGCCCCACCTGTGGGGTTCCTGTGCGACCGTTCGTCTGCATTGCCCTAGGGCAATGCGGCCTTGCGCGACCGTTCGTCTGCATTGCCCTAGGTGTAACTGGGCATGACCTTGGTGACACGGGTCTTGGCGCGGCTGGCTGGGGGTTGGTCCCCGATGGCGCTGTGTGGGCGATGGTAGTTGTAGTGGGTCACCCAGATCTGTAGCTGTCGTCGGCGGGCTTCTTCGGAGGGGTAGGCGTCGGCGTAGAGGACCTCGCGGGCCATGGTCTGCTGGTAGCGCTCGACCTTGCCGTTGTGCTTGGGCGTGTAGGGCTTGATCCGCTTGTGCTTCGAGGCGAAGGAGAGCACCGAGCGGGTGAAGTTCTTGGCGCGGTAGCAGGACCCGTTGTCGGTGACGATGCGGGTGATGCGGGTGATGCCGTGCGCGGCGAAGAAGACCCGGGCGCGGGCCAGGAACGCGATCGCGGTCGCGGCGCTCTCGTCGTCGTGGGCCTCGGTGTAGACCATCCGGGTGAAGCCGTCCACGGCCGAGTGCAGGTAGGTGTAGCCCACCTTGGCGCCGCGGTGGTGTCCTCGCAGGCCGCGGGCCCGGTCAGCGTCCGAGCCGCGGCCGTGGACGCGCCACCCGCCCCCGGGCGGGATGCGTCCGACCTTCTTCACGTCCAGGTGGATCATGTGCCCGGGGTAGCGCGCGATGATCTTGCCGGCGGGCTGCTGGCGCAGGGGCTGCCCGTCGACGTCCAGGTCCCGCAGCCGGTTCAAGCCCTCGCGGCGCAGGATCCGGGCGATGGTGCACACCGCCACGTTCGTGCCCTCATCGGCCAGCGCCAGATGGATGCGCCGCGCGGACCACTTACGGCGCCGCAGCTCGATGATCCGCTCGACCACCGGTTCGGCAGTCGCGCTCGGGGAGCGTTGTGGCCGGCTGGAGCGGTCGTGCAGCCCTTCCTCGCCGTGCTCGCGGTAGCGGGCTACCCATTTGGACAGGCACTGGCGTGAGATCGCGGCCTCGGCTGCGACGTGCGCGATCGGCCGCGGGCCGGCCTCATCATTGGCCTGACCCAGCACTCGCTCGATCAGACGTAGGCGACCACCAGGGGTCATCGGGGCATTAGCGTGGGACACAGGGCAGGTTCCTTTGGCTGGCTCGTGATGAACGGCTTTGACACCCTCATCCTGTCGCCACGGGGACCTGCCCGCCCTGTTACGCCCCTCCTCGTGTCACCAACCTCATGCCCCGCAACACCTAGGGGAATGCGGGGTCGAAGGGGGTCAGACGCGGGCGGGGCGGACCGGAGCGCCGGCCGGCAGCTCGACGCGGAAGGTCGCGCCGCCGCCGGGGGTCTCCAGGACCGTCACCGAGCCGTGGTGCTGGGAGACGATCGCGGCCACGATCGCCAGCCCGAGGCCGCTGCCGCCCCGGGCGCGCGAGCGCGCCTTGTCGACGCGGAAGAAGCGCTCGAAGACGCGCTCTGCGACGCGCGGGTCGATGCCGGCCCCGTGGTCGCGCACCTCGATGACGGCACGGTCGCCGACCTGACCCGTGCGCACCTCGACGAGGACGTGGTCGGCGGTGTGCATGAGCGCGTTGCCGATGAGGTTGCTGAGCACCTGGCGCAGCCGGCCGTCGTCACCACGCAGCATCACCGGGGTGAGCTCGCCGTCGAGGCCGACGAGCTGGATGCGGCGGTGCGGCGCGCGGGCGCGGGCGTCGTGCACGGTCTCGGCGCACAGGACGACGAGATCGACCTCGGCGAGCTCGAGCGGTCGCTGGTCGTCGAGGCGGGCGAGGAGCAGCAGGTCGTCGACGAGGCCGGTCATGCGCGAGGCCTCGCCCTCGATGCGCTCCAGGGCCTGGCTCGTCTGGGCAGGACCCTGGACGGCGCCCTGCCGGTAGAGCTCGGCGTACCCGCGCACGGTGGCGAGCGGGGTGCGCAGCTCGTGGCTGGCGTCGGCGACGAACTGGCGCATCTTGGTCTCGGAGGCCTCCTGCACGGCGAAGCTGCGCTCGATCTGGCCGAGCATCGAGTTGAGCGACTCGCTGAGACTGGCCACCTCGTCGTGGCTGTGCCGCACGGGTACCCGTCGGGCCAGGTCGCCCGCGGCGATCGCGGCGGCGGTGTCCTCGATGCGACGAAGGGGGCGGAAGGCCCGGCGCGTCGCGAACCAGCCGAGCAGCCCGCAGGTGACGAGGGCCGCGAGGCCGACGACCGCGGTGACGACGGCGAAGCGCTGGATGACCTCGTTGACCCCGGTCATCGGCATGCCGACGGCGAAGGTCGAGCCGTCGGTGTAGGGGCCGGCGATGAAGCGCCAGCGGGTCCGGCCGTCAGCCGAGGTGACGGTGAAGGGCTGGCGGGTCCGCACCCGAGGGTCGTCCAGGGCGAGCGACGGTACATCGGGCTGGGTCGTCTCGCCGGTCGGCAGGCGATACTGCCACGGGGAGCCGTCGGCGGGCTGGCGGACGAAGAAGAAGTTGGTCGGCCCCGAGCGCATGTCGCGCCGGTAGAAGCTCGTGTCCTCCTCGCCCTGGGTCAGGAGGCCGGAGGTGTCCTCGGCGACCGGCTCGGCGACGGCCCGGAGCTGGTCGTCGACATTGGCCTTGAGGTCTCGCTGCAGGAGGTAGGCGGTCGTGAGGGAGGTCGCCAGGAGGCCGGTCATCAGCAGGGTCAGCAGGATGACGATGAGCCGCCACGTGAGCGGCATCGCCTCGAGCTTGCGCACCAGGGGCGCGGTGACCCGCTCCACGCTCACTCCGGCGGAAGTCGCAGCACGTAGCCGAAGCCGCGCTTGGTGTGGATGAGCGGTGGCAGACCCTCGGTGTCGATCTTGCGCCGCAGGTAGGAGATGTAGGACTCGACGATCCCCATCTCGCCGCGGAAGTCGTAGTCCCAGACGTGGTCGAGGATCTGCGCCTTGGACAGCACCCGGTTGGGGTTGAGCATCAGGTAGCGCAGCAGCTTGAACTCGGTCGGCGAGACGTCGATCGACCGGCCCGCGCGGCGCACCTCGTGGCCCTCGTCGTCGAGCTCGAGGTCGGCGAAGCGCAGCACCGACTCGGCGCTCGGCACGTCCTGGGTGCGCCGCAGGATGACCCGGATGCGAGCGATGACCTCCTCGAGCGAGAAGGGCTTGGTCACGTAGTCGTCGCCCCCGACCGTGAGGCCCTTGAGCTTGTCGTCGAGGGAGTCGCGGGCGGTGAGGAAGAGGATCGGCTGGCGGCGCTCGGCGGCCCGCAGCTTGGCGGCGACCTCGAAGCCGTCGATGTCCGGCAGCATGACGTCGAGGACGATGAGGTCGGGCTCGAGGCGGTGCACGGCGTCGAGCGCGGCCTGCCCGTCGCCGGCGACCTGGACCTCGAAGCCCGCGAAGCGCAGCGACGTGGCGAGGAGCTCGCGGATGTTGGGCTCGTCCTCGACCACGAGGAGGCAGGGGCTCTCGTCCGGGGAGATGGCTGAGGTGCTCACCGTATCGAGTGTGCGCCCGGTGTCTGGGCGTTGGCTGGGAGATCTCTGGGGCGAGGTGTCCCCGGCAGGTCACGGACTCACAACGAAGGGGGTCCGCGCGGGCTCTAGCGCCCCCCTTCGTCTCCTGATTTGGTCGGGTGGAGGGACTCGGCGGACCGGGAGCGCCCTGGGGAAGACCCTCCGAGGGGGAGGTAGTCGTGCGTCACTCTCGCACCCTGGCCGGATCCGCCGCATTCATGCTCGCCCTGGTCCTCGCGGCCTGCGGGAGCTCAGACTCCGACAGCGAGGGGTCGGGGGACAAGCTCGCCCAGCTCAAGGAGAAGGGCACCGTCACCGTCGCCTTCGCCGGCGAGGAGCCCTACTCCTACGAGAAGGACGGCGAGCTCACCGGCGCCACGATCGCGCTGCACAAGAAGATCTTCAAGGAGATGGGGATCAACGAGGTCAAGGGCGTCAAGACCGAGTGGGGCTCGCTCATCCCGGGCCTGAACGCCGGACGCTTTGACGTCATCTCCGCGGGCATGTCGATCCTGCCGGATCGGTGCAAGCAGGCCTCCTTCGGTGACCCGGAGATCCTCTACACGACCGCGCTCATGGTCCCCGAGGGCAACCCCAAGAACCTCAAGGACCTCGACGACGTCAAGGAGTCGGGCGCCAAGCTCGTCACGATGTCCGGCGCGATCGAGTCCGACTACGCCAAGTCCCTGGGGATCAAGGCGACCGAGGTCGGCAGCCCGCAGGACGGCATGGACGCGGTGACCCGCGGCCGCGGTGACGTCTTCGCGCTCACGGGGATCTCCCTTCGCGCGATGGCCGAGAAGAGCCCGGACGCCAAGGTCGAGGTGACCGAGCCCTTCGTCGCTGTCGTCGACGGCAAGGAGCAGGTCGGCGCCGGCGCGACCGTCTTCCGCAAGGAGGACGAGACGCTGCGCGACGCCTACAACAAGGAGCTCGCCAAGATCACCAAGGACAAGGAGTCCTACGAGGAGGTCATCGGTGAGTTCGGCTTCACCGACGCCGAGCGCCCCAAGGGTGACCTGACCACCGAGCAGCTCTGCGCGGGCGAGCTGCCCGACGCGAAGTGACCGAGAACCTCGACGCGCTGCGGGATGCCCTGCCGCGGTTGGGCGAGGGCGTGCTCGTCACGCTCCAGCTCACCCTCGGCGGGGCGCTCGTCGCCTTCCTCGTCTCCGTCCTGCTCGGGCTGCTGTCGATCAGCCGGGTCGCGCCCGTGCGGTGGCTCTCCACGGTCGTCGTCGAGTTCTTCCGCGGGACCTCCCTCGTCGTGCAGCTCTTCTGGCTGTACTACGTCATGCCGCTCTTCGGCGTGAGCTGGGACGCGGTCCTCACCGGCGTCATCGCCCTCGGGCTCAACTACGGGGCCTACGGCGCCGAGATCGTGCGCGGCTCGATCAACGCGGTCGACAAGGGCCAGTGGGAGGGCGCCACCGCCCTCAACATGTCGCCGCTGACGCGGATGCGGCGGATCATCTGGCCGCAGGCCTGGGCGCTCATGCTCTCCGGGTACAACAACCTGCTGATCATGCTCGTCAAGGGCACGGCGGTCGCGCTCTTCATCGGGCTGCAGGACCTCACCTACGAGGTCGAGGAGCTGCGCAGCAGCACGGGGGCGACGATCTTCGCCTACAGCGTCGGCCTGCTCGCCTACTACCTCATCGCGCTCGTGCTCTCGCAGGGCCTGAGGCAGCTCGAGAAGCGCGCGCGCCGCCGGCTCGGCATGCCCGTCCGGGGCACGCACGCGACAGCGGGGGTGAGCATCTGATGATGCCCGCGATCACCTTCGAGGAGTTCTGGAGCTGGGAGGCCGCCGCCGAGCTGCTGCCGGAGCTGCTCTCCGTCTTCGTCAAGGTCACCCTGCTCGTCACCGTGCTGGGCACGGCCATCGCCGCCTCGCTCGGGCTGCTGCTCGCCGTGATCACCGAGGTCCTGCCGCGGGCGCTGTCGGCGCTGCTGCGCTGGGTCATGGACGTCATCCGGATGACCCCCCTCATCGTCCAGCTGCTCTTCGCGAGCTTCCTCGTGCCGGTCAGCTGGGACCTCATGTGGGTGGGCACCGCGGTCATCGGCGTGCACTACGCGACGTACATGGCCGAGTCGTACATCGCCGGCATCGCCTCGGTCGACCGCGGCCAGTGGGAGGCGGCGCGTGCGCTCAGCCTGCCCCAGGGCCGCACCTGGCGGGCCGTCGTCCTGCCGCAGGCGCTACGGGCGACGCTGCCGGCCTTCGGCAACTGGGCGATCTCGATGTTCAAGGACACACCCTTCCTCTTCGCGATCACCGTGCTCGAGATGGTCACCGTGGCCCAGCAGTACGGCAACAACACCTTCCGCTACAACGAGGCCTTCACCATCGCCGGCCTCATCTTCCTCGCGGCGAGCCTCGTCACGGCCGTCGCCGTCCGCAGACTGGAGCGTGCACTTGTCTACTGACACGACGACCGCGGGGGCCCCCCCTTCGTCCCCGACGCCACCGGTCATCCGCTTCGAGGACGTCGACAAGTCCTTCGGGGACACCACGGTCCTCTCCGGGCTGGACTTCGACGTCGCCCAGGGCGAGCGGGTCACGCTCATCGGGCCGAGCGGGTCGGGCAAGACGACGATCCTGCGGCTCGTCATGACGCTCGAGGAGCTCACCGGCGGCTACATCTGGATCGACGGCCGGCCGCTCACCCACGACAAGCGGGACGGCAAGCGGATCCGGTTGCGGGAGAAGGAGGTCGCCGCGACCCGCAAGAAGATCGGCATGGTCTTCCAGCACTTCAACCTCTTCCCCAACATGTCGGTCATCGACAACGTGACCGAGGCGCCGGTGCACGTGCTCGGCCGCAGCAAGGACGAGGCGCGCGAGCGCGGGCTCGCCCTGCTCGACCAGGTGGGGCTGAAGGACCGCGCCGACGAGCACCCGAGCCGTCTCTCCGGAGGTCAGAAGCAGCGCGTCGCGATCGCCCGCGCGCTCGCGATGGACCCCAAGATCCTGCTGCTCGACGAGGTGACCTCCGCGCTCGACCCGGAGCTCGTCGGTGACGTCCTGCAGGTGCTGCGCGATGTCGCCGACTCGACCGACATCTCGATGCTCATCGTCACGCACGAGATGAAGTTCGCCCGCGACGTCTCGCACAAGGTGATGATGTTCGACCGCGGCCAGGTGCTCGAGCAGGGGACCCCGGACCAGATCCTCGGCAACCCCTCGCACGAACGGACCCGGAAGTTCCTCGACTCGATCCTCTGACCCGGGGAGGCCCGATCGGGCTAGAGGTCGTCGGCGTCGAGGATCCGGTAGGCGTACCCCTGCTCGGCGAGGAAGCGCTGCCGGTGGGCGGCGAACTCCGCGTCGACGGTGTCGCGGGTGACGACGGTGTAGAAGTGCGCGGTGCGGCCGTCCCCCTTCGGCCGCAGGACCCGACCGAGGCGCTGGGCCTCCTCCTGGCGGGAGCCGAAGGTCCCGCTCACCTGGATCGCGACGCTCGCCTCGGGCAGGTCGACGGAGAAGTTGGCCACCTTGGACACGACGAGCAGGCTCGACCTCCCTTCGCGGAAGTCGGCGAAGAGCTCCTGACGCTGCTTCACGGGGGTCTCCCCGGTGATGAGGTCGGCGTCGAGCTGCTCGGCGAGCTCGTGGAGCTGGTCGAGGTACTGGCCGATGACGAGCGTGGGCTCGCCCCGGTGCCGGTCGACGATCTTGCGGACGATCCTGAGCTTGACCGGTGAGCAGGACGCGAGCCGGTAGCGGTCGTCGGGCTCGGCGACCGCGTACGCCATCCGCTCGGCGTCGGACAGGGTCACGCGGACCTCGACGCAGTCGGCCGGGGCGATGTAGCCCTGCGCCTCGATGTCCTTCCACGGCGCGTCGAACCGCTTGGGCCCGATGAGCGAGAAGACGTCGGCCTCGCGGCCGTCCTCACGTACGAGGGTCGCGGTGAGGCCGAGGCGCCGGCGGGCCTGCAGGTCGGCGGTCATGCGGAAGATCGGCGCGGGCAGCAGGTGCACCTCGTCGTAGACGACGAGGCCCCAGTCGCGCGCGTCGAGCAGGTCGAGGTGCGGGTAGATGCCCTTGCGCTTGAGCGTGAGGACCTGGTAGGTCGCGATGGTCACCGGGCGGATCTCCTTGCGCGCACCGGAGTACTCGCCGATCTCGTCCTCGGTGAGCGTGGTCCGCTCGAGGAGCTCGTCCTTCCACTGCCGCGCGCTCACCGTGTTGGTCACGAGGATGAGCGTCGTCGCCTTGGCGGCGGCCATCGCGCCGGCGCCGACGAGCGTCTTGCCCGCCCCGCACGGGAGCACGACGACGCCCGACCCGCCGTCCCAGAACCCGTCGACGGCCTGCTGCTGGTAGGGCCGCAGCTCCCAGCCGTCCTGCGTCAGGTCGATCGGGTGGGCCTCGCCGTCGACGTACCCGGCGCGGTCCTCGGCCGGCCAGCCGACCTTGAGCAGCTCCTGCTTGAGGGTGCCGCGCTCGGAGGGGTGGACGACGACCTCGTCGGGGGAGAGCATCTCGCCGAGCAGCGGCTTGATCTTCTTGTGCCGCATGACCTCGGTGAGCACGGCGCGGTCGGTGGCGCGCAGCACGAGCTGCTCCCCGTCCTTGTCCAGCACGAGCCGGCCGTAGCGGTCCATCGTCTCGGCGATGTCGACGAGCAGGGCCTGCGGGACGGGGTAGCGCGAGTGGGTGACGAGGGCGTCGACGACCTGCTCGGCGTCGTGGCCGGCAGCCCGGGCGTTCCACAGGCCGAGCGGGGTGATCCGGTAGGTGTGGATGTGCTCCGGGGCGCGCTCGAGCTCGGCGAAGGGGGCGATGGCCCGCCGCGCGTCCGCCGAGCGCTCGTGGTCGACCTCGAGCAGCAGCGTCTTGTCGCTCTGGACGATGAGCGCGCCGTCGAGGCTCACGTCGAGCTCCCGGCCGCGACGACGACGACGAAGAACCCGACGACCGCCAGGACCGTCAGCAACATGAGCGCGCCGAAGGTGATCCAGCCGATGTTGGTCAGACGCCGCGCGCCCTCGGGGTCGGTGGCGTTCTTCGTCAGGCCGAGGATGCCGAGGATGAGCGCCGGGATGCCTGCGACGCAGCAGTACCCGGACGCCATGGCCATGCCGGAGAAGACGACGAGGACGATCGCCGAGACGTTGACCGGCGCCGGTGGCGGCAGGTGCCCGTAGGGCGGCGGCGCGAACGGGCCCGGTCCCGCCGGGCCCGGCCCCATCGGGGCAGGCGGCCGGGCGCCGGGCTCGTACGCCGGCGAGCGAGCGGGCTCGTCGTCGCGCACGTACGGGTCGGACACGTAGGGGTCCGTGCCCTGCGGGTCGGGCCGCTGCGACGGGTACGGGTCCTGGCTCATCTGTGGTGTCCTCCCTGACCCGTGGTGTCCCGGGCCCGGCACCACGGTACGTGATGAGAACATGTCCTCATGAGTCGTGCACTGCCGCAGACCGAGCCGCTGACGGGCCTGCCCGAGCGGGTGACGATCTACGAGGTCGGGGCCCGTGACGGGTTGCAGAACGAGAAGGCGAGCGTCCCCACCGACGTCAAGGCCGAGTTCGTCCGCCGCCTCGTCGCCGCCGGCCTCGAGACCGTGGAGACCACCTCCTTCGTCTCCCCCCGCTGGGTGCCGCAGCTCGCCGACGCGACCGAGCTGCTGGACCAGCTCGGTGAGGCGGGGCGGGGCCCCCTTCGTCCCGTGCTCGTGCCCAACGAGCGGGGTCTCGACCGCGCGCTCGAGGCCGGGGTCGGTGCCGTGGCGATCTTCGGGAGCGCGACGGAGACCTTCGCGCAGAAGAACCTCGGGCGCTCGCGCGCGGAGTCGGTCCAGATGTTCGCGCCGGTCGTGCAGCGGGCGCAGGACGCCGGGCTCTGGGTCCGCGCGTACGTCTCGATGTGCTTCGGGGACCCGTGGGAGGGCCCGGTGCCGGTGACACAGGTCGCCGACGCCTGCGCCGAGCTCATGGACCTCGGTTGTGACCAGCTCTCGGTCGGCGACACCATCGGCACCGGCACCGCCGGGCACGTCGAGGCGCTGCTCGCGGAGCTCGACCGGCGCGGCATCGGGACGGACCGGGTCGGCGTGCACTTCCACGACACCTACGGCCAGGCACTCGCCAACACGCTGACCGCGCTGCGCGCCGGCGTCACCGTCGTCGACGCGTCCACCGGCGGTCTCGGCGGCTGCCCCTACGCGAAGTCGGCGACCGGCAACCTCGCGACCGAGGACCTCGTGTGGATGCTCGACGGGGCCGGTGTCGAGACGGGCGTCGACCTCGACGCCCTCGTGTCGACGAGCGTGTGGATGGCCGAGCAGCTCGGCAAGCCCTCGCCGTCGCGGGTGGTCAAGGCCCTGACGGGCGCCTGACGAAGGGGGATCCTCACCCCGGGGCGACGACCCCGGTGATCCGGTGCAGGGAGAACATCTGCAGCGTCGAGTCGACCTCGCCGATCACCCTGCCGCCCTCGACGGCGGTGGGGTGGAAGAGCATCCGCCTGGTCGCGCCGGTCGCGTCGGCGATGCCGAGCCAGACGGCTGCCCGGTCGGCGACGGCCTCGCGCAGGAGCGCCGAGCTGCTCGCCGGGTCGAGCGCAGGGATCGTCGGCGCGCCGTCGTCGTCGACGCGGCGCTGGTGCTCGGCGCGGACCTCGCCCTCGCGCAGCCGGCGCAGGACGTCGGGCGAGGGCTCGGGGGCGACCTCGACGACCGGGCGCTCGCGCCGCGGCGTGATCCGCTGGCCGGGCGGCCGGACCGAGACGACGCCGCCCACGCCCTCGAGGGCAGGTGAGGCGCCGACCTCACGCAGCGCCTCGAGCAGCACCGTCGGCCCCACGGGCGAGACGAGGACGGTCGGGGCGAGCTGGCGCAGCTGCAGGTGGGTGAGGTCGCGGTGGGTCAGCAGGGTCTCGAGGTGGGTCGGGTCGTCGCTGCGCAGGTAGCTGCCCGCGGTGCCGACCCGCAGCTGCCCGTGGCGCCGGGCCACGTCGCGCACGAGGTAGTCGAGCGGCTGCGGGACCGGGGTCGCGCTGAACCGCGCGAGCGTCTCGAGCAGGTCGTCGGCGGTCAACCCGGCGTCGAAGGCCGCGCGCAGCGAGGTCTCGGTGAACCGGTGGACGCCCGCGCCCCCGCGCGACTCGAGCACCGCGCTGCGCCGCAGGAGCGTGGCGAGCTCGGGGACGGGGGTGCCCGGGACGATCGCGGTGAGGTCGGCCTGGAGGAGGAGCCGGTCGACGGGCTCGGGCACGAGGGCGGCGAGTGCCCGGGTCGCGGCGGCCTCGTCGGTACCCAGCAGCCGGCCGAAGGAGCCGAGCGCGCCGCGGCCGGTGATCCCGAGGGCCTCGCACTCCCTCACGAGCCCGGCGACGACCTCGTCGGCCTGGTGCGGCATGCGCCGCGGCCGGCGGTGGCGCAGCAGCGCGACCAGCTCGGTCGGGGTGGGCGCGGTCCCGGGCGCCAGCGCGGCGAGGATCTCGAGCAGGTCGTGGCGCAGGGCGCGGACCGGTGGCCAGACCATGCCCTCGGAGAGCGCGTTGACGCGACCGCCGTCGTCGGGAGCAGGCACGACGCCGGCGCGCAGGGAGTGCAGCCACGGACCGGCGAGGGCGGTCCAGCGCTCGGCGGGGGTGTGCGAGCGCCAGTCCTCGACGGCGGTGGTGAGCCGCCACGTCGGCTCGGCCGCCTGGTCGTCGCAGATGAGGTGGGCGCCGAGCGCGAGGTCGAGCAGGAAGGTCGCGCTCGGCTCGTCGACGTCGACCTTGCCCGCGAGGGAGCGCAGGTCGCGCACCGCGAGACCCCCGCTGCGCAGCACCCGGGGGCGGGCGGCCTCGATGTGGTCGAGCAGCTCGTCGACGAGGGCGAGCGCCTCGGTGGCAGAGGCCGCGGCGGCGAGGTCGACGTCGCCGGCGTCGGCCGTGCGCGCGGCGATCTCGGGTCCGGTCAGCGGGGTCTGGAGGAGGCGTCCGCCGCGCACCTGCAGGGCGACCTCGCGCGGCACGACGACGTGGTCGGCGTCGGCCGTGGCGACGAGCCCGGCGTCGACCAGGTCGGCCACGGCGAGGCCGGTGCGCCCCTCGGGGTCGCTCGGCCGGGCCGCGGTGGGTCCGTGCTGGGCGATGCGCTCGAGGACGCGTCGCGGCTCCGGGCGAAGGGAGGAGACCGCCTCCTCGAGGTCGTCCGGCAGGGCGTGGCCCAGGTCCTGCGACGTCGGGCCGAGCCCCGCGGGGTGCGGGCCGAGGACGTCGGTGACGGTCCGGGCGAGGACCGGTCCGTCCGGAGAACGCCACAGGAGGGCGGCGACGGTGAGGTCCTCGAGGAGGGGGGCGGCGCCCCCTTCGTCCGTGCCCAGGAGGGGGGCGACGACCGCCGGGTCGGTGCTGCCGGTGAGGGCGCAGGCCTGGAGCGCGGTGAGGTGCGGCAGGTCGAGGTGGTCGACGGCGCGGGCGGTGCTGGCACGGGTGCTCGCCCGGGCGGCCAGTGCCGTCAGGTCGGCCGGCTGCGGCCGGGCCAGGTCCGGGCGCAGCTCCAGCAGGGCCACGAGCTCCTCGTCGGAGCGGTGGCGGATGTCCTCGGCGAGGGAGCGCACCGACACAACGGTAGTTCAGCCGACGGACGACCCGGTCGGCGAGGCCGTCCGGGCCACGCCGTTGACCTCGGGGCTGATGAGCCGTTCGAGCCGCAGCATGACCCAGCCGGTGAGCACGAGGCCGGCGACGATGGTCCCGATGAAGGCGCCGCCGAGGTCGCGGTCGAGCAGGAAGCCCGCGGCGAGCGGGCCGAGCACGCCACCGGTCATGAAGGCCGTCGACTGCGCCGCGTTGACCCGACCGCGCAGGTGGTCGGGTGCCATGTCGTTGGTGATCGCCGGCAGGGTCGGCTGGAGGAGGGTCTCGCCGAGGCCGAAGAGGGCGCCGAAGAGGACGACGAGGACGGCGGCCGCGAGCGTGGACGGCAGCAGCCCGCTCAGGCCCATCGCGCCCCAGGCGCCGAGCCAGATGACGAGCATGACGAGGCCGACGCGGGTGCGGCGGTGGCCCTCGATGCGGTGCAGCACCCAGAACTGCAGGAGCACGATGACGGCCGTGTTGGCGGCGAAGAGGACGCCGATCGTCTCTGTGCCGACCTGCGAGACGGTGCGCGCGAAGGCCGGGACGCCCGCCTCGAACTGCCCGTAGCCGACGAAGCTCGAGACGACCGCGAGCAGGAGCACCCAGCGCATGCCCGGCAGCCGCAGGACCGTGGCGTAGCTGGGCCGCGGGCCGTCGTCGTCGGGCGCCTCGGCCCGCGCGTGCACGTGGCGCAGGGGACCGAGCAGCCAGGCTCCCGGGATGAGGACGAGCACCGCGTCGACCAGGAAGATCGCCTCGAAGGTCACCGGCCGCGTGACGTCGACGAAGGCCCCGGCGACGAGACCGCCGACGCCGATGCCGAGGTTGAGCAGCGCGAAGTTGACGCCGAAGTACCGCTGCCGCAGCGGTCCCCGCACGAGCGCGGAGATGAAGGTGTTGGCGGCGGACCAGCCGATGCTCGCCGACAGCCCCATGAGGGCCGCGCCCAGGACGGCGACGGGGACGGTGACGGCGAAGGCCATCGCGATCGCCCCGAGGCTCTGGCAGACGCCCGCGACGATGAGCATCCACCTCGCGCCGAGGCGGTCGGTGAGGCTGCCCATGGGCGCGGCCGCCAGCGCCGCGACGAGGGCGAGCAGCGCCATGATCGAACCCGCCGTGTCGAGGGCGACATGGCGCACCTCGTGCAGGTAGATGACCGTGAAGGGCAGCGTCATGCCCCGCCCGAGGTGCTGGAGGGCGACCGTGGAGAGGAGGAACCTCCCTTCGCGCGGCAGCGCCCGCCAGAAGCCGGGAAGGCCGCTGCCGATCTCGGAGGTGGGGACGTCCTTGGGCAGCGCGGTCACGAGGGGCCATCCTGCCCCCGGCCACCGACAGCCGACCACCGGATTTCGGCTCCCACGCGTTAGCCTTGCGGTTGGCGCACATCCGTGCGCCCATCCAGACGCAGGACGAGCAAGAGGTGCACGGTGCCCACTGGCAAGGTCAAGTGGTACGACGCGGAGAAGGGCTTCGGCTTCATCTCCGGGGACGACGGCGAGGACATCTTCCTGCACGCCAACGCCCTGCCCGAGGGTCTGACGACCCTCAAGGGCGGCACCCGTGTCGACTACGGCATCGTCGAAGGCCGCCGCGGCGCCCAGGCGCTGTCCGTCAAGGTCCTCGACGCCCCGCCGAGCGTCAGCTCCAACATCCGCCAGCGCGACCGCAAGCCGGCCGAGGACATGGCCGCGATCGTCGAGGACGTCATCAAGCTCCTCGACGACGTGGGCAACGCCCTGCGCCGCGGCCGATACCCCGACAGGGGCCACGGCGCCAAGGTCGCCCAGGTCCTGCGTCGCATCGCCGACGACCTGGAGGGCTGACATGACCGAGAGCGCCACGCAGCCCCGTACCCGGGCCAAGGCCCGGGCCAAGGCCGACGCCGTCCTGGCTGCAGCCGTCGAGCCCGCGCGCCGCGAGCTGCTCGAGGCGACGAAGGGGGAGGGCGTCGGCGAGCACGTCGGCTTCACCCTCGACGCCGAGCGCCTCGGCACCCACTGGTTCGCCGCGACCCTGCCGGGCTACGGCGGCTGGGCCTGGGCCGTCACCGTCACCCGCGCGCCGCGCTCCAAGAGCGCGACGGTCTGCGAGTCCCAGCTGCTCCCGGGCGACGACGCCGTCCTCTCGCCCGAGTGGCTGCCCTGGGCCGAGCGCCTCGCGCCCGGTGACGTCGGCCCCGGTGACGTCACCCCCAGGATCGACGACGACCCCAACCTCGTGGCCGGCTTCGAGGCGACCGGCGAGGAGGACGTCGACGCCGTCGCGCTGTGGGAGCTCGGGCTCGGTCGTCCCCGCGTGCTCTCCGCCGAGGGCCGGGACACCGCCGCCCAGCGCTGGTACGACGGCGCGCACGGCCCGACGGCCGAGGTGGCGGTCAAGGCCCCCGCGGCGTGCGAGAGCTGCGGCTACTTCCTCCCGATGGCCGGCGAGCTGCGCCGCGTCTTCGGCGTCTGCGCCAACGAGTGGAGCCCGAGCGACGGCGGCGTCGTGAGCCGCGACCACGGCTGCGGTGCGCACTCCGAGATCGACATGGGCGCCCCCGAGCCGGAAAAGGTCGGGACCCCGATCCTCGACGACGAGGTGCTCGAGACCCTCTGATCGCAGGGTCGCGCGATGGTGGACAGGCCCGGCGCAGCGTGTGACACTTTGACCGACAAGTGTCACATCCGATGAGTGCTGAGGTGCCCGTGCCTGCTATTGTCCCACTCCCGCTCGGCGACCTGCCAGACCCCCTTCGCCGTGAGATCGATGGACGACTCGCGGCGGGTACGTTGAGCACCTCCTTGCCAGTCCAGATCTGGGGCCGGCGTCCCGAGGCAGCCACCGCATGGGTCCAGCTCCTCGGAGCCCTCCAGGAGCAGCAGGCCCTGCTCGAGCCGCGGCTTCGCGAGTTGGTGCGTCTGCGCATCGCGTCCTTCACCCAGTGTCGGACGTGTCAGGCGGCCCGCAAGAGTGATGCCGTCACCGAGGAGGACATCGCCTGCCTCGCCCCGGACGACGACCGCTTCTCTGCCCGGGAGCAGGCCGCCCTCGCGTATGCCGACGACTTCGTCAACGACTGGTTCGCCATCGACGACGACACGTACGCGGCGCTGGGCAGGCACTTCACGACCGACGAGGTCGTCGAGCTGCAGATGTTCTGCGCGATGATGCTCGCTGGTGGTCGTCTCGCCCTCGTGCAGCGCGCCTGGGCCGAGGACTCCGACCCTGCTGGCGAGCGGGTCAGCCGGGAGTGAGATCGAGGGGCCCGTCCGAGACGGTCGCCCCGACGACGCCCAGGTCGACGCCGAGCTCGTCGGCGACGGCCCGGGCCATCCGCACATCCTTGGTCAGGTAGGGCGTGACGGTCGCAAACATGGTCTCGGCGTCCGGGTAGCCGCCCAGCTTGGTGATGAAGGCGCTGGACCCGCTGCTCGCCGCGACGGCCTCGAGCAGCGTGGCCCGGTCGAGGTCCAAGGCGTCGCCGATCCGGAGGACGTGAGCGGTGAGCTGTGCGTGGGCGGCGAAGAGCAGGTTGTTGACCAGCTTGACGGACAGAGCTGATCCAAGGGGCCCGGTGCGGACGACCGTGCTGGCGTAGGCGCGGAGGAAGGGGGTGATCCGCTCCTGCGTGGTGTCGTCACCGCCGAGCATGATCGTCAGGCATCCGGCGAGCACGTCCTTGCATGTGCCGCTGAAGGGGGCATCGATGACGTCCACGCCTCTTGCACTCGCTGCTTCCGCCAGCTCGGCCAAGGTCGAGGGGAGCCCGGTCGTATGACTCACCAGCAGCCCGCCGCGGGGCATGGCGGCGAACGCGCCGTCCGGTCCCAGGCAGACCTCGCGGAGCTGGGAGTCGTCGTAGAGGCACACGAGGACGACCGAGCGCCCGGTGACGGCCCGGGTGACCGAGTCGTGGATCACGGCGCCTGCGGCGGCCAGGTCGTCGCGCACATCGCGGCGCCGGGCGTGGACATGGACTTCGACCCCGTCGGCGAGCAGTCTGCGGACCATGGGGCCGCCGATCTGGCCGGGGCCGATGAAGGCGACGGGTGGACGCTCGTCGGCGACCGAGGTGTGGTCAACCGAGCGCATCGACGAGCCCCCAGCGCAGGGCGGTGCGGGCGTCGATGGGCTCGCCGGACAGGGCAAGCCACGCGGTGCGATGACGACCGATCCGGCGCTGGAGGCTGACTGTGCCGCCGGCTCCGGGGACCAGCCCCATGCTCAGCTCGGGGAGTCTCATGGTGGTTCCGGGGTCGGCGATGACGTGCCCGGCAAAGGCCGCGAGCTCGATGCCGGCCCCGATGCACGCCCCGTGGATGCGGACGGTCAGTCGCGGGGCGATGCGGTGCGCGCTGGCGCCCGGGTGCCGGGTGGCCCGGACAGCGACCGAGGTTGCCGGGTCGCCGACCTGCCCGAACTCGCTGAGGTCGCCGCCTGCGCAGAAGCTCGCTCCGCGTCCGCTCAGTTCGACGCCAAGTGCCGGGTCCGACTCGGCCAGGCCCAGAGCCTCGACGAGGGCATCACGCAGTGCCGTGTCCACCGCGTTGTGCACGCCCGGCCGGTTGAGCTCGACGCACAGCACATCGCCGGAGCGGCTCAGGAGCACGGGTTCGTCGGCCACGTGGTGCTCGGCATCGGTGGCAGCGCGCCACGTCGCGAAGGCTGCGCTGCCCAGCAGCGCGGCATAGGTGGCTGCCTCGGCGGCGATCGCCACGGAGACCTCGAGGGCGGGGGTGGCCCGGAGGAGGCGTACGAGCGCCAGGGCGGCCAGCGGCTGGGCCTTGACGGCATCGGCGCAGGCGCTCGGGTCGGAGCTCACCCACGGCGACGGGGGGTCGGGGTGGGTGGTGACGCAGGCGTCGGCCACGTCGACGAGCCAGGGTGGGGCGACGAAGGGATCGCCGACCGCGAGCACCGGAGCGGCCACCTCGCGCAGCACGGATCCGGGCGACCCGGCGGCGGGTGCCGCCACGGCTGCTGCGTCCGCTGCATCGATGATGACGGGGGAGCCCGTGAGCAGCACGCTCAGGGACTCACGTACTGCCGCGGCAGCGCCGGGTGCCACGAGCGATGAGACGTCGAAGCGATCCACGTGGCTCACACTACGGTGAGATCATGCACGCCACACCCCACGCGATGACACCGTCGGAGGATGATCGCGCGTGGGCCAGATCCGGTGCGATGAGCCTCACCGGCCATGCCGGTGGTGCCCCCCTCTGCCCGCCGACACGCGCGGCAACCCTCGTCGACGAGCTCGCGGCCCCCTTCGGCCTCGACTCCGGGCTCCTCGCGGAGAGGGCCGCACTCACCGGCTGGGAGCGTGACGGTCGCGTGACGCTCGGGGGTGCCGGGCGTCTGCTGCGGGCACGGGACGGATGGGTCGCGCTGTCGCTGCCCCGCCCGGAGGACGTCGAGCTCATCCCCGCCCTGCTCGGCCTCGAGTCGCCCGCCGCCGACGAGCCGTGGCCTGTCGTGGAGTCCGCGATCGCCTCCCGTCCGGGCGCAGCGGTCGTCGAGCGTGCTCGGCTGCTCGGGCTGGCCGCGGCCGTCGTCGGAGGCGCGCGGGCCCACCCCTCGCCGTGGTGGTGGCCCCACGCGAAGGGGGCCGAGCGAGATCTCGACGGGGCGGTCGTCGTCGACCTGTCGGCGCTCTGGGCCGGCCCGCTGTGCGGGGCACTCCTGCTGCGTGCCGGAGCGCGGGTGATCAAGGTCGAGTCGTCGCCCCGACCGGATGGCGCGCGGCGGGGCAACTCCGACTTCTACGACCTGCTCAACGTCGGAAAGGAGTCGGTCGCGCTGGACCTCACCACGACGGCAGGGCGCGCCGACCTCGGGCTCTTGGTCGCTCGGGCCGATGTCGTCATCACCGCCGCACGGTCGCGAGCCATCGCCGGCCTCGGGCTGGACCCGGGAGCCATGACGGGCCGCACCCAGGCCTGGGTGGCGATCACCGCGCGAGGGCGGGACGATGACTCGGTGGGGTTCGGCGACGACGTCGCAGCAGGGGCCGGGTTGGTCGCCTGGGACGAGGCGGGAGAGCCCTGCTTTGCCGGTGATGCCATCGCCGACCCGCTGTGCGGGGTGGTTGCCGCCGCAGCGGTCCTGCAGGGCGCCGCAGGCGTCGTCGACATCTCGATGGAGCAGGTCGCCTCCCTCGTGGTGGCCGAGCCGGGTGCGAGGGCCGCCGTTGCCCGGCGCTGCCCGCAGGGGGGAGCGTCGGTGGAGCAGTGGTGCCTAGGCGACGAGCCGGTGGCCCGGCCGCGCCTTCGAAGGGCGGCCGGCAGCGCTGCCACGCTCGGTGCGGACACCTCGCACGTGCTGGCCCGGGTCGCGCGATGAGCGTCGACCGCACGCTGCGCAACGCGTCGATCTCCGGTCGTCTCCGTGACCTCCACATCGTGGGGGGACTCCTGGCGGACCGCGGTGCGGCGGGTGCAGCCGAGGTGGATCTCGAGGGCGCGCGGCTGATCCCCGGCTTGCACGACCACCACATCCACCTGGCGGCCGCCGCCGCGGCCGTCGACTCGGTGTCCTTGACTCCCGATGAGCTGGTCGCCGGGGGTGGGCTGGGCGCGCTGCTCCGGGCGGCGCGACAGCGTCAGCCCGAGGGATGGCTGAGGGGTATCGGTTATGACCTCACCCAGTCGGGATGGCTCGACCGCCGTGACCTGGACGAGGTCGCGGTCGGACCGGTGCGGATCCAGGACCGCACCGGCAGCAGGTGGGTGCTCGACTCGACCGGGCTCGCGGAGGTGCTGGGGGACAGAGCTGATGGATCACCGCAGCCTGACGGGGTGGAGCGCGACGCAGCAGGACGACCCACGGGTCATCTCGTCCGCCTGGACGCGTGGATGCGAGAGCGTCTCCCCCCGCACCAGCCGGACTGGCTGCGGCTCGGACAGCGGCTGGCGGCCCATGGTGTCACGTCGGTCACTGACGCTGGGCACCTCAACGACCTCGCCGCGTTGGCGATGCTCGCGAGCGCTAATCTGCCCCAGCGGATCTGGGCGATGACGAAGGGGTCGGTCACGTCCTTCGCCATGCCGGAGCCAACCGGTCGGGTCGTCGTGGACGCCGTCAAGATCGTGCTCGACGACGACGCCCTGCCGCGCCTCGACGTGCTCGCTCAGCAGGTCGAGGCGGCACATGCCGTCGATCGCGGCGTCGCCGTGCACTGCGTCACCGACGTCCAGCTGGCGCTGGCTCTCAGCGCGGGGCTGGGCCCGGGCGATCGGGTCGAGCACGCCAACGTCGTTCCCGAGGGTTATGCCGAGCTGATCGCCCGGGCCGGGGTCGCGGTGTGCGTCCAGCCCGGGTTGATCGCCACGCGCGGTGATCGCTATCTCGACGAGGTGGAACCCGATCGTCACCACGAGCTCTTCCGGCTTCGCTCTCTCGCCGCCGCGGGCGTCCCCCTCCTCGGTGGGAGCGATGCGCCCCTGGGCCCGATCAGCCCGTGGCGCGGCATCGAGGCGGCGACGACCCGGCGGACCGGGAGCGGGGCAGTGCTCGGCGCCGACGAGGGCCTGGGCCCGGTGACCGCCGCGAAGATGTACCAGCGCAGCGCCGGTCGTGGTTGGCCGGTCAGGGTCCTGGCCCCGGGAGACCCGGCGGACCTGCTCGTCCTGGGTGACGACGCCCCCTCCGGCCCGGAGGTCGTGGCGACCCTCGTCGAAGGGGTCGTCGTCCACGGCTCGCTGTGAGCACCCGAGGGAGTGGTCCCCGGGCGAGTCGGGCTACTCGCCGAAGAACTCGCGCTCGTTGACGTGGTCACGCTGGGCCTGCCCGTGTCGCTCCACGCCATCCCGCAGCTGCTGGATGCGCTCTCGCAGCGCGGTGGCCTGCTCGGAGTCCTCGCCGTGGTTGGCGATCACCGCGGTCAGCTCCTGCCCGTCCATGACGATCTGGTCCCGCAAGCGGTCCGTGGCGATCGAGTAGGTGAGCAGGTCGTGGTCGTCCTCGTCGGGTGCCGAGGGAGCGCCGGCCGCCTGGGCCGTCCCGTCGAGGTCGTCAGGGGCTTCGAAGTTTTCGAGGTTGTCGGTCATCGGCCAGTCCTTTGTCGGTCGGGTTGGTCTCCGCAATGAACATGATATACGATAAGTGTACTATTAATCTATCGAGGAGGATGGACGTGCCGCTCCAGGACAACATGCAGATCGTCTCCGTCGACGACCACGTGATCGAGCACCCGCGGGTGTGGGCTGATCGCCTCCCGGAGCGGTACCAGGCTTCCGGTCCGCAGATCATCACCACGGCGGAGGGCAACCACACCTGGAAGTACGAGGGTCAGCTCTTCCCCTACATCGGCATCAACGCGGTCGCGGGCCGTGAGCCCAAGGACTTCGGCGCAGAGCCGGTCCGCTACGAGGACATGATCCCCGGTTGCTACGAGCCCAAGGCCCGCATCGAGGACATGGACATCGACGGCGTCCAGGCCGCGCTCAGCTTCCCGTCCTTCCCGGGCTTCGGCGGCGGCGTCTTCCACCGCGCCAAGGACAAGGAGCTCGCCGAGCTCTGCATCAAGGCGTGGAACGACTGGCAGGTCGACGAGTGGTGCGCATACGCGCCCGACCGGCTCATCCCCATGGCGCTGCTCCCGGTGTGGGACGTCGACGCTGCGGTCAAGGAGGTCGAGCGCATGGCCGCCAAGGGCGCCAGGACGATCTCGTTCCCCGACAACCCGATCCCGCTCGGCCTGCCGGGCTTCACCAACGACTACTGGACGCCGTTGTGGGACGTCTGCGAGGAGACCGAGATGCCGGTCAGCCTCCACTTCGGATCCGGCGGCTTCGTCCCGGGGTTCCCCTTCAGCGTGGCGACCGGCACCATGGGCCGCTCTGCGGAGGCCATGGCCGAGTCGCCCGTGCCCTACGCGATCCCGACGGCGCTCTTCGCGAGCAACCTCATGTGGTCCTCGGTCGAGCTGCTCTTCTCCGGCCAGCTGCAGAAGCACCCCAAGCTACAGTTCATCCTCGCCGAGGGTGGTATCGGCTGGTTCCCCTACATCCTCGAGCGCGCCGACTACACGTGGGAGCGGCACCGCTGGTACCAGAACATCGACAAGGCGGCCAAGCCGTCCGAGCTCTTCCAGAAGCACTTCTGGGGATGCTTCATCGACGACGTGCACGGTCTGGCCAACCTCGGTGACGGCTACATCAGTGCCGACCGGGTGATGCTCGAGGTCGACTATCCTCACTCCGACTCCAACTGGCCCAACAGCCGCAAGCGCGCCGCCGAGATCCTCGCCGACGTCTCCGACGAGGACTGCCACAAGATCACCGAGCTCAACGCGCGCAAGATCCTGCGCTTCGATCGCTGAGCACTCGCGTCCGACCGGGATGAAGGGCGGGTAGCGTGCGAGCTGCGCCGGGGCGCCGCGCGCTCTTCATCACCTTGGTCATGCTGTCGGCGTCGACGGCGCTCATCAGCAGTCTCGGCGCACCGCTCGTCACGGCCGTCGCGCTCCAGGAGCAGGTGCCCCTGGTCTGGGCCCAGTGGGTGCAGACCGCGCCTCTGCTCGTCGGCGCCGTCATCTCACCGATCGTCGGTCGACTGGGCGGTGGGACACGCCGGCGCCCGGTGCTGCTGGCCTGCTTGGGCCTGGTTGCGCTCGGCTGCCTGCTGTCCGCGCTGCCGCTCGGGTTCGCCGGGCTGGTCGTGGGACGGGTCCTCCAGGGATTTGGCATCGGCGTCCTCCCTCTGGCGATGGCTGCCGCTCGGGATGCGGCCCCGCCGGAGCGCCTGCCCCAGCTCCTGGGGGTGCTGTCCGTCAGCAACCTGACGTTCGCCGGGCTCGGGTATCCGACGACCTCCCTCCTCGCGACCCTCTGGGGGGTGCGGGGTGCCTTCTGGTTCGGTCTCGCGCTCACCGCGGTCGCCCTGGTCCTCGCGGTACGCACCCTGCCGGCGAGCTCCCACCCGGACCAGCAGGTCGACTGGTTGGACGGCGTCGTCCTGGCGGCCGGCACGCTCGCGCTCATGCTGGCCATCAGCCAGGCCTCTCGCTGGGGCTGGACCTCCACCCCCTTCGTCGTCCTGGCACTGGCGGGCCTTGTGCTGCTCGGGCTGTGGGCCGTCAGGGCCTGGGGTCTGCCGGACCCGATGGTCGATCTGCAGCAGGCGGTGCGCAGGGGTGCCCTCGGGGCCAACCTCGTGGCACTGCTCGTCGGTGCCGGCGTCTACGTCCTCATCACGCTCATGGTCCAGTTGGTCCAGGCGCCGCGGGAGTCCGGCGGGTTGGCGAGCTCGCCGCTCTTCGCCGGCCTCATGCTGGTGCCCTACGCCATCTGTGGTTTCGGGGGCAACCGGGTTGCCCGTCGGATCGCCGACAGGTGGGGGCCGGAGCGGGTGCTGCCGCTGGGGTCGCTCGCCTACCTGGGTGCGATCCTCGTCTTCGCCGTCGACCGGGACGGTTGGCTGCAGATCGCGGTGGCGATGGGGATCGCGGGCCTCGGGGCAGGGGGGACCTTCGCGATGATCCCCGTGGTCGTCGTCCGGCACGTCCCCGCACACGACACCAGCAGCGCATTGAGCGCCAACCAGGTGGTCCGGTTCTTCGGGTTCGCTGCCGGCAGCGCGCTGGCGGCCACGGTCCTCGATGCCCTCTCGCCGGGCGAGACCCTCGCTCCGCGCGCGTTCACCATGGCGGCGCTGGTCGGTGCGGGGCTGGCGCTCGCCTCGGCCGTGTGCGCCGTGATCACCCTGCCGCGCCGCAGCCCCGACCCCGGTGTGGGTGTCAGCGCGCAGCCAGGGCCATCACTTGACACTGCGTGAGCATCGGTGCCAAGGCTCGGGCGCACTCGTCGAGCAGGTCGGTGAGTGACTCGGACCCGTCCAGGGCGGCCCAGTAGGACATCGTCGTCGAGCGGGCGGTGATCGTCACGGCCCCCGCCAGCTGGATCGGTTGCACCGCTGGGTCGACGCCGATCATCCGGCCGAAGAGGTCGCACAGGGTCTGCACGTCCTCCTCGCGGCCGCGGGCCATCGCCGTCCGCAGGCCTGCGTCGAGGTGGATCGTCTTGAGGCGGGTGTGCAGGCTGACGTCGTAGCTCTCGACCGCGGCGGCGTACCTCGAGAAGAGGCTGGCCACCGCCCGTGGCATGTCGTAGGTGACATCGATCCGGTCCACGAGGGAGCCGTAACGCTCGGGTGAGAGCCAGCGCCTGGTGATCACGTCGTCCTTGCCGGAGAAGTGGCGATAGAAGGTGGCGACCGAGATGCCCGCTCCCGCAGCGATGTCCTCGACCGTCACCTCGTCATATCCGCGCTCGTTGACGAGCTGCCAGGCCGTGGCGTGGACGTTGTGGCGCAGCCGGGTCCGGTTCTGCTCGCGGCGGCCGGAGCCCGCGCCCGCCGGCGTTCCCGCACTCTCGACCGCAGGCGCAGCGGTCTGGGCAGCTGTTCCTGACTGCACCATCAGACCGAGTGCAGCCAGCGACGGCTGCGGTGGTCGGAGGCCGACGGACGATGAGTGGCACGGACGTCGCCCCCACCGACGACAGCGGCGACCGGCACGGCCTGGACGCTGTGTCGGCGGCACCGACCCTCGCACGAGAGCGCCGGGTGGCTCTCGAACCACTCCATGACCTCTCCCTCGTCCCACGTGATGGCGCGGCGCGACGCGACCGGGGCAGGTGCGAACAGGTGCCCCCCCGGGGCCACGGTCGCCCGGCAGCCCGCCGCCGCGTCCTGGATGGTCCGCCAGTCACCGAGCGACATCCCGACGATGGTGGCGCAGTGCCGGGCGGCGACGAGGTGGCCGGTGTTGCCCCGGGAGGGCGCGCCGTAGCGCAGCCAGGTCGACATGGTGCGTCGGTCACTGCCCACCAGGCGCGTGAGCTGTGCCGGCGTCATGCCCCGGTTGATGGCGAGGCAGTGGCTGGTGACCCGCTGCAGCAAACGGACCTCGCTCACCGAGGGCTGGTCCGCGGCCGGCATCAACGCGACCTGGGCGACGAGCTCGAGCAGCGAGACGCCGCACACCGAGGTCCACGCCGCTGCGAGGCGCTCGGCCCCGAGGTTCGACGCCAGTACCTCCTCGGCTGCGACGGCGCCCTCTGCGTAGACCTCGCCGGACGAGGTGGTGGACGAGGTCGCCCGCAGCCAGCCGGCCATCGTCGTCGAGTCGAAGACCTGGTCGGCGGGTGAGCTGGAGAGCCGGGAACCGTGGGGCTGGGCGTCGGGGCCGTGCAGATCGGCCCGTGCCACGACGGCCATCAGGACCGCGAGGAGCGTCCGGGCATCATGGCGACCCCCGAAGATCTGGTCCGCCCGGGCCATCGCCATCGCCGAGCGGGTCTCGGCGGCCTGCCAATAGCTGGCATCGGCGCGCAGGGCTGCGCGGTCCGCCGCCGCGGCGCGAGCGTGGTGCAGGAGTTCGGCCAGGGCCGAGTCGCCCTGACGGGTCAGGTGAGGGCGCAGGGGGAGTGGGCGAACGGTCATCTGCTGTTCCTAGCCAGGCGCAATTTTGAGAGGCGCCTCTCACTTCGATGGGAGATGGCCATTGTGTGGCGCGCAGCACGTCGCGTCAAGGGCTGCGCGACGGGCGGTCGGATTCTCGCGGGCCCATTGACTTGGATTGAGCAGTCTGTGCAGAATATGTCTTACGTGTACGGGGTGGGCGACGCGACGACGGGGTCGCGACCGACGCCACCCGGCAAAGGAGCCAGCGTGGGACTGCTTGATGGGAAGGTTGCGCTCGTCACGGGCGCCGCAGGGGTGATCGGTGCAGATAGCGCCCGAGCCCTGGCCGAGGAGGGCGCCCGCGTGGTGCTGACCGATGTCAACAGCGAGGGCCTCGAGGCTGCGACTGCCGCACTCGCCACCGCGGGTCACGAGGTCCGGGGGCACGTCTGCGACCTGACGGACGAGGCGAGTATCAAAGAACTGGTCGCGGCGGCCGCATCGGCCTTCGGCGGCGTCGACATCCTCGACAACAACGCCGGCGCCACCCACCTCTCGGGTCAGGACTCCGACCTGCTGAGCATCTCGCCCGAGCTCTGGGCCCAGTCGACGGCGATCAACCTGACCGGCCCCATGCTCATGTGCCGCAACGTCATCCCGCTGATGATCGAGCGGGGCGGTGGCGCCATCGTCAACATCTCCTCGGGTCAGTCCCTCGGTGGCGACGACCGCAACACCGCCTACGCCGCGGGCAAGGGGGGGCTCAACTCGCTGACCCGCCACCTCGCCGTCCAGTACGGCCCCAAGGGCGTGCGCGTCAACGCCATCGCGCCCGGACTGATCGTCAGCGAGGAGAACCAGGCGAAGTTCCCCGGCGCCTACCGCGACATGTTCGTCGGCAACCTCTCGGTGCAGCGCCTCGGCAAGCCCGAGGACATCTCCAACGCCGTCGTCTTCCTCGCCTCCGACCGTTCGTCCTACATCAACGGCCAGATCCTCTCGATCGACGGCGGGTTCTCGACCCAGCTCGGTTATGTCGGGTCGAGCCGCCAGCTGAACCTCGCCGCCATCAACACCAAAGGATGATTGCTGATGACCACTGACACCGCGACAGCCACCCACGAGGAGCGTCAGCCGACGGCGGCCGATCTCATGGTGGAGATCAGCGAGGCCTTCGGAGCCAACTCCGTCGAGACCCCCTACCCGACCTTTGCCAAGTACCGCGAGACCCAGCCCGTGATGAAGGGGGACGTACTCGCCGAGTTCGGCACCCCTTCCATGGCAGCGGGATTCAACGGCGAGCGCGAGGTGTACTCGATCTTCAAGTTCGAGGACTGCCTCACCGCGCTCAAGGACTTCGAGTCGTTCGGCAGCGAGGCGGTGGCCGCAGCCTTCCGCCCGCTCATGGGCAACGTGATGACGGGCCTCGACGGTGAGGAGCACTCTCGCCTGCGCAAGCTCTTCATGCCGGGGCTCGGTCGCGAGAACTTCGAGCTGTGGGGCGACACGATCGTGACGCCCGTCATCAACAAGATGGTTGGCGAGCTCAAGGCGAAGGGGGACCGCCTCAATCTCACCGAGTTCGCAGTCGACTTCCCCGTCCGCATCGTCTACGAGATCATCGGCTTCCACGGTGAGGACGACGCGTCCTTCGACGACTTCCAGACGAAGGCGTTGACCATCCTCCTCGGCTTCGGCAGCACCGACCCCAACAAGCGCGAGCAGGCCAAGATCAACCAGGGCCGGGCCATCGCGGCGGTCAAGGCGCTCTACGACGACATCCTTCCGGTGGTCCAACGCCGTCGCGCGGAGGGTGCCACCGGCAACAACCTCATCTCACACCTGCTGCGCACCGAGGTCGACGGGGAGCGGCTCACCGACGACGAGGTCGTGGTCTTCACTCGCTCGCTGCTCCCGGCTGCCGCCGAGACCACGACGCGAAGTTTCGGCAACGCACTCGTGCTGCTCCTGACCAGGCCCGATCTACTCGCCGAGGTCAAGGCCGACCGCAGCCTCGTGCCAAAGGCGATCACGGAGGCGACCCGATTCGAGCCCGTCTCGATCACGGCGGCCCGGACCGCTTCGAAAGACGTCGAGATCCGTGGCGTCAAGATCCCCGAGGGGGCGGGGGTCACGATCGTCAAGGGTGCCGGCCTGCGCGACCCCGACGCCTGGCCCGACCCGGACACCTACGACATCCACCGCCGGATGAACAAGCCCAACATCGCCTTCGGATTCGGGCCGCACACCTGTCTGGGTATGAACCTCGCCAAGCTTGAGATGTCGACTGCACTCAACGTCCTCCTCGACGAGCTCCCGAATCTGCGAGCCGACGAGGATGCCGAGCCGATGATGATCCGTGGCGCCCACATGCGTCAGCCCACCTCTGTCCCCGTCCGCTGGGGCTGACCCACTTCCTCCCCCGATCTGATCCGCAGTACGAGACCAAGGAGTAGCCATGACCATCGATGACCGGCCCAGGACTGACGTCGGGCCGATCTTGTCCGACGGGACACCATTCGCAGACCTCTTCGACCTCGACAAGCACGAGGTGTCGATGCGGTTGCTCAAGGACCCAGAGGTGTACCGCCTCGAGCTGAGTCGACTCTTCGGCAAGGCATGGACCGTCCTCGCCCACGAGACCGAGATCCCCAACGCCTTCGACTACGTGGCTCGCCACATCGGTGCCGACCCCGTCATCGTCACCCGCTCGCGGAGTGGCGATGTCAACGTCGTCCTCAACATCTGCAGCCACCGCGGCATGCAGGTCTGTCGCGGCGAGGCCGGCAACGAGAAGCAGTTCAAATGCCCGTACCACGGCTGGAGCTTCAGCGAGCAGGGCAAGTTCATGGGTTCCCCCGTCGCTCGGGAGAACATGCACGGGGCCTTCCGTTCCAAGGAGGAGCTCGCACTGCCCAAGGCACGGGTCGAACTGTACGCCGGCTTCGTGTTCGCCACCTGGGACGAGGACGCGCCGTCCCTCGACGACTATCTCGGCGAGATCAAGTTCTACCAGGACCTCATGTTCGACCGCACCGAGTCGGGTCTGGAGGTGCTCGGCCCGCCGCAGCGCTTCGTCATCCCGGCGAACTGGAAGTGCCCGGGCGAGCAGCACGCCGGTGACGGCTACCACGCGATGACCCTGCACCGTTCGATCAACGAGCTGGCGGCCTCCGAGGCCGACGACTCCTCGATGTACGGCATCGACGTCAGCGCCAACGGTCACGGCCTGCGACTGATCGACCGGCGCAAGGGCAAGTGGAAGGACAACCGTGAGGCCGTGCTCGCGGCCCAGACGCTGCCTCCCTTCGAGAAGCTCAAGTCGATCATGCTCCCTCCGGGAATGACGCCGGAGATGGCTGAGAAGCTCGACAAGAAGCTGTCCGAGGCGCAGATGAAGGTCTTGGCGGACTACCCGCCGAGCGTCGGTGGCCTCTTCCCCAACATGGGGACCTTCTGCTTCGAGTTCCCTACCCCGATGGGCATGGCTGCGATCATCTCGTGGCACGCCTTCGTGCCGCGCGGCCCGGGCAAGTTCGAGTTCATCAACTGGTTCCTCGTCGAGAAGGACGCGCCCGAGGACTTCAAGGACCTCATGCGTCGCGCCTCCACGCTCGGTCTCGGCACCACCGGTTTCGTCGAGACCGACGACGCCGACACGTGGCCGCTGATGACCGAGTCTGCTGAGGGCTTCATGGGTGAGCAACAGAAGATCAGGTACGGCGCGCTCTGCGGCGAGGACCAGCCCCTCGACGGCTACTGGGACGAGGGCGAGTTCCCCGGTGGCGGTCACCTCTACCCGGGCTTCACCAAGGATGACGCGCAGTGGAACTGGTGGCTGCGGTACCGCGACTTCATGCTCGGTGACCCGTGGGGTCCCGAGGCCCACCACTGAGACGAAGGAGAACCGACATGACTGACACTTCTGTGGCGGTGGCCAAAGGCGGAGCCGAGTCCAAGATCCACGAGCACCTCCCTCACGGTGGGCGCATCGGCTCGGCTCACGAGCGTTACCACCACGTAGTCGACTTCCTCTACGACGAGGCCAACCTGCTTGACGAGTACCGTAGCGTCGAGTGGCTCAAGCTCCTCGCGGAGGACATCACCTACCGCGTGCCTGTCCGGGTCTCGCGGATGCGCGACGATCCGTTGCCGCAGTTCGCGACGAACATGTTCCACTACGACGAGAACCACGTGACGCTCACGATGAAGGTTCTGCGACTGGCCACCACGGCCAGCCCGTGGTGCGAGAACCCGCCGTCGCGCTCACGGCGGCTCATCACCAATGTGCGTGTCTTCGAGGGTGCGGAGCCCGACGAGTACTACGTGGTCAGCTCCATGCTGATGACCCGCAACCGGCACTCCGAGTCGGTCCCGCTGATCATCTCGGGGGAGCGTCGGGACCTGCTGCGACGCGAGGGCGACGGTTATCTCATCGCCCACCGGGAGTTCCTCATGGACCAGACGACGCTCGGGTACCCCAACCTGACCGTCATCTTCTGAGGGGAAGGACACACATGCACGTGCACGGGACTGCCTTTGGTCTCGCGAGCGACGCCGAGGGGGGCATCGTCGACACCGTCGCTGCCCTCCTCGGGCACGTCGGGAGCGAGACCGATGGCGTACGCCACGTCCAGGTCGGCCCGAATCCGAGCAAGCTGGCGGATGGCCGCGACCACGGCGTCGTGGTGCTCATGGACGACGAGAGCGTGCTCGAGCCCTATCGCGCTCATCCTCGTCACCCCGAAGCAGGCGCCCTTCTGCGCGCCAATGTGGAGCGTGGCGTGGGCATCGACACCGGGCCGATGTACACCTCGGTGTCCACCGCCACCGACAGACCGCGGGTTCACATCACGCTCTTCGAGCCCGACCAGACGGTCGGCCCCGAGGTGCTCGAGGAGGTCGACACGCACCTGAGGGCTGCGGTCGACGACTGCCCGGGCGTCCTCGGTGTCTACGTCGGCCGGAACCGCACCAGGCACTCCCCGCCGGTCAGCGAGTGCGTCGTCATCGTCACCGACGGCGACCAGGGCTTCGAGGAGTTCCAGCAGCACCCGCAACGCGCACGGATCGCCGAGCTCATGACCGCGGTGGTCCGCCAGCCGATCGGTCTGGACCTCGGCCAGGCGCAGACTTCAGCGGGCTGACGAGGAGGGAGCGCAAATCATGACGCACGATGACGGCAGTGACCGAGGCACCGACCTCGCGGTGGTCTTCATCCATGGCGCCAATCACAGTGGTGCTTGCTGGAGGCCGACGATCGCCGAGCTCGCCAAGGCCGCCCCCGGCCTTCGGACGCTGGGCGTGGACCTTCCCGGGCGTCGGACTCAGCCCGGCAACCTTCGCTCGCTCACTGTGGCCGCCTGTGTCGACTCCGTCGTACGGCAGATCGATGAGGCAGGGATCAACCGGGTCTTCCTGGTCGCACACTCGCTCGGCGGCATCACCCAGCTAGGGGTGATCGCCCAGCTAGGGCCTGAGCGCGTCTTGGGTGCGCTCTATCTCGCGGCGTGCATCCCGCCCGACGGTGCGTCAGCCAACTCAACTTTGAAGCAGCCGGTACGCGGCATCATCGGTCTGGTCACTCGCCTCTCGCGCGGCCAGGCCAAGCCGGTGCCGCGACCCGTTGCGAGCTGGATGTTCACCAACGGCATGGACCGTGCCACCCGCGAGCGAGCCTTGAGCGAGCTCGTCCCGGACAGCACCGGGTTGAGTGCTGAAGCTGTCTATCGCCGTCGCCTGCCACGGGTCCCGACGACCTACGTCGTGACGTTGCAGGACCACTCGCTCCGGCCAAGCGCTCAGCGGCAGTTTATCGACAACCTCGGCCACGTGGACGAGGTTGTCGAGCTCGATGCCTGTCATAACGCCATGCAGAGTCACCCCATCGAGGTGGCTCGCCTCATAATCGAGCGGATGACTTTGGCTTTCGGGTGATTGTGGGGCCTCCGCCCAACGGGGGTTTGTCGGCTAATTGGAGTGCTCGCATCCGGAGCTCGGCCGGGTACCAGTCAATATGGTGAGGCCGATACGCTTCTTGACGGCCTGCAGCAGGTTGAGGACTTGGGCCGGCACCGAGACGTCCAGCGCGGCGAATCCCTCGTCGCGGACGAGCAGCGCGGGCTCAAGCGCCAGTGTGCGCGCAATGGCGATGGCGATGCGCTGGCACGCCCCGCCGGAGAAGACTCCCTCGGATAGCGGTCCTTTGACCTTGTCGGGCTCGAGCCCGACCTGCGACAAGAGGACGTCCAGCCATTCCTCACTCGTAATGTCGCTCCAAGGTCATGCGGATCGCGGCAGGGCCTCGCGAGGGCAAGAAGAAGGGTAACGGAGGTACGTAGCGTGCGTCCCCTGCCAGCAGCCCCTCGGTGAGCACGGCGAAGTCGGGGTCGGACACGTGCAGCGCGTCGAGGAAGCCTCGCACCATCTGCTCGTGGTGATCAGTCATGGGTTCCCTTCCGGGGCGAAGGGCACCACACGGCGGTCGCTCATCCGCCCAGCGCGCCGAGGTCAGCGGGACGCGAGTCGTAGCCGGGCATGTGCAACCCGCCGTCGGCGTGGATCAGCTCGCCGGTCACGAAGCGCGACATCTCGGAGGCAAGGAAGACGACGACCGGGGCGATGTCGAGCTCGGGGTCACCGTTGCGGCCCAGGGGCTTGCGTGCTGCGGAGGCCTCGGCGAAGCCGGGGTGCTCGGCGGCCAAGGCATGGAAGTGGGTACCCATGGCGGTCGGGGCGATCGAGTTGACCCGGATCCCGAAGCGGCCCCACTCGTGGGCCGAGCTGCGGGTCAGCCCGAGGAGGGCCGACTTGGTCACGACGTAGTCGGAGTTGAGCCAGGCGGCGGTCTCCACGTCGATCGAGTAGAAGTTGACGACCGCGCCGCCACCGCGCTCGGCCATGATCGGCCGAGCTGCCTGCATGCCCCACCATGCAGCCCACAGGCCGGCGTGCAGGGTGCCGTCGAGCATGTCATCGGTCTTGTGCTCGAGGAGCACCCGTGGCGAGAGGGTGAAGGCGTTGTTGACCAGGATGTCCAGACCGCCGAAGGTGTCGACGGCAGCCTGGACGGCGGCCAGGACCTGCTCCTTCTCCCGCACGTCGGTGCGGACGACGTGGAGGGAGTCGTTGCCCGCGTAGTCGTCGCGGAGCGTGCTGCAGCGCTCCTCGTCGTACTCCGCCACGACGACCTTCGCGCCCTCGGCGAGGAAGCGCGTGACGATGCCACGACCGATGCCTGCGCCGCCCCCGGTGATGAGGGCGATCTTGTCTGCGAGCAGCCCGGTGCCGGTCATTTCGCCGTCAGCCCGGCGTCGATCTTGAGGACATCGCCCGTGTAGTACCTGCCGGTGGCGTCGTCGGCGAGGAAGAGCACCGTCTCGCTGACGTCGGCTGCGGTGATCATCTGGACGGGGAGCAGGTTGGTCATGTCGCCGAGGACCTCGGCGTTGGCCTCCATGAAGGGGAAGGCCTCGGCGTTCTCCATCATCATCGGCGTCGTGACGCCGGTCGGGGCGATCGCGTTGACCCGGATGTTGTAGCGGCCGAGGAAGTTGGCGTAGCTGCGAGCCAGCCCGATGACGCCGAGCTTGGCGATGCCGTAGGCGTCGTCGCCTCCGTTGCCCGTGGTCTTGCCCAGCAGGCCGGCGGCGCTGCTGGTGAGGATGAAGCAGCCGCCCTGACCGCGCTCGACCATGTGCGGGTACGCGACCTGGATGGCGTTGCGGACGCCGCTCAGCATCACGCCGATGCCCACCTCCCACGCGTCGTCGTTGTCCTGCTCGTTCGTGTTGAACATGACGATGCCGGCGTTGGCCAGGACGGTGTCGATGTGGCCGAACTCCGCGACGCCTGCGTCGAACGCGGCCTGCATGCCGGGTCGGTCGCGCACATCGCAGACGAAGGTGAGCATCTTGCGGCCGGTCTCCTCGACGACGCGCTTGGTCTCGTCGAGGTCCTCCTTGGTGCCCAGGCGGTAGGGAACTTCGGCGATGTCGGCGCAGATGTCGATGCCGACGATGTCGGCACCCTCCTGCGCGAGCCGCACCGCGTGCGAGCGGCCCTGACCGCGACCGGCGCCGGTGATGAAGACGACGCGACCATCCATTTTGCCCATGAAACATCCTTTTCAAAGAGGCTCGTACCCGCGACGTTGCGGACCCCCTGCAATGTACATACAAGACAATTCATGTTCAATAGGTGTAGTCCGTTGTGCGGTGCCACCACCGGGCCGCTGGACCCTGAGGCCCTGCCGTGCACAAAGGAGTGTCAATGGACATCGAGCCGCAGAAGATGCTGATCGACGGCGATCTGGTCGCCGCCGCGAGCGGACGCGAGTACGACAACATCAATCCCGCCACCGAAGAGGTCCTGGGTCAGGCGCCGGACGCAGGCGCCGACGACGTCGAGCGCGCGATCGCCGCGGCCCGCCGTGCCTTCGACGAAGGGAGGTGGGCGGGCGACCCCGAGTTCCGCGCCCGCTGCCTGACGCAGCTGCAGGAAAAGCTGCGGGAGAAGGCCGACGTCATCCGAGAGGCGCACACGGCAGAGGTCGGCATGCCGGTCGGGCTCGCCCGTGCCGTCGGCGTGGACCCGCCCATCGAGTGGCTCGGCTACTGGCCCGAACTGGTGAAGTCCTATGAGTGGGAGTACGACCGACCCCCGGTGGAGTTCATGGGCGCGCTGTCCAAGCGCGTCGTCCGGCGGGAGCCGGGCGGCGTCGTCGCGGGGATCACCCCGTGGAACTACCCCTTCCAGCTCAACCTCGCCAAGCTCGGCGCGCCGCTTGCGGCAGGCTGCACCGTGGTTCTCAAGGGTGCGCCCGACACGCCGTGGAGCGCGACCCTGCTCGCGCAGGCCGTCGCCGAGACCGACATCCCGGCCGGGGTCGTCAACATCATCACGACCCAGGACAACTCGGTGGCCGAGATCTTGACGACGCACCGCGAGGTCGACCACGTCACCTTCACCGGCTCGACCCAGACGGGCCGGCTCATCATGCGCAACGGGGCCGAGACGATCAAGAAGGTCTCCCTCGAGCTCGGTGGCAAGAGCGCGGCGATCGTCCTCGACGACGCCGACCTCGCCAGCGTCATCCCCGCGGCGGCCGGCATCGCGTGCATGCACGCGGGCCAGGGCTGCGCCTTGATGACCCGGCTCCTGGTGCCCAGGTCGCTGATGGGGGCGGCGTCCGAGATCGTCAAGGCCGTGTACGCGCAGTTCCGGTACGGCGACCCCAACGACCCGACCAACATGATGGGCCCGCTCATCAATCAGCGTCAGCTCGACCGGGTGCTCGCGTACATGGCGAAGGGGAAGGCCGAGGCCGACCTGCTCATCGGTGGTGGGCGCGCGGAGCAGTTCGACAAGGGCTACTACGTCCAGCCGACCGCCTTCGCCGATGTCAGCAATGACAGCACGATCGCGCGCGAGGAGATCTTCGGCCCGGTCCTCTCGCTCATCGGGTACGACGACGACGAGGATGCGGTCCGGATTGCCAACGCCTCGCCCTACGGCCTATCCGGCTCGGTCTTCAGCGCCGACCTCGAGCGTGGCATCGCTGTCGCGAAGCGCATCCGGACCGGCTCGATCGGGGTCAACGGTGGCAATTTCACCGCCCCCGACACGCCCTACGGCGGCTACAAGCAGAGCGGCATCGGCCGCGAGTACGGAGTCGAGGGCCTGGAGGACTTCCTCGAGACCAAGGCGATGGGTCTCCCCGTCTGACAGTGGGGGAGGCGTCCGAGGGGGTCAGCCGGCGGCTGACCCCTTGGTCGTGCCGTCTTGGGTGGCCGTCGGGTCGACCGCTGACCAGAGCCGCATGAAGATCGCCTCGACCTCGGACGCCGTCGATGTCGGGATGAGGAAGGAGGAGGTGACGAGCCGGTAGAGCAGCTCGGCGACGTCCTCTGCCGACAGGGCCCCGCGGCGTCGGCTCTTGGGGAGGGCCGGGCGGAGGTAGCCGGCGATGCTGGCGATGACTCCGTCGGCCTCCCTGTGGAGGAAGTCGAGGGAGGCCTTGGGCTCGTACTCGAAGAGCACCTTCATGTGGGGGAAGAAGCTCGGGAAGTCGAGCATGGTGTGCAGCATCACCTCGACCCGGTCAGCGGGATCGGGCCGCGCGGCGATCGCGGCGTCGAACAGGGTGCGGTTGACCTCGAGGATCTTGGCGTTGACGGCCTGCAGCACGTCTTCGCGGTTGGCGAAGTAGCGGTAGAGGGTCCCGCGCGAGACGCCGGACTCACGACAGATGTCCGTCATCGACAGCCCACTGCCATGACGCGCGAGTGCGCGCATGGCACCGTCCAGGATGGTCTCGATAGTGTCGGACGAGGAGTGGCTGCTCATGAGTGGCAGCCTAGAGAGTCAGCTGGCCAGAGTGCGACGGACCGCAGGCGCGTCGCTGATGATGCCGGCCATCGTGTCCTGGAGGAGGGCCGATCGGCTCGTGTCGGAGGCCGGGGCGAGCAGGCAGACGGAGACGGCGCTGTGGACCATCAGCTCGACGAGACCACGCTCGGTGACGCTCCCGTCGACCACCGCCGACGCCTGCTCGAGGGCAGGGTGCAGGCAATCGAGGAAGAAGTCCACGGTGCTGTCGAGGTGGTGACCGAGCCGCTCCAGCACCATGCCGGGCTCGGTCTGGACCAGCAGCTCGAGCGCCGGGAAGTCCGACCAGTGGGCCGACATCGCAGTGAAGACGACCTCGACGCGGTGCTCGAGTGCCGCGTCGGCCGCGATCGCCTCCGTCACGTGCTCGCGCATGCTCGAGTCGAGGCGCGTCTCGATGGCGTCGAGCACCTCTTCGCGGCTGGCGAAGTAGCGGTAGAGCGTGCCTCGGGAGACTCCCGACTCGGCGCAGACGTCGGTCATCGAGAACTTGTGCTGGCCGCGACGTGCGAGCGAGGTCAGCGCACCGTCGACGATGCGTGCCCAGGTCTGGGTGCCGGTGTTAACTGTCACGGATAGGACAATATCACCAATATGTGTCATATACGTGACCACAGGAAGGTCGTCTACCGCTCCCCGGGGGAGTCGCCCCAGGTGTTGGCCAGGCTACCGAGCCCCTCGATCCGCAGCTCGACCCGCGAGCCGCGAGGGGGGTACTTGCCGAGCTCCAGCCCGCACCCGCCGCCGACGGTGCCGGTGCCGACGATGTCGCCCACGCGCAGGGTCTCGCGTTGACTGATGTGGGCGACGATCTCCTCGACGGGGAAGTGGATGGTCGTCGTCGACCCGCTGCTCCACTCCTCGTCATCGACGAAGGCCTGCATCGTGTGGTGCACGTGCGGGTCCCACTCGTCGGGCGTGACGAGTGCCGGGCCGAAGAGGTTGGATCCGTCGAAGTCCTTCGACTTGGCCGGCCCGAGCCCCACCGACATCTCACGGAACTGCACGTCCCGGACGGAGACGTCGTTGAAGATCAGGTAGCCCGCGATGTGGTCGAGCGCCTGCTCGGGGCTGAGGTCGCGGCCCGACCGGCCGATGACCGCGGCGTACTCGAGCTCGTAGTCACACTTCTCCGAGTCGTCGGGGACCGGCACGACCGTGTCCGGTCCGAGGACGGCGAAGGGGTTGCCCTTGTAGTAGGTGGGGAAGTCGTACCAGCGCTTGGGGACGCTGCCGCGGGAGGCTGCGGCAACGTGCTGCTCGTAGGCGGAGCAGTCGCGGATGCTGGCGGGTCTGGGGACGGGGGCGAGCAGCCGGACGGAGTCCAGCGCGTGGACGAGGGTGCCGCCCTGCTCGTCGGTCCTGCCGACCTCGATCGGCAGGTCGTCGAGCACTCGGTGGAGCGCGTCCTGCCCCACCTCGAGGTTGGCCAGGAGTGCGATCAGGTCAGCGGGGACGAGCGCGTCCGCGATGGCTGTACCGCGTCGTCTCCCCACGCGATCGGCGTAGTACTGCCGAGCTGCCAGGTTGATGTCGATGACGCTGCCCGACGCGCCGAGGACGCCGACCCGCTCGATGGGGCCGACCGGGCTGGGGACCTCGAAGGTCACGTATCGCATGGGTTGTCCTCTCGTCACGACCGTTCGCGCCCCACCATAGTCAGACAGGACAGTCTTGACGAGAAGTGTCTCGTGTGCATAAATGGGATCAGCCCATCCCGGCCCCTAGGAGGACCCGAACATGCTCATCGATCTGCACGCGCACCAGCTCACCAAGGACCTGTTCAACCAGCACGACCATTGGGGCCCGTTCTGGGACAACGGCTTGCGGATCGGTGACTGGAAGCTTGGCACCAAGCGTCAGACTGCCGCGACCCTCGACGAGATGCTCGAGCGCTGGCAGCCGGAGTCCCGCCTGGCCGCGATCGACGCCGCCGGCATCGACAAGATGATCCTCTCGATGCCCCTGCACATGGTCGGCTACCACTACGAGACCGACTTCGCCGTCCGCTACGCCGAGACCGCCAACAACTCGATGGCCGAGTTCTGCTCGCACAACCCCGATCGCTTCTACTTCTGGGCGCACGCGGCGCTCCAGGACCCGGTGGCGGCAGCGAAGGAGCTCGAGCGCTCGGTGACCGAGCTCGGTGCCCAGGGCCTGATGATGGGCGGTCGCAACTTCGGTGGCCGCGAGGTCAACGACCCGGCGTTCCGCCCGCTGTGGGAGAAGGTGTCCGAGCTCGACTGCATGATCTTCGTGCACGGCTACAACCAGTCGGTGACGTGGGGCAAGAACGCCTGCGACGACCCCTTCGACACCACCTCGATCGTCGGCATGAACAGCGACGAGACGCTCTTCTACTGGAACCTGACCAACGGCGGGGTGCTCGACGACTTCCCCGACCTCAAGATCCTCATCACCCACGGTGGTGGCTTCGTGCCGTTCCAGCTGGGCCGTTTCAACCTCACCAACAAGACGATGGCCCCGGACAGCAAGAACAAGAAGGACCTCATCGAGTACAACTCGAACTTCTTCTACGACCTGGACATCCACAGCCCGCACATGCGCCGCGCGATCATCGAGGAGGTCGGCGTCGAGCAGGTTCTCTACGGCGACAACTTCTCCGGAGCCGACGTGCACGAGGGTGACCTCACGGACGGCCTCGGTCTCTCCGAGGCAGACCGCGAGAAGATCCGCTACCGCACGGCGCTGCCCATGCTCAAGCTGCCCGAGTCGGGTATGAACCCGGACGACCTCAGGAAGCCGATCGAGCTCAGCACGACGGTCGACCCCGTCGTCGCCGCCGGCTGAGCGTCTCCCCGACTGCGCTACCACGAAGGACTCGTCCATGGACATCATCGCTCTCGCATACATCGGCCTGGAGTCGACCAACCTCGACGAGTGGTCCCGCTACGCCCCCGAGGTGCTGGGGATGCAGGTGCGGCCCCACGATGGCGACGCGCTCCTCCTGCGGATGGACGAGCGGCACCACCGCATCGCCATCCGGCCGGGTGAGGCCGAGCGTCTCAGCTATGTCGGCTGGGAGCTGCGCGACCGTCCGGCCTTCGAGGACGCCCTGCGCATCCTCGATGCCGAGGGCCTGTCGTACACGGTCGGGGACGAGGAGCTGTGCGCCGAGCGGGGTGTGCACGCCGTGGCCCACCTCGACGGACCGGACCGGATCCGGCACGAGCTCTTCTACGGGCAGGCCTTCGCCTCGCACTCCTTCGTCCCGGGGCGGGCCCACTCGGGTTTCGTCGCGGGCGAAGGGGGCTTCGGCCACGTGGTCCTCACCGTTCCCGAGTGGAGCGACGAGTTGAATCACTTCGTCGAGGACGTCCTCGGCTTCCGCTGGTTCGGGTCGGGTGGTGACGTCGGCAAGCGCCGGTTCTACCGGCCCAAGCGCAACTTCCGCACCCACGCGATCGGGTACTCGATCGTGCCCGGCGTCGCCGGCCTGCAGCACGTCGGCATCGAGGTCGAGAACCTCGACGACGTCGGAGTCGCCTACGACCTCGTGCAGGAGCGCGGGTACCCGCTCATGGCGACCCTCGGTCGGCACACCCAGGACCCCGTGATCTCCTTCTACTCCTTCACCCCCTCCGGGTTCCCGCTGGAGTACATCCAGGGCGGCATCGAGGACAGCGAGGCCCACCCCTTCGTCGAGGGCAAGCCCGAGCGTCTCTCGGTGTGGGGCCACAAGTTCAACCCCGACGCGCCCAAGCCCGCGACCATGTACGCCCTCGAGTCGCAGGATGCTCCTGCCTGAGGTGGACCCATGACAGCTGCAGCGCTCGATGCCCTGGTCATCGCCGTGCGGGCAGATGTGCCGGTGCTCGTCTGGGGCAGCCCGGGTACGGGCAAGACGTCGGCCGTGGTCGACCTCGCCAGGGCTGCGGGCTGGGCCCACGAGGTCGTGGTCGGGGCGATCCGTGAACCCACGGACTTCTCCGGGCTGCCCGTCATCGTGGGCGGGCACGTGCAGTTCGCCCCGCCACGCTGGGCCCGCCGGCTCGTCGATGCCGGTGAGGGGCTCCTCTTCCTCGACGAGCTGACCACCGCACCCCCCGCCGTCCAGGCGGCGATGCTCCGCGTCGTCCTCGAGCGCGAGGTCGGCGACCTGGCGCTTCCGCCGGGCGTGCGGATCGTCGCCGCTGCCAACCCTCCCGAAGAGGCAGCGGACGGGTGGGATCTGTCCGCCCCGATGGCCAACCGCTTCGTCCACCTCGACTGGCCGGTCAGCGCCGAGTCGGTCGCAGCAGGCCTGACCGAAGGCTTCCCCTCGCCCGCGAACTTGCTGTCGCGCGCCCGACCCGACCAGGCGCACCTGCTGCGAGCCCGCGCCGTGGTCGCGGCCTTCCTCCGGGTGCGCCCTGCCCTCGTGCTCCGGCTGCCCGAGAGCGCCGAGGAGGTGGGCCGCTCCTGGCCGAGCCCGCGGACCTGGGAGATGATGGCGCGCCTGCTCGCGGAGTGCGACTCCGCGGCTGCCTCCGACGAGGTCCGATCCCTCCTCGTGCGTGGGACGGTCGGCGAGGGCCCCGGCTCCGAGTTCTTGTCCTGGCTGCGCCACCTCGATCTGCCCGACCCGGCGCAGGTGCTCGCCGACCCCGACTCCTTCGAGATCCCCACGCGGGGCGACCGCACCTACGCGGCACTGGCCGCGGTCGCGAGCTACGCCGCGGCTGCCGACGACGCCGACCTGTGGGCCCGGGCCTGGCAGGTCGTCGCGAGGGCGGCGGAGGTCGCTCCCGACACCGCCGTGCTCGTCGCCCGGCTCCTCGCGGGTAGACGCCCGAAGGGGGCTAGGCTCCCTGCTCGCGTGGACGCGCTCAGCGGGCTGCTGGCCCGCGCCGACCTCGACGCGGAGTGAGTGGCCGTGCAGGAGCGGCTGCGCCTCGAGGGTGAGCTCCTCGAGCGGTGGGCCGCCGGCCGGCTGCTGGCGGTGCAGGAGGCGCCCTACCTCGCGAGCGCGCTGCTCGCCCTTCGTCCCGTGCTCGTCGAGGTGCCGGGCTCGCAGGCCGACCCGGACGGACCGCTGACCGGCTATCCCGTCGACGCCGGATGGCGTGTTCACATCGACCCGGTGCGCCTGGCCGTCACTGCACCGCGTGAGCTCGCCTACTGGCTGCTCCATCAGGTGACCCATCTCATCCGCGACCACCCGGCCAGGGGGGTCAGGGCGGCGGGTGCGCAGGGGGGCCCGCCCACAGGGGCGGCGGCCGCACGCAGCGAGCCGGCACGGCGGTGGGCTGTTGCCGCGGACCTCGAGGTCAACGACGACCTGCCCGACGCCCTTCGCCCTGAGCGTGACCTGCGGGCCGGGCGGCTCGGCCTGCGCGAGGGGTTGCTCGCCGAGGACTACTGGGACCGGCTCGAAGGGGTGGCGCTGACCGGGGTGCGGGACTGCGGCGGTGGTGCGACCGGCGAGCCGATGGGGGGCGCAGGTGCGCAGGCAGCGATCGGGACCCAGGAGTCGCGGCTGCTGCGAGAGGAGACGGCCCGCAGGGTGTCCCGGTGGGCCAGGGCGCACGACGACGTGCCCGGAGGCTGGACCCGATGGGCCCGGGAGAGTCTGGAGCCGGTCGTGGACTGGCGGAGGGAGCTGCGGGTTCAGGTGCGCAAGGGCGTCGGGTCAGCGGCCGGCCGGGTCGACCACACCTATCGACGACGGTCACGCAGGGACGGCGTCGTGCCTGGCGTGATCCTGCCCGGCAGTCACCGGCCCGAGGCTGTCGTGGCCGTCGTCATCGACACCTCGCAGAGCATGTCGCAGGCCCACCTCGACCGGGCGGTGGCTGAGATCGACGGGGTGATCCGCGCGGCAGGGGTCGCCCGCCGCGGGGTGAGCGTGCTCTGCTGCGACTCGGCGGCCTTCGCTGCCGGCCGGGTGATGCTCGCGAAGGAGGTCCGGCTGCTTGGCGGTGGCGGGACCGATATGCGCGAGGGACTGGGCGCAGCCGCACGGTTGCGGCCGCGACCGGATGTGGTCGTGGTGCTCACGGACGGGTGGACGGACTGGCCCGAAAGAGCGCCCAGAGGCTGCCTGGTCGTCGTCGCACTGGTCGATGGCGAGGTGCGACCGCCACACTGGGCACAGGTGGTCGACATCGACCTCTCTGACCTCGCGGAAGGGTGAGTGTCTCGTGTGGGTGACTGGGCCTGACCAGATCATGGGCTTCCTCGGCGGAACTGCCGGGCCGGAGTGGGTGCGTGTCGGTGTCGATGCCGTGTCGGCGCAGCTGTGGGCGATCCTGGGCGTCCCACCGGACCTGGCCAGCCGGCTGCAGCGCGATGGCATCAAGCCCGGTGAGGTCATCGACGAGTGGTGGCGCGCCGGAGTGCCACTCCCGGAGGTGGCCGCATGGTTGGCTGCTGGCCTCACCTGTGACGAGGCGCTCGAGCAACGCGCCGACGGCGTGGACCCCGAGCAGGCGCGGGCCTTCGGTGCGCTGCGCGACCTGCCGGTTATCGACGGCATCTAGCGGGACCGGCCGCGGGGCGTCTTCGACGGGTGGGGTCTGAGCGGAGCCAGGTATACAGAAATAACACATAGTGTTACGGTTGACCGAAACACATCGTCGTTCAGAAAGGTGGTGGAACAGGTCATGTCCAGTGTCGTCATCAAGCCCGGTGCTCGTCTGCGCAGTTCCGTCTCAGAGGTCGAGGTCGTCATCGTGAGGGCCGGCTCCGGCGCCGAGTCGGCGGCGCTCACCTGCGGCGGGCAGCCGTTGCTCGACATCGACTCCGCGCCGGGCAGTGGTGGCTCGGGCGAGGAGGTCCTCCTCGGCAAGCGCTACGTGGACGAGGACTCCGGCATCGAGCTGCTCTGCACCAAGGGTGGCGCTGGCCCGTTGGCGCTGGCCGGCCGCGACCTGACCGTCAAGGGCGCCAAGACCCTGCCCTCCTCGGACTGAGCCATGAACCTCGACCTCCTGCTCGACATGGCGGTGTCCGGCGACCCCGACCGGGTCCTCGTCGGCCGACACGGCGACGGACTGACCGCTGCCGACCTGCAGCGGCGCGCGGCCAACGGCGCCGCAGTTCTGCGGACCACGGGTGCGGCACACGTGGTCTACATCGCGGTGATCGACGCGGCCTTCCCCACGGCGCTCTTTGCCGCGAGCCGGGCGAGGGTCCCGCTCGTCCCGCTCAACTACCGACTCGCTCGCGAGCAGCTGAGCGAACTCATCAGCCAGAATGCCCCGGCCTACGTCATCGCAGACCAGCACCTGCTCGACCAGCTCGCGGTCGACCCCAAGATGTCGACGACTCCGGCGGGATGGCTCGCGCTCACCGACGAAGAGCAGGCGGGCGCCGACGACTCCTTCCCAGGGGATCCCGACGACATCGCCCTGCTCCTCTACACGAGCGGCACCACGGCGGCGCCCAAGGCTGCCGTACTCCGCCACAAGCACCTCACCTCGTACGTCCTGACGACCATCGAGTTCGGCGCCGCCGACCCCGGTGACTGCAGCCTGGTGAGTGTCCCGCCCTACCACATCGCGGGTGTGGCCAACACGATCACCAACATCTACGCAGGTCGCCGGGTGGTCCACCTCAGCCGCTTCACGCCCGAGGGCTGGATCGACACGGTGAGGGACGAGGGTGTGACCCAGGCACTCGTCGTGCCGACGATGCTCGCGCGGGTCGTGGAGAAGCTCGACGACACCGGCGCCACGCACGGTCCGGCCCTGCGCTCGATCGCCTACGGCGGCGCCCCGATGCCCAGGCGCATCATCGAGCGCGCTCTCGACCTCTTCCCTGACACCGACTTCGTCAACGCCTACGGCCTGACCGAGACCTCGTCGACGATCGCCGTCCTGGGTCCAGAGGACCACCGCGAGGCGGTCGCCAGCGGTGACCCGGCGGTGCGGGCCCGACTCGACTCGGTGGGCCGCCCGGTCCCCGGCATCGAGGTGGAGGTCCGCGACGACCACGGCACGGTCCTGCCCGCGGGCCGGGCCGGAAACCTCTTCGTCCGTGGTGACCAGGTCTCGGGCGAGTACCGCGGGCGCACCACCGAGCAGACCGACGGCTGGTTCGCCACCCGCGACCTGGCCTACGTCGACGACGCCGGTTTCCTCTTCGTCAAGGGTCGGGCCGACGACACGATCATCAGGGGTGGTGAGAACATCGCGCCGGCCGAGATCGAGGCCGCGCTCGAGCAGCACCCCGCGGTCTCCGAGGTGGCCGTCGTCGGCCTTCCCGACGAGGAGTGGGGCCAGCGCATCGCCGCGGTCGTCGTCCTGCGCCCGGGCCGCGAGGCGAGCGCCGACGAGCTGCGAGACTTCGCCCGTGGCCGGCTGCGTGGCTCGAAGACCCCGGAGGTCATCGAGTTCGTGTCCGAGCTGCCCCGCACCGACACCGGCAAGCTCCTGCGGCGCTCGCTCGTCACGGACCTCACCCGATCCAGCACCACCACGGAATCAGCAAAGATGGAGGCAACACCATGACGACAAAGGTCACCCTCGACATGGAGAAGTGCTGCGGCTACGGCATCTGTGCCGAGATCTGCCCGTCGGTCTTCAAGCTCGACGACCAGGGATTTGTCTACGTCGACTCCGACGTCGTGCCGGAGGGCGAGGTGGATGCCGCCCAGGAGGCGGCCGACGCCTGCCCCGAGCTCGTGATCGACCTGCACACGTCGTGAGTCCCTCCAGTGCGGTCATCGTCGACGCGGTCCGCTCCCCGATGGGCCGCGGACGCCGAGCGAAGGGCGATCGACCCGGTGGGGCATTGTCCTCGCTGCACGCGGTCGACCTGCTCGCCCAGGTCCTGCGCGGTCTCGTCGAGCGCACCGGGATCGACGCCGGGCTCGTCGACGACGTCCTGATCGGCTGCGTCAGCCAGGCGGGGGAGCAGGCCTTCACCCCTGGCCGGTTGGCGTGGCTCGGTGCAGGTCTCCCGGAGCACGTCCCGTCCGTGACACTCGATCGCCGGTGCGGATCGGGTCAGCAAGCCGTCGAGTTCGCGGTCCACGGGATCATGGCCGGGGCCTACGACATCACCGTCGCTGGTGGTGTCGAGTCGATGAGCCGCGTGCCGATGGGCTCGGCCCGCATGGGTGTTGACGTCTTCGGGCAGGGCATCGCCGAGCGCTACGCCCCGGGCCTGGTCGGCCAAGGAGTCTCGGCCGAGCTGGTCGCGGCCCGGTTCGGGCTCACGCGCGAGCTCATGGACGAGTACGCGGCTCGATCCCACGAGCGCGCGGCCGCCGCCCACGGCGCCATGGCCTCCGAGATCCTGCCCATCACCGTTCCGGGTGAGGGCGCGGTCGGTGCGACCGTCACCGAGGACGAGACCATCAGGCACGGCACGACCGCCGACTCCCTCGCCGGTCTCAAGCCCGCCTTCGAGGACGCGGAGGTCCTCGCCCGCTACCCGGAGATCAGCTGGTCGGTCACCGCCGGCAACTCGTCGCAGATCACCGACGGAGCGGCAGCGCTACTCGTCATGAGCGAGACCAAGGCTGCCGAGCTCGGACTGCGTCCGCGGGCGCGGGTCCTGTCGACGGCCGTCGTCGGCTCCGACCCGATCTCGATGCTCACCGGGCCCATCCCCGCGACCAAGAAGGCGCTGGAGCGGGCGAGTCTGACGATCGACGACATCGACCACTTCGAGGTCAACGAGGCCTTCGCCAGCGTCCCCCTGGCTTGGCAGCGGTACTTCCAGGTCGACGACGCGCGGCTCAACCCCTTCGGTGGGGCCATCGCGCTCGGCCACCCGCTCGGCGCCTCCGGCGCCCGGCTGCTGACGACCATGCTCACGTCCCTCGAGACCTCCGGCGGCCGCTACGGGCTGCAGACGATGTGCGAGAACGGCGGCATGGCAAACGCGCTCGTCGTCGAGCGTCTCTGAGTCGGCGTCCCCCGACCATTCCCCCCTTCGACCCTGGAGGTCCCGGTGCACCGCACCCTGTTCGACAGTGCCCACGAGGACTTCCGCAGCATGGTCCGGCGCTTCTTCGCCGACCGGGCGGTCCCCCGCTACGAAAAATGGATGGAGGAGGGGCATCCCGACCGTGAGTTCTGGCTCGAGGCCGGGGAGCTTGGCCTGCTCGGCGTCCAGATTCCCGAGGAGCACGGGGGCGGTGGCGAGTCGTCCTTCCTCTACAACGTCATCCTCACCGAGGAGGCCCAGCACGCCGGCCTGGCGCTCGGTGGGGTGCGGGTGCACACCGACATCTGCATGCCCTACTTCCTGGAGCTGGCGACGCCCGAGCAGCAGGCACGCTGGCTGCCGAAGCTGGCCACGGGCGAGGCGATCAGCGCCCTCGCGATGAGCGAGCCGGGAGCAGGGTCGGACGTCAAGGCGATGTCGACCCGCGCCGTTCGCGACGGCGACCACTACGTCGTCAACGGCTCCAAGACCTTCATCACCAACGGGTTGATGGCCGATCTGGTCATCCTCGCCGTCAAGACCGACCCGGAGGCCGGGCGCAAGGGCATCTCCCTGCTCGTCGTCGAGACCGACACCCCCGGCTTCGAACGGGGTCGTCGCCTCGACAAGATCGGGTTGAAGTCCCAGGACCTCGCCGAGCTCAGCTTCACCGACATGCGCGTCCCGGTGGCCAACCTCCTGGGTGAGGAGAACGCCGGCTTCGGCCATCTGACCCGCAACCTCGCCCAGGAGCGGTTGTCCATCGCGGTCAACAGCCAGGCGGCCGCGGCGCGGGCGGTGGAGACCACGGTCGAGTACGTCACGCAGCGACATGCCTTCGGCACCACCGTCGGCTCCTTCCAGAACACCAAGTTCGAGCTGGCCGCGTGCGCCACGGATGTCGAGGCCGGGCAGTCCCTCCTCGACCGGGCGCTGCTGGCGCACGAGAAGGGGGAGCTGACGCCCGCCGACGCGGCCAAGGTCAAGCTCTTCTGCACCGAGCTCCAAGGTCGCGTGGTCGACCGCTGCCTGCAGCTCTACGGCGGCTACGGCTACATCCTCGAGTACCCGATCGCCAGGGCCTATGCCGATGCGCGGGTCACCCGGATCTACGCGGGTTCCAGCGAGATCATGAAGACGATCATCGCCAAGGACATCGGTCTCTGAGGGTTCTCGACCTGCACGCCCCTTGATCAGATGAGACACTTTCCATACTATTAGTTCCTTCAAGCAGTCGACGTCGGGAGTCACGTGTACACGCTCATGCAGGGAGTCAAGGTCGTGGAGGTGGCCTCGTGGACCTTTGTGCCCGCGGCAGGCGCCGTCCTCGCGGACTGGGGCGCCGATGTCATCAAGGTCGAGCACCCCGACCGAGGTGACCCCCAGCGTGGCTTGATCAGCTCCGGCATCGTTCCCGGCCTGACCGCCAGCGCCGACCACCTCGTCGAGCTGCCCAACCGTGGCAAGCGGAGCGTGGGCATCGACATCAAGACGCCCGAGGGTCGCGCGGTCCTCGACGACCTCATCCGCGAGGCGGACGTCTTCCTCACCAACTTCCTCCCGGCCACCGTCGCCAAGCTCCGGCTCGACGTCGACGACATCCGCGCCATCAACCCGTCGATCATCTACGCGCGCGGCACCGGCCAGGGAGTGCGCGGTCCGGAGGCCTCGCGTGGCGGCTACGACGGGGCGTCCTACTTCTCCCGCGGCGGGGTCTACGACTCGCTCATGCAGCCGGGCGCCGAGATGCTGCCCGAGCAACCGTCGGCCTTCGGCGACATCATGGGTGGCCTGACGATCGCCGGAGGGGTCGCGGCTGCGCTCTACCAGCGCGCGGCGACGGGCAGGCCCGAGACCGTCGACGTCTCCCTGCTCAACATCGCGATGTGGAATGTCGCGCCCAATGTCGTGGCCTCCAAGCTCCTCGAGGGCGTCGACGTCCCCGTCTACGGGCCCGACGACCGACCGAATCCCATCGCCCGCAACGCGTACCAGACCAAGGACGGTCGCTGGATCGCCCTGGTGATGCTCGAGTCGGACCGCTTCTGGCCCGACTTCTGCACGCACATCGGCCGCCCCGACCTCATCGACGACCCGCGCTTCGTCGACGCGACGGCCCGCAAGACCAACAACCGCGAGTGCATCAGGATCCTGCGCGAGCAGTTCGCGACGGCCGACATGGCGCAGTGGCGCGAGCGGCTGGCAACGATGAAGGGGGTCTGGGCGCCGGTGCAGACCCCGCTCGAGACCCACGACGACGTCCAGGTCGCGGCCAACGGCTACCTGCGCACGGTGACGACCAACACCGGCCACGAGTTCGCGACGGTCGCGAGCCCGGTCCAGTTCGGCGGCGAGCCGACCGACCTGGGTCCGGCTCCCGACCTCGGGCAGCACACCGAGGAGGTCCTGCTCGAGCTCGGCAAGACGTGGGAGGACCTGATCACCCTCAAGGAGGGTGGCCACATCTCCTAGAGCGTGTCTGATCGGACAGCACAGTGGCCCCGACGCTCAGGCGTCCGGGGCCACTTCTGTGCGGTGCCGCAGCGTCAGGGACGCGTCGGGGTGTGGGTGACGATCTCGACGAGCGCGCCGTCCAGATCCTCCGGGTCGATGCGCAGCAGGTCACCGTCGACTGAGTCGAGCCCGCTGATGCGCACGTAGCGGGTGCCGCGGGCATCGAGGTCAGCGGCCTTGGCGTCGAGGTCGATCGTCGAGATCCGGATGTAGTAGGGGCCCGGCCCCCAGTTGTGCAGGAAGAGGCCCTCCTCGGTGTCCCACCGGGTCGGCTCGATGAGGTCGAGGCTCGCGCTGTGGCCCAGGGCGAAGGTCATCCGGGCGCGTCGCAGGCCCTCGTCCTCGAAGGTCTCGATGGTCTCGGGGGACCAGTCGAGGTTGGTGCGCAGCCGCTCCAGGACGTCATCGAGGTCGCGGACCAGGAACCCGCGCGCGACGACCCGGACGAGGTCGCTGGGTGCGGGGTCGCGAGGCTCCGGCGCCGGCGTCTGGAAGACGGCGTCGGGCATCTGCAAGGGCTCCAGGCCCATGATCTCGATGCACAGCCCGCCGTCAACCTCGGGTGTGTAGCGCGGGTCCTCGGGGAGGCAGCCGACCCACAGCCGGTCGAAGGGCATTTCCGGGGTGCGTCGAGCCAGGCGGAAGGGGACCCGACGCTCGTGCAGGCGCTGGGTCACCCCCTTCAAGTCGTCGGTGATGAGCACCGTGGCGTGCGTCTTGATCGGTCGGTTGGTGCCCTGCAGTTCCTCGATGGAGTGCAGGTAGATCGGGAACATCGGGTCGCCCGGGTTGTCCGCATCGAGGTGCCCCTGTGGCTCGACGCGAGTGGGTGCCACGGCGAGCGACTTGTGGGTCCGCAGGAAATGGGCGACGTAAGGGTGGCCGGGGAAGGCCTGGCGCCAGTTGGGGTGTCCGGTGATGCCCACCTTGTCCACCAGCAGCTGGGCCATCCGATCGGCGTCGGCGACCATGAGGTCGCCGGAGAGCAGCATGGTGAACATCAGGCAGTGCCTCCGGTGCTCGACGTGCGTTGGCCGATGGTGTTGCGTTGCGTACCGAGCCTCTCGATGGTTGCCTCGACGACATCGCCGGGCTGGAGGTAGCGGCCGTCCTCGTGACCGACACCCTCAGGGGTCCCGGTGAAGACGACGTCGCCGGCACGAAGGGGGGTGCGTGCGTCGGCCCAGGCGATGAGCATGTCCACGCCGAAGGACATCTCGCTCGTGCGAGCCGACTGGCGCGTCTCGCCATTGACCGAGAGGGTCAGCTCGAGGTCCGGTGTGCCGTCGCCGAGCTCGTCACGAGTGACGATCCATGGTCCGAGCGGCGCGGACCGGTAGGCGCTCTTGGCGGTGAACATGTCCATGCCCGTCACCGACCCGCCGAACTGGTGGTCGCGGAGGGAGGTGTCGTTGCCGACCGTGTATCCGAGGATGCTGCGCTCGGGGTCACCCGGATCGAGCGTGTCACCAACGATCATGACGAGCTCGACCTCGAAGTCGAAACCCTCCGAGATCTCGGGGTAGACGATCTCATCCTCGGGTCCGACGAGGGCATCGAAGTGCTTCCAGAAGCCGGCCGGTTTGTCATGGGACTGCACTCCGAGGCCGGTGACGTGCTTGGCGTAGGTCGCGCCGAGGCAGATGACCTTGGCGGTCTCCTCGACCGGCGCCAGGATCGCCAGCGCGTCGAGTGGTCGCTGCGCCCCCGAGCGGGTGAGGGTGCCAGGCCCGTCGGCGCACACGAGCGGGCCCCAGGACCTGATCGAGCCTTCGACCGGATCGACGATGCGGGCCTCTAGGTCGACGACCGCCCAGAAGGGGTCACCGCCGTCGCTGAATCGTCCGATCTTCATGCGTTCTCCTTCTGTGCGGCGGCCTCGTCGGCCAGCTCGGTGAGATCGAGTTCGGGGTCGGTGAGGTGCTCGAGCGAGACGGCCAGACCGTCGTGCATGATGCGCCGCACCGCGCGGACATCGTCGGTGCGGTTGTAGGCGACGCAACCCCGCAGGATGCCGTTGCGCACGAGCACGGCCGAGAAGTTCCACTCGTCGACGTCGCCGCGCAGATAGACCTTGTCCAGCGGCTCCGGCACGCCGGTGATCTGGATGGTGACCTCGTACTGGTCGGACCAGACCCAGGGCACCTCGAGGAACTCCTCGTTGCCTCCGCACATGTTCTTGGCGGCGACCTTGGCCTGGTGCTGCGCGTTCTGCCAGTGCTCGACCCTGCGCCGCTCACCGATGAGCGGGTGGGGGAGGTTGGCGACGTCGCCGATCGCGAAGATGTCAGGGTCGATGGTCCGGCACTGACCGTCCACGACGATCCCGTTGCTGACCTCGAGCCCGGCCTGCAGCCCGATGTCGTCGTTGGGCACCATGCCGACGCCGATGACGATCACGTCGGCGGGGTAGCGGCTGCCGTCGGCGGCATGCGCGACGAGGCCGTCGGGGCCGTGCTCGAAGTCGGTGATCGCGACGCTGGTGCGGAAGTCGACCCCCTTGTCCCGGTGCATCCTCATGTACAGCTGCCCGAGCATCTGCGGCATCATCCGCTGCAGCGGCAGCTCGAGGCCCTCGAGCACCGTCACGGTGCAACCCATCTGCACCGCGCTGGCCGCGACCTCGGCGCCGATGAACCCGCCGCCGACCACGACGACGCGCGCCCCGGGCTTGAGCCGCTCGCTGATCGCGAGGGAGTCCTCGACGGTGCGCAGGGTGAAGATGCCGGGGACGCCGTCGGTGCCGGGCATCCGACGAGCGTCACCGCCAGTGGCGATGAGCAACTTGTCGTAGACGAGCTCCTGGCCGTCGGCGAGGTGGACCGTCCTGGTGTCGCGATCGATGTGCTCGGCGGCAACCCCCGTGATGAGCTCGATGTCCTTCTTGTCGTACCAGTCCTTGGGGCGCAGGGCAGTCCGCTCCGGGCTCTCCTGGCCGCGCAGCACACCCTTGCTCAGGGGTGGCTTCGAGTAGGGCGGTCGGTTCTCCTCGCAGACCACCACGATGCGCCCCGTGAAACCTTCGGTGCGCAGGGCCAGAGCGGCGGTGCCGCCTCCGACGCCTCCGCCGATCACCACGAATGTCTCGGTCACGGGTCCTCCAAGGGGCGGGCTTTCAATGGTACGGCTAGGTCAGATAGTGTCATATCCGTACGGTGTTGGGAATAGCAGCCAGACTATGCGTCGGTCCGTCGTGACCGGGATGGAGGGCCCATGCGGGTCGCAGTGATCGGGGCCGGGACCATGGGTAGCGGGATTGCCCAGCTGACGGCGATGGCAGGGCACGAGACGGCGCTCGTCGATCTCGACGAGCGCCAGCTCGAGCGGGCACTCTCGGGCATCGCCCAGAGTCTGGAACGCTTCGTGCGCAAGGAGAAGATCGACGCGGATGAGTCGGCGGCCGTCCGGGCGCGGCTGAGGACCACCACCGAGCTCGCCGAAGGGGTCGCCGGCGCCGATGTCGTCATCGAGTCGGTCATCGAGGTCCTCGACGTCAAGCAGGCGGTGTTCAGGCAGGTCGTCGAGCACGCTCCGGTCGACGCGCTGCTCGGGACCAACACGAGCCAGCTGTCGATCACGAGCATCGGTGCGGCCATCCCGAAGGATGCCCACCGGCTCGTCGGCATGCACTTCTTCAACCCACCCGTCATGATGCGACTCGTCGAGCTGGTGGCCGGCCTGGAGTCGAGCGAGGAGGCCATCCAGCGGGCGGTCGACTTCGGCGAGGCGCTCGGCAAGGAGACGGTGGTCTGCCGCAAGGACTCCCCGGGGTTCCTCACCTCGCGCATCTCGGCGCTGGTCCGGTTGGAGTGCCTGCGCATGCTGGAGGAGGGGGTGGCCAGCCCGGGTGACATCGACAAGGCACTGCGGGTCGGCTTCAACTGGCCGATGGGCCCGCTCGAGCTCGGTGATTTCAACGGGCTCGACACCTACCTGCACATTCTCGGCTCCCTCGAGGACACCCTCGGGGACCGCTTCAAGCCGACGGTGACCCTGCGCAACCTCGTCGCCGCCGGCCGGCTGGGCCGCAAGACCGGGCACGGGATCTACGCCTATGACGAGTCCGGCAAGAAGGTCGAGGACTCGGGCAGCTCCGATCACTCGGGGAGCATCCGGTGACCCAGCTCGACGAGCGCTCCGCTCCCTCCGTGCCTGACTCCGCGGCCGGTGGATACCAGTTGTCCGACCGGTACGAGGCCGGGGCCCGACCGGTGCTCCTGACGGGCGTCCAGGCGGTGGCTCGATTCCTCGTCGAGCAGCACGCCCGTGACGCCGCCGCCGGTGCCCGGACGGCCAGCCTCGTCTCCGGCTACCAGGGCAGCCCCCTCGCCGGTCTCGACAAGACGCTGGCCGGCGTCAAGGCGCTGCGTGACAAGCACGGCATGCATCTCGAGCCGGGCCTGAACGAAGAGCTGGGCGCCACCGCGGTCTGGGGCAGCCAGCTCGAGCTGCCCGGTGAGACGCGCAAGGTCGACGGGGTGGTCGGGGTCTGGTACGGCAAAGGGCCAGGGGTCGACCGCAGCGGTGACGTCCTGCGTCACGCCAACATGTACGGCGCCCACCCGCGTGGCGGTGCTGTGGTCCTCGCCGGCGACGACCCGGGGTCGAAGTCGTCGACCGTCCCGTGCGTCTCCGAGCGGTCACTGGCTGCCATGGGTATCCCCGTCCTGTACCCGCGCAATGCCGCAGAGGTCATCTCGATGGGCCTGCACGCCGTGGCGCTCTCGCGCGTGTCGGGGTGCTGGGTCGCTCTCAAGATCGTGTCCGACGTCGCCGACGGACTCTTCACCGTCGACGCCGACTTCGCTGCCCAGCGGATCGTCCTCCCCGAGATCGAGTGGGAGGGCAAGCCCTGGCGCTACGAGCAGCTCGCCATGCTCTCGCCGACCGACAGCCTCAAGGCCGAGGCGGCGCTCGTGGGCCCGCGTACCGCGATGGTTGAGGCGTATGCGGCCGCCAACGAGCTCGACGTCGTCGAGGTCGAGGCACCCGGTGCCACGCTCGGCATCGCGGCCACCGGCGCGCAGTTCGACACCGTCCGGCAGGCACTGCTCGACCTCGGTCTGGACGACGCCGCGCTGAGCGACGCCGGCATCCGGCTCTACCGGATCGGCATGCCGTACCCGCTCGGCCGGTCGCGGCTCACCGCCTTCGCCGAGGGTCTCGACGAGATCCTCGTGGTCGAGGAGAAGACTCCCTTCGTCGAGTCGCAGGTCCGCGACTTCCTCTACGGCAGCGCGCAGCAGCCTCGGGTCCTCGGCAAGACCGATGGGGCCGGGGCTCCCCTGGTCCCGGCGACCGGCAGCCTGACGGCCGACCGGCTCGTCCCGGCGTTGCGACAGTGGCTCGACGGGCGCGTCGGCCTGCGTGAGCCGGCCGCGCCTGCCCGTCGCTCCCGGATCGACCTGTCGATCACCCCCGTGAGCGCCCAGCGGATCCCCTACTTCTGCAGCGGCTGTCCGCACAACCGGTCGACGGTGCTGCCCGAGGGGTCCATCGGCGGCGGTGGCATCGGCTGCCACACGATGGTGACGATGGCACCCCGCGAGAGTGCGCAGGTCACCGGCATCACCCAGATGGGCGGCGAGGGCGTGCAGTGGCTCGGCCAGGCGCCCTTCTCCGACATCGACCACATCTTCCAGAACGTCGGCGACGGGACGTATTTCCACTCCGGTCAGCTGGCGCTGCAGGCCTGCGTCGCCGCCGGGGTCAACATCACCTACAAGATCCTCTACAACCAGGTCGTCGCGATGACCGGGGCACAGGACGCGCCGGGTGGCCTCGGCGTCCCCGAGCTGACCAGGAAGCTCGCCGCCGAAGGCGTGGGGCGCATCATCGTGTGTGCGGACGAGCCCGAGAAGTACGGTCGCAACGCCGGTTTCGCGCCCGGGGTCACGGTCTGGCACCGCGACCGCATCGACGACGCGCAGCGCGAGTTGCGCGAGGTGCAGGGCGTCAGCGTCCTCATCTACGACCAGCAGTGCGCGGCCGAGGCCCGCCGCCTGCGCAAGCGCGGCAAGGTCGAGACGCGCCCCATGCGGGTCGTCATCAACGAAGCCGTGTGCGAGGGCTGCGGCGACTGCGGCGTCAAGAGCAACTGCCTCTCGGTGCAGCCGGTCGACACCGAGCTGGGGCGCAAGACCCGCATCGACCAGACCAGCTGCAACACCGACTACAGCTGCCTCGACGGTGACTGCCCGTCGTTCATGACGGTCATGACTGACCCGGGGACGAGGCTGCCCACGCCCGTGCCGGCCACACCGCCGAACATCGCGAGCCCGCAGCGGCCGACGATCGACGGGACCTTCGACGTCTTCCTCGCCGGGATCGGCGGCACCGGCATCGTCACGGTCAACGCCCTCCTCGCGACGGCAGCCCTCGTCGACGGGCTGCACTGCTCGGGTCTCGACCAGACCGGTCTGTCACAGAAGGCCGGCCCGGTGACGAGTCATCTGCGGCTCGCGCCTGCCGGTGCTGCGCCGGCGAACAACCGGCTCAGCGAGGGCCGGGCCGACGCGATGCTCGCCTTCGACCTCATGGTCGCCGGTGAGGCGAAGAACACCGCCCTGCTGGGCCGGGACCGCTCCACCGTGATCGCCTCGACGAGCCCGACCCCCACGGGCGAGATGGTCTACGACCCGTCGGTCACCTACCCCGACGAGCAGGGCCTCCTCGCCCCCCTTCGCTCTGCGGCGCGCTCCGTGCACACCGTCGACATGCTGGGGGCGACGACGGCGCTGCTCGGCTCGGTCGAGGCGGCCAACCTGCTCCTCGTCGGCGCCGCTGTCCAGGCGGGCGCACTGCCGCTCTCGGTGGCGGCGCTCGAGGAGGCCATCGCGCTCAACGGCGTAGCGGTCGAGGCCAACCTCGCCGCCTTCAGGTGGGGACGGGTCAGTGTCGCCGACCCGGTGGCCTTCGGCGCCGCGACCCGGGCCCAGGTGGTCGAGGCGCCGGTGCCGGACGGCTCGCGCTTCCTCGCCGGGCTGTCCATGGCCGGGGAGACGCGGCGGCTGGCCAGCGTCCGTGCGGCCGGCATGGATGCCCACTCCGGGGCCGGTGCCGCCCTCGGCTACGCCCGATTGGTCGAGCGTGCCTGGGTGGCCGAGCAGTCACTGGCCCCGGGCAGCGACGACGCGGCCCACGGCTTCAGCGAGTCGGTGGCTCGCGGCGCGCACCGGCTCGGCGCCTACAAGGACGAGTACGAGGTCGCTCGCCTGCTGACCGACCCCGACCTCGAGGCGCAGACGCTGGGACAGGTCCCGGGCGCGGCCCGGCCGACCTATCGGCTGCACCCACCGATGCTGCGATCCGCCGGGATGAGCAAGAAGATCTCGATCCCGCTGGCAGGCCGGCCGGCGCTGGTCGCGCTCGCCAGGGCCAAACGACTGCGTGGCACCGCGCTCGACCCCTTCGGTCGGGCCCACGTGCGCCGCCTCGAGCGGGCCCTGCTCGCCGACTACGTCGCGACCGTGGCACGCCTGGCAGACGGGCTCGATGCCTCGGGCTACGACACCGCGGTCGCCGTCGCCGAGACGGCCGAGATCGTGCGTGGCTACGAGGGCGTCAAGCTCGGCAACGTGGCGCAATACGTGCAGGCTCGCGCCGAGCTCGGACACCCGGTCTCGGCCGAGGTCGCAGGCCTGCTCTGACGGTCAACCGGCCGACCGACTGATCGGGCCCACCCAGCGTGCAGGACGTGCACGCCGGGTGGGCCCGATCAGTCGGTCGGGCGGCAGGGCCGGCCCGTGTCTCAGCGACCCTGGTAGACGCCCTCGCGCCGCTCGCCGAAGGCAGCAACCGCCTCGGTGTAGTCCTCCAGCGCCGTGACGACGCCGAAGTGCGAGGAGACCATGTCGTAGTGCGTGCGCAGGTCGACGCTCTCGGCCGAGCGGACGAGACGCTTGATCATCGCGACCTGGACCGGGGGAGCGGCGGCGATGCGCCTGGCGAGGTCGTAGGTCCGCTCGAGGACGACCTCGTCGTCATGGACCTGGTTGACCAGCCCGAGCCGTAAGGCCTCGTCTGCCCCGACCGCGTCGCCGGTGAGCAACAGCTCCATCGCCTTGGCAGTGCCGACGAGTCGGGGGAGCAGCCACGCACCGCCGTCACCGGGTACGAGGCCGACCTTGATGTAGCCCTCGATGAGCTTGATCGAGCGGCCGGCGACGCGCATGTCGCACAGCAGCCCCATGTCCATGCCGGCACCGACCGCAGCGCCGCGCATGCAGGCGATGACCGGCTTGTCGAGGTCGGCGAGTGCTGTGGCCACTCGGTGGACGCGCCCGGTCAACATCTCCTTGCGGCCCAACGGGGTGGCCTCGACCTCGGCCAGCGCAGAGAGGTCGACCCCAGAGCAGAAGGAGTCACCCGCGCCGGTGACGACGACGGCCCGGACGCGGTCGTCGGCGCCGGACTCGCGCAGCGCGTCGGTCCACTCGTCGACCATCGTCAAGGTGAAGGCGTTCTTGCGCTCGGGGCGGTTGAGCGTGATCGTCGCGATGTGCTCGCTGACGTCGTACACGAGGTCGTCGCTCATGGTGTGTCTACTCCTGTCAGCAGTGGCCAGAGGCCAGCGCCGGTCGCGGTGACGGCTCGGTCGGCGATGAGCCCGGCCCAGCGGGACTGGCTGCCCCACTCCGAGCGCCAGGACCACAGTCGGGTCGTCGCATGCCGAAGGGGGTGCTCCTGGGTGACCCCCATCGCCCCGTGGACCTGGTGGGCGATGGTGGCAGCGGTCGTGCTGGCCTCGGCCGTGCGCACTGCCGCGAGCGCGACGGCGAGCTCGCTCGCCGGTGTGCCGAACCCCTCTGTCGCGACCAGTCGCACGGCAGCCTCGACGACTGCGGACGCAGCAGCGGTCTCGGCGACGAGGGTGGCGAGCTGCTGCTGCACCGCCTGGAAGGCGCCGATCGGTCGACCGAACTGCACTCGCTCGCCCGCGTATCGCAGGCTCAGCTCCTGGGCGCGGTGCAGGGCGCCTGCAGCCAGTGCGGCACGAGAGAGCGCGCCGCGCAGCTCGAGCTCGGTGCGTGCGGTGTCGGGCACGGTGGAGAGGTGCGTCAGCCGGAGGTCGATCGTGATCTGGTCGCGCCGCTCACCCGCCAGGTTGTGCCCGGGAACGACGCTCACGCCCTCGACCTGCGTGCCGACGCCGAGCTGGGGAAGCTGGACGACCCCGAGACCGTCGGGCGTCTGGGCCAGCGCCACGACGGTGGTCGCGACGCCGTCGTCGGGGAGCACGGGGACGCGGTCCACGGTGCCGGTGACATGCCAGGCCTCGCCCTCGCGCTCGGCCCGCACGTCACTCGGCCCGGTGCTCACCGGGCCGTCCGGCTGGTCGAGGCCGGCGAGCTCGAGGAGCCATCCACCGAGCAGCGAGGTCTCGGCCAGCGGGCCCGGGGCGGTGTGCTCCCCGATGGCGCGCAGGACGTCGGTGGCAGCCACCAGGTCGGCACCCGAACCACCGCGCTCCTCGTCGAGGCCGAGCCTGGTGACGCCGACCGCGTCGAGCGCAGCCCACACGCGGGCGGCCGTCGACGCATCGTCGACGGACTCGGCCGGAGAGGCGTCGGCGAGCACCTCGTGCACCATCGCCGTCAGGTCGCGCAGGTCGGCTGCGGTCAGTGCCTCGGTGCTCATCGGACTCCCATCCCTCGGGCCACGACCCCGCGCAGGATCTCGTTGGTCCCACCACGGATCGTGAAGCCGGGTGTGTGCAGCACGGCCTGAGCGAGCAGGCGGCGGGTGGGGTCGTCGGAGTCGAGGTCGGGCTCGACGTCGAGGAGCGAGTCGGCCAGGGCCACGACCTCGCCCTCGAAACGTGTCCCCAGGTCCTTGACCAGGGCGGCCGGGACATCTTGGGCGACACCCGACGAGAGCGAGGCGGCGACATCGAGCGACATGGCGCGCAGCGTCGCGAGACGGGCGAGCAGGAGCCCGAGCTCACGCCGTCCGGCGCGGTCGGCGCGCTGGGCCAGTGCGTCGACGAGGACGGCGATGAGGGGATACGTGGAGAGGAAACGCTCCGGGCCGCTGCGTTCGAAGGCGAGCTCCGACGTCACCTGGTGCCACCCCTGGCCGACCTCGCCGAGCACCATCGAGTCGGGCACGAAGACCTCGTCCAGGACGACCTCGTTGAAGTGGTGCTCACCGGTGAGCAGGTGGATCGGGCGGATCGTCACGCCGGTGGAGTCGAGCGGGACGATGAGCTGGGAGAGTCCGGCATGCCGGTGGGAGGTGTCGAGGGGAGCCGTGCGAACCAGGGCGAAGAAGGCGTGCGCGTGGTGCGCACCGCTGGTCCAGACCTTCGTGCCCGTGACCAGCCAGCCCCCGTCGGTGCGGACCCCCTTCGTCCGGACGGAGGCGAGGTCGGAGCCGGAGTCGGGCTCGCTCATCCCGATGCCGAAGTAGACCTCCCCGCGCGCGATGCCCGGGAGGTACATCCGGCGCTGCTCCTCGGTGCCGAAGCGCAGCAGCGAGGGACCGATCTGGCGGTCCGCGATCCAGTGCGCCGCGACCGGCGCCGCGGCGGCGAGCAGCTCCTCGGTGACGGCGAAGCGCTCGAGGGCGCTCCTGCCGTGGCCGCCGTACTCGGCCGGCAGGGTCATGCCGAGCCAGCCGCGCTCGCCGAGCCGACGGCTGAAGTCCTCGTCCCAGCCGGCGAGCCAGGCGTCGGCGATGGGCGCGAAGCGTCCCGCAGCGCGCTCCTCGTCGACGAAGGCGCGGACCTCGAGGCGAAGGGGGTCGGTGGCCGCGAGCGCTTCGCTCACGGCCGGTTCGCGCAGCGCGGTCATCGTCCCTCCCACACAGGGAGGCGCTTCTCGGCGAAGGCCCGAGCGCCCTCCTGGGCGTCGCGCGAGGCGCGGACAGGGCCGGTGATCGTCTCCTGGTGCGCGAGGGCGGCAGCGTTGTCGAGGGTGCGGGTCTCGGTGACGATCTGCTTGGTCGCGGCGACAGCGAGCGGGGCGTTGGCCGCGATCGCCCGAGCCAGCTCGAGTGCCGTGTCCCGGACCTGCTCGGCCGGGACGAGAGCGTTGACCATCCCGAGCTCGTGGGCACGCGCTGCGGGGAGCGGCTCGCCGGTGAGCAGCATCTGCAGGGCGAGGTGGTGAGGGAGCCGCTGGGCGAGCCGGACCGCTCCGCCACCAGCGGCGACCAGGCCGCGCTTGACCTCGGGCACGCCGAAGGTGGTCCCCTCGGCGGCGACGATCAGGTCGCAGGCGAGAGCGATCTCGAAGCCTCCGCCGAGGACGTGACCCATGACGCCGGCGACCACAGGTTTGGTCGGCGGGCGGCCGACGATGCCGAGGCCGCCGCGCGAGGCGGAGATCGGGCGCTCGCCCGTCTCGGCGAAGGCCTTGAGGTCCATGCCGGCGCAGAAGGTGCTGCCGGAGCCTGTCAGCACGGCAGCGCGCAGCTCGGGGTCGCCGTCGAGCTCGTCGAGCGCCGCAGCGAGGGCATCGGCGGTCGGGAGGTCGATCGCGTTGCGCCGGCGCGGCCGGTTGAGGGTGATGACGAGGACGGGGCCCTCGCGCTCTGTCAGCAGGTACTCATCCACCGAACTTACTATACAGAAAGAGTTACTTCTGTTCAATCGGTCGCGAATAGCCCGGTGACGGTTATGACCCGCTCGGGGCAGCGGCTGCGCCCCGACGGGCGGCCTCGACGTGCTCGGGCGCGAGATCGTGGCTGGTCGTGGCGACGTACCCGTCGTCGTCCAGCTCGAAGACGCCGGGGGTCAGCGCCGCGCACCGGGCATGCCCTTGGCAGATCGCGGTCGAGCTCCACCCGCATGAGATCCTCCAGTCCGCTCTGAGGTTCTTGTAACACCGCGACTAAGTGTGTCCGCTGTATCAGATGCGATCGCGTCGAACAAGACATGACCGCAAAGGAGTGGCGATGACTGAAGACACCTGTCCCGGGGGGTCCGTCAACCTCATGGAGCTGCCCATGCAGGCACCTGAGGGACGCGCCGAGGGGTGGCGCACGATCGTTGAGGCCGGGCCCCTCGCCGATGTCCACGGCTCGTACGTGGCGACGACCGATGCTTCGGTCGAGCACGTCCTGAAGAACCATGAGGTCTTCTCGTCGGTGCACGCGTACGACGTGATCCAGAGCTCGGTCCCGTGGCCGCCGCTGATGTAGCAGCTGCGACACCGCAGCATCCTCGCCCCCTTCTTCAGCCCTGGCGTCATCAAGACCATGCACGACGGGTTGCGCGAGCAGGTCCGCGCGCTCATCGAGCCGATCGCGGCGAAGGGGGGCGAAGGGGGGGCCTCTTCAGCTAGCTCGCCGTGCCTTTTCCCACCGAGGTCTTCCTCATGCTCTTCGGTCTGCCGCTCGATGACCGCGACGAGCTCATCGAGTGGAAGGACCGGATCATCAAATCCCCCGACACCCAGGGCCTGGAGGGAGGAGATGCCGAGGCCGGGATCGCGTTGATGACCTACCTGCAGACCAAGGTCATGGAGCGCAAGGGCGCGACCGACGGCGACGACCTGCTCACCAGGCACTCACGGACGAGGAACTGCTGGGCCTGTCGCTCCTCATGATCAACGCACGCCTCGACACGGTGACGCAGAGCTTGATGTTCGCCTTCGAGACATTGCTCGAGAACCCCCACGTGCGCGCGGAGCTGGTGACCGACCCCTCGAAGATCCCGGCCTTCGTCGAGGAGACGCTGCGGCTCAACCCGGTCGCGCTCTTCCCGCCGCGGGTGGTCGCGCAGGACACCCAGATCGATGCGGTGAGCGTCCCGGCGGGCACCCGCGTCTCGGCCTGCCTGGGCGCCGCGAACCGCGACCCGAGCACGCACGAGAACCCGGACGAGATGGTCCTCGGTCGCGAGGGGCGGCACTGGGCCTTTGGTGGCGGTGTGCACCGGTGTCTCGGGCGCACCTCGCTCGGGCCGAGATGACGGTGGCCCTCGAGGTCCCGGAGTTCGAGTGCGCAGGGCAAAGGCTGCGGATGACCTGGCCGGCCGGGCTGCTCGACCTGGGTGAGCTGCGCGTCGCCTTCCCGGCCGGCACCCGCTGACGCTCTGAGAGGTGGGGCCCGCGCCCACGGGGCCGCGGGTCCGTGGGCGCCAGGTGCGCGGGGTGGTCGCCGACGTCAGGCGTACATCAGCCCGCCGTCGGTGAGCACCATCGCGCCGGTCATCATCGCGGACGCGTCGGAGAGCAGGAACGAGACGACCTCGGCAACCTGTGCGGGCGTGCCGAGCTTGCCGGTCGGGACCATCTCGCTCCAGTGGGCCTGCATGTCGGCACCGTAGGCCGCCAGCCCCTCGGTCAGGACCGTGCCCGGGCAGACGGCGTTGACCCGGATGTCGCGACGGGCGTACTGCAGGGCGACGTTCTTGGTCAGACCCACGACGCCGTGCTTGGCCGCGGTGTACCCGGCCATGCCGGGGGCGTTCTTGGTGCCGGCGTTGGAGGCCATGTTGACGATAGGCCCGCCGCCGGTCGTGAGCATCGCTGCGATCTCGGCGCGCAGGCAGAGGAAGGTGCCACGCAGGTCGACGGCGATGACGCGGTCGAAGTCCTCGACCGCCAGCTCGTGGAGGTCGGAGGGAGCGTGGGCGATGCCGGCGTTGTTGACGGCCATGTCGAGGCTGCCGTAGGTGCTGACGGCGAGGTCGACCATCGCCTGCACGTCGGTCGGGTCCGAGACGTCGCAGCGGATCGCGACGGCCTCACCGCCCCCGGCCGTGATGGTGTCGACGGTGGTCCGGGCGGCTGCCGCGTCGACGTCCGCGACGACGACACGGGCGCCGCGCCGGGCGAGCAGGACCGAGGTGGCCCGACCGATGCCCGAGCCGCCGCCGGTGATGACGACGCTGCGATCGGTGAAGAGGGTGCTGCCCTCGAGGGCTGCTGGCTGGTTCATGAGAGGTCTCCGTCCGGGTCAAAGATCACGCTGACGTCGCAATCTTGGAAATAGGGCTTGTCGTAGTCGACGTGGTGCGGTACACATGAGGCACTAGCAACACTAGATGTATCATTTGTAATCAGCAACAGCCGGGCAACGAGGCCCGACGACCGGGCGGAGCACCGTGACGCAGCACCTGACCTTCCTCATGCTGGGACTGGGCAACGGCTCGGTATTCGCCGCGCTGGCGCTGGCTCTCGTCCTGACCTATCGCAGCTCGGGCGTCGTCAACTTCGCGACGGGCAGCATCGCGCTCGTCACGGCCTACGTCTACGCACTGCTCCGACAGGGTGAGCTGCTCAACCTCATCCCGGGCATGGACAACACGATCCCGATCGGCGATCCCTGGGGCCTGGTGCCCGCGGCCCTCGCGGCGGTCGTTGTGGCCGGTCTCGTCGGCCTGGGTCTGCACCTGGTCGTCTTCCGCCCCCTTCGGCACGCCCCCCCGGTGGCCAAGGCGGTGGCCTCGCTCGGTGTCTCGCTCCTGATCACCTCGCTCATCGCTGCCCGGATGGGCACGCAGGCGGTCAACGTCACGGCGATCTTCCCCACGGGTGCGTGGGGCTTCGGCGAGGCCAACATCCCCAAGGACCGCGTCTATCTCGCCGGGACGGTCCTGGTCGTCGGGCTGCTCATCGCAGCCGGCTATCGGTACACCCGCCTGGGTCGCGCGACGAGCGCCGTCGCCGAGAGCGAGAAGGGCGCCTACGTCAGCGGCATCTCGCCGACGAACATCTCCGCCTACAACTGGGTGATCAGCTCGGCCGTCGCCGGACTCGGTGGCATCCTCATCTCGCCGATCGTGCCGCTGATCCCGGTGTCCTACACCCTCTTCATCGTCCCCGCGCTCGCGGCGGCCATCATGGGCGGCTTCGCGAGCATCCTCGTGGCCCTCTTCGCCGGCTTCCTCATCGGCATGCTGCAGTCCGAGGTGCAGTTCCTCGCGGGGTCTCACGACTGGCTGCCCAGTAGCGGGATGCCCGAGCTCGTGCCGCTCGTGCTGATCCTGGTCGTCCTCGTCCTGCGAGCCAAGCCCCTGCCGGGCCGCGGCTCCATCATCACCGCGACGCTCGGGCGGGCCCCTCGACCGCGGAGCCTGCTCATCCCCACCATCATCCCGACCGTCGCCGTCCTCGTCGGCCTGGTCGCCCTCTCCGGGGACTGGCGCAGCGGACTCATCTCGACCCTGATCTACGGCATCATCGCGCTGTCGAGCGTCGTCGTCACCGGCTACGCAGGGCAGGTCTCCCTCGCCCAGCTCCCCCTCGCGGGGGTGGCCGCCTTCCTCCTCGCGCCCCTGACCGCTGACTGGGGGGTCCCCTTCCCGATCGCGCCGGTCGTGGCCGCGATCGGCGCGATGGTCGTCGGCGTGGTCATAGGCCTGCCGGCCCTGCGCATCCGCGGTCTGACCGTCGCCGTCGTCACCTTCGCCCTGGCCGGCGCGCTCGAGGCCCTGTGGTTCCGCAACGTCGACATCGTCGGCGAGGGCCTCAGGGTCGAGAACCCCACACTCTTCGGGATCGACTTCGGGGTCGGCGCCGGTGACGCCTTCCCCCGGGCCACCTTCGGTCTGCTCTGCCTCGTGGTGCTCATCGCGGTGGCGATCAGTGTCGCCAAGCTGCGCACCAGCCGGCTGGGCTCGCAGATGCTCGCCGTCCGAGCCAACGAGCGCTCGGCAGCCGCGGCCGGGGTCAACGTGGTGTGGACCAAGATCATCGCCTTCGCGATCGGTTCATTCATCGCCGGACTCGGCGGGGCCCTGCTCTCCTACAAGCTCGGTTCGGTGACGTACGACCCCTTCTCGGCGATCGTCGGCCTGGCCTTCTTCGGCACCGTCTACCTGGCCGGGATCACCTCGGTCAGCGGTGGCCTTTTCGCGGGCGTCATCGCGACCTTCGGGCTCATGTACGTCCTCCTGACCAATGTCTTCACCACCGGCCACTGGTACGAGGTCGTTGCTGCGGTCCTGCTCATCTTCACCGTCATCACCAATCCCGAGGGCATCATCAGCCATCCGCAGGGCGTCATCGAGCGCTGGCGTGAGCGGCGAGCAGGCACCGACCCGCTGGCCGACACCGGCGCTGCCGGGATCGCGCGCACGGCCGACCTCGAGGTCGACACCGAGCTGGCCAGCGCTGATGCCGTGGCGCGGGAGGTCGGTCCCGATCTGCTCACCGTGCGTGGACTCACCATCCGGTACGGCGGCGTCACCGCCGTCAGCGGGGTCGACCTCGAGGTCCGCGAGGGCGAGATCGTCGGACTCATCGGGCCCAACGGCGCGGGCAAGACGACGGCCATCGACGCGATCAGCGGTTTCGCGACCGCAGAGGGCGCCGTCCGCCTGGGCGACACCGATCTGTCCGGCCTCAAGCCCCACCGGCGGGTGGCCCAGGGCCTGGGCCGTACCTTCCAGGCGATCGAGCTCTACGAGGACCTCAGCGTCCGCGAGAACGTCATCGTCGGGCTCACCGCGCGCGCCGCCCACGAGGCCGACCAGGACCCCGTCGAGGAGACGCTTGCGCTGCTCGGTCTGGGCGCCGTGGCGGACCGCCCGGCCGGCTCGCTCTCGCAGGGACAGCGCCAGCTGGTCTCCATCGCTCGGGCGATCATCGGACGACCCAAGGTGCTCCTCCTCGACGAACCCGCTGCCGGGCTCGACAGCACGGAGAGCCTCTGGCTCGGGGAGCGGCTGCGCGGCATCCGCGACAGCGGCATCACGATCCTCATGGTCGAGCACGACATGGGCCTGGTGCTCAGCCTGTGCGATCGGATCCACGTCCTCAACTTCGGCGAGCTCATCGCCTCTGGTACCCCCCGTGAGATCCGGGCCAACCAGCAGGTCTCGCAGGCCTATCTCGGTACCTCCCACGCGATGGTGGTGGCCTGATGCCCGCCGCACTCAGCACACGTCCCGTCCTCGAGACCCGGGGTCTCGGTGCCGGTTACGGCGCCATCTCGGTGATCCGCAGCCTCGATCTCAGCATCGAGCCCGGCACCGTGCTCGGCATCCTCGGACCCAACGGGTCGGGGAAGACGACCCTGATGCTCACCCTCGCGGGTCTGCTGCGCCACCAGGGTGGCGAGGTCCTCCTCGACGGCGAGGCCCTGCCGTCGGGTCGGGCGTCGGTCACCAACCGCGCCGGGGTGGTCCTCGTGCCGGACGACCGGGCCCTCTTCACCGGCTTGACCGTCCGGCAGAACATCGACATCGCTCGCCGCAAGGGCGGCATGTCGTGGGACGAGGTCGGTGACATGTTCCCCGCGCTCGCCGACCGGGCCAACCAGCGCGCCGGGTCCCTCTCCGGTGGCGAGCAGCAGATGCTCGCCGTGGCCCGTGGCCTGGTCCAGCAGCCCAAGGTCCTGCTCATCGACGAGATGAGCATGGGGCTGGCCCCCGTCATCGTCGAGGGCCTGCTGCCCGTCGTCCGCCGGATCGCCGACGAGGCCGGCGTGGTCGTCGTCCTCGTCGAGCAGCACGTCCAGCTCGCCCTCGAGGTCGCCGACCAGGCGCTCGTCCTCGTCCACGGCGATGCCGTCCTGCGGGGTCCGGCGGCAGACCTGGCCGCCGACCCCTCAGCACTGGAGGCCGCCTACCTCGGCGACACCCCGAAGAGTCCCCCCGCTGCCGGGCCGCCGGCCGATGCAGCACCATCAGAAAGTAGGACATCCCCATGAAGTCAAAGGCACTGCGGCGCACACGCGTCGTCGTCCCCCTGACGGTCGCGGCCATCACCCTCATCACCGCCTGCGGTGATGGCGGTTCGTCGACCTCGTCGTCGTCGGTCGACAGCCAGGCTGCGTCCGAGGCACTCGGCGCGGAGAACAAGGCCAGTGGCGATCCGATCAAGATCGGCTACGTCGAGACCGGTCAGACGGCCGCCATCGACACGACCAACGAGGACAAGACGGCGGCAGCCGTCCTCAAGTACGCCAATGACCACCTCGGTGGTGTCGGTGGACGTCCTGCCGAGCTCGTCGTCTGCGAGACCAAGGGCACGCCTGCCGGCGCCCAGGAGTGCGGCAGCAAGTTCGTCCGCGAGGACGTGGTCGCCGTCGTGTCCAGCTCGGTCGGTGAGCCGGGGCCCCTCATCAAGCAGCTGAACTCCGCCAAGATCCCCTTCACCGCCAACCTCGCGGCCAACGAGGCGGCGCTCAAGGGGGACGACGTCTTCATCTTCGGCAACCCCCTCTCGGTCTTCGCCACCCCGGCGCAGTTCGGCAAGGAGAAGGGGGCCACCAACGCAGCCCTCGTCGTCATCGACGTGCCCGGCAGCGCTGGTCCGGCCAAGACACTGGCTCCGCTGCTCTTCGGCAACGCAGGGGCCAAGACCGACCCGGTGCTGATCGCCCCGGGCACGGCTGACATGACGCCGCAGATCCAGGCGGCTCTCAACAAGAAGCCGGACATCTGGTACGTGCTGGGTGACCCGAACTTCTGCTCGAGCGCGGCCAAGGCCTTCCAGACGCTTAACGTCACAGAGAACGTCCTCATGGACGGTCGCTGCATCGGTGAGGACGCGGCGTCGGCGCTGCCCGGCATCGACAAGATGAAGTTCGTCACCGGCTTCACCACGGACCCGACGGACAAGGACCACATCCTGCTCCGGGCCATCCTCGACAAGTACGCCGACGGTCTCGAGAGTGACGTCTACGCCGCGACCGCGTTCCAGGGCACGCTCAGCCTGATCTCCGGGATCAACGCCGGGAAGCCGGCCGAGGTCACCGCGGAGAGCGTCACCAAGGCACTGCGCGAGGCTCCGGCCACGAACTACCCGCTCAGCGCAGGCACGACCTTCCAGTGCGACGGCAAGCAGGTGCCCAAGGCCATCTCTCCCAACATCTGCTCGACCGGTGGCCTGATCGCCTCGGCTGACGCCGACGGGACCTTGAAGGACTTCAAGGCCGTCGACGCCAAGGACCTCTACGTCATGCCGAAGAAGTAAGGCCTGCACGATCGAGGAGCGCACCATGGGCAGCCCCCCGCACGAGTCGAACTTGTGCGGGGGCTGTCGCGCGGCCGGACGCTGCCGCCTCGGACTGAGGATCTGGGAGATCTCGAACGAAGGGGTCGTGGCCCGGGGGGTCTGCCCCGCCACCTGGACCGGTGGTCCGTCCATCGCCCATGGCGGGTGGACAGCTGCGGCCTTCGACGACGTCGTCGGGCGCACCGTCCGGGCCACAGGGACGCGGTCGGTGACGGCCCACCTGGCGGTCGACTTCGTCCTCCCCGTCCCGGTCGAGAACGAGCTCCTCATCCGGGCCCGGGTCACCGGAGCCGAGGGCCGCCGCCGCTTCGTCGAGGCAGTCCTCGAGCTCGCCGACACGGGTGAGGTGCTGGCCCGGGCCGACGCCACCATGGTCGTCGTCGACGACCGTCACTACGACCGACACCGCGCCCGCATGGACGAGCGGGCTGCAGGCGAACGAGGAGAAGCACCAGATGCACGTTGACCTCACCGGATCACGGATCATCGTCACGGGCGGCGCTCGTGGCATCGGGGAGTCCCTGGTGCGGGTCCTGTGCGCCGAGGGCGCGCTCGTCGCGGTGCTCGACGTGCTCGACGACGCCGGGCAGGCAGTCGCAGGGTCGGCCACCGCTGCAGGCCCTGGTCGAGCCGTCTACCACTCCTGCGATGTCACCTCCCGGAGCGCCGTGACAGAGGTCTTCGCCGCGGTGGCCGCAGACTTCGGTGGCCTCGACTCGCTGGTCCACGGTGCGGGGGTCGAGACGCGAGCCCCGGCCGAAGAGATCACGGACGCCGAGTGGGGCCACGTGATCGACGTGAGTCTGCGTGGCGCCCTCCTCACCAACCAGGCGGCCTTCCCCCTTCTGCAGGCTGGCGGCGGTGGCCGCATCCTCAACGTCGCCTCCGGCGCCGGACTCGACCCCTTCCCCGGCGCTGCCCACTACTCGGCCGCCAAGGCCGGTGTCATGGCGTGGACCCGCTCGGTGGCGCACGAGTGGGGCCGGCACGGCATCAGCCTCAACGCGATCGTCCCGGCCATGTGGACGCCGATGTACCAAGCGACCCGTGACCACTTCACCCCCGAGCAGCTCGCGGCTCACGACGTCTTCATGGCCGGCCGGATCCCTGTGGGGGGCAAGCTGGGCGATCCCACGACCGATCTCGCCCCCGTGATCGTCACCCTCCTCTCGGACGTCACCCACTTCGTCACCGGTCAGATCATCTGCATCGACGGCGGCCTCAGCAGTGTCCGCTGACCCGGATGTCCTCGCACTGCGCGCCTGGCTCGATGCCCAAGGGGTCGAAGGGGGCGCGCTGACCGACGTCCGGACGCTGCGGGGCGGTACGCAGAACCAGATCGTCGCCTTCGTGCGCGGCGGTCGAGCACTGGTCGTGCGACGTCAGCCGGTGCGCGAGGGGAGCGCCGGGGTGGACTCGGCTCGTCGCGAGGCCAGGGTGCTGCGGGCCCTCGCCGGCACCGATGTCCCTCACCCCCGGCTCGTCGGCGTGTGCCTGACGGCGGACGTCCTCGGCACTCCCTTCCAGGTGAGCGAGCTCGTGGAGGGCACCAGCCTCTGGGAGGCGGCCGACCCGAGCGACCGGGAGACTCGCGCGCTGCGCGCCGAGCCGAGCCGGATGCACGAGATCGGGGCCCAGGTCGCGACCGGCTTCGGCGTGCTGGCCCGGCAGGACCCTCGGGCGCTCGGCCTCGACGACCTGGGCCGGGGGCCCGGCTGGGCCGCTCGGCAACCCGAGCGTTGGGACCGCGTGCTGCGGACCCAACGCGCCCAGGTTGGTCTCGCGGCGCGCCTGGAGGGGGCTGACGAGATCCACGACTGGCTCGTCGACCACGTGCCCGCGGACGATCGGCCGGGCGTCGTCCACGGGGACGCGCACCTCGGCAACGTGCTGGTCCACCGTGACGGCAGCGGCGTGAGCATCATCGACTGGGAGCTGGCCACCGTCGGTGACCCGCTCCTCGACCTGGCCGAGCTCCTCGTCACCTGGCCGACCCCAGGGTCCCCCTACGCCTGGAGGGTCCGGGACCACGGGTTGCCCGACGAGTCCGTCGTCATCGACCGGTGGCGTGCGGCCAGCGGGAGGAGCGTCGACCGGCTGCCGTGGTTCCGGGTGCTCGCCGGCTACCGGCTCGCGGTGCTGCTCGAGGGCACGCACGTCCGCGCTCTCCAGGGGAAGGCTCCGCAGGAGATCGGCGCCGACCTCCACCGCCGAGCCCAGGAGCTGATGCGGAACGCCCTCTACACGTCAGCCCTCATCAACATCTCGATCGAACCCGCCGCCGACACCCCGAGGACCACGCATGTGGAGCTTTGAGACCGACCCCGACCACCAGGCCGAGCTCGACTGGGCGGCGGACTTCATCGCCACCGAGGTCGAGCCGCTCGACATGCTCCTGGGGTCCCCCTTCGATCGCTCGGACCCGGCGGTGGCAGCGCACGTCCGCAGCCTGCAGGGCGTCGTGCGCGACCGCGGTCTGTGGGCCTGCCATCTCGGGCCGGAGCTGGGCGGGCAAGGGTACGGGCAGCTGCGCCTGGCGCTGCTCAACGAGGTGCTCGGCGGCTCGATCTGGGCCCCGACGATCTTCGGCTGCCAGGCCCCGGACTCCGGCAACGCCGAGATCCTGGCGCGCTTCGGCACGCCGGAGCAGCGAGAGCGCTATCTGCAACCCCTGCTCGACGGGGAGGTCTGCTCGACCTACGCGATGACCGAGCCGCACGCCGGCGCCGACCCGCTGCTCTTCACGACCACCGCCCGCCGAGACGGCGACGAGTGGGTGATCGACGGGGAGAAGTGGTTTGCCACCAATGCCCGGTTCGCCGCCTTCCTCATCGTCATGTGCGTCACCGACCCTGACGCGCAGGACCCGCACCGACGCATGTCGATGCTTCTCGTCCCGGCCGGGACTCCCGGTGTCGAGGTCGTCCGCAGCGTCGGGGTGGGGACCGACCGGCCCGGGGAGGGGACCCACGGCTATCTGCGCTTCACGGGCGCCCGGGTCCCGGCCGACGCGCTGCTCGGCGAGGAGGGGCAGGCCTTCGTGGTTGCCCAGACCCGCCTCGGCGGTGGCCGGATCCATCATGCGATGCGCACGATCGGGCAGGTGCGTGCCGCCTTCGACATGATGCGCGAGCGGGCGGTGTCACGCTCGACGCGCACCGGGGCCCTCGGCTCGTTGCAGATGGTGCAGGAGCAGATCGCCGACAGCTGGATCGAGATCGAGCAGTTCAGGCTGCTCGTGCTGCGCACCGCCTGGCTCATCGACAAGGAGCAGGACTACCTCAAGGTTCGTAAGGAGATCGCGGCGGTCAAGGCCTTGATGTCCAAGGTCTTCAGCGATGTCGTGAGTCGGGCGATGCACCTGCACGGTGCCCTCGGGGTCTCAGAGGAGATGCCCTTCATGGCGATGCTCAGCCGCGCCGAGGTGATGGCCGTCGCCGACGGGCCCACCGAGGTCCACAAGGTGACGGTGGCCAGGCAGCTGCTGCGCGGGGTCGAGCCGGTCGACGGGCCTTGGCCGAGTGCGCACCTGCCGAGCCGCCGAGCTGCCGCACAGGCGCGACTCGGCGCCACGCTCGAAGCGGGAGTGGTCTCGTGAGCGAGTCGACGGAGCGGTGGACCGGTCGGGTCGCCGTGGTCACCGGCGGCACGCGCGGTCTGGGTCGCGAGATCGCCACGGGACTTGCGAGGAGAGGGGCCGAGGTCGTCGTCGTGGGCCGCGACGAAGCGCGGGCGGTGACCGCGGCCCACGACATCGCCTCTGCAACAGAGGGCCTCGTCACCGGGATGGGATGTCACGTGGGCCGCTGGGCAGAGTGCGACGCGCTGGTCGAGCGGATACGAGAGACTCACGGGCGCCTCGACGTCCTGGTCAACAACGCCGGGATGTCGCCCCACTACGACGAGCTCACCGGCGTGACCGAGGAGTACTTCGACAAGGTTTTCGCGGTGAACCTCAAGGGTCCCTTCCGGCTCAGCGCGCTGGCTGCCGAGCTGATGACACAGGGGGATGGCGGTTCGATCGTCAACATCACCAGCATCGCCGCCGTGCGGCCGAGGCGGGGCCAGGTGCCCTACGCGATGGCCAAGGCCGGACTGGCCACCCTCACCCACGCGATGGCTCATGCGTGCGGCCCGCAGGTGCGGGTCAACGCTGTCATGGCCGGACCCTTCCTCACCGACGTGTCCCGTGCCTGGGACATGGATGCCTTCGAGGCCCGGGCCCGTCGCGAGATCCCACTCCAGCGAGCCGGTCGGCCCGAGGAGATCGTCGGAGCGGTCCTCTATCTCGCGGGCCCCGACTCGACCTACACCAGCGGTGCCGTCGTCAAGGTCGACGGTGGCGAGTCCTGGGCTCCGGCATGAGCACGACGTATCGCACGCTGGGGAGGTCCGGGCTGCGGGTCGCTCCCTTCGGGCTCGGGACGATGACCTTCGGCCAGCCCGGTTGGGGTTGCGACGAGGAGGTCGCCGGCCAGGTCCTCGACACCTATCTGGGCTGGGGCGGCAACCTCATCGACACCGCGGACATCTACGCCGGTGGCGAGTCCGAGCGGATCATCGGGCGCTATCTGGTTGACCGCGGGGCGCGTGCTGACGTCGTCCTCGCGACGAAGTACTCCATGGGCGCACGGCCGGGCCACCCCAATGCCGGCGGCAACGGGAGAGTCGCCATGCGTCGGGCGCTCGAGGGCTCGCTCGAACGACTGGGCACCGACCACGTCGACCTCTACCTCGTCCACGCCTGGGACGGCATCACCCCGGTCGAAGAGGTGATGCGGGCCCTCGACGAGGTCGTGAGGGCAGGCTTGGTCCGACATGTCGCACTCTCGGACGTGCCGGCCTGGTACGCGGCCCGAGCAGCGACGATCGCCCAGTGGCGTGGCTACGAGCCGCCGGTCGCCGTCCAGCTCGAGTACTCGCTCGCCGAGCGGGGTCTCGAGCACGAGTTCCCCGCCCTCTGCCGCGAGATCGGCGTGGGGCTGATGACGTGGGGGCCGCTCGCCAACGGACTGCTGGCCGGTGCCTACTCCTCGGTCGCACATGCCGAGGACCCGGAGGAGGCCGAGCTCCCGGACGGACGGATCAAGGCGACCTCCGCACGGCGCAACCCGGCGACGGACAAGCGAAACGAGCGCACCTGGGCCGTGGTCCGCGCGCTCGAGGAGCTGGCCGCCGACGTCGGCGCGACGCCTGCGCAGGTAGCCATCGCCTGGCTGCGGGGTCGCCCCGAGGTGTCGACGGTGCTCCTCGGTGCCCGGCGTCCCGAGCAGCTGGAGCAGAACCTCAGGGCCGCTGACCTCGAGCTGCCCGCCGAGGCACGGGCCCGGCTCGACGAGCTGAGTGCCCCTCCCCGCACCGTGCCCTACGGCTTCATGCCGTGGGCCCAGTCCCTGATGAACGCCGACCTGGAAGAAGACACCCTGTGAAGATCGCTCGATACCTGGCCGACGACGGACCCACCTGGGGCCTCGTCGAGATCGCCGCGGAGCGGGCGACTGTTCGCCCGATCCGCGGAGCCATCTCCGAGTGGGCGCCGGCCCTCGTCTCGTCCGGCTTCACCGACCTGCCGGTCGAGGACGAGGAGCTGCCGCTGGAGAGCGTGCGGCTCCTCGCGCCGGTCGAGGCCTCCACCAAGGTGCTGGGCGTCGGCGCCAACTTCTGGGAGCACCTGCGGCGCTTGGGCCGCACCGAGCGACCCACCCATCTCGCCTCCTTCATCAAGCCGATCAGCGCGATCATCGGACCGGACGACGAGATCCGCTACCCCCTTCTGACCCAGGAGCTCGACTACGAGGTCGAGCTGGTCGCCGTCATGGGCACTCCGGTGACACCGATGACTGCCGACGCTGTGCCCGCGGTGCTTGGGTACACCGTCGGCAACGACATCAGTGCCCGCGACTTCCGTCACGGCGACAAGGGGCCCGATCTCGTGAGCATGAAGGCCAACGACGCGACGACGCCCCTCGGGCCCTGGATCGTGACCGCCGATGAGCTCGCACCGGCCGACCAGCTCGACCTGACCATCACCTGCCGCGTGGACGGCGAGGTACGCCAAGAGGACTCGACCTCGCAGATGCTCTGGAGGGTGCCCGAGATCCTCGACTTCTTCCGACTGCGGATCTCGCTGGCGCCCGGTGACATGGTCTTCACCGGGACGACCTGCGGGGTAGGGCTCGAGGACGGCCGCTTCCTCACCGAGGGCCAGACCGTCGAGACCGAGGTCCAATCGATCGGCGTCCTGCGCAATGTCGTCGGCGCTCGCGGCGATCGAGGCTAGACGTGCGCGCGGCTGTCGTCACGCAGCTGGGAGGCCCCGAGGCCGTCGTGATCCAGGACGTCGAGCGGCCATCGCTGCGGCCGGGCACGGTGCGGGTCGCAGTCTCCCACGCGGCCCTGAACTTCCCGGATCTGCTGATCATGGCCGGTCGGTACCAGGCCAAGGTCGACCCTCCCTACGTGCCCGGTTGCGAGTTCTCGGGGACGGTCCTCGAGATCGCCGACGGGGTGAGCGAGGTCGCGCCCGGTGACACCGTCTTCGGCCTGGCGACCCACGGCGCTCTCGCCGAGGAGATCGTCATCGACGCCTGGCGGGTCACGCCGGTGCCGACCGGGCACGACCTGGACTTGCCGACCCTCGCGGCCTTCGGTGTCACCTACACGACGGCCTACCACGCCCTGCGGACCTTCGGCCGGGTGGCGCAGGGGGAGTGGGTCACCGTCCTCGGGGCAGCCGGTGGCGTCGGGCTCGCGGCAGTGGACATTGCGGGCGCGCTCGGCGCGCGCACCGTGGCCGTGGCACGCGGCCACGACCGGCTGGAGGTCTGCCGACAGTCGGGCGCCGACGTGCTCGTCGACTACTCGACGAGTGACGTGAAGCAGGTGGTGAAGGACGCCACCGGTGGGGGCGCTGACGTCGTCATCGACCCGGTGGGGGGCGACCTGGCCGAGCCGTCCCTGCGGGCGATGCGGTGGGGCGGTCGTTATGTCGTGGTCGGGTTCGCGTCCGGCGAGATCCCGAAGATCCCGCTCAACCTCGTGCTGCTCAAGGGCGTGTGGGTCGTCGGGTTCGAGAACCGCACCATCCTCGAGCACCTGACCGAGGTCGCCCGGGAGCATCGTCACGAGGTGCTCCAGCTGTTGCTCGAGGAGCGGGTGCATCCGCGCATCGCCGCGGTGCACCCCCTTCGCCAGGTCGTGACCGGACTCCACCAGCTCCAGGACCGCACCATCGCAGGAAAGGTTGTCATCGATGTCCGAGCACAGTGAGCCCACTGGGCAGGTCGCCCTCATCACCGGTGGAGCGAGAGGTTTCGGGGCGGCCTTCGCCGCGTCGTTCGCCGCCGACGGCGTCGCCGTGGTCCTGGTGGACCTCGACGGCGCGGCTGCCGAGGAGACCGCCGCCGGGCTGCGCGCGCAGGGGGCCAGAGCGCTCGCGATCGAGGCCGACGTCACGGACGAGATCGGCATGTCCGCCGCAGTGGCCCGGACGGTGGACACCTTCGGATCCCTCGACCTCCTCGTCAACAACGCCGGCCTGCACCTCGTGCGTTACAACCGACCCTTCGCCGAGCTGGGCGTGGACGAGCTGAGGCGGCTGCTCGACGTCAACGTCGTCGGCCTCGTGGTCACGACCCTGGCGGCGCGCGAGGCGATGCGGGTCGCCGGCGGGGGCTGTGTTGTCAACATCTCTTCGATCGCGGGATACCTGTCGAAGACCCCCTACGGGGTGTCCAAGCTGGCGGTGCGCGGGGTGACGGTGGCGCTGGCGAATGATCTGGCCGCCGACCAGATCCGGGTGAACGCGGTGGCGCCCGGCCTCATGGGGACCGAGAGCGCGCTCGCTGAACTGCCCACGGCGATGGTCGAGGACTTCGTCTCGAACCTGCAGCTCGTGCACCGCCTGGGGGAGCAGGATGACGTCGTCGCCGCGGTCCGGTACCTGTGCAGCCCGGCCGCGTCGTTCATCACCGGGGAGACCATCAAGGTGTCGGGAGGCTACCCGCTCGGCCTGATGTAGCGACGCGTCCCGGTGCGCAGGGACCGAACCGTCAGCTCGCGGCGTCCTTGACCTCGGGTCGGTAGCACACCGCCATGAGCAGAGCAGCCGCCGCAATCCCGCCGACGAGCGAGACGACAGCCCAGACCGGGCCGGCGACGTCCAGCCCCAGGGCGTCATCGAGCGACCAGGCGCCCGGGCCCGTGGCGGCGAGGCCGACCGCCACCATGGCGACCAGCAGCGTGTACTCCCACCCGCCCTTGAAGACGAAGTACCCCTTGCCGCGGTGGTCGGTGAGCGCGGCGACGGCCATCAGACCGACGACCGCAGTCAACGAGAAGCCGGTGAGGAGGCCGAGGGTGATGAGCACTCCCGCGCCCATCTCCGTCGCCGCTGCTACTCGCGCCTGCACCGCAGGGAAGCGGAGGCCGAGGGCGCGGAACCAGCCTGTCGTCCCGTCCAGCCCGCCGCCGCCGAAGACCTTGTTCCAGCCGTGGACGATGAGCATCGGGCCTAGCGCGAGGCGCACGACGAGCAGGCCGAGGTCGAGATCCATCACAGTCCTCCGAAGAGTTGTCGAGCGTTGGTCCGCAGGATGCGGCTGAGCACGTCAGGGGTGAGTCCGCTGGCGTCGTGGTGTGCCATGGTCTGCGCGTAGGTGTTGAAGGGGAGCATCACGGGGTAGTCGCTACCGGCCAGCAGCCGGTCAGCCCCGAAGGCCTCGACGGCGGCGCGCAGGGCTGCCGCCGAACCGTGGGCCACCGTGTCATACCAGAAGCGGCGCGCCGTCTCGCTGGGCCGCTCGGTCAGCCCGGGCACACTCATCGGCAGCTGGTTGTCGAGCCGGTGGAGCAGCATCGGCAGCGCCCCACCGAGGTGGGGGACGATGATGTCGATGCCGGGGAAGCGCTCGGGCACGCGCGCCGTCATGAGGTGCAGCGCTGCGACGGTGTCCTCGAAGACCGTCCCCGCGGTGGGCGCCAGCCCCCAGTCCGTGACCAAGGGCGAGCGGAGCCCGTTGACGCTGGGGTGGAGGAAGAGCGCGCCGCCCCGCCGGTCGAGCTCGGCGAGGACCGGCTCGAAGGCCGGGTCGGCGACCGAGCGTCCACCCACCGAGCAGTGGATGATCACGCCGACCGCGTCGAGGGTGTCGAGCGCGTGCTCGACCTCGTCGAGCGCGGCATCGACGTGGGGGAGCGGCAGGGCGGCGAAGAAGGAGAAGCGATCCGGGTGCGCGGCGACCAGCGCGGCGTGGGTGGTGTTGACCAGCCGGGCAGCACGCCGGGCCGAGTCCTGGTCGGCTGCGTAGGGACCGACTGTCGGCGAGAGGACCTGGCGCGCGACACCGGCCCGGTCCATGTGCTCGAGGCGGCGCTCGATGCTGCTGGGGTCTGCGCCGGAGGGAGCGGGACGCAGGGGCTCGCTCGGGGTCGGGGCCGGGAATACTGCCTGCTCGTAGCCGGGCAGGTCGAGACCGGCCGCGCGCAGCAGCGATGAGTAGTCCGGCAAGGAGACGTGCGCGTGCACATCGATGATCGAGGGGTCCACGTGATCCATGCGGTCAGGCGCCGCGCTCGTCCGCCTTGCACCGGCAGGTCCCGGCCTGGTGCAGCTCGATCATGTTGCCGCTCGGGTCGTGGAGGAAGATCTGCAGCTGCTCGTCGCGCCCGATCCGCCAGTACACGGCCTCGAGGCGGTCGAGCTCGGCGCGCGCCGCGGTGATGTCCGGTACGCCGAAGGCGACGTGAGGGGTGAAGGGGTCGCGATCGGGGGTGCGGGCGTGCTCCGACACCCCTTCGAGTGCGAACAGGTGGACCTGCGACTGGCCGACGTCCATCCAGAGGAGGGGGATGCCGGGCACCTCGCGTGCGCCGGGGTCGGGGTGCAGCCCGAGGACGTCACCGAAGAAGTTGCGGGTCGCCTCCTCCCTGCCGGGCACGATACGAATCGCGTGGTGGTGCAGCTCGAGTCCGTCGAGTGCCATCGGGTCTCCTCGGGGTGTGGGCGGAGGTGGAAGGGAGCGGAGTGCGCGTTATCGGGTGAGCAGGAGCGCGCCGCCGTGCGGGCCTCCGCCCGCGGCCGCCAGCGCGACCTCCGCGCCGTGGACCTGCCGCGCGCCGGCCTCGCCGCGCAGCTGGAGGCAGGCCTCGTAGAAGTGGCCCCACCCGTGGAGACGACCGGCGGACAGCTGACCGCCGCTGGTGTTAAGCGGGAGCGTGCCCGTCAGCGAGATGTTGTCGCCCCCTTCGACGAAGGCGGGAGCCTCGCCGTAGCCGCAGAAACCCAGCGACTCGAGCCACATGATCGTCAGGAAGGTGAAGCCGTCGTAGAGCTGCGCCGTGTCGACGTCGGCGGGGCGCAGGTCGGTCCGGCTCCACAGGTGCTTGGCGGCGTCGGCAGCGGCCATGTCGTGCGGGTGCTGCCACTGGTCCCAGCCCGGGTCGTTGCGCATGGCCGAACCGATGGCCTCGATCCGCACGACCTTGGGGGAGTCGCCGGCGGTCTCGGCGGCAGAGACGACCGCCGCGATGCTGCCGTCGGTCGGGACATCGCAGTCGAGCAGGCAGAAGGGTTCGCTGATCATCCGCGCCGCGAGGTAATCGTCGATGGTGACCGGCTCGGTGAAGACGGCGTCGGGGTTGTCGGCGGCATAGCGGCGCTGGCTCACGGACAGCCAGCCCACCTGGTCGCGGCGGGCTCCCGTCTCGTGGACGTAGCGTTGGTAGTTCATGGCGAGCCAGTTGGCTGCCGAGAGCGCCCCGAAGGGGCGCTGCCACTGCAACGAGCCGGTGACCCCACCCTGGTCGGCGCCGTTGGTGAGGACGCGCCCGCCCGTGCCCTGGGCGGTCGACTCCTCCGTGGTGCGGTAGACGAGGATGTGCCGTGCGACGCCGGCGGACACCGCCATGGCCGCCGCCATGATCGGCGTCAGCTGGGCCGGGCCCTCCTGGCACGCGAGGTGCCACTTCAGGTCGAGGTCGAGCGCCCCCTTCACCCGCCAGGGGCTGGGTCCGTTGAAGCCGGGTGCGGCAGGGTACTCGCCGGGCCACGCGACGACTCCGTCGATGTCGGCCATGGTGAGCCCGGCGTCAGCGACCGCGGCTCGAGCGGCCTGGACGGTGAGGTCGAGGCCGGAGCGCCCGAGCCGTCGGCCGGTGTCGGAGCGGCCGATCCCGGTGATGACGGCGTCGTGCTCGAAGTGGTCGCGGCTCATGCTGGTCCCCTTTCGTCGGTCGTGGTGAGGGGCTCGAAGAAGGGGAGGTATATCTCGCCGTGCTGCTCGAAGGTCACCTGCACCCGCTGGCCGATGTGCACCGACTCGGGGTCGCAGCCGACGATGCGGGTCATCAGCTGCAACCCCTCCTGCTCGTCCAGCTCGACGATCGCGATGGCATACGGCGGCGTGATCGCGGGGAGGAAGGGCTGGCGGTTGATCGTGTAGCTGTAGACCGTGCCGAGTCCCGACACCGGAGTGGGCACCGGGGTGCAGGCGCCGTCGGGAGGGCAGTCGGGCCGTGGTGGGTGGAACCAGCGCCCGGTCTCTGCGCAGCGCTGGATGCGCAACCGGCCGTCCGCGCCGGAGGTCCAGAAGAACTCGGTCTCGGGCGTGAGCCGAGGAAGGGGAGGTTCGAGCGCTGGCACCGTCATGTTTCGAAAGATACACTAGTGACGAATAGTGTTTTATCTGGCACAGTGGCGACATGGTCGCGCCGCGCGGCCCCAGGGGTGAGCATCCTCACCCGGGCAGGCGAGGAGGGCAGATGGGCAACGTTCTCGACGGGGTCCGGGTCATCGAGGTGGCGATGTGGACCTTCGTCCCCTCGGCAGGAGCGGCCCTGGCGGAGTGGGGCGCCGATGTCATCAAGGTCGAGCACCCGGTCACCGGCGATGCGCAGCGGGGGCTGGTCAACTCCAGGTTCCTCCCGCAGCAGACGGGCGGGGCCAACTACATGATGGAGGTGCCCAACCGGGGCAAGCGCTCCATCGGTCTCGACCTCGGCACGGACGAGGGGCGCTCGATCCTCTACCGGCTCTGCGAGGACGCCGACGTCTTCCTGACGAACTTCCTGCCGGATGCCCGGGCCCGCCTGGGCATCGACGTCGCCGACATCCGGGCGCACAACCCCACGATGGTCTACGCCCGAGGCAGCGGCGCCGGGCAGCGCGGCCCGGAGGCGCACAAGGGCGGCTTCGACAGCTCGTCCTACTGGGCGCGCGGCGGCATCGGTTACGCCGTCACCCCGCCCGATGCGTCCTACCCCGTGCGGATGCGCTCGGCCTTCGGCGACGTGATGGGCGGCTTGACGATCGCCGGTGGCCTGACCGCGGCGCTCTTCCACCGCGAACGCACGGGGGAACCCAGCGTCGTCGACGTCTCCTTGCTCAACCTCGCGATGTGGAACCTGTCGGTTGACATCGCGTCGGCGCCGCTCTTCCCCGAGGAAGGGGTGCACCGTTACGACCCCGAGGCGATGATCAACCCGACGGTCGGCATGTACCCCACCCGGGACGGTCGCCACCTCAACCTCACCATGCTGCAGTCGGACCGATACTGGGCCGAGCTCGTCGACGCGATGGGGTGCCCCGAGCTCGCCGACGACCCGCGGTTCATCGATCACGCTGCGAGAGAGCGCAACTCGGCGGCCTGCACGCAGGCGCTCAAGGCGGTCTTCCTCGGCCGGACGCTCGACGAATGGCGCGATGCACTCGCAGCCATCGAAGGGGTCTGGTCGCCGCTCCAGACCCCTCTCGAGGTCCATGACGACCCGATGGTCGCCGCCAACGGCTACCTGCCGGTCGTCGAGACGACGAGCGGCAGGTCCTTGGCCCTCGTGGCCAACCCGGTGCAGTTCGACGAGCAGCCCGCCCAGCCGACCGGCGCGCCGGAGCACGGTCAGCACACCGAGGAGATCCTGCTTGACCACGGCTACGACTGGGACGACCTCATCGGCCTCAAGGAGCGAGGGGTGATCACGTGAGCCGGTCAGTGCCCCCGACGGACCTCACCGCCCCCGCGTCGCGCGTACCCCTGCGGGCCGACGCCGACGGGGACGCGCTGCTGCGGACCATCTACGACAAGGTCACGGCGACCACCGGTCGGGTCCCGACCCTCTACCAGGCGCTCGGCAACGCGCCCGCCCAGCTGCAGGGGTGGATCGACGCGGCCTGGGCGCTCCGAGCGCAGGCGCACAGCGACCGGGCGCTGCGCGAGCTCGCGATCCTGCGCTGCGCCTACCTCGCCCAGAGCGAGTACGTGTGGTGCAGCCATGTCCGCCTCGCCGCCGTCGAGGGGGCTAGCGAGCAGCAGGTGGCCCACATCGCCCAGTGGTCGGCTCACCGGGCGGACTACCCGCCCGCGGTGCAAGCGGTGCTTGCCCTGACCGACGATCTCGCCGGTCAGGGCAAAGTGGCAGAGGCGACCTGGAAGGCCGCGGCCGAGCACCTGGACCCCGAGGCCCTTGTCGAGGTCGTCCTGACGCTCAGCTGGTACCTGCACGTGGCGCGCGTCGTCGACACCCTGCACATCCCGCCCGAGGGCTACCACGCCCGCGTCGCCCCCCTTCCACCACGCCCCGGCACCGGGGCCCCGGACCAGGAGAAATGAACATGCGAGCAGCAGTCCTGCAAAAGCGCGGCGGCACCCCTGTGGTCGTCGAGCACGAGGAGCCCTCGGAGCAGGCGGGTGCCGTTCTCATCGACGTCGACACCGCCGGGCTCGGCGGCTGGGACGTCGTCGGTGCCTATCGCGAGTCCGTTGACTTCCCTTGCGTCGTGCGGGGAGAAGGGGTGGGGCGCGACCAGGACGGACGCCGGGTCTACTTCGGCGAGCGCTCGGTCCTCCCCTTCGGCGCGCTGGCCGAGCGCACAGTCGTGCCAGTGCCCGAGGTCTGGCAGGTGCCGGACGGTGTCGACGATGCGACCGCGATCACCATGGCCATCGCCGGGACAGGTGCGCTGCTGCCCCTCGAAGCGACCAGGATCGAGGCGGGGGACTGCGTGCTCGTCGTCGGCGGCACGGGTGCGCTCGGTCGCATCGCGCTCCCGCTGGCCCGCCACTTCGGCGCGGGCCGGGTCGTGGCGGCCGCTCGGGATGCGGATGCGCTGGCCGACCTCAAGTCGGCCGGCATCGCCGATGAGGTCGTCACCCTGACGGGTGAGGACGATGCCGCGCGGCTGCGCGACGCGAGCGACGGCGATGGTTTCGACGCAGTGCTCGACCTCGTCTACGGGGCGCCGCTGGAGGCGGCGATCGCCGCCACCCGCTGGGGTGCGCGCATCGTCAACGCCGGCACCCTCGCCGGCCGCCAGGTCACGCTCGGGCCGGGTGCGCTGCTCTTCCGCACCCTGACGACCATCGGCACTGGTCAGCGGCCACCCGCCGAGCGCGAGCAGATCTGGCGCCGCCTGCTCCAGCTGTCGACCGAGGTCGACCTGTCGATGCCGACCACGCACTATGCGCTAGAGGACGCTGCGGCCGCTTGGCAGGCGCAGGTGGCGAGCCCCCACGGCAAGGTCATCGTCGACATCCGCTGAGCCGGACGCATCCCTCGGCGGCCGGGGTCAGCCGTCGAAGTGGGCCCGCAAGGCGAAGAGGCTGGCGTCGAGCAGCGCCAGCAGGTCGGAGCCGGGGTGGTCGAGCCACTGGTCATAGGCCGTGACCGCCAGGGCGAGGCTGACCCGGCCGACCAGCCGTGGCTCCAACGACGTCGGATCCACGCCTCGGTCTGTCGCGACGTGATCGGCGATCACCTGGCGCCACTCCGCGTAGCGGAGCGCTGAATGAGCCTGCAGGGCGGGTGTGCGCAGGATCAGCTCGAGGCGTTGGCGGTGGGCGGGGAGGACCTCGTCCGGGTAGGTGTTGAAGGCGAGGACCCCCTGGTGTACCCGTTGCCAGAGAGGCAGGGACGAAGGGAGCGACTCGAGGATCGCGCGGAAATCCTCCAAGGTCTGGTCGAACTGCCCCCACGGGATGTCGTTCTTGGACGGGTAGTAGCGCGCGAGCGTCCGCCGCGCGACGCCTGCCTCGGCGGAGATGGCGTCAAGCGTCGTGGCCTCGAAACCCTGCTGGGCGAAGAGGCGGAAGGCGGCGTCCTCGATCTCGCCATGAGTGATGATCGATGGCCGTCCGCGGGGTGCAGGCGTTCGAGGCATACCCGGAACGTATCAAGGCGGACGACGCCCCTATCATTTCTGCCCTCTGTGCCATAAAGTTCGGGTCACCATCGATCAACGACGATCCCCGAGAGGTCACCATGACGGTCCCGGCCCAGACTCCTGCTCCAGAGCTCGTCGACCAGCAGCGCGACGAGCGCTCCAGCGAGCAGCGCGACGAGCTGACGGTCGAGGACCTCGTCGAAGAGGTCTCCATCGACGGCATGTGCGGCGTGTACTGAGCCGATGTCCAGCATCGATATCGGGGCCTGCCTCGAGGACGACGTCCCGGCAAGGCGCCTGACGGTCACCCTGGACCGCGCATGGTCACTCGCCCCGTCGGTCGCTCTGCGGCCCGAGCCCTTCGGGGCGTTGGCCTACAACTTCGACAACCGACGGCTGACCTTCCTCAAGCGACCCGGGCTCGTCGCTCTGGTGCGTGGCCTGGGCGAGCACGCCGACGTCCGTTCGACGCTCGTCGCCGTCGGTGTCCCCACCCCCCAGCACGCGGCCTATCTCGAGGCACTCGACGCGCTCGCGGCGGCCGGCGTCATCCTTCCGCGGCACGAGGTCGCGACCAGCACGGCCAAGGAGTCGGCATGAAGCTCGTCGAGCACTTCGAGCGTGGGCTCGACGCACCCGTCTGCCTCACCTGGGAGCTCACGTACGCGTGCAACCTTGAGTGCGCGCACTGCCTCTCGAGCAGCGGCCGCCGCGACCCCCGCGAGCTGACCACCGAGCAGTGCGAGGCGGTGATCGACGAGCTGCAGGCCATGCAGGTCTTCTACGTCAACATCGGTGGTGGCGAGCCGACGGTTCGGCCCGACTTCTGGCACCTCGTCGAGTACGCCGTCGCGCACGACGTCGGGGTCAAGTTCTCGACGAACGGCGTGCGCCTGACCCCTGACCGCGCGCGATGGCTGGCCGGCACCGATTACGTCGACGTGCAGATCTCGCTCGACGGCGCGACCCCCGAGGTCAACGACCGGGTCCGGGGCGAGGGCTCCTACGCGATGGCGATCCAGGCGCTCGAGAACCTCGCTGCGGCGGGCTTCCGCGATGCCAAGATCAGCGTCGTCTGCACCCGCGAGAATGTCGGCCAGCTCGACGACCTCAAGGCGCTCGCCGACCGCTACGGCGCCACCCTGCGACTGACCAGGCTACGCCCGAGCGGGCGTGGCGCTGACATCTGGGAAGAGCTGCGGATGCGGCCCGAGCAGCAGCGCGAGCTCTACGACTGGCTCATCGCCCACGGCGAGGGAGTGTTGACTGGGGACTCCTTCTTCCATCTCTCTGCGTTCGGGGAGTCGCTGCCGGGGCTCAACCTCTGCGGCGCAGGCCGAGTCGTCTCCCTCATCGACCCGGTCGGCGACGTCTACGCGTGTCCTTTCGCGATCCACAGCTCCTTCCTCGCCGGCAATGTGCAGGACGAAGGAGGCTTCGCCGGTGTGTGGCACAACTCTCGGCTCTTCGCCGACCTGCGGGCGCCGCAGACCGGCGGCACGTGCGCCAGCTGTGCCCACTACGACTCGTGCCGTGGCGGTTGCATGGCGGCGAAGTTCTTCACCGGGCTGCCGCTCGACGGTCCTGATCCCGAGTGTGTCCAGGGAGGCGGCGAGCTCGCCCTGGCCGGAGAGCGGGCCGTCCCCGCCACCAGCCAGGACCACTCGCGCACCACCCCCAGCAAGCGAGCTCCGGTGCTCCTGGCGCTGGGGCGTCGACCTGACGACGCATCGAGCGTGGTGGCGGTGCGCGCACCGGTCAGCGCCTGCGCCGAGTCGCCGCTGGCTGATTTCGTGCCCCGATGAGCGGGTGACGTCCCCCTTTCGCGCTGCCCCCTTCCCCTGCACGATGAGAGAAACCGAGAACACTTCATGCCCGGTCCCGCTTGGTTGGACAACCCTTGGAAGCAGAACCCGTGGTTCGAGTCCGTCGCCGTCGCCCAGAAGCGCGCTCGTAGACGACTGCCCAAACCCGTCTACGACGCGCTGCTGGCCGGGTCGGAACGCGGGCAGACAGTGGCCGACAACGAGGCAGCCTTCCGAGAGCTCGGCGTCGCGCCGCACGTTGTGGGTCAGCAGGCCGAGCGCACGCTCGCGACCTCGGTCATGGGACAGGCGGTCAGCCTCCCCGTGATCATCAGCCCGACCGGTGTCCAAGCGGTCCACCCCGATGGCGAGGTCGCCGTGGCTCGAGCCGCTGCCGCGCGCGGGACGGCCATGGGCCTGTCCAACTTCGCTTCCAAGTCGGTCGAGGAGGTCGTGGCTGCCAACCCGGCGACCCTCTTCCAGATGTACTGGACCGGCGACCGGGACGTCGTCGTGCAGCGGATGCAGCGTGCGCACGCTGCGGGCGCCCAGGGCCTCATCGCGACGCTCGACTGGTCCTTCTCGATGGGGCGTGACTGGGGTAGCCCGGAGATCCCCGACAAGGTCGATCTGCGCACCATGGTCCGGATGGCGCCGGCCGTCGCGACCAAGCCCCGCTGGCTCGCCTCTTTTGCCCGGTCGGGTGCGATCCCCGACCTCACCGTGCCCAACCTCGCGCCGACCCTGGCCGACGGCACCCGCGGGGAGGCGCCGACCTTCTTCGGGGCGTACTCCGAGTGGATGACGACTGCGCCAGCCACGTGGCAGGACGTCGCGTGGATGGGCCAGACCTGGCGAGAGATCTCCGGAACGCCCTTCATGCTCAAGGGCATCTGCCGGGTCGACGACGCACTGCGGGCCGTCGACGTCGGGGTCGACGCGATCTCGGTCAGCAACCACGGCGGCAACAACCTCGACGGGACCCCGGCGACGATCCGTGTGCTCAACCCCATCGCGGAGGCCGTCGGTGACCAGGTCGAGGTGCTGCTCGACGGTGGCGTGCGACGAGGCTCGGACGTGGTCAAGGCGCTCGCGCTCGGTGCGCGCGCCGTGCTCATCGGCCGGGCCTCTCTCTGGGGACTGGGGGCCAACGGGCAGGCCGGTGTCGAGAACGTGCTCGACATCTTCCGCTCCGGCATCGACTCCTCGCTCATGGGTCTCGGTCTGTCGTCGATCGACGAGCTGCGTCCGGAGCACCTGCTGATCCCTGACGGCTTCCACAGGGCGCTCGGGATGCCGGCCGAGCGCGCGGACGTCAGCTGTCCCGGATGACCCTCGCCGACGCGTGCTGGCCGGAGGTCCCAGAGGGGGGTCTGGTGCTGGTGCCCATCGGGTCGACCGAGCAGCACGGCCCACACCTGCCGCTCGACGTCGACACGGTGGTCGCCGTCGCGGTGGCGCGTGGGCTCGCGCCGGCGCTCGGGGGCCTCGTCGCGCCTGCCGTGGCCTTCGGGGCGAGCGGAGAGCACCAGGACTTCCCCGGAACGGTCTCGATCGGGACGCCAGCGCTCACGACCGTGCTCGTCGAGCTCGGCCGCTCGCTGACCACCTGGGCCGGCCGCGTGGTCCTCGTCAACGGGCACGGCGGCAACCACGAGGCGGTCAGTGCCTCCGTGAGACAGCTGCAGGCCGAAGGGAGAGACGTGGCGTGGGTGCCCTGCGCTCCAGACCCCTGCTGCGGCGCAGGTCTTGATGCTCACGCCGGACGGGTCGAGACCTCTGTGATGCTCCACCTCGATCCGGCGCGGGTGCGGCTGGACCTGGCCGAGGCGGGCGTGACGCACCCCTTGGCCGAGGTGCTGCCCGTCCTGCGCGCCGAGGGTGTCCGGGAGGTCGCCCCCAACGGGGTCCTGGGGGACCCGCACGGGGCGACCTCCGACGAGGGTGCCCGGCTGCTCGACCAGATGGTCGCCCGTGCACTGCAGCGACTTGGCGCAGGGATGCGGTCATGAGGGTCCAGGGTGTGGATGGTGATCGGGTCGCGTTGGTGACTGGTGCCGCCCGGGGGATCGGCGCGGCGACGGTTCGTCAGCTCGTCAGCGACGGCTTCCGGGTGGTTGCCGTCGACTGGTGCGTTGGTGAGCGGTCCCCTGTGGGGTACGCCCAAGCGACCCGTGCAGATCTCGCTCGGCTCGTCGACGACCTCGTCGACGGCGCGGTCCTGCCCCTCGTCGGAGACGTCCGGGACCCGGCCGTGCTCGACGAGGGCGTCCGGGCGGCGTTGGAGACCTGGGGCCGGCTCGACGTGGCCGTCGCCGCGGCCGGAATGGTCGCTGGTGGGGTGCCGCTGTGGGAGGACGAGAGCCTCGCGCTCCAGTGGGAGATCAACGTCACCGGCGTGTGGCACACCGCCGCCGCCAGCGTGCCGGCCATGCTCGCCGGACTCGATCCGGCGAGCTGTCGATTCGTCGCCGTGGCATCAGCGGCCGGTTCTCACGGACTCCACTGCCTCGCCGCCTACACCACCGTCAAGCACGCCGTCGTCGGGCTGGTCAAGGGGCTCGCTGCGGACCTCGTGGGTACGGGTGTCACTGCCTGCGCCGTCTCGCCCGGATCGACTCGCACCGCGATGCTGGGGGCCACAGCAGACCTCTACGGGGTCAGCCCGGAGGATCTCGCCGACCACCAGCTCCTGCGACGAGCCCTTGCACCGGAGGAGGTTGCGGCGACCATCGCCTTCGCCTGCTCATCCGCGGGCGCGGTCCTGAACGGGTCCGTGGTGGCTGCTGACGGCGGCTTCGGAGGATGACGGTGCCGCGGCTGCCGCCGGGGTCCGGGGCTCGGATCCGAGCCGATGTGCGGTGGCTCCCGCGCGCTGACGGGAGCCTCGTGCTCGTCGGTGGGTCCCCCCTTCGGGTACTGACCCTGTCGTCCACAGCTGCCCGGCTGGTGGACGAAGGCCGGGTGACGATCACGGATGCGGCGGGTGGGCCCGCTGCAGTCGTCGCCCAGCGCCTGCTCGACGGCAACCTCGCGGACCCGGTCGGGCTCCGTGCGGCCACCCCTTCCGACATCACCGTGGTCGTACCCGTCAGGGACCGTCTCGAGCAGCTCGACCGCTGTCTGACGGCCCTCGAGGGCCTGGCTGTCGTCGTGGTGGATGACGCGTCGCACGAGCCCCGAGCTGTCGCCGAGGTCGTTGCACGGCACGGGGCGCAGCTCGTCGCGCTGACGTCCAACCGTGGTCCCGCAGCCGCGCGCAACATGGGACTGCTCAGGGTCGAGACCCCCTTCGTCGGCTTCGTCGACTCGGACGTGGTGGTCCGCCCGGACGTGCTGCTCGGGTTGTGCCGTCACTTCTCCGACCAGCAGGTGGCGGCCGTCGGTCCGTTGATCCACGGTGTGGCGCGCAGCGGCCGGCCCAGGTGGTTCGAGCTCTACGACGTGGTGGCCGGGTCCCTGGGTCTGGGGTTGCGCAGCGGCCAGGTCCGACCCGGCGCCGCTGTCGGGTGGCTACCGAGCGCCTGCTTGGTCGTGCGCACTGATGTGCTGCGGGACAAGGTCATCGGTGGCTTTGCGCCCGAGATGAGGCTCGGCGAGGACGTCGATCTCGTGTGGCGACTTCTGGACGTCGGCCACGTCGTCCGCTACGAGCCGTCCCTGGTGGCCCACCACGACGTGCGCGGAACCATCCGGGCTTGGTTGGGTCGCAAGTTCCTCTACGGCACAGGAAGTGCGGAGCTGGGTCGTCGGCACGGCGACGCAGTGGCGCCCGCTGTCCTCAGCCCGGTGAGCGGCCTCGCCGCTGCCGCGCTGCTCAGTCGCCGCTGGTGGTCGGTGCCGCTCGCGATGCTCGCCCTGGTCCTGGGCCAGCGTGCAGTGCGGACAGCCATCCCGGCCGCACCCGGGAGAGAGGTGCTCGCCTGGCGCCTGGCCGGGTCGGGTCTGGTCTGGGCGGTTCGTCAGGAGTCGGCGCTGTTGGTCAGGCACTGGTGGCCGGGTTCCGCCGGGTCGGCCCTCGTGTACCGACCTGTTCGTCGCGCGCTCGTGAGCGCCCTCCTGGTCGATGCAGTCGTCGCCCTCGCCGAGGAGTCACGTCCGGACCCCCTGACCCGTCTCCTGGGACGACGTCTGGACGACCTCGCTTACGGTGCGGGAGTGTGGATCGGTGCGCTGAGAGGCCGCTCCTTGCAGTGCCTGCGACCCCGGATCGTCAGAGGCCGGTATCACGTGCGCCGGAGGTGGTGTGCACGGCCGTGACGCGCGAGAATACGATGTGCACCCATGACCACCCCTGCTGCGCCTCCGGTGGAGGCCTCCGCGATCGAGCGGTACTTCAAGATCCACGAACGAGGTTCGACGGTCGCGCAGGAGGTCCGCGGCGGGTTCGCGACCTTCTTCACGATGGCCTACATCGTCGTCCTCAACCCGCTGATCATCGGCACCCAGGCCGACTCGACGGGTGGCTTCCTCGGCGGGGGTGACGCACCCAACCTCCCGATGGTCGCGGCCGCCACGGCGCTCGTCGCCGGCGTGATGACGCTCCTCATGGGCGTCGTCGCCAACTACCCGCTGGCGCTCGCGGCGGGTCTGGGGCTCAACGCCTTCGTCGCCTTCGGCATCGCCAAGCTGCCGGAGATGACGTGGGCAGACGCGATGGGCCTGGTCGTCCTCGAGGGCCTGATCATCCTGCTGCTCGTCCTCACCGGGTTCCGCAAGGCCGTGCTGCACGCCGTGCCGCCGCAGCTGAAGACCGCGATCTCGGTCGGCATCGGCCTCTTCATCACCATCGTCGGTCTCGTCGACGCCGGCTTCGTGCGCAAGGCCGCGGGCGGTCCCCTCGGTGAGCTGGGCGTCGGCGGCTTCCTCGCCGGCTGGCCGCTGCTCGTCTTCGTCATCGGCCTCTTCATCATCGTCACGCTCCACGTGCGCGGGGTGAAGGGCGCGATCCTCTACGGCATCCTCGGCACGACGGTCCTCGCGATCGTCGTCGAGGCGGTCTTCGACATCGGCTCGCAGACCAACAGCAAGGGCGAGCTGGTCAACCCGACCGGGTGGGGCCTCAACGTCCCGACCATCCCGGGCTCGCTCGTCGCGGCGCCCGACTTCGGCCTGCTCGGTGACTTCAGCCTGCTCGGGTCCTTCGAGAAGATCGGCATCGTCTCGGCGATGCTGCTCGTCTTCACGATCCTGCTCGCGGACTTCTTCGACACGATGGGCACGATGGTCGCCGTCGGTGCCGAGGGCCACCTGCTCGACGAGGAGGGCAACCCGCCCAACTCGCAGCGCATCCTCATCGTCGACTCCCTCGCCGCCGCCGCCGGTGGTGCCGCGTCGGTCAGCTCCAACACGAGCTACATCGAGTCCGCCTCCGGTGTGGGCGAGGGGGCGCGCACGGGCCTGGCCTCGGTCGTGACCGGCGTGCTCTTCCTGCTCGCGACCTTCCTGTCGCCGCTCGTCTCGGTCGTCCCGTACGAGGCCGCCACCCCGGCGCTCGTGCTCGTCGGCTTCCTGATGATGCAGCAGGTCAAGGAGATCGACTGGGACGACCTGGAGATCGCGATCCCGGCCTTCCTCACGATCATCCTCATGCCGTTCACGTACTCGATCACCGCGGGCATCGGCGCCGGGTTCGTCACCTACGTCTTCATCAAGGCCGTGCGTGGCCGGGCCGCGGCGATCCACCCGCTCATGTGGCTCGTGGCCGCGCTGTTCGTCCTCTACTTCGCGATCGACCCGATCAAGGGGATGCTCGGGGTCGGCTGACCTCCCCCCTTCGTCCTCCGCGGGGTCCGACCCGCACCTGAACCCGCATTCCCCTAGGGCAATGCGGGTTCAGGTGTGCATTGCCCTAGGGGAATGCACACAGGGGCGGAATAGTTAGCACGGGTAATGAGTTGTGCTAACTTGTTGCGAGACGAAGGGAGACCCGTGAGCCAGACGACCACGAGGGCGAAGGGAGTGGGCTCGCTCAGCGAGGACCTGCGCCTGGCATGCATGCGCATCAGCCGCCGGATCCGCTTCGAGAGCACCGACGAGGTCGCGCCGCACCACTTCTCCGTGCTGGCCCGGCTCGAGGGCGGCCCGCTCACCCCCCGCGCGCTCGCGGACGTCGAGAAGGTCTCCGCCCCGAGCATGACGCGCACCGTCGGCTGCCTCGTCGACGACGGCCTCGTCGAGCGCCATGACGACCCGCAGGACGGGCGCCGGGTGCTCCTCGAGCTCACCGCCGAGGGCCGCGAGACGCTCGAGCGCACCCGTCGGCGCCGGGACCGCTGGATGTCCGAGCGGGTGGCCGAGCTGACCCGCGAGGAGCGGCAGGCCCTCGAGGTCGCCGCCGAGATCCTCGGCAGGATCGCGGCCCGTTGAGCCCGACCTTCGCCTCCCTCTCGATCCGCAACTACCGCATCTACGCGAGCGGCGGGCTCGTCTCCAACGTCGGCACGTGGATGGGTCGCGTCGCCCAGGACTGGGTCGTGCTCACCGAGCTGACCGACCACTCCGCGAGCGCGCTCGGCATCGTCACGGGACTGCAGTTCCTGCCGATGCTGCTCCTCGCTCCGTGGACCGGCGCGGTCGCCGACCGCTACCCCAAGCGCGTCCTGCTGCTGCTGACGCAGACCCTCCTCGGCCTGAGCGCGCTCGTCGGCGGTGTGCTCGTCGTGACCGGCAGCGCGCAGCTGTGGCACTTCTACGGCCTGGCGCTGCTCACGGGCGTCGCGACCGCCTTCGACAACCCGGCCCGACAGACCTTCGTCGCCGAGATGGTCCCGCGGGAGCGGCTGGCCAATGCCGTGGCGCTCAACTCCGCGTCCTTCAACCTCGGCCGGCTCATCGGTCCGGCCGTCGCCGGCCTCGTCATCGCCTGGGTCGGCTCGGGGCAGGCGCTGCTCGCCAACAGCCTGACCTTCGTCTCCGTGATCATCGCGCTGCTGCTCATGCGGGCGAGCGAGCTGACGCCGGCACCGCGCGCGACCGGGCGCGGCTCGGCGCTCGAGGGCCTGCGCTATGTGCGCGGGCGGCCCGACATCGTCCTTGTCATGGTGCTGATCTTCATGCTCGGCACCTTCGGCATGAACTTCCAGATCACCATCGCGCTCATGGCGACCAAGGTCTTCGACCGCGGGGCGCAGGACTACGGCCTGCTCGGCTCGATCATGGCGGTCGGCTCGTTGAGCGCCGCGCTCATGGCCGCCCGCCGCAGCGAGCCGCGGTTGCGGGTGCTGCTCACCTCGATGGTCGGCTTCACCTTCGCCGCGACGGGCGCCGCGCTGGCGCCGACCTACGTGACCTTCGCCATCGCGCTGGCCGCCTGCGGCCTGACCGCGCTCACGGCGATGACGACGGCCAACGCGATGGTCCAGATGCGCACCGATCCGGTGATGCGCGGTCGGGTCATGGCCCTCTACATGGCCATCTTCTTCGGCGGCACGCCCCTCGGCGCCCCGATCATCGGCTGGGTCGGGGACGTCCTCGGGCCGCGGTGGACGATCGGCATCGGGGCGATCGCGATGGCCATCACCCTGGTCGGTGTGTCGACCTGGCTGGCTCGGCACGAGAATGTGGAGGTGACGTACTCCAGCCAACGCCGCCCGAGGGTCCGGGTCTCCTCCGCACCCACCCACGACATCCCGCAGGCCGCCCAGTGACCCCCCGCTTCCGCCGCACGATGACCTGGCTCGTGCTCGGGTCGCTCGTCCTCGTCGCGGTGCTCTCCGCCTTCCTCTAGCCCCCCGGGCGGCGAAGGGGGCGCGGCCGCGCCCCCCTTCGTCAGTTCGAGGTGACACGGGACGAAGGGCGACCGACCGGATAGCCGGTCGGTATTACCTCGACCCGATGGGGCGGGGGAGCAGGGGGAGGCAGCGCGGCGCTGGCTCGAAGGCCGGGTGCGGGTCGGCCCGGCGCACGAGGAGCAGCAGCTCGCCGATCTCGTGCTCCTCGTAGCCCACCGGTCGGCAGGACCGCCACAGGTCCAGGTCCGTCGCCGCGGAGCCGCGCGCGACGGCGGGGTCGACGAGCAGCGCCCGGGGTGCGAGGGAGCCGGGCATCCGCGTGGTCAGGTGGCGCTCGGGCAGCGCCGTCCTGACCGTCCACGGGTCCGCCCAGACGGTGAGGGTCGTGCCGGCAGGGACCTCGGCGCGCACGACGTCCGGAGCCAGCACGAGGCCGGAGGGCTGGGTCCGGGCCACGACCTCGACCTGCTCGACACCGAGCCGGACGGCGGGCAGCAGCGCCAGCGCAGCCACCACCGTCGCAGCGACGGCCCGTCTGCCCGAGCGCGAGCCCGAGCTCGGGGCCAGACCGGCGCCCGCGAGCGCCACGAGGAGCGGCCACCACACGTACTGGTAGTGCGGCAGCTGCACCGGGGAGAGGGAGAGCGCCAGGACCAGACCCAGCAGGGTCACGCCGACCGGGGTGGCCCGCAGCCCGTGCCGCACCCACCCGACGAGCAGCGCGACGACGAGACCTGCGGCGACCGGCACCCCGAGCCGCTCCACGCTGAACCACAGCGAGGACCAGATCGGCGCGTGCTGGTGGGTCTCGCCGGCCACGACGACGGCGTGGCCGGCCTCGGCGTGCTCGAGCTGGAAGGTCACCGGCGTCGTCATCGCCGCGACGGCGTCGCCGTCCATCGGCACGAAGGGGAAGAGCCAGGCCAGCCCGGCGACGACCGCGGCCCCCACGGCGAAGGGGAGGACCCGCGCCGACCCGCGTGGCCCCCGGAGCGCGACCGCTGCCGGCAGCAGCCCGAGCAGGGCGACCGCGCCGGTCATCTTGCAGGCCGCGGCGAGCCCGGTGAGGGCACCGCCGACGAGCAGCCAGCGGGTCTGCCGTCGCGCGACCGCGTGCAGCCAGGCGAGCTGGGCCGCGGCGATGAAGAACCCCATGACGGCCTCGAGCGTCGCCGTGCGCCCCGGCGCGAAGGGCAGCGCCCACCACACCAGCGCCGTGACCACGCCGGCGACGGTGCTCCAGCGCCCGGGCCGTCCGATCCGCCACACGAGCACGGCGATGACGAGCCCGGTGAGCCACGTCGCGACCGCCGAGGGGAGGCGGTCGGCCACCAGCGTGTCACCGAGCGCCAGGTGTGCCAGGGCCATGAGCTCCTTGACGAGCGGTGGGTGCTGGGCGTTGACGAGCCAGTCGCCCTCGAGCAGCCCGAGCGCGGCCTCGTGGTAGAACAGCTCGTCGCCGCGCAGGTGCACCGCGTCGAGGCGCCACCCGACCGTGAAGGCCCCGAGCCCGCTCGCGGTGAGCAGGGCGAGGTGTCGCGCCCGGGGGCGCAGGGTCAGAGTCGCTCCAGCACGAAGTCGACGCAGGCGAGCAGGGCCGACACGTCCTCCGGGTCGACGGCCGGGAAGGTGGCGATGCGCAGCTGGTTGCGCCCCAGCTTGCGGTAGGGCTCGACGTCGACGATCCCGTTGCGGCGCAGGGTCGCCGCGATCGCGGCCGCGTCCACGTCGTCGACGAAGTCGACCGTCGTGATGACCTGCGACCTGGCGGCCGGGTCGGTCACGAAGAGGCTCGTGGCATCCCCCTTCGTCGCCCAGTCGTGGATCCGCGACGAGCTGTCGGCCGTGCGGCCCGACGTGAAGGCCAGCCCCCCGGACTCGTTCATCCACCGCACCTGCTCCGCCATGAGCGCGAGCGTCGCCACGGCGGGCGTGTTGAGGGTCTGGTCCTTGCGGGAGTTGTCGATCGCCGCGGTGAGGGAGAGGAAGTCCGGGATCCACCGGCCGCTCGCCGCGAGGTCCTCGGCGCGCGCGATGGCTGCGGGGGACAGGACCGCGAACCAGATGCCGCCGTCGGCACCGAAGGACTTCTGCGGGGCGAAGTAGTAGGCGTCGGTCTGGGAGATGTCGACGGGCAGACCGCCGGCGCCGGAGGTCGCGTCGACGAGGACGAGCGCGTCCTCGTCCGCGCCGGCCGGGCGCACGACGGGCGCCATGACACCGGTGGAGGTCTCGTTGTGCGGCCAGGCGTAGGCGTCGACGCCCGGGACGGCCTCGGGGGAGGAGAGCGAGCCCGGGTCGGCCGAGCGCAGGTCGGGATCGGCGAGGAAGGGGGCCTTGCGCGTCACCGCGGCGAACTTGCTCGAGAACTCGCCGAAGACGAGGTGCTGGGAGTGCTCGCGGACGAGGCCGAGCGCGGCGATGTCCCAGAACGCGGTCGACCCGCCGTTGCCGAGCACCACCTCGTAGCCGTCCGGCAGGGACAGGAGCTCGCCGAGTCCCTCGCGCAGCCCGCCGACGATCGCGCGCACGGGCGCCTGGCGGTGGGAGGTCCCGAGGACCGTCGAGGCGATGGAGGTCAGGTACGCGACCTGCTCGGCACGCACGAGGGAGGGACCGGAGCCGAAGCGCCCCTCGCGCGGGCGCAGCTCCTCGGGGATCGTGATGTCGTCAGCCACGACAAGGATCTTGGCGCATGACGGTGGATTCGGCCCAACCGGTCCGACGGGTGGGTCAGCCGCCCCTGGCGATCTGCGAGGGCCTGGGCTCGTCGATCGTCACCGGCTCGCCCCACCTGCTGGCGGTGAGCGTGGCCTCCAGGCCGTTGAGGTCGAAGGACATCTTGCGGATGAGGTCGTCCTCGTCGAGCCACACGTCGTAGACGACCGTCTCGGGCACACCGTCGCCGCGCTCCATGCCGAGCTCGGCGAAGGCCTTGTCGGTGTCGACCTGCGCGGTGTAGTGCGTGGTCGTGGTCCCGTCGACGTCCTCCTCGCCCTTGGTGCCCGCCTTCTCGACCCCCGCGACGAAGGCGTCGAGCTGGCTGCGCATGCTCAGCAGGTTGACCTGGTCGAGGGTCTGCTCGACGAGCGGGTTGCCCGAGCCCTTGGCTACGCGGACCCACTTGGGCGGCTGCTCGAGGTAGTACTGGCCGTCGACGAGCCGGTAGCCGAGCTCCTGACCGCTGAGGTCGACGTCCATGTCGAGGGCGTCGGCCTCGAGGTCCTGCACGCCGGTCGCGGTCGTGGCCTGCTGGCCGCCGAGGGTCGCCTCGACGTCGATGTGCACCGTCGGGTTGGCAGCGACGGCCGCCTCGAGCTTGTCGGCGAACTCCCGGGCGTCGAAGGGCGTGCCGGTGTAGGTCGAGGTCGCCGTCGGGGCCGCCGTCGACGAGCCGGCGGTGGTGCTCGAGGACGTCGACGTGGCCGAGGAGGGGTCGGCGGTCCCGGGGGTGGGCGTCGAGGAGTTCGAGCGCCCCCCGGTGGACGAAGGGGAGTCCCCGGACGATGCCGAGGTGGCCGCGTCGGTCGAGCTCGCCCCGGACCCGGCCGTCGGGCCGGGTCCGCCGTCGCCACCGCAGGCGGCCAGGGCGAGCGCCGCGGATGCAGCGACGATCGTCAGCGAGGTCGTGCGCATGTGTCCCCTTCGTCGCCCGTGGTCAGACGGTCGGCAGCGCGTCGTACCCGGGGACCTCGGTGATGTCGCGGGGGCCGGGGCCGATGTAGTTGCTGCTCGGGCGGATGAGGCGACCGGTGCGCTTCTGCTCGAGCACGTGCGCGGACCAGCCGGCGGTGCGGGCGCAGACGAAGAGCGGGGTCATCATCTCGCCCGGCACATCGGCGAAGTCGAGCAGCACCGCGGCCCAGTAGTCGACGTTGGTCTCCATCTTGCGGTCCGGGTAGCGGTCCGCGAGCTCGGCGATCGCTGCCTTCTCCAGCTCGAGGGCGACCTCGTAGCGGGGGGCGCCGAGGCGCCTGCAGGTCTCGCGCAGGACGGCCGCGCGCGGGTCGTAGGCCCGGTAGACGCGGTGGCCGAAGCCCATGAGGCGCTCCTTGCGGTCGAGCGCGTCCTTGACGTACTTCGTCGCGTCGCCGGTGCGCTCGACGCCCTCGATCATGTGCTGGGCGCGCGAGGGGGCACCGCCGTGGAGCGGGCCGGACATCGCGCCGACCGCGCCGGAGAGGCAGGCCGCGACGTCGGCGCCGGTCGAGGCGATGACGCGGGCGGTGAAGGTCGAGGCGTTCATCCCGTGCTCGGCGGCGGAGATGAAGTACGCGTCGACGGCCTCGACGTGCTTGGGGTCGGGCTCGCCGCGCCAGCGGATCATGAAGCGCTCGACGATCGTCCTGCCCTCGTCGACCCGGGCCTGCGGCACCATCGCCGTGTTCTGGCCGTGGGCCGACTGGGCGATGAAGGACAGCGCCATGACCGAGGCGCGGGCCAGGTCGTCACGGACCTGGGTGTCGTCGATGTCCAGGAGCGGCTTGAAGCCCCACAGCGGCGCGAGCTGTGCGAGGGCGGACTGCACGTCGACCCGGATGTCACCGCTGTGGACGGGGAGCGGGAAGGGCTCCGCCGGCGGCAGGCCGGGGTCGAAGGAGTCGTCCACGAGCAGGCCCCAGACCCGCCCGAAGGAGACCTTGCCCACGAGGTCGTTGATGTCCACCCCGCGGTAGCGCAGGACACCCCCGGCCTTGTCCGGCTCGGCGATCTCCGACTCGAACGCGACGACGCCCTCGAGGCCGTGCTTGACATCGGTGTCGGACATGGATGCTGCCTCCCTTGGTCAACGGCTGTGCTCGTGCTCATTGAAGCACTCTCGTTGGAGAGGACCGGCCGGTAGCATGCCCGGAGCCGCTCCGGCGGCCACCTTCCCACGATCCACGAGGAGCCCGCCGTGGCACGTTCCCGCCTGGGGTACAGCCCCGCGCTCGACGGCGTCCGCGGGCTCTTCATGCTCGGTTTCATGGCCTACCACTTCGGGGTGGACCAGCTCGCGGGCATGTGGGTGTGCATCAACCTCTTCTTCGTCCTCTCTGCCTTCCTCATCGTGCGTCTGCTCGTGGAGGAGAAGGTCACCCGCGGCGACATCGACGCCCTGGCCTTCTACGGGCGGCGGGCCCGGCGCCTGCTGCCGGCGCTCTTCCTCGTCCTCGCCTTCGTCATCACCTACGCCGTCGTGTGGGCCGACGACACCGTGCGGCGCAGGATCGGCGGGGACGTGCTCGCGACCCTCGGCTACGTCATGAACTGGCGACTCGTCGCCGACGGCGACCAGTACTTCGGCACCGCGGGCGGGGCGTCCCCCCTTCGTCATGCCTGGACGCTGGCGATCGAGGAGCAGTTCTACGTCCTCGTCCCCTTCGTCGTCCTCGGGCTCATGGCCGTGGCGCGCTCGCGACGCCTCATCACGCTCGTCCTCCTCCTCGCCGCCGTGGCCTCGGCCGTGTGGACCGCGGTCGTCGGCTTCCACGACGCGAGCGACTACCCCCGCGTGTACTACGGCACCGACACCCGCGCCCAGGCCCTCTTCCTCGGAGCGGCCCTCGGCGTCTGGCTCGCGCCCGGCCGCGGCGGGGCCGTCCCGACCTTCTCCCGGCCCGTCGTCGCGGTCGCGGGGGTCGTCGGTGTGGTCTCGAGCGTCTTCTCCTTCGTCGTCGTCGACCCGTACTCCGGGTGGATGTTCAACCTCGGCGGCATGTTCTTCTTCGCCGTCGGCAGCGTGCTGCTCGTCATCGCCTGCGTCGACGAGCGGCCGAGCTGGGTCCAGACCGTCTTCGGCTGGCGCCCGCTGGCCTACGCCGGGCGCCTGTCCTACGGGCTCTACCTGTGGCACTGGCCGATCTGGCTGGCCGTCGGCGACGGGCGCCTGTCCGACAACGCGATCGTCGACTTCGTCCTGTGCTCCGTGCTCACCGTCGCAATCGCGCACCTGAGCTACCAGCACCTCGAGCGCCCGGTCATCAAGCACGGCGTGCGGGGGATCGCCCCGTCGCTGCGCCGCACGCCCGCCGTCGCCGTCGTCGTGCCGATCGCGCTGCTCGCCGGTGGCGGACTGGCCGTCGCCCAGAGCGCCCCGCAGGACGGCAACGACACCGAGGTCGCCGCGGTCGTCCCCGCCGGCCCGCCGCCGGACATCGTGCGCGGCCAGTCGACGTACGCGCCCGACGAGCCGGCGCGGATCGGCGTCTACGGCGACTCCGTCCCCTTCTTCCTCACCGAGCGCTTCCCGCGGGAGACCTTCCCCGGGGTCGAGCTGCACAACTACTCGCGCGAGGGCTGCGACCTCCTCTCCGAGCCGATGAGCTGGGCCCCCGGGTTCCAGATGGGCAACGAGGAGCTGTGCACGCAGATGAAGCGGGAGTGGCCCGGCCGCTTCGAGAGCGCGCAGGACGACGTGCTCCTCGTCTTCGCCTCGCCGCTGCTCGCCGTGCCGCACGTCGTCGACGGCGAGCGCCTCTGGCTCGACGACCGGGAGTACCGCGCCCTCATCACCGACCGCCTCGACACGGTGCGAAGGGAGGCCCTCGACGCCGGCGCGGAGCAGGTCCAGATCGTCAACGTCCCCTGCCGCAAGCCCAACCGCGAGTCGATCCCCGAGGAGTTCCGCGTCGTCTTCGACTCCAGCCCCGAGGTCGTCAAGGAGTACGAGGACCCCCGCCGGATCAACGCGCTCGTCAAGGGCTGGGCGGCCGGCCACGACGACGTCGAGCTCGTCGACCTGCACGGCGCGCTGTGCTCCGACGGCTACCCGGACCGGATCGAGGGCATCCAGGTCTTCAACGACTACCTGCACTTCTCGCCCGAGGCGACGCCGATGGTCTGGAGCTACCTGCTCGGCGAGGTCAGCGACAACTACGCGAAGGCGCGGCCGTGAGGTGGTCCCGTCTCACCGGTGAGCTCACGACCTCCGCCGGCACGCAGCGCCTCGCCGCCCTCGACGGGTACCGCGGGCTCTTCGTCACCCTCGTGCTGCTCTACCACTTCGGCGTCACGGCGCTCGTCGGCGGCTGGGTCGGCATCAACCACTTCTTCGCCTTCTCCGGGTACCTCATCACCCGGCTGCTGATCTCCGAGCGGGCGCAGACCGGTCGCATCGACGTCGTGCGGTTCTACAGGCGGCGGGCCGAGCGGCTCGTGCCCGCGCTCGTCGTCGTGTGCGGCGCGGTGCTCGTCGCCTCGCTCTTCGGTGGCTCGGCCCACCGGCACCGCGACGCCGGTGACGTGCTGGCCTCGCTCTTCTTCGTGCAGAACTGGCGACTCATCGGCCGGGACGACGCGTACTTCGAGCAGGTCGGCAACCCCTCGCCGCTGCAGCACGCGTGGACCCTCGGCGTGGAGGAGCAGTTCTACCTGCTCGTGCCGCTGCTCGTGCTCGCGCTCTTCGCCCTCTTCCGGACCAGCCGCACCGCGCGCCTGGTCGTCGTCGGCGCGCTCGCCGTCGCGTCGACGGTCTGGACCGCCCACCTGGCCGGTCAGGGCGTCGACTTCGCCCGGCTGTACTACGGCACCGACACCCGCGCGCAGGCGCTGCTCGTCGGTGCCGGGGTGGCGGTGCTCCTCGGGCGGGACCACCGCGGTCGACCGGGGCGGCGCCCTTCGCTCGCCGCGACCCAGGCCATCGGGGTCGTCGGCCTGCTCATCTCGCTCTCGGCCTTCTTCGTCGTCGGGCCGCGCAGCGAGTGGCTCTTCACGAGCGGCGGCATGCTGCTCTTCGCGATCGGCGCCGCGATGATGGGCGTCTCCGCGACCGACCCGCGGCCGATGGCGCTCAACCGGCTCGCGAGCTGGGGGCCCGCGGTCCTGCTCGGCCAGATGACCTACGGCCTGTACCTCTACCACTGGCCGATCCATCTCTGGCTCGGTCCGGTGCTCGACGGGCTGCCGCTCGCGCTGTCGGTGGCCGTGCAGCTCGCCGTGACCGTCGTCGTCGCCTTCGTCTCCTTCCGCTGGCTCGAGGTGCCGGTGCTGCGGCACGGCTTCGGCGTGCTGGTGCCGCGGCGGACCGGGCCGCCGCGGTGGACGGTGCCGGTCGCTGCGGTCGGGGCCGTGGCGCTGCTCGCGGGCTTCGTCTTCACCCGTCCGGTGAGCCGCGACGACCTCGACGTCCCGCCCCTCGTCGCATCCGACGGCGACTTCACCGCGGCCGACCCACCGGTCTCCTTCGCGCTGCTCGGCGACTCGGTCGGCGTCTCGCTCGCCGACGGCTGGCAGGCCGATGCCTACCCCGGCGTGACGATGACCAGCCAGTCGCGCATCGGCTGCGACCTCGTCGACGCCCCGATGCTCTCCGGCGGCCAGCCCGTGCCCGAGGACGCCTCGTGCGACCGGTGGCGCGAGGAGTGGCCCGGCAAGGTGCGCCAGGCGGGGGCGAGCGACCTGCTCGTCCTGCCCGGTGCGCAGCTCATCGGGGACCACGAGGTCGACGGGCAGACCATCGGCTCCCGCACCCCGGAGCACGCGGCGCTCGTCCGCCGCACCCTCACCGACATCGAGCGGCGGGCGCACGAGGCCGGCGTCACGCACGTGCAGGTCACGACGATGCCCTGCCGCGAGGTCGACCCCGACAGGCTCGACCCGTCGCTGCGGCAGTTCGCCGGCCCGGTCTCGGACCCCGTCAACATCGCGTGGGTCAACGAGACCGTCACGCAGTGGGCGAAGGGGGAGGGAGACGGCGCCGAGCCGACCGCCGGCGTCCGGCGCGACGTCCTCGACCTGTGGGAGCCGTTGTGCGCCGACGGCTTCACGCCCGAGATCAACGGTGTGCCGCTCTACAGCGACACCGTGCACTTCTCGCCGGCCGGCGCCGCGTCCGTGTGGACCTGGCTGACGCCGCGGGTCGTCGAGGCATCGCAGTCGTCGTCGTAGTGTGGCGCCCATGAGCGCCTCGCCCGACGGGATCATCCCCCGCACACCGCCGTCGCCGGACCACGTGGACTACTCCGGCGAGGGGCTGTCCGAAGGGGAGGTGCCGGGCGCTCCCTTCGCTCTCGTGACGTCGTGGGTCGAGCAGGCCCGGGCGCGTCAGGTCGATCGCGGCGACGTGCCCGAGCCGCTGTCCTTCGCCGTGGCCACGGTGGACGCAGACGGGCGCCCGGACGTGCGCACGGTGCTCATGCGCTTCCTGGACCCGGTGGGGCCGGGGTTCGTCACGAGCCTGGCGTCGACGAAGAGCCGGCAGCTCGAGGCGACGCCCTTCGTCGCGGCGACGCTGACCTGGCCGGCGATGTTCCGCGCGGTCCGCTTCCGCGGGAGGGCCGAGCGGGTCGACGACGCGCACCTCGACGCGTACTTCGCCGGGCGGCCGCGCGGGTCGCAGCTCAGCGCGTGGGTCTCCCACCAGTCGCAGCCGGTCGAGGGCCGCGAGCCGCTCGAGCGGGCCTGGGCCGAGGTCGAGGCGCGGTACGAGGGGCAGGACGTGCCGCGACCGACGGACTGGGGTGGCTGGCGGATCGTCGTGGACGAGCTCGAGGCCTGGGCGGGGCGCAGCAACCGCCTGCACGACCGCTTCCGCTGGACGCGGGTCGGCGAAGGGGGACTCGACGTGGCGAGCGCGTGGCGGGTGGAGCGGCTGCAGCCCTGACCCCGCCCCGGAGACCGGGTGGGCGCCGAGCCGGCCGCCTCACCAGTGGTGCATCGAGGCCCGCACCACGCCGGCGATGTCCTCCTCGGTGACCTCGCGAGGCGCCGTCGCCAGGAGCCGCTGCTGCTGCATGGTCCCCGACACGATGCCGTCGACGTCCGCCTCGCCGTAACCGAGCTCGGCCAGACCGGACGGCTGGCCGATGTCGCGCATGAGGCGGCGCAGGACCGCCGAGAGGCGCTCCGGCTCGGGCACGTCCGCGTCGAGCCCCCCCGGGTCCAGCCACCCGGCGGCTGCCAGGTGCCGCTGCGGGTCGGCCTCGAAGGTCAGCGCGAAGGCAGCAGGTGCGGTCGACGCGACCGCCATGCCGTGCGGGACCATCGCCTCGTCCACGTCGTACCCGTCTGGTCGGAAGTCCGAGCCCAGGTCGTGGACCCGACCCGCGACGGGGTAGGCATTGGCGTGCGGCACGTGCACCCCCGCGTTGCCGAAGCCCATGCCCGCGAAGGTCGCCGCGAGCGCCATGTCGGTGCGCGCCGCCTCGTCGCCCGAGACGGCCCCGCGGAAGGCGCCGGCCAGGAGGCGCATCGCCTTCTCCGCGTAGAGGTCCGCGATCGGGTTGGACCCGCAGTAGGGCACCCGTTGCCCGGCGCTCTTGTGCTCGTAGCTCGTGTACGGCCGCGCGGTCCACGACTCGAGGGCGTGGCAGAGGATGTCCATGCCGGCCGACGCGGTGACCCCGGGCGGCTGGGTCGCGGTGAGCTCCGGGTCGACGACCGCGAGGACGGGGCGCAGCCGCTCGTGGCTGATGCCCGTCTTGACCTTCGCTGCCAGCACGTCGAGCACGCAGACCGTCGTGGACTCGGCTCCGGTGCCCGTCGTCGTCGGGACCGCGACGACCGGCAGCACCGGCTGCTCGGGCGCACGACCGCCACCGACGGGCGCGTTGACGTAGTCCATGAGCTCGCCCGGGTTGGTGAGGAGCAGGGAGACCACCTTGGCCGTGTCGATGCTCGACCCGCCACCCACGGCGACGACGGCGTCGAAGGGGGCCGCCCCCTTCGCCCGCTCAACAGCGGCAGCCAGCGACGCATCGCTCGGCTCCACGGCGGCGGAGTCGTGGACCTCGACGCGCAACCCGGCCGAGCGCAGGGCCTCGGCGACCCGCTCCGGGTGACCGGTCGCGGCCAGACGCGGGTCGGTGACGACGAGGGCCGAGCGCGCACCGAGCGCACCCACGTCGTGACCGATCTCGGCGATCGCGCCGGGACCGAACTTCAACCTCGGCGCGGCATAGGTGAAGACCGTCTCCGGCGTGCTCGGGGTGGGCAGCATCATCAGGACTCCCGGTGGACCTTGTGCGCAGCGGCCTGCGCGCGTGGCTTGATGACCATGAGGTCGACGTTGACGTGCTTGGGGCGGGTCGCCATCCACGTGATCGCATCGGCGACGTCCTCCGCGACGAGCGGCTCGGCGACGCCCGCGTAGACCTGGTCCGCGCGCTCGGCGTCACCCTTGAACCGCGTCAGCGAGAAGCCCTCCGTGTGCACCATGCCCGGCGCGATCTCGGTGATCCGCACCGGCTGGTCGACGAGCTCCAGGCGCATGGTCTCCGTCATCGTCGCGAGCGCGTGCTTGGCGGCGGTGTACCCGGCGCCGCCCTCGTAGGAGGTGCGTCCAGCGGTCGAGCCGACGTTGACGATGATCCCCTCACCCGCGACGAGCGAAGGGAGCAGCGCCTGCGTCACGCGCAGGGTCCCGATGACGTTGGTCTCGTACATGGCCCGCCAGTCCTCGACGTCCCCGGTGGCGACCGGGTCGAGGCCGTACGCGCCGCCGGCGTTGTTGACGAGGACGTCGAGCCGGTCGCCGACCTCGGCAGCGAGTGCTCCGACCGAGGCGGCGTCCGTGACGTCACAGGTGACCGCGCGGCCGTCGATCTCGGCGGCGAGCTCGATGATCCGCTCGGTGCGCCGGGCTGCGCAGACGACCTCGTGGCCGGCAGCGGCGAGGGCCCGGGCGGTGGCGGCGCCGATGCCGGAGCTGGCACCGGTGACGAGGGCGAGGGGGCGGGTCATGAGGTCTCCTCGGCGGGGGCGATCCAGGTGGCGGCGGCGGAGGCGAGGACGCGCTCGCCGTCGAGCAGGGCGGTGCCGGTGTGGCGCTTGCGGCCCTCGCGCCCGGTCTCCCAGGCGATGACGACGAGCTCACGCCCGAGCGGGACCTCGGCGTGGACCGTCGAGGTGAAGGTCCCGAGCAGCAGCGCCTCCTCGCCGAAGCCGACGGTGAAGGCACCCGGGCAGTCCAGCGCCGCGAGCACCGGCGGCAGTCCCTCCTCGGTGAGGGTCACGGGGGAGGCGAGGACGTCGTCGCGGCCGGTGACCGGTCCGACGAAGACGCCCAGACCCCCTTCGGCGTCGGGCCCGCACACGTAGCACCCGGGGTAGGGGTGGCCGGCCGCGTCGAAGCGACCCCACGCAGCCCGGGCCTCCTCGAGCGACACGGGCGCGGGGATCGTGAGGTCGGGAGCAGCGCTCCGGCGGGCGGTGGCGAGCAGCGTCTCCCCGGCGAGCAGGTGCACGGCCAGGTCGGGGCCGTCCGCGACCGACCCGTCGACCTCCCACCGCAGTGGACGCTCGAGAGGCGTCGGGGCGCTCAGGCGTACCGTCGCCGAGGTCAGGTCCCCCTCGGCGGGGACGAGATCGTCGAGTCGTTCGGTGAGCAGGCCGCTGACCCAGCCGCCGTTGCCGCACCCGGGAGGGCCGGCGTGGCGCGCGGTCACGGTGGTCGTCTCGGCTGTGGTGTGCACCACCCCAACCTAGCGACCCGGGGGCGACGGAGAGGATGAGCGGGTTGGCGGGCACGGAGACCTTCGGCTGGCGGCGGATCGCGATCCCCGCCTACGGCCCCACGCTCCTGTCCGCGTCGGCCACCGGCGCGGTCGTGCCGATCGCTGCCCTGCGCGCCGACGAGCTCGGCGCGAGTCTCGGGACGGCCGCCTTCGTCGTGGCCCTCACCGGGGTCGGCCAGCTCCTCGGGGTCCTGCCTGCCGGGTCGCTCGTGGCCCGCATCGGTGAGCGCCGCACCCTCGTTCGCGCCGGCCTGCTCGACGTCGTCGCGCTCGCCGTCGCGGGCTGGGCGCCGTCGCTGTGGCTCATGGCGCTCGCGCTGCTCACCTCGGGACTGGCCTCGTCCGCCTTCTTCCTCGCCCGGCAGGGCTTCATGATCGACGTCCTGCCGCCGTCGCTCCTCGCCCGTGGCATGTCGCTGCTCGGTGGCGCGATGCGCGCCGGGCTGCTGCTCGGCCCGGTGCTGGGCGCGCTCGCGATCGGCCCGCTCGGCCTGCAGGGTGCCTACGGCGTGGCGGTCGTGCTCGCGGTCGGCTCGGTCGCCACGGTGCTCACGGCGCCCGACCTCACCGCCGACCACGAGCGCGCCCGGGCCGCCGAGCCGCACACCGGGGTGCTGCGGGTCGTGCGCCACCACGCCCACCTCCTGCTCACCCAGGGTGTCGGGGCCGCGGTGATCTCCGCCCTTCGCTCCGCGCGCCTGGTGATCCTGCCGCTGTGGGCCGTGCACATCGGTCTCGACGGGGTCGACGCCTCGCAGGTCTTCGCGGTCGCGGGTGCCGCGGAGCTGCTCTTCGTCTACCCGGGCGGCTGGGTCATGGACCGGCTCGGCCGGGTGTGGGTCGTGACCGCGCTGCTCACGGTCGTCTCGGCGTCCTTCCTCGTCCTGCCGCTCGCGGGGACGAAGGGGGGACTGCTCGCCGTCGCGCTGCTCATGGCCCTCGGCAACGGTCTCGGGTCGGGCATCGTCATGACGCTCGGGGCGGACGCGGCGCCGACGCGCGACCGGGCCCAGTTCCTCAGCGCCTGGCGGTTGTGCGGGGAGCTCGGCCACGCCGGCGGGTCGCTGGGGCTGGGTGCGGTGACGGCCCTGGTATCGCTGCCGGCCGCCGCGGTGGTGCTCGCGGCCACCGGTCTTGCCGGCCTGGCGTGGACGAGCGTGTGGATCGCCCGGGCCGACCGCGAGCGGGTCAGGGCATGATGGTGCCCGTGAAGGACCTCATCGACACCACGGAGATGTACCTGCGGACGATCTTCGAGCTCGAGGAGGAGGACATCCCTCCGATGCGGGCTCGGATCGCGGAGCGTCTGGGCCACTCCGGCCCGACCGTCTCCCAGACGATCGCCCGCATGGAGCGCGACGGCCTCGTGAGCCTCGGCCACGACCGTCGGCTGGTCCTCTCCGACGAGGGGCGGTTGCTCGCCACCCGGGTCATGCGCAAGCACCGGCTCGCCGAGCGCCTGCTCGCCGACGTCATCGGGCTCGAGTGGGAGCACGTCCACGACGAGGCCTGCCGCTGGGAGCACGTCATGAGCGAGCGGGTCGAGCGCAAGATCCTGGCGATGCTCCCCGAGCACCGGGAGTCGCCGTACGGCACGCCGATCCCCGGCCTCGAGGAGCTGCTCTCCGGCGAGGAAGCCACGGTCGACTACCTCTCGGGGCTCTCGAGCCTCACGGACGTCGTCGACGGGGGCCTCGCCGGCCCCTTCCGGGTGCGCCGGATCGGCGAGACCGCGCAGGTCGACCACGAGGCCCTGGCCCTGCTCACCGAGGCGCGGCTGCGCCCCGGCGAGGTCGTCACGGTGGCGGAGGAGGAGGACCGGGTCATCGTCACGCGGGCCGGCTCGGCCGCCGCCGACGGGGTCTCGCTGCCCCGCGAGGTGGCCGAGCACGTCTTCGTGGAGTCCATCTCCTCGTGACACACCGTGACCTTGGTGTGACATTCCCGTGATCTGCAGGTACGGTTCACGGGTCCACCTCCCCTGGGTGGGCCCGTCACGCGGACGCTGAGTCCTGTCACCGCAGCGACGGTTGTGCAACACACCGCATGGCAGGAGCGGGGGACCCACTCATGGGGCATCGCGGATGCTCCTCGGGGTGAAGTCCTGGGACGCAGCGGATCGCAGGGTCGATCCGGTGTCGCAGGACCGGGCCACACCTCTGGCCCGAACCCGACAGCTGACCTCGCAAGCGGGACAGAGGTAACACACGTGTCGCACAATGTCGGACGCCACCGCGCTGCCGGTCGCTACAACCCGGTGACCGAGCTCGGCCAGATCATCCACCAGACGGGCACCCCGATCGCCAAGGGCTCGGCCGTGCTGGCCGCCTCCGGTGGTCTCATCGCCGCGATCGCCATCCCCGCCCAGGCCGCCACGCCGGCCGCCGAGCTGGACCGGACCCCCGTGCAGACCGCCTCGGCGCCGGCCGCGCAGGCCGCCCCCGCGGTGACCGCGCCGAGTGCCCCGGCCTCGCAGTCCCCGGTGGCCTCCGCCTTCGGCAAGATCGCCGTCGAGCCGGTCGCCAAGCCGACCGGCCCCACGCCGTGGCAGCTGCGCATGCGCGCCGAGCGAGAGGCAGCCCGCGAGCAGGCCGCGCAGGAGCGTCGTGAGGCGCAGGAGCAGGCCGCGCAGGAGCGGGCCGCGGAGCAGCAGGCGCAGGAGCAGCAGGAGCAGGAGCAGCAGACGCAGGAGCGCACCGAGAGCGCGCCCAGCCGTTCGCAGGAGCGTCAGGCGCCCGCTCCCGCTCCCGCTCCCGCTCCCGCCGCGCCCGCCGCCCCCGCGGCCTCGAGCAATGTCATCGAGATCGCGAAGCAGTACATCGGCGTCCCGTATGTCTACGGCGGTACGACCCCGTCGGGCTTCGACTGCTCCGGCTTCACGCAGTACGTCTTCGCCAAGGCCGGCAAGTCCCTGCCCCGCACGACGACCGAGCAGCAGGCCGCGACCACCCCGGTCTCCAGCCCGCAGCCCGGCGACCTCGTCTTCTTCGGCTCGCCGGCATGGCACATGGGCATCTACGTCGGCGACGGCATGATGATCGACGCGCCGCGCACCGGCAAGTCGGTCTCGATCCGGCCGATCTTCGACGGTGTCTCTGGCTACGGCCGCGTCTGAGCGGACCACCCGCACGAAGGGGGCCGAGCGAGCTCGTCTCGCTCGGCCCCCTTCGTCGTCCCCGGGCGTGGTGGGGCATGGGCTCAGTCCTGCTGCTCCCGGCGCCGCAGCGCGTCACCGAGCTCGTCGTGGTGCATGAGGTCGTCCTCGGTCACACCGGCGCGGTAGCCGGCCCGTCCGAGCATGTGCGCGGAGACGGGGGCCGTGAGGGCCTGTGCGGCGACGATGATGAGCAGGGTCGCGACCGAGGCCCAGGTCCGCACGGACAGGGCCAGCCCGAGCAGGACGAGCAGGAGCCCCAGGGTCTGCGGCTTGGTCGCCGCGTGCATGCGGGCGTACAGGTCCGGCAGGCGCACGAGGCCGATGGCGCCGACGAGCGCGAGGGCGGCGCCGAGCACGAGGCTGATCGCGCCGGCGATGTCGAGGGCGTGCTCCCAGCTCACTGGTCGTCCTTCCGCGGGGCCATGAAGCGGGCGACCGACACCGAGCCGACGAACCCGGTCAGGCTGAAGACGACGAGCACGGGCAGGGTGCCCGCGTCCTCGCTGCGCACGATCTGGGTGGCGAGGATGCCGGTGACGATGACGATCATGACGTCGACGCTCAGCGCGCGGTCGAGGTTGGTCGGGCCGAGCGTGATGCGCACGAGCACGAGCGCGCCGGCCGCGAAGAGCATGCCCAGGGCCAGTCCGAGGATGATGCTCATGAGGTCACCTCCGTGCACTGCGCGATCTCCGCGCGGCTGCCGATGGCGCGCACCACCCGCAGCTCGAGCGCGAGTACGTCGCGGCGCAGCTCCTCCATCTCCTCGGGCGTCGTGATGTCGAAGCCGTGCACGTAGAGCACGTGCGCGGTGCGGCGTGCCTCGACGACGATCGAGCCGGGGACGAGGGAGACGAGCGCGGAGACGATCGTCAGGTAGAACTCCGAGGGCGTGCGCAGCTGCACCTCGACGATGGAACCACCCTTCGTCGGGACGCGGCTCAGCGTGGCCACGCTGATCTGGACCGCGGCGGCCACGAGGTCCGACAAGAAGCGGGTCCCGAGCACGAGCAGGTGCCACGGGTGGATCCGGCCGAAGTACTGGATGGACGGCAACGGGAAGACCTGCGTGACGACCGCCCCGACGATCAGCCCGTTGACGACGTTGCCGAGCGAGACGCGGTCCCACAGGAGCACCCACACCACGGCGATGGCGATGATCGCTCGTGGCTGGAACCCGCCGCGACGTCGGGCGCTGTCCGGCGGCGGGCCGTCCGGCTCGAGGATCTCGGTGCTCACGGCCCCTCCTGCGGCAGGACGGCCTTGACGTAGCCGTCCCGGGTCACCATCTGGCGCGCGGCCGCGTCGGTGTAGCTGAAGAGCGGCCCGGCGAAGAGCGAGAGGCCGAGGGAGAAGAGGACGACGGTCGTGGTCGCGCCGAGCATGAGCGGCGGCATCGGGCGTTCGACCCGGGTGACCGCCGGCGGCGGCGCGATCGGCGTGGAGGGGTATTGCTCGGCGACGGTCGCACCGATCGCGTCGCTCAGGCGCCCGAAGGACGGGGTGAGCGTCGGGAACTCGAAGGTCTGCTCCTGCCCCTCCTCGGCCCGCGGCCGCCAGAACGCGTGCCCCCACGTCTTGGCGATCGCGTAGAGCGTGAGGATCGAGGTGACGACCGACCCGACGACGAGCGCCCACGCCATCCCGCTCCCTTCGTCCGCGCCGGCCTGCAGCAGGCCGACCTTGCCGACGAACCCGGAGAAGGGCGGGATGCCGGCGAGGTTCATCGCGGGGACGAAGAAGAGGAAGGCGAGGACCGGCGAGCTGGCCGCCAGCCCCCCGAGGCGGCCGATGACCGTGGACCCGCCGACCCGCTCGATGAGGCCGGAGATGAGGAAGAGCGCGGTCTGCACCGTGATGTGGTGGGCGATGTAGAAGATCGCGGCCGACAGCCCCGCCTCCGTGGCCAGCCCGATGCCGAAGAGCATGTAGCCGATGTGGCTCACGAGCGTGAAGGAGAGCATCCGCTTGATGCCCGGCTGGGCGACCGCCCCGAGGATGCCGATGACCATCGTCGCGAGCCCGGCGCCCATGATCAGGCCCTGCAGCGGGGAGTCCGGGAAGAGGAGGAACTGGGTGCGCACGATCGCGTAGACGCCGACCTTGGTGAGCAGGCCGGCGAAGACCGCGGAGACCGGCACCGGCGCGGACGGGTAGCTGTCGGGCAGCCACGCGGACATCGGGAAGACCGCGGCCTTGATGCCGAAGACGGTGAGCAGCATCAGCTGCAGCGCCAGCGCGACCGTCGAGTCGACCTCGGGCAGGCGAAGGGAGAGCTGCGCCAGGTTGACCGTGCCGGCCGCGGCGTAGGTCGCCGCGATGGCGACGAGGAAGAGGAAGGAGGAGACCATCGAGACGATGACGTAGGTCGTCCCCGCGCGGATCCGGGCGCCGCTCCCGCCGAGCGTCAGGAGGACGAAGGAGGCGAAGAGCAGCATCTCGAAGCTGACGAAGAGGTTGAACAGGTCACCGGCGAGGAAAGCGTTGGACACGCCCGCCGAGAGCACGAGGTAGGTCGGGAAGTAGATCGCGAGCGGAGAGTCCCCGTCGCCGTCGGCGACGCCCTGGCCGATGGCGAAGACGAGCACGACGAGGATGACGAAGCTGCTGACGAGCAGCATGAGGGCCGACAGGCGGTCGGCGACGAGCGCGATGCCGAGGGGCTCGGACCACGCGCCGAGCCACAGGACGATCGGGCCCTCGCGGTGGGTGCCCCACATGAGGACGACGGCGATCGCCAGGCAGGCGGCGAGCACGGTGATGCTGATCGCGACCTGGGCCCGCGGGCGGCGGCGCGCGACGAGGGTGAGCGCGGCGCCGAGCAGGGGGAGCAGGACGGGCAGCGGGAGGAGGTTGTGGAGCGTCATGCGGTGGCGTCCTCCTCGTCGGCCTCGGTCGTGGACTGGGTGTCGGGGTCGTAGGTGCTCGAGACCTCGTCGCGCTCGGCGAGCTGCTTGATGAGGTCGTCCTCGGCGTCGTCGGGGACGTCGTCGCTGCCGGTGATGCGCCACTGCCGGTAGGCGAGCGAGAGGACGAAGGCGACCGAGGCGAGCGCGATGACGATCGCGGTGAGCACCATGGCTTGGGGGAGGGGGTCGCTCATGTCCTCGGGAGGGCGGTCGCCGACGAAGGCGGCGCCCTTGGCCGGTCCGGAGACGACGAGGTAGAGCGTGGCCACGCCGTTGGACGCGAGGACGATCCCGAGGAGGAGCCGGGTGAGGGCGCGCTCGAGGAGCAGGTAGACACCGCAGGCGATGAGGAAACCCGCGACGACGACGAGGGTGAGGCTGGGGGCGATGGCGTTCATGCGGTGGCCTCCTCTTCCTCGGACTGGCGGTCGATGCCGGCGCCGAGGGAGCGCACGACGTCGAGGGCGAGGCCGATGACGATGAGGTAGACGCCGATGTCGAAGCCGAGCGCGCTGACGATCTTCACGTGGCCCCAGATCGGCAGGTCGACCTCGAGGACCGCCGACTGCAGGACGGTGCCGCCGAAGGCGAGCGGCGCCAGGGCCGACACCGCGGAGACGACGAGGCCCGCCCCGAGGACGAGGCCGGCGCTCACCGGCGCGGCCCGGTCCAGCTCCTCCCGGCCGCCGGCGAGGTAGCGCACCAGCAGGGCCAGACCGAACACGAGGCCGCCGCTGAAGCCGCCACCGACCTGGTTGTGGCCGGAGAAGAGCAGGTAGACCGACAGCGCGAGCATGACGTGGAAGACGAGGCGGGTCGCGGTCTCGAGGATGACCGAGCGGCGCTCGCGGGCCAGCGGCGTGATTTGCCCCTGGTTGCGGCGGCGGGTCCAGGAGCGATCGACGTCCTGGGTCCGCACGAAGACGAGGGAGGCGATGCCGGTCGCGGCGGCGACGAGGACGCTGATCTCACCCAGGGTGTCCCAGGCGCGGATGTCGACGAGCGTCACGTTGACGACATTGCGGCCGTGGCCGAAGTCGTAGGCCTCCCGGGGGAAGGCGCGCGAGATCGGCTCGTGGATGCGTGCGTTGGCGGCGGCGACGACGAGCGCCGAGATCGCCAGGCCGATGGCGCCGGAGAGTGCGACCTTCCAGTGGCGGCGGTGCGTGCGTGGGCGGCGGCGGAAGTCCTGGGGCAGCTTGCGCAGCACGAGGACGAAGAGCACGAGCGAGAAGGTCTCCACGAGCACCTGGGTCAGGGCGAGGTCGGGCGCGCCGTGCAGGTGGAAGAGGAGCGCGAGGCCGTAGCCGGTCAGGCCGACGAACATCACCGACTGCAGCCGGTTGCGGCCTCGGATCGACAGGATCGCCGAGACGATGACGAAGAGGCCGACGGCCGCCTGGCTGGGGGTGTCCCACAGCCGCACCTGCGACCCCGGGAGCGCCGAGGTGGCGACGACGCCGGGCAGCAGGATGACGACGAGGAAGATCGTGCCGAGGTAGGTCGGCAGGGAGCCGCCCTGCGACAGCGCGGTGACCTCGACGGCGAAGCGGTCCAGCGCCCGCATGAACCGCTGGTAGACCCGCTCGGCGTCGACGACCTGCGGCACCCGCCCCTGGAGCTCCGCGAAGGGCCCGCGGACCGCGAAGAGGGCCAGGCCGCTCGTGATCGCGAGCAGGGACAGGCCGAGGGCCGGCGTCAGCCCGTGCCAGAGCGCCAGGTGCTCCGGCTCCGCGCCCGGCAGGGTCGTCGCGTAGGGCTGGAAGAGCTCGGTGAGCGGGTCGCCGAAAAACCCCGACGCGAGCGTCGTCAGGGAGAGCAGGGCCGGGGCGATGAGCAGGGCCCTGGGCGCGGCGAAGGGGGTGGGGCTCGGCGCGGCGCGGGATGCCCCCTTCGTCACGAAGGCACCCCAGACGAAGCGCGCGGAGTAGGCCACCGTGAGCGTCGAGCCGGCGACGAGGCCCACGACGGTCAGCCACCCCGCCGTCGTCGACAGGGGGCCGTGTGCGGACTCGATGGCCGCGGTGAGCGCCGACTCCTTGGCGACGAAGCCGACGAGGGGTGGCAGGCCGGCCATCGAGGCCGCCGAGAGCGTGGCCGCGACCGCGAGGACCGGGGCGCTGCGCGCGAGGCCGTTCAGCTGGGTGAGGTCACGGGTGCCCGTGCCCTTGTCGATGATGCCGACGGTGAAGAAGAGGACCGACTTGAAGAGCGCGTGGGACAGCACGAGGGCCAGGGCGGCGAGGCCGGCGGACTTGGTGCCGATGCCCGAGAGCACGGTCATGAACCCGAGCTGGCTCACGGTGCCGTAGGCGAGCAGGAGCTTGATGTCGTCCTGGCGCAGGGCACGCCAGCCGCCGAGGACCATCGTCCACAGGCCGAGGACGACCAGGACCGGCCGCCAGCCGGGGGCGTCGGCGAAGATCGGCTCGAGCAGCAGGATGAGGTAGATGCCCGCCTTGACCATCGACGCGGCGTGCAGGTACGCGCTCACGGGCGTCGGGGCGGCCATGGCGCCGGGCAGCCAGAAGTGGAAGGGGATCTGCGCGGACTTGGTGAGCGCGCCGAGGAGCATGAGGAGTGCGGCGGTGGTCGTGAGCGTCCCCGCCGGGGGCGGCGAGACGAGGACCTCGCTGATCGTGTAGCTCGAGGTCTGGCCGATGATCACGGTGCCGACGAGCATCGCGAGCCCGCCGAAGGTCGTGACGAGCAGGGCCTGCATCGCGGCGCGGCGGTTGGCCGAGCGCACCGGGTTGTGCCCGATGAGCGTGTAGGAGAAGACCGTCGTCAGCTCCCAGAAGACGTAGAGCGCGAGCAGGTTGTCGGCGAGGACGAGCCCGAGCATCGCGCCGGCGAAGGCGGTGAACACCCCGGTGAAGCGCCACAGGCTGGGGTCGCCCCGCCGGAAGTACCAGGCGCAGTAGACCAGCGCCAGGGCGCCGACGCCGCTCACCAGCAGACCGAGCAGCCACTGCAGGGTGCCCAGCCGCAGGTCGAAGTCCATGCCGAGGGTCGGGACCCAGGAGACGTGCTCGACGACCGGGTGCCCGTCGGTGATCCTCGCGGTCTGCGCGAGCAACCAGCAGAAGGTCGCCGCCGGGACGAGCGCCAGCACGAGGAAGGAGCGTCGGTCGAGTAACTTGGTGAGCCCGGGCGCAGCTGCGGCCGCCACGAAGTGGGCAAGCAGCAGCAGGGTCACGAGGTCCTCTCGACGGGTCCGGGGACGAGGGGCCAGTTTACCGGCCGCTCGCCCGCCGGCCGTCGGCGGGGCGAGGGTGGCCACCGCGCGCGCCGCCTCCAATTCATCCCCGTCGGGCGTACCGTCATGCTCGTGAGTTCGGTCCGTGTGGACGGTCCCGAGGAGCCAACCGACGAAGATGTCGAGGCCCTCGTCCCTGTGCTGCGCCGTGTCGTCGGGGCCCGGGTGGGCAACCACCCCTCCGCGGAGGACCTCGTCCAGGAGACGATCGTCCGGGTGCTCGCGGCGCGTCATCGGATCGAGCCCGGGATGCTCGAGCCCTACGCGATCACCACCGCGCGCAACGTCGTCGCCTCGATGTGGCGGCAGGGGGCGCGGGCCGACCGCAACGCGCACCGGCTCTTCGACCCCAGCGTGCCCGACGCCGCCGACGAGCTCCTCGTCGCCCAGGAGCAGTCGGACGCGATGTCGACGGCGCTCGGACGGCTCACCGAGCGCGAGCGCCAGCTGCTCCTCGCGCACGAGGTCTCCGGCGAGGACACCCGCTCGCTCGCCCGGGGCACGGGCTCGACCGCCGGTGCGGTCGCCGCCCAGCTCAAGCGCACCCGCGCGCGCCTGCGGGTGGAGTACCTCCTCGCCCTCGACGACGTCGAGCCGCCCACCGACCGATGCCGGCCGGTCCTCGTCGCCCTCTCCAGCTCCGACCGCCGCCGCCAGGAGGAGCTCGACGCCGCACGCCACCTCCTCGAGTGCGAGCTGTGCGAACGGCTGGGTGCGCCCCTGCGCCAGCGCGGGCCGGAGCGCCCCGACGAGGCCCATGTGCCGATCTCGGGCGACCCTGACATCGTCACGGCCCGTCAGGCCGCCCGCGAGCTGGCGGCCCGGGCCGGCTTCACCGGCGTGGACCTCACCCTCCTCGCCACCGCGGTCTCCGAGATCACCCGCAATGTCGTGCGCTTCGCGGGCAGCGGAGAGGTCCGGGTGCAGCTGCTCACCAGTCCTCGTCCCGGCATCCGCGTGGTGGCCCGTGACACCGGTCCGGGGATCCCGGACGTCGAGCGGGCGATGCAGGACGGCTACAGCACCGACGAGGGGCTCGGGCTCGGGCTGCCAGGGGCCCGCCGCCTCATGGACGAGCTCGTCGTCGAGACCGAGATCGGCAGGGGCACCACCGTGACGATGACCAAGTGGATCGAGAAGGGATGACGATGGCACCCGAGGAGATGCAGGACGGGTACGAACCGGACCTCACGAGGGCCGACCAACTGCTGCCGCAGCTCGTCGCGCACCTGCGCGAGCACCGCGCCCGGCTGAGCGAGGAGTGGGCGTCGCGCATCCGCGACGCGCACCTCCTCGAGGCGATGACCCCGCAGGAGATGGTGGCCGAGACGACCGCCGTCTACGACAACTACGTCGAGGTCCTCGAGACCGGCAGCGTCGAGGCGCTGCAGCACTACGCCCGTGACCTCTCCGAGCGGATCATCCCCCGGGGCGTGGAGACCCACGAGGTCGTCGGCATCGTGCTCCTGCTGCGCGACGTCCTCGCCCGCTCGCTCTTCGAGAAGTACGACGGCGACTTCCGGCTGCTCAACCAGGTGCTCGACGCGTACGAGCCCGCGGCCAACCGGATCGCCAACACCGTCGCCGTGAGCTTCGTCGACGAGCGGGAGCGGGTGATCCGTCAGCAGCAGGACTCGATCCGCGAGCTGTCGACACCCGTGCTGCCGGTGCGCGAGCGGCTGCTCGTCCTGCCGATCATCGGCGTCCTCGACAGCGACCGTGCCCGCCAGCTCACCGGTCAGCTCCTCGCCGGCATCCGCACCCACCGGGCGAAGGTCGTGGTCATGGACGTCACCGGCGCACCCGAGGTCGACCAGACCGTCGCCAACCACCTCGTGCAGACCGTCGACGCGTCACGTCTGATGGGCGCGAGCGTCATCATCACCGGGTTGTCACCGACGATCGCGCAGACCCTCGTGACCATCGGCGTCGACCTGAGCAAGATGAACACCATCGGAGACCTCCAGGGAGGTCTCGAGGAGGCCGAGAGGCTGCTCGGCTACTCCGTGATCCGGAAGGAGCCGTCGACCTGACGTGAGCACCGGTCCCGCACTCGTGTCGATCCTGCGACAGGGCAGCACCCTCGTCGCGTCGATCCACACGGCCCTCGACGACACGGAGATGGTCCGCTTCCGCGGTGACCTCGTCCGGCAGATCGGCGTGCACCGGGCCAGCGGGGTCATCATCGACGTGGCCGCGCTCGACGTCCTCGACAGCTTCGCCACCCGGACCCTGCGCGACATCACCGAGATGGCGCGCCTGCGTGGGGCGCGGGTCGTCGTCGTGGGGGTGCAGCCCGACGTCGCCTACGCCATGGCCCAGCTCGGCATGGGTGTCGGCCAGCTGACCACCGCGTTGGACCTCGAGGACGGCCTGGCGAGGCTCGCCGAGGGGTCGGACCGGCTGCGATGAGCGACCGCGAGCCGCTGGTGCGGGACTACCGCGTGGCCTTCTTCCGCTACCTGCCGCACGAGGACGAGGCCGCGCTCGCCCAGGCGTACGACATCGGCCGGCGCGCTCTCGGCGAGGGGACGAGCGTGCTCGAGCTCGCCGAGATCCACCACGTTGTCCTCGCCGAGGTGCTCACGACCGTCCCGTCGCCCGACCTGCCGCGGATCTCGACGGCTGGCGCGGCCTTCCTCATGCAGGTCCTCGCGCCGTTCGCGATGACTCAGCAGGACCACTCGGACCGACCGGACGCCTCCACCCCCGTCGCATGACGCGAGATCCGGCTCCCGGGGCCCACGCCGTCCCCCGGGTTGTCGGGCGGCCGCCCGTGGCGAAGGGGGAGACCGCCGCGTCATCGACGGCGCCCTGACGACTCTTCACTCCTGCACGGTCCGCACACGGGCACCCCTTCGCAAGGAGTCAACGATGACCACTCGACGCACCCTCATCGGCACCGCTACCGCCGTCGCGCTAGCCGGCGCACTCGGCCTGGCTCCCGCGGCGACCGCCGCGCCCCAGGCTGCCGCAGCCCCGACGGTGGCCGCTGCCCAGCCGGCCGCCACGACGCAGGCGGTGACGGGCACCCTGCCGGACGGCAGCGCCTTCACCGGTCAGATCAGCAACCTCACGGCACGCACCGTGGACGGCGTGATCACGCTCACCGGCACCATCACCGGCACGGGTCTGCCCGCCGCCGGCACTCCCTTCACGACGACCGTCACCGATCTCGCCGTGAGCGGTGGTTGCACGATCCTCGACCTCGACCTTGGGCCGTTGAATCTCGACGTCCTCGGTCTCGTCATCGACCTCAACCAGGTCCAGCTGGACATCACGGCCGTCCCCGGAGCAGGCAACCTCGTGGGCAACCTGCTCTGCGCGGTGGCCGGTCTGCTCGACGGTGGCGGCCCCCTGCAGGGCATCGGGGCGCTGCTCAACCGTCTGCTCACCGGTCTGGGTCTCTGACCGACGTCACCACAGTGCCGCGGCCGGTACCGGAACCCCCCGTTCGGTGCCGGCCGCACCTGTGCCTGCAGCTGGGCCGGGCCCCCGCACACCTGACAGGCACGGGGTCTAGCGGTGCCCCCGGCTGGATTCGAACCAGCGACACCTTCTTTAGGAGAGAAGTGCTCTTCCCCTGAGCTACGAGGGCTTGGCACCGCAGCGCCAGAGGACAGGGTACGCGTTCGAGCCGGTGCGGCCACGCTGGTGCCGCCCGAGGGGTCCACGGATTGTTAGCGTGGGTAGGTGACCGAGCCGCCGACGACCCCTGCCCCGGTGCCGGCCTCCCTGACGGCGCTGCGCCGGGAGCTCATGGAGCTCGGCGGTCCCAACACCCTCCTCTGGCCGGCCCGCGACCCCAACGTCGTCGACCTGACGACCGCCCACCCCGGCGGCGTCGCGATGCTCCTGTCCGGGCGCCCGGCGCGGCTGTCCGACCTCGTCCGCGAGCCGGGTGCGCTGCTGCGCGCCCAGCGGCACGCGGCACACCTCGCCGAGCACGTCGAGCGGGTCGCCGAGGAGCACGGTGTCGAGACGTGCTTCCTCGCGATGGGGGCGGCGTCCTGGCAGGTGCCGGGGGAGGACGAGCGTCCGCTCGCCCCCGTGATCCTGCGGCGGGCCTCCCTTCGTCGGCTGCGTCCGGGTCCGGACTTCGCGCTCGACCTCGCCGCGCGGGTCGAGGTCAACCCCGCGCTCCTCACCTACCTGCGGGGCGCGCTCCGCCGCGACATCGACGGCGAGGCGCTCGCCGGCCTCGGCCGCGGCGACGGCCACGGGTTCAACCCGACCCCGGTCCTCGACGCGCTGCGCGAGCAGTGCGCGGACCTGCCCGAGCTCAACATCAGCCCGCGGATCGTCGTCGCGTCCTTCCCCTACGGCAAGGCCGAGGCGCTCGCGGACCTCGCCGCGCTCGACGCGGCGGGCCGCTTCACGCAGGGTCCGGCCGCCGCGCTCCTCGCCGGCGACCCCCTTCCCGAGGACGAAGGGGAGGTCCCGAGCGTCGCCGAGTCGGCCGTCCTCGACGTCACCGCCGACCAGCAGGGCGTCCTCGACCGCGTCGCTGCCGGTCACGACCTCTACGTCGACGCCCCGCCCGGGACGGGCGTCGCGCGGCTCGTCGCCGCGACGATCGCCCAGGCGGCCGGCGAGGGCCGCAGCGTCCTGCTCCTCACCGAGAAGCGTGCGGCCATCGAGAGCGCCCTCGCCGAGCTCGGTCTGGCCGGCCTCGAGGACCTCGTCGCGCACGTCACCGACCCCGCGGCCGAGGTCGACACCGCCCGGATCACCGGCCGCTGGCCGAGCCGCCCGCCGGAGTCCCCGCGCTCCTTCGACCTACCGGGCCAACGGGCCGCCGAGGCCGCCCGCGTCCTCGACGGGCACACGAGGGCGATGCACCAGCCACGCGAGCCGTGGGGCGTCTCGATCGCCGACGCGCAGGACGCGATCGTCGGCCTGGGCGCCCGTCGCCCCGCGCCGCGCTCCCGGGTCCGTCTCGACCGTCGGGTCCTCGCCTCCCTCGACACCGAAGGGAGGGACGCCCTCGTCGGGCAGCTGACCGGCGTCGCCCACCGCCGTGCCTGGCGGCCCGGACGCGACCACGAGCCGTGGGCCGGCGCCGAGCTGCACTCCCAGGACGACGTCGACGAGGTGCTCGCCGCCCTCGAGCGGCTGCGCGGGAAGGGCGGCAGCCTGGCCTCCCTGCGCGCCACCGTGCGCGACGTCTTCCGCGACATCGCCGAGCCGCGGGCCGCGTGCCCCGCCGACCACGGCCGCTTCCTCGCGGGCATCGAGGAGATCCGCGACACCCTCGAGGTCTTCCGGCCCGAGGTCTTCGACACACCGCTCGAGCACCTGCTCGCGGCGACCGGGCCCAAGGGCACCGACCCGGAGGGCGAGCCGCTCGGCGTCATCGAGCGGCGCCGGCTGCGCGCCCAGGCCCGCCGGCTGCTCCGCCCGGGCCGTCCGCCGGAGGACCTCCACGCCGCCCTTCGTCTCGCGGCCGAGCAGCGCCGCAGCTGGTCGCGGCTCACCGGGGGCGGCGGTCGCCCGCGCATCCCGGCCGAGATGGACCGGGCGCACACCGCCTACGAGCGCGTGTACGCCGACCTCACGCACGTCCGATCCGTCGTCGGTGGCGACGACCTGCTCGACGTCCCGTGGGACGACCTCACCGCTCGACTCGACGAGCTGGCCAACGACGTCGCCGGCGCCCGGGTGGTGCCCGAGGTCATCGACGACCTCGACGACCTGCGCAGGCGCGGCCTCGGGCCCCTCGTCGACGACCTCGCCACCCGCACCGTCGAGCCGCGCGCCGTCGCGGACGAGGTGCTCTTCGTCTGGTGGACCTCGGTGCTCGCCGAGGCGGGCCGGGACGAGCGCTTCGCCTCCGTCACCGGTGCGGGCCTCGACGAGGCGCTGCGCACCTTCGTCGAGGCCGACCGGGCGAGCCTGGGAGCCAACGCCGCCCGTGTGGCCACCCGTCAGCGTGAGCGGTTCCACCTCGAGGGCCGCCGGCACCGGCGGGCCGCCCGTGAGGTCGCCGCGTGCGAGCAGGGTCTCGCCGCGCCGCCGTCGTGGACCCAGGCGTTCGCGCAGTGGGGCGGGCTGCTGCGGGCGGCGGCGCCGGCGTGGGCGATGTCCCCCTTCGTCGTCGGTCAGGTGCTGCCCCGGGAGGAGCGGTTCGACCTCGTCGTCGTCGACGACGCCTCCCGCACGACGCTCGCCCGCACGATCGCGGGCATCTCCCGCGGTGGGCAGCTGCTCGTCATCGGCGACCACGGCCAGCTGCCCCCGGACACGTGGACCGCCGACGCCGGGGTCGCGGCGCCCGCCCGCCCGCGGACCTCGCTCGCCGTCCTCGCCGGCACGGTCCTGCCGACCGTCGCTCTCCGCGACAGCGCCTACCCGCGCCCGCGCGTCGCGCGGCTGCTGGGTGCCGACGCGACCGCCGGCGAGGTCGTGCACCCGCCCGAGCCGCTCACCCGCGAGGGCATCCACCACGTCCGCGTCGAGGGCCTCGGGGTGCTCGACGAGCGCACCGGCCTGGTCGAGACGAGCGCCGACGAGGTGGCCGCCGTCATCGAGCGCGTCCGCCACCACCTGACCCGCCACCCGCGCCGCTCGCTCGGCGTCGTGACCTTCGGGCAGCTGCATGCCGAGCGCATCCGCGATGCCGTCGCCGACCTCCTCCAGTCCGACCCCGAGCTCGCCGCGGCCATCGCCGCGCTGCCCGAGCCTCTGGTCATCAAGCCCGTCGACCGCTGGCAGCGCGAGCAGCGCGATGCCGTGGTCGTCAGCCTCGGGTTCGGCCGCACCCCGCAGGGCCGGGCCGTCCAGCGCCTCGGCGCGCTGAGCGGTGACGTCGGCGCCGAGCTCGTGCTCCTCGCCGCGACCCGTGCCCGCCGCACCGCCATCTGGGTGACCGCGCTCGACGCCTCCGACCTCGACGGCGAGCGCGCCGGCCTGCCCGGCCACGCCGCGCTGCGCACCCTCCTCGCCGGTCTCGCCGACACCGCGCCCGCCGAGGAGGGCGACGACGGCGAGCTCACGCCGCTGCTGGCCGGGTTCGTCGAGCGGCTGCGGGCCGCCGACCTGGTCGTGCGCACGCACGTCGGCGTGGGAGAGCACTGCGTCGACATCGCGATCGCCGACCCCAGGGACCGCTCGCGCATGCTCGTCGCGGTCGATGTCGACGGCCCGGGGTACGCCGGGCTGGCGTCGACCCGGCAGCGCGACCGGATCCTCGTCGAGCGCCTCACCGACCTCGGGTGGCACCACCTGCGACTGTGGGCCACCGACATCTTCGCCGACCCCGCCCGCCAGGAGGCCCGGGTCCAGCGCGCCGTCCGAGAAGCCCTGGCGATGGAGGAGTCATGAGCGAAGACCCGCAGGAGCACGAGGACGAGCCCCGGGACGACGAGGCCCGCGCCGAGGAGGCACAACAGCTCGGGCACGAGCAGGCCGAGGAGGACGACCCGCGCTCGCGCCGCCGCCCCGAGCAGACCCGTGACGACACCGACCGGGGCTGGGGCGAGCGCCCCGACGAGTCCGAGCACGACCGCTGGCTGCGCGAGCAGCGCCCGCCCCACTGGGAGTGACGCCGGACGTCGCCACCGAGACTCGGGGGATGGCCGCAATCCACCCCGGATAGGGGCCATCCCCCGAGTCTCGGCGCGGGGGAGCACGCCGAAGGGGGTCGGTCACCGTGACGGTGACCGACCCCCTTCGGGTGTGGCGTGGCGTGACTCAGGCGCGGCCGGCGCGCAGGGAGTCGCGGATCTCGCGGAGCAGCTCGACGGACTCGTCGGTGGTCTCCTCCTCGGCAGCGACGAAGCGCTGACGCATGTGCGTGTAGGGCTTCACGACGAAGAAGTACACGACGAAGGCGAGGATGAGGAAGGCGATGACGGCGGTGATGAAGACACCGACCGGGAGGCCGCCCGGCTTGTAGGCGGAGAAGTCCGGGTTGGCGCCGATGACCTTGGCGATGGCCGCGAGCAGCAGCTCGGTGAACGTCGCGACGACCGCGCCGAACGAGGTCGCCATGATCAGACCGACGGCGATCTCCACGAGGTTGCCGCGCATGAGGAAGTCCTTGAAGCCCGACATGAGGGCCTCCTTTCGGATGGGTTTACAGGGGTCGCGACGGGGTGGGTCCCGCCACTCACGCCCAAGTCTGGACCCTGGACCTCGATCCTGCGGGTTCATCCGGCCTCGCCCGTGTCGGGACGTGCCCTCCCGACGAGCACGAATCCGCCACCTCCCGCGCCATCCGGGGCCATCTGGCGCAGCAGCGGACCGACGTCTTGGTCGCGCAGGGTGATCCGCGCCACGTACCCGCCCGAGGGCGCCTCGGACGTGCCGCCGAACCGGGTGCTGGCGACGACCGGGGACTCCCGGCCCGGCAGGTAGACCCCCACCTCGTCCCCCGCGGACAGGTGGTCAGCGGGCAGGGCGAGCGGCAGCGAGAGCGTCGGGCCCGAGGGGGCGTCGGCCTCCGGCGTCGGGGACGAAGGGGGCGCAGCCGCACCGAGCGTGAGCTGCAGCGCCAGCAGCAGGGCAGCCGCGGCGAGCCCGCGGCGCACGAGCGAGAGCCGCCAGGCGGCCCGGCGTCCCGGGCCGAAGAGCGAGGGCAGGTGCTGGGCGAGCGAGGATGAGGCCATGCCCCGACGCTAGGGACGGGGAGGGCCTGCCGGCGGGGGCCTCAGTCCGCGGTGGACGACGCGGCAGCCGCCGCGGGGGCTGTGGACGAGCCGTCGGACGAGCTCGAGCTGCTCGACGAGCTCGAGCCGTTGCCCGAGGAGCGGGAGTCGTTGCGGTAGAACCCGCCTCCCTTGAAGACGACGCCGACGGCGTTGAACTGCTTGCGCAGGGTGCCCCCGCACTGGGGGCACGACGTCAGCGCGTCGTCGCTGAAGGACTGGACGATGTCGAAGGCGTGGCCGCAGTCGGCGCAGGCGTAGGCATAGGTAGGCATATCGACGCATATCATACGTCGCTTCGCCACCCCGCCAGACGCCCGTGCCGGGAGACGGAACGCAGCCGGGCCTCGACCGCCTCCCGCTCGCTGCCCGGGGTGACGACGAGGAGCCGGTCGTGGGTCCACAACCGCGTCTGCGCGTCGGGGACGAAGGTGGTGTCGCCGCGGACGACGAGCGAGATGTTCGCCCCCTGCGGCAGGCGCAGCTCGTAGACCTCGACGCCGGCGAGCCGCGAGCCGGGCGGGACCGCGACCTCGAGCAGCTCCGCGCCGAGCTCCTCGAGCGGCATCGCCTCGACGATGACACCGGAGGCACGGGCCGGCTCGGTGACCCGGAGCACGCGGGCCACCCACGGCATGAGCGGGCCCTGCACGAGGGTGAAGATCACCACGAGCATGAAGACGAGGTCGAAGACCCACTCGACGCCCGGCACCGAGTTGGTGATCGGGACGGTGGCGAGGACGACGGGCACCGCCCCGCGCAGGCCCGCCCAGGAGATGAAGGCCTGCTCCCGCCACGGCACCCGGAAGGGGGTGAGCGAGACGATCACCGACAGCGGTCGGGCGAGGAGGAGCAGGACGAGCCCCACGAGGACCGCGCGCGGCACCTCGTCGATGAAGCCGGACGGCGTCGCGAGCATGCCGAGCATGACGAAGAGCCCGATCTGCGCCAGCCAGCCGAGCGCCTGGGCGAACCCGGTCACGGCTTGGCGGTGCGGCAGGTGCATGTTGCCCAGCACGAGCGCGGCGAGGTAGCAGGCGATGAACCCCGAGGCGTGCACCGACGCGGCGCTCGCGTAGGCGAGGACGCCGATGGCGACGACGCCGAGCGAGAAGAGCCCCGACGTCCCCGTCGCCAGCCGGCTCATGAGCTTGCCGCCGAGCCACCCGACTGCCAGGCCGACGAGCGCGCCGCTCGCCAGCTCGGCGACGGCGAGCAGCCCGATGCGCCACCACGGCTCGGCCTCGGCCGGCTGGGCGATCTGCAGGGACAGCGCCGTCACGAGGAGCACGACCGGCGCGTCGTTGAACCCGGACTCCGCCTCGAGCATCCCGGACAGCCGCCGCGGCAGGGGCACGACGCGCAGCACGGAGAAGACGGCCGCGGCGTCGGTCGAGGCGAGGATCGCGCCGATGAGCAGGCTGATCTGCCAGTCCGTGTGCAGGATCTCGTGGAGCGCGACGGCGACGACCGCGACGGACACGAGCACGCCGACGGTGGAGAGGGCGAGCGCCGGGGCGACGGAGCTGCGGATCGAGGACCACTTCGTCGTGAGGCCACCCTCGACGAGGATCAGCACGAGCGCGCAGTACCCGAGCACCTGCGCGGCCTGGTCGGAGTCGAAGGGGATGCCCAGCCCCTCCTTGCCGACGGCGAGCCCGATGGCCAGGTAGAGCAGGAGGGTCGGCAACCCCGCCCTGGAGGCGAGGCGCACGGCGGCGACCGAGACGACGATGACGAGCGAGCCGGCGAGCAGCACGAGCGAGAGCTCGGCCAGGCCGAACCCGGTGGCCGCGTCGGCCGCGGTCACGGGGGCCCCGACCCCTCGGACGCGGGGGAGAGCCCGCCCGCCGTGAGGACCCACCGGACCGGCACGTCGTGCGGGTCGCGGGGGAGAGGGGCGTCCGTGTGCTCCCCCGGGTGGAGCAGCACGAGCACCGGCGTGGACGAAGGGAGCGCCGGCAGCACCCGGTCGTAGCAGCCACCGCCCTGCCCGAGGCGCGTGCCGGTCGTGTCGACGGCCAGGGCCGGGACGAGCGCGAGATCAGCGCCCGTCGGGGCGTCGGTGCCGAGCGGGGTGCGGCCCGCGTCGGCGAGGTCGCACCACTCGAGACGCATGTCCGGCAGCGTGATCGGCACGAGGACGCGGAGGCCGAGCTGCTGCAGCCGGGCGTTGAGCGCGGCGGTCGGCGGCTCGTGGGGGAGCGACTCGTAGGACAGGACGGTCGCGCCCGTCGGCAGACCGGCGAGCCGCTCGCCGCCGAGCGCGGACTCGAGGACGGCGGCGAGGGCCGCACCGTCCGCGGCGAGGTCCCGCGCGGCGGCCAGCTCTCGACGCTGGGCGCGCAGGAGCCGACGAGCATCTCCCTTCGCGCTGCTGCCCCGTCCCATGACGGCATCGTAGGGTGACGGGCATGACAGCGAAGGGGCCCGAGTCCGCCGTGCTGAAGATGACCGAGCGTGGGGTCGACCGTCGCGCGATCGCGGTCTTCGAGGACTACTGGCGCCAGCTCGCCGATGGTGCGCAGGGCACGATCCCCGAGGAGACCATCGAGCCGCTCGTCGAGCTGCCGGAGCTCGCCGCCATCGAGGTCTCCGACGACGAGCGTCGACAGGCACTCGCGCAGGTGGCCGTCATCAAGCTCAACGGCGGGCTCGGCACGAGCATGGGCATGTCCGGGCCGAAGTCGGCGCTCGTCGCTCGCGACGGGCTGACCTTCCTCGACGTCATCGCCCGCCAGCTCGTCGGGCTGGAGGAGCGCTACGGCAGCCGGCCGCCGCTCGTGCTGATGAACTCCTTCCGCACCCGCGAGGCCTCCCTCGAGATCCTCGAGCGGTACCCGCAGCTGGCCCGCCAGGCCCTGCCGCTGGACTTCCTGCAGAACATGGAGCCCAAGCTCGACGCCGCGACCCTCGAGCCGGTGCAGTGGCCCGACGACCCCGAGCTCGAGTGGTGCCCGCCGGGGCACGGCGACGTGTACGTGGCCCTCGCCGCCTCCGGCCTCCTGCAGCAGATGCGCGACGCCGGCATCCGCTACGCCTTCATCTCCAACGCCGACAACCTCGGCGCGACCTGCGACCCCGACATCGCGGCCTGGCTGATCGCCGAGGGCATCCCCTTCGCGGCCGAGGTCGCCGAGCGAACCGTCAACGACCGCAAGGGCGGTCACGTCGCGGTCCGCAGGAGCGACGGCCGGCTCATCCTGCGCGAGTCGGCGATGGTCGTCGAGGAGGAGCAGGACCTCTTCCAGGACACCGGCCGCCACCAGTGGTTCAACACCAACAACCTGTGGGTGGGGCTCGACGAGCTCGACGCGCTGCTCACCGCGCGCGACGGCGTCCTCGGCCTGCCGATCATCATCAACCGCAAGACCGTCGACCCGACCCGGCCCGACTCGCCGCGGATCATCCAGATCGAGTCGGCGATGGGTACGGCGGTCGAGGCCTTCGAGGGCAGCGTGGCGCTGCGCGTGCCGCGCTCGCGCTTCCGCCCGGTCAAGACGACCAACGAGCTGCTGCTGCTGCGCAGCGACGTCTTCGAGCTCGACGAGACCTCGCGCATCGTCTCGCGCATCGACCACAAGGAGCCGCGGGTCAGTCTCGACGACGCCTACAAGTTCGTCACCGACTTCGATGCGCGCTTCCCGTCGGGTGTCCCGTCGCTGCGGCAGTGCACCTCCTTCGCCGTCGAGGGTGACGTGACCTTCGGCGCGGACGTGAGCGCCGTCGGGGACGTCGTCGTCGAGGCCACGGAGCCGGCTCAGGTCGCCGACGGCACCCGGCTGGAGGGCCGGGTCCGGTTGTCGGAGTGAGGCGCTCGCGCGAGGTCGTCCTCGTCGGGACCACCCCGTCGGGTGAGTCGATCACCCTTCGTCCCGTGCGAAGGGGGGACCGCGACGAGTTCCTCGGCCTGCGCGCCCGCAACGCGGCCTGGCTCACGCCGTGGGAGCCGACGGTCCCGCCGGGCGGTCCCCCGCGCCGGGACATGGCCGCCGACTGGCGCGGCTACGTGCGGGCGCTGCAGCGCGAGGCGCGCTCCGGCGCCGGCCTGAGCCTCGTCATCGTCGTGGACGAGCGGATCGTCGGGATGGTCTCCGCGAGCAGCATCGTCGAGGGTGCGCTGCGCTCGGCGAGCATTGGCTACTGGGTGGCGCAGGAGGCTGCCGGGCGCGGGTACGCGCCGACCGCGACCGCGCTCCTCGTCGACCACCTCATGGACCCGAACGGCCGTGCGCTGCACCGGGTCCAGCTCGAGATCCGCCCGGAGAACGCAGCGAGCCTGGCGGTCGTCGCCAAGCTCGGCCTGCGCGAGGAGGGGACCAAGCGGGCCTTCCTCCACCTCGACGGGGCGTGGCGCGACTGCCGCTCCTTCGCGGTCGTGCGCGAAGAGGTCGGCCCCGGAGGGCTGCTCGCGCGTTTGTCACACCCACAACACCCGTCACGTGCGCGACACACCGAGTAGCCTGCGCCACGGTTGCGCTCCGACTGCCTAGCGTTGGGTCCGTGCAGCCGAGCAGCCTGATCTTCGTCCTTGTCGTGGCGATCTGGGCTGTCTACCTGCTCCAGTACTGGATCAAGCGCCGCGACCACCTCGCCACCGTCCGATCCGTCGACCGCTTCTCCGCGGCGATGCGCGTCCTGGACGACCACCGCTTGCGGCGCACGGCCGACCCGGTGCCCCGCTCCTACGCCGTGGCGCCCACGCGCGCCGCGCGCCCCCAGGTGACCGTCAAGCACGCCGAGGCGCCGCAGCGCGCCCGGGTCGTCGAGCCGGTCGTCGGTGCCCCGCGCCGGGTGCGGGGCCTGGTCCTGCTCGCGATGGTCGTCCTCCTGCCCGTCGTCGCGCTCGTCGCCGCCCTCGGCCCGCTGCCCTGGTGGGTCGGCGTCGCCTGGCTCGTGGGCACGGTCGCCTCCTTCGGCTGGCTGCGTCAGGCCGTCCAGGCCGAGCGCGCCTCCCGGGCGCACGCCCGCAGCGAGCAGCGCCGCGCCGTCGCCCCCCTTCGCACCGCTGCCCCCCGTCCCGCGCGCGTCGCGCGTCCCGCGGTCCAGGCGCAGGCGCCGGTCGCCACCGACCAGGAGCCCACCCCGGTCCACCGTCGTGCCGAGCGCGTCTACGACGTCGCCGCCACCTCGCGCACCGCGCCGGTCACCGTCGAGGTCGACGAGCCCGTGCAGTCGGCCCCGCCGGCGCCCGGCACCTGGGAGCCGACGCCGGTGCCCCGGCCCATGTACACGATGAAGGCCCGGGCCGAGCGTCCCGCGCCCGCCCCGATGCCCGCTGCCCCCGTCGCCGACGAGGTCCCGCAGGTCATCGAGGTCGAGGACGAGGAGCTGCCGGCGATCGCCGGCTGGCGCTGACCTCCCCTTCGTGCTCCGTCCTCACGGCCGGGTCGAGGTGAGGGCGACCGCCTGCCCGGTCGCTCGCCCTTCGCCCGCTCAGACGTCGAAGGGGGAGTCCCCCGGCTCGAGCCGTGACCGCTCGTCCGCTTCCGCGATGTCCTCGTCGATCTCGGCCTCCTGCGCGGGGGTCGTCAGGTCGTCCGGGTGGTCGACGTCGTCCGGCACCGGCTCGAGCAGGTTGTGGCCCACGGCGTTGAGCACCGCGGCGAGCGGGACGGCGACGAGCGCCCCGATGATCCCGCCGACGATGATCCCGGTGGCGATCGCGAGGATCACCCCGAGCGGGTGGACGCGCACGGCGCGGCCGAGCAGCAGGGGCTGGAGCACGTGCGACTCCAGCTGCTGCACCGCGATGACGACGCCGAGCATGATGAGGGCGGTGATCGGCCCCTTGGCGACGAAGGCGAGCGCCACGGCGACGAACCCGGACAGCAGTGCTCCGACGATCGGGATGAAGGAGCCGACGAAGACGAGCAGGGCGACGCCGGAGGCGAAGGGGACGCCGAGGACGAGCGCGCCGAGCCCGATGCCCAGGGCGTCGGTGCCGGCGACGAGGACGGTCGCGCGGGTGAAGGCCTTGAGCTGGTTCCAGGCGATCGCACCCGAGGAGAGGACCTTGGTGCGGGCGCCGCGGGGGAAGAGACGCACGACCCAGGCCCAGATGCCGGCGCCGTCGTAGAGGAAGAAGAAGAGGGAGAACATCGCGAGGAAGAACCCCGTGAGCATCTGCCCGATCGTCAGGCCGGCCTGCGCGGCCCGGCTCGACCACTGGTCGCCGGCGGACACCTTGCCCCACTGGTCGCTCAGCCAGGTCGTGATCTGGCCCTCGGTGAGGCCGAAGGTGTCGACGATCCAGCGGCGGGACTCGTCGATGCCCTGGGTCACCTGCCGGGTCATGTCGGGCAGCTGGTCGGCGAACTGGTTGCCCACGAAGCTGAAGAGCGCGATGAGGCCCGCGAGCGTCCCGAGCACGGTGACGCCGGCCGCCGCGCCGCGTGGCAGCACGTACCGCAGGTGCTGGAAGGCCGGCTCGAGCAGCGCCGCGAGCAGCAGCGCGACGATGACCGGGAAGACGACGTCGGTGAGCTTGGAGGCGACCCACAGCAGGGCGAGGATCCCGGTGCCGATGACCAACGAGCGCCACACCCACTCGGAGGCCGCGCGGAAGGTCGGCGGCACGGTGGCCGACCCGGTCGGCGGCGGCGGGACGGTCTGGATGATGATCCGTCGATCGTCCGGTGGCGCCGCCGGCAGCTGGGGAAGTCGGCGAGGAATCCGGGGCAGCCGCACCCCTCGCAGGCGACGATCGTCGGTCATGCGACTCCTCACGGTCCAGGGTCTTCGACTCTAACCGTCCGGATTGTGGCGCCGCGTCATCACGGTGTTATGGTTACCGACGTTCTTGGGGCTGTGGCGCAGTTGGTAGCGCGTCTCGTTCGCAATGAGAAGGTCAGGGGTTCGAATCCCCTCAGCTCCACCACTCGGACGCCCCGGCACAGCAGCGAAAACGCTGGTTCTGTGGCCGGGGTTTCTCTTTGTCATTCCGACCTCACCTCCCGATCTGCCCCCCGGGTGCCCCCCGACGGTGCGTTGAGCCGCTCCAGGCCGGCCCGATCGGCACCCGTGCCGAGGAAGTGCAGGTACCGGTTCGTGGTCGCGATCGACTCGTGCCCCATCCACGCCTGGACGGTGCCCGGGTCCACGCCGCGGCTTAGCCAGAGGCAGGCCGCCGTGTGTCGCAGGTCGTGCACCCGACGGCCCTGGCCTGTCCTCGGCCAGTGGAGGCTGCGGAGCACGGCCGAGCGGTGCAGCTGGGCGCCGCGCTCGGTCGTGAAGAGCAGGTCCCGCTGGTTCTTGCCCTCGCTCAGGTGCTGGACGATCGGCAGCACCCGGTTGGCCAGTGGGACGCGTCGGGATCGCCGGCCCTTGGTGCCCTTGATCGCGTGGCCCTCGGGCTGGGAGCGGCGCACCAACAGTCCGGGCGTGGGCACCTGCATGACGTCCTCGATCCGCATCGCCCGGGCCTCGGCCCAGCGCAACCCGGTCCACGCCAGCACGAGCATCAGGTCGGCCAGGTGCGGTGAGATCGCGGTCCACTGGGCGTGGGCCGCCTCCAGCGCCTCCTCGCTGAACGGGTCCATCTCCTCGACCTCGCCGGACTGCTTGGGGACGCGCACCCCCGTCACCGGGTTGGCCACGACGATCTTCTCCCGCACGCACCAGGCGAAGAAGGAGGACAGGCTGGCCCGGAACCGCTGAACGGAGCTCTCCGCGAGACCGTCCGCGAGGAGCGCCTCGAACGAGCGCGCGACCTCCCGCCCGGAGACGGTGGACACGTGCAGCGCCAGCATGCTCGTCGGCATCAGGCGCAGCAGGTCCTGGTCGCTCCGGTAGGTCTTGGCGGCGACGGTCGTGGACCGCACCTTGAGCCACTGGGCGACGAGGACGCGCACGCGTTGCCGGCCGGCGCGGGGGTCGACCCCGCCGGCCAGTGCCGCCCGCTCGCGGGCGAGCCATCCCTTCGCCTCCCGCTGGGTGTCGAAGACCTTGCTCGCCACATCGACCCGGCCGCTCTTCAGCTTCGCGCGGAACCGACCGTTCGGCAGCTTCCGCACGCTCACGCCGCGCTCCGCTTCACCCAGGCGGCCACGTCCTCCCGCTGGTAGCGCGGGCTGAAGGGGGTCAGCCACGTCACCCGTGGCCCGTGGCCCACCTGTCGCCATCGGCACAGTGTCGACGGCGAGATCTGCAGCGCCTCTGCGACCTCCGCGGTGGTCAACAACCGCTCGAGCGCCGGTGTTGGTTGGTCCTGCATCTGTTGCTCCATCATCGTCCCCTCGTGTCTAGCGCATCTCGGTCCCTGCGGCGTTCGGCTTTCCACAGGTCGTACTCGCGGTTGCGGGCTGCGACCGCCAGGGCGAGGGCTTGTTCGAGGTGGTCGCGCCAGCCGGTGCCGACGTAGGTCCAGGTTCCGATCACCTGGGTGGTCTCTTCTGCGTCGTCGGCGAGGAGGCGGGCTTCGAGGTCGCGGGTGTCGAGGGGTTGGCCGGTGCGGCGGGACTCGGCAGCCAGGGCCTGCCACCGCGAGCGGGCACGACGCAGGGCGCCGAGGGTGAGGGAGTAGCGCCGGGACTTGGTGCCGAAGTGGCCACGGAAGCCCAGGCAGTGCACCCACTTGCCCATCCGTTGGTAGTCGTGGTCCTGGTCGTGGAAGGTCGCGGCCCGGGCAGCCATCTCCGCGCATTGCCGCCGCAGGGCGAGGATGTGCGGGCGTTGTTGGCCGTGGCCGTGCAGGCCGGAGGAGTCCTTGGTGGAGTACTTGGCCAGGTATCCGGCGACTTGGTCGGGGGTCAGTGGGCCGGCCGGGTCGTCGGTGCGCGAGCCGGCACGGACGGTGCGCACGTCGACCTGGGTGCCGAAGGCCAGCACGCGTGGGGTGTCCTCGTGGTCGACCGGCTCGGCGACGGTCGTGACGGTCGGGACGACCCGGTGAACGAGGGCCGCGAGGGTGTCGCCGTCCAGTGTTGGGGGAGCGGGCGAACCGGTGCCGCCGGCGGCGGGGCCGTCGAGGCGGATCAGCGCGTGGAAGTGGATCAGGCCCCGGGTCTGGTGCTCGGCGACCTTGGCGTACTGGATCGACGCGTGCTCGCCCAGGCGCGAGTCGGGGACGGCCAGGTGGTGGGCGACGGCCCGGCGGAAGGCGATGGTGAAGCGTCGCCACAGCTCGGGGGCGTGCCACTGCCACATCACCGCCGACGCGGTGTCGTGGCACTGGAAGCACAACGGCGATCCGTTGACCTCGTCGTCGCGATCGTGGAGGCGGGTGCACCACAGCGGCCGGCCGTGGGGGCAGCGGCTGCGGCTGTCGCGTCGTCGTGGCCGGCACGCGCGTCCTTTCCGGTGGCCGTGGACGGGTCCGAAGGATGGGGCGGTGAGGGTGATGAACAGCAGCGGGTTCTCCCGCACCCGCTCGGGGACGGTCTTGCCGCCGGCGACCCCCGCATGGATGAGGGCGTAGGTGTCACGGGCGTAGGTGCGTGAGCAGGCCGGGCACACCGAGGCACGGCGGTTGCCGCACGCGCGGTGCAGTACCCCGAAGGGCAGGTCACTGGCGTCGAAGGACGAGAGGATCTCGCCCGTGGTGGTGTCGACGGTGACCGAGGACCCGGCCAGCCGGACAGGGTGGGCGCAGTTGTGCGTGGTGCCCAGGGCCTGGGAGAAGTCATCCATGCTCCCGTCGCGCATCCGCTGGGCGATCAGCTTGGCGTTCTCGGGGTGGTTGAGATCGGGGATGTCCAGGGGCGCGTCCTCACCGAAGCCGGGGAAGCGGTCCTCGCCCGCGGCAGGGGCGTGGGTGTCTGTGGCGGCCACGGTCCCCTCCCAACCAAAGAGGGTGTGCCACGCGGACCGGAGTGCGGCTCTGGGATCCGCGCGGCACACCCGGACTGTGGGGTGAGCGGCGATGCGTGGTCACCGACGTTCCAGAGCCGCTCAACGCCGGGCACACCCGAAGGGGGTGCGGGTGCGGATCCAGTCAGTGAGTCTCTGTAGCGGCTATCGGTGAGTGCGAGCCGTCAGGCCCGAGAGGGGAGCCGACCCCCGGGGATGCTTCCCGTCCATCGTGTGCGTCTGTGTTGATCCGCACCAGCCACGTTGGCCCCCAAGGGGGCCCAGTTCCACTTTCGCGGAGATCCTTGACGCAAACCTGACTCTTTCCTAACGGTCCCCGAGGCTTGGTCGCGTCTGCCCACGTCGACTGGCTTGATATGTGATCGGAGCGATCGGGTGGCTGCACGAGCGCGGCAAGTCCCCTCAGAGGATCGATCCGAGGTCCGACCCGACGGTGGGGTAGGCGGCGGTCATTGACTTCAGCTGACGGGTGGTCAGCTCGAGCTTTATGGCCAAGCCCAGGAAGTTGATCAGCTCGCCGTATCCCGGGCCAAGTAAGTGCGCCCCGAGGATCTTGTCCGTGGCTCGCTCGACGAGGATCTTGGTGGCTGCAGTGGTCTCGCCGATCCGGTAGTTGGAGAACCAGCTACTCGTGTCGCGGTAGCGGACGTCGACGTCGAGGCCGTGGTGGTGGGCGTCTTGTTCGAGCATCCCCACTCGGGTGAGTTCAGGGATCGTGAAGACCGCAGTGGGCACCCCCGCGTAGTCGGGTGCGGTCGCGGTCCCCTTGAGCATGTTCGACGCGGCAACTTTGCCCTCGAACACCGCTACCGGTGTCAGTGGCATCCCGGGGCTGCTGGCTGCGTCGCCGGCGGCGTAGACCGCCGAGTTGCTGGTGCTCCGCAGATCAGCCCCTACCCGCACTCCACGTTCGTCCCACTCGATCCCAGCGGCCTCGAGGTCAAGTCCGTCCAGATCCGGTACCCGGCCCGCGCCCTGCACGACAAGGTCGAACTCCACCGTCTCGGGCTGGCCAGACCGTTCCATCTCGACCCGGTAAGAGGCAGCGGACTTCTCGATGGCGGTGATGGTGCTGGAGCGCCACAGCCCGACTCCGGCATCAGCGCCGCGGCTGATGAGGAGCTCGACCAGGTCGGGGTCGAAGGCCTTGAGCGGTCGGGGCCCGCGGTCGAGGATGACCGGAGTGCTGCCCGCGCGCGCCGCGATGTGGGCGAACTCGAAGGAGACGAAGCCACCACCGACGAACAGAATCCGCTCTGGCAACTCGGGAAGGTCCATGAAGTCTGTGCTGTCGATCAGGTGCTCATGGCCCGGAAAGGCCAGTGAGCGGGGGCGGGCGCCCGCGGCAATCAGAAAGTGTGCCGCCTCGTACGGAGTGCCGTCGACCGTGAGTGTGTTTCGACCGGTGAACCGTGCCTGTCCGTGCAGTGTGTCGACGCCATTGCCCGCGAGGCCATCCTCTATGCCTGCTGGCACCGGGTCGGTGAACCCGTGCTTGTGCTTCACCAGATCCGCCCAGTTGATCGACAGATTGGCGTCGTCGATACCCTTGCCGCGCATCAGGTGCGCACTGTCGATGATCTCGGCACCCCGGCGGAGGATCTTCTTCGGGTCGCACCCACGCAGAGCGCATGTGCCGCCGTACGGCAGCGCGTCGATGATCGCCACGTTCCACCCCGCCGAGGCGCACTTATTGGCCGCTGCCACGCCGGCCATGCCCGCTCCGATCACCATCAAGTCGTAGCCCCGCATCGTCATGCCACCGCCACGTCGAATTTTGCTCGAAGCTGCTCCATCGTGGGCGCCCCCGCCAAACCGTCCGGTGTGGGGTACAGGCGGCAGGACAAGCCCACTTCCGCACCTGGCCCGGCGAAGACGTCGACCCCGCCGACCAGGATGCTGGGCGACCCGTGGAAGCCCAGCCTTTCGGCCTCATCCACGGTCTCAACGCGGCGCCGGGTCACCACAACATCAGGGCGCTCGACGGCGATCGCGGCAAGCCGCTGATCGGCCAACTTCCAGTTCGGGCAGTCATCGAAGTACAACAAGGCGACGTCCATGCTCCGACGGTAAACGTTGTACTGTACTAGAAGGTCAAGGCTGGAGGTGGACGACATGTTGATCGGTGAGCTCGCCGAGGCTGCCTCAGTGAGCAGCCAGACCATCCGGTTCTACGAACGCAAAGGCCTCTTGCCCCACGCCGAACGGAGCACCAACGGCTACCGCGTCTACGACGAATCCACGCTGGTCAGGTTGCGCTTCATCCGCGTGGCCCAAGGCGCCGGTCTCACGCTCTCCGAGATCCGCAGCATCATCGACCTCCGTGACGACGGCACAGCGCCCTGCGAGCACGTGGGCGGACTCATCAACATAAAACTCTCCGACGTCCGGGAACGGATCCGGCACCTTGCCGGGCTACAAACTGAACTCGAAACACTGCACGAGCGCAGCCGGCAGCTGAATCCCGCTGACTGCACAGACGACCACATCTGCCACGTACTCTCCACAGGGACCTAGCCTCAAACGCTCGGATTCGGCAGCCACAAGGCGCCAATCCCGGGCGTCACTGTGGCGCGCCAGGCGGGGGATGTGAGAACTTTCTCTACTGACTCAAGGCGGCGACTCCGTCGCCGCTGGCCGCCCGCTTCGCGGGCGCCCGCTGCGCATGCGGCCTGGCGGCCGTTCTCGCGGCCGCCCTATCGCGATCGGCCAGGCATGACGAAGGCGCCCCGGTTCAGTACCGAGACGCCCTCACCCTTCGATCCGCCGACCCGTCGCTACACGATCCGTCCTCCACGGTCACGGATCAAGCGGCCAGTGGTTGCACCATCCGGGACGCGCTCCGCGCCTGCGGCCCATGCCTTCCCGAGTCGATCGCCGCTTGATCCGAGCCCGCTCCGGCCGGGGCTGCTCCGCTATCGGGTCGGCGGCTCTTCGTGCCCCCCGGATGCCCCCCGAGCGGATGGCGACCGCCAGTAGGTGCAATGGATTGCAAACAACCGTGCCAGATCCTCGGGGCAGGACAACCCCGGATTGCCTTCGCAATGAGAAGGTCAGGGGTTCGAATCCCCTCAGCTCCACCAGCAAGGCCCCCGGCATCGCCGGGGGCCTTCGTCGTGCTTCACGTGCCACGATGGCCGCCGTGAGCCACCACGCCCTCTCGCCCGGCCAGGCCGAACGCCTGCGGTCGGCTGACCTGACGTACCCGTCGCGCGGCGGGACCCGGGCCGGTGAGGTGCCGGACGGGTACACCGAGCTCAGCCGCAGCCGCCTCGTAGGGACAGGACAGGCGCGCTTCGACCAGGCCGCTCGGGCCTTGCTCACGTGGGACACGCATCGTCGGGCCGGGCTGGGCGTGCGGGCCTCCCCGGACGTCGTGGTGCCGGGCGCGGTGGCCGTCCTGCGGCTGGGAGTCGGTCCGCTGGCGATCTCGGCGCCCGTCCGCGTCGTGTACCTCGTGGACGAGCCGCGGCGCCGGGGCTTCGCCTACGGCACCCTCCCCGGACACCCCGAGAGCGGGGAGGAAGCCTTCGTCCTCGAGCTGCAGGAGGACGATTCGGTCGTCTTCGCCATCACCGCCTTCTCCCGACCCGCGACGTGGCCCGCCTGCGCAGCGGGTCCGGTCGGGCGCCACATCCAGTCACGGGTCACAGACCGGTACCTGCGGTCCGTGGGTGACCTCCGAGCTGAGGGCACGAGCTCAGGGTGAGGCTTGCCGGTGCACGACGCAGGCGCGCACCATGCCCTCATGGACTTCGGTGAGTATCTCGCTGCGCATGAGGACTCCCGCAGGATCCTCGACGCACTGCGCCCCGTCATCCTCCGCCTCGGTCCGGTGACCGAGCGCTACTCCACGAGCCAGGTCGCCTACCGGGGCCGTCGGACCTTCGCCCTCGCCTGGGCGCCAGGGCAGTACCTGGGAGAAGGTCGAGCGCCACTGGTGCTCTCCCTGGTGCTCCCGGAGAGAGACCTCGACCCCCGCTGGAAGGAGGTCGTCGAACCCCGGCGCGGGGTGTTCATACACCACCTCGAGCTCCACGCCGTGCGCGACATCGACGACCAGGTCGAGAGATGGCTGGCGAGGGCATACGCAGCGGCGCGCGGGTCCACTCCGACGCCAACGGCTCCAGCCGCGGAGGGAGACGAGTGATGCCCCGTCGTGCCCGGACCTCAGGTCCTGTGGGCCGAGGTGCGCAGGATCTCGGAGCGGGCCCGGTACTCCGGCTCCTCGATCTCGCCCCGGGCGAAGCGCTGGTCGAGGATGTCGATCGCCTCCTGACCGCGGGACCGTTGGCTCTGGTCGGTCCGGCCGAACCGGAGCAGCGCGACCACCACGTAGACCACGAGCGCCCAGAACGCGATCATGCTGAACGACATCAGGATCCAGCCGAACCAGCCCATCCCGTCGTTGTACCAACCCATCATCACCCTCAGCTCCTTCGTCGTCCTGACACCTCAGCCTCCCGCGACCGTCCGGCACGTCCGGTCGTCGTTCCATGAAGATCCTGTGAAGAAGGCGCGGTGTGCCGGGCCGTCGACGCGATCCACCCGGGGTGCCACGATGAGACATGGAGTCACGCCCACCATCGGGGCTGCGGGCCCTCGTCGTGGAGGACGAGGTGACGATCGCCCAGCTGATCGGCAGCTACCTCGAGCGCGATGGGTTCGACGTGGTGCAGGTCCACGACGGGCTCGAGGCGGTCGACGCGGCCCGGGCGACGGTCCCCGACGTCGTGGTGCTCGATCTGGGACTGCCGGGCCTGGACGGGGTGGAGGTGTGCCGCCGGATCAGGACCTTCTCGGACTGCTACGTCCTCATGCTCACCGCCCGCGTCGACGAGGTCGACACCCTCATCGGGCTGTCCGTCGGTGCCGACGACTACATGACCAAACCCTTCAGCCCGCGCGAGGTCGTCGCCCGGGTCGCCGCGATGCTGCGGCGTCCCCGGGCTCCGTCGGGACCGACCGACGAGGCCCGGGGACACTCCTTCGGGAGCCTGCGGATCGACGCGCTGGGCAGGGAGGTGTGGCTCGACGGGCGGCCGATCGCCCTGACGCGTACCGAGTTCGACGTCCTCGACGCCCTCGCCCGGCACCCGGGGACGGCCTTCTCGCGACGCCAGCTCGTCGAGCGGGTCTGGGGCGGGACCTGGGTGGGCGACGAGCACCTCGTGGACGTGCACGTCGCCCACCTGCGTCGCAAGCTCGGCGACGACGCCGGCCGGGGGAGATACGTGCGCACGGTGCGCGGCATCGGCTACCGGATGGGGACCGGCGAATGAGCGCCGGCACGGTCCGCCGGACGGGGACGACGCGGTGGCAGGGCGGCTTCGCCACCCGTCTGGTGCTGGCCCAGGGACTCGTGCTGGCTGCCGGAGCCCTCACCACGTGGTTGGTCGCCTCGGCGGTCGGGCCGAGCATCTTCCACGACCACCTCGACCGAGCCGGCGTCCCCCACACCGCGTCGGAGACGCAGCACGTCGAGCAGGCCTTCGCGTCGGCGCTGCTCATCTCGATCGGGGTCGCCCTGGCCACTGCGTCGGCTGCGGCCTTCGCCGTCACCTGGTACCTCGGTCGGCGGGTCCGCCGCTCCCTCGCTCGGATCGCCGACGCCTCCACCGAGATCGCCGCAGGTCGCTGCTACGCCCGGATCGCCGACCCCGGCCTGGGCGCGGACTTCGCCGTCCTCGCGGACAGCTACAACGCCCTCGCCGCCAGGCTGGAGTCCACCCGGGCCACCCGACGACGGATGCTCGCCGACCTCGCCCATGAGATGCGCACGCCACTGGCCACCATCGACGCCCACCTGGAGGCGGTGGAGGACGAGGTGCGTGATCTCGACGACGAGACCCTGTCGGTGCTGCGCGATGCCACCCGTCGCCTGCGCCGGCTCGCCGAGGACGTCGGGACCGTCAGCCGCGCCGAGGAGGGCAGCCTCGACCTCCGGCCGCGGCGCGTCGAATCCGGTGCACTCGTCACGGCGGCCGTGGCTGCCGCCGCCGACCGGTACGCGGCGAAGGGGGTGTCGCTGCACGGCGACCTCGGGCCGGCGGGGTCGCTGACGGTCGACCCCGAACGGATGGGGCAGGTCCTCGGCAACCTCCTCGACAACGCCCTGCGCCACACGCCGCGCGGTGGTCGGGTGCTGGTGGCGGCTCGACGGGTCGGCGACTGGGTGGAGTACACGGTGACGGACTCGGGCGCCGGGATCGCCCCCGAGCACCTGCCCCGCCTCTTCGACCGCTTCTACCGCGTCGACCCGGCGCGCAGCCGAGACGGTGGTGGGTCGGGCATCGGTCTGGCCATCGCGCGTGCCCTCGCCGAGGCCCACGGGGGTGGGATCTCGGCGAGCAGCCCCGGCCCCGGTCGCGGCGCGACCTTCACCCTGCGCCTGCCGGTCGACCGGGAGCACCGACAGGGGTGACGGGCGCCCCCCTTCGGCAGTAGCGTCGTGGACCCACGACCTCCGGGAGGCGACGATGCGCCAGGTGACCTACTCGATGGGCTGCTCGCTCGACGGCTATGTCGTCGGGCCGGACGGTGGCTTCGACTGGTCCGAGCCCGACGAGGAGGTCTTCGCCGCGCACATCGAGGAGCTGCGGGGGACCTCCGTGCACCTGCTGGGACGGCGCCTGTACGAGACGATGCTCTACTGGGAGACCGTCGACCAGGAGCCCGGGACGGACCACTCCACGACCGAGTGGGCCCGGATGTGGCGCGAGCTGCCCAAGGTCGTCTTCTCGTCGACGCTCACCGGGGTGACCGGCACCAACACCCGGCTCGCCACCGGCTCGCTCGCGGATGAGATCGGCCGGCTCCGCTCGGAGCCGGGCGAAGGGGAGATCGCCATCGGTGGCGCGGTGCTCGCCGCGGACGCCGCGGACGAGGGCCTCATCGACGAGTACCGGCCCTTCGTGTACCCGGTGCTCCTCGGCGGTGGTCGACCGTACTTCCCCGAGCTGGAGCGACGGGTCGACCTGGAGCTCGTCTCGAGCCGGCCCTTCGCCTGCGGCGTCGTCGCGTGGCGCTACCGCGTGGTGCGCTGAGTCGGCGGCGGGACCAGCCGGCGAGCCGGTCGGTGGTCAGTGATGATGGCCCGTCGAGGGAGCGACCGGTCGCCCGGTGTCCTGCTGGTGCCGCAGCGCGAGCGCGGCCAGGCCGGTCGTGATCGGGACCGCCGCGATGAGCCCGAGCGTGGCCACGATGCTGCGCACGATCTCCTGCGCCACGAACTGGCTCGTGAGGACCGATCCGAAGGACGAGTTGTTCGCCACGACCAGGATGAACAGGGGAAGCGAGGCTCCTGCGTACGCCAGGACGATCGTGTTGACGACCGAGGCGATGTGGGAACGCCCGATCCGGGTCGCCGCCGTGTAGACCTCGCGCGGCCCGGACCCGGGGTTGGCGCGGGCCAGTTCGTCGACCGTGACCGCCTGGGTGACGGTGACGTCGTCGAGGATGCCGAGGGAGCCGATGACGATCCCCGCGAGCAGCAGCCCCGTCATGTCGATGCCGTGGGTCAGCTGGACCGCCATCGTGTCGTCGTCGGTGATGCCGGTCAGGTGCAGGGCCCACACCGCGACCGCGGCGAGGAGCCCGGTGAGGACGAAGCTCATCACCGTGCCGATCACGGCCATCGTCGTCGTCAGGGAGAACCCGTGCGTCAGGTAGAGCACCGTGAGCATGATCGCTGACGAGCCGACGAGGGCGACCAGCAGCGGCGGCTCGCCCGCCAGGATCGCGGGCACCACGAAGGCCAGCAGGACGACGAAGGTCACGGCCAGGCCCGCCAAGGACGTCAGCCCGCGCCACCGTCCGAAGGCGATCAGGGTCAGGGCGAAGGCGAGCCCCAGCACCCACAGCCCCGGGCCGCGCTGGTGGTCGACGATCGCGTAGGCCCAGCCCTCCGGGAGCTGCGAGCCGAGGACCACCACGTCGTCGCCGACGGAGACATCCCGTGCACCGGCCGCACCGGGCATCTGGACGTCCTCCAGGGCCTGCCCGTCCTCCAGCTGCACGGTGGCCGTGCCGCAGCCGGCCGTCTGCGCGAGGGCCTCGTCGGTGCACTCCTCCTGCTGGACCGCGGTGACCCGGCCCTGGTGCTCGGCCGCACCGCCGCCCGGCCCGCCGGGGGTGGTCTCCGCGGGCCAGAGCCAGACCAGTCCGACCACCGTCAGGAGCGCGAGGGGGGTGATGATCAGCAGCGCGAGGCGCCGCAAGCGGTCGTGCTGCGGCGGTGCGGAGTGACTGCCCATGAGTTCTCTCCCGCCGCGCCGCGTGCTCGGCTCAGGCCTGCTGCTCGACCACCAGGCGCCGGACCGGGCCGAAGGTCAGCGCGAGGGTCAGGGCGGCGGTGATCGCGAGCAGCCACAGGCCGATCGCGTAGGAGTCGGTGCGACCGTAGACGTAGCCCATCAGCAGCGGCGGGACGAAGCCGCCCAGGCCGCCGGCAGCGCCGACGATGCCGGTGACGCCACCGACCCGGGTCGGGTCGGTGACCTGCGCGATGAGGGCGAAGACGGCACCGCTGCCGGCACCGAGGGCCGCGGCCATCGCGAGGAAGGCCACGGTGCCACCGGCGTGCAGCGGGGGGTTGCCCGCGGCCATGGCGGCGCACACGGCGGTGACGGCGAAGACCACCCCGAGCACGGGGATGGCGCCGAGCTTGTCGGCCATCGCTCCGCCGACGGGGCGCATGATGACCGCGACGACGACGAACCCGGCCATCCGGTAGGAGGCGTCGGCCGCGTCGAGGTCGTGCGCGGTGATGAGGTACGCGGGCAGGTAGACGGAGAAGGCGACGTACCCGCCGAAGGCCACGGCGTAGAGGATCCCGGCCATCCAGGTGACCGGGAGGGTGACGTTGGCCCGCAGCCGCTGCCCGAGGCTCGTCGTCGGCGCGACCCGGCCGGGGGCGTCCCGCATGATCAGCCACGCGGCGACGGCGTAGACCGCGAGCAGGGCGGCGGTGATGACGAAGGGGAGGGCCGCCCCCTTCTCGAAGAGGCGCACGGTGGTGAGCGCGCTGATCGCCGTCCCGCCCATGCCGGCACCGAAGATGCCGATCGCCAGGCCGCGGCGGGCGGGCGGGAACCAGGCGTTCACGAAGGGCACGCCGACGGCGAAGATCGTGCCGGCGATCCCGAGGAAGAAGCCGGCGAAGATCAGCAGCGAGTAGGAGTCGATCGCGATGAAGGCGATGAAGAGGACCGGGAGGATCGTCAGCGCCGTGATGATGGGGAACATGACCCGACCGCCGTAGCGGTCGGTCATGGCGCCGGCGATGATCCGTCCGAGGGACCCCACGACGACGGGCACGGCGACGAGGAGCGAGACCTGCATCTCGCTCAGCTCCCCGAGGTACCCGGTCTTGCGGAAGAGGGGCCCGAGGGGGCTGATGAGGGCCCACGCCCAGAAGTTGATGGCGAACCCGAGGGTCGCCATGGCGAGCATCACCCAAGGGGTTGCCGCCCCCGCCCGTGCCTCGCCCGATCGAGTCGTCTCTCCGAGAGCAGCCATGGAGCAGACGATGCCGACATTTTGCGGATCCGTCCACTCCGGGCGTGTCAGAGGGACGGTCCGGTGACGAGGCGGCCGGACTGCGAGCGCGGCCACGGGTTGGGGCGGCAGCCGCGCAGGCCGAGCGTCTGCTGGAGCATGACGGGCGCCGTGCGGCCCGCGCCGGTGCAGCCCTGGTGCCCGAGCCCGAGACCGTGACCGACCTCGTGGTTGACGAGGTAGTGGCGGTAACCGGTGAGGCTCGGCACGTGCGGCACGCCGACGTGCCACCGGTCGAGGTTGAGCATGATGAGGTCGCCGGCGCGGCACGACGTGTAGCCGTCGGTGTCGGCGCCGGCGGCGGCGCACGCCTGGTCGACGGTGTCCGGCGTCGCGAGCCGGATCGTCAGGGAGGGGTGGGCGCGCACGACCCGCTGGAAGCGCCAGTGCCCGCCGGCCGTCCAGCCGCGGGGGTGCTGCAGCGTCGCGTCGACGGCGTCCGCGAACTCACGCGTCGTGACGCCTGCGCCCTGCTCGACCTCGACCCGGTAGGTCACGAGCCGGCCGGACGTGCCGCGCACCGGGGTGCCGGTGCGCATCCGCGTGTACCGGCCGGACGAGGCGTACGCCGGCAGCGTCGGGCCGGATCTGGCCGGCGTGGGCGTCGAGGCGGTCGAGGCGGGAGACGGCTGCGCGGAGGTCGTCGCGGTCGGCTCGGCGAGGGGCACCCCCGGGTCGTCGGCCGTGCGGACCCCGAGCAGGACCGCCAGCAGGACGGCCACGGCGACCGTGGCGGCCCCGAGCCGGCGGCGCCGCGCCTGCGCAGGCCCCGAGGGGGCCGACGACCGAAGGGGGGACACGTCACCCAGCGTAGATCGCCCCGGCCTCAGTCCGCGTGGGTCAGCAGCCAGTCGCGCAGGCGGAGCGTCGAGAGGCAGTCGTACTCGTTGTAGGCCCGCAGGGCCTCGAGCCGGGCGGCGGCGTCGGCGTCGTCACCCGCGGCGACGGCCTCCCGGTAGCGCTGGTACTCGATGATCGAGTCGCCGCCGGCGGTCACGCCGTCGGCGTCGCGCAGGTCGTCGCCCATGTAGAGCGGCTCGAGCCGCTTGATGGAGTACGAGGCGCTGCCGACGCGCACGGCGGACTTCACCACGGCGTAGAGGTCGACGAAGACCCCGTCGGCGATCAGCTGCGCGACCTCCGCCTCGAGCACGCCGTGGCGGGCGGCGAGCCTCGTGAGCGCCGACTTCTCGTAGTCCGCGTAGTGGTAGACCCGCAGGGCCGGCCAGCGGCGGCGACGCTCCTGCAGCCACGCGACGAACTCGATGAGCGCCGCGCGCTCCTGCTCCCGGTCGTGCGCCCAGAAGGCGACGAACTCCTCTTGCGGCGTCAGGCAGCCGAAGAGGTACTCCAGCCCGACGTGGTCCGCGGGCCCGTCCCGCCACACGGGGTCGCCCTCGAAGTCGAAGAAGACGTCCCCGTCCGTCGGCGCGGGCATCGCCGCGAGCGCGGCCGGGTCGTGGACCTCGTAGGCGAGCGGCTGGGCGTCCGTGGGCTCCGTGAGCTGCAGTCGCGCCTGGCTCGACAGCGCGACGAGCGTCTCGGGGGCCACGCCCTCGACGGGTTCGGTCCGGGCAGCGAGGTCGGCCATCGAGCGCACGCCGGCGTCGATGAGCAGCAGGCGGGTCGGCGGCCGCACGCCGCGGACGAGCCCGACGTCGCCCCGCGCCTCCATCTCGGCGCGGCAGGCGTCGCAGTGCAGGCACGCCTTCCACCGCGGGTCGCCCCAGACGACGGGGCCCGGTGCGTCCTGGTGGGTGTCGAGGACCTCCCGCAGCCGGCCGGTGACGCGGGCCAGGTGCTCGGCGAGGTCCTCGCGGGGGATCTCGACGACCGACCCGTCCCCGAGGTAGAGCCGGACGAAGGGGGCGACCGCCACCCCGTCGTCGGCGAGGGCTTGCGCGTAGGAGGCCACCTGCAGCTGCGCGAAGAGCTTGGCCGAGGAGGCGAGCTTGGTCTCCGCGACGACCCACCCGGCCTCCTCGCGCAGGAGGTGGTCGGCCCGGCCGGCGAAGCGCTCGCCGCGCACCGGCGCCTGGTGCACGAGGCGGGTCGCCGGGTCGGCGAGGAGCGCGGGCAGGTCCTCGGGTCGCAGTGTGTCGGCGTGGACGACGCCCTCGCCGACCTCACGGCTCAGCACCTCGGTGACCTCGGCCTCGCGCTCGCGCCCCAGGTCGCCGAAGCGCTCGCGCACCGGGTCCGGGGCCGCGAGGACGATCTCGCGACGGCCCAGCAGGACGTCGGCGGTGACGAGCACCCCGAACTCGCAGGTGAGCACCGAGCGCAGGTCACCCGCGGTGGTGATCGCGCGCTGGGTGGTGCCGCCGACGGTGGGGAAGTGCATGGCCCCGACCCTACGAGGTACCCCCGTCAGACCCAGCTCGGGAACCACATGCGCCAGCGCCAGTGGTCGTAGGGGATGACCTGGGCCGTGTAGAGCGGCCAGTAGAAGGCGAAGTTGGCGAGCACGACGAGCAGGTAGACCCCGACGACGAGGTGTCCGACCCGTCGGCGCCGGGCGCTCGCACCCCGGGGCCCGAGCACGAGCCCGATGACGAAGACGACCGCGAGGACCACCCAGGGCTCGAAGGAGATCGTGTAGAAGGTGAAGATCGTGCGGTGCTGCAGGAAGAACCACGGCAGCCACCCGCCGACGAAGCCGGCGAGGATCGCGCCCGCGCGCCAGTCGCGCCGCAGCGCCCAGTGGTAGAGCAGGACGAACAGGGCGGCGGTCGCCACCCACCAGATGGAGACGGAGCCGAGCGACGTGATCGCCTTGGAGCACTTGTCGACCTCGCAGCCGGTCATGCCCCGGGTCGGCGCCTCGTAGAAGAAGGACGTCGGCCGCGACTGGATCATCCACGACCAGGGGTTGGACTGGTACGTGTGCGGCGAGGTCAGGTTGTCGTGGAACTGCAGGACCTGCACGTGGTACTGCCACAACGAGCGCAGGGCGGGTGGCAGCCACTGCACGCCCTCACCGGGGTTGTCCTGCGCCCAGGTGCGGTTGAAGCCGGTGCGGGTGAGGAACCAGCCGGTCCACGACGCGAGGTAGGTCGCGAGGACGACGGCGGTCATCGAGACGCCGGCCCAGACCCCGTCCTTGAAGATCCCGGCGCTCCACCAGTGCCGGGCGCCGGCCGCGCGGCGGGCACCCATGTCCCAGAAGACCGTCATCAGGCCGAAGGCCGCGAAGAAGTACAGGCCGGACCACTTGGTGCCGCATGCCAGACCGAGGCAGAGCGCGGCGACGAGCCGCCATGGCCGCCACCACAGCCACGGCCCGGTCCCGAACCCACCAGCGGGGAGCCCGGCGACCTTGCGCGCCAGGCGAGCTCGTGACCAGTCGCGGTCGACGAGCAGCGCGCCGAAGGCCGCGAGCGCGAAGAACATCAGGATGATGTCGAGCAGCCCGGTGCGGGAGTGGACGAAGTGGTGCCCCTCGAAGGCCATGAGGAAGGCCGCGATCGCCCCGAGCCAGCTCGAGCCGAACATCCGGCGCGCGATCCGCCCGACCATGAGGATCGAGATCGTGCCGAGCAGCGCGACGGAGAAGCGCCAGCCGAAGCTCGAGGTCGAGCCGAAGACCCACTCGCCGAAGGCGATGACCCACTTGCCGACCGGCGGGTGGACGACCATGTCGCCCTCGGTGGTCTTGAAGACGGCGGTCGTGCCGTGGGTGAAGAGCGGGTCGACCTCCTCTCCCTTCCCCTTCCACTGCATCTCGACGCCGTGGTCGAGCATCGAGACGCCCTGCTTGACGTAGTACGTCTCGTCGAAGACCAGCTGGTGCGGGCGGCCCAGGGACCAGAAGCGCAGGATGCCGCCGAGGACGGCGAAGAGGAGGGGGCCGAGCCAGCCCCACAGGACGTCGGTGGGGCGGAAACCGAGCAGGCGCTCGCGCAGCTCGATCCCCCGGTCCATGGGCGCCATCGTAGGTGAGGGGGGTGGGCGCGGCGGACGTGCTGGGATGATGGCAGGCATGCCTCTCGTCCTCGCTGCCACGCCCATCGGAGACCCCCGCGACGCCAGCCAGCGGCTACGGGAGGAGCTCGCGGGAGCCGACGTCGTCGCGGCGGAGGACACCCGTCGCCTGCGGCGCCTCGCCGGCGAGCTCGGCGTCGAGCTCACGGGGCGCGTCGTCAGCTACCACGAGCACAACGAGGCGTCCCGCACCGCAGACCTCCTCGAGGCGGTGACGAAGGGGGAGCGCGTGGTCCTCGTCACGGACGCGGGTATGCCCTCGGTCTCGGACCCCGGGTACCGCCTCGTGCGGGCCTGCATCGACGTCGACCAGCCGGTGACCTGCGTGCCGGGGCCGAGCGCGGTCCTCATGGCGCTCGCGGTCTCGGGGCTGCCCGTGGACCGCTTCTGCTTCGAGGGGTTCCTGCCGCGCAAGGGCGGTGAGCGCCGCTCGGTGCTCCAGGAGCTCGTGACCGAGCGGCGGACCATGGTCTTCTTCGAGGCACCGCACCGCATCGCCACCTCGCTCGAGGCGCTCGCCGAGGCCTTCGGGCCGGAGCGCCCGGCGGCCGTCTGCCGCGAGCTGACGAAGACCTACGAGGAGGTGCGCCGCGGCGGGCTCGCCGAGCTCGCGGCCTGGGCCGCCGACGGGGTGAGGGGCGAGATCACCATCGTCGTCGCGGGAGCGGAGCGCGTCGCGATCCCGATCGAGGACGCGGTCGCCGAGGTCCTCGCGCGCCGCGACCACGGCGGCCGGCTCAAGGACGTGTGCGCCGCGGTCGCCATCTCGACCGGGCACGGCAAGAAGGCGCTGTACGACGCCGTGGTGGCCCACCGCAGGTCCCTCTCAGACTGAGGTGGGACAATCCGCGGCATGACCGAGCCGATGCCCGACTCCGGCACCGACCTGCCCTTCGACCAGGAGTCCGCCGCCCAGGCCGAGGGCGCCGCCAGCGAAGCCGCCGCTGGTGCCCGCGAGGCCCACGCCCAGCACCCCTCGACCGCAGACGGGACCGAGCGGACCGTCGTGCACCTCCTGCGCCACGGCGAGGTGCACAACCCCGACCGGATCCTCTACGGCCGGCTGCCCGACTTCCACCTGTCCGACCTCGGTCGGCAGATGGCGCAGGTCGTCGCCGAGCACCTCGCCGACGCCGACCTCGCGCTCGTCGTGCACAGCCCGCTGGAGCGGACCGCGGAGACCGCGGCCCCGACCCTGAAGCACCACGGCCTCACCGCCGTCGTCGACCCGCGCATCATCGAGGCGGGCAACAAGTTCGAGGGGCGCCGCTTCCGCAAGCGCCTGCTGCTCGACCCGCGCCGCTGGTGGTGGGTCCGCGATCCCACCAAGCCCACGTGGGGCGAGCCGTACCGCGGCATCGGCAAGCGGATGATGGCTGCCGTCGAGGACGCCCGCGACCACGCGCGCGGCCGCGAGGCCCTCGTCGTGAGCCACCAGCTGCCGATCTGGACGCTCCGCAGCGTCCTCGAGCGTCGCCCCCTGTGGCACGACCCTCGTCGCCGGCAGTGCAACCTCGCCTCCCTGACCTCCGTCACCTTCGTCGGCGACCGCGTCACCGACGTCACCTACAGCGAGCCGGCCGCGCACCTCTACGCGCACGCCGCCACGACCCCTGGAGCCTGACCCCCTTCCGATGAAGAGCACCCGCGTGACCCGCACCCTCGTCGCCGCCGTGAGCGCCCTCGCCCTCGCGGGCGGCGTCGCCGCCTGCTCCGGCGAGTCCGCCTCCGAGAGGGCCGCCCAGGAGGTCGGCTCCCGCAACGGCGACGGGTCGGCGCACCTCGTCGCCGCCGAGGATCGTGGCGAGCCGGTCGAGCTCGCCGGCGGCACGATCGACGGCAGGACCTGGGACAGCGCGGACCACCGCGGCAAGGTCGTCGTCGTCAACCTCTGGGCCAGCTGGTGCGGGCCGTGCGCCAAGGAGGCCCCGCACCTCGTCGAGGCCTACGAGGAGACGAAGGGGGAGGACGTCGAGTTCGTCGGCATCGACTACCGCGAGTCCTCCGAGGCGACCGGGCGGGCGCAGGCCAAGGAGTGGGGCTTCGTCTGGCCCTCCGTCTACGACAAGACCGGCACGACCGCCCTCGACATGCAGGGCACCATGACCGCCCAGCCGTCGACCGCCGTGCTCGACCGCGAGGGCCGGATCGCCGCGGTCGTCCTCGGCCCGGTGACGACGACGACGCTGGTGGGGCTCGTCGAGGACACGGCGGCTGAGCAGGAGTGACGCCCGCCGCACTGTCCCCGCTCGCAGCCGTCCCCGCCGCGCTGAGCGACCAGGTCACGGACGGCGCCCTGCCGCTCGCGGTCCTCGTGGCCGCGCTCGCGGGGCTCGTCTCCTTCGCGACGCCGTGCGTGCTGCCGCTCGTGCCCGGCTACCTCGGCTACGTCACCGGCCTGTCCGACGTCGCGCTCGAGCAGCGCTCGCGCGGGCGGATGGTCCTCGGGACCCTGCTCTTCATCCTCGGCTTCAGCGCCGTCTTCGTCCTCGCGTCGATGTTCGTCGCGACGGCCGGCCGGGCGCTCGTCGAGCACCGCGAGCTGCTCATGCGCATCGGCGGCGTCCTCGTCATCCTCATGGCGCTCGTCTTCCTCGGTGCCGGGTCGCAGCGCACGCTCCGCCTGCCCATCAGGCCCGCGACCGGGCTGGCCGGGGCGCCGGTGCTCGGCGCGGTCTTCGGCCTCGGCTGGGCGCCGTGCATGGGCCCGACGCTCGGTGCCGTCCTCGCGCTCAACCTCGCCGGGGACGCGTCGACCACCCGGGCCGTCATCCTGGCCGTCGCGTACTGCCTCGGGCTGGGTCTGCCCTTCCTGCTCATCGCGGCCGCCTACGAGCGGTGGGCGCCGGTCTCCGCGTGGCTGCGCCGGCGGCAGCGCGCCATCCAGGTGCTCGGCGCGGTCCTGCTGATCGCGGTCGGGCTGCTCCTGCTCACGGGCGGCTGGGACGCGATCACCCAGTGGCTGCAGGTCCACCTCATCTCGGACACGGAGGTGGTCCTGTGACGTCCGGCGACGAGGTGACCCAGCCCAGGCTCGGGCCCGTCGGCTACCTGCGGTGGGGCTGGCGGCAGCTGACGAGCATGCGCACGGCGCTCTTCCTGCTCCTGCTGCTGTCCGTCGCGGCCGTCCCCGGCTCGGTGTTCCCGCAGCGCAGCCTCGACCCGGCCCGCACCGCCGACTGGCTCGCGCGGCACGAGACCACCGGGCCGTGGCTCGACCGGCTCGGAGCCTTCGACGTCTACTCCTCGCCGTGGTTCTCGGCGATCTACCTGCTGCTCTTCATCTCGCTCATCGGCTGCATCGTCCCGCGCACGGCAGTGCACTGGCGGGCCATGCGGGGCCGGCCGCCGCGCGCCCCCAGGCGACTGGCCCGGCTCGAGGCGCACGCCGACGGCGTCGTCGAGGGCTCGCTCGAGGACGTGCGCGAGGCCGCGGTCCGGGTGCTGCGCGGACGGCGCTACCGCGTGGCCAGCCACGACGACGTGTCCGTCTCCGCCGAGACCGGGTACCTCAAGGAGACCGGCAACCTCGTCTTCCACTCCGCGCTCGTCACCCTGATCATCGGCGTCGCCATCGGTCACCTGTGGGGGTGGAAGGCCGATGTCATCGTCCCCGCCGGCGACTCCTTCGTGAACACCGTGACGCGCTACGACACCTACGCCCCGGGGCCGCTCGTCGACGAGACGAAGCTGTCCCCCTTCGTCGTGAAGGTCGACGAGATGACCGCCGACTTCAACGACCGCAAGCCGGGCACCCAGACCTTCGGCCAGCCGCGGGACTTCGAGGCCCGCGTCTCGGTCGCCGACGCGGACGGCACGGAGTACACCGACGTCGTCAAGGTCAACCACCCGCTCGAGATGGACGACGCGACGGTCTTCCTCCTCGGCAACGGGTACGCGCCCGTCGTCACGGTCAAGGACGCCGACGGCGAGGTGCTCTACGAGGGGCCGACGCCCTTCCTCGCGCAGGACGGCAACTACCGCTCGACCGGCGCGATCAAGGTCGGCGCGGCGAGCACGCCCGAGCAGTTCGGCTTCGTCGGGCTCTTCCTGCCGACCGCCTACATCGACCCCCAGCAGGGACCGATCTCGCTCTTCCCCGACACCCGGGAGCCGAAGCTCGCCCTGAGCCTCTACACCGGCGAGATCTTCCCCGACGGTCGCCCGCAGTCGGTCTTCACGCTCGACACCGCGTCGATGCAGAAGGTCGAGACCACCGACGGCAAGGACCAGCTGCGGCTGTGGCTCTCCCCGGGCGAGGGCGCCAAGCTGCCCGACGGCCGCGGCACGATCACCTTCGACGGCATGGAGCGGTGGGCCGGGTTCTCGGTCCGCCACGACCCGGGCAAGGAGCTGACGCTCGTCTCCGCGCTCGCGGCGCTCGCCGGCCTCATCGCGACCCTGACGATCAAGCGGCGACGGGTCTTCGTGCGCCTCACCGAGGCCGCGGACGGCGTGCGGATCGACGTCGGCGGGATGAGCCGGGACGACGACGAGGGCCTGGCGGACGTGGTCACGGAGGTCCGGGACGAGCTCGTGGGAGAATCGAGGACATCATGACGAACGAGATGCTGGCCCAGTACGCCAACTACGCGCTGGCCTCGGCCGCGCTGGTGATCACGGTGGCGATGCTCTGCTTCGCCCTCTACCTCGCGCAGGCCGTGCCCGTGCGCGAGCGGGCGGAGGCCGAGACGCGCGCCGGTGCCAAGGTGCCCGCTGGCGTCGGTGCCGGTCCGGCGACGGGGGAGGAGCCCCCTTCGTCCGAGGTCGCGGAGACGCCGGCACGCGCCCGCAAGGCCGCCGGCATCGCCGGGTCGCTCTCGTGGCTCGGCGCGCTGCTGCTCCTCGTCTCCTTCGCCTGCCGCGGCTTCGCGGTCGAGCGCTTCCCGCTCGGCAACCTCTTCGAGTTCAGCGTCGCGGGCGCCTTCTTCGCGATGGCGACCTTCTCCGTCGTCGGGCTGCGGCGCGACGTGCGGTGGCTCGGCGTCTTCGTCACCGCCTTCGTCGTGCTGCTGCTCATGGTCGCCTCGACCGCCTGGTACGTCGAGGCCGACGAGGTCGTGCCCTCGCTGAAGTCCTACTGGCTCCCGATCCACGTGACGGTCGCCACCCTGTCGGTCGGCATCTTCGTCGTCGGCGCGATCATCAGCGCGCTCTACCTCATGAGCGACCGCGGGGTCGGGGGCGAGCGCTTCTGGCGCAAGCTGCCGCCGGCCGCCGCGCTGGAGAAGCTGTCCTACTCCCTGCACATCATCGGTTTCCCGCTGTGGACCTTCACCCTGATCGCCGGCGCGATCTGGGCCCGCGAGGCCTGGGGTGCCTACTGGAACTGGGACCCCAAGGAGGTGTGGACCTTCGTCATCTGGACCGTCTACGCCGCCTACCTGCACGCCCGCGCCACGAAGAACACCTCGCGCCGCACCGCGAACTGGATCGCCATCGCGGGCTTCGCGTGCATCGTCATCAACTACACGGTCGTGAACTTCTACTTCATCGGCCAGCACAGCTACGCGCAGTGAGGCACTGAGTCACCCCATGGTCCGCTACACCCTGCTCCGTTTCCTGATCTTCTTCGGCTGCCTGGCGCTGCTGTGGCTGCTCGGCCTGCGCGACGGCAACGAGCTGCCCTGGCTCGTCGTCATCGCCGCCCTCGCGTCGATGGTCATCTCCGCGATCGTGCTCCGCCCCTTCCGCGTCGAGATGGTCGAGCAGATCCAGGCCCGCCAGGCCGCCAAGGCCCGCGCCCGCTCCGAGCGCACCGACACCGACGAGGCCGTCGAGGACGCCGCGCGCGGGTCCTCGGACGAGGGGCCTGAGTCCTACCGCTGAGGTCGCCTCAGGGGCCTCAGGTTTATCGGGTGACCCGATAAACCTCGCCTTCGCAGGAGTTTCAAACTCTTGCGAAGGCGAGGTTTGTCGTGCAGAGCGAGGGGCGAAGGGGGAGCCGCCTCGCCGTGCGTGCACAGGAGGTCGTCCTGCTGCAGACGGTGGCAGATCCAACCACGAGATGCACGAGCACGACCGGTTGTGCTCGCCCGCGGCAGAGGATCAGCGGGCGAGCGGCGCGAAGAGCCAGACCGCCCACATGACCTCGGCGAAGCCGGTGAGGCCCAGCGCCGGGATGAGTGCCCTGCCGGTCGCGCCGGAGCGGACGGCCTGGATGCCGGGCCAGGCGATGACGAGGCCGAGGAGGCCGATGGGCGCCCACGACCGCCAGAAGGCCATGAGCAGCGTGCACACGATGGCCACGCCGAAGAGACCGACGTAGAGCTGGCGCGTGCGCGCGTCGCCGAGGCGCACGGCGAGGGTCTTCTTGCCGGTGACCGAGTCGGTCGGGATGTCGCGCAGGTTGTTGGCGACGAGGATCGCGGTGGCCAGGGCGCCGACGCCGACCGCGCCGAGGACCCCGACCGGGGTGATCATGTTGAGCTGGGTGTACTGGGTGCCGAGCGTGGCGACCAGGCCGAAGAAGACGAAGACGTAGAGCTCGCCGAGCCCGCGGTAGCCGTACGGGTTGTCGCCGCCGGTGTAGCGCCACGCGGCAATGATCGCGAGGACGCCGACGGGGATGAGGATCCACGTCTGGCTCAGGGCGACCAGGGCGAAGCCGGCGAAGGCCCCGATCCCGAAGAAGGTGAAGGCGGCGATCTTGACGTTGCCGGGCTCCGCCAGGCGCTGCCCGACGAGGCGGACCGGGCCGACCCGGTCCTCGTCCGTGCCGCGGATGCCGTCGCTGTAGTCGTTGGCGTAGTTGACGCCGACCTGCAGGCAGCAGGAGACGATCATCGCGAGGAGCGCGAGACCGAGGTTGGCCCCCTTCGTCCCCTGCTCGAGGTCCCGGTGGGCGGCCGCTGCGGCTGTGCCGACGATGACGGGGGCGATTGCTGCGGGGAGGGTCCGTGGGCGTGCGCCCGCGGCCCACTGCTTGAAGGTGGCCACGACAGGCGATCTTACGAGGCGCTCAGCCTCCCAGCAGACGCGCCACGGCGGCGCGGTCGGGCTTGCCCGGCCCGCGCATCGGCAGCTCGGCGACGACGTGGACCCGTCGGGGGAGCGCGGCCGGCTCGAGGTGGGGGCGGAGCATCTCGCGGATCTCGGCGACGCCGGCATCGGGGACGGGCCCGACCGGCGGGCCGCCGGGGGAGGTGACGGCGGCCAGGGCCACGGACTGCCCCCACTCCGGGTCAGGGAGGCCGACGACGACGGCCTCGGTGACGGCCGGGACGTGCGCGAGCACGGCCTCCTCGACGACGCGCGGCGCGATCTTGAGGCCGCCGGTGTTGATGACGTCGTCGGCGCGGCCGGTGATGCTCACCCGCCCCTGGCCGTCGACCGAGCCGAGGTCGCCGGTGCGGAACCAGCGCTGGCCCCCTTCGCTGCGGAAGGCGTCCGTCTCGAGACCGAGGTACCCGTGCGCGACGACCGGACCGCCGAGCTCGAGCACCCCGTCGGCCCCGGTGCGCGCCGCGACGCCCTTGAGCGGCGCGCCGTTGTAGACACAGCCGCCGGCGGTCTCGGACATCCCGTAGGTCGTCACCACGCGCACACCGAGGGAGCGCGCACGGTCGAGCAGCGTCGCGGGGGTGGCGGCACCGCCGACGAGGATCGCGTCGAAGCGTCGCAACGCCTCCAGCCCGAGCGGGTCCTCGACGAGCCGGCCCAGCTGGGTCGGGACGAGCGAGGTGTACCGGCGGTCGCCGTGCATGCCCGCCGTGGCCTCGACGAAGGCGAAGGCGCCGCCTGCGGCCGGGTCGAGGACGACCGGAGTCGTGCCGGCGGCGATGCTGCGCAGCAGGACCTGCAGGCCGGCGACGTGGTGCGGCGGCAGGGCGAGCAGCCACTGCCCCGGACCGCCGAGCCGCTCGGCGGTCGCCTCCGCGCTCGCGATGAGGTTGGCCGCGGTGAGCAGCGCGAGCTTGGGGGTGCCGGTCGAGCCGGAGGTCGCGATGGCGACGGCGAGGTCAGGCGGCAGGTCGCCCCCGGGCAGGCTCGGGATCTCACCCGGCGCGTGGGGGTGGATCGGCGCGGTGCCGGTCAGCGCGCGCTCGAGCGAAGGGAGTACATCAAGGATCGCTGGTCCGGCGGGGAGGGGCAGGGGTGTGATCGGCACGGGGTCATCGCCCGATCAGAAGTACCAGGGGAAGGGCGACCAGTCCGGGTCCCGCTTCTCCAGGAACTGGTCGCGCCCCTCGACCGCCTCGTCGGTCATGTACGCGAGGCGCGTCGCCTCGCCGGCGAAGACCTGCTGGCCCATGAGCCCGTCGTCGGTGAGGTTGAAGGCGAACTTGAGCATGCGGATCGCGGTCGGGGACTTCGCCATGATCTCGCGGGCCATGGTCAGCGCCTCGGTCTCGAGCTCGGCGTGGTCGACGACCGCGTTCACGGCGCCCATCTCGTACATCTCCTGGCCGGTGTACGCGCGGCCGAGGAAGAAGATCTCCCGGGCGCGCTTCTGCCCCACCATCTTCGCGAGGTAGGCGCTGCCGTACCCGCCGTCGAAGGAGCCCACGTCGGCATCGGTCTGCTTGAACCGCGCGTGCTGGCTGGCGAGCGTCATGTCGCACACGACGTGCAGCGAGTGGCCGCCGCCGGCTGCCCAGCCGTTCACGAGCGCGATGACGACCTTGGGCATGGTGCGGATGAGGCGCTGGACCTCGAGGATGTGGAGGCGCCCCCCTTCGGCCTTGACGCGGCGCTCGTCGATGCCCGCGACGCTGTCGTCGCCGGTCGGGTCCGCCGCGTACTGGTAGCCGGAGCGGCCGCGGATCCGCTGGTCCCCGCCGGTGCAGAAGGCCCAGCCCTCGGTCGTCGCGCTGCTGCCCTCGCGCGGGGTCGGGCCGTTGCCGGTGAGCAGGACGACGCCGACGTCGGGGGTGCGTCGGGCGTGGTCGAGGGTCCGGTAGAGCTCGTCGACGGTGTGCGGGCGGAAGGCGTTGAGGATCTCCGGCCGGTCGAAGGCGATGCGCACGCACCCGACGTCCTTGGCCCGGTGGTACGTGAGGTCGGTGAGGTCCTCGAACCCGGGGACCACCTCCCAGGCCTGCGGGTCGAAGGTCTCGCTGACGTTGTCCAGTGCGCTCACGGGGGCGAGCCTACTGACCGTCGGTTTGGCGAGCGGACCCGATGATGATTAAAGTAACAACTGTTGTAGTTGCAATCAATTGGAAGGACGCGACGCATGCGCCGCACCCAGATCGACCTCGCCCTCGTGATCCTGCGGATCGTCATGGGCCTGACCATGTTCCTGCACGGCTGGCAGAAGCTCACCGCCGCCGGCTTCGGCGGCGTCGGTGAGATGTTCGCCGGGATGGGTGCACCGCTCGCCGGCGTCACCGGTCCGCTGACCCTGCTCGTCGAGCTCGTCGGCGGCGTCCTGATCGTCCTCGGCCTCGGCACCCGCGTCGTCGGTGCCGTCTACGCGCTCGTCATGCTCGGCGCGCTCTTCGTCGTCCACCTGTCGGCGGGCTTCTTCGTCGGGGAGGGCGGCTACGAGCTCGTCCTCCTGCTCGCCGGCATCGGCGCGGCCCTCGCCGTCGCCGGCCCCGGCGCCTGGTCTCTCGACGCGGTCCTCGCCGGTCGTCGCGCCGTCACGCAGGTCGACGCCCCCGAGCGGGAGCGCGTCGCGGCCTGACCGTCGCGCACCGCCGCCGGGGAGCCCCCTTCGTCACGACGACGAAGGGGGCTCCCGCGTCAGGCGACGATGCTCGCCAGGAGCACCAACGGCAACGACACGACCGCGCCGAGCGAGGTCGCGAGCGTCAGCGTCTTGAGCGCGCCCTTGGTCGAGAGACCGAGCAGGCTCTTGAACATCCAGAAGAAGTTGCTGTTGACGTGCAGCGCGAACATCGCGCCGGACGCGATGGCCAGGGCCACGACGACCGGCTCGACACCCGTCGAGGCGACGACCGGGCTGATGATGCCCGACGCGGTGATCGCGCCGACCGAGACCGACCCGATCGCGAAGTGCAGCAGCGCGGCGATGAACCACGCGAGCAGCACGGTGATGAGGACGGGGGCGGTGGCGTCGGCCGAGAAGAGCTTCTTGAGGGACGCGTCGAGCCCGGTCTCGGTGATGACGGCCCCGAGCGAGCCGCCGATGCCGGTGATGAGCAGGATCTCGCCGGTGGTCCGGAAGCCCTGCGAGAGAGCCGCCTCCGTGCCGTCCCCGCCGAGCGCGCCGCGCCCGATGAGGAAGGCGATGAGCAGGCCGATGAACAGCGCCATGTTGGCATTGCCGAGGAAGGCGATCGTCGCGTTGCTCTTGTCGAAGAGGTCCATGAAGGCGCCGAAGGCGATGAGCACGAGCGGCACGAGGATCGGGGACAGGCGCAGCAGCAGCGGCAGGCGCAGCGCGCGGTCCGGCACCGCGTCGGGGTCCTCGAGGTCGGCGTCCACGCCGTCGACCGTCGGTGCTGCGCCGGACCCCGCTGTCGCACCGGACCCGGCGCCGGGACGGGCCGCAGCGGCCTCGGCCGCGGCGCGGGCGAGGTAGGCGCGGTGCCCCGGGTTGTCGGGGTGCTCCTCCTCGTCGGCATCGATGTCGGTGGTCTCGTCCCAGAAGCGGGTCTGCAGGAGCAGCCGGAAGAGGAAGGTCGTGATCAGCGCGGTCGCGACGCCGATCGGGGCGCCGAAGATCAGGTACTCGCCGAGCGGCAGCTTCAGCTGGCCGGCGATGGCCACGGCGGCCAGGCCCGGCACGAAGAAGACGTACCCGGCGAAGATCCCGATGCCGATCGCGCCGGCGAGCCACGGCAGGCCGCGCTTGCGGTCGACGACCGGCGCCGCCTGGCGGGCCATGGGGGAGGCGAGGACGACCTGCACGTCGACGTAGATGGACGGGAAGATCGCCGACAGCGCCGCGGTCATCGCGTACGGCAGCTTGCCGCCGACCCGGCGCGCGATGATCTCGACGAGCGCCCGGAAGGTGCCGGTCGCCTGCAGCAGCGACCCGATGAGCACGCCGAAGCCGATGAGCAGACCGACCTCGCCCATGATCTCGCCGAAGCCGGTGGTGATGGCCGTGACCGTGCCCTCGGCCCCCACCCCCGCGGACAGACCGAGGAAGACCGAGGAGATGATCAGCGAGATCACCGGGTCGACCTTGAAGCGGATGATGAGCACGATCGCGACGGCGATCGCGATGAGAGTCAGGGCGATGTCCACGGGCAGCGACCCTACGCCCGTCCCCAGCCCCCGCCGCGCTCGGCGTCCGTCCACAGCCCGCCGAAGGGGGTCCCCCTCGCCTCCCGCAGCCGGTGGGGTGGACCTGTGGCCGGTCACCCGGACCGTCACGGGCGAGAGGACGCGACATGACGGACCGATGGCTGTACGGGATCGACGGCGGTGGCGGCGGCCCGGTCATGGGCGATGAGTGGGGGCCGGTCCCGCCGCCCGGTGAGGACCTGACGTACGGGCTGCGCGAGCCGGTGCCGCAGCAGACGATGCGTGGCTGGCTCCAGCGGGTCGTCGGTGGGCCGGAGGAGCTCGAGCGACTCGTCGGCGACCCACTGCCGGTCGACGAGCCACTGCACCCGGACGCGCTGGCCGGCCCGGTCCCGCCGGGATGGGTGCGCTCGATCGACGCGGTCCTCATGGCGTCCGGCCCGCCGCCGCTGGCGGCCGCCGAGCTGCCCACGGTCTACCGACGGCTGCTCGCCGCGAGCGCCCGGGCGCGGCTGCTCGAACGGTGGCGGTCCGCCGAGCCGGCCCGGGTCGCGGCGGGGATCATCCACTGCGCGGCCAAGGCCAACGGCCTCGTCGGGGGCGCGGCCGTCTTCAGGGTGCGCGACTACCTCGCGGGGGTCCCCGTGCAGTCCTACCAGGACCGCTCCCGGGCACTCGCGATCACGCTCGGGGGTGACGCCTGGTGCCACGGGCAGCGGCCGCCGGGAGTGCCGGACGTGTACGTCCTGGGTGACACGGCCTTCCTCGTCAGTCGCTTTCGTCTTGACCTGATGAGCCTGCGCGACGTGCTCCTCGAGACCGAGGCGGCCCGGGCGGCGGCGACGGCCGGGTGAGGGCCGAGCGCGGGTTACCGTCCTGTGCATGGCACTGCACTGGTACCAGACGGCGATCGACGCGCGTGACCACCGAGCCCTTGCGCGGTGGTGGGCCGACGTCCTGGGGTGGCGGATCGGCTACGAGGACGAGTACGAGGCCAATGTCGTGCCGCCCGAGCACACCGAGGACCCGGTCGACGACCTGGCGACCTGGCAGGGCCTGCGCACCTCGCTCGTCTTCGTCCCCGTGCCCGAGGGCAAGACGATCAAGAACCGCCTGCACCTCGACCTGGCGCCTCACGTCGAGCAGGAGCGCGACGCCGAGATCGAGACGCTCCTGGCCCAGGGCGCCACCCGCGTCGACGTCGGCCAGGACGAGCAGGAGGTCACCTGGACCGTCCTCGCCGACCCCGAGGGCAATGAGTTCTGCGTGCTCTCGAGCCGGGACCGATGACCGCGCTCGCATCCGTCGAGGAGCTGCTCGACGGCCTGCACGTGGTCACGCTGCCGCTCAACACCCGGTTCCGCGGGGTCACCGAGCGCGAGGTCGCGCTGGTGCGCGGACCCGCCGGGTGGGGGGAGTTCGCGCCCTTCCTCGAGTACGGGCCGACCGAGGCCGCGCGCTGGCTGGACGCGGCGATCGAGGCCGCCTGGGACGGGTGGCCGCAGCCCGTGCGCGACGAGGTCCCGGTCAACGCGACCGTCCCCGCCGTCCCCGCTGCCGACGTGGCGACCGTCCTCGCCCGCTACGACGGCTGCACGACCGCCAAGGTCAAGGTCGCCGAGCGGGGCCAGGACCTGCGCGACGACCTCGACCGGGTTGCCGCCGTCCGCGACGTCATGGGGCCGGACGCGCGCATCCGCGTCGACGCCAACGGCGGCTGGTCCCTGACGCAGGCTGCCGACAGCCTGTCCCTCCTCGCGCAGTACGGCCTCGAGTACGCGGAGCAGCCCTGCGCCGACGTGCGCGACCTCGCTCGGCTGCGCGTCGAGCTCGCGCACCAGGGCGTCGACGTCCGGGTCGCCGCCGACGAGTCCATCCGCAAGGCGGAGGACCCGCTCGAGGTCGCCCGCCTGCGCGCGGCCGACGTCATCGTCGTCAAGGTCGCGCCCCTCGGCGGGGTGGCCTCCGCGCTGCGCGTCGTCGAGCAGTGCGGCCTGCCGGCCGTGGTCTCCTCTGCCATCGACTCGAGCGTCGGCCTGCGCGCCGGTGTCGCCCTCGCCGCCGCGCTGCCCGAGCTCCACCACGCGTGCGGGCTCGGCACCGGCGCCCTGCTCGCCGCCGACGTGACGGGTGAGCCCCTCCTCCCCGTGGCCGGTGCCCTGCCGGTCCGCGACGTCGCCCCCGACCCGCGACTCCTCGCCGCGCACGCCGCGTCGCCGGCCCGGGAGCACTGGTGGCGCGAGCGGGTCCGCGCGGCCTGGGCGGCGCGCGTCTGACCACAGGCCCGGTGGTGGCGCTCCCTTCGTCCACAGGAGCGCGAAGGGGGTCCCGCCCGCCCTGCCCAAGGGGTGGGGTGGACCCATGGACACGGGGATCGACAGGCTGCTCCCGGGGGAGCTGACAGCGGTGGCGGTGCGGCTCGAGCGCCACGCCGACCGGCTGGACGCGTGCGCCGTGCAGGCGCGCAGCGCGACGGCCACGAGCTGGCAGGGGGAGGCGGCTCGGCTGCACCGCGACGTCGTCGGCGAGCACGCCGACGACCTCGCCACCTATGCCCGTCGCGTGCGCCAGGCCGCCGCCGACGTGCGGCACCTGCAGGCCGTCGCCGAGTCGCGCCTGCACATGGTCGGCGCCGTCGACCTCACGGCCCGGGTGCTGCCGTGAGCGGGATCAGCGTCACCGGGGGCGCGGCCGGGCTGTCGGTCGGGCTCGACGAGCTCGAGGAGTCCGCGGGACGCCTGCGGCGGATCGCGCTGGACGTCGGCGAGGTGGGCCTGGCGATCGGCCTCGCCGCGGTGGACCCGGGGCTCGCGCTCGCCGGGCTGCTGGCCCCGGTGGAGGCCGTCACCGCCGAGCTGGCCATCGGCCGGTGCACCGGGGTCGTCGCCGTCGGGGTCGAGGTCGGCACCACCGCGGCCGCGACGACGGCGGCCGTCCACGCCTACCGCGACGCCGAACACAGCGTCCAGGCCCTCACCGACGGCATCGCGACGAGCGCGGGCGCGTGGGTCGGCCGATCGGTGGCCCCGGTCGTCCTCGGGGCCGGGCTGGCGAGTGTGCCGGTGGTCGCGGCCGTGATGACCGTGCCCGGTGCCCGAGCGGCGGCGATCTCGATCGGGCTGGGTCTCGGCCAGGAGGCCGACGAGATCCTCTTCGACCACCCGTGGCTCGTCCCCGCCGCGGCCGACGGCCTCGACGGGCTGCTCCTCGGTCTCGGCGAGGGGGTGCCGGTGCTCGGCCTGTGGCTCGGCTGGCGTAGCGGCCGGGCCGGCGTGCCCTACCCGCCGCGCGACCACGCCGGCGCGCTCGCCGTGGTCGTCGCCGCGACGAAGGGCGCCGTCCTCGACGAGTCGGGCCGCCGGGTCGACCTGCGGCCCCGACCGGCAGGCGTCGGTCGGGCGCCCCGCGGCGTCGCCGACCTCGTCGCGGCCGACGGACCGACGTCGGGTGGGTCGCGGCTGCGCGTGACCGGCATCCCCCAGGCCGACGGCACCTGGGCCTGGGTCGTGGACATCCCGGGGACGCAGACCTTCGACCCGCGGGCCGGCGCCAACCCGTGGGACCTGACGAGCAACGCGTTGCTCCTCGCGGGGGAGACGACCGCCTCGATGCTCGCCGTCGAGCGGGCCGTCACCGACGCCCGCCGCCGCGTCGGGGACACCGGACCGCCGCGCGTCATGGCCGCCGGGCACAGCCACGGCGGGATCACCGCGGCGGCACTCGCCGCGAACCCGCACCTGCGACGGCGGCTCGGGATCACCCACGTCGTGACCTCCGGAGCCCCCGTCGCCTCCCTCGGGGTGCCGGAGGACGTGTCGGTGCTGAGCCTCGAGCACACCGAGGACCTCGTGCCCGGTCTCGAGGGCGCGGCCAACCCCGACCGCGCTGGCTGGGTGACCGTCGAGCGCTCCCTCGCCGACGACCTGGGCCGGGACGCCCGCGCGACCCAGGCGCACGACAGCGGCCGCTACGCCGAGACCGCGCGCCTGGTCGACGCGAGCGAGGACCCCTCCCTCGCGGAGTGGCGGCAGGGGGCAGCCCCCTTCGTCGGGACGGCCGGGACGCCGACCGTGACGATCGACTACGACGTCGAGCGGATCTGAGGGGAGCCCGCCCGCCCGACACCGGCCCTGCGGGGTGGCAGGATCGGGTGGGTGAATCCCTCGACGACCGGTGCTCGTGTGCTCCTCGACGAGCTCGCGCGGCTCGGCGTCCGCGAGGTCGTCCTGTGCCCCGGCTCGCGCTCGGCCCCGCTCGCCTACGCGGCCCACGACCTCGAGCTGGCAGGGCGGCTGCGCCTGCACGTGCGGGTCGACGAGCGGAGCGCGGCCTTCCTCGCGCTGGGCCTGGCCAAGGCCTCCCGCCGGCCGGCCGCCGTCATCACGACGAGCGGGACGGCCGTGGCCAACCTCCACCCCGCAGTCCTCGAGGCCCACCACGGCGCGGTCCCGCTGCTCCTCCTCACCGCCGACCGGCCCCCGGAGCTGCGCGGGGTCGGCGCCAACCAGGCCACGGGCCAGTTCGGCGTCTACGGCGAGCACGTCCGGCTGGCCCTCGAGCTCGAGACGCCCGCCGACCCCGCCCGCCAGGCCGCGGGCTGGCGGACCGCCGCCGCCCGGGCCGTCGCCGCCGCGACCGGCGCCCTCGCCGGGCAGGGGAGTGCCGGGCCCGTCCACCTCGACCTGCCCTACCGCGACCCGCTCGCCCCGACGGCGATCGCCGCCCCCGCGACGGGTCGAGGGCACAACGACCGCCCACCCGGTCGGGGACACCTCGACCCGGTGGTCGGTCGCGAGGGCGACCACCCCTGGGTCGCCGTGACCGGCCCCGCCCCCGTCACCGCCGGGCATGCAGTCCCCCTCGAGCACGACCCCGACACCCTCGTCGTCATCGGTGAGCTGCCCACCGCCGACCACCGGGCCGCCGCGCTCGCCTGGGCGAGCCACCACGGCGCTCCGGTCGTCGCCGAGCCGGGGCCGGGCACGAGCGACCTCGTCCTGCCCCACGGCGACCTCGTCCTCACGGCGACGGACTGGGTGGCGGCGCACCTCCCTTCGCGCCTGCTCGTCGTCGGGCGCCCCACCCTCGGCCGCTCCGTGCCGGCGCTCACGCGCACCCCCGGGGTCCGGGTCGAGGTGGTCACCACCGGAGAGCCGGGCGCCGACGGCTGGGCCGACGCGACCCACGCGGCGGCCGCGGTGCACCCCTTCGCCGCGCTGTCGCTGGAGGGACCCGGGTGGGAGGAGAGCGACCTCGCCCGGACCTGGCGCGAGGCCGGCGAGCGCCTCGCCGCCGCCGTCCCCACCGATGCCGCCGGCCCCGCGGTCGCCCGGGCCCTGCACGACGCACTGCCACCGGACGCCGCCCTCTTCCTGGGCAGCTCGAGCGTCGCCCGTGACCTCGCGCACGGCGTCGCCCACCCGCGCGCCGACGTCGAGGTCCTCGCCAGCCGCGGGCTCGCGGGGATCGACGGCTGCGTCTCGACCGCCGTCGGCATCGCGTTGTCCCGCCCGGGGCCGACCGTGGCGCTGCTCGGCGACCTGACCTTCCTGCACGACGCCAACGGCCTGCTCATCGGGCCCGCCGAGCCCCGCCCGGACCTGACGATCGTCGTGCTCGACGACGACGGGGGCAGCATCTTCGGCACGCTCGAGTACGGCGCGCCGGAGCTGTCCGGGCCGATGACGCGGCTCTTCACGACACCCACGGGCAGTGACATCGGGTTGCTCTGCGCGGCCCACGGGGTGCCCTCGACCACGGCGCACAGCCCGGACGACCTCGCCGGCCTGCTGCATCACGGCAGCCCGGGGATCCGCGTCATCCGGGTGCCGGTCCCCGGCCACGCCCGGCGCGCGGCCGGTCAGCGAGTGCGCGCGGCCGTCGCCGCCGCTCTGGCCTGACCCCGGCAGTCCACGTCACCGAGACTCGGGAATTGGCTCCTGTCCGGCCGAAATTGCGGCCATGACCCGAGTCTCGCGCAGGGTCAGCCGCCGAGCGCCGTCCGCATCGGCAGCAGCTTGGCGACGGACTCGGCGACCTCGTCCCCGGCGACCGACCCGGCCACGATCCCGCAGCCCGCGTACAGGCGCAGCGAGGTCGCGTCCTCGTACCAGCCGCAGCGCAGCGCGATGCCCCACTCGCCGTCGCCCGAGGCATCCATCCAGCCCACCGGCCCGGCGTAGCGCCCGCGGTCCATCTGCTCCAGCTCGGCGATGACCCCGTCGGCGACCGGCGTCGGCGTGCCGCACACGGCGGCCGACGGGTGCAGCGACGCGGCGAGGGCGAGCGAGGTCGAGTCGTCGTCGACGACCCCCGCGACGTCCGTCGCGAGGTGCATGACGTTGTTGAGATGCAGGACGAAGGGGGAGTCCGGCACGTTGATCGAGGACGTGTGGTCGGTCAGGGCGTCCGCGACCGAGCGCACCGCGTACTCGTGCTCCTCGAGGTCCTTGCTGCTGCGGGCCAGCGACCCGGCGAGCGCGAGGTCGTGACTGTCGTCGCCCGTGCGCCGGATCGTGCCGGCGAGCACGCGCGAGGTGACGAGGCCGCGCTCGAGCCGCACGAGCATCTCGGGGGTGGCGCCCACGAGGCCGTCGACCGCGAAGACCCACGTCGTGTCGTAGTCCGCGGCGAGCCGTTGCAGCAGCCACCGCGGGTCGATGCGCTGCTGCGCGGTCGCCTGGACGGCGCGGGCGAGCACGACCTTGTCGAGCGAGCCGGCGTTGATCCGGCGGACCGCCTCCTCCACGGCCTCGGCCCAGCGCTCCGCGGTGAGGTCCCGGTCGGCGAAGTCCACCGGCCCCGGGTCGCGCGGCGCGGGCTGGCGAGCGAGCGCCTGGTCCGCGGCGGGCACCGTGGCATCGGTCGTGATCGTCGTGACCCACGCGAGGTTGCCGCGACGGCCGACGACGACCTCGGGGACGACGAGCACCGACTCGGAGGGGGAGCGGCGCGAGTAGGCCATCGACCCGAAGGCGATCGGCCCGGTCCCCGGCTCGTCGACGTCGTCGCGCACGATCGCCTCGGCGGTGACCTCGCGCCACCACTCCTGCGCCTGCTCGAAACGGTGCGGACCCGTCGCCCGGAAGGTCGCGACCCGGCCCCAGCCGACGAAGCCCTCGCCCTTGCGGACCCAGGAGACGATGTCGCCCGCGTCGTCCGGCTCGGGCAGCAGCCCGAGCAGGTCCGTGACGCGGGGGAGGGGGACGGACACCGTCCGCACGACGAGCGCGGGGTGCGGGACGCCGGAGGTGGAGGGGACGTCGGCGGGCGATGGAGAGGTCATGTCGCGGTCCAGCGTACGACTGCGGGTGCGAGGATGAGCACATGAGCCGCGCCACCCTCCAGAAGGACCCCAAGGACGTCGCCGCGATGTTCGACGAGACCGCCGCGAAGTACGACCTGATGAACGACGTCCTGTCGCTGGGGCAGACGAGGCTGTGGCGTCGGGCCGTGGTCGCCGCCATCGACCCGAGGCCGGGCCAGCGCATCCTCGACATCGCCGCCGGTCCCGGCTCCTCCTCCCTCCCGCTGCGCGCGGCGGGCGCCCACGTGGCCTCCGCCGACTTCTCCCTCGGGATGCTCCGCCAGGGCCTGAAGCAGAGCCCCGAGCTCGACTTCGCCGCCGCGGACGCGACCCGCCTGCCCTTCGCCGACGCGTCCTTCGACGTGGTGACGATGTCCTTCGGGTTCCGCAACGTCGTGCAGCCCGAGGTGGCGCTCGGCGAGTTCCTGCGCGTGACCCGACCGGGTGGGCGCCTGCTCGTCTGCGAGTTCAGCCAGCCGGTCAACAAGACCTTCCGCACGGTCTACAGCGAGTACCTCATGGCAGCCTTCCCGCCCGTCGCCCGCCGGCTGAGCTCCAACCCGGACTCCTACGTCTACCTCGCCGAGTCGATCCAGAGCTGGCCCGCGCAGGAGCCGCTGGCCCGGATGATCGAGGGCGCCGGATGGTCGGGGGTCGAGTGGCGCAACCTCACGGGCGGGATCGTCGCCCTGCACCGCGCCGTCAAGGCGGGCTGAGTCCCCCTTCGTCCGGACGCGCCCGCAGGTTAGGTGAACCTGTGTCCGCCTCGTTGTTCCCAAAGAGTAGGCTTCCCGGCGATCGTGAAATGCTTCACAAGCAGCTGAGGGAAGTTTCGTGACCAGTGCACTGCCGGCGGCCGAGGGTGGCCGCAGCGTCGACGTCATCGTCGTCGGGGCCGGACCGGGTGGCAGCGCCACCGCGGCCTGGTTGGCGAAGGCCGGCAAGGACGTCGTCCTGCTGGAGAAGTCCCGCTTCCCCCGGGACAAGATCTGCGGGGACGGGCTCACCCCCCGAGCGGTCCGCCAGCTGATCAACCTCGGCATCCCGCTGTCGGAGACCGACGGCTGGGCGCGCAACAAGGGCCTGCGGATCATCGGCGGCGGCATGCGGCTGCAGCTCGACTGGCCCGATGTCACCTCCTTCCCCGGGTACGGCATGGTCCGCGCCCGCCAGGACCTCGACGAGGTCCTCGCCCGCCACGCCGCGTCGAGCGGGGCCGAGCTCCTCGAGGGACGCAATGTCTCCGAGCCGCTGCGTGACGAAGGGGGGCGCATCGTCGGCGTCGTCGCGAAGGTCGTCGACGAGCGCGGTCGCGCCACGGGCGAGACCGAGACCTACCGGGCCCCCGTCGTCGTCGCCGCGGACGGCGTCTCCTCCCGCCTGTCGGTGAAGATGGGCCGCGAGAAGCGCGAGGACCGGCCGATGGCCGTCGCGGTGCGCGCGTACTACGAGACCCCGCGCCACGACGACGACTACCTCGAGAGCCACCTCGAGCTGTGGTCCACCACCCCCGACGGCGGCCGGATCCTCATGCCGGGCTACGGCTGGCTCTTCGGCCTGAACGACGGCCGCTCCAACATCGGCCTCGGCGTCCTCAACACCTCCGAGGCCTTCGGCCGCACCGACTACAAGGACGTCATGCGTCGCTGGGTCGAGACGATGCCGGCCGAGTGGGGCATCAACGAGGACACGATCACCGGCGAGATCACCGCGGCGGCGCTGCCGATGGCCTTCAACCGCCAGCCGCTCTACGCCGACGGCCTCATGCTCGTCGGTGACTCCGGCGGCATGGTCAACCCCTTCAACGGCGAGGGCATCGACTACGCCCTCGAGGCCGGTCACGCCGCTGCCGAGACGATCGTGCAGGCGCTCGCCCGGCCGACCGCCGCGGACCGCGAGCGCGTGCTCCAGTCCTACGTCGGCCGGATGAAGGACATGCACGGCGGCTACTTCACCCTCGGCGCGCAGTTCGCCAAGCTCATCGGCAAGCCCGAGATCATGCGCCTGGCGACGAAGTACGGCCTCCCGCGCCAGACCCTCATGAAGTTCATGCTCAAGCTCATGGCCAACCTCCCGGAGGAGAAGGGCGGCGGTCTCGACGACCGGCTCGTCCAGCTCATGACCAAGGTGGCTCCCAATGCGTGAGCCCGGCGTCGGCGTGCTGCCGGCCACCCCTAGGATCGGTGGCGTGCATCACATGTCAGAAAGCGAGGCGCAGCGATGAACCCGTACATCCCGCTGCTCATCCTGTTCCTGCTGGGGCTCGGCTTCGCCATCGTCTCGGTGGGCACGAGCCTGGTCGTGGGCCCGGCCCGCTACAACGCGGCGAAGGCCCAGGCCTACGAGTGCGGCATCCAGCCGACGCCGCAGGCATCCGAGGGTGGTCGCTTCCCGGTGAAGTACTACCTGACCGCGATGCTCTTCATCATCTTCGACATCGAGGCGCTCTTCCTCTACCCCTTCGCTGTCGCGTTCGACGAGCTCGGGGCCTTCACCCTCGGTGCCGTGGTGCTTTTCCTGTTCAACGCGTTCTTCATCGCCGACGCCTACGTGTGGCGTCGCGGTGGGTTCGAGTGGGACTGACGAGGACGGAGACAAGACATGGGACTCGAGGAGAAGCTGCCCGCGGGCATCGCCCTCACGACGGTCGAGCACCTTGCCGGCTACATGCGCAAGGCCTCGATCTGGCCGGCCACCTTCGGCCTGGCCTGCTGCGCCATCGAGATGATGGCCGTCGGCACGCCGCACTACGACCTGGCGCGCTTCGGCATGGAGCGCTTCGCGGCGACGCCGCGCCAGGCCGACCTGATGATCGTCGCCGGCCGGGTGAGCAACAAGATGGCCCCGGTCGTGCGCCAGGTCTACGACCAGATGGCCAACCCCAAGTGGGTCATCTCGATGGGCGTGTGCGCCAGCTCCGGCGGCATGTTCAACAACTACGCGATCGTCCAGGGCGTCGACCACATCATCCCGGTCGACATCTACCTGCCCGGCTGCCCGCCGCGACCGGAGATGCTGCTCAACGCGATCATCACCCTCCACGAGCAGATCCAGAGCACGCCGCTGGGCGTCAACCGGGTCGCCGCGGCCCGTGCCGCGGAGCAGGCGGCGCTCGGCGCCACCCCGACGGAGCTGCAGCCCCCGACGCACGACCACGAGGGCCTGCTCGGAAGGAACCTCCTGGCATGAGCGACGAGAAGAAGGACGTCGGCACGCCGGCGCCCGACGGCGTCCACCCCACGGGTCCGGGCCTCGGCGGCACGGCCAACAAGGGCTTCCCCGACACCTCGGGTCTCGTCGGCGGCAACCGTCCGGTCGAGTACACCAACGTCCGGCCCGAGGGCGAAGGGGAGGTCCCGCCCGAGCGCGCACCCGTCGTCCGGGACGAGCGCCGGGGCATGTTCGGCGCCCGCGAGGGCCAGGACACCTCTGGCTACGGCGGCCTGAAGCGCACGATCGCCTTCCCCGGCGCCGCCCAGCGCCCCTACGGCGGCTGGTACGACGAGGTCGTCGACCGTCTCGCCGACGCGACGGGTGGTGACCTGCTCGAGCGGGTCGTCGTCCACGCCGACGAGCTGACCCTGCACGTGCACCGCGACGACCTGCCGGTCGTCATGCGCGCGCTGCGTGACCGGCCCGACCTGCGCTTCGAGATGTGCATGTCGGTCTCCGGCGTGCACTTCCCTCACGACGAGGGCGCCGAGCTGCACGTCGCCTACCACCTGCTGTCGATCACGCACGGCGGCCGCCGGCTGCGCGTCGAGGTCACCGCACCCGACGCCGACCCGCACGTCCCGAGCGTCGTCGCCACCTACCCGGCGGCCGACTGGCACGAGCGGGAGACGTGGGACATGTTCGGCGTCGTCTTCGACGGGCACCCCGCGCTCACCCGCATCCTCATGCCCGACGACTGGGCCGGGCACCCGCAGCGCAAGGACTACCCGCTGGGTGGCATCCCGGTGGAGTACAAGGGCGGCACCGTCCCGCCGCCCGACGAGCGGAGGTCGTACAGCTGATGGCCACGTACACGCACAGTGCGGGGGTGCACTCGACCCCGGGTGCCGACGACCTCGCCGAGGGCCACGTCGTCAACGTCCAGGGGGGTGACTGGGACCAGGAGATGGGCGAGCTCGGGATGAACCCCGAGGAGCGCATCGTCCTCAACATGGGTCCGCAGCACCCCTCGACCCACGGCGTGCTCCGCCTGATCCTCGAGCTCGACGGCGAGACGGTCACCGAGGCCCGCGCGGGCATCGGCTACCTGCACACCGGCATCGAGAAGAACATGGAGTTCCGCACCTGGACGCAGGGGGTCACCTTCTGCACCCGGATGGACTACCTGACCCCGATGTTCCAGGAGACCGCGTACTGCCTGGCGATCGAGAAGGTCCTGGGCATCACCGCCGACATCCCCGAGCGGGCCAGCGCGATCCGCGTGCTGATGATGGAGCTCACCCGCATCTCGAGCCACCTCATCTGCCTGGGCACCGGCGGCATGGAGATGGGCGCGACGACGATCATGACGATCGGCTTCCGCGAGCGGGAGCGGATCCTCTCGGTCATCGAGAACATCACCGGCCTGCGGATGAACAACGCCTACGTCCGCCCCGGCGGCGTGGCCTCCGACCTGCCGCACGGCGCGATCGACAAGATCCGCGAGACCGTCCCGCAGGTGCGCCGGGGCATCGGCGAGCTGGAGAAGCTGCTCCTCGAGAACCCGATCCTCAAGGGTCGCACCAAGGACGTCGGTGTCCTCTCGCTCACGGGCTGCACCGCCCTGGGCATCACCGGCCCCGTCCTGCGCTCCACAGGGCTCCCGCACGACCTGCGCAAGCTCAGCCCGTACTGCGGCTACGAGAAGTACGACTTCGACGTCGTCACCCGCACCGGCGCCGACGCGTACGACCGCCTCTGCATCCGCCTGGACGAGATGCGCGAGAGCCTGCGGATCGTCGAGCAGGTGACCGACGAGCTGCAGCGCAACCCCGGCCCCGTCATGGTCGCCGACAAGCGGATCGCCTGGCCGGCGCAGCTGGCCGTGGGCGGCGACGGCATGGGCAACAGCCTCGACCACATCCGCGAGATCATGGGCACCTCGATGGAGTCGCTGATCCACCACTTCAAGCTGGTGACGGAGGGCTTCCGCGTCCCGCCGGGCCAGGCCTACGTCGCGGTCGAGTCGCCGAAGGGGGAGCTCGGCTGCCACGTCGTCGCCGACGGCGGCACCCGCCCCTACCGGGCCCACTTCCGGGACCCTAGCTTCAACAACCTGCAGGCCGTCGCGGCCATGTGCGAAGGGGGCAACCTCGCCGACGTCATCGTCGCCGTCGCCTCCATCGACCCGGTGATGGGAGGAGTCGACCGATGAGCTCAGGATTCGGTGAGCAGACCGCCTCGGGGCACCTGCACGTGCCCTCGGAGAGCAAGGAGCCGTACCCCGCCGACGTGCTCGAGCGGCTCTCCGTCGAGGCCGAGCAGGTCATCGCCCGCTACCCGCAGCCGCGCTCGGCGCTGCTGCCGCTGCTGCACCTCGTGCAGAGCGAGGACGGGTACGTCACGGGTCGTGGCATCGACTTCTGCGCGACCACCCTCGGCCTGACGACGGCCGAGGTCTCGGGGGTCGCGACCTTCTACACCCAGTACAAGCGCCACCCCAACGGCGACTACACCGTCGGTGTCTGCACCAACACGCTGTGCGCCGTCATGGGCGGCGACCAGATCTGGGACACGGTGAGCGAGCACCTCGGCATCGGCCACGACGAGACGACCGAGGACGGCAAGATCACCCTCGAGCGCATCGAGTGCAATGCCGCGTGCGACTACGCCCCGGTCGTCATGACCAACTGGGAGTTCTTCGACAACCAGACGCCCGAGTCGACCGTGCGGCTCGTCGACGACCTGCGCTCCGGCGTCCCGGTGGCGCCGACCCGCGGACCGAGCCGGGTGTGCACCTTCACCCAGGTCTCCCGCGTCCTCGCCGGCTTCCCCGACGGCCTGGCCGACGAGGGCGTCGGCGCCGGGCCCGCGTCCCTGCGCGGGGTGGAGCTGGCCAGGCGCGAAGGGTGGACCGCCCCCGGTGACGACGCGGTCGCCACGAGCCCGGACGCCGCCGGCGCCTCCCTCGACGGCATCGCCGTCGGCGAGCAGGGCTCCGTCGACACCCCGGTCAACGAGCCCGACGAGCGTCCCGGTGGCCAGGACGCGCAGGAGCAGGCCAAGGAGGACGACAAGTGACGACGCTGACGCCGATCCTCACGAAGTTCTGGGACCACCCGCAGTCCTGGACCCTCGGGACCTACGAGGACAACGACGGGTACGCCGCCCTCCGGCAGGCGCTGCAGACGGACCCGACGGACCTCGTCCAGTCGATGAAGGACTCCGGCCTGCGCGGCCGCGGCGGCGCCGGCTTCCCGACCGGCATGAAGTGGGGCTTCCTGCCCCCGCCGGACGGCGGCCCCCGCTACCTCGTCGTCAACGCCGACGAGTCCGAGCCGGGCACCTGCAAGGACATCCCGCTGCTCATGGCGGCCCCGCACTTCCTCGTCGAGGGCGTCGCGATCACCTCCTTCGCCATCGGCTGCAACCACGCCTTCATCTACCTGCGCGGCGAGGTCGTGCACGTCTACCGCCGCCTCATGCGCGCGGTCGAGGAGGCCTACGCGGCGGGCTACCTCGGCAAGGACGTCCTGGGCACCGGCTTCGACCTCGACGTCACCGTGCACGCGGGTGCCGGCGCCTACATCTGCGGCGAGGAGACCGCCCTCCTGGACTCCCTCGAGGGGCGACGGGGCCAGCCGCGGCTCAAGCCCCCCTTCCCCGCCGTCGCCGGCCTGTACGCCCGCCCGACGGTCGTCAACAACGTCGAGTCGATCGCCTCCGTGCCACTCATCGTGCGCAAGGGCGCCGAGTGGTTCTCCGACATGGGGACCGAGAAGTCGCAGGGCTTCGGCATCTTCTCCCTGTCCGGCCACGTGAAGCACCCCGGCCAGTACGAGGCGCCGCTCGGCATCACGCTGCGCGAGCTCATCGACATGGCCGGCGGCATGCGCGACCCGGGCCACCCGCTGAAGTTCTGGACGCCCGGTGGCTCGTCGACGCCGATCTTCACCGACCAGCACCTCGACGTCCCCCTGGACTTCGAGTCCGTCGCGGCCCACGGCTCGATGCTCGGCACGCGCGCGCTGCAGATCTTCGACGACACCGTCTCGGTCGTGCGCGCCGTGAGCCGCTGGACCGACTTCTACAAGCACGAGTCCTGCGGCAAGTGCACCCCGTGCCGCGAGGGCACGTGGTGGCTGGCCCAGATCCTCGAGCGCATCGAGCACGGCAAGGGCACCCCCGAGGACATCGACAAGCTCGTCGACATCTGCGACAACATCCTCGGCCGTTCCTTCTGCGCCCTCGGTGACGGTGCCACGAGCCCGATCACCTCCGCCGTCAAGTACTTCCGGGAGGAGTTCGAGGCGGGCTGCCACACGCCGGCCGCGGAGCTCTTCCCGCCCGCCGCCTCGACGCTCTTCGCCAAGGAGCAGGTATCCGCATGACCGCCACGAGCGACCAGGACCAGACCGTGGCCGAGGCCCGGCCCGAATTGATCAACCTCAGCATCGACGGCATCGCCGTCTCGGTGCCCAAGGACACCCTCGTCATCCGCGCCGCGGAGGAGGCGGGGATCGAGATCCCGCGCTTCTGCGACCACCCGCTCCTCGAGCCGGTCGGCGCCTGCCGGCAGTGCCTCGTCGAGGTCGCGACGCCGGACCGCGAGGGCAACGTCAAGGCGATGCCCAAGCCCCAGGCGAGCTGCACCATGACGGTGAGCGAGGGCATGCAGGTGCGCACCCAGCACACCTCGGCCGTGGCCGACAAGGCGCAGCAGGGCGTGATGGAGATGCTCCTGATCAACCACCCGCTCGACTGCCCCGTCTGCGACAAGGGTGGCGAGTGCCCGCTGCAGAACCAGTCGATGAGCAACGGCCGGGCCACCTCGCGCTTCGAGGACGTCAAGCGCACCTACCCCAAGCCGATCAACATCTCCTCGCAGGTCCTCCTCGACCGCGAGCGCTGCGTCCTGTGCGCCCGCTGCACCCGCTTCTCCGACCAGGTCGCCGGCGACCCGTTCATCGCGCTCGTCGAGCGCGGGGCGCTGCAGCAGGTCGGGATCTACGAGGAGCAGCCCTTCGAGTCCTACTTCTCGGGCAACACCGTCCAGATCTGCCCGGTCGGGGCGCTCACCGGGGCGGCCTACCGCTTCCGGTCGCGTCCCTTCGACCTCGTCTCCACCCCCGACGTCTGCGAGCACTGCGCCGACGGCTGCTCCCTTCGCACCGACCACCGCCGGGGCACGGTCCTGCGGCGCATGGCCGGCAACGACCCGCAGGTCAACGAGGAGTGGAACTGCGACAAGGGGCGCTGGGCCTTCGCCTACGCCAACCTGGGTGACCGCTTCGAGCTGCCGATGGTCCGCGACGAAGGGGGCGTGCTGCGCGTCGTCTCGTGGCAGGAGGCCCTCGCCACCGCCGCGGCCGGCCTGCGCGCCGCGCAGGGCCACGGCGTCCTCGTGGGTGGCCGCGTGAGCGTCGAGGACGCCCACGCCTACGCGACCTTCGCCCGCTCGGTCCTGGCGACCGACAACATCGACCACCGCGCCCGCCCGCACTCCGCGGAGGAGCGCGACTTCCTCCTGCGACACGTGGCGGGGACGACGCCCACCAGTGGCGGCGTCACCTACGAACGGCTCGGCCGGGCCGGGTCCGTGCTCCTCGTCGGCCTCGAGCCGGAGGAGGAGAGCCCGATCCTCTTCCTGCGGCTGCGCAAGGCCTACCGCAAGGCCAAGACCTCGATCCACGCGATCGCGCCCCTGGCCACCCGCGGTCTCGACAAGCTGGGCGGCACGCTCATCCCCTCCGCCCCGGGGACCGAGACCGAGGTCCTCACCGCGCTGGCCGGCGCGAGCGCCCCCGGCGCCGAGGGCGACCCGATCGCCACGGCCCACGCCGCGCTGCGCGGCGAGGGTGCCTTCATCCTCGTCGGCGAGCGCATGGCGACCGTCCCCGGCGCCTTGGCCGCGGTCGCCGAGCTGGCCGACGCCACCGGCGCCGAGATCGCCTGGGTCCCGCGCCGCGCGGGCGAGCGCGGAGCCATCGAGGCCGGCTGCCTCCCCGGCGAGCAGGGCCTCGACACGGCTGGCATCGTCCGGGCCGCGGCCGACGGCACGCTCGGCGGACTCGTCGTCGGCGGCGTCGACGCCCACGACCTCGCCGAGCCGCTGGCCGCCCAGGCCTTCGAGCGCGCCTTCGTCGTCTCCCTCGAGATCCGGCCGAGCAGCGTCACCGAGCACGCCGACGTCGTGCTGCCGGTCGCCCCGCACGCGGAGCGCGCGGGTGCCTTCGTCAACTGGGAGGGGCGCGTGCGTCCCTTCGAGGCCTCGCTCGACACGACCGCGCTGCCCGACCACCGGGTGCTGCACATGCTGGCCGACGAGATGGGCGAGTTCCTCGGCACCCGCACCGTCGCCGAGGCCCGCCGCTCCCTGGAGTCCACGAGTGCACCCCGCGCCCAGGGCTACCCGCCGCGGGTGCGCCGTGCGCCGGTGCCGCAGCCGGGGACCGGCGAGCTCGTGCTCGCCACCTGGCGGCTCATGCTCGACAAGGGCACCCTGCAGGACGGCGAGCCCTTCCTGGCCGGGACCGCCCGGGCGCCGCGGGCCCTCGTCTCGCCGGTCACCGCGCAGGGCCTCGGGGTCGCCGAGGGCGACCTCGTCACCGTGAGCGCCGACGACGTGCGGGTCACCGTGCCGGTGCTCGTCCACGACATGGTCGACCACGTCGTGTGGCTGCCGACCAACTCGGAGAGCTGTGACCTGCGCAGCCTCTCCGGCCGAGCCGGAGCGATCGTCTCCGTGACCAAGGGTGGTGCGGCATGACCGGGTTCTCCACGCTCGCCGGGCTGGGCGCGCTGTCCGCCGCGGCGGACAAGCCGGTGGCGGCGGACTTCAGCGACACCCCGCTGTGGCTGTCGGTGGTCAAGGCGCTCCTGCTCTTCGTCTACCTGCTCGTCTCGGTGCTGCTCGTCATCTGGTTCGAGCGCCGCATCATCGGTCGGATGCAGCAGCGTCCCGGCCCCAACCGCAACGGCCCCTTCGGCCTGCTGCAGACGCTCGCCGACGGCATGAAGTCGATGCTCAAGGAGGACGTGCGGCCCAAGGCCGCCGACGCGTTCATCTTCACCATCGCGCCGGTGATCTTCGCGTCGATGGCCTTCGTCGCCTTCTCGATCATGCCGCTCGGCGGCATGGTCTGGATGTTCGGCCACCACACGCCCCTGCAGCTGACCGACCTGCCGGTCGCCGCGCTGCTCGTCCTCGCGGTCGCGGGTGTCGCGGCCTACGGCATCGTGCTCGGCGGCTGGTCGGCCGGCTCGACCTACCCGCTCCTCGGCGGCCTGCGCGCCACGGCCCAGCTGATCTCCTACGAGATCGCCATGGGCCTGGCGCTCGTCGCGGTCTTCATGTACTCGGGCTCGATGAGCACGAGCGAGATCGTCGCCGCCCAGAGCGACCTCTGGTACATCGTCCCGGCCTGCGTCTCCTTCGTGATCTACGTGATCACCATGGTCGGCGAGACCAACCGGCTGCCCTTCGACCTCGCCGAGGGCGAGGGCGAGATCGTCGGTGGCTACTTCACCGAGTACTCGGGCATGCGCTTCGCGATGTTCTTCCTCGGCGAGTACATCAACATGTTCACCGTCTCGGCCCTGGCCACGACGCTCTTCCTCGGCGGCTGGCAGGCGCCTCCCGGCATCGCCGCCATCGGCGACGGCATGCTCAACACCGGCTGGTGGGGTCTGCTGTGGTTCACCGTCAAGCTCTGGCTCTTCATGTTCTTCTTCGTCTGGCTGCGCGGCACGCTCCCGCGCACGCGCTACGACCAGTTCATGCGCTTCGGCTGGAAGTTCCTCATCCCGGTGACCGTCGCCTGGGTCATCGCGGTGGCCTTCATCCGCGGCGCCGACGCCGGCTTCTTCGGGGACGGCACGGTCGGCCTGCTCGGACGTGAGTTCCCGATCTCCTCGCTGATCATCGTCGCCGTCCTCGCGGTCCTCGTCCTCGGCTCGACGTGGATCTGGGAGACCAAGGTCGAGGCCCGCACCCGCGCCCAGGAGGAGGCGGCCGTCGTGCCCGAGGAGATCGACCCGTGGGCCGAGGGCTACCCCGTGCCACCGATGCCCGGTCAGCGCCTCGTCGAGCCGTCCCGTGGCGGCACGGCGATCGCCGACGCGCCCGCGCCCACCGCCCCGTCCAGCCCCCAGGAGGAGCACCGTGGCTGACGAGTCCCAGGGAGGGTTCTTCTCGGACCTCTTCGCCCCTGTCGCCGGATTCGGGGTGACCTTCGCGACGATGTTCCGCAAGGTCGCCACCCAGGAGTACCCCGAGGTCAAGTGGCCCACCCAGCCGCGGTTCCACGGGCGCCACCAGCTCAACCGTCACCCGGACGGGCTGGAGAAGTGCGTCGGTTGCGAGCTGTGCGCCTGGGCCTGCCCCGCGGACGCGATCCTCGTCCAGGGCGGCGACAACGACGACGAGCGGGGGCTGCGCTTCAGCCCCGGCGAGCGGTACGGGCACATCTACCAGATCAACTACCTGCGCTGCATCTTCTGCGGGCTCTGCATCGAGGCCTGCCCGACCCGGGCGCTCACGATGACCAACGAGTACGAGCTCGCCGACAACAACCGCGCCGACCTGATCTTCACCAAGGAGCAGCTGCTCGCCCCGCTGCAGGAGGGCATGCTCCCCGCGCCGCACCCGATGGTCGAGGGCATGGAGGAGCGCGACTACTACCAGGGCAAGGTCGCCACCGCCACGCCCGAGCAGCGCACCTGGGTCGAGCAGCACGCTGCCGCCCGTGCCGAGCAGGACGCCGCCGCGTCCGTGGGCACCGACGAGACGGGGGAGGCCCGATGACCGGCACCGGTGAGGCAGTCGTCTTCTGGATCCTCAGCTGCATCGCCGTCCCCGGGGCGCTCGCGCTGCTCTTCGCCCGCAAGGCGGTGCACGCGGCCATCGGCATGGTGACGACGATGATCGTCCTCGGCGTCTTCTACCTCCTGCAGGAGGCGCCCTTCCTCGGTGTCGTGCACATCTTCGTGTACACGGGCGCCGTGATGATGCTCTTCCTCTTCGTCGTCATGCTCGTCGGCGTCGACGCCGCCGACTCGCTCGTCGAGACGCTCAAGGGCCAGCGCCTGCTGACCGCCCTCGTCTCCGTCGTCGCGCTGCTCGTGCTCTTCGCCGCCATCGGCCGGGTCGCCTGGGACGGGGACCCGAGCCTGGCTGAGGTCAACACCGACCCGGGCAACGTCGAGGGCATCGCCTACCTCGTCTTCGGCAGGTACGTCTGGCTCTTCGAAGTCACCGCCGGTCTGCTGACGGTCGCCGCGCTCGGCGCCATGGTCTTCGCCCACCGCGAGCGGATCATCGCCAAGCCGACGCAGAAGGAGTGGATGGAGCGCCGCTTCCGCGAGGGACGCCACCTCGCCGGCCTCCCCGTGCCCGGTGTCTACGCGCGCCACAACGCGGTCGACACCCCGGCCCTGCTGCCCGACGGCAGCACCTCCGACCTCTCGCTCAACCGCGTGCTCGTCGCCCGGGACCAGGTCACCACGCCGACCCGGTACCGCGAGCTCGAGGACACCGACTCCACGACCGAAGGGGGTGAGCGCCGGTGAGCCCGATGAACTACATCTACCTCGCGACGATCCTCTTCGCGATCGGTGGGTCGACCGTGCTCCTGCGCCGCAACGCGATCGTCGTCTTCATGGGGGTGGAGCTCATGCTCAACGCCGCCTCGCTCGCCTTCGTGACCTTCGCCCGGATGCACGGGTCGCTCGAGGGCCAGGTGATCGCCATGTTCGTCATGGTCGTCGCCGCCGCCGAGGTCGTCGTCGGGCTGGCCATCATCATGGCCGTCTTCCGTGCCCGCCGGTCGGCCTCCGTCGACGACGCCAACCTGCTGAAGCTCTAAGGGGTCATCTTGATCACCGAACTCGCCTGGCTCCTCGTCGCCCTGCCGCTGCTCGGCGCCGTGCTGCTGCTCGTCGGCGGCCGGCTCACCGACTCCTTCGGCCCCCTGCTCGCGACTGCCCTGTCGTGGGGCTCCTTCCTCGTCGGTGCCGCGATCTTCGTGTCGATGCTCGCCTCGGACGCGGGGGAGCGGGCCTCCAGGGTCGAGCTGTACGACTGGGTGCCCGCCGGCTCGATCGACGTCACGGCCGGGCTGCTCGTCGACCCGCTGTCGATGGCCTTCGTCCTGCTCGTCACCTTCGTCGGCTCGCTCATCCACGTGTACTCGCTCGGGTACATGGAGCACGACCCGGACAAGCGGCGCTTCTTCGCCTACCTGAACCTCTTCGTGGCGTCGATGCTCCTGCTCGTCCTCGCCGACTCCTACCTGCTGCTCTTCGTCGGCTGGGAGGGCGTCGGCCTGGCCTCGTGGCTGCTCATCGGGTTCTGGAACCACAACCCGGCCTATGCGACCGCCGCCAACAAGGCCTTCGTCGCCAACCGCATCGGTGACGTCGGGCTGATCCTCGCGATGTCGATCATGTTCGCGACCTTCGGCACCGTGGACTACGCGGCCGTCGACGGCGCCGTCGGCGCCGCGGGCGAGGGCACGCTCACGGCGATCGGCCTGCTGCTCCTGCTCGGCGCCTGCGGCAAGTCCGCGCAGTTCCCCCTGCAGTCCTGGCTCGGGGACGCCATGGCCGGACCGACCCCGGTCTCGGCGCTCATCCACGCCGCGACGATGGTCACCGCCGGCGTCTACCTCGTCGTGCGCAGCCACCACATCTTCGACGCGGCCCCGAACGCGCAGCTCGCGGTCGTCGTCGTCGGCGCGATCACCCTCGTCTACGGGGCGATCGTCGGTTGCGCCAAGGACGACATGAAGAAGGCGCTGGCCGCCTCGACGATGAGCCAGATCGGCTACATGATGCTCGCGGCCGGGCTCGGCCCGGTCGGCTACGCCTTCGCGATCTTCCACCTCGTGACCCACGGCTTCTTCAAGGCCGGGATGTTCCTCGGTGCCGGCTCGGTCATGCACGGGATGGACGACCAGGTCGACATGCGTCGCTTCGGTGGCCTCTCGAGGCTGATGAAGATCACCTGGGTGACCTTCGGCCTGGGCTGGCTCGCGATCCTCGGGGTGCCCCCCTTCGCCGGCTTCTGGAGCAAGGACAAGATCATCGAGGCCGCCTTCGTCGGCGAGGGCTGGCGCCCGTGGGTCTTCGGTCTCACCGCCCTCATCGGCGCCGGCATCACGGCCTTCTACATGTCGCGGCTGTTCTTCATGACCTTCCACGGCAAGCGCCGCTGGACCGATGACGTGCACCCGCACGAGTCGCCGCTGACGATGACCATCCCGATGATGGTCCTCGCCGTCGGCTCGGCCTTCCTCGGTCTGGTCCTCGCGACCGTCGCCCCGATCTCGACCTGGCTCGAGCCGGTCCTCGGCCACGTGGAGCACCACGAGCCCGTCCTGCCGGTCCCGGTCATCATGGCGGGCACGCTGCTCGTCGTCGCCGTCGGCGCCGTGTGGGCCTGGCTGGTCTACGGCCGAGGTGAGGTCCCGCAGGTCGCTCCCGAGGGCAGCGCCCTCACGCGCGCAGCCCGTCGTGACCTCTACCAGGACGAGGCGAACGAGGTGCTCCTGCAGTGGCCCGGCATCGGCCTGACCCGCGGCCTGGTCTCCGTGGACGCCGACGGCGTCGACGGGGCCGGTGTCGGCGGGCTCTCCCGGTCGGTCCAGCGCAGCTCCGCGTGGTTGCGCCGCTCGCAGAACGGCTATGCCCGCTCCTACGCCCTGACGATGCTCTCCGGCGTCGTCGTCTTCCTCGCTGCCATGTGGGTGATGAACTGATGAACGACCTGCCCTGGCTCAGCCTGCTCATGGTGGTGCCGCTCACCGGCGCCGCTGTCGTGGCCGTGCTCCCTGCGAGCAGCGCGGCGCTGGCTCGCCCGATCGCCCTCGGGACATCGCTGCTCACCCTCCTGCTGGGCATCGTCGCTGCCGCGACGAGCTTCACGCGCGGGAGCACCGCGCAGTTCCAGATGGTCGAGCAGCACGAGTGGATCCCGCAGTTCGGCGTCAGCTACGCGCTGGGCGTCGACGGCATCTCGCTCGCGCTCATCCTCATGGCGCTCGTGCTCGTGCCCGTGTGCATCCTGGCCGCGTGGGACGACGTGCCCGAGGGAGGCGCCCGGCACAAGGGGTACTTCGCGCTGCTGCTGTCGCTGCTGCCCTTCATGATCGGCGTCTTCTCGGCGACCGACGTCTTCCTCTTCTACGTCTTCTTCGAGGCCATGCTCGTCCCGGTGTACTTCCTCATCGGGATGTACGGGGGCGCGCACCGCCAGGCCGCCGCGATGAAGTTCCTCCTCTTCTCCCTCGCGGGCGGGCTGATCATGCTCGTCGGTGTCATCGCGCTCTACATCCAGGGGCCCGGGGGTCCCGACGGCTTCCTGGTCGAGAGCCTCACCGGCCTGGGCATCGGCGGCGCCACCGAGCGCTGGCTCTTCGTCGCCTTCTTCATCGCCTTCGCGGTCAAGGCCCCGATGTGGCCGGTCCACACCTGGCTGCCGGACGCCGCGGCCGCCTCGAAGCCCGCCGTCGCGACGCTGCTCGTCGGCGTGCTCGACAAGGTCGGCACCTACGGGATGATCCGCTTCTGCCTCCAGCTCTTCCCGGAGGCCAGCCAGTGGGCGACCCCGGTCGTGGTGACGCTCGCCGTCTTCTCGATCCTCTACGGCGCGATCCTGGCCATCGGCCAGGCGGACATGATGCGCCTCATCGCCTTCACGTCGGTCAGCCACTTCGGCTTCATCGTCCTGGGCATCTTCGCCTTCACGTCCGTCTCCCAGGTCGGGGCCAACTTCTACATGGTCAACCACGGCTTCGCGACGGCTGGCCTCTTCCTCCTCGCCGGCATGCTGATCGCCCGGCGCGGCAGCCAGCGCATCGAGGACTACGGCGGCTGGCAGCGGGTCACCCCGGTGCTCGCCGGTTCCTTCCTCGTCGCGGGGCTCGCGACGCTGTCGCTGCCCGGCCTGTCGACCTTCGTCTCGGAGTTCCTCGTCATCGCCGGGTCGTGGCCGCGCTACCCGGTCGCCACCGCCTTCGCCGTCTGGGGCGTGGTGCTCGCAGCCCTCTACATCCTGCTCATGTACAAGCGGATCTTCACCGGCCCACCTCCCGTCGTGGGCGAGCCCGAGCTCCAGCCGGAGCCCGTCGGGGCCGTGGCGCAGCGGACCACCGGGTCCACGACCGTCGGGTCCCCGGCCGGCGACCTGCCGTACGTCCGGGCCGACCTCGACGAGGGCCGGCCCCCGGGTCGGCTCGCCGTCGCCGTGCGCGACCTCGACTGGCGGGAGAAGGCCGTCGTCGCCCCGCTCGTCGTGGCCCTCGTCGTGCTCGGGTTCTTCCCCAAGCCCGTCCTGGACACCCTCGACCCGGCGGTCGAGCGGACCCTCCAGATCGTCGGCATCACCGACACGGTCCCGTCCGTTCCGGCCGGCCCCACCGACGGCTCGACCTCCGGGAGTGACCACTGATGACCCTGCCCGTCCCCACGGCCTTCGAGGCCGTCGAGATCAGCTACTGGGCCCTCTCGCCGATGATCATCCTCCTCGTCGGGGGTTTCGTCGGGGTGCTCGTCGAGGCCTTCGCGCCGCGGTCCGTGCGGCACCTGACGCAGGTCGGGGTGGCGGTGCTGACGATCCTGCTGTCGTTCGCGGCGCTGCTCCTCATGACCGGTGACGAGATGGGCGTCACCGTCGGCGGGACCGTCGCCGTCGACGGGCCGACCCGCTTCATGCAGGGCACCCTGCTCGTCCTCGGCCTGCTGGGCCTGCTCGTCATGGCCGACCGGCTCGGCGGCGACACCGCCGATGCCTTCACGCCCATGGGTGCGGCCAGCCCGGGGTCGAGCCTCGAGGCGCAGGCCGCCCGCAAGGGGTGGTCGACGACCGAGGTCTTCCCGCTCGCGCTGTTCGCGCTGGCCGGCATGCTCCTCTTCCCGGCGTCCAACGACCTGCTGACGATGTTCGTCGCCCTGGAGCTGCTCTCCCTTCCCCTGTACCTCATGTCGGGCCTGGCCCGTCGCCGTCGGCTGCTCTCCCAGGAGGCGGCGCTCAAGTACTTCCTGCTCGGAGCCTTCTCCTCGGGCTTCTTCCTCTTCGGCGCGGCCCTCCTCTACGGCTACGCGGGCTCGATCGACCTCGCGGCGATCGCGCAGGCCGCGACCACCTCGACCGGCGAGTTCGAGGGGCTGCTGCTCCCGGGTGTCGTCATGGTGCTCGTCGGGCTGCTCTTCAAGGTCGGCGCCGTGCCCTTCCACTCGTGGACCCCGGACGTCTACCAGGGGGCTCCGACCCCGGTCACGGGCTTCATGGCCGCGTGCACCAAGGCGGCTGCCTTCGGCGCGCTGCTCCGCCTGGTGTACGTCGCCCTGGAGACCACCCGCTGGGAGTGGCGCACGGGCGTCATCGTCATCGCCGCCCTGACCATGGTCGTCGGCTCGGTGCTGTCGGTGACCCAGACCGACATCAAGCGGCTGCTGGCCTACAGCTCGATCGCGCACGCGGGGTTCATCATCGTCGCGCTGATCAGCTTCGACCGCTCGGCCGTCGAGGGTGTGCTCTTCTACGTCGTCACCTACGGCATCACGACGATCGCGGCCTTCGCCGTCGTCAACCTCGTCCGGGAGCGCGAGGCCGAGGCCACGCACCTGTCGCAGTGGGCCGGGCTGGGCCGCAACCACCCCTACCTCGCCGGGGCCTTCGCCCTCTTCATGCTCGCCTTCGCCGGGATCCCGCTGACCTCCGGCTTCACCGCCAAGGTCGCGGCCTTCCTCCCGGCGATCGAGCACGGTGGCCTGGCCGGGGTCGTGCTCGTGGTGATCGCGGTGCTCATGTCGGCGATCACTGCCTTCGTCTACATCCGGCTCATCGTCCTGATGTTCTTCACGGAGCCGAGCGGTGACGTGACCGCCGCCGCGCCCGCCACGTTGTCCCTCGTGGTCATCGGCGTCGGGGTGGTCGTTACGATCGTGCTCGGGATCTTCCCCGGGCCGCTCCTCGAGCTGGCCGAGCAGTCCAGCGTCTTCATCCCGAGGTGACCTCCGTGAGCAGCCCGACCCCGCCTGTCCTCGCCCTGCCCGGGGCCAGTGACGACCTGACCGCACGTCTGGGTGTTGGGCTGGAGCAGGTGGAGGCCCTGATCGTCGAGCGCACCCGCAACGAGGACGACTTCATCACCGAGGCCAACCTCCACCTGGCGCGGGCGGGCGGCAAGCGCTTCCGGCCGATGCTCACGATGCTCGTCGCGGAGCTCGGCGAGGGCATCAACGACCGGGTCGTCGCCGCCGCGGCGGGGGTGGAGCTGACCCACCTCGCGAGCCTGTACCACGACGACGTCATGGACGAGGCGGACCTGCGACGCGGGGCGCCGAGCGCCAACGCGCTGTACGACAACTCGACCGCGATCCTCGTCGGCGACCTGCTCTTCGGCACCGCCTCGGACATCATCGCCGACCTGGGCGCCGACGCAGTGAGGATCCAGGCGCGGACCTTCATCCGGCTGTGCTCCGGGCAGATCCGCGACGACCGTCCCTGCCCGCCGGGGCAGGACGCCCGGGAGTACTACCGGGGAGTCCTGGCGGACAAGACCGGCGTCCTCGTGGCCACCGCCGCGCGCTACGGCGCGATGTACAGCGGCTGCACGCCCGAGGTCGTCGAGCTGGTCACCGAGTACGGGGAGCGGCTCGGCATGGCCTTCCAGCTCGCCGACGACCTCATCGACATCTCGAGCGAGTCGGGGGAGACCGGCAAGACGCCCGGGACGGACCTGCGCGAGGGCAAGCGGACCCTGCCGGTCCTCAACGCCCTCGCCTCCGAGGACCCGGCCGACGCCGAGCTGCGCGAGCTGCTGACCTCCGACCTGCGCGAGCCCGAGCGGCTCGAGCGCGCCCTGGAGCTCCTGCGGCCGCACCGGGCGATGGCCGACGCCCGCGAGGAGACCCTCGCCGTCGGCCGGCAGGCCGTCGAGTCCCTCGCCCCGCTGCCCGACTCCGATGCCAAGGCTGCGCTCATCGCGCTCATGGAGGGCGTCGTCCACCGCGTCGGTTAGGCGCGGTCCACCCCCTTCGCCCTCGCCCGACCCTGCATTGCCCTAGGGGAATGCGCACCTGGCCGTGCATTGCCCTAGGGGAATGCGGGGTCAGAGCGGCTCGACGGGCTCCAGGGACTCGCACTCGTCCGGCGCCGGGCGACGCCGTCGGTGCGCGGTGCGCAGCGAGTCGACCGTCAGGCAGGCGAGCGCGACCCAGACGATCGCGAAGCCGACCCAACGCTCCGGGGCGAGGTGCTCGTCGAGCACGGTGACGCTCGTGATGAGCTGCAGCACCGGGGTGATGAACTGGATCAGGCCGATCGTCACGAGCGGGATGCGCCGGGCGGCCTCGGCGAAGAGCAGGAGCGGGACCGCCGTCACGATCCCGGCCGAGACGAGCAGCAGCGGGTGCCAGGGCGCGTCGACGGTGAAGGTCCCCTCGCCGGTCGCCGTCAACCACCACACGAGCCCGACGGCCGGAGGCAGCAGGAAGATCGTCTCGGCGGAGAGCGAGTGCAGCGCCGGCAGGGTGGCGCCCAGGCGCTTCTTGGTCAGGCCGTAGCCGCCGAAGGAGAGCGCCAGCGCGAGCGAGATCCACGGCAGGCCACCACCGGCGAGGGTGAGGTAGAGCGCGGCCACCGCGCCGATGCCGACCGCGACCCACTGGAGCGGGCGCAGGTGCTCGCGCAGCACGAGCACGCCGAGACCGACGGTGACGATCGGGTTGAGGAAGTAGCCGAGCGCCGCCTCGTTGGTGCGGCCGATGCCGACCGCGTAGACGTAGACGAACCAGTTGATGCCGATGAGGTAGGCGGCGATCCCGACGCCCAGGGCGAGGCGTCCCCGCAGCTGCCGCGCGAGCGCGACGAGCTCGTGCCGCAGCACCAGGACGACGAGGCACAGCACGAAGGTCCACAGGATCCGGTGGGCGAGGATCTCGCTGGCACCGGCGGGCAGCAGGGCGTGGAAGTACAGCGGGAAGGCGCCCCAGATGCCATAGGCGAGCCACGCCGCGAGGACGCCGCGGGCGTCGCGTTGAGGGGTCACCCGGCGAGGCTACCCCCGGCCCGGCGTGCGGTCAGGCGGGGATCTCGGCGACCGCGACGAAGTTGGCCCTGCGGTGCCCGTCCTCGCGGAAGCCCAGCTGGTCGTCGCAGGTGATCAGGACGATGCGCCGGGTGTCGGGGTTCGTGCCCCACACGTCCTCGCTCGTCGTCAGCGCCTCCTTGTCGACGATCCTCGTGGACGTGACCTCGAAGCGCAGCCGCACGCCGCCGGGGTAGCCGAGGACGACGCCGTCGCCCTTCGCCAGCTGCTCGAGGGCGGCGAAGGCGTCGGGCCGGCCCGAGGAGATCACGTGACCGGCGATGACCGTCGTGCCCTTCGCGCCGGGCTGCACGCGGTCGTACCCGGTGAACCAGATGACCTCGCCGGGGGAGGGGTTGACCTTGCCGCCGCGCAGGCCCTGGGGCTCGATCCGCGTGGAGAGGCCGACCGCGGGGATGCTCAGGGAGGTCGCGGCGGTCTCGGCGTCCGCGGCCCGGGTGCCCGCACGTGCCTCGGCGGCCGACTGCGGGGCGTCCTCGCCCTGCGTCACCCGCACGCTCGGGTCGGGCGCGACGGTCGCGGACGAGCTGCCCCCGGACGAAGGGGAGGTCCCGGGCCTCGCCGTGCCCTCACCGGCGCCGCCGCAGGCGGCGAGCGCGAGCGTGAGGGCGGCGGCTGCCGCGCTGCGCCCCGGGCGGCGCGGGAGGGTCATGTGGTTCACCTTGTCATGCGCGGTGGGCCGCCCGCGACAGTCGCGGACGGCCCACCCGGTGGTGCGTCGGATCAGGCCTTCGTGGACCGGGCGGCCTTGCCCTTGCCCTTGCCCGCGGAGGGGCTCTGCGGCCAGATCATGATGACCGCGGGGCGCGGCTGGGTGTTGCCCCGGTAGGGGAAGGTGCTCTTGACGTTGGTCGTCGAGGCGCCGTCGTCCTCGCCCGGGTGCTGGACCGCGGCGAAGACGACCCGCTCGTCCCACTCGATGAGCGGGCCGCAGCACTCGGAGAAGGCGGGGACGGAGAGGAACTGCTGCAGGTGCCCCTTGTGCTCGCCCTCGAGCGGCATGAGGTACATGCCGTCGCAGCTGCCGAGGGCGTTGCCGTCGGTCGCGATCCACAGGTTGCCCTCGCCGTCGAAGGCCACGTTGTCCGGGCACGAGATGGCGCTGACCTCGGACTTGTCGTAGCCGTTGAAGTACGTCTGCGGGTCGCTCGGGTCACCGCAGACGAGGACGAGCTTCCAGTCGAAGCCGGCCACGGTGTGGTCGCCACCCCGGGGCGTGATCTCGAGGACCTGGCCGTGCTTGTTGTTGGCCCGGGGGTTCACCTCGTCGACCTGCGCGGGGGCGCGCCTGGAGTTGTTGGTGAGCGCGGCGTAGACGCGGCCGTTGACGGGGTTGACCTCGACGTCCTCGGGGCGGTCCATCTTGGTCGGGCTGACCGCGTCGGCCGCCAGGCGGGTGTGGACGAGGACCTCCTCGAGGGTGAACCCGTCGACGGCGGACCGGCCGTCGACGACGAGCGGCAGCCACTCCCCGTCGCCGTCGTGGATCCCGTCGACCGAGCCGTTGCCGTTGAACTTGGCGACGTAGAGGTCACCCTCGTCCAGGAGGGCGTGGTTGCCCGCAGCATCGCCCTCGACGTAGGTCCTCGAGGAGACGAACTTGTACATGTAGTCGAAGCGCTCGTCGTCACCCATGTAGACGACGACGCGGCCGTCACCCGCGACCGTGACATTGGCGCCCTCGTGCTTGAAGCGGCCCAGCGCGGTCAGCTTGCGCGGGGTGCTCGACGCGTCGAAAGGGTCGACCTCGACGATCCAGCCGTGGCGGTTGGCCTCGTTGGGCTCGCGGGTGAGGTCGAAACGCGGGTCGAGCCGGTCCCAGTCGTGCTGGGCCCGGTTGCCGCTGGCGAGGCCGTAGCGGGCGGCGGCGCGACCGGCGCGGTCGTCGCTCGGGGCGGCCGGCTGGGTGAAGTAGAAGTTGAAGTTCTCCTCGCCGGACAGGACGGTGCCCCACGGCGTCGTGCCCCCGGCGCAGTTGCCGAAGGTGCCCAGCGGCGTCGTGCCGGCGGGGTCGGCCGAGGTCTTGACGAGGTCGTGGCCGCGGACGGGGCCGGCGAAGGTGAACGGCGTCTGGGCCGTGATGCGGCGGTTGAGCGGAGCGCCCTGGGTGTACGTCCACTTGCTGTTGGGGTTCTTGCGGGTGATCTCGACGACCGTCATGCCGTGGGCGTTGAGGGTGATGCCGACCTGGTCGTCGGTGAGTGCGTCGGCGCTGGTGTAGCCGGCGAACATCAGCTCGTTGTTGGTGTACTCGTTGTTGACGACGAGGACGGCCCGGTTGGCGCTGCCGTGGCGCAGGACCCCGACGTAGTCGCAGTTGTAGCCCATCTGGCCGGCCTGGGCGGCGGCGGTCTGGTGGTCGAAGTCGAACGCCGGGGCGCCCTTGAGGATGGGGTCACCCCACGCGATGATCGGGGCCCACTGGAAGCCCTCCGGGACGACGACCTCGTCGACACCCGCGGGGACCGCGTCGATCGGCTCGAAGCCGAAGGGCGCCTTCTTGCCGGTCGGGGCGGCGGTGGCGGCAGCGGCGGGCTGGGCGAACGAGGTCGCGGCGACGGTCGTCAGGCCCGCGACGGCCGCGGTGGCGCCGCCGGCCTTGAGGACGGAGCGGCGCGACGCGGCGACGACGTCGCCGAAGTACGCGTTGTCCGTGGAGTTGGGGACCGGCTGGCTGCAGGCGTCCCCGCACTTCCAGGTGCACGTGGCGGCCGAGCGGCCGCCGTCGCGGTGCCCGCCGGCGAGCGGCAGCATCGTGCGGTCGTTGCGGGGTGGGGTCATGGTGCTCTCTCCTCCTGGGGCCCTGACCGCCTCGCGGGCAGGGGTGGTGCGCGGACCTCCGCAACCTAGGGAGGCCGGGGACCCGCCGGGCGGCATCGACATGACGAGCAGGTGACGGGCAGTCGAACGCTGGTCCCCGCTCGGTGACCCGCGGGTCACGTGGCGGGGTGAGCACCGCCGAGACCCGGCACCGGGTGACGAAGGGGAGGTCCGCCCCCTTCGCCGTCGTCGACCTCGACCCGTGACCCTCCGAGGAGCGACGAGCGGGCCCTCTGCATTGCCCTAGGGGAATGCAGAGGGCCCGCTCGTCGTACCGGGGTCGAAGGGGGAGTGCCGGGTCAGCCCTCGACGGTCCAGGTGTCCTTGCCGTCGAGCAGGGCCTGCAGGTCGTCGTCGGTGGCGGGGCCACCGGCGAGCTCGACCGCGGACTCGACCTGGGCGCGGGTCTGGTCGTCGTAGGTCGGTCGGGAGACCGCGCGGAAGATGCCCATCGGCACGTGGGTCATCGACTCGGAGTCCAGGCGGCTGATGGAGAAGGCCTGGCTGGGGTCGGTCAGCGTGACGTCGTGGACGACCACGTGGTCGGCGAGGCCCTGCTCCGTGACCTCGGCCTCGGCGACGAAGCGCACCGAGCCGCCCTCGCCGCGCACGAGCAGCTCGCGCTCGCCGTCCTCGCCGATGGCCACCGGCTCACCGTCGCGCAGGTGGACCAGACGGGCCTTCTGCTGCTCGACGTCCTTGATGAGCTCGAAGGCGCCGTCGTTGAAGATCGGGCAGTTCTGGTAGATCTCGACGATCGAGGTCCCACGGTGCGCGGCAGCCGCCTTGAGCACCTCGGTGAGGTGCTTGCGGTCGGAGTCCATGGTCCGCGCGACGAAGGTGCCCTCGGCGCCCAGCGCGAGCGAGATCGGGTTGAAGGGGGCGTCGACGCTGCCCATCGGCGAGGACTTGGTGACCAGGCCGGGCTGCGACGTCGGGGAGTACTGCCCCTTGGTCAGGCCGTAGATGCGGTTGTTGAAGAGCAGGATCGTCATGTTGACGTTGCGTCGCATCGCGTGGATCAGGTGGTTGCCGCCGATGGACAGGGCGTCGCCGTCACCCGTGACGACCCACACCGACAGGTCCGGGCGGCTGGTCGCCAGCCCGGTCGCGATCGCCGGCGCGCGGCCGTGGATCGAGTGCATGCCGTAGGTGTCGAGGTAGTACGGGAAGCGTGAGGAGCAGCCGATGCCGGAGACGAAGGTGATGTTCTCCCTGCGCAGGCCGAGCTCGGGCAGGAAGCCCTGGACCGCCGCGAGGATCGCGTAGTCACCGCAGCCGGGGCACCAGCGGACCTCCTGGTCGGAGGCGAAGTCCTTGCGGGTCTGCTTCTCGCCGTCGGGCAGCGTGGGGACACCCTCGGTGCCGGACGCGACCGTGGGGATGCCGAGATCGATGCTCATGCCGAAACCTCCTGGAGGGCTGCGTCGATGACCTCGGCCAGGTCGGCGACCTTGAAGGGCAGGCCGCGGACCGAGGTGTGGGAGCGGACGTCGACGAGGTACTTCGCGCGCAGCAGCATCGCCAGCTGCCCGAGGTTCATCTCGGGGACGATGACGCGGTCGTAGGCACGCAGGACCTCACCGGTGTTCGCCGGGAAGGGGTTGAGGTGGCGCAGGTGCGCGTGGGCGACGGACTGGCCGGCCGCCCGCAGGCGGCGCACCGCGGCGAGGTTGGGGCCGTAGGTCGAGCCCCAGCCGAGGACGAGGACCCTGGCGTCGCCGCTCGGGTCGTCGACGACGAGGTCGCCGATCCCATCGGCAACCTTGGCGACCTTTTCAGCGCGCGTGCGGACCATGAGGTCGTGGTTGTCCGGGTCGTAGGAGATGTTGCCCGTGACCGAGTCCTTCTCGATGCCACCGATGCGGTGCTCCAGCCCGGGGGTGCCCGGCACCGCCCACGGGCGGGCGAGGGTCTCCTCGTCCCGGACGTAGGGGTGGAAGACGGGGTTGCCCTTGGCGTCCTCGCCGTTGGGCTCGGTGGCCAGCTCGACGGGGAAGGAGGGCAGCGAGTCGACGGAGGGGACCTGCCAGGGCTCGGAGCCGTTGGCGAGGTAGCCGTCGGACAGGAGGAAGACCGGCGTGCGGTAGACCGTCGCGATGCGCACGGCCTCCAGGGCCGCGTCGAAGCAGTCGGCGGAGGTCTGCGGCGCGATGATCGGCACCGGCGACTCGCCGTTGCGGCCGAACATCGCCTGGAGCAGGTCGGACTGCTCGGTCTTGGTCGGCAGGCCGGTGCTCGGACCGCCGCGCTGCACGTCGACGATGACGAGCGGCAGCTCCAGGCTCACGGCCAGGCCGATCGTCTCGGACTTCAGGGCGACGCCGGGGCCGGAGGTCGTCGTCACGCCGACGGACCCGCCGAAGGAGGCGCCGAGCGCGATGCCGATGCCGGCGATCTCGTCCTCGGCCTGCAGGGTCGTCACGCCGTGGCGCTTGTACGCCGACAAGGCGTGCAGGATGTCGCTCGCCGGGGTGATCGGGTAGGAGCCGAGCACGAGCGGGCGGCCCGCGCGGTGGGCGCCGGCGACGAGGCCGAGGGACAGCGCGGCGTTGCCGGTGATGTTGCGGTAGGTGCCGGGGGGTGTCGGGGCGGCGGCGACGGTGAAGGGGACGGCGAAGTCCTCGGTCGTCTCCCCGTAGTTCCAGCCGGCACGCAGGGCGGCGAGGTTGGCGGCGAGGATGTCCGGCTTGGCGCCGAACTTGCCCGCGAGGAAGTCCTCGGTGGCCTGCGTCGGGCGGGAGTACATCCACGACAGCAGGCCGAGGGCGAACATGTTCTTCGCCCGCTCCTTCTCCTTGCGCGTCAGCGAGCTGAACTCGGCGAGCGCCTCGACGGTGATCGAGGTGAGCGGCAGCGCGTGCACGTGCCACGACTCGAGCGTGTCGTCATCGAGCGGGCTGGTGCTCCAGCCGACCTTCTTGAGGTTGCGGGTGGAGAACTCGTCGGTGTTGACGATGATCGTCGCGCCGCGGGGGACGTCGGAGAGGTTGGCCTTGAGCGCGGCCGGGTTCATGGCGACCAGCACGTCGGGGGCGTCGCCCGGGGTGAGGATGTCCCAGCTCGCGAAGTGCAGCTGGAAGGAGCTGACCCCCGGGATCGTCCCCTGGGGGGCACGGATCTCGGCCGGGAAGTTCGGCAGCGTCGACAGGTCGTTGCCCAGGGCCGCGCTGTCCGCGGTGAACCGGTCTCCCGTCAGCTGCATCCCGTCGCCCGAGTCACCGGCGAAGCGGATGATGACGCGGTCCTTGGCCTGGGTCGTCGCTGTGCTGCTCATGGTGGGTGGTCGTGCCCCTATGCAGGTCGGTCGTGTCGAGGAGATCCCCCCGGTCTCCTCCCATGGTAAGGCGGACCTGCCCGGTGTCTGTAGTTGGTCACGTTATGAGATGGATAACGCCGCGTTATGCAAAGCGCGCCTGGCCCTCGGCGACCTCGAGCCGCAGCGCATCGCCGGGCGCCAGCCCGCGCAGCCGCGGCAGGAGCAGCTCGACGACGGTCGCGGGCTGGTGGTGCATCGGCTTGGTCTCCGGGTGCGGGTGGTAGACGAGTCCCTCGACCCGCTCGCCCCGGCGCGTCACCGCGCACTCGACGAAGGAGAAGGTCTCCGCCGGGTGCACGTCGGTCCACCGCACGTCCGCGAACGTCCACCGCGGCTCCTCGAGCACGAGCCGCAGCGGGGCGAGGTCGACGTTGACGGTCGCCATGACGAAGGGGGTGAGGTCCAGCCCTCGTGCCGCGAGGTGCGGGGCCTGGAGCTCGATCGTCCCGGCGGCGAAGGGGGAGTCGGCCGCCCGGCCGGAGGCGACCCCGTGACCGGCGACGACGACCCCCTTCGCCCCCGGGCCGCTCACCTGACGAGCTGGGGCGTGAGCGGCGGGGTCCACCACTCGCCGTTGTTGGCCTTGATCGCGCCCACGACGTGGATGACGGTCGCGGCGACGATGACGAGCGGGTAGGTGAGGAAGCCGATGAGCACGAGCATGAGCACGCTCGAGACGATGAGCAGGATCGCGGTGATGATCTGCACGTTGAGGCTGTTGGCGGCGTGCTGGCGCACGAAGGGCCCGCGGTCCTTGTAGATCAGGTAGATGACGAGCGAGCCGACGAAGCCCAGGGTGCCGGCGCTCAGCGGGAGCAGGATCGCCGGCACGAGGTGCGCCAGCATCCCGAGGTTGCGCTCCTCGCTCGGGCCGAGCGCCTGCTGGGCGTACTGCGGGGGGTTCGGGTGCTGCGGGTGCTCGCTCACGGGGTCCTCCTGTGTGGGTCGTTGCCCTCGACTCTGCCCCGTCGGCGCAGCCGGATCCATCCGGGGCGCCGCCGGGCCGAAGGGGGGACATCCCCCCTTCGGCCGGCGGTGGCGCGGTGGTGCGGTGGTGCGGTCAGGCCGCCTCGACGCCGTCCGGCAGGACGGTGGGTCCGGGCTTGCCGGACGTGCCGCGGCTGGTCTTGCCGTTGATGTCCTTCGTCGACTGGGCGAGGGTGATCGTCGCGTGGGCGATCGCGTCGCTCATGATGTCGAGGGCATCCATGTTGACGTTGGTGATGTCGTCGGCGGGGGTGTGGTAGTTCGGGTCGTAGATGACGCCGGCCTCACCGCCGAACATCTCGACCTCCTCCGGGGTCTTGGTCCCGTCGGCGCCGGTGAAGAGGCCGGAGGCCGGGACGCCCGCGGAGATGAAGGCCGAGTAGTCGCTGCGACCGGAGAACTCGGTGTCCACCCACGGCTGGCCGTCGGCGTCGAAGTAGTCGGTGAAGACCTGCTCCGTCGCCGCCGAGCCGGCCGGCACCTCGACCGGGGCCTCGTAGGTCGACTCGTTCGCGTCGTACACACCGATGATGTGGTTGGGCGAGGCGATCATGTCGAAGTTGAGGTACGTCGCGATGTCGTCGAGCGCGGCCGGGTCGTTCTCCTGCAGGTCGGCGACGTAGTGCTCCGACCCCAGCAGACCGAGCTCCTCGGCGCCCCACCAGGCGAAGCGGACCTTGTTGTTGAGCTTGTTGACCTTGCCGAGCTGGACGGCGGTCTCGAGGATGCCGGCCGAGCCGGACCCGTTGTCGTTGATGCCGGGGCCGTCGTGGACGCTGTCGAGGTGCGCGCCGAGCATGACGACGTTGTCGTCGCGGCCGGTCCGGGTCTCGGCGAGGACGTTGAAGGTCTGGCGCTCCTCCAGGGTCTTGGTGAGGACCATCTTCATCGTCACCGGGCCGTTGGCCATCTTGGCCAGGAGCGCCTGGCCCTCCGCCTGCGTCACACCGGTGGCGGGGGCGCCCGCCGGGTCGACACCGCCGAGCGTGCCGTTGAGGGTGCCTGTGGTGTTGTTGTAGATGATCACGGCGTCGGCGCCGGCGGCCTTGGCCGCGACCGCCTTCTGCGCGAAGGAGCACTCACCACGGCTGACGAGCGCGATCTTGTCGACGACGTCGGCGCCGGCGTAGTCGCCGTCGGTGCAGCCGATCGCGGTGGTCGGTGCCGCGAGCTCGGCGGTGACCCCCTCCGCGGGCGTCGGCTGGCTGTAGGACATCGGCACGCCGTCGACGGTGCGCGCGTCGGGGGAGATCTCCTCCAGGCTCGAGGTGTGCACCTCCTCGTAGATGAAGGAGAAGTTCTGCCGCTCCGTCGTGTACCCGGCGTCCCGCAGGGTCTGCTCGACGTAGCGGGCACTCGCCTCGTAGCCGGACGTCCCGGCGCCGCGGTTGCCGTCGTTGGCGTCCGCGATGGCCTGGAGCTGCTCGAGGTGCTCGTGGACGTTGTCCACGGTGACGGCCTGCGTCATCTTCTTGCTGTTGTTCGGGTTGACTGCCTGGGCCGGGCTGCTGGCGAGGGTGGTGATCGCCAGGGCAGCGGTCGCGGCGGCCGCGGTAGCGGCGGCGGTACGTGATCGCACGATGGTGTCCTCCGGTCGGCCGGGAGGCGCCGTTGCCCCCCGGTGTCCGAGTGAACCTAGGGCCCCACGACGCGCAACGGGGCTTTACGCGACGCCATGTCGGCGGGCGGCGCGGATAGGGTGCGGACGTGGATGGTTACCTCGTCGTCGCCGGGACGCTCGCCGTGGGCGTGCTCCTCGTCGTGGCCGCGTACACCGCCCGCCGCCTGCTCGCCCCCTCCGCCCCGACCCGCGCCAAGCTGACGACCTACGAGTCCGGTGTCGACCCGGTCGGGCAGGACTGGGCGCAGACCCGCGTCCGCTACCTCACCTACGCCTTCCTCTACGTGGTCTTCGCCGTCGACGCGGTCTACCTCTTCCCGTGGGCCCTCGTCCTGCGCTCCGACCTCGGCCCGATCAGCCTGCTCGAGGTCGCGATCTTCATCGGCGTCGTCCTGCTCGGTCTCGTGCACGCGCTGCGGCGCGGCCTGCTGCGGTGGACGTGAGGCCATGACGACCGACCTGCCGATGCCGCGCGTGGGGGCCGTGGGCGCCCATGCACCCAAGCCGATGAAGGTCGTCCTCAACTGGGGTCGGCGCTACTCGCTGTGGGTCTTCAACTTCGGGCTCGCCTGCTGCGCCATCGAGTTCATCGCTGCCTCCATGGCCCGGCACGACTTCATCCGGCTGGGGGTCATCCCCTTCGCCCCCGGTCCGCGGCAGGCGGACCTCATGGTCGTCTCCGGCACCGTCACCGACAAGATGGCGCCGGCGATCCGCCGCCTCTACGACCAGATGCCGGAGCCGAAGTACGTCATCTCCTTCGGCGCCTGCTCCAACTCCGGTGGCCCGTACTGGGACAGCTACTCGGTGACCAAGGGCGTCGACCAGCTCGTCCCCGTCGACGTCTACGTCCCGGGCTGCCCGCCGCGCCCGGAGGCGCTGCTCCACGGCATCCTCACCCTCCAGGACCACATCGCCGCCGAGTCGCTCTCGACCGGCGCCCTGCGCGCGCGCTACGCGGGCCACCGCACGGCCGGGGCGGGCGAGGTCCGTCGCGGCCTGCTGCGTCGTCCGACGAAGGGGGGCTGACGTGCCCGAGGAACGCCTCACCGTCGCGCCGCACGAGTGGCGCCGGGCCGTCGGCGACGCCCGGGACCGCGGCTACACCTTCTTCGACTGGCTGAGCGCGGTCGACGAGAGCGACCGCGAGGAGCACCCCGGGCTCGACGTCGTCTGCCACCTCATCGACCCGCGCCCGACGCCCGAGCGCGACCAGCGCACCCTGCTCCTGCGTGCCCGTGTCCCTCTCGGCGAGGCGCTGGCGAGCATCACCGGGGTCTTCGCCGGCGCCGCGTGGCACGAGCGCGAGACCCACGAGATGTTCGGCCAGGAGTTCACCGGCTTCGTCGACGGCACCGGCCTGGGGCTGCGCCCGCTCCTCCTGCCCGACGGCTTCGAGGGGACGCCCCTGCGCAAGTCCTTCGTCCTCGCCGCCCGCGCGACCCGTCCCTGGCCCGGCGGCAAGGAGCCCGGCGAGGGGCACTCCACGAGGTCGCCGAGCCGCCGCCGGGTGGCGGCCCCCGGGGTGCCGGGGCCCGAGTGGGGGCCGCGAGAGCCATGAGCCTGCTCGAGATCTCCCTCCGCTCCCTGGCCGCGCTCGCGGCCCTGCTCGTCCTGCCGCTCGTCGCGGGCCAGGCCGAGCACAAGGTCATGGCGCACATGCAGGGCCGGCTCGGCCCGATGTACGCCGGGGGCTTCCACGGCTGGGCCCAGCTCGTCGCCGACGGGGTGAAGTTCGTCCAGAAGGAGGACATCACCCCCGCCGCCGCCGACCGCGGTGTCTTCCGCCTGGCCCCGGCCGTCGCCCTCGTCCCCTACCTCGTCGCCCTCGCCCTGCTGCCGATCCACCCGGGGGTCTCCGCCGCGGACGTCCCCGGCAGCGTGCTGCTCGTCCTCGCGGTGACGGGCGTCGGTGTCCTCGGCACGCTCATGGCCGGCTGGGCGAGCGCCAACAAGTACGCACTCATCGGCGGGATGCGCTCCGCCGCACAGCTGCTCGCCTACGAGCTGCCGCTCGTGCTGTCCGTCGCGTCCGTCGCCATGGCCGCCGGGACGCTCTCGCTCCCCGGGGTCGTCGACGCCTGGTCGCCGTGGTGGCTCGTGTGGCAGCTGCCCGGGGCGCTCGTCTTCCTCGTGGCCGCGACCGCGGAGCTGCAGCGTCCCCCCTTCGACGCCCCGATCGCCGACAGCGAGGTCGTCATGGGCCCCCTCACCGAGTACACGGGGCTGCGCTTCGCCTTCTTCATGCTCGCCGAGTACGCGGGCATGGTCGTCATGGGGCTGCTCTTCGGCGTGCTCTGGCTCGGCGGCTGGCAGGGCCCGCTGGCCGACCACCTCGGGTGGCTGTGGACCCTGCTCAAGGGCTCGCTCGTCGTCCTGCTCATCATCTGGATCCGCGTCTCCTGGCCACGCATGCGCGAGGACCAGCTGCAGCGGCTCGCGTGGACGGTGCTCGTCCCGCTCGCGCTCGCGCAGCTGGCGCTCACGGCCGTCGGGGTGGTGGTGACCGCGTGAGCAAGGACTTCGTGCCGGGCCTGGCCAAGGGCATGGCGGCCACCGCCAAGCAGCTCTTCGCCACGCCCCACACCGCCGAGTACCCCGACGTCGCCCCCGAGCTGCCGGCTCGCTCCCGCGGCGTCATCGCCCTCGTCGAGAGCAACTGCACCTCGTGCATGCTCTGCGCCCGCGAGTGCCCCGACTGGTGCATCCACATCGACTCGCACAAGGAAGAGGTGCCTCCGGCGAGCGAAGGGGGGCGCGCCCGCCAGCGCAACGTCCTCGACCGTTTCGCCATCGACTACTCGCTGTGCATGTACTGCGGCATCTGCGTCGAGGTCTGCCCCTTCGACGCGCTCTTCTGGAGCCCGCAGTTCGAGTACGCCGAGACCGACATCCGCGACCTGCTCCACGAGAAGGAGCGCCTGGGGCAGTGGGTCGCCGACGTCCCCGCCCCGCCCGAGCTCGACCCGGGGGCCGCCGACGCACCCGAGGTGGGCGCCGCCAGCAAGCCGACCCGCGGGGGCCGGCGTTGACCGGGCTCGACCTCGCCTTCGCCGCGACCGGCCTGGTCACCGCCGGCTCCGCCGCGCTCGCGGTGACGACCCGCCAGGTCGTGCACTCGGCCCTGTGGCTCGTCGTCGCGCTGCTCGGCCTCGCCGGCTGCTACCTCGTCCTCGGCGCCGAGCTCGTCGCGCTCGTCCAGGTCCTCGTCTACGTGGGTGCGGTCGTCGTGCTCGTCATCGTCGCGCTCATGCTCACCCGCGCGCCCATCGGGCCCCGGGCCGAGCACTCGAGCGGCCCGGCCCACCGTGCCCTCGCGGCCGTCGTCGGCGCGGGCACCGCCGGGCTCGTCGCCGCCGTGCTCCTGCCGACCGCCACGCGCACCGAGGTCCGCCCCGGCGGCAGCGCCGAGCTCGCCCGGCAGATCTTCTCGACGTGGGCGTGGCCCTTCGAGCTGCTCTCGCTGCTGCTCCTCGCGGCCCTCGTCGGGGCCTTCGCGGTCTCCGGCCTCACGCGGGAGGACCGTCGATGATCCACGCCGCCGGCCCGTACCTGCTCGCGAGCGTCCTCGTCGGTCTCGGCCTCTACGGGATCCTCGCCCGGCGCAATGCCGTCCTCGTCCTCGTCGGCGCCGAGCTCGTGCTCGCCGGCGGCGGGCTGCTCCTCGTGGCCGCCGGCGCGCTCGGCCACGACGCGACGTGGTCGGGCCAGGTGCTCACCCTCTTCGTCATCACCATCGCCGCCGCCGAGGTCGTCGTCGCCCTGGCCGTGATCGTCGCGGCCTACCGCCGCCGCGGCCACATCGACCTGTCCCAGGACGCCGGCTGATGGCCTGGGCCCTCGTCGCGCTGCCGTGCCTCACCGCCGTGCTCGCACTCCTCGCGGCCCGCAGCGGCCCGTTGGCCGTCCTCGTCTCGCTCGCCGGGTCCGCGGCGACGCTGCTGCTGTGCGTCGTCGCGCTCGCGCGCGCGGTGCCCGGGGTGGGGGGAGCCCCCTTCGTCCCGGTGTCGCCGACCGGGCCGGCCCTCGTGCTCGGCGGTTTCGACCTGCCGCTGACGCTCGGGCTGACGGCGACGAGTGCCTTCATCGCCCTCGTGGTCGTGCTCGTCGCGACGCTCGTGCAGACCTACTCGGCCTGGTACCTCGCCGACGACGACCGGCGCGCGGTCTTCCACGCGACGATCTCGCTCTTCGCCGCCGCGATGCTCCTCGTCGTCCTCTCGAGCGACGTCGTCCTCACGGTCGTCGGCTGGGAGGTCATGGGCTGGTGCTCCTACCTGCTCATCGGGCACTGGTCGCGCCGGCCGGAGCCGCGCCGGGCGGCGCACGGCGCCTTCATGGTCACCCGCATCGCCGACATCGGGCTGCTCCTCGGGACCGCCGTGCTCGTCGCCGGGGCCGGCACCACCGACCGGGCGGAGGTCATCGCCCACTGGACCTCCGCCGCGGGCGACCCGGCGACCCGCTCGACCGCTCTCGTGCTGGTCGTCATCGGCGTGCTCGGCAAGTCGGCCCAGCTGCCCTTCCACCACTGGCTGCTCGACGCGATGGAGGGCCCGACCCCGGCGTCGGCGCTCATCCACGCGGCGACGATGGTCGCCGCGGGCACCGTCGTGCTGAGCCAGCTGCTGCCGCTGCTGCTGCGCGCCGACGCGGCCCGGGCGCTGCTGGCCGTCTCGGTGGCGCTGACGATGCTGCTCGCGGCGCTCTGCGCGCTCGTCGAGCCGGACCTCAAACGGCTGCTCGCCTGGTCGACCGTCAGCCAGGTCGGCGTCATGCTCGCCCCCCTCGCGGCGGCCGGGGCCGGCCCGTCCGCGGGCGCCGCACTCGGCCACCTCTACGGGCACGCGATCTTCAAGTCGCTGCTCTTCCTCGCCGTCGGGTGGCTCGCCACCACGCGCGGGTCGACGGCCGCGAGCGCCCTCGTCGGCAGCGGCCGGGCCCACCCCGTGGCCCTCGGCGCGTGGGCCGCGGGGCTCGTCTCCCTCGCCGGCGTCCCGCTCGTCCTCGGCGGCCTCACCAAGGAGCACGTCGTCGCCGCCGTCGGCGAGGACGTCGGCTCGCGTGGGGCCCTCGCCGGCCTCGTGCTCGTCTCCCTCCTCGCGACCGCCGCCGTCACCGCGGCGTACGCGACCCGGGCGCTGCTCGTCGTCGCGCTCGGGGACGAAGGGAGGGCCCGCTCGCGTGCGGTCATGCCCGCGGCCGTGCTCGCGATCCTGCTCGTCCTGGCCGTCGCGAGCATCGTCGGCGGCCTGGCGCTCGGGCCGCGACTGCCCGACGCCGGGCACGTCCCGGCCGGGCTCTTCGTCATCGTGCTCCTCCTCGTCGTCGTCGGCATCGCCATCGGGTGGCTGCTCCACCGGACCGGTCAGCAGGAGCGTCTCGTCGCCGGCCCCGGACGCCTCGTCGGCGCCGGGCTGGGCGTCGACGCCGTGCAGCGCCTCGCCGTCGTGCGCCCGGTCGCCGCGCTCGCGCGCCTCGTCGCCTTCCTCGACCGCGAGGTCCTCGACACGTACGTGCGGGGCATCGCATGGGGCGCGCTCGGTCTGGCCGACGCCGGGACGACCGCCCACCGCCGGGCGCGGCCGTCCTCCGGCCTCGCGCTGCTCGGTGGCGGACTGCTCGCCCTCGCGGCCGTGACCGGCCTCGTCCTGTGGGGGGTCGCGTGATCGGTCTGGCCTGCGTCCTCCCGCTGCTCGTCGGCACCGTGCTCCTTGGGGCCGGCACCGAGCTGTCGGCCCGCACCGCGGGCCGCGCCGGTCTGCTCGGCGCGCTCCTCACGCTCGCCCTCGTCGCCGTCGCCTGGGGGAGCGGCGCCGTGGTCGACATCCCGTGGCTCCCCGCGCTCGGTCTGCGGATCCACCTCGGGCTCGACGGCATCAGCGGGCCGCTCGCCGTGCTGGCCGCCGCCGTGACCGCCGCGGCGTGCGGCACCACCTTCGGTGAGCGGCCGCGCGGCGGGAGCGCGGCGACCTTCGTCGGGTGCCTGCTGCTCACGCTCGCCGGTGCGGTGGCGACCTTCGCCGCGCGCGACGCGCTGCTCTTCGTCGTCACCTTCGAGCTCGTGCTCGTGCCGATGTGGGTGCTCATCACCCGCTTCGGTGACGACCGCGACCCGGGGGCCCGGCGCGAGGCGGGCGCCCGCTTCGTCCTCTACACCGGGTTCGGCTCGACGCTCATGCTCCTCGGGGTGCTGCTGCTCGTGAGCCGCTCCGGCACCGCCGACCTCGCGGCCCTCGGCGCCGCCCGCGGTGAGGGTCTCGGCCTCGGCGTGCAGGTGACGGTCGCCGTCCTGCTCACCCTCGGGCTGGCCGTCAAGGTGCCGGTGTGGCCGCTCCACTCGTGGCTGCCGCTCGCGCACACGACCGCGCCGACCGCCGGGTCGATGCTGCTCGCCGCCGTCCTGCTGAAGATGGGCACCTACGGCCTCGTCCGGCTGCCGCTGGCGACCGTGCCCGACGGCTTCGCCCGCCTCGCCCCGGTGCTCGCCGTGTGCGGCGTCGTCGGCATCATCTGGGGTGGGCTCGTCTGCCTCGTCGAGCGCGAGCTCAAGCGGCTCATCGCCTGGTCCTCGATCGCCCACATGGGCTTCGTCGCGCTCGCCCTCGCCTCGGGCAGCGACACGGGCGTCACCGCGGCCCTCTACGCCAACATCGCGCACGGGGTGATCTCGGCGCTGCTCTTCCTCGTCGTCGGCGGGCTCAAGCACCACTGGGGCGACGACGACCTCACGATCCCGCGCGCCGCCCTGCGCGACACCTCACCGCTCACCGGGTTCCTCCTCCTCGTCGGGCTCGCCGCGGGGCTGGGGCTGCCCGGGCTCGCCGGCTTCTGGGGCGAGTTCAGCGCGGTCGTGGCGGCGCTCTCGCCCGCCGGGGGGCGCCCCGCTGCGCTCTTCGTCGTCTGCGCCGTCGTCGCGGCCGTCGGCGCCGCGCTCGCCGCCGCCTACTCGCTGCGGGTCGCCCGCCTCGTCTGGCTGGGTGAGGGGAGCGAAGGGAGCGCCCCACCCGGGCGTGAGGTCCTCACCCGGTCCGAGCTCGTCCCGGGTGCGCTCCTCGCGCTCGCCGTCCTCGCCCTCGGCGTCGTCCCCGGGCTGCTGCTCGCCGTCACCGAACCCGCCCTCGTGGGCGTGGTGAGCCGATGAGCGCCCCGCAGCTCGACGTCGTCGTCGCGGCCCCGGTGCTCGCGCCCGCGATCGCCTCCGTCGTGGTGCTGGTGCTCGACGCCGTCGCGCCCCGGCGGCGGCGACCGGCGGTCGCCGTCGGGGTCCTCGCGCTGCTCACCACCCTCGTGGTCGCCATCGGCCTGCGCCTGCGGGCCTCTGCCGGCGGGGAGGTCACGACGCTCTGCCTGCCGGGCGACCCCGCTCTCGCCGTGCGCGATGCGCCCGGCCAGACCGCCAGCGAGTGCCTGCTGCGGGTCAGCCAGTCCGGTGCCCTGCTGCAGGCGGTGGCCGCGGCCGCCGGCCTCGCCGTGCTGCTGCTCCTCTCGCGCCGGCTGGGGAGCGCGCCGGAGCAGCTCGACAGCGAGGCGCCGGCCCGCCCCGACCCCGGCGTCGAGGTCGCGATGCTGCTCGCCACGGTCACCGGGGCCAACGTCGTCGCGGTCGCCCACGACCTCGGGACCTGGCTCGTCGGGCTCGAGCTCGCGACGTTGCCCATCGTCGCGCTCGCCGTGCTGCGCGGCGGGACCCGCGACAGCGGCGCGCTCAACCTCGTCATGACGTCGATCGCCTCCTTCGCGATCGCCGTCGTCGGCGCCGGCCTGTGGGTCACCGCGACGGGCAGCCTGCGCCTCGGCGGGGTGGCCTCGTGGGCCGCCGGCCAGGAGCCCGGTGACCGGGCGGTGCTGGTCCTGGGCATCCTCCTGCTCGTCGTCGCCGTCGGCTTCAAGCTCTCGCTCGTGCCCTTCCACGCGTGGGCCCCGGTGACCTACCCCCGGGCCGGTGTCGAGGTCACGACCCTGCTCGCGTCGGTCTCGACCGTCGCCGCGGTCGGCGGGCTCGTCGCCGTGGTCCGCGGAGCCGCGAGCGTCCACGCCGTGATCCAGCCGGCGTTGTCCGTCGTCGCGGTCGTCTCCATGCTCGGGGGCGCCGTCCTCGCGCTGCGGGCGGACGACCCCCTTCGCCTCATCGCCTGGTCCGGCGTGACGCAGGGAGGGTGGATCCTCGCCCCGCTCGTCGCCGGGGACACCGATGCCGCCGTAGGGTACCTCGCGGTCTACGCCGTCGCGGTCGTCGCGGCCCTGGCCGTCGTCGCCGCCCTCACGCCCGGAGCGCCCCGCCGGCTCGAGGACGACCGGGGGCTGCTGCGGCGGCGCCCCGTCCACGCCGCCGTGCTCACGCTCGCGCTGCTCACCCTCGCCGGGCTGCCGCCGGGGGTCGCGGGACTCCTCGCGAAGTTCATGGCGCTGCGCCCGCTCGCCGACGAGGGGCTGTGGTGGGTGGCCCTGCCCGCCGTCGTCGCCGCCGTCCTCGGGCTGGCGGTCTACCTGCGGTGGGTGGCGCTGCTCCTGCTCCCCGCCGAGGACCACGGGGCTCCCGAGGAGGTCGACCGCACGGCCACCCTCGTCGCCGTCTCGGCCGGTCTGGTGCTCCTCGGCGCCACGTGCGTGCCGGTCCTCCTCCTGGGCGCGGGAACGTCCTGAGCCGTACCGGGCGTTGAGGACGACATGCACAACCACTTCAACGGGCTGAAGACCGCGGCGCTCTTCGGCGCGATCTTCTCGTTGCTCCTGCTCGTCGGCTACGCCATCGGTGGCGCACGCTACATCTGGCTCTTCGCCCTCTTCGGCGTCGCCACGACCGCCTACACCTACTGGAACTCCGACAAGCTCGCGATCCGGGCCATGCGCGCCGTGCCCGCGGACCCGCAGCAGTACCCGCAGATGTACCGCATCGTGCAGGAGCTCAGCCAGCGCGCCGGCCAGCCGATGCCGCGGCTGTTCGTCAGCCCGACCGCCGCCCCCAACGCCTTCGCGACGGGGCGCAACCCCGAGCACGCCGCGGTGTGCTGCACCGAGGGGATCCTGCAGCTCCTCGACGAGCGAGAGCTGCGCGGCGTCCTCGGCCACGAGCTGATGCACGTCTACAACCGCGACATCCTCACCGGGTCGGTCGCGGGTGCCATCGCCGGTGTCGTCTCGTCCGTGGCCTCGATCGCGCTGTGGTTCGGCGGCAGCCGCGACCGCAACCCGCTCGCCGGCATCGCCGTGGCCCTGCTCGCGCCCGTCGCGGCGATGGTCATCCAGATGGCGATCTCACGCACCCGCGAGTACGACGCCGACGAGGACGGTGCCCGGCTGACCGGTGACCCGCTCGCCCTGGCCTCGGCCCTGCGCAAGCTCGAGACGGGCGTGCAGCGGGCACCGCTCGAGCCGACGCCGCAGCTGCAGAACGCCAGCCACATGATGATCGCCAACCCCTTCAGCACGCGCGACCTGTCGAAGATGTTCTCCACCCACCCCCCGATGGGCGAGCGCATCGCCCGCCTCGAGGGGATGGCAGGTGGTCACCACCTGCGGTGACGGGCTCCCTTCGTCCACGATGCGGCACGAGCGGTGACAGGATGCCGAGGTGCCCTCCCTCACCCGTGATGAAGCCCTTGCCCGCGCCGACCTGCTGGCCGTGAACCGGACCGAGGTCGAGATCGACCTCGACCTGGGAGCGGAGACCTTCGGGTCGCTCACCCGGATCCACCTCACGGCGGCCGCCGGCGGGGAGACCTTCGTCGACGTCAAGCCGCGTGAGCTCCTCCGGGCGAGCCTCGACGGCGTCCCGCTCGACGTCGACGCCTGGGCCGAGGGTCGGCTGCCGCTCACGCTGACGCCCGGGGAGCACGTCGTCGAGGTCGAGGCGACGATGGCCTACAGCCACGACGGCGAGGGGCTGCACCGCGCGACCGACCCGGCCGACGGCGAGGACTACGTCTTCAGCCACCTCTTCCTCGACGCGGCGCCGGCGGTGTTCGCCTGCTTCGACCAGCCCGACATCAAGTCGACCTACGCGTTCTGCGTCAAGGCGCCGGCGGAGTGGCGGGTCATCGGCAACGGCTCGGGGGCCGTCGGCGACGGGGGCGTCTGGCACCTCGCCGAGACCCAGCCCCTGTCGACCTACTTCGTCGCGCTGTGCGCCGGCCCGTACGTGTCGGTGACCGACGAGCACGACGGGATCGCGCTCGGCCTGTACGCGCGTCGCTCCATGCAGGAGCAGCTGCGGGAGGCCGCGCCGGAGATGCTGGAGATCACCCGGCGCAGCTTCGACTACTTCCACTCGATCTTCGGCATCCGCTACCCCTTCGACGACTACGACCAGGTCTTCGTCCCGGAGTTCAACGCCGGCGCGATGGAGAACCCGGGGTGCGTCGTGCTGCGCGACAGCTACCTCTTCCGCGGCGCGGTCGGCCGCGACGAGCTGCTCACCCGGGCCAACACGATCAGCCACGAGATGGCACACATGTGGTTCGGCGACCTCGTGAGCCCGCAGTGGTGGGACGACCTGTGGCTCAACGAGTCCTTCGCCGAGTACATGGCCCACCGCTGCCTCGTCGAGGCCACCGAGTACACCGAGGCCTGGGTGGACTCGACGATGTCGCGCAAGTCCTGGGGCTACGGCGCCGAGCGGGCTCCCTCGACCCACCCGGTCGCCGGGTCGCCCGCCCCGGACGCGAAGTCCGCGCTCGCCAACTTCGACGGGATCTCCTACGCCAAGGGCGCCGCGGTCATCCGCCAGCTCATCGAGTTCATCGGGGACGAGGCCTTCCTCGCCGGCATCCGGCAGTACCTGGGTGACCACTCCTTCGGCAACGGCACGCTCGCCGACTTCCTCGGCGCCATGGAGGCGGCGAGCGGCCGGTCCCTGCACGACTGGAGCCGGGGCTGGCTCGAGACGGCCGGCGTGGACACCATCGCCGTCGACCGGGCCGGCGCGGTGACGCGCACCGCCCCGCGGGCCCACCCCGCCGACCGCCCGCACGCCTTCGACATCGCGACCTACTCAGGTGGCCAGGAGACCTCCCGGGTCGCCCTCACCCTCGACGCCGACCGCGCACCCGTCGCCGGCCTCGACCTGGCCGCCGCCCTCGTGCTGCCGAACGCCGGGGACCTCACCTGGGCCACCCCGCTGCTCGACGAGGACTCCCTTCGCGCCCTGCCCGCGGAGCTGCCGCGCCTGTCCGACGCGCAGGCCCGGGCGGTCGTCTGGGTCGGGCTGCGCGACGGCGTGGCCCTCGCGCAGGTCGACCCGCGCCTCATGGTCGACCTCGGCGAGGCCGCGCTCGTCGGCGAGACCAACGACTCGATCTTCTCGCGCGCGGGGATGCACCTGACCAACCGCGTCATCCGGGTGCTCCTGCCCGACGACGAGCAGGACGCCGCGCGCGCCCGCATGGCCGCGGTGGGGGAGCGGGTGCTCGCCGAGGCCGAGCCGGGCTCCTCCCGCGCACTGCACGCCGCCCGGCTGGTCGCCCGCACGACCGACGACGTCGAGGGGCGCCTGCTCCCGTGGGCGCAGGGCCGCGACCTGCCGGCCGGGCTCGAGGGCGACGCCGACTTCCGCTGGATCCTCCTGGGTCAGCTGAGCCGGCGCGGTCTCGTCGGCGAGGCCGAGATCGACGCGGCGCGCGCCGCCGACAACACGATGTCCGGGCAGCTGGGGGCGCTCACCGCCCGCTCGGCGATCCCGACCGCCGAGGGCAAGGCCGCCGCCTGGGCCGACCTCACGACCAACCGCGCGCGCAGCAACCACGAGCTCGTGGCCATCGCGGCCGGGTTCTGGGGCCCGCAGGACCGCTCGCTCGTCGAGCCGTACGTCGCGCGGTACTTCAGCGACATCCCCCCGATGACCGAGTGGCTCGGCGAGGACGCACTCGCCCGGGTGACGTCGATGACCTACCCGTCACGCTTCGTCAGCGAGCGCACGCTCGAGCTCTCCCGGGTGGCGCTCACCGGCGACCTCCAGCAGGGTGTCCGCCGGGCGATCGTCGACGCGCAGTCCGAGCTCGAGGAGGCGCTCGCCTCCCGCCGCGCCTTCCCCCCTTCGCGCGCCTGACCCGGACCCGCATCGCCCTAGGGCAATGCAGACCTGAACCCGCATTGCCCTAGGGCAATGCGGGTTCAGGCGGTGACGACGATCCGGCCCGTGCTCGACCCGCCCGCGAGGCGGGCGAGCGCGGCCGGCGTCTCCTCGAAGGGGAAGGTCTCCGCGACGAGCGGGGTGATCTTCCCGGCGTCGGCGAGGCGGACGAGCTCGTCGTGGCAGGCGGGGACCGACTGCGGGTCCCGCTCCTTGTACAGGCCCCAGTGCAGGCCGAGGATCGAGTAGTTCTTCACCATCGCGTGGTTGAGGCGCGGCTCGGGGATGCGCCCGCTCGCGAACCCGACGACGACGATCCGCCCCTCGAAGGCGATGCACTTCGTGCTCGCCGCGTACGACGGCCCGCCGACCGGGTCGTAGACGACGTCGGCCCCGTGGCCGTCGGTGACCGCCTTGACGGTCTCGACGACGTCCTGCTCGCGACGGTCGATGACGACGTCGCAGCCCATCTCCCGCGCGATGGCGACCTTGTCCGCCCCGCCGACGACGCCGATGACGTGGGCCCCCGCGGCCCTCCCGAGCTGCACCGCAGCCGACCCGACCCCACCGGAGGCGGCGTGGACGAGCAGGTGCTCGCCCGCGCGCAGCCCGGCCCGGCGGTGCAGGCCGAACCACCCGGTCTGGTAGCTGACCATCAGCGACGCGCTCGCCGCGTCGTCGAGCCCTGCGGGAGCGGCGAAGGTGCTCGCGGCCTCCATGAGGCACTCCGTCGCGAAGCCGCCGTGCGGCACCGCGGTCCCGCCGAGCACCCGGTCCCCGACGGCCACGTGGGTCACGCACTCGCCGACCTCGAGGACGTCTCCGCACACCTCGAGCCCGGGGACGAAGGGGGGTTCCGGCCGGACCTGGTACTCGCCACGGCACATGAGGGTGTCGGCGAAGTTCACCGCGCTCGCGCGCACCCGGACGCGGACCTGACCCGGCCCGGGGCGCGGCACCTCGGTGTCGACGAGGGTGAGGACCTCGGTGGGCTCGCCGAGCTGCTGGACCTGCCATGCGCGGATGCTCATGGCGGGAGGCTACCGATCTCACGCGGGCGCACCTCGTCGCGTTCATCGGACATGATCGAGATCATGACCACACGGCACGCCGTCCTCACGACGCCCCTCGGTGAGCTGACGGCCGTCGTCGACGACGTGCCTGACGGGAGCGCGCTCGTCGGCCTGTACTTCCCGGGGCACTGGACGCTGCCCGACCCCGCCGGCTTCGGGCCGCGGGTCCCGTCCGGCAGCGACGAGATCTTCGAGCGACTGCAGGGTGAGCTCGACGAGTACCTCGCGGGGGAGCGGCGTGACTTCGACATCCCGCTGCAGCTGCGCGGTGGCGAGCACCACCGCCGGGTCTGGGACCTGCTCCTGCGCATCCCCTACGGCGAGACGATCACCTACGGCGATCTCGCCCGGGAGACCGGCGGGGCCGCGCAGGCCGTGGGGCGCGCGGTCGGGGCCAACCCGATCTCGATCCTCGTGCCCTGCCACCGGGTCGTCGGGTCCGACGGCTCGATCACCGGCTATGCCGGCGGGCTCGATCGCAAGCGGGCGCTCCTGGCGCTCGAGGAGCCGGCAGCCGAGGAGCGCGATGCCCTCTTCTGAGGCGCTGCCCCCCTTCGAGCAGGTCGTGCGGGAGCACGGGCCGCGGGTCCTCGCGATCTGCCGGGCACGGGTCGATGCCGCCGACGTCGACGACGCGTGGAGCGAGACCTTCCTCGCGGCGCTGCGGGCGTGGCCCGACCTGCCGGGCGACCTCGACGTGCGCGCGTGGCTCGCCACCGTCGCGGCCCGCAAGTGCATCGACGTCCACCGGGCGCGGCAGCGGCGGCGCGCCGAGCCGGTCGCGGACGTCCCGGACGTCGGGTTCGAGGAGACCACCGATGACGAAGGGGTGTGGCGTCACGTCGCCGAGCTGCCCACCAAGCAGCGCCACGTCATCACCTACCGCTACCTCGGCGGGCTGCCCTACGCGCGGATCGTCGAGCTCGTCGGCGGGAGCGAGCCGGCGGCCCGCCGGGCTGCCGCGGACGGACTGAGGACATTGCGGGACAAGGAGATCCGATGAGCACCGCGCACCTGGAGGGACTGCACGCGCGACTCGTCGCGCGCGCCGACGACGAAGGACTGCTCGACATCGCCTACCGGGTGGTCGACTCACCCGTGGGCCGACTGCTGCTCGCGGCGACGGAGCAGGGGGTGGTGCGGGTCGGCTTCGAGAGGGAGGGGCACGACAGGGTCCTCGCCGAGCTCGCCGAGCGGGTCAGCCCGCGGGTGCTGCGCTCGCCCGCCCGCCTGGACGACGCAGCGCGCTGGCTCGAGGCGTACTTCGCCGGGCACGGGCCCGGGCCCGAGGTGCCGCTCGACCTGCGGCTGCTCGCCGGCTACCGGCGCGAGGTGGTCACGGCCCTGCCCCGCATCCCCTTCGGCCGCACCGCGACGTACGCGCAGATGGCCGCGATGACCGGGCGCCCCCGCGCGGTCCGGGCCGTCGGCAGCGCCTGCGCGCACAACCCGGTCCCGCTGCTCCTGCCCTGCCACCGCGTCGTGCGCAGCGACGGGGGCGCGGGGGGCTATCGCGGTGGGCCAGAGGCGAAGGAGCTGCTGCTGCGGCTGGAAGGCTCCGCGGCGGGGCGTACCGTCGCCCCATGAGCTCCACCGGCGCAGGGCCGACCCGTGCGGAACGACTCGGAAGGGTGCCGTACACGCGTCGGCACACCCGGCTCCTCCTCGGGTCGGGCACGGGGTGGGCCCTCGACGCGATGGACGTCGGTCTCATCTCCTTCGTCATCGTCGTCCTGACCCAGCAGTGGGGCCTCACGACGACCGAGCGGTCGTGGATCGTCACGACCGGCTTCGTCGGGATGGCGCTCGGCGCCACCCTCGGCGGACGCCTGGCCGACCGCTTCGGCCGCCGCACGGTCTTCGCCGCCACCCTGGTCGTCTACGGCCTGGCGACCGGCGCCTCGGCGCTCGTCGGAGGCATCGCGGTCTTCCTCGTCCTGCGCTTCCTCGTCGGCCTCGGTCTCGGTGCCGAGCTGCCCGTCGCCTCGACGCTCGTCAGCGAGCTGTCGCCGACGCGCATCCGCGGCCGGCTCGTCGTCGTGCTCGAGTCCTTCTGGGCGGTCGGCTGGATCCTCGCGGCCGTCATCGGCTTCTACGTCGTCCCGCGCGGCGAGGACGGCTGGCGGTGGGCGCTGGTCCTCGGGCTCGTGCCGGCGGTCTACGCCGTCGTGGTGCGCCTCGGCCTGCCCGAGTCGGCGGTCTGGCTGGAGAGCCGCGGCCGGCACGAGGAGGCGGAGGAGGTGGTCCGTGGGTTCGAGCGGTCCGCGGGTCTGCGGCCGGACGCCACGACGAGCGCGAAGGGGGCGACCGGCCCGGCCGGCCCCGACGTCGGGCCCCGGGAGGCCGGGGGTGCGGGCCTGTGGTCGACCGCGCTGCGTCGGCGCACGGCAGGCATCTGGCTCGTGTGGTTCGGGGTGAACTTCGCCTACTACGGGGCCTTCCTGTGGATCCCCTCCCTGCTCGTGGCCCGCGGTCACGACGTGACGACCTCCTTCGGGTACACCCTGGTCATCACGCTCGCCCAGCTGCCGGGCTATGCCCTCGCAGCGGTCCTCGTCGAGGTGTGGGGACGGCGCTCGACGCTCGCTCTCTTCCTGATCGGCTCGGCGCTCGCGGCGTGGTTCTTCGGGCAGTCGGGCTCGGTGGCCTCGATCATCGTCGCGGGCAGCGCGCTCTCCTTCTGCAACCTCGGCGCCTGGGGCGCGCTCTACGCGATCACCCCGGAGATCTACCCCACGGCGGTGCGTGGCTCCGGGGCCGGGGCGGCTGCCGGCTTCGGTCGGCTCGCCTCGATCGCCGCCCCGCTCACCGTGCCCGTCCTCCTCGAGCGCGGCGGGGCGGACGGCGACGTCATCGTCTTCTCGCTCTTCGCCGCCGCCTTCGTGGTGGCCGCGGCAGCAGCCTTCCTGTTGCCGGAGACCAGGGGGCGCGAGCTGCTCGACTGACCGGCCACCTCGAGGGGTGGGTCAACCCACGGCGTCGACGAGCTCCAGCACGCGCCGGGTGAGGATGCGCGCCTCGTCGGGCTGGTACTCCGCGGGCAGCGAGGGGTCGTTGAAGAGGTGGCCGTCGCCCTGGTACTCGACGTAGGTGAACGCGCCGCCGGCGTGCTCGACGTCGTCCTGGAGGTGCTCGTCGACCATCGGGTCGAACTGGCGGTCCTCCTCGTGGAAGGGGTCGCCGGCGCTCACATGCACCTGGCCCGGGACGCCGGGTGGCCACGTCGCCTCGAGGTCGCGCATCGGGATGCCCCCGCCGACCATGACGACGCCGCGCGCGTCGTCGGGACGCTGCGCGGCGACCCACTGGGCCAGGCCGGCTCCGTTGGAGAAGCCGACGGCGACGAAGGGTCCCTCGGTCTGCCGGGAGGCCTGCAACGCCGCGGCCATCTGCGCCGGGAAGCCCATCTCGCGGGAGCGGGCGGCCGCGGGCTCGTAGTCGTCGAAGACCTGCCCGTCGAGCAGGTCGACGACCTGGACGGTGTGGCCGGCGCCGGTCAGCGCATCGGCGAGATCGGTGACGCCCTGACGCACACCGAGGACGGACGGGAAGAGGATGACCTGTGCCATGGACCCAACCTAGGGCCGGCCACCGACAGCGGTCAGCGCGAGAACACCGGGGGCCGCTTCTCGACGAAGGCGCGTGCCGCCTCGACGTGGTCGGCGGCGAGGCCGCACTCCTTGTGGCGGGGCACCTCGGCGGCCATCGACTCCGACAGCGTCTGGTGCGCAGCCTCGAGGAGGTTGCGCTTGATGTGCGCCAGGGTGAGGGCCGGGCCGTCCGCGAGCCGGGTGGCGAGCTCGCGCGTGCGCTCCTCGAGCTCGTCCTCGGTGACGAGCTGCGTGAGCAGACCCAGGTCGAGGCAGGCCTGCCCGTCGAGCCGCGGGCTGAGCAGCATGAGCTCGCGCGCCCGCGCGGGGCCGACGATCCGCTCGAGCAACCACGCCACGCCGAAGTCCCCGGACAGGGCGATCGTCGCAAAGGCGGTCGCGACGAGGGTGCGCGGCGTCCCGATGCGCAGGTCGGTCGCGAGCGCGAGCCCGAGCCCAGCGCCCGCGGCGGCCCCGGGGAGCGCGGCGATCGTCGGCTTGGTGAAGGCGTGGAGGCGACCGACGGTCATCTCCTGGTGACGCAGCTGCTCCGCGACGGCAGCCGGGTCGACCTCGGTGGCGCCACCCCCTTCGCCCCCGTCCGCGTCGAACTGCTGGACGTCACCCCCGGCGCAGAAGGCGCGACCAGCTCCGGTGATGACGAGCGCGCGGACCGCCGGGTCCGCCTCGGTCTCGTCGAGCAGCTCCTCGAGCCGCTCGATCATCGGGCGCGAGAGCGCGTTGCGTCGCTCCGGTCGGTTGAGCGTGATCGTCGCGATGCCGTCGGTGAGGTCGTGCAGGACGTGGTCGGTGTCGGTCATGGGATCTCCTGGGTTCGGGGTCGGGGTGGGTCCGGGGTGGGGGACGAAGGGAGGGGGCGGGCGAAGGCGAGGGCGGCCACCGTGGGCAGGGTGGCGAGCACGAGCAGGGCGCGCGGGAAGCCGATGGCGTCGCCGAGACCGCCGACCGTGGCGGCCCCGAGGCTGCCGCCGAGGAGGAAGACCAGGGTGAGCAGCCCGAGGGCGCCACCCCGGGTGCGCACCGGCACCGAGTCGGCGACGAGGGCCGTCATGGCGGGCTGGCCGAGGCCGAAGGAGATCATCAGCAGCAGGGTCGCGGCGACGAGCACCGCGGGGCGGACCCCGGCTGCCCCCACCGCGGCGAGGACCACCGCGAGCGCCGTCCCCGTCGTGGCGAGCAGCTGCCCGCGGGAGGCGCCGAGACGGATGAGGGCCGGACCGGTGATGCGCGGGGCGACCACCCCGAGGGCGGCGCACGGCACGAGCAGCAGGCCGACCCGGGTCCCCGACCACCCGTGGGCGGTGAGGACGGTGGGGACCGCGACGAGCAGCCCGAACCACGCGGAGGGCAGGCTCGCGGCGGTGAGCAGGCTGAGGCGGGCGGCGCGGTCGCGCACGAGGGCGGCCGGGACGACGCCGTGCGGCCGGGCTCGTGAGCGCAGCACGGCTGCGGGGGCGGCGGCGAGCAGGAGGACCAGGCCCACGAGCGCGGTGCCACCGCCGAGGGTGGCCGCCTGCAGGGACAGGACGGCGCCGATGGCGGCCGCGGCCACGAGCAGGGCGCCGACCGGGTCGAGCGTCGCGCCGGGGTGCCGCCGGGTCGGCAGGTCCCGCCACACGAGGGGTACGACCGCCAGGGTCAGCACGGGGATGGCGACGACCGGACGCCAGCCGAAGGGGTCGACGAGCAGGGCGCCGGCGACCGGGCCGAGGGCGTTGATCGTCGCCCCGATGCCCGAGTAGGTGGCCATCGCCCGCGCCCGGCTGTCACCCGCGAAGAGGGCCTGCACTGCGGCGAGGGTCAGGGCGGGGACGGCGGCGGCGCCCAGCCCCTGGAGGGTGCGTGTGGCGATGAGGGCGGGAAGGGAGTCGACGAGGGCGCCCGCGCAGGCGGCCGTGACCATGACGGACATCCCGACGAACAGCGGCAGGCGGATGCCGAACATGTCACCGAGCCGGCCGAAGACGGCGCTGCCGACCGCGAGGGCGAGCGAGTAGCAGCTGACGACGAGCGCGGCGCGGCCGGTCGTCAGCCCCAGGTCCACGGTGAGGGCGGGGAGGGCCACGGCGACCGCGGCGCTGCCGAGGCCGGTCACCCCGAAGAGCACCGCGATGGCGCTCGCGAGGGCGGCGCGGTGGGGCTGCGGTGGCAGGGCAGCGGCGGAGATGGCGGCTCCTCGGACGGCGTCGTCATTGACTTGAATCTGAATCTAAGTTCAACTATACCTGTCACGACACCGCAGAAGCCATTGGAGTGCTGACATGACGACGACGTCACCCGGCCCGACCGCCGCCGAGGCGCGCGCCACGGCGCTGCTCATCGACTTCGGTGGTGTGCTCACCGCCCCGATCGGCCCGGCCTTCGGCGCGCTCGCCGCCGACGCCGGCCTGGTCCCCGACGCCGCGCTGCGCCTGCTGGCCACCCACGAGGGGGCGCGCACCGCCCTCGCCGAGCACGAGGTCGGACGGCTCGACGACGAGGGCTTCGAGGACGCCTTCGCCGCCGCGATGCTCGAGGCGGGTGGCCGCATCGAGCCCCGCGGTCTGCTCGCCCGCCTCGCCGCGCACCTCCACCTCGACGAGCCGATGATCGACGTCGTCCGGCAGGCGCGCGCCGCGGGTGTCCCGGTCGCGCTCGTCTCCAACTCCCTGGGGCGCGACTGCTACGCCCGCGTCGACCTCGACGAGCTCTTCGACGTCTCGGTGGTCTCCGGCCAGGTCGGGGTGCGCAAGCCCTCGCGCGAGATCTACCGGATCGCCTGCGAGCGCCTGGGCGTCGAGCCGGCGGACTGCGTGCTCGTCGACGACCTCGAGCACAACCTCGTCGGGGCCGCCCGCCTCGGCATCCGCGGCATCCTCCACCGCAGCGCCGACGAGTCCCTGCCCCGCATCCGCGAGGCACTCCGCCTCCCGGCCCCGACCGGCACCCGCTGACCGGTCCCCGAACCCCGACCCCCACCACCCCGAAGGACGGCCACGATGTTCGAACTCAGTGAACGCGGACAGGACTACCGCGAACGACTCCTCACCTTCATGGACGAGCACGTCTACCCGGCGGAGAGCGTCTACCACGAGCAGATGCGCGCCTCCGGCGACGCCAACCACCACCCGCAGGTCCTCGAGGACCTCAAGGCGGAGGCACGCAGCCAGGGCCTGTGGAACCTCTTCCACCCCCACCCGGAGTGGGGCCCGGGTCTGACCAACCTCGAGTACGCGCACCTCGCCGAGATCACCGGGCGCAGCATCGAGATCGCCCCCGAGGCGATCAACTGCAACGCCCCGGACACCGGCAACATGGAGGTGCTCACGCTCTTCGGCACCGACGAGCACAAGGAGAAGTACCTCAAGCCGCTGCTCGCGGGCGAGATGGCCTCCGCGTTCGCCATGACCGAGCCGGCCGTCGCCAGCTCGGACGCGACCAACGTCGAGACGCGCATGGAGCGCGACGGTGACGAGTACGTCATCAACGGCCGCAAGTGGTGGACCTCCAACGCCCTGCACAAGAACTGCAAGGTCATGATCGTCATGGGCAAGACCGACCCGGACGCCCCGACGCACCGCCAGCAGTCGATGATGGTCGTGCCGATCGACGCCCCCGGTGTGACCATCGAGCGCGGGCTGCCGGTCTTCGGCTACATGGACCGCGAGGGCCACGCCGAGGTGACCTTCACCGACGTGCGGGTCCCGCGCGAGGCGCTGCTCGCCGGCGAGGGCGACGGCTTCATGATCAGCCAGGCCCGACTGGGTCCCGGCCGGATCCACCACTGCATGCGCGCGATCGGCGTCGCCGAGCGGGCCCTGGACCTGATGATCGACCGGGCGCAGTCGCGGGTCGCCTTCGGCGAGCCGATCGCCAACCGGGCCAACATCATGGACTGGGTGGCCGAGTCCCGCATCGAGATCGAGATGGCGCGACTGCTCACCCTCAAGGCCGCGCACATGATGGACACGGTGGGCAACAAGGTCGCCCGCACGGAGATCGCCGCCATCAAGGTCGCCGCCCCGGCGGTCGCGCTCAAGGTCATCGACCGCGCCATCCAGGTGCACGGCGGCGGCGGCGTGAGCGACGACTTCCCGCTGGCCATGTGGTACGCGCACATGCGCACCCTGCGGCTGGCCGACGGCCCCGACGAGGTGCACAAGATGACGATCGCCCGTCGCGAGTACCGCCGCCGCAGCCCGCAGTGGGGGAAGTCCCAGTGATCGAGGGAATCGACACGGCCGCGATGGCGGCCTGGATCACCGAGCGGGTGGACGTCGAGCCGCCGCTGGTCCACGAGCGCGTGGGCCTGGGTCAGTCCAACCTCACCTACCTCGTCACGGACGCGAAGGGGGAGCGCCTGGTCCTGCGGCGCCCCCCGATGGGCGAGCTGCTGGCCTCGGCCCACGACGTCGGCCGGGAGCACCGGATCCTCTCCGCGCTCCAGGGGACCGACGTCCCCCTTCCCGTCGTGCACGGGCTGTGCGAGGACCCGGCGGTCGCCGACCGGCCGGTCCTCGTCGTCTCCTTCGTCGACGGGCTCGTCCTCGACGAACGCAGCGACGCGGAGGGCCTGTCACCGGCGGCCCGGCACGCGGTCGGCCTCTCTCTCGTCGAGACCCTGGCCCGCATCCACGCGGTCGACCTGGACCGGGTGGGGCTCGCCGACCTCGCGAGCCACAAGCCCTACGCGGCCCGCCAGCTCAAGCGGTGGGCGGGGCAGTGGGAGCTGTCCCGGACCCGGGACCTGCCCGAGCTGGACCGGCTCACCAGCCGGCTCCACGAGCGCGAGCCCGCCCCGGCGGAGGTCGTGCTCGTCCACGGCGACAGCCACCTGCGCAATGTCATCGTCGACCCCCGCGACGCGCACGTCCGGGCGATCCTCGACTGGGAGCTCGCCACCCTCGGCGACCCGCTCGCCGACCTCGGGACCGTGCTGGCCTACTGGCCCCAGGCGGGCGACCCCCCGACGATGCGCTTCGACGCCTCGACGGTGCCCGGCTTCGCCACCCGGGAGGAGCTCGTGGCGCACTACGCGCAGGTCTCCGGGCGGGATGTCTCGGCCGTGCCCTTCTGGCACGGGCTCGGGCTGTGGAAGGTCGCGATCATCCTCGAGGGCGTCCGGCGCCGGCAGCTGGACGACCCGCGCAACCTCACCGCCATGGGCGAGATCCCCGCAGAGGCCGTCGACCAGCTCGTGTCCGCTGCGCACGTGGTGCTGGACGAAGCGGTTTAGCATGGCGGCCATGCCCAGCGACAGCGAGACCACGAGCGAGGTGCCCGACCTCGTCGACGCCGCCAAGCTCGGCACCCGGCCGCAGACCGCGCGCGGCCAGCGCACCCGGGACGCGCTCATCGCCGCCGCCCGCACCGTCTTCGAGCGCGACGGCTTCGTCGACTCCCGCCTGGTCGACATCGCCGCCGAGGCGAAGTGCTCGATCGGCAGCTTCTACACGTGGTTCGACAGCAAGGACGAGGTCTTCGCGGCGGTCCTGCACCAGGCGCAGAGCGAGATGCTGCACCCCGGGACCCACCGGATGGAGGCGACCGACGACCCGGTCGCGATCATCGCCGCGAGCAACCGCGCCTACTTCGAGGCATACCGGCGCAACGCGCGGCTCAACCAGCTGCTCCTCCAGGTCGCCGCGGTCGACCCGCGGTTCCGGCGGCTGCGCCAGGCCAGGGCCCAGGCCTTCGTGGTCCGCAACGGCAAGGCCATCGCCGACCTGCAGTCCCGCGGGCTCGCGGACCGCGGGATCGACGCGATGACCGCGGCCATGGCGCTCTCGGGCATGGTCTCGCGCTTGGCCCAGGACGCCTTCGTCAACGACTTCCTCCTCGTCCCCGTCGAAGAGCTCGTCGAGGGCGCCACGCGTCTGTGGACCAACGCGCTCGGGCTCACCACGCCCGAGCTGCGCGCGGACTGAGGTCTCCTCGCCGGCGCACGAAGGGAGAGGCCAGCGGCCCCTCCCTTCGTCACGTGGTGCGGCTCAGCGCGCGATGTTGACCCCGCCGTCGACGGTCAGGGTGCTGCCGACGACGTAGTCGCCGGCGTCGGATGCCAGGTAGACCGCGGCGGCGGCCATGTCCTCGGGGCGCCCGATGCGACCCGAGGGGATGTGGCCGGAGATCTCTTCCCCGTGGTCGCGCGCCTCCTTGTTCATGCTCGAGGCGAAGGCGCCCGGCGCGATCGCGCTGACGACGATGCCCTCGGGCGCGAGCGTGACGGCCATCCGCTTCGTGAGGTGGACGACCCCCGCCTTGCTCGCGTGGTACGAGTACGTCTCGAGCGGGTTGAGGGAGAGCCCGTCGATGGAGGCGATGTTGATGACCTTGGCCAGGTGGCCGCTGCGCTCACGGCCGGCGAGCAGCAGGCCCTTGGCCGCCTGGGTGAGGAAGAAGGGCGCCTTGACGTTGAGGTCCATGACCTTGTCCCAGCCGCTCTCGGGGAAGCTGTCGAAGGGCTCGGCCCACGCCGCGCCGGCGTTGTTGACGAGCACGTCGAGGTGGTCCTCGTGCTCGGCCAGGGCGGCGAGCAGGTCGGCGATGCCGGCGGTCGTCGACACGTCACCGGGCAGCGCCGTGCAGCGACCCTCGCCGTGCTCCTGCGACAGCTCTGCGGCCGTGGCCAGGCAGGCCTCCGCCTTGCGGGCGGTGATGTAGACCGTCGCGCCCTGGCTGAGCAGGCCCTCGGTGATCATCCGGCCGATGCCGCGGGAGCCGCCGGTCACGAGGGCGACGCGGCCCTCGAGGGAGAAGAGGGAGGGGATGTCCATGGTGGTCCTTCGCTCGGGGGTGGTGGCTCGACCGTAGTCGCACTTGAATCGTGGTTCAAGAGTAGTTGAACGCAGATTCATGTTGTGGCAGGGTGGCCGTGTCACCGTCGACCCGACCCAGGAGCCACCCAATGTCCCGGACCTCGCAGGAGATCCGCCTCGCCGCCCGCCCGCACGGCCGCCCCGACGCGAGCACCTGGGAGCTGGCCACGACCGACGTCCCCGACCCCGGTCCGGGGGAGTTCCTCGTCGAGCTGCAGCAGATCTCGCTCGACCCCGCGATGCGCGGCTGGCTCAACGACGTGCGCTCGTACCTGCCTCCGGTGCAGATCGGCGCCGTCATGCGGGCCTTCGGTGCCGGCACGGTCGTCGCCTCGCAGCACGAGGACTTCGCCGTCGGTGACGTCGTGAGCGGCACCTTCGGGGTGCGCGAGTACGCGATCTCCAGCGGGAAGGGGGTCGCCCGCCTCGACCTGGACCTCGCCCCGATGAGCACCTGGCTGGGCGCGCTCGGCATGCCGGGCATGACCGCATGGTTCGGCCTGGAGGACATCGGACGGGCGCAGCCCGGCGACACCGTCCTCGTGTCGGCTGCGGCCGGTGCCGTCGGCAGCACCGTCGCCCAGCTCGCCAAGGCCAAGGGGTGCCGGGTCATCGGCGTCGCCGGGGGCCCGGACAAGGTCGCCTGGCTGCGCGAGCTCGGGCTCGACGAGGTCATCGACCGCCGCGAGGGGGACCTGCTGCGCCAGGTGCGCCGGGCCGCACCCGACGGCGTGGACGTCTACTTCGACAACGTCGGCGGGGAGCTGCTCGACGCCGCCTTGGCCAACCTGGCGCACGGTGCCCGCGTCGTCGTCTGCGGGGCCATCTCGACCTACAACGACGAGACGCTCGCCGAGGGGCCCCGGCGGTACATGGCGCTGCTCGTCTTCCGCGCGAGCATGCAGGGCTTCGTCGTCATGGACTACGCCGACCGCTACGGCGAGGCCATCGCAGGCATCGGCGAGCTCATCCGCGACGGCCGTCTCGTCGCGACCGAGACCGTCCTCGAGGGCGGCGTCGCCGCCTTCCCCGACGCCCTGCTCGGCCTCTTCGACGGGGTCAACACCGGCAAGCTCCTCCTCCAGGTCTGAAAGGTCTCCCACATGCGCGCAGTCCACATCTCCTCGCTCGACGGCCCCGAGGCGGTCGAGCTCGTCGACCTTCCGGAGCCCGGTGACCCGCGGCTCGTGACGATCGACGTCAAGGCGGCCGGGGTCGCCTTCCCCGAGCTGCTCCAGACCCGGGGCCTGTACCAGGTCAAGCCGGACCTCCCCTTCGTCCCCGGCGCCGAGGTCGCCGGGGTCGTCGTCGCCGCCCCCGAGGGCAGCGGGTTGTCCGTCGGTGACCGCGTCGCCGCGCTCACCCTGCTCGGTGGCTTCGCCGAGCAGGCACTGGCCCGGCCGGACCTGACCTTCGCCCTGCCCGACGAGGTCTCCTTCGAGGAGGCCGCGTCCTTCACCTTCAACTACGCGACGGTCTACTTCGCGCTCCTCGAGCGCGGTGGCCTGACCGAGGGCGAGACCGTGCTCGTCCACGGCGCCGCCGGCGGCATCGGCACCGCGGCCATACAGATGGCCAAGGCCTTCGGTGCCGGGCGGGTCATCGGGGTCGTCTCCACCGAGGCGAAGGGGGAGATCGCCCGGGCCGCCGGTGCGGACGAGGTCGTCCCGGCCGACGGGTTCCTCGCGGCGGTCGGCAAGGGGAGCGTCGACATCGTCGTCGACCCCGTCGGCGGGGACCGCTTCACCGACTCCCTGCGCGCCCTGCGCGAGCACGGGCGGCTCCTCGTCATCGGCTTCACGGCCGGTGGGATCCCCGAGGTCAAGGTCAACCGGCTGCTCCTCAACAACGTCTCGGTCGTCGGCGTCGGGTGGGGTGCCTACGCGATGTCGCGCCCGGGCCACGTGCGCCGGGAGTGGGACGCCATGCTCCCGCACCTGCGCAGCGGTGCCCTGCGCCCCGTCGTCGGTGCGGTCCACCCGCTGGAGGAGGCCGCGACCGCGCTCTCCTCCCTCGAGGGGCGCACCGTGACCGGCAAGGTGGTCCTGGTGCCGTGACCGTCGACCAGCTGCCCACCGTCGCCGAGGTCGCGCGGATCCCCGAGGCCTGCCGCGTCGTCGCCGGGCCGGAGTGGGAGGACGGCAACGGCCACGTCAACGTGGCCCACTTCTACGGCTTCCACATCCGCGCGGCGCACGAGTCGCTGCTGCGCATCGGCGTCGACGACGCCTACCGCTCCGGTCGTCGGCTCGGCGTGTTCAGCATGGAGCAGCACCTGCGCTTCCTGCACGAGGTGCACATCGGCGAGGAGATCTCCGCGCACGTGCGCTGGCTCGACCGGGGCGACAAGGTCTTCCACGGGATCTCGGTCGTCGTCAACCACACCACCGGTCGGATCGCCAACACGCTCGAGGTGCTCGAGGGGCACGTCGACCTCGTGACCCGCCGGGCCACCCCCTTCCCGGCGGACCTGGCCCGGCGCATCGATGCGGAGATCGCCGCCCACCGGGCCCTGCCCTGGCAGCTGCCCCTGTCGGGCACGATCGGCGTGCGTCGCTGAACCCGAGCCCGCCGACAGGAGAACCGCATCCGCCACGGCGGATGCGGTTCTCTCGTCCGGCTGGGTCAGGAGCTGAAGCGGCCGATCGACTCCGCGACGAGGATCGGCTTGTCGATCCCGTCGGCCTCGACCGTGAGGGTCGTGACGACCTTGACGGCGCCGGGGGCGGTCTCCTCGACCGAGCTCAGCATCGCGCGCAGGCGGATGCGCGAGTCCACCGGCAGCGGGTGGATGAAGCGCACCTTGTCGTAGCCGTAGTTCAGGCTGTGGGCGAACCCGTCGAAGGCCATGAGCTCCTCGAGGAAGGCCGGCGTGCGCGAGAGGCTGTAGAGGCCGTGCGCGATCGTCGAGCCGAAGGGGGAGTCCGCGGCCCTGGCAGGGTCGACGTGGATCCACTGGTGGTCGCCGGTGAGGTCGGCGAAGCCGTCGATCTTGGCCTGGTCGACGACGTGCCACTCGGTGGGGCCGAGCTCGACCCCCACGAGGTCCTTGAGGTCCTGGACCGAGGTCGGGCGGTGCTGGGCTGTCTGCGTCATGGTGAGCTCCTTCGATCACGAACGGGATGCCCCGAACCTAGTTGAACTTGAAGCCGGGTTCAAGTATGTTCGAGACGTTCCGCAGTCGAGACCACAGGAGTTCTCAGATGACCACTGACCAGCAGCGCGTCGCCGTCGTCACCGGCGCGGCCCGAGGGATCGGGGCGGGCGTCGCCCGCCGCCTCGCCGCGGACGGGATGGCCGTCGCCGTCCTCGACCTCGACGAGTCGGCCTGCGTGCCCGTCGTCGAGGAGATCACCGCGGCCGGGGGGCGGGCGCTCGCCGTCGGCGCCGACGTCTCGGACCCCGAGCAGGTCGAGGCCGCCGTGCGGCGGATCGCCGACGAGCTCGGTGGGCCGACCGTGCTGGTCAACAACGCCGGCATCATCCGCGACAACCTGCTCTTCAAGATGTCCGTCGAGGACTGGGACTCCGTCATGGCGGTCCACCTGCGCGGCGCCTTCCTCATGACCAAGGCCTGCCAGGCGTTCATGACGCAGGAGCGGTACGGGCGCATCGTCAACCTCTCCTCGACCTCCGCCCAGGGCAACCGCGGCCAGACCAACTACTCCGCGGCCAAGGCCGGCGTGCAGGGGTTCACCAAGACCCTGGCCATCGAGCTGGGCAGGTTCGGCGTGACCGCCAACGCCATCGCGCCCGGCTTCATCGAGACCGAGATGACCCAGGCGACTGCGGAGCGGGTCGGTGTCCCGTTCGAGGACTTCGTGACCCACGCGGCCCAGCAGGTCCCCGTCGGGCGGACCGGCCAGCCCGAGGACATCGCCCACGCCGTCTCCTTCTTCGCCAGCGAGGGGGCCGGCTTCACCACCGGTCAGGTCCTCTACGTCGCCGGCTCCCCCTGCGACTGATGCCCGGGATGCGGATCCAGGGCAAGGTCGCCGTCGTCACCGGCGCGGCCGGTGGCATCGGGGCGGCCCTCGCGGAGGCGCTGATCGCCCGCGGCGCCCGAGTCGTCATCGCGGATCTCGACGCGCAGCGCCTCACCGCCACCGCCGAGCGGCTCACCGCCTCGGTCGGTCCAGACGCGGTGCTGGCCGTGCCGGGTGACGCCTCGAGCGAGGCGGACATCACCCGCACGATCGCCGCCGCCCGGGAGCACTTCGGCGAGGTCGATCTCTACTTCGCCAACGCCGGCGTCGGTGACGGCAGCGGTCTCGGGGCCACCGACGACCAGTGGCAGCTCGCGCTCGACGTCAACCTGCTCGCGCACGTGCGTGCCGCCCGGCAGCTCGTGCCGGGCTGGGTCGAGCGGGGCAGCGGCTACTTCGTCTCCACGGCGTCGGCCGCAGGACTGCTCACCCAGATCGGCTCGGCCACCTACTCGGTGTCCAAGCACGGCGCCGTCGCGTTCGCCGAATGGCTCGCCGTGACCTACGGCGACGACGGGATCGGGGTCAGCTGCCTGTGCCCGATGGGCGTCGACACCGACATGCTGCGCTCCGGCATGACCTCCGGCGGGGGCGAAGGGGGCCGGGTCGCCGCCGCCGCGGTGACCGGTGCGGGCGAGGTGCTCGCCCCGCGAGACGTCGCCGACCAGGTCCTCGCCGCGGTCGCCGAGGGTCGCTTCCTCATCACGCCGCACGAGGACGTCCGCGAGTTCGCACAGCGCAAGGCCGCCGACCACGACCGGTGGATCCACGGCATGCAGCGCTACCAGCGCCACCTGAGGGGAGACGCGTCATGACCAACGGAGCCAGCCTCATCTGGCGGTGGGCGCAGGAGACGCCGGACGCGCCCGCGCTGCGCGATGACGGGCGCTCGTGGAGCTTCGCCGAGCTGCGCACCGCCGTGCGCGGCGCGATGGAGGCGCTCGCCGAGCGTGGCGTGCGCCCGCAGGACCGGGTCCTCCTCGTCGTCCCGACGAGTGCGGAGTTCGTCATCACCTACCACGCGGTCCTCGCCCTCGGCGCGACCGCGGTGACGGTCAACCCCTTGTGCACCCAGCGCGAGCTCACCCACTTCGTCGAGGACGCCGGATGCACCCTCGCGCTCGGCTGGCACGAGTCGCCGGAGGCGGTCGCCGCCACCGCTGCCGCGCTCGAGCTGCCCCTGTGGCTGCTCGAGCCGGACTGCGTCCCGGCGCCCCGGGGCACGCTCGACCCGGTCGACGCGGGCTCCGACGGCCCGGCGGTCCTGCTCTACACCTCGGGCACGACCGGTGCGCCCAAGGGCGCGATCCTCACCCACGGCAACCTCCTGTCCTGCGGCGAGTCCCTCGCCGAGGCGCTCGCCCTCGGCTCCGGGGAGAGCATGGGCACCGCCCTGCCGCTCTTCCACGTCTTCGGGCAGTCGTCGTCGATGTTCACCGTCTACACCGCCGGGGGGTGCATGTCGCTGCTGCGGCCCTTCGACCCGGCCAAGCTGCTGCGGATGGCCGCTGACCAGCGGCTCACCTCCGTCGCCGGTGTCCCGACGATGTGGAATGCCATGCTCCACGCCGAGACGGACGTGACGCGGGAGGACCTCGCCTCCCTCCGCCTCGCGTGCTCCGGCGGGGCCGCGCTGCCGCTCGAGGTGGGCAAGGCCTTCCACGACCGCTTCGGCGCCGTCGTCCTCGACGGCTACGGCCTGAGCGAGACCGCGGGTGCCGCGACCTTCAACCGTGACGACTGCCCGCGCAAGGAGATGAGCGTCGGCCGGGCACTGCCCGGCGGAGCGCTCGCGATCCTCGACGAGGACCACCAGGAGCTGCCGCCCGGCGAGACGGGTGAGGTCGGCATCCGGGGGCCGTACGTCATGAGCGGCTACTGGAACCGTCCGGAGGCCACCGAGGCGGCCTTCGCGAACGGCTGGTTCCTCACCGGCGACATCGGTCGCATGGACGAGGACGGCGACCTGTGGATCGTCGACCGCAAGAAGGACCTCGTCATCCGCGGTGGGTACAACGTCTACCCGCGGGAGATCGAGGAGGTCCTCTACGGGCACCCCGACATCCTCGAGGCCGCCGTCGTCGGGGTCCCCGACGAGCGCCTCGGCGAGGAGATCGCCGCCGTCATCACCCCGCAGCCGGGAGCGAGCATCGACCCGACGCGGCTGCGCGCCTGGCTCGAGGAGCGCCTCGCGGCCTACAAGGTGCCGCGCATCTACGAGGTCGTCGACGAGCTCCCCAAGGGGGCGACCGGCAAGATCCTCAAGCGGGCGATCGACCGCCCGACCATCGCGATCACCGGTGAGCGGCCCGCTCGGGTCACCACCCCCACACGCTGAGCGAAGGGAGCGGACCGTGGACTTCACGACGGACGCCAGGACCACCGAGCTGCAGGAGCGGCTCACCGCCTTCATGGACGAGCACGTCTACCCCATCGAGGCGACCTACCAGGAGCAGCTCGACGCGGCCCCGGACCGCTGGTCGCCGCCGCCGGTCGTCGAGCAGGCCAAGGAGGCCGCCCGCAGCCTGGGGCTGTGGAACCTCTTCCTGCCCGGTGAGTCCGGCGCCGGCCTGACCAACCTCCAGTACGCGCCCCTGTGCGAGACCCTCGGCCGGAGCCTGCACATCGCCCCGGTCGCGACCAACTGCGCGGCACCGGACACCGGCAACATGGAGGTGCTGCACATGTTCGGCACCCCCGAGCAGCAGGAGCAGTGGCTCACCCCCCTCCTCGCCGGCGAGATCCGCTCGGCCTTCGCGATGACCGAGCCGCGCGTGGCCAGCTCCGACGCGACCAACATCGAGACCTCGATCGTGCGCGACGGGGACGAGTACGTCATCAACGGCCGCAAGTGGTACATCTCCGGCGCGATGAACCCCGACGCCAAGATCTTCATCCTCATGGGCAAGACCGACCCGTCGGCCGACCGTCACCGGCAGCAGTCGATGATCCTCGTGCCGCGCGACACCCCCGGCGTCGACGTGCGCCGCGGCATGAAGGTCTTCGGCTACGACGACCGCGACCACGGCGGCCACGCCGAGATCGACTTCACCGACGTGCGCGTGCCGGCCGCCAACCTCATCGGCGAGGAGGGCTCCGGGTTCGCGATCGCCCAGGCCCGCCTCGGCCCGGGCCGGATCCACCACTGCATGCGGCTCATCGGCATCGCCGAGCGGTCGCTGGAGCTGATGATCGACCGCGCCGCGAGCCGGGTCGCCTTCGGCAAGGCGCTGTCCGAGCAGGGCGTCATCCGCGACTGGATCGCCGAGTCCCGGGTGCGCATCGAGCAGCTGCGGCTGCTCACCCTCAAGGCCGCGTGGCTCATGGACACGGCGGGCAACAAGGGCGCCCACACCGAGATCCAGGCGATCAAGATCGCCGCGCCCGCCACCGTCGAGTGGATCCTCGACAAGGCCGTCCAGGTGCACGGCGCCGGCGGCCTGAGCCAGGACTTCCCCGTCGCCGAGTGGTACGCCCAGGTGCGCACCCTGCGCTTCGCCGACGGCCCCGACGAGGTGCACAAGAACGCCCTCGCCCGACACGAGATCCGCAGGAGGACCGCACATGCCTGATCTGCAGCAGCGGGTCGAGGAGCTCCTCGCGAGCCACGACCCGCAGACGAGCGACCCCGCGCAGTTCCTCGGCGCCCAGTTCGACGCCGGCCTCGCCTGGGTCCACTTCCCGCAGGGGAAGGGAGGCCTCGGCCTCTCGCGTGGACGCCAGCTCGAGGTCGACGCCCTCCTCGAGGAGGCCGGCGCGCCCCGTCCGGACTTCGCGAAGAACAGCATCGGCCTGGGCATGGCCGCTCCGACGCTGCTGGCCTTCGGCACGGAGGAGCTGCAGCAGCGATTCCTGCGCCCGCTCTTCACGTGCACCGAGATCTGGTGCCAGCTCTTCAGCGAGCCCGGTGCCGGCTCCGACCTCGCGGGTGTCGCGACCCGTGCCGTCCCCGACGGTGACGAGTGGGTCGTCGACGGGCAGAAGGTGTGGACCTCCGGGGCGCACAACGCCCAGTTCGCGATCCTCGTGGCCCGCACCGACCCGACGGTCCCCAAGCACGCGGGGATGACCTACTTCGTCGTGGACATGTCCGACCCCGGGATCGAGGTGCGGCCGCTGCGCCAGCTCACCGGCGAGGCGGAGTTCAACGAGGTCTTCCTCACCGGGGTGCGGGTGCCCGACACCCACCGGGTCGGCGCCGTGGGTGCCGGCTGGAAGGTCGCGACGACGACGCTGAACAACGAGCGCGTGGCGATCTCCGCCGGCAACGAGCGCGAGGCCGGCCAGATCGGCGTCGTCACCCAGCGGTGGCGCACCGACCCGTCGGTGCGCACCCCCGGCCACCACACCGAGCTCATGCAGTGGTGGGTCGAGACCGAGGTCACCCGCCTCGCCGGGGAGCGCCTGCGGCAGGGCCTGGAGGTCGGTCAGCCCGGCCCCGAGAGCTCGGCGATGAAGCTCGCCTTCGCCCACCAGGCGCAGCAGGTGAGCGGGTTCGCCCTCGAGGTCGCCCCCGAGGAGGGGCTCGAGTACCACGACTGGACGATGGTCCGCCCCGAGGGCGGCTCCTTCCTCGGTCACGGCCCCGGCTTCCGCTATCTGCGCGCCAAGGGCAACTCGATCGAGGGCGGCACGAGCGAGATCATGCGCAATGTCATCGCCGAGCGCGTGCTCGGCCTGCCACCGGACCACCGCCCCGACAAGGGGATCGCCTTCAAGGATGTGCCGCGATGACCGACCTGCTCTACACCGACGTCGAGGAGGCGCTGCGGGACAGCGTCCGCTCGACCCTGCGCCGCGCGCTGGACGAGACGCTGCCCACCCATCTCGCCGACGAACCCGACACCGACGTGTCCGGCCTGTGGCGCTCGCTGGCCGAGCAGCTCGGCCTCGCCGGCCTGCTCGTCCCCGAGTCGCTCGGCGGCGCGGGAGCCAGCGCCCGAGAGGCGGCCGTGGTCCTCGAGGAGCTCGGCGGGGCCGTCGCGCCCGTCCCCTTCCTCACCAGTGCCGTCATCGCGACGACCGCCCTCCTCGAGGCCGGCGACGAGACCCGTCTGCCGACCCTCGCCTCGGGGGAGCGCACCGCGGCGCTCGTGCTGCCGTGGACCGCGCGCCGTGGGGCGTGGACGGCCGTCGACCCGAGCGCGGGGCCGGTCGCACCGGTCGCCGGTGCGCTCGGTGCCGACCTCTTCCTCGTGCCGACCCGGGGCGAGGGGGGCGTGACCTCCCTTCGTGCTCTCGATCGCGACGAGGTCGAGCTGGAGCCCATCACGTCGCTCGACATGACCCGCCCGCTCGCCCGCGTGAGCGTGACCGGTCAGGGGAACGAGATCGCCTCCGGGACCGCCGCCGACGAGGCCGTCGACGCCGCGCTCGCCGCCGGCGCCGCGCTGCTCGCCTCCGAGCAGCTGGGCGTGGCGCAGTGGTGCCTCGACACGACGGTGGAGTACGCGAAGACGCGGGTGCAGTTCGCCCGACCGATCGGCTCCTTCCAGGCGATCAAGCACCGCCTCGCCGACCTCTACCTGGAACTCGTCGGCACCCGGGCCGCCGCCCGCCACGCCGCCGGCACGCTCGCGGACGGCGACCCCGACCAGCTGGTCTCGCAGGCCGTGGCCCAGTCGTACTGCTCGGACGCCGCGGTGCGGGCGGCCGAGGAGGCCCTGCAGCTGCACGGCGGCATCGGCATGACGTGGGAGGCGTCGGTGCACACCCGGCTCAAGCGGGCCAAGTCCGACCAGCTGGCCCTCGGCACCCCGGACCGGCACCGCAGCGATCTGGCCGAGCTCGTGGACCTCCCGGCGAGCTGACCGAACCCCCTTCGACCCACCCCCTTCGACCTCCCCTCACCCACAGGAGTGACCCCCATGCGCGAAGCAGTCATCGTCTCCACCGCCCGCACCCCGATCGGCCGCGCCTACCGCGGCGCCTTCAACGACACCCAGGCCCAGGAGCTCATCGGCCACGCCGTGCGCCATGCCGTCGAGCGCTCCGGCGTCGAGGGCGAGCGGATCGAGGACGTCGTCATCGGCGCCGCCCTCCAACAGGGCTCGACCGCGATGAACATCGGCCGGCAGGCGGCGCTGCGCGCCGGCCTGCCCGTCACGGTCGCCGGCATGTCCGTCGACCGCCAGTGCGCGAGCGGGCTCATGGCCATCGCCACCGCCGCCAAGCAGGTCGTCCTCGACGGCATGGACGTGGCCGTCGGTGGCGGGGTCGACTCGATCTCGCTGGTGCAGAACGAGCACATGAACACCTACCGCGCGCAGGACCCCTGGCTCGTCGAGCACGTGCCGGCGACCTACATGTCCATGCTCGAGACCGCCGAGATCGTCGCGCAGCGCTACGGCGTCGGCCGGGATGCCCAGGACGAGTACGCCCTCGAGTCCCAGCGACGCACGGCAGCCGGCCAGGAGGCCGGCGCCTTCGACGACGAGATCGTGGCGCTGCCCTCGACGATGCTCAGCAAGGACAAGGCGACGGGTGAGGTCTCCTCGCAGGAGGTCACGCTCGCCAAGGACGAGGGCAACCGCCCCAGCACGACCATCGAGGACCTGGCCAAGCTGAACCCGGTGCTCGCCAAGGACGGCACCGAGGGCTTCTCGATCACCGCGGGCAATGCCTCGCAGCTGTCCGACGGCGCGTCCGCGGCAGTCGTCATGGAGGCCGCCGAGGCCTCCCGCCGCGGGCTGACCCCGCTCGGCGCCTTCCGCGGCATGGCCGTCGCGGGCTGCGAGCCGGACGAGATGGGCATCGGCCCGGTCTTCGCCGTGCCGAAGCTGCTCGCCCAGCACGGGCTCACGGTGGACGACATCGACCTGTGGGAGCTCAACGAGGCCTTCGCCGTCCAGGCGCTCTACTGCCGCGACACGCTCGGCATCGACCCGGCGAAGTACAACGTCAACGGCGGGGCCATCTCGATCGGCCACCCGTACGGCATGAGCGGTGCGCGCATGGCCGGTCACCTCCTCATCGAGGGCCGGCGCCGAGGCGCGCGCTACGGCGTCGTGACGATGTGCGTCGGTGGCGGCATGGGCGCGGCGGGGCTCTTCGAGATCTTCTGACCCGCGCACCCCTTCGCCCCACCCCGTCACGTCCCCGAGGAGCAGCCGTGCCCGTCTTCGTCGCCAACCGTGGCGAGATCGCCGTCCGGATCGTCCGAGCCGCCAGGGAGGCCGGTCTGGACGTCGTGGCGGCCGTGACCCGGGCGGAGGCCGACTCGCTGGCCGCCCGGCTCGCGACGGCGGTCCACGTGCTGCCGGGGGAGGGTGCGGCCGCCTACCTCGATGCGTCCTCCCTCGTCGCCGGGGCGATCGAGCACGGGTGCACGATGCTGCACCCGGGGTACGGCTTCCTCAGCGAGAGTCCGGCGCTCGCACGGGCGTGCGTCGAGGCCGGCGTGGTCTTCGTCGGGCCGGACGCCGAGCTGCTCGAGCTCTTCGGGGACAAGGGCAGCGCCCGGGCGGTGGCGGAGCAGGCCGGGGTCCCGGTCCTGCCCGCCACCCCCGTCGGCGTCACCGAGGCGCAGGCGGAGGCCTTCGCCCTGGCGCAGCGCCCCGCAGGCGTCATGGTCAAGGCGGCGGCGGGCGGCGGCGGCCGCGGCATGCGGGCGGTGCCGGCCGGCGAGCCCCTCGGCGAGGCCTGGGAGCGCGCGCGCTCCGAGGCGGAGCGCAGCTTCGGCTCCGGCGAGCTCTTCGTCGAGCTGTACGTCGAGCGGGCCCGGCACGTCGAGGTCCAGGTCGTGGCCGACGGCGAAGGGGGAGCCACCCACCTCGGCGAGCGGGACTGCACCCTGCAACGCCGCTTCCAGAAGGTCGTCGAGGTCGCGCCCGCACCGGCGCTGCCCGACGACGTCCGGGCGGACCTGCACGCCGCCGCCGTGCGGCTGGTCTCCGGCCGCGGCTACCGCGGGCTGGCCACGGTCGAGTTCCTGCTCGACGCCGACGACCCGAGCCGCTGGTGGTTCATCGAGGTCAACCCGCGTCTGCAGGTCGAGCACCCGGTGACCGAGATGGTCACGGGCGTCGACCTCGTGCTCGCCCAGCTGCGGCTGGCTGCGGGGGAGGGCCTCGCCGACCTCGGCCTGGCGACCCCACCGGCGGTCACCGGCGCCGCCGTCGAGCTGCGGGTCGCCGCAGAGCGCACCGGCAGCCACGGCGAGGCGCTGCCCGCCCACGGCGTCGTCTCCCGACTCGCCCTGCCGACCGGGCCCGGGGTGCGGGTGGACACGCACCTCGTCGAGGGGACCCGCGTCGACGGCTCCTTCGACTCGCTCGTCGCGAAGGTCGTCACCCACAGCCACAGCGGCCTGGCCGCGGCGCTCGGCAAGGCGCGACAGGCGGTCGCGGAGTGCACCGTCGACGGGGTCGAGACCAACCTGCCGCTCCTGCGCGAGGTCCTCGACCACGAGGACGTCGCCGCGTGGGACGTCACGACCCGGTGGTTCGACGAGACCGGCCCGATCCGTGCTCTCGACCGCCCGGACGTGAGCGACGGCGAGGTCCTCGCGGAGATGGCCGGCACCGTCCTCGCCGTCCTCGTCGAGCCCGGCCAGGAGGTCGCCGTCGGGACGCCCCTCGTCGTCGTCGAGGCGATGAAGATGGAGCACCTGGTGCCCGCCCCCGCCACCGGGACGGTCACCGCCGTCCGGGTCCGGGCCGGTGCGACGACCGCGGCCGGTGACCTCCTGGTGCGGCTGCTCCCTTCCTCCGACCAGTCGTCGACCGGCGCGCTCGACGAGGGACCCGACCTCGACGCCGAGCGGGCCGACCTGTCGAGGCTGCTCGAGCGCCGCGACCGGCGCCTGGACGCGGCTCGCCCCGAGGCGGTCGCCAAGCGCCATGCGCGCGACCGACGCACGGCCCGGGAGAACATCGCCGACCTCGTCGAGGAGGGCAGCTTCATCGAGTACGGCGGTCTCGCCGTCGCGGCCCAGCGCGCGCGGCGCAGCGAGGAGGACCTCATCGCGAGCACCCCGGCCGACGGGATCGTCACGGGGATCGGTCGCATCGGCAGCACCCCCGCCGGAGACTCCCGCTGCGCGGTCCTGGCCTACGACTACACCGTGCTGGCTGGCACCCAGGGCTACCTCAACCACAAGAAGACCGACCGCCTCCTCGAGATCGCCGAGCAGCAGCGCCTGCCCGTCGTCCTCTTCGCCGAAGGGGGCGGGGGCCGTCCCGGGGACACCGACACCACGGTCGCCAGCGGTCTCGACGTGCCGACCTTCGCGACGATGGGCCGGCTCAGCGGGCTCGTCCCGACCATCGGCATCGCGGCCGGTCGCTGCTTCGCCGGCAATGCCGCGCTCCTCGGCTGCTGCGACGTCATCATCGCCACGCGTGACTCGACGATCGGCATGGGCGGTCCCGCGATGATCGAAGGGGGTGGCCTGGGCGTCTTCGCGCCCGAGGAGGTCGGCCCGATCGAGGTGCAGGGCGGCAACGGCGTCGTCGACGTGGTCGTCGACGACGAGGCGGAGGCGGTCGAGGTGGCCCAGCGCTACCTCGGCTACTTCCAGGGGGCGCGCGAGGAGTGGACCGCCGCCGACCAGCGGGCGCTGCGCCACGTCGTCCCGGAGAACAGGGTGCGCGCCTACGACATCCACGCCGCGATCCGCACCCTCGCCGACGAGGGCTCGGTCCTCGAGCTGCGCGCCGGCTTCGCCCCCGGCGTCGTCACCGCGCTCGTGCGCATCGAGGGTCGTCCCATGGGGCTGGTCGCCAACAACCCGCGCCACCTCGGCGGGGCGATCGACACCCCGGCCGCGGACAAGCTCGCGCGCTTCCTCCAGCTCTGCGACGCGCACGGGCTGCCCGTCGTCTCCCTCTGCGACACCCCGGGGTTCATGGTCGGGCCGGAGCACGAGCGCACCGCGACGGTGCGCCACTTCGCCCGCCTCTTCGTCATCGGGTCGCACCTGCGGGTGCCGATGGTGACGGTCGTCCTGCGCAAGGCCTACGGCCTGGGCGCGCAGGCGATGGCCGCGGGCAGCTTCCACCGCCCGGCGGCGACGCTGGCGTGGCCGACGGGTGAGGTCGGCGGCATGGGCCTCGAGGGTGCGGTCCGCCTGGGCTTCCGCCGCGAGCTCGAGGCGGTCGCGGACCCCACGGAGCGCCGGGCGCTGGAGCAGCGGCTCGTCGACGACCTCTACGAACGCGGCCGCGCGGTCAACTCTGCGGCGGTCGTCGAGCTCGACGACGTCATCGACCCGGTCGACACCCGCCGGTGGATCCGCACGGCGATGGCGTCCGTCGTCCCCGACGAGCGGCCGACCCGCTACGTCGACACCTGGTGACCCGAAGGAGCCCCCATGGACTACACGCAGCACCTGCAGGACCTGCGGCAGCGTCAGGAGCGGGTCCGTCCCGCCGGCACCCCCCGCGACGTCGTCCACCCGCTCGGTGACCTCACGGTCCCCGGGTACGTCGACGCGTGGGCGCAGCGGCAGCCGGAAGAGGCCGCGATCGTCCACGACGAGGTCGTCATGGACTACCGCGAGCTCGCCGACCGGCACGCGCGCTGGGCCGGCTGGTTGCGGGCGAAGGGGGTGGCCCCCGGCGAGCGGGTCGGCGTCCACCTGGGCAATGTCCCCGAGTTCGTCATCGCCTTCCTCGGCACGCTGCGGGCCGGGTGCGTGCACGTACCGGTGAACCCGATGTTCCAGCACGCCGAGCTCGTCCACGAGCTGCGCGACTCCGGGGCGAGCGTGGTCGTCACGAGCGCCGCACTCGCGGAGCGGCTCTGCGCGGCCGCCGCCGCGACCGACGTGCACACGGTGGTCGTCCTCGCCACCGGCGGGGACCCCCTTCCCGCCGTCGAGGGGCTCGAGGTCGTGCGCTGGAGCGACACCGAGGCGACGGCGCCGCTGCGCGAGGTGGCCGGGGACCTCGACGCCCTCGCGGCGCTCAACTACACCGGCGGCACGACCGGTCTGCCCAAGGGGTGCGAGCACACCCAGCGGCACATGGTCTACACGGCCGTGAGTGCCTCGGGGGCCAACGGCTTCGACGGGACACGGGTCGTCTCGCTGTGCTTCATCCCCGTCTTCTGGATCGCGGGGGAGGACCTGGGCATCCTCATCCCCCTCGTCACGGGCGGGACCACCGTGCTGCTGGAGCGCTGGGACGCCGCCACCGTCGTGGACCTCGTCGAGAGGTGCCGCGTGACGACGACCGCGGCCACCGTGGAGAGCTACCTCGACCTGCTGCGGGTGCCCGGCGTCGCCGAGCGCGACCTGTCCTGCTTCACCGCGCCGATGACGATGTCCTTCATCCGCAAGCTCACCCCGGAGGTGCGCCGGCAGTGGTCCGAGGTCGTCGGACCCGGCTCGGTCCTGCGCGAGGGCTCCTACGGCATGACGGAGAGCCACACCGTCGACGTCGTGCCGTACGGGTTCCACGAGGGCGACCACGACCTGCTCACCGAGCCGGTGTTCTGCGGGCTGCCCGTGCCGGGCACGGACGTCGTCGTCGTCGACCCCGCGACGGCGGAGCCGATGCCCCTCGGAGAGGCGGGGGAGATCCTCCTGCGCAGCCCCTCGATCATGACCGGATACTGGCGCAACCCGCAGGCGTCGGCGCAGCAGCTGCGGGACGGCTGGCTGCACACGGGCGACACCGGCTACCTCGACGACGACGGGTGCCTGCACTACCTCGCGCGCAGCAAGGACATGATCAAGGTCAACGGCATGAGCGTCTTCCCGGCCGAGGTCGAGATGCTGCTCGCCGGCCACCCCGACGTCGCCTCCGTCGCCGTGGTGCCGGCGGACGACGCGTCCACCGGGCAGCGGCCCGTGGCCTTCGTCAGCCTGGTCCCCGGGTCCTCCGTCACCGCGACCGGGGTGGAGGAGTGGGCTCGCGACCAGATGGCGACGTACAAGCTGCCGCTCGTCGAGGTCGTCGAGGCCTTCCCGCTCACCGACACGGGCAAGATCCGCAAGCCCGAGCTGCTGGGTCGCGCGCAGGACCTCGTCGCCGCCCTCGCCTGACCGTCACCGAGCAGTCGAGGCGACCCTTGACTCGAACTTGAATCCCGATTCAACATATACCTGAATCATCCTTCACCTACAGGAGATCACACATGACTTCACCGACAACGACGTCGGACCAGGTGCATGCGCGGGCCACGCGGAAGGCCTTCGTGCGTCTGGTGCCCCTGCTCATGGCCGCGTACTTCATGGCCTTCGTCGACCGCACCAACGTCGGCCTCGCCAAGACCTCCCTCGAGGTCGACGTCGGGATCGACGCCGCGGCGTACGGCCTGGGCGCCGGGCTGTTCTTCATCACCTATGCCGTCCTCGAGGTGCCGAGCAACCTGCTCCTGCACCGGATCGGGGCGAAGGTGTGGATCAGCCGCATCGCCGTCACCTGGGGCCTGATCACCATGGCGATGATGTTCATCTCCAGCCCGACGGTGTTCTACGTCCTGCGCCTGCTCCTCGGCGCCGCCGAGGCCGGTCTCTACCCGGGGATCATGTACCTCATCACGACCTGGTTCGCGCAGAAGGACCGCGCGACGGTCGTCGGCCTCATCCTCACCGCATCCTCGGTCGCCTTCATCGTGGCCAACCCCATCGGTGGCGCGCTGATGAAGCTGGACGGCCTGGGCGGCCTCCACGGCTGGCAGTGGCTCTTCGTGCTCGAGGGCATCCCCACCGTCCTGCTCGGCATCTACATCTTCTTCACCCTGCCCAGCTCGCCGGCCACGGCGAAGTGGCTCGAGCCCGAGGAGGCCCGGGAGCTCACCCGGCGGGCCGTCGGCGAGGAGCCGGAGGAGACGCGTCCGGGAGCGATCATCCGCAACGCGATGTCCAAGCCCTTCCTGCTGACCATCGCGGCGATCTACTTCATGAACCAGATCGCCACCTACGGCGTCATCTTCTTCGTCCCCTCGATCGTGGAGGCGATGAACGTCTCGGACAGCTTCATGATCGGGTTGATCTCCGGTGTCGTCGGTATCGGTGCCGTCATCGGCGTGCTCGTCGTGCCGCGGGTGCTCCGGCGCGACCCCGGCTCGGAGGTGCGGCTCATCGGCATCACCACCGCCGGCGCGATCGTCTTCGCCCTGATCTTCATCGCCGTCGGCAACCCGGTGGCCAAGATGATCGTCCTCAGCGCCACGATGCTCTTCATCGTCGGGGTGCAGCCGCTCTACTGGTCGGTCCTCATGGCCCGGCTCGGTGGGGTCGCGGCCGCGGCCGGGCTGGCCTTCGTCAACACGATCGGCCTGACCGGGGCCTTCGTCGGCCCGTACGCGTTCGGCCTGACCGAGAAGGCCACCGGCTCGCCCTCCTCGGGCCTGTGGGTCCTCGTCGGCGCGACGCTGCTCGGACTCCTGCTCGTCCCTCTCCTGGGACGTCTGCTGGGTCGCCACGACCGGGCGCACCCCGCCGTGGCGGAGCCGGCCACCGCGTCGATGGTGCCCGACCCCGTCTGACCGACGCGCCCCCGCACGCACCTGAACCCGCATTCCCCTAGGGCAATGCGGGTTCAGGTGCGTCCGCGCTGGCTGCGCGAAGGGGTGGTCAGCGGTAGTTCGTGAACTGCAGTGCGACGTCGAGGTCCTTGCCCTTCAGCAGCGCGATGACCTCCTGCAGCTCGTCGCGCGACTTGCCGGTGACCCGCAGCTCGTCGCCCTGGATCTGCGGCTTGATCCCCTTCGGGCCCTCGTCGCGGATGATCTTGGAGATCTTCTTCGCGTTGTCCTGGTCGATGCCCTCCTTGGTCGGGCCCGAGAGGACGTACTCCTTGCCCGAGGCCTGCGGGTCCTTGTCGCCGAAGTCGATGTTCTTCAGCGAGACCCCGCGGCGCACGAGCTTGGACTCGAAGACGTCGAGCACGGCGAGCACGCGCTCGGCGCTGTTGGCCTTGATGACGACGTTGTCGCCGCTCCACTCGATCGAGGCGCCCACGCCCTTGAAGTCGTACCGCTGGGAGACCTCCTTGGCGGCCTGGTTGAGCGCGTTGTCGACCTCTTGGCGGTCGACCTTGCTCACGATGTCGAAGCTGCTGCTGGCCATGGGTCCTCGTCACTCCTTCGGCGGTGGATCTGCCCGGATTTGCGTCCTCGGGCGGTCAACTTGCTATCCTTCCAGACGCACACGGCAGGTTGTCCGAGCGGCCAATGGAAACGGACTGTAAATCCGTCGGGTTATCCCTACGAAGGTTCGAATCCTTCACCTGCCACCCACGTGCACGCAGGCCCCCGCGGAGCGATCCCGGGGGCCTGCGTCGTGCCCGTGGCAGCATGCTCGCCATGGACGTGGTCATCGGTGAGGACGGGCTCGCGCGGCCGGCGTGGGCGCAGGGGAGCGGAGCCCACGGCGAGCTCCTGCGGCACTACTACGACACCGAGTGGGGCATGCCCGTGCGCGACGAGCGCGGGCTCTTCGAGCGGTTGAGCCTCGAGGCCTTCCAGTCCGGCCTGTCCTGGGCCACGATCCTGGCCAAGCGGGAGTCCTTCCGCGCGGCCTTCGCCGGTTTCGACCCGGACGTCGTCGCGACCTGGGGCGAAGGGGAGGTCGCCCACCTCATGCAGGACGCCGGGATCGTGCGCAACCGCGCGAAGATCGTGGCGACGATCCGCAACGCCGGCGCGACGGTCTCCCTTCGCGCGGACGGGGGCCTGGTCGACCTCGTCTGGTCCCACCGCCCCGAGCGCACCCCGATGCCGCGGACCTTCGCCGAGGTGCCGACGACCTCCGACGAGTCACGTGCCCTGGCCAAGGAGCTGAAGCGGCAGGGCTTCACCTTCGTCGGGCCGACGACGGCCTTCGCGCTCATGGAGGCCGTCGGCATCGTCGACACCCATCTGCTCGACAGCCACCGCCGCGGCACCTCCGGGCTGTGGCGGGCCGACGGGACGCCGGTGCAGGATGACTGACGTGAGCGACACCTTCGACCGCGCCCGATACCCGCACTGGGTCACGATCCCGACCCGCTGGAGCGACAACGACCAGTTCGGCCACGTCAACAACGCCGTGCACTACTCGGTGATGGACACGGCGATCAACGACTGGCTCAAGGCGCACGGCTTCGACGTCGCCGCGGGCGGGGACACGATCAACCTCATCCCCGAGACGGGCTGCCGCTACCTCGCGGAGATCTCCTACCCCGACGCCTTCGAGGTCGGCCTGCGGGCGCTGTCCGTCGGCCGCTCGAGCGTGCGCTGGGAGTGCGCGCTCGCCCGATCGGGCGACGGCGAGCTCGTCGCCCTGGCGACGTCCGCGCACGTCTTCGTCGACGCGACGAGCCGCCGTCCGACGGCGGTCCCGCAGGTCCTCCGGCCCGCCCTGGAGGCGCTCCTCGGCGAGGCAGCGGCGCCGGTCGAACCCCCGATTTCATGACCACGGCCCCGGGCGTGTAATCTCTCCCGAGGTCGTCCACCGGATCGCTCCTCGAAGCACTCGGTGGTCCTGCCCCCTTAGCTCAGTCGGCAGAGCGTTTCCATGGTAAGGAAAAGGTCGTCGGTTCGATTCCGACAGGGGGCTCTGGTCCGGCCCGCGCGCAGCGCAGGTCGACCGCCAAGGCGGGGTAGCTCAGCTGGTTAGAGCGCACGACTCATAATCGTGAGGTCGCGGGATCGAGCCCCGCTCCCGCTACGCAGTACCACGGTGCGCAGCCACCACCGATTTCCGGTGGTGGTCGTCCGTGGACTATTCTTGTGCGTCGCCGTGTTGAGCCGTGTGGGTCAGCAGGCCCGCACCTCCCGCCCAGCGCAGACCGGCGCCAGGCGAGTACCACCCCGAAGTGTCTGAGAGCAGGTTCTTACCGTGGCCACCAAGAGCGCCGACGTCCGCCCCAAGATCACCCTGGCGTGCACGGAGTGCAAGGAGCGGAACTACATCACCAAGAAGAACCGCCGCAACACGCCCGACCGCATCGAGCTGGCGAAGTTCTGCAACCGGTGCCGCAAGCACACCCCGCACCGCGAGACCCGCTGAGGTCCTGCACCCGCGAACCCACGACGCGGCCGTCGAGCACCTGCTCGGCGGCCGCGTCGTCGTGCTGGGGGCACCTGCCTAGACTGTCGGCATGGCCGTGAACGAGGACTTCCTGGGTCGGACCTATGATCCGACGCCCCCCTTCTGCGTCGGGCGGGAGCACATCCGCGACTTCGCGGAGGCCGTCGGTGCGACCGACCCGGTGCACCACGACCTCGAGGCCGCCCGCGCCGCCGGGTACCCCGACCTCGTCGCCCCGCCGACCTTCGCGGTCATCCCCGGCCAGCGCACGGACGCGCAGTTCGTCGCCGACCCGGAGGCCGGCGTCGACTACTCGCGCGTCGTCCACGGCGAGCAGCGCTTCACCCACCACCGTCCGATCGTCGCCGGCGACGAGCTGCGCGGCGTGCTGCACATCGACGCGATCCGGGCGGCCGGCGGCCACCAGATGGTGACGATGCGCAGCGAGATCATCGATGTCGACGACGCACCGGTCGCGACGAGCCTGTCGACGATCGTCGTGCGGGGAGGGGAGTGAGCATGGCCGTGCGCCGCTTCGACGACGTGAGCGAAGGGGAGTCCCTCCCCTCCCGCACCCTGCCCGTGACCCGGGCCCGGCTCGTGCACTACGCGGGCGCCTCCGGCGACCGCAACGTCATCCACTGGGACGAGCGGACCGCTCAGGCGGTCGGCCTGCCCGATGTCATCGCCCACGGCATGTGGACGATGGGCGCGGCCGTCCAGGTCGTCACCGACTGGGTCGGGGACGCCGGCCGCGTCGTCGACTACGGCACCCGCTTCACCAAGCCGGTCGTCGTCCCGCACGGCGAGGGCACGAGCCTCGACGTCACGGGCGTCGTCCGCTCGCTCGACGCCGACGCTCGTCGGGCGACGGTCGAGCTGACCGTCACGTGCCGCGGCGACAAGGTGCTCGGCCGCTGCCGCGCCGTCGTCCAGCTCGACTGATGCCGGTGACGGAGCACGGCGCCCCGCTGGCGCCGCTCACGACCATGCACGTCGGCGGGCCGGCCGACACGCTGGTCACCGCCACGACGAGCGACGAGGTCATCGAGGCCGTCCGCGCCGCCGACGACGCGGGGACACCCCTCCTGCTCCTGTCCGGCGGGTCCAACCTCGTCATCGCCGACGCGGGCTTCGCAGGCACCGTCGTGCGCATCGCGAGCCGCGGGATCGAGGTCGTCCCCGTCGACGACGCGCACGTCGACGTGACCGTCGCCGCCGGCGAGGTCTGGGACGAGGTCGTCGCCCGCGCCGTCGCCGAGGGCTGGTCCGGCATCGAGGCGCTCTCGGGCATCCCCGGCCTGACCGGGGCGACCCCGGTGCAGAACGTCGGCGCCTACGGCCAGGAGGTCGCCCAGACGATCACGAACGTGCTCGTCTGGGACCGCGAGGCGCAGCGCCACACGACCTTCGGCGCCGCCGACTGCGCCTTCACCTACCGCCACTCCGTCTTCAAGGCCACGAGCCGCTTCGTCGTCCTCGAGGTGACCTTCCGTCTCGGCCGCGGCGGGCTGTCCGCACCGGTGGCGTACGCGGACCTCGCCCGACAGCTCGGCGTGGAGCAGGGCGAGCGGGTCCCGCTCGCCGCCGCCCGCGAGGCGGTCCTCGTCCAGCGCGGCAACCGGGGCATGGTCCTCGACGCGTCCGACCACGACACGTGGAGCTGCGGCTCCTTCTTCACCAACCCGATCCTGCCGAGCGCGCAGATGGACCAGCTCCGCGCGCGCGCCGCGCAGCGTCTCGGCCCGGACGGGCCGGTGCCGCCCGTCTTCCCTGCGGGAGAGGGGCTGGCCAAGACGAGCGCCGCGTGGCTCATCGACCGGGCGGGGTTCGGCAAGGGCCACGGCATGCCCGGCCCGGCCGCGCTCTCGACCAAGCACACGCTGGCGATCACCAACCGTGGCGAGGCCACCGCGGCCGATGTCGCCGCCCTCGCCCGCGAGGTGCGCGACGGGGTGCGCGAGGCCTTCGGCGTCACCCTCGTCAACGAGCCGGTCTTCGTCGGCCACGAGCTCTAGGCGGCCAGCCAGGCGTCGATGTCGTCGAGGGCACGGTCGACGACCTCTCGCGGCGCCCGGCTCGCCCGGAAGGAGCCGCGGGCGAGGTCGGCGAGCTCCGCGTCGTCGAGCCCGTGCACCCGGCGCGCGGTCTCGTACTGCGCCAGCAGGCGCGAGTCGAAGAGGAGGGGGTCGTCGGCCCCCAGGGCGATGGTCGCGCCCGCGTCGACGAGCGCGCGCAGCGGCACGTCCTCGTGCTCGCGGTAGACGCCGAGCGAGACATTGGACCCGGGGCAGACCTCGAGCGCCACGCCCGCCGCGACGACGGCCTCGAGGACCCGGGGGTCCTCGGTGCTGCGGATCCCGTGGCCGAGGCGGTCGGGGCGCAGCGACTCCAGCGTCTGCGCGATCGACTCCGGGCCGAGCAGCTCGCCCGAGTGCGGCACCAGGGCCAGCCCGGCGCGGTCGGCGATGCGGAACGCCGGGGCGAAGTCGAGCGTGTCCCCCCTTCGCTCGTCGTTGGACAGGCCGAACCCGAGGACGCCCTCCGGCCCGCGCCCCGCGTACTGCGCCGCGAGACGGGCGAGCGTGCGGGCCTCGAGCGGATGGCGGATGCGGCTGGCCGCCATGAGCACGCCGACACGGGCCGACCCGGTCGCGTCGGCCGTCGTGTTCACGGAGCGCGCCTCGTCGAGGACGATCTCCATCGCCGGGGTGATGCCCCCGACGAAGGGGGCGTAGGACGTGGGGTCGACCTGGATCTCCAGCCAGCGCGAGCCCTCGGCCCCGTCGTCGAGCGCTGCCTCACGCACGATCCGCCGCATGTCCGCCTCGCCGCGCACGCAGTGGCGCGCCGCGTCGTACAGGCGCTGGAAGCGGAACCACCCGCGCTCGTCCGCCGCGGACAGGTGCGGCGGGTACTGCGAGCGAAGGGAGTCCGGCAGCCGCATGCCGTGGCCCACCGCCATGTCACGGACGGTCTCGACGCGCATCGAACCGGTGAAGTGCAGGTGGAGGTGCGCCTTGGGCAGGGCGCGGAGGTCGCGGCCGGAGGTGCTCAGTCGCGGGGCCCGTCACCGTCGATGATGTGCACCGCGGCCTCCTCGGCGGAGGCCGCGCCGCCGTCGACGCCGACGTCCCGGCCCCAGGCCTGGTCGTCGGTGTCCTCGTGGCTGCCCTCGTCCGGGCTCACCAGCCGACCGGCGCGGGCGTCGCCGACCTCCTGGTCGCCGAGCCAGTCGTCCTCGGCGGCGATCGCGTCCGGGTCGTCACCGCCGACGCGGTCGGCTCCGCGTCGACGGTCGTCATCGGTCACCGCGGCGAAGGGATCGGGCTCCTCCTGCTTCAGCCGCTCGTCGATCGTCTCGTCGACGGCCTGCTCCGCGGCGGTCACCCCGTGCGCGTAGGAGCCGCGCGCCGAGTCGGGAGGGGAGTAGCCCACGTCGAGCGCGTCCTCGTCCCCGGAGCCGGTGCCCATGAGGCTGTCCTCGGGCTGCAGCTGGTCTTCGTCGTCGAGGCTGTAGCTCGTGAGGTCGGTGTCGAGGTCCTCGCGCTCTGACATGGTCACTCCTTCGTTGCGCCCAGCTGCTCCGCCGCCGCGATCAGGACGCAGGTCGCGACCGTCTCCATGGCCTCGGTGAGCTCCGACATGGGCGGCATCGTCGGAGCCAGGCGGATGTTGGTGTCCTCGGGGTCCTCGCCGTGGGGGAAGGAGGCTCCGGCCGGCGTGAGGGACAGGCCGGCCTCCTTGGCCAGGGCGACGACCCGCGAGGCGGTGCCGGGGAGCACGTCGAGGTTGACGAAGTACCCCCCGGTCGGGGTGTTCCAGGTGGCCACCCCGAGACCACCGAGGCGCTCGGAGAGCACCCGGTCGACCTCGGCGAACTTGGGGCCGAGGATCTCGGCGTGCTTGCGCATGTGGGCTCGCACGCCCTCGGCGTCGCCGAAGAACTCGACGTGGCGCAGCTGGTTGACCTTGTCCGGGCCGATCGAGCCCTTGCCGAGGTGCTCGAGGTACCAGCGGACCTGCTCCACGGACGAGGCGAGGAAGGCGACGCCCGCGCCTGCCCAGGTGATCTTGGAGGTGGAGGCGAACATCACCGCGCGGTGCGGGTGCCCGGCGCCGGAGCACAGGGTGATGATGTCGGCGCTCTTGACCTCATCCTGCGTGAGGTGGTGGACCGCATACGCGTTGTCCCAGAAGATCTTGAAGTCGGGCGCGGCGGTCTCCATGCCGGCCAGGCGGCTGGCGATCTCCTGGCTCACGACCGCGCCGGTCGGGTTGGAGTAGGTCGGGACGACCCACATGCCCTTGATCGAGGGGTCGGACGCCGCCAGCCGGGCGACCTCGTCCGCGTCCGGGCCGTCCTCGCGCATCGGGACGGTGACCATCTTGATGCCGAGGTCCTCGAGGAGGGCGAAGTGGCGGTCGTACCCGGGCACCGGGCAGATGAAGGTGATCTCCTCCTCCCGGGCCCACGGGCGCGGGGAGTCGATCGCCCCGAAGAGGAGCAGGTCGACGAGCACATCGCGCATCATCGTCAGCGACGAGTTGCCGCCGGCGACGATCTGGTCGGTCTCGACCCACAGCAGCTCGGCGAAGATCTCGCGCAGCTCGGTCAGGCCCGCGAGCCCGCCGTAGTTGCGCACGTCGGTGCCCGCCCGGTCCGTGGTCGCCGAGGGGAGGGAGAGCATCGGGTCGGCGAGGTCGAGCTGCGCGGCGCTCGGCTTGCCGCGGGTGACGTCGAGCTTGGTGCCCTTGGCGGCCTGGGCGGCGTGCGCCGCGCGCTGGGTCGTCGCGAGGGCGTTGAGCTCCTCGGCGGAGAGGTCGGACAGGGGGCGGCTGCTCTGCTCGGTCACGCGCCCAGTGTTCCACCTCGCGCGCGCGTGGCGACAGGGAGGCCGCCCCGGCGTGTGCTCGGTTCGCGGTGTGCGCCCTGCGTGACGTAGAGTGGCCCCTCGGTTGACTTCGACCAGACTCTCCGGCGTGCCCGTATGCGTCGAGACGAAGGGGGAGTCGACCCGGGAGACCGGCCCCATCGCGGTCCCCCGAAGGGCAGTGGCTCAATTGGTAGAGCACCGGTCTCCAAAACCGGCGGTTGGGGGTTCGAGTCCCTCCTGCCCTGCGTTGCACGACACCCGTTGCGCAGCCATGTGTGAACCCGGACGAGAAGAGACGATGTGAGCCAGCTCGGAGCGCAGCCGACCAAGGCGCGGCGCGACCCGAAGGGTGGCAATCCCATCTCCCGCTTCTTCGGATCGATCGGCCTCTTCCTGGCCCAGGTCCTCGACGAGCTGCGCAAGGTCGTCCGGCCGACCCGGTCCGAGCTGATCAACTACACGCTCGTCGTCATCGTCTTCGTCGCGATCATGATGCTCATCGTGTCCGGTCTGGACGCGGTGTTCACGCGGGTCGTGCTCTGGGTGTTCGGCGGCTGACGCCGCCGCAGATGCCGCAGTCCGGGCGCACCACCGCGCCGTCGATCGAAGTGTGAAGTGAGGAAACAGGTCATGTCCGAGCAGGCCGGGACCCCCGAGCCCCAGGAGACCGAGACCGAGGGCACCTCGAGCATCGTCGCCGCCGAGCAGGCCGAGCGCGCTGCCCAGCCGCCGGCCGACCTCCCTTCGGCCCAGGACGTCGACGACGCCCGCGCCGCCGACGAGGCCCTCGAGGAGGCCGCCTCCGAGGAGGTTGAGGACGACGGAGCCGAGGCAGGCACCGCTGAGCACGACACCGCCGGCGTCGACGAGGACGGTGACGTGCTCCCCGAGGAGGCCGCCGACCCCGTGCAGGCCTTCAAGGACGACCTCGCCTCGAAGTTCGGTGACTGGTACGTCATCCACACCTATGCGGGCTACGAGAACCGTGTGAAGCACAACCTCGAGACGCGTGTCGCCAACCTCGACATGGAGGACTACATCTTCGAGGTGGCCGTCACGATCGACGAGGTCACCGAGATCAAGTCCGGCCAGAAGAAGGTGCGCAAGCAGCCGCGCATGCCCGGCTACGTCCTGGTGCGCATGGACCTGACGGACGAGTCCTGGGGCGCCGTCCGGCACACCCCGGGCGTCACCGGCTTCGTCGGCAACGCGCACGACCCCGTGCCGCTGAGCCTCGACGAGGTCTTCACCATGATCAAGCCCGCCGACCTCGACAAGCCCGCCGCGCCCAGCGCGGGCGGCGCCCCCTCCCACGACGGGCTCACCCCCGCCACCGCGGTGGACGTCGACTTCGAGATCGGCGAGTCGGTCACCGTCATGGACGGCCCCTTCGAGACCATGCCCGCGACGATCTCCGAGATCCTCCCGGAGAGCCAGAAGCTCAAGGTCCTCGTCTCCATCTTCGGCCGGGAGACCCCGGTCGAGCTCGGCTTCCACCAGGTCGCCAAGCTGTAAGGGACGTGCGGGAGCGACCTGCTCCCGTACGTCGTGCAACCGGGTCATCGCCCACGGCGTGGGCCCACAACACGAAAGCAGGAACACCGCATGCCTCCCAAGAAGAAGGTCTCCGGCTACATCAAGCTGCAGATCCAGGCGGGTGCCGCCACCCCGGCCCCGCCCGTCGGCCCGGCCCTCGGTCAGCACGGCGTCAACATCATGGAGTTCGTCAAGGCGTACAACGACGCCACGGCGGACATGCGCGGCAACGTCGTGCCGGTCGAGATCACGGTCTACGAAGACCGCTCCTTCACCTTCATCACGAAGACGCCGCCGGCCGCCGAGCTGATCAAGAAGGCCGCGGGCGTCAAGAAGGCCTCGGGCGAGCCGCACAAGGTCAAGGTCGCCTCCCTGACCGCCGACCAGGTCCGCGAGATCGCAGAGACCAAGATGCCCGACCTCAACGCCAACGACATCGACGCCGCGATGAAGATCATCGCCGGCACCGCCCGTCAGATGGGCATCGAGACCCCGGGCGTCTGACGCCCGACCCCGTGGGAGGGCCAGCGCTGGCCCGGACCACACCTCCACCACCATCCAAGGAGCAGCACATGAAGCGCAGCAAGAGCTACCGCGCCGCGGCCGAGAAGATCGACCGCGACGTCGCCTACGGCCCTCTCGAGGCGGTCCGCCTCGCCAAGGAGAGCGCCAAGACGTCCTACGACGAGACCGTCGAGGTCGTCTTCCGTCTCGGCATCGACCCGCGCAAGGCCGACCAGATGGTCCGCGGCACGGTCAACCTGCCGCACGGCACGGGCAAGACCGCCCGCGTCCTCGTCTTCGCCAACGGTGACAAGGCCGACGCCGCCCGCGAGGCCGGCGCCGACTACGTCGGGTCCGACGACATGCTCGAGAAGGTCCAGGGCGGCTGGATGGACTTCGACGCCGTCGTCGCCACCCCGGACCTCATGGGCAAGGTCGGTCGTCTCGGCAAGGTCCTCGGTCCCCGCGGCCTCATGCCGAACCCGAAGACCGGCACGGTCACGATGGACACGGCCAAGGCCGTGACCGACATCAAGGGCGGCAAGATCGAGTTCCGCAACGACAAGCACGCCAACCTGCACTTCATCATCGGCAAGGCGAGCTTCGACGAGACCAAGCTGGTGGAGAACTACCAGAGCGCGCTCGAGGAGATCCTGCGCCTCAAGCCCTCCGCCTCCAAGGGCCGCTACATCACCAAGGCCGTGCTCAGCACGACCATGGGCCCGGGCATCCTGATCGACAGCTCGCGGACCAAGAACCTGCTCGAGGAGGCCGCCCCGGTGGCCGCCGACGAGGTTCCCGCCGGCGAGTGATCCACTGCCCCGGCGAGAGCGAAGGGGGCCGCTTCCCGACAGGGGGGCGGCCCCCTTCGTCGTCGATTTGGCCGGTGCCCCGCCCTGCCGTACGCTGATCCACGACCATTGACCGTCGGTTGCCGCCCTCTGGGTGGCTGAAGGTTCCGCGAGAGCGGGCGACCCACGCAGGCCACCCGATTGCTGCACACCTCGGTGTGCGTGGAGTCCCGTGCCTGCGCCGGGGCTCCTTTTCTCGTTCCGGGCCCCGACGGCACCACACGAGAAGGGAGGCCCGCATGGCGACTGCCGAGAAGAACGCCGCCATCGCCGAGATGGCGGACAAGCTCCGCACCTCGAGCGCGGCGGTTCTCACGGAGTACCGCGGTCTGACCGTGGCCCAGCTCGCCGAGCTGCGCAACAACCTCCGTGGCAACGCCACCTACTCCGTGGTGAAGAACACGCTGGCCGAGCGCGCTGCCAAGGAGGCGGGCGTCGAGTCCGCCTTCGAGGGTCAGCTCGTCGGCCCGAACGCGATCGTCTTCGTCGAGGGTGACCCCGTCGAGGCGGCCAAGGGCCTGCGTGACTTCGCCAAGGACAACCCCCTCCTGGTGATCAAGGGTGGGCTCCTCGACGGGAACCCGCTCACGCCGGAGGACATCGAGAAGCTCGCGAAGCTTGAGTCGCGCGAGGTTCTCCTGGGCAAGCTTGCTGGGGCCATGAAGGCCAAGCTCACCCAGGCCGCATACCTCTTCAACGCGCCGCTGTCGCAGACCGCTCGGGTCGTCGACGCGCTGCGCGCGAAGGTGGAGGAGCAGGGTCCGGTCTCGACCGACGCTGCTGCGGACACCGAGGAGCCGGCTGCGGCCGACGCCTCCACCGAGACCACCCCCGAGGGTGGCGACGAGGCCTGAGGCATCCGCCTCGAGCCACAGCACATCCCCGCCACTCACGGCACAGACGTTTGACAAGAAAGGACGCCCATCATGGCGAAGCTCAGCACCGACGAGCTCCTTGAGGCCTTCAAGGAGATGACCCTCATCGAGCTCTCCGAGTTCGTGAAGCAGTTCGAGGAGACCTTCGAGGTCACCGCCGCCGCCCCGGTCGCCGTCGCGGGTGCCGCCCCGGCCGCCGCCGGTGGCGACGCTGGTGCCGAGGCCGAGGAGCAGGACGAGTTCGACGTCATCCTCACCGCGGCCGGCGACAAGAAGATCCAGGTCATCAAGGAGGTCCGCGCGCTCACGAGCCTCGGCCTCAAGGAGGCCAAGGACCTCGTCGACGGCGCCCCCAAGCCCGTCCTGGAGAAGGTCGACAAGGAGGCCGCCGAGAAGGCCAAGGAGGCCCTCGAGGGCGCCGGCGCCTCCGTCGAGCTCAAGTGATCTCGGCCCGTCACTGACGGGCACTGATCTGCGCGAAGGGCGGGTCGCACCTCACGGTGCGGCCCGCCCTTCGCGCTGCCCCGGCGCCTACAGCAGCGGACGCCAGGGGGAGAGGACGCCCTCGGAGACCCGGGCGATGAGCGGCCTGCGGACCCACTCGGCGAGCGTGAGCTCGGTGCAGTTGCCCGAGTCCAGCTCGAAGATCTCCTCCATCCGCCGGGCGACGTCGGCGTCGAGGATCTCCATGTTGACCTCGTAGTTGCCGGCGAGGCTCAGCCGGTCGATGTTGGCGGTGCCGATCGTCGACCAGATCCCGTCGATGGTCGCGGTCTTGGCGTGCACCATCGCGTTCTCGAAGCGCAGCAGCCGCACCCCGCCCCGCAGCAGGCGCTCGTAGGTGACCCGGCTCAGCCAGTCGGCGACGATGTGGTTGCTGAAGTGCGGGACGATCACGCGCACGTCGACCCCGCGCCCGGCCGCCTGCACGAGGCTGCGGACGAAGGCGTCGTCGGGGATGAGGTAGGCGGTCGTGAGCCAGACCCGCGTGTCGGCGCGGTCGATCGCCTCGAGGTACATGTTGCGGATCGGGTAGACCATGTCGGTCGGCAGGTTGCGGTGGACCCGCATCTCCCGGCTCCACGTGCGGCGGGCCGGCTGGGGGAGCGGGGGCCTGCCGTCGTAGTTGTTCCAGTAGTCGACGAAGGCGTTCTCGAGCTCGACGACCATGTCGCCCGAGAAGCGGGCGTGCGTGTCGCGCCAGCGGTTGGCGTAGTCCTGACCGATGTTGTAGCCGCCGACGTAGGCGGCGGTCCGGTCGACCACGAGCAGCTTGCGGTGGTTGCGGCCCCAGTGGCTGGGGAAGAAGAACTTCGCGCCCCCGGTCATGAGCGGGTGGCGCTTGACGTGGATGCCCTCGGGCAGGTCCCTGTAGAACGCTGGTGGGACGACGAGGTTGGCGAAGGCGTCGAAGACGACGTAGACCTCGACGCCCCGCGCGTGGGCGTCGACCAGCGCCTGGCGGAAGCGGCGCCCGACGGCGTCGTCCTTCCAGATGTAGGTCTCGAAGAGGACACGGGTGCTCGCCGCCTCGATGTCCGCCAGCATGTCCTCGAAGAGGTTCTCCCCGAAGGTGTAGATGCGCACCTCACCGCCGTCGACGGGCACCGGGTCACCGTGGCGGTGGGGGAACTCGTGGTCGGGGCGGTCCTTGCGCCGGGCGCTGTCGAAGACGAGCAGGCCTGCGACAGTGGCGACCTGGGTGCCCAGGGTGGCCAGCGCGGCCCGTCGGACGACGCGCCGCACGTGCTGGCGCCGGCGACGTCGGCGAGTGGCGCGGAGCTCCATGGGCCCCACCCTAGGGCGAGGCCGAAGGGGGTGCCCCCCGCCCTCGTCCGCGGCGCGCCGCGGGTCGGCGCTGCGCGACCCGCCGGGACGAGTCTTGACGTCGCTCGCTTCGTCGTCCATCCTCATGGCGTCGAATGATTCGGTCGCCCCGCCACCGCGGGTGTGTGGCCGATGACCACCGTCGCGCCGTCGGCTCGCTCGGGTTGGACACACGTGTGTTGATGCGTCTATGCTGTCGCTTTGCGCTGACTTGTTCCTGTCGTGCTGTCGTCGGGTCGCTCCAATCCCCTCACCGCTGAGGTGTGTCGAGCCCCTGGCGGGACGCGCGCACAGGATGCCCGAGCGCGCCGCCCGACTCTCAAGGCCCGTGGAAGGATCCATCCTTGGCTGCCTCGCGCACCGCTTCCCCGATGTCCACCGCACGGACGGCCAGTGGCCGTCTGTCCTTCGCCAAGATCCGCGAGCCCCTCGAGGTCCCCGACCTCCTGGCACTGCAGACCGAGAGCTTTGACTGGCTCCTCGGCAACGAAAAGTGGCAGGAGCGCGTCGCGGAGGCCCTCGACGCCGGCCGTCGTGACGTCCCGGAGCACCCGGGTCTGGAGGAGATCTTCGAGGAGATCTCCCCGATCGAGGACTTCTCCGGCTCGATGAGCCTCTCCTTCCGGGAGAGCCGCTTCGAGGAGCCGAAGTACTCCGTCGACGAGTGCAAGGAGCGCGACCAGACCTACTCCGCGCCCCTCTTCGTCACCGCCGAGTTCATGAACGCCGAGACCGGGGAGATCAAGAGCCAGACGGTCTTCATGGGCGACTTCCCGCTCATGACCGAGCGTGGCACCTTCATCATCAACGGCACCGAGCGCGTCGTCGTCTCGCAGCTCGTGCGCAGCCCCGGCGTCTACTTCGAGCGCACGGCCGACAAGACGTCCGACAAGGACATCTACTCGTCCAAGATCATCCCGAGCCGTGGTGCCTGGCTCGAGTTCGAGGTCGACAAGCGCGACATGGTCGGCGTGCGCGTCGACCGCAAGCGCAAGCAGTCCGTCACGGTCCTGCTCAAGGCCCTCGGCATGACCTCCGCCGAGATCCTCGAGGAGTTCGGTGACTACGAGTCCATGCGCGCCACCCTCGAGAAGGACACGGTCGAGGACCAGGACGCCGCGCTGCTCGACATCTACCGCAAGCTGCGCCCCGGCGAGCCGCCGACCCGTGAGGCCGCGCAGAACCTGCTCGACAACCTGTACTTCAACCCCAAGCGCTACGACCTGGCCAAGGTCGGTCGCTACAAGGTCAACCGCAAGCTCGGTCTCGAGGCCGAGCTGCGCTCCTCCGTGCTCACGCTCGAGGACATCGTCGCGACGCTCAAGTACCTCGTCGCGCTGCACGCCGACCAGGCGACCCTGCCGGGCACGCGTGACGGCGAGGCCATCGAGGTCCCCGTCGAGACCGACGACATCGACCACTTCGGCAACCGTCGCGTCCGCAGCGTCGGGGAGCTGATCCAGAACCAGGTCCGTACCGGTCTCTCCCGCATGGAGCGCGTCGTCCGCGAGCGCATGACCACGCAGGACGTCGAGGCCATCACGCCGCAGACCCTGATCAACATCCGGCCGGTCGTCGCCTCCATCAAGGAGTTCTTCGGCACCAGCCAGCTGTCGCAGTTCATGGACCAGAACAACCCGCTGTCGGGTCTGACGCACAAGCGTCGCCTGAACGCGCTGGGCCCGGGCGGTATCTCCCGTGACCGCGCGCAGATGGAGGTCCGTGACGTCCACCCGTCGCACTACGGCCGCATGTGCCCGATCGAGACCCCTGAGGGTCCCAACATCGGTCTGATCGGCTCGCTCGCCAGCTACGGGCGGATCAACGCCTTCGGCTTCATCGAGACCCCCTACCGCAAGGTCGTCGACGGCCGCGTCACGGACGAGATCGTCTACATCTCCGCGGACGAGGAGGACAAGGTCGTCGTCGCGCAGGCCAACGCGGTGCTGCTCGACGACGGCAACTTCGCCGAGGAGCGGGTGCTCGCGCGCACCAAGGGTGGCGAGGTCGACCAGATCCCGGCCGAGGACGTCGACTTCATGGACGTCTCGCCGCGGCAGATGGTCTCCGCCGCCACCGCGATGATCCCCTTCCTCGAGCACGACGACGCCAACCGCGCGCTCATGGGCGCCAACATGCAGCGTCAGGCCGTGCCGCTCGTGCAGTCCGAGGCCCCCTACGTGGGCACCGGCATGGAGCACCGCGCCGCGCTCGACTCCGGTGACGTGGTCCGTGCGCTCAAGGCCGGCGTCGTCACGGAGGTCTCCGCGGACCTCGTGACGGTCACGCAGGACGAGGGTGGCTCGCACACCTACAAGATGATGAAGTTCTCCCGGTCCAACCAGGGCAACAGCTACAACCAGCGCGTCATGGTCACCGAGGGTGACCGCGTCGAGGCCGGCCAGCTGATCGCCGACGGTCCGGCGACCGACGGTGGGGAGATGGCCCTGGGCCGCAACCTCCTCGTCGCCTTCATGCCGTGGGAGGGCTACAACTACGAGGACGCGATCATCCTCAGCCAGCGTCTGGTGCAGGACGACGTCCTCTCCTCGATCCACATCGAGGAGCACGAGGTCGACGCCCGTGACACCAAGCTCGGCCCGGAGGAGATCACCCGGGACATCCCCAACGTCTCCGAGGACGTCCTCGCCGACCTGGACGAGCGCGGCATCATCCGCATCGGTGCCGAGGTCCGCGACGGCGACCTGCTCGTCGGCAAGGTCACGCCCAAGGGCGAGACCGAGCTGACCCCGGAAGAGCGCCTGCTGCGCGCCATCTTCGGCGAGAAGGCCCGTGAGGTCCGCGACACGTCGATGAAGGTCCCGCACGGCGAGACCGGCACGGTCATCGCGGTCAAGGTCTTCGACAAGGACGAGGGCGACGAGCTGCCCCCGGGCGTCAACCAGCTCGTCCGCGTCTACGTGGCCAACAAGCGCAAGATCACCGACGGTGACAAGCTCGCCGGCCGCCACGGCAACAAGGGCGTCATCTCCAAGATCCTCCCGGTCGAGGACATGCCCTTCCTCGAGGACGGCACGCCGGTCGACGTCGTGCTCAACCCGCTCGGTGTCCCCGGTCGCATGAACATCGGGCAGATCATGGAGCTGCACCTCGGGTGGGCCGCCAGCCGCGGCTGGGACATCGAGGGCTCGCCCGAGTGGGCCCAGATGATCCCCGACGACGCGCGCCAGGCCCCGGCCGACACGCGTGTCGCCAGCCCCGTCTTCGACGGTGCCCGCGAGGAGGAGATCGCCGGTCTGCTCGACTCGACGACCCCGACCCGCGACGGTGTTCGCTTGATCGACAGCAGCGGCAAGGCGCAGCTCTTCGACGGCCGCACCGGCGACCCCTACCCGGCCCCGACCTCCGTCGGGTACATGTACATCCTCAAGCTGCACCACCTCGTGGACGACAAGATCCACGCGCGCAGCACGGGGCCGTACTCGATGATCACCCAGCAGCCGCTCGGTGGTAAGGCCCAGTTCGGCGGCCAGCGCTTCGGCGAGATGGAGGTGTGGGCCCTCGAGGCCTACGGCGCCTCCTACGCGCTCCAGGAGCTGCTGACGATCAAGTCCGACGACGTCACCGGTCGCGTCAAGGTCTACGAGGCCATCGTCAAGGGCGACAACATCCCGGAACCCGGTATCCCGGAGTCCTTCAAGGTGCTCATCAAGGAGATGCAGAGCCTCTGCCTCAACGTGGAGGTCCTCAACTCCGAGGGCGGCACCATCGAGATGCGCGACAACGAGGACGACGTCTTCCGCGCGGCCGAGGAGCTCGGCATCGACCTGTCCCGGCGCGAGCCGAGCAGCGTCGAGGAGGTCTGACCCTCCGGGGGGTCCACGGCCCAGCGGGCCATGGACCCCTCGGACCCCCTCGACAGCCCGCACGGTCACCCTCACGGTGACCCAGGGCCACAGAACTTATCGAGTCATCCTCGACAACGAGAGAAGGAAGCACGAAGTGCTGGACGTCAACTTCTTCGACGAGCTGCGCATCGGTCTGGCCTCCGCGGAGGACATCCGTAACTGGAGCCACGGCGAGGTCAAGAAGCCCGAGACCATCAACTACCGCACCCTCAAGCCTGAGAAGGAGGGCCTCTTCTGCGAACGGATCTTCGGTCCGACGCGGGACTGGGAGTGCTCCTGCGGCAAGTACAAGCGGGTCCGCTTCAAGGGCATCATCTGCGAGCGCTGCGGCGTCGAGGTCACTCGCGCCGGCGTGCGTCGTGAGCGGATGGGCCACATCGAGCTCGCCGCCCCCGTCACCCACATCTGGTACTTCAAGGGCGTCCCCTCGCGCCTGGGGTACCTGCTCGACCTGGCCCCGAAGGACCTCGAGAAGGTCATCTACTTCGCGGCCTACATGATCACGAGCGTCGACGTGGACCAGCGCCACACCGACCTGCCCTCGCTCGAGGCCCAGATCGAGGCCGAGAAGAAGGAGCTCGAGAACCGCCGCGACGCGGACGTCGAGACCCGCGCGCAGAAGCTCGAGAAGGACATCGCCGAGCTCGAGGCCGAGGGCGCCAAGTCCGACGCCAAGCGCAAGGTCCGCGACTCCGCCGAGCGCGAGATGAACCAGATCCGCAAGCGTGCCGACCAGCAGGTCGAGCGCCTCTCCCAGGTCTGGGACCGGTTCAAGAACCTCAAGGTCCAGGACCTCGAGGGCGACGAGGTCCTCTACCGCGAGATGCGCGACCGCTTCGGTCTGTACTTCGAGGGCGGCATGGGTGCCGCGGCGATCCAGAAGCGTCTGGAGACCTTCGACCTCGAGGCCGAGTCCGACAAGCTGCGCGAGATCATCGCCACCGGCAAGGGGCAGAAGAAGACCCGTGCGCTCAAGCGCCTCAAGGTCGTCACCGCCTTCCTCACCACCGACAACAAGCCCGCGGGCATGGTCCTGGATGCCGTCCCGGTCATCCCCCCGGACCTGCGCCCGATGGTCCAGCTCGACGGTGGCCGGTTCGCCACGTCCGACCTGAACGACCTGTACCGCCGGGTCATCAACCGCAACAACCGCCTCAAGCGCCTGCTCGACCTCGGTGCGCCCGAGATCATCGTCAACAACGAGAAGCGGATGCTGCAGGAGGCCGTCGACAACCTCTTCGACAACGGTCGTCGTGGTCGCGCGGTCACCGGCCCGGGCAACCGGCCGCTGAAGTCCCTGTCCGACATGCTCAAGGGCAAGCAGGGTCGCTTCCGTCAGAACCTCCTCGGCAAGCGCGTCGACTACTCCGGCCGTTCGGTCATCGTCGTCGGCCCGCAGCTGAAGCTGCACCAGTGCGGTCTGCCGAAGGCCATGGCGCTCGAGCTCTTCAAGCCCTTCGTCATGAAGCGGCTCGTGGACCTCGACCACGCCCAGAACATCAAGTCGGCCAAGCGCATGGTCGAGCGGCACCGTTCCGTGGTCTGGGACGTCCTCGAAGAGGTCATCACCGAGCACCCGGTCCTGCTCAACCGCGCGCCCACGCTGCACCGTCTGGGCATCCAGGCCTTCGAGCCGCAGCTCATCGAGGGCAAGGCCATCCAGATCCACCCGCTCGTCTGCACCGCCTTCAACGCGGACTTCGACGGTGACCAGATGGCCGTCCACCTCCCGCTGAGCGCCGAGGCGCAGGCCGAGGCCCGGATCCTGATGCTCTCGAGCAACAACATCCTCAAGCCGGCCGACGGTCGACCCGTCACGATGCCGACCCAGGACATGATCATCGGGCTCTTCCACCTCACCTCCGAGGTGGACCTGGAGACCGAGCACCCTCGCGCCTTCTCCTCGACGGCCGAGGCCCGCATGGCCTACGACGCCGGGGCGATCAAGATCGGCACGCCGATCCGGGTCCGCCTGCACGACATCGTCCCCACGGCCGGTCAGCTCCCCGAGGGCGCCGAGACCGACGAGCAGGGTCGCGTCACCAGCTGGACCGCGGAGACCACCCTCGGCCGCGCCCTGTTCAACGGGACGCTGCCGGAGGACTACCCCTTCGTCAACGAGCCGGTGGACCGCAAGCGCCTGTCGACGATCGTCAACGACCTCGCCGAGCGCTACACCAAGGTGCAGGTCGCGGCCTCCCTGGACGCCCTCAAGGAGGCCGGCTTCCACTGGGCCTCCCGCTCGGGCACCACGGTCGCGCTGTCCGACGTCGTCACGCCGCCGCGCAAGCCCGAGATCCTCGCGGCCTACGAGGAGAAGGCGACCAAGGTCCAGAAGCAGTACGAGCGCGGTCTGATCACCGACGACGAGCGTCGCCAGGAGCAGATCGAGATCTGGACCCAGGCCACCAACGAGGTCTCCGCAGAGATGCAGGAGAACTTCCCGAAGGACAACCCGATCTACCGGATGGTCTCCTCGGGTGCCCGTGGTAACTGGTTCCAGCTGCGTCAGATCGCCGGTATGCGCGGCCTCATGGCCAACCCGAAGGGCGAGATCATCCCGCGCCCGATCCGCACGAACTTCCGTGAGGGTCTGTCCGTCGTCGAGTTCTTCATCTCGACGCACGGTGCGCGCAAGGGACTGGCCGACACCGCCCTTCGTACCGCCGACTCCGGGTACCTCACCCGTCGTCTCGTCGACGTCTCCCAGGACGTCATCGTCCGCGAGGACGACTGCGGGACCGAGCGCGGCCTGACGATGCCGATCGCGCAGTTCGACGAGCTCACCGGCACCCGTCGCCTCCACGACGACGTCGAGTTCACCGTCTACGCGCGCTGCGTCGCCAGTGACGTGGAGCACGAGGGCCAGGTCCTGGCGCCGGCCGGGTCCGACCTCGGTGACGTCGTCATCGACCGCCTCTACAAGGCGGGTGTCGACGAGGTCAAGATCCGCTCGGTCCTCACCTGCGAGTCCAAGGTCGGTACGTGCGCCAAGTGCTACGGCCGCAGCCTGGCCACCGGCCAGCTCGTCGACATCGGCGAGGCCGTCGGCATCATCGCGGCCCAGTCGATCGGTGAGCCCGGCACCCAGCTGACGATGCGGACCTTCCACACCGGTGGTGTGGCAGGTGACGACATCACGCAGGGTCTGCCGCGTGTCGTCGAGCTCTTCGAGGCGCGCACCCCCAAGGGTGTGGCCCCGATCGCCGAGGCCGACGGCAAGGTCACGATCGAGGAGACCGACAAGGGTCGTCGTCTCCTGCTCGTCGCGGACCGCGACGGCGAGGAGCACGCCTACCCCGTGAGCAAGCGTTCACGCCTGCTCATCGAGGACGGTCAGCGCGTCGAGGTCGGCACCCAGCTCGTCCAGGGCGCCATCGACCCGAAGCAGGTCCTGCGCATCCTGGGCCCGCGCCAGGCGCAGAAGCACCTGGTCGACGAGGTGCAGAACGTCTACCGCCAGCAGGGTGTGTCGATCCACGACAAGCACATCGAGGTCATCGTCCGGCAGATGCTGCGCCGGATCACGATCCTCGAGTCGGGGGACACCGGTCTGCTCCCAGGCATGCTCGCCGAGCGGGGTCGCTTCGAGACCGAGAATCGTCGCGTCGTCTCCGAGGGCGGGCGCCCGGCCTCGGGTCGTCCGGAGCTCATGGGGATCACCAAGGCCTCGCTGGCCACGGACTCCTGGCTCTCCGCCGCCTCCTTCCAGGAGACGACCCGCGTCCTCACCGAGGCCGCGATGGAGGGTCGCTCCGACCCGCTGCTGGGTCTGAAGGAGAACGTCATCCTCGGCAAGCTCATCCCCGCCGGTACGGGCCTGCCCCGCTACCGCAACGTGGACGTCGAGCCCACCGAGGAGGCCAAGGCGGCGATGTACTCGCTGCCCAGCTACGACGAGTACGCCTACCCGGTCTTCGGTCCCGGTTCGGGCGAGGCGATCCGCCTCGACGACCTCGACCTGGACGTCTGAGTCGACGCACCTCCCACGAAGGGCGTCCCACCGCGGTCGCGGTGGGACCCCCTTCGTCGTGGGGCTGTCGGGACGGGTGGGGCTGCGATGCCCGGATCTGGCGGAAAATCAAGGGAAACACGCCGTAGGGCAAGTCGACGAGGCCCGCGTTTTCGTGGTTGATTGGTCTCTGTTCGATTCACGAACTTCAAGGATGGAGATCCACATGAACAAGTCTGAGCTCGCCAGCGCCGTCGCCGAGAAGGCGGGCGTGTCCGCCTCCGCGGCGTCCGAGGTCATCACCGCCCTCCAGGCGGTCCTGTCCGAGTCCGTCGGCAAGGGCGAGAAGGTCACCGTCCCCGGCTTCTTCAGCCTCGAGCGCGTCGAGCGCGCCGAGCGCAAGGGTCGCAACCCGCAGACCGGTGCCGAGATGACGATCCCCGGTGGCTACGCCGCCAAGCTCACCGCCGGCAGCGCCCTCAAGGCCGCCGCGAAGGGCTGATCCCAGCCGCTGCACGAAGGGGGCCGGTCACCGTCGAGGTGACCGGCCCCCTTCGTGCTGCCCGCAGTGCCGTGGGGGAGGATGAGCGCATGACCGAACCCGACCGCCGCCACCCGATGTCGGTGCGCGCCACCGCGGCCCGCTGGGGTCTGGGGGCCGTGCTCGTGGTGGGCGCCCTCGTGCTCCTGGTCAAGCCCGGGGGAGTGAGCAAGCTGCTCGGCCTCGCCCTGGCCGGCGCCGCCGTCGTCACCTTCACCCGCCGCTCACGCAGCGACGCGACGATCGTGACGGTCGTGCTGCTCCTGGTCGCCGCGGTCTACGTCGGCGCCTTCGTCAGCGGCAACAGCCACTGGATCACGGACCGGTACTGATGCGCGACGACCTGGTGATCCGCCGGGAGACCCCGGCCGACGCCCTCCCGACGGAGCTCCTCCACGACGCGGCCTTCGGCATCCCGCACGGACGAAGGGAGACCATCGAGCGCGAGCTGCTGCGCTGCCTGCGCGCCGACGGCTCGGTCCTCGACGAGCTGACCTTCGTCGCCGAGCTGGACGGCGAGGTGGTCGGGCACGTCGTGTGCAGCCGGGCCGCGCTGGGTGGGTCACCCTCCGTCGCGCTGGGGCCCCTCTCGGTCCGTCCCGACCTGCAGGGGCAGGGGATCGGCGCCGCGCTCGTCATGGCCGTCGTCGCCAGCGCCGAGCGGATCGCGGTCCCGGTCATCGTGCTCCTGGGGGACCCGGGGTACTACGGCTTCTTCGGCTTCGTCCCGGCCGCCGGGCACGGCATCGGGTCCCCGGGGCCGTGGGGGGAGCAGTACTTCCAGGCGCTGACGCTGCGCGCCTGGCGGCCGCAGATGGCCGGCGACTTCCGCTACGCGCCCGCCTTCGACCGTCTCGGCTGACATCCCGCGACGGGCGCGGCCGGATCGGATTTGTGGCGCTCGGGACCCGCCGGTATCGTTGATCAGCGTGCGTGGCACGGCTGTGCCGTGAAGCGCGCCGGGAGCGGTCGGTGACGACCGCCTCCGCCCTCTTGCCGGGCGCCCGGGCGCGGTCCATCCGGACCGTGGTGGGGAGTGCAGGGAAGAGCACCATCGACGACACACCCGAGTGCGGGGGTCGTGGATGGCATCCAAGGAGCGTCGCCCGGGTCCACCCGGTCGGCGCAGACAACATCACCAACGTACGGAGATCAGGTTGCCTACCATCAACCAGCTGGTGCGCAAGGGTCGGCAGGACAAGCCGTCCAAGGCCGCCACGCCCGCCCTCAAGGGCTCGCCGCAGCGCCGTGGCGTGTGCACGCGTGTGTACACCACCACCCCCAAGAAGCCGAACTCTGCCCTTCGCAAGGTCGCCCGCGTGCGCCTGACGAGCGGCATCGAGGTCACCGCCTACATCCCGGGTGTCGGTCACAACCTGCAGGAGCACTCCATCGTGCTCGTGCGCGGTGGCCGAGTGAAGGACCTCCCCGGTGTCCGTTACAAGATCGTCCGCGGGTCCCTCGACACCCAGGGCGTCAAGGGTCGTCAGCAGGCCCGCAGCCGTTACGGCGCCAAGAAGGAGAAGAAGTAATGCCTCGCAAGGGTCCCGCCCCGAAGCGCCCGCTCGTCGTCGACCCGGTCTTCCAGTCCCCGCTGGTGACCCAGCTGGTCAACAAGATCCTCCTCGACGGCAAGAAGTCCATCGCCGAGTCGATCGTGTACGACGCCCTCGAGGGTTGCCGTGAGAAGACCGGCACCGACCCGGTCCAGACGCTCAAGCGCGCGCTCGACAACGTCAAGCCCTCCTTGGAGGTCAAGTCCCGCCGTGTCGGTGGCGCGACCTACCAGGTCCCGATCGAGGTCAAGCCCGGCCGCGCCACGACCCTGTCGCTGCGCTGGCTCGTCGGCTACGCCCGTCAGCGTCGCGAGAAGACGATGACCGAGCGCCTCATGAACGAGATCCTGGACGCCAGCAACGGCCTCGGTGCCGCGGTGAAGCGTCGCGAGGACACCCACAAGATGGCCGAGTCCAACAAGGCCTTCGCGCACTACCGCTGGTGACAGCAGGTCGGGGCCGGCACCCGTCGGCCCCGACCACCAGCCCGCACGGGCAGACACGACCGCAACGAGCGAGATGAGATAACGAGTGGCACAGGACGTCCTGACGGACCTGACCAAGGTCCGCAACATCGGCATCATGGCGCACATCGACGCCGGCAAGACGACGACGACTGAGCGCATCCTTTTCTACACCGGCGTCAACCACAAGCTGGGCGAGACGCACGACGGTGCCTCCACCACGGACTGGATGGAGCAGGAGAAGGAGCGCGGCATCACCATCACGTCCGCCGCGGTCACCTCCTTCTGGGACGACACCCAGATCAACATCATCGACACCCCCGGCCACGTCGACTTCACCGTCGAGGTCGAGCGGTCGCTGCGCGTGCTCGACGGCGCGGTCGCGGTCTTCGACGGCAAGGAAGGGGTCGAGCCCCAGTCCGAGACCGTGTGGCGCCAGGCCGACAAGTACGACGTCCCCCGCATCGCGTTCGTCAACAAGATGGACAAGCTCGGCGCGGACTTCTACTTCACCGTGCAGACGATCAAGGACCGCCTCGGTGCGGAGCCGCTCGTCATGCAGCTGCCGATCGGCGCCGAGAACGACTTCGTCGGCGTCGTCGACCTGATCAAGATGAAGGCGCTCGTGTGGCCCGGCGACGCCAAGGGTGACGTCACCCTGGGTGCCTCGTACGAGACCCAGGAGATCCCGGCGGACCTGCAGGCCAAGGCGGAGGAGTACCGCAACCACATCGTCGAGCGCGTCGCCGAGGCTGACGACGAGCTCATGGAGAAGTACCTCGGTGGCGAGGAGCTGACCGACGAGGAGCTCAAGGCGGGCATCCGCAAGCTCACGGTCAACTCGGAGCTGTACCCGATCTTCTGCGGCTCGGCGTTCAAGAACCGTGGCGTCCAGCCGGTGCTCGACGCCGTGCGCGACTACCTGCCCAGCCCCCTCGACGTCGCCGCCATGGAGGGCCACGCCCCCGGTAACGAGGACGAGGTCGTGCTGCGCCGGCCGAGCGTCGACGAGCCCTTCTCGGCGCTCGCCTTCAAGATCGCGGCGCACCCCTTCTTCGGCACGCTGACCTTCATCCGCGTGTACTCGGGCAAGCTCGTCCCCGGCACCCAGGTCATCAACTCGACCAAGGGCAAGAAGGAGCGCATCGGCAAGCTCTTCCAGATGCACGCCAACAAGGAGAACCCGGTCGACGAGGCGATGGCGGGCCACATCTACGCCGTCATCGGTCTGAAGGAGACCACCACGGGTGACACCCTGAGCGACATCCAGGCGCCGGTCATCCTCGAGTCGATGTCCTTCCCCGCCCCGGTCATCCAGGTGGCCATCGAGCCCAAGACCAAGGGCGACCAGGAGAAGCTCGGCTCCGCGATCCAGCGTCTCGTCGCCGAGGACCCGACCTTCCAGGTCTCCCTCGACGAGGAGACGGGCCAGACCATCATCGCCGGCATGGGCGAGCTCCACCTCGACGTCTTCGTCGACCGGATGCGGCGTGAGTTCAAGGTCGAGGCCAACATCGGCAAGCCGCAGGTGGCCTACCGCGAGACCATCCGTCGCGCGGTCGAGAAGTACGACTACACGCACAAGAAGCAGACCGGTGGGTCCGGCCAGTTCGCCAAGGTGCAGATCACCTTCGAGCCCCTCGTCACGGACGAGGAGAACGAGGGCGAGATGTACGAGTTCAAGAACGCCGTCACCGGTGGTCGCATCCCGCGCGAGTACATCCCGAGCGTCGACGCCGGCATCCAGGACGCGATGCAGTACGGCGTCCTCGCCGGGTACCCGGTCGTCGGTGTCAAGGCCACCCTGATCGACGGCGCCTACCACGACGTCGACTCCTCGGAGATGGCCTTCAAGATCGCCGGCTCGATGGCCTTCAAGGAGGCCGCCCGCAAGGCCGACCCGGTGCTCATGGAGCCGATGATGAAGGTCGAGGTGCGCACCCCCGAGGACTACATGGGTGATGTCATCGGCGACATCAACTCGCGCCGTGGCCAGATCCAGTCCATGGAGGACGTCAGCGGCGCCAAGGTGGTCACCGGTCTGGTCCCCCTGTCCGAGATGTTCGGCTACGTCGGCGACCTGCGGTCGAAGACCCAGGGCCGGGCGAACTACTCGATGGAGTTCGACTCGTACGCAGAGGTCCCCAAGGCCGTTGCCGAGGAGATCATCAAGAAGACCCGAGGCGAGTGACCGGTAGCATTACCGGGATCCCGACGCGGAACATCCACACACACCCCCAATCGACGCCACCCTGCCGGGATAAGGCGTAACCAAAGAAGACGTCCTGAGGAGGACACACAGTGGCGAAGGCAAAGTTCGAGCGGAGCAAGCCGCACGTCAACATCGGCACCATCGGTCACATCGACCATGGCAAGACGACGCTGACGGCCGCGATCTCCCGCGTGCTGCACGACAAGCTCCCCGACCTCAACGAGGCATCGGCGTTCGACACGATCGACAAGGCTCCTGAGGAGAAGCAGCGCGGTATCACCATCTCGATCTCGCACATCGAGTACCAGACGGAGTCGCGTCACTACGCGCACGTCGACTGCCCGGGTCACGCCGACTACGTCAAGAACATGATCACCGGTGCGGCTCAGATGGACGGCGCGATCCTCGTGGTCGCCGCCACCGACGGCCCCATGCCGCAGACGAAGGAGCACGTCCTCCTGGCCCGCCAGGTCGGCGTCCCCTACATCGTCGTGGCGCTCAACAAGGCCGACATGGTCGACGACGAGGAGATCCTGGAGCTCGTCGAGATGGAGGTCCGCGAACTGCTGTCCTCCTACGAGTTCCCGGGCGACGACGTCCCGGTCGTCAAGGTCTCGGCGCTCAAGGCGCTCGAGGGCGACGCCACGTGGGGCGAGTCGATCATGGAGCTCATGGACGCTGTCGACTCCTACATCCCCGAGCCGGAGCGTGACCTCGACAAGCCGTTCATGATGCCCGTCGAGGACGTCTTCACGATCACCGGTCGTGGCACCGTCGTCACCGGTCGCATCGAGCGCGGCATCCTCAACGTCAACGAGGAGGTCGAGATCGTCGGTATCCGCGAGGAGAAGACGACCACGACCGTCACCGGCATCGAGATGTTCCGCAAGCTCCTCGACGAGGGTCGCGCGGGCGAGAACGTCGGTCTGCTCCTCCGCGGCACCAAGCGCGAGGACGTCGAGCGCGGGCAGGTCATCTGCAAGCCGGGCTCGATCACCCCGCACACCGAGTTCGAGGCGCAGGTCTACATCCTGTCGAAGGAGGAGGGTGGCCGGCACACGCCGTTCTACGACTCCTACCGTCCGCAGTTCTACTTCCGGACCACCGACGTCACCGGCGTCGTCTCCCTGCCCGAGGGCACCGAGATGGTCATGCCCGGTGACAACACCGACATGAAGGTCGAGCTCATCCAGCCGATCGCCATGGAGGAGGGCCTGAAGTTCAACATCCGCGAGGGTGGCCGCACCGTCGGCGCCGGTCGCGTCACCAAGATCCTCAAGTGATCCTGGGCTGACCCCGGTCAGCGACCACGCAGGGCCCGTCTCCCCGTCAGGGGGAGGCGGGCCCTGCGTCGTGCCTCGGCCGTACCGTCGTGTCGGGAGGGCGGAGACGCTCCCTTCGGCCTAGGGTTGGGTCGACCGCTGTACCCGAGCACGGAGAGGCCGCGCCATGGCCACCGCCGAGACCACAGGCGCCGACAGGCGCACCGAGCACGACGGGTTCGACGAGGACGTCAAGCCGTCCCTGCGCGAGCTCAAGGGACGCAGCTGGCGCTTCGCGGCCAAGCGGGCCCTCAAGGAGTTCAGCGCCGACGGGTGCACGGACCTCGCAGCGGCGCTGACCTACTTCTCCGTGCTCTCGATCTTCCCCGCGCTCCTCGCGCTGGTCTCCATCCTCGGTCTGGTGGGGGAGCCCGAGCAGACCAAGACGACGATCCTCGACGTGCTCGACCAGCTCGGCACCGGCAGCGTGAGCGACACGCTCGAGGGGCCGCTGGAGCAGATGGTCACGTCGTCCGCAGCCGGGCTCGGCCTCGTCGTGGGTCTGGCCGGTGCGTTGTGGTCGGCCTCCGGCTACGTCGGGGCCTTCGGCCGGGCACTCAACAAGATCTACGAGGTGCCGGAGGGCCGCAAGTTCATCAAGCTGCGCCCGATGCAGCTCGTCGTCACCGCCGTGCTCCTCGTGCTGGCGGCCGCGATCATCCTCTCGGTCGCGGTGAGCGGCGACCTCGCCCGCGTCATCGGCGACACGATCGGCCTCGGCGACGCGGCGGTGATGGCCTGGAACATCGCCAAGTGGCCGGTCATCCTGCTCGTCGTGGTCTTCATGGTCGGCCTGCTCTACTGGGCGACCCCAAATGTCCGTCAGCCCAAGTTCCGCTGGCTCAGCCCGGGCGCAGCGGTGGCGATCGTCGTCGCGATCCTCGCCTCGGTCGTCTTCGGCTTCTACGTCTCCAACTTCGGCTCGTACAACAAGACCTACGGGTCGCTCGCCGGCGTGATCGTCACACTCCTGTGGCTGTGGATCATCAACAACGTCCTGCTCCTGGGTGCCGAGCTCGACTCCGAGATCGAGCGCTCCCGGCAGCTGCAGGCGGGTCTGCCCGCCGAGGACGAGCTGCCGCTCCCGTTGCGCGACACGACGAAGTCCGATGCGGCCGCCGAGGCCCAGGTCGAGATCGTCGAGGAGGCCCGTTCGCTGCGCATCGAGGGCCTGCACGACCAGGGTCGTTCGGCCGCCGATCTCGCCGACCGGGACCGCCCGGAGTAACCCCCTTCGCCTCCGATTTGGACCAGGCGCGCAGCCTCTGGCACACTTGTCAGGTTGCTTGTTGAGCGGTGGTGCCGCGACCAGCCCTGTGCTGTGGTCGCCGGCGTCCTCGCCAGCCCGATGACAACGCATCGCACCGCGCAGCGGGGCGACACATCGGAGCCAGAGCACGATCCGGTTCGTCCGGGTCGACGACCAGGCGCACGATCTGCCCTTCGGCATGTCGTCGCGCTGCGGAGCGGGTGCGACACACCCGACCGCGGGGGTCGGAGACCGGGCCGGGCCCACACAGACCACAGCACGACGGCGAGAGAGAGACGGACACACAGATGGCGGGACAGAAGATCCGCATCCGGTTGAAGTCGTATGACCACGAGGTCATCGACAACTCGGCGCGAAAGATCGTCGACACCGTGACCCGTGCCGGCGCAACGGTGGTCGGCCCCGTGCCGCTGCCGACGGAGAAGAACGTGTTCTGCGTCATCCGTTCGCCGCACAAGTACAAGGACAGCCGCGAGCACTTCGAGATGCGCACCCACAAGCGCCTCATCGACATCATCGACCCGACGCCCAAGGCCGTCGACTCGCTGATGCGTCTCGACCTCCCGGCTGACGTCAACATCGAGATCAAGCTCTGATCCGGGGAAGACGAGACATGACCACCACTGCCACCAAGACCGTCAAGGGCGTGCTCGGCGAGAAGCTCGGCATGACGCAGGTCTGGGACGAGGAGAACCGCCTCGTCCCGGTCACCGTCATCCAGGCCGGCCCGTGCGTCGTCACCCAGGTCCGCAATGTCGAGACCGACGGGTACGACGCCGTGCAGATCGCCTACGGCGCCATCGACCCCCGCAAGGTGAACCAGCCCACGAGCGGCCACTTCGCCAAGGCCGGCGCCACCCCGCGCCGCCACCTCATCGAGCTGCGCACCGCCGACGCCGCCGAGTACACCCTCGGCCAGGAGGTGACGGTCGAGCTGTTCGAGAACGGGCAGGCCATCGACGTCACCGGCACCACCAAGGGCAAGGGCTTCGCCGGCGTCATGAAGCGTCACGGCTTCGCCGGCGTCAGCGCCTCCCACGGTGCCCACCGCAACCACCGCAAGCCCGGCTCGATCGGTGGCTGCGCCACCCCGGGTCGCGTCTTCAAGGGGATGCGCATGGCCGGCCGCATGGGCGGCGTGCGCCAGACCACCCAGAACCTGACGATCCACGCCGTGGACGCCGAGAAGGGCCTGCTGCTCGTCAAGGGCGCCGTCCCCGGCCCCCGCGGTGGCGTCGTCCTCGTCCGCACCTCGGTGAAGGGAGCCTGACGTGCCGAGCATCGACATCATCAACCCGGCCGGAACCGCTGCCGGGACCGTGGAGCTGCCCGCCGAGATCTTCGACGTGCAGGTCAACGTCCCGCTCATCCACCAGGTCGTCGTCGCCCAGCTCGCCGCAGCGCGCCAGGGCACGCACTCGACCAAGACCCGCGCAGAGGTGCGCGGTGGTGGCCGCAAGCCGTACCGGCAGAAGGGCACCGGCCGGGCCCGTCAGGGCTCGACCCGCGCCCCGCAGTTCGCCGGCGGTGGCGTCGTCCACGGCCCGCAGCCGCGTGAGTACAGCCAGCGCACCCCCAAGAAGATGAAGGCCGCCGCCCTGCGCGGTGCCCTCTCCGACCGGGCGCGCCACGGCCGCATCCACGTGCTGAGCGCGCTCCTCGAGGGGGAGACCCCCTCCACCAAGAGCGTCGCCGCGATCCTCGGTGGCCTGAGCGAGCGCAAGAACCTGCTCGTCGTCATCGAGCGCGGCAACGACGCGGCGTGGAAGTCGGTCCGCAACCTCGTGGACGTCCACGTGCTCGCGGCCGACCAGCTCAACACCTACGACGTGCTGTGCTCCGACGACGTCGTCTTCACCCAGGCGGCTCTCGAGGCCTTCCTCGCCGGGCCCGCGCCCAAGAACGCAGAGGAGACGGACAAGTGAGCGAGTCCATCACGAGCGCGTCCCAGATCAAGGACCCGCGCGACATCCTGATCCGTCCCGTCGTCTCGGAGAAGTCCTACGGTCTCCTCGACGAGGGCAAGTACACCTTCATCGTCGACCCGCGGTCCAACAAGACCGAGATCAAGATCGCCGTCGAGCAGATCTTCGGCGTCAAGGTCGACTCCGTGCACACCATGAACCGAGTCGGCAAGGCCCGACGCACCCGGTTCGGCACCGGTAAGCGCAAGGACACGAAGCGCGCGATCGTCACCCTCCGCGAGGGCACGATCGACATCTTCGGCGGCCAGGGCTGACGGAGAGGACAAGGAAGAACCAATGGGTATCCGTAAGTACAAGCCGACCACCCCGGGTCGTCGCGGCAGCTCTGTCGCCGACTTCGTCGAGGTCACGCGCTCCACGCCTGAGAAGTCGCTGGTCCGTCCGCTGAGCAAGACCGGTGGCCGCAACTCCACCGGCCGCATCACCACCCGTCACATCGGTGGTGGCCACAAGCGTGCCTACCGCGTCATCGACTTCCGTCGCCACGACAAGGACGGCGTGCCGGCCAAGGTCGCTCACATCGAGTACGACCCCAACCGCACCGCCCGCATCGCGCTGCTGCACTACGCCGACGGCGAGAAGCGCTACATCCTGGCGCCGAACAAGCTCGCGCAGGGCACGGTCATCGAGAACGGCCCGTCCGCCGACATCAAGGTGGGCAACAACCTGCCGCTGCGCAACATCCCCAACGGCACGACGATCCACGCCGTGGAGCTGCGTCCGGGTGGCGGTGCCAAGCTGGCCCGCTCCGCGGGTGTCAGCATCCAGCTGCTCGCCAAGGAAGGGCCGTACGCCACGCTGCGCATGCCCTCCGGTGAGGTCCGTCGCGTCGACGTGCGCTGCCGCGCCACCGTCGGTGAGGTCGGCAACGCCGAGCAGTCGAACATCAACTGGGGCAAGGCCGGCCGCATGCGGTGGAAGGGCAAGCGCCCGACCGTCCGTGGTGTCGTCATGAACCCGGTCGACCACCCGCACGGTGGTGGCGAGGGCCGTACTTCCGGTGGCCGTCACCCCGTCTCGCCCTGGGGTAAGCCCGAGGGCCGTACCCGGCGTCCCGGCAAGGCGAGCGACAAGCTCATCGTCCGTCGCCGCCGCACCGGCAAGAAGCGCTGATAGGAGCCTTTGGACATGCCTCGTAGTTTGAAGAAGGGCCCCTTCATCGACGACCACCTTCAGAAGAAGGTCGACGTCCAGAACGAAGCGGGCACCAAGAACGTCATCAAGACCTGGTCGCGCCGTTCGGTGATCTCGCCGGACATGCTCGGCCACACCTTCGCCGTGCACGACGGCCGCAAGCACGTCCCGGTGTTCGTCACCGAGGCGATGGTCGGCCACAAGCTCGGCGAGTTCGCACCGACCCGCACCTTCCGCGGTCACGTGAAGGACGACAAGAAGGGACGTCGTCGCTGATGCCTGCCACCGAGACCACCGAGCAGGAGACGCTGTTCGCCCGTGCCTCCGCACGTCACGTCCGCGTGACGCCGCAGAAGGCGCGTCGTGTCGTGGACATGATCCGCGGCAAGGACACCATGACCGCGATCGCGACCCTGCAGTTCGCGCCGCAGACCGCGTCCGAGCCGACCCTCAAGGTCCTGCAGAGCGCCATCGCCAACCTGCGCGTCAAGGCCGACGAGGCGGGGGAGCCCTTCGACGAGCGCAACCTCGTCATCTCCTCGGCCTTCGTCGACGAGGGCCCGACGATGAAGCGTTTCCGTCCGCGGGCCCAGGGCCGCGCCGGCCGGATCAACAAGCGCACCAGCCACATCACCGTCCTCGTGACGAGCAAGCCTGAGAAGGCCGCGAAGGGAGGGACCCGCTGATGGGTCAGAAGATCAACCCGCACGGCTTCCGTCTGGGCATCACCACCGACCACAAGAGCCGCTGGTTCGCCGACTCCAACAAGGAGGGCCAGCGCTACCGCGACTACGTCAAGGAAGACGTCGCGATCCGCAAGCTCATGTCCACGGGCATGGAGCGCGCCGGCATCGCCCGCGTCGAGATCGAGCGCACCCGTGACCGCGTGCGTGTGGACATCCACACCGCGCGCCCGGGCATCGTCATCGGTCGCCGTGGCGCCGAGGCCGACCGCATCCGCGGCGAGCTCGAGAAGCTCACCGGCAAGCAGGTGCAGCTGAACATCCTCGAGGTCAAGAACCCCGAGATCGAGGCCCAGCTCGTCGCCCAGGGCATCGCCGAGCAGCTCGCTGCTCGCGTCACCTTCCGTCGCGCCATGCGCAAGGGGATGCAGTCCTCCCTCCGCGCCGGTGCGAAGGGCATCCGGATCCAGTGCTCCGGCCGCCTCGGTGGTGCCGAGATGTCCCGCTCCGAGTTCTACCGCGAGGGTCGCGTGCCGCTGCACACCCTCCGCGCGAACATCGACTACGGCTTCTACGAGGCCCGCACGACCTTCGGCCGCATCGGCGTCAAGGTCTGGATCTACAAGGGCGACATGACCGAGAAGGAGTTCGCGGCGCAGCAGGCGACCGCAGCTCCCCGTGGTCGTGGCCCGCGTCGCGACCGCGACGACCGCCCCGCCCGCGCCCGTCGCGGTGGCGACCGCAACGAGGGTCAGGCCCAGGCCGCCCCCGCTGAGGCTCCCGCCGCCGAGGCTCCGGCCAAGACCGAGGGAGAGTCCTGAGATGTTGATCCCCCGACGGGTCAAGCACCGCAAGCAGCACCACCCCAAGCGCTCCGGCATGGCGAAGGGCGGCACGGCCGTCACCTTCGGTGACTACGGGCTCCAGGCGCTCTCGCCGGCGTACGTCACCAACCGGCAGATCGAGGCCGCTCGTATCGCCATGACGCGCTACATGAAGCGTGGTGGCAAGGTCTGGATCAACATCTACCCGGACCGTCCGCTCACCAAGAAGCCGGCTGAGACCCGCATGGGTTCCGGCAAGGGCTCGCCCGAGTGGTGGGTCGCCAACGTCAAGCCCGGCCGGATCATGTTCGAGATCTCCGGCGTGGACGAGGAGACCGCTCGCGAGGCCATGCGCCTGGCGATGCACAAGCTGCCGATGAAGTGCCGCTTCGTCGCGCGTGAGGGTGGTGACATCTGATGGCAGTCGGATCGAAGGACCTGACCCCCACGGACCTGCGTGAGCTGACCGACGAGCGTCTGGTCGACGAGCTGCGCAAGGCCAAGGAGGAGCTCTTCAACCTCCGTTTCCAGTCGGCCACCGGCCAGCTGGACAACCATGGCCGCCTCCGCGCGGTCCGCAAGGACATCGCTCGGATCTACACCGAGATGCGCGAGCGCGAGCTCGGGATCGGTGGGTCCAAGTGAGCGAAAACGTGAAAGGACCCGTGAGCTCCACCGTGCGAAACGACCGCAAGACGCGCCGCGGCTACGTCGTCTCCGACAAGATGGACAAGACCGTTGTCGTCGAGGTCGAGGACCGCGTCAAGCACGCGCTGTACGGCAAGGTCATGCGCAAGACCTCCAAGGTCAAGGCGCACGACGAGCAGAACAGCGCCGGCGTCGGCGACCACGTCGTCATCATGGAGACCCGACCGCTGTCCGCCACCAAGCGCTGGCGCATCGTCGAGATCCTCGAAAAGGCCAAGTAAGGCCACCCCGGACGCGAAGGGGGCACACGCCCCCTTCGCCCGGACGAAGACCACATCAGTTCGGCCAGGCTCGCCGCGGCGAGAACCAGCACGACGACAGGAGTGAGAAGTGATCCAGCAGGAGTCGCGACTTCGCGTCGCCGACAACACCGGTGCCAAGGAGATCCTGTGCATCCGTGTGCTCGGCGGCTCCGGTCGCCGGTACGCCGGCATCGGCGACACGATCGTCGCCACCGTCAAGGACGCCATCCCCGGTGGCAATGTCAAGAAGGGTGACGTCGTCAAGGCGGTCATCGTTCGTACCACCAAGGAGCGTCGCCGCAACGACGGTTCCTACATCAAGTTCGACGAGAACGCCGCCGTCATCCTCAAGGCCGACGGCGAGCCGCGCGGGACGCGCATCTTCGGCCCGGTCGGTCGCGAGCTGCGCGACAAGAAGTTCATGAAGATCGTCTCGCTCGCACCGGAGGTGATCTGATCATGGCAAAGCTCAAGATCAAGAAGGGCGACCTCGTCCAGGTCCTGTCCGGCAAGGACAAGGGCCTGCAGGGCAAGGTCATCTCGGTCGACACCGAGACCCAGCGCGTCGTGGTCGAGGGTGTCCAGCGGGTCACCCGCCACACCAAGGCCGGCATGGGTGGCCAGGCCGGTGGCCTGGTCGTCTCCGAGGCGCCGATCCACGTGAGCAACGTGGCCGTCGTCGACCCCGAGGACAACAAGCCGACCCGCATCAGGACCCGCGTCGAGACCGTCGAGCGTGACGGTCGCACCAAGGCGAGCCGCACCCGCGTCGCGGGCCGCTCGGGCAAGGACCTCTGAGATGACTGACACCATCGAGACCCAGGCCGTCGAGGCCCCGCGCCTCAAGGGCAAGTACGCCGACCAGGTCGTGCCGGCCCTCCAGGAGCAGTTCGGCTACGGCAACGCGATGCAGGTTCCCCGCGTCGTCAAGGTCGTCGTCAACATGGGCGTCGGCGACGCCGCCAAGGACAGCAAGCTGATCGAGGGCGCCATCCGCGACCTGACCGCCATCACCGGTCAGAAGCCGCAGGTGACCAAGGCCCGCAAGTCCATCGCGCAGTTCAAGCTCCGCGAGGGCATGCCGATCGGTGCGCACGTCACGCTGCGCGGCGCCCGCATGTGGGAGTTCCTCGACCGCCTCACGGCGATCGCGCTCCCGCGCATCCGTGACTTCCGTGGCCTGAACCCCAAGCAGTTCGACGGCAACGGCAACTACACCTTCGGTCTCACCGAGCAGTCCATGTTCCACGAGATCGACCAGGACAAGATCGACCGCGTCCGGGGCATGGACATCACGGTGGTCACCACCGCGACGAACGACGACGAGGGCCGCGCGCTGCTCAAGCAGCTGGGCTTCCCCTTCAAGGAGAACTGACATGGCGAAGACCGCCCTGATCAACAAGGCGAACAAGAAGCCGAAGTTCAAGGTCCGCGGTTACACGCGGTGCCAGCGCTGCGGCCGGCCGCACTCGGTCTACCGCAAGTTCGGCCTGTGCCGTGTGTGCCTTCGTGAGATGGCGCACCGCGGCGAGCTCCCCGGCGTGACCAAGTCCAGCTGGTGACCCACCCGGGCCGACCGACCCCGGCCGGCCCACTGCGACCCCAGGTCGCACCACCCCCCACGAACCGTTCTACATCGAAGGTCGCTCCGGTCCCCGGAGGGAAACCGCGATGAGAGAGGGCAGGCAGAGCCCATGACCATGACCGACCCGATTGCGGACATGCTGACCCGCGTCCGGAACGCCAACTCGGCGCACCACGACGAGGTCTCCATGCCGTACTCCAAGCTCAAGTCGCACATCGCGGAGATCCTCCAGGCGGAGGGTTTCATCGCGGGTTGGACCGTCGAGGAGGCGACCGTCGGCAAGACGCTGACCGTCTCCCTCAAGTACGGCCCCAACCGTGAGCGCTCCATCGCGGGCGTGCGCCGGGTGTCCAAGCCCGGTCTGCGCGTGTACGCGAAGTCCACCAACCTGCCGAAGGTGCTCGGCGGCCTGGGCGTGGCGATCATCTCCACGTCCTCCGGCCTCCTCACCGACAAGCAGGCCGCAACCAAGGGTGTGGGTGGGGAAGTCCTCGCCTACGTCTGGTAAGGGGAAGCAGACATGTCGCGTATTGGACGACTCCCGGTCGCCATCCCCAGCGGTGTCGACATCGCCATCGAGGGCCAGACCGTCAAGGTCAAGGGCCCCAAGGGCGAGCTGCAGGTCAACGTGACCGAGCCGATCACGGTCGAGAAGACCGAGGCCGGCGTCGAGGTCAGCCGCCCGAACGACGAGCGCGAGTCGCGTTCGCTGCACGGCCTGACCCGCAGCCTCATCCACAACATGGTCATCGGTGTCACCGAGGGCTACGAGAAGAAGCTCGAGATCCACGGCACCGGTTACCGCGTGGTCAACAAGGGCGGTTCCCTGGAGTTCGCTCTGGGCTACAGCCACCCGATCACGATCGAGGCCCCCGAGGGCATCAGCTTCAACGTCGAGAACCCGACGCGCTTCAGCGTGCAGGGCATCGACAAGCAGCTCGTCGGCGAGACCGCTGCCGTCATCCGCAAGCTCCGCCGTCCCGACCCGTACAAGGGCAAGGGTGTCCGGTACGAGGGCGAGCACATCCGTCGCAAGGTCGGAAAGGCTGGTAAGTAAGCCATGGCCAAGATCATCAAGCGTGCCAAGGGCAAGAGCGCTGCTCGTGGCCGTCGCCACCTGCGCCTGCGCAAGAAGGTCAGCGGGACCGCCACGCGCCCCCGTCTGGTCGTGACGCGCAGCAGCCGCCACGTCTTCGTCCAGGTCGTCGACGACACCGTCGGCAAGACCGTCGCGTCCGCGTCGACCATGGAGGCCGACGTGCGCGCCCTCGATGCCGACAAGACCGAGCGGGCCAAGAAGGTCGGTGAGCTCGTCGCCGAGCGCGCGAAGTCCGCTGGCGTCGAGGCCGTCGTCTTCGACCGCGGTGGCAACCGCTACCACGGTCGCGTCGCCGCCATCGCGGACGGCGCCCGCGAAGGGGGTCTGACCCTGTGATGCAGGCCCAGAACGTCGAGAAGAGGAACATCTGATGCCCGGACCCCAGCGTCGAGGCGCCGGTGCCGCCGCAGGCACCAACGAGCGCTCCAGCAACGACCGTCGTGACAACCGTGGCGGTGGCCGCGACCGTCGTGACGGTGGCCGTGACCGCACCGAGAGCCAGTTCCTCGAGCGCGTCGTGACCATCAACCGTGTCTCCAAGGTCGTCAAGGGTGGTCGTCGCTTCAGCTTCACCGCCCTGGTCGTCGTCGGTGACGGCGACGGCACCGTGGGTGTCGGCTACGGCAAGGCCAAGGAGGTGCCCGCGGCGATCGCCAAGGGTGTCGAGGAGGCGAAGAAGAGCTTCTTCACCGTCCCGCGCATCCAGGGCACCATCCCTCACCCCGTCCAGGGTGAGGCCGCGGCCGGTGTCGTCATGCTCCGTCCGGCCTCCCCGGGTACCGGTGTCATCGCCGGTGGTCCGGTGCGCGCCGTGCTCGAGTGCGCCGGCATCCACGACGTGCTGTCCAAGAGCCTCGGCTCGGACAACGCGATCAACATCGTCCACGCGGCGGTCGCGGCCCTGAAGGGTCTCGAGCGTCCGGAGGCCGTCGCGGCTCGCCGCGGTCTGCCCCTGGACCAGGTCGCCCCGGCAGCCATGCTGCGTGCCCAGGCCGCTGGTCGCGCCGAGGCCGCCGACAAGGCGAAGGCGGGTGCATGATGGCACGTCTGAAGGTGACCCAGACCCGTTCCGAGATCGGTGGCAAGCAGAACCAGCGCGACACCCTGCGCAGCCTCGGTCTGAAGCGCATCGGCGACGTCGTCGTCAAGGAGGACCGCCCGGAGATCCGTGGCATGGTCCAGACGGTTCGCCACCTGGTGACCGTCGAGGAGGTTGACTGATCATGGCTGACTCCAAGGCCACCCCGAACCCGGAGCAGGGTTCCACCCACGCGCTGAAGGTGCACCACCTTCGTCCCGCCCCCGGTGCCAAGACCGCGAAGACCCGTGTGGGTCGCGGTGAGGGCTCCAAGGGCAAGACGGCCGGTCGCGGTACCAAGGGCACCAAGGCCCGGTACCAGGTGCCGGAGCGCTTCGAGGGTGGTCAGACGCCGCTGCACATGCGTCTGCCCAAGCTCCGTGGCTTCAAGAACCCGTTCAAGACCGAGTACCAGGTCGTGAACCTCGACCGCATCTCCGCGCTCTTCCCCGAGGGCGGCAGCGTGGGCGTCGAGGAGCTCGTGGCGAAGGGGGCCGTCCGCGACGGCCACCTCGTCAAGGTGCTCGGCTCCGGCGACATCACGGTGAAGGTCGACCTCACGGTCGACGCCTTCTCCGCGAGTGCCAAGGACAAGATCGAGGCGGCCGGCGGCAGCATCACCGCTCGCTGACCCCCTTCGGTCCCGCGTGAGGCCGCCCCGTGCTCGGGGCGGCCTCGACGCGTCTTCTTGACCCGTGCCGGCGCACCCGGGCGAGCGGGTCATGTCGCGGCCTCCCGGACGCGGCAGGTATCGTCTGACAGGTTGCGCCGCCGCCGGTGGCCACCTGCCCGCAGCACACCCACTGCACCCACGGCACCGTCCCTGGAGGAACCCACGTGCTCTCCGTCTTCACCCGGGCGTTCAAGACGCCCGACCTGCGGCGCAAGCTGCTCTTCACGTTGGGCATCATCGTGCTCTTCCGCCTCGGCTCCCACGTGCCGACGCCGAACGTGAACTACACGGCCGTGCAGGCGTGCATCGCCGGTGCCCGGGACGACGCCAGCAACAACTTCCTCGGCATGGCCAACCTCTTCAGCGGGGGTGCCCTCCTGCAGCTGTCGATCTTCGCGCTCGGGATCATGCCGTACATCACGGCGAGCATCATCGTGCAGCTGCTGACGGTCGTCATCCCCCGCTTCGAGCAGCTGAAGAAGGAGGGGCAGCAGGGCCAGGCGAAGATGACGCAGTACACGCGGTACCTCACCATCGCGCTGGCCGTCCTGCAGTCGGCCACCTTCATCACTTTCGCGCGCAACCCCGCGAGCCTGTTCAACAACGCGGACTGCGGACCGATCCTCTACCGCGAGTCGATGTTCTCGATCATCCTCATGGTGCTGACGATGACCGCCGGCACGGGCCTGATCATGTGGCTCGGCGAGCTCGTCACGGACAAGGGTGTCGGCAACGGCATGTCCCTGCTGATCTTCACCTCGATCACCGCGACCTTCCCCGGCTCCCTGTGGGCCATCCAGCAGAAGGACGGCCGCTGGGACATCTTCTTCCTCGTCATCGCCATCGGCCTGGTGATCATCGCCGCGGTCGTCTTCGTCGAGCAGAGCCAGCGCCGCATCCCGGTGCAGTACGCGAAGAAGATGGTCGGGCGCCAGATGTACGGCGGGACCTCCACGTACATCCCGATCAAGGTCAACATGGCCAACGTCATCCCGGTCATCTTCGCCAGCTCCATGCTCGCGCTGCCGCAGATGATCGCCCAGTTCCAGACCGACCCGGCGGGCAACAACCCCGGGTGGGTGGACTGGATCAACACCTACCTCGTGCGGGGTGACCACCCCATCTACATGGCGGTCTTCACCGCGATGATCCTCTTCTTCACCTTCTTCTACGTCTCGATCACCTTCAACCCCACGGAGGTCGCGGACAACATGAAGAAGTACGGGGGGTTCATCCCCGGTATCCGCGCCGGGCGACCCACGGCCGAGTACCTCCAGTACGTGCTCACCCGCATCACCGTGCCGGGAGCCATCTACCTCGCTCTGGTCTCGTTGATCCCGCTGATCGCCCTCGTGCTCGTCGGCGCCAACCAGAACTTCCCCTTCGGCGGTACGTCTATCCTCATCATGGTGGGCGTCGGTCTGGAGACGGTGAAGCAGATCGAGTCCCAGCTCCAGCAACGCCACTACGAAGGATTCCTCCGCTGATGCGTCTCATCATCCTCGGCCCGCCCGGCGCCGGCAAGGGCACCCAGGCCACCGCGATCGCCCGGCACTACGGCATCCCGGCTGTCTCCACCGGTGACATCTTCCGGGCCAACATCAAGAACGAGACCGAGCTCGGGCTCCAGGTCAAGGAGATCCTCGCGACGGGTGGCTACGTCTCCGACGACATCACCAACGCGATCGTCGAGGCCCGCCTCGACGAGGCCGACGCCGAGCCCGGCTTCCTCCTCGACGGCTACCCGCGCACGACCGCGCAGGTGACCGCCCTGGACGCCATGCTCGCCAAGAGCGACCACTCCATCGACAAGGTGCTCGAGCTCGTCGTCGACGACGAGGTCGTCGTCCAGCGGCTCCTCAAGCGCGCCGAGCTCGAGGGGCGCGTCGACGACACCGAGGACGTCATCCGCGAGCGGATGGCCATCTACCACCGCGAGACCGAGCCGCTGTCCGACGCGTACGAGGCCCGTGGGCTCCTCGTCACCGTCGACGGCGAGGGCGAGGTCGAGGACGTGGCGCGGCGGATCTTCGCCGCCCTCGACGCCTGAGCCTTGTCGTTCTTCGGCCGCGAGCGGTTCCGCGCGCGCACCCCGGACGAGCTCCGGGCCATGCGCGTGGCGGGGCTGCTCACCGGCCGCACCCTGGAGATGCTGCGGGGGGAGGTCCGCGCGGGCACCACGACCGGGCACCTCGACGCGCTCGCGGAGGAGTTCATCCGCAGCGGCGGGGGAGTGCCCAACTTCCAGCTCGTGCCCGGCTACGCGCACACCCTCTGCACGTCGGTCAACGACGAGATCGTCCACGGGATCCCCGGTGACCGCGTGCTGCGCGAGGGTGACCTGCTGAGCATCGACTGCGGTGCCGAGGTCGACGGGTGGAACGGCGACAGCGCCATCACCGTCGTCGTCGGCGGGGACGACGCGGCGCACCCGGCCGCGGCGCGCCTGTCCGAGATCACCCGACGCTCCCTGTGGGCCGGGATCGCCGCCCTTCGTCCCGGTGGGGACCTGAACGACGTCGGGGGCGCGATCGAGGACTCGATCCGCGACGACGGCCGGGCCGACGGCGTGGCCTACGGCATCGTCGAGGACTACACGGGGCACGGCATCGGCGAGCACATGCACCTGCCGCCCAACATCCCCAACTACCGCGTCCGGGGCCGCACCCCGCAGACGCCCGTCGGCACCACGATGGCGATCGAGCCCATGGTCACCCTCGGCGACCAGGCCAACCACGTCCTCGACGACGACTGGACCGTGGTCACCGACGACGGCGGGCCCGCGGCGCACTGGGAGCACTCCGTCGCCCTCACCGCGCGCGGCATCTGGGTGCTCACGGCTCTCGACGGCGGCGAGGCCGAGCTCACGGCCCGCGGCGCCCCCTTCGCCCCCCTGGACTGACCCCGACGAGGACCGGCGGATGTGGCGCACGCGACGTCGGGTGCCGGTTCGTGGGCCGTCGTCGCTCGGTAGGGTGCGAGTCAGTCATGCCATCGGCGGCGCGCCGGTGCCTGCGTCGATGAGGAGAGCTGCCCGGATGTCCCTTCCCCCTGCACACGACGACGTGATGGGGCTGGCTGCCGGCTTCCCGAGCACGGGCCCCGATGCGTGGGCCGAGCTCGCCGCCGCGGTGGTCAACAGGTCCCGTCCCGAGGACCGTCGGGTCGACGGCGCCGGCGCCCGTGAGGCGCTGACGAGCCACCTGCCCGGTGGGCTCGACATCGACCCGATCTACTGGCCGGAGCCGGGGCGCGCGCTCGGTCTGCCGGGGGCGATGCCCTTCACCCGCGGCCGCGGCCCGCGCCACCCCGACCTGCCGTGGGACGTGCGCCAGCTCCACGACGACCCGGACGCCGCGACGAGCCGCGCCGCCGTCCTCGACGACCTCGAGCGCGGCGTCAGCTCGGTCTGGTTGCACGTCGGCGCCGACGGCATCGCCGCCGGTGACGTCGCCGAGGTCCTCACCGACGTCATGGTCGACCTCGCCCCGGTCGTCGTCAGCTCGAGCGACGACCAGCCCGCCGCCGCCGCCGCGCTCGTCGCCGCCTGGGAGACGAAGGGGGTCGACCCGGCCCTCGTCGCCGGCAGCCTCGGTCACGACCCGATCGGCCAGGTCGCCGCCCGTGGTGGCACCCCAGACCTCGCTCCGCTGGCGGACGCCGTCGCCACCTGCCGCGACCGGTTCACCGGGGTCCGCGCGATCACCGTCGACGCCCGCGTCCACCACGACGCCGGCGCGAGCGACCAGGACGAGATCGCCCTCGCCCTGGCCACCGCGCTCGACTACGTGCGCCACCTGTCGCAGGCGGGCGTCGATCCGGCCGAGGCCTTCCGCCGCATCGACTTCCGCGTGGCGGCCACCGCCGACCAGTTCGCGACCATCGCCAAGCTGCGCGCGCTGCGCCGCACGTGGGCGCGCGTCGGCGAGGTCCTCGAGGTCCCCGAGCCCGACCGGGGTGCATGGGTCCACGCCGTCACGTCCTGGCGCATGCAGACCCGCACCGACCCCTGGGTCAACCTCCTGCGGGACACGATCGCGTGCTTCGCCGCCGCTGCGGGCGGCGCCGACGCGATCACCGTGCTGCCGTACGACCACGCCCTGGGCCTGCCGACGGCCTTCTCCCGCAGGGTCGCCCGCAACACCCAGTCGCTGCTGTCGTCCGAGTCCAATGTCGCCCGGGTGGCCGACCCCGCGGGTGGCTCGGCCTATGTCGAGTCGCTGACCGACGAGCTGGCCCGCGCCGCCTGGGCCTGGTTCGGCCAGCTGGACGCCGCTGGTGGTGCCGCCGCCGGCCTGGCGTCCGGCGCGGTCGCCGAGCGCCTCGCCGCGACCCGGGCCGATCGCGACGCCGCCCTGGCCACGCGGACCCTGCCGCTCACCGGCACCTCGACCTTCCCGCTGGCGGGGGAGCAGCTGCTCCAGCGCACCGCCCGGGTGCGGCTGCCCGGCGAGGGCCTGCCCCGCCGTCGTGACGGTGAGGTCTTCGAGGCGCTGCGCGAGCGCACCGCCACCGGGGACGTCAGCGTCCCGGTGCTGGCCCTCGGCCCCGCCCGCGAGCACACCGCCCGCCTGACCTTCGTCGCCAACCTCCTCGGCGTCGCCGGCATCCGGCCCGACGTCGTGGAGGTCACCGACGCCGCCGACATCGCGGCCGCCGACGCCCCGGTCGTGATCATCGCCTCCTCCCGGACCGGCTACGAGGCGCTCGCCGAGGCGAGCGTCGCCTCCCTTCGCTCCGCCGGCGTGCAGCGCGTCCTCGTCGCCGGCTCGGCCACGGAGCTCGGCGGGACCACCGTCGACGGCGAGATCCGCGACGGCATGGACGTCGTCGCCTTCCTCACGGAGCTCTTGGACCTCCTCGACACCCCCCGCGCCCCGCAGGCAGGAGCAGACGCATGAGCGCGCAGATCCCCACCTTCGACACCGTCGACCTCGGCGAGGGCACCCCGTCCCCGGACGCCGCCGCCCGCTGGCAGGAGGCGCTCGACGCGACCCCCGGTGCGGCCGACGGCTGGGAGACGCCCGAGAAGATCGCGGTCGCCCCGGTCTACACCGAGGCCGACACCGCGGACCTCGACTTCCTCGAGACCGCCCCGGGCGCGGCCCCCTTCCTCCGCGGCCCGTACCCCACGATGTACGTGAACCAGCCGTGGACGATTCGGCAGTACGCGGGCTTCTCCACGGCCGAGGAGTCCAACGCGTTCTACCGGCGCAACCTCGCTGCCGGGCAGAAGGGCCTGTCCGTCGCCTTCGACCTGGCGACGCACCGCGGGTACGACAGCGACCACCCGCGCGTCTCCGGTGACGTCGGCATGGCGGGTGTCGCGATCGACTCGATCTACGACATGCGCACCCTCTTCGACGGCATCCCGCTGGACCGGATGAGCGTGTCGATGACGATGAACGGCGCGGTCCTGCCGATCCTCGCCCTCTACGTCGTCGCGGCCGAGGAGCAGGGGGTGAGCCCGGAGCAGCTGAGCGGCACCATCCAGAACGACATCCTCAAGGAGTTCATGGTCCGCAACACCTACATCTACCCGCCGACGCCGTCGATGCGGATCATCTCCGACATCTTCGCGTACACGAGCCAGCGGATGCCGCGGTTCAACTCGATCTCCATCTCCGGCTACCACATGCAGGAGGCCGGGGCGACGCAGGACCTCGAGCTCGGCTACACGCTCGCCGACGGCATCGAGTACATCCGGGCCGGCAGGGCGGCCGGCATGGACGTCGACGCCTTCGCGCCGCGGCTGTCCTTCTTCTGGGCCATCGGGATGAACTTCTACATGGAGGTCGCCAAGCTGCGCGCTGCGCGGCTGCTGTGGGCGCGCCTGGTCAAGGAGAACTTCGAGCCGACCAACGCCAAGTCGCTCTCGCTGCGCACCCACTCTCAGACCTCCGGCTGGAGCCTCACCGCGCAGGACGTCTACAACAACGTCGTGCGCACGTGCGTCGAGGCGATGGCCTCGACGCAGGGCCACACGCAGAGCCTGCACACCAACGCGCTCGACGAGGCGATCGCCCTGCCGACGGACTTCTCCGCGCGCATCGCCCGCAACACCCAGCTCGTCCTCCAGCAGGAGTCGGGCACGACGCGCGTCATCGACCCGTGGGGCGGCAGCGCCTACGTCGAGCGCCTGACGCACGACCTCGCGCAGCGCGCCTGGGCCCACATCGAGGAGGTCGAGGCGGCCGGCGGCATGGCCAGGGCCATCGAGGCCGGCATCCCCAAGATGCGGATCGAGGAGGCGGCCGCCCGCACGCAGGCGCGCATCGACTCCGGCCAGCAGCCCGTCATCGGTGTCAACACCTACCCGGTCACCGAGAGCAGCGTCGACGAGGCCATCGAGATCCTCAAGGTGGACAACGCCGCGGTCCGTGCCTCGCAGATCGCCAAGCTCGAGCGCCTGCGTGCCGAGCGGGACGAAGGGGAGGCCCGCGCCGCCCTCGCAGCGCTCACCGAGGCGGCACGTGCCGAGGGCGGCACGATGGAGACCAACCTCCTGGCGCTCGCGATCGACGCGGCCCGCGCCAAGGCGACCGTCGGCGAGATCTCCTCCGCGCTGGAGGAGGTCTACGGCCGCTACACCGCGCAGATCCGTACGATCTCGGGTGTGTACCGGGACGAGGCAGGCAAGGGCGGGGCCGTCGACGAGGTCCTGGCCAAGGTCGAGGAGTTCGAGCAGGCCGAGGGCCGGCGCCCCCGGATCCTCGTCGCCAAGATGGGCCAGGACGGCCACGACCGCGGGCAGAAGGTCATCGCGACCGCCTTCGCCGACCTCGGCTTCGACGTCGACGTGGGCCCGCTCTTCCAGACGCCCGCGGAGGTGGCCCGTCAGGCCGTCGAGGGCGACGTGCACGTCGTCGGGGTGTCCTCGTTGGCCGCGGGGCACCTCACCCTGGTGCCCGCGCTGCGGGCCGAGCTCGACGAGCTCGGGCGCGAGGACCTGATGATCGTCGTGGGCGGTGTCATCCCCGACCAGGACTTCGAGGAGTTGCGCGCCGCCGGTGCCGACGACATCTACCCGCCGGGGACCGTCATCGCCACGGCGGCCGGTCGCCTCGTCGACCGGCTGCGGGAGCGGGCCGCCGGCACCGATGCCTGAGTCGGTCGCCGACCTCGCCCAAGGGGTGCGCGATCGCTCCCGGGCGCACATCGCCCGGGCGATCACGCTCGTCGAGTCCTCGCGCCCGGACCACCGGGAGCGAGCCCGCGAGCTGCTCGCGCTGATCGCCCCGCACACCGGTCAGGGCATGCGCGTGGGCGTCTCGGGGATCCCGGGCGCCGGCAAGTCGACCTTCATCGACGCCCTCGGCACGCGGCTCATCGAACGCGGCCACCGGGTCGCCGTCGTCGCGGTCGACCCGAGCAGCGCGCGCACCGGCGGCTCGGTCCTCGGTGACCGCACCCGGATGGCGTCGCTGACCGCGAGCGAGGACGCCTTCGTCCGGCCGTCGCCGTCGGGTGCGCACCTGGGTGGCGTCGCGCGGGCGACCCGTGAGGGGATGCTCGTGCTCGAGGCAGCCGGGTACGACGTCGTGCTCGTCGAGACCGTCGGTGTCGGCCAGTCCGAGGTCGCGGTCGCGGAGATGGTCGACACCTTCCTCATGCTCGCCCTGGCCCGCGGCGGCGACCAGCTCCAGGGCATCAAGCGCGGCATCCTCGAGATGGCCGACGTCATCGCCGTCAACAAGGCCGACGGCGAGCACGCGGGCGATGCCCGCGTCGCCGCGCGCGAGCTGGCCGGCGCGATGCGCCTGATGAACTCCGACCCCGACGCCCGCCGTCCCCCGGTCCTCACCTGCAGCGCGCACACCGGCGACGGTCTCGACGAGGTGTGGGAGGCCGTGCTCGAGCACCGTGCCTACCTCGAGGAGCAGGGCTCGCTCCTGGGCCGGCGCGCGGAGCAGCAGCGCGAGTGGATGTGGGCGATGGTCGACGCCGAGCTGCGTGACGCCGTGCGCCGCTCGCCGCGGGTGCGGGAGCTCCTCGGGGCGCTCACGAGCGGGGTGCGCTCCGGCGAGGTGAGCGCCGTCGACGGTGCCGCGCGCATCATCGAGGCCTTCTCCGCCGACCTCGCCGAGCGATCCGGCGACTGACGCGTCCCCGGAGTCCGCGTCCCGGAGCCCGCGTCCCGGAGCCCGCATTCCCCTAGGGCAATGCACATCCCGTGTGCATTGCCCTAGGGGAATGCAGCTTCAGGCGAGTGGGTCGGCAGGCGCGGGGGAGCTCGTGGCCGGGGCGCCGAGCTTCTTCGGGGCGACGCCGGCGCGGCGCGCCTGCCACAGCAGGATCGCCGTCATGACGAAGGTCGCGAGCACCCCGAGCCCGGCGGTCCCCGCGGTGCTCGTCGTCTGCTCGGTGACGTACGCGTCCTGGAGCCCGCCGAGCAGGGTCAGGCCGATGGTGATGACGAGGTTGTTGACGACGTGGAGCACGATCGCGGCCTCGAGCCCACCGGTGCGCCACGTGAGGTAGCAGCAGGCGATCGCCATGCCGCTGAGGTCGAGGAGCACCCACGGGTCGAGCGAGGTGTGCGCGAGCGCGAAGAGCGCGGCCGACAGGACCGTCGTCACGACGAGGGCGATCACGGGGCGCCGGATCCACGCGCCGACGCCCTGCATGAGCCCGCCCCGGAAGGCGACCTCCTCACCCGCTGCCTGCAGGGGAGTGGTGAGCACCGTGATGACGAGCAGCCAGGGCCAGTGCTCGGGGCGCGCGCTGGTCTCCTCGCCGCCGGCGAACCACATGACCGCGAGGTAGGCGCCCCACACGATCGTCGTGACGAGCGCCGCGCGCAGCAGCCACCGCCAGCGGATGCGGCCCGCGACGGAGAAGAGCTTGCCGACGGGCCGCCAGTGGCCCACCCGCGTCGCGACCATCGTGGCCGGGATGAGCCCGGCGAGGATGAGGTTGCCGATGAGCATCGTCACCGGGGCGGCGGGGTCGACGTCCGCGCTCCCGGTGGCGTCGAGCATCGACGGGTCGAGGACGAACCACAGGATGCTGAGCGCGACCGCGATGACGACGAAGGTCGCGATCCCCGCGGCGAGCGCGAGCAGGGGCCGCCACCAGCGGTAGCCGGTGGTGCGCATCTGGTGGACGTAGCTGCGCGGCTCGTCGTCGGGCAGTGGGGCGAAGGGAGATCGCGCGGCGGTCGTCGGACCGGCGTGCCGGCGGGCGGCCTCGACGAAGGCCACCGCCACCGGGTGGATCCCCGCCTCCGCTGCCAGCGGCAGGGCCGAGAGGGTCGCGAAGGGAGCTCCGCCGGACCGCACGGTCGCCGGAGCGGCCGGCCCCGCGGGCTCGTCCGTCGTCCAGGTCGTCCCGGGAGCGGTGAGGTAGTCGCCGGCCGGGCGGGCGCCCCCTTCGTCCCCGCCGAGCGGACCGACGACCGGCAGGCCGAGGTGGAGAGCCCAGGAGATCGTCGGGTCGTGCGCCGTCGGATCCGTCTCGGGCGAAGGGAGGACCCACACCCCGTCGAGGTCGGGCGTGGGCGCGGCGCCGGTCGGCAGGCTCACCACCTGCGCGTCCGGGGCCAGGACGGACAGCGCGCGCCGCGCGTGGAGTGCGTCGGGCCGGTCCGTCGGTCCGACGAGGGCGATCCTGGGGCCGGTCATGGCTCGACCCTACGTGGGGGTGAGGATTTCCCTCTGGGTGGCCCCATGCCGTAATCTTGACTGTCGGTCACGTCTGTCATGCCTTCCCGGTCCCCGGGGAGGCGTTGCACGCGTGCCGCCCAGGCCACTCCCACCCAGGGATCGGCCACCAACGGATTGAGAGGGTATGGCCAAGAAGGACGGTGTCATCGAGGTCGAGGGCACGATCGTCGAAGCTCTCCCGAACGCAATGTTCCGGGTCGAGCTCACGAACGGTCACAAGGTTCTCGCCCACATCTCGGGCAAGATGCGGCAGCACTACATCCGGATCCTCCCCGAGGACAAGGTTGTCGTGGAGCTCAGCCCGTACGACCTGACCCGCGGCCGGATCGTCTTCCGTTACCGCTGATCGAGGCGGTCGTCGGCCTGCCGACGACCGACGAGTGAAGCACCACGAGCACGACCCGTCACCACATCCTGGGGCGGGACAGATCGAGAAAGATGCGAGACGGCAATGAAGGTTCAGCCGAGCGTCAAGAAGATCTGCGACAAGTGCAAGGTGATCCGCCGCAACGGTCGGGTCATGGTGATCTGCGAGAACCTGCGCCACAAGCAGCGCCAGGGCTGATCGCGTCCACCAGGACCCCCGTACGGCGGGGACCACGGCTTGTCGCCGGATCCTCGAGCAACGCCCAGTGAAGAAGCACGCACCACCCGGCCCCTTCCCCTTCGCGGGGCAGGACGTCACCCCCGGCTCGGAGGCCGGGGACCGATGGCCCGCTGACAGCAGCGGGAGACACCGTCGGACCGGTGGTGTACCAGACCTCCGAGAGAAGCAAAGGAAGCCAGCACATGGCACGACTTGTTGGAGTCGACCTCCCGCGTGAGAAGCGCGCCGAGGTCGCCCTGACCTACATCTTCGGTGTGGGACGCACGACCGCGCAGAAGGCCCTCGCCGCCACCGGCGTCGACCCGAGCATCCGGGTCAAGGACCTGGACGACGAGCAGCTCGTCGCCCTCCGTGACTACCTCGAGGCGAACGTCCAGCTCGAGGGTGACCTCCGCCGCGAGGTCGCTGCCGACATCCGCCGCAAGGTCGAGATCGGCACCTACGAGGGTCTGCGGCACCGCCGCGGTCTCCCCGTCCGCGGTCAGCGCACCAAGACCAACGCCCGGACCCGCAAGGGCCCGAAGCGCACCGTCGCGGGCAAGAAGAAGGCCTAAGACACCCCGCGTCGCCGCCCTGGGCCAGCCCACGGAGCGGTGACGACCCCACCGAAGAACCTCGTAGGAGAAACATGCCCCCCAAGACCCGCTCCGGCGCCAAGGTGCGCCGCAAGGTCAAGAAGAACGTGGCCGTGGGCCAGGCCCACATCAAGAGCACGTTCAACAACACGATCATCTCGATCACCGACCCCACCGGCGCCGTGATCTCCTGGGCCTCCGCCGGCCAGGTCGGCTTCAAGGGTTCGCGCAAGTCCACCCCGTACGCCGCCCAGATGGCCGCCGAGGCCGCCGCGCGCCGCGCCATGGAGCACGGCATGAAGAAGGTCGACGTCTTCGTCAAGGGCCCGGGGTCCGGTCGCGAGACCGCCATCCGCTCCCTGACCGCCGCCGGCCTCGAGGTCGGCGCGATCTCGGACGTCACGCCCAGCCCGCACAACGGTGTCCGCCCGCCCAAGCGCCGTCGCGTCTGAGCAGCAGAGATACGGGAGACAGATAAGACATGGCTCGTTACACCGGCCCCATCACCAAGAAGTCCCGCCGCCTCAAGCTCGACCTCGTCGGCGGCGACAAGAACTTCGAGCTCCGTCCCTTCCCGCCCGGCCAGCACGGCCGTCGGCGGATCCAGGAGAAGGAGTACCTCACCCAGCTGCAGGAGAAGCAGAAGGCCCGCTTCACCTACGGCGTCATGGAGAAGCAGTTCGTCCGGTACTACAAGGAGGCGGCCAACCGCCCCGGCCAGACCGGTCACAACCTGCTGATCATCCTCGAGTCACGCCTCGACAACGTGATCTACCGCGCGGGCCTGGCCCGCACGCGTCGTCAGGCCCGTCAGCTCGTCACGCACGGCCACTTCGAGGTCAACGGCGTGCGCACCGACGTGCCCAGCCAGCGGGTCGAGCAGTACGACATCATCACCGTCCGCAAGCAGTCGGTCGAGGCCTTCCCGATCCAGCTCGCTCGCGAGACCTTCGGTGAGCGTCCGATCCCGGCGTGGCTGCACGTCATCCCCGGCAGCCTCAAGGTGCTCGTGCACCAGCTGCCGACGCGCGAGCAGATCGACACCCCGCTCACCGAGCAGCTCATCGTCGAGCTCTACTCGAAGAACTGATCCAGCTGCACTGAGGGTGGCTCCCGCGGACCGATGCGGGAGCCACCGTCCGGCTCACGACCGGACACCTTCACGAGGCGTCATATAGCGGTCGCCCGTGGGAAGGAAGAATCACCGTGCTCATCGCACAGCGCCCCAACCTCAGCGAAGAGGTCATCGCCGACAACCGCTCGCGGTTCGTCATCGAGCCCCTCGAGCCCGGCTTCGGGTACACCATCGGCAACTCGCTGCGTCGCACCCTGCTCTCGAGCATCCCGGGTGCCTCGCTCACCTCGATCCGCATCGACGGGGTCCTCCACGAGTTCTCCACGATCCCCGGGGTCAAGGAGGACGTCACCGAGATCATCCTCAACATCAAGTCCCTCGTCGTCTCCAGCGAGAACGACGAGCCGGTCGTGATGTACCTGCGCAAGTCGGGTGCCGGTGCGGTCACCGCCGCCGACATCAACCCGCCCGCGGGTGTCGAGGTGCACAACCCCGACCTGCACATCGCCACGCTCAACGACAAGGGCTCCATCGAGATGGAGCTGACGGTCGAGCGCGGTCGCGGCTACGTCTCGGCGCAGCAGAACAAGTCCGGCGACCAGGAGATCGGCCGCATCCCGGTCGACTCCATCTACTCGCCGGTCCTCGCGGTGACCTACAAGGTCGAGGCGACCCGTGTCGAGCAGCGCACCGACTTCGACCGCCTCGTCGTCGACGTCGAGACCAAGAACTCGATCGCCCCCCGGGACGCGCTGGCCTCCGCCGGCAAGACCCTGGTCGAGCTCTTCGGCCTGGCCCGCGAGCTCAACGTCGAGGCCGAGGGCATCGACATGGGCCCGTCGCCGACCGACGCCGCGATCGCGGCCGACCTGGCGCTGCCGATCGAGGACCTCGACCTCACCGTCCGCTCGTACAACTGCCTCAAGCGCGAGGGCATCCACACCGTGGGTGAGCTCGTCGGGCGCAGCGAGGCCGACCTGCTCGACATCCGCAACTTCGGTGCGAAGTCGATCGACGAGGTCAAGGCCAAGCTGCACGAGATGGACCTGGCCCTGAAGGACAGCCCGCCCGGGTTCGACCCGACGTCCATCCCCGGCTACGGCGAGGACGACGACGAGTCGGTGGACGAGGATGCCTCGTTCGCCGAGGACGAGCAGCTCTGACCCACCGCCCTGTTGACCACCGCTGACGCGCGGTAGGTCAGAAACCAAGGAGAACCACATGCCCACCCCCACCAAGGGTCCCCGTATCGGTGGCGGCCCGGCTCACGAGCGGCTCATCCTCGCGAACCTCGCCACCGCGCTCTTCGAGCACGACCAGATCACGACGACGCAGGCCAAGGCCAAGCGTCTGCGTCCCCTGGCCGAGCGCCTCATCACCTTCGCCAAGCGTGGTGACCTCCACGCCCGCCGCAAGGTCATGACGGTCGTCAAGGACAAGAGCGTCGTCCACCGCCTCTTCGTCGAGATCGCGCCCGACGTGGCCGACCGCCCGGGTGGCTACACCCGGATCACGAAGATCGCCGCCCGCAAGGGTGACAACGCCCCCATGTGCGTCATCGAGCTCGTCCGCGAGCCCGTCGACGCCAAGCCCCGGCGAGCGGTCGTCGCCGAGGCGGAGGCCGCCACGCAGCGCTCCGCCCGTGACGAGGCGGCCGAGACCGAGGCCGAGACCGCTGCCCCCGCCGCGCTCGTGGACCTGCCCGAGGGTGCCGTTGCGCCGCTCGAGGACGGTGCCGCGCCGAGCGACGAGTACACGGTCAAGGGCAACCTCGACTCGATGAAGTACCATGTCGCGGGCTCGCAGTGGTACGACCAGACCACCGCCGAGGTCTGGTTCAAGAACGCCGACGAGGCCAAGGCGGCCGGCTTCGAGCCGGCCGGCGGCGAGGCCAAGCAGCAGGAGTCCGACGAGGAGGCCTGAGCCGCCTGAGTCCTCGGACACCCCGGCGAAGGGGGCCGCACCCGTGACGGGTGCGGCCCCCTTCGTCGTCGGCTCGCCTACGCTGGCCCGCATGCGGCTGCGCCTCGACCTCGCCTACGACGGGACCGACTTCCACGGGTGGGCGGCGCAGCCCGGACTGCGGACCGTCGAGGCCGAGCTGTCGGCGGCGATCACGACGGTGCTGCGTCTGGCCGAGCCGGCGCGGCTGACCGTCGCCGGGCGCACCGACGCCGGCGTCCACGCGGCCGGGCAGGTCGTGCACGTCGACATCGAGCCGGATGAGTTGGAGCGCGCGGTCGGGCACTCGGGCCGTCGCCCCGAGGAAGCCCTGGCGACCCGCCTGCGCGGCGTCCTGCCGCCCGACGCCGTCGTGCACCGCGTACGGGTCGCGCCCGAGGGCTTCGACGCGCGCTTCTCGGCCGTGAGCCGGCGCTACCGCTACCTCGTGTGCGACGACCCGGCGCGGGTGGACCCCCTTCGTCGGCGCGAGGTCGTCAGCCTGCGCACGCCGCTCGACGTGGACGCCATGAACTCCGCCACCCGGCAGCTGCTCGGGCTGCGCAACTTCGCGGCCTTCTGCAAGAAGCGCGAGGGGGCGAGCACCACCCGCACGCTGCTGCGCTACGACTGGACCCGCCGCGAGGACGGGCTGCTCGAGGCGAGCGTGCTCGCCGACGCCTTCTGCCACTCGATGGTGCGCGCGCTCATCGGCGCGCTCGTGCCGGTGGGGACGGGGGCGCGCGGGACGGACTTCCCCGCCGAGGTCCTCACCACGGGTGTGCGCGACCCGCGCGTGAAGGTGATGCCGGCGCACGGGCTCTGCCTCGTCGAGGTCGGGTACCCGGCCGACGACGCGCTGGCGGCCCGGGCGCTCGAGGCCCGGGCCCGACGCGAGGAGTGACCTGGTCGCGCTCGGCGGACCCGGGTGGCAGCGGCCACCCTACGGGCGCCGGGGGAGCGGGGTGAGCGCCACGGTGGCCGTGACCCGTCGCGCTCCGGGTGTGCCCGCGCCACGCCGTCGGTAGCGGTCGAGGACGGCGCCGAGCTCGGCGCGCAGTGCGGCCAGCTGGGTCTCGTCGACGAGCACCTCGCGGTCCTCGATGCCGCACTCCTCCTGCCACACGAGCGGCCACGAGACCTGGGAGTCGATCCACGCGTGCTGTCGCTGGGCGTGGTGGTCGACGAGGTCGTGGGCGAGCCAGAGCGCGTCGGCGAGCTCCTCCGCGTCGTCGATCGTGCTCACGGCGACCGTCTCGAGGTCCTCCTCCTCGTCGCTCTCGGCGGCGGCCCACACCCGCGAGCGCCCGTCACCCAGCCCGGTGTCCTCGAGCAGCCCGGCCTGGGCGAGCACGCGGGCGTGGTAGCTCGTGGCGCCGGTGTTGGTGCCGAGGGCGCGGGCCAGCTCCGCGGCCGTCGCGCCGCCGTGCAGCCGCAGGTGGGCGAGGATCCGGGAGCGCAGCGGGTGCGCCAGCAGGCGCCAAGGAGCGGCGGACGGGGTCTCGGTCACCGCCCAAGAATTGCACAAGTATTGTGCAGTTGTCCGGCGCAGATCCTGCACGCAGCGGTCGAAGGGGGCGAAAAGCCCTGTCCTGCAAGGGTTGTGACCCGTCCGCACGGATTTCGGCAGGCCGCACGGCCCCCGTAGAATTGATCGAAGCGGCGCCGCGTCCCTGCGGGGACGAGCGGCGCCTCCCCTTCGCTCAACCACGAGGGGGACGGACGAGCAGAAGGCATGAACATGCGCACGTACACCCCCAAGGGCGGTGAGATCACCCGTCAGTGGCACGTCATCGACGCCACGGACGTCGTGCTCGGCCGCCTCGCGAGCCAGGCCGCCATCCTGCTGCGCGGCAAGCACAAGACGACCTTCGCCCCCCACGTGGACACCGGCGACTTCGTCATCATCATCAACGCCGACAAGATCGCGCTCACCGGCGCCAAGGCCGAGCAGAAGCGCGCCTACCGCCACTCCGGTCACCCGGGCGGCCTGTCGTCGATGAACTACACCGAGATGCTCGAGAAGCACCCGACCCGCGCCGTGGAGAAGGCCGTCCGCGGCATGCTCCCGCGCAACAGCCTCGGCCGCCAGCAGCTGGACAAGCTCAAGGTCTACGCGGGTGCCGAGCACCCGCACGCCGCCCAGCAGCCCACCCCCTACACGATCTCGCAGGTCGCGCAGTAAGCGCGCCCGATCAGGAACTGAGGATTACCCGTGGCTGAGACCACCGAAAACACCGAGGTGCTCGAGGGCGACGAGCCCGAGCTGAGCTCCTACACCTCCGAGTCCGAGGGCCCCGTCGCCGGCGGCTCCGACGAGCCCGTGCGCCGTCCCTCGGCCTCCGCTCCCGGCGCGGCCACCGGTCGCCGCAAGCAGGCCATCGCCCGCGTCCGGATCGTCCCGGGCACCGGCGAGTGGAAGGTCAACGGGCGCACGCTCGAGGAGTACTTCCCGAACAAGGTCCACCAGCAGATCGTCAACGAGCCGCTCGTCGCGCTCGAGCTCGACGGCGCCTACGACGTGCTCGTGCGCGTCCACGGCGGTGGCCCCTCCGGCCAGGCCGGTGCCGTGCGGCTCGGCGTCGCGCGCTCGCTCAACGGGGTCGACCCCGAGCTCAACCGCGCCACGCTGAAGAAGGCCGGCTACCTCACCCGTGACGCCCGCGTCCCGGAGCGCAAGAAGGCCGGTCTCAAGAAGGCCCGCAAGGCCCCGCAGTACAGCAAGCGCTGATCCACCGATCACCCGCTGTCGAGGAGCGTGCGCAGCACGCACCCGGAGACCACGAAGGGCGCCACTCACCTCACGGTGGGGGGCGCCCTTCGCCGTGCGCGGGGCCTAGGCGGGCAGCGGCCGCCCGGCCCGCATCTCGGCCGCGAGCGAGCGCGCCACCTCGACGAGGTCACCGTCGTGCGCCTGGGCCACGGCGAGCTGGCGCTGGTAGCTGGCGCCGCTGCGGATGATGTCCTCGACCCCGGCGAGCTCGGCCTCGCAGCCGAGGCGGCGGGCGATGGGGGAGAGGCGCTCGAGCAGGTCGTGCAGCTCGTCGGTGACGAGGCGCTCGCGGTTGCGCGAGTCGAGGATGATGATCGCGTCCATGCCGTAGCGGGCGGCGCGCCACTTGTTCTCCTGGACGTGCCACGGCGGCAGGACCGGGATCGTGCCGCCGTCGGTCAGCCGGTCGTCGAGGTGGACCATCAGGCACTGGGTGAGGGCCGTGATGGCGGCGATCTCGTGGATCGTCGGGACACCGTCGCAGACCCGCACCTCGAGGGTGCCGAGGCGCGGTGAGGGCCGCAGGTCCCACCGGATCTCCTTGATCTCGTCGATGACGCCGGTGACGAGCAGGTCGTCGACGTAGCGCTCGTACTCGGCCCAGGTGTCGAACTGGAAGGGCAGGCCGGCCGTCGGCAGCTGCTGGAACATCTGGGCCCGGTTGCTCGCGTAGTCGGTCGGGACCCCGCCCCACCACGGCGACGACGCGGAGAGCGCCTGCAGGTGCGGGGCGTAGGTGAGCATGCCGCCGAGGAGGGGCAGCACCTTGTCGCGGTGGGTCACGCCGACGTGCGTGTGCACCCCGTAGATGAGCATCTGCCGGCCCCACCACCGGGTGCGGTCGATGAGAGTCGCGTAGCGCGCGCCCTCGCTGACCTGCTGGGACTCCCACCGAGCGAAGGGGTGCGTGCCCGCGCAGAGCATCTCCAGACCCAGGTCGTCGGTGAGCGAGCGCAGCCGGGTGAGGCTCGCGGAGAGGTCGGCGACCACCTCGGGCACGGTCCGGCACTTGTCCGTGACGATCTCGACGGTGTTGGTCAGCAGCTCGCGGTGCAGCTTGGGCGCGAGGCCGTCCTCGGCGGCGAGCGGCTCGACGACGCTGTCCGCCAGCGGGACGAGGTCGAAGGTCTCGCCGTCGACGAGCGCGATCTCCCACTCGACCCCGAGGGTGGGGCCGTCGGACGGCGTGAACTCGATCATCGTGCTCTCTCTCGACACCCTGGACCTGCGGTCCTCCAGCGTAACCAGCGGGTATCGTCGATCAGGCCCGCTGCCCCTGCGACATGCGGCGGTCCCCCCACGAGAGGTAGTTCCATCCATGTCCCGACTCTTCGGTACCGACGGTGTGCGCGGTCTGGCCAACGGCGAGGTCATCACGGCCGACCTCGCCCTGCGACTGGCCCAGGCGGCGGCACTCGTGCTGCGCGACCCCGAGGGCACGGAGGGGCGGCGACCCCTCGCCGTCGTGGGGCGGGACCCACGGGCCTCGGGTGAGTTCCTCTCCGCGGCGGTCATCGCGGGCCTCGCGAGCAGCGGCGTCGACGTCCTCGACGCGGGCGTGGTCCCCACCCCGACCGTCGCCTACCTGACGGCCGACACGCGCGCCGACTTCGGCGTCATGCTCTCCGCCTCGCACAACGCCATGCCGGACAACGGGATCAAGTTCTTCGCCCTCGGTGGGCACAAGCTGCCCGACGCCGTCGAGGACGCCATCGAGGCCGCGATGGGCGAGGAGCCGGAGCGTCCGACCGGTGTCGACGTGGGCCGCGTGACCCGCATGGAGGACGGGGGCACCCGCTACGTGCGCCACCTGCTCCAGGCCGTGCCGCAGCGCCTCGACGGGTTGACGATCGTCCTCGACACCGCCCACGGCGCCGCGAGCGAGGTCTCGCCGGAGGTCTTCCGCCTCGCCGGGGCCACCGTGCACGTCATCGGCGCCCACCCCGACGGGCTCAACATCAACGACGGGGTCGGCTCCACCCACCTCGAGCCGCTGCAGGAGGCGGTCCTGCGCCACGGCGCCGACCTGGGCATCGCCCACGACGGCGACGCCGACCGCTGCCTCGCGGTCGACGCCGCGGGCCAGCCGATCGACGGCGACCAGATCATGGCGATCCTCGCGATCGACCTCAAAGAGCGCGGGCAGCTCGTCGACGACACCCTCGTCGCGACGGTCATGAGCAACCTCGGGCTCATCCGGGCCATGGAGCGGGCCGGCATCACCGTCGTCCAGGCAGGCGTCGGCGACCGCTACGTCCTCGAGGAGATGCGCAGGGGCGGCTACTCGCTCGGTGGCGAGCAGTCCGGCCACGTCATCATGCTCGAGCACGCCACGACCGGCGACGGCGTCCTCACCGGCCTTATGCTCGCCGCCCGGGTCGCCGCCACCGGGCGGCCGATGTCCGAGCTCGCCGCTGCGATGACCCGCATGCCCCAGGTCCTCATCAACGTCAAGGGCGTCGACAAGCACCGCGTCGACGGGGACGAAGGGGTGCGCGCCGCCGTCGTCGAGGAGGAGACCTCGCTCGCCGAAGAGGGTCGCGTCCTGCTGCGCAAGTCCGGCACCGAGCCGGTCGTGCGGGTCATGGTCGAGGCCGCGACCCACGAGCGGGCCCTCGCCACCGCCGAACGGCTCTCCGGCGTCGTCAGGGAGCGCCTGGCGCTCTGACGCCGCTCAGACGATGCTGCCCGTGGTGACAGGGGACGTGCGACCCCTGTCGCCACGGGCGGGTCCGACTCAGAAGTGCTGGGCGAGCAGGCCGGTGTCGACGTCGTAGACGAAGCCGCCGACCTTGGCGCGCCCGGCGATGAGCGGGTGCGTGCGCACGGCGGCGACATCCTGGCGCAGGGCGTCGAGCTGGTCGTGGACGACGTGGAAGCCCTGCCACGAGGCGTCCTGGCCGGCGGAGGCGCCGACCTTGGCCCGGAACTCGTCCTCCGTGGCGCTGCCCATGGCGCACCGGGTGTGCGGGATGACGAGGATGCGCTCGACCTTGAGCAGGTGCACGCCGAGGACGAGGGCCTCGAGCGCGGCAGAGGTGACGCGACCGCCGGGGTTGCGGAAGATCTTGGCGTCGCCCGGGGCGAGGCCGAGCATGCCGAGCGGGTCGATCCGGCTGTCCATGCAGGTGACGATCGCGACGCCCGCGTGGGCGATCCCGTCGAAGCCGCTCAGCGCGAAGCTCTCGGAGAAGGTCTGGTTGGCCGCCATCAGGTCGGCGAAGTCCTCAGGGGCGGACGGGGTTGCGGGCATCGGGTTCCTTTCGACGTGGTCCTTGCACACTAGACCCGGCGCCGGACCCCACTTGACCCCTGTCATCACAAACACGTCGCGACCCGAGATCGTGGCCGCGGGAACGTGGTGCGGACCACGTCCGGGGTGTAGACAAGGGCGCAGGGAGGCGACGTCGTGTGTCCTTGTCGCGCCCGGGACGAGAGGAGTGACGTGGTGACACGACGACGGCGTCGGATCGCCTTCATGGCGGCCGCGGCCACCGCCGCCAGCCTCGGGCTGGCCGCGTGCGGCGACGACAGCAGTGGCGGGGGTACCGCCCATCTCACCTGGTACATCAATCCCGATGGTGGTGGTTCCGACCCCGCCGGTGGCGGCCAGGCCCAGCTGGCCAAGGAGTGCTCGGACGCCTCCGACGGCGCCTACACGATCGGCGTCCAGCTCCTGCCCAACAGCGCGAGCGACCAGCGCCAGCAGCTCCTGCGGCGCCTCGCCTCGCAGGACAAGGGCGTCGACCTCATGTCGATCGACCCGGTCTTCGTCGCTGAGTTCGCCGAGGCCGGCTTCCTCGCGCCGGTGCCGCAGGACAAGAAGGAGGAGTTCACCGGCGACGCGGTGGACCCCTCCGTCACCAACGCGACGTGGAAGGACGAGCTGTACGCCGCTCCCTTCTGGGCCAACACCCAGCTCCTCTGGTACCGCAAGTCGGTCGCCAAGAAGGCCGGACTCGACATGACCAAGCCGGTCACCTGGGACCAGGTGATCAAGGCTGCCAAGGAGACCGACAGCGAGATCGGTGTGCAGGCCTCGCGCTACGAGGGCTACATGGTGTGGATCAACGCGCTCGTCGAGGGCGGCGGTGACCACATCGTCGAGAACCCCGGTGCCGACGGCGGCCAGCTGAAGTTCGGCCTCGAGTCCGAGGGGGGCAAGAAGGCCGCGGAGATCATCCGCTCCGTCTCCTCCGAGGGCGTCGGTGGACCGGCCCTCAGCTCGACCAACGAGACGACGACGCTGGACATGTTCCAGAACGAGCAGGCCGGTTTCATGGTCAACTGGCCCTACGTCTACGCCGCGCTCTCGGGCGCGAAGGTCGACTGGATGAAGGACCTCGCCTGGGCGCGCTACCCGCAGACGGTCGAGGGCACCAAGTCCAAGCCCCCGCTCGGCGGCATCGAGATGGCCGTCGCCTCCTCCTCGGAGAAGCAGGAGCAGGCGTGGGACGCCGTCGAGTGCCTGACCTCCGAGGAGAGCCAGAAGAAGTACATGGTCGGCACCGGCAACCCGGCCGCCCGCAAGGCGGTCTACGACGACCCGGAGGTGAAGAAGGCCTTCCCCATGGCGGCCCTGATCCGCCAGTCCCTCGACTCCAGCGGACCGCGTCCGCTGACGCAGTACTACGGCGATGTCTCCAGCGGGATCCAGCGTGAGTACAGCCCACCGGGGTCGGTCGACCCGGGGAGCACGCCGCAGCAGACGACTACCTTGCTCCAGGACGTGCTGAAGGGAGATGCGTTGCTGTGAGTACCGTGACCGACCCGTCGCCGGAGGTGACGAGGACGAGGAGGGCCAAGCCCCGCCTGTCCGACCGCTCCCGGGCCGAGGAGCGACTGGGCTGGAAGCTCGCCATGCCGGCCTTCGTCGTCATGCTGCTCGTCACGGCCTACCCGATCCTGCAGGCCGTGTGGAACAGCTTCTTCGCTTACCGGCTCACCGACCCCGCGAACCGCGAGTTCGTCGGGCTCAACAACTACATCGTCTCCTTCAGCGACTCCGTCTTCTGGAGCGCGATGTGGGCGACGGTACTCATCACCGTCATCACCGTCGTCGTCGAGCTGATCCTCGGCTTCATCATCGCCCTGGTGATGCACCGGATCGTGCTCCCGCGGCGCACCTTGCGGACCATCGTGCTCATCCCGTACTCGATCATCACGGTGGTCTCCGGCTTCACCTGGCTCTTCATGTACCGCACCGACACGGGCTTCGTGAACAGGTGGACGAGCTGGGTCCCGGGCGTCAGCGAGAACTACGACTGGTTCGGCAGCTTCTGGCCCTCGATCTTCGTCATCTGCCTCTCGGAGATCTGGAAGACCACGCCGTTCATGTCGCTGCTGCTCCTGGCTGGCCTCGCCCAGGTCGACACCTCGATGGAGGAGGCGGCCAAGGTCGACGGCGCCTCGTGGCTGCAGGTGCTGGTCAAGGTGATCCTGCCGAACATGAAGCCGGCGATCATGGTGGCGGTGCTCTTCCGCACCCTCGACGCCTTCCGCATCTTCGACAACATCTTCATCATGACCGGAGGTGCCAACGGGACGAACTCCCTCTCCGGCCTGATCTACCGGCAGACGATCGACCGGACGGAGATCGGCCTCGGGTCGGCGCTGTCGGTGATCCTCTTCCTCTGCGTGCTCGCCATCGCGGCGCTCTTCGTCCGCGGCTTCAAGGTCGACCTGACCCAGGGGAGGAACTGACATGGCCAAGGAGCCGATCAAGGGGTCGGGACTGTGGACCGCCCTCGCCGTGCCGATCATGATCTGGACCGCGCTGCCGCTGCTGTGGATGCTCTCGCTCTCGCTCAAGAGTGCCGACACCCTCGCGGACCCGGAGTCGAGCTATCTCGGCAACTTCTGGCCGAAGGACCCGACGCTCGACAACTACCGGCTGATCTTCACCGGGGGAGCGAGCGACCTCTTCATGCCGGCGTTGCGCAACTCGCTCATCGTCTGCCTGCTCGCGACCCTCATCTCGGTCGTGCTCGCGATGTTCTGCGCGTACGCGATCTCGCGGCTGGAGTTCAAGGGCAAGAAGATGATCCTCACGACCGCGCTCGCGGTCAGCTTCTTCCCCGTCGTCGCGATGGTCACGCCCCTGTTCGACGTGTGGCGGCGGGTCGGGCTCTTCGACACGATCCCGGGCCTGATCATCCCCTACCTCGCACTCACCCTGCCGCTGTCGATCTGGACGATGTCGGCCTTCTTCACGCAGATCCCGTGGGAGATGGAGCAGGCCGCCCAGGTCGACGGCGCGAGCAGCTGGCAGGCCTTCCGCAAGGTGATCATCCCGCTCGCCGCACCCGGCGTCTTCACCACGGCGATCATCACCTTCTTCACCGCGTGGAACGACTTCGTCTTCGCGATCTCGCTGACCTCCGACCAGGCCCGCACGGTCCCCGCCGCGCTGGCCTTCTTCACCGGGGCCAGCCAGTTCGAGCAGCCGACGGGCGCCATCATGGCGGCCTCCGTCGTCGTCACCATCCCCGTCGTCATCCTCGTGCTGATCTTCCAGCGCCGGATCGTCGCCGGCCTGACCTCGGGCGCCGTCAAGGGCTGACCCCCGCCTTCAAGAACTGGAGAATCCCATGGCTGAGATCACCCTCAACAACCTCGTCAAGAAGTACGGCGACGGCTTCCCGGCGGTCAACGACGTGAGCCTGGACATCAAGGACGGCGAGTTCATGATCTTCGTCGGCCCGTCCGGGTGCGGGAAGTCGACGCTGCTGCGCATGGTCGTCGGGCTCGAGGACATCACGAGCGGCGACCTGCTCATCGACGGCGAGCGGGTCAACGACAAGTCCCCGAAGGACCGCAACCTGTCGATGGTCTTCCAGAACTACGCGCTCTACCCGCACCTGAGCGTGTTCGAGAACATCGCCTTTCCCCTTCGTCTGGCGAAGGGGGCGCACAGCGAGGAGGAGGTCCGGCAGAAGGTCACCGCCGCGAGCGCCATGCTCGAGCTCGACGAGCACCTCGAGCGCAAGCCGGCCAACCTCTCCGGCGGCCAGCGGCAACGAGTCGCGATGGGGCGGGCGATCGTGCGTGACGCGGACGGCTTCCTCTTCGACGAGCCGCTGTCCAACCTCGACGCCAAGCTGCGCGGGCAGATGCGCACCGAGATCGCACGCATGCAGCGGCGTCTCGGTGTCACGACGATCTACGTCACCCACGACCAGACCGAGGCCCTGACCCTCGGTGACCGGGTCGCAGTGCTCAAGAAGGGCGTCCTGCAGCAGTGCGCCAGCCCCCGCGAGCTCTACGACCAGCCGGTCAACCTCTTCGTCGCGGGCTTCATCGGCACCCCGCCGATGAACTTCCTGCCCGCGGAGATCGAGGGCGACGAGCTCGTCCTGCCCTTCTGCCGGGTGCCGTTGCCGGCGGCCGTGCGCGAGCGGGCCGGCGGCACGGGCCTGCTCATCGTCGGCATCCGACCCGAGCACATCAAGGACTCCGACCTGGGCGACGTCCCGAGCCAGGGCGTGCACTTCGATGCGCCCGTCGACCAGACGGAGTGGCTGGGCAACGAGCAGTACGCCTACGTGCCCTTCTCGGTCGAGGGTGACGTCAAGGCCAAGCTCGACGAGCTGGACAAGGAGCTCGACGGCGAGGGCATGCGCACCCAGATGGTCATCAACCTCGACCCGCGTTCGCGGGTGCGTGAGGGCGACGACGGGCACTTCGTCTTCGACCCGGCCCTCATGCACGTCTTCGACCCGGAGTCGGGGGACTGCCTCACCCGCGACGAGGAGCGGGCAGCGGACCTCGCCCGGCAGTCGGAGGAGGACCGCACCCGCGCGCTCGAGCGGGCCAAGGCACGCGAGGCGCAGCCCACCGCCTGACGGGACACCCGACCGCCCCCGGCCGCATCAGCGGTCGGGGGCGTCGCCGTCCCGGGTGTACTCGGCGACCCACAGCGGGCCGGGGACCTCGTCGAGGGAGACCAGGCGCAGTCCCTGGCCGAGGGCGAGCATCGCGTCGCGGGTCTGCGCGAAGGGCGGTCCGTCCTGCGGGGACCCGCTCCCGTCGTGCCGGTACTGGATCGCGAGGAGCCGCCCGCCGGGCGCGAGGAGGCTGCGCACACCAGTGGCCAGGGTCGGACGCACGCGGGCCTCGACGGCCTGGAGGGTGAAGATCTCGACGACGAGGTCGAAGGCCCCGGCCCACTCCCGCGGCAGGTCGGTGAGGTCGGCGACGTGCAGGTCGAGCGCGGGGTGCCGGCGCCGCGCCTCGGCGATGGCCGAGGGGGACAGGTCGAACCCGGTGGTCGTCCAGCCCTGAGCAGCCAGGAAGGCGACGTCGGCCGCGAGCCCGCAGCCCACGACGACGGCGCGCCCGTCGAGGGTCGGTCCGCGCGTGGCCGCCCAATGAGCCAGCTCGGGGTGGGGGTCGGTGCGTGACCACGGCATGCCGATCGTGCCGGAGCTCGCCTCGGCGTAGAGCCGTTCGAACCACGCCGTGGGCTCGCCCGCGGCGATGGCCTCGTCGCTGAGCTCCCCGGCCCGGCGGCCCCAGTCGCTCACCGGGCGAGGTCGGCGCGGGTGGGCGGCTGTGCTCCCGGGCGCTGCACGGTGAGCGCCGACGCGTCGATGCCGCGCTGCACCGCGGGCACCACGACGGAACCGCGCGCCTTGCGCAGGCGCCTGCGCGCGTCCGCGCCACCGAGCAGGCCGGCGTCGAGGAGCCCGGAGACCAGCCCGGCCATGAAGGAGTCCCCGGCACCCACGGTGTCGGCGACCACCACCTGACGACCCGGCAGGTCCACGCGGCGACCCGAAGGGAGGATGACCATGGCCCCCTTCGCCCCCAGGGTGGCGACGGCGAGGGTGGGTCCGAGCGCCCGCCAGGCGCGGAGCCGGTCGGCGACGGCGTCGCCGTCGAGCGGGCCGCCGGCGAGCCACTCGAGGTCCTCGTCGCTCACCTTGACGACATCGCTCACGGCGACGCGGCGCTCGATCTCCGCGAGCGCGACCTCGCGATCGGGCAGGAGCGCGGGGCGCACGTTGGGGTCGTAGGAGACGGTGGTGGTGCGTGCCGCGCCCGACATGGCAGCGAGCACGTCGACGCCGCCGCGACCGAGCAGCGCGCCGATCGAGCCGGTGTGCAGGTGCCCGGTGACCTGTGGCAGCTGCGGCATCCGCCAGGTGAGGTCGAAGTCGTAGGTCGCGGCGCCGGTGGTGTCGATCGTCGCGGTCGCGACCGAGGTCTCCTCGGCGCTGTCGCTGCCGGGCAGGAGGTGGACGTCGGCATCGGCGAGGTGGGCACCGATCGTCGCGCCGCGGGCGTCCCGGCCGAAGCACGTCGCCAGGCTGACCCGGTGGTCCAACCGGGCCAGCCCCACCGCGACGTTGAGCGGACTGCCTCCGACGTGCTCGTCCCGGCTCCCGTCCGCGCCGACGACGACGTCGACGAGCGACTCGCCGACGACGAGGGTGGGGGCCGGGGCGGGAGTGCGGCGGAGGCTGGGCACGGCTAGGAGGTGAGCGCGGGGGAGAGCCGCTGCACCTTGGTCAGGTTGTGGTGGGCCTCGACGAGGCGGGTCGTCCCGGACTTGCTGCGCATGACGAGGGAGTGGGTCGTCGCGCCGCCGGCGCGGTAGCGCACCCCACGGAGCAGCTCGCCGTCGGTGATGCCGGTGGCGACGAAGTAGCAGTTGTCGGTCTGCACGAGGTCGTCGGTCGTGAGGACCCGGTCGAGGTCGTGGCCCTCGTCGATCGCGTGCTGCTGCTCCTCGTCGTCGCGGGGCCACAGCTTGCCCTGGATGACGCCGCCGAGGCACTTGATCGCGCAGGCGGTGATGATCCCCTCGGGGGTGCCGCCGACACCGAGGAGCAGGTCGATGCCGGTGTCGGGGCGCGCGGCCATGATCGCGCCGGCGACGTCACCGTCGGAGATGAAGCGGATCCGCGCCCCGGCAGCCCGGACCTGCTCGGCCAGCTCGGCGTGACGGGGACGGTCGAGCATGACGACCGTGACGTCCTCGGGCTGGGTGCGCTTGGCCTTGGCGATGCGACGGATGTTCTCCGCGACGGGCAGGCGGATGTCGACGGTGTCGGCGGCGTCGGGACCGGTGACGAGCTTGTCCATGTAGAACACGGCGCTCGGGTCGTACATGGTCCCGCGGTCGGCGACGGCCATGACGGAGACCGCGTTGGTCATCCCCTTCGCGGTGAGGGTCGTGCCGTCGATCGGGTCGACCGCGACGTCACAGGCGGGGCCGGTGCCGTCGCCGACCTTCTCGCCGTTGTAGAGCATCGGGGCCTCGTCCTTCTCGCCTTCGCCGATGATCACGGTGCCGTCCATCTGGATGCTCGAGATCATCTCGCGCATGGCGTCGACGGCGGCGCCGTCGGCGGTGTTCTTGTCACCACGACCGACCCACCGCCCGCCGGCGAGGGCGGCGGCCTCGGTGACGCGCACGAGCTCCATCGCGAGGTTGCGGTCGGGGTGCATCACCGCGGCGCTCTGGGTGGGCTTGGACTCGCTCATCGTTCTCCTCGGGTGGCGTGGTGCTCGTCGCCTCCGAGCCTATCTGCCGCTCCCATGCGCGCGTGCGACCATGTCATCCATGAGTTCGACCCCCGGCGAGCCCGCCGAGACCGCCCCCGCCGACGCGCCGCAGCGCGATCTGACCCCGACCGAGCTGGCCGCGCAGCAGGGGGTGCCCGCGCGTGGCGCCAGCCACTACGCCAAGGGCACGACCGCCAACATGGTGCGCTCGATGGCCGTCATCGTCGCGATCACCCTGGCCCTGTTCTTCATGACCGGCCGGGCCAACAACCGCACGCCCGAGTCCGTCGACGTCGCCGGTACCGCGCAGTACCGCGCGCAGCAGGCCGGGCAGCCCTTCGCCCACGCGAAGGGCCTGCCGGACGGCTGGGTCGCCACGAACGTGCGCTACGTCCGCTCCAAGGACGGGGTCATGGTCTGGAACGCGGGTTACACCACGCCCGACGGCGAGTACGTGTCGGTGCAGCAGGCCCTCGACCCCGGCAAGGCCTGGGTCGACACCCAGACCAACAACGGCGCCCGCGTCGGTGTGCTCGAGACCAAGGACGGGACCAGCTGGGTCAAGCGGGACCGTGAGGGCAAGATCCAGCGCAGCCTCGTCCACGTCCCCGAGGACAAGGGCGAGCTGACCACGCTCGTGACCGGTACCGGGAGCTGGGAGCAGCTCGAGCTCTTCGCCGATCACCTGGAGCCCGCGAAGGTCACCAACCCCACACCCTCCGCGAGCAGCTGAGGACCTGCATTTCCCTAGGGCAATGCGGACCTGAACCTGCATTGCCCTAGGGGAATGCGGGCGAGCGGTCAGTCGTCGGTGGGGCTGTCGGTCGGTGCGGGCGTGGTGGCCGACGAAGGGGGAGCGGCCGCGTCCGGCGACAGGCTCGCCTCGGCCTTGTCGAGCCACGCCTCGCAGTGCGCGGCCAGCGCCTCGCCGCGCTGCCACAGCCGCATCGACTCCTCGAGGCCGGCCTGACCCCCTTCGAGCCGGGCGACGAGGTCGATCAGCTCCTGCCGCGCCTCCTCGTAGCTGAGGTCGGCGACGTCGGTCTGCTCCTGCTCGGTCTGCTGCGGATCGATGGCCATGGACGCCACCCTATGCGTGGCATCCGACGTCGGTCCCGGCTCGTGACCCGCGGGTACGACGACATGCTGGCGGGATCTGCGGTGGCCGAATCCCGAGATCTCGGGGTTCGTGCGCGCTTCTGCTCCTGTAGTGCACGTCGTACCCGCAAGTAACTTTCCGGCGACGAAGGGCGGTCAGGATCCGGTGACCCGCACGGCGAAGTCGCCGTCCGCCACCGTCACGCGCAGCAGCTCGTCGACGGCGAGGGGCTCACGTGAGGTGATGACCTCCCCTTCGGGCCGTTGGACGATCGCGTACCCGCGCTCGAGGGTGGACGCGGGGGAGAGCACCCGGGCCTGGGCGCGCAGGTGGATGATGCGGTCGCGCTCGCGGTGCAGGCGCGCCTCGACCCGGCCGTGGGCGCGCCGCCGCAGCGACTCGACGACCTCGCGCTGGCCGCGGACGAAGGCCGTCCGGTCGGTGAGCACCGGCCGGCTCGTGAGGTGCACCAGGCCGCGGCGCTCCCGCTCGACCAACCCGGCCAGGGCCGCCCGGGCGCGACCCCGGGCGTCGAGGACCCCGGCGCGCTCGGCGGCGGCGTCGGGGCACACGAGCTTGGCGGCATCGGTCGGGGTGGAGGCACGCACGTCGGCGACGAGGTCGAGCAGCGGGGCGTCGACGTCGTGCCCGATCGCGCTCACGACGGGGGTGCGCGCCTCGGCGACGGCCCGCACCATCGTCTCGTTGCTGAAGGGCAGCAGGTCCTCGACCGACCCGCCGCCGCGGGTGACGATGATGACGTCGACGTCGTCCATGGCGTCGAGCTCGGCGATCGCCGCCACGACCTCGGTCACCGCGGTGGGTCCCTGCACCGCGACCTGCTTGACGGCGAAGGGGAGGCCCGGCCAGCGGCGACGGGCGTTCTCCACGACGTCGCGCTCGGCGGCGCTCGCGCGCCCGCAGACGAGCCCGACGCGGCGGGGCAGGAAGGGGAGGGACCGCTTGCGGGAGGCGTCGAAGAGCCCCTCCGAGCGCAGGTGCTGCTTGAGGTACTCGATGCGGGCGAGCAGCTCACCGACGCCGACCGGACGGATCTGGCGCACGTCCATCGACAGCGAGCCGCGCTGGGTCCAGTAGCTCGGCTTGGCCTGGACGACGACGCGGGCCCCCTCGCCGAGCGGCGTGGGCATGGCGTCCAGGGCCGTCGTGCGGACCATGCACGACAGGGACATGTCGACGTCGGGGTCACGCAGGGTCAGCCACGCGGTGCGCGCGCCGGGCCGGCGAGTCAGCTGGACGACCTGCCCCTCGACCCAGGTGACCGACATGCGATCGACGTACTCGGCGATCTTCATGCTGAGCAGGCGCACCGGCCAGGGTTGCTCGGCCGTGGTGTCGGCGGCCTTGTCCGGCAGGGGTGCGCTCACGGGGCCAGCGTACGAGGCCCCCGACGGCGGCGCTCGGTCCCGGGGCCCTACGGTCAGGGCCCGCTCAGGGCCCTCACCTACGATGGGGCCATGACCACCAGTGCGACCCAGCCCATCGCCGGCGCGGCCCCGCAGGACGCCAAGCGCGTCCTGCTCGCGGCCCCCCGTGGGTACTGCGCCGGCGTCGACCGCGCCGTCGTCACCGTCGAGAAGGCCCTCGAGCTCTACGGGCCGCCGGTATTCGTCCGCAAGGAGATCGTCCACAACAAGCACGTCGTCACCACGCTGGAGAAGCGCGGCGCGATCTTCGTCGAGGAGACCGACGAGGTCCCCGAGGGCGCGACCGTCGTCTTCTCCGCGCACGGCGTCGCCCCGGTCGTCCACGAGGAGGCCAAGGCGCTCAGCCTCAAGACGATCGACGCGACCTGCCCGCTCGTGACCAAGGTCCACCGCGAGGCCGTGCGCTTCGCCGACGACGACTTCGACATCCTGCTCATCGGTCACGAGGGCCACGAGGAGGTCGTCGGCACCTCCGGGGAGGCGCCCGAGCACATCACGCTCGTCGAGGGCCCCGACGACGTCGCCAACGTCGAGGTCCGCGACCCCGACAAGGTCGTCTGGCTCTCCCAGACCACCCTGTCCGTCGACGAGACGATGGAGACCGTGCGGCGCCTGCGGGAGAAGTTCCCCCAGCTGCAGGACCCGCCGAGCGACGACATCTGCTACGCGACGCAGAACCGCCAGCTCGCCGTGAAGCAGATGGCCCAGGAGTGCGACCTGATGATCGTCGTCGGCTCGCGCAACTCCTCCAACTCGGTGCGTCTCGTCGAGGTCGCGATCGAGCACGGCTCGCGCGACGGGCACCTCGTCGACTACGCCGAGGAGATCGACGAGGCCTGGCTCGAGGGGGTGCGCACCGTCGGCGTCACCTCCGGTGCGTCCGTCCCCGAGATCCTCGTGCGCGGGGTCCTCGACTTCCTCGCGGCGCGTGGTTACGGCGAGCCGCAGCCGATCGTCGCCGCCGAGGAGTCGCTCCTCTTCGCCCTGCCCAAGGAGCTGCGTCGCGACCTCAAGGCCGCGGGCATGAGCGACCAGATGAAGCACGACGCCGGCGCGCTCGGCGACGCCGGCCAGCTGCACTGACACAGCACCCACGGCGAGCGCCGACTGACCCGTCCTCGGCGAGCTACCCGTCCACGACGCGGTAGTCCCCGCACTGGCCAGCTCCCCGTCGATCTGCTCCGGTGAGGGCTGCACGTCCGGCGCGGTGCCTGACCGGGGCGCCCACGACGATGCGCATGACCGCCCAGCCCTTCTTCGACGACGACGTCCCGTCGCACTCTGGCACAGGGGGGCGCTGCGTGGCGTCAGAGGCGGGCGCTGATCCGGCCGGCCGTCTCCCGGGCGCTCGCGGCGAGGCCGGCGGCACCCCCTTCGTCCACCTCATCGCTGCGGTAGGTGAGCGCCACCGCGGCGACCGGGTGGCCGTCGCGGTCGAGGACCGCCGCGGCGACGGACGAGAGCCCGGGGGAGACGGAGCCGACCTCCACCGCGAAGCCCCGTGCCCGCACGTCGACGAGCTCGCGTCGCAACGCCGACGGGGTCAAGGGGCCCTCGCTCACCATGACCGTGGCCGACGGGTACAGCGCGGTCACCTGGCGCCGCGGCAGCGCCGCGAGCATCGCCAGACCGCTGGCGGTCACCGTCGCGGGCAGGCGCACGCCCACGTCCGTGACGAGCGAAGGGCGTCCCGCCGCACGTTCCTCGATGACGTAGAGGACGTCGCGCCCCGAGAGCACCGCGAGGTGGGCGTTGTGCGTCGTGGAGTCGACGAGGCGCTCGACGAGCGGGCGGGCGAGGCGCTGGAGCGGGTCCTGGCGCTGGTAGCCGGCGCCGAGCTCGTGGACGGCAGCACCGATGCCGTAGGTGCGCTCCTCCTCGTAGTGGACGACGTAGCCGTGCTCCACGAGCACGCTGAGCAGATGGTAGGTGCTGCTGCGCGGCAGGCCGAGGGCCCGGGCGAGGTGGGCCGCCGGGATCGGCTCGGCGCGACTGGCCAGGTGGGTCAGGGCACGCAGGGCATGGCCTGCGGCGGAGGCATTGGGCATGAGGCTCCTGTCTCGTATCCGAGACACTATCCGGTCTGGTCGGTGCCCGGGCAGGGGCGGGGAGGAGTTGCATGGACGCATGAGCACCGACACCAGCGCCGTCATCCTCGGCGACCGGCCCCTCACCATCGACGAGGTCGTCGCCGTCGCCCGGCACGGCGCGCCGGTCACCATCAGCGACGCCGCCTGGGAGCGCGTGCGCGCCGCCCGCACGGTCATCGAGGGCCTGGCGCAGGACACCGAGGCGCACTACGGCGTCTCCACGGGGTTCGGTGCGCTCGCCACGACCCACATCCCGCACGAGAAGCGCACGCAGCTGCAGCGCTCGCTCGTGCGCAGCCACGCCGCCGGGGCCGGCGCGGAGGTCGAGGCGGAGGTCGTCCGCGCGCTCATGCTCCTGCGCGTGCAGACCCTCGCGACCGGCCGTACCGGCATCCGCGAGGAGACCCTGCGCCTCTACCTCGCACTCATCCAGCAGCGGATCACGCCCGTGGTCCACGAGTACGGCTCACTCGGCTGCTCCGGTGACCTCTCGCCGCTCAGCCACTGCGCCCTCGTCCTCATGGGCGAAGGGGAGGTCGTCGCGGACGGTGAGCACCTCCCCGCCGCCGACGCGATGGCCGCCGCGGGACTGACCCCGGTCGAGCTCCACGAGAAGGAGGGCCTCGCCCTCATCAACGGCACCGACGGCATGCTCGGCATGCTCTGCCTCGCCGTCCACGACCTGCGTCGGCTGCTCACCACGGCCGACATCGCCGCCGGGATGAGCATCGAGGGCCTCCTCGGCACCGACGACGTCTTCGCCGCCGACCTGCACGCCCTGCGCCCCCAGCCGGGCCAAGCGCTCTCCGCGGCCAACCTGCGAGCAGTGCTGCGGGACAGCCCGATCCGCGACAGCCATCGCGACCCGACGGCGTGCACTCGTGTCCAGGACGCCTACTCGCTGCGCTGCGCACCGCAGGTCCACGGCGGTGCCCGCGACACCGTCGAGCACGCCGCGACGGTTGCCGGGTACGAGCTCGCCTCGGCCATCGACAACCCGGTCGTCACGCTCGACGGCCGGGTCGAGTCCAACGGCAACTTCCACGGGGCGCCGATCGCCTACGTCCTCGACTTCCTCGCGATCGTCGCCGCGGACGTCGCGAGCATGAGCGAGCGACGTACCGACCGCTTCCTCGACGTCGCGCGCAACCACGGCCTCCCGCCCTTCCTCGCGGACGACCCCGGCACCGACTCCGGGCTGATGATCGCCCAGTACACGGCGGCGGGCATGGTCTCGGAGATGAAGCGCCTCGCCGCCCCCGCGAGCGTCGACTCGATCCCGAGCAGCGCGATGCAGGAGGACCACGTGTCGATGGGCTGGGGCGCGGCGCGCAAGCTGCGTCGCTCGGTCGACGCGCTCGCGCGGGTCGTGGCCGTCGAGCTGCACACCGCGGCGCGGGGGATCGCGTTGCGGGCCCCCCTTCGCCCCGGTCCGGCGTCGGGCGCCGTCATCGAGGCCCTCGCCGCGCACGGCCGGGTCACCCCCGGACCCGACCGCTTCACCTCACCGGACCTGGCGGCCGCCCACGCGGCCGTCGTCGACGGGTCCGTCCTCGCCGCCGCTCAGTCCGCGACCGGCCCACTCAGCTAGTCCATCCCAGCACGACCCCTTCGAGACGGTTGCTCCGCAACCTCCTCAGGGAGCGTGCTCCTCACGAAGGAGTGATCACCATGGACGGAGCCCGTCCCGTGCGTGCCGCCCGCGGCACCGAGCTCACCGCCCGCAGCTGGCAGACCGAGGCGCCGCTGCGCATGCTCATGAACAACCTCGACCCCGAGGTCGCCGAGCGGCCCGACGACCTCGTCGTCTACGGCGGCACCGGCCGTGCCGCGCGGTCGTGGGAGGCCTTCGACGCGATCGTCGAGACGCTCACCGACCTCGCCGACGACGAGACCCTCCTCGTGCAGTCCGGCAAGCCGGTCGGTGTGCTGCGCACCCACCCGTGGGCGCCGCGCGTGCTCCTCGCCAACTCCAACCTCGTCGGCGACTGGGCGACGTGGCCGCAGTTCCGCAGGCTCGAGGCGGAGGGCCTGATGATGTACGGCCAGATGACGGCCGGCTCGTGGATCTACATCGCGACCCAGGGGATCCTGCAGGGCACCTACGAGACCTTCGCGGCCGTGGCCCGCAAGCGGTTCGACGGCACCCTCGCGGGCACGATCACGCTCACCGGCGGCTGCGGCGGCATGGGCGGCGCGCAGCCCCTCGCCGTGACCCTCAACGGCGGTGTCGCGCTCGTCGTCGACGTCGACCGCACCCGCCTCGAGCGTCGCGTCGCCAAGCGCTACCTCCACGAGATCGCCGACTCCGTGGACGACGCGATCGCCCGCGCCACCCAGGCGAAGGGGGAGCGTCGCGCGGTGTCCATCGGCATCGTCGGCAACGCCGCGGACGTCTTCCCCGAGCTGCTCGCCCGGCACCGTGCCGGTGACCTGACGATCGACGTCGTCACGGACCAGACGAGCGCGCACGACCCCCTGAGCTACCTTCCCTCGGAGGTGTCGTTGGAGGAGTGGCAGCGCGAGGCCGCGGCCGACCCCGAGGGATTCACGAAGAAGGCGCGGGAGTCGATGGCCCGGCAGGTGCAGGCGATGGTCGAGCTCCAGGACGAGGGGGCCGAGGTCTTCGACTACGGCAACAGCATCCGCGACGAGGCCCGGCAGGCGGGGTACGCGCGGGCCTTCGAGTTCCCGGGGTTCGTCCCGGCGTACGTCCGGCCGCTCTTCTGCGAGGGCCTCGGCCCCTTCCGCTGGGTGGCGCTGTCAGGGGACCCGGAGGACATCGCCGTCACCGACGCCGCACTCAAGGAGCTCTTCCCGGACAACGAGCACCTGCACCGGTGGCTCGACGCCGCGGCCGAGTTCGTCGAGTTCGAGGGCCTGCCCGCCCGCATCTGCTGGCTCGGCTACGGCGAGCGCCACAGGGCCGGCCTGCTCTTCAACGAGCTCGTCCGCGACGGCAAGGTCAAGGCGCCCATCGTCATCGGTCGTGACCACCTCGACTCAGGCTCCGTCGCCTCGCCCTACCGCGAGACCGAGTCGATGCTCGACGGCTCCGACGCGATCGCCGACTGGCCGCTGCTCAACGCGCTCACCGCAGCCTCGTCCGGCGCGACCTGGGTCTCGATCCACCACGGCGGGGGCGTCGGGATCGGGCGCTCGATCCACGCCGGCCAGGTGGGCGTCGCCGACGGCACCGAGCTGGCCGCGCAGAAGCTCGAGCGCCTGCTCACCAACGACCCCGGCATGGGCGTCCTGCGGCACGTCGACGCCGGCTACGCGCGGGCGGCGGCGGTCGCGGCCGAGCGCGGCGTGCGGGTGCCGATGGCGCCGACGATCCGCGACGCGGAGACCACGGGCTGATGGCCCCCTTCGCGTGGGAGGGCCGGAGCGACGGCGACGGACCGCAGCACCGTCGCTTCTGGAACGCGGTCGTCGAGCCGGGTGCCCGTGCGGACGTCGCGCTCGTCGGCTTCGCGAGCGACGCGGGGGTGGCGCGCAACGGCGGCCGGGTCGGTGCCGCGGAGGGGCCGACCGCACTGCGGCAGGCGCTCGCCTCGCTCGCCGTGCACGACGACCTCGTCGTCGCGGACCACGGTGACGTCGAGGTGACCGACGACGACCTCGAAGGGGGGCACGCCCGCCTCGGCCGGGCCGTCGCCACCGCCCGGGAAGGCGCACCGCTCACCGTCGTCCTCGGCGGCGGGCACGAGACGGCGTACGGCAGCCACCTGGGACTGGGGCTGCGGCCCCGGCTCGGGGTGCTCAACCTCGACGCGCACTTCGACCTGCGGGAGGCCGACCGACCCACGTCGGGGACGCCCTTCCTGCAGATGGCACGCGAGCGGCAGGCCGCCGGCCTCGACGTGCACTACGGCGTCGTCGGCATCAGCCGGACGAGCAACACGAGCGCGCTCTTCGACACCGCCCACGCGATCGGTGCGTCCTGGGTGCTCGACGACCACTGCCAGACGGAGGCCGGGCCGCTCGCGTACGTTCGGCGCTTCCTCGCCGGTGTCGACGAGGTGCACCTGTCGATCGACCTGGACGTGCTGCCCGCGGCGGTCGCCCCGGGCGTGAGCGCGCCTGCGGCACTGGGGGCCCCCCCCTTCGTCATCCAGCGCGTGTGCGACGCGGTCGTCGCGAGCGGCAAGCTCGTGCACCTCGACGTCACCGAGCTCAACCCGCGGTACGACGTCGACGCGCGCACGGCCCGCGTCGCCGCCCGGCTCGTCCACCGCGTCATCACCGGTCAGACCGCACGGCAGAAGGGCTGAGCACATGTCCACCCTCGTCACCGGCATCGGTGAGCTCGTCACCTGCGACGGGAGCGGCGAAGGGGGCGCCGGCCCCCGCGCCGACCACGCCCTCGTCGTCGAGGAGGGCCGCATCGCGTGGCTCGGTCCGGCGTCGTCTGCACCCGCGGCGGACACCGTCATCGACGTCGAGGGGCGGTGCGTCACACCGGGGTTCGTCGACAGCCACGCGCACCTGGTCTTCGCGGGGGACCGGTCCGCGGAGTTCGCCGCCCGGATGGCCGGGGAGGCCTACGACGGAGGCGGCATCGGCGTCTCGGTCGCGGCGACCCGCGCGGCCGGCGACGAGGTCCTGCGGGCGGCGCTCGCGGCCCGCGTGGCCGAGATGCGCGCCCAGGGGACGAGCACCGTCGAGGTGAAGTCCGGCTACGGGCTGACCGTCGCCGACGAGGAACGGGCCCTGCGGCTGGCCGCGGAGGTCACCGACGAGGTGACCTACCTCGGCGCCCACGTGGTGCCCGCCGAGATGCGCGAGGACCGGGCCGGCTACCTCGAGCTCGTGACGGGGGAGATGCTCGCGGCCTGCGCGCCGCACGCGCGCTGGGTCGACGTCTTCTGCGAGCCCCACTCGCCGCACGCCTTCACGGGCGAGGAGTCGCGGGTCGTCCTCGAGGCGGGGCGTGACGCCGGGCTCGGGCTGCGCGTCCACGGCAACCAGCTCGGCCACGGGCCGGGCGTGCAGCTCGCCTGCGAGCTCGGCGCCGCGAGCGTCGACCACTGCACCTACCTCTCGGACGCCGACGTCGACGCCCTCGTCGGCTCGGCCGGGACCACGACCGCGACCCTGCTGCCGGGCGTCGAGTTCTCCACCCGTTCGCCCTACCCGGACGCGCGGGCGTTGCTCGACGCCGGGGTCTCGGTCGCGCTCGCCAGCGACTGCAACCCGGGCACCTGCTACTCGAGCTCGATCCCCTTCGTCATCGCGCTCGCGGTGCGGGAGATGGGCTTGACCCCGAGCGAGGCGCTCGTCGCCGCCACGCGCGGGGGGGCGCGGGCGCTGCACCGGGAGGACATCGGCCGCATCGAGGTCGGCACGCGCGCCGACCTGGCGGTGCTCGACGCGCCCAACCACCTGCACCTGAGCTACCGCGCGGGCGTGCCGATCGCTCGGGTGCTGGAGGTGTGACGCCTCACCACGGAGGCACCGGACCGGCGTTTTCCACGGGACGGAACTCGTGCTTGGTCGGTCCGCATCGCCTCCGTACGTTCGGCCCTCAAGACATGGGGCAACGGGGCCCCATGCCGGCGAGAGGCACCCTGCATGTCCGCAACCACCGCTCCAACGGCCGAGCCCCAGGGGCTCAAGCGCGTCGTCGCTGCCGGCTTCATGGGCACGACGATCGAGTACTTCGACTTCTTCATCTACGGGACGGCCGCCGCGCTCGTCTTCCCGAAGCTCTTCTTCCCAGCCCTCGGGACGGCAGCCGGCACGGCCGCGTCCTTCGCGACCTTCGGCGTCGCCTTCCTGGCGCGCCCGGTCGGCGGCCTGGTCTTCGGCCAGATGGGCGACCGCGTCGGTCGCAAGGCCACGCTCATCACGACGATGCTCCTCATGGGTGCGGCCACCGTGCTCATCGGCCTGCTGCCCTCGGGCAACACGATCGGCCTGGCCGCGCCCATCCTCCTCATCGTCCTGCGTTTCCTCCAGGGCCTGGCCGTCGGCGGTGAGTGGAGCAGCGCCGCCCTCTTCGTCGTCGAGCACGCCCCACCCGGCAAGCGTGGTCTGTACTCCCTCGCGCAGACGCTGGGCACGACCTTCGGCCTGCTCCTCGCGACGCTGACCTTCCTCGTCATCGGCCTGAGCATCTCCGAGGCCGCCTTCGCCTCGTGGGGCTGGCGCATCCCCTTCCTGCTGAGCGCGATCCTCGTCGCGGTCGGCATGTGGGTCCGGCTCGGGGTGACCGACACCCCGGTCTTCAAGGACGCGATGGCACAGGCCGAGCACGCCAAGGCGGCCAAGGCGCCGGTCCGTGAGCTCTTCGCCAACCAGCGCAAGGAGGTCTTCCTCGCCTCCGGGTCGGTGCTGATGTGGCTGTCCTTCTTCTACATGGGGGCCGTCTACCTGACGAACTACGGCACCAAGGTCCTCGGCATCCCCAAGAACACGATGCTGACCATCCAGTTCATCGCGATCGCCGGCTGCATCCTCGGCCAGGTGATCGGCGCACGGATGTCGGACAAGGTCGGGCGCCGCGCCATCCTCCTCGCCGGCAACGGTGCCGCCGTGGTGTGGGCCTTCGTCCTCTTCCCGATGGTCGACACGGGCAAGCCGGTCATCATCGGCATCGCGCTGACCGTCACCCTCTTCGTCGTCGGTCTGTCCAACGCGTCGACGACGGTCTTCCTCCCGGAGACCTTCCGTACCGCGTACCGCAGCACGGGCACGGGCGTCTCCTTCAACATCGGCAGCGTCGTCGCCGGTGCGCTCCCGCCGATCCTCGCGGCCCCGATCCTCGCGGGCTACGGGAGCATCGGTCTGTCGATCATGCTCGCGGTCCTCGCGGCCGTGGCCGTCGTCTCCGTCGTCCTCATGCGGGAGACGAGCAAGGAGTCGCTCTACGACCACGACCACCGCGAGATCGAGGGGGGCACGGAGAGCACGGACGCCGCGCCTGCCGTGACCGCCTAGGTCCGCGACCACGACGAAGGGGGTGTGTCCCGGCTCGACCGGGATCCACCCCCTTCGTCGTGCGTGGGCTCACGGCGGCCCAGTGGGTTCCGGGCGCCGGAACCTCCTCTCGGGCGCGCGCACGCGCGTGGCTAGCGTCACGCACACACCAGTTCCACCACTGCCCAGGAGGCATCCCCCATGAGCGCACAACTCACCGTCGAGCAGAGCGCCGAGCTCACCGCCGAGAGCACCAGCCGCTTCGTGCAGACGGCCACCCACCGGATCCACTACAACGAGGCCGGCTCGGGGCATCCCGTGATCATGCTGCACGGGAGCGGCCCCGGCTCGACCGGGTGGAGCAACTTCCGCACCAACATCGCGACCCTCGCCGAGGACTTCCACGTCTACGCGGTGGACATGCCCGGGTGGGGCGACAGCGACACGCAGACCGCCGAGACGGGCTACGACCACGTGGCCGCGCTCATCGCCTTCATGGACGCGCTGGACATCGACAAGGCGGCGCTCGTCGGCAACTCGATGGGCGGCATCACCTCGATCTCGACCGCGATCCTCCACCCGGAGCGGGTCAGCCACCTCATCTCGATGGGCGCTCCCGTGCCCGGCCAGAACACCTGGGCCGCGGGCGGTCTGAGCGAGGGCCTCAAGGTGCTCTTCCGCACCTACCAGGACCCCACGATCGAGAACATGCGGCAGGTCACCGAGGTCATGGCCTTCGACGCGTCGTCGACCTCCGGCGACCTCGCCGCGCTGCGCCTCGAGGCTGCCCTCGCCCACCCCGAGCACCTCGACAGCTGGAACAACGCCCCGGGTGGCAACCCGCTGAGCACCGAGTACTTCACCTACGGCCCGCGCCTGGCCGAGATCACCGCCCCGACCCTGGCCATCCACGGCCGGGACGACCGGGTGGTCAGCTACGAGCAGAGCCTGCGCCTCGTCGCCGCGGTCGGCAACTCGCGCCTGCTCCTGCTCAACCGCTGCGGCCACTGGGCGCAGATCGAGCACGCGGTCGAGTTCAACCGCGTCGTCCGCGACTTCATCCAGAACAACTGAGCAGGAGACCCGTCATGACCCTTGCAGCGTCGCAGGTGCGTTCCGATGCCGACCTCGTCCGTGCGGTCGAGGACTTCCTCTACCGCGAGGCCACCCTCCTCGACGAGTGGCGGCTCCACGAGTGGCTGGCCCTCTTCACGCCCACCGGCCGCTACCTCGTGCCGTCCACCGACAAGCCGGACGGCGACCCGACCAAGGACCTCTTCCTGGTCCAGGACGACCGCTTCCTCCTCGAGCAGCGCGTCAACTCGCTGCTGACCCGCGCCGCGCACGCGGAGTACCCGCACTCGCGCACCCGCCACCTCGTGACCAACACCCAGGTCGCCGAGACCGAGGACGGGCAGGTCGAGGTGCGGGCCAACTTCGCGGTCTTCCGCTCCCGCAACGGGGCGGTCGACACGTACTTCGGGCGCTACGTCCACGTGCTCGAGCGCGATGGTGACAACTTCCGCTTCGTCACCCGCAAGGCGATCCTCGACCTGGACGCCCTGCGGCCGCACGGCAAGGTCAGCATCATCCTGTGAGCAGGCTCGAGGACCGCGTCGCCATCGTCACCGGTGCCAGCCCCAACATCGGCGGAGTGCTCGCCGCGGGGCTGGCCCGTGAGAGGGCCAGGGTCGTGTGCGCCGACATCAGCGCGGACACGGCCCACCTGGCCGCCGAGCGGATCACCGCCGCCGGCGGCCAGGCCGTCGCCGCCGTCGGCGACGTCACCGACCCCGCGCACGCGGACGAGGTGGTGCAGCTCGCGCTCGAGCGGTGGGGGCGGGTCGACGTGCTCGTCAACAACGCCGTGAAGTTCGACCAGCGCGGCCTGCTCGACATGCCCGTCGAGGACTACCGGCGCCAGACCGACATCATCCTCGGGGGCTCCTTCCTCTTCACCCGGGCGGCCGCCCGGGCGATGATCGACGGGGGCCGGGGCGGCAGCATCATCAACGTGCTGTCGACCGCCGCGTGGCAGGGGCAGCCCGGCAACATCGGCTACTCCACGGCCAAGAGCGGGATGATCAACTTCACCCGCTCGGTCGCCATGGAGCTGGCCGAGCACGACATCCGGGTCAACGGCTTCACGCCGACGGCCACCCAGCCGCAGGACCCGGAGCTGGTGCGCCAGGTGGGTCAGCTCGGTCGGATGGAGGGCCGGTTCACGATGGACTTCGCCGCGCAGTTCCCCATGCGGCGCCTGCCCACGCCCGACGACTACGTCGGTGCCGTCGTCTTCCTCGCGAGCGACGACTCGGCCATGGTCACGGGCAGCAACATCACCGTCGACGGGGGCGCGACCGCCAAGTACTGGCCCTGGCAGCCGCACCCGGTCTGACCGGTCCTACGACGAAGGGAGCCCGCCACCGGTGATCCGGTGGCGGGCTCCCTTCGTGCTGGTCCAGGCGGTGCTGCTCTCAGGCGTCGACGGTGGCGGGGGAGAGCGGGGGCTCGAGGTCGGCCGCAGCGAGACCCTTGGTGACCGCCTTGCGCAGCTTCATGAAGGTGCGCGAGTCGTCGACGACGACGCCCCCGACGACGGTGCCAGACGCGTCCGCGTAGACGGCCACGAGGTCCTGCGGGCCGTCGCCACCGAGGTGGACGAGCTCCCCGCGCGCGGGGAGGCCGACGATCTGGATCCTGCTGCCGTACTGGTCGGACCACACGTAGGGCAACTGTGCGCGGGGAGCGGGGGAGCCCATGATCGTCGCCGCGGCGAGGGCCCCGTGCTCGTTGGCGTTGGTCCAGTGCTCGATGCGGACGGGGTCGCCGTAGTGGGCGTGCGGCCAGCGGGCGACGTCGCCCGCGGCGAGGACCTCCGGGTGGCCGACGACGCGCAGGTCCTCACCGCACTCGAGACCGTTGTCGATCGGCAGCCCCGAGTCCGCGAGCCAGTCGGTGGCGGGGGTGGCGCCGATGCCGACGACGACGAGGTCGGCGGGCAGGACCTCTCCGTCCGCGAGGGCGACGCCCTCGACGGCGTCCTCCCCGACGAAGTGGTCGAAGCGGGCGGAGGTGCGCACGGTGACACCGTGGTCGGTGTGGAAGCGGGCCAGCCGCTCGCCGACGCGGTCGCCGAGGATGTGGGCCATCGGCGTGGCCTGCGCCTCGACGATGGTCACCTCGCACCCGCGGGCGCTCGCGGCTGCGGCGAACTCCGCGCCGATGAAGCCGGCGCCGATGACGACGACCCGAGGTCGGGACGCGAGCTGCTCACGCAGCCACGTCGCGTCGTCCGCGGTGCGCACCGTCCGCACGCCGGCCAGGTCCGACCCGGGAAGGGTCCGTGGGGTGACGCCGGTGGCGATCACGAGGTGGTCGTAGGGGTGCTCCCCGGCGCCGGTGTGCACGACCTGCGCCGAGGTGTCTACGCCGGTCGCCCGCACGCCGAGGTGGAGGTCGACGTCGAGCCGGTCGAGCTCGTCGACGCTCAGCAACGGGGTCGGCTCACCGCTCTCGAGCTGCTCCTTCGACAGGGGCGGCTTGTCATAGGGGTGGTGCGGCTCCTCGCCGATGAGGGTGAGGGGACCCTCGAAGCCTTGCTGGCGCAAGGCCTGGGCGGTCCGGATGCCGGCGACCGAGGCGCCCACGATGACGACACGAGCCATCGCTCAGGCCACCGCGCAGTCGGCCGCGGAGCCTTCGGCGACCTCGACACCCGGGCCGTCTGCCACGGTCTCGGAGAGGACGACGTGGACCTCCTCGCCCTCGACGACGACCTCGTGCATCCGCAGCGCGATGGTCGCGGGGAAGCACAGGGCCTTGCCCGTCCGCAGGTCGAAGCGGGCCATGTGCAGGGGGCAGACGACCTCGTCGTCCTCGAGGTCGCTCTCGGTCCCGAGGGAGAACTGCTCGTGGGTGCACGAGTCGTCGCTGGCGAACCAGTCACCGTCCTCCGTGCGGTACAGGGCGACCGGGACGGGGCCGTCCACGGTCATGGTGCTCCCGGGCTCGAGCTCGTCGACCCGGCAGGCGAAGATGCGCTCCATCGTGTGTCCTTCCTCGACGGTGAGGGGTGTGGGGACGGGACGTCCCGCGCTGTGTCCCACCGAGTGTGCGGCCGCCTCGGGTACCGCTCCAGACCCGGTTTCAGCCACCGGAATCTTCAGCGGCCCGCCCAGCCGGTCGCGCGTAGCGTCGGGGTGATGAGGACTCCCACGATGCTCGCGGTCCGCACGGACGGGGCGGCGGTCACGGTCGAGGAGGTGCGCCGCGTGCGCCCCGCCACGGGCGAGGTCCTCGTGCGCGTCGGGGCCGTGGCGGTCGACCGTCGCGACGGTGAGCACTGTGACGGGCACTTTCCCCTTCGCCTCGACCCGCGAGGGGGCCGCACGCTCGGGCGGCATGTCACGGGGACCGTCGCGGCCCCCGGCGCCGGGGTGGACGGGTGGCCGCTCGGACGACCCGTCGCGCTCCAGCCGGAGACCGCCGTGCGGCGGGGGTGGCACGTGCCGGGCGTGACGGACGACGGCGGTCTGGCCGAGTACGTCGTCGCCCCGGCGGCGGGCCTGGTGCCCCTGCCGCGCGACCTGCCCCTCGCCGACGCTGCGCAGCTGCCCCTGGCCGCTCGGGCCCACAGCATGCTCGTGCACGCGCGGCTGGCGCCGGGGGAGGGCGTGGGTGTCTGGGGTGCTGGGTCGCTGGGTGCCTGCGCGGTCGCCGTGGCGCGCTCCATGGGCGCGGCCCCGGTGGTCGTGGTCGACCCCGACCCGGTCGCGCGCGCCACCTCGCTCGACCTCGGTGCCGACCTGGCGTTGGACCCGGACGACCCCGAGCTCGACGCGCTCCTCCGCTCGGCAACCGCCGGAAGGGGGCTCGACGTCGCCCTGCACGCCGCGCCCGACCCGGGCGTCGCGCGAGCGGCGGTCGACGCGCTGGCCGCCGACGGGCGGGCCGTCCTGGCGGGCCCGGTGACCTCGGTCGGAGACGGCAGCCGGTGGGACGGCCGCACGCTCTCGGGGCCACCCCGGACGTCGCCCGGGTCGCTGGCCCTCCTCGCCCACCTCGTGGACGCCGGGCGGCTGCGCCTGCCGGTCCTCGCGCAGTCCCGCGGTGGGCTCGTCGCCGCGGCAACCGCTCTCGACCTCGCGGTCCGCGAGCAGCGATCCCTCGGTCGGCACCTCGTCGTGCCCTGACGGTCCCGAGGGATCGGAGGTTCCGGCGGTCGGAACCACCTCTGTCACCCGGCTCACATGGTCCCGACAGTGGGGCCAGCCGTCGCCCCCGTGGCCCGGCAGGTGTCGAACATGGAGGTTTGATGACCGCGCAGCCAGTGATCCCCCGGTCGCAGAGCACGCACGCCCCACCCGGCGGTGAGCAGCAGTCCTCGGCGTCGAAGGTCCTCAGCGTGCTCACCACGATGCTGCGTGGCGGCCGGCGCGCGGTGAGCCTCACCGAGATCGCCGTGGCCGTGGGCCTGCCCAAGAGCACGACGCACCGTCTGCTCAAGGTCCTCGAGGACCAGGGTTTCGTGGACCGTTCGGGTCCGCTGTACCGCCTCGGCGACACCTTCCTCGACCTCGCCGAGACGGCGCGCTGGTCCCCCTTCGCCGACCTGCGCGATGCGGCCTACCCGCTGCTGGCCCCCCTGTTCGCGCGGTCCGACGCCGTCGCCGTGCACCTGGCCGTGCTGCGCGGCTCGTCGATCCACTACGTCGACAAGCTCATGCGGCCCGAGGGGGTCCGGGTGCCCTCGCGCGTCGGAGGGCGCTTCCCCGCCGCCTGCACCGGGCTGGGCAAGGCGATGCTCGCCGTGGCGCCGGCGGAGGTCGTCGAGCAGGTGCTCGATGACCCGCTGCCGCGTGCGACTCCCTACTCGGTCACCGCCCGCGGACAGCTCCTGGGCCAGCTGTGCGCGGTGCGCGACACGGGGTTCGTCGTCGAGCGCGAGGAGGCCTGCCACGGCTTCGTCTGCGTCGCCGCGCCCATCCGCTCCGGCGGTCGTGCCGTGGCTGCGCTCTCCGTGGTCGTGCCGACGCTCGAGGTCACCCGTGCCGGCTCCGGGCGCCTGGAGGCGCTCGGTCGGATGGTGTCCGGGACGGCCCGCGCGGTCGACCGCGTGCTCCCGCTCGAGGAGGACCCGCGGGAAGTTCCGGCGGCCGGGACCGTGCATTCCCTGCGCGGTCGGCGCGGGGTTGACTCCCCGTCATCCAGCCCGAAGACGAGCCAGGAGTAACGACGTGTCCACCGATGTGCGCATCGAACCAGAGGTGTCGACGACCCCCCTCGACGGGGCCCCGGTCCGGGTCCTCTCCCTCCTCCTCGGCGGGGTCCCACGCGGTGCCGTGGCCCTCGTCGCGGGACCGGACGGCCTGGGCGAGATCGCTGCCGTCGAGACGATGAACGCCTTGGCGCAGCACGGCTACGAGTCGGTGCTCGCCTCCGGCGAGAGCCCGGACGGCACCGTCGTCGTCGACCACCTCGTCGCCGTCCTCGCCGAGCGCGGCTGGGAGGACGAGCAGATCGCCGTCGTCGGGTACGGGCGAGGCGCCCGCACGGCGCTCGTGGCCGCGGCCGGCCGCGCCTTCGGGGCGGCCGTCAGCATCCCCCGGGAGTCGCGCCACCTCCTCGTGCCGGAGCCGGTGACGCAGCTGCGCACCGCGTGGCTCGGCCTGGTGGGTCTGGGTGGGCAGCGAGCCCTCTCCGGCGATCTCGCCGCCTACCGCGAGGACCTCGACGCGCGGGCGCTCGAGCACACCCGCATCGTCGGGTACCCGGGAGCCGAGCACTGCCTGCGCGACTCGACCGACCCGCGCGAGCACGCTGCCGCCTTCGACGCCTGGCAGCGCACCGCGGAGTGGCTCAACACGCACGTCGCCCCGCGACCGACCCCCTTCGCCCTGGCCTGGCGTGAGCGCCTGCGCTCCCTCCAGCCCACGACCTGACCACTCCCGATCTCCTGCACAGAAACGAAGGTGTTTCCCATGTCCCAGTACATCGATGACGACCGCCAGATGCCGCGCTTCCGGGTCAACCGCAATGTCATGACCGACCCCGAGGTCTTCGCCCAGGAGAAGGAGAAGATCTTCGACACCACGTGGCTCTACCTGGGTCACGAGTCGGAGCTGAAGAAGCCCAACGACTTCAAGACGCGCAGCGTCGGTGGTCGGCCGCTGATCTTCGCCAAGGACAAGAAGGGCACCGTCCGCGTGTGGGTCAACTCCTGCCCGCACCGCGGCGCCATGCTCTGCCGTGAGGACGGTGGCAACGCCCGCTTCATGACCTGCGCCTACCACGGGTGGAGCTTCAGCACGAGCGGCGACCTCGTCTCGATGCCCGGCGACCAGGCCTACGGTCCGGAGTTCGAGCGCCCCGGGCTCGCGGCGCCCGCGCAGGTCGACTCCTACCGCGGCTTCGTCTTCGTGACCTTCAACCCCGACGCTCCCGACCTGCTCACCCACCTGGCCGGTGCCGCCGAGTACCTCGACCTCGTCTCGGACATGTCCGAGGAGGGCATGGAGGTCCTCGAGGGGACCCACCACTACTCGGTCAAGGCCAACTGGAAGCTGCTCGTGGAGAACAGCTTCGACGGGTACCACGCGATGTCGACCCACCAGCGGTACTTCGAGATGATCGTCGCCGCCCGTGGCCCGATCGACGCCGGCGCGTCTCTGAAGAACTCGCGCTCGATCAACCTCGGCAACGGCCACGCCGTGACCGTCGGCGGTCCCGGCAGCGGTGACATCTTCGGTCGCGAGCTGTCCGCGGAGGCACGCGCGGAGAAGGAGGCACGCTACGAGCGGCTGCGCGCCAAGCACGGTGACGGCTGGGTCAAGCGCCTGGACGGCATCCGCAACATGGTGATCTTCCCCAACCTCGTGATCATCGACCTCGTCATGGGCGTCGTCATCCGCAAGATCGACCCGGTGACGCCGGACTACATGGAGGTCACCGCGTGGGAGCTCGCCCCGCCGGAGGAGGGCGCGGAGCTGAAGCGCCAGCGCCTGGACAACTTCCTCACCTTCTGGGGCCCCGGCGGCCTGGCCTCCCCGGATGACGTGGAGATGCTCGAGAGTGCGCAGCGCGCGTACGCCTCGGTCAAGGAGCTGCAGTGGTCCGACATCTCGCGCGGCATGCACTCGGACGTCCCCGTCCAGTCGGACGAGTACCAGATGCGCACCTTCTGGCGGCAGTGGAACGAGATCGTCACCGGCGAGGTGCTGCCCCCCGAGGACTACGAGGAGCTGCCGGAGTACTGGACGGCGCCGCGCCTGGACCGGGACGCGGACTCGACCGTGTCCGCGTCCTGAGTCCGACGAGTCGACGAGGAGATACCCCATGGGTGACGTGATCGGGCTGGGCATGACCCACTACCCGCTGCTGCTCGGACCGGACGAGACGATGGCCGCGCTGCTGTCGTCGACGCTCAAGGACCCGGACATCCCCGCGGAGGAGAAGGACCCCGCCAACTGGTCCGAGATGGCTCGACGGGAGTGGTCCGACGACAACGGGACCGCTGCGGCGGCCGAGCACCGGGCGACCCTGCGCGCCCACCTGGACCGCGTGCGGGCGGAGCTCGACGAGTTCCAGCCGGACGTCGTCCTCGTGTGGGGCGACGACCAGTACGAGAACTTCCGCGAGGAGGTCATCCCCAGCTTCTGCGTCCTGGCCTACGACGACACCGAGGTCGACCCCTTCGGCGTCATCACCAAGCTCGGCCTGCCCAACGCGTGGGGGCTGCCCAACGACCAGTCCTTCACGATGCGGGGCGCGCCGGACTTCGGCAAGCAGGTCGCGACGGCGGTGCTGAACGACGGCGTCGACATCGCCTACTCGTACATGCCGCGGCCGGGGACCAACTTCCCGCACGCCTTCGCGAACACGCAGATCTTCCTCGACTACGACAACGTCGGGAAGGAGTTCCCGTACCCGATCCTGCCGATCGCGGTGAACTGCTACGGCGAGCACGTCATCGCCCGGCGCGGTGGCATCGCCCGCTTCGCGGAGATCCAGGCGGGCGAGGACCTCGACCCGCCGGGCCCCACGCCGGCACGCTGCTACGAGCTGGGGCGCGCCGTCGGCCGCATGGTGCGCGAGAGCGACCTGCGGGTCGCCCTCGTGGCGTCGTCGAGCTGGTCGCACGCCTTCCTCTACGACGAGGGCTGGCATCTGCGTCCCGACACCGAGTCCGACCGCGCGCTGTACGAGGCGATGGTCGCGGACGACCACGAGCCGTGGGTGGGCCGCACGAGCCAGGAGGTCGTCCACTCCGGCCAGCACGAGATCCTCAACTGGCACTGCCTGCTCGGTGCCACCCGGGAGCTCGGCCTCCAGCTGGAGTGGAGCGAGCTCGTCGAGACGGAGATCTTCAACTCCAACAAGGCCTTCGCGGTCTACAAGTGATCTCGTGGCGTCCTCAGGTGGGATCGTGATCCTCGTCCGCCGGCTCGGGAGCGGCGAACTCCCGGGCCGGCATCCAGCGCTTCTCCTGGCCGAGTGCGCTGAGCCGGTCGGCGATCTCGGTCGACAGCCGCGCCACGGTGCTCAGCAGCGCCTGCGGGGCCTGGGCGGGCAGCTGCACCGACGAGGGGTGGACGATGCCCAGCGCGCCGACCGCCTCACCCTTGATGATGATCGCCGACGCGATGCCGGCGATGCCCTCGAGGCTCTCGTCGAGCTGGTGGGCCACGTTGGTCGCGCGGATCTGGCGCAGCTGGGCCATGAGCACGTCACGGTCGGTGATCGTCGCCGGGGTCACGGCGGGAAGCGGGTTGGGGAGCAGCGTCTCGAGGGCCTCGCGCGGGTCCCACGCGAGCAGGGCCTTGCCCAGCACCGAGCAGTGGGCCGGGATACGAGCACCCGCCTGGTACGCCTCGGGATGCCAGGCCGTGGAGCCGACCTGATCGAGGATCACCGTGTCGAACCCGCGCAGGACACCGAGGGTCACCGTGTGCCCCGACCAGTGGTGCAGCCGCGCCATGTGGGGCAGCGCGAGATCCCGCATGAGGTTCGCCGGCGACAGGGAGGCCAGCCGCGCCATGCTCAGGCTGATGCGGTAGCCCTCGTCCGTGGGCTCGACGACATCGAGCTCGACGAGGCGGGCGAGCAGGCGGTGGACGGTCGACTTGGGCAGGTCCGCGGCGCGCGCCAGCTCGGTGAGGGTCATGACCCGGTTGGTCACGTCGAAGGCGCGCAGCAGGTCGAAGGCCTTCGCGAGGATCGAGGGCGACTCCCCCTGGGGCGCGCCGCTGTGGCTGCTGATACCGCACCTCCTCGTCCGTCTGCCTGGGCGCGAGGGCGTTCTCGCCCGGGCCGCGCGAAGTGTTCAGCCTATCGACAGGAGGACGACCAGTGAGCATCTCGGTCTGGCCGGGTGGGGTCGTCGACACCCACGCCCACTTCTTCCCCGGGGGGCTGCGCTCACCGGACGCGGGCGCCGACCCGCGCTGGCCGGTCCTGCGACCGGACCCGCAGGAACCCGCCCGAGGTGGCATCCACCTCGGTGACAGGCTCTTCCGTGCCGTCGACAGCCGGCTGTGGGACGTCCCCGACCGCCTCGCCTCGATGGACACCTTCGGCATCGAGCAGCAGCTGATCTCGCCGGTGCCGGTCATGCTGACGACCTGGGCCGACGCCGGGCCCGCGGCCGACTTCGCACGGGAGGTCAACGACGGCATCGCCGCCGCGGTGTCGGCCTCCGGCGGCAGGCTCGTCGGCCTGGCCGGTGCCCCCCTCCAGGACGTCGATGCCGCGATCACCGAGCTCGAGCGGGCGGTCGTGGAGCTGGGCCTGGCCGGTGTGGAGATCGGTACCCGCGTCGAGGACAGGGAGCTCGACGACCCGCAGCTCGCCCCCTTCTTCGCCGCCGCTGCGGACCTCGACGCCACGATCTTCGTGCACCCGATGGACGGGGGTACCGGAGCGGTCCGTCGCGCCGGTCAGCCCTACGACTTCGGGCTCGGGATGCTCACCGACACCGCGCTCGCAGCGACCGCGCTGCTCACCGGCGGGGTCCTGGACCGCCACCCCGACCTGCGCATCGGCTTCGCCCACGGGTGCGGCACCCTCGCCTGGGCCGCGCCCCGCCTCGCTCTCGCGCTGTCCATCTGGGGGGAGGAAGGGCGCAGCGCCGCCTTCGACGACCTGCTGCGCCACCTGTGGGTGGACACCCTCGTCCTCGACCCGGCGCACCTGCCCCTGCTCGTCCACCGCTTCGGCGCCGACCACGTGATGGTCGGGACGGACGCCCCCTTCATCCCCGGCCAGCTGACCGGGCTCGCCGGTCTCCTCGCCGGCGGCCTCGAGCACGGACTGGCCCGAGGAGACGTCGACGCCATCGCCCGGTCGAACGGCCGGGCGTTCTTCACCCGAGAGGACCGCCCATGAGCACCCACCGGACCACTGCAGAGTCCCCGGCGACCATCGCCTACCGCGCGGCACGGGACCAGCTGCTGCAGCTGCGCGGCGACCAGGCCCGGGCCGTCCGTGAGTTCCGCTACCCCGACGTGGGGGACACCTTCAACTGGGGTGTCGACTGGTTCGACGCGATCGCGCGGGGCAACGACCGGCCGGCCCTGACGGTCGTGGCCGAGGACGGGTCGAGCGAGAGTGTGAGCTTCGACGAGATGGCCCGGCGCTCCGACCGGGTCGCCGCGTGGCTCGCGGGTCTCGGCGTCGAGAGGGGGCAGGCGGTCCTCGTCATGCTCGGCAACCAGGTCGAGATGTGGGAGGCCCTGCTCGGCATCATGAAGCTCGGTGCGGTCGTCATGCCGACCGCGACCGCCGTGGGTCCTGAGGAGCTGGCCGACCGCATCCGTCGGGGACGTGCCGTCGCCGTCATCACCAACGCGGTCGACACCCGGACCGTCGACGAGGTGGAGGGCGACTTCCTGCGCATCGCCGTCGGCGGCAGCGAGGACGGCACCTGGCTCGACCTCGCGGACTCGGGATCCGTCGTGACGGGGCCGGCGCCCCACCCGGGGACCGCGTCGGACGACCCCTTCCTCTACTACTTCACGTCCGGCACGACGTCACGACCCAAGCTCGTGCAGCACAGCCAGGTCTCCTACCCGGTGGGGCACCTGTCGACGACGTACTGGCTGGGTCTGCGTCCCGGGGACGTGCACCTCAACATCTCCAGCCCGGGCTGGGCGAAGCACGCCTGGTCCTCGGTCTTCGCCCCGTGGATCGCCGAGGCGACGATCTTCGTGCTCAGCTACGCGCGCTTCGACGCGGACTCCCTCATGCGCACGCTGCGCACCCACGAGGTCACCTCGCTGTGCGCCCCGCCGACCGTGTGGCGGATGCTCATCAACGGTGACCTCTCGGGCGGACCCGGTGCGCTGCAGGAGGTCGTGGGCGCGGGCGAGCCGCTCAACCCCGAGGTCATCGACCAGGTCCAGCGGGCCTGGGGCCTGACGATCCGCGACGGCTTCGGGCAGACGGAGACCACCGCGTCCGTGGGCAACGCCCCGGGGTCGGCGCTCAAGCCCGGCTCGATGGGCCGACCCCTGCCCGGTGTGCCGGTCGCCATCGTCGACCCGAGCACCGACGAGGTCGTCGACGGGGCGGGCGAGGGCGAGATCTGCATCGACCGGCACGCTCGCCCGGTCTCGCTCATGTCCGGCTACGTCACGGACGACCGCGGTCTGGTCGAAGGGAGCACCGCCGAGGGCCGGTGGTACCGCACCGGTGACGTGGCGTCCGTCGACGAGGACGGGTACATCACGTACATCGGCCGCACCGACGACGTCTTCAAGGCGAGCGACTACAAGATCTCGCCCTTCGAGCTGGAGTCGGTGCTCATCGAGCACCCGGCCGTCGCAGAGGCAGCGGTCGTCCCGGCGCCCGACGCGGTACGCCTCGCGGTGCCGAAGGCCTACGTCTCCCTGCGGGCAGGTCACGAGGCCGGGCCGGAGGTCGCCAAGGACATCCTGGCCCATGCGCGGGCCCGGCTGGCTCCCTGGCAGCGGCTGCGGCGGATCGAGTTCGCAGACCTGCCGAAGACCATCTCGGGCAAGATCCGTCGGGTCGAGCTGCGGGGTCGCGAGGAGACCTTCGACCGGGCCGACGGCGGCCGGCCGGACCTCGAGTGGCGGGACGAGGACTTCCCGGAGCTCAAGGGCTGAGGCCGCTCCTCCGGGGGCCGACCGGTCAGGCGGGGCGGCGCGCGACCATCAGGCCGATCGCGCCGCGCTGCACGACGACGTCGTCCTGGTTGGAGAGGACGAACTCGCGCTCGAGGATGCCGGCGCGGCCGGTGCTCGTCGCGCGCGCCCCCGTGATGTGGATGGTGCACGTCACGGTGTCGCCCACGAGGACCGGCGCCTCGAAGCGCCAGCCGTCGATGCCGAGCAGGGCGATCGAGCAGGCCTCGAAGATCCCCAGGCGGGAGGCCAGGCCCATGGCGACCGACAGGCCGAGCACGCCGTGGGCGATGGGCCGGCCGAAGCGTCCGTCCGCCGTGCGCACCGCGTCGGTGTGCACCGGGTTGGTGTCCCAGCTCCACCCCGCGAAGCCCACGAGGTCGGCCTCGGTGATGGTGCGGCCCTGGGTGCGGAAGACCTGCCCGACGGCGAAGTCCTCGAAGTACCAGTCGGCCGGTGATCCCGTCGCAGTGGTCATGGGGCCATCATCGCCCGGGACGAAGAGGGTGCCTCCGAGCGGTTCCGAGGCGTGGAAAGAGCAGTGCGGGTCGATCGTCGGCGCGGGCGAGGATGCGGGCAACCCATCGTCAGCGCGGCATCGCGCAGGAGGCATGAGCATGAGCGACAACGACGTCATCATCGTCGGTGCGGGCCCGGTCGGGCTCATCACCGCACTGGGACTGGCCCAGCAGGGGGTGTCCGTGACGCTGCTCGACGCGGCCGAGGACATCCTGGACGAACCCCGGGGCATGACCTACCACTGGGCGGTGCTGGCCGGGCTCGAGCGGCTCGGGGTCCTCGACGACGCCATGGCCGCCGGGTGGCTGAACCACGACTGGAGTGCGCAGGTGCTCCGCACGGGCGAGCGGCTGTCGATGGACATCGGGCTGCTCGCGGACGACGTGCGTCACCCCTACAGCCTCATCCTCGGGCAGGACGCCCTCGCCGGTGTCGTGCGCAGCCACCTGGAGCGGCTGCCTGACGCGCAGATCCGCTGGGGGCACGTCGTCACGGGCTTCGAGCAGGACGACACCGGCGTCACGGTGCAGGTCGAGACCGCCGACGGGACCCACGACCTGCGCGCCGGCTGGCTCATCGGCGCAGACGGCGCCCGCAGCGTGGTGCGCAGGGGACTCGGCCTCGACTTCGCGGGCATGACCTGGGGTGAGCGCTTCGTCGCGACCAACTGCCGCGGTCGGTACGAGGACCACTTCGTCTCGGGGTACCTCATCGACCACGAGCACGGAGCCGTGATCCACAAGATCACCACCGACGGCCTGTGGCGCCACACCTTCTCCGAGTCCCTCGACCTGCCCGAGGAGGGGATCGAGCAGCGGATGGTCGAGCACTTCCGGGCCGTGCTGCCGGCGGAGGACTTCGAGCACGAGATGATCCTGTGGAGGCACTACCGGATGCACCAGCGTTCGGCCGAGACCTACCGCGTCGGACGGGTCCTGCTCGCGGGAGATGCCGCCCACGTGACCAACCCGACCCGCGGCTTCGGCCTCGTCGGCGGCATGTTCGACGCCTTCACGCTGACGGAGGCGCTCGGCGCCGTGATCGACGGGGCCGACCTCGAGCTCCTCGACCGGTACGCGCAGGAGCGCCAGCGCGTCTTCTGGGACTATACGACGCCGATCTCGAGCGACAGCAAGCGGCTGGTCTTCGAGCCCACCGAGGAGCGGCTCAACGGTTTCCGCAGTGTTGCAGCCGACCCCGCGAAGACCCGCAGCTACCTGCTGAGTGGCGTCGCGCTCGCCACGCCCTCGCTGCTCGGGACGATGGACGTGTGGGAGACGGTCGGCGCCGAGCCGGGACTCGGGGCGGCGCTCGGCGGGTGAGCGCACGGGTCCGGGTCGGCCGTCGTCAGGCCGGGGGCCAGGCCCAGTCGTCCGGCGGGTCCTCGCCCGTGCGTCCGTCAACGGACTCGCGGATCAGGTCGGCATGGCCGGTGTGCCGGCCGTACTCCTCGAGCAGGTCGAGCAGGAGGCGGCGCAGGTTGGCACTGCCGCGGTCGGGGTCCTCGACCTCGACCCTCTGGTCGAGCCCACCGGCCGCGACCGCCTCGGCGATGCGGGTGCGCGCCCGGGCCACCGCGTCGTCATAGCGGGCGTACAGCTCTTCGGCCGACTCGCTCGGCGCGAAGATCGCCGACCACCGGTCCGGCTCCCTCGGGTCACCCCAGTGCTCGGGGATCTCGGTGCCGTCCAGCGAGTGCGTCGAGGCGAGGTCCTCGATGAAGGCCAGGTGGTTGAGCAGGCCGCCGAGCGAGAGCTCGGAGACGCCGACCCGGTGGGCCAGGCCCGTCTCGTCGAGACCGTCGGCCTTCCACCGGAAGGTGGCGCGCTGCCGGTCGAGGGCGGCGACGACCTGCTCGGCGTCGGTGCCGGCGACCGGCGGCTCCCACGGCGGGATGTCCGGGTGCGCCTGCGGTGACTGCGTCATGAGGCCTCCTCCTGCGCGGTGCTCGTCCGGCCACCCTCCCACCGACCCTGCGTGCTGTCGACGTCCAGCTCGGGGCGTGCGTCCTCGACGGCCACCGCATCGAGGAGCTCGGGGGCGGTGAGCGGCCGCGGGGCCACGGTCACCGGCTGGACCTCGGCGATCGTGTCCGTCGCCAGGCCGAGCTCCTGCATGCGGCGGGCGCTCACGAGGACCCGGCTCTCGAGCGAACCGACGAGGCGGTTGTAGTCCTCGACCGACCGCTGGAGCGAGCGACCCATGCGGGTCGCGTGCTCGCCGAGGTTGCCGAGCCGCGCGTACAGCTCCCGTCCGACCGCCAGCAGCTCACGGGCCTCGCTCGTGACGGTGTCCTGCTGCCAGGTGAAGGCCACGGTGCGCAGCAGCGCCAGCAGGGTGCTGGGTGAGACGAGCACGACCTTGCTCGCCATCGCCTCCTCGTGGAGTCCGGGCACCCGGGCCAGCGCGGCGGCCAGCGTCGCGTCCGACGGCACGAAGCACACGACCATCTCCGGCGACGGGTCGAAGGCGGTCCAGTACCCCTTGCCCGAGAGCGTGTCGACGTGCGCGCGAAGTGAGTCCGCGTGCCCCTCGAGCAGACGCTCGCGCTCACCCGGGTCGATGTCCTCGGCCTGGGCCTGCAGCCAGTGCGACATGGGGGCCTTCGCGTCGACGACGAGGTGCTTGCCGCCGGGCAGGCGGACCACGACGTCGGGCCGCACGTCACGTCCGGCGGAGGTCACCCCCTTCGCCTGCTCGTCGAAGTCGCTGCGCGCCAGCATCCCGGAGACCTCGAGCACCCGACGCAGCTGCACCTCGCCCCACGCACCCCGCACGGAGGACACGCGCAGCGAGGAGGCGAGCGAGGACGCCTCGTGCCCGACGCGCGTCGTCGTCTGCTCGACCCGGCCCAGCGCCTCACGGACGGAGGCGAACTGGTCGACCCGGTCGCGCTCGAGCTCCTCGACCTTGCGCGAGACGCGCCGCAGCACCTCACCCATCGGGGCCAGCGCGGCCGCCGTGCGCGAGTCGTCGTCGTGCGCCGAGGTGAGCTCGTCGACCCGCTCGCGCAGGCCGTCACGTTCGGTGCGTGCAGTGGCCACCCGGGCCTGTGCGGCCAGGTGCGCGACGAGTGCCCCCACCAGCGCGCCGATCACCAGTCCGGTCAGCAGCGTCGTGATCTCCATGGCCCCAGCCAACCAGCGGCCGCCGACAACGCGGGTCAGAAGGGTGGCGCGTCGTAGCTCCGGGGCGCCGACCCGGCCGCCTCGTTGGTCCCCGTGGGTGGGGACGAGGTCCCGGCCTGCGCGTCTGCGTCCACGGCGTGCGCCGGGAAGGTGAAGGCGGTCGTGCCGCCGGGGGTGACCCACTCGGTGGACCCGTCAGCCCGCAACCGGTGGGTCCAGCGCGGGGCGTGCTTGACCCGGTGGTGGTGCCGGCGGCACAGCACCGAGAGGTTGCCGGGCGTGGTCCCGCCCCGCGGCCACGGGGGCGCGTGGTCCACGTCGGCCTGCCAGCCGAGTCGCGTGGACTCCACCGGGCGACCGCAGCCCCACATGCGGCACGTGCCGTCACGCGTCGCGACGAACTCGCGCTGGGCCCTGGGGACGACGTATCGGTCGGTGGACGTCTCGAGGAGGGTGCCGGTGCGGGCGTCCAGGAGCGCTCTGCCCACCCGGGTGTCCAGGCGCCCGACGATGGCGGCGACGACGTCCGGCGGGACGAACCCGACACCCGGGATGGTCGTGCCGGAGATCCACGGCGACTGGTCCGAGTCGCCGAGCCGGACCTGGGTGGTGACGTCCGCCATCCACTCCTCGGCGAGGACCTCGACCGCGTCCGTGCCCGACCCGGTGACGAGGCGCACCCTCCCCGTCGTGGCTCCGCAGCACCCGCGCGGCGGAGCGAAGGTCAGGCGGGACACGGCGGAGGCGATGACGGGGATCCCCAGGCGTACCTGTGCCTCCACCTCGACCCCGCGCAGGACCAGGTCCGCGAGACCGAGGGCTCGCGCGCTCCCGGCGGTCAGCGTCGGGTCGCTCTCCCGCCGGACCCGCCCGGCGGCGTCGACCGCAGCCTTGATCGCGGCCCCCACCTCGGTGGGCAGGGTCGCCGTCAGGCACGTCGTGCCGACCGGCCCCGGGTCGGTGCGCACGTCGAGCCGGTCCCGGCGGTTGGCCTCGGCCCGTGCCTGCATGAGGTCGGGGTCGAGCCGGCTGATCAGCCGTCGGCAGGTCTTGGCGATCTCGTGCGGCTCCATCCCGCAGATCCGGACGGAGCCAGGCTGACCTCGTCGGGCCCCGAGGAGGTGCTCGACGATCGTCTGCGTCGTCTCCGCGCTCGTGTCCTGCGTGTGCCGGTGCACCTGCTCCAGCGCCCGGCGGCTCACCTGGCCGCTGGCAAGCAGGGGAACGATGCCGGCCAGGTCGGTCGCAGCGCGGGCAGCGAGCTCGCAGCGGCGCCCGGCCTCCGTCGGCCCCACCGCGACCGCGAGGGGGAGGACGTCCGGTGCCATGTCGGCGACCCGGTCGGCCGGCAGCCGGAGCTCGCGGAAGAGCCCGTCGGGGCCCCGCTCCTCGCCCCGCCGGTTGAGCTCCGCCACGAGCGTGAGCATCGAGGGCATCGAGGGCATCGAGGGCATCGATGGTGCGGCGTGCCGCCTCGGTGCTCCGGAGTGCCGCCTCGAGGTCCCGGTCGTCCATGCCCGGTGCCGCGGTGCGGGCACCCGCGTGGGCCCGGGCCACGCCTGAGATCACCGCGGCGATCGCCCCCGGTGGCCCCTCCCCACCTCCTGCGGACCCCGCGCCCCTCGCGTCCATCGGATCTGTCTCGACGACTGCCACGTCATCCCCCTTCGTCCGTGTCGACGACCCCATGACTGATCCTCTCGTCGACCACCGACAACGGTGCCGACCCGTTGACCACCGGCAGGCGCCGCAGGATCGTGGAGCCATGAGCGACACCCAGCGCGCCGAAGGCCTCGTCGACGCGAGCGGACGCGACCCCCGCTCGCCCCAGGACCCCGCGGGCGACGAGCGCACGATGCTCACCGGTTTCCTGCGGCGGCAGCGCGAGACGCTCGAGGCCAAGTGCGCCGGGCTGGGCCCAGAGCAGCTCGCCGAGCGCGCGGTGGAGCCGTCGACGATCTCCCTCCTCGGGCTCGTCCGCCACATGGCGCGCGTCGAGCGCGGGTGGTTCCGCCAGTGCGTCGAAGGGGAGGACGTCGCCACCCTCTTCCGCGGTCCGGGCAACATGGACGGCGAGTGGGACGACGCGGTCGGGACGCGGGAGTGCGTCGACGAGGCCTTCGCGGCGTGGCGGGCCGAGTGCCGCTCGTCGGACGCGATCATCGCCGCGCGCGGGCTCGAGGACACCTTCGTCGACCACAGCGGGTGGCCGTGGAACCTGCGCTCCCTGCTCGGGCACATGATCGAGGAGTACGCCCGGCACCTCGGCCACGCGGACCTGCTGCGTGAGCGCATCGACGGCCGTCTGGGGGAGTAGCGCGGGTAGCCTCGGGGCCATGACGCACGACGAGCCCACCGAGGAGCAGGTCAAGGCCTCGACGGCTCGTCCCGACCTCGGGACCGAGGCCGGGCGCCTCGCCTTCAACACGGTCCTCAACGCCCGCCTGCCCAAGAAGCGCCTCATCGCCCAAGGGGTCCTGCGCACGGACGGCGGTCGCGTCGCCCTGTGCGAGCTGGTCTACAAGCAGGACTGGGACCTGCCCGGCGGCATCGTCGACCCGGGGGAGTCGCCGGCCCACTGCGTCGTGCGCGAGGTCAGGGAGGAGCTCGGCCTCGACGTCACCGTCCGGGGACTGCTCGCTGTCAACTGGCTGCCGCCCTACCGCGGCTGGGACGACGCTCTGCTGTGCCTCTTCGACCTCGGCCACGTCCCGGAGGAGGTCCTCGCCGACGCCCGGCTCCAGGCACACGAGATCAAGGCGGTCCACTGGGCCGACGCGCAGACCGTCGCCGAGCGGGTGGCCCCGTACACCGCGGCCATGGTCGCGGAGGTCGCCATGGGCGCCGTCGACGCCACCGCCTACCTCGAGAACTCCATCCCGCCGGAGGACGCGTGAGCGACCCCCTGGAGGGCCTGCACCTGCCGCGGCGGACGACGCGCCTGCCGTTCTGGTCCATGTGGGGGCGGGAGACCGCCAAGGACTTCGTGCTGCTCCTCGCGGCGATCCCCGTGGTCTGCGTCCTGCTCTACGTGCCCGTCCTCGCGACCTCCGGCGGGTCGTGGCCGCGGCTGGTCGGCCTGCTCCTCCTCTTCGTCGCGATCTGGTGCGTCCTGCGGGTCGTGCTCCACCGCTGGGTGGCCGCGGGGACGGGTGAGGCCGGGGATCCCCCTTCGCGCGGTTAGACTCCTGTCCCCGTGGCACTCTCCATCGGAATCGTCGGTCTCCCCAACGTCGGCAAGTCGACGATGTTCAACGCCCTGACGAAGAACAACGTCCTCGCCGCGAACTACCCCTTCGCGACCATCGAGCCGAACGTCGGCGTCGTCCCGCTGCCGGACGCACGCCTGAAGCGGCTCGCCGAGATCCACGGGAGCGAGAAGATCCTCCCCGCGACGGTCTCCTTCGTCGACATCGCCGGCATCGTCCGTGGCGCGAGCGAAGGGGAGGGCCTCGGCAACAAGTTCCTCGCGAACATCCGCGAGTCGGACGCCATCTGCCAGGTGGTGCGCGCCTTCGTCGACGACGACGTGACCCACGTGGACGGCAAGATCGACCCGGCCTCCGACATGGAGACGATCAACACCGAGCTCGTCCTCGCCGACCTCCAGACCCTCGAGTCCGCGATCCCGCGGATCGAGAAGGAGGTCAAGGGCAAGAAGACCGACAAGGACGTCCTCGACACCGCGCTCGCCGCCCGCGAGGTGCTCGAGGCGGGCGACACGCTCTTCGCGAAGGGGGCCGCCGCCGGGGTCGACATGAAGATCGCCTCCCAGCTCGGTCTCCTCACGACCAAGCCCTTCCTCTACGTCTTCAACGTCGACGAGGACCAGCTGACCGACACCGAGCTGCAGGCGCAGATGCAGGCGCTCGTCGAGCCGGCCGAGGCGATCTTCCTCAACGCCAAGCTCGAGTCCGAGGTCGCGGAGCTCGACGACGAGGACGCGCGTGAGCTCCTCGAGAGCGTCGGCATCGACGAGCCGGGTCTGGACCAGCTGGCGCGCAAGGGGTTCAACACCCTCGGCCTGCAGACCTACCTCACGGCCGGCCCCAAGGAGTCGCGCGCGTGGACGATCCACCGCGGTGACACCGCCCCCAAGGCGGCTGGCGTCATCCACACCGACTTCGAGCGCGGGTTCATCAAGGCCGAGGTCGTCTCCTTCGAGGACCTCGACCGGCTCGGGTCCATGGCCGAGGCCAAGGCCGCCGGCAAGGTCCGCATGGAGGGCAAGGACTACGTCATGGTCGACGGCGACGTCGTGGAGTTCCGCTTCAACGTCTGACCCGCACCCGCTCAGCGCGCGGCGAGCGCCAGCTCGGCCGCCAGGGCCACCTCGGCGACGCGGGCATCGGTGCCGCGGGGTCCCGCGACCATGAGGCCGACCGGCAGCTCGCCGGGCGCGTGGCAGGGCAGCGAGAAGGCGCAGCCGTCGAGCCAGCTGACGACGAAGGGGTTGCGCAGGAGCAGCCGGTTCGCGGCGAAGTAGGCCTCGTCGGAGGCCTCCAGCTCGGCGATCGCCGGCGCCACGATCGGCACCGTCGGGCACAGCACGGCGTCGAAGGGAGCGAGCGCCCGCTCGGTCTCGGCGATCCACCGCGCGCGGCGGTCCTGGATGGCGAGGTAGTCGGCCGCGCTGATCCCGTGCCCCGGCGCCATCCGCTGCCAGACGCGGGGGTCGACCTCGTCGTGACGGGAGCGGACCAGCTCTCCGTGCGCGGCGTAGCACTCGATCGGTGACAGGCCGGCCGGTTGGTTGAGCTCCGCGATCCGGCCGAGCTGCGGCAGCGGCACCTCCTCGACGCTCGCCCCCGCATCGGCGAGGATCCGCAGGGCCCGCTCGTAGGCCGTGGCGACCGCCGGCTCGAGGTCGTCGAGGACGAGCGTCGTGGCAGCCGCGAGCCGCATGCCCGACAACGGACGCGCGGCCACGTCGAGCGGGTCGTCGGCCAGGACGGCGTCCAGGGTGAGGCAGTCGGCGACCGAGTGGGCGATCGGCCCGACCGAGTCCAGCGAGCGGGACAGCTCGACCGCCCCGGTCAGGGGCACCCGCCGCTGGGTGGGCTTGAACCCCACCAGTCCGCACAGGGCTGCGGGGATCCGCACCGACCCGGCGGTGTCCGAGCCCACGGCAGCGACCGCCAGCCCCAGCCCCACCGACACCGCGGCCCCGGACGACGAGCCGCCCGGGACGCGCGCCACGTCGGGGTCCGCGGGGTTGCGCGGGGTGCCCAAGTGCGGGTTCAGGCCCACCCCGCCGAAGGCGTACTCGACCATGTTGGTCAGTCCGGTGATCGCTGCGCCGGACCGGCGCAGGCGCGCCACGACGACGGCATCAGCCTCGGCGGCGGGCAGCCCCCGGCGCACGGACGTGCCGGACAGCGTGGTCTCACCAGCGACGTCGAAGAGGTCCTTGATCGTGACCGGCAGGCCGGCCAGGGGCCGCTCGGGCCCCGGGGCGGCAGCGTCCGCCGCGCGAGCCGCGGCCAGGGCATCCGCGGCATACGTGCGCGTGAAGACGTGCGCCGCCGCCGGGTCCGTCTGCCCGCGCTCCAGGACCTCCGCGACGGTCACCTCGGCCCCGTGGCCGCCCCCGCTCACCCTTCGTGCCGGAAGCCCAGCTTGATCGTCACCTGCCAGTCGGCGACCTGGTCGCCCTCGACGTGACCGCGGACGGACTGCACCTCGAACCAGTCGAGGTTGCGCAGCGTCTGCGATGCCTCGGAGATCGCGTTCCTCACGGCCGCGTCCACCCCGTCGGGGGACGTGCCGACGATCTCGCTGATGTTGTACGTCCGGTTCGCCATGACTGCCTCCAGGTCGGCCCCGGCGCCGTTGCCGAGGATCGGTCCCGTCACGCTAGTGGAGGTCGCGGCCCTACGCTCGACCCGTGAGCACGTGGAGCGGTGAGCGGCTGAGCCTGCGGTACGACCCGGGTCGCGCCGGCCGGCAGCTCGTGGGCTTCGGCCTCGCCACGCTCCTGATGATCGCCCTGGGCGCCCTCGGGGTCTGGATGGTCATCGGCTCCCTCGAGCAGCTGGACCTCGCCGGCAAGATCGTCGGCTGTGGGTTCGGGATCTTCTTCTTCCTGCTGGCCCTCGCGACAGTGGTCAGTGCCGTCGAGGTGCTCACCAAGGTCCTGCGGCAGTCCCGGCAGGCCGACGCCCTGGTCGTCGTCGACGACCGCGGTCTGGACGGGCTCGTCGTCCTCGACGGGATGGTCAGCGTCGGCCAGCCCCACATCGACTGGGACGAGATCTCCTCGCTCACCCTCGGGAGCCATCTGCCGGGAGCTCGCCGCACCAACGCGCTCGCCCGGCTCGATCCCGGGTACCGCCTGCGAGCCGCGGTCCAGGGCGGCCTCGACCGCACGGCCGGCACCGGGCTCGGCATGCGTGACGGGCGGCGGTCCATCGAGCTCGAGCTCGTCGACGGTCGCAGCGCCCTGCGCGACCTCACGCTCCCGCTGTCACCGCAGTCCTTCGCCGACATCGCTCCGCGGCTCGTCGACCTCGCGCACGCCCACGACGTGGAGGTCCACCTGAGCGGGAACCTCCTGGCCTGAGGGAGCCGGCGCGGTCGGGTCAGCCCAGCTCTTCGGCCAGGCCGATGAGGATGCCCTCGGGACCACGGATGTAGCAGAGCCGGTAGGCGTCCTCGTACCGCTCGACCTCTCCCACGAGCTCGGCGCCCTTGGCCCGCAACCGCTCCAACGTCGCGTCGAGGTCGTCCACCGCGAACATCACCCGCAGGTAGCCCAGCGCGTTGACCGGCGCGGTGCGGTGGTCGGCGATGACGGCCGGCTCGACGAAGCGGCTGAGCTCGAGGCGGCCATGGCCGTCCGGTGTGCGCATCATCGCGATCTCGACGCGTTGGTCGCCCAGACCGGTGACGCGACCGGCCCACTCGCCCGCGACCTCCCCTTCGCCCTCAAGCTCGAGACCGAGCTCACGGAAGAACTCCACCGTCGCGGCGAGGTCCTCGACGACGATGCCGACGTTGTCCATCCTCAGGGCCATGACCTCAGGCTAGAGTCCGGACCCATGAGCGACCAGCTGCCGGCGTGCCCCGAGTGCGCGGGCGAGTTCACCTACGCGTCCGGCGCACTCCTCACCTGCCCGATGTGCGCCCACGAGTGGTCGCCCGACGACGCGTCGCAGCCGGGCCCGGACGCGGCCGAGCCGGTGACCAAGGACGCCGTCGGCAACGTCCTCGTCGACGGCGACAGCGTCACCGTGGTCCGGGGCCTGAAGGTCAAGGGATCCGGCGGCGGCGTGCTCAAGATCGGGACGAAGGTCCGCAGCATCCGGATCATCCCCGACCGCGGTGACGGGCACGACCTCGAGGCCAAGGTGGCTCCCTTCGGCGAGATCCTCCTCAAGTCCAGCGTCGTGAAGAAGGCGGACTGAGCCCCGCGCGGAATGCGCACGCGCCATCGGGCCGTTGACCCCACCATGCGAGCGATGACCTATGACCGGTACGGCGACGACGACGAGCTGCGGATGGCCGACCTGCCCGTCCCCAAGGTCGGGCCCGGTGAGGTCCGCATCCGCGTGACCCGCGCCGCGGTCAACCCGGTGGACTGGAAGGTCATGTCCGGCGGGCTCGACGCCCTCATGGACGCAAGCTTCCCCGTCATCCCCGGGTGGGACGTGGCCGGCGTCGTCGACGCGGTGGGCCCGGACACCCCGGAGCTCGCCGAGGGCGACCGGGTGGCTTCCTACGCGCGCAAGCAGATCGTCTCCGCCGGGACCTTCGCCGAGTACGTGACGGTCATGGCCGACGACGTCGCGGCCGTCCCGGACGAGGTGGGCGACGACGTCGCCGCCGCCCTGCCGCTCACCGGGCTCACCGCGCTGCGCGTCCTCGAGACGCTCGCCGTGACGAAGGGGGACACCCTCCTGGTCCACGCCGCGTCCGGAGGCGTCGGGTACCTGGCCTCGCAGCTGGCCGTGGCCGCCGGCGCGACCGTGCTGGGCACCGCGTCGCCCGCCAACCACGACCGCCTGACGGCGATCGGGGTGACGCCGGTGGCCTACGGGGAGGGGCTGCGCGAGCGCCTCGCGCAGGCGGCGCCGGACGGGGTCGACGCCGTGGCCGACCTCGTGGGCGGCGTCCTCAAGGTCTCCCTCGACGTGCTGCGCGAAGGGGGGCGCCTCGCCTCGGTCGCCGACCCCACCGTCGAGGAGCACGGCGGCCGGTGGGTGTGGGTGCGGCCCGACGGCGAGCGTCTGGCACAGCTGCTGCAGGAGGTCGCCGCCGGGCGGCTCGCGGTCGAGATCGACCGCTCCTTCGCCCTCGAGCAGGTGGCCGACGCCTTCGCCCTGAGCCGCAGCGGCTCCGCCAACGGCAAGATCGTCATCGCGGTCACCGACTGACGTCGCACCCTAGGGTGGGTGCCATGGACGAGACCAGGGTCGTCAGTGCCACCGCCGTCGTCGACGCGCCCCCGGAGGCGGTCTTCGAGCAGATCGCCGACCCCGCCCGCCAGCCCGCGTGGGACGGCAACGACAACCTCGCCGAGGCGCCGTCGGGGCAGCGCGTCCGGGCCGTCGGTGACGTCTTCGTCATGGTCCTCACCAAGGACGGCATGCGACGCGACAACCACGTCGTCGAGTTCGAGGAGGGGCGGCGGATCGCCTGGCGACCCGCCGAACCCGGCAGCGTGCCCCCCGGCCACCTGTGGCGCTGGGAGCTCACCCCGACCGACGACGGCCGCACCGAGGTCACCCACACCTACGACTGGAGCGAGCTGACCGACGAGCGGCGCCTCGCCCGCGCCCGCCGCACCACGAGCGATAGGTTGCAGGCCTCGCTCGACCGGCTCGCCGCGCTCTTCGCCTGACGGTCTCCCGGATCCGCGTCAGGAGTCACAGGATGCAGCGTCCGGACCGGGTCGAGGCCGCGATGCGCGCCTGCCCACGTGAGCGGTTCCTCCCCCCGGCACGTCGAGCGTCGGCCCACCTCGACGCCCCCCTGGCCATCGGGTACGAGCAGACCAACTCCCAGCCTCGTACGGTCCTGGCCATGCTGCGCCTGCTCGACGTGCGCCCGGGCCTGAGCGTCCTGGACGTGGGCAGCGGCTCGGGCTGGACGGCGGCGATCCTCGGCGAGCTCGTCGGCCCCTCCGGCAGCGTCCTGGGGGTCGAGCGCATCCCGCAGCTGGTGGCAGCAGCGCGGGATGCGCTCGCCCTCGACCCCCGACCCTGGGTGCACGTCGAGCGGGCCGAGGCCGGCGTCCTCGGGGCCCCGGACCGGGCCCCCTTCGACCGTGTACTCGTCTCGGCCGAGCCCGCCGCGCTGCCCGACGCGCTGGTCGAGCAGCTGCGCCCGGGAGGAGTGATGGTCATCCCCGTCGCCGGCGAGATGCTGCGCGTGGTGCGGGGGTCGGGCGGCACGACCGTGACCCGTCACGGTCGCTACCGGTTCGTCCCCCTCGTCGAGGACTGATCCCGACCGCCCGACCACCCCACCCGATCAGGCCTGGTCGGCCATACACTGCTCGATCGCCATCCCGAGGCCCTCCTCGAGGATCGCGAAGTCGGCGTCCCCGAGGTAGGCGAAGGGCTTGACGGTCTTGCCCTGGTGGGCGGCGCCGCCCCCGACGGTCGCCTTGGTGTGGATGAGCGGCTCGGTGGTGGTGCCGGTCTCGGTCATCCAGTGATGGACGGCGATGTGGGCGTAGCCGGAGCACTCCGGCAGGCCGATGTCCTCGGCGATGATCATCGCCCCGAGGTTGGTCAGCGGCATCCACGGCGAGCCGTTCGTGGACTGCTGGGCGTAGGCCTTCTCGTTCCAGTCGACCTTGTAGCAGTGGTGGGCGCTGGCCGTGCTGGCGACGCCGAAGGTGAGTGCGGCCGTGCCGGCCGTGACGGCCAGGGCCCTGCGCAGGATCGTGCGTGACATCGGATGGTTCCTCTCCCCGGGCCACCGGCCCGTCCGGTGGTCACGGGTCCAAGCACACCGCTGCGCCGCAGGGCCTCGCCATGGGTACATCTACCCATGGCGCGGGGGTGGGCGACCGGTCAGCGCTTCCCGTGGTCGGAGGGCTCGAGCTCGAAGGCCGGCCCCTCCGCGAGCAGGCCGAGCTGCTGGGCCCGGGTCACCGCCGTCAGCCGGTCGCCCACGTCGAGCTTGCCGTACACGTTGGACAGGTGCCGGTGCACCGTCCGCTGGGAGCACCCGATCCGGCGCGCGATGGAGCTGGCCTTGTGCCCGCCGGCAAGCAGCCGCAACACCTCCTCCTCGCGCGCCGTGAGACGGGCGACCCGCAGACTCGGGACGATCAGGTGCTCGGGCTCGAGGAGCTGTGCCAGACCGGCGACGACCGGTTGGACCGACCGCAGCAGGTCCAGGTCGTCGTCGTCGTAGTCCTCCCCGTACCGCCCGATGAGGAAGGCCACGAACTCCACGCCACCCCTCACCGGCAGGGCTGCGACCTGGTTGATGCCCCAGATCTCGATGCTGCCGATGCACTTGGCACTCGCCTGCCAGGCCTCTTGGCCGCCGTGGGCGCGAGCCGCGGTGGTCGGCTCGATGGAGCCGCGGCGGAAGGGGTCGAGCAGCGGGTCGGGGGCGCCGGTGATGCGCATCTCCTCGCCCATCCGACGTCGCGCGTCCGGCGTGGCGGCACGACCCACCGCCCGCACGGCAAAACCGTCGGGCGCGCCGTGGACCATGAGGCCCACGTCGGAGTGCAGACGCTCGGACAACAGGTCGACGATGACCTCGAGTCGTTGGTCCGGCTCCTGCGAGGCACTCCCCACCCGGGTCACGAGCTCGACCACCGTCGCGAGGGTTTCGGTGGTGGGATCGTTCGCCACGCCCACCAGTGTGGTGGACGTTAAGCATTCAGTAAAGAGCCCGAGTGGCACCATGGCGGTCATGGACGCCACGCCTCCTCCCGCCACGCCCGACGCCCGCGACTGGACCTTCGTCGTGGACGACGGGTGCCGGGAGTGCGGGTACGCCCCCCACGACCCCGTGCTGACCGGCGAGCGTCTGCAGACCGCAGCCCGCCGCTTCGCGACGGCGCTGCAGCGCCCGGACGCCGGCGAGCGACCGGCCCCCGGCGTCTGGTCGACCGTCGAGTACGCCGGCCACTCCCGTGACCTCGTCCGGGTCCTGCGTGAGCGGGTCGAGGCGATGCTCGCGACGCAGGGCGCTGCCTTCGCCGACTACGACGGGGAGGCCGAGGCGGTCCGTCGTCGGTTCTGGGCCGCAGACCCGGCGCAGGTCGAGCGCGAGATCGCCGACGAGACGCAGCGCACCGTTGCCGTCCTGGCCCGGGTGCGCGGCGACGACTGGGAGCGGACGGGTCTGCGCGGAGACGGCCGGCCCTTCACCGTCACCCAGCTCGCCCGCTACCTCCTGCACGACGTCGAGCACCACCTGCACGACGTCGACGCCTGACATGGACCACGTGCGCTCGGCCGTCGCGGGTCTGCCACCCGGAGCCTTCGCCTTCGTCATGGCGACCGGCATCGTCTCGGTCGGGATGGACCAGCAGGGGCGGGCCCTCCCTTCGACCGTCCTGCTCGTCGTCGCCGCGACCGCGTGGGTCGCCCTGGTGCTCGCGCTCGTCGTCCGACTCGTGGGCCACCGCGAGCGGGCGCTCGCCGACCTGCACGACCCGCGGCTCGCCTTCGGCTACTTCACGGTCGTGGCCGGGACGGGCGTGCTCGCCGTCCGGCTCATCGAGATCGCGCCCGGCGTGAGCGCCGTCCTCCTCGTCGCTGCCACGACCGCCTGGGTCCTCCTCGGCTACGGGGTGCCGTGGGCCGCCGTCCTCTCCCGGGCGGAGCGACCCGTGCTCACGGAGGCCAACGGCACCTGGTTCATCTGGGTCGTCGGCAGCCAGTCGGTCGCCGCGGCCGCCGCGGGGCTCGAGCCCGTCGTCACCTCCGGGAGGCAGGCGCTCGCCGTCCTCGCGGTCCTCGCGTGGTCTGTCGGGGTCGTCCTCTACGCCGCCTGTGCCGTCTTCGTCGCGCTGCGGCTCGTGCTCTACCCGCTCAGCCCGCAGGACCTCAACCCCCCGTACTGGGTCTCGATGGGTGCGGTCGCGATCACCGTCGTCGCGGGCGCCAAGATCGTCGAGATGGACTCGACGCCGATGGTGGACGCGACCTCGGGGCTCATCGCCGGTCTCGTCGTCCTGTGCTGGGCCTGGGCGACGTGGCTGATCCCCGTGCTCTTCGCGGTCGGCGTCTGGCGCCACCTCGTGCACCGCATCCCCCTGCGGTACGAGTCCACGTGGTGGAGCATCGTCTTCCCGCTCGGCATGTACGCGGTCGCCGGGATGTACCTCGGGCGGGCCGACGCCCTGCCGCTCGTCGAGGCCATCGGGGCGGCGTGGCTGTGGGTCGCCGTCACGGCGTGGCTGCTCGCGGCAGGGGCCATGGCGGTCAGCTGGGTGCGGGCCGGGCGCCGCGAGCGGTAGGGCCGGCCCCGGGGACGCGGCTCACCCGCCGACCGGCGCCCGCCACCGCTCGTGCTCGTGGAAGTGGTGCACCGGCCCCGGCCCCCGGCCGATGTCGAGGGCCTCACCGTGACGCAGTGCCTCGGTGAGCCACGCCTTGGCCTCGATGACCGCGGGCAGCCACTCGTCGTGTCGGGGACGAAGGGCGGCGATCGCCGAGCTCAGCGTGCAGCCGGTACCGTGCGTCGCCCCCGTCGTGATGCGAGGAGCCTTGAGCGGCAACGGGTCCGAGGCGTCGAGCCAGATGTCGACGGACGCGTCGCCGGCGAGGTGCCCTCCCTTGGCCAGCACCCTGCGTGCGCCGAGCTCGCGCAGGCGCCGGGCCTGGTCCGCGAGCTCGTCCGGTGACCCAGCGACCGGCTCGTCGAGCAGGACCGCGGCCTCCGGGACGTTGGGCGTGATGACGTCGGCCCGGGGGAGCAGCTCGCGCACCGCGGCGACGGCGCCCTCGGCGAGCAGACGCGACCCGGAGGTGGACACCATGACCGGGTCGAGCACGACGGGCACGTCGCCCAGGGCACCGTGGGAGAGGAGCTCGTGCACGGTCTCGACGAGCGCCCGCGAGGCCAGCATCCCGACCTTGACCACGTCGATGCGCACGTCCTCCACGAGGGTCTCGACCTGGGCCCGGACGACGTCGACCGGTACGTCGTGGACGAGCGTGACCCCACGAGTCGACTGGGCGGTCAGGGCGGTGATCACGCAGGTGCCGTAGGCGCCCAGTGCGCTGAAGGTCTTCAGGTCCGCTTGGATGCCGGCGCCTCCCGACGGGTCGGATCCGGCGATGGACAACGCGATCGGCGGCCGAGGGAGGGGGGCGCTCATGCGAGCACAGTAGCGATGTGGTTAGTGTGGTGGCACCCCCACGGGAGCTCGGGCACGAGCTGAGATCGGACTACCGCCGTCCGGACCGTCTGAACCTGTCCGGATCATGCCGGCGAAGGAAGAGGAGGCGCTGCATGCGCACACCCCTTGAGTCCGAAGTCCACCCCCAGCACCGTCGGGTCGAGGTCGTCGACCCGCACGACGAGAGCATCCGCGTGCCGGTCACCGCGATCTCCTTGGCGCCGGCTCCGGACGGCACCCCCCACGAGGACGTGCACGTCTACCGGACCCGTGGGCCGGGCTCGGACCCGCAGGTCGGTCTGCCCGACCTGCGCACCGAGTGGATCCGGGCCCGCGGTGACGTCGAGGTCTATGAGGGTCGCCCGCGCGATCTGGCCGACGACGGACGCTCGGCCATGCGCCGCGGCGAGGCCTCGCTGGCCTGGCGCGGACGCGAGCGGACCCCCCTTCGCTCCGAGGGCGGCCGCACGGTCACGCAGATGCACTACGCGAGGCGCGGTGAGATCACCGCGGAGATGCGCTTTGTCGCTCTGCGAGAAGGCTGCTCACCCGAGCTCGTCCGTGACGAGGTCGCTGCCGGTCGGGCGATCATCCCCAACAACGTCAACCACCCCGAGTCCGAGCCGATGATCATCGGGCGGGCCTTCCTGACGAAGATCAACGCCAACATCGGCAACTCCGCGGTCACCTCCTCGATCGCCGAGGAGGTCGAGAAGCTGACCTGGGCCACCCGCTGGGGCGCCGACACGGTGATGGACCTGTCGACCGGCGACGACATCCACACCACCCGTGAGTGGTTGATCCGCAACAGCCCGGTGCCGATCGGGACCGTGCCGATCTACCAGGCGCTGGAGAAGGTCGATGGGCAGGCGGAGGCGCTCACCTGGGAGATCTTCCGCGACACGGTCATCGAGCAGTGCGAGCAGGGTGTTGACTACATGACCATCCACGCGGGCGTGCGGCTGCCGTTCGTCCCCATGACGGCCGACCGCGTCACCGGGATCGTCTCGCGCGGCGGCTCGATCATGGCCGGTTGGTGCCTGGCCCACCACGAGGAGTCCTTCCTGTGGACCCACTTCGACGAGCTGTGCGAGATCTTCGCGCGCTACGACGTCGCCTTCTCCCTCGGCGACGGTCTCCGTCCCGGATCGATCGCCGACGCCAACGACGAGGCCCAGCTCGCCGAGCTGCGCACCCTCGGCGAGCTGACGCAGCGGGCGTGGGAACACGACGTGCAGGTCATGGTCGAGGGCCCCGGCCACGTGCCGATGCACCTGGTCAAGGACAACATCGACCTCGAGCAGGACTGGTGCCACGGTGCGCCCTTCTACACGCTCGGCCCGCTCGTCACCGACATCGCACCCGGCTACGACCACATCACCTCCGCGATCGGTGCCGCCGAGATCGCCCGCCACGGGACGGCGATGCTCTGCTATGTCACGCCCAAGGAGCACCTCGGCCTGCCCAACCGAGATGACGTCAAGGTCGGCGTCATCACCTACAAGATCGCGGCACACGCGGCCGACCTGGCCAAGGGCCACCCGGGCGCCCGGGTGCGCGACGACGCGCTGAGCAAGGCCCGCTTCGAGTTCCGCTGGCACGACCAGTTCGCGCTCTCCCTCGACCCGGAGACGGCGATGGCCTTCCACGACGAGACCCTGCCGGCCGAACCGGCGAAGACCGCGCACTTCTGCTCGATGTGCGGCCCGAAGTTCTGCTCGATGCGGATCAGCCAGGACATCCGGGACGCCTACGGCTCGGCCGCGGAGCAGCGTGCCGTCGTCGAGGCGGGCATGGCGGCGAAGTCCCGCCAGTTCGTCGAGCTCGGCGCCAGCGTCTACGTCGCCGGCGAGCCCGGCCGATGAGCCTCGTCCCGGGCCTGCCGCCGGCCGGGCGGGCCGCCGTGCGTGCCGGCGTCGTCGGCAACTACGTCGACCAGGTCCACATCTTCCTCCCGGTGCTCGCCCTCGCCCCCGCGCTGACGACCCTCGCCGGCCCGGACGCCGGCGTCACCACCGGGGCAGTCGTCGTCGTCGCCACCCTGCTCGGTCGTCCGATCGGGTCGATGGTCTTCGGTCGCGTCGCCGACCGGGTGGGCCGCACCCGCACGACCCAGGTCGCCATCGCGGGCACCGCCGCGTGCACCCTCGCCATCGCGGCGGTCCCCTCGCACGAGAGCATCGGGACCGCCGCGATCGCGCTCGTCGTGCTGCTGCGCTTCGTCGGGGGCGTCTTCATCGCGGGGGAGTACACCTCGGCCATCCCGCTCGCCATGGAGTGGTCGCCCCCGCGCCGCCGTGGCCTCGTCTCCGGCCTGATCATGTCGATGGCCCCGTGGGCGCAGTCGACGATCGCCTTCGCGACCGCCGGACTGATCGCGCTCCTCGGTCCGGCCGCGTACGCCGGGTGGGGCTGGCGCCTCTCCTTCGTCGCCGGGGGGCTGGCTAGCCTGGCGCTCCTCGCCTACTACTCGGCGCGCGTCGCCGACGCGCCGGGCGTCGTGCGGGAGCGCGAGCTCGCGGGCGAAGGGAGGGCCCGCACCTCCCTCGGGCTGCGCGCCGTCCTCGGCGGTGCGTACGCAGGCGCCTTCTGGCAGATGTTCGGGCTGATGAGCGGGCTGTGGCTCATGACCAACATGGTCGTCATCCTGGCCACCGGTCGACTCGACGCGGACGCCGGTCTCGACGGCGGTGCCGTCGCCGTCGTCATGGGCGTCGCCGCAGTCACCCAGGCCCTCGTCATGTCGACGACCGGCCACCTCTCGACGCTCGTCGGCCGCCGCCGGTTCCTCGTCGGCTGGGGACTGACGGCCGCCCTGCTCGCGCCGGCCCTGTGGGTCGCCACGATGACCGCGGGCGTCCTCCCCTTCGTCGTCGGCATCGCGCTCCTGCAGGTCATCACGGTCTGCGGTTACGGACCGGTGGGCGCGTACCTGTGCGAACGGCTCCCCGCCCACGTGCGCTCGACCGGCTACGGCACGGCGTACTCGCTCTCGATCGTGGGACCGGCGCTGTGGCCGTGGTGGATGCCGCAGCTCGAGCGGGTCCTCGGCCACGACGGCTCGGTGGCCGCCGTCCTCGTCGTCGCGGGCCTGCTCGTCGCCGGGTGCGGTGCGCTCGGCCCACGGCTCGCGCCCGCGGACCTCGACCGCGACCTCGCCCGGGTCGCGGGTGAGCGCGTCGACGCGCGGGCCGCGGTGGGGGTCGGCAGATGAGCGACGTGGACGACCTGCGGCCCCGGGTCGCCGCCGCGGTCGGGGCGCTGCGCGAGCGAGCGCCCCTCGTGCACGGCGCGACCGGATCCGTGACCCGGGCACTCGTCGCCGACGGGCTCCTCGCGGCCGGCGCGCGGCCCATGCTCACCGAGAGCGCCGCGGAGGCTCCGACCCTCGTCACCGTCGCGGATGCCCTCCTGGTCAACCTCGGGTCGCTGAGCACGGACGGCATGGTCGGATTCCTCCCGACGGCGCGGACCGCGGCCGAGCGCGGCGTGCCGTGGGTCCTGGACCCGACGGCGATCGGCGTCGCGCCCGTGCGCACGCCCCTCGCCCGCGAGCTGCTCGCCCTGCGACCGTCCGTGGTCCGCGGCAACGCCTCCGAGGTCCTCGTGCTCGCCGGCGGGACGACGGGGGGTCGCGGCGCCGACAGCACCGCCTGCCCCGAAGCGGCCGCCCGCGCGGCCCGGGCGCTCGCCCTCGACCACGCCTGCGTCGTCGCCGTCTCCGGTGAGGTCGACCTCGTGACCGATGGCCGGCGCTCCGCCCGGATCTCATCGGGGACACCGCTGCTCACCCGGGTCACCGGGACGGGTTGCCTCCTGGGGGCGCTGACGGCGGCGCACCTGGCGGTGGCGACCCCCTTCGTCGCAGCGGTGGCCGCCACCGCCCTGCTCACCGTGGCGTCGGAGCGGGTGGCACACCTGCGGCCCGGGAGCTTTCGCGTCGGCCTCCTCGACGCGCTCGACGAGGTGGGCGCGGACGAGGTCGCGGGGGAGGTGCGGCTGGCATGGGGCTGATCGACTGGCGCGCGTACCTCGTGACCTCGGGCGACGGGCCGGCCACGGTGGCCGCCGCAGCGGCGGCGGCCGCTGCAGGAGCCGGTGTCATCCAGGTGCGGGCCAAGCACCTGCTCGCCGGTGAGCTGCTCGACCTCGTCATCGACGTGGCCGGGGCGGTCGCCGCGGTGGCGCCGGCCACCCGCGTCCTCGTCGACGACCGCGCCGACGTCGCCCACGCCGCCCGCCGCCACGGTGCCCCCGTGCACGGGGTCCACCTCGGGCAGGCCGACCTGCCCGTCGCCGCGGCCCGGGCACTCCTCGGGAGCGATGCGCTCGTCGGGCTCACGGCGGGCACCCTCGAGCACGTCCGCGAGGCGGAGTCCCGCAGGGGCGCCGCGCGACCCGACTACCTCGGCAGCGGGCCCTTCCGCCCCACGCCGACCAAGGACGTCGGTCGCCCACCGGTGGGGCTGGCGGGCTACCCCCTGCGCGTGGCGGCGACGCGCCTGCCGGTCATCGCGATCGGCGACGTCACGCTCGCCGACGTCCCGGCGCTGTCGGCGACCGGTGTCGCCGGGGTCGCCGTCGTGCGCGAGGTCATGGGTGCCGCCGACCCGGGCGCCGCCGCAGCAGCGGTGCTCGCCGCGTGGGGCTGAGTCAGGTCCCCTCCGCCACCTCGTCGTCGACGAAGACCGGACGCGCGACACGCAGACCGGAGAGGGTGATGCCGACGCCCGTGGCCATGAGGAGCAGGAGCGCCGCCGTCCACCCTCCGGTCGCCTCGTGGAGGACACCGACGACGAAGGGCCCCACCCCCGCCACGAGGTACCCGATGGGCTGGACGAAGCCGGACAGCTGGGCCGTGACGTGCGGGTCACGGGTGCGCGCCGTGATGAGCGAGATGGCCGTGGGGAAGGCGAAGCCGGACAGGCCGAGCAGCGTCGCCCACAGCCACGGCGCGGCGGCCGGTGCGACGAGCAGACCGAGGTACCCGGCCACCGCGAGCACACCGAAGCCGACCATCCAGGCCGACAGGTCCCGGCTGCGCGCGATGACCGTCGGCATCATCAGGCCGCCGACGATGCCGAGCCCCGCGACGATCGAGGTGTACGCGCCCGCGGACCCGGCCGAGAGCCCTGCGTCGCGGTAGATCTGCGGCAGCCAGCCGAACTGCACGTACGCGTTGGTGGACTGCACGCCGAAGAGGACCGTCAACGCGATCGCGGTCGGGGAGTGGCGGATCCGCGACGTGGGGTTCTCGCCGGCCGAGCGGCGGTGCACCCGGTCCCTGAGGCTGATGACGACCCACGGCACCAGCGCGGTGAGCGCGACGAGCCCCCACATGCCGAGGGCGCCGCGCCACTCGCCGGGCGCGACGGCCGCGACCGGGGCCGCGAGCAGCGGACCGAGCGTGCCGCCGACGGTCAGGCCCATGCCGTAGACCGTCATCAGCCGCACCCCGCCGTCCCTCGAGTGCCTCTTGATCCACGCGGGCACGAGGACATTGCCCAGGCCCATGCCCGCGAGGCCGATCGCGGTGAGGACGAGGAAGACCGCGGCGGAGTCGGTGAGCACGCGGGTGACGAGCGTGACGACGACCGCGAGGACCCCGAGGGTGATGCCGGCCGAGACACCGACGCGACGGGCGAGCCCGACGGCCGCGCCCCCGGCGACCGCGAAGGCGAACCCGGGCAGGGCCGTGAGCACGCCGGCGAGCGTCGACCCGAGGCCGAGCGTGGCCCGCACCTCCTGCAGCAGGGGTCCGAGGGAGGTCGCGCCCGGGCGGAGGTTGACGGAGACGAGCGCCACCGCGGCGACGACCAGGACGGGGCCGAAGGGGGGAGTCCGGTGGATCTTCCCCGTCACCGGGGTCTCGTGGCTGCTCACCACCGTGGTCTACCACCGGTGGTGCCCGGTCGCCGCATCGGTCCCACCCCGCGCCCTGCCTAGGATCACCCTCATGCCCGACCTGACGACGCCCGAGCGGACCGTACCGAGCTGGGACGAGTACTTCCTCGGCATCGCCGGCGCGGTCGCGGCGCGCGCCAAGTGCACGCGGCGGCGGGTCGGTGCCGTGCTGACGATCGACCACCGGATCATCGCGACCGGGTACAACGGCGCGGCCCCCGGCGAGGCGGACTGCCTCGAGGGGGCGTGCCCGAGGGGGCGGCTCGACTACGACGCCGTGCCCGGCTTGGGGGACTACGACCGCCCGGGCACGCCAGGGTTCTGCATCGCGATCCACGCGGAGGTCAACGCGCTGCTCTTCGCCACCCGGGACACCAAGGGGGCGACGGCGTACATCACCGACCCGCCCTGCCCGGGCTGCCGCAAGGCCCTCGCCGCGGCCGGCATCGTCCGGGCCGTGTGGCCCGAGGGCTCGCACGACCGGCAGGGACTCACCGACTGGGGGTGACCCCCCTTCCCGCGGCGACGCGGCATGGGGACAATGGGGCATGAGCAACGACGCGAGCCCCCACGACACCCCGACCCCAGCCGCCGCCGTGGTGGCGGCGCTCGACGGCAGCCACCGGGACGCCGCAGTCCTCGCCTGGGCCGCCGCCGAGGCCACGGCCATCGACGCGCCCCTCCACCTCGTCCACGCCGTCGACCTCGGCACGCCGCTCTCCGCGTACGGCGAGCTGCTCACCAGCCCCGAGATCGTCGAGCGGGTCGAGGAGGAGTCCGAGCGGGTCGTCGCGCAGGCCCGCGCCCAGGTCGTCGCCGAGCACCCCGACCTGTCGGTCACGACAGCGCTGCCCACGGGTGCCCCGGCCGGTGCCCTGCTCAACGCCGCCAGCGGTGCCCGCGTCCTCGTCGTCGGCTCGGCCCGCAAGAACCGCGCCCAGCGCATCGTCCTCGGCACGACCTCGCTGAGCGTCGTCGCCCACGCCCCGTGCCCGGTCGTGCTGGTGCCCGAGGGCAGCTCGACGAAGGGGGACGGGCGCGTCGTCGTCGGCGTCGACGGCAGCGACCACAGCCGCCTGGCCTTCCGGCACGCGCTCGACGCCGCCCAGGTGCGCGGCAAGCAGGTCACGACGGTCACGACGTGGAACGTCGAGGTCGAGCACGGCGTCGTCGTCACCGAGCCCGGCACCCCGGCGTGGGAGGCGGTGGATGCTCGCTACCGCACGATGGCCGAGCGCACCATCGCCGAGGACCGTGCGGCGCACCCCGAGATCGACGTCACCGTGGAGGTCCACCACGGCCGGGCCGCCGACACCCTCGTCGAGGTGTCCGAGGGCGCGGACATGCTGCTCGTCGGCTCGCGGGGTCGTGGCGGGTTCCGCGGGATGCTCCTGGGCTCGGTCTCGCAGCGCGTCCTGGCGCTCGCGACCTGCCCCGTGGCGGTCCTGCACCGGCACTGAGCCACCGTGCGCGGGGCCCGGCGACGGGCGTCAGGCCCCGTGCGCGTCCCAGAACTCGTGCATCGCGGCCAGGCCCTCCGGGGTGTCCTGGGGGCGGTGGCCGCAGCCCGGGACGACGCGGTGGGTCGCCCCCTTCGCCTCGAGCGCGGCGGCGACCTCCGCGTACATCGGGTCGACGCCTCCGGTGATCACGAGCGTCGGCACGAGGGCCGGGGTGTCCGTGCGCAGCGACACCTGCCAGGGCGCCGGGGTCGCCCGGATGCGGGCCGCGACGTCGGCGCAGGTCTCGTCGTCGAGGGCGGGTGCCGGCGCCCCCATGCCCTCGGCGAACCGGGTGATGAACTCGCGCCCGTCGACGCTCGGGTCGTCGGCGACGGCGAAGACCGGGGCCATCGCGCTGATGTGCCGCTCCACCTGTCGGCCGCCGCGGGCCACGTCGTAGCAGGCCGGCTCGATGAGGACCAGGCTGCGCAGGCAGTCGGGTCGGCGCTGCGCGGCGAGCATCGCGGTCACCGCGCCGTAGGAGTGCCCCACGAGGTGCCCGCGACCCTCGAGGGCAGCCAGGGCACGGTCGGCGTCGCGCTCGGGCTGGTCCGCCTGGCAGGTGCGCTCGAGGAAGACGTGGGTCGGGTCGTGCTCCGCCGCCACGAGGGGCCAGGCGGCGGCGCCGGTGCGGCCGCGGCCGTGGACGAAGACGGTGCGCACGGTGGGGGTGGCCCAGACGCCCATGTCAGCCACGCGCCCGGAGTCGGCCGCCCGGCAACGCCGGGGCGGGCAGCGGGGCGGGCTGGTCCGGGGCGAAGGGACCGAAGCGGCCCTCGACCTGAGGTCTCTCCGCGATCTCGGCCATCCACGCGTCGCGTGCGGCGACGACGTCCTCGTGGGAGCGACCGACGAAGTTCCACCACATGACGATCTGCTCCCCGAGGGGCTCGCCGCCGACGAGCACCAACCGGGCGCCCGTCGCCGAGCGCAGCGTGATCCTCGTGCGGCCGGGCGCGACGTAGCCGAGCTCGGACTGCTCGAGCGCGGTGCCCTCGACGGTGATGTCGCCGTCGTCGAGCAGGATCGCGTGCTCGTGGTCGGCCGGGACCTCGATGACGGTCTCGGCGTCGGCGTCGAGGAGGATCTCCGCGCCCGTGAGCGCCCCGTCGGTGACGACCGGGGAGCGCTCGCCGAAGAGCTCGCCGAGGAAGACCCGGGCGATGCCGCCGGGCACGTAGACGGGCTCGGGCACGTGGTGCTCGAAGGTCGGCTCGCGGTCGACCGAGGCGGCGGGCAGGGCGAACCACAGCTGCACGCCGTGGAGGGTGGTCGTGCCGTCGGTGGAGAACTCCGAGTGGCTCACCCCACGGCCGGCGGTCATGAGGTTGAGCTCGCCGGGTCGGACGATCGCGTGCGCGCCAGTGGAGTCACGGTGCTCGATCTCGCCGGTGAAGAGCCACGAGACCGTGGCGAGCGCGGTGTGCGGGTGCCGCGGGACGACCATGCCGCCGGTGCTCGCGACGTCGTCGGGGCCGTAGTGGTCGAGGAAGCACCATCCGCCGACGAGGGAGCGCTGCCGCGACGGCAGCGTCCGCCGCACCGGCATGGCACGCGGTCCACCGAGGGGTACCTCACGGGGCTGCAGGATCTGTACGTCGTCCACCTGATCACGCTACCCCGCGCCCGTTGGACACGGCCCGGTCGACTGCTGGAGGGTGGGCCCGTGACGGATGCGACCTCCTTGATCGTCCACCTGGCTGCTGCGCGGGGGGTCGACACCCAGTGGTGGGACTGGCGCGGCGAGCACCGCGACGTCCCCGAGGACACCCTGCGGGCGGTGCTCGAGGCCATGGGCGAGGACGTCGGCAGCGAGGCCGAGGTCGCCGCGGGCCTCGAGCGGGCCCGGACCGCGCCCTGGCGCCGGACGCTGCCCCCGACCGTCGTGCAGCGTGAGGGGGACCCCCTTCGCCTCCTCGTGCACGTGCCGCACGGGAGCGAGGTGGCGGTCCACGTCCTGCTCGAAGGGGGGTCCCGCCGCGACCTCGATCAGCTCGAGCACGTCGTGGAGCCGGTCGACGTCGACGGCGCGCTCGTGGGCGAGGCCGCGTTCGCGGTGCCGGCGGACCTGCCGCTCGGCTGGCACGAGCTCGTGGCCCGGACCGACGCGTCGCCGGACCCGGGGAGCCGGGCGGTGCTCGTCACCGTCCCGCAGCGGCTGGAGCTGCCCCCCGTGCTCGCGGAGGAGCCGAGGACCGGGCTCATGACGCAGCTGTACCAGGTGCGGGGCTCCGGCAGCCAGGGCATCGGGGACCTCGGCGACCTGGCGACGTTGGGGGAGTGGGCCGCTCGCGCGCACGACGCGCACTTCGTGCTCGTCAACCCGCTGCACGCGGCCGAGCCGGTCGCGCCGATGGAGCCCTCGCCCTACCTGCCGACCTCGCGCCGGTTCCTCAACCCCGTCTACACCGACCTGCGGCAGGTACCCGGGCTCGACGCGCTGCCGACCACGGCACGCACGGAGTACGACGCGCTCGTGGCCGAGGCGGCGGCTCTCAACGCCGCGGACACGATCGACCGCGACGCAGCCTGGGCCCTCAAGCAGGCCGCCCTGCGGATCGCCTACCGGCACCTCGCCGAGGACCACGCGTCCGGGGTCGCGGCGCTGCACGCCAGCGAGGGCCAGGCGCTCGTCGACTTCGCGACGTGGTGCAGCCTCGCGACCGAGCACGGGACGCTGTGGGAGACGCAGTGGCCGCAGGAGCTGCACGACCCGGCATCGGACGCCGTGGCGGCCCACCGGGACGCGCACCGCGCGGAGATCTCCTTCCACGTGTGGCTGCAGTGGGTCGTGCGCGGGCAGCTCACGGCCGCGCAGGCGCGGCTGCGGGCCGCCGGGATGGGGATCGGCGTGGTCGCAGACCTCGCGGTCGGCATCCACCCCGAGGGGGCCGACGCCTGGGCGCTCGGCGACGCGCTCGCGCGCGGCATCGACGTCGGAGCCCCGCCGGACCAGTTCAACCAGCTGGGGCAGAACTGGTCCCAACCGCCGTGGCGCCCGGACCGGCTCGCCGAGCTCGGCTACGCCCCCTTCCGCGACATGCTGCACGCGGTGCTGGCCGACGCCGGTGGGCTGCGCATCGACCACATCATCGGCCTGTTCCGCCTGTGGTGGGTGCCGGAGGGCCACGCGCCGGGCGAGGGCGCCTACGTGCGCTACGACCACGAGGCCCTCGTCGGCATCCTGGCGCTCGAGGCCCACCGGGCCGGGTGCCTCGTCGTCGGTGAGGACCTCGGGGTCGTCGAGCCGTGGGTGCGCGAGCACCTGCTCGAGCGCGGCGTGCTCGGCACGAGCGTCGCGTGGTTCGAGTGGGGCGAGGACGGCCGCCCGCTGCCGCCCGAGGACTACCGGGAGCTGTGCCTGGCCACCGTCACGACGCACGACCTCCCGCCGAGCGCGGGCTACCTCGCGCTGGAGCACGTGGCGATCCGCGAGCGGCTGGGCCTGCTGACCCGGCCCGTGGAGGAGGAGCGCGCGGCGGAGGAAGGGAGTGTCCGCGCCGTGCGCGAGGCCCTGCGGGAGCGGGGCCTGATCGAGGACGTCGACGCCCCGGTCGCTGCGGTCGTGGCGGCGCTGCACGCGTGGATCGGCCAGACCCCTTCGCGGATGCGTGGGGTGGCGCTCACCGACCTCGTCGGCGACGTGCGTGCGATCAACCAGCCCGGGACCGACGAGGAGTACCCCAACTGGCGCCTGCCGCTGGCCGGGCCGGACCGCCGGCCGGTGCTGCTCGACGACCTCGTCGAGGGATAACCCTGCATCTCCCGCGCGGGGTGCCGGAGCGGTCACCGAAGAGTCACAGTTGTGTCTCACCCCACACCGGTTCGTGGTCTGGGCCCGCCGCGTGGTTTTTGATGTGCGGAGCAGTCGCGACAGCGCTGCTCCCAGGGGTGGACCCGTACCGTCGGGAACGCCGTATGAACCCGCCTTCCCGGCGGCATGACGTAGGAGGACATCCATGCGAGTCAAGTCTCGCGCGATGGCTGTTGCCAGCATCTCCGCGGTCGCGCTCCTCGCGACCGCCTGTGGCGGCGGCAGCGACGACGAAAGCACTTCGGGCGGTGGCGAGGGCGGCACCATCACCGCGTCCGGCTGCAACCCGGAGAACCCGCTCGTCGCGGGTAACACCGCTGAGACCTGTGGCGGTGACGTCCTCGACGTCCTGACCGCGAAGCTGGTCCACTACAACCCGGAGACGGCCGAGCCCGAGAACGACATCGCCGAGTCCATCGAGACCGACGACAACCAGACCTTCACGGTCAAGCTGAAGAAGGGCTACAAGTTCCACGACGGGAGCGAGGTCCTGGCCAAGAACTTCGTCGACGCGTGGAACTACACCGCCAACGGCGAGAACGGTCAGCAGGGCAGCTACTTCTACGAGCCCATCGAGGGCTTCGCGGACCTGCAGTGCACCGGTGACGACGAGAAGAAGCCGTGCGCCGGCAAGGGTGCGCCGAAGGCCAAGGAGCTCACGGGCCTCAAGGTCGTCGACGACCACACCTTCACGATCAAGACCACGGAGAAGGTCTCCAACCTCCCGCTGCGCCTGGGCTACACCGCCTTCGCGCCGCAGCCCGACTCCTTCTTCGACGACCCGGAGAAGTTCGGCGACAAGCCGATCGCGGCCGGGCCGTACAAGCTCGACTCCTGGGAGAAGAACCAGGCGATCACCCTGAGCAAGTTCGCCGACTACTCCGGTGACTTCGGGGGCAACGCCGACAAGATCATCTTCCAGAACTACCAGGACTCCGACGCCGCCTACGTGGCCCTGCAGTCCGGTGACCTCGACGTCGTCCGCGAGATCCCCGCGAGCGCCCTCGTCGACAACAAGTTCAAGGACGACCTCGGTGAGGGTCGTTACCTGGAGAAGGAGAACTCCACCCTCCAGTTCATCGGCATGAACTACCACGTCGACCCGAAGCTGAAGGACGTCAAGGTCCGTCAGGCCCTCTCCATGGCGATCGACCGCAAGACGATCGTCAAGCAGATCTTCAACGACGCCTTCACCCCCGCCACCGGCTGGGTCTCCCCGGTCGTCGACGGCTACAAGGAGGGCACCTGCGGCGAGTTCTGCGAGTTCAACCCGGAGAAGGCCAAGCAGCTGCTCAAGGAGGGTGGCGGCTACGAGGGCAAGCTGACCCTGACGTACAACGGTGACGCCAGCCACAAGGGCTGGACCGAGGCCGTGTGCAACTCGATCAACAAGACCCTCGGCATCGACTGCGTCGCGACCCCCACGGTCGACTTCGCGACCATGCTGACCAAGCTCGGCAACGACGAGCTCAAGGGCATGTTCCGCATGGGCTGGGTCATGGACTACCCGTCGATCGAGAACTACCTCTCGCCGATCTACGGCAAGGGTGCGAGCTCGAACTACTACGGCTACGCCAACGACGACTTCCAGAAGAAGATGCGTGAGGCCGGTGCCGCCGAGACGCCCGAGGAGGCCAACAAGCTGTACCAGGAGGCCGAGGGCATGATCGCCAAGGAGTTCACGACCATCCCGACGTGGTACGGCAAGACCATCATCGGCTGGTCCGAGAACGTCTCCGACGTCCAGGCCACCCCGTTCGGCAACCCCGACCTGGCCGCGATGAAGGTCAAGAGCTGACCCTGATCCAGGGTTGACGACGCACGACCGCCGGCCGGCCATCGCACTCGAGATGGCCGGCCGGTAGTCGTGCCGACCGGCGCCCGCACGGCGTAGCGTCGGCCACATGCACATGAGTTAGCCTCGCCCGGCACCCCGGGTCGAGGTGCATCCCAGATCCGAAGGAGGTGCCGTGGGCAAGTACATCGTCCGTCGATTGCTCCAGATGATCCCGGTGATCATCTTCTCCACGTTCCTGATCTACGCCATGGTCTTCGCCATGCCGGGTGACCCCACGGCTGGCAAGTGTGGTGAGCGGCCCTGCCCGCCGGCCTACATCGCCGCGTTCAACGAGAAGTACCACCTGAACGAGCCGTTGCCGATCCAGTACTACGAGTACGCCAAGGACGTCGCCCAGGGTGACCTCGGTGAGAACCAGTTCGGCCGCCCCGTCTCCGAGGAGCTCGCCGAGCGCTTCCAGGTCACGGCCAAGCTCGGTGTCATGGCCCTCGCCTTCGAGGGTGTGCTCGGCATCGCCGCCGGAGTCCTCGCCGGCCTGCGCAAGGGCGGGTTCATCGACAACCTCGTCCTCGTCAGCACCCTCTTCGTCATCTCGGTGCCGGTCTTCGTCATCGGTACCGTCCTGCAGTACACGATCGGCCTCAACCTCGAGCTCCTGCCGCCGCTCGCCCGCGGCAAGAACCCGGAGTTCACGGCGCTCATCCTGCCGGCGATCGTGCTCGGCTCGACCTCCCTGGCGTACATCGCACGCCTCATGCGGACCAACATCGCCGAGAACGTGAAGTCCGACTACGTGCGCACGGCCAAGGCCAAGGGGCTGACCCCGCGCCGGATCATCGGTGTGCACACGCTGCGCAACTCGATGATCCCCGTCATCACCTTCATGGGCTACGACTTCGGTGCCCTGCTCGGTGGCGCGATCGTCACCGAGGGCATCTTCAGCATCCAGGGTGTCGGTGGGTACATCTTCGAGGGCATCCGCCACCGGGACGGCGTCGCCGTCGTCGGTGCGGTCACGGCGCTGGTCATCGTGTACCTCCTCGTGAACCTGCTCGTCGACCTGCTCTACGGCGCCCTCGACCCGAGGATCAGCAATGACTGACGACCACGCGACGCGCGACGTCGCCACCCAGCCCGGACCCGGCGAGGACGAGGTCGGCGCCACGACGACCCGCGGCGGGGCCCTCGCCGCGGACACGACGCAGGACACCGGTCAGGCGCGCTCGCTCACCTCGGACGCGTTCCAGTCCTTGAAGCGCAACCCGCTCTTCTGGATCTCCAGCGTGCTGATCATCGTCCTCATGCTGATGGCCGCGTTCCCGTCGATCTTCACGCCCTACGACCTGAAGTTCAACGACCTGAGCATCGCCCGTCAGGGACCGAGCGCAGACCACTGGTTCGGCACCGACATCCAGGGCGCCGACATCTACACGCGCACCGTCTACGGCGCCCGGGCCTCGATCCTCGTCGGCGTCCTCGCGACGCTCGGCGTGCTGCTCCTCGGCTCCTTCCTCGGGCTCGTGGCCGGCTACGTCGGTGGCACCGTCGACACCCTGATCAGCCGCATCGGCGACATCTTCTTCGCCATCCCGCTGCTGCTCTCGGGCATCATCTTCCTGTCCTCGCTGCAGGACACCGAGAAGCTGCTGGGCATCCCGATCCAGGGCTACCTCGGCGTGATCATCCAGGTCGTGCTCGTCTTCGTGATCTTCGGCTGGCCGAGCCTCATGCGCCTCATGCGCTCCTCGGTCATCCAGGTCAAGCCCAACGACTACGTCCAGGCGGCCCGGGCCCTCGGCGCCTCGCCGATGCGGATCATCCGCCGGCACGTCCTGCCGAACGCGATGGCACCGGCGATCGTCGTCTCGACGATCAACCTCGGTGCCTACATCGCGGCCGAGGCGACGCTGTCCTTCCTCGGTATCGGTCTGCGTCCGCCGACCGTCTCGTGGGGCGTCATGATCAGCGACTCGCTGCAGACGGTGCGGGCCTCGCCGCACATCCTCTTCTTCCCCGCCCTCTTCCTCAGCCTGGCGGTCCTGGCGTTCATCATGCTCGGCGACGCCGTGCGTGACGCCTTCGACCCCAAGAGCCGCTGAGAGTCAGGTGAACCAGTACATGAGCACGACGACACCAGCGGGCGAGCACCTCCTCGAGGTGGACGACCTGTACGTCGAGTTCCACACCCATGAGGGCGTGGCCAAGGCGATCAACGGCGTGAACTTCAGCCTCGACGAGGGCGAGACCCTCGCGATCCTCGGCGAGTCGGGGTCGGGCAAGTCGGTGACCGCCCAGGCGATCATGGGCATCCTCGACATGCCGCCCGCCAAGATCCCCGGCGGACGGATCCTCTACAAGGGTCGCGACATCCTGACGATGCCCGAGGAGGAGCGGCGCAAGATGCGCGGCCCGGAGATCTCGATGGTCTTCCAGGACGCGCTGAGCTCCCTCAACCCCGTCTTCCCCGTCGGGTGGCAGATCGGCGAGATGTTCCGCGTCCACCAGAAGATGAACCGCTCGGACGCCTACGCCAACGCGGTCCGCCTCATGGAGCGGGTCAACATCCCCGGCGCCAAGGACCGCGTCAAGGCCTACCCGCACCAGTTCTCCGGCGGCATGCGCCAGCGCATCATGATCGCGATGGCCATCGCCCTCAACCCCAAGATCCTCATCGCGGACGAGCCGACGACGGCACTCGACGTGACGGTCCAGGCCCAGATCATGGCCCTCCTGCAGGAGCTGCAGGAGGAGTTCAGGATGGGTCTGATCCTCATCACGCACGACCTCGGCGTCGTCGCCGACGTCGCCGACCGGATCGCCGTCATGTACGCGGGGCGGATCGTCGAGCGCGCCGAGGTGAACGACATCTACGCGAAGCCCGCGCACCCGTACACCAAGGGGCTGCTCGAGTCGATCCCGCGTCTGGACCAGAAGGGCCAGAAGCTCTCGGCCATCGGCGGTCTGCCGCCGAACCTCACCCGCATCCCGCCCGGCTGCGCCTTCCACCCGCGCTGCGTCATGGCGCAGGACATCTGCCGCACCGAGCGCCCCGAGCTGCTCGACGTCGGTCCGATGCGCCAGTCGGCCTGCCACTTCAGCCAGGAGGTGCTCGATGCCTGATGTGATCCTCAAGGCCCAGGGCCTGAAGAAGCACTACCCGATCAAGGGTGGTGTGCTCCGCACGACCGTCGGCCACGTCAAGGCCGTCGACGGTGTCGACTTCGAGCTCTACAAGGGCGAGACGCTCGGCATCGTCGGTGAGTCCGGGTGCGGCAAGTCCACCCTGGGTCGCCTGCTGATGCGGCTCGAGGAGCCGACGGAGGGCACCGTCACCTTCGACGGCACCGACATGTACTCCCAGTCGGGCAGCGACATGCGCAAGCTGCGTCGCGACATCCAGATCGTCTTCCAGGACCCCTACACCTCGCTCAACCCGCGACGCACCGTCGGTGAGATCGTGGCCGAGCCCCTGGAGATCCACACGGACGTCGTGCCCAAGGGCAAGCGCAAGCAGCGGGTCCAGGAGCTCCTCGAGCTCGTGGGCCTCAACCCCGAGCACATCAACCGCTACCCGCACCAGTTCTCCGGTGGCCAGCGGCAGCGTATCGGGATCGCGCGCGGCATCGCGCTCAACCCCAAGGTGCTCATCTGCGACGAGCCGGTCTCCGCACTCGACGTGTCGGTTCAGGCACAGGTCATCAACCTGATGGAAAAGCTGCAGGACGAGCTCGGGCTGTCCTACATCTTCATCGCCCACGACCTGTCCGTCGTGCGCCACATCTCCGACCGGGTCGGGGTCATGTACCTCGGCCGCATCGTCGAGATCGGCGACGAGGACGACATCTACTCGCGGCCGACGCACCCGTACACGCAGGCGCTGCTGTCCGCGGTGCCGGTGCCGGACCCGACGCTGCGTGGGCAGCGTGACCAGATCGTCCTCTCGGGCGATGTCCCGTCACCCGCCAACCCGCCCTCGGCCTGCCACTTCCACACCCGCTGCTGGAAGGCGCAGGACATCTGCACGACGGAGACCCCGCTGCTTGAGCTGCGCAGCGACGGTGACGGAGAGCACCTCTCGCGCTGTCACTTCGCCGAGCCGCGGGTCATCGTCCGGACCGAGGACGTCAGCGACCAGCAGGGCGGTGGTCTCTTCGCCGGGCAGGGCCTCGTGGACCAGTCCGACGCGGTGGTCGCCGGCCAGGCCGGTGGTGCCACCGGCACTGCCTCGCCGGACACCTCGACGGCCGGCGCCTGAGGCCGACCGCAGGACGCGCGAAGGGGGCGCCCCGCCGGATCACCGGTGGGGCGCCCCCTTCGTCGTGGTGCGGGGTGGTGACGGTCAGGCGAAGGGGATGTCCCCGGTGATGCGCTCGGCCTCGGCCTCCGCGGCCAGGCGCGCCCCGGTCTCGTCCACCGACCCGGTCACCGCGTGCGGCTGCAGCTCGCCGGAGGCGATCTGCTCGGCCCAGTGGCAGGCGACCTTGTGCTCCGGACCGGCGTCGTCCCCGAGGGCGCCGCGGATCTCGACCACGCGCAGCTGAGGCCGGTCGGTGTCGCACATCGTCTCCTGCCGCCAGGGGCAGCGGGTGTGGAAGCGGCAGCCGGTGGGTGGGTTGGCCGGCGAGGGGAGGTCGCCCGTGAGGAGGATCTGCTCCCGCGTGTCCTCGACGACCGGGTCCGGGACGGGGACGGCCGACAGCAGCGCCCGCGTGTAGGGGTGCAGGGGAGCGGCGTACAGGCCGTCGGCCGGGGCCTCCTCGACGATCCCGCCGAGGTACATGACGCCGACCCGGTCGGAGATGTGGCGCACGACGGCGAGGTCGTGGGCGATGACGAGGTAGGTCAGCTCGTACTCGTCCTGCAGGTCCGACATGAGGTTGATGACCTGCGCCTGCACGGACACGTCCAGGGCCGAGACCGGCTCGTCGGCGACGATGAGCTCGGGGTTGACGCTCAGGGCCCGGGCGATGCCGATGCGCTGGCGCTGGCCCCCCGAGAACTCGTGGGGGTACTTCTTGAGCGCGGCCGGGGGCAGGCCGACGTCGGCGAGGAGCTGGCGCAGCCGCGGCTGCGCCTCCTTGGCGTTGCTGACGATGCCGTGGGCCTTCATGCCCTCGACGAGCAGCGCCTCGACGCTCTGCCGCGGGTCGAGGCTGCCCATCGGGTCCTGGAAGACCATCTGCAGGTCCTTGCGCCGGCGGCGCAGGTCCTCGCCCGTGAGCGTGCTGATCGGCTCGCCGTCGAAGGTCACGGTGCCGTCGGTCGTCGGCTCCAGATGCAGGATCGCCCGGCCGAGCGTGGACTTGCCGCAGCCGGACTCGCCGACGAGGCCGTAGGTCTCGCCACGGCGGATCTGCAGGTCGACGCCGTCGACCGCGTAGACGTGGCCGACCACCTTGTCGAAGACGACGCCCTTGGTGATCGGGTAGTGCACCTTGAGCCCGCGCACGTCGACGAGGACGTCGTGGGCCGCGGTGCCGGACGGGGTCTGCGGCTCGGTCGTGGTCGTCATCGGACCTCCTGGGTCGTCGCGCCCTCGGCGGGCGAGGGCTCGCCGGCGAGGGGGTTGAAGCAGCGCAGGGCGCGGGACCCGCTCAGGGCGAGCGCCGGCGTCGCCTCCCGGCAGTGGTCGGTCGCGCTCGAGCAGCGCGGGGCGAAGGCGCAGGCGCTCGTCCACGGCAGGTTGTCGGCCACCGACCCCGGGACCGGCTCTAGCCGTGCTCCGCGCTCGCCGTCCAGGCTCGGCACGCTGGCGAGCAGCCCACCGGTGTAGGGGTGCCGGGGCTCGCCGAAGAGCGCGTGGCGCTCCGCGCGCTCGACGATCCGACCGCCGTAGAGGACGTTGATCTCGTCGCAGAGCCCCGCCACGACGCCGAGGTCGTGCGTGATCATGATCAGGGCCGTGCCGGTGTCCTCGACGAGCTCGCGCAGCAGCGCGAGGATCTGCGCCTGGATCGTCACGTCGAGCGCGGTCGTCGGCTCGTCGGCGATGAGCAGCCGCGGCTCGCAGGACAGCGCCATGGCGATGAGCGCCCGCTGCCGCATCCCGCCGGAGAGCTGGTGCGGGTAGTCCCGCAGCCGGCGGTCCGGGTCGGGGATGCCGACCTTGGCGAGCATGTCGCGGGCGTGCGGCGTCGCCTCCTTGCGGGACATGCCCTTGTGCCGCTCGAGGACCTCGGTGACCTGCCGACCGATGGGGACGACGGGGTTGAGGGAGGACTGCGGGTCCTGGAAGATCATGCCGACGTCACGACCCCGGCGCGCGCGCATCTCCTTGTCGGACAGGCCCAGCAGGTCGGTCCCCTCGAGCTCGACGGTGCCGGTGACCTGGTTGCCGCGGGTGGGCAGCAGGCCCATGATCGCGAGCGAGGTCACGGACTTGCCGCAGCCGGACTCGCCGACGAGGCCGATGGTCTGGCCGGGTTGGACGTCGAAGCTCACGCCGTCGACGGCGACGAAGGGTTCGGCCCCCTGCCGGGTGAAGGTCACCGACAGGTCGCGCACGGACAGCAGGGGAGAGGCCGCGTCGGCGGCCCGGTGGGTCGAGGCGGTCGCCATGCCGCTCACCTCCGGCTCTTGGGGTCGAGGGCCTCGCGCAGCGACTCACCCATGAGGGTGAACCCGAGCGCGACGACGATGATGCACAGCGCGGGGTAGACGGCGAGGTGCGGGTGGTCCTGGAAGTAGGTCTCGGAGGTGCCGAGCATCTGCCCCCACTCGGGGACACGGTCGTCGGGCAGCCCGAGGCCCAGGTAGGACAGCGCTGCGGCATCGATGATGGCGGTCGCGAGCACGAGCGTCGTCTGCACGATGACCGGCCCGAGCGAGTTGGGCAGCATGTGCCGCAGCACGATCGCCGACCGCCTGACGCCGAGGGCCCGGGCCGCGAGGACGTGGTCCTTGCTGCGTTGCGCGAGCATCGAGCCCCGCAGGAGCCGGGCGAAGATCGGCACCTGCACGACCGCGATGGCGATGATGACCGTCCACTGGCTCGGCCGCGCGGCGATGGCCGCGATGGAGAAGGCGAGCAGCAGGCTCGGGATGGAGAGCATGACGTCGACGACGCGCATGATGACGGCGTCGACCGCCCCGCCGAAGGCCCCCGAGAGGGTGCCGAGGACGAGCCCGCCGCCGAGCCCGCCGATGGTCGCGGCGACCCCGACGATCAGCGTCTGGCGGCTGCCGACGATGAGCCGGGAGAGGAAGTCGCGGCCGGAGCTGTCGGCGCCCAGGGGGTAGCCGGGTTCCGGGCCGGGGATGGGGTTGGACTGCGGGCTCACCTTGTCGATGAGCGGGTTGTCGGCCGGGTCGTGCGGTGCGATCCACGGCGCGATGACCGCCAGGACGATGAAGGCGATCGTGATGGCCAGGCCGATGAGGAAGATCGGGTTGCGGCGCAGCCGTCGCCACGCCGAGGCGACCAGGCCGACCCCGCCGGTGTCCTTGATGTGCCCGGCCTCGGCGACGGTCGTCGTACCGCTGCTCGCGGCGAGCGCGTCGATGCGTTGCTTGCGACGGGAGTTCATCGGGTCCTCACTCGGGGGTCGACGACGGCGTAGAGGATGTCCACGAGCAGGTTGACGAGCACGTACGTGCACGCGGCCGCGAGGATGAGCACCTGCAGGACCGGGTAGTCGCGCAGGCTGAAGGCCTGTCGCAGGGCGTCCCCGATGCCGGCGAGGTTGAAGACCGACTCGGTGAGGACGGCGCCGGCGAGCAGCCCACCCATCTGCAGACCGATGGCCGTGATGACCGGCAGCAGCGCGTTGCGCATGACGTGGCGGCCGCGCACGACCCGCTGGGTGAGGCCCTTGGACTCGGCGGTGCGCACGTAGTCCTCGTCGAGGACCTCGAGCACGCTGGCCCGGGTGATCCGGAAGATCATGGCGAAGGGGATGGAGGCCAGGGCGATCGCCGGCAGCAGCAGGTGCTTGAGCGCGTCCCACGCGGCGTCCCACTCTCGGGTGAGCAACCCGTCGAGGACGAAGAAGCCCGTGACGCGTGTGGCGTCGACCTCCTGCCGGCCGGAGACCGGGAGCCAGTGCAGCTCCTGCGCGAAGAGGTAGCGCAGCAGGAAGGCGAGGAAGAAGACGGGGACCGCGACGCCGACGAGCGACCCGACGACGCTGAGGTTGTCGAGCATGCTGCCGTGCCGCTTGGCGGCGAGGTAGCCGAGGGGGAGGGCCAGGCCGATCGCGATGACGAGGGCCAGCACGCTCAGCTCGATCGTCGCGGGGAAGCGGTCGAGGAGCAGCTCCATCGCGGGCTTGCCCGGCTGGACGCCGTTGGAGACGCCGAAGTCCCCGGTGACCGCCCGCTTGAGGAAGGTCCAGTACTGGACCCAGATGGGTTCGTCGAGCCCGAGCTCGTGGGTGAGGCGGGCGCGGCTCTCCGGGGTGGCGCGCTCGCCGAGCATCGCGGAGACGATGCCGCCGGGCAGGGCCCGCAGCCACAGGAAGAGCAGCAGCGAGAGGACGAAGACGACGAGCACCAGCTGCATGAGCCGGCGGAAGATGAATCTCAGCACGGATGCGCTCCTGACGTGGATCGCGGACGGGGGCCGCCTCGACCGGGTGGTCGAGGCGGCCCCGTCACGTGGTCACCTGCGGTTGGGCGTCACTTGCCGCCGACGGAGACCGTGGAGAAGCGCTCGGCGGTCAGCGGGCTGGCGACCAGGCCCTCGACGTCCTCGTTGACGACGATGGCCGGCGGGGAGTGCGAGATCGGCAGACCGGGGACGTACTCGTCGTGGATCTTCTTGTTGAGGTCCTCGTACATCGAGGTCCGCTCACCCTCGTCCACCGTCGAGTCGGCGGCCTTGAGCTCCTTGCTCAGGTCGGCACCGAAGTCCGTCGCCGAGGTGTGGAAGTCGTTGGACTTGAGGTTGCCGAAGAAGGTGCCGATGAAGTTGTCCGCGGTGTTGTAGTCACCGGTCCACCCGAGCAGCCACGCGTCGAACTGGCCGTTGTCGACGCCGTCGAGGTAGCCGCCGTTCCACGGCTTGGTGACGACCTTGACCTTCACGCCCACGGCCTCGAAGTCCTTGCGGATGGCCTCGTGGATCTTCTGCGGGTTGGGCATGTACGGGCGGGTGACCTCGCTCGGGTAGGCGAAGGTCAGCTCGAGGTTCTCCTCGCCGGCCTCCTTGAGCAGCTTCTTGGCGCCCTCGGGGTCGTACTCGGTGACCGCGACGTCCTTGTTGTAGCCCTCGACGGTGTCGGGGATGAACTGGGACGCGGCGGACGCGCCCTCGGGCAGCTGCGACTTCACGAGCTGCTCGCGGTTCACGGCCATGTCGAGCGCCTGGCGGACCTTGAGGTCCTTCAGCGCCGGGTTCTTCTCCGGGTTGAAGGCGACGTAGAGGATGTTGAAGGGGTCGCGGATCTCGACCTTGTTGCCGTCGTCCTCGAGGCCCTTCCAGTCCACCGGGTTGGGCAGGTCGTAGCCGTTGATGCTGTCGGCCTCGAGCTCCTGCCGGCGGGTGCTCTCGTTGGGGATGATGTTGAAGACGACCTTGGCGTTCTTCGCCTTCTCGCCCCAGTAGTCGTCGTTGCGCTCGAGGGTGACGGTCTTGTTCGCCTCGTCGTACGTGCCGAAGGTGTACGGGCCGGTGCCGACGGGGTTCTTCGAGTTCGCCGGGTAGGCGAACCCCTCGCCCTGCTTCTTGACGTCGTTGGCCTTGCCCTCCTCCAGCGCCTTCGGCGACTGCATGGCGAAGGCGGACAGCGAGAGCATCGCGGGGAACTTCGAGGTCGCGCGGGCGATCTTCAGCTCGACGGTCTGCGCGTCCTTGGCGGAGCAGCTGCGGTAGAGGGCGTCCTTGCCGAAGCCCTCCATCGTGTAGGCCCAGTACTCGGCCGGGCCGGCCTGGGCGGTCGCGTTCTGGTCGGCCATGCGCTCGAAGTTGGCGCAGACGGCCTCGGCGTCGAAGGTCTCCCCGTCGGTGAACTTCACGCCGTCGCGCAGGGTGAAGGTCCAGGTCGTGCCGTCCGCGGACGGCTCCCACTCGGTGGCGAGGCCGGGCCCGATCTCGGAGCCGCCCTCCTTGACCTCGACGAGGCCCTCGAAGATCTGGCGGGTCACGCGGAAGGTCTCGCCGTCGCTGGCGTAGAAGGGGTCGAAGACCTCGGGCGCGCCGGCGGCGCCGAAGGTGAAGGTGCCGTCCGTGCTGCCGCCGCCGCCACCGCCGTCGCCCGACTCGTCGCGGTCGCTCTGCGCGCACGCGCTCAGGGTGAGTGCGGTGGCGGCGAGAGCGGCCAGCGGGGCTGCTTTCCTCATCGACATGGTGTTCCTCGCTCCGTGTCCGGCCCGGGCAGGGTTCCCGGGGGTTGGCCCGGGCACGGGGACGCGGCCCACGACACACCGGGTAGAGCGGAACCTAACCCCATCCTGCGGCCGATGTGGGTCTGCGCCCTCACCTTTACCGGAGTGAGACCACGGGGGCGCAGATCGTGCGGTGACAGCGGGAAAACCCTCGGCGCCACCGACGAAGGGAAGGTCACCCCCCTTCCATTTGGGGCATGGGGAGGTCGGCTGAGAGAATCGCGGACATGCCCATGACTTCCCGCAGCGACATCCGCAATGTCGCCATCGTCGCCCACGTCGACCACGGCAAGACCACCCTCGTCGACAAGATGCTCTGGCAGGGGGGTGCCTTCGGCGAGCACGACCACGTCGACGAGCGGGCGATGGACAGCGGTGACCTCGAGCGTGAGAAGGGCATCACCATCCTCGCCAAGAACACGGCGATCCACTACAACGGCCCCTCCGCGGCCGCCCACGACGCCCCCGACGGCGTCACGATCAACATCATCGACACCCCCGGTCACGCCGACTTCGGCGGCGAGGTCGAGCGCGGCCTGTCGATGGTCGACGGGGTCGTCCTGCTCGTCGACGCCTCCGAGGGCCCGCTGCCCCAGACCCGCTTCGTCCTGCGCAAGGCGCTCGCGGCGAAGATGCCCGTCATCCTCGCGATCAACAAGGTCGACCGTCCCGACAGCCGCATCGCCGAGGTCGTCGACGAGGCCTACGAGCTCTTCATGGACCTCGACGCCGACGAGGAGCAGATCGACTTCCCGATCGTCTACACCTCCGGCAAGAACGGCGCCGCGAGCCTCAACCGTCCCGAGGACGGCACCCTGCCGGACAACGACGACCTCGAGCCGCTCTTCAAGACGATCATGGAGACGATCCCGGCGCCCTCCTACGACGACGACGCGCCGCTCCAGGCGCACGTCACCAACCTCGACTCGAGCAACTTCCTGGGTCGGCTCGCCCTCCTGCGCGTCCACAACGGTGAGCTGCGCAAGGGCCAGCAGGTCACGTGGTGCCGCCACGACGGCACGACCGAGAAGGTCAAGATCACCGAGCTGCTCATCACCGAGGGCCTCGAGCGCAAGCCGCTCGACCAGGGGTCCGCGCGCCCCGGCGACATCATCGCCATCGCCGGCATCCCGGAGATCATGATCGGCGACACGATCGCCGACGCCGACAACCCGATCCCGCTGCCGGTCATCACCGTCGACGAGCCCGCCATCTCGCTGACCCTCGGCACCAACACCTCGCCGCTCGTCGGCCGCGGACCGACCAAGGGCACCAAGGTCACCGCCCGCATGGTCAAGGACCGCCTCGACAAGGAGCTCGTCGGCAATGTCTCGCTCCGCGTGCTGCCGACCGAGCGCCCGGACGCCTGGGAGGTCCAGGGCCGTGGTGAGCTCGCGCTGGCCATCCTCGTCGAGCAGATGCGTCGCGAGGGCTTCGAGCTGACCGTCGGCAAGCCGCAGGTCGTCACCAAGGAGGTCGACGGCAAGGTCCACGAGCCCGTCGAGCGCCTGACGATCGACACGCCGGAGGAGTACCTCGGCGCCATCACCCAGGTCCTCGCCGCACGCAAGGGCCGCATGGAGCAGATGACCAACCACGGCACCGGCTGGATCCGCATGGAATTCCTCGTGCCCTCGCGCGGTCTCATCGGCTTCCGCACCGAGTTCCTCACCGAGACCCGCGGCGCGGGCATCGCCCACCACATCTTCGAGGGCTATGAGCCGTGGTTCGGCGCCATCACCACGCGCGTTTCCGGCTCGCTCGTCGCCGACCGCTCCGGGCCGGTCACCGCGTACGCGATGGTCAACCTGCAGGAGCGCGGCTCGCTCTTCACCGAGCCGGGCACGGAGGTGTACGAGGGGATGATCGTCGGTGAGAACTCCCGCGCCGACGACATGGACGTCAACATCACCAAGGAGAAGAAGCTGACGAACGTGCGCGCGTCGTCGGCCGACAACTTCGAGAAGGTCGTCCCCGCCCGCAAGCTCAGCCTCGAGCAGTCGCTCGAGTTCTGCCGCGAGGACGAGTGCGTCGAGGTCACCCCGGACGCGATCCGCATCCGCAAGGTCGAGCTCGCCGCCAACCTGCGCGCACGCGCGGCCTCCAAGGCCCGCAACTCCTGAGAGGAGCGCCGATGAGGCGCAGCAGAGGACTCACCGCCGTCGCGGTCGCACTCACCCTCGTGGTGGGTGCGACCGCGTGCACGGACGACGAAGGGGGTGCCCCCCGGGCCAGCACCACGTCCACCGAGGGCAGGGTGAGCGGCGCGAAGGACCAGCTGACCGTCGTCGCCGCCGGGCCGGTGGACGCCTGGGACCCGCAGCGCATCACCTCGCGCCAGGCCGCGGGTTTCGCCTCGCGCACCTGGATGCGCACGCTCACCGCCTACGAGCCCGCGACCGACCTCGCCGGGCAGCGCACGCTCACGGGCGACCTCGCCCGCAGCACCGGCCTGCCCAACAAGGACGCGTCGGCGTGGACCTTCACCCTGCGCAAGGGCGTGACCTGGCAGGACGGCTCACCCATCACCTGCCAGGACGTCCGGTACGGGGTCGCCCGCTCCTTCGACGCCAAGATCTCCTCCAGCGGCTACGCACTGAACTACCTCGACATCCCCAAGAAGCCGGACGGCACGTCGACCTACCGCGGGCCGATCGCGGCGGGCGGGACCTCGGCGAGGTCCAAGGAGCTGATCCAGGACGCCGTGGAGTGCAAGGACGCGCGCACGGTCGTCTTCCACCTCGCCGAGCCGGTCGGCAACTTCGACGAGGTCGTCTCGCTGCCCGAGTTCGCGCCGTACAAGCGCTCGCGCGAGGGCAAGGGCGGCTACGACGCCTTCTCCTCGGGCCCCTACGAGCTCGAGGACGGCTGGACCCCGAGCTCCGGCGGCACGTGGGTGCGCAACCGCGAGTGGGACGGCGCGAGCGACCCCCTGCGTCGTGTCGGACCGGCAACGATCCTGCACAAGGAGGGCGTCGAGCCCAAGGACGCGCTCGAGACGATCGTCGAGGGCGACGACGGCGGGCGCACGCTCATGCTCGACCCGCTCCCGAGCGCCCTCACCCCGGCCCTCGACGAGGCCGGCGAGACGGCCCAGTCGGTCGACGTCGACGGCCAGCTCGTCGACTACCTCGCGGTGAGCGCCACGAGCACGTCGCTGAAGAAGCAGGCCGTCCGCCGGGCCCTCGCCACCGCGACCGACCGGGAGGCCTACACGCAGGAGCGCGGAGCCGCGACCGGTACGCCGACGTGGTCACTGCTCGGCGCGGCGCTGCCGTCCGCCCACGAGACCGTGCTCGATCGCGGGCCCGCCGGCGACGCCGCCGAGGCCCGCCGGATGCTCAGGAAGGCCAAGGTCAAGGTGCCCGTCAGGATCAGCGTCGCCCACCGCGGCGGCGACCTCGACGCCGCCATGAAGCGCCTCGAGGGTCAGTGGGAGGACGCCGGCTTCGACGTCACCCTCAAGGCCCTCGACGACGACTACTTCACGCAGATCGGTCAGCGCAAGGTCGCGCAGGAGCATGACGTCATCTGGGCCAACTGGGGTCCCGACTTCCCGTCCGCGGGCACCGTGCTGCCGCCGCTCTTCGACGACCGGATCAACCTGTCCAGGACCTCGGTCGGTCGCGACTACGGCGCCTTCGCCGACAAGGACGTCAACCGGGCCATGGACAAGGCTGCCCGCACCCGCGACCCCGCGGACCGCGCCGACGCGTGGGCGAAGATCGACACCGGGCTCCTCGAGGACGGGGCGTACATCCCCCTTCGCCAGAGCCGTCTGACGTACGCGGCCGGCTCTGAGGTCACCGCGCTCATCGGCAACCCCGTGTACGGAGGTGTCCCCGAGATCGGGGTCATCGGGGTCTCCGAGTGACCGCCGCCGAGCCCGTCGTGGTGACCGGGCGGCCGGCGCGGCTGCTCTTCGTCCACGCGCACCCCGACGACGAGTCCCTCGCGACCGGCGTCGCCATCGCCCACCACCTCGCCGTCGGCGACGACGTCCACGTGCTCACCTGCACGCTCGGCGAGCAGGGCGAGATCATCCCGCCGGAGCTGGCCCACCTGGATGCCGACCACGAGGACACGCTCGGCGAGTTCCGCAGGGACGAGCTGCGTGGGGCCATGACGGCGATCGGCGCCGGCAGCACCGTCCTCGGGGAGGACCAGGAGGCCGGTCGCCTCTCCCGCTGGCGCGACTCCGGCATGGCCGGGACCCCGAGCGCCGACGACCCGCGCGCCTGGGTCCGCTCCGACGACGCGGAGGCCCTCGCGGCCGTCGGCGAGGTCATCGCCCGGGTCGCCCCGGACGTCGTCGTCACCTACGACGCGCACGGCGGCTACGCGCATCCGGACCACATCCGCACCCACGAGGTGACCCGACGGGCCGTCGCCACGATGGACGCGGGGGAGCGACCGGCCCTCTTCGGGACCTTCACCCCGCGCTCGTGGGCGCAGGAGGACCGTCGCCTCCTCGCCGACCTCCTCGTCGGGGTCCCGCAGCTCGCCGACCTCGGGTGGACGCAGCCGACGGGGGACTTCCCCCCTTCGGTCGTCGACGACGCGGTCGTGACCCACGCGGTGGTCGACGCGGACGCCGTCGCCGGGCAGGTCGCCGCCCTGCGGCACCACCGCACGCAGGTGACGCTCGGCCCCGCGCGCACCTACGCGCTGTCCAACGACATCGCCGCGCTGCTGCCCGGGCGCGAGGGCTACGCCCGCCTCGACCTGCGCACCGGCGAACCGGTGCCCGCGGACCCCGACGCGCGCCCGGGGCTGGTGGTCCGCCGATGAGCGGGCTGGCACCGACGGGCCTGCGGCACGCGATGGCGCACTTCGCGACCGGGGTGACCGTCGTGACGACCGTGCAGGACGGTCACGACCACGCGATGACGGCCAACTCCGTCACCTCCGTCTCGCTCGAGCCGCCGCTCGTGCTCGTCTGCGTCCAGAAGGACACCGGCTGGCACGAGGCCGTGACCGAGGCCGGGATCTGGGGCGTGTCGATCATGCCGCGCGACGGGCGACCGGCCGCGAGCTGGCTGAGCACCGGCGGGCGGCCGCTCCACGGCCAGCTGACCCGCATCTCGCACCACCGCGGCGAGCTCGGGGTCGCGCTCGTCGACGACGCACTCGCCACCCTGGAGTGCCGCACGAGCGGCCTGCACGACGCCGGGGACCACACGATCGTCGTGGGGGAGGTCGTCGCGAGCCGCGCCGACGCCCACCGGGATGACCCACTGATCTACTACCGCAGCCGCTACACGACCACGAGGTGACCACATGACGCAGGACGCGAACTGGACGGACGAGGACGTGCTCGACCGTCCCGGGCGGGGCCGTGGGCTGCTCGCCGGCGCCTTCGTGCTCGTCGTCATCGCCGCGCTGTACGCGGCGGCGGCGCTGTACCTCGGCGACAAGGTTCCGGCCGACACCCGCGTCGGCGGGGTCGCCATCGGCGGCCGGACCCCGAGCGAGGCGCAGCAGACCCTCGAGGCCGAGCTGGCCGACGAGGAGGCCGAGCCGGTCGTGGTCGACGTCGCGGGGACCGAGGTCGAGCTCGCGCCCGCGGACTCGGGCCTGTCCTACGACTACGAGGGGTCCGTCGCCGGGCTCACCGGGTTCAGCCTCAACCCTGCCGACCTGCTCGCCCACGTGCGCGGCGGCATCGAGCGTGAGGTCGAGGTCGAGGTCGACGAGGACGCGCTCTCCGCGGCCGTCGAGGACAAGACCAAGGCCCTGGACAAGAAGCCGGTCGAGGGCAGGGTGCGCCTCCAGGGCACGAAGATCGTCAAGACCGCTTCCAGGCCCGGTCTGACCGTCCGGCGCGAGGAGCTCGTGCAGGCGATCGCCGACGGCTGGCCGCGGACCCGCACCCACGAGGCGCCGACGAGCGCGCCGGCGCCTGAGCTCTCCCAGGACGAGATCGACCGGTTCGCCGAGGACGACCTCGCCCCGCTCGTCTCCGGCCCGGTGACCGTGCGCACGACCGACCCGCAGGGCAAGGGCGCCGACAAGGACATCTCCTTCGGCGTCCCGGCCGAGTCGCTCGCCGCCGCGGTCTCGATCAAGGACACCGACGGCACGCTCTCCGCGAGCGTGGACGAGAAGAAGGTCGCCGAGAGCACGCTCGCCGCCGGCTCGGCCTCCGGGCACTTCCGCGAGGCCGTCGACGCGGGAGTCGTGCACCGCGGCGGCTCGCAGTTCGCGGTCACCCCCTCGCGCACCGGCCTGGCCCTGCGCGAGGACGGCCTGGGTGCGAAGGTCGCCGGGGCGATGACGAAGTCCGGCGACCAGCGCGCGGTCACGGTCGACTCGCAGGAGTCCGAGCCCGAGCTCACGACCGCCGAGGCCAAGAAGACGCTCCCGAAGGAGCAGATCTCCACCTTCACCACGTACCTGCCCGACAACCCCGTGCGCACCAGCAACATCAAGATCGCCGCCCGCCGGCTCAACGGCGCCTACGTCGCACCCGGCGAGACCTTCTCGATGAATCAGCGGCTCGGTGAGCGCACGCCCGGCAGGGGCTACCAGAAGGCGGGCGTCATCAACGCCGGGCGGCTGACCAACGACTACGGCGGCGGCATCTCGCAGCTGTCCACGACGCTCTTCAACGCGGTCTTCTTCTCGGGCGCGCGGATCGAGGAGTTCCACCCGCACTCCTTCTACATCTCGCGCTACCCCGAGGGTCGCGAGGCGACGATCTCCTGGCCGGACGTCGACAACCGCTTCACCAACGACACGGGCGCGGGCATCCTCATCACGGCGCAGGTCAACGGGGACGAGGTGACGGTGACCTTCCACGGACGCAAGCCCTACGACGAGGTCACGGCCGACAAGAGCGCCCGTCGCAACATCACCCCACCGAAGAAGATCACCGACGACAGCAAGGGCTGCGTGCCCCAGTCGCCGGCGCCGGGGTTCACCGTCGACATCAAGCGCAGCTTCGTCGAGGGCGGCAGGACGGTCAAGACCTCGACCTTCACCACGACCTACATCCCGCAGGACGACGTGACCTGCACCAGGTCCTGACGCCCGCGGCTCGCCCGCGTCAGTCCCGCGCGTAGACGAGCACCGGGCCGTCGACGCTCACCGGGACCTGCTCGCCCGGCTCGGGGGCGCGTCGGCCGGGCACGCGCACGCTGACGAGCGTGCCGTCGGCCAGCGCGACCCGCACGAGAGCGTGGGCCCCGTGGTAGCCGATGTCCTGGACGGTGCCGTGCGGGCAGCGCGGGGAGTCGGTGAGCGTGAGGTCCTCGGGCCGCACGACGACGTCGACCTCGGGAGCAGCCGGGACCTCGCCCCGCGCGGTGACGACGCCGAGGGCGCACGTGACACCACCGGTGCCCGGGTGGCCCGGCAGGCGCATGACGTCGCCGAGGAAGCCGGCCTCACGGGCGTCGACGGGCGCCTCGTACACCTCCCGAGGTGTCCCGATCTGGCTGAACCGTCCGTCGCGCATGATCGCGACCCGGTCGGCGAAGGACAGCGCCTCCTGCTGGTCGTGCGTCACGAGGATCGTGGTCGCCGAGGTCTCGGCGAGCGCGGTGGCCACCGCCTCGCGCGTGCTGGCGCGCAGTGCCGTGTCGAGCGAGGAGAAGGGCTCGTCGAGCAGGACGACGGCCGGGGACAGGGCCAGGGCCCGGGCGAGCGCCACGCGCTGCTGCTGGCCACCGGAGAGCTGGTCGGGGCGACGGGTCGCGGTGCTCGCGGGCAGTCCGACGAGCTCGAGCAGCTCCTCGACGCGGTCGCCGCGTCGCCGGGCCGGTCGGTCCATGCCGAAGGTGATGTTGCCGGCGACGTCGAGGTGTGGGAAGAGCCCGCCGTCCTGGCGCACGTAGCCGATGCCGCGGCGCTCGGGCGGCACCGAGCGACCCTGGCCGTGGACGACCCGGTCGCCGATGCGCACGGTGCCCGCGTCCGGGGTGAGGAAGCCGGCGATGACGCGCAGCAGCGTCGTCTTGCCGCCGCCGGAGGCGCCGAGGACGGCGGTGGTCGTGCCGGTCGGCACGGTGAGGTCGACCCCGTGCAGGATCGGCTCGGAGCCGTACCCGACGGTGATGCCGGCGATGTCGACGGTGCTCATTCTTCGATCCCACTCTGTCGGAGCATCAGGATGGTCAGGGGGGCGGACAGCAGGATCATCATCGCTGCGAAGGGGGCCGCCCCGGCGTAGTCGAACTCGTCGCTCGCGGCCCAGAAGGCGGTGGCGAGGGTCGAGGTGCCGGTGGGTGACAGCAGCAGCGTCGCGGTGAGCTCGGTGGCGGTCGCGATGGCGACGAGCGCGGCGCCGGTGAGGACGGACGGCAGGATGAGTGGCAGCACGACGCGGCGGAAGGCCGCCGCGGGGCTGCAGCCGAGCGAGCGGGCGGCCTCGCCGAGCTCCGGCGGCGCGGCGGCCAGGCCCGCGCGCAGCGAGACCATCGCGCGCGGGATGAACAGGATCGTGTAGCCGAGGACGAGGAGCAGCGGGCTCTGGTAGATCCCCGGCACGTAGCTCACCGACACGGTGATCAGGGCCAGGGCGATGACGACGCCCGGGAGGGAGCTGGCGACGTAGGTGACCCGCTCGAGGACGAGTGTCCAGCCGGAGCGGCGGCGGCTCAGCAGCCACGCGCCGGGCAGGGCCATGACCGTCGTGAGCACCGCGGCGGCGAGCGCGAGGGAGATCGTCGAGCCGGTGGTGAGCAGGAGCGAGGGCCGGATGCCGAGGTCGTCGGCGGGTGCCGCGAGGTGGGCGAGCAGCCACCTGCCGACGAGAGTGACCGGCACGACGAGGGCGACCAGGACGAGCCCGGCGAGGACGACGCAGGCCAGCGGCGCCCAGCGTCCGAGGCGCACCTGGGTGCCGCGACGGTGCACCCCGCGCCCGACGCGCGAGGTGCGGGCGGAGCCGCGCACGAGGTGCTCGAGGGTGAGCACGGTGACGCACAGCAGGGCGAGGACGAGCGCGAGCAGGCTGCCCTGGTTGCTGCTGAAGCTCACCTGGTACTGGACGAGGATCGCGGTGGTGAAGGTCGGGTAGCGCATCATCTCGAGCACGCCGAACTCCGCGAGGAGGTGCAGCCCGACGAGGAGGCCGCCACCGCTGATGGCCGGGCGCAGCCGCGGCAGGACGGTGCGTCGCCAGGCGGCCAGCGGGCTCGCGCCGAGCGCGCGGGCGTCCTCCTCGGGCGCGGCGTCGAGGTCGCGCAGGATCGCGGCGACGGGCAGGTAGACGAAGGGGAAGTACGCGGCGGTCGTCACCAGGGCGGCCCCCGCGAGCCCGTCGAGCCCCGGGCGGAAGGAGACCCAGGCGTACGCGGCGACGAAGGCAGGCACGGCGAGCGGGGCGCCGAGCAGGACCCGCCACACCCCGGCGAAGGGGAGGTCGGTCCGCTCGACGAGCCATGCGGCCCCGACCCCGATGAGGATGCACGCGGGGACGGTGACCAGGACGAGCAGGAGGGTGTTGCTGAGCAGCTCGGCCGTGCGGGGCCGCAGCAGGTAGTCGATGGCGCCCGCGGGCGAGCTCCCGAGACCGTCGACGGCGACGACGGCGATCGGGAGCAGGGTGATGGCCGCGACGATGATCGCCGCGGCCATCATCGGGTGCCTAGAGGAGGCCGGCATCGGTCATCAGCTGGGTCACCTTTTCGGAGTCGAGGTCGAAGGGGTCGACGGCGGGTGCCTGGAGCGACTCAAGCGTGGGCAGGTCGGGGTCGGAGTCGGCGCCCTCGGCGACGGCGTACTCCTTGGACCCGCTCGTCTCGAGAACCTGCTGGCCCTCGTCCGAGAGAATGTAGTCGACGAACTGCTGCGCCTCGTCGGGGTGCTTGGCGCCCTTGAGCACGCCGGCCGCGGACAGGCTGACGAAGGCGCCCGGGTCCTCGTGCTTGAAGTAGTGCAGCTTGGTGTTGGCCGTGCCCTCCTTGGTCTCGGCCTGGTCGCGGTACCAGTAGTAGTGGTAGATGACGCCCATCGGGACCTCGCCGGCGTTGACCGCCTTCATCGTCGCGATGTTGTTCTCGTAGATCCGGGCATTGGTCTTCATGCCCTCGAGCCAGCTCTTCGTCTTGTCCTCGCCCTGGTCGGCGAGCATCCCCGCGACGATGGCCTGGAAGTCGGCGCCGGTGGCGCCCGCGCCCCACTGGTCCTTGTACCTCGGGTCCTGCAGGTCCATGAGGGAGGCCGGCAGGTCCTTCTCCGAGACCTTGTCCGGGTTGTAGACGAGGACCGTGGAGCGGGCGGCGACACTGGTCCAGTCGCCGCTCGAGGGGCGCCGGTTCTCCGGGACCTGCTCCAGGGTCTTGGCGTCGATCGGGGCGAGCAGCTTGCTGTCCTCCACGAGGGTCATCGCGGGGCTGTTCTCGGTGAGGAAGACGTCGGCGGGGGACTTCGCGCCCTCTCGCACGATCTGGTGGCCCATCGAGGAGTCCTTGCCGGGGCGGACCTGGGTCTTGATGCCGGTCTTCTGCGTGAAGCCGTCCGCCCACGCCTTGGTGAGGTTGTCGTGCTGGCTGGAGTAGATCTGCAGCGCGTCCGGGTCGGTCGCCGGGCCGTCCGCGCCGCCGCAGGCGGCGAGGGCGAGGACGGACGCGCCGAGGGCGCTCACCATGAGGGTGCGTCGGGTCATCATCGAGGGGTCTCCGATCGATCAGGCGGTCCCGGCCCGGGGGCCGGTCGGGGCGGGGGTGGGACGTCGGTGCCGGGTGGCCAGGTCGGCCAGGGCGAGGGTCGGGCGCTGCAGGAGCCACCACAGGGCGACTCCCAGCGCGAGGGAGGCGATGAGGGCGGCCCACGGGTCGTCGACGACCCGGAAGACCTGCCACTGGACCAGGTAGATGTGCAGCGACGCGGCGGCGACGAGCCCGAGGGGCAGCACGAGCGGTCGCGGCAGCGGGACGCGCGGGACGAGGGCGAGGACGACGATCGCGACGAGCACCGTGAGGCCGCGGCTGGGCTCGACGAAGAAGTCCCACATCCCGACCGCGGTGAGCGCCAGGGTCGCCAGCCGCTGGCGGTGGGTGCGGGCCGCGCCGAGGGCCATGCCGAGGGCGAAGAGCCACAGGACGGACCCGGGCAGGCCGCGCGTCGCGCCGGTCGACTCCGGGACGAGGATCCATCGGGGGACCAGGGCGATCGCCGCGAGGGCCATGCTCCACGCCCACGGGTGGCGCACGTGGAGGCGGCCGAGCCCGGGCACGGCGACGAGCGCGAGCGCGAGGACGGTGCAGGCGAGCAGGGCCTCGATGAACCACAGGTTGATCCGCGCACCCCACTCGACCTCGCCGACGAGCCAGTTGACGAGCAGCACGTTCTCCCAGCCGTAGCCGGAGGCGGTGGCCAGCCCGAAGAGCGCGACGGCCATCGACGGCACCGCGAAGGTGGCGATCGAGCGCAGCCCGCGGCGGCGCCGCTCGGCGGGTCGGGGGTCGTCGAGGGTGAACCGGGTGAGCGACCAGCCGGCGAGCGCGAGGAGCGTGTGCGCGCCGCCGGGGACGGCGACGATCCCGAGGTGGCTGGCGCAGATCGCGAGGGCGGCGACCGCGCGCAGCACGACCGGGGTCTCCGCCCAGCGCACGATGTCGCCGGGGGTGCGCGCCTGCGCCGCGAGAGCACGAAGGGGGACCCGGTGCCAGCCGTCGGGGAGGGGGCCGAGGACCCGCTCGAGCGCCACCGACGTCTGCACGAGGCTGTAGGAGTCGCCGCCGAGGTCGGCGAAGGAGCGGTCCGGGTCGACCTCGTCGCGCCGCAGGGCGCTCGCGACCACGGCCACGGTGGCGGCGAGGAGGTCACCCGTCGGCACGGCCTCGCCTCCCGTCGCCGCAAGCGCGCGCTCGCGGCAGGCGGCCCGGTCGGTCTTGCCGTTGGGGAGGCGGGGCAGGTCGCTCACTGTGTCGACGACGACGGCCCCGGGGGCCAGGCCGGCGGCCCGGACCGCGGTCTCGCGGACGGAGCGGACGAGGTCCGGGGTGCCCCCTTCGTCCGTGACCAGGGTGACGAGCAGGTGGCGGGCGTCGGCGGTGACGACCACCTCGTGGCCGGCGTCGGTGAGGGCGGCGGCGACCCGTCCGAGGTCGATGCGCAGCCCGAGGACCTTGGCGATCTCGTCGCGGCGGCCGACGACCCGCACGCGACCGCCGTCGAGCCGGCCGAGGTCGCCGGTGCGCAGCTCCGCGACCATGCGGCCGAGGGCGAGCTCGTCGGGGTGCTCGGCATAGCCGAGCATGACGCCGGGCCCGGTGAAGACGAGCTCGCCGACGTCCGGTCCGCCGCCCGGGACGTCGCGGTCGAGACGGAAGTCCGACCCGGCGATCGCCCGCCCGACGGCGTCCGGGTGCTCGAGGACCTCGGCGCCGCGCTGGATCGCCATGCGCGCGGTCGCCTCGGTCTGGCCGTACATGACCGCGAGCTCCCAGCCCTGCCGGCGGCCGAGCGTCGCGAGCTCGCGCACCCGCTCGGCGCCCAGCGCACCGCCGGCCTGGGTGACGAGACGCAGCCCGGGCGTCCCGGCGCGCAGGCGCGCGTCGACGAGGTCGAAGGTGTGCGGCACCCCCGCGAGGACGCTGACGCCGTGCTCGGCCTGCAGCCGCCAGAACTCGTCGTCCGTCACGGAGCGCTCGGTGACGACGAGGCTGCCGCCGGCGAGCAGCGTGCTGTGCAGGACCGACAGGCCGTAGCAGTAGTGCAGGGGGAGCGAGGTGATCGCGCGGTCGTCCGCCCGCAGGCCAAGGCCCTCGGCGATCGCGGCCGCGTTGCTCGTGAGGTTGTCGTGCGAGAGGCGCACGAGCTTGGGGCTGCCGGTGCTGCCGGACGTCGACAGCAGCAGCGCGAGGTCGGGGTGCAGCAGGTGCTGGGGCTCGGTCGAGAGGGCCTCGACGTACTCGCCGACGAGCCGCACGTCCGGGGCGAACCGCTCGGTCACCGACTCCCCGCCCGGCCCGGTGACGAGCGCGACGTGGCCGGCCGCGAGCACCGCCAGGTGGGCGACGACGCCCGGGACGTCGCGGGTCGGGTGGAGGTGGACGAGGCGCCGGCCGGTGGCGACGTCGGGCAGCCGGTCGGCGAGCGCCTGGACGCGCGCGGCGAGGTCGCCGTGCGTCAGCACCCGGTCGCCGTCGAGCAGCGCCGGACGGGTCGATCCGGGGTGGACGAAGGGAGCCGCCGACCGGCCCCGGACGCGCTCGGGAGCCGGGGCGGCCGTCTCGGTGAGCGTCGCTGTGAGGGTCATGTTGGTGTGCCTATCCTTAGTACTCAGGGCGAGCGTACAACCGTCGACGGCAGGACCTCACATGCACACCCACGTCGTGGACACCTGGTGGTCGGACCTGCGGGCGATGGACCTGGACCTCTTGCCGCTCCTCGACCCGCTCGAGGCGTCCCGGGCCGCCGGCATCGCCCGGCCCGCGGACCTGGGGCGCTTCGTCGTCGGGGCCTGGCTGCTGCGGGTCGCGGTGGGGGCGGCGGCCGGGACCGACCCGCGCGCCGTGGTCGTCGACCGCACCTGCACCGACTGCGGCGGGCCGCACGGCCGGCCGATCGTCGACGGGGTGCACGTGAGCGTCGCGCACGCCGGGCCGCTCGTCCTCGTCGCCACCGCGCCCGTGCCGGTGGGCGTCGACGTCGAGTCCGGCTCCCGCGGAGGGGACATCGCCGCGTGGGTCGTGCAGGAGGCGACCTTCAAGGCCACGGGCGCACGCTCCCCGGCCGGCGTCCGGGTGGTCGGCCTGCAGCCGCCCCTGCCCGGCTACCACGCAGCGCTCGCGGTCGGTGGCGAGGCAGTCGCCGGCGACGCGGTGGACGTGCGCGCGCACGGGCCGGAGGAGTCGGCGCTCGCTCAGCGCCGGGCGAGGTAGACGTACTCGTGGTGCGTCGTCAGGCCGAGGCCGCGGTAGAGGTGCTGGGCGGGCTCGTTGCCCGGCTCGACCTGGAGGTAGGTCAGGCTCGCGCCGGCGTCGAGGGCCGCCCGGGCGGCGGCGACCGTGAGCCAGCGGCCGATGCCGCGACCGCGGCGCGAAGGGGGGACGTGCAGTCCGTGGAGACCCGCCCAGCCGTCGTCGAGCGAGACCCGCACGACCCCGGCCGGTCCGTCGGCGTCGCGCGCGGTGAGGAAGACCTGTCGTGGCGGCCGCGCGAGGACCGCGCGCGCCGCGTCGAGGTGGTCGCGCAGGCGGGGTGACCCGCCGGCGAACCAGTCCGCGTCCGGGTGGTCGCTCGTGCTGAGCGTGAGCCCGGCGGGTGCGGGCTCGACGCCCACCAGGGTCTGCGTCCGGCCGGTCAGGACGTCGGTCCGGTGGCCCTCGAGCCAGCCGCGCTCGAGGAGCAGCGCGCCGAGCGGGTCCTCCCTCGTCGCCAGGCCCGTCGGCCGGGGCAGCATGACGAGCGGCGTGAGGTCCCGCTCGCGGTACCAGTCCTCGACGGCGTCGACGGCCCGCGGCAGCGGCAGGCCGGGGTCGCCCGCGGGCAGGGTCGAGTTGGAGCGGCCCGTCCAGCCGGCGCCGGCGCGCAGGAGCCAGCCGACGCCCTTCGTCCCGAGCCACGACTCCTCGAGCCCCGGCTGGCCCTTGGTCATGACGAGGTGGAGGTCCTCGATGGTGACGGCGCGGTGCGGGGCGCCGCGGCGCCCGGGCCTGGGCGGGATGGCCCGGGCGGCGACGACGAGCTCGCGCCGGAGCGTCACCTCCCCGCGGCGGGTGGCGATGAGCACCCGGTCGTCGTCGAGCGAGAGGAGCTCGCCGACGGTGTCCGTGAGCGTGGGGCCGTGCTCGGGGACGGGGTCGATCCGGGTGCGGACCGCGACGCGCGTCCCTGTGGTGAGACCCACCATGAGATCGCTCATGGGGCGACATAGTATGTCGGGCATGACGTACGTGATCGCGCAGCCGTGTGTGGACCTCAAGGACAAGGCCTGCATCGAGGAGTGCCCCGTCGACTGCATCTACGAGGGCAAGCGCAGTCTCTACATCCACCCCGACGAGTGCGTCGACTGCGGCGCCTGCGAGCCGGTGTGCCCCGTCGAGGCCATCTACTACGAGGACGACACCCCCGAGGAGTGGGCCGACTTCTACAAGGCCAACGTCGAGTTCTTCGACGACCTCGGCAGCCCGGGTGGCGCGGCCAAGATGGGCATGATCGACAAGGACCACCCGATCGTCGCGGCGCTGCCTCCGCAGGAGCACTCCGAATGACGCAGCGTGAGGACTCGTGAAGTCCCTGCCCGACTTCCCCTGGGACTCGCTCGCTCCTGCCAAGGAGCGGGCGAGAGCCTTTTCCTCCGACGACCCCGCGCAGGGCGAGGGCATCGTCGACCTGTCGGTGGGCACGCCCGTCGACCCCACGCCGCAGGTCGTCCAGCAGGCCCTGCGCGACGCCGCCGACGCCCCCGGCTACCCCCAGACCTGGGGCACGCCCGACCTGCGTGAGGGCATCGCGGCCTGGTTCGAGCGACGCCGGGGCGCACCGGACGTCGACCCGGACGGGGTGCTGCCGACGGTCGGCTCCAAGGAGCTCGTCGCGTGGCTGCCGACCCTCCTCGGGCTGGGGCAGGGGGACGTCGTCGGCTTCCCCCGCGTCGCCTACCCCACGTACGACGTGGGCGCGCGGATCGCAGGGGCGACCCCCTTCGCCGCGGACGCCACGACAGCCTTCGGGCCCACGACGCCGGCCACCGCGCCCCGGCTGCTGTGGCTCAACTCCCCGAGCAACCCGACCGGCAAGGTCCTCGGCGTCGAGCACCTGGCCAAGGTCGTCGCGTGGGCCCGCGAGCGCGGGGTCGTCGTCGGCTCCGACGAGTGCTACGCCGAGCTCGACTGGCGCTCCGAGGCCGAGCGCGGGCAGTCCTACGCGCAGCTGCCGACGACGCCCAGCCTGCTCGACCCGCGCGTCACGGGCGGCTCCCACGAGGGGCTGCTCACCGTGTACTCGACCTCCAAGCAGTCCAACCTCGCGGGCTACCGGGCGGCCTTCGTCGCCGGCGACCCGATGCTGGTGCGCCAGCTCACCGAGGTGCGCAAGCACGCCGGCATGATCGTGCCCTGGCCCGTGCAGCGGGCCCTGCTCGCCGCGGTCCGCGACGACGAGCACGTGGCGCAGCAGCGGGAGCGCTACCGGGCCCGGCGCGCGGTCCTGCGGCCGGCGCTGGAGGCCGCCGGCCTGCGCATCGACGACTCCCAGGCCGGCCTCTACCTCTGGGCGACCGCTGGGGAGCCGAGCCGCACGACCGTCGACCGGCTCGCGGCGCGCGGGATCCTCGTCGCCCCCGGCGACTTCTACGGCGCCGCCGGCGCCGAGCACGTGCGCGTGGCCCTCTCCGCGAGCGACGAGCGCATCGCCGCCGCCGCGGCGCGGCTCTCCGCCTGACCCCGCACCCGCGTGGTGGCGCGTGCCGTCGCTGGGGTAGTTTCGGACGTGAAACCGCATGCCCGGGGCCATCGCCTCCGCGGCACGGCACGACCGAAGGGCAGATACCTCATGACCGCTGATGCCACCTTCTCCGCCGCGGGCAAGGACCTGACGTTCCCGCTCGTCGAGGCCTCCGAGGGCAACGACGGCTACAACATCTCCAGCCTGCTCAAGGAGACCGGCAACGTCACCCTCGACGTGGGGTTCGTCAACACCGCCTCCTGCAAGAGCGACATCACCTACATCGACGGCGACGCCGGCATCCTGCGCTACCGCGGGTACCCGATCGACCAGCTCGCCGCGTCCTCCACCTTCGTCGAGGTCGCCTACCTGCTGATCTACGGCGAGCTGCCGACGGCCGACCAGCTGGGTGCCTTCGAGGAGCGCATCTCGCGCCACACGATGCTCCACGAGGACCTCAAGGCCTTCTTCAACGGCTTCCCGCGCGACGCGCACCCGATGCCGGTCCTGTCCTCCGCGGTCTCCGCGCTGGGCACCTTCTACCAGGACAGCCTCGACCCCTTCGACCCCGAGCAGGTCGAGATCTCCACGATCCGCCTCCTCGCGAAGCTGCCGACGATCGCCGCGTACGCGCACAAGAAGAGCGTCGGGCAGCCCTTCCTGTACCCGGACAACTCGCTGAGCCTCACCGAGAACTTCCTGCGGATGACCTTCGGCTTCCCGGCAGAGCCCTACGAGCTCGACCCCGAGCTCGTGCGCGCGCTCGACCAGCTGTTCATCCTGCACGCCGACCACGAGCAGAACTGCTCGACCTCGACCGTGCGCCTCGTCGGCTCGGCCCACGCCAACCTCTTCAACTCCGTCTCCGCCGGCATCCACGCCCTCTCCGGGCCGCTGCACGGTGGCGCCAACCAAGCCGTCCTCGAGATGCTCCAGCAGATCCAGGCGGCCGACCACGGCGCCGAGGACTTCATGAAGAAGGTGAAGAACAAGGAGGACGGCGTCCGCCTCATGGGCTTCGGCCACCGGGTCTACAAGAGCTACGACCCGCGCGCGGCCATCGTCAAGGACACCGCGCACACCATCCTCGAGAAGATGGGCGGCAACGAGCAGCTCGAGATCGCCATGAAGCTCGAGGAGATCGCCCTCGCGGACGACTACTTCGTCGAGCGCAAGCTCTACCCGAACGTGGACTTCTACACCGGCCTGATCTACACGGCCATGGGCTTCCAGCCGAAGATGTTCACCGTCCTCTTCGCCATCGGCCGCCTCCCGGGCTGGATCGCCCAGTGGCGCGAGATGATCGAGGACAAGGACACCAAGATCGGCCGTCCGCGCCAGATCTACACCGGCCCCACCGAGCGCGACTACCTCGGCATCGACAAGCGCTGACCTGTGTCGACGGCCGTCGGCCCCCTTCGTCCTCGGGCGAAGGGGGCCGACGCGCGTGCGGACCCGCTCAGCCCTCGTGGAGGCGGACGACGACCCGCCCGGCGGGGACGGGCTCGTCGGCGTCCGACCACCCCATGGCGTCCTCGCCGGCACCTCGGGTCCACGTGCGGGCACCGACCTGCACGCTCACGACGTTGCGGGCCTTGGCCTGACCGACCGACCAGGCGCCGACCGCCCAGGCATGGCGCTCGTCGGTCGCGGCGATCGTGACCGTCCGGCCGTCGGCGGTGCCGCTCTGGCCGGTCTCCTCGGACAGGGCCCGGATGAAGGTGTCGGGACGCCCCGCGGCCGTCGGTCCGTCGAGGCGGCAGACGAAGCCCTCGGGGGAGTGGCCGCTCATCGCCGAGGCGATGGTGCGGCCCTCGTGCTCGTGGTCCGCGTAGGCGTGCGGGTACCCGCTGCGCTGGACCTCCTGGGCGATCTCGGTGATGACCATGCCCTCCCAGCCGTCGACCTTGACGAGCGCGTCGTAGAAGGCGTTGGTGGCGTACACCGGGTCCTGCAGCTGCTCCGGTGTGCCCCAGCCCTGGCTCGGCCGCTGCTGGAAGAGGCCGACCGAGTCACGGTCGCCGTAGGAGAGGTTGCGCAGCTTGCTCTCCTGGATCGCGGTCGCGACGCCGATCGTGCCGGCGCGCGCGGGCAGGCCGCGCTTGACGCCGAGCAGCACGATCGTGCTCGCGTGGTGCATCTGGTCCGGCGCGAAGCTCACGCTCTGCTCGAGCGCGGTCGCCCGGCACTGCTCACCGAGGAAGAGGCCGATCCGGTCCCGGGCGTACCAGGCGCCGACCCCGCCGAGCAGGGCGAGGACGCACACGGCCGCGACGACGACCGGCCACCGGGTGGCGCGGTCCTCGTCCAACGGCGGGTGCGCGGTCCGGGGCATCGTCAGTCGTTGGCGTGCAGCGCGTCGTTGAGCGCGATGCCGTGGCCCGTGCGGTCACGTGCCTCGACGGTGCCGGTGACCGAGTTGCGCACGAAGAGCAGGCCGTCGCGGCCGGAGAGCTCGGCGGCCTTGACGACCGAGCCGTCGGGCAGCGTGACCTTGGTACCCGCGGTGACGTACAGGCCGGCCTCGACGACGCAGTCGTCGCCGAGGGCGATGCCCACGCCGGCCTCGGCGCCGACGAGGCAGCGCTCGCCGATCGAGACGCGCTGGGTGCCGCCGCCGGAGAGGGTGCCCATCGTCGAGGCGCCGCCACCGATGTCGGAGCCGTCGCCGACGACGACGCCCTGGCTGATCCGCCCCTCGACCATCGAGGTGCCGAGCGTGCCGGCGTTGAAGTTGACGAAGCCCTCGTGCATGACGGTCGTGCCGGACGCGAGGTGCGCGCCGAGGCGGACCCGGTCGGCGTCGCCGATGCGCACGCCCGAGGGGGTGACGTAGTCGGTGAGCCGGGGGAACTTGTCGATGCTGCTCACCTGGACCGGGCCCCGCGTCCGCAGCCGGGCTCGGGTGGACTCGAAGCCCTCGACCGCGCACGGGCCGTGGTTGGTCCACACGACGTTGCTCAGCTGGCCGAAGAGACCGTCGAGGTTGATCGTGTTGGGCGCGACGAGCCGGTGCGAGAGCAGGTGCAGGCGCAGGTAGGCGTCGGACGCACCCTCGGGGGCGGCGTCGAGGTCGATGGCGACGGTGACGACCTCGGTGCGCACACCGCGGGCCTCGTCCTCGCCGACGAGGGCGAGCAGCTCTGGCGGGACCTGCGTCGCCTCCGGTGCCTCCCCGAGGACCGGCTCGGGGTACCACGTGTCGAGGATGGTGCCGTCGGTCGTCACGGTGGCCACTCCGTGGCCCCAGGCTGCGCGCGTCGTCGTCATGGCCGAATACTACGAAACCCTCACCGCGGCCGCCGCCAGGTCCACTCGGCCTCCTCACGCCCGTCGCCGAAGACCAGCCTGCGGTCGCTCTCGCGGTTCCAGGTGACCTCGCCGTGGGGAGGGAGCCGCCGGCCCTGGGCGTCGCGGGCCAAGAGCTCCACGGTGCCCCACGTCTCGTCGGGGTCCTCGCCGGGCCCCGGCTCGGTGCCGGTGCCGACCCGCACGATCGCCAGACGGAACCCGGCGTGCCGCAGCAGGCACTCGATCTTGTGCACGCTCAGACTGGCGCCGTGTCGCTCCGCTCGGTTGAGGCTCGGCTGGCTCCAGCCCAGGTCGTCGGCCAGCGCGCGCTGGCTCAGGCGCTGCAGCCGCCGGTGCCGTCGGCTGACGAGACCGATCCGGGCCCCGATGTCGAGTGCGGACCGTCGGGCCTGCAGGGCCTGCGTGCGCAGGGGCGACGTGCGGCCGGGCAGGTCTGGGTAGGACCGATCTCGAGGTGGAGGCAGCTCTGGCCACAGGAGGCAGTCAAGGCAGTCCTCGCACCCGCCCGGGCCGAGCTCGTCGCAGGTCGCGCACGGCACGGGGCAGATGACCTGGTCGCCGGAGTCATCGATGATCAGAGGGTCGTCGATGCGCTCTTCGTCCATGGCCCCATCGTGGGTCCGATGCCGAGCGCCGGACATCGCCGTCGTGGACCTGTGGGCAGCACATCGCCGGGGCCGGCCCTGTGGACGGCCACTGGTATCGAGGTTCTCCCGGCACTTCACCCCTGACTCGTGCTCTGGATCGCTGATCGGCCCCGGAGCTGGGTCGCCCGGACGCCGTGGTGTGGGCGCCACGTGATTCACAGGACGAGTCAGGACCGAAGGGACGGAGTCGGCCCCCGGGTGCCTAGGCTGGCGACCATGCCGAGCCTGGACCTCACCGCCGACGTCGTCACCCTCACCCAGCAGCTGTGCGACATCGAGTCCGTCAGCCACGACGAGGCCGCGATCGCCGACGCGATCGAGACGGCGCTGGCCCCCCTTCGTCATCTCGAGGTGATCCGCCGGGGCAACACCGTCATCGCACGCACCGAGCTCGGCCGTGACGAGCGGGTCGTGCTCGCCGGTCACATCGACACCGTGCCGCTGACGAGCGACCCGGCGAACCTGCCGACCCGGCGCGAGAGCGTCGGCGGTGTCGACGTCCTCTGGGGCCGCGGGACCGTGGACATGAAGGGCGGCGTCGCCGTCCAGCTCAAGGCCGCCCTCGTCGAGGAGCCGAGCCGCGACGTCACCTTCCTCTTCTACGAGGCCGAGGAGGTCGACGCGGTGTACAACGGCCTGCAGCTGCTCGCGGAGTCCGACCCGCAGCTGCTCTCCGCCGACTTCGCCGTCCTCCTCGAGCCGACCAACGCCATGGTCGAGGGAGGGTGCAAGGGAACCATGCGGGTCGAGGTCGTCACCAAGGGGATCGCCGCGCACTCGGCCCGCCCGTGGAACGGCCACAACGCGATCCACGACGCCCACGAGGTCCTCGCCGCGCTCGCCGCGCACGAGGAGCAGACCGTGAGCGTCGACGGCCTCGACTACCACGAGGCCCTGCAGGCGGTCGGGATCTCCGGTGGCATCGCCGGCAACGTCATCCCGGACTCGTGCAGCGTCCTGGTCAACTACCGCTTCTCGCCCGACAAGGACGCCGAGGCCGCGCTCGCCTACGTGCAGACCGTCCTGCCCGGGCGCGAGCTGCACCTGCGCGACGTCGCGGAGGGCGCGCGTCCCGGCCTCGACCTGCCGGCCGCGCAGGCCTTCGTCGCCGCGCTCGAGGTGCCCGTCGGGCCCAAGGAGGGCTGGACCGACGTCGCGCGGTTCAGCGCGCTCGGCATCCCGGCGGTCAACTTCGGGCCGGGCGACCCCAACCTCGCGCACCACGACGAGGAGCGCTGCCCGGTCGAGCAGATCACGACGGCGGAGGCGGCCGTGCTCCGCTGGCTCGCGTAGGGTCGCGACCGTGACGGATCAGGGGAAGCAGCCCGCCAGCGACCGGTGGTACCACAAGGGGCCCGTGGTCATGCGCGGCCGTCAGGTGCCCAAGTCGACGACCGACCAGAGGCTGCTGGACGACCGCGGTCATGCCGACTGGCTGCACACCGACCCCTGGCGCGTCATGCGCATCCAGGCCGAGTTCGTCGAGGGTTTCGGCGCGCTCGCCGAGCTCGGGCCGGCCGTGAGCATCTTCGGCAGCGCCCGCACTGCGCCGGGCTCCGAGGAGTACGCCCGGGGCGTCGAGCTCGGTCGCCTCGTGGCCGAGGCCGGCTACGCCGTCATCACCGGTGGCGGTCCCGGCGCCATGGAGGCCGCCAACCGGGGGGCCCGCGAGGCGGGCGGCACGAGCGTGGGCCTGGGCATCGAGCTGCCCTTCGAGGCCGGTCTGAACCCCTACTGCGACCTCGGCATCAACTTCCGCTACTTCTTCGCCCGCAAGACGATGTTCGTCAAGTACAGCGAGGGCTTCGTCGTGCTCCCGGGCGGCTTCGGCACCCTCGACGAGGTCTTCGAGGCCGTGACGCTCGCGCAGACGGGCAAGGTGACGAGCTTTCCGATCATCCTCGTCGGCAGCGGGTACTGGGGCGGGCTCATCGACTGGCTGCGCGGCTCCGTCCTCGACGGGGGCATGATCAGCGCCGAGGACATCGACCGCCTCCACGTGACCGACGACCTCGCCGAGGCCGTCGAGTACCTCGTGCGCGAGTCCGCCCGGGTACGTCCCGAGCCGGCGAAGCAGCCGGAGTAGCCGTGGTCTGGATCTTCTTCATCCTCGTCGCGCTCCTCGTCGTCGTCGCCCTCGCGGCCGTCGTCACGGGTCGCTTCACCCCGGACCCGATGGCCGAGCCGGTCCGCTCGACCCCGCACCACGGTCTGCCGTCGGACCCGGTCTCCGCGCCCGACATCGACCTCGTCCGTTTCGACACGGCACTGCGGGGTTACCGGATGGACCAGGTGGACGACGTCCTGGACCGGCTCCAGCAGCGCCTCGCCGAGCTCGAGGACGTCCAGCGCCGTCATGACGACCCGCCCCGCGACTGACCCCGCCACCACGGGCGAAGGGGGCGCCCCCCGCCCCGCCCGGTGGCGCACCTCCGCGGGCCGCTCCGAGCTGGCCCGGGTCGCCCTGGCCCACCCGGTCCGCTCGCTGCTCGTCATCTACGCCCTGAGCCGGGCCGTCGCGCTGCTCGGCATCTGGGTCGCGGCGAGCTACTACCAGTCGCCCGCCGGCGTCGGCCACCTCGACCCGGGCCTGGCCGACATGTTCCGCCTGTGGGACACCGAGTGGTACCGACGGATCGTCACCGACGGCTACCCGATCCCGCTGCCGGCCGACCCGGAGACGGGCTCGATCACCTACAGCGCCTGGGCCTTCTTCCCGCTCTTCCCGGCGCTCGTGCGCCTGGTCATGCTCACGGGACTGGGCTTCACCGCGTCGGCCGTCGTGCTCAACCTCGCTCTCGGCGCCGCCGCGACGGTGCTGGTGTGGAAGGTCCTGAGCTTCCCCGGGCACGCCGCGAGCCAGCCGGCCCGCGAACGGCTCGCCTTCGTCGCGACCGCCCTCTGGTGCTTCTACCCGGCCACGGGCGTCATGCTCCTGCCGTACACCGAGGCCCTCGCGGCCGCGCTCATCGCCGGCGCCCTCCTCATGCTCATGCGCGGCCGCTACCTCACCGTGGCCGCCATCGCCCTGCTGCTCGGCTTCACCCGCGGCGTCGCCGCGCCGCTCGGGCTCGCGGTCCTCGCCCACCTGTGGCTGCGCTGGCGCGAGGACCGGGAGAGCGGCTCGGCCCCCTTCGCCCACGACCGCACCCGGATCGCGGTCATGGTGCTGGCGACCGGGATCTCCGGCGTCGCCTGGCCGCTCACGGTCGGGTACCTGTCGGGGCTGCCGGACGCCTTCTTCCAGGTGCAGGCCGCGTGGGGGCAGCGCCCGGACCAGGGCCCCTTCGTCCTCTGGTTCAGCTGGGCCTGGGAGCAGCGTGGGCTCCTCGCGGTGATCGTCATGGTCGCGCTCGTCGGGACGTACCTCGCGCTCGTCGTCGGTCGCCACGGCGCGTGGATCCCGATCGAGGTGCGGATGTGGGCGCTCGTCTACCCGCTCTACCTCTTCGCGGTCGTGCGGCCGATCACGAGCATGTGGCGCTTCCTCCTGCTGGACTTCCCCCTCGCCGCCCTGCTCGCCTCGGTGGTCGTGCGCACCTCGTCCGGCGGCCGGGTCGTGCGGCACTGGCGCCGCCGGGCCGCGCTGGTCGTCGTGGTGCTCGCGGCCGGTGTCCTCGCCTGGTCCAGCGGTCTGCTGCCGTACGTGCCGTGGCACGTCACCCCGCCGTGACCCGTGGCGGGCCGCGGTGTGCTGCAAGGGACCTGATTAGGAGCCCGGCAGCCCACAGGTGGATAATGGCGCTCAGCGTCGACGCGAGGGCGTCGTCCGGTCGGGGTGAGGCTCCGACCGGTGGAGATCGAAGGGAACGCACATGGCGGCAATGAAGCCACGCACGGGGGACGGTCCTCTCGAGGTCGTCAAGGAGGGCCGCGGGATCGTCCTGCGCATGCCGCTCGAGGGCGGTGGCCGGCTCGTCGTCGAGATGAAGCCGGACGAGGTGCTCGCCCTCGGCGAGGCCATCGACAACTGCGAGGGCCTGCAGAAGTAGTCCCGACGAGGAGCCCCCGGGCGTCGAGCGCCCGGGGGCTCCCGCATGCCCGGGTGGGTAGGGTCGGGGGGTGCCCGAGACCGATCTGCTGTCCCCGCCCACGACCGACCTGACGACCGCGCCGGACCTCGCCGCAGCGCTCGCCGACGCCACGGGCGAAGGGGGGATCGACCTCCTCGTCGTCGACGCGGCCCACCTGTCCGCCCTCGCCGACGCGGGCGTCGCGCTGCCGGACGGCGCAGCGGGCCTGCTCGTCGACGCCGACGACCTCGTCGAGCTCACCCGACCGGACGCCTCGCGCTCCATCGCCCGGGTGGCCGGGGTGACGACCCCCGCGGACCGGGACGCGCTGCGACGCCTGGGTGCCCGCACCGGGCGGGCCGGTGCCGACCTCGGCCGGGTCGTCGTCGCGGTCGCCGCCGACGACCTGCGCCCGCTGGTCGAGGGCCTCGTCCTCGGCGGGTACCGCTCCGCCAGACGGGGACCGGAGGGACCCGTGCCGGGCCTGCAGCCCGCGGCCGCGACGGTGCTCGTCACCGACGGCGCCGCGCTCGACGTCGACCATGTCGTGGCCGTGACCTCCGCGAGCCTCGTCGCGCGCAACCTCGCCAACACGCCGTCCAACCTCAAGGACCCGCAGTGGATGGTCGAGCGGGCCCGTGAGGTGGCCGAGCGGCGTGGCCTCGAGATCGAGGTGTGGGACGAACAGCGGCTCGCCGCAGAGGGTTTCGGCGGCCTGCTGGCCGTGGGCGGCGGCTCGGTGCGTCCGCCGCGCCTGGTGCGCCTCACCCACGGGGCGAAGGGGGAGTCGCCGCACGTCGTCCTCGTCGGCAAGGGCATCACGTTCGACACCGGTGGCATCAACGTCAAGCCCGCTGCGGGCATGGTCTCGATGCGCACCGACATGTCCGGCTCGGCGGTCGTCCTGTCGGTCATCGACGCGGTCGCCCGCCTCGACCTGCCGGTGCACCTGAGCGTCCTGCTGCCCTTGGCGGAGAACGCCTTCGGTGAGACCTCCTACCGGCCGAGCGATGTCATCGCCCCGTACGGCGGGCGCCGCACGGTCGAGGTGACCAACACCGACGCCGAGGGCCGCATCGTGCTGGCCGACGCGCTCGCCTACGCGGACGATCACCTCGAGCCCGACGTGCTCGTCGACGTCGCGACGCTCACCGGCGCGGCGCGCGTGGCGCTTGCGCGGAGCATGGCCGCCCTCTTCACCCCGGACGACGCGCTCGCCGAGGAGCTGTCGGTCGCCGGCGCGGCGACCGGCGAACCGTACTGGCGACTGCCGCTGCACGAGGAGTACCGCGCGTACCTGCGCAGCGACGTCGCCGACCTCGACAACGCGCCGGGCAAGGTCGGTGCGGTCACCGCGGCCCTCTTCCTCCAGGAGTTCGTGGGGGAGCGCCGCTGGGCCCACCTCGACATCGCCGGTCCCGGGCGTTCGGATGATGACACGGGCCTGCTGAGCGTCGGCGCCACTGGTTACGGTGCCCGGACACTGTTGACCTGGCTGGAGCAGCCTGAGGGGATCTGATGAACGCTGGATACGGACTCGCCGTGCGCTGGTCGCTGACCGAGGCGCCCGGTGACGTCGCCGAGCAGCTGCGGGAGTATGTCGTCGGGACCTCGATGGCCAGCTTCATGTTCCTCGACGGGCTGGCCTTCAAGACCTGGCGCATGCGCGAGGGCGAGTGGTTCGAGGGCACCTACGTCTTCGACGCCGCCAAGGACCGCGACGACTTCTGCGCGGAGTTCACGGCCACCGCCCGGGACTCGGCCGGCACCAGGATCATCGGCTCCGCGCCGATCGAGATCACGCCCTTCGAGGTCGTGGCCATCGCGGAGGGCCCGGCCCAGTTCCGCCGCGGGCCCGGCCCCGGCAGCGTCTGAGCCGTCAGCCCGCGCGCTTGACGGCCGTCAGCAGGCCGTCGCCCACCGGCAGCAGGCTGACGACGAGCCGGTCGTCGTCGCGCAGCTGCTTGCCGAGGTCCCGCAGCAGCACCGTCGTCGCGTCCCGGGCGGCCGGGTCGGCCACCTTGTCGTGCCAGAGCATGTTGTCCATCGCGAGGACCCCGCCGGGGCGCAGCAGCCGCACGGCGTGCTCGACGTAGGCCGGGTAGCCCTCCTTGTCGGCGTCGATGTGCACGAGGTCGTAGGACGCGTCGTTCATCCGCGGCAGCACGTCGAGCGCACGGCCGGTGATGACGCGGGTGCGGTGCGCGGCGTAGCCGGCGGCGGTGAAGGAGCGCTTGGCCCGCATGACGTGCTCGGGCTCGATCTCGATCGAGGTGAGCACCCCGTCCTCGGGCATCCCGTCGAGGAGCCACAGACCGGACGTGCCCGCGCCGGTCCCGATCTCGACCACGTGCCGCGCCCCGGACGCGGCCGCGAGGAGGCGAAGGGCGGCGCCCCCGCCCGTGCCGATCGGCACCGCGCCGAGCTCGGTCCCCGTGCGACGGGCGGACTCGAGGGTCTCGTCCTCGGGGACGAACTGCTCGGCATAGGCAAGGCTGGTGAGCTGGGCAGCGGTCATGGGAGTCCACCCTAGTCGCGGACGACGTCACAGACTTCCTTCAGGTTGGGCGCCCAGAGTGGTGTGGGTGACCAGCGAAGCGACCGCCAGCACCGCGCCCGCGCCCGTCGAGGGATGGGTCCCGCCGACGTGGGGCGAGGTGGTCGAGCAGCACAGCGAGCGGGTCTACCGCCTCGCGTACCGCCTCACCGGCGACGTCCACGACGCCGAGGACCTCACCCACGACGTCTTCCTCCGGGTCTTCCGCTCGCTTGACGGCTACACACCCGGCACCTTCGAGGGCTGGCTGCACCGCATCACGACCAACCTCTTCCTCGACAAGGCCCGGCGCAAGCAGCGCATCCGCTTCGACGCCCTGACCGACGAGTTCGCGGCCCGGCTCCACAGCGGCACGGCCAGCCCCGAGCAGATCGTGCTCGCCCACCACCTCGACGGCGACGTGCAGCGCGCCCTGGACGCCCTGCCGCCGCAGTTCCGCGCCGCGGTCGTGCTGTGCGACATCGAGGGGCTGACCTACGACGAGGTCGCCGAGGCGCTCGACATCAAGCTCGGCACCGTCCGCTCCCGCATCCACCGCGGCCGCGCCCTGCTGCGGGAGAGCCTCGAGCACCGCGCCCCGAAGCCCACGACGCGGACCGAGAGCCGTCGTCGTGGCGGGTCCGGCTTCCCGATGGCCCGACCGGTCACCGGGACCCTGTGACGCCCCCTTCGTCCGACAAGGCACAATCAAGGCCATGAGCTCTCCGCAGCCCGGCGAGGAGCCGCGTCCCGACGGCCAGCCTCCCACCGAACCCGTGCCGGTCGCCGGCGCGGGGGAGCCGGGGCCCCGCACGCAGCCCGTCGAGCCGGGTCCGTACCTGCCGTACGAGAGCTTCGCGTCCCATCAGCAGCCCGCGCCGGCCCCGTTCGCGTCCCCGCAGCAGGCGCCCGCAACCCCTCGCCGCGGACCCGGCTGGGGTGGCGCGCTCGCGATGACTGCGGCAGCCGCGCTGCTCGCCGGCGGCGTCGGGGGCATCGGCGGCGGACTCGTCGCGGCTGAGGGCGGCGGTGGACCGACGATCGTCACGCGCGGGGACGACCCGACCCGACGCGCCGACGGCTCGGTTGCCGACATCGCGGCCGACGCGGTGCCGAGCGTCGCGACCGTGCGCGTCAGCGGTGCGGGCGGCGGCGGGACCGGCTCGGGCTGGGTCTACGACGACCGCGGGCACGTCGTCACCAACAACCACGTCGTCGCTGCGGCCGGCGACTCCGGCAAGGTGAGCATCGAGCTGCCCGACGGCAGCCGCCGGGCGGCCGAGGTGGTCGGTCGCGACAGCTCCTACGACCTGGCCGTCCTCGAGGTCGACCCCGACGGGCTGGAGGCCCTCGAGATCGGCACATCCGAGGACGTGGTCGTCGGCGACGAGGTCGTCGCCGTGGGCTCCCCGCTGGGTCTGGGGTCGACGGTCACCGCCGGCATCGTCTCCGCGCTCGAGCGGCCGGTGACCGCGGGGGAGGCGGGGGACGAGTCCTTCATCTCCGCGATCCAGACCGACGCCGCGATCAACCCCGGCAACTCCGGCGGGCCGCTCCTGGACGACCGGGGACATGTCATCGGGGTGAACACCGCCATCGCCCAGGTGCCCGGCCAGCAGCAGGCCACCGGGTCGATCGGCGTCGGTTTCGCGATCCCCTCCGACGTCGTCGTGCGCACCGTCGACCAGCTGATCGCGACCGGCAGGGCCGAGCACCCGATCATCGGGGTCAGCCTCGACCGTCGCTACACGGGCCAGGGGGCCAAGGTCCTCGAGGACGCCGACGTCGACTCCGGCGCGGCCGTCGTCCCCGACGGGCCCGCCGACCGCGCGGGCATCGAGCCGGGCGACGTCATCACCGAGCTTGACGGTCGCCGCATCACGGACCTCGAGCAGCTGATCGTGCGGATCAGGGCCAAGGCCGTCGGCGACGAGGTCACCCTCAAGGTCCTCAGGGACGGCTCCGAGCAGGAGCTGTCGATGACGCTCGAAGCCGCGAAGGAGAACTAGCGATGCCCGTGCACGGGACCGAGTTCCTCGTCCTCATCCTGCTCGCCTTCATCATCCTCGGACCCAAGCAGCTGCCGGAGTACGCGGCCAAGCTGGCCCGCCTCGTCGTCAGGGCCCGGCGCATGGCCAACGACGCCAAGGTCCAGCTCAAGGAGCAGATGGGGCCCGAGTACGAGGACCTCGACTGGCGCCAGTACGACCCGCGCCAGTACGACCCCCGACGCATCGTCAAGCAGGCCCTCCTCGAGCCGCTCGACGACGCCTTCTCGACCCGCGACGCCTTCTCGGTCGACGACGAGCCCGCGGCGACCGCCGAACCGCGCGCGGGGCTGGCCGCGCCCCTCGCCACCGGCACCCCCTGGGACCGCGACGCGACCTGATCGACCGTTCGTCTGCATTCCCCTAGGGCAATGCAGGGTTCTCGACCGTTCGTCTGCATTCCCCTAGGGCAATGCAGAGGGAAGGGGGCGAGGAGACCCGGTCTCCTCGCCCCCTTCGTCGTGCTGCCGGGTGTCAGCGACCCATCGGGGTCAGGCCGAGGCTGCGGCCGGCGAGGCCGCGGGAGCGGGTCGCCAGACCGCGGGCGATCCCGCGCAGCGCCACCGCCGCGGGGCCGTCGGGGTTGGACAGCACGGCCGGCTCGCCGTTGTCGGAGCCCTCGCGCAGCGAGACGTCGAGGGGGATCTGGCCGAGGAGGGGGACGTCGGCGCCGACGGTCCGGGTCAGCGAGTCGGCGACGGCCTGGCCGCCACCGGAGCCGAAGAGCTCCTGGCGCGAGCCGTCGGGCAGCTCGAGCCAGGACATGTTCTCGATGACGCCGACGAGGCGCTGGTGGGTCTGCATGGCGATGGACCCGGCGCGCTCGGCGACCTCGGCGGCGGCCTGCTGCGGGGTCGTCACGACGAGGATCTCGCTGTTGGGGATGAGCTGCGCGATCGAGATGGCGATGTCACCCGTGCCCGGCGGCAGGTCGAGCAGGAGGACGTCGAGGTCGCCCCAGAAGACGTCGCCGAGGAACTGCTGCAGCGCGCGGTGCAGCATCGGGCCGCGCCAGACGACCGGCTGGTTGCCGGGGACGAACATGCCGATCGAGATGACCTTCACGTCCGAGGCGATGGGCGGCAGGATCATGTCGTCGACCTGCGTCGGCGCGTGCGTCACGCCGAGCATGCGCGGGATGGAGAACCCGTAGATGTCCGCATCGACGACACCCACCTTGAGGCCCTCGGCGGCGAGCGCGGCGGCGAGGTTGGCGGTGATCGAGGACTTGCCGACGCCGCCCTTGCCGGAGGCGATCGCGTAGACGCGCGTCAGCGAGCCGGGCTTGGCGAAGGGGATCTCCTTCTCCGCCTGGCCACCGCGCAGGTGGGTCTTGAGCTCGCCACGCTGCTCGTCGTTCATCACCCCGAGCGTGACCTTGACGTCGGTGACGCCCTCGATGGCGGCGAGCGCCGTGGTCGTGTCGGTCGTCAGGGTGTCCTTCATCGGGCACCCGGAGACGGTCAGCAGGATGGTCGCGGAGGCGAGGCCGTCGGCGTCGACCGCGGCCGTCTCGACCATGCCGAGCTCGGTGATCGGGCGACGGATCTCGGGGTCGATGACGGTGCTCAGCGCGTCGCGCAGCTGCTCGTCGGTGATCGTGGGGTGGGTCGAGGCCATTGGCCCATGGTAGATCGGCCGTGGCACGGCTCCGAATGCGGTACCCCGCCGGGTGTGCGCCGCGCTCAGCGCTCGCGCGGGGAGTCGAGCCGTCCGTCCGGGCCGTCGTCATGTCGCTCGACGCCCTTGCGCTCCAGCTCCTCTAGCAGGTCGCGCAGCTCGCCGCGGATGAAGTCGCGGGTCGCGGCGTCGCGGAGGGCGATGCGCAGGGCCGCGACCTCGCGCGTCAGGTACTCGGTGTCGGCGAGCGCCCGCTCGGCCTGCACCCGGTCCTGCTCCAGCGCCACCCGGTCGCGGTCGTCCTGCCGGTTCTGCGCGAGGAGGATCAGCGGCGCCGCGTAGGAGGCCTGGAGCGACAGGATGAGCGTGAGCAGCGTGTAGTTGAGCGCCCGGGGGTCGAACTGCGCGGCCTGCGGGGCGAAGGTGTTCCAGGCCAGCCAGACGACGACGAAGAGCGACATCCAGATGAGGAAGCGCGGCGTGCCCATGAACCGCGCGAACTTCTCCGAGATGACGCCGAAGGACTCGCTCGAGAAGGCCGACGGTCGCTGGATGAGCCGGCGCCGCACCTCCTGCGGGGTGTCGACGCGGCTCTGGCGGCGCTCGTTGCGCTCAGTCATCGGTCACCTCGTGCCGCTCCTCACGCCAGTCGTCGGGGAGGATGTGGTCGAGGACGTCGTCGACCGTCACCGCGCCGAGCAGGTGCTCGCCCTCGTCCACGACGGGCGCCGAGATGAGGTTGTACGTCGCGAGCGTGCGGGTCACCTGACCGAGCGGGGCCTCGGGGCGAAGGGGGTCGATCGCCTTGTCGAGGTAGCGCCCGATGCTCTCGTGGGGCGGCTCGCGCAGCAGGCGCTGGATGTGGATCATGCCGAGGTACTTGCCGGTCGGCGTCTCGAGCGGGGGGCGGCAGACGTACACGGTCGCCGCCAGCGCCGCGGTGGTCTCCTCGCGTCGCACGACGGCGAGCGCCTCGGCGACGGTGTCCTCGGGCGCGAGCACGACCGGCTCGGTCGTCATGAGACCACCGGCGGTGTTCTCGTCGTAGCTGAGCAGGCGCCGCAGCGGCTCGGCGTCGTCGGGCTGCATGAGCTGCAGCAGCGTCTCCATGCGCTCCGGCGGCAGGACCGAGAGCAGGTCCGCCGCGTCGTCGGGGTCCATGGCCTCGAGGACGTCCGCGGCGCGGGACTGGGTGAGCAGCCGGAGGATCTCGGCCTGGTCGTCGTCGCCCATCTCCTGCAGGACGTCGGCGAGCCGGTCGTTGTCGAGCGCGGCGATGACCGCCTCGCGCCGCTCGGGCGCCAGGTCGGCGATGACCTCGGCGAGGTCGGCGACCTTGAGGTCCTCCACCGACTCCAGGAGCTTGACGGCCGAGTGCTCCGCGGCGCTCACCGACGCGGACAGGCCGGTGACGTCCTCGACCGGCACGGTGAAGGTCTCGCCACGACGGCGCACGAGCAGCCCCCGGCGGGCCTGCCGACCGGCCCGCACGAAGACCTTGGTGACCGACCAGCTGCGGCTCGCCGACTGCTCGACACCGATGTCCTCGACCGTCGCCTCGACCTCGCCGTCGTCGGTGCGCACCGTGACCGGCCGCTCGAGCAGGTCGGCGAGCACGAGGGTCTCGGTGGCCCGCTGCTCGAAGCGGCGCATGTTGACCAGGCCGGTCGTGATGACCTGGCCGCCCTCGACGGAGGTCACCCGGGTCATGGGCACGAAGACGCGCCGGCGACCGGGCACCTCGACGACGAGGCCGATGACCCTGGGTCGGCGCGAGGGGGAGAAGCTGACGACGACGTCGCGCACCCGGCCGACCTGGTCACCGAGGGGGTCGAAGACGTTGAGGCTCGCCAGTCGCGCGACGTAGAAACGGGTGGGAGCACTCACGACCCACAGCCTAACGGCGCGTCCCGCGCCCGCCCGTCAGCCGCGACGCGCGCCGCGACCGCCGAGGTGCCACGGTCGGCGCACCCGCGTGGCGGCCTCGCCGGCGGTGACGGGAGCGGCGGCGCGACCCCCTTCGCCCGGCTGGCCGGGGGCCTGCACCGGGGCGCCGAAGGGGGAGAGGAGCCACACCGTGGACGCCTCCCGCCAGCGGTCGAGCAGGTCGGCCGGGGCGTTGAGGCGCTCACCGAGGAGGGCGGTCGTCGCGGGCTCCCACCACGGGTTGTCGGGCGGGAGGGTCTGCGCGCGGGCGCGCAGCGTGAGCAGGCGGCCGCCGTCGCCCTTGCTGCGCAGGACGACCTCGACCTGCTCCGGGATCGGGCCGAGGTCGGCCTCGGCGCCGCCGGAGACGAGCAGGACGTGACCGTCGAGGTCGTCGGACCCCGTCGCGAACCACGTCAGGCGCTCGCCGCCGGCGAGGCGCAGCCAGAGGACGCCGGACTTCGACAGCGCCTCGGTCGTGAGCGCGGAGAGGTTGACCTCGGACATGCCCCACACCCTAGGCGCGTCCGGGTGACGTGCGTCATGAACCGCGGCCCGGGTGCGCTGCTAGGTTGCGCGGGATCCCCCTTCGCCACCCTGAGAGGACTCGAGCCAGCCCATGCGCAGCGCCAAGGACTTCTTCGCCCCCCTCGCCGTCGGGGCGCCCGCCCCGGTCCGCGAGGTCCCGGCGCGACCCAGCCGGATGATCCACTTCTTCGACCCGAGCAACGAGAAGATGGCCGCCAAGATCCCGGCCATGGTCGGCGTCTCGGATGTGCTCCTCGGCAACCTCGAGGACGCCGTCGTCGCGGAGAAGAAGGAGGCGGCCCGCCTCGGTCTCGTGAGGATCGCCCGGGACACCGACTTCGGCGAGCACACGCAGCTGTGGACCCGCGTCAACTCCCTCGACAGCCCGTGGGTCCTCGACGACCTCACGACGCTCGTCACCGAGATCGGCGACAAGCTCGACGTCATCATGGTCCCCAAGGTCCAGGGCCCCGAGGACATCCACTACGTCGACCGTCTCCTCGCGCAGCTCGAGGCGAAGGGGGGCGTCCAGCGCCCGATCCTCGTCCACGCGATCCTCGAGACCGCGCGCGGCGTCGCCAACGTCGAGGCGATCGCGGGCGCGAGCCCGCGCATGCAGGGCATCTCGCTCGGTCCGGCCGACCTCGCCGCCGACCGCCGGATGAAGACCACCCGCGTCGGTGGCGGCCACCCCGGCTACCTCGTCCGCCAGGACCCGACGCGTGGTGACGACGGGACGCCCGACTACCAGGGCCAGCGCGCCGTCTTCCAGCAGGACCTGTGGCACTACACGATCGCGCGGATGGTCGACGCCTGCGCGACGCACGGGATCTTCCCCTTCTACGGCCCCTTCGGCGACATCAAGGACGTCGTGGCCTGCGAGGACCAGTTCCGCAACGCCTTTCTCCTCGGCTGCGTCGGCGCGTGGAGCCTGCACCCGGTGCAGATCGACATCGCCAAGAAGGTCTTCAGCCCCTCCGCGGAGGACGTCGCGCACGCACGCCGGGTCAAGGAGGCCATGCCGAGCGGCGGCGGCGCCGTGATGCTCGACGGCAAGATGGAGGACGACGCCAGCTACAAGCAGTGCATGGTGATCCTCGAGCTCGCCGAGCGACTGTCCGCCAACGACCCGGAGCTCGCGAAGCTCTACGCGGAGGCCTGAGCCGTGGCCGACAGCGCCTACACCCCCCGCCGCTCGGTCCTCTACATGCCGAGCTCCAACGCCCGCGCGCTGGACAAGGCCAAGACCCTGCCCGTCGACGCGCTGATCCTCGACCTGGAGGACGCGGTCGGTCCCGACGACAAGCCGGCCGCGCGCGAGGCCGCCTGCGCCGCGGTGCAGTCCGGTGAGTACGGCGACCGGGAGCTGACGATCCGGGTCAACGGGATCGGTACCCAGTGGCACGACGAGGACATCGCCGCCGCGTCGAAGGCCGGCCCGCACGGCATCGTCGTGCCCAAGGTCGACAGCGCGGACCAGGTGCGACAGCTCGTCGCCGCGATGGAGGCCGCCGGCGCCCCCGAGCACACCAAGCTCTGGGCGATGATCGAGACCCCCGCGGCCATCTTCAACGCCCGCGAGATCGCGCACGCCTCGGACCGCCTCGTCGCCTTCGTCCTCGGCACCAACGACCTGGTCAAGGAGCTGCAGGCGGCGCACGTGCCCGGGCGCACGCCCCTGGTCACCTCGCTGTCGCTGGCGCTGCTCGCCGGTCGCGAGGCCGGCATCGCCGTCCTCGACGGCGTGTACAACGCGGTCAAGGACATCGAGGGCTTCACCGCGGAGTGCGAGCAGGGCCGCGACATGGGCTTCGACGGCAAGACGCTGATCCACCCCGGTCAGGTCGAGGTCTGCAATGCCACCTTCGCGCCGAGCCAGGAGGCCGTCGAGGAGGCGCAGGGCATCCTGCAGGCCTGGGAGGACGGCGCCGGCTCCGGTGTCGTGACCTTCAACGGCAAGATGATCGAGAACCTGCACGTCGACATCGCCCACCGCGTCCTCGCGACGCACGAGGCCATCGTCGCCCGCGGCTGATCCTGCGACGGGTCCGTCACGGCTCGGACACGACACGCGCTCGCCGGTGTGGAAACCCTGTGGTTCCCACGCCGGCGAGCGCTATGTTTTCCTCCACCACCGCGCAACCGAGCGGACGTCCCGGGCGTCTGAGCCGGTACCAGCGCCCACTTCATCCAGGGGGAAACCATGGACAGCATCTCGCTCGATCGCCGCGACCTCTTCCGCGCCGCTGCCGCCACCGCCGTCGCCGGCGGGCTCGTCGTCACCGCCGGGGAGGACGCCCGCGCCGCTCGGCCCAGGACGCTGCGCCAGGGTGACACCGGCTGGTGGGTCCAGAACATCCAGCGACGCCTGCTCGCCGCGCGCTTCTGGCTGCGCCGGGCGAACGGCGCCTTCGACGACACGACCCAGCAGGCCGTCATGGCCCTGCAGAAGGCGCACGGCCTGAGCCGTGACGGCATCGTCGGCCCCGACACGTGGGCGGCGATCTACAACCCGAGGACCCCCCGCCCGCGCACCCGCTCGGCCTGGGAGATCGACAAGACCCGCCAGCTGCAGATCGTCGCCCGCTGGGGCTGGGCCCAGTGGGTCTTCAACACGAGCACCGGCAACGGCGAGCGCTACTGGTCCTCCGCCTCCGGCCGCTACCTCTACGCGACCACGCCGTCGGGTACCTTCCGCTTCTACCGTCGGGTCAACGGCATGCGCATCGCCCCGCTCGGCGAGCTGTGGCGCCCGATCTACTTCAACGGCGGCATCGCCATCCATGGGTCCCCGTCCATCCCGGGCTACCCGGCCTCGCACGGCTGTGCCCGCCTGAGCAACCGCGCCATCAACTACATCTGGTGGAAGAACCTCGCCCCGAACGGGCGCGTGGTCAAGGTCTACTGACCCCGCACGGGCGAAGGGGGGAGAGCCGCGACTCTCCCCCCTTCGTCGTCCTCGGGGGCGGCGACCGACGTGGCCCAGCCCACCATGGACACCACGGCGTCCCGGGCGAGGTGCTGGGATACTGGCGCAGATCCCTGTTCCCCCGACGCAACGAGGTAGCACGCGCATGTCACGACTGCAGACGACCGACGGACTGACCGAGGAGCAGGTCGACCTGCTGGGCCTGGTCAAGGAGTTCGTCGACGAGCAGATCATCCCGGTGGCCCAGGAGCTGGAGCACGCCGACGAGTACCCGCAGAAGATCGTCGACCAGATGAAGGAGATGGGGATCTTCGGCCTGATGATCCCCGAGGAGTTCGGTGGCCTCGGCGAGTCCCTGCTGACCTACGCGCTGTGCGTCGAGGAGATCGCGCGCGGCTGGATGCCCGTCTCCGGCATCATCAACACCCACTTCATCGTGGCGTACATGATCCTCAAGCACGGCACCGAGGAGCAGAAGCAGCACTACCTGCCCAAGATGGCCACCGGCGAGATCCGCGGCGCCTTCTCGATGAGCGAGCCGGGCCTGGGGTCCGACGTCGCCGGCATCAAGACCAAGGCCGTGCCGGGCGAGGGTGACGAGTGGACCATCACCGGCCAGAAGATGTGGCTGACCAACGGCTCCACGGCCAACCTCGTCGCGGTGCTCGTCAAGACCGACCTCGGTCACGACGGTGCGCACAAGAACATGACGACCTTCCTCATCGACAAGACCGAGGGCTTCGGCGAGACCGCCCAGGGCGTCACCGTCCCCGGCAAGATCGAGAAGATGGGCTACAAGGGCGTCGACACGACCGAGCTCATCCTCGAGGGCCACAAGACCTCGACCGGCCAGATCCTCGGTGGCGAGCCGGGCAAGGGCTTCTACCAGATGATGGACGGCGTCGAGGTCGGCCGCGTCAACGTCGCCGCCCGCGCCTGCGGCCTGGCGATGCGCGCCTTCGAGCTCGGTGTCGCCTACGCGCAGCAGCGCGAGACCTTCGGCAAGAAGATCGTCGACCACCAGGCGATCCTCTTCCGCATCGCCGACATGGCGAGCAAGGTCGAGGCCGCGCACCAGCTGATGGTCAAGGCCGCCCGCCTGAAGGACAAGGGCGAGCGCAACGACCTCGAGGCCGGCATCGCCAAGTACATGGCGGCCGAGTACTGCGCCGACGTCGTGGGCCAGTCCTTCCGCATCCACGGTGGCTTCGGGTACTCCAAGGAGTACGAGATCGAGCGGATCTACCGTGAGGCCCCGATGCTGCTCATCGGTGAGGGCACCGCCGAGATCCAGAAGATGATCATCGGCAAGAGCATCCTCAAGGACTACCCCGTCAAGGGCTGAGTCCGCACGCCCAACGGCCGGTCACCCCTCAGGGTGGCCGGCCGTGACGCGTCTCAGGCGATCGGGCCAGCCGCCCGCGTCCATCCCTCCGGCGATCACGGCGCCGGGGGAGGCAGCAGCTGCGGGCCGGTCATGCCTCGACACCCTGCCAGACCCCCTTCGTCCCGTCGTGGGCCATTATGCCGCCGCGCGCCGGGGTGGGACAATCGGGGCATGAGCACCCAGCCGCAGATGTCCGCCCTCCTCGAGAACCAGCTCGGCCTCGACTACCCGATGTCGCTGGGGACGTACGACAGCTACCGCGAGGCGCAGCGGGCCGTCGACTACCTGGCCGACAACGAGTTCCCGGTGCAGGACGTCATGATCGTCGGCACCGACCTGAAGCAGGTCGAGCGCGTGCGCGGGCGGCTCACATCGGGCAAGGTCGTGCTCGGCGGCGTCCTCTCCGGCATCTGGATCGGTGTCTTCGTCGGCCTGATCTTCGCGATGTTCGAAGGGGGCGAAGGCCTCCTCGTGCGCATGCTCTCGACGATGGCCATGGGCGCCGTCTTCGGGGCCGTGTGGGCGTGGCTGGGGTACCGCTCGACAGGTGGCCAGCGGGACTTCACCTCGGTCAGCCAGGTCGTCGCCTCCCGCTACGAGGTGCTCACCGAGCACAAGCACGCGCACGCCGGCCGCGAGCTGATGACGAAGCTGGACCCGATGCGCGCCGCGCAGGAGCAGCTGCGCCGCAACCAGGAGCAGGCGCGCGCCGAGCACGAGCGACAGCAGCAGCGCGGGGGTACCGACCCGGTGGCCTGACCCGTTAGCGTCAGTGCCATGAGCACGCAGCCCGAACTGGCCGTCCTCGACGAAGACACCTTCGACTCCGTCCTGTGCGTCGTCGCGCATCCCGACGACATCGAGTACGGCACCGCCGCCGCGGTCGCCAGGTGGACGGCGGCGGGCAAGCGGGTGCGCTACTTCCTCCTGACCCGCGGTGAGGCGGGCATCGACACCATGGACCCGGTCGACGCCGCCCCCGCGCGCGCCGACGAGGAGCGCGCGAGCGCCGCGGTCGTCGGCGTCGAGCAGGTCGAGTTCGGCGACCACCAGGACGGGGTTGTCGAGTACGGTCTGCCGCTGCGCCGCGACATCGCCGCGGCGATCCGGCGCGCCCGGCCCGACCTCGTCATCGGCACGACCTTCGACATCGCCTTCGCCGGCGGGTTCCTCAACCAGGCCGACCACCGCGCGGTCGGTCTCGCGACCGTCGACGCCGTCGCCGATGCCGGCAACCGCTGGATCTTCCCCGAGCTCGTCGCCGACGGGCTCGAGCCGTGGAACGTCAAGATGCTCGCGATCGGCGGCAGCCAGCGGCCCACCCACTACGTCGACGTCACCGGCCACCTCGACGACGCGATCGAGTCCCTCGAGGAGCACCGTCTCTACAACTCGGCGCTGCCCGACGAGTTCCCCAAGCCGCCCGAGCTGCTCGGCCGCATCCTCGGCGGTGGTGGCCAGGCCGTGGCCGACCCCGCGGTCGAGCACGCCCTCCTGCTCGAGGTCTACCCGAGGTAGCGGAACCCGTGCTCCCCGCGCTGCGTCCAAGGACCATGACGAAGGGAGCGACGGTGCGAGGTGTCGTGTGGGCGGGTGCGGTCGCCCGGGTCCGGACACGGGGCTGCGGCACCGACCTGCTGGCGGCTTGGAGGTCCGGCCGGTGGGAGGGGGTGACGCGATGAACGGGATGGGGACCGGGCGGGCGCTGCTGCTCGGCGCCGTGATCGCCGCGGGACTGGCCGTCGTCGTCCCGGCCGGGTCGCGAGGGGACCCATCGCCCGTGCCGCTCACGTGCCCGGCGGCGTACACGGGCGATGAGCACGTGCCGAGCGGGTGGACGGGGCTGCTCGGACGCACGGGTGACCCGGACCTGCCGAGGGTCCACGGCCCGTCGGGCTTCGACCCCCACGACGCGCTGGCCCCGCGCCGCCCGCCGACCCGGGTGCTGGTCTGCAGCTACGCAGCCGGCCCCAACAGCGACATCACCCCGGCACCCAACCCGCTGACGAGCACGTGGGAGGTGCCGGACGGGCTCGCCCAGGTGGCCACGGACCTCTCGTCGGTCCACGCGGAGGATGCGGAAGGGTGCACCGACGCCGGCGGCGACGTCACCCGGCAGCTCGTCGGTCTCGAGTACGACGAGACCGCGGTGTGGGTCTCCGTGACCGACGAGCCCAACGGGTGCATCCTGGCCTCCAACGGCAGCTTCCGCGGCAGGGGCGGGATCGGGCACCTCGTTGCGGAGGCGGTCGACCACCGGGCCTGGGTGCAGCCGACGCACGGACGCCGCCGGGTGTGCGGCGAGCCCATCGCCGACGGTCGGGACGAAGGGCGGACCGCACTCGTCCCCGGGACGCCGAGCCGGGTGGCGATCTGTCGGTCCGACGACGAGGCTGCCGGGACCTTCGGCGTCCAGAGCGGGCTGCGGGCGCAGCTGCTGACGGAGCTCGCCACGCTCGACACCCGACCTGCCTCGGGCGAGGTCCCTGACTGTGGCGAGGGCTCACGGCAGTACGACCTCGTGCTGCGGTACGGCCGCGGCGCCGACGTGGTGATCCGGGCGAGCATCGGGTGCGACCGCGACGAGGTGGGCAACGGTGACCTCGTGGCGACGGCGACCCCCGAGCTCGCTGCGCTGCTGAAGACCGCGACCACGCACCCGTGAGGCGGGGCAGATGACCGTCTGGGCAGGAGGCGGGCATGCCTGTGGCCCGGCCTGTGGGGGCCGGGTGCGGAGCGTGGCAGCTAGAGGTGCCAGGTGACGCCGCGGGGGGTGGTGGTGGCGGTGAGGTCGTGTTGGTGGACGTGGGTGTGGTGGCGTTCGCAGAGGAGGGCGGCGTTGGACAGGTCGGTGGTGCCGCCGTGGGCCCAGTGGGTGATGTGGTGGGCGTCGGTCCATTGCGGGGGCATGGTGCAGCCGGGGTAGGTGCAGCCGCCGTCGCGCAGCCACAGGGCTTTGCGTTGGCCGGGGGTGAACAGTCGGGTGGTGCGGCCGAGCTCGAGGGGTTCGTGGTTGGTACCCAGGATCGCGGGGATGATCCCGGCGGTGCAGGCCAGCTTGCGCACGGTGGTGGGGGTGAGGACCTGCCCGGTGGCGGTCAGGCCACCGGCGTGGCCCCCGCTGGGAGGGTCGAAGGCTGCCCCGCCGAACACTTGACCGGTGGCGCCGGGGGCGTGGCCGGGCAGGTCCTGCCCGCAGGCGACGCAGCAACCGTCGGTGACCGCACTGGCGAGGGCGTGGAGGCTGATGGTCACCAGGATCTGGGCCTTGTCGGCCCGTGGGACGCCTTCGGGGGCGGCGACGCCGCGGCTGATGATCGACAGCAGCGCGTCGGCGCGGCGCCGGGCGGGGGTCCGCTCGTCCGGGGCGCCGTCGGGCCCCTTGACGGGTGCGGACAACGCGGCCAGCGCGGCGTCGACGATCGCGGCGCCCTCGGGGTCGAGGTCGACGCGGTAGCGGGTCATCCCGCAGGGTCCGGGGGCCTTGGTCAACGAGCGGGAGGCCCTGGCCGCGGCGTCCTCGTCGTCCAGGTCCTGCTCCGGGCGCAGCATCCGCCCGGTCTGGGTGATCGCGGCCGCGAGCTTCTTCTCGTCCAACCCGCCGACCCGGTCGGTGACCCGGGCCCCGTCGGCCGAGGTCAGCACCTCGTCCCGGGCGACCCCCAGCAGGATCCCCAGGTCCTCCTGCAGCAGGTCCGGGTCGGCGACCCGGCGCACCGACTCGTGGAAGCGCATCAGCTGGTCGGCCTTGCCCAACGGCAGACGGCCCTCGGACACCGCGGCCCGCACCTCCTGCGTGGCCGGGCCGGCCGATGCCACCCGCACCACCCGCGCGACGTGCTGGGTCGAGGGGCGGGGCGCGCGGCGCCCTTCGCTGACCCCGACCCAGTCGTGCGCCGACCACGACGACTCGCCCGGCAGGCCCCGGCAGATGCCCTCGGCGACCAGCGCGACCTCGGCCGACTCCAGCAACTGACGCGCCTGCCCGATCGCCGACAACGCGTCCGCGATCTGCCCGTCAGCGGCCTGCCAGGCCGTGGACTCATCCGTGTACAGCAGCGCGCGCACCGCGTCCCGCAGGCCCGTCACGAGGCCCCGATCGCGGTACTGCACGTCCCCCACTGACATGACTCGATCATACGTTCGATGACCTGCGTCACACGAGACTGACACGCGGTGTGGACAAGAACCTGCGATCGCGGGGTCTGTGGACCTGACCTGGGCCGCGCCACGCATGTGGCGGTGCGGCCGCGGCAACCGAACCGTCGGCCCAACCGGTATACCTCGTGGAGGAGGTGACCGACGTGCGCGAGCCAGAGGGTCTGCGCGAGTTCGTCGAGGCGAGCTCGCCCTCGCTGCTGCGCACGGCGCGTCGTCTCACCGGCGACGAGCACCTGGCCCACGACCTCGTCCAGGCGGCGCTGGCGCGGTGCTGGCCGAAGTGGGAGCAGATCCGCGACCGCTCGCCCGAGGCCTACGTGCGCACGACGATGGTGCGGCTGCAGGCGTCGTGGTGGCAGCGCCGATGGCGCGGCGAGGTGCCGACCGAGGTCCTCCCGGACGCCGGTTCGCCCGGTGGCGAGGAGGCCGTCGCCGACCGGGACCTGCTGGGTCGAGCGCTGCAGCACCTGCCGGTCGGGCAGCGCCAGGTCGTCGTGCTTCGCTACGTCGAGGACCGCTCCGTCGACGAGGTCGCGGCCCTGTGCGGGATCGCGCCCGGCACCGTCAAGAGCCAGTCGGCCAAGGGCCTGGCCGCGCTGCGCCTGCTCCTCGACGACGAGGGACGACCGGCCCACGACGACGAGGAGGTCGCGCGATGAGCGAGCACGAGCTGGAGGAGCAGCTGCACCGATGGGGCGAAGGGGGGTCCGCCCACCGCGACGAGCCGGTCTCCTTCGCCGGGGTGCGGGCGCGCGTGCAGCGCCGTCGGCGCCAGCGCCTGGTGGGTGTGGCCGCCGCGGCTGCTGTCGCCGTCGCGGTGCCCCTGGGCTGGGCGGCCATCGCCGGCACCGGAGGGGCGTCGACCGCTCCTGCGACGGAGCTCGACCGGCCGGCGTGCCCGCAGAAGCTTCCGCAGGGCGCGGACGCGGAGCAGGTGGCGCGGATGCTGCCGTCGACGGTCAAAGCGGGGACGGGCCGGCTCGTGCCGGAGGGGGACGTCGTCGCGGTGACGGTGTGCCGATATGACAGCCCATACCGGGGCGAGGCCTTGGCGGGGCAGCGCGCGCTGGGCGGCGATCTGGAGGCGATGGTCGCCGACCTGCGTGAGGTTTCTCCGAGGCTGGGTGCGGCCCCGACGGGTTGTCTCACCCGAGGCTCCTCCGGGTCGCACCTCGTCAGGGTCGACTACGAGGGGGGATCTGCCTGGCTGGTGACCAAGGACGGCCGGTGTTGGGACACCGCACGGCTGGGGAAGATCGGCGTCGAGAGCTTCGACCCCGTGAATCCAGAGATCATGAAGGCCTACGACGACTCCACGTGGCCGGGCATGACGGTCACCGGGTGCGATGGGCGGTTGCCGATGAGGCGGGGCGCGGCCGACGAGCTCGTCCCGGGCGACCCGGTCGGCGCGGTGATCTGCCCGTGGCCGGGGGGCGGCACCCCTCGAGCTGTGCAGGACCTACCTGCACTCGTGACCGCGCTGCGCGCGGCGCCGATCAGCGCGGTCACCGACGCCGGGGCAAGGCCGGTGCCACCTGGCAGCGCTGTTTGCGGGTTCTCCGGGGACGAGCAGCGGGTCATCCTCCGGTACACAGCCGGGCCGGATCTCCAGATCATGGTCGATCCGGGGTGCCACACCAGCCTGTACACCCAAGGCATCGGGGCGCAGCTGACTCCAGAGCTGGCGACGATCCTCGGCGTCGACATCGACTGAGACCGGGCTCAGCGACGCGGCATGAGCACCGTGTAGTCGAGGTCGAGCACGACCTCGGGCAGGTATTTGCCGTCCTCACCCTTGTACGGGAACTCCGCGCACGGGGTGTCCTTGGTCGCGACGGTGCGCAGGCGCAGCGCGCCGACGTCGGTGCGGCCGGGGATCTCGATGCGCTCGAGGACCTCGGACCAGGCGTAGACCGTGTCGCCGGCGAAGGTCGGGTTGGCGTGCGCGCCGGCGTTGATCGCGGCGATCATCTGCCCATTGGCCAGGCCGTTGAAGGACAGGCCGCGGGCGAGGCTGATGATGTGGCCCCCGTAGATGAGCCGGCGCCCGATCCTGGACGAGGACTGGGCGTGCTGGTTGAAGTGGACCTTCGCGGTGTTCTGGTACAGCCGCGTGGCGAGCATGTGGTCCGACTCCTCGATGGTCATGCCGTCGATGTGGTCGATCCGCTCACCCACCTCGTAGTCGTCCCAGACGAAGGGGGAGCCGGCCAGCTCGACGTCGTAGTCGCGCCCGGTGAGGTCGAAGGGGACGAGCAGGTCCTCCGCCGCGACCGCACCCGGCAGGTCGGGGACGACGGTCTCGGGGGCGGGGGAGGACGGGTCCTGCTTGTGGACCATGACCCAGCGGACGTAGTCGACGACCATCTCGTCGTGCTGGTTGACGCCGACGGAGTTGACGTAGACGACGCCGGTCCTGCCGTTCGAGTTCTCCTTGAGCCCGATGACCGTCGAGGTCGTCGTCACCGTGTCACCGACGTGCAGCGCCGCCCCGAAGCGCCCGCCCGCGTAGCCGAGGTTGGCCACCGCGTTGAGCGAGATGTCGGGGACGGACTTGCCGAAGACGAGGTGGAAGGCGAGCAGGCTGTCCACGGGCATCCGCTCGAAGCCCATCGACTCCGCGAAGGTCGACGCGCTCGTCGCCGCGAAGCGCGAGCCGTAGAGACCTGTGTACAGCGCGATGTCGCCGTCGGTCACCGTCCGCGGCGTGGCGTGCCGGATCTGCTGACCGATCGAGAAGTCCTCGAAGTAGTTGCCGGGGACCGTCTTGGTGGACATGCTCGGGGCCTTTCGGTCGACGAAGGGGGATGCTGCGGTCATCCTCCCCCGTCGTCCCGGGCCGCGACGGCCGGTCCGGCTGTTGGCCCGGCCACACCCCTCAGCGGGCCTGGACGTCCTTGATCCAGGCCTCGATCTCGTCGGCGGCGTGCGGCCAGCCACCGGAGAGGTTCAGGTGGCCGTCCGGCGTGACGACGACATCGTCCTCGAGGCGCACGCCGATGCCCCGGAAGCGCTCGGGGACCTTGAGGTCGTCGGCCTTGAAGTAGAGGCCGGGCTCGACGGTCAGGACCATGCCGGGCAGCAGCTCGGCGTCCGAGTACTCCTCGCGGGTGGCGAGCGCGCAGTCGTGGACGTCGATTCCGAGGTGGTGGCTCGTGCCGTGGACCATCCACCGGCGGTGGTACTGGCCGTGCTCGGTGTCGAGGGTGTCCTCGACGGTGACGCCCTCGGGGAGCAGGCCCCACGCGTGCAGGTGCTCGGCGATGACGCGGATGGACGCGGCGTGGATGTCGGAGAACTTCGCGCCGGGCCGGACCGCCGCGATGCCGGCCGCCTGGGCCGCGACGACGGCCTCGTGGATCTCGCGCTGGGCGTCGGTGAAGGTACCGCTCACCGGCAGCGTGCGGGTGATGTCGGCGGTGAAGAGCGAGTCCATCTCGACGCCGGCATCGAGGAGCAGGAGGTCGCCGTCCCGGACGTCGCCGTCGTTCTTGATCCAGTGCAGCGTGTTGGCGTGGTCGCCGGCGGCGCAGATCGAGTCGTAGCCGACCCCGTTGCCCTGGTGGCGGGCGTGCAGGCCGAACATCCCCTCGACCCACCGCTCCCCGCGCCCCCGCTCGGCGAGCGTCGGCAGCTCACGGATCACGGCCTCGAAGCCGACGCGGGTCGCGTCGACCGCGGCCTGCATCTGCTCGATCTCCCAGTCGTCCTTGACCATGCGCAGGTGCGACAGCGCGTGGGCGAGGGCGGCGTCGCCCTCGGCGAGCGTCTCCTGCTCCGCACCGCCCTGGGTGCGCACGGTGTCGAGGCGGGCGGTCAGGTCGCGGTCGGCGTCGCGGACGAGACGCACGGTGACCTGCCCCGCGTCCTTGCCGACGGCGTCCTCGAGCTGGTCGACGTGGCGGCCGGTGAGGCCGAGCTCGTCCTCGACGTCCTCGATCGAGGGGCGCGCGCCGACCCAAAACTCGCCGTAGCGGCTGTCGGCGAAGAACTCGTCGGAGTCGCGGGGCGCGAGCGGACGGAAGTAGAGGACCGACTCGTGGCCGGCGTCGTCGTCGGGCCCCCCGAGGGGCTCCATGACCAGGACGGCGTCGGGCTCGCGGTCGGCGCCCAGCCCGGTGAGGTGGGCGAAGGCGGAGTGCGGCCGGAAGACGTAGTCGCTGTCGTTGCTGCGGACCTTGAGCCCGCCCGCGGGGATGACGAGGCGCTCGCCGCGGTGGGCGGCGGAGACGGCCTCGCGACGCACGGCCGCGCGGGCAGCGGCCTCGGTCAGCCCGGCCCGGTCCTGCGAGCGCGGCGCCCAGTCCTCGGCGACGAAGGCCCGGAACTCGTCCGTCGTCGGCCGCTTGCGGTTCTCTGCCTGCTGCTGCTCCTCGCTCATCGGGACATCGTCTCACCACGCGCGACGCAGGACGGGGACGGGGCGCGGCCCCCTTCGCCGGCGGAAGTTCTACACGACTACTAGCGTCGCGACATCGATGTGTGGCATGTTGGTCGACGACGAAGGGAGTCGACGATGACCACTGCCCTGGTGCTGGGCGGAGCCGGCGGGATCGGCGCCGCCGTGACCCGCCGCCTCGCGGCCGACCACGACGTGACGATCACCCACCACGGCCACCCCGAGCGCGCGGACGCGCTCGTCGCGGAGCTGGGGGAGCGGGTGCGCTCGATCGCAGCCGATGCGACGACCGAGGAGGGTGTGGTCGCCGCCTTCGACGCGGCGCAGGAGCGTGGCGAGCTCACCGTCGTCGTCGACTGCGTCGGCGGCTGGGACTACCCGCGGATCACCGAGCTGACCCGCGAGCAGATCGACGCCTCGCTCTCCCTCAACCTCGTCTCGGCCCTCCTCGTCCTGCGCGAGGCGACCGCCCGGGTGGCCGACGGCGGACGCATCGTCATGGTCTCCAGCGCCGCCGCCCGGGTCGCCCCGGCACGGCAGAGCACCTACGCCGCGGCCAAGGCGGGGCTCGAGGCCGCGAGCCGGGTCGCCGCGAAGGAGGTCGCCAGGCGCGGGGTGACGGTCAACGTCGTGCGCCCCGGCGCCACCGACACCGAGTACCTGCGCTCGATCACGAGCGACAAGGCCATCGACGCGATGGCCGCGAGCAACGCGATGCGCCGTCTCGGCACCCCCGAGGACATCGCGGGGGCGATCGCGCTCCTGCTCTCCCCGGACGCCGGGTGGATCACCGGCGACATCATCGACGCCACGGGAGGCCTGGCATGACCGACGGACACATCCCCGACCGGACCGGGGTGGTGGGCGGTGGCCAGATGGGCGCCGGCATCGTCCACGGGCTGCTGCTCGCCGGCAGCGAGGTCGTCCTGCTCGAGCGCGACGACGCGGCGCAGGGGGCGGTGGCGCGGGTCCAGCGCTCCTGCGACAAGAGCGTGGAGCGGGGCAAGATCACCGACGCGGCCGAGCCCATGGGGCGCCTCACGACGACGACCGATGCCGCCGACCTCGCCGGCTGCGGCCTCGTCATCGAGGCCGTCCCCGAGGACGAGCAGCTCAAGCGCGACACCCTCCAGCGCGTCGAGGCGGTCATCGCCGACGACGCGGCGCTGGCCACCAACACCTCGAGCATCTCGCTCGACGCGCTGGCGACCTCCCTGCGCCACCCCGAGCGACTCCTCGGGCTGCACTTCTTCAACCCCGTGCCCGCGAGCCGTCTCGTCGAGATCGTCATCGCGACGGCGACCGACGAGGTCTGGCGCGAGCGGGCGGTCGAGTGGGTGCGCGAGGGCCTGGGCAAGACGCCGGTCGTCGTCGCGGACTCGCCGGGCTTCGCCAGCAGCCGTCTCGGTGTCGCGATCGGCCTCGAGGCGATCCGCATGCTCGAGGCCGGCGTCGCGTCGGCGGAGGACATCGACGCGGCCATGTCGCTCGGCTACGGCCACCCGATGGGCCCCCTTCGCCTCACCGACCTGGTCGGCCTCGACGTGCGCCTGGGCATCGCCCGCTACCTCGAGCGCGAGCTCGGTCCCCGATTCGCCCCGCCGCAGCTGCTCATCGACCTCGTCGAGCAGGGCCACCACGGCCGCAAGACCGGACGCGGCTTCTACGACTGGAACGACCCCAAGGAGCAGACAGCATGAGCGAGACCCTGCAGAGCTATGTCGCCGGCCGATGGGTCGCCGGCAGCGGTGAGGGCCGCGAGGTCCGTGACGCCGTGACCGGCGAGACCGTCACCCGGGTGACGAGCGAGGGCATCGACCTCGGCGCCGCCGTGGCCCACGCCAGGACGAAGGGGGGTCCCGCCCTGCGTGCGATGACCTTCCACGAGCGGGCCGCCGCGCTCAAGGCCGCCGCGGCCGCGGTGCAGGAGGGCAAGGACCGGCTCTACGAGCTGTCCGCCCGCGCCGGCTGCACGGCCCGCGACGCGGCCGTCGACGTCGACGGCGGCATCGGGACCGCGATGGTCTACTCCTCGCTCGGCCGCAAGGGCCTGCCGGAGGGCACCGTCATCGTCGAGGACGACTTCATCCAGCTCGGCAAGGAGGGCGTCTTCGGCGGGCGGCACGTGCTGACGAGCCCGCACGGGATCTCGCTGCAGATCAACGCCTTCAACTTCCCGGTGTGGGGCATGCTCGAGAAGCTGGCGCCCGCGCTCCTCGCCGGCGTGCCGACGATCGTCAAGCCCGCGACGCCGACGGCCTACATCGCCGTCGAGGCGGTGCGGATGATGGTCGAGTCCGAGGCGCTGCCCGAGGGGGCGCTGCAGGTCGTCGCCGGCTCGATCCCCGGGCTCTTCGACGAGCTCGGCGGCCAGGACCACATCGGCTTCACCGGCTCCGCCGACACGGCCGCGAGCCTGCGCGCGGACGCCGCGGTGACCCGTCGCTCCGCGCACTTCAACGCCGAGGCCGACAGCCTCAACGCCTCCGTCCTCGGCCCCGACGCGGCGCCGGGCGAGCCGGAGTTCGACCTCTTCGTCAAGGCGCTCGTCACCGAGATGACGGTCAAGGCGGGGCAGAAGTGCACGGCCATCCGCCGCGCCCTCGTCCCCGCCGAGCGGGTCGACGCCGTCGCGGAGGCCGTCGCGCAGCGGCTGGGCGGCATCGGCATCGGTGCGCCCGGTGCAGAGGGCGTCCGGATGGGCGCGCTCGTCGGCACCGCCCAGCGTGACGACGTGCGCGATGCCGCCCGTCGCATCGCCGGGGCCGGCACCGTCGTCTTCGGCGACGTCGACCGCGTCGACGTCATCGGCGCCGACGCCGAGCGGGGCGCCTTCATGTCGCCCGTCCTCGTGCGGGTGGACGACGCCGACCGCAGCGAGCCGCACGAGGTCGAGGCCTTCGGCCCGGTCAGCGCGCTCATGGGTTACCGCGACCCCGAGCACGCCGTCGCGCTGCTCGCCCGGGGCGAAGGGAGCCTCGCCGGCTCCGTCGTGTCGGCCGACGCCGACTTCGTGACCCAGGTGGTCACCGGTGCGGCCCCCTTCCACGGCCGCGTCCTGGTGCTCGACCGCGACAGCGCCCCGGAGTCCACCGGCCACGGCACGCCCATGCCGCAGCTCGTCCACGGCGGTCCCGGCCGCGCCGGCGGCGGCCAGGAGGAGGGCGGCCTGCGCGCCGTCCACGCCCACCTGCAGCGCACCGCCGTGCAGGGCAGCCCGGCCGTCCTGGGCCGGCTCGGCTGAGGCGCGGGGGACCCCCTTCGTCCCCCGCTCGGCGAAAAACGTTCGACAAACTCTTGTCGTACCGACAGATAGCCTGTAGAACATAAGTGACCTCGCAGTGACGCGACCCAAGGAGATGGCATGACGACCACCGACGACCGCATCGGCTCCGCTCCCGACCCCTCGGGGCCGACGAGCCCGATCGACTACAGCCAGCGGATCCCCAACAACGTCAACCTCAACGACAACCGTCGCCTGCAGCGCGCGCTCGAGGGCTGGCAGCCGAAGTTCCTCGACTGGTGGCGCAACCTCGGCCCCGAGCTGCCGACCAAGGACGTCTACCTGCGCACCGCGGTCGCGGTCGGCCGCGACGGCTGGGCGCACTTCGAGCACGTGCCGATGGAGGAGTACCGGTGGGGCATCTTCCTCGCCGAGGGCGACCCGGACCGCACGGTCAACTTCGGCAAGCACAAGGGGGAGAAGGCCTGGCAGGAGGTCCCCGGTGAGTACCGGGCCGACCTGATGCGCCTCATCGTCATCCAGGGCGACACCGAGCCGGCCTCCGTCGAGCAGCAGCGGGTCCTCGCCAACACGGCGCCCTCGATCTACGACATGCGCAACCTCTTCCAGGTCAACGTCGAGGAGGGCCGTCACCTCTGGGCGATGGTCTACCTGCTCCACGCGTACTTCGGTCGTGAGGGACGCGAGGAGGCCGAGCAGCTCCTCAAGCGCAACTCGGGTGACTACGACAACCCGCGCATCCTCGGTGCCTTCAACGAGGAGACCACCGACTGGCTGCAGTTCTTCATGTTCACGTACTTCACCGACCGGGACGGCAAGTACCAGCTCGGCACCCTCAAGGAGAGCGGCTTCGACCCGCTGGCCCGCACCTGCGAGTTCATGCTCAAGGAGGAGGCCCACCACATGTTCGTCGGCACCACCGGCGTGCAGCGCACGGTGGAGCGCACCGCCGAGGAGATGGCCAAGCACGGCACCGACGACGTGTGGGAGCACGGCGTCATCCCGCTGAGCGTCATCCAGAAGTACCTGAACTTCCAGTTCTCCGTCTCCATGGACCTCTTCGGGTCGGAGCAGTCGACCAACGCGGGCAACTACTACACCTCCGGCCTCAAGGGCCGCTGGCAGGAGACCCGCCGCAAGGACGACCACACGCTGCTCGACGGCGAGCGGGAGATGTCCTACGTCGAGGACGGCGAGATCCGCACGAAGACGGTCCCGATGATCTCGGCGCTCAACCTCGACCTGCGCGACGAGTACGTCGCCGACTGCGCCAACGGCGTCAACCGGTGGAACCAGGCGCTCGAGGACGCCGGTCTGGACGAGCGCCTGTATCTGCCGCACGAGGGCTTCCACCGCCAGGTCGGCGTCTACGCCGGTCACCACGTGAGCCCCGACGGCGAGGTCCTGGACGACGCGACGTGGGAGACCCGCAAGGACGAGTGGATCCCGAGCGAGGAGGACCGCGCCAAGGTCGCCGCCCTCATGGTCCCGGAGTACGAGCTCGGCAAGTTCGCCAGCTGGATCGCCGAGCCCCCGACGGGCATCAACGGCCAGCCGGTCGAGTACGACTACGTCCACCTCTACGAGCAGGGACTGCGCGAGGAAGGCCTGTCGTGACCTCTCTGACCTGGGAGCACGAGGCCCGACCCGTCTGGGACGCGGACAAGGCGCGCATCGCCGCCTCCGCCCCGGACGGTGCCCTCGTCCTCGACTTCGCGGACGGGGCCGAGCTCCCGGGCGACTGGTTCGTCGCCCGGGACGGCGCCGAGGTCGTCGGCCTGGGCGTCCTGGACACCACGTGGGGCGGTGACGCCGAGATCACCCTGGCCGTCGACGCCGCACGCCAGGGGCAGGGCGTCGGCTCCTGGGTCATGGAGCACCTCGAGCAGGAGGCCCGCTCGCGCGGGATCAACTACGTCTACAACACCGTCCCCGACGCCCACCCGCAGCGCGACGACGTGCACGACTGGCTCCTCGTCCGCGGCTACCGCGGCAACGAGGGCGACGCGTCGCTGCGCAAGCGGGTCGGTGCCGTGGAGGAGGAGGCCACGGCCGCGCCACGGTCCGTGCCGGCCACGACGGCGCCGCCGGCCGACTCGCGTTCGCAGGGTGAGGAGGAGAGCGGCGACTACGTCGACGTGGAGAAGCATCGCTACTGAGACGGCGCAGTACGAGCGCAGGTGTCGATCACCCGCGCACCTGCGGGTCGAAGGTCACCTCGGGAGCCTTCGTCGCGGCATGTCGGCGAGCGGGCAGCGCTATCCGGTCGCGCAGCTCGAAGAAGATGTCGGCGGCTTCGACCCCACGCCAGTCATCGGGTAGCAGGTCTCTCGGAAGTCCCGGATCGAGGTACGGGAGTCTGCGCCAGCTGGTGAGCAGCCCGACGTAGTCGACGAAGGCGGTGGCGTCGTCCTGGGTCGAATCCCTCCACGCATCCAGGGTCGATCGGTACGTCCCCACGATCTCCGAGTGCATCAGGTTCAAGGTCTCCAGGTCCCACCAGCGAGCCACCTGCTCGGGCAACGGGCGGAAGCCCAGGTGCTCGGACCGAAAGAGGTCGAGGTACTCCGCCAGGCCGGCCTCGTCGAGGGTCTCGCGGGTGAGACCCTCGACGTGAGCCGGCGCGATCCACGCGCCTGCCGAGACGGTGCCGAACCCCAGCTGGGTCAGCAGGCTGCGCAGCTTGTGTCGCTGGTCGCGCTCGGACTCGGGCACGCTGAAGACTGCGAGGAGCCACTGGTGGTCGCCCTCGGCTCGCGGCCGAGCGAAGATGCGCCGGTCCCCTTCGAGCAACACGTCGCGGGCCCGCTCGGAGAGTGTGTAGCCCGCGAGACCGTCCCACTTCTCGGGGACCAGGAGGCCGCGCTGCTTCAGCCGTGAGACTGCCGAGCGGACTGCCTGGCCGTCGACGCCCACCTCACCGAGCAGCTGGATCAACGACCGGACGCTCAGCCAGCCGCCGGTCTCTCGGGCGTAGAGACCGTAGAGGGTGAAGATCAGGGCGCGTGGGGGACTCGTCCCGAGGGTGCGCGTCACCTGCACCAGCCCCTACTCACCGGATCGGTCGGGCAGCTGGGCCACGCCCTGCACCTCCACGAGCGCTTCGACATCCCAGAGTCGGGCCACACCGATGCCAGCCATCGCGGGGTAGTGGGCTCCCACGAGACGCTTCCACACCCGACCGATGTCACGGGATCGTGCCTTGTAGTCGTCCATGTCGACGATGTAGACGGTCATCGACACGAGGTGCTCAGGTGTCCCGCCAGCGGCCTCCAGTGCGGCGAGGAGGTTGGTCAGGGCCCGCTCGAACTGCTCCACGACGTCGTCGCCGACGATCATCCCGTCCGCGTCGAGCGCGGTCTGGCCGGCGAGGTGGACCGTGGCCCCACCGGTCACGCGGACCGCGTGGGAGAACCCCGCGGCCGGCGCGAGGTGGGATGGGTTGATCCGCTCGGGACTCATGACTGGACTGCTCCTCCGTCGACGTTGATGCCTTGGGCGTTGATCGCGCCGTTGGCCACGCAGAGCGCCACGACGTCGGCTACTTCCTGGGTCGTCACCAGCCGCCGGATCGGCTGCTTGCGCTCCAGCAGCCGCCGGACCTCCTCCTGGGACCGGGCGCTCCGCTCGGCGATGTCGGCCACCGACTGGTCGGTCATCGGGGTGTCGACGTAGCCGGGGCACACCGCATTGACCGTCACCCCGGTGCTGGCGAGCTCGGCCGCGGCCGACCGGACGAGGCCGAGGACACCGTGCTTGCTGGCGGTGTAGGCCGCGACCTGCTTGTCGCCGACCTTGGCCGCGATCGAGGCGACCACGACGACCCGGCCCCACCCGCGCTCGAGCATGCCGGGCAGCGCTCGCCGCAGGCACCGGAAGGGTGCGGTGAGGTTCAGGTCGAGCATGCGCTGCCAGTCCTCGTCGGTGGTCTCGGCCAACGGGGCGCCGATGCCGTTGCCGGCGCTGAGCACCAGCACCTCCACCGGCCCCCAGGTCTGCTCGACGGTCCGGTAGGCCGCGTCCAGCTGCTCGCTGTCGGTGACGTCGGTGGGCAGGACCAGCGATTCCCCGGGCAGGGTGGCCGCGGCGTCGGTCAGGGCTGCCTCGTCCCGGGCGAGCAGCGCGACCCGCATCCCGTCGCGAGAGAGCCGCTGGGCAGCCGCGAGGCCGATCCCCGTGCTGGCCCCGGTGACCAGGGCGACCCGGCCGCTGAGCGGCCTGGTGGCGGTCTCGACTGCGCCGTTGCTCATCAGCGTCCCGTCCACTTCGGGGGGCGACGTGCGTTGAAGGCGGCGTGGAACTCGGTGTGGTCCTGCGTGGTCATCAGCAGTGCCTGCGTCGAGGCATCGAGCTCGACGGCCGCAGCGAGGCTCATGTCGAGCTCCCGGGTGATCAGCGACTTGGTCTCGGCGTAGGCCAACGTCGGACCGTCGGCCAGGCGTCGGGACAGGTCCTGGACGGCGTCGTCGAGCTCGGGGTCCTCGACCAGCCGGCTGACCAGTCCGTACCGGTCTGCGGTCTCGGCATCGATGGTCTCGCCCAGCATGAGCAGCTCGGTGGCGCGGCCCGCGCCCACGATCCGGGGGAGCAGGTAGGCGGCGCCCATGTCTCCCCCGGAGAGTCCGACCTTGGTGAACAGGAAGGCGAACTTGCCCGACCGGGCCACGACTCTGAAGTCGGCGGCCAGTGCCAGCACCGCACCCGCTCCGGCGGCGATGCCCTGGACGCCGACGACGATCGGGATCGGGCACTCGCGCATGGCCCTGATGACGTCGCCGGTCATCCGCGTGAAACCGATCAGGTCACGGGCGTCCATCTGGATGAGCTCGCCGATGATCTCGTTGACGTCCCCGCCGCCGCAGAAGCCCCTCCCTTCACCACGGATGACGAGTACCGACACGTCCTCACGGGTGGGCAGCTCGTGGAGCAGGTCACGCAGGTCGGCGTAGCTCTCGAAGGTCAGCGCATTCATCTTCTCCGGACGGTCGAGGGTCACGGTGGCGACGCCGTCGGCGACCTCGAAGCGGAAGTGTCGCCACTCCTGGGTGAACTCGGCTGATGCGCGGAATCGGGTCATCGCGTGCTCCTCATGGGCGCTCGTCGGTGGTGGTGGTCCGAGCCTCTCGGACGAGAGCTCGGCCGATGATGGTGCGTTGGACCTCCGAGGCGCCTTCGTAGATCCGGGGCGCGCGGACCTCGCGGTAGAGGTGCTCCAGCAGATGGCCTCGCTGCAGGGCGCGGGCACCGTGCAGCTGCACTGCCTGGTCGACGACCCGCTGAGCGGATTCGGTGGCGTACAGCTTGGCCATGGCGGCCGCCTTGGTGACATCCGCGGCGGGGGCCCCTGAGTCGTAGGCGGAGGCCGCCGCGCGGACCAGCAGTCGCGAGGCCTGGACCTGCGTGGCCATCTCAGCGAGTGCGTGGGACACCGCCTGCTGCTCGTGCAGCGGGCCGCCGTGGACCTCACGCTCGATCGACCAGCGGACTGCGCTCTCCAGCGCTGCCTGGGCCATACCGACGGCGAAGGCGCCGACGCTCGGGCGGAAGAGGTCGAGGGTGCGCATGGCTACCCGGAAGCCCGCGTCGACCTCGCCCAGCACGTCCGCACGCTCCACCCGGACACCCTCGAAGGTGAGCCGACCGATCGCGTGGGGTGTCAGCAGGTCGAGGTGCTCGCCCCCGAGACCTTCGGCGTCGCCCGACACCGCGAAGGCGGTGACCCCCCTGGCGCCTGCATCGGAGGTGGTCCGGGCGAAGACGGTGTAGACGTCGGCCTCTGGCGCGTTGGAGATCCAGGTCTTCTCCCCGAACAGCCGCCAGCCGTCGCCATCCGGCTGGGCGCGCAGCGCAAGAGCCGCGGCATCGGACCCTGCGCCCGGCTCGGAGAGGGCGAATCCGGCCACCACCTCGCCGGTGATGACACCGGGGAGCCAACGCTCGGCCGTCTCGCGGGCGCCGGACTGGAGGATCGGGTAGCTGCCGAGCCCCTGCAGGGCGAGGGCGGTCTCGGCCGCGGTGTCCACGCCGGCGAGGGTCTCGCGCAAGAGGCACAGCTGCATCGCTGCCGCATCGTGCGGGGCTTCCTCCGGCTCGCCTCCGAAGAGACCGCGGAGGAGGCCGAGGTCACCGAGCCGGCGGAGCAGTCGTCGGTCCACATGTCCCTGCTCGCCCGGCTCGTGGCTCTGCCGGAGGTCGCGGCCGGAGAAATGGGTGCGCGCGAGGTCACGAACGCGGTCGGCGTACTCCTGCTGATCAGCAGTCAGACCGAAAGACGTCATGACGGCGACGCTATAACGCATTGACAACGACCGTCAACGTTCCAATACACTGACGTTCGATCACACGAAGGGACATCGCATGCGCATCGCTGTCGTCGGTGGCGGGCCGGGTGGGCTCTACTTCGCCCTGCTGGCCAAGCAGCTGGGGCCGGACCACGAGATCACCGTCTGGGAGCGCAATGCCGCCGATGACACCTTCGGGTTCGGCGTGGTCTTCTCCGACGAGACGCTGGGTGGCATCGAGCACGCCGACCCGGTGATCCACGAGGCGATGAAGGCCGAGTTCGCGCTCTGGGACGACATCGACGTCCACTACCGCGACGAGGTCATCACCAGTGGTGGGCACGGCTTCGCGGCGCTCTCCCGCAAGCGGCTGCTGCAGATCATGCAGGCGCGCGCAGCCGCGGTCGGTGTCGCCGTCCACTTCGAGACCGCGGCCCCCGACGTCGAGGAGCTGTCGCGCACCCACGACCTCGTGGTGGCCGCCGACGGACTCAACTCGCCGATCCGGGAACGTTACTCGGACACGTTCGGCCCGACACGGGACGTGCGGGACTGCAAGTACATGTGGTTGGCGACCGACAAGGTCTTCGACGCCTTCAAGTTCTACATCCGCCAGACACCCCACGGGGTGATGCAGATCCACGGCTACCCCTTCGACGCCACCGGCAGCACGTTCATCGTGGAGATGAACTCGCGGGTGTGGGAGCGGGCGGGGTTCAGCCACGGCGACTTCGGGCCGGGCGAGTCCGACCTGGCCTCTATCGAACGGGTGCGCGAGCTCTTCGCCGAGGAGCTCGAGGGTCATCAGGTCATGTCCAACAACTCCAAGTGGATCACCTTCACCACGATCCGCAACGAGCAGTGGCGCCATCGCAACATCGTCCTGCTCGGCGATGCCGCCCACACCGCTCACTTCTCCATCGGGTCCGGCACCAAGCTGGCGATGGAGGACGCGCTCGCCCTCGCGGCCTGCCTGCACGAGCAGACCGACCTCGACGCGGCCCTGACGGCGTACGAGGCGGAGCGCAAGCCGGTGGTGCAGTCGACCCAACGAGCAGCGCAGGCGAGCCTGGAGTGGTTCGAGAACCTCGGGCAGTACACCCACCAGGAGCCGCTGCAGTTCGCGTTCAACATCCTCACCCGCAGCCGCCGGGTCACCCACGACAACCTTCGGGTGCGTGACCCGGAGTTCGTCCAGCGGCTGGACGAGTGGTTCGCCGAGCACGAGCAGCGGCGCGGCCACGGCTGCGGGGACCACCGGCCGCCGATGTTCCAGCCCTTCGTGCTCGGCGGGCCGGGCAAGGGCGAGCTCGAGCTGCCCAACCGCGTCGTCGTCTCACCGATGGACATGTACAAGGCCGTCGACGGGATGCCGACGGACTTCCACTTCGCGCACCTCACCGGCAAGGCGCTCGGTGGTGCGGGACTGGTCATGACCGAGATGGTCTGCGTGTCCCCGGAGGGGCGGATCACCCCCGGCTGCACCGGCTTGTGGTCTGACGCGCAGGCTGCCCGGTGGCGCCGGATCACCGACTTCGTCCACGCAGAGACGCCGACGAAGGTGGGCCTGCAGCTCGGGCACTCCGGGGCCAAGGGGTCGACGAAGCTGATGTGGGAAGGAATCGACGAGCCGCTGGACGTCGGTAACTGGGACGTCGTCGCGGCCTCCCCGCTCGCCTACGACCCGGACCGCAACCAGGTCCCGCGCGAGCTCGACCGAGCGGGTATGGACGAGATCCGCCAGCAGTTCGTCTCGGCGGCCCGGCGCGGGGCCGAGGCCGGCTTTGATCTGCTGGAGCTGCACTGTGCGCACGGCTACCTGCTCTCCGGTTTCCTGTCGCCGTACACCAACCGGCGCACCGACGAGTACGGCGGCGACGTCGACGGCCGGCTGCGGTTCCCCCTCGAGGTCTTCACCGCGATGCGCGAGACATGGCCCGAGGACCGGCCGATGACGGTGCGGATCTCGGCGACCGACTGGGTCGAGGGTGGGATCTCGACGGAGGACACGATTGCCATTGCCGAGGCCTTCTCCGCTGCCGGCGCCGCGGCCATCGATGTCTCCACCGGCCAGGTCACCTCCGCGGAGAAGCCGGCCTTCGGCCGCTCGTACCAGACTCCCTACGCCGACGCGATCCGCAACCGTGTGGACATCCCCACCATCGCCGTCGGGGTGATCTCGTCGTGGGACGACGTGAACTCGCTCGTGCTGGCCGGGCGGACCGACCTGTGCGCCATCGGCCGAGCGCACCTCTACGACCCCAGCTGGACCCTGCATGCGGCCGTCGAGCAGGACTACGACGGCCCGGGGGCGAGCTGGCCGGACCCGTGGCGGGCCGGCCGCCGCAAGCCGCAGACCGGACGCTCCGACGGACCGAAGCCCCGTCTGGAGCTCGTCAGGCAGGGCGGTCCGGCGACCGCCCACCGCAGGTGGCGACCGTGACCTCCCGTCGCGCAGCCACACGCATCTCGCCACGTCCCTGCGAGTGAGGAGACCCCGTGCCCACGTCAACGACCCCGTCCCCGGAGACGCTGTCCCCGTCGGCCCACACCGACACCTTCTGCCGCGACAACCTGCCCGATCCTGCCGACTGGCCCGAGATCGTGCTCGGACCCGACACCAGCTACCCCGATCGGTTGAACTGCGCCACCGCCCTGCTGGACGACGTCATCCGAGAGCACGGTGGGGACCGTCCGTGCCTGCTCAGCCCCGATGGTGAGGAGTGGTCCTACGAGGAGCTGCGCACCACGGCCAACCGGATCGCCAACCTGCTGGTCGAGGATCTCGGTCTCGTGCCCGGCAACCGGGTGCTGCTGCGCGGCCCGAACAACCCGTGGACGGTGGCCTGCTGGTTCGGCGTCCTCAAGGCCGGCGGTGTCGTCGTCGCCACGATGCCGTTGCTGCGCGCGGGAGAGCTCGCCGCCGTGGACGAGATCGCTCGGATCGACCTGTCACTGTGCGACCACCGGTTCCTCGACGAGCTGCAGGCGGCGGGGACTTCGGCGCCCGTCGTCGCCTACGGCGGGTCGTCGGCCGACGACCTGTGCCAGAGGATCGCCGAGGCATCCACCGAGCACGACGACGTGGTCACCGCTGCCGACGACGTCGCCCTGCTGGCCTTCACCTCCGGGACAACCGGCCGGCCGAAGGCCACGATGCACTTCCACCGCGACGTGCTGGCGATCGCCGACACCTTCTCGCGCCACGTGCTGCAGCCCACCCCCGAGGACCGGTTCACGGGGACACCCCCGATCGCCTTCACCTTCGGCCTCGGTGGGGCAGTGGTCTTCCCCCTGAGAGTCGGCGCGAGCACGCTGCTGGTGGAGAAGGCGACCCCGGCGGAGCTGGCGGGCCACATCGAGACCCACGGCGTCACGATCTGCTTCACGGCACCGACGGCCTACCGGGCGATGGTCTCCGGAGGGCACACCGGGTCGCTCGGTTCGCTGCGCCGGGCCGTGTCCGCGGGCGAGCACCTGGACGAGGCGACGTGGCGGACCTTCCACGAAGGCACGGGGATCCGCATCATCGACGGCATCGGGTCCACCGAGATGCTGCACGTCTTCATCGCGGCGGCCGACGACGACATCCATCCGGGCTCGACCGGTGTCGAGGTGCCGGGGTACACCGCCAGGGTCGTCGACGAGGACGGCCGGACGGTCCCCGACGGCACCCCCGGCCGGCTCGCCGTCAAGGGCCCGACCGGGTGCCGCTACCTGGCCGATCCCCGCCAGCAGGTGTACGTGGAGAACGGCTGGAACATCACCGGCGACACCTTTGTCCGCGACGACGAGGGGTACTTCTGGTACCGGGCCCGCAACGACGACATGATCATCTCCTCCGGGTACAACATCGCCGGACCCGAGGTGGAGGAGGCGGTGCTCTCGCACCCGGACGTCTCCGACTGCGCCGTGGTCGGGCAGGCCGACCCGAGCCGGGGCCAGCTGGTCGTCGCCTACGTCGTGCTCCGGGACGGGGCGCAGGCCGGCCCGGAGCTGGCTGCCGCCATCCAGGACCACGTCAAGAGCCGAATCGCTCCCTACAAGTACCCGCGCCGGGTGGAGTTCATCGACGCGCTGCCCCGCACGGCCACCGGCAAGGTGCAGCGGTACAGGTTGCGCGACCAGACCGCATGACGTGTCGCCCTCGTCGTGGCGGGGTTCGGGACCACCTCCACCCGCGGCGGGTCAGGTGCGTTCGCCGGCCGCGGTCTCCATGCGCTCCCACTCGCGCTGGGCGAGCCGGTGCCAGCGGTCCCGACGGGTGTGGAAGAGGGTCGCGGCCTGCGGTCCGGGCCAGTCCGGCGGGAGCAGCTCGGCCGGGAGGTCCGGGTCGACGAAGGGGAAGGCGCGCCAGGCCTGGATGAGCTCCACCTGCGCGACGAAGGCCGCGTCGTCGCCGGCGACCTCCCGCTCGCCGAAGTCGTCGGCGAAGTCCCGGTAGCGGGCGCGCACCTCGTCGAGGTCCCAGGCCGCGTCGATGAGCGCGGTCGGGTCGGTGCCGGCGGCCCGGCGGCCGACCCACGCGAAGGCCCGGTCGCCGAGGTCGAGGTCGGCGAGGGTGTGCTGGACCTCGGTCTCCTTGTCGGCGTCGGGGATGATCCACAGGCCCGGGGTCGGGCAGCCCAGGCCCAGCCAGGTCATCCGGGTGCGCAACCGGTGCCGCGTGCTGCGTTGCGACTCGGGGACGGCGGCGGCGACCACGAGCCACTGGCCGTCCCAGGCGCGCGGGCGACGCAGGAAGCCGTAGATCCGGTCGGTGCCCTCGGCGAGCAGGGCGCGTCCGTGCTCGGTCAGCTGCCACCGCACCCGGCGGCCGTGCCGTTCCGACTCGATGATCCCCTGGCTCGCCGTGCGGGCGATCGTCTGCCGCGCGGACTTCTCCTCGACGCCCAGGGCGCCGAGCGCGGACACGAGTGTGCCCGTCCACGCCGCCCCGTCGCGGGGGTGGACGAACTCGCCGAGGATCGTCAGCAGGAGCGAGCGAGCGCTTGCCGGGGTCGATCGATCGCCCACCTCGGTGGGGGCCTGCAGATTGGTCGTCACTCGTCCTCCTCGGGGTGAAGCAGACCCTAACCCAATTTGCTACGAAATTGTTTCGAGGCGCCTATTGACTGTAGAACAATTCCCCACCATTCTCGGTGTCACCGACGACGGGGTCGGATCCCACCGACCCGTCGTGCCCTCAATGACGAGACCGCACCCCTGGAGTCCCGATGCGCGCCACCCGTACCCTCCCGCTGGCCCTCACCATGACCTTCGCCCTCACCGCCTGCGGTGGGTCGGCCCTCTCCGGCGGAGGGGGTGACGAAGGCGGCGACGACGACAAGGTCAAGATCGCCCTCCTCGTGCCGCAGTCCGGCGTCTACGCGCCCCTCGGCAAGGACATGGAGGCCGGCTTCCGCCTCTATCTCGACGAGAACGACAACAAGCTCGGCGGCAAGGAGGTCGAGCTGACCGTCGTCGACGAGGGGTCCGGTCCCGAGGACGGCGTCCCCGCCGGCACCAAGCTGGCCCAGGACGAGTCCGTCGACGCCGTGGTCGGCATCGTCAACTCCGCCGTGGCGCTCGGCCTGACCGACTCCTTCACCGAGGCGAAGAAGCCGCTCATCATCACCAACGCCGGCGCCAACGACATCACCGGCAAGTCCTCCTCCCCGTACGTGTGGCGGACCAGCTTCTCCAACGGTGAGGTCAGCGAGGCCATCGGTGCCCACGTCGCCAAGGAGGTCGGTGACGGCAAGGTCTACCTCGTCGGTCCCGACTACGCGGCGGGCCAGGAGTTCCTCGCCAGCTTCAAGAAGTCCTTCGAGGGCGCGGGCGGCAAGGTCGCCGGGACCCAGATGACCCCCTTCGGCAAGACGACGAACTTCCAGCCGTACCTGCAGAAGGTCCGCAACGCCAAGCCCAAGGCGGTCTTCGCGTTCTACGCCGGCGCCGAGGCGGTCACCTTCGTCAAGCAGTACGACCAGCTCGGTCTGCACAAGGACATCCCCTTCTACGCCACCGGCTTCCTCACCGAGGGCGGCGCCCTCACGGCGCAGGGCAAGTCCGCGGAGGGCATCTTCACCTCGCTGCACTACTCCTCGGAGCTGGACAACCCGAAGAACAAGACCTTCGTCAAGGCCTACACAGCCGCCAACAAGGTGCCGCCGACGGTCTACGCGATGCAGACGTACGACGCCGGCGCCGTCCTGGACAAGGCGCTCGACAAGGGCACCAGCGGCGACCAGATCGTCGAGGGCCTGAAGGCGACCGGTGAGGTCGACAGCCCCCGCGGCCCGTGGTCCTTCTCCGACACGCAGGGCCCGGACCAGACCTACTACCTGCGCAAGGTCGAGAAGAAGGGTGACGCCTGGACCAATGTCATCGAGAGCGAGCTCACCAAGCCCTCTTCCTGACCCGTCCGCCCCACCCACTGCTGGGAGATCCACGTGACCGCACTGACGGCCAACTTCATCACCGACAACGGGGTGACGATGATCGACGGGCTCGCCACCGGCGTCCTGCTCTTCGTCATCGCCCTCGGGCTCTCGCTCGTCTTCGGCGTCATGGACGTGCTCAACCTCGCCCACGGAGCGATCTACCTCGTCGGCGCCTACGTCGCCGTCGCGCTGATCGGCGGGGGATCGACCATGACGCTGGTCGCCTTCGGCGGCGCCGTGCTGCTCGCGGCACTCATCGGCGGCATCGGCGGGTGGGGGCTGTCGGCGATGGTCCGACCGGTGGCCCACCGCGGCCACCTGGACCAGGCCCTGCTCACGCTGGGCATCGCGCTCGTCGTCTCCGACCTCGTCTCGATGCGGTTCGGCAACGACGTGCGCTCCATCCCGGCGCCGCAGGGCCTGGACGGGAGCGTGACGATCTTCGGGCAGTCCTACCCGCTCTACCGGTTGGTCGTCATCGTCGTCGGCGCCCTCCTGGCAGTGGCGGCGCTCTACGTCATCGAGCGCACCCGCGTCGGCTCGCTCGTGCGGGCCTCGGTCGTCGACCCCCAGATGGTCTCCGCCCTGGGGGTCGACACCAAGCGCCTCGTGACCGGCGTCTTCGCCGTCGGTGCGGCACTGGCCGCGGCCGGCGGCGTCATCGGCGGGCCGATCCTCTCGGCCTACCCGGGCCTGGACAACCGGATCCTGCTGCTCGGTCTCGTGGTCGTCGTCATCGGTGGCCTCGGCTCCGTGAGCGGGGCCCTCGTCGGGGCCCTCGTCATCGGCCAGATCGAGACCCTCGGCGTCTCGCTCCTGCCGGACCACGCGTCCTTCCTCGTCTTCGGCGCGATGGGCCTGGTCCTGCTCCTGCGACCCCAGGGCCTGCTCGGCACCAAGGAGGCGGCGGCATGAGGGACAAGCTCCCCGCGCTCCTCGCGGTCATCGTCGTCCTGCTCCTCGCGGCCGTCCCGCTGATCTTCCCGGCCGACACGGCCAACACGCTGAGCAGGGTGCTCGCGCTGGCTCTTCTTGCCGTGAGCCTGGACCTGCTCGTCGGGGTCTCCGGCATGCCCTCGCTCGGGCACGCGGCCCCCTTCGGCGTCGGTGCCTACACGGCCGCGCTCGTGGCCCGTGACATCGATGCCTTCGCCCCCGTGGCGCTGCTCGCGGCCGTGGTGACCGGAGGCGTCTTCGCCCTCGTCACCGGGGTGCTCATGGTGCGCACCAAGGGCACCTACTTCCTCATGCTCACCCTCGCGATCGCCGAGCTCGTGCACGTCCTCGCGCAGCGCTGGAGCGGCCTGACCGGCGGGACCAACGGGCTCTACGGGATCCCGTCGATCACCCTCGCCCCCGGCGGTGAGCCGGTGACGCTCGCCGGCGTCCGGTACTGGTGGGTGCTGCTCGTCTTCCTCGTCGGCTTCGCCGTCGTCTGGTGGACGTCGCGCTCGACCCTGGGTCGCTCCCTTCGCGGCCTGCGGGACAACGAGGAGCGGATGGGCTCGCTCGGCTACTCCACCTTCCGGCTCAAGCTCGTCGTCTACGGCATCGCCGGGGCGGTCGCGGGCGCGGCCGGGTCCCTGTGGGTCGCGCAGAACCGCTTCGTCTCCCCGGAGGACCTCGCCTTCGAGGTCTCGGCCATGGCGCTGCTCGCGGTCGTCGTCGGCGGCCGCGGCCGCCTCTGGGGCGCCGTGCTCGGCGCGGCCCTGGTGACGATCGTGCGCGACGACATCGGCGCCTCCCTCGGGGGTCGCGGACCGCTGCTGCTCGGTCTCGTCTTCATCGCCGTCGTCTACCTCCTGCCGCACGGTTTCGCCGGCACCAGCTGGCGCCGGCTGCTCGTCCGACGATTCCAGGAGAAGAAGGCATGACCGTGCCGACCACCGATGTCCCGGCCCTCTCCCTGCGCGGCGTCACGAAGAAGTACGGCGCGCTCGTCGCCGTCGACGACGTGAGCCTCGACGTGGCGAAGGGGGGACGCCACGCCCTCATCGGCCCCAACGGAGCCGGCAAGTCGACCCTCTTCAACCTCGTGGCCGGCGGGCTGCCCGTCACCTCCGGCCAGGTCCTCCTCGCCGGGGAGGACGTCACCCGCCGCTCCGCGGCCTGGCGGGCGCGCCGCGGGCTGGGCAAGACCTTCCAGCACAGCTCGCTCTTCCTGTCGATGAACCCGCTCGACAACGTCGCCCTCGCGGCCCAGCGGGTCGCCGGCAAGGGGATGTCGTGGCTGACCTCGTCCCACCGACGCAACAGCGAGATCGACGACCTCGCCGAGCAGTGCGTCGCCGACGTCGGGCTCGCCGACCGGTCGCACATCATGACCGGCAACCTCAGCCACGGCGAGCGACGCCAGCTCGAGGTCGCGGTGGCCCTGGCCACGCGGCCGCAGCTGCTCCTGCTCGACGAGCCGGCCGCCGGCATGTCGCCCGCGGAGAGCCAGCGCTTCGCCGAGCTGGTCCACTCGCTGCCCGAAGACCTGACGGTCGTCATCATCGAGCACGACCTCGAGCTCGTCTTCCGGCTCGCCGACCGGGTGAGCGTGCTGCACCTCGGCGCACTCATCGCCGACGGCCCCGCGGACGAGGTGCGCGAGGACCCCACCGTCCAGCAGGCCTACCTGGGGGAGGACTCCCTCGAGGAGCTCTTCCACGAGGCACCCACCACCGAGGAGGCGGCCCGATGAGCGGCACCGGAGCAGACCTGAGGATCGCGGGCGTCGAGTCCGGCTACGGGGGCAGCACCGTCCTCACCGGGGTCGACCTGCACGTGGCGGCCGGCGAGACCGTGGCGCTGCTCGGGCGCAACGGCGTGGGCAAGACGACCCTCATGTCGACGATCATGGGGTTCGTCCCGACCCTCGCCGGCAGCATCCACGTCGGCGACGAGGACATCACCCGGATGCCGACGCACCGCAGGGCGGGTGTCGGGCTGGCGATCGTGCCCCAGGGGCGGCGGGTCTTCGCGCCGCTCACGGTGCACAACAACCTGCGCATCGCCGAGGGCAAGCACTCGGGGGAGTGGACGCTCGAGCGCGTCTACGAGCTCATGCCGCGGCTGCGCGAGCGACGCGGCAACCGGGGCGACCAGCTCTCCGGCGGCGAGCAGCAGATGCTCGCGATCGGGCGGGCGCTGCTGCTCGGCCCACGCGTGCTCCTGCTCGACGAGCCCTCCGACGGGCTCGCGCCGGCCATCGTGCAGCAGGTCATGGGCATCGTCTCCGAGCTCGCCCAGGAGGGCATCACGGTCCTCGTCGTCGAGCAGGACCTGCGTGCGGCCTTCTCCGTCGCCGACCGCGTCGTCGTCATGGAGAAGGGCCGCATCGTCCACGACAGCACCACCCACGAGTTCCGCGGGGACGCGGCGCGGGCGCGGCGGCTGCTCGGCGTCGGGTGAAAAAAGTGCTACACGCTCTTGACGTAGCGTGGGTGCGATGTAGAAGATAGGGACGTACCCCGACGTCGTGGTTCCTTCCGCGACGTCCGATCGGCACCGACGGAAGGTTTGACCGTGAGCGAGACCACCATCGACCAGGCCGCGGCCCCCGGGACGAGCGCGGAGCCCGCGTCCGCCCCGCCGGTCGTCGAGTTCCGCACCTCCCCGGAGCGCTACCGCCACTTCACCGTGGAGTACGACGGCGACGTCGCCACGGTGAAGCTGGCCGTCGACGAGCAGGGCGGCCTCGTCCCCGGCTACGAGCTGAAGATGAACAGCTACGACCTGGGCGTCGACATCGAGCTCTACGACGTCGTCCAGCGGATGCGCTTCGAGCACCCGGAGGTCAAGGCGGTCGTCATGACCGGTGGCCTGGAGCGGATGTTCTGCGCCGGCGCCAACATCCGGATGCTCGCGGCCTCGCCGCACAGCTGGAAGGTGAACTTCTGCAAGTTCACCAACGAGACCCGCAACGGCATCGAGGACGCGACCGCCAGCTCCGGCCAGAAGTGGATCGCGGCCCTCAACGGCACCGCGGCCGGTGGCGGCTACGAGCTCGCCCTGGCCTGCGACGACATCGTCCTCGTCGACGACAACAGCTCGACGGTCTCCCTGCCCGAGGTCCCGCTCCTGGGTGTCCTCCCCGGCACCGGCGGCCTGACCCGGGTCGTGGACAAGCGGCACGTGCGCAAGGACCGCGCCGACCTCTTCGCGACGAAGTCCGAGGGCTACCGCGGCAGCACCGCCGTCGAGTGGGGCCTCATCGACGCGACGATCCCGCGCGGTGCCTGGGACGAGGAGATCAGCAAGCGGGCCCACGCCGCGGCCGCCGAGTCCACCCGTGGTGGGCAGGCGGGCGAGGGTGTCGAGCTCCCCGAGCTGGAGCGCACGATCGACGGCGACGTCATCTCCTACAGCCACGTCGCCGCGACCCTGGACCGCGCCGGCCGACGGGTCGACATCACCGTCTCCGCACCGACCGAGGCGCCGCCGGCGGACGCCGAGGCCGCCCGGGCGCAGGGGGTCGACTACTACCCGCTCGCCCTGGCCCGCGAGCTCGACGACCTCATCCTGCACCTGCGCACCAACGAGCTGCAGCTGGGCACCTGGGTCCTGCGCACGAGCGGTGACCAGGAGCTCGTCCTCGCCCACGACGCCAAGCTCGAGGAGTGGTCCGAGCACTGGTTCGTCAACGAGGTGGTGCACTACCTCAAGCGCACGCTGAAGCGTCTCGACGTCACCTCGCGCAGCCTCATCGCGGTCATCGAGCCCGGCTCGGCCTTCGTCGGCACGCTCCTGGAGCTCGCGCTCGCCGCGGACCGCCAGTACATGCTCGAGGGTGTCTACGAGGACGTCGACCCCGACGCGACCCCGGCGACCATCCGCCTGACCGACGTCAACGACGGCCGCTACCCGATGGGCAACGGGCTCACCCGCCTCGAGTCGCGCTTCTTCGGTCGCGAGCAGGACCTCGAGACCGCGCGCGCCGCCAAGGGCACCGACCTCGACGCCGCCGCCGCCGACGCCGCCGGGCTCGTCACCACCGCCCTCGACGACATCGACTTCGAGGACGAGCTGCGCATCGTCCTCGAGGAGCGGGCCGCCCTCAGCCCCGACGCCCTGACCGGCATGGAGGCCAACCACCGCTTCGTCGGCCCCGAGACGATGGAGACCAAGATCTTCGGTCGGCTCACCGCCTGGCAGAACTGGATCTTCATCCGCCCCAACGCCTCCGGCCCGGAAGGCGCCCTGCGGCGCTACGGGTCCGGCCAAAAGGGCGAGTACAACCTGGAGAGGGTCTGAGGCGCATGTCGGACGCCGGCTTCAACGCTGCAGCCTGGCTCGTCGACCGGGTCGCCGTGGAACGCGGTGACCACCCGGCCGTCGAGACGCCCTCGCAGACGGTGACGTACACCGAGCTCGTCGAGCTCACCGGCCGCGTGGCCGCGGGACTGCGGTCCCTCGGCCTGCGCCGGGACGACCGGGTCGTCTTCGTCGCCAACGACGACATCGCCCTCTTCACGGGCATCCTCGGGGCCATCCGCGGCGGATTCGTCGCGGTCCCGGTCTCGACGATGTACGGCCCCGCCGAGCTGGCCGAGATCATCGGCGACTCGGGCGCCGTCGCCCTCGTCGCGAGCGACACCTTCGCCGAGCCGGCGGCCCGGGCCGCGGCCGCGTGCCCGGAGCTGCGCCAGGTCATCTGGGACGGCGACCCCGGCGAGGCCGCCGCTGCGGCCCAGGGCGTCGAGCAGCTCTCGTTCGATCAGCTGCTCGAGCGCGGGGCGGCCGCCGACGCGGCCGGGCGCGAGCCCGTGCCCGCCGGACCGGACGCCTGGGCCCTGTGGCTCTACACATCCGGCACGACGGGCAAGCCCAAGGGCGCGATGCACCGGCACGACAACATCCGCATCGTCACGCAGACCTACGGGACCCAGGTCCTGGGCATCACCGAGGACGACCGCTGCCTGTCCGTGGCCAAGCTGTTCTTCGCCTACGGCATCGGCAACTCGATGTTCTTCCCGCTCTCGGTGGGGGCGACCGCCGTCCTCAACCCCGAGCGCCCCACCCCGACCGGCATGGCCGAGCGGGTCGTGCAGGGCCGGGCGACGCTCTTCTTCGGGGTGCCGACCTTCTACGCCGGGCTGCTGGTCAGCGACATCCCCGACGACACCTTCGCCGGTGTCCGCCTCGGGGCCTCGGCGGGCGAGCCGCTGCCGCCCGGGGTTCAGGAGCGGATGCTCGCGCGCTTCGGTCTCGAGATCCTCGACGGGATCGGCTCGACCGAGTGCCTGCACATCTTCCTGTCCAACCGCCCGGGAGAGATCCGCATGGGCACGACCGGCCGGGCCGTGCCGGGCTACGACCTCGAGATCCGTGACCTCGACGGCACGCTCGTCGAGGACGGCGAGCCGGGCACGCTCTTCGTGCGCGGCGCCTCCTCGGCGCTGGGGTACTGGCGCCGGGCGGAGGCCACGCGCACCGTCTTCCAGGGCGAGTGGGTCAACACGGGTGACACCTACGTGCGCGACGCCGACGGCTACTACACGTGCATGGGCCGGGCCACCGACCTGCTCAAGGCCGGTGGCATCTGGGTCAGCCCGACCGAGGTCGAGGACCGACTGCTCGCCCACGACGCCGTGCTCGAGTGCGCCGTCGTCGGCCAGGAGGACGCCGACGGTCTCGTCAAGCCGGTCGCCGCGGTCGTCACGCGCTCCGCGGTGAGCGCGGAGGACCTCGACGCCTGGTGCCGCGAGGGGCTGGCGCCCTTCAAGCGGCCCCGTCACGTCTACTTCGTCGACGAGCTGCCCAAGACCGCGACCGGCAAGATGCAGCGGTTCAAGGTGCGTGCCCTCGTCAAGGAGCTGCAGGCCAAGGAGGCCGTCTCATGACCACCACGACCGTCGACCTGCTCATCGTGGGCGCGGGACCCGTCGGGCTCTTCGGGGCCTACTACGCGGGCGTCCGCGGCCTGAGCACCGCCGTCATCGACAGCCTGAGCCAGGTCGGTGGGCAGGTGAGCGCGATGTACCCGGAGAAGCAGATCTTCGACATCGCCGGCTTCCCGGCCGTGTCCGGACGCCAGCTCATCACCAACCTCGTCGAGCAGGCCGCGCCGTACGCCCCGACGTACCTGCTGGGGCAGGAGGCCCAGCAGCTCGAGCACGTGCCGGGCGAGGACGGCCGCGAGCGTCTCGTCGTCACGACGAGCACCGGGGACCGCATCGACGCGGGTGCGGTCGTCGTCACCGGCGGCATCGGCACCTTCACGCCGCGCACGCTGCCCGCGGGCGAGGACTTCCTCGGCCGTGGCCTCGAGTACTTCGTGCCGAGCTCGGCGGAGTACGCCGGCCAGGACGTCGTCATCGTCGGCGGCGGCGACTCCGCGGTCGACTGGGCCAACATGCTGCACCCGATCGCGCGTAGCGTGACCCTCGTGCACCGCCGGGACCAGTTCCGTGCCCACCACGCGTCGGTCGAGCAGATGCAGGCCGCGCCGGTCGAGGTCGTGCTCAACGCCCAGGTCACCGAGACCGTCGGCGACGGGACGCTCCAGTCGGTGACGATCACGCCGAAGGGGGAGGAGCCCCGGTCCCTCCCGTGCACCCGCCTCGTCGCGGCCCTCGGGTTCACCGCGAACCTCGGCCCGCTGCGCGAGTGGGGAGTCGAGCTGCACGACAACCGGCACCTCGTCGTCGACCCGGCCATGCGCACCAACGTCGCGGGCGTCTTCGCCGCCGGTGACATCACCGACTACGACGGCAAGGTGCGGCTCATCGCCGTCGGCTTCGGCGAGGTGGCCACGGCGGTCAACAACGCGGCCGTGCACATCGACCCCGACGCGCAGCTCTTCCCCGGTCACTCGACCGACAACCAGCCCGCGGTCCCGCAGCCCGCCTGACACACCGCAGAGAGGACATCGACATGCCGTACGTCATCGCCGGCCACTGCCTCGACGTCATGGACACCTCGTGCACCGAGGAGTGCCCCGTCGACTGCATCTACGAAGGGGAGCGCAAGCTCTACATCAACCCCAAGGAGTGCATCGACTGCGGCGCCTGCGAGCCCGTGTGCCCGGTCGAGGCGATCAGCCAGGACCGTCGGGTGCCCGAGGACATGGCCGAGCACATCGAGGACAACCGACGCTTCTTCACCGAGGTCCTGCCGGGCCGTGACGAGCCGCTCGGCGCCCCCGGTGGCTCGCACAAGACCGGTGCCATCGGGGTCGACACCCCGATGGTCGCCGACCTGTAGAGCGCGCCGTGCTCGACGGTCACGTCCTCGTGGACGCCCACATCCACCTGCCCGTGCTCTCGACGCTGTCGTCGTCGTGGATCGACTGGGCTCGCCAGTTCGGCCCCGACGGGGTGCTCGAGCGGGCCTGGGACGGCGAAGGGATACCCCGTCCCGCCGCCGTCGACGAGCTCTTCGCCGAGCAGGGGGTCGACATCGCGATCCTCTTCTGCGAGTACAGCCCCAAGGCCACCGGGATGCAGCTCTTCGACGACCTGCTGCCGGTCGTCGAGCACAACCCGGCGCGCTTCCGGCCGATGGCCAATGTCAACCCGCACCTGCACCACCCGATCGGCGACGAGGTGCGGCGCCAGCTCGGCCACGGTGCGGCGGGCCTGAAGCTGCACCCCGTGCACGGCGGCTTCACCTGCGACGACCCGATGCTCTACCCCGCCTACCAGGTCCTCGTCGAGGAGGGGGCGCCGCTCGTCGTCCACTGCGGCACCTCGACCTTCGCCGGGTCGTCCAACCAGTACGCGGACCCGAGCCATCTGCTCGCCGTGACCCGGGACTTCCCGGAGCTGGACATCGTGCTCGCCCACGGCGGTCGAGGCTGGTGGTACGAGCAGGCCGCCTTCATGGCGATGAGCAACCCCCGCGTGTGGATCGAGCTGTCCGGGCTGCCGCCCAAGCGGCTGCCGCAGTACTACGCCGCGGCGGGACTGGAGCGGCTCGCCAAGAAGATGATCTTCGCGACCGACTGGCCCGGCGTGCCCGGCGCCGACGTCAACGCCCGCGCCGTCGCGGACCTGGTGCCCGAGGCAGACGTCGCTGCGGTCCTCGGGGGCAACGCCCTTCGTCTCTACCGTGGGCTGGAGGTGCAGTGAGGTGGCGGTCTACGCGCTCGGTGAGCTCACCCCGCACATCCCCGACTCCGCCTTCATCCACCCGGACGCCGTCGTCATCGGCGCGGTGACGCTCGGCGAGCAGGCCTCCGTGTGGCCGACCGCGGTGCTGCGGGCCGACTTCGGCCGGATCGTCGTCGGCGACCGGACCTCGGTGCAGGACGGCACCGTCGTGCACTGCATCGAGGAGCAGGCCACCTCCATCGGCGCCGACTGCGTCGTCGGGCACAACGTCCACCTCGAGGGCTGCACCGTCGGCGACCGGTGCCTCGTCGGCTCCGGGTCCGTGGTGCTCAACCACGCGAGCGTCGGCGACGGGTCGGTCATCGGGGCCGGTGCCGTCGTCACCCAGCACACGGTCGTCCCGGCCGGGTCGATGGCCGTCGGCGTCCCGGCCCGGACCCGACCCGTCCCCGCCGAGGCCACCGAGTGGGTCCGCTTCGGGGTCGGCGAGTACCTGACCAACTCCGCCCGCTACCGCGACCAGCTGCGCCGGCTCGACTGACGCACCGCCCGACCGACACACCACGAAGGGATCGATCATGAACGACGCAACCCAGGGTGTCCCTGCCGCCGAGCTGAGCGACGAGGAGCTCGAGGCCCAGGGCACCCGAGCCCACGAGACCCGCAACTGGGTCTTCCTGCACGGCAGCGCCGAGCAGTTCGCCCATCACACGGCCCGCATGCTCGAGCTCGAGCGCGAGTACGTGCGCCGTTTCCCCAAGCGCACCTGGCAGGGCAGCGGCGGCGCGCCGACCGACCTCGCCCAGACCGCCGCGTCGTGGCGCGAGACGGTGCGCGGCGTCATCGCCCAGCTCGAGGCGCTCGTCGAGCTGCCCGACCCGCAGACCCCCGCGGGGTCCGGCGACGGCGACCCGGTCCGGGCCTTCCTGCAGCGGCTCGCCGACAACGGCGGTCGGCTCAACAAGCTCGAGGCGCACCAGGCCGCCCGCGAGGTCGGGCTCGACCCCGCCGTGCGCGCCGACCTCTACAAGGCCGACCCCCAGCTCGTCGCCACCGAGGGCACCGACCGCGTCCTCACCGACGCCGGCCGTGCCCGGCTGGCGGGGGAGGCATGAGCCGGACCCGGCACGCCTACCTCGTCGACGGGGTCCGCACGCCGATCGGACGCTACGGCGGCGCGCTGTCGGGCGTGCGCCCCGACGACCTCGCGGCGCACGTCGTGGCCGAGCTGCTGGACCGGCACGTGGGCCTCGACCCCGCCCGTATCGACGACGTGGTCCTCGGCAACGCCAACCAGGCGGGCGAGGACAACCGCAACATCGCGCGCATGGCCGCGCTGCTCGCCGGTCTGCCCGTCAGCGTGCCGGGGACGACGATCAACCGGTTGTGCGGCTCGGGCCTCGACGCCGTGGGCTACGCCGCCCGGGCCGTCGTCGCCGGTGACGCCGACCTCGTCGTCGCCGGCGGTGTCGAGAGCATGAGCCGGGCCCCCTTCGTCCTGCCCAAGGCCGAGACCCCCTTCGCCCGCGGCATGACGGTGGAGGACACGACGATCGGCTGGCGCTTCGTCAACCCGCACATGGAGCGGATGTACGGCACCGACCCGATGCCGCGGACGGCGGAGAACGTCGCGGTCGACCACAAGATCTCCCGCGAGGACCAGGACGCCTTCGCGCTGCGCTCGCAGGAGCGGGCCGCGGCCGCGATCGCCTCGGGCCGGCTGGCGCGCGAGATCGCGCCGGTGAGCGTCCCGCGGCGCAAGGCCGACCCGGTCCTCGTCGACACCGACGAGCACCCGCGCTCCACGTCGCTGGAGGCCCTCGGCGGGTTGCGCCCCCTCTTCGAGGGCGGCACCGTCACCGCCGGCAACTCGTCGGGGGTCAACGACGGCGCCGCCGCCCTCCTCGTCGCCTCGGAGGCCGCCGTCGAGGAGCACGGGCTCACGCCGCTCGCCCGCGTCGACGCGGTGACGGCGATCGGCGTCGAGCCGAGGGTCATGGGCATCGGTCCGGCCCCGGCCGTGCAGCGCCTGCTGGCGCGCACCGGTGTCGCGCTCGAGGACGTGGGTGTCATCGAGCTCAACGAGGCCTTCGCGTCGCAGGGCCTGGCGGTCCTGCGCGAGCTCGGGATCGCCGATGACGACCCGCGGGTCAACCCGCACGGCGGCGCGATCGCCCTCGGCCACCCGCTCGGCATGAGCGGCGCGCGGATCGCGCTCTCGGCGGCGATCTCGCTGGCCGACGACGACCTCGACCACGCGATCGCGACGATGTGCATCGGGGTGGGCCAGGGGATCGCGGCGCTCATCTCCCGCCCGTGACCCCTGATTGGATGACCCCATGACCGACTCACCGCTCATCACCACCGTCCGCCACGACGCCGGCGTCGTCGAGGTCGTCCTCGACCGTCCGGAGGCGATGAACGCCGTCTCCACCGCGATGGCCGGTGCGCTGACGACGACCGGCGCCGTGCTGCGCGACGACACCTCGGTGCGCGCGGTCGTCGTGACGTCGAGCCACCCCAAGGCCTTCTGCGTCGGCGCGGACCTGAAGGAGCGCAACGGGTTCAGCGACGACGACCTGCGGGCCCAGCGCCCCGGCAACCGCCGGGCCTACCGTGCCCTGCTCGACCTGCCGGTGCCGACGATCGCGGCCGTCGACGGTCACGCCCTCGGCGGCGGCTGCGAGATCGCGCTCGCGTGCGACCTCGTCGTCGCCGGTCCGCGGGCGAGCTTCGCGTTGCCCGAGGTGGGCGTCGGGGTCATCCCGGGTGGCGGCGGGACGCAGCTGCTGACCCGTCGCATCGGCTGGTCGCGCGCCGCGGACCTGATCTTCACCGCACGCCGGGTCGACGGCCACGAGGCGCTGCGCCTGGGCCTGGCGGACCGGTGCGTCGACGACGCGCGCGCTGAGGCGCTCGCCCTGGCCGCCACGATCGCCGAGCACTCGCCGGTGGGCGTGCGCAACGCGAAGGCGGCGATGCGCGGCGGGCTCGACCTCACCCTCGACGAGGGCTTCGACCTCGAGGACGCCCGCTGGCACGACACCGCCTTCAGCGCCGACCGGGCCGAGGGAGTGCGCGCCTTCGCCGAGAAGCGCAAGCCGCGGTGGCCCGGCCTCGACTGACCGCAGGGGGCGGTCCGCTCAGTCCTGCTCGGTGAGCCCCGGGGCGGCCTCGCGCCACTGGGCGTGGGTGCGCGCCACGAACGCCTCGCCGCGGTGGGTCGCGTGGTCGTCGGCGATGAGCCGGCAGGTCGGGTCGTCCTGCGGCAGCAGGCTGACCACGGCGTCGGCCGTGTCGGCCAGTCGGCACTCGCCGTGCTCGAGGGCCGGGCAGGTGCGTCCGGCGTCGTTGACCGGGCCCTGGCACTTGCGCACCTCCACGCCCGCCTCCCACAGCGCCTCGACCTCGGGGGTGTCGAACAGGGTGCGGGTCTCGATGAGCACCTTGCGCGCGGCGCGCCCGGTCGGCCACGGGGGCATGAGGTCGTCGGTCGCGAGGTCGAAGACGACCTCGCCCTGCTCCACCGGCGCGGCGATCGCCGCGCTCGTCGTCCGCAGCAGGCGCAGCATCCCGCGGTTGTCCGTGCGCACGACGGCCCGGAGCGTGAGGAGGCCGTCGGCGGCCGCCCGTTCCCGCAGCGCGCCGAGCATCCGGGTGCCCAGACCGCGGCCCTGCTGGCTGTCGGCCACGGCCATCGCGAGCTCCGGTGGCTCGTCCTCGCTCGTCCGCTCGTACCGGGCCTCGGCGACGACGACCCCCGCGCGCAGCGCGACGAGGGAGGTGGTGCCCGGGCGCAGCACCGCGAGGTCGGCGATCTCGTCGGGTGCGACGGCGTGGGAGAAACGCAGTCGGGCAGACGTGGGCGAGAGCTCCGCGAGGAGACGCGCGATGCCCCCTTCGTCCCGGGGTGTGGCCGCCCGGATCATGAGCTCGTCCTGCGCCATGGCTCCTCCTGCGAGCAGTCTACGACCGGCGCCGCAGCCGAACCGGGTGTCGGTGCCCGGGCATAGGCTGACGGCGTGATCGACCTCCACGCGCACTCCTCCCAAAGCGACGGCACCGACGCGCCCGCCGACCTGCTCGCGCAGGCCGCAGAGGCGGGTCTGACGACCCTCGCGATCACCGACCACGACACCACCGCCGGGTGGGACGAGGCGGCTGCAGCCGCCGCTCGCCGCGGGGTCGCGCTGGTGCGCGGGGCCGAGCTCTCGACCCGGCACCGGGGCAAGTCCGTGCACCTGCTCGCGTACCTCTTCGACCCGGCCGACGAGCCCTTGTCCGAGGAGATGCGCCGGATGCGCGAGGACCGCGTGCCGCGGCTGCGGCGGATCGTCGAGCACATGGCCGACGACGGCTTCGGCGTCACCTGGGAGGACGTCCTCGAGCAGGTCGAGCCGGGCGCGGCGCTCGGGCGACCGCACCTGGCCGACGCGCTCGTCGCCAACGGGGTCGCGGCCGACCGCAACGAGGTCTTCACCCGTTGGCTGCACAACGGCTCGGTCTACTACGAGCCGCACTACGCCGTCGAGACCGCCGAGGCCGTGCGGCTGGTCCTGGCCGCCGGTGGGGTGCCCGTGGTGGCGCACCCCTTCGCCACCAAGCGGCAGCGCTCGCTCGACGCCGACGACGTCGCCGGGCTCGCCGCGGCCGGGCTCGTGGGCATCGAGGCCGACCACCGCGACCACGACGACGCCGGTCGCGCGCTCGCGCACGAGCTCGCCCGGCGCCACGAGCTCGTCGTCACGGGGAGCAGCGACTTCCACGGTGACGGCAAGGACAACCGCCTGGGGGAGAACACCACCGCGCCCGAGTCCCTCGAGCGCATCGTGGCGGCGTCCTCCGGCACCGTCCCCGTCCTCGCCTGAGGCAGCAGATCCCCAGCAGGAGGGCATAGCGTCGCGGCATGACCGATCAGCAGCGTCAGCAGCTCGTCATCGACACCCTCGAGGCGGCCTTCGCCGACCTCATGGAGGCCTCTCCCGCCGCGTTCCGGGTGAAGTTCCGCAAGATGGCCGACCACCCCTTCGCCTTCTACCGGGGGACCGCCTGCCTCTTCCACCGCGACCTCGCCGGCACGGAGGAGCCCTGGGCCGACGAGCGGACCGGACGGGTGTGGATCCACGGTGACCTGCACGTCGAGAACTTCGGGACGTACATCAACTCTCACGGCGAGCTGGTCTTCGACGTCAACGACTTCGACGAGGCCTACATCGGCCCCTTCACCTGGGACCTGCGCCGCTTCGTCGCCGGGCTGGCCGTCATGGGGTGGCGCAAGGCGCTGCCCGAGCAGGCGGTGCGTGACCTGGCCACCACCTACCTCACCAGCTACATCGAGCGCGTCCACCAGTTCGTCGGCAAGAGCGACGACTCCGAGTTCGCCCTGCGGCTGGGCAACACGCAGGGCGCGATCCACGCCACCCTGCAGCTGGCCCGCCGCAGCAGCCGCGTCGGGATGCTCGACTCGATGACCGAGGTGCACGACGCCGGCCGGCGGTTCCTCGACGGGCCCGGCGTGCGCCGCCTCGAGGAGGACGAGCGCGAGCTGGTCCTCGAGGCCTTCGCGGGCTACCTCGGCACCATCCCCGAGGCCAAGAGGATGGAGCGGGAGAACTTCTACGCCGTCAAGGACGTCGTGGGCCGCTCCGGGTTCGGCATCGGCAGCGCGGGTCTGCCCGCCTACAGCGTGCTGATCGAGGGGTTCAACGAGGCCCACGAGAACGACATCGTCCTGTCGATGAAGCAGGCCAACCACCCGGCGCTGGCCGACGTGGTCGACGAGCCGCGCATGCGTGACCTCTTCGCCCACGAGGGTGAACGCACCGTGGTCAGCCAGCGGGCGCTGCAGGTCCACGCCGACCCGCTCCTGGGGTTCACGAGCGTGCGGGGTGTGGGCTACGTCGTCGACGAGGTCTCGCCCTACGAGCTCGACCTGTCCTGGTCCGACCTGCACGAGCCCGACGACATCGCGATGGTCGTCGCCGACCTCGGCCGGGCCACGGCCAAGATCCACTGCGTCTCGGACGCCGACAGCGACCACACCGTCGTCGACTTCCAGACGGAGGAGGCGATCGCCCGGGTCATCGAGGGCCGCGAGGAGGATCTGGTCCGGGACCTCGTGGACTTCGGCATCGACTACGCGGCGCGGGTGCGCTCCGACCACGCCCTCTTCGTCGAGGCCTTCCGGGAGGGACGGATCGGCTCGGTGCAGGCCGTCTGAGGCCCCATTGGCGCGTCGCGGTGGCGCCGCGGCGGAGCCCGGGTGAGAGGATGAGCGCGGCATCGACTCCCATCGAAAGGCGTCACACGTGGCACGGGCGAAGAAGGCAGCCATCATCGCTGTCGCGAACCAGAAGGGCGGCGTCGCCAAGACGACGTCGGTCGCGTCCATCGGTGCCGCGATGGCCGAGCTCGGTCAGCGGGTCCTGCTCGTCGACCTCGACCCGCAGGCGAGCCTGACCTTCAGCCTCGGGGTCGATCCGGACGCCGTGGAGCTGTCCGTCAACGAGGTCGTCCTCGGCCAGGCCGAGATCGGCGACGCGATCCTCGAGGCGGGGGAGGGCATCGACCTGCTGCCCTCGACGATCGAGCTCGCCGGCTCCGAGGCCCAGCTGCTGACCCGCCCCGGGCGCGAGTTCGTCCTCCAGTCCGTGCTCGAGGACGTGCGCGGGGACTACGACGTCATCCTGCTCGACTGCAGCCCGAGCCTGGGTGTCCTCACCCTCTCGGCGCTGACCGCCGCGACCGGCCTGATCATCCCCATGCAGGCCGAGATGCTCAGCCACCGCGGCGTCGGCCAGCTGCTCGATACCGTCAAGGACGTCAAGAAGCTGCTCAACAAGAAGCTCAAGACCATCGGGATCCTGCCGACGATGTACGACGGGCGCTCCAACCACGCCCGCGAGGTCCTCGACGACCTCGGGACGCGGTACAAGCTGCCGGTCCTGTCGCCGCCGATCCCGCGCACCGTCCGTTTCGCCGAAGCCCCCGCCGCCGGTCGGTCCATCCTCGACACTGCGCGCAGCAGCAAGGGCGCCGCCGCCTACCGCGAGGTCACCGAAGCGATCCTCGCCGCGATCTGAGCCGCCCGTGCCCACCCTGCAACGCGCCCGTAGCCTCGCCGTCGGTGGCCTCCGCGCCGTCCTCACCGGGGACCCCGCCGCCCGCCGGCGGGTGATCGACCCCCTTCGCGCCCGCGTCCGACCGACCCCGCTGCGCGGGCTCGACCCGCTCGTCGCCGGCTACGCCCGCGGCGCCGAGCAGATCGGCGTCGACGACCTCGTCGCCACCGGGCTGCGCACCCGCTCGACCCTGCTGCGTGAGGTCGCACGGACCCTCGCGGAGCGGACCGGAGCGCCGACCTGGCGTGCAGGCTACGCGGAGCTGCTGACGACGAGCGGGGACGAGGAGCTCGTGCGGGAGGGCTCGGCGATCCTCCGCGAGCTGATCGAGCAGGGGCACGCTGCGAGCCTCACGACCCGCCAGGCGCTCCTGCACGCCCACACCCTCCTGCTGCGCCAGACCGCTGCCGGTGAGGGGGCCGACGTGCTGCGCGCCCACCTGCCGCTGCTCACCCAGCTCTCCGAGGACGAGCGGCTGGACCTCGAGACCGACCTCGCGCACCCGTCGATCACCGGCGACGAGGCCGCGTGGTGGCGCCTGCTCACCCGCCGCTGGCGGGACGCCGGTGCGCTCGTGCCGCGCCTGCTGGACCAGGCCGAGCTCGCTGCGGTCATCGGCGAGGAGACGGCCGCGCAGTTCCCCGGCGGCGCTCCTGCCTACGACCGTGTCGGGGCCGACCCGGACGAGCTCGCGACGCTGAGGGCCGGTGTGGCACAGCGGGTCTCGGCAGCGGTGGGCCGCACGGTCACCGAGGACGAGCTGCCGACCGTCAGCGTCATCGTCACGGCGCACCGGCCGGGCCCGTGGCTCGCGACCGCGATCCGCGCCCTGCGCGACCAGACCTGGCCGCACCTCGACGTCGTCGTCGTCGACGACGCCTCCGGCCCCGAGCACACGGCCGAGATCGCCCGCATCGCCGGCCTGCACCCGACGGCGCGCATCATCACCCGCGAGCGCAACGGTGGCGCCTACCGTGCCCGCAACCTCGGCATCCGGAAGGCGAAGGGGGAGTACCTCGCCTTCCTCGACGCCGACGACTGGAGCCACCCCGAGCGCATCGAGCGCCAGGTGACCCCACTGCTCGCCGACCCGGACCTGCCCGCGACGCACGGCATGACCATCCGGCCGAGCGACGACCTGACGCTCGTGTGGCTCGGCTACCCGTCGACGCGGCTCAACGCCTCGGGGCTCGTCATGCCGCGTGCGACGATCGACCGGGTCGGCTCCTTCGACGACGTGCGCAAGAGCGCCGACAGCGAGTACGACGCGCGCATCGCCGCCGTGACCGGCATCGAGCCGCTCCTCGTCGAGCCCCCGCTGCAGCTGACCAGGCTGCGCGCAGGGTCCTTGTCCCGCAGCGACTTCGGCGTCGGGTGGGGCGTCGGCGCACGCATGGCCTACCGCTCGGCCTACAAGGTCTGGCACCGCCGCCTCGCGGTGGAGCGCGAGCGCGGCAGGCCCCTCACCGACCTCGACTGGGCGACCCGGCACGGCGAGTCCGACCCGGCGCGGGAGCGCGCCGAGGGGCGTCCCTTCGCGGCGCCCCACGTGTGGGTGTCGACGAGGCCCCACGCCCCCTTCGACGTCCTCGTCGTCGACGACGCGGCGGACCCGATGGCCGACGCCGGCGACCTCGTGGGCGCGATCGAGCGCCTGCGCGAGCTCGACGTGCGGATCGCCCTGCTGCACCGCGAGAACCCGGCGCGCCTGCGCCTGTACCGCAAGCCGCTGCTCGCCCCGGTCCGCCGGCTGCTCGACACGTGCGACGACGTGCTGCAGGTGCACCCCGAGGAGCGCGTCGAGGCGGCGGTGACCTGGGTGCGCCGCGCCGAGTCGCTGTCCGTGGGGCGCCCGGCGCCCGACGTCGTGACCGGTGACGTGGTCGTCACCGAGCCCGTCGGCACGCGGACGCACCGCGTGGACCCGGCGTGGACCCGGGTGGCCGTCGAGACCGAGCTCGCGACGTGGGGTGTGCCGGAGGGCGCGGCGACGTGGCTGCCCGAGCACGCGGGCGAGGCCCGGGTGCACCACCTGCTGCGGGAGCGGCGATGAGCGCGCTCGGCGGCTCCGCCAAGGCTGTGCGCGCCGCCGTCCGGGACGCCACGGCCGGGCCGCGGGCCCGTCGCGAGGCGGTCCGGCGCCTGTCCCGGGTCAACGCCCCTGCTGCCGGGACGGCACCGAGCCGGGCCACCCTGCGCGTCGACGTGCACGCCTCCGAGCGGGTGCGTGCGGGCCTCGCGGACGAGTGGACCCTCACCGCCGTCGACCCCGACGCCGTGCTCGTCGAGGTGGACGCGCGGTCGGCGGTGACCCTCGAGGCCCCCTTCGCCGGGCAGCGCGCCGCCGTCCTCGCGGCCACCGTCCCGGTGCTCGTGTGGGTCACCGGGAGCGCGCGGGTCGCGGCCGACGCGGTCGAGCGGCTCGTCGCCGGTGCCACCGTCCCCGTGCACGTCTGCGTGGACGACGAAGGGAGCCTCCCGGACTGGGCGGCCCGGCTCGGTCGCGAGGTCCACCTCCTGCCGCCCGCCGCCGCCACGCGCATCCACTCGCCGGCAGCCGTCGGCGCGACCCGACGTCGCGAGCAGGTCGTCGCGCTGGTCGGCGACGCCGGCTACGACCGGGGGCGGCTGGCCCCGGTGCAGCCGCAGCGGCTCGACCTGCTCGGCGGGGACGACGCCGCCACCGAGATCCCCGGGGACCGTCCGGTGCTCGGCCGGTACCGGGCGGCGGCCTTCGTCGCCGACCGTCCCGCGACGCCGTGGCAGGTGCTCGAGGCCGCAGCCGCGGGCACCGCCCCCATCGCGACCCCCGCGGTGCTCGACCGGTTGCCGGACGCCGTGGCGGCCGAGACCGCCCGCGTCGAGGACGACACCCAGCTGGCCCTGCACGCCCGCGCCCACCTGTGGCAGGACGAGCTCGTCGACCGGGCCGGCCTGCGGGCCGGTCGCGAGGTGCGGGCCGCGCACGGCTTCGTCCACCGCGCTGCCGACCTGGAGGCCCTGCTCGAGCGGCCTCGCCCCCTGCGCGGGGTGCGGGGGACCCCCTTCGACCGCAGCGTGAGCGCCGTGATCTCGACCAACCGCGCCCACGAGCTCGGCACCGTCGCCGACAACATGGCCCGCCAGTCGCTCCTGCACTCCGGCGAGGTCCAGGTCGTCCTCGTCCTGCACGGGCTCGACGTCGACGAGGCAGAGGTGCGCGCACGCTTCCGCGACAAGGGGATCGACGAGATGACGGTCGTGGCCGCGGATGCCTCGCTCACCCTCGGCGCCTGCCTCAACCTCGGCATCGACGCCTCCGACGGTGCCCACGTCGCCAAGATCGACGACGACAACTTCTACGGCCGGCACTACCTGGTCGACCTCGTCGACGCGCTCGAGTACTCCGGCGCGGGGATCGCGGGCAAGTGGGCGCACTACACGTGGCTGCGCAGCACGGGTGCGGTGATCCTGCGGTTCCCGGCGAGCGAGCACCGCTTCGAGCGGCTGGTCCAGGGCGGGTCGATCCTCATGCGCGGCGACGTGGCCCGCGACCTGCGCTTCTCGGACCTGCCACGGGCGGTCGACACCGACCTGCTCGACCGGGCACAAGCCGCCGGCGTGCGGACCTACTCCTCGGACCGCTTCGGCTATGTCAGCATTCGCGGCACCGATCGGCACGCGCACACGTGGACGGTCGAGGACGCGTCCTTCATGAACAAGTCGAGCACAGTCGTCTTCTACGGCGACCCGCGCGAGCACGTCGACGTCTGAGCCCGCCCGCGACACTCGGGTGATGGCTCCAACAGGGGCTCGATAGGCGCCATCGCCCGAGTCTCGGCGGGCTCAGCCCCGGTGGGAGCCCAGCACCTGCTCGTAGATCTCGCGGTAGCGAACGCCGTTGGCCTCCCAGGAGCGCTCGGTCTCGACCCAGGCCCGCCCGGCCGCGGCCAGCTCGGCCCGGCGCGCCGGGTCCCCGGCCAGGCGCACGAGGGCCTCGGTGAGCGCCTCGGCGTCCCCGACGGCGAAGGACTCGCCGCGCTCGCCGTCACCGGTGATCTCAGTCAGGGCCGGCAGGTCGGACACGAGCACCGGCAGGCCGGCGGCCATGGCCTCGAAGGGCTTGAGCGGCGTGACCAGCCGCGCCGCCCGCTCGTCCACGCGGGGGACGACGAAGACGTCGACGAGGGCGTAGTGGTCGAGGACCTCCTCGTGGGGGACGCGGCCGGTGAGGACGACCGCGTCGCCCGCGCCGACCGCCGCGGCGTGCGCCTCGATCTCGGCCCGGCGGGTGCCGTCGCCGACGATGAGCGCGACCGCGTCGACGCCCCGCTCGCGCAGCGCGACGGCGGCGTCGACGAGCAGCTCCTGCCCCTCTCGGTAGTGGTCGAGGTTGGAGACGTAGCCGAAGACGAACCGCCCTGCGAGGCCGTACTGCTCGACGAGGTCGTCACGACGCGGCCGGGGGGCGAAGGCGCTCGCGTCGACGCCGTTGGGCACGACGTGCACCCGCTCGGCGGGGATCCCGCGGCCGACGATGTCCGAGCGCATCGACTCGCTGAGCGTGATGACCGCGTCGGCCGCTGCCATGCAGCGGGTGTCGGTGTCGCGCCGGCGACGGTAGGTCTCGGCCGACTCCGCCCGGTCGAGATCTTGGCTCCAGATCGCCTCGAAGAACCCGCGCACCTCGTAGACCCAGGGGATGTCGAGCGCGTCGGCGACGGCCCCGCCGACGAGGGCCGCGTCGTAGCCGCGCGAGCCGGAGTGCACGTGCAGCAGGTCGGGGGCCTCCTCGGCGACGACCGGCAGCAGGTGTGCCGCGTAGGCCTCGAGGTGGGCGTCGACGGTCTCCGCGCCCGGGACGTCGGCCCGCAGCAGGTGGCGGTGCCGGATCCCGTGGACCTCCTCGGCCGCGGGCGTGCCGGCGTCGCCGGGGAAGTCGAGCGCGGTGATCGCCACCGGCTCGACCCCGGACGCGACCTGCGCGGCGAGGTTGTATCGGGTGCGCACTGAGTAGCCCGACTGCCGGTGGGGCAGAGCGATCTTCAGCAGGTGGGCGACGCGGAGGGAGGGTTCCCTCCCTTCGCGCTCCTGCACGGTGCGCGCGGCGCGCACGGCGGTCGGGTCGAGGTGCGGTGACCAGTCGGGGTCGGTCTCCCGGAGGCGACCGGTCACCTGGGCCAGGGCGGCCTCGAGCCGGGTGCGCGCCGGCCCCGCGAAGCGCGGGGTCACCGTGAGCTGCTGCCGCGTGATCGTCTGCTGCAGGCTCGGCTCGCCGGCGCGCGAGGCACTGCGGCGGGCCTGGTCGAGGAAGGCGGAGTCCGTGCCGAGTGCCGGCAGCTCGCTGCGGACGAGCTCGACGGCCGCCGCGTGGTCGCGGGCCTCGGTCAGCGTCGCGACGCGCGCCGTGACGTCAGCGGCGCTCGACCCGTCGGACGCCGTCGGCCGGGGCCGCAGGCGCTGCAGGGTCGAGTAGGCACGGCGGGCGGCGCCTCGGGCGAGTGTCTTGGGGTCACGCACCCGGGCAGCCTAGTTCGCCGGGGCGAAGGGGGACGGGAAGGCGTCCCCCTTCGCCATCAGCCTGCGTCCTGGGCCTGGCCCGACTGGCCGCCGTGCGTGCGACGACGGTTGCGGCGACGGCGCGGACCGCCCTCGCCGTCGGCCTTGGCCTCGCTGCGGCCGCCGTCACGGGAGCCGTCACGGGAGCCGCTGCGGCCACCGCCAGAGCCACCGCGACCGCCACCGGAGCGGCGCCCGCCGGACTTGCCGGTCTCGCCGAGGTCCTCGATGCGCTCCGCGTCCAGGCCCTCTCGGGTGCGCTGGGCGCGCGGCAGGCGGCCCTTGGTGCCCTCGGGGATGTCGAGGTCGCTGAAGAGGTGCGGGCTCGAGGAGTAGGTCTCGACGGCCTCGGGGATGCCGAGGTCGAGCTGGCGGTTGATGACCGCCCACTTGGTCTCGTCGTCCCAGTCGACGAAGGTCACTGCGATGCCGGTGTTGCCGGCGCGGCCGGTGCGGCCGATGCGGTGGACGTAGGTCTTCTCGTCGTCGGGGCACTGGTAGTTGATGACGTGGGTGACGTCGGTGACGTCGATGCCGCGGGCGGCGACGTCGGTGGCGACGAGGACGTCGACCTTGCCGTTGCGGAAGGCGCGCAGCGCCTGCTCGCGGGCACCCTGCCCGAGGTCACCGTGGATCGAGGCGGCCGCGAAACCGCGGTCGGTGAGCTCGTCGGCGACCTTGGCGGCGGTGCGCTTGGTGCGGGAGAAGATGATCGTCAGGCCGCGGTCCCTCGCCTGCAGGATGCGGGCGATCATCTCGACCTTGTCCATCGCGTGCGCGCGGTAGACGAACTGCTCGGTCGCCTTGACGGTGTGGCTGTCGGCCTCGCCGTCCTCGCTCATCGCGCGGATGTGCGTCGGCTGGGTCATGTAGCGGCGGGCGAGCGCGACGATCGCGCCGGGCATCGTCGCGGAGAAGAGCATCGTGTGCCGGGCCGGCGAGGTCATCGCCATGATCTTCTCGACGTCGGGCAGGAAGCCGAGGTCGAGCATCTCGTCGGCCTCGTCGAGCACGACCGTCTTGGTGTTGGACAGGTCGAGGTGCTTCTGCTGGGCCAGGTCGATGAGGCGACCGGGGGTGCCGACGACGACGTGGACACCCTTCTTGAGCGCCTCGATCTGCGGCTCGTACGCGCGGCCGCCGTAGACGGTGAGGACCTTGATGCCGCGGCGCTTGCCGGCGCGCTCGAGGTCGGCGGCGACCTGGCTGGCGAGCTCACGGGTCGGCGCGACCGCCAGGGCCTGCGGGCGGGGGTCGTCGGTCTCGGTGTCGACGCGGTCGAGCATCGGGACGCCGAAGCCGAGCGTCTTGCCGGTACCCGTCTTGGCCTGACCGATGATGTCGTGCCCGCCGAGCGCGACCGGGAGGGTCATCGCCTGGATCGGGAAGGGGTGGATGATCCCCGCGTCGGCCAGCGAGGCGACGATGTCGGGGTGGACGTCGAAGTCGCCGAAGGTCTGCTGCGCGGCCTCGGGGGCCGTGCCCTCGATGTCGGGCGTCGCCTGGACGTCCTCGGGCGTGGTGGTCTCGGACATGGGGTCTCTCGATCAGCGTGGGACGGCGAGATGCGCCGCTCAGGTGGCACGGGCCGATCGGAGGTCTTCAGTGCGATCCGCCACGAAGGGGGCGACCGCGCCGGACGTCTCGTCCGGGCAAGAGGTGGATGCCGACCGGGCACCGCTGGTCCCGATCATGCTACCCGCCGGTGGGCCGCGGAGCCGAAAAGCACCCGGCCGCGCACTAGGCTGGCCGGATGAGCGAGCCGGTCCTCCCTTCCTCCTCCGCCGAGCCGTCGCACCGTGAGGGGGCGGGGACGATCGACCTCCTCGGCGTGATCGCCTACGGCGCGATCTCCGGTTTCACCCGCATCGCCGCCGACTCCGAGATGGCCGACGACCTCGCCCTCAAGCGCGCGCTGGCCGGCATCGCGGTCAAGGAGTTCCGCAACCACGAGCTGCTCAGCGACCACATCGTCGCGCTCGGCGGCGACCCGATCGCGGCGATGGAGCCCTTCCGCGAGGCCTTCGACGCCTACCACGCACGCACCCATCCGCAGGACCTGCTCGAGGGCCTGGTCAAGGCCTACATCGGTGACGGGATCGCGTCGGACTTCTTCCTCGAGGTGGCCCGCTACGTCGACCCGACGTCGCGCGCGATCATCGAGCAGGCGGGCGGCAGCCACCGGGACGTCGACGTCATCGTCTCGGCCGTGCGCCGCGGCATCGCGCAGGACCCGAGGCGGGGCGGGCCGCTCGCGCTGTGGGGGCGCCGTCTCGTCGGCGAGGCCCTCACCCAGGGGCAGGTCGTCGCCGCCCAGCACGAGTCGCTCAGCGACCTCGTGCTCGGTCTGGGCCCCGATCGCCCGGGCGCCTCCCTCGAGGAGGTCGGGCGCCTGATGCAGCGGCTCACCGACCGCCACCAGCTGCGCATGGGGCGGCTCGGCCTCGCGTCCTGAGGCGCGCGCCCGGAGCACGCGAAGGGGCCCCGCCTGGATGGCGGGGCCCCTTCGGTGCCGGCGTCCTTCGAGACGGTTGCCGAGCAACCTCCTCAGGACGGCGCGTCAGACCTGCTTGCGACCGACGACCATGCCGTAGATGACGATCAGGATCGCGGCGGCGATGACGCCGAGGATGAACGCGATCCAGTCGATGCCACTCGTGTTGTCGTTGCCCGACAGCGCGGTGTAGGCCCACGAGCCGATCAGGGCACCCACGATGCCGAGGATCACGGTGACGAGGGTGGAGATGTTCTGCCGCCCCGGCAGGACGAGACGGGCCAAGGCGCCGATGATGGCACCGACGATGATCGTGACGATGATGGTCCACAACATGCTGATCAGCTCCTTCTTGCGCCCGACAGGGGTGAGCGGGCGCGCTCAGGTAGCCCCGTGTGGGCTCTCCGTGACCAACATAGACTCCTGAGGCTGCTGGGGCGACTGTCAGGAAGTGACGATCTCGCTGCGGTGGATGCTCACCGCGTGACAATCAGGCCCCGAAACCGACCCGGCCACGGGTGGGCTCACCGACGTCGACGTACCCGAGCGCACCGGCGGGGACCATGACGCGACGGCCCTTGTCGTCGGTGAGCACGAGCGGTCCGCCGTCGAGCGCGGCGCGCACGGCGGTCTCGATCTCGGTCTCGGAGCCCTCGGCCTCGATGACGACCTCACGGGCCACGTTCTGGATGCCGATCTTGACCTCCACGGTCACTCCTTCGGTGTCGGGGGATGACGGTGACATCGTGTCACCCGGGGATGTCAGCGGCCCTGTCGGGGTCGCCCATGCGGTTGATCGGGAAGGACCCCATGCCGCGCCACGCGAGGTGGCCCGCGGCCTGCTGGGCGACCTCCCTCGGGAACTGGCTGCCGTGCGCCAGCCACGTGCGGGCCATGACCTGCGCGGCACCGGCCATCGCCAGACCGAGCATCTCGGCGAGCTCCTGCGGCAGCGGGGTGTCCTCGGTGATGCGCTCGGCGATCGCCTCGCCGAGCTGGGCCTCGAGGGCGTCGATGCGGTGCCGCACCTGGGGCTCGTTGGTCAGGTCCGACTCGTAGATGAGGCGGAAGGCGCCGCCCTGGTCGGCGACGAAGCTGAAGAAGGCGGCGACGGTCGCGTAGACGCGCTCCTCGTGGTCGGTGCTGGAGCCCAGGGCCTCGAGCACCAGCGCCTCGAGCGTGTCGCACTGGACGTCGAGGAGGGCCAGGTAGAGCTCGAGCTTGCCGGGGAAGTGCTGGTAGAGCACCGGCTTGGAGACGCCCGCCTGGTCGGCGATGTCCTCCATCGCAGCCGCGTGGTAGCCCCGCGAGACGAAGACGGTGAGCGCGGCCTCGAGCAGCTGGGCACGGCGCTGCGCTCGGGGCATGCGCTGCACTCGCGTGCCGGGCGCGTGGGAGCTCATGGGTCCTCCGGGTGTCGATGACCGCCACGTGGCGGGGCTCACCAGCCTACCTGCGGGTAGTGCCGACCCCGGCCCCGGATGCGCCACCGGTCGTTGTCGGCCCGGGGTGGTGGGATGGGGGCGTGACCGAGCAGCTCCCCACCGTGCACCTGCGACCGCCGACGACGAAGGGCGGTGCCGTCGCCCCATCGCTCGACGCCGACCAGACGTCCGCGGTCGGCGCGCGCGGTGACGTCGTGCGGGTCCTCGGTGCGCCCGGGACGGGCAAGACGAGCGTCGCCGTCGCCGCCGTGCTCGACCGGGTCGCGCAGGGGGAGTGCGCCCCCGACGAGGTCCTCCTCGTCGCCGCGACCCGGCTGGCCGCGGCCGAGGCCCGTGACGCCGTGACGGCGGGCCTCTCCGGGGCGACGACCGAGCCGATGGCGCGCACGATGCAGTCGCTCGGCTTCGCGGTGCTGCGCCAGCACGCGGTCCTCGCCGGTGCCCCGGCGCCGCGGCTCCTCTCCGGCGCGGACCAGGACCTCGTGCTCGGCGAGCTGCTCGACGGGCACCGCGAGTCCGGCGCCGGTCCACGGTGGCCGGAGGACCTCGCCGAGGCACTCACGACGCGCGGGTTCCGCGAGGAGCTGCGCGACCTGCTCATGCGCGCGATCGAGCACGGCGTCTCCCCGCACGACCTCGCGCGGCTCGGCGTCGAGCACGACCGCCCCGAGTGGGTCGCCGCCGCGCAGGTCGCCCGGGAGTACGACGAGGTCACGGCGCTGTCCAGGCCGGGCGCCTTCGACCCGGCCTGGGTGCTCACCGCGTCTGCCGAGCTCCTCGAGGACGACCCGGAGGCGCGCGAACGGGTGCGCTCGGGCCTGCGGCTCGTCGTCGTCGACGACGCCCACGAGCTCACCGCGCCTGCGGCTCGACTGCTGCGGGTGCTCACCGGGGACGGCGTCGACCTCGTCCTCGTCGGTGACCCGGACGCGACCGTGCAGGGCTTCCGCGGCGCCGACCCGCACCACCTCGTCGGCGATTGGGGCGGGCGGACGGTCATCGACCTCGTCCTGCGCCGGGGGTACCGGATGCCCGAGGCGGTGCACGCGGCCGCGGCCCGCGTCACGCCCAAGATCGCGGCGCTCGGCGGAGGCCGGCAGCGCGCAGCGGCCGCTGCCCGGCCCGGCGGCAGCGTCGAGGCCCACGTGCTCCACTCCAGCGCGCAGGAGGCGGCCTTCATCGCCCACGAGCTGCGCCGGGCCCACCTGCTCCACGGCGTGCCGTGGTCCGAGCTGGCGGTCGTCGTGCGCGGCTCCGCGCGCCAGGCGACGCTGCGCCGGGTGCTCGCCGCCCGCGGGGTGCCGGTCCTGGCCGACGCGCACCGGGTGCCGGTGCGCGACGAGCCGGCGGCACGCCCGCTGCTCCACCTGCTCTCCCTCGTCGTCGACCTCGCCCGGGGGCGCCTCGACGCGCTCCCGGCGACCGACGTCGTCGACCTGCTCGCCAGCCCGCTCGTCGCCGCGGACACCGTCGCCATCCGTCGGCTGCGTCGCGTGCTGCGGCGGGAGGAGCTCGCTGTCGAGGGCACCCGCACGAGCGACGAGCTGCTCGGGGAGCTGGTCCTCGACCCCGAACGGTTGGCCCACCTCGGTGAGGATGCGGCTCCGCTCCTGCGGCTCGCCACCGTCCTCGCGGCCGGGCGGGCCGCGGCGCCGACCTCCGATGACGGCCGTGGGTGGGCGAAGGGGGTGACCGCCGAGTCCGTCCTGTGGCAGCTGTGGCAGGCCACCGGCCTCGCCGAGCCCTGGCGCGCCACCGCGCTCGCCGGGGGACCCGCGGGCGCGCGCGCCGACCGCTCGCTCGACGCGGTCGTGGCGCTCTTCGACGCGGCAGCCGCGCACCAGGACGCCCTGCCGGCCTCCGGCCCGGACGCCTTCCTCGACGCCGTGGCCGGTCGGTCGGTCGCGGCGGACTCGCTCGCCGCGCGCAGCCCCGACCCGGACGCGGTCGCGCTCGTCACCCCGCAGACGGCGGCCGGCAACCAGTGGCACACCGTCGTCCTCGCCGGCGTCCAGGAGGGCGTGTGGCCCGACCTGCGCCTGCGCGGCTCCCTGCTCGGCTCGGAGCGCCTCGTCGACGTCGTCACCGGGCGCGACCGCGCCGGAGCCGGGGCGGCCGCCGCGGTGCGGCACGACGAGACGCGGCTCTTCCACGTCGCCCTCACGCGGGCGAGCGAACGGGTGCTCGTCACCGCCGTGGCCGCCGAGGACGAGCAGCCCTCGGTCTACCTCGACCTCGTCGACCCCCTGCCCGACGACGGACGTCGTCGTGAGCCGACCGACGTGCCCCCGCCGCTCGACCTCACCGGTCTGGTCGCCCGGCTGCGCCAGCAGCTCGTGGGCACCGAGGGCCACCCGCGCTCGCCCGAGGAGGTGGCCCGTGCCGTCGCCCGGCTCTCCTACCTCGCGGCGGCGGGTGTCCCCGGCGCGGACCCGTCCTCGTGGTGGGCGCTGCGCGACCTCACCGACGCCCGCCCCGTGCGGGCGGAGGGCGTGCCGGTCGGCGTGAGCCCGTCCAAGGTCGCCCAGTTCTCCGAGTGCGGCCTGCGGTGGCTGCTGCAGTCGGCCGGTGGGCAAGGGCCGAGCAGCACCTCGATGGAGGTGGGCACCCTCGTCCACGACATCGCCCACGAGCTCGGCGACGCGGGCGAGGAGGCCTTCCGCGCGGAGCTCGAGCGTCGGTGGCCCCAGCTGGGCATGGCTCCGGGGTGGGTCACCGAGCAGAAGTACGAGCGCGCGCAGCAGATGATCCACTGGTTGGCCGAGTACCACCGGCGCTCCGCCGCCGAGGGGTGGCGGCCGGTGGCGACGGAGGAGCGCTTCCGCGTGGAGCTCGGTCGGGCCGTGCTGAGCGGCAGCGTCGACCGGCTCGAGGCCGATGCCGACGGGCGCCTGCGCGTCATCGACTACAAGACCGGCAGCTCTGCGCCGACGGCGGCGGAGGTCGCCGAGCACCCACAGCTCGGGGCCTACCAGGTCGCCGTGGCCGAGGGCGGCTTCGGGCAGCACGGCAGCGAGGTGGCCGGGGCTGCGCTCGTCCAGCTCGGTCGCGGGCACTCCTCGGGCAAGGCCGTGCAGCAGCAGGACGCCATCACGGGGTCGGCGGAGCCGCGCCGCTTCCACGACCTCGTCACCGACACCGCGGAGGGAATGGCCGCGGCCACCTTCGTCGCGACGCCGAGCGAGAAGCAGTGCCGGATCTGCCCGGTCCGCTCCTCCTGCCCGGCCCACGAGGAAGGGGGGCGGCTGCGATGACGCCACCGCCGAAGATCTCCGCCGTCGACCTCGCCCGTGCGCTCGGTCAGGAGCACCCGCCGACCGACGAGCAGCGCCGGATCATCGAGGCGCCGCTCGCCCCGTTGCTCGTCGTCGCTGGCGCCGGGTCCGGCAAGACCGAGACGATGACCGCCCGCGTGGTCTGGCTCGTCGCCAACGACCTCGTGACGCCCGAGCAGGTGCTCGGTCTGACCTTCACCCGCAAGGCAGCCGGGGAGCTCGCGGAGCGGGTCGCGCGACGGCTCGCGACGCTCGAGCGGGTCGGCCTCTGGAGCCCGGCGCAGGACGCCGACGCCGACGGGCTCGGCGGCACGCCCACCGTCTCGACGTACCATGCGTACGCGGGTCGGCTCGTGCGCGAGGGCGCGCTGCGCCTGGGCTACGAGAAGGACTCGCGGATGCTCTCCGAAGCGGCCACCTGGCAGCTCGCCCACGAGGTCGTCATGGCCTGGGACGGGCCGATGGAGGACCTCGACAAGGTCGAGTCGACGGTGACCAGCGCCGTCGTGTCGCTCGCCGGTGAGCTCGCCGAGCACCTGCGCACCCCCGGCGACATCGAGTCGCTCACCGCGCGGACCCTCGCCCACCTCGAGGCGGTCGAGGCGAGCGACAAGGCGCTGACCAAGGACTACCGCAAGCAGGTCATCACGCCGATGAGCGAGCAGCGGCTCATCCTGCCGATCGTCGAGCGCTACCTCGAGGTCAAGCGGGAGCGCTCGGTCATGGACTTCTCGGACCAGATGGCGCTCGCGGCGGCGCTGGCGACCCGCTTCCCCGACCTCGGTCGCGCGGAGCGGGAGCGGTTCCGTGTCGTCCTGCTCGACGAGTTCCAGGACACCTCCGAGGCACAGATGGTCCTCATGCGCCGGCTGTTCGCACCGGACGGGCAGGTCCCGGCTGCGGTGACGGCGGTCGGCGACCCGCACCAGTCGATCTACGCCTGGCGCGGCGCGAGCTCGACCACCCTGTCGACCTTCCCCGAGTACTTCGCCACCGAGGGGCGACCTGCGCCCGTCGAGCACCTGTCGATCAGCTGGCGCAACGACGAGACCATCCTGGAGGTCGCCAACGCCGTGGCCGGTGAGCTGGCCGCGACGACCACGGTGCCGGTCGCCCCCCTTCGTCCTCGGCCGGGGGCGGGGCGTGGCCAGGTGGAGGCGCTGCGCTCGCTCACCGCCCACGACGAGGCGGCGGCCATCGCCGCGTGGATCAAGCCCCGGCACGAAGGGGGTCTGCGCACCGCCGCGGTCCTGTGCCGCAAGCGCTCGCAGTTCACGGCCGTCGTCGACGCCCTCGCGCTCGCCGGGATCCCCTACGAGGTCGTCGGTCTCGGCGGCCTGCTCCTCACCGCCGAGGTCGCCGACGTCATCGCGCTGCTCACCGTCGTGCAGGACCCCGCCCGCGGCGACCGGCTGATGCGTCTGCTCACCGGACCGCCTGGCCTGCTCGGCCCGGCCGACCTCGACGGTCTCGGCGCGTGGGCACGCCACCTCGGTCGGCAGGCCGCGGCCGAGGTCGCCGACGGGGCGCCGACGCCCGGTCCCGAGGACGCGGTGACGATCATCGACGCGCTCGACCAGCTGCCGGAGCCGGGGTGGGCGGGCGACGGCGGCCAGTCCATCTCCGCGGAGGGGTTGGCCCGGCTGCACCGTCTCGCCGGGATGGTGGCTCGGCTGCGGCGGCACGCCGGCATGCCGCTGCCCGACCTCGTCGGCGAGGCCGAGCGCGAGCTGGGCGTCGACGTCGAGGTGCTCGCCCGGCCCGGCTGGTCGCCGGGTGCGGCGCGCGCCCACCTCGACGCCTTCGCCGACGTGGCAGCGCAGTTCTCCTCGAGCGCGGACCGGCCGACGCTCGGCGGGTTCATCGACTGGATCGAGGCCGCCGTCGCCGAGGAGCGCGGCCTGGAGAAGCCCGTCGTCGAGCCGACCAAGGACGCCGTCCAGGTCCTCACGTGCCACGCGGCCAAGGGGCTGGAGTGGGACGTCGTCGCGGTGCCCGGGCTCGTCGAGGGCGGCTTCCCGGCCCACGCGTCGCGGGCCTCGTACCGGGACGGGGACTGGGTCCTCGGCCAGGTCAACGAGTCCGGGTGGATCTCGGGCCTCGACGGCGTGCCCTACCCGCTGCGCGGCGACCGCGGCGGGCTGCCCGTCCTCGACCTCTCGCTCGGTCAGGCCAAGGCGCTGCAGGACGAGCTCAAGCGCTACCGGGCCGAGGGCGGCGAGCACGCGCTGCTCGAGGAGCGCCGGCTGGCGTACGTCGCGTGCACCCGCGCGCGCAGCCAGCTGCTGCTCGGGTCCTGGGTCTGGGGGCCGACGGGCGCGACGCCGCGGCTGCCCTCGCGGTTCATCGAGGAGGCCCGGGCGACGGGCGTGGTCCGCACGATCGAGTGGGCGGCCATGCCGCAGACCAAGGACGAGCCCAACCCCGCGCTCGCCGTCGGCCGCCAGGTCGTGTGGCCCGGGGACGACGTCGCGCCCGAGCGGCCGGGACTGGCCGCCGCTGCCGTCGCGATGGTCGACGGGAGCGACCCCGGCACCGACCTGGGTGCCGACCCCCTCGACGACGAGCTGCGCATCCTGCTCGAGGAGCGCGAGCGACGGCGGCGGGCGCGTGGGGCCGATGTCGCGGTCGAGCTGCCGGCGCACCTGTCGACCTCGCAGCTGGTCGGGCTGGCGCGGGACGCGCAGGCCTTCGCGCTGGACCTGCGCCGGCCGATGCCCCAGGCACCGCAGGTCGCGGGGCGGCGGGGGACGGCCTTCCACGCGTGGGTCGAGGAGCACTACTCGCGGGCCGGGCTGGTCGACATCCTCGAGCTGCCCGGCAGCGCGGACGAGTCACTCGGCGACGAGGACCTCGCGCTCATGCAGGAGCACTTCCTCGCCAGCGAGTGGGCCGAGCGCGTGCCCCTCGACGTCGAGCTGTCGCTCGAGACCGTGATCGGGGACCACGCGATCCGTGGTCGCGTCGACGCGGTCTTCGCCGACGACGACGGCGGGGTGACGGTCGTGGACTGGAAGACCGGTCGCCCGCCGCGGGGCGAGGAGATGGCCGTGCGTGCGGTGCAGCTGTCGGCCTACCGGATCGCCTACGCGCGCTGGCGCGGGATCGACCCGGAGCGGGTGCGCGGAGCCTTCTTCCACGCCGCGACCGGCGAGACGACGCGCCCCGAGCTGCTCGACGAGGACCGCGTGGCGGCCCTGCTCACCGCCTCTGCCTGAGGAGCGCGGCTCAGGACCGCTGGGTGTCCGGGGAGACGACGTCGTCCTCGTCGTCGTGGCCGAGCGGGGTGATCTCCGCGGTCTCGTGCTCGCCGTCCCCGGGCGAAGGGGGTCGCTCGGCGTCCGCCACCGGCAGGGTGACCGGGGTCGGGGCGCCGGCCCCCTCGACGACGACCGCGTCCTCCTCGGAGTCGGCGGAGGCGTCCTCCGGCTCAGGTCGGGCCCCGGTGGGCTGCATCTCGATCGGCTGGGTCTCGGCCGGCTGGGTCTCGGCCGGCTGGGTCTCGGTCGGCTGGGTCTCGGCCGGCTGGGGCGGCACGGTCGGTGCCGCGGCGGCAGCGCGCTCCTCCTCGGCGGCCAGCTCGTCGTCGAGCCGGCGCAGGCGGGAGGCGTGGCCCTCGGCGGCGACGTCGTCCCCCGCGGCGACCGCGTGCATCATCGAGCGCACGAGCTGCATCTCGTGGACGAGCCGCGCGCGGCGCTGCAGGTGGCGGTCGGGGCGCTCGACGCGGGCGTGGGCGTAGGCCTCCAGGACGGTGTCGAGGGTCTCGGGGTGCAGCGCGCCGACGAGGGCGGCCAGGTCGTCGGCGGGGTCGGCGACCTGGGCGTGCTCCCAGCCGAGGAAGCCCTTGACGTCCGGCTCCTCGCCGTCGTCGGGGGTCGCGAGGATCGTGCTCGGCCCGATCGCGCCGTGCGTCGGGGTCGTCGTGAAGCGCCACAGCGAGACGTCCTCGAGGGTGCGCTCCCACCGGGTGAGCAGGCCCGTCGGCACCCGACCGGTGGCTGCCGCGCGGTCGAGCTCGGCGAGCCGGCGGGCGCGGTAGGCGTCCGCGTCGTAGACGGGGACGCCGGCCTCCTCGTAGATGCGCCGGTCGAGGCTGTGCAGGTGGGCGAGCGCCCGGCCGAGGCCGGCGGCGAGCTTGGTGCCCGGGGCGATCGACTCCAGGTCGACCATGCGCCCGGTGAGGTACGTCGTGACGGCGGCGCGTCCCCCTTCGGGCAGCGCGACCCAGCCCTTGACGGCCGGGACCGGCATCGTCAGGCGACGGGCCAGCAGCGCGAGGAGCGCCGCGGACTGCTCGAGCTGCGCCGACGCGGCGGGCGTGCGCGGCGAGCGGATGACCCACCGCCGGTGCTCGTCGTCCTGGACGAAGGCGACCTCGAAGGGGTGCGACGCGTCGGTGACGACCCCCTCGACGGAGTCGGGGTCGAGGCCCGGCACGGCGGCGCTGGCCAGGGCGGCGAGTTGCAGCGGTCCACGTGAGGTCACCCGCCCACCGTACGAGTCGGGCGGCCCGGATGCCGGGAGCGACGCCCTCCGGACCACGAATCGGGCCCGGGCCTAGGGTGGGCGACGTGGACCACGACCCGATGCGCGACCTGCCCATGACGGATCCGATCCTCGACCGCGACGGGCCCGCGCGCAGCGAGCCGGGACTCCTCCGCGGACTCCTGGAGGACCCGGCCACCCGGGTCGTGGAGCTCGTCGGTGACCGGGTCCCCCTTCGCCCGGACCGCTCGTTGGCGCTGCGCCCGCCGGCCCCGGAGGACGCCGACACCCTCCTGCTCTACCTCGGCCGGCACGAGGGCGTCGCGCACCTCGCCGCGTGCCGGCCCACCCCGCCCGGCAACCCGGTGCCGCGCGAGGAGCGGCTGGACGCCGCCCCCTTCGCCGGTCTGCGCGAGGTCGCGGTCGACCTGAGCCCGGCGCAGGCCTCGCTCTTCGCCACCGCGCTCGGCCTGGCCAACTGGCACGTGCGCCACCCGCGCTGCCCGCGCTGCGGCGAGCCGACCGAGGTCGTGCAGGCCGGGTGGGTGCGCCGCTGCACGCGCGACGGATCCGAGCACTACCCGCGCACCGACCCGGCCGTGATCATGGCCGTGACCGACGCGGACGACCGCCTGCTCCTCGCGCGCAACATCGGCTGGCCCGAGGGCAGGTTCTCGGTGCTCGCCGGGTTCGTCGAGCCGGGGGAGACCATCGCCGGCGCGGTCGTCCGCGAGGTCGGCGAGGAGGTGGGGGTGACGGTGACCGACGTGCGGTTCGTCGGTGACCAGCCGTGGCCCTTCCCCGCGTCGCTGATGATCGGCTGCACCGCGCGGGCCACGACGAGCGAGCTGACCTGCCAGCCCGACGAGATCGCCGAGGCGCGGTGGTTCACCCGCGAGGAGTTCCGCGAGGAGCTGCTCGCCGGGTACGTCAGGGCGGCGGGGCGGCTGTCGATCTCCGGGCGGCTCATCGAGGGCTGGCTCGGCGGGCGGCTCGACGAGGTCGGCTGAGCGGGTCGTCAGGCCCGGGTGAGAGAGTGCCGGGGTGATCGACGTGACCGGCCCGCAGTCCGCCGACGACGTCCTCGCCGCGCTCGACCCCGAGCAGCGCGAGGTCGCCGCCAACCCGAGCGGCCCGATGGCCGTGCTCGCGGGTGCCGGGACCGGCAAGACGCGGGCGATCACCCACCGCATCGCCTACGGCGTGAGCGCCGGCGCGTACCAGCCGCAGCGGGTGCTCGCGGTGACCTTCACCGCCCGGGCGGCCGGCGAGATGCGCACCCGGCTGCGCGACCTGGGTGTGATCGGTGTGCAGGCGCGGACCTTCCACGCGGCGGCGCTGCGCCAGCTCCACTACTTCTGGCCGCAGGCGATCGGCGGGGCGGCGCCCGAGGTCATGGCCCACAAGGCGCCGGCGGTCGCCGAGGCCGCGTCGCGGATGGGCATGCGGCTCGACCGCAGCGAGCTGCGGGACGTCGCCGCCGAGGTGGAGTGGTCCAAGGTCTCGCTCCTCACCCCGGAGACCTACGCCGCAGCGGCCCGACGGGCCCGCCGCGAGCCTCCGGGCATGGACCTCACCGCGATGGCCCGCCTCATCTCGACCTACGAGGACGTCAAGGGGGAGCGGGGCGTCATCGACTTCGAGGACGTGCTGCTCCTCACCGTCGGCATCCTCGAGGAGCGCGAGGACATCGCGCGCACGGTTCGCGACCAGTACCGGCACTTCGTCGTCGACGAGTACCAGGACGTCAACGCCCTGCAGCAGCGGCTGCTCGACCTGTGGCTCGGCGGGCGTGGCGACATCTGCGTCGTCGGCGACCCCGCGCAGACGATCTACTCCTTCACCGGCGCCACGCCGCAGCACCTGCTGCGCTTCACCGACACCCACCCCCAGGCGTCGACCGTGCGCCTCGTGCGCAACTACCGCTCCACGCCGCCGGTCCTCGCGCTCGCCAACAAGCTCCTGACGGACCCGAGCGGCCAGCGTCGCGGTGGGGCCGTCGAGCTCGTGGCCCAGCGCGAAGGGGGAGATCCACCGCGCCTGACCGCGCTCGACGACGACCCGGCCGAGGCCGCGTGGGTCGCCGACCGGGTCAAGGAGCTCGTCGCCGCCGGGCGGCCGCTTCGGGAGATCGCGGTGCTCTTCCGGACCAACGGGCAGTCCGAGGCCTTCGAGTCCGCCCTCGCCGACGCCGAGATCCCCTACCTCGTGAAGGGCGGGGAGCGCTTCTTCTCCCGCAAGGAGGTCCGCGAGGCGATCCTGCTCCTGCGCGGGGCCGCCCGCACCGACGACGGCAGCAAGCCACTCCCTTCGCTCGTCGGGGACGTGCTCGGCGGCATGGGCTGGCACGAGGACGCGCCCGCGAGCACCGGGGCGGTGCGCTCGCGGTGGGAGTCGCTCAAGGCGCTCGTCGACCTGTCCGCGCGACTGGCCGCCACCAGCCCGCAGGCGCGGCTGCCCGAGCTCGTCCGCGACCTCGACGAGCGGATCGCCGCGCAGCACGCCCCGGACGTCGAGGGCGTGACGCTGGCGTCGCTGCACGCCGCGAAGGGCCTGGAGTGGGACGTCGTCTTCCTCGTCGGCTGCTCCGACGGGCTGCTGCCGATCATGATGGCGGAGGGCGCGGACGAGATCGAGGAGGAGCGACGCCTCATGTACGTCGGCGTCACCCGCGCCCGCGAGGTGCTGCACCTGTCGTGGGCGCGCGCCCGGACGCCAGGGGCCCGGGGGACACGGCGGGTCAGCCGCTTCCTCGACCAGACGGCCGGCATCCTCGGCGAGGGCGCGCGGTCGACGCCGAAGAAGTCGTCGGCGCCCCGCGGGAGCAAGCTCAAGGCGGCGCGCCCGAAGGTGTGCAAGGTGTGCGGCACCGAGCTCGGCACCGCGACCGAGCGGGCCTCCGGCCGCTGCCCCGACTGCCCGCCGTCGTACGACGAGGCGACCTTCGAGCGGCTGCGGTCGTGGCGCCTCGCGGTCTCGCGGGCGGCGTCGGTGCCAGCCTTCGTCGTCTTCACCGATGCCACGCTCGAGGCGATCGCCGAGGCGGCGCCGACGCACCAGCGGGACCTCTCCGCGATCAGCGGTGTGGGCCCCCGCAAGCTCTCCCTCTACGCCGACCAGGTGCTCGCCGTCATCGGTGGGGCGGACCCCGACGAGGTCGCGACGGCCGCCGCCGAAGATCCTGCGGACTGACCGGGGAACATCCGCAGATTTAATGGGTTGGCGCGCTCCCACCGGGTGGTCTACGTTTGATCCTGTCAGTCGGGACGTGCGCGAGCGTGTGGCCCGAAGAGCGCAACCGACGAGAGGAGGGCAGCACCCATGGACACGATCACCACGATGATCCTCGCTCCGATGACGGCTGCCCTCGTGCCGTCCGCCGACCTCCTCGGCGGCGCCACCGGCGTCTTCATCGATCGCGACCGCACGGTCGCCGAGCCGAAGACCCCCTTCGTCGTGGACCCGCGCCCTGCAGGACTCTCCGTCTAGTCGAGACGGACCCAGGTCCTCCCTCTCAGGCCGCGGCATCCCACACACCGGGAACCGCGGCCTTCGTCGTGCTCGGACGTCGCCGCCCCACCCCTCGAACAGCACAGCACCGCACGCTCGCCACAGGAGACCCCGTCGTGACCGCACTGACCACCCACCCACCGATACAGCGGCTGAGCATCCTCACGCCCTGCCAGGTCGAGGATCCGGAGATCTGGTTCGCCGAGACCCCCGCCGGCGTCGAGTACGCCAAGGCCCTCTGCCGGGACTGCCCCTTCCGGGAGCTGTGCCTGGACGGCGCCCTCGAGCGCCGCGAGCCCTGGGGCGTCTGGGGCGGAGAGCTCTTCGACTCCGGCCGCATCATCCCCCGCAAGCGGCCCCGCGGCCGCCCGCGCAAGCACCCCGTCCCCGCGTGAACGACCCCTCGAGAGGAGGTACCGCGATGAAGTTCCTCAAGCTGCCCCGGCTGCGTCCCCTCGACCAGCCCTTGTCCTACGTCCCCGACGTGGAGCGTCGCCTCGCCGAGGCCCGCCGCCACGACCGTCCCGTTCACCTGAGCTTCCGATGATCGGATCTCCCGTCGCCGAGACTCGGGCGATGGCTGCTATTACGAGTGAATAGCAGCCATCACCCGAGTCTCGGCGCGCGGCGAGTGCCGTGGGAGGCTGGAGCGCATGGCACCCTCCCTTCGCATCGCCCAGGACGAGACGGCCGACGAGCTGCTCTCGAGCGACCCCTTCGCCCTGCTGCTCGGGATGCTGCTCGACCAGCAGTTCCCGATGGAGCGCGCGTTCGCCGGGCCGGCGAAGGTCAAGGAGCGCTTCGGCACGCTCGACCCCGCGGCGCTGGCGGAGGCGGAGCCGGAGGCCTTCGCGGACCTGTGCGCGACGCCGCCCGCGGTGCACCGCTACGGGCGCTCGATGGCCGGCCGCATCCAGGCCGTCGCCGCCGTCGTGCGCGACGAGTACGACGGTGACGTGACGCGGATCTGGACCGGTGTCGAGACCGCCGAGGTCGTGCGACGGCTCAAGGCGCTGCCCGGCTTCGGTGACCAGAAGGCGCGCATCTTCGCCGCGCTGCTCGGCAAGCAGCTCGGTGTGCAGCCCGCGGGCTGGCGCGAGGCGATCGGCCCGTACGCCGAGGACGGCTCCCGCCGCTCGGTCGCCGACGTGACCGACGAGACCTCGCTGCAGGAGGTCCGGGACCACAAGAAGGCCGCGAAGGCCAAGGCAAAGGCCGACAAGACCAGCGGGGCCTAGACCGCGGCGAACCCGGGGAGGTGGCGCTCCATCGCCCCGCGCGCCGCGACCGTCGCTCCCAGCTGGCACAGGACCCCGGTGGAGCCGAGGAAGACGCGGTGGATCATCGCGTACTCGCGCGGCATGTTGATCCGCAGCCCGGTGGCGAACTCCGGCGCGCGCAGGTCGGTCACCCCGCGGGTCACCGAGCGCAGCCACTCGCGGGTGAAGGCGTGCTCGGGCTCGCGGAGCGGCTCGATGAAGGGGAGCAGGTAGCGCAGCAGCTCGTCCGCGTCGAGCTCGATGCCGGGCAGGACGAAGCCCTCGGCGCGCAGCCCCTCCAGGACAGCGGCGCTGTCACCGGCGAGTGCGTGACGCGCGAGGGCGCCGATGACCGGCGGGAAGCCCTGGGGCAGGCGGGCGACCGCGCCGTAGTCGACGACCCCGAGGCGCCCGTCGGGGGTGAGGCGGAAGTTGCCGGGGTGCGGGTCGGCGTGGAGGAGCCCCGCGCGCGCCGGGCCCGACAGCATGAACCCGAGGTACAGCTGCCCGACCCGGTCGCGCACGTCCTGGTCGGCCTCCCGGATCACCTGTCCGAGGGGCGCGCCGTCGAGCCACTCGCTGACGAGCACGTGCCGGGTCTGCAGGACGACGTCGGGGACCGCGTAGTGCGGGTCGTCGCGGAAGGCCTCGGCGAAGGCGCGCTGGTTGGCGGCCTCGAGCGCGTAGTCGAGCTCCTCGTCGGCGGCAGCGAGCAGCTCCTCGGTCACCGGCTTGACGTCGAGCGCCGGCATCCACGTCGTCGCGACCCGGGCGAGGCGGGCGATCTGCTGCAGGTCGGACCGGAGCGCCTTGTCGGCGCCGGGGTACTGCACCTTGACCGCGACCCGTCGCCCGTCGGGCATCGTGCCCCGGTGGACCTGCCCGATCGAGGCGGCGGCGACGGGCGTGTCCTCGATCTCGAACTGCTCGCGCCACCGCGGACCGAGGTCTCGGACGAGCACACCGTGCACCTCCTGCGTCGTCATCGGGGGAGCGGCGTCCTGCAGGCGCACGAGCATCTCGCGGTAGGGCTCGACGAGGTCCTCGGGCATGGCGGCCTCGAGGACGGAGAGGGCCTGCCCGACCTTCATCGCGCCGCCCTTGAGCTGGCCGAGCACGGCGAAGAGCTGCTCCGCGGTGCGGCGCTGGATCTCCTCGTTGACGACGTCGGCCGGCGTGCCGGTGAGGCGTCGGCCGATGCCGCGGGCGCTGCGCCCGGCATGGCCGAGCGGGAGCGAGGCGAGGCGCGCGGCCCGGCCGGCGGCTCCGCGTGGGATCTGGGTCACCCGGCCATTGTGTCGCCCCATCCTGAGCGCGGGGCGGAACCCCCTTCGTCCGTGGGTGTCGCGACCGGACGCGCGCTCGGTTGGCCGCACTCGGGGCAGCCCGGCTGGGCCGGCCACCGGTGGCGCTCGAGGGTCGGGCCGGGCGTCGCGACCTCGAAGGACCACTCGGGCCACTCGACCCGCCCCGCGGCGTGGTCGAGGACGAGCGCGGCCGCCAGCCCGGCCGCGAGGAGGCGAAGGGCGGGACGCCCGTCGGCCGGTTCGGGCCCGGTGACCCGCGGCCGGGTCAGCTGGGCGCGCAGGGTCGGCCACCCCGGGTCGAAGCCCGCCCGGGTCAGGTCGAGGCAGTGCAGGCACGGCCGGCCTGCCGGCGCCAGGACCGGGCCGATGCTGGCGTGCTCGGGCTGGCACCACAGCGGCAGGACCGCGGTGCCCCGGGCGAGCCACGGCTGGACGGCGAGCGGGTCTGCCGGCGCGGGGCTCACGACGACGGCCAGGTCGGCGCTCCCTTCGCCTCCGGGACGCACCCGCGCGGCGTCCACCTGCTCGCCCTGCCGCAGGACGTCGACGAGGAGGGCGGGCAGCGCCCCGGCCCCGACGACCGCGACCCGGGGCGTGCGCCCGGCGTCGACGGGAGAGAGGACGCCGCGCCCGACGAGCCGGTCGAGGACCTCGGTGGCGCGGGCAGGGTCGATGCCCTCGAGCGCCGCGGTCGTCACGGCCTCGGTGAGCGCGCGGGCGGGGTCGAGCGAGGCGAGCCAGCGGCACTCCGCGTCGGTGAGCCCGACGAGCCGCACCGAGCGTGGTCCGACCCCGAGCTGGACGCTCCCGTCAGGCCGACGAAGGGGACGCAGGCGCGCCCCGCGCAGGTGGGGAGATGGGTGCATGGCGACTCGCTCGACTCGGGTGCGTGGTGCTCTGGGGCACCACTCTGGCCGAGTCCGCGATCGCGCGGCCGCCGTCATCCACAGGCCCCACCCGAACCCGCATTCCCTTGGGGCAATGCACGATCGAGGCTGCATTGCCCTAGGGGAATGCGACCTCGGTGGCGTCGGCGGCGAGGGTGAGGACGGAGGCGTCCGTGTCCGGCGGGAGGGCGTCGACGGGCCACCACGCGACGTCGAGCGACTCGTCGGAGACGACCGGGTCGACCCCGGCCGCGGCCACGGCGACCCAGCGCAGGTCGAGGTGCTCGGTGCACCGGCGAAAGCCCGACCCGAGCGCGTGCCGGTCGAGCTGGGCCAGCCCCGGCAGCAGGGTCAGCGCACCGGCAGGCAGGCCCGACTCCTCGACGGCCTCGCGCAGCGCGGCGTCGGCGACCGACGCGTCGCCGGGCTCGATGTGCCCGCCGAACTGCAGCCACCGTCCGACCTTGCGGTGCAGCGTCAGCAGCACCCGCTCACGAGCCTCGTCGACGACGAGGCAGGAGGCGGTGAAGTGGGCGGGGGGTCCCCCCTTCGCCAGGACGTCGGGGGAGGCACCGGCGTGCGCGTCCAGGTGCGCGAGGTACTCGGCGCGCAGCGCCTCCTGGGCGGCGTCCGGCGCCGACCACGAGGTGAGCAGCGCCCGGAGGTCGTCCTCCCGGGTCACTCCTCGTCCGCCTCGCGCAGGATCGACTCCAGCGCGGCGTCGAGGTCGCTCGTGTCGGCCCCGCCGGCGGCCGTGCGATCGACGAAACCGAGCACGTCGTCGAGGTCGGCGCCCGTGGGCGCGACGTCCGGGTGCGCCCACACGCCGTCGCGACCGGTCGCGCCGAGCCGCTCCTCGAGCGCGGCGAAGAGGTTGGCGGCGTCGCGCAGCCGGCGCGGCCGCAGCTCGAGCCCGACGAGCCCGGCGAAGGTCCGCTCGGCCGGCCCACCCGTGGCCCGGCGCCGCCGGATCGTCTCGGTCATCGCGGCCGTGTGCGGCAGGTGCTCGCGGGTCGCCTGCGCGGCGACGTGGTCGACCCAGCCCTCGACGAGCGCGAGCAGCGTCTCGAGCTGCACGAGCGCCTGCCGTTGTGCGGCCGTCGGGCTCGGGTGCAGGAACCCGCCGGTGAGCGCCTCCTGCAAGGCCTCTGCGTCGGTCGGGTCGGCGTCGCGCACCGCGGCGTCGATCGCGTCGGTGTCGATGGCGATGCCGCGGGCGTAGGACTGGATCGCCGCGAGGATCTGCGGGCCGATCCACGGCACGGCGGTGAAGAGGCGCATCCGCGCCGCCTCGCGCGCCGCGAGGTGCAGCCACACCTCGTCGAGGCTCACGTCGAGCCCGTCGGCGAACCGCGCGACATTGCCCGGGAGCAGCGCCACCCGCGTCGTGAGCAGCGGCACGCCGGCCTCGGTCGCGGTGAGGGTGTCGGCCGACAGCGTCCCCACGGCCTCGGCCGTCTGCGCGGTCATCAGCTGCGAGGCCATCGTGTCGACGAAGGGAGCCAGCTGCTGCGTGAGTGCCGACAGGTCCATCCCGGGCGGCAGGCCCATCGCCTGCAGGTCGGGGGCCTCGGGGCCCTGCAGGCGTGAGGTCATCGACTTCCGGATCGCGGCGGACAGGCCGTCGGCGACGGGGTCCACGAGCGAGGCCCACACGGGCATCGTCGCCTCGATCCACTCGGAGCGGGAGAGCGCGGCGCCCGTGAGCGAGGGCGCCTCGAGCTCGGTCACCTGGTCGAGCCACATCGAGGCGACGTGCACGGCCTGCTCGGCGAGGACGGCCTCCCTGGCGCCCATCTCGTGGTCCTCTGACTCGGCGACCTCCTGGGCGGTCGTGGTCGCGGAGGTGACGTCGACCCCCTTCGTCATGGCCCCGGGGGTGAACATCGACCTGACCTGCGAGGTCATCGCGGCCACCTGCGCGGGGTCGGCGTCGGCGATGCCCATGGCCTTGAGCTGCTCGACGACCTGGGGTGGCAGGTCGCGGCCGCCGTTGAGGTCACGGAAGATCTTGGCGATCTCCGGTGGCAGACCGTCGTCCCCGGGGGAACCGGACGGGGTGCTGGGGTCGTTGCTCACGCTGGCGTCTCGTCTCTTCCTGAGAGGATGTGCTGTCCCCCAACCCAACCACGAGCGGTCCCGGATGGTTCCCACCCGGGCAGGAGGCCCTGTGAGCGATCCGACCCACACCACGTCGCGCAGCGAACGCGTCGCCACGTGGCTGATCGTGGTCTCGTTGGTCCTCCTCATCGTCGTCCTCGCGGGCACCTTCATCAAGGTCCCGTACGCGGTGGAGAAGCCCGGGCCGGCCACCGACACCCTGGGTCGCCTCGACGACGGCAGCCCGCTCGTCCGGGTCGAGGGCGCCAAGACGTACCCGACGGACGGCGCGCTGTTCTTCACGACGGTCCGCGTCCTCGGTGGCCCCGAGCGGCACATCAGCGGCTGGGAGTGGGTCGCCGGGCACCTCAACCCCGACGCGCGCGTGGTGCCCGAGGAGCAGATCTTCCCGAAGGACACGAGCGAGCAGGAGATCGAGCAGCTCAACGAGGCCCAGATGCAGGGCTCGCAGAAGAACTCGATCGCCGTCGGCATGCGCAGCACGGGTACCAAGGTCCCGCAGCGCAATGTCGTCGCCTCGATTGCCACGGGCCTGCCCGCCGACGGGGTGGTCAGGCTGCGTGACCGGGTCACCGCGGTCGACGGCAAGCCGGTCGCGCACGTCGCCGACATCGTCGCGGCGATCTCCGACCGCCAGCCGGGCGACGACGTCGAGCTGGGCATCACCCGCGGGGGCACGGCGCGCGAGGTCACGGTCAGGACGGCGGACCTCGGCGGCGGCCGCGCCGGCGTCGGGATCGGCGTCGAGGCGACGTACGACTACCCCTACGAGGTGCGCATCGACGCGGGCGACGTCGGCGGGCCGAGCGCGGGCCTGATGTTCGCCCTCGCCGTGCGTGACCGCCTCACCCCGGGCGCGATGACCGGCGGTCAGCAGATCGCCGGCACCGGCACCATCGACGACGCCGGCACGGTCGGCCCGATCGGCGGCATCGCGCAGAAGATGGTCGGCGCGCAGGACAGCGGGGCCACGTGGTTCCTCGCGCCCGACAGCAACTGCGCGGACGTCGTCGGCCATGTCCCGGACGGCCTGCACGTGGTCCCCGTCGGGGACTTCGAGGAGGCGTCCTCGACCGTCGAGGCCATCGCGAAGGGGGAGACCGCGGACTTCCCGACGTGCGAGGACGTCGTCAGGCAGTAGCGACCGTCTCCGCTCCCTGAGGAGGTCGCGAAGCGACCGTCTCCGCTCCCTGAGGAGGTCGCGAAGCGACCGTCTCCGCTCCCTGAGGAGGTCGCGAAGCGACCGTCTCGAAGGGTCAGTCCTCGAGCGTCGCCCGCAGCGCGTGCACCAGGCCGGGGGCGATGTCCTCGCCGGTGGCGACGCGGTCGTCGCGGTCGTTGGCCCGCTGGCGCAGCAGGCACACGGCGCGACCATCGCGGTGCACGGCGACGAGCAGGCGCACGTCCTCGCGCTGCGGGTGGGCCGCGAGCGCGGTCATGGCATCCGCCGGGTCCTCCGGCAGGTCGCGCTCGGCGCCCGGCGGGATGACGATGCGCTCGACGGCGAGGGCGACGCCGTGGACGGTGTCGGGCCAGGCCATCCGCCCGAGGAGCGACTCGATGTCGGCGGTGCGGGGCAGGTCCTCCTGCTCGATCGCCGTCAGCGCACCCGGCGCCCGGTCGGCGGGGGAGCCGAACTGCGCGGCCAGGCCCGGCTCGGCCGCGACGAGCTCGGCGGTGTCGACGAGGGCGAAGACGCGCGGGTTCTGGTCCCACCCGGCCGAGGCGACGTGGCGCTCGGTCTCGAGGGCGGTGACGGCCAGGGGCTCCGTGGTGGACCCGGCCGGGGGCTCGGGGGACGTGTGGTCAGGTGACGAGTCGGGCACGGGGACCATGCTGCCCCATCGGCTCCCGGGTGGGCTGGGTACGGTAGCCCCACCATGAGCAGCGCGAGTTGGCCGGACGACGACAGAGGGGCGCCGCCGCCCCGGGACGAGGGTCCTCCACCCTCCCGACGCGTGCCCCGACGGCGGTTGGTCCGGGTGGCGGTCGCCATCGGTGTCGCCCTCGTGCTCGTGACGCTCGCGGCGAGCCTGTGGACGGAGTCCCTGTGGTTCGGCTCGCTCGGCTACTCCGGGATGTGGTGGTCGCGCCTGCGCACCCAGCTCGTCCTCTTCGTCGTCGGCGCGCTGGTCACCGCCGTGCCGATCGGGGTGAGCCTGTGGCTGGCCTTCCGCACCCGGCCGCTCTCGGTCCCGATGACGCCCGGCGAGCAGGCGCTCGCCCAGTACCGACGGGCCATCGAGCCCTTCCGCAGGGTGACGGTCCTCGCCCTTCCCGCCGTGCTCGGCATCCTCGGCGGTCTGGCCGCCGCCGGTCAGTGGCAGACCTGGCTGCTGTGGCGCAACGGCAGCGGCACCGGGGTCTCGGACCCCGAGTTCGGTCGCGACGTCAGCTACTACCTCTTCGCGCTGCCGTGGTGGAGCTTCGTCGTCGGCTTCCTCACCGTGGCCGCGATCTCCTCGCTGCTCGCGGCGGTCTTCGCGCACTACGTCTACGGCGGCATCGTGCCGCCCGGTCGCGGACGCTCGACCCGCGCCGCCTTCCTCCACCTGGCGATCATCGCCTCGGTCCTCGCGCTGCTGCGGGCGTGGAGCTACCTCCTCGACGCCCACGGCCTCACGACGCGCGAAGGGGAGGTCCTCACCGGCGTCGGGTACACGGGCGCGAACGCCATCATCCCGACGAAGTACATCCTCGCCGTCGCCGCGGCCGTGTGCGCCGGGCTCTTCCTCGCGTCCGTCCGGTCACGCTCGTGGCGGCTGCCGCTCATCGCCGTGGGCACGCTCGTCGTCCTCTCGGTCGTCGTGGGCGCGATCTACCCGGCGCTGGTCGAGACGTACAAGGTCTCCCCGTCGCGCAACTCGCTCGAGGAGCCGTACCTCCAACGCAACATCGACGCCACCCGCGCGGCGTACGGCGTGACCGGGGTGTCCACGTCGACCTACGACGCGGTCTCCGACGTCTCCTCGGGGCAGCTGCGCGAGGACGCGGCGTCGATCCCGGGCATCCGCCTGCTCGACCCCTCGGTGATGAGCGCGACCTACCAGGAGCTGCAGGCGCAGCAGCCGTACTACACCTTCCAGGACGACCTCGACGTCGACCGCTACGACGTCGACGGCGAGACGACCGACGTCGTCGTCGGCGCCCGGGAGCTCGACCTCGCGAAGGTCCCCGCCGACCGGCGGGACTGGGTCAACGACCACACGGTGTACACGCACGGCTACGGCCTCGTGATGGCCCGCGGCACCCAGGCCCGCGCCGGCAACCCGCAGTGGATCTCGCCGGAGAGCGAGATCGGGGAGTACGAGCCGCGCATCTACTTCGGTGAGGAGATGGACCACTTCTCGATCGTCGGGGAGGGCGACACGTCGACGCCGCGGGAGGTCGACCGCCCGACCGGCGGTGAGGAGTCGCGCTACACCTACCAGGGCAAGGGTGGCGTCTCGATCGGCTCGTGGCCACGCCAGCTGGCGTACGCGATCACCCACCGCGACACCAAGTTCATCCTCTCCGACGCCGTCGGCTCGGACTCGCGGATGCTCGAGCACCGCACGCCCAGGGAGCGCGTCCAGCGCGTCGCGCCGTGGCTGACCCTCGACGACGACATCTACCCGACGATCGTCGACGGCCGCATCCAGTGGGTCGTCGACGGCTACACGACCTCGCAGAACTACCCGTACTCGACGGCCTTCTCGCTCTCGGGCGTGCAGACGGGCCAGGTCTCCTCGGTCCAGACGCAGCAGCAGAGCTCGCTCGTGGGTGACCGGGTCAACTACATGCGCAACTCGGTCAAGGCCACGGTCGACGCCTACGACGGGACGGTCAACCTCTACAGGTGGGACGAGACCGACCCGATCGTCGACGCCTGGGACAAGGCCTTCCCGGGGACCCTGAAGAGCAAGAGCGAGATCAGCGGCGACCTCATGTCGCACCTGCGCTACCCGGAGGACATCTTCCGGATGCAGCGGGCGGTCCTCGCCGACTTCCACGTGACCTCCGCGGCCGACTTCCGCGCCGGCCAGGACCGCTGGCGGGTGCCGGACGACCCGTCCCGCGGGGACGACGGCGTGGCCCAGCCGCCCTACTTCCTGTCCCTGGCGATGCCGGACCAGTCCTCCCCTTCGTGGTCGCTCACGTCGACGTACATCCCCCGGGGGTCGCGCAACGTCATGGCCGGCTACCTCGCCGTGGACGCCGACGCCGGTGACGTCAAGGGCAAGCCTGCGTCCGGCTACGGCGACCTGCGCCTGCTGTCGGTGCCGCGCAACACGACCGTGCCCGGCGTGGGCCAGGTGCAAAATGACATCGTCTCGTCCAACGCGACGTCGGGCGAAGGGGGGCAGACCCTCACCGACTACCTCAACAACGCCAACCGCGGCGGGTCGCAGGTCTCCTTCGGCAATCAGCTCGCGCTGCCGGTCGGGGAGGGCTTCCTCCACGTCGAGCCGATCTATCTCTCGTCGGCCTCCGGCACGAGCTACCCGCAGCTGCGGATCGTCGTCGTGACCTTCGGGGGCAAGGTGGCCTGGGCCCAGGACCTGGAGACGGCGCTCGACGAGCTCTTCGGCGGTGACGCCGGCGTCACGGGCGGCGGCGATCCGACCCAGCCGCCGAAGGAGCCGACGAAGCCGCCGAAGGAGCCCAAGAACCTCACGGCGGACGAGAAGAAGCTGCGCGAGGCGATCGCCGGGATGCAGAAGGCCTACAAGGACGGCCAGGACGCGCTGAAGGAGGGCGACTTCGCCGCCTACGACGAGGCGCAGAAGGAGCTGAAGGAGCAGCTCGAGGAGGCCGCGGAGGCCCAGCCCGGTGGGGGATCGGCGGACCTCGAAGGGAGCTGATTTGGTCTGCTCCGTCCGTTCACGTAGAGTTTCATCTTGCAAGGCAACGACGCGGGGTGGAGCAGTTCGGTAGCTCGCCGGGCTCATAACCCGGAGGTCGCAGGTTCAAATCCTGCCCCCGCTACCAAGGTCCTGAGGCTCGGCACCGTTCACACGGTGCCGAGCCTCAGGTCTTTTCGTGATGCGGGTCCTCAGACGACGGTGCCCTCGACGACCTCGGAGATGCCGGGGATGCCGTCCCGCACGACCGCGGTGGCGCGGGTGAAGACCGGGGCGTCCGGGCGGGTGACGTAGGGCAGCACCTTGATCTCCTGGCGCAGCTCCGACTTCGTGCAGATCGTCTTGTGGTAGCCGCGGCGGGTGTTGCCCACCTTCAGCCAGGGGCTGGCCGCCATGCGGTCCCTGGCCTTCGCGTTCTGGTCCGAGCCGTCGCCTCCGGAGGTGATCGAGGTGGCCATGAAGTCGGCCCCGACGACCGCAGAGCCGGGCTCGTCGAAGTTGACCAGCAGGTCGGAGGCCATGTTCCAGTGGCCGTTGCCGGCCATGTGCACGAAGTTGCGCACACCCAGGTCGTGGATCCGGCTGAGCAGCTGGGTCCGGTACCACGCGTACCCGTCCCACGGGTCGTTGGGGACGTCCATCGCGGGGCCGACGGCTGCGTCCTGCTGGGCCATCTGGACCGGGTCGGCCATGACGCGCCAGCGCACCGACCGGTCCGCCAGGCCGTCGAGCAGCCACTTCTCCTGGGTGTCGCCCAGCATCGTGCGGTCCGGGGTCCATCGATCGGTGGCATTGGTCGCCCCGGGGTTCTGGAAGGAGCGGTACTGGCGGGTGTCGACCATGTGCACGTCGGCGAGGCGCCCGAACCGGAGGCGCCGGTAGGCCTGGATGTCGTTGCCGACCGGACGCTGGGCCTTGCGCAGGGGGAGGTTCTCGTACCAGGCCTGGAGCGCCCGGGCGCGGCGCGCCAGCCACACGTCACGATCCTGGTCGGGTTCGCTGTCGATCTGGGACCTGTCCGCCGCCCAGTTGTTCTCGACCTCGTGGTCGTCGAAGACGCAGAAGAAGGGAGCCGACCCGCGGGCGGCCATCAGGTCGGGGTCGGCGTTGTACTGGCCGAAGCGCACGCGGTAGTCGGCCAGGTCCCAGATCTCCTTGCTGGGAGCATGCGCGCGACCGATGGAGCCGGCCCCCGCGCCTTCGTAGATGTAGTCCCCCACGTGCATGACCAGGTCGACGTCCTCGTCGGCGATGTGGCCGAGCGCCGTGAAGTAGCCGGCGGGGTAGCTCTGGCAGGTCGCCAGGACCGAGGTGAACGACTGGATGTCGGCTCCGGGGGCGGGGGCCGTCTTGGTCCGCCCCACCTGGCTGATCTCGGTGCCGACGCGGAAGCGGTACCAGTACTCGCGGCCGGGCTCGAGGCCGTCGACCTCGGCGTGCACGGAGTGGCCCCACTCCGGGGTTGCCAGCTCGACACCGCGACGCACGATCGCCCGCGCGGCGAAGGACGGGTCGGACGACACCTGCCACTCCACCGGGATCAGCTGGCGCGGATCGCGCAGCCCGCCGAGTCCGTCCAGGGCTGTGGGTTCGGGCGCGAGTCGCGTCCAGAGCACGACGCTCGTAGGCCACGGGTCGCCGGACGCGACACCGCAGGCGAAGGGGTTTGATCCGACCCGAGGGTCGGCCGCGGCCACCATTGGCGGGGCCAGGACTGCGGAGCCGGCGGCGGCGCCGGCGACGAGGAGCGAACGGCGTGACAGCGTCATGTGAGAGAACCTCCAGGGGGGGAACAGGCCATGACGGAACCTAGGCAGCGCCGGTGGCCCCTCCCTGAATGGCAGACGACGGCCAGCGGGCCCCGTGACGACGAACGGGGGCCGGGCGACGGACGGGGGGTCCGCTCAGCCGGTGAACCCCTGCAGCCACCCGATGATCGCCTGCAGCGTCGCCTGCGAGATGCCGTGCCCACCCGGGTCGCGGTGGCCGGTCACGGTGGCGCCCGACTCGTCGTGCAGGTAGCTCCACGTGCGGTCGAGCAGCTCGCGCGGGATGACGTGGTCGGCGTCGCCCTGGGTGACGACCACCGGCAGGCCGGCGAGGCGCTGCGGCGTCACGGGCACGCCCGCGTCGAAGGGCAGTGTCGCGTGGAGGATCCCGGCGCCCGCGTAGCGCTGCGGTTCGTCGAGGACGAGCCCGCCGGCGAAGGCCCCGCCGCCGCTGAAGCCGATGACCACGACGGCCCGCCCGGCCGGGGCCGCCTCGTCGAGCCACTCGCGGAACCACGCCATCGTCGCGGTGAGCGACTCGGCGACGGGTCGGCCGATGCCGCGGTTGGCGAACCAGGCGAAGCCACCCCCTTCGGCGATCGGCGCCCGCACGGCGGCGTAGGAGAGCCCGCTCGGGAGGTGGGGTGCCAGGGTGAGGATCTCGCGCTCGTCGGAGCCACGACCGTGCAGCAGCACGACGAGCGGCTGGGTCGGGTCGTCCTCGCCGTGGTGGGCGACGACCGCCGGGGCGAAGGCCGCGCTCATGCGTCCACCTCGCGCGGGACGAGCTCACCGGCGGTGGCCACGCCGGCCCACCGCTCGATCTCGCCGGGCAGGTCCAGCGCCTCGACCGGGGCGGCGTTGTCGTACGCGCCCCACTCGCTGCGCGGCAGCATCCACATGACCTCGAACTCGTTGCCGTCGGGGTCGTGGGCGTAGATGCTCTTCGTCGCGCCGTGGCTGGACTCGCCGGCGTACGCGCCGAGCTCGATGAGGGTGGTGCGCGCCTCGTCGAGGTCCTCGATCGTGTCGACCTGCCACGCGAGGTGGTACAGCCCGATCGAGCCGCGCGGGCGGGGCGGCTGGGCGCCGACCCCGAAGAGGCCGAGGTCGTGGTGGTTGGTCGAGCGCGGCATCCGCAGGAAGGCGGCGTGCATCCGCGGCTCGTACGCAATGGTCTCCGCGCCGAAGGCGGCCCGGTAGAAGGCGATGCTGCGCTCGACGTCGGCGACGAAGAGCACGGCGTGGTTGAGGCGGACGGCTGGGATGGGCACAGGTGGTTCCTTCCGTTGGAGGGGGAGCGAAGGGGGCGTCAGGAGACGATGCCGAAGCCGTCGAGAGCGGCCTGGATCGCGCTGCCCATGTTGCCCGTGCCGAGGATGGAGATGCTGGTCATGGTGACTCCCTAGAAGTTGTCGGATCAACTAACTGATTGGAATCAACGTACTCCGGTGTACTTGTAGCGTCAAGTAATGTGCGTTGAGCGGTCGCCCGGCGCTCACCCGCGGGTGGAGACCCCGACCAGCTCCCGCAGCGCATCCGCCTCGACGTTCGCCCCGAACGCCGGCGCCCCAGGCTCGAGGCGGCGACCGTCGGCGAGCGACCCGATGGCCACCGGGTCGAAGCCGAGGCCGTCGACGAGCTCCGCCACCGCGGCCACGTCCTGCGCGGAGTCCCCGGCGATCGCGATCGCGCGGCGGCCCGCCGCGCCGGCGGGCCGGGCCCCGTCCTCGAGGTCGTGGTAGCCCATGTGGTTGAGCCCCTTGACGACGCGCGAGCCCGGCAGGTGGGCCGCGACGATCTCGCTGGTCGTCGTGCGCGGGTCGGTCAGGTCGTCGCGGATGCCGTCGACCTCCCACCAGTAGTTCATCGCGTCGACGACGAGCTTTCCGGCGAGCGCGTCGGCCGGGATGTCCGCGTACTTCCCGAGGGGAAGGGCGAGGACCACGACATCCGCTCGGGTGGCCACCTCCTGCGCCGTCGTCGCCACGGCACCGGGTGCCAGGACCTCGACGGTGAGCGCGATCCGCTCGGGGTCGCCGGAGCCGGCGACGAGCACCTCGTGGCCGGCGGCGACCGCGAGCCGGGCGAGGACGGTACCGAGCTTCCCGGCGCCGAGGATGCCGACGGTGCTCATGCGTCGCCCCCTTCGTCCGTCGTGCCCGCGAGCAGCTCCCGCACCCGCGGCGCGACCTCGCGGCCGTAGAGCTCGACGGCCCGCAGGCGGGCGTCGACCGGCGTGCTCCCGCTCGTGTAGACCATGTCGAAGCGGCGCGCGTCGATCGCGCGCATGGCGCCGGCGATGCGCTGGGCGACCGTCTCGGGGGAGCCGATGTACAGCGAGCCGTGGGCGATCTCGTCCTCGAAGGACTCGCGGGTCACCGGCGGCCACCCGCGCTCCGCCCCGAGCCGGTCGCGGTTGCGCTTGTAGTGCGGCCAGACGATGTCCGCGGCCTCCTGGTCGGAGTCGGCGACGAAGCCGTGCGAGTGCATCCCGACCGGGTGGGCCGTCGTGCCGAGCTGCGCGGCCGCCCTGCGGTAGAGGTCGACGTAGGGCGCGAAGCGCCCGGGAGCACCGCCGATGATCGCCAGCATGAGCGGGAAGTCGTAGCGGGCGGCGCGGATGACCGACTGCGGCGAGCCGCCGACCCCCACCCAGGTGTCGAGGTGGCCGGACTCGGTCCGGGGGTGGATATCGGCGCCCTGCAAGGGTGCTCGCGTCGTCCCCTGCCACGTCACGGGCTGCTCCTTGAGCACCTCGGCGAAGAGCTCGATCTTCTCCTCGAAGAGGGTGTCGTAGTCGGCGAGGTCGTAGCCGAAGAGCGGGAAGGACTCGGTGAAGGAGCCACGTCCCAGGATGACCTGCGCGCGACCGCCCGACATCGCGTCGACGGTGGAGAAGCGCTGGAAGACGCGCACCGGGTCGTCGGAGGAGAGGACGGTGACGCCGGACGCGAGCTTGATGCGCTCTGTGCGCGTCGCGAGCCCGGCGAGGACGGTCTCGGGGGAGGAGATCGCGTAGTCGGAGCGGTGGTGCTCACCGAGCGCGATGACGTCCACCCCCACCTGGTCGGCGAGGACGCCCTCCTCGACGACCCGGCGGATCGCCTCCGCCTCGGAGACGAGGTTGCCGCGGCCGTCCTCCGGGATGTCGCCGAAGGTGTCGAGCCCGAGCTCGATCTGGGTGATGGGCGTGGTCATCGTGACCTTCCGGGAAGAGGGTTGTTGTCGAATCAATCAACTGGTGGCGTCGACAGGCTATTCCGTCGGGCGGCTACCTGCTGCCCCGCCGGGTGTTCACCTCGGTGCGGGATCATGCGCCGGTGACCTCCCTTTCGCCCCTCCTCCCGTCGCTCCTCGCGGGTGACCGCGCGCCGGCGCCGCGCACCCTCGTCGACATCTTCACGGGTGTCGTGGCCGCGCACCCGGACGCGCCGGCCGTCGACAGCGGGCAGGAGATGCTCACCTACGCCGAGCTCGCGGAGGCCGCGTCCGCGCTCGCCGAGCAGCTCGCGGAGCTCGGCATCGGGCCAGGGGACAAGGTCGGCGTGCGGATCCGCTCGGGGTCGACCGACCTCTACGTCGCGATCATCGGGATCATCCTCGCCGGCGCCGCCTACGTCCCGGTCGACGCCGACGACCCTGACGAGCGGGCGCGGGTGGTCTTCGAGGAGTCGGCGACCGTGGCGATCGTCGGCAACGACCTCGTCGTCACGACCACCGCTGTGGGACAAGGCCGCCCGCCGATCGAGCCGACGCCGCCGACGACCGGTGACGACGCCTGGGTGATCTTCACGTCCGGCTCCACCGGCAAGCCGAAGGGGGTCGCCGTCACCCACCGCAACGCGGCCGCCTTCGTCGACGCCGAGGCACAGATGTTCCTGCGGGAGGACCCGATCGCGCCGGGGGACCGGGTCATGGCCGGGCTGTCGGTCGCCTTCGACGCGAGCTGCGAGGAGATGTGGCTCGCGTGGGCGTACGGCGCCTGCCTCGTGCCGGCCCCGCGCTCGCTCGTGCGCTCCGGCGTCGACGTCGGGCCGTGGCTCGTCGCCAACGAGATCACCATCGTCTCGACCGTCCCGACGCTCGTCGCGCTGTGGCCGCCGAGCTCGCTCACGCGGGTGCGGCTGCTCATCATGGGCGGCGAGGCCTGCCCGCCGGAGCTCGCCGCCCGGCTCCAGGCGCCGGGCCGCGAGGTGTGGAACACCTACGGCCCCACCGAGGCCACCGTCGTCGCGTGCGGCGCGATGCTCGACGGCAGCGCCCCCGTGCGCATCGGCCTGCCGCTGGCCGGCTGGGACCTCGCGGTCGTCGACAAGGAGGGCGTGCCGGTCCCCGAGGGCGCCTCCGGCGAGCTGATCATCGGCGGCGTCGGCCTGGCCCGCTACCTCGACCCCGTCAAGGACGCCGAGAAGTACGCCCCCATGCCCACCCTCGGCTGGGAGCGCGCGTACCGCTCCGGCGACGTCGTGCGCAACGACCCGCTCGGCCTCGTCTTCGCCGGCCGGGCCGACGACCAGATCAAGCTCGGCGGTCGCCGCATCGAGCTCGGCGAGATCGACGAGCAGCTGCTGCGCGTCCCGGGGGTCGTCTCCGCGGCCGCCGCGGTCCGCTCCACCCGGGCGGGCAACAAGCTCCTCGTCGGGTACCTCACCGTCGCCGACGACTACGACGCCGCCCTGGCCCGTGACCTCCTGCGCGAGCGGATGCCCGCGGCCCTCGTCCCGCGCCTCGCGGTCGTCGACGAGCTGCCGACCCGCACCTCCGGCAAGGTGGACCGCGACGCGCTGCCGTGGCCCCTCCCTTCCTCCGGGACGAAGGGGGAGCCCCCCACCTCCTCGCTCAGCCCGACCGCGCAGTGGATCTCCGCGATCTGGGCCGAGGTCATCGGGGCGCCGGCGAGCAGCCCGACCGATGACTTCTTCGACCTCGGCGGCGGCTCGCTCACCGCGGCGCAGGTCGTGAGCCGGCTGCGCGACAAGCACCCCGAGACCACCGTCGGCGACGTCTACGAGCACTCGAGGATCGGCGATCTCGCGGCGTGGCTCGACGAGGCGTCGGCGAGCTCGACGATGGTGCGGTCCGACCGTCGCGTGCAGCCGATCCGCACGGGGACCCAGGTCGCCCAGCTCGTCGGGATGGTCCCGCTGCGGGCGCTCGCCGGCCTGCGCTGGCTCGCCTGGCTGGCGCTCGGCTCGACGGTGGCGGCCGCGCTCGGCGGGCCCGACTGGCTGCCGACGACCTCCCCGTGGCTGCTCGTCGTCTCGACCCTGCTCCTGCTCACCGCTCCCGGGCGGATGACCCTCGCCGCCCTGCTCGCCCGCGCGGTGCTGCACGGCGTCGAGCCCGGCTCGCACCCGCGCGGCGGGGCGGTGCACCTGCGGCTGTGGTTCGCCGCGCGCATCCAGGACGAGCTCGCGGCCGCGGGCCTGTCCGGCGCACTCTTCTTCCGGTGGTACGCCCGGCTGCTCGGGGCGCGCGTCGGCACGGGCGTCGACCTGCACAGCCTGCCCCCGGTGACCGGGTGGCTCACCGTCGGCCGGGGCGCGGCGATCGAGCCCGAGGTCGACCTGCAGGGCCACTGGATCGACGGTGACGTCGTCCACGTCGGTCCCATCAGCATCGGCCCACGCGCGCGCGTCGGTGCCCGCAGCACCCTCTCGCCCGGCGCGGTCGTCGGCGAGGGCTCCGAGATCGCGCCCGGCTCCCACGTGCTCGGCGCGGTCGCCGCGGGCGAGTTCTGGTCCGGGTCGCCTGCGGAGCGTCAGGCAGCGGCCCGTGGGCCCTGGTCGTCCGAGGAGGCGCCCGCGCCGCGCGGGTGGCTGGCCGGGTACGGCGTGCTCGCGCTGCTGGTCTCCGCCCTGCCAGGTCTGGGCGTGCTCGCGGGGGCCGCGCTCGTGTGGCCGGCCGTCTCCGACAGCACCGGTCTCGGTGACGCGCTCGTCGCGGCCCTGCCGTTGCTGCCGCTCGCCGTGGTCGTCGGCTTCGTCGTCCTCGCGCTGCTCGTCGTCGTGCTCACCCGCGTGCTCGCGACCGCGATCGAGCCGGGGCACTACCCCGTCCGCTCGCGGCAGGGTCTGGCCATCTGGGGCACGGTCCGCCTCCTCGACGAGGCCCGCGACTGGCTCTTCCCGATCTACTCCAGCGCCTTCACGCCCGTGTGGCTGCGGCTCCTCGGCGCGCGGATCGGCACCGGCGTCGAGGCCTCGACCGTGCTGATGATCCCCAAGCTCGTGCGGGTGAACGACCACGCCTTCCTCGCCGACGACACCCTCGTCGGCTCCTACGAGCTCGGCGGTGGCTGGATCCGCGTCGAGCGGGTCAAGGTCGGCAAGCGATCCTTCGTCGGCAACTCCGGCATGCTCGCGCCGGGTCGGCGGGTGCCCAAGCGCTCGCTCGTCGCCGTGCTCTCCGCGGCTCCCGGTCGCTCGGTCGCCAGGGCCGGCCAGTCCTGGCTCGGCTCGCCCCCGCGCAGGCTGCGCCGCACCGCCGCGGAGCAGGACTCGAGCCGGACCTACGACCCGCCGACCCGGCTGAAGGTCCTGCGCTCGCTCGTCGAGCTGGGCCGGGTCGTGCCGCTCTGGTGCACGATCGCGCTCGACGTGCTCGTCGCCGCCGCGCTCCTGCGGCTGCTCGCGGTCTCGCCCTGGCTCGCGCTGCTCCTCGCCGGACCGGTGATGATCCTCGGCAGCCACGTCGCGGCCGGCACCACGGTCGCCGCCAAGTGGCTGCTCGTCGGTCGGCACCGCCCGGGCGAGCACGAGCTGTGGACCTCCTTCGTCTGGCGCAACGAGCTCGCCGACACCTTCACCGAGATGCTCGCGGCGCCGTGGTTCGCGCGGATCACCGCCGGCACACCGGCGCTCAACGCGTGGCTGCGGCTCATGGGGAGCAAGGTCGGGCAGGGTGTCTGGTGCGACACCTACTGGCTGCCCGAGAGCGACCTCATCGAGCTCGGCGACGGCGCGACCGTCAACCAGGGCTGCGTCGTGCAGACGCACCTCTTCCACGACCGCGTGCTCAGCATGGACACCGTCACCCTCGGCGCCGGGGCGACCCTCGGCCCCAACAGCGTGATCCTCCCGGCCGCCAGCGTCGGCAGGCACGCGACCGTCGGACCCGTCTCGCTGGTCATGCGCGGCGAGGGCGTACCCTCGCGGACACGCTGGATCGGCAACCCGATCGGCCCGTGGGAAGGAGAGGACGCATGATGCGGCGAGGGAGCGACCCCTACGTCCCCGGGCACGGCGACTCGTCCTACGACGTCGAGCACTACGACCTCGAGATCGGCTACCGCGTCGACGGCAACCGGCTCGACGGCGAGGCGACCCTGCGGTGCCGGGCCAACGAGCCGATCGACCGGATCGACCTCGACCTCCACTCCCTTCGCACGGTCAAGGTCCACGTCGACGGTGCGGTCGCCAGGCACCGGGCCCACCTCGGCCGCGTCACCGTGCAGCTCGGGCGGACGGTCCCCGAGGGAGAGGACTTCGAGGTCCGGGTGCGCTACTCCGGCAACCCCGGGCCGATCCGCAGCCGCAAGCTCGGCGAGGCCGGCTGGGAGGAGCTCGAGGACGGGGTCATCGTCGCGGCCCAGCCGCACGGCGCCCCCTCGTGGTTCCCGTGCAACGACCGCCCGGACGACAAGGCGACCTACGACATCGCGCTCACCGTGCCCAAGGGCTACCACGTGGCCGTCGCCGGTGAGCCCGCCGGGCAGACCCACGGCCGCTCGGTCACGTGGCGCTACACGCAGCAGGCGCCGATGCCCACCTACCTCGCCACGGTGCAGATCGGCCGCTACGAGGTCATCGAGCAGACCGGCGCCCCCGTGCCGGTGCGCGTCGTCGCGCCCAAGGACCGTCCGCGCGAGGGCTTCGAGGCCGCCTTCGGCATGCAGCCGCAGATGCTCGGCTTCTTCGCCGAGACCTTCGGCGACTACCCCTTCGAGTCGTACACCGCGGTGATCACCGACGACGACCTGGAGATCCCGCTCGAGTCGCAGGGGCTGTCGACCTTCGGCCGCAACTTCATGTGCGACGACTGGGAGTGCATCCGCCTCGTCGCCCACGAGCTGAGCCACCAGTGGTGGGGCAACTCGGTGACGCTCACGCACTGGCGCGACATCTGGCTGCACGAGGGGTTCGCCTGCTACTCCGAGTGGCTGTGGTCCGAGCGCATCGGCCTGATGACCGTCGGCGAGCGCGCCGAGGTGCACCACGCCAAGGTCCGTGACGACGACGGGCCCGACCTGCTCCTCGGGGACCCGGGCCCCGAGCTGATGTTCGACGACCGCGTCTACAAGCGCGGCGCGCTCACCCTGCACGCGCTGCGGGCGAGGGTGGGGGACGCGAGGTTCTTCGACGCGCTGCGCACCTGGGCCGATACGCACCGCCACGGCAATGTCACGACGGCGATGTTCGTCGAGCACGCCGAGAGGGTGACGGGTGAGGACCTCGGCGGGCTCTTCGAGGAGTGGCTCTACTCCGTCGAGCTGCCGCCGCTGCCCGTCTGAGACCCGAGCACGGCCACCGCGGCCACGAGCCCGGCGGGGGCCTCGAGGTCGACGAGCTGCCAGTCGGCACAGCGGATCTCGCTCATCGGTGTGCGCATGCCCGCGCCGAGCGCCTTGAGCACCGCCTCCTTGCGGCACCACATCGCCGCGCGCTCGGCGGGGGCGTCGGCGCGCTCGTCGGGGTGGAGCACGAGAGCCGGGTCCCAGCGGGCCGCGACCGCCTCGAGCGACTCGACGTCGACGCCGACGGGGCTCGCGGCGACGGCGGTGAGCACGTGGTCGCCGCAGCGGGAGAGGCTCACGTGCGGCGAGCTGCCGTCCGCCAGGCGCACCCACGGGCGGCCGTGGGAGCCCGAGCCGCAGGCCGGGCAGTGGTGACCCGTGGTGACCGGCAGGGGGTGGTCGACGTGCGCGCGGAGGGCGTCGTGGGTCGAGGCGCGGTGGTGCCACATGACGTCCGGTCGGTCCACGGCCGTGAGTCTAGGAGCAGGCAAGTACTTGACGCGACAACTACTCTCTTCGTATCTTGGTTGTACTGACAACCGAAGGGCTTCACCATGCGCACCTCCACGACCCCCGTCGTCGCGACCGCCGGTTCCACCGACCCGACCGCGCCGCTCGTCGTGCTCCTGCACGGCCGCGGCTCGGACGAGCAGCAGATCATCGGGCTCGCGGACCACCTGCCCGTCGGCCCCGCGTACGCCGCCGTGCGCGCGCCCATCGCCGAGGGCGGTGGCTACGCGTGGTTCGCCAACCGCGGCATCGGCCGGCCGGTCGCGGAGTCGCTCGCCGAGCACATGACGTGGTTCCGCGGGTGGCTCGACGAGGTCGCGCCGGCCGGTCGACCCGTGCTGCTCATCGGGTTCAGCGGGGGAGCGGCCTTCGCCGGCGGCCTCGTGCTCGGCGACCCGTCGCGGTACGCCGGTGCCGCGATCCTCTACGGCACGCTGCCCTTCGACGCGGGCGTGCCGGTCGAGGCCGGCGCGCTGGCGCACCTGCCGGTCTTCGTCGCGCAGGGGGAGGGTGACCACGTCATCCCGCGTGAGCTGCTCGAGCGCACCTGGGAGCACCTGACCCGCGACTCCGGCGCGCCCGTCACGGCGATCCGCGAGCCCGGCGGACACCATCTGACCGGCACCGGGGTGCACCGCCTCGCGCAGTGGGTCGCGGCCCGCGTGCACCACCTGGGGGCCTTCGGTGCCGCCCCCGTCGGTGCGCCCCAGGACGTCGCGTGGCCGACCCTCGCCGGTGGTCGCCTCGACCCGCGCGAAGGGGGTCGCCCCGACGTCGCGTGGTCCATCCCGCAGCAGCAGCTGAGCGACAACGCGCCGGTCGAGCTGCAGGGCGCGCTCTTCGAGCGGGTGCGCGGCCTCGCGGGCGTCACCGTCGTGGACTCGCAGATCTCGGTCCCGGGCGCGCGCGCCCTCGTCCTCGACGCCCCCGAGGGGCCGGAGCCGGCCTTCCTCGTGCCGCAGGTCGGGGAGTTCGCCCACCTGCACCCGGCCGAGGACGGCTCGATGCACCTCGCGCTGCCGCCGGAGCAGGCCGCCGACCTCGTGGCCCGCGGCTGGGGCACCTTCCACCACTGGGCCGGTACGCGCCTGTCCGCCGGCTTCGTCATGGTCTTCGGCCCGCGCACCCCCCATGAGGTCGACGTCGTCGAGGGCATCGTGCGCGCCAGCCACGCCTACGCGACGGGGCGCTGACGTGGCGGGTGTCTCGTCCGTCACACCGGGCCTCTCGGGGGCCGCGGGGATTTCTCCCTTCGTCAGGGCTGGGTCACAATGGGACGTGTGAGCGCTAACTCTGGCAAGCACCGCGTCGTCATCATCGGGTCCGGCTTCGGCGGTCTGTTCTCCGCCAAGGCCCTGAGTGGCAAGGACGTCGAGGTGACCCTCGTCTCGCGCACCGGCCACCACCTCTTCCAGCCGCTGCTGTACCAGGTGGCCACCGGCATCCTCTCCGAGGGCGACATCGCCCCCGCGACGCGCGACATCCTCGCCCGGGACAAGAACGTGCGCACGATCCTCGGCGACGTCGAGGACATCGACATCGAGGCGCGCACCGTCACCTCCCGCTCGCTGGGCCAGCAGACGGTCACCCCGTACGACAGCCTGATCATCGCCGCCGGCGCCGGGCAGTCGTACTTCGGCAACGACCACTTCGCCCGCTACGCCCCCGGCATGAAGGACATCGACAACGCGCTCGAGCTGCGCGGGCGCATCTTCGGCGCCTTCGAGCTCGCCGAGACCACGACCGACCCGCAGGACCGCGAGCGGTTGCTCACCTTCGTCGTCGTCGGCGCGGGCCCGACGGGCGTCGAGATGGCCGGCCAGATCGCCGAGCTGTCGCACAAGACGCTCCGCCACGAGTTCCGCCACATCAACCCGCGCGACGCCCGCGTCGTGCTCCTCGACGGCGCCGACCAGGTGCTGCCCACCTTCGGTGACCACCTCGGCGGCAAGGCCCGCGCGAGCCTCGAGAAGCGCGGGGTCGAGGTCCAGCTCGGCGCGATGGTCACCGACGTCGACGGCACCGGGCTCGACGTGAAGTACAAGGACGGCTCGACGCGGCGCATCGAGGCCGTGACCAAGGTCTGGGCCGCCGGTGTCGCCGCCTCCGGGCTCGGCACCATGGTCGCCGACCAGGCCGGTGCCGAGACCGACCGCGCCGGGCGCGTCCTGGTCGAGGAGAACCTGACCCTCAAGGGCCACCCCGAGGTCTTCCTCCTCGGCGACATGATCAACCTCAAGGGCTACCCGGGCGTCGCGCAGCTCGCGATCCAGGGCGGTCGCTACGCGGCCAGGGAGATCCTCGGCCGGCTCGAGGGCAAGGAGCCGCAGGCCCCCTTCGTCTACAAGGACAAGGGCTCGATGGCGACGATCTCGAAGTACTCCGCCGTCGCGAGCATCGGCAAGATCAGCTTCTCCGGCTTCGTCGCCTGGCTGGCGTGGCTCGCCGTGCACCTCATGGCGATGGTCGGCTTCAAGAACCGCATCTCGACGCTGCTCAACTGGATGATCACCTTCCTGGGCAACAACCGCAACGAGCGCGTGACGACGATGCAGCAGGTCTTCGCGCGGCGGGCGATGGAGGACCTCGGTCCCGACGCCTACCCGGAGCTGCCGCGCCGCGGTCACGAGGAGCAGCGCGACGCGACGTAGGGTGCCTGCATGCCCCTGGACTTCACCATCGAGGACCACACCCTCGCCAACGGGCTGCGCGTGGTCGTGCAGCCCGACGCCACGACGCCGACCGTCACGGTCAACCTGTGGGTCGGGGTCGGCTCCCGCCACGAGGAACCGGGGAGGACGGGCTTCGCGCACCTCTTCGAGCACCTGATGTTCCAGGGGAGCGAGCACGTCGACAACGGCGAGCACTTCCAGGCGCTCATGGGCGTGGGCGGGCGGCTCAACGCGACGACGTGGTTCGACCGGACCAACTACTTCGAGACGATCCCCTCGGGGGCGCTCGAGCTGGCGCTGTGGCTCGAGGCCGACCGGCACGCCAACCTCCTCGCTGCCGTCAACCAGGCCAACCTCGACAACCAGCGCGACGTGGTCAAGGAGGAGAAGCGCCAGCGGTACGACAACCAGCCCTACGGCCAGGCGCTCACCACCGTCTACGCCACGGTCTTCCCGGAGGGGCACCCCTACCACCACCCGACGATCGGGTCCATGGAGGACCTCGACGCCGCGTCCGTGCAGGACGTGCACGACTTCTTCACTGCCCACTACGCGCCGGACAACACGGTCCTGACGATCGTCGGTGACGTCACGGCGGAGCGGGCGGTCGAGCTGGCCGAGCGCTACTTCGGGCACATCACGCACCGGGCCGCTCCGCGCCGCGCGCCGGTCGACGCGCTGCCGCCGCTCGACGAGCCGGTGCGGGTCGAGGTGGCCGACGAGGTCCCCAACGACCGCATCCACCTTGCCTTCCGGCTCCCCGCCGAAGGGGGCGACACCCGGGACGAGTTCCTCGCCGCCTCGATGGCCCTGGACTGCCTGGGCGGGCTGAGCTTCTCCCCGCTCGAGCAGACGCTCGTGCGGGAGGAGCAGCTGGCCAACAGCGTCGACGTCGGGGCGATGGGGTTCGTCGACGGCGTCTCGCTCGGGCTCGTCGTCGCGGACGTGGCGGAGGGCGTCGACACCGACATGCTCGAGGAGCGGATCTGCGCCGAGCTGACGGCCTTCGCCGATGCCGGGCCGACAACTGAGCAGATGGAGGCGGTCAAGGCGCAGGCCGAGCGCGGGTGGCTCTCGGCGCTGGCCGCCAAGGACGAGCGGGCCGACGTCATCGGGCACTACACCTGCCTCCACGACGACCCCGGCTACGTCAACACCTTCCTCGACCATCTCGCGGAGGTGACGCCCGAGCAGGTGCGCGCCGCCGCGGACCGCTGGCTGCGTCCGCACTCCCGAGCCGCCGTCGTCTACCGCGTCGCCCAGGAGGTGGCCGCATGAGCACCACGATCGTGCCCCGTCCGCAGGTCGCTCCTCCGGCCGACTGGTCCTTCCCGCAGCCGCGCGAGATCGAGCTGCCCAACGGCATCCGGGCGCTCGTCCACGACGTGCCGGGGCAGTACGTCGTCTCGGTGCGGGTGACGATCCCGGCCGCGCTGCGGCACGAGCCGCGCGAGGTCGAGGGGGTCGCGTGGATCATGGCGCGGCTGCTCGACGAGGGCACCCGCACGCACGGGCAGCGCGAGCTGTCTGAGTTGCTCGAGCGCCGTGGCGTGGCCATCGGTGCCGGGATGAGCGAGGCCACGCTCGGCGTCGACATGGACGTCCCGCAGCGCAACCTCGCCGCGGCGCTGGACCTGCTCACCGAGTGCATCACCGAGCCGGCCTTCGCCGAGGAGGAGGTCGCGCGGCTGCGGCGCACCCGCCTGGCCGAGATCGAGCAGGAGCGCGCCTCCGCCAGTCGTCGGGCGCTCAAGGAGTGGGCCGCGACGTACTACGCCGCGGACAGCCGGGCCAGCCGTCCCGGGTCGGGGACCCCCGAGAGCGTCGCCGCGATCACGCGCCAGGACGTCGTCGACTTCCACGCGACGCACGTGCACCCCGAGGGCGCGACCATCGTCGTCGCCGGCGACCTCACCGGGATCGACATCGAGGAGCTCCTCACGGGGTCGCTCGGTGCGTGGACGACCGGTGGTCGCAGGGTGTCGGTCGATCGCACGCCGGCGCCCCGGGCCGCCGACGCGGCGCGCGTCGTGCTCGTCGACCGGCCGGGCTCCGTGCAGTCCGAGATCCTCATCGGCGGGCCGGGCCCGGACCGACGGGTCGACTCGGGCTGGGCCCCCTTCCCGGTCATCGCCTATGTCGTCGGTGGTGCACCCAACGCCCGCATCGACCAGGTGCTGCGCGAGGACAAGGGCTACACCTACGGCATCCGAGCCGGCTTCCGGCCGCGCCAGGTCGGGTCCGCCTTCGCCATCTCGGGGTCGGTGCGCGCCGACGCGACGGTCGACTCGCTCCGCCTGCTGCGCGAGATCCTCGACGGCGTCGGCGAAGGCTTCTCCGAGGCCGAGACCCGCGCCGGGATCGACTTCCTGACCCTCACCGCACCCGGCCGCTACGACACCGCCGACGCCATCGCCGACGAGACGGTCGGGCTGGCGGGCGACGAGCTGCCGCTCACCTTCACCAGCGACGTCATCGCCGCCATGCGCGAGCTGACCCCGGCCGACCTCGACGCAGCCTGGCGCTCGCACGTCGACCACAGCTGGACGATCGTCGTCGTGGGTGACGCGTCGACGTACCGGGACGAGGTCGAGGCCCTCGGTCTGGGCCCGGTGACCGTCGTCCCCACCTGATGGTTGTGTGTTGAAGCGGTAGTCCTGCGAGCCGGGGACCCGGTATCCAGGAGTGCCGGCTCCCGGGACTACCTCTTCAACACACCACCTTGACCTGGGCCGGCTGTCCACAGGTCCGCATATCCCCTGCGCGGCGGGCCGCTCGGCGGCTGTGCTGGTCCGATGATCAGGACACGGGACCAGTGGCGGGGGACTGCGCGCGAGCTGGCCGCGGCCGTGGCACGAGGCGAGGTACTGAGGGTCGGTCGGTACTATGTCGCGCCCGACGCGCCGCAGGAGATTCGGGCGGCGCTGGCCGAGGGACTGCGGCCGACCTGCGCCACGGCGGCCGAGCAGCACGGGCTGTGGGTCCCCCCGGTTGCGGGCGTGCACGTCTACTCGCGTCGAGGGAGCACGCACCCCGGGTTCGTGGGGCACGGGTGGCACCACCGATGGCCCGAGGACTCTGCTGTCGCCTCACCCCAGCTCGCGCTGAGGCACGCGATGGGCTGCCTGGACCCGCTGGATGTCGGGATCATCGTGGACTCCGCGCTCCACCAGGGTCTACTCGGCGCACAGCAGGTGAGGGACCTGGCCGAGGGCGCACCGCGGGGGGTGGCCCGCGTCTTGGCGCGCGCCTCCGGCCAGGCGCAGTCCGGGACCGAGAGCAAGGCCAGGCTCTTCATGCAGCTGCACAACGTGACGGTCACCCCGCAGGTGGAGATCGACGGTGTGGGGAGGGTGGACAACCTGGCCGGGCGCCGGTGGATCCTCGAGTGCGACAGCCGGGCGCACCACACCGGTGTGACGACCTACGCCACTGACCGTGCGCGGGACCTGCGGGCTCTCGAGCTCGGGTACTTCACGACGCGCCTGACGCACTGGATGGTCTTCACCGGGTGGCGCCGGACGTCGGCCACCCTGCTCCGGGTGATCCGCAGCGGTCGGCACCTGGATCCACCCGAGCGGTGGGCTCTCTGAGCCGATGGTTGTGTGTTGAACCGGTAGTCCTGCGAGCCAGCAACCTCGTGGACATGGGTGCCGGCGCTGCCAGCTACCACTTCAACACACAACCACACCCCCTCAGGCGTCGGGCGACAACCGGGCCAGCACCTCGTCGTGCAGCAACCCGTTGGAGGCCACGGCGTTGCCGCCCCAGGGGCCCGGTGCGCCCTCGAGCGAGGTGAACCGGCCGCCGGCCTCCTCGACGATGGCGACGAGCGCGGCCATGTCGTAGACCTCGAGGTCGGGCTCGGCGGCGATGTCGACCGCGCCCTCGGCGACGAGCATGTACGACCAGAAGTCCCCGTACGCACGCGTGCGCCACAGGTCCGAGGTGAGGTTGAGGAAGGCCCTGCCGCGGCCGCGCTCGCGCCAGCCCTCCAGCGAGCTGTACGACAGGGAGGCGTCCTGGAGCCGCGAGACCCGGGAGGCCCTGATCTGCTTGGCCTGGGAGAGCGAGCGGCCGGTCCACGCCCCCGCGCCCTTGGCGGCCCACCAGCGGCGACCGAGCGCCGGCGCGGCGACGAGGCCGACGACGCAGTCCTCGCCGTCGACGAGGCCGATGAGCGTGGCCCAGACGGGCACGCCGCGGACGTAGTTCTTGGTGCCGTCGATCGGGTCGATGATCCAGCGACGCTGGGAGGTGCCGGTGCTGCCGAACTCCTCCCCGAGGATCGCGTCGCGGCCGCGGGCACGGCTCAGCTGGGCGCGGATGGCTTCCTCGCAGCTGCGGTCGGCGTCGCTGACCGGGGTCAGGTCCGGCTTGGACTCGACGACGAGGTCGGAGGCCTGGAACCGTGCCATCGTGATCCGCTCGACCTGGTCGGCCAGCACGTGGGCGAGGCGCAGGTCATCGGCGTAGTCGGAGGGGAGCATGCCGCCAAAGTACCTGTCCGCCAGCGTCAGCCGTGGCCCTCCTCGCCGGAGCGTGCCCGCAGCAGCCGACGAAGGGAGTCCAGCCGCAGCTCCCCGCCCGACCCCGCGTGGCCCTCGGCGACCCACGCGTCCAGGGCGCAGTCGGGCTCGTCGTGGGTGCAGCCGCGGGGGCAGCCGGCGTCGGCGCCCTCGGCGAGCTCGGGGAAGTGCCCGATGATCGTGTCGGCCTCGACGTGCGCGAGGCCGAAGGACCGGATCCCCGGGGTGTCGATGATCCACCCCGCCGCGTCCGGGTCGGATCGGGACTCCTCGGTCGAGGCCCCGTCGACCAGCGGCAGACGCAGCGCGAGGGCGCTCGTCGAGGTGTGGCGGCCCCTGCCCGTGACATCGTTGACATGGCCCGTCGCTCGGTGCGCGGCCGGGCACAGCGCGTTGACGAGCGTCGACTTGCCCACGCCCGAGTGCCCCACGAGCACGGACACCCGGCCGGCGAGGCGGCGGCGCAGCTCTGCCAGGCCCTCGCTGCCCTCGGTGAGGACGGAGGTGACGACGTGCGGGACGTCGAGCGGCGCGTACTGGGCCAGGAAGTCCTCCGCCGAGGCCAGGTCGGACTTGGTGAGCACGAGCAGCGGGTCCATGCCGGCGTCGTAGGCCGCGACGAGGCAGCGGTCGATGAGCCGGGGCCGCGGCTCGGGGTCGGCGAGCGCCGAGACGACGACGAGCTGGTCGGCGTTGGCGACGATGACGCGCTCCACCGGGTCGGTGTCGTCGGCGGTGCGGCGCAGCACCGTGGAGCGCTCCTGGATCCGCACGATGCGGGCGAGGCCGTCGGGCCGACCGCTGGTGTCGCCGACCATCGCGACGTCGTCACCGACGACGACCGGTGAGCGCCCGAGCTCACGGGCGCGCATGGCGATGACGACCCGCTCGGGCTCGGAGCCGGTGGCCGGCACGAGGGTGGTCCAGCGACCGCGGTCGACCGCCGTCACGCGTCCCACGACGGCGTCCTCGTGCTTGGGCCGGTCCTTGGTGCGCGGCCGGGAGCCACGACGGTTGGGGCGCACCCGCACGTCCGACTCGTCCCAGCTGCGCGCCGACCGGCCCATCAGCCGCCCGTCTCCACCGCGGACTCCCAGAGCTGCACGAAGTCGGGCAGCGTCTTGCCGACCGTCGCCGGGTCCTCGATGACCGTGCCCGGCGCCCGCAGCGCCAGCAGCGCTCCCGCCATCACCATGCGGTGGTCGGCGTAGGTGTGGAAGGTGCTCGGCCGCAAGGGTGCCGGGTCGATCCGGAGCCCGTCCTCGAGCTCGGTGACCCCGACCCCCAGACCACCCAGCTCGCGCGAGAGGGCGCTGATCCGGTCGGTCTCGTGGCCGCGGATGTGCGCGACGCCGCGGATGATCGACGGGCCGTCCGCGCACGCGGCGAGGGCCGCGACGACCGGGGTCAGCTCGGCCGCGTCGTGGAGGTCGACGTCGATGCCGCCGGGGCGCCCTTCGCCGGTGACGGTGAGGCGCCGCGAGTCCAGGGTGACGTCGGCACCCATCTCGTCGAGCACGTTGCGGATCATGTCGCCGGCCTGCGTCGTGTGCTGCGGCCAGTCGGGCACCGACACCGAGCCGCCGGCGACGAGCGCGGCGGCGAGGAAGGGGGCCGCGTTGGACAGGTCCGGCTCGACGGTGACGTCGAGCGGGAGCAGCTCACCGGGCTCGACCCGCCAGGTGTTGGCCTCGGAGTCGTCGACCGCGGCGCCGGCGTCGCGCAGCGTCTCGACGGTCATCTCGATGTGGGGGAGCGAGGGGACCGGCTTGCCGTCGTGGACGACCGTGATCCCCTCCTCGAAGCGAGACCCGACGAGCAGCAGCGCCGAGATGAACTGCGAGGACGCGGAGGCGTCGAGCACGACCCGGCCTCCGCGCACGGACCCCTCACCCTGCACGACGAAGGGGAGGGTCCCTCGCCCTTCGTCCTCGACGCCCACCCCGAGGTCCCGGAGGGCGTCGATGATCGCGGCCATGGGCCGCACCCGAGCGTGCTCGTCGCCGTCGAAGGTCACCGGCCCCGACGCGAGCGCCGCGACGGGCGGGAGGAAGCGCATCACCGTCCCCGCGAGGCCGCAGTCGACGGTCCGGCCGCCGCGCAGCGTCGCCGGCGTGATGATCCAGTCGGGGGAGCCGCCGAGGGAGGTGGCGTCGTCGACGCCGGCGCCGAGCTGGCGCAGCGCCTGGGCCATGAGCTCGGTGTCCCGGGAGCGAAGGGGGCGGCGCAGCCGGGAGGTGTCGGTCGCCAGTGCGGCGAGGACGAGGTAACGGTTGGTGAGGGACTTGCTCCCCGGCAGCGTCACGGTCGCGTCGAGGCGGCCGGACGCCGCCGGGGCATGCCAATCAGGACTGGTCATCGCGGGTCAGGACACCGCGTTCTTCGCCTGGAGGGCGGCCAGCTTGGCCTCGCGACGAGCGGCCTGGCGGGCGTGGCGCGCGGTGCGCCCGACGTTCTCGCTAGCGAGCTTGGCGCGGTAGGTGACGCCGGGCTTGCCTGCGGTGTCGACGGCGGCGAGCATCAGGCCGCCCATGAGCGACAGGTCCTTGATGAACTGCGTCATCTTGCCCTGCTTGGCCTGCGGGTCCGACTCGGCCCAGAAGTCGTGCGTGGCGGCGGTCGGCACGAGCGTGCCCATGAGGACGGTCGAGGCGAGGCGCGGGGCCTTGCCCGTGGCGAGGAGGGCGCCACCGAGGACCATCGCGGCGCCGTTGGCGCGCACGAGCATCTCGGTGTCGTCCGGGAGCTGGGTCTTGGCCGCGAGGGGCTTGGTGACCTTCTCGGCGGCGGGGGCGTGGGCCGAGGGGTAGCGCAGGGCGTTGATGCCACCCCACACGAAGATGCCGGCCAGCAGCGGGCGGGCGATGCGACGAACGATCATGGTGGTGCCTCCTTGTCGTCGTGGACGTCGCCGGGGAGGTCCCGACGGGTACGTGACTACCGTAGTCGCGATCCCGGTGGGCCTACGCTCGGAGGGTGTGCGGACGCTATGCGGCAACGGCCGGCCCCGATGACCTCGTCGAGGAGTTCGAGATCGACGTGGACCGGACGGGCGACCCGGCCCGCTCGCTCCTGAAGTCGCCCCAGGACCCGCCGCCCGGCCGGCCGGACCACAACATGGCGCCGACCAAGCAGGCGCCCGTGGTGCTCACCCGCGCGTCGAAGGACGAGCCGGGCGACCCCCTTCGCCAGCTGCGGCTGCTCACGTGGGGCCTCGTGCCGTCGTGGGCGAAGGAGACGAAGGTCGGCCTGCGGATGACCAACGCCCGCGCGGAGACCGTGCTGGAGAAGTCGAGCTTCGCCAAGGCCGCGGCGAGCCGACGCTGCCTCGTGCCGGCCGCGGGTTGGTACGAGTGGCAGGTCTCGCCCGTCGCGACAGATGAGAAGGGGAAGCCGCGCAAGCAGCCCTTCTTCGTCCACCGCGGCGACGGGGCGGACCTCGCCTTCGCGGGGCTGTACGAGTTCTGGCGGGACCGGGCCGTGGCGGACAACGACGACCCGGACGCGTGGCTGACGACCTTCACGATCATCACGACGGCAGCCGACCCCGGCATGGACCGCATCCACGACCGGCAGCCGCTCGTGCTCGAGCCGCGGGACTGGGCGCGCTGGCTCGACCCGACCCTCACCGACCTCGCCGAGGTGGGGGAGATGCTCGCCTTCGCGCAGCCGGGGCGGTTCGCCGCGTACCCGATCTCGACGGCGGTCAACGCCACGCGCAACAACGGCCCCGGGCTGCTCACGCCGCTCCCGGAGTCGGAGCTCGTCGGCGTCGTCGACCCGGAGACCGGGGAGATCCACGGGGGCCAGGATGGGTGAGGTGCCCACCACCCAGGGCCCGGCGCGCCTCCACGTCACCGAGGCGAAGGGGGACCCCCGCGGCACCCTGCTCCTCACCCACGGCGCGGGCGGGGGCGTCGACGCCAAGGACCTCGTGGCGATCGCGGCGACCCTGCCGGAGCACGGCTGGCAGGTCGCGCTCGTGGAGATGCCGTGGAAGGTCGCCGGCAAGAAGGTCGCGCCCATGCCACCGAAGCTCGACGCCGCCTGGCGGGAGATCGTCGCGGGAGCAGGGGACTCGCTCCCCGGCCCGGTGGTCTTCGGTGGGCGCAGCGCCGGGGCCAGGGTGGCCTGCCGGCTCGCGTCGGAGCTCGGCGCCGGCGGCGTGCTCGCGCTGTCCTTCCCGCTCGTGCCGCCCGGCAAGGGACCGGACCGGTCCCGCATCGGTGAGCTCGTCCTCCCCATCGAGGCGGGCCTGCCGGTGCACGTCGTACAGGGGGCTCGGGACCCCTTCGGCTCCCCGGACGACGTGCGCACGGCGCTCGCCGCCGCAGGGATCGCCCCGGGGGTGGTCGGCGTCGACGAGGCCCCCGGCACCCACTCCTTCACCGGCGGTGGCGCCGTCGCCGAGTCCGTCGTCCGCTGGGTGGAGTCTGCATTCCCCTAGGGCAATGCAGACTCTCGACGTCAAGATGTGCCATTGCCCTAGGGGAATGCAGGTCAGCGGTCACCGCCCGCGGCCGAGGGCCAGCAGGATCGTCAGCACCTCGTCGGGGTCGTCGAGGCGCTCGCCGAAGAGGTCGCGCACCTGGTTCATGCGGTACCGCACGGTCTGCGGGTGCACGTGCAGGCTCTCGGCGACGAGCTCGCGGCGGCCCTGCAGGAGCAGCCACGCGCGCAGCGTCTCCGAGAGCCGGTCGGCCGCGCCCTCACCCACCTCCGCGAAGGGGGCCAACGCGGCCTCGCGCAGGTCGGCCAGCGCGGCCGGGTCGGCCTGCAGCACCAGCTCGGGGAGCACGGAGTCGGTGTCGACCACCCCCGGGCCGAGGTCGACGGCGCGGGCGGCACGCTCGTAGGACTCGTGGGCTCGCTTCCACGGACGGGCGGGGCCGACGACGGCTTCGTGTCCCTCCAGGAGGGCGAGCAGCCGCTGCCGGGAGGGCCCCCCGCTGTCGGGGACGAGCAGCACCGAGCGGGTCACGACCCCGTCGGCGACGGGCAGGTCCTCGCCGAGGGTGAGGGTGCGCGGGTCGAGCAGGCCGGCCGTCGCGGGCAGTCGGCCGCGGGGGACGAGGACGGCGGTGAGCGTGCGGGGCGGGGTCCAGCGCGCAGCGGCCGCCGCACCGTCGAGCTCGACCTCCCCGAGGCCGGTGAGGAGCCCGCGGGTGAGCCGGTCGAGGTGGACGATGCGGTCGCGCTCGGCACTGCTCGTCTCCTGGTTGTGCCCGGCGACGGAGGCGGCGGACAGCTCGTCGATGTAGGTGAAGACGAGCTCGGCGAAGCGCCCCAGCGTCGGGGCGTCCACACCGGCGGCCAGGGCCTCGACGGACAGCTCGCGCCACGCGGCCCGGGCGCCGACGCGGTAGGCGGCGAGCAGCGCCTCGACGGGCCGGCCGTTGCGGGCCTCGGCCCGGCCCAGCTCACTGGCGGCGGCGGCGCCGACCCCGACGGGCGCGCCCTGGGGTGCGGACCCGGAGGCCAGCGCGACGAAGCTCTCGAGCGAGACCTGCACCGCCTTCTCGATGACCCGCCCCATCCGCCCCTGGAAGGGCACGTCGTAGGCCGGCACCTGCTCCATGACCTCGGCGACGACGAGCTTGGCGACCCGCGGCAGGTGGGAGCGGACGGCCGTGACGGTCGTCTCGTCGAGCGCGAGATCCGGGGTGCTCATGGGCGTCCTTTGTCCTCAGCGAACAATTCCTTGCACCAAAGCCTACTCGCGAGAGACATGGTGCCGCACTCGTTGAGGCGGGAGGATGGACACATGACAACTTTCGCGACCCGTGACGCCGTCCGGACCCAGCCCTTGCTGAAGGCCCGCGACACGGCTGTCCGCATCGCGCGCGGCCTGGCCACGCCGGTCGTGCCCGAGGAGTACCTCGACCTCTTCGCCCCCCTTCGCTCCGGGGCCGACCTGCGCGGCCGCATCGTCGCGGTCGTGCCCGAGACCCGCGACGCCGCCACCATCACGATCCGCCCCGGCCGGGACTGGCAGGGCCACGCGCCCGGTCAGTACATCCGCCTGGGTGTCGACGTCGACGGCCGCCGCCACTGGCGGGCGTACTCGCTGACCTCCGACACGAGCGCCCGTGACGGCCTCATCTCGATCACCGTCAAGGCGATGCCCGACGGTCTCGTCTCCCGGTACCTCGTGCACCACGCCCGACCGGGCACGATCGTCCAGCTCGACCAGGCGACCGGCGACTTCATGCTCCCGCAGACCGTCCCCGCCAAGGTCCTCTTCCTCACCGGTGGCTCCGGCATCACGCCGGTCATGGGCATGCTGCGCAACCACGACTTCGACGGGCTCGACGTCGTCCACGCGCACTCCGCGCCGACGGCCGACGACGTGATCTTCGCCAAGGAGCTCGCCAGCCCGGCGCCGGGCGTCCGCGTCATGGTCCGCCACACCGACGACGAGGGCATGTTCACGCCGGACCTGCTCGACGAGCTCGTCCCCGACTGGCGCGACCGCGAGACCTGGATCTGCGGGCCCGCCCCGATGCTCGACGCCTTCGAGACCCACTACGAGGCCGCTGGCCACAGCGACCTGCTCCACGTGGAGCGCTTCCGCCCGACGATCGTCGAGGCCGGCGAAGGGGGGACCGCCTCCCTTCGTACCGGGGCGGACACGACCACCCTCGAGCTCGACGGCGCCACGACCATCCTCGACGCCGCCGAGGACGCCGGCGTCCTCATGCCGAGCGGGTGCCGGATGGGCATCTGCTTCAGCTGCGTCCTGCCCATGACCGACGGCGCCGTGCGCGACCTGCGCACCGGCGACCTGACCACGACGACCCCCGACGACCCGCCGGTGAAGGTGCAGACCTGCATCTCCGCCGTCGCGGGTTCCTGCACCATCGAGACCCAGGAGAAGTGACCATGACTGCCACTCTCGAGCGCCCCCGCGCGACCGATGCCCGCATCACCGGCGGCAAGGCCGACGTCGTCCACACGACCGTCAACCTCGCCGACTCGCCCATCGCCCACCTCACCCCCGAGCGGATCGAGGAGCTCGGCCGCGAGCTCGACGAGATCCGCGCGTCCGTCATGGACTCGTTGGGGGAGAAGGACGCCCAGTACATCCGTCGGGTGATCAAGGCCCAGCGCTACCTCGAGATCGGTGGCCGTGCGGCCCTGCTGTTCTCGGGCAACCCGATCGCCTGGGTCGCCGGTACCGCCGCGCTCAGCGCGTCGAAGATCCTCGACAACATGGAGGTCGGGCACAACATCATCCACGGCCAGTGGGACTGGATGCGTGACCCCGCGATCCACTCCTCGACGTGGGAGTGGGACAACGTCACCCCGGCGGACCACTGGAAGAACAGCCACAACCAGGTGCACCACACGTACACCAATGTCGTCGGCCACGACAACGACCTCGGCTACGGGATCATGCGCGTCGACGACGCCCAGAAGTGGTACCCGGGATACCTGATCCAGCCGATCACGCAGTTCATCAACGCGACCTTCTTCGAGTACGGCATCGCCGCGTACGACCTGGAGCTCGGCAAGCACTGGGCGACCCGCAAGGACAACCCGGAGTGGATGGCCGAGGCGAACAAGGTCGTCAACAAGATCAAGAAGCAGGCCGCGAAGGACTACCTGCTCTTCCCGCTGCTCTCCGGGCCGAACTTCCTCTCGACCCTCGGCGCGAACGTGGTCGCCAACCTCGTGCGCAACTACTGGACGCACTCGGTCATCATGTGCGGTCACTTCCCGGCCGGCGTGAAGACCTTCACCAAGGACTCGATCGACGGGGAGACCCGCGGCGAGTGGTACCTGCGCCAGATGCTCGGCTCGGCCAACATCTCCGGCTCGACGCCGATGCACATCGCCACCGGTCACCTGAGCTACCAGATCGAGCACCACCTCTTCCCCGACATGCCCAGCCGCCGCTACCCGGAGATCGCGCCGCGCATCCGGGCGCTCTTCGCGGAGTACGGGCTGGAGTACCTGACCGGCCCGCTGCACAAGCAGGTCGGCTCGGCGTGGAGCGAGATCATCCGCCTCTCCCTGCCCAACGACACCTCGCTGCGGCAGGCCGTGGGCATCCTGCGCACGTCCGGCATGAAGGGCCTGAAGGCGCGCGCCCGCCAGACGCGCTTCCGCCTCGCCGGCTGACCACGAGACTCGGCTGATGGCCGCTATCCACCCCGGATAGCGGCCATTGCCCGCGTCTGGGCGGGTCTAGGCCGGGTAGCCCTGCGGGTTGGCCGACTGCCAGCGCCACGTGTCGGCACACATCTGCTCGATCGTGCGCGTCGCGCGCCAGCCGAGCTCGGCCTCGGCGCGGCTCGGGTCCGCGTAGCAGGCGGCGAGGTCCCCGGCCCGGCGAGGGGCCAGCTCGTACGGGACCGGGCGCCCGCTCGCGGCGGCGAAGGCGGCGACCATCTCGAGCACCGACGTGCCGTGGCCGGTCCCGAGGTTCCACTCGCGCACCGGGGTCTCGGGGTGCCGCTCGAGGTACTGCAACGCCGCGACGTGGCCGGCGGCGAGGTCTTCGACGTGGATGTAGTCGCGAAGGGGGGTCCCGTCCGGCGTGGGGTAGTCACCGCCGAAGACCCGGAGCCGCTCCCTCCGCCCGACCGCCACCTGCGCGATGAAGGGCATGAGGTTGTTGGGGGTGCCCTGGGGGTCCTCGCCGATCCGCCCCGAGGCGTGCGCACCCACCGGGTTGAAGTACCGCAGCAGCGCGACCTGGACGGCTCCGGTCGCCGCGACGTCCCGCAGGATCTGCTCCTGCATGACCTTCGTCCACCCGTAGGGGTTGGTCGCGCTCGTCGGGAGCTCTTCGGGCATGGGCACGGTCTCGGTCTCGCCGTACACCGTGGCGGACGAGGAGAAGACGAGCTTGCGCACTCCCTGCCGGTCCATGGCCCGCAGGAGCGAGAAGGTCGTGCCGAGGTTGTTCTCGTAGTACTCGAGCGGGATCCGGCTCGACTCGCCCACCGCCTTGAGGCCGGCGAAGTGGATGACGGCGTCGAACCCCCCTTCGCCCAGGAGCGCGGAGGTCTTGTCCGCGTCCCGCAGGTCGAAGCCGTGCGTCTCGACCCGCCGGCCCGTCAGCTCCTCGAGCCGGCCGATGACCGACGGGCGCGAGTTGACGAAGCTGTCGACGACCACCGGCTCATGGCCGGCGGCGACGAGCTGGACGACGGTGTGGGAGCCGATGTACCCGGCTCCGCCGGTGACGAGGACGCGCATGGCGTCAGGGTACGGCTCAGCCCTCGGTGGAGATCTGCCGGATCTGGGTCACTTCGGTCCACGACCCGTCGTTGCAGATCGTGGTGATCTTCTGCATGATCGTCGCGCGCAGCTGCGGCGGGGCCTGCTCCCGCGCGCAGGAGCGCTGGAGGACCTGGCGCATGACCTGGTCGAGGTCGTGCTCGGCCAGGCACGGGCCGCACTGCGCGAGGTGCTCGGCGATCCCCTGGGCGTCCTCGCGCGACATCTCGCCGTCGAGGTACTCCATCATCCGGTGGAGCGCCTGGGAGCAGTCCATGTGCTCGGGGTCGTGGCTCATGCCTGACCCTCCTTGGCGGATGCGATGCCGCGGTCGGCGGCGTAGTCGGTGAGCTTTTCGCGGAGCTGGCGACGTCCCCGGTGCAGGCGCGACATCACGGTGCCGATGGGCGTGCCCATGATGTCGGCGATCTCCTTGTAGGCGAAGCCCTCGACGTCGGCGAGGTAGACCGCCATGCGGAAGTCCTCGGGCAGCTCCTGCAGCGCGCGCTTGACCTCGGTGTCGGGCATGCGGTCGAGCGCCTCGACCTCGGCGGAGCGCAGCCCCTTGGAGGTGTGCTGCTCGGCCTTGTGGAGTTGGTAGTCCTCGATCTCGGGGGAGTCGGACTGCTTCGGCTCGCGCTGCTTCTTGCGGTAGCTGTTGATGTAGGTGTTGGTGAGGATGCGGTACATCCACGCCTTGAGGTTGGTGCCCGGCCGGTACTGGTGGAAGGCGGCGAAGGCCTTGGCGAAGGTCTCCTGGACGAGGTCCTCGGCGTCGGTCGGGTTGCGCGTGGTGCGAAGGGCGGCCGAGTACAGCTGGTCGAGCAGCGGCATCGCCTCGCGCTCGAAGCGCGCGCGCCGCTCCTCCGTCGTCTCCTGGGAGACGTCGACGGAGGCATCCGCTGCGGCCATCGCCTCCAGCTCGTCAATCGTGGGATCAGTCATCGCGCTCCACCCTAGCGGGGCGGCGGTGCGCTCTCCGGCGTGCAGTACCAGCACGTGCACTCCTGTCCTTCGTGGCCGTTGTGCTGGTGGGTCCAACGCCCTCGCCCGGCCCCTCATTCCCCCTCGCCGAGACTCGGCTCATGGCCGCAATGTCGCCACTTTTGAGGCCATGGCCCGAGTGTCGATGAGTCCACAGGCGAAGGGGGCGGACCCGCACCGTCCACAGAAGGCCGGTGGGGGTGTGCCCGAGGCGCTGGGGAGGGTGGGGTCGGTACATGGGAAGACGACCGCAGCAGCTGCCGGGGGACCTGTCCGGTGCCGGCTTCACGATGGCCGACGCGCGGGACCTGGGCGTCCGGGGGCGTCTGCGCACGGGCTTCGAGATCCCGTCGCACGGACTGCGGTTCCGCCCGGGTGAGCAGGGGCCGTCCGACGTCGGGGAGCTGGCGAGGCTGGTCCGCTCGGTGGTGCCCGAGGACGCGGTCATCAGTCATCTCACGGCGGCCAGGTTGCTCGGGCTGCCGACGCCTCGGCCATGGGGCCGCGACGAGCCGGTCCACGTCAGTCGCGACAGCGGCCGGCCGTGGCTCGAGCGGCGCGGCGTGCTCAGCCACAACGGCCTCGAGGCGCGCGCCGTGACGCAGGTGCATGGGTTGCCGGTCGTCGCCGCCCTGCACACCTGGTCGGACCTGGCCGGCAGCTGGACGCGCCCACAGCTCGTGGCCGCCGGTGACGCCCTGCTCCGCGACCATGACGTGACGCCGGCCCAGGTCCTGCGCCACCTCGAGACGCTGTCCGGCCGACGCGGCATCCGCACGCTGCGGGAGGTCGCCCCCTTCCTCGACCCGGGATCCGCCTCCCCGAAGGAGTCCGAGGCCCGACTGCTGTTCCGGGACCACGGTCTGCCCACGCCGGAGCTCAACGTCAGGGTCTGCGACGACTGGGGCGTCCTCATCGGCGTCGCGGACTTCCTGTGGCGCGAGCCCAAGGTCGTGGCGGAGTACGACGGCGACCAGCACCGCACCGATCGGAGCGCGTGGCAGTACGAGCGGGACCGTCGGGCGCGGTTCGAAGCCGCGGGGTGGACGTACGTGGAGATGACCAACATCCACCTGGTCAGGGCGGCCTACACCCGGCGGCTCATCACCCGGCTCGGCGATCTCCTCCTCTGACCGGCCACCCAGACTCGGCGCATGGTCGCAAAGAGCGGGGTTTTGTGGCCATCGCCCGAGTCTCGGCGAGGCATGACGAAGGGGGCCGGCCCGGGTGGGCGGCCCCCTTCAGTGCACGAGGTGCGGATGCTCAGGCGTTGGGCTTCTTGCCGTGGTTCGCGGACTTGCCCTTGCGCGAGCGACGCTTGCGGGCGCGCTTGCTCATGAGGTGACTCCTTGCTGGATGCCCCCGGCGACGTGCCGGAGCGGTGATCGACGAGTCATTGTGTCATAGCGTTATCAATGACCCTTCCTCTTTGGCCCACATTGATGGCATCATGAGGATCGTGAAGAAAATCACCGTAGCCCTCGCCGTTGCCGGCCTCGTGACCGCCCTCTCTGGTTTCACCACCATGCGCAGCGTCGACTGGGCGGGCGCCCAGGCTGACAGCGTCGACTGGGCGGGCTCCAAGGCCGCCAGCGTCGACTGGGCGCTGCCGTCGCCTGACGCACCGTCCACCGACGCCTGAGCTTGACCACGGCGTCGACCGGGGTACCCCCTCGCTCGACGCACGCTTACGTCGCGACGACTGCCATCCTGGCGGTGGTCGCGACAGGTGTGTCCGCAGCCCTCGCGGGCCCCCCTCGAGAGCTGAGCTGGGTCGTGGCGCTGCTCGTCGTGGCCAGCCTCGCCTCGATCAGCAAGCCCCAGGCGGTCGGGCCCTTCCAGCTGTCGGTCGCCGGCATGATCCACATCGCCTCCATCCCCCTCGTGGGACCGGTCGGGGCGATCGTCGTCGCGGTCCTACCCGTCCTCCTCGACCGCAACAACACGGTCAAGCGGGTCTTCAACGCTTCGCAACGTGTGCTCCTCGTCATCGCCGGCTCGGCCGCCTACGCCGCGGCAGGAGGCTGGCAGCTGGGCATGACGGACACGATGCCGACCCCCCAGAACCTCGCCCTGCGCGTCGCCGTCACCGCGGTCGCGGCGAGCCTCATCAACGCGTTCCTCCTCGCCGGGGTCCTGCAGCTCAGCACCAACGCCCCGTGGCGCGTCGTCCTCGTCGACGTCCTGAAGCAGACCAGCTCCGCCTACGCGCTGTCCATCGTCGGGGCCTACCTCCTCGTCGTCCTCTGGGCCCCCGCCGGCCTGGGGTGGGTCGCCGCCCTGTTCTTTCTCCCTTCGCTCCTCGTCATCCAGTGGGGTCTGCGTCAGCACGCGGAGGAGTGGGCGACGCGCCACGACGTGCTCGCCCCCTTCGTCGGCGCGCTCGAGCTGCGCCACCCGGGGGCCGCCGAGGACGCGCGGGTCGTCGCCGCCGCAGCGGGCGCCATCGCGACCACCATGGGTCTGTCCGCGCGGGTCGTCGACCAGGTCACGGCCGCCGCGCGCCTGCGTGATGTCGGCAAGCTCGCGCTCGAGGACGCGCCGCCGGCCATCCGCCGCCGGGACCACGCCGACGCCTCGCGCCGCGTCTTCGGGTCGATCGCCTTCCTCGACGAGTCGATGGAGATCATCACCGCGCACCAGGAGCGCTACGACGGCGAAGGTCGCCCGCACGGGCTCATCGGCCGCAGCATCCCGGTCGGCGCCAGGGTCCTCGCGACCGCCGACGCATGGGGCACGTGCGTGCTCGAAGGGGTGTCCCCGGAGGAAGCGGTCACGTCCTGCGAGCGCATGGCCGGGCACGCCCTCGACCCGAAGTGCGTCATGGCCCTGAGGCGGGCACTCGAGCGGGACCAGCTGCCGAAGGCCGTGGTGTGACCGAGCGTCCCGGCCGATCCGGCCTGATCCTCTTCGTCGGCGCGATCCTCATCGGGTCCTACGCCGCGATCAACGCCAACTTCAGCGCAGACGTCCTCACCGGCTTCACCGTGGTGGCCGTCATCGCGATCATCATCGGTGAGCAGGTGCCGCTCGTCGTCGCCGGTCGCGCCATCGCGCCGCTCACGACCGCGCCCGCGCTGGGGCTCGTCCTCGCAGCGTCCACCGGCACCGTGGTCGACGGCTGGACCGTCCTGGCCGTCGTGTGGCTGAGCATCCTCATCGGTGGCCTCCTCGTCCGGGCCCGGGGCGGTTCGGTCATCGAGGGCTCGCTCGGTGCGCGCTTCCTGGGGGTGGCCGTCACGACCTACCTCTCCCATTCCCCGGCGGTCCGGGGGGAAAACCTCGTCGAGTGGACGTTCGACCCCGCCCACTCGTCCACCCTGGGCGCGCTCGGCATGCTCGCGGCCGCTCTCGCGGGTGGTCTCGTCGAGCGCGCGCTCGAGACGCTCGTGCTGTGGCTGGGGGAGGAGCGGCCGCTGGCACGAGTGCTCGCGGTCGAGGTCGGGCCGCTGGCCGGGATCGGGGGCGCGACGATCGCGACCGGACCGCTCATCGCCTTGTCGAGCCCCTACCTCGAGTGGGCCGCGATCCCGCTGCTCATCATCCCCGTCGTCCTGACGTACGTGGCCGTGCGGCGCGTCATCGGCATCCGCGATGCCCTCGAGCAGTCGATGCTCGCCATGTCCCGGCTCAGCGAGGTCGCCGGCCTCACCCGTCCCGGCCACTCCCAGCGGGTCGCTCGGCTCGCGGTCGCGATCGGTCGCTCGCTCGAGATGGACCTCGCTGCCCTGCGCCTCGTCGAGCGCACGGCGCTGCTCCACGACTTGGGCCAGCTGGGTCTGGCGGAGCCGCTGCGCGGTGGCGCGACGATCCACGCCACCGCGATCCAGGAGGCCCAGATCGCGTACTCGACCCGGCGCCTGGTGGCCGGGACCCCGCAGCTCGCGGAGCTCCTCCCGCTGCTGGACCAGGTCCGTACCCCCTTCCGCCGCACGCGCGAGTTCGGCGAGCACATCCCGATCGCCTCGCGCATCGTGCGGGTCGCCAATGCCTGGGACGACATCACCGAGGGCGCCCGGTCCCCGCGTGCGCAGGCGGTGGCGCTCGAACGACTGCACCTCGGCCTGGGGTACGACTACGACCCGGAGGTCGTCGCCGCACTCGAGCAGGCCGTGATGGAGCGCGCGGTCTGACGACGACAACGTCTGACGACGACAACGTGGCCGCCACCCCGGAGGGTGACGGCCACGCAGGAGGACGAAGGGGGGTCAGCCCTGCTTGGTCTCCTTGAAGATCTTGTCGATCTCGGCGATCTTCTCGAGCAGCTCCTCGGCCTTGGCCTGGTCGAGCTCACCCTTGGTGCCGCCGGCGCCGGCGAGCTTGGTGGCCTCGTTGACGAGGGTGTGCAGCTGCGGGTACTTCTCGAAGTGCGGCGGCTTGAAGTAGTCCGTCCACAGCACCCACAGGTGCTCCTTGACGAGCTGGCTGCGCTGCTCCTTGATGAGGATCGCGCGGGTGCGGAAGTCGGGGTCGTCGTTGTCGGCGACCTTCTTGATGATGGCGAGGACCGACTCGGCCTCGATGCGGGCCTGGGCGGGGTCGTAGACGCCGCAGGGGAGGTCGCAGTGGGCGCTGGCCTGGGTGATGCGGAAGATGTCACGAAGTCGCATGGAGTGCCTTCCTCTCGTGGGGGCTGGATCGCCCGCGGTGCGGACGACGCTGGTTTCAACGTACCCAACGCACGTCGCTGCGTCACGCAAAGGGCCTTCTCCTGCAAGGGAGTCGCAACAGGACGCGGGCGAGCACGGCGTCCTCGGCGAGCGAGCCGACCGACCACGAGTCGACGCCCTCGCGGGGGTTGTCCCGCTCGACCCACCACCGGGTGGGGTCGGCGGGGTCGCGCCCCGTCACGCGCTTGACCGCGACCGGGCGCGCGAGCCCGGCGTCGTCGTCCGGGAGGCGCACGAGCGCGAGGCCGCCGGTGCGCGGTCGTGCGCCCCACAGCACGAGCAGCAGGTCGCCGTCACGCAGCGTCGGCTCCATCGAGCGTCCGACGACGCGGGTCAGGCCGGGCAGGAGCATGCGCGCATCCTCGCAGCCCTTCGAGACGCTTGCTGCGCAAGCTCCTCAGGGAGCGTGGGCCGGGAGCGGGGTCGCGTGCTGCGCAAGCTCCGCAGGGAGCGGGGTCAGCGCGCGATCGTCTTGCTGTACGTGTAGATCGAGCCGCTCGAGTAGCCGGTGCGGCGGGCGACGACCTTGGCCTTGACCAGCTGGCCGCGGTCGATCGATCGCACCACGTAGGTCTTGCTCGTGGCCCCCGAGATGGCCACGCCGTTGCGGTACCACTGGTAGGCGTACGTGCTCGGCGTCGGCGTCCAGCTCCCGTTCGTCACCGCGATCGTGCTGCCGGCGCGGAGGGTGCCGGAGATGCTCGGTCGCGTCGTGTTGTAGATCGGGATGCCGACGCGGGCCGAGGTCGCGGACTTCGAGGTGTAGCCCGAACGCCGTGCGGTCACGGTGACGGTGAGGTAGCGGCCGGCGTCCGAGCGGGTCGGCGTGTACGTCTTGGCCGTGGCGCCGTAGATGCTCGTCCCGTTGCGCTTCCACCGGTACGAGTACGACGTCGGCGTCGGCGACCACGTGCCGTTGGACGCGGTGAGGAGCCTGCCGACCCCCTTCGTCCCGGTGATCCTGGGGGCCGTCACGAGCGTGAAGGGGGAGAGGGTCGCCGAGTTGGTGACTCGCACCGTCGCCCCGGTCGACGTCGCCGAGAGCGTCGTGATCGTGATGCGGCCGTCGTAGCTCCTGAGGGTGCGCCCGACGGTCAGCACCGAGTTGTCGTCCGGACTGCCGGTCGGAGACGCGTCGAGCAGGACGCTCGAGCCCTCGTAGGGGTTGTGGCGCAGGACCTTCACGCCGGGCGGGACCCACGTCGAGGCGAACGTGTCCTGGCCCGCAGCGGTGCGGTACTCGACGAGGTACACGGCGCGGGTGATCGCATTGGTGATCTGCGCGACGCGGACACCGCTCGTCCCCGCCATCGGCTTGAGCGTGACGGTGGTCGTGCCGGTGCCGACGAGCACGCGCGCGGCCGACTCGAGGGTGCTGTAGTGGCGGGCCTGCGGGCTGGAGAGCATCGCCGGGGGTCCGCCGAGGTCGGGTCCCATGACGTCCATGTAGTCCGCGTACTCGTACTCGCCGCAGCCGCTGAAGGCGCCGGTGGAGTACGCTCCGTCGCTCTTGCCGCCGGCGCAGGCGATCGCGTTGGCGTGCCCGAGACCCATGTTGTGGCCGACCTCGTGGGCCAGCACGCTGGTCGTGTACGACCCGAAGTACACGTAGCCCCCGCTGTTGGGGTCCATGCCGACCGAGCCCAGGCCGTAGGAGCAGCCTCCGCTCACGTACGACGCCTCGGGGAACTTCAGGGCCAGGGTGGAGTCCTGCTCCGCGACCCACCCGCGCGCGTTGGCCACGTCCTCCCACAGGGCGAAGGGGTTGTCCGCGCAGCGGTAGGGGGAGGCGTAGTGCGAGCGCATGATCGGCGTGCCGAGCCGCAGGGTGCTGCGCGAGTTGAGCCGCCAGTAGGCGTCCGACGAGGACACCTGCGTGCTCGCCTGCGAGCTGCTGAGCGGCTCACGGGTGATCCCCCTCGGCGTCACCTCGATGTAGGTGATCTTGCGCGTCGCCGGCGTGTACGCGGCGGCGGTGCGCGGGGTGCTGGAGACGAGACGCTTCACCGGCAGCGGGTCGGCGCCGGGAGCCAGCGGCACCGTCGTCGTCGCCCGCCCGATGGCGCTGTCGGCGCTCGCCGGCGTCGCGTCGGAAGCCGCCCGCAGGTCCGCGGGGGAGAGGTCGTGCTGGCGGGCGCGACCGCCCAGGCCCGGGATCGAGATCGTCCGGTCCGCGGCTGCCGCGCTGCTCACCGTGGCGGGCACCTCGACGTCGACGGTCACGGTGCTGCCGGGCCTCACCCGCCCGAGGACCGCGCCCCGCACCGGCACGAGCCGGTCACCGTCGCGCACCGCGTACCAGGCCGTGGGCGAGCCGCGCTCGACCGAGGTCGCGAGCAGCGTGCCCGATACCCGGACCAGCGCGTCGGGCGCCGAGGCGGTCGAAGGGGGTTGGGCCGAGCTCGTCGTCGACGCCGCGGCGAACGCGACTCCGGCGGCGAGGATGGCGGGCAGGACTCGACGTGCGCGCATGGCAGCCCCCGTGGCGTGGGATCGGCGTCGTGGCGGGGAGTCCCGCTCGGCGATGAGCACACGCTAGGACCGGCGGATCTGCGGCACGTATGGGTAGTTGGTGCCACCCCTTCGAGACGCTTGCTGCGCAAGCTCCTCAGGGGGCGGGGCGCGCTTGCTGCGCAAGCTCCTCAGGGGGCGGGGCGCGCTTGCTGCGCAAGCTCCTCAGGGGGCAGGGCGTCGGGTCAGGGGCGGATGGTCGTGCTGTACGTCAGCTGCATCCCGGTGGAGTAGCCGGTGCGGCGGGCGATGACCTTGGCCTGGATGCGGTGGCCGCGGTCGATCGAGCGGACCGTGTAGGTCTTGGCGGTCGCGCCGCTGATGGCGCGGCCGTCGCGGTACCAGCGGTAGGCGTAGGAGGTCGGCTTCGGCGTCCACGACCCGACGTAGACGGTGAGGCGGGACCAGGCCCGAGGGGTGCCGACCAGGTACGGGCGCTGGGTGGCGTGGATCGGGATCCCGACGCGGGGGGAGACCGAGGACTTCGAGGTGTAGCCGGTGCGACGGGCGGTGACCGTGACGGTCAGGTAGCGGCCGGCGTCCCAGCGGGTCGGGGTGTAGGTGCGCCCGGTCGCGCCGCTGATCGCGACGCCGTTGCGCCGCCACCGGTAGCCGTACGACGACGGGGTCGGCGACCACGACCCGTTCGTGGCGGTCAGGGTGCGGCCGACCCCCTTCGTCCCGGTGATGCGGGGCCCGGCGACGAGCGCGAAGGACTTGGGCGTCGAGGTGTTGGCGATCCGCACGACGGCCTGGGTGGAGGAGACCGACTCCGTCGTGATCGCGATCGTGCCGTCGTAGCTGGTGAGGGTGCGGCCGGCGGCGAGCGACATGGAGTTGTCGCGGGTCCCGGTGGGGGTGGGGTCGAGGAGCACGCTGGTGCGCTCCTTGGAGTTCAGCCGCAGCACGCGCACGCCGGTGGTCTGGCCGAGCGGGTTGGTCGCGTCGCGGCCGGTGGCGGCGCGCAGCTCGACCCAGTACTTCACGCCGGAGCCGCGGTTGGTGACCACGGCCGCGCGGGTGCCGGCCATGCCGGAGACCGGCCGGAGCGTGACGCTGGTGGTCCCGGAGCCGACGGCGGTCGCGGCGGAGGAGGGCATGAGGCCCTTGGCGAGGGCCTGCGGCGAGGAGAGCATCGGCGCGGTCGAGCCGGAGATGCCCATGACGTCGAGCGAGTCGCCGTAGTCGGCCTCGCGGCAGCCGTTGTCCCACCAGCCGTCGCTGAGGTTGCGCGTGTCGCTGCGGCCGGAGCACACGAGCGAGTTGGCGTGGTCGAGCGAGATGTTGTGGCCGAGCTCGTGGGCGAGCACGGGGTACTTGGTGTCGGCGACATGCAGGAGCCCGGGTGACGAGGTGGTTTCGCCGAGGGTCCCGAGGCCGTAGCCGCAGGTGCGCTCGGTGGAGCGCGGCAGCGCGAGCACGAGGCTCGAGTTGTCCTCGACCCGCCAACCGGTCTCGACGAGCGCCTCGTCGAAGCGCGCCATCGGGTCATCGCGGCACGTGTAGATCGAGGTGTAGTGCGGCTTCATCGTCGGCGCGCCCATCCGGATCCGACCACCGGACTGGTCGCTCCAGTACGCGTCCGCGGCCGAGACCTGCCGCGCCGCGACGGTACTGGTGACCGGGTCGCGGGTCACTCCCTTCGGCGTGACCTCGACGTAGGTGATCTTGCGGGTGCTCGTCGCGGCCTGCGGTGCGGCCTCGGCGGAGAGGACCTCGGTGACGGGCAGGGGGTCGCCGCCGGGGGCGAGGGCGGTGTCCCGGCTCGCGGCACGCAGCGTCGCCGTGGGCGCGGTGGGGGAGGAGCGGCGCAGGACGGCCCGCGGGACGGCGACGTCGATGCTCACCCGGGAGCCGGGCGCGGTGTGCTCCAGCCCGGCGCCGTCGACGGGGACGACCCGGTCCTCGCTCAGCACGCCGAAGTGCTGCCGGCCACCTGCCTCCTCGACCGCGGTGCGCACGAGCGTGCCCGTGACACGGACCTGCGGGTCGGGAGAGGTCGTCGGTTGCGCCTGGGCGGTGAGCGCGGTGCCGCTCAGGGCTGCGGTGAGCAGGGCGGCGAGCAGGGTGCGCGAGCGCATGGACGACTCCGGTGGCGAAGGGGGTGGTTCGCCGAGCGTAGTGGCTGGATGTGCGAGGATGGGCGCGGCTCACCAGCCGCCCGCTGCGACCCACCAGGTCGCCCAGGGCGCTCCGTCTCCTGTGTCTGGTATCGATTCATCCGAGGTCTGTCTGCCGTGTCTGCGCCCGAGCCCACCACCACCTACGACCTGACTGCCCCGCAGTTCGTCGCCCACGAGGGCGGCAAGGTCGAGGTACGGGCCACGAAGCCGCTGCGCGACCAGGACGACCTGTCCCTGCTCTACACCCCGGGCGTCGCCGACGTGTGCCTGGCCATCGAGCAGGACCCGTCGCTCTCGCGCACCTACACCGCCCGCAACAACACGGTCGCCGTCATCACCGACGGCACCGCGGTGCTCGGCCTGGGGGACATCGGGCCGCTCGCGGCGATGCCGGTCATGGAGGGCAAGGCGGTGCTCTTCAAGCACTTCGCCGGCGTCGACGCGATCCCGGTGTGCCTCGAGTCCGGCTCGATCGACGAGCTCGTCGACGCGATCGCCCGGATGGCGCCGAGCTTCGGCGGGATCAACCTCGAGGACATCTCGGCCCCGCGCTGCTTCGACCTCGAGCGTCGGCTGCGCGAGCGCCTGGACATCCCCGTCTTCCACGACGACCAGCACGGCACGGCGATCGTCGTGCTCGCCGGGCTGATCAACGCCTGCCGCGTCGTCGACCGCACCATCAGCTCGCTCAAGGTCGTCGTCGGCGGTGCCGGCGCGGCCGGTGTCGCCGTGACCCAGCTGCTGCAGCTCGCCGGCGTCGTCGACATCGTCGTCTGCGACTCGCGCGGCATCATCGGCAAGCACCGCAACGACCTCGTCGCGCACAAGGAGATGCTGGCCGCCACGACCAATGTCTCGGGCCGGACCGGCTCGATGGGCGACGCGCTCAAGGGCGCCGACGTCTACATCGGCGTTTCCGGCGGCACTGTGCCGGAGGAGCAGATCGCGACGATGGCGAAGGGGCCGATGATCTTCGCACTGGCCAACCCCACGCCCGAGGTGCACCCCGACATCGCGCACAAGTACGCGTCGATCGTCGCGACCGGCCGCAGCGACTTCCCCAACCAGATCAACAACGTCCTGGCCTTCCCCGGCATCTTTCGCGGGGCGCTCGACGCCGGTGGGGTGCAGATCAGCGAGGAGATGAAGCTCGCCGCCGCGCGCGCCATCGCCGACCTCGTCGAGGAGCCCACGGCCGACTGCATCGTCCCGCCGGTCTTCCAGGAGGGCGTGGCCGAGGCCGTCGCAGCTGCCGTGGCGGCCCACGCGGGCTGACCCCATGAGTGACCAGCGATCGAGCGGGCGCGTCCGCGCCGACGCGCTCGGCGTGCTGGGAGAGCTCGTCATCACTGCGGGGGTGCTCGTCCTGCTCTTCGTCGGGTGGCAGCTGTGGTGGACCGATGTCACCGCCGAACGGGAGCAGGCGCACGTCGTGGACCAGCTCGAGCGGCGGTTTGCGGATGGGCCAGCCGCACGCCGGGGCGGCGCGCACCCCGAGACCGACGAGGGAGGCGCCGAGGTGGCCAGCGGCGCGGACGCGGACGCCATCCTGCGGATACCTCGGTTCGGCTCGGACTATGCCCGCCCGATCTACTCCGGGACGGACGAGGGCACACTCCGCAGGGGTGTCGGTCACTACCCCCGCACCGCGGAGCCGGGTGCTGTCGGCAACTTCGCCCTGGCGGGGCACCGGACGACCTACGGCCGCCCCTTCAGCGACGTCGAGCGTCTGGTCGTCGGTGACCGCGTCCTCGTGGAGACAGCACGGGAGTACCACGTCTATCGGGTGACGTCCTCCACGATCGTCGACCCGAGCGAGTCGTCGGTCATCGCGCCTGTGCCGGGTCGGGTCGGGTCGGTGCCGACCGAGGCGCGACTGACCCTGACCACGTGCCATCCCCGCTACAGCGCCCGGCAGCGATACATCGTCCACGCCGATCTCGTCCACACCTATCCTCGGGCGGCGGGGCTGCCACCGGAGGTCCTCGCCGCACCCACCCAGGAGGCCTGACATGTACGCAGCCATCTGGCGTCGGCTCCCCGGGCCGACCGCGGTCAAGGTCGTCGAGGCGCTCGTGCTGCTGGTGTCGCTCCTCGTGGTGCTGGCGCAGTGGGTCTTCCCGTGGGTCGCGTCGCTCCTGCCGCCCGACGCCACCACCGTCGGCTGAGACGGCGCCCGACGACGAAGGGAGGCGCTGCGTCCGATCTCGGACGCAGCGCCTCCTCTCGGTCAGGTGGAGCGGTGAACCCGCTCAGCCCTCCTGGACTGCTCGGTGGGCGCCTCGGACCCGACGTCCGCCGGCGGCCCGGCGAGTCAGCAGCAGGCCCGTCCCACCCAGGAGGAGCAGGGTCGCCAGGACCAACTGTGGGAGGACACTGGCGCCGGTGAACGCCAGCCCCGGCCCCGCCGTCGGGGCCCCGTCGTCGCCCATTCCATCGTCGCCCATGGCGTTGTCGTCGCCGGCGCCGCCGCCGGTCGAGTCGTCAGGGGTCGTGCCCGGGTCAGAGCCGTCCTCGCACGTCAGCGTGAAGGACACGGTGGCGCTGGTGGAACCGCCGTCGTCGGTCGCCGTGGCGATGACCTCGTGCTCACCGCAGGCGAGCTCATCCGTCGGGGTGTAGGTGAAGTTGCCGTCGCCGTCGGTGGGCACGGTGACGGGGTCGCCGTCGTCGATGGTCAGGGTGATCTCGCCGTCGATGACGTCGGAGGTGCCGGTGATGGTGGGGGTGGTGTCGGTGGTGGTCGAGCCGTCGGTGGGCTCGGTGATCTCGATGACCGGCGGCGTGGTGTCGACCGGGGCGATGGTGAAGTCGGCCTGGTCGGTGGCGGTGTTGCCGGCCTCGTCGGTGGCGCTGGCCTCGACGGTGTGCGCGCCCTCGTCCAGGGGAGTGGTGGGTGTGTAGGTGAAGTTGCCGTCGCCGTCGGTGGGCACGGTGACGGGGTCGCCGTCGTCGATGGTCAGGGTGATCTCGCCGTCGATGACGTCGGAGGTGCCGGTGATGGTGGGGGTGGTGTCGGTGGTGGTCGAGCCGTCGGTGGGCTCGGTGATCTCGATGACCGGCGGCGTGGTGTCGACCGGGGCGATGGTGAAGTCGGCCTGGTCGGTGGCGGTGTTGCCGGCCTCGTCGGTGGCGCTGGCCTCGACGGTGTGCGCGCCCTCGTCCAGGGGAGTGGTGGGTGTGTAGGTGAAGTTGCCGTCGCCGTCGGTGGGCACGGTGATGGGGTCGCCGTCGTCGATGGTCAGGGTGATCTCGCCGTCGATGACGTCGGAGGTGCCGGTGATGGTGGGGGTGGTGTCGGTGGTGGTCGAGCCGTCGGTGGGCTCGGTGATCTCGATGACCGGCGGCGTGGTGTCGACCGGGGCGATGGTGAAGTCGGCCTGGTCGGTGGCGGTGTTGCCGGCCTCGTCGGTGGCGCTGGCCTCGACGGTGTGCGCGCCCTCGTCCAGGGGAGTGGTGGGTGTGTAGGTGAAGTTGCCGTCGCCGTCGGTGGGCACGGTGATGGGGTCGCCGTCGTCGATGGTCAGGGTGATCTCGCCGTCGATGACGTCGGAGGTGCCGGTGATGGTGGGGGTGGTGTCGGTGGTGGTCGAGCCGTCGGTGGGCTCGGTGATCTCGATGACCGGCGGCGTGGTGTCGACCGGGGCGATGGTGAAGTCGGCCTGGTCGGTGGCGGTGTTGCCGGCCTCGTCGGTGGCGCTGGCCTCGACGGTGTGCGCGCCCTCGTCCAGGGGAGTGGTGGGTGTGTAGGTGAAGTTGCCGTCGCCGTCGGTGGGCACGGTGATGGGGTCGCCGTCGTCGATGGTCAGGGTGATCTCGCCGTCGATGACGTCGGAGGTGCCGGTGATGGAGGGGGTGGTGTCGGTGGTGGTCGAGCCGTCGGTGGGCTCGGTGATCTCGATGACCGGAGGCGTGGTGTCGGCGCACTCGACCCCACCGAGGGGAGCGGTGGCGTCCGCGTGCAGCGCCAAGAGGTCCACGTCCACGGATCCGAGCAACGGGGTTCCGGTGGGATCGAGCAGGGAGATGGTCGCGGTCAGCGCGACGGCGTCGCCGCTGGCACTGGTCCCGTCCGCTGCCACCGTCTCGTTGGTGAGCTCGTCACCGGATGTCAGGTGCAGGGTGACCGATCCCAAGCCGTCAGGGAGGTCCAGGACGGTGTCGGCACCCGCCACCAGTGTTGTGGTCACACCGCCGACGGTCACCGTGGCCTCGGCGGGGGTGAACTCCACGCCGGAGCCGGTCGGTGTGCCGGTGGCCGTGGCGACGAGGCTGGGGCTGTTGAGCACCGACACGGTCACGAGGTCGTTGAGGAGCGTGAGACCGGTCAGGAAGCCTGTGCTCGTGGCGACGACCGCACGGGTGTCGTTAGTGGCCGTGGTGGGGACCAAGGAGGTGGTCCCGGTGGTGGAAGAGACGCCTGTCGCGAGGATCTGCTGGTTGAGCAGGGTGAGGTCGGCTCCAGCTGTGCGGGTGGTCGCGGACGAGATCGGGGTCCCGGCGGCGACGCACGCGTCGGCTCCTGCCCAGTTGACCGTGTCGGTGTAGGTCACGACGCCGGTGCTCAGACCCAAGGCTGACGCCGTGAGCAGAGTGCCGTCCTCGGTGTGGCTCGGCGGGGCGGTCTCGGTGTTGGTGGCGGTGAGTCCGACGAGGCCACCGACGCGCACGCCGAGGTTGGACGAGGTGGCGGTCGCGGGGGTCGCTGCATCGGTGCTGTCCACGCCGGCCTCCGAGTGCACCACGTCGACATTCGCCAACGGTGCGCCGAGCACGGTGCTGCTGACCCGCAGGACGTCGCCGGAGCCGGTTGCCGTGTAGGCGGTCGGGACGGGTGCGGCTTGGGCCTGCGGGGCCATCGAGACGGCCACGCCGGCGGTGGCGAGGACGATCGCCAGGATGGCTGCAGCGAATGCGACACCCCGCTCGCGTAGCCCTGTCGTCATGAGATGTGCGTTCGCCATGTAGATGCTCTCCCCGTGAGACCCAAGAGTTTCCGCACGGGCCCTGGGCTCCGGCGGCACTGCCGATCCTTACTATGGAGAGCGGTTGGTTCGCCTTACAACCAGACATTGGTAATGAACACGTAAGGTGCGATGCCGTTCGGTGGTCAGGACGTCAGCATGGACGAGCGTGGACGGTGTCGCCCGTGGCGGGTCGATGAGGATGAAGGACTCGGCCGCTCCTCCAGAGAAGAGTCGCCGGGCGCGAGGGACACCGCGACGAGGTCGGCCGCGACAGCGAGGTCGGTGGAGTGCTCGTCGTACTCGCTCTTGCGCGTCAGCACCAGGGACTCCCCGTCGCGGTGGGTCACCTCGACGGGCGACTCCTCCGCCGAGCGGCAGACCCTGGCGCTGCGACCGAGCGGCTCTCTCAGATCGAGTACTCGACTCCGTGCGTGCCCGAGATCATCCCGGCGCCCACGGTGTTGCCCGTGGCCGGGTCGATGAGGATGAAGGACCCCGTCGCCCGGTGGGTCGCGTAGGCGTCGACCGCGAGCGGCTGCGACAGGCGAAGGGAGACGGTCCCGACCTCGTTGAGCCCCAGCTCGCTGGCCTCGCCGTCTCGCTCGAGGGTGTTGACGTCCAGGCGCGCTCCGAGGCCGTCGACGATCGCCTTGACCGTGCGGGTCGTGTGCTTGAGCAGCAGCTTCTGCCGGCTGTGGAGCGTGCCGGTCGTCATCCAGCAGACCGTCGCGGTGATCTCGCGGGTCACCTCGGGGGCGTGCTCGGCGTCGGCGATGAGGTCGCCGCGGGAGACGTCGACGTCGTCACCGAGGCGCAGCGTGACGGATTGGCCGGTGACGGCCTGCTCGTGCGTGGCGTCGAGGGTGTCGATGCCGGCGATCGTCGTGCGCACGCCGCTCGCCAGGACGACGACCTCCTGGCCGACGTGGAAGGTGCCCGCATCGACGCGGCCGGCGTAGCCGCGGTAGTCGCGGTGCTCGCCCTGCTGCGGCCGGATGACGTACTGGACGGGGAAGCGGTCCCCCTTCGTCTCGAAGAGGTCGGCACTCTCCGCCGTCTCGAGGTGCTCGAGCAGGCTCGTACCCGAGTACCAGGGCATCGTGTCGCTCGTCTCGACGACGTTGTCGCCGACGAGGGCCGAGATGGGGAAGGTCGCGACCGCGGGCACCTGCAGCTGCTCGGTGAAGGCGAGGAACTCGTCACGGATGCGCGTGTAGACGGACTCGTCGTAGCCGACGAGGTCCATCTTGTTGACCACGAGGGTGATGTGGGGGACCTGCAGCAGGGACAGCAGGACGGTGTGCCGGCGGGACTGCTCGGTCAGCCCGTGGCGGGCGTCGACGAGGACGAGCCCCAGGTCGGCGGTGGAGGCACCGGTGACCATGTTGCGCGTGTACTGCGCGTGGCCCGGGGTGTCGGCGAGGATGAACTTGCGCCGCGGGGTGGCGAAGTAGCGGTAGGCGACATCGATGGTGATGCCCTGCTCCCGCTCGCTGCGCAGGCCGTCGGTCAGCAGCGCGAGGTCGGTGTGGTCGTGGCCCTTGGCCTTGCTCGTGGCCTCGACGGCCTCGAGCTGGTCCTCGAAGATCGCCTTGCTGTCGAGCAGCAGGCGCCCGATGAGCGTCGACTTGCCGTCGTCCACGGAGCCCGCGGTGGCCACGCGCAGCAGCCCGAGGTCCAGGTCGGTCCCCGTCACGCCCCCTGAGGTGCGAGGAGCGCCAGCGACGAGCCTCGAAGGGTCGGTCACGTTCTCAACATCAATACTCATCAGAAGTACCCCTCCTTCTTGCGGTCCTCCATGGCGGCCTCGCTGAACCGGTCATCGCCCCGGGTCGCGCCGCGCTCGGTGAGGCGGGCGATGGAGATCTCGTCGATGATCTCCTCGACGGTGCCGGCCGAGGACTCCACGCAGCCGGTCAGCGTCAGGTCACCGACGGTGCGGAAGCGCACGGTGCGCTCCTGCGCCTCTTCGCCGGGACGAAGGCGGTTGTGCTCGCTCTCGGTGAGCAGCATCCCGTCGCGCTCGAAGACGCGACGCTGGTGCGAGAAGTAGATCTCGGGGATGTCGAGCTGCTCCCGGCCGATGTACTGCCAGATGTCGAGCTCGGTCCAGTTGGAGAGCGGGAAGACCCGCATGTGCTCGCCCTCGTGGATGCGCCCGTTGTACAGCGACCACAGCTCGGGGCGCTGGTTCTTGGGGTCCCACTGGCCGAAGTCGTCGCGGTGGGAGTAGATGCGCTCCTTGGCGCGCGCCTTTTCCTCGTCGCGGCGTCCGCCGCCGAAGGCTGCGGTGTACCCGCGCTCCTCGATGGCGTTGAGCAGCGTGCCGATCTGCAGCCGGTTGCGCGAGGTCTTGCCGTCGTCGATGACGATGCCGTCGGCGATCGCCTGCTCGACGGACGCGACGTGCAGTTCGATGCCGAGCCGGTCGACCCAGCGGTCGCGGGTGGCGAGGACCTCGGGGAAGTCGAACCCGGTGTCGACCTGGAGCAGGCCGAACGGGATCTTGGCGGGCGCGAAGGCCCGCTCCGCCAGCCGGAGCATGACGATCGAGTCCTTGCCGCCGGAGAACATCAGGACGGGGCGCTCGAACTCCGCGGCGACCTCACGGATGATGTGGATCGACTCGGACTCGAGGACGTCGAGGTGCGTCAGGGCAGCCTGTGGGGCAGCAGTGGGCACGAGGGAACCTCTCTTCGGATGGACCCCCGGAGCATAACGTCTCGTTATGGATGTCCAAACTGGTGTTCAGGTGTTGGGCACCGCGTCCGGCGACGACAGGAACGAGCCATGGCAAGCGATGCGCGAGGTCGGAGCAAGGCCGGAAGTTAGAGCCCTGTCCAGAGTGGCGCAGGTCAACGCGCGAGGTGGGTGCCCGTCGAAGGCATCGGCTCCTCAGTGAAGTGCCCCAGCTTGGCACATCCGAAAAGATCGCCCACGACGACAAACACTCTGTGCGAGGTCAATTCTTGCCAGCGACACCTCGCGCCACGACCAACCCCATACTCAGAGCCAGAGACTCAACCCAACGTCTCCGAAAGTGCTTCGTGTGAACCACCAACCAGATTCGTCCCGACCAGCTAGAGGCAAGAAGATGCTTCATCGGTCGTGAATCGCGGGCACCGACCGAGACGGCGATCAGTCGAACCTGGTCCAAATACCAGCCTCTGCGAATCTGGCGGAGGCGGCCAGCGGCCGCCCTCAGGCCAATGTTGGCCCCCAGCTGATTACGCCCGTGCTGACGATACAAAATTCCGGGAATCGAGTCGATAAACCACCCATGGCCACGCTCGCGGGCGAAAGCGTAAAGGAGCCAATCGTGGTAATCGATGTTACGCACGCTGGACCAAGAACCAATTAGAAACTCTTGGAAGCTGACCGCCAACTCAGACGAAAATACTTGAGTACATCCGGGGCCAGGAGCCGAAAACAAATGGTCCCAGGTTCGTTCACAACCTACCTTATCCAATAACCTCGTCCGGCCATTCGGATACCAAGCCAGGACGCTGCTGGAGTACCCTGAGTACGGCCCATGCAAAACTGCCTGAGCGGCGCGCCACAACTTATCCGGGTACCAGTAGTCGTCTTGGTCACAGAAAGCCGCGAGATCCACATTTCCAAAATCTGCCTCCTTAACGAGACGGAAGAAGTTCGCTGACGCTGAGCCATATCGCTCACCGTACGGCAAGACCTGCACGCGCGGATCGACCTGAGCAACCTTCGATATCCACTCGAATGACCTGTCCGCGCTCAGGTCAACGCTGACTATGACCGAGACGTCAACATGTTGTTGATTCAATACCGAGGCCAACTGCATCGGTAGAAAATCCATTCCCTCGTAAACGGCGACTAGAACGCAAACTCGCGGAAAGGGGAGCCCATCTCCCCCACTGACTGTCGATGCCTGCGAAATTCCGAAGTCGCGTCGGCGACCACTAAGTCTGGCCGTGCGGCGCAATACGCTACTCATACTGACCTCCTGATAACCCTCGCGGGTACCCCACCAACTACATCACCAGGAGCGACATCGCTCAAGACCACGGCATTGGCTCCCACAGACGCCCCCGCGCCGATAAATACATCGCCCAGGATGCACGCGCCCGCACCAACGGCTACACCCTCGCCCAGAACCGGCACGCCCGGACCGCCGCGCCCACCGATCGTGACGTTCTGCAAAAGCGTGCATCCCGGACCAATTACTACCCCGTCACCGACAACGACGCCGAGTCCCTTATGGGGCAAACGCGTAGAGCGGTCAATGTCAGCCAGGTAACTAATTTCGCAGCCGTAGACCAAGCGGACCAGGCGACCGATGATAGAAGGAACAATAGGAACCCCAGCATCGCGAAAAGTTCGTGCGATCCGCAACAGACGAAGTATCAATTCAACAGCCTCCTTGAAACGACAGCAACTGGGCTCGAAAATCCCATTTTCAACAATTGGAGGGACGTCAATTCAACCTCGCGCGCCGCACGGCGAAGCCAAAACCAAGCATTGAAACTCAATGACGCTGCGAGGGTCGGTATAGCCAGCCCCCACAGACCCCAGCCGAGCCATTGAATGGAGATCACTTGTCCGACGATAGCAGCCACGGCGGTGCCCAAGTAGGCCCAGTGCATGGGAATCCGATTCCCGGTCGCCAAGAACCCGGTCGTAAGCGCATACTGATTTATAACCAGTTCGCTGAGAAGAAACGCGAAACCCGGCGCTATAGGCATCAGCCCCACATCGGAGCCGACGAGTTTGAGTAGTGGGTCTCCCAATGTAAGGGCCATCGCGCCGACGCCAGCGATCGAGTATGTCGCCACGCCTAAAGACAGAGACAAGCGGTACTTCAGAGCACGAACGTCCCCAGTCATTCTTGCCTGACCGAAATATGGCTGAAAGACGTTGAATAGGGTGTTTCCGAATACCTTGATCAGTCCCAGCACCTGCACGGTCAGCCCTACGACAGCAACTGTGGGTAGGGCAAGGAATGCCGAGGCCACAAACACCGGCCCCGACGACAGAACAAACTGAGACACACTGACGAGCCCCTGTCTTAGAGAGTTTGGCCAAACGATCCTAAGGGTTATAGCTCGCTCCTTGAGTGAAGCCCGGTTCTCAACGCGAAGACCGACACCCGCTCGCGAGTAGAAGAACCGTTTAGACAGGGCCCTGAATACGAGAGAGGACAACAAGAAGGAAGCGCACACGCCTGCAAGTCCGAAGCCAGCTACTAATGCTGCGGAGGTGAGGGCCAGTTGAGTAACCTTCCCCGCTACGTTCGCCTTACCGCTCGCCGCTACTTCACCAATCCCCCGAAGCAGCGGATTCCAAAACGAAAAGGCAACATTCCACCAGATAGACACCGCGTAGATTAACCAACACGCGATGATGTATCCGGCAGCATCGGATCCTCCGACCACTCTATCGATATGCCACGTCCCGAAACCGATGCATAGACAAAATATTGTAAGTCCAAGAATGTGGTAGACGAGCTTGGCCGCGCCAAGAATGCTAGATAGGAGCGAGTAGTTCGGAGCTCCAACCGAGGAGGGCCGATAGCCTGTAGCAACGAGTTCTTCGGCGCCACACCATACGAAAGTCACGTGTCGCGCGAGGGTTGTCATGAGACCCATGTCAAGTACGAGAGCCAGGCCGCCAATGGCCGTGAATAGATACCAAGCCCCTACTTCATCCGGCGTCAGGGCCCAAAGAATAAGTGGCATTAGAGCCAAGTTCACGCCGCTAGTAAGAAGAAGGTTGGCGTAGCTCCACCTGACGTCTTGGGCCCCGACGACAATTTTGCTCATGAGCTATATCCAGTTTGAGTCTGGCGTCTAGACTTCCTCGGCGACGTCGCTAAAGACTGCCCCAGTCTTCGGTCTAGCGAACCAACCACCAGAAGGGGTATGAGGGGGAAGCTAACTAGCGCCAGAAGATTAGACACAGCGTTCGTGTAGTAAATGGTGCCCGTCACGATCGCAAAAAAAGCCAAGTAGAGACCTGCTGCAGTCGCTGTCCCCTCTTGCAACTGTCGCTCGCCCAAGAGCGCGAGCGCTAACCCTAGAGTTGCTGCTAGCGGCCCAAGCAGTACCCCTATATAGAACGCACCCTGAACCGACGCCGGCACAATGAACCCGCCACCCTCGAATGAACTCGAGCCCAGGTAACTCCAATTGTAGAACTGGCTGGTCCGGTTGCTGAGTTCGGCCATAGCGGATAATACGGGCACATTGCCCAACACATCAGAAAGGAGAGTGGAGCGATCTGCGAGGGTCCCATAGGCGGCAATGCTGCGCAACCCGACAGCATATTCCTGAGGACCCATTAGGTAGATCGACAAGTAGTCCGCTAGCCAGGCAGCAGTGGATCCATTGCCGCCCCCTCCGGCCTTTCGAAGCGTAACGACCGACGTGGTCACGATCAGCGCCCCCCCCACTAACCTAGTTAGCATCCGTTTCTCACGCGGCAGAGCAACTCGCAACGCCAAAACTGATGCGACAAGAGGTATGAAGAAAGATGCCCTACTCGTGGAGATGTAGAACATGTTCACGAAGATGATGGCGAAACTCGCCAAGACAGGGATCCCAGCCCGGGGGCTTTTTCGGTAGGCGGCTATAGCCCATGCGATGAATGCGATGGGAGCGGCAAATCGGGCGAGGTTCGCTAGAGCGGCGAGGCCGTCGAATGCGGGGGAGTAACCCGACACTATCTCACGTGCGGTACCTTCAATCGCGGTCGTAAAGAACGAAAAGCGCTCTCGAACTTGGGGAAACATGACCGCACCGAGGCCTACGGCCATTAGCAATAGGTATGGCACGAAGTTGCCGGGTTGAACAAGCCAACTGCCGTCATCACTACCCTTTGAAACTAGTTTCCTCGTTCCAATCAGGCGGCTCCGTAGCAGTATAAATGCAGCCGTAGTAAAAATGGTCTCATAGGCTAAGTACTGAGTCCCAGCCTCCATGTCACTACTGGAAAGACTCGAAATCCCGGTGTAGAACTCGGAACCAGCACTCTGCATAACTGCTGGAATCAAAACTAGCCGAGCGAAGAGCAGACCAACGAGTAGAATTTCGGTTACGGTACACCCAAAGTTTCCCGGTACCGTCAGGACAACTAGTCCTGTGCAACCCAAGTAGACCAAGGGTAGCCAAGAAAGGCTGGGAAAGATCGTGCTTCCAGCGGTGGCAAGCCAGAGGCTCGTGGCCATCGCCGGAACGATTGACAAAAGCCAGAGAGAACGCAATTTAGACATTTGCACCCAAACTTGCGAAGAACAAGTTGACAGACAGATGGTCGCCTTCGCGCTGGGGCGTGAGTGCGAACTCGGTCTCCAGTGCTCGGTGGACGCTACTGGCAATGTCGGCGGGCGAGAAATCACAAATAAGGCCGCTGACCCCATGAGAAACTTGGGAGGGTGCAGTCCGGTAATTTGTGACTACGGCAGGGGTACCCATTGCAATGGCTTCGTCAACAGCGATCGATCGCCCCTCGCTCAGAGAGGAATGCACCAGGATGTCGGCCTCCTGGAGATACTGCGCGACGTTATTGCGGAATCCGAGGAGAAAGAACTCCCCGCCCACCCCTAGGTCGGAAATCAAACGCTCCAATCGCGGGCGCTCTTTGCCGTCCCCTAGTACCACCCAACAGACATTGATATTCCGCTGCTTCAATTCGGCACAGGCGCGGACCGCCAAATCAATTCCCTTCCCCGGGTCCAATCGGCTAACCGTGACGATCTTATGGGCACGTGGAGCATGGGAGAACTCGAGCGCTTCTTCCGATCGCTGACCCGCGTAGAACTTCCACGGCACTCGGTGCGTGAAAACTGTTGGAGAGTAGGCGATCTCAGGAAACATGCCCGTGAAAATTTCAGCGCATTGTTCAGAAACGGATATCGCGCCGTGCGTTGATTGAAAGTAGCTCAGGTCGACATTGTGATTGATGACAGTCTGGCTATAATCGCCCACGATCCAGTGATACTTGCGTGACGCCGTCACGCCATCGACCAAGAAGTACGTTGCCGGTCCTGGACTCATGGAGATGGCCAAGTCAAAGGGTCGGCCTGTCTTGGGCACGTGCCCAGAACCAAGCTTCCATAGGCGCTGTCTATGCGGGTTCAACGGTTGCCTGCGGAGCGCCGCCCACAGCGTTCGAATGCCAGCGCAGGACGCTTTCGGTCCCACTGTCCAAGTGATGTCCGCGAGGTCCTTGAGGGCCCGACCGCGGTTGATCTGTAGTGATCGCGCTAACCGGGGCGCGTCAATGACAGTCGCATACTTTTCAATCTCGCGCCTGAGTTGTCCGCGAGGTTGCAACGAAATCACCGTGGCGTCGAATATATTTGGGTCCAACACTTCCAAGATGGCCAAGAGCCCCTTTTGCGGTCCACCGATGTCAAGATTGTTCACGATGAATGCTAGACGGGAATTCATCCGATCGGCTCCGTAGTGCGGGCGCGGCGAGAGGCCGAATGTATCTGACTGCGAGCAAACATCATTAGGTGGATCACTCGGAAGTGGCGGAAGCGGTAGATTGCGCAGACTAGGCGTTTACCAAGTGAGAGCTCCCTCCAAGCAAGCGACTCGAATGCCTCAGAACGATCTGTGCGAGAGAGGTGGGCCAACATGTATCGGTAGGACGATTGCCACTCGCTGACCCGCAAGCCTCTATACATGTAGGTGAGCGATGACAGGTCTCCATGGAGCTCGGCGAACTTCAACTGCTCGTTCAGAAAGGGATGACGAGCCGCGATTCTGACGAACTCCGCATCTTGCGCGCGATAGTTTTCCCAAGCCCTTGGTAGAGGCGTCCTCGTTCGGGACCGGTCATTCCAACCGTAGTGATAAGCGCCATGCCCCTTGAGATAGTAGAAATCTTTCGCAACGAGCGTGGCTTCAACAGCGAATACGAAGTCCTGTGCCGCCCTAAGGCCATTGACGAAAGTCACGCCGTTGTCGGAGAGCGTCTTCCGGCGATACAGTTTCGCGACAGCACGATACGGCCACGGCCTCGTCAGCCTATCTGAGGATATGATGTTCGGGAAGATGCGCTCATGCATCGACTGGCGACTATAGGCGCCGCCATCGAGCGGGTGTGACTCTATGTACATACCCTTAGGCGTGTGTACGATTAGGTCCGCGGCTACAATGTCGAAACCTCCATTTTCCGCCAATTCTGCCAGCGGGCGCAACATGTTTGGATCTAACCAGTCGTCAGCGTCGACAAAGGTCACATAATCACCGTTCGCCGCTTGAAGGCCGGAGTTCCTGGCTGATGAGACGCCGCCGTTCTCGGTTGCGATTAGTTTAATGCGGTCGTCGTCCCGCATCAGATGCCGCACAATCGCGCCGGTATTGTCGGTTGATCCATCATCAATCACGACGATTTCCAGAGTCCCAAACGTCTGCAACTGCAAACTGCGGACGCAGCGTTCGATGTGGGCCTCGGCGTTGTAGGCGGGAATGACAGCCGTGATGGTGGGGCGCATCAGGTGACGTCCTTCGGAACTTTCCAGGTGTTGCGAAGAGTCGATGCCAAACGCAACCACTCATCGATCCCATACCTGGGCTGCCAACCAGATTCCGTCAGAGAAGAGACCGATTGCTGCTGCCCATACCACATCATTTCCAGCCTCCGTTTATTGGATACCACCCGCGGATGGGCAGGTAGGTAGCTCCAGAATGCTAATGTCCGCTCGGCTAGACGTTGTGGAATCAGTACTGGCTCCTTGCCGCCCAAGGTAGTAAGTATGGAGGCCGTCGTGTGTCCTTCGCTCGGGTGTAGGACAATGCGCGGGAGGCGGTCGTGTTGCTCGACAATGAAACGTGTCGCATCCGCGACATTCTGTACTAGAACTTGGGGAGTGAAATTAGTCCCGGGCGCGACTACGGCGGCGTATGGTGACCGCGCAAAGCGAGCCAAGGACTTAGAGACCCTACGTGTTGGCCCGTGAACCGACGTTGGACGATAGATAATCGTGGCTGGGGCATCGTTTAGCAGTACCTCGCCGAGTGCCTTGCTTCTTGTGTAGGGAGAAATTGGCGAATACTGTGAAGTCTCGTCGAGGCGCTTACTTCCCGCCTGCACGCCTGCTGACGACAGATGGATGTACATCGAAGCACCGGTGGCTGCTGACGCATTCTGTAAGAGTGACGGTAGGAGTGAGTTCGCCCCGTAGATCGCCCTACCGCTGGCACCGGCGTCAGCCAGTCCAGCGGCGTTGATTACGACGTCGCACCCTTCGAGTTCGCGAAGTAGATGCGACGTCACCTTCAGGTGCCTGACTTGGTCCCGGAGGGCCAGCAAGGATGAGGCACCCGCCTCGAGCCGAGGTGCACGGATGGCCTTGACCCGATGCCCGTGCGTCGCCAAGGCCTCGGCAATTTGCTTGCCTACGAATCCCGTGCTCCCCGCCAACGCGACAATCGCGGTCATGAAATCTCACACTTAAAGTTGGTTAGATTCTGTAACCTACTGGAAGCTCGCCGTATGAGGCCTTGCTTAGTCCTGGTCGGTGATCCGATGAGGTGTGGAGATAGAACGTAGCCGGCCGAGGTGGCGGCGGCACCAAGCAGGGACACCCAGGGGCTCTTGTGTCTGGCAAAGAGAGTAACTAAGCTCGCTGCAGCGGCATGAAGTAGCGTCACCTGAGTGTGGCTTAACCCACATCTATGCACCAGTTGCTGATAGACGTGCTCTCGATGGGCGGCCATCAGTGGCTGGCGGCGTAGGGCTCGCTGAACCAAGCATGAGCCCGTGTCGGTGACGTAAAGCAGAAGGGGGGCGTTGAGGCGAGTAAGGCCTCGCAAGCTCTGATTGCGTTGGACGCTCGCCGTAGCGAAAATGGCACCAAACAGATAACTTCCTACGTCTCCCAAAAATAGGGTGGCATCTGGAAAGTTATAGGGAAGAAAGCCAATGCCACCTCCAACGGCTAGTGCACCTAGACTTCGCATAGATTGCGTGCCGGTTCCGAGTGATATTGCGTTTATGCCCCAGATGGTGGACGTGGTCCCTGTGATCCCATTGATTCCGTCCATAAAGTTTACGGCGTTGACTAGGGCAGGCAGTATCAACACGCTTGTTAAACCCAGGTCCGGGGAGTGGTGCAACGTGAGTGCCGTACCCCCCAAGAACTGCGACGCTAGTCGCAGGCTTGCTGGGACGTTGAACAGGTCGTCGAGGAAGCCAACTGACGCCATGGTTGCCACGGCTGCCACATCAAAATGCGAAGGGCGTTCGCTAGTCGTGCAAGTAGCGATTGCCATCCCAATAACGCAACTTAGGCCGCCACCTCTGACGACGGCTTGCTGATGTGACGAGCGGCTATTAGGGACGTCGAGGGAGCCTATAGCGAGCAGCCCCCGACGGATCAACGGCGCAACGAGGAAGGTTGTAGTTGCGCTCGTCAAAGCCATTAGCGCAACAGTGTGCAGTGGGCTCTTCCGGCAATCGCTCATGTCTCGTTTACCTCCTGCGCTCAGGCTTCGCGGGGACGGTTTGCCTGAATGACGTTCCGCAGCTCAGCCACCCGCGTCCTCTGCTCTTGCGTCCAATCGTCTTCAGGGATTAGCGTGCCTGTTCCGCTTGCAAGACCGATGATCTTCCTAGGCCCCTTGATAGCGTCAACTACAACTTCCCCTCTCATGCCGATGAGGCCGCCTGCCACTAGGTCGCTCTCACCAATGCGTGTACGGCCCGCAACGTCGCTGAAGAACGAGTTCGGGTGAGAGGGCAATGGGTTACCAGCGGAGCGTACGTCCAAACGAACGCAGGTATGCCCATGACGTGTGGCTTCACGGATGAAGGTGGGTGCGAGATTCCCGATTCCGACGTCGATACACAAGGCACCTTCAGGCGCAAGTATGGCGATGTGGTCTTGGGTGATGATGTCCGCGGCGGCGACGGCGCTGATCAACACGTTGGAATTAGGTATGGGACGATTGGCGACCTTGTGGGGAGTGAATCGTGGGAGAGCTGTGTTAGCCGCATCTACCAGCCGATACACGCGGGCCGGGTCTCGGCCTGTAAGGCCGACTTTCGCGCCGACTTCAGCTAGCCTGAGAGCGAGTTTGAATCCGATGTTTCCTGCTCCGACCACAGTGACCGTTGCATTGGTGATCCCGTGGCCAATGTGGTGGTCAAGAAGGGCAAAGCATGCGTCTACCGTAATGTCGTTGGGTTTGATTATGTGGATGCGAGCATTCTTGACAGTAGCCCGAGCGAGCTTTATGAGGTCGAGGTTCTGCTTGCGTTCTACATCGACATAGAGTGAGTACCGCGTGGCATCGAATCGTCTAAATACGTCTCTGGCTTGATCTGGCGTCTGAACCTGATATGCGGCGACTGGGGTGCCTGACTGATCCCTGTCGGGTAGGCGCTGTATTCCTTTATAGTGTTGGTTTGCAGTGGACAAGATCATGATGTCAGTTGCAGGGCCGACATCGTAGAGATCGTATGTGTTCATTTGTCTGAAATGGTGGCTGAGTTCGTGTCTCGCGGATTACGACGGGATTGGTGGTCGGGGATGACGTCGTTCGTAGTCACTTGCTCCATCCATGCCCGTCGCGCTTGTCCGCTGAAGTTGCGGAGCTTCTGAACGTCGGAGACGTGGAGCGGAGGTACCGGGACGCTCGATACCAAGCCATGGCCCGTCTCTTGGATCTCCTCACCTGGGGTGAATAGTTCTTCTGACATTTTCTCGCCTGGCCGGAGGCCCGTGTAGACGATGCTGATGTCCTTTCGACCAGACAATTCGATCAAGGTCCTTGCCACGTCGTCGATCTTGGCTGGTTCTCCCATATCGAGCACCATGACGTCGCCGTCGCGGCCGATTGCCGCTGCCTGCAGAACGAGCTGACAAGCTTCGGGGATCAACATGAAGTAGCGCTCGACGTCTGGGTGGGTGACGGTCACCGGTCCGCCTTGCTCAATCTGGGCGGTAAAGGCGCTAATGACGGAACCACGGGAGCCCAGGACATTGCCAAAGCGGACGCTGACGTACGTGTGCTCGCCCTTGGCTGCAAAGTCTGCGGTAAGGCGTTCGGTGATGCGCTTGCTATAGCCCAAGACGCAAGAAGGATTGGCCGCCTTGTCCGTTGAAACGTTGACGAAGGTAGATACCCTTGTGTGGCTCGCCGCTCGCAACACGTTCAGTGTTCCGATGACGTTCGTTTTCCATGCCTCATCGGGGTACATTTCCAAGAGGGGGAGGTGCTTCAGCGCGGCCGCGTGGAAGACCACGCTTGGCTGGTGGTACTCGAAGACCTCGAGCATTCGATCCGGATCGCGGATGTCTGCGAGGACGACGTCGTCGGACTCAAAAAGACCTTGCCCAGTTACCGATAGCAGTGTGCCATGCAGGGCGGACTCGTCACGGTCCAACATGACGAGGTGCTTCGGTCCAAATTTGCTGATTTGTCGACATAGTTCGGACCCGATGGATCCGCCTGCCCCCGTGACCAGGACGGTTTGTCCAGAGATCGTGTTGGCGATGGCAGCCGCGTCGAGTTCGATTGGCCGGCGTCCCAGGAAGTCGGCGAGGTCGAGACTGCGAAGGTCGCCGCCGCCGATACGCCCCAGAATCTCGTGGGCTGGCGGGAGTATGAGCGTCTCGAGTCCCGCGACTTGTGCCGCCTGCCGCAAGTTCTTAACGAGGTCGGGCTGGGCGCTGGGGACCGCGATCGCAAGTGTGGTGGCCTCGGTCTGCTCCGCCGCGCGGAGAACGTCCTGCCTGGTGCCGAGCACCCTAACTCCGTCGATTCGCATGCGGCGCTTCGACCGGTCGTCATCGAGAAGCCCGACGGGCTTTATCGAGGACAACTGGTCGCGAACAAGTGCACGGACTAACTGTCGGCCACCCTCGCCGGCGCCGAAGATGAGAACACGGGACTCGGCCGTGCCGCCCGGGTCGATATAGCTGCGCGTCGCGCGCAATACATACCGGGCGCCAAACATGCCCAGAAGTGAAGCGGCAGCAGCCGCGAGCGGAAGCGACCGGGGGCCTATGTCGACTAGTCCTGCGAGCGAGAACGCGAGGAGCGGCAGCGACCACAGCACTACGGTTTTCATGAGGTCGACGATCTCTTCGTACGAGCCTCGGTGATGGCCGACGGCATAGGGTCCTACTGTGGCCCCAATGAGCAGGTGCAGCGCACCAGCAAGCACCGCTAGCCATAGGATGGGGAACGTTACCGCCTGGTTTAGATCAAAGTCGTAGCGGAGGACCGCGGCGAAGAGAACCGCCATGCCGATCACTACCAAATCAACCGAGGCCCACAGCCAGCGATTGTTCCCCGGCTTACTTCCGGGCAGGAGGGGGCGAACCATCAGAGACAAAACCGATGTGGCATGTGCGGAACCTTTTCGTGGAGCGGGCAGACGCGACTAGTTTGGCATATGCTGTGGCGCAATCGTGGACCTGGCTGGCTAATGTCAGTGCCTCTGTCCCACGCGGAGGACACCGCGCTTTGGATCGCCTTTGCGTCGAGCCGAGCGTGAGGTCGGATGCGTCTCGGGGTCGTAATAGCCGTAGTAGCCCGCACCCTTACCGCCCGCCGACTTGTGCCCTACTCGGTTGAGCACCAGCCCAAGCAGGGTGTTGTTCACCGCGCCGAGGGCCTCGAGGGTGGCGCTGAGCTGCTCCTTGCGCACGATGGTGGTGCCGACGAGGACGATCACCCCGTCGACCTTGGTGCTCAGCACGACCGCGTCCGTCACGGGGAGGACGGGTGGGGTGTCGATGAGGACATAGTCAAACCGTGACGCCAAGCGCATCAGAACCAAGCTCATCGCTTCGGAGGCCAAAAGCTCACTTGGGTTCGGAGGGATAGCTCCGGCCCCGATAACCTCAAGCCGATCTGCGCCGTAGGGTTGGAGCACGTCGTCCAGGTCGGCCCGCTCGATGAGGACATCCGTCAGGCCGGCGCTGCCCTCCAGGCCGAGGTAGTCGAGTAGCCGCGGCCGGCGCAGGTCGCCCTCGATGAGGCAGACGCTTGAGCCCGACTTGGCCAGGGTAAGTGCGAGGTTGGCGATGGTTGTCGACTTGCCCTCGCCCGGGATGGACGATGTGAGCAGGATCGTCTTCGGGTGGTTGGCTGCGTCGACGAACATCAGGTTGGTCCGCACCGCCCGGAAGGCCTCCGAACGCGGAGACGAGGGATCTGATTCGACGATGAGTGGCTCCTTGCCGGCCCTGGGGTCGAAGTGGACCGCGCCGATTACTGGCTCATCGGTGATCTCCTCGATGTCGTCGTCGGTGCGAACGGTCGTGTCGAGCAGGTGACGCACGATTGCCAAGCCGAAGCCCAGCAGTAGTCCCAGCACGATGCCGAGGCCAAGGTTTCGTGCGGGTACGGGGCTCGTCGGTGACGAGTCGGTCGAGGCGGGCTCGACGAGAGAGACCTTGATCGGGGAGGCGCGGCGGGAGCCCTCCGGGCGCTCGATCTCGGAGACGACCTCGGGGAAGGTCTCGCCGATGGCTGTGGCCACCTGCTGAGCGTGCTCGGGGGAGGCGTCCGACACCGAGACCTCGAGGAGGACCGTCTCGGGCGGGGTGGTCACCGCGATGGCACTCGCCAGGTCGTCGACCTTCGTCCCGTCGCCTAGCTCCTCGACGACAGGATCCAGCGCTCGCGGGGTCTTGAGCAGCTGGGCGTAGGACTTCACCCGCTCCTGGGTGAAGGTGCTGCCCTGTTGGAGCGCGGTCGTGTCAGCACCGGAGACGGAGACGAAGAACTGCGTCTTCGAGGTGTACTGCTTCGTCTGCAGTCCGGTCAGCAGGGCCGCGAGGCCGGTGACGACGAGGGTGGTGATGACGATGGTGATCCACCGCTTCTTGAGGATCCTCAAGTAGTCCTGCAGCTCCACGAGCCCTGGCCTTCCGCACGCGATCTGGGGTGAGCAAACACCGGGGAGTCTTCCACAGCCCCACGCTCCGGGCATGATGGGCCGCATGAGCGTGCGCCTCCTGACCGTGTGCACCGGCAACATCTGCCGGTCGCCCTACGCCCACCTCGCCCTCCAGCACGGGCTCGACGAGGTCCGTCCGGGAGCCTTCGAGGTCTCGAGCGCCGGCACCATGGCGCTCATCGGCAATGCCGTCGACCCGGGCAGTGCGAGCATCCTCACCTCGCGGGGTGTCTCCAGCGAGACCTTCGCCGCCCGACAGATCTCCGAGCAGATCCTGGAGGACACCGACATCGCCCTGCCGCTCGAGGTCGAGCACCGCAAGGCGGTGCTCCGCTACTCGCCGCGCCACCTCAAGCGGACCTTCACGCTCAAGGAGTTCGTCCGACTCCTCGACGCGGCCGACGCACGCGAACCCTGGACGGAGCGACTCGCCGGGCTCGCCACCGTCGAAGAGAGGTGGGGGGCGCTCCCTTCGCACCTGGCGCGCGAGCGCGGACTCAGCCGCGTCGCCGAGGGCGCGGACAACATCGCTGATCCTTATCGTCAGCCGCAGGAGGTCTTCGACCGGATGGCGGCGGAGGTGGACGCGGCGGTCGAGCGGATCGTGGCCTTCGAGCGGCAGTTCGCCTAGAGGGTGCAGATACTGTCGGGCCATGGTTCGTAAGGCGCTGAGTTCAACGATCGGTTCTGCGGCAACGGTCGTGGTGCTTCTGCTCGTCGTCGGTGGGCTGTGGGCGTACGTGTTCGCCGAGCAGGGTGGCGCCGACGCGACCGTGACGCCCGCGACATCGTCGTCCTCCCCTTCGTCCGAGTCCTCCCCGGGCGCCTCCGCGCCTGTCGAACAGACGTGGTCGATGGGTGACGCCCGCGATGCACTCGCCCTGGAGGACTCCAAGGTGCTCGTGCTGGGCGACTCGACCGGCAACGGCAAGGACGAGTGGACCAGCCTGTGGGCCCAGTCGATGGAGACACCGGTGGCGCGCTGGGACACCGACACCGAGTCGGGGTATCTCGGTGAGAGCGCCCGGACGCGCGTCTGGTCAGGTGCGATGTTCAAGGCCACCGCCGACTACCCGGCCGAGCACGAGGAGATCTGGCCCGCTCAGGACCCGGACCTCGTGCTGCTGAGCTACGGGCACTTCCACGAGTCCGGCGAGGAGGCCACCGCTGCACTCGAGGAGCTGCGCACCGACCTCGCCAAGCGCTACCCCGACGCCCCGATCGTCGTCGTGCTCCAGAACCCCGAGGTCGACGACGCCAACGCGGACACGCGGACCGCGATCGGCGACTGGGCTGAGCGCGCTGGTCTGCCGACGATCGACGTGGCCAAGGAGTTCGAGGGGGCTGAGTCGCCGGATGGACTGCTCGCGGACGACATCAACCCCTCGCCCGAGGGTTCGCAGCTGTGGGCCGAGACCGTGGAGCTGGCGCTGGTGGGGTGAGGCTCCCCTTCGAGACGCTCGCTGCGCGAGCTCCTCAGGGAGCGAGGGGTGGCCAGTCGCTCAGGAACGTGTAGGCGGCGAGCACCGGATGCAGGCCACGCGGGGGATGTGGTTCTGTATGTGGCGTCTGGTTACTCCTGTGGCCGGTGTTGCTCGTGAAGGAGGAGGCACATGATCGAGGTCGCGGAGCGCGCGTCCCTCTGGTGGTGCTCACGTTGCTACCAGGTCAACGGAGTTGCGTCCTTGGCTCCCGCCCCCATCTTCGAGGGCTACCACTCGTGCCCGTGGTGTCCAGGCGTGTGCCTGGTGCTGCCGGCCCGGTTTCGTGAGTATGCGAGGTCGGCCTTGGTCGTCCTTGCCTGGGACGAGCGCACCGACCCTGCTCCGCTGGTCGAGCTGGGCCGCGTCATCGGGTACGCACGTACTCAGCACGCCAGCCGGTCAGCGGCGAGCCGGGTGGCTGCTGTGGTCGACGCCGAGCCGGGGCTGCGGGATCTGCTGGTGAGCGCTCAGGGGTGTGGCGAGCTCGACGACGCCCTGCTCACCCTGTGGATCGTGGTCGGCGAGCTGCGCATCGCCGCCCAGGATCCGTCCGTCATCGAGATCGCCGGGACAGGCGATGGCCGCGACCGGCTGGGGTCGCTGTTTCGGGTGGTCTTCGGGGCCGGGTGAGGGTGGGGGCGTCCCTTCGAGACGCTCGCTTCAGCTCCTCAGGGAGGGGTGAAGGGGTGGGCGAGTTCCTCGGAAGACGGGGATGGGTCAGGAGAGCAGGTCGAGTAGGTACTGCCCGTATCCGCTCTTGACGAGCGGCTCTGCGCGCTCACGCAGTCCGTCGTCATCGATATAGCCCATTCGCCATGCAACTTCTTCGGGCGCTCCGATCTTGGTGTCCTGCCGGTTCTCCAAGGTACGGACGAAATTGCTCGCGTCATTCAGCGAATCGAACGTGCCAGTGTCCAGCCATGCCGTGCCTCTTGGGAGTACCTGGACCTGCAGCTTGCCGTCATCGAGGTAGGAGCCGTTGAGGTCGGTGATCTCAAGCTCGCCCCGCGCGGAGGGTTGAACCTGTTTTGCCCGCTCCACCACTGTGTCGTCGTAGAAGTAGAGGCCGGGCACGGCGAACCGACTCCTCGGGGCCTTGGGCTTCTCCTCGAGCGACAGGACCCGCCCATCAGCATCGAACTCGACGATGCCGTAGGCGCGCGGGTCGGCGACTTGGTATCCGAAGACGGCTGCCCCGTCGATGTCAGCGAAGCGTCGGAGCTGGGTGCCCAGACTCGGGCCGTAGAAGATGTTGTCACCGAGAACGAGCGCGGCTGGCCCACCTGCGAGGTGCTCTTCGCCGATGATGAAGGCCTGGGCCAATCCATCTGGGCTCTTTTGTTGAGCGAAGGTGATGGAGATCCCAAACTGAGACCCGTTGCCAAGCAGGTTCTGGAACTGCGGCGCGTCATGGGGTGTCGTGATGACCAAGATGTCGCGGAGGCCGGCGAGCATAAGGGTGGTTAGCGGGTAGTAGATCATCGGCTTGTCGTACACGGGGACCAGTTGTTTCGAGATGCCCAAAGTGATCGGGTGCAGCCGGGATCCAGTTCCCCCGGCGAGAATGATGCCGCGCATGCGAGCCACCATATGGGACTGGTTAGCCTCGCTGCACGGACCTGTCCGTCGAGCAGGCCCCAGTCCCTGGCCTTCTCGTGGTGCGCACCGCGGTGCACCGCGATCCTCGGGGGTGATTCGAGGAGGCGTGGCAGCGGGCGAAGATGGTCGCGGCGGGGTTGCCGGACTTCGGGCCTGCCGTCCGGCTCAGTGCCGTCGTCGCAGCTCGCGGATCACGGCGCGCTGCTCGGCGAGCAGGTGACCGACCTGGCCGGCGCCGTCCGCGCGGTCCTGCAGCCGCGCGAGGTTGAGCTGGTCCTCGGTGCGGGCGAGCCGCGCGATCAGCTCCCGCACGGTGAGGGAGTCCAGCGGTGTCGCGGGCGTGCCGATGTCCCGCGTGGCGTGCCGGTCCGCGCCACGGGCCGGCGGGAAGGGGAGCGCTCGGGTGTCCACATCCGTGTCCTTCCAGGGGGTGTCAGGGCTGTCGTGCTCGGGTGAGCTCCTCGTTCAGGTCGTCGATCTCGTCCTGCAGCTCGATGACCATCGCGACGCCGGCGGTGTTGAGCCCGGCGTCCAGGAGCGCGTCGATGCGGCGCAGGCGCGTCAGGTCGTCGTCGCTGTAGCGCCGGGTGCCTCCGGGCGTGCGGTCGGGGCTCAGCAGCCCCTGCGTCTCGTACCAGCGCAGCTGCTGCGAGCCCATCCCCACCAGGTCCGCCGCCACCGAGATCCCGTACACCCCACGTGTCGGATCAGCCGCCGTCATCTCGCTCCTCGGGTCTTGTGTGTCTTGCTCGATCTTGCTATAAAAAATCTATCACCGCCACCACAGATCAGGTGGTGGCCCAGCACGAGGGAAGGAGTTGGACACGATGGCACAGATGCTGATGCGCACCGATCCGTTCCGGGAGCTCGACCGCGTCACTCAGCAGCTGTTTCGCGGTGACGGGAGCCTGGCTCCCACGGCGATGCCCATGGATGCGTGGCGTGAGGGCGAGACCTTCATCGTCGAGTTCGACCTGCCCGGACTCGCCTCGCAGGACATCGACCTCGACGTCGAGCGCAATGTCGTCACCGTGACGGCCGAGCGGCCGGCGAGGAGCGGGGACCAGGAGATGATCGCGGCGGAGCGCCGCAGGGGGACCTTCAGCCGGCAGCTCGTCCTCGGCGACAACCTCGACACCCAGCACATCGAGGCCTCGTACGACGCCGGCGTGCTCACCCTGCGGATCCCGGTCGCCGAGCAGGCCAAGCCCCGCAAGATCGAGATCGCTGCCGGCCGTGGTGAGGGCCGGCAGGCGATCGACGCCTGAGCGAGGTGCGCCGTGCTCGCCGGCACGATCCCGCCGGACGACCTCACCGAGGCAGCCGTTGAGCGGTTCCTGGAGGTCCTCGGCGATGACGAGCTGCTGCTCCTGGAGCTCGACGCGGTCATCGACTCCGACCCTCCAGCCGAGACCGCCTGCGCCAGGGGTGGACGCGACCGCGATCGGGTGGCACTGACCCCCGAGGACGACGTCCCCGGACCGACGCTCCACCCGCCGCCCATCGAGCCCTGGGCTCGGGAGCGCTCACCTCCGCGCAGCTGAGGCCGGTCTGCCGGAGGCCGCCGCCCCGCCCCCGTCCTTCACCCTGCCCACGCCGGTCGGCACGACGGCGTCCCGGGTCACGACGACACCACGGTCGAAGGGGGCCGGGCCCGGCCTTCGGCAGACCGCGCCGATAGCCTGTGCCCATGGACGTGTCCGTCGAGCAGACCCCAATCGCTGGCCTTCTCGTGGTGCGCACCCCGGTGCACCGCGATCCTCGGGGGTGGTTCGAGGAGACGTGGCAGCGGGCGAAGATGGTCGCGGCGGGGCTGCCGGACTTCGGGCCGGTCCAGCACAACATCAGCCACAACGACGCGCGGGGCGCGACCCGCGGCATCCACGCGGAGCCGTGGGACAAGTACGTCACGGTCGTCCACGGGCGGATCTTCGGTGCGTGGGTGGACCTGCGCGCGGGGGAGGGCTTCGGGACGAGCTTCACCCTCGAGGTCGAGCCGGGCACGGCGGTCTTCGTGCCGCGTGGCGTCGGCAACTCCTACCAGGCGCTCGCCGACGAGACCGTCTACAGCTATCTCGTCAACGCCCACTGGCGCCCCGGCCTGACCTATCCAGCGCTCGCGCTGGACGACCCGAGCGTCGCGATCGACTGGCCGATCCCGTTGTCGCAGAGCGAGATCAGCGACAAGGACCGGGCGAACCCGCAGCTGGGGGAGATCACCCCCTTCGCCCCGAGGCCGGCGCTCGTCCTCGGCGGCACCGGGCAGATCGGCCGGGCCCTGCGCGCGCTCCTGCCCGACGCGGTCGCGCCGACGCGCGCCGAGCTCGACCTCACCGACCCCGCCGCGCTCGACGACTACGACCTCACCCGGCACGACCTCGTGATCAACGCCGCCGCGATGACCGCCGTCGACGACGCCGAGACTCCCGAGGGCTCCCGGCTCGCCTGGCGCCTGAACGCGCAGCTGCCGGCGCAGCTGGCCCGGTGCGCGGTGAGTGACGGCTTCACGCTCGTGCACTACTCCTCGGACTACGTCTTCGACGGGCAGGTCGAGACACACGACGAGGGCGAGGCGCTCGCCCCGCTCGGCGAGTACGGCCGCACCAAGGCCGCCGGTGACCTCGCCGTCGCCGTCGCGCCGCGGCACTACCTGCTGCGCACGTCGTGGGTCGTGGGGGAGGGTGGCAACTTCGTGCGGACCATGGCCCGACTCGCCGACGAAGGGAGGTCCCCCTCCGTCGTCGACGACCAGACCGGGAGGCTGGCCTTCGCGGACGAGATCGCCGCGGCGACGCTGCACCTGGTGGCGCGCTCGGCCCCCTTCGGCACGTACAACGTCACGCAGGACGGGCCCCCGCTCACCTGGGCCGGGATCGCGCGGGAGGTCTTCGCGCTGCGCGGCCGCGCCCGAGAGAACGTCGTGGCGGTGACGACGGCCGAGTACGTCGCCGGGCGGACGATGGCGCCGCGGCCGACGCACTCGACGCTGGCGCTCGACAAGCTGCGGGCGGCCGGGTACGAGCCGGTCGACCAAATGGATGCGCTGCGGCGCTACGTGGAGGGGATCTGACATGCGCGTACTCGTCACCGGGGGAGCCGGGTTCATCGGGAGCAACTTCGTCCACCAGACCCTGGCGACGCGGCCGGACGCTGAGGTGACGGTGCTCGACGCGCTGACCTACGCGGGCCACCCGGCCTCGCTCGAGGGGACCGGCGTGCGGCTCGTCGAGGGCAGCGTCGGTGACGGCGAGCTCGTCGACGCGCTGGTGCGGGAGTCGGATGTCGTCGTGCACTTCGCCGCGGAGTCGCACAACGACAACTCGCTGGCCTCGCCGGGGATCTTCGTCGAGACCAATGTCATGGGCACCTACCAGCTGCTCGAGGCCGTGCGCCGCCACGACGTGCGCTACCACCACATCTCCACCGACGAGGTCTACGGCGACCTCGAGCTCGATGCGCCGGAGCGGTTCACCGAGGAGACCCCGTACAACCCGTCCAGTCCCTACTCGTCGACGAAGGGGGCGTCCGACCTGCTGGTGCGGGCGTGGGTGCGGTCTTTCGGTGTGGCCGCGACGATCTCCAACTGCTCCAACAACTACGGACCGCGCCAGCACGTGGAGAAGTTCATCCCGCGCCAGGTCACCGAGATCATCGACGGGCGCCGTCCGCGGCTCTACGGTGACGGGCTCAACGTGCGCGACTGGATCCACGTCGACGACCACAACAGCGCGGTGTGGACGATCATCGACCGCGGCCGGCTGGGGGAGACCTACCTCATCGGCGCCGACGGCGAGGTCGACAACCGTCGGGTCGTGGAGGCCGTGCTGCGGCTGATGGGGCGGTCCGCGGACGACTTCGACCACGTGACCGACCGGCCGGGCCACGACCGGCGCTACGCCATCGACGCCTCGCGGCTGCGGTCCGAGCTCGGGTGGGAGCCAGCGTACGGGGACTTCGAGGCCGGGCTGGCGGCGACGATCGAGTGGTACCGGGACAACGAGGCGTGGTGGCGGCCGCAGAAGGCCGCCGCCGAGGAGAGGTACTTGGCGACCGAGCGGGTGCTGGGCGCCTGAGCCCTCGGCGTGGCGGTTGAGCCTCTGCTGCTGAGCGCCGAGTGGGGGTGTGCGGGGCGGAGGAGGACCTCTAGCCCAGCCACTCGCCCCAGCCGTGGTGCAGCACGAGCCAGGCGATGAGGCCGTAGCCGGCCTGGCCGGGGTGCGTGCCGTCCACGGAGGCGGCGAGGTCGGACTCCCACTGGTCGTGCCCGACGAGCGGGGTGAAGGTGTCGACGAAGGTCACGCCGCGGCGGTCGCAGACATCGCGCTGGGCCTCAACGACGTGCCGCAGCGCGTCGTTGGTCTCGGGGTCGGCGGACGGCGGGGGACCGACGACGAAGGTCGCGACGCCCTGGCTCGAGGCCTCGTCGAGGATGTTGGCCAGGTTGAGCCGCAGCCGGGCGATCGAGGTGCCCGCCTGCACGTCGGCGTGACCGACCTGCACGACGAGCCGACGCTCGGTGACGCCGTCGAAGCGACGCACGCCCTCCGTGAGCCACCGCTCGGCGACCCCACCGGCGGTCTCGCCGCGCACACCGAGGTTGTACTGCGCGACGACGGCCTCGGGGACCGAGGTGCGGGCCATGACCCGACCGGTCCAGCCGAGGGCCTTGTCGTCACCGACACCGGCGACGAAGCTGTCGCCGATGAAGACCAGCGCGATCTCCCGTCGTCCGTCCTCCGTGGTGAAGGTGGCGCTCGGGGTGAACTCGTTGCCGGCAGCGTCGGTCATCGGGTGGCCGCTCACGTCGGGGGTGCTCCTGGGGTCGGTACGGAAGTGGACTGGCCCCTGACGTTACTCGTCGTCGAGCTCATCGTCGTCGAGGCGTGCCAGCCACGACGCGAGTCTCTCGATCGGCGTCTCGAACTCGGGGTGGAGGTCGACGAAGGTGCGGAGCTGGTCACTCACCCACTCGAGAGTGACCTGCTCCTCACCACGCCGGTCCGCGAGCTCCTCGATCCCGCGGTCGGTGAAGTACATCAGCGATCGAAGGCGGTGCGGATGATCTCCGCCTGCTCCGCTGCGTGCTTCTTCGCCGTGCCGGCCGCCGGGGAGGCGCTCGCCGGGCGGGTGACCGCACGCAGGGTGCGGGTCTCGCCGTGGGCGGCGAGGTCACCCGGCAGGTTCATGGCGAGGAAGGGCCATGCACCCTGGTTCTGCGGCTCCTCCTGCACGAGCACGAGCTCGGCATTCGGGTAGTGCTTCAGCTCGGCCGCGAGCTCCTCGCCCGGCAGCGGGTAGAAGCGCTCGAGGTGCAGGATCGCGGTGGTCTCGTCGCCCCGCTTCTTGCGCTCGGCCTCGAGGTCCCACGTCACCTTGCCGGCGGCGATGAGCACGCGGGTGACCTGGTCCCCCTTCGGCTGGACCAGGTCCGGCAGGACCGCGCGGAAGGTGCCCGTCGTGAAGTCCTCCGGCTGGCTGCTCGCGGCCTTGAGGCGCAGCATCGACTTCGGCGTGAAGACGATGAGCGGACGACGCGGACGGTGGTAGGCCTGACGACGCAGCAGGTGGAAGTAGCTCGCCGGCGTCGACGGGAAGGCCACGGTCATGTTGTTCTGCGCGCACAGAGCGAGGAAGCGCTCGATGCGGGCGGACGAGTGGTCCGGCCCCTGGCCCTCGTAGCCGTGCGGCAGGAGGAGGACGACCGAGGAGTTCTGGCCCCACTTCTGCTCCGAGGAGGAGATGAACTCGTCGATGATCGTGGCCGCGCCGTTGACGAAGTCACCGAACTGGGCCTCCCACAGCACGAGCGCGTCGGGACGCTCGACGGAGTAGCCGTACTCGAAGCCGAGGGCCGCGAACTCCGACAGCAGCGAGTCGTACACCCAGAAGCGGGCCTGGTCGCCACCGAGGTAGTTCAGCGGCGTCCACTCCTCACCGGTGTTCTTGTCGATGAGGACGGCGTGACGCTGCACGAAGGTGCCGCGACGCGAGTCCTGACCGGCCAGACGCACCGGGGTGCCGTCCATGAGGAGCGAGCCGTAGGCGATCATCTCGCCGGTGCCCCAGTCGATCCCGCCCTCGCTGACCGAGGCGGCGCGCTTCTGCATCGCCTGCTGCAGCTTCGGGTGGATCGTGAAGTCGGCCGGGGGGGAGTCGAAGACGTCACCGATGTGCTTGAGGTCGGTCTCCGAGATCGCCGTGTCGACCGCCGAGTGCTTCGTGCGGTCGCTCGTCTGCGCCGCAGGGCGCTCGAGGCCGGCGTTGTCGGGGGCGTCGCTCGACCCGGGCCCGGCCTTGTCGGCGGGGGAGTCGGGACCCCGCTTGAGGGCCTCCTTGGTCTCGACGAAGACCCGCTCGAGCTGGGCCTGGTAGTCGCGCAGCGCGGCGTCGGCCTCCTCCGGCGTGATGTCCTTGCGGCCGATGAGGTTCTCCGTGTACAGCTTGCGGACCGAGCGCTTGGACTCGATGAGCTTGTACATGAGCGGCTGGGTCATCGACGGGTCGTCGCCCTCGTTGTGGCCGCGGCGGCGGTAGCACACGACGTCGATGACGACGTCCTTGTGGAACTTCTGGCGGAACTCGAAGGCGAGCTCGGCGACCCGCACGCAGGCCTCCGGGTCGTCACCGTTGACGTGGAAGATCGGCGCCTGGATCATCCGCGCGACGTCGGTCGAGTAGACCGAGGAGCGGCTCGCCGACGGCGAGGTGGTGAAGCCGACCTGGTTGTTGACGACGACGTGGATCGTGCCGCCGGTGCGGTAGCCGCGCAGCTGGCTCTGCTGCAGGGTCTCCGCGACGACGCCCTGCCCGGCGAAGGCCGCGTCGCCGTGCATGAGGATCGGCAGCACGGGGAAGTCCTCGCCGCCGTGGTTGAGCCGGTCCTGCTTGGCGCGCACGATGCCCTCGAGCACCGGGTTGACCGCCTCGAGGTGGCTCGGGTTGGCCGCGAGGTAGACCTTGGTCGTCTCGCCGTCCTCGCCGGTGAACTCGCCCTCGGTGCCGAGGTGGTACTTGACGTCGCCGGAGCCCTGGACGGACCTGGGGTCGAGCTGCCCCTCGAACTCGCGGAAGATCTGCCCGTAGGACTTGCCGGCGATGTTGGCCAGCACGTTGAGGCGACCGCGGTGCGGCATGCCGATGCAGACCTCGTCCAGGCCCTCGCTCGCGGCGCGGGTGAGGATGCGGTCGAGCACCGCGATGACGGACTCGCCGCCCTCGAGGGAGAAGCGCTTCTGCCCGACGAACTTCGTCTGCAGGAAGGTCTCGAAGGCCTCGGCAGCGTTGAGGCGGCGCAGGATCCGCAGCTGCTCGTCGCTCGTGGTCTTGGCGTAGCCGACCTCGACGCGCTCCTGCATCCAGCGACGCTGGTCGGGGTCCTGGATGTGCATGTACTCGATGCCCGTGGTGCGGCAGTAGGAGTCCCGCAGGATGCCCAAGATGTGGCGCAGCTTGAGGAAGGGCTCGCCGCCGAAGCCGCCGGTGGCGAAGTGGCGGTCGAGGTCCCACAGCGTCAGGCCGTGGCTCGTGATGTCGAGGTCCTCGTGGCGACGCTGCTTGTACTCCAGCGGGTCGATGTCGGCCATGAGGTGGCCGCGGACCCGGTAGGAGTGGATGAGCTCCTGCACACGAGCGACCTTGTTGATGTCGTCGTCGTGGGTCGTGGAGATGTCCTGGACCCAGCGCACCGGCTCGTAGGGGATGCGCAGGCTGGCGAAGATCTCGTCGTAGAAGTCCTCCGCGCCGAGGAGCAGCTGGTGGACGACCCGCAGGAACTCACCGGACTGCGCGCCCTGGATGATGCGGTGGTCGTACGTCGAGGTGAGCGTCACCAGCTTGGAGACCGCGTTGCGGTTGAGCGTCTCGGTGCTCGCGCCCTGCCACTCGGCCGGGTAGTCGAGGGCGCCGACGCCGATGATGGCGCCCTGGCCCTTCATGAGGCGGGGGATCGAGTGGACCGTGCCGATGCCGCCGGGGTTGGTCAGCGACATCGTCGTGCCCTGGAAGTCCTCGACGGCCAGCTTGCCGTCGCGGGCCTTCTTGACGACGGCCTCGTAGGCCCGCCAGAAGCCGGTGAAGTCCATCGTCTCCGCGGGCTTGACCGCGGGGACCATGAGCTGGCGGGAGCCGTCGTCCTTCTGCAGGTCGATGGCGATGCCCAGGCCGATGTGCGCGGGCTGGACGACGACGGGCTTGCCCTTCTCGTTCGTCGTGTAGCCGACGTTCATCTCCGGCATCATCCGCAGCGCCTTGATGAGCGCGTAGCCGATGAGGTGGGTGAAGGAGACCTTGCCGCCACGGCTGCGCCCGAGGTGGTTGTTGATGACGATGCGGTTGTCGATGAGCAGCTTCGCGGGGATCGCGCGCACGCTCGTCGCGACCGGGACCTCGAGCGAGGCCTCCATGTTGGTGACGACCCGGGCGGCAGCGCCACGAAGGGGGGTGTGCACGTCCTCGGCGACCGGCGCCTCCGACTTCGCGGGCTTCTGCTCCTCGCGAGGGGTGGGCTCGGCCTTCTTCGTCTCGGCCTTCTTCGTCTCGGCCTTGGCCGGGGCGGCCTTGGCGGGCTCGGCCTGCTTGGCCTCAGCCTTCTTGGGCTCGGCCTTGGCGGCGGGCGCGCTCGCGGCGGGGGCATCCCCCTTCGCCGTGGTGCCGTTGGAGCTCCCGCCAGCCTGTCCCGGCGTGTAGTTCTCGAAGAACTCCCACCACGCCTTGTCTACGCTGTTCCGATCCTGCGTGAACTGCTGGTAGAGCTCGTCCACCAGCCACTCGTTGGGGCCGAAGTCGTCCATGGACACGGAGCCATCCTGGGGGTCAGGCACGGCGCATACGCCTCTTTCGTCACAGTCGCGATCAGGGCCCGAAGTCAGCGCGGACCCACCGGGTCAGCCTAACGTGACGAACACCATGCCCGGCCACCGGGCACACCAGACGAGACTCGGGCGATGGCCGCGATCCGCGAGGGATACGAGCCACCACCCGAGTCTCGCTCAGGGCGAAGGGGGAACCCCCTCAGCTGATGTCCTTGCGGTTGCTCAGGAACGAGCCGACGACCGTGAGTGCGGCCGCGTACCCGATGAGGATGAGCGCGCACACCCACCAGGTGAAGTACGGGCTCTCCGCGCCTGCGGTCATCGTGCCGTTGGTCGGGTCGCCCGTGACGAGCATCCCCGTCGTGAGGTTGCCCGGGATGAACTTGCTCGCGGTGGTCCACCCCAGCAGGCCGAAGGCGATGTTGAGGATCAGCTGGCCGAGGAAGCCGAAGGCCACCGCGAGCAGCACGGCCGCGATCTGGTTGCGCACGAGCATGCCGAAGCCGAAGCCGATGAGCGTCCAGACGATCGTCGCGACGACCGAGGTGCCGAGCGAGGAGAGCACCTCGCTGTTGCCGAGGAGCAGGGGAGCGCCGTCCTTGAAGAGGGTCAGCACGAGCGCGCCGCCGCCGACCGAGGCGATGACGTGGACGAGCCCGAGGACGGCACCGACGACCACGACCGCGAGGGTCTTGGCCACGGCGACGACCCACCGGCGCGGGGTGGCCAGGTAGGTCGCGGTCGCGGTCTTGTGCCGGTACTCCGTCGTGATGAGCAGGACACCGAGCGCCAGCGGGAAGAGCGCCGAGAGGCTGCCGAAGTTCCCCAGCAGGCCGGCGGTGTAGATCATCTGGCCCAGCGCCGGGGTCATCTCGTCGAAGCCGGCGCTGGAGCCGTCCGGGTTGGTCAGGCCGAGGAAGGAGGCGCCGGCCATCGACAGGAGGAAGGCGGCGACCGCCATCCCGATGCCCATGCCCCACCAGAGCTTGGTCGTGAAGATCTTGCGGATCTCGGAGGTGATGGAACCCCACATCAGCCGTTCACCCCTTCCTTGCCCTCGATCGTGGCGGCCGTGACCGGGGCGGAGGGCCCCCCGGTGGCGAGATTGCGGTTGGTGCCCTCGGTGAGGGAGAAGAACAGTTGCTCGAGGTCGGCGCCGAGGGAGCGCAGCTCGTGCACCGGGACGCCGGCGCGCAGCGCGACGTCGCCGATGAGGCGCAGGTCCTCGGTCTGGGCGATGATGCAGCCGTCCTCCTGGCGGGAGGCGACGACGTCGGCGACCCGAAGGGCGCCGAGCAGGGAATCGGGGTCGGTCGTGCGCACGAGGGTGGTCGCGCCGCCACGCAGGTCGTCGACCGTGCCCTCCTTCACGAGCTTGCCGTTGGCGAGGATGACGACGTCGTCGACGGTCTGCTCGATCTCCTGCAGCATGTGGCTGGAGATGAGGATCGTGCGCCCCTCGACGTCGGCGAGGTGGCGCAGGAACCCCCGCAGCCACCGGATGCCCTCGGGGTCGAGACCGTTGGCCGGCTCGTCGAGGACGAGCAGCCGGGGGTCGCCGAGCAGGGCCGCGGCCAGCCCGAGGCGTTGGCGCATGCCCATGCTGTAGCCGCCCGCGTTCTTGCGGGCGGCGGCCGGGATGCCGGTGAGCTCGAGGAGCTCGTCGACACGGCTGTTCGGCGCGCCGATCGTCGCGGCGAGCACCCGCAGGTGGTCGCGGCCCGAGCGGCCGGGGTGGAAGTTGGTCGCCTCCAGCGCGGCACCGACGACCCGCAGCGGCTGGTCGAGCTCGCGGTAGGTCTTGCCGTCGATGGTCGCCGTGCCGTGGTTCTGGCGCACGAGGCCGAGCAGCATGCGCAGGGTCGTCGTCTTGCCGGCGCCGTTCGGGCCGAGGAAGCCGGTGACCCGGCCAGGCTCGACCGAGAAGGTCAGGTCGTCGACAGCGGTGAAGCTGCCGAACCTCTTGGTCAGGTTGCGCACCTCTACGCGCGCGCCCTCTTTCGTCATGGGGTCCCCTTCGTCTGGAAATGCTGGCCCCATGCAACCACGCGGGCCGTGGTGCCCCCCAATAGGTTTCGTCCGCGTCCCCTCCCCACCGCTCCCTGAGGAGGTCCACCCCACCGCTTCCTGAGGAGGTCGCGCAGCGACCGTCTCGAAGGGGGGCGCCCCACCGCACTCTCCATCCACCGCTCCCTGAGGAGGTCGCGCAGCGACCGTCTCGAAGGGGGCGCCGCCGCGCACTCTCCACCCACCGCTCCCTGAGGAGGTCCCACCCCACCGCTCCCTGAGGAGGTCGCGCAGCGACCGTCTCGAAGGGGGCGCCGCCGCCGACAACTGTGGATAACTCCCTTCGTCCCCTCGCCGACCCTGCTGGGATCGAGCGATGGCACACGTCTACATGCTCAGGTGCGCCGACGGGAGCTACTACGTCGGCAGCACGCACCACCTGGAGTCGCGCCTGCGCCAGCACAGCGCAGGCAGGGGAGCGCAGTACACGAGTACCCGCACACCCGTGGAGCTCGTCTGGTCGCTGGAGACCGAGCGCGTCGTCGAGGCGTATGCGCTGGAGCGGAAGCTGCACGGCTGGTCGCGCGCGAAGAAGGAGGCGCTCATCCGGGGGGACTTCGGCGCGATCCAGGCGGCGGCCAGGCGGCGGAGCTGAGGACGGCGCCCCCTTCGAGACGGTCGCTGCGCGACCTCCTCAGGGAGCGGTGGGGCGGGCGCCCCCTTCGAGACGGTCGCTGCGCGACCTCCTCAGGGAGCGGTGGGTGGAGCGTGCGCGGGGCCGGCGCCCCCTTCGAGACGGTCGCTGCGCGACCTCCTCAGGGAGCGGTGGGGCGGGGAGCCTCAGGGAGCGGTGGGGGACGCCCCGTAGAATCCGACGGACCATGACCATCGGTCTCTTAGTCCTCGCCCTCGTCCTGACCCTCGGTACCGCCCTCTTCGTCGCCGCCGAGTTCTCGCTCGTGGCCCTCGACCGCCCCTCCGTGCAGCGGGCCGTCGACCAGGGGGACGCCGGAGCCAAGCCGGTCCTCACCTCCCTTCGCACCCTCTCCACCCTGCTGTCCGCGTGCCAGATCGGCATCACGGTCACCACGCTCGCCCTCGGTTTCATCGCGAACCCGGCGATCGGCGCGCTCATCTCGCCCGGGCTGGAGGCGGCGGGCATGTCCGAGGCCGTCGCCGACTCCACGGCGTCCGGGCTCGCGCTGGTCATCGCCACCGCGTTCTCGATGATCCTCGGCGAGATGGTGCCCAAGACCCTCGCCGTCTCGGCACCGCTCGCCACGGCCAAGGTCGTCGCGCTGCCGATGCGCATCATCGGTGTGCTCTTCAGGCCGCTGATCTTCATCCTCAACGGCAGCGCCAACTGGGTGCTGCACCGCCTGGGCGTCGAGCCGCAGGAGGAGCTGTCCGCCGCCCGCAGCCCCGCCGAGCTCGCCTCGCTCGTGCGCACCTCCGTCGAGGCCGGCACGCTCGACTCCGGGACGGCGCGCCTGGTGACCCGCTCGCTCGGCTTCGGCGACCAGACCGCCGCCGACGTCATGACTCCGCGCAACCGTGCCACCTCGATCGACCGCACCGCCTCCGCCGAGGACCTCGTCGCGCTCGCGCGCAGCACGGGCCACTCGCGCTTCCCCGTCACGGGTGAGGACTGGGACGACGTCGACGGCGTCGTCCACGTCAAACGCGCCATCGCTGTGCCGCACGAGCGTCGCGCGTCCGTGCCGATCTCCGCGCTGATGATCGACGCCGTCGTCGTCCCCGAGACCCTGCGCCTGGACCCGCTGCTCATCCAGCTGCGCGACTCGGGTCTGCAGATGGGCGTCGTCGTCGACGAGTACGGCGGCACCGCGGGCGTGGTGACGCTCGAGGACCTCGTCGAGGAGATCGTCGGCGAGGTCAACGACGAGCACGACAAGGCGCAGACGACCGGCCGCGCGCTCGGCGACGGTGTCTGGACCGTGCCCGGCCTGTGGCGCCCCGACGAGGTGCGTGACCGCATCGGCGCGCCCGTGCCCGAAGGCTCGTCCTACGAGACCGTCGGCGGCTGGGTCATGGCCGAGCTGGGCCGGGTCCCCGAGGTCGGCGACGTCGTCGAGCTCGAGGGCTGGCAGGTCACGGTGGCCGACATGGACACCCGACGTGTGGACCGGTTGCGGTTCGTCGAGACGGACGCCACGAGCGACGAAGGGGGTGAGCCGGCATGACCACCGTGCTCATCACCGCGGCGCTCTTGCTGGCCAATGCCTTCTTCGTGGGCGCCGAGTTCGCCGCGATGTCCGCGCGGCGCTCGCAGCTCGAACCCCTCGCCGACGCCGGCAACAAGCGGGCGGCCATCGCCGTCGAGGCCCTGCAGCACACCGGCGTCCTGCTGGCCACCTGCCAGCTCGGCATCACCATCTGCTCGGTGCTCCTGGGTGCCATCTCCGAGGCGGCGCTGCACCACGCGCTGCACCCCGTCATGGAGCGCATCGGTGTGCCGGACGCCTTCACCGACGCGACCTCGCTCGTCCTGGCGATCCTCGTCGTCGTCTACCTGCACGTCGTGGTCGGCGAGATGGTCCCCAAGAACCTCGCGATCGCCGGCCCGGAGAAGTCGGCGACGATCCTCGTGCCCCCGCTCATGCAGGTCATGAAGGTCGCCAAGCCGATCATCCTCGCGATGGACTGGGTGTCCAAGGCCTTCGTCCGGGCGATGGGCATCGACCCCAAGGACGAGGTCGGTGCGGCCTTCACCGCCGAGGAGGTCCAGCACATCGTCACCGAGTCCCACCGGGAGGGGCTCGTCGAGACGGAGAAGTACGGGCTCGTCGGCGCCGCCCTCGAGTTCTCCGACAAGGACGCCGCCGACGTGGGCGTGCCGGTCGCCGACCTCGTGACCGTCCCGCGCGACGCCACCCCGGACGACATCGAGCGGCTCGTCGCCAAGCACGGCTTCTCGCGCTACCCGACGGTCGACGAAGGGGGAGAGCTCACCGGATACCTCCACCTCAAGGACGTCCTCTACGCCGACGAGACCGAGCGCAGCGAGCCGGTGCCCCGCAAGCGCCTGCGCCGCATGGCCACGGTCCGCCCGAGCGACGAGGTCGAGGACGTGCTCGCGACCATGCAGCGCACGGGCACCCACCTGGCCCGGGTCAGCGACGAGGAGGGTGTCGTCCTCGGTGTCGTCTTCCTCGAGGACGTCATCGAGGAGCTCGTGGGAGAGGTGACGGACTCCACGCAGCGGGGGTGACCCCCTTCGCCCGCGGACCGTGGACCCACCCCCCACCCCGGTAGAGGGTCACGTCATGCACCAAGATCTCGGTTTTCGTGCATGACGTGACCCTCTGCGGGGCTGAGGGAAGGGGGGGATGTGGAGAACTCAGCGGCCGCACCCCGTGAGCTCGGCACCCTGTGGGGATGCCCAGACCCCTCGACCTGCCCGAGCCGTACACGGCCGGGACCTTCGCGGTGGCGGCCGCCACCCGTGACGGCGCCAAGATGAGCAGCCTGCGGGCGCTCCCCAACCCCTACCGCGGGGTGCGCAGCCACGTCCTGCCGACCACGCTGACGGAGCGGGCCGAGGCGCTGAGGCTCGTGCGCTCGGACGGGTTCGCGCTGTCGCACTGCTCGGCCGCGGTGCTGCACGGCCTGCCGGTGCCGCTGCAGTGCGGGCACGACGAGATCCACGTCATGAGCGCAGGGTCGCGGGTGCGCAGACCGGGACTGATCGGTCATCGCGGGCTCGAGCTGCGGGAGACCACCGAGGTCGGCGGACAGCGGGCCACCACCCTCGTCGACACCTGGCTCGACCTCGTCCCGCTCCTCACCCTCGACGAGCTGGTCGTCGCGGGGGACGCGGTGGCCCGACGACTCGAGTCGGTGGCGCCGCTGGTCGCGGGGTCGCCCCGGGCCAGGACCCACCGCCAACGGGTGCGTGAGGCCCTGCGCTGGGTCCGGGTCGGCTCGGCCTCGCCGATGGAGACGCGCTCGCGGGTCCTCTTCGTGCGTGGCGGGCTGCCGGAGCCGGAGCTCAATGTCCCGATCTTCGACGCCCGGGGCGGGTGGCTCGCCGAGGGTGACCTCGTGTGGCGCGAGGCCAGGACCGTGGGGGAGTACCAGGGGGCCGTCCACTTCCAGGGGTACCGGCGCGGCGACAAGGACCTCGTCCGCCGTCGCTCGCTCGAGGCGGAGGGCTGGGTGTACGTCGACTTCACCAAGGACGACTACTACCGCCGGGCCCGCCGCGTCCGGCTCGTCGAACGCATGGCTGCAGCCGTGGGGGTCCAGCCGACACGGGCGCAGCTGGCCGAGGTCGCGCGGGCGCCCGGGCTGTTGGGGCCCGCTCCCTCACGGTGCGCGACCGCCCGAGGTGGGTCACCTGATGCACCATGACCGAGGTTTTGCTGCACGACGTGACCCACCGCGCAGGACTTGACCGGAGCGGGCCAGATAGGGGGACAGCACCGGGGTCCTGCGTCCCCTGCGGATGGGCCCCCGGTGCTGCTCCCACCAGCATCCGTCGTCGCGGCCCGGCACGCATCTGCTCGAGGAGGCGAAGGGGGGCCAGGCGATTAGCACGACGTGACAGGGGCGGTGGGATTCGTCATCGCGGATAATCAGCGCACCCGGTCACCCGGCCGGTGGAGGGCGTGAGGGAGGCGCGAGGGGATGGGCCAGGTCGACGAGCGGGTGCAGGGCACCGGCGAGCTGCTCGATCTCGTGGGTCTGGTGGACCTGGGGGAGCTCACGAGTGTGCTCATCGAACGGGTCGGTGAGGAGCTCGGCATCCACCCGCTGCCGGCGCGCCACCAGTGGCCCGGCGACGTGCACGAGCTCGCCCGCCGGTTCCTGCAGTACGTGGCGCAGGGACAGGTCGCGCGGATCAGCGAGCCGGGCAGCATCTGGGTGGGCGTCGGCGCCGAGTGCGCCCGGGCCGGTCTGGACTTCGAGACCCTGGCCGCGGGCATCCGCCTGTCGACGCGCCTGACGCACGGCCACGTGCACCGCTCGCTGCTCGCCCAGGGCCCGGGCGTGGACCACGAGGCCCTGCTCGACCTCCTCGACCGCATCTTCGTCGGGGGCGAAGAGGTCGTCGCGGCCGCACGCGCCGGGTACGCGACCGCCGGCACCCCGCCGAGCGCGGAGGACGAGGCCGCCCGCCGGCTCGGGGGAGTGCTCCTCCACGGTGACGACGGCGCGCTCGTCCTGGCCCACGAGTGCGGGTGGGACGACGACGCGGTCGTGTGCGCGATCATCACCTCGCCCGAGTCCGCGGCGCAGATCCGCCGCGAGTCCGAGTGCCAGGTCGCCTACTACCCGCGCAGCCGCGACGTCGTGCTGCTCCACCCGGTGGCCGAGGACCAGCTGGCGACCACCCTTCGTCCCCTCCTGCGCGGGCACCGGTGCGCCGTCGGACCCGCCGTGCCGATGCTCGACGCGGCCGCCTCGCTCGACCTGGCCTTCCGGGCGCAGCAGCTGGGCCTGGGCTCGGCGGAGGCGACCTTCGCCGACGACCTGATGCTCGAGATCGCCTGCAGCGCCGACCAGGTCGTCTGCGACTCGCTGCGGCGGACCTACCTCAGCGAGCTCGACGACCTCCCGAGCGACCAGCGGGCCATGCTCCTGGCGACGCTCCTGTCATGGCTGCGGCACTGGGGCCATCGGCCGAGCGTCGCCGAGGCCCTCGGCGTGCACCCGCAGACCGTGAGCCACCGGATCAACCGGCTCAAGGACCTGCTCGCCGACGAGCTCGACGAGCCGCACGTGCGTGCCGAGCTGCTCGTCCTGCTGACCGCGATGTCCGTGAGCGAGGCCTGGCAGGTCCCCTGAGGCGCGATCGGCGTGGCGCCCGCCACATCTGGCCGCGATGCTGGAGCATGCTGGGGTTCTCCGCATCGACCAGGAGTGTGAGCATGTCCAGCACAGAGACCACAGAGGTGAAGCCCAGAGAGGGCTTCTCATCACGCAGGGTCTTCATCTTCGCCGCGATCGGATCAGCCGTCGGGCTGGGCAACATCTGGCGCTTCCCCTACGTGGCCTACGAAGGGGGCGGCGGCGCCTTCATCATCCCGTACCTGTGCGCGCTGCTCTTCGCAGGCATCCCGCTGCTCTACCTCGACTACGCGATCGGCCACCGCTTCCGCGGGTCGGCCCCCCTCTCCCTTCGCCGGCTGCACCGTGGCGCGGAGTGGCTCGGTTGGTGGCAGGTGCTCATCTGCACCGTCATCGCCGTCTACTACGCCGCGATCCTCGCCTGGGCCGCGAAGTACACGCTGCTGTCCTTCACCAAGGGCTGGGGCGCCGACCCGGAGGCCTACTTCTTCGGTGACTACCTCCAGGCCGCGCCCGAGCCCGGGCCGACCTTCGACTTCGTCCCCGGCATCCTCATCACGATGGTGCTCGTCTGGGTCGTGACGATCGGCGTCCTCGCGCTGGGTGTCCAGACCGGCATCGGCCGCACCGCCGTCATCTTCATCCCCGTGCTCATCCTCGCCTTCATCGTGCTCGTCGCCCAGGCGCTCACGCTCGACGGGGCCATGGACGGGCTCAACGCCTTCTTCACCCCCGACTGGGGCGCGCTGACGCACGGCAGCGTGTGGATCTCGGCCGTCGGGCAGATCTTCTTCAGCCTCTCCGTCGGCTTCGGCATCATGATCACGTACTCCAGCTACGTCGACCGCAAGACCGACATGACCGGCTCCGGCGCGGTCGTCGGCTTCTCCAACTCCGGCTTCGAGCTGCTCGCCGGCATCGGTGTCTTCGCCGCGCTGGGCTTCATGGCGCAGGCCGCGGGCAAGGAGGTCAGCGAGGTCGTCGCCAACGGCATCGGCCTGGCCTTCGTCGCCTTCCCGACGATCATCAACGAGGCGCCCGGTGGCCTCGTCATCGGCGTGCTCTTCTTCGGCGCACTGCTGCTGGCCGGCCTGACCTCGCTCATCTCGATCGTCGAGGTCGTCATCGGCGCCGTCCGCGACAAGGTCGGCATCTCGCGCCGGGCGGCGACCTTCGTCGTCGGTGTGCCGATGGCTGCCGTGAGCATCCTGATGTTCTCGACCACCGGCGGCATCTACGTGCTCGACACGATGGACGCCTTCGTCAACAGCTTCGGCATCATCGCCGTCGCGGCCGTGATGATGCTGGCCGTGACCTACGCCTTCCGCAAGCTCGGTCTGCTGCGCGCCCACCTCGACGCGCGCAGCTCGATCAAGCTCAAGGGCTGGTGGCCGGCCCTCATCGCCGTGGTCATCCCGCTGCTGCTCGTCGTCATGCTGTGGCAGGAGCTCACGGCGAAGCTCGACGCGCCCTACGAGAAGTACCCGGCCGACCTGCTGGGCGTCTTCGGCTGGGGCATGGTCATCGCCCTGCCGATCCTGGCGATCCTGCTCTCGCTGCTGCCGTGGCGGGGCGACGTGTCGCTCGACGACGCACCCGACGTCCTCGTCGACGGGGGTGAAAACCCATGACCACGACGGCCATCATCATGATGATCATCTCGATCCTCGTCATCTGGGGCGGCCTCGTCCTCGCGATCGTCAACCTGCTCAAGCGGGGTGACTCCGCGGTGGACGACATCCGCGAGTTCGAGATCCACCGCGACCTCTGACGAGACCTCCCCACGAGGGAGCGAAGGGGGGCCGGACGACACCACGTCGTCCGACCCCCCTTCGTCATGGCGCGCCCGGGCATGACGAAGGGCCGCCAGCTGGTGCTGGCGGCCCCTCGGAAGAACGCGCCCCCGGCAGGATTCGAACCTGCGGCCCCTGGTACCGGAAACCAGTGCTCTATCCCCTGAGCTACGGAGGCGGGATTGTGCCCGGTGAGGTTAGCACCGGGCAGGCCCGTCCCGAGAATCGACCGGCGCACCGGGCACGGACACCGCGCACCTAGACTGGGCGACCGTGACCCCCGAAGAGCTTTCCGCAGCGATCCGTGCCGCCCTGACCGCCGCCGTCGAGACCGGCGAGCTGAGCGTCGAGGTGCCCGCCGAGATCCGCGTGGAGCGACCCAAGCAGAAGGGCCACGGCGACTGGACGAGCAACCTGTCCATGCAGCTGGCCAAGCCCGCCGGCATGAAGCCCCGCGACGTCGCTGCGGTCCTCGCCGAGCGGCTGCGCGCCCACCCCGGCATCGCCGACCTCGAGATCGCCGGGCCGGGGTTCATCAACATCACCCTCGACGCGGCGTCCGCGGGGGAGCTCGCCCGCAGCATCGTCGAGGCCGGCGCGGTCTACGGGCACAACGAGGCCATGGCCGGGCACACGATCAACATCGAGTTCATCTCCGCCAACCCCACCGGCCCGCTGCACATCGGCCACACCCGCTGGGCCGCGCTCGGTGACGCGATGCGCCGGCTCCTCGCGGCCTCCGGGGCCGACGTCACCGCCGAGTACTACATCAACGACGCGGGCGCGCAGATGGACAACTTCGGCGCCTCGATCGTCGCCCGGGCGAAGGGGGAGCCCACCCCCGAGGGCGGGTACCCGGGTCCCTACGTCGACGACCTGGCGGCGACCGCCCTTCGTGCTCGTCCCGACCTGCTGCAGCTGCCCGCCGACGAGCAGCTGGCCACCGCCCGCCGGCTCGGCTACGAGGCCCAGCTCGCCGACATCCGCTCGACCCTCGAGGACTTCGGCGTGCACTTCGACGTCTGGTTCTCCGAGCAGACCCTGCACGAAGGGGGAGCGGTCGAGTCCGCGATCGCGCGGCTGCGCGAGCAGGGGCACGTCGACGACCGGGACGGCGCCGTGTGGCTGCGCACGACCGACTTCGGCGACGACAAGGACCGCGTGCTCATCCGGGCCGACGGGGTGCCGACCTACTTCGCCGCCGACGCCGCGTACTACCTGAGCAAGAAGGACCGCGGGTTCCCCGAGAAGATCTACCTGCTCGGCGCCGACCACCACGGCTACGTCAGCCGGCTCAAGGCGATCGCCGCCTGCGCCGGCGACGACCCGGCGACCAACATCGAGATCCGCATCGGCCAGCTGGTCAACCTGGGTGGGGCCAAGCTGTCCAAGCGCGCCGGCAACATCATCGAGCTGCGCGACCTCGTCTCGTGGATCGGCACCGACGCGGTGCGCTACTCGCTCGCCCGGTACCCCGCGGACTCGCCGCTCAGCCTGGACGGCGAGGAGCTGCGCAAGCAGACCAACGACAACCCGGTCTTCTACGTGCAGTACGCCCACGCCCGCACCTCCAACGTCGCCCGCCTCGCGGCCGAGGACGGCGTCGACCGCCTGGCCGGCTTCGACCCGAGCCTGCTGTCCGACCCGACCGAGGCGACGCTGCTCGCGGCGCTCGGCGACTTCCCGCGGGTCGTCGCGCACGCCGCCGAGCTGCGCGAGCCGCACCGGGTCGCGCGCTACCTCGAGGACCTCGCCGGCCACTTCCACAAGTGGTACGACACCTGCCGCGTGCGCCCGCGCTCGGACGAGGAGATCACGGACACCCACCGCACCCGCCTGTGGCTCAACGACGCGACCCGCCAGGTGCTCGCCAACGGCCTCGACCTGCTCGGCGTCTCCGCGCCCGAGCGGATGTGAGGTCGGCATGGCGACCAACATGAGGGCCCACGAGGCCGGCATCCTCCATGCCGAGGGCTACGGCGCGGCACCGCAGTGGCTGCCCTTCCCGCAGGACGTCATGGAGCTGCTCCCGCAGCTGTGGCCGGTCAACATCGGGCGCGACGGCAGCGGTGTGCTCACCGTCGCGGGCGTGCCCGTGACCGACCTCGCCCGGGACTTCGGCACCGCGGCGTACGTCGTCGACGAGGACGACTTCCGGGCGCGGGCCCGGGCCTTCCGCGACGACTTCACCGCCCCCTTCGAGGCCGTGGCCGGCGCGGACGTCTACTACGCCGGCAAGGCCTTCCTGTGCTCCGCGGTCGCCCGCTGGGTCATGGACGAGGGCCTGAACCTCGACACCTGCAGCGGCGGCGAGCTCGCCGTGGCGCAGCGCGTCGGCTTCCCGCCCGAGCGGATCGCGCTGCACGGCAACAACAAGAGCGTCGCCGAGCTGCGCCGCGCGCTCGAGTACGGCGTCGGTCGCATCGTCGTCGACTCCTTCGAGGAGATCGACCGGGTCGCGGCGCTCGCCGCCGAGCTCGGTGTCGTCGCCCCGGTCATGGTGCGCGTCACCGTCGGCGTCGAGGCGCACACCCACGAGTTCATCGCCACCGCCCACGAGGACCAGAAGTTCGGCTTCTCCCTCGCCGGCGGCCAGGCCCGGGCCGCGATCGACGCGATCGTGGCGAAGGGGGAGCACCTGCGCCTCCTCGGCCTGCACAGTCACATCGGCAGCCAGATCTTCGACGTCTCCGGCTTCGAGATCGCCGCCCGCCGCCTCGTCGCCCTGCACACCGAGGTCGCCGACGAGCACGGCATCGCGATGCCGGAGATGGACCTCGGCGGCGGCTACGGCATCGCCTACACGTCCGAGCACGAGCCCCTCACGCCCGGGCAGCTCGGCACCCAGATGGCCGAGCTCGTCGACCGCGAGCTCAAGGAGTTCCGCGACGGCCACCCCGACGCGGCGCTGCCCCGCATCTCCATCGAGCCCGGCCGCGCGATCGCCGGCCCGAGCGCCTTCACGCTCTACGAGGTCGGCACCGTCAAGGACGTCGAGCTCGGCCACGGCGCCGTGCGCTCCTACGTGAGCGTCGACGGCGGCATGAGCGACAACGTGCGCACGGCCCTCTACGGCGCCGACTACTCGTGCACGCTTGCCGGACGCTCCTCGAGCGCGCCGCCGCGGCTCGTGCGCGTCGTCGGCCGGCACTGCGAGAGCGGCGACATCGTGGTCATGGACGAGTACCTCCCGGCCGACATCGTCCCCGGCGACCTCATCGCCGTGCCCGGCACCGGCGCGTACTGCCGCAGCCTGTCCAACCAGTACAACCACACCCCGCGTCCACCGGTCCTCGCCGTGCGCGAGGGGCAGGCGCGGGTCATCGTGCGTCGCGAGACGATCGATGACCTGCTCGCCCTCGACGTCGACGAGCCCAGTCCGTCCCAGGAGGTCCGATGACCACCGCGCCCGCCCCCCTTCGTGTCGCTCTCCTCGGTGGAGGCGTCGTCGGCGGCGCCGTCGCCCGCCAGCTGGCGCTGCAGGCCGACGACCTGGCCCACCGGGTCGGCCGGCCGCTCGAGCTCGTCGGCATCGCGGTGCGCCGCCCCGGCCGCGACCGCTCCGAGCTCGGCGTCGACCCGGCGCTCTTCACGACCGACGCCGAGGAGCTGGTGACCCGCGCCGACATCGTCGTCGAGGTCATCGGCGGCATCGAGCCGGCCCGCAGCCTGATCCTGTCGGCCATGGAGCACGGCGCGTCCGTCGTCACGGCCAACAAGTCCCTGCTCGCCGAGGACGGCCCGACGCTCTACGCCGCGGCGGCCGAGCACGGCGTCGACCTGTACTACGAGGCGGCCGTCGCCGGCGCGATCCCGATCCTGCGGCCGATCCGCGACTCGCTCGCGGGCGACTCCATCCGCCGCGTCATCGGCATCGTCAACGGCACGACCAACTTCGTCCTCGACGCGATGGACACCAGCGGCGCCGGGTTCACCGAGACGGTCGAGCGCGCCCAGGCGCTCGGCTACGCCGAGGCCGACCCCACGGCCGACGTCGAGGGCTTCGACGCGGCCGCCAAGGCCGCGATCCTGTCCTCGCTCGCCTTCCACACACGGGTCTCCAGCGCAGACGTGCACCGCGAGGGCATCACCGAGGTGAGCGCCCGCGACATCGCCGCTGCGCGCGAGATGGGCTGCGTCGTCAAGCTGCTCGCGATCTGCGAGCGGGTCGACGGCCCGGACGGACCGGGCATCTCGGCCCGCGTCCACCCCGCGCTCATCCCGCTCTCGCACCCGCTCGCCTCGGTGCGCGAGGCGTACAACGCCGTCTTCGTCGAGGCGGAGGGTGCCGGTGACCTGATGTTCTACGGCCAGGGCGCCGGTGGCGACCCGACCGCCAGCGCGGTCCTCGGCGACATCGTCGCCGTCGCCCGCACGCGGGTCCTCGGCGGTCGCGGGCCGGGGGAGAGCGCCTACGCGGAGCTGCCCGTCCTGCCCATCGGCCAGGCGATCACGCGCTACCACGTGAGCCTCGAGGTCGCCGACAAGCCGGGCGTGCTCGCCGCCGTGGCCACCGTCTTCGCCCGCCAGGGCGTGTCCATCGAGACCGTCCGCCAGCAGGTCGTCGCCGACGACCAGGACGTATCGCGGGCGATGCTCATCATCGTCACGCACGCGGCGACCGACGCCGCGCTCTCCGCGACCGTCGACGAGCTCGCCGGGCTCGACACGGTCAACGAGGTCACCTCCGTCATGCGTGTTGAAGGGAACTGATCCATGGCAGCCCACCAGTGGCGCGGCGTCATCACCGAGTACGCAGACCGGCTCCCCATGCTGGCCGGGGCCCCGGTCATCACCCTGCGCGAAGGGGGGACCCCCCTCATCCCCGCCGAGCACCTCAGCGAACTCGTCGGCGCGCAGGTGCACGTGAAGTACGAGGGCCTGAACCCGACCGGCTCCTTCAAGGACCGCGGGATGACGGCCGCGATGACGATGGCGGCGGGCAAGGGCGCCAAGGCGGTCATCTGCGCCTCGACCGGCAACACCTCTGCCTCGGCCGCGGCCTACGCCACCAAGGCCGGGATGACCTGCGCCGTCCTCGTCCCCGAGGGCAAGATCGCGATGGGCAAGCTCTCGCAGGCCATCGCCCACGGCGCGACCCTGCTGCAGGTCGACGGCAACTTCGACCACTGCCTCGACGTCGCCCGCAAGCTCGCCGAGGCCTACCCGGTCGAGCTGGTCAACTCGGTCAACCCGGCCCGGATCGAGGGGCAGAAGACCGCCTCCTTCGAGATCGTCGACGCCCTGGGCGATGCCCCGGACATCCACTGCCTGCCGGTCGGCAACGCCGGCAACATCACCGCGTACTGGCGCGGCTACCGCGAGTACGCGAGCGAGACCGAAGGGGTGTCCGGCCTGCTCGCGCCCGTCGCGACGCGTCTGCCGCAGATGTGGGGCTTCCAGGCCGCCGGCTCCGCGCCGATCGTCCTCGGTCACCCGGTCGACGAGCCCGACACGATCGCCACCGCGATCCGCATCGGCAACCCGGCCTCGTGGCAGCAGGCCGTGGAGGCCCGCGACGACTCCGGCGGCCGCATCGAGGCGGTCACCGACGAGGAGATCCTGGCGGCGCACCGTCTCCTGTCCTCGCGCGAGGGGATCTTCGTCGAGCCGGCCTCCGCGGCGTCCGTCGCCGGCCTGCTCAAGGCCTCGGCCGCCGGCCTCGTCCCGGCCGACGCGACGATCGTCTGCACGGTGACCGGCCACGGCCTGAAGGACCCGCAGTGGGCGCTGAAGAACGCCGACGGCAGCGACATCGCCCCGGTCAGCGTGCCGGCGGAGGCCTACGCGATCGCCAGCGAGCTCGGTCTGCAGGGCTGAGGGTGACGATCGCTCCGGGGACCGCGGTCAGCCTCAGGGTGCCCGCGTCCAGCGCCAACCTCGGACCGGGCTTCGACTGCGTCGGCATGGCGCTCGGCGTCTGGGACGAGTGCACCGTCACCGTCACGCAGGAGCCCGGGCTCGTCGTCGAGGTCGCCGGGTCGGGGTCCGAGTCGGTCCCACGCGACGAGAGCCACCTCGTCGTGCGCACGCTCATCACCGCGTGGCAGCACCTCGACGTGCCGGTCCCGACCGGGCTGCGGCTGAGCGCGACCAACACCGTGCCGCACGGTCGCGGGCTCGGCTCGTCGGCGACCGCGATCGTCACCGGCGTCGCCGCGGCGCACGCGCTCGCGGTCCGCGGGGGCGCCCTCGCGGGGGAGGAGATCGACCTCGAGGTCGTCAACACCATCGCCGCCGCGCTCGAGGGCCACCCGGACAACAGCTCCGCCAGCGTCTACGGCGGTGCGACCCTCTCCGTGACCACCGCGGGCTCGCCGATGCCGCGGACCCGGACCGTCCCCCTTCGCCTGCACGAGGACATCGTCCCCGTCGTGCTCGTGCCGGACGCGACGCTTAGCACGCACACGGCCCGCTCGGTCCTGCCCGAGGTCGTGCCGCTCGGCACCGCCGCGGCCAACTCGGCGCGCACGGGCCTGCTCGTGCACGCGCTCACCGCCGCACCCGAGCTGCTCGTCGAGGCGACGACCGACCTGCTCCACCAAGAGGCGCGGCGCCCGAGCTACCCGACGAGCATGGCGCTCGTCGACACGCTGCGCGGCGCCGGGTACGCCGCGACGATCTCCGGCGCCGGCCCCTCCGTCCTCGTCCTCACCACCCACGAGCGGGTCGACGGGGTGGCCCCGCTCGTCCCCGCCGGCTGGCAGGTCCTCACGCCCGGCGTCCCCACCGAGGGCGTCCACCTCGTCTGACGCGCGGCGCGATGCGGCTGCAGGCAGGTGCAGTGATACATTGGCCATGCTCCTTCGAGGTCCGGTGCATCGACGAACCAGTCGAGTCGCACAGGAGGGCCCGGAGCTCCCCCCACGTGAGTGCCCTCGGCCTCCGGGCCCGGCACACAGCCGTGGGGATCTCACCACACATCCCGCTCTTGACGGGACTCATCAGGCCCGCCCTGTGCGGCTGGCCCTACGAGGGAAAGGGTCCTTCGTGACCGACACCACCACCGGCGCCAGCGCCGAGACCGCTGAGCAGCCCCGCCGCTCCGGCGCTCTCAGCGCGATGCGCCTCGCCCAGCTCCAGCAGCTCGCCTCGAGCATGGGGATCACCGGCACCGCCAAGATGCGCAAGAGCGACCTGCTCGCGGCCATCCGCGAGCGGCAGTCCGGCTCGTCCGCCCCGGCGCGTACGTCTGCCCCGGCCGGCGACGCCCCGCGCGCCGACAGGGCTCCCGCCGAGACGGCGCGTGCCGCTGAGGTGCCCGTCGACACGGCCCCGGCGACCCAGGCGTCGGCCGCCCAGGCGCCTGCCGTCGAGGCCCCGGCCACCACGGCGCCTGCCGAGGCCCCGAGCGCCCGGCAGACCGACTCCGGGCAGCAGGAGGGCGAGCGCGAGCAGGCCGACCGCGGCCGCGAGCGCTCCGCCGACCGCGACCGCGGTGGCAACGACCGCCAGCAGGGTGAGCGCACCGACCGCCAGCAGGGTGGCAACCGCGACCGCAACCAGGGCGGCAACGACCGCCAGCAGGGTGGCAACCGCGACCGTCAGCAGGGCGGCAACCGCGACCGCAACCAGGGCGGCAACGACCGCCAGCAGGGCGGCAACGACCAGGGCGGCAACCGCGACCGCAACCAGGGCGACCGCAACCAGGACGACCGCAACCAGCAGGGTCGCCACGACCAGGGTGGCGACGACGAGCGCGGCGGCCGTCGCAGCCGCAACCGCAACCGCAACCGCAACCGGGACAAGCGTCGCGGCGGCGGCCAGCAGTTCGACGAGACCGAGCCGCAGATCTCCGAGGACGACGTGCTCGTCCCCGTCGCGGGCATCCTCGACGTCCTCGACAACTACGCCTTCGTGCGCACCTCGGGGTACCTGCCCGGCCCGGGCGACGTCTACGTACCGCTCGGCATGGTCAAGCGCAACGGCCTGCGCAAGGGGGACGCCGTCACCGGTCAGGTCAAGGCGACCCGCGAGGGCGAGGAGCTGCAGCAGCCGACCGTCGGCACCAAGGGCAACCGCGGGAAGTACAACCCGCTGGCCAAGCTCGAGACGATCAACGGGATGACGCCCGAGGACGCGAAGCGTCGGGTGGAGTTCGGCAAGCTCACGCCGCTGTACCCACAGGAGCGGCTGCGCCTGGAGACCGAGTCCAACATCCTCACCACCCGGATGATCGACCTCGTCGCCCCCATCGGCAAGGGCCAGCGCGGCCTCATCGTCGCCCCGGCCAAGGCCGGCAAGACGATGGTCATGCAGTCGCTCGCCAACGCCATCACGACCAACAACCCGGAGTGCCACCTCATGGTCGTCCTCGTGGACGAGCGTCCCGAGGAGGTCACCGACATGCAGCGCGCGGTCAAGGGTGAGGTCATCGCCTCCACCTTCGACCGCCCGGCCGACGACCACACGACGGTCGCCGAGCTCGCGATCGAGCGCGCCAAGCGCCTCGTCGAGATGGGCCACGACGTCGTCGTGCTCCTCGACTCGATCACCAAGCTGGGTCGCGCCTACAACCTCGCCGCCCCGGCGAGCGGGCGCATCATGTCCGGTGGTGTCGACTCCGCGGCGCTCTACCCGCCGAAGAAGTTCTTCGGTGCCGCCCGCAACATCGAGAACGGCGGCTCGCTGACGATCCTGGCGACCGCACTCGTCGAGACCGGCTCGCGCATGGACGAGGTGATCTTCGAGGAGTTCAAGGGCACGGGCAACATGGAGCTCAAGCTCGACCGTGGCCTGGCGAACCGGCGCATCTTCCCGGCCGTCGACGTCAACGGCTCCGGCACCCGGCGTGAGGAGATCCTCCTCGCGCCCGAGGAGCTGCGGATCATGTGGAAGCTGCGTCGGGTCCTCGCGGCCCTCGACACCCAGCAGGGTGTCGAGCTGCTCCTGGACCGGCTGCGCAAGACCAAGACGAACTACGAGTTCCTCTCCCAGGTCGCGGCGACCAGCTCCATCAAGCTCGGCGACGAGGACGAGACCGCCTGACGGTCAACGCGATTCGTCGACCCGGCCGGCGTCCCTGAGGGGCGCCGGCCGAGTCGTGCCGCCACCACGCAGAGCCCCTAGGATGACGACCACCATGCCTCTCGACCTCTCCGACCCCGTGCTGCGTGCGGCCCTGTGGCTCACCGTGGGACCGGTCGTCCTCGGCCTCGTCGTGTGGATCCTGCGACGGATCGCGACCCGCTGGGTGCGCCGTCGTGCCCGGCGGGACGGCCGCTGAGCCTCAGTCCTCTGTCGCGGCCGGCCGCTCGACCCGTCGACGCATCTCGGGGAAGGGCGAGGGCTCGAAGCCGAAGTTCTCGTAGATGTCCCGCCCCGCCTCGGTGGCGTTGAGCGTGATGACCTCGACGTCGGTCTCCTCCTCGAACCACTCGAGCAGCGCCCCGAGGACGGCGTGGGTGAAGCCCAGCCGACGGTGGCGGGGGAAGGTCGCGATGTTGGTGACCAGGCCCCCTGCGCCGGCGCGGGTCGGCGAGGGCATGAGGTCGAGGACCTGGCCGATGGCGCACGAGACGACCGTGCCGTTGGCCTCGGTGACGACGACGTGGGTGCTCCCGTCGGCGAGGCGACGCTGTAGCCAGCGGGAGGAGTCCTGCTGCCACCGGATGTCGGACACCTCCTCGGTGGAGGTGCCCATGGCCTCGAACATCAGGGCCCGCAGCGCCACGATCGTCGCGATGTCCCCGACGACCGCCGGGCGGATCACCGAGCCCTCGACGGGGCCGGGGGTGGACCCCCTTCGTCGATCGCGTGCGGGGCGACGGGGCAGGCGGGGGCGGGGTGGAGCCATGGGCCCATCCTGCCAGCGCGGCGACGGGCTGCCAGCGGGAACATCCGCGCCCACCCCCGTGTTTTGACCACCGTGCCACCACTGCGGCACAATTCATGGTTGGTCCGGTTCACGGCACGCGGCACAGAGCCCGCAGCTGTTCGGCCCCGAGCAGGGGCGCAGCGTCGACCCGGATGACATCGACCCGAGGAGCACCACGTGAAGAAGGACATCCACCCCACCTACGAGATGACGACCGTCTCGTGCACCTGCGGCAACACCTTCACCACCCGCAGCACCAAGGGCGACGGCCAGATCCGCGCCGAGGTCTGCAGCCAGTGCCACCCGTTCTACACGGGCAAGCAGAAGATCATGGACACCGGTGGTCGCGTGGCCCGCTTCCAGAAGCGCTACGGCCAGAAGGCTCCGGCCAACTGACCCGCACGATGCGCCGGCCAACCCTCGGGGGTGGCCGGCGCATTCGTGTCCCCACCTGCTGTCCCACCCGTGACCCGCCAGGAGGCACCGTGCTCGAGTCCGTCGAGGCACTGATCGCCGAGCACGCCGAGCTCGAGCGCTCGCTCGCCGACCCCGCGGTCATCGGTGACCCCGACCGGCTGCGCACCGTCAACCGCCGCTACGCGGAGCTCACGCCGGTCGTGACCGCTCAGCACGAGCTCGACCTGGCGACCGGGGACCTCGAGGCGGCGCGCGAGCTGGCCGCCGAGGACGCGGCCTTCGCCGTGGAGGTCCCGGCCCTGGAGGAGACGGTCACCGCCCTCGAGGACCGGCTGCGCCGGCTGCTCGTCCCCCGCGACCCCGACGACGACCGCGACGTGATCCTCGAGATCAAGGCGGGCGAAGGGGGAGAGGAGTCGGCCCTCTTCGCCGGCGACCTGCTGCGCATGTACCTGCGGCACGCGGAGAAGCGCGGGTGGAAGACCCAGATCCTCGACTCCACCGACTCCGACCTCGGTGGGTACAAGGACGTGCGCGTCGCGATCAGTGCCAAGGGCGCGGTCGAGCCGGGCAGCGCCCCGTGGGCCCGCCTCAAGTACGAAGGGGGAGTCCACCGCGTCCAGCGCGTCCCCGTCACCGAGAGCCAGGGCCGCATCCACACGTCCGCGGCGGGCGTGTGGGTCATGCCGGAGGTCGAGGAGGCGACCGACACGGACCTCCTGCACCCCAACGACCTGAAGATCGACGTCTACCGCAGCTCCGGCCCGGGCGGCCAGTCGGTCAACACGACCGACTCGGCCGTGCGGATCACCCACCTGCCGACCGGCACGGTCGTCAGCTGCCAGAACGAGAAGTCCCAGCTGCAGAACAAGGAGTCGGCGATGCGCGTCCTGCGCGCCCGGCTGCACCAGATGGCGATGGACGAGGCGGCCGCCGAGGCCAAGGAGGCGCGCGCCTCGCAGGTGCGCACCGTCGACCGGTCCGAGCGGATCCGCACGTACAACTTCCCGGAGAACCGGATCAGCGACCACCGGACCGGCTTCAAGGCCAACCGTCTCGACGCCGTCCTCGACGGCGACCTCGACGCCGTCGTCGACTCCGCCGTGCAGGCCGACGAGGACGCGCAGCTGGCGGCCCTCGCGGGGGACGGGGAGTGACGCTGCGCGGTGAGGTGGACCTGGCGGTCGCCTCGCTGGCGGAGGCGGGTGTCCCCTCGCCGCGCACCGACGCCCTGCTCCTCGCCGCCCACGCCCTCGGCTGCGACCGGGGTGAGGTGGAGCGCCGCCTGCTCATGGGGTGGGAGCCGGACGAGGGCTTCCTCCAGCGCTTCGGCGGCCTCGTCGAGGAGCGCGCCACCCGGCTGCCGCTGCAGCACCTCACCGGCACCGCCCCCTTCCGCCGCCTGGAGCTGCACGTCGGGCCGGGCGTCTTCGTCCCGCGACCCGAGACCGAGCAGGCCGTCGACCACGTGCTCGCGGCGCTCGTCGGGCTCGACGCCCCTCTCGTCGTCGACCTGTGCACCGGCTCGGGCGCGCTCGCGCTGGCCGTCGCCGACGAGGCGCCGACCGCGTCGGTGACCGCCGTCGAGGTGAGCGACCTCGCGCTGGCCTGGGCCGCGCGCAACATCGAGTCGACCGGCCTGCCGGTGGAGCTCGTCGCCGCCGATGCCACAGCCGACCCGGTCGGCGTCCCCAGGCTCGCGGACGTCGTCGGTCGGGTCGACGTGGTCGTGAGCAACCCTCCGTACATCCCGACGGGCATGGTGCCGCTCGAGCCGGAGGTCGCCGAGCACGACCCCGACATCGCGCTCTACGGGGGCAGCGAGGACGGTCTCGCGATCCCGCTGGCGGTCGCTGCCGCCGCTGCGCGGCTGCTGCGCCCCGGCGGGCTGCTCGTCATGGAGCACGCGGACAGCCAGGGGCGGTCGCTGCCGCGTGCGCTCGCGGCCACCGGTGCCTGGCTCGACGCGGTCGACCACGCCGACCTCGCCGGTCGGCCGCGCACGACGACGGCCCGGCGGGCCTGAGCGCCCCGGGCACGACGACGGGGCCCGGCCGGTCGGCCGAGCCCCGTCGTGTCCCGAGGGCTGTCAGAGGATGTAGATGAGCAGGGCGATGATCAGCAGCACGCCGACGATCGTCCAGATGAGACTGGATCCACGCATGTGTTCCTCCTTGTCGTGACGGGGTACATCAGGCGCCAACATACCCAGCCCGTGGCCCGGACATGCGTGAACGGGCGGGAGCAGTGTCCGGCCGCGTCATAGGGTGGACCCATGAGTCCTGTCGTCGATGCCACCACCGCCGACCGCGAAGGGAGCATCGCCACCTGCGTCGATGCCGTCCGCCGGGGCGAGGTCGTCGTCATCCCCACCGACACGGTCTACGGGATCGGGGCGGACGCGTTCGACCCGGCGGCCGTCGCGAGCGTCCTCGCGGCGAAGGGGAGGGGCCGGGACATGCCGCCGCCCGTCCTCGTGCCCGACGTGCGCACGCTCGACGGGCTCGCCCGCGCCGTGCCCGAGTGGGCCCGCCGGCTCGTCGACGAGCTGTGGCCCGGACCGCTGACCCTCGTCCTGTGGGCGCAGCCCTCCCTCCACTGGGACCTCGGCGAGACCGCCGGCACCGTCGCGCTGCGCATGCCGCACGACGAGATCGCCCTCGAGGTGCTGCGCGAGACCGGCCCCCTGGCCGTGACGAGCGCCAACCGCACCGGAGAGCCCGCCGCGACGACCGTCACCGAGGCCGCCGTCCAGCTTGGCCCCGCCGTGAGCGTCTACCTCGACGGCGGACCGCGGGCCACCCAGCAGGCCTCGACGATCATCGACTGCACCGGCGAGCACCCCGTCGTGCTGCGCGACGGCGCGGTGGACCGGGCCCGCCTCGAGGCGCTCCTCGGGCCCGGCTTCGACACGCCGGACGTCGCCGACCCGACCGGCCCGACCGATCCGCCGGAGTGGGAGGATCTCCCTTCGGACGCCACGTCCATCCCCGGACCCAGCACAGACACACCCCACACGGAGGCCCCGCGATGACCGACGACACCTTCTACGGCTCTGACTTCGGCGCCCTGAGCGCCTTCGACCCGGAGATCGCCGCCGTGCTCACCGGCGAGCTCGACCGCATCCGCGGTGGTCTGCAGCTCATCGCCAGCGAGAACATCTCCTCGCCCGAGGTGCTCACCCCGCTCGGCTCGACGCTGAGCAACAAGTACGCCGAGGGCTATCCCGGGCGTCGGTACTACGGCGGGTGCTCCGAGGTCGACAAGGCGGAGAACCTCGCGATCGAGCGCGCCAAGAGCCTCCTCGACGCCGAGCACGCCAATGTCCAGGCGCACTCCGGGGCCAGCGCCAACCAGGCCGTCTACGGCGCCTTCCTGCAGCCGGGGGAAAAGATCCTCGCGATGTCGCTGCCGCACGGTGGCCACCTCACCCACGGCACCAAGGTCTCCTTCTCCGGCAAGTGGTTCGACGCCGTCCACTACGGGGTCCACCCCGAGACCGAGGACGTCGACTACGACGAGATGGAGCGCCTGGCCAAGGAGCACCGCCCCAAGGTCATCTGCTCCGGCGGGTCCGCGATCCCGCGCCTGATCGACTTCGAGCGCATCCGCGCCATCTGCGACGAGGTCGGCGCGATCATGTGGGTCGACGCCGCGCACTTCATCGGCCTCGTCGCCGGCAAGGCGATCCCGAGCCCGGTGCCGTACGCCGACGTCGTCACCTTCACGACGCACAAGGTGCTGCGCGGCCCCCGCTCCGGCGCGCTCGTGTGCAAGGAGGAGCACGCCAAGGCGCTCGACAAGGCGATCTTCCCGATGATGCAGGGCGGGCCGCAGATGCACACGATCGCGGCCAAGGCCGTGAACTTCAAGGAGTGCGCGACCCCCGAGTACCAGCAGTACGCCCGCGACGTCATCGCCAACTCCAAGGTGCTGGCCGAGGAGCTCCTGCAGCGCGGCATCCGCCCGACGACCGGCGGCACGGACACGCACCTCGCGCTGCTCGACCTCCAGGGCGTCGGCGTCACCGGCGTCGACGCCGAGGCCCGCTGCGACGCGGCCGGCATCACGCTCAACAAGAACGCCATCCCCAACGACCCGCAGAAGCCGTCGATCGCCTCGGGCATCCGCGTCGGCACGCCCTGCGTCACGACGCAGGGCATGGGCACCGACGAGATGGTCAAGATCGCGGAGCTCATCCACACCGCCGTGACGACGGGCGACGCGGACCCCGAGCACGAGGTCTCCCGCGAGGTCCGTGCGCAGGTGACCGACCTGGTCACCCGCTTCCCGGCCTACCCTCGCTGATCCGATCCGCGTCGGACGGGACGGAGGCGACGGGTGAGGGAGTACGTCTACGTCTTCCTCGTCGCCCTCGTCACGACGTACCTGCTCGTCCCGCTCATGCGGACCCTGGCGGCCCGCGTCGGGGCCTTCACCGAGGTCCGCGAGCGGGACGTGCACGTCGTGCCGATCCCGAGGCTCGGCGGCGTGGCGATGTTCCTCGGCTACGCCGCCGCGACCCTCGTGGCGTGGCGGATGCCCTTCCTGCGGCAGGTCTTCGAGTCGGGTGAGCTGCTCGGCATCCTCCTGGGCGCCGGTGTCGTCTGCCTCGTCGGCGCGATCGACGACGTGCGCGAGCTCGACGCCCTGACCAAGCTCGGCGGGCAGCTCGTGGCCGCGGCGATCATCGCCTTCTCGGGCGTGCAGTTCTTCTCGCTCCCGCTCGGCGTCGTCACGGTGCTGCCCGCACCGCTGCTCGTGCTCATGACGATCTTCATCGTCATCCTGTGCATCAACGCGGTGAACTTCATCGACGGCCTCGACGGCCTCGCGGCCGGTCTGGTGGCCATTGCCGCGGTGGCCTTCTTCATCTACAGCTACCTGATCTCCGCGAGCTACGCCCCGCCCAATGTCTTCTCCTCGGCGACCTTCGTCTCGGCGGCGCTCGCCGGGGCCTGCCTCGGCTTCCTCCCGCACAACGTCTTCCCCGCGCGCCTGTTCATGGGCGACTCCGGGGCGCTGACGCTCGGGCTGCTCCTCGCGGCCGCGACGATCCTCAACGTCGGGCAGATCGACCCCGCGCAGGTGAGCCGCAACCGTCTGGCCGCGACGATCCTGCCGCTGCTCATCCCGATCTCGATCATGCTGCTGCCGCTGCTCGACGTCGTGTGGGCCGTCGCGCGCCGCACCGCGCGCGGCCAGCGCCCGTGGCACGCGGACAGCCAGCACCTGCACCACCGCATGCTCCAGATCGGTCACGGCCACCGCCGCGCGGTGCTCCTGCTGTGGCTGTGGGCCCTCGTCGTCGCGATGGGCTCGGTGAGCTTCGTCTTCGTGCCGCCGCTGCTCGCCGCAGCCGGGGGAGTGGTCATGCTCGCCGTCGCAGCCGGCCTGACGGCGTGGCTCCCGAAGTTCTCCGCGCCGGGCCACCGGCCCAAGGAGTTCGACAGCCGCGGACGGCGTCTGGACGCCTGAGCAGCCGGTCGATTGTCGGCATCCGGGGCGCTTGTGTAAACTTTCACAAGCGCCCACGGACCGTTCGGTCCGACCCGTCGAGCACCTCGTGCTCCCGTCCCGAAGTGAGCCGATGCCGACGACTCCCCGCAGCCCCGTGCAGGGCATGCGTCGTGGTGTCCTCGTCTCCGGAGTCGTCGGGACCGCGCTGACCGTGCTCGTCGCCGCCATCGCGAAGGGGGTCGACGGCGCCCTGAGCGCGCTCGCCGGATCGCTCCTCGCCTTCTTCGTCGTCCTCACGGGGTTGCTGGCGATCACGCTCATCGTCGCCGGTGACGTGGGCACCTCCACGGCCGGGGCCGGGGTCGTCTACCTCGGGCAGCTGATCATCCTCGTCGCCGCGATCGCCGTGCTGCGCGAGATGCCCTGGCTCGACGGGCGCACCGCCGCACTCTCGGCCGTCGCCGCGACCGTCGTCCTCCAGGTCGGCGTCGTCGCGGGCTACGTCCGCGGCCGCCACCTGATCCACCCGTCCGGAGCCGGCGCATGAGCGCGCTCGCCCGACGGCCGAAGGGGGAGACCCCCCGACTCGTGACCAAGGCGCTCCCGAGCGTCGAGGAGTCCGCGGCCCAGACCGCGCGCTACCGGCATGACCCGACCGCGCCCCATCCCGTCGCAGCGTCGGACGCGATGGCGGCGACGGTGCTCGCACACCTGATCACCGGGCCCATCCTGTACGGCGCCATCGGCTGGCTGCTCGACCGATGGCTGGGGACCTCGTTCCTCGTCGTCATCGGAGTCCTCGGCGGCATGGCCCTGTCCCTGTACGTGATCTGGCTCCGGTACGGTACGTCCCAGGCACCCCACCCCGACAGCGTCACGACGTCGCTTGATGGTGCCCAGCCACACAACGAGGAGAACCAGTGATCCTGACTGCGCCCGCGCTGCCTGCTGCCGGTGGAGGAGAGGGCTTCGAGTCCCCCACGCCGGAGATCTTCTGGCAGCCGCTCTTCGAGGTCGGCGGCATCGTCGTCACCAACCAGATGGCGTGGGCCGCCATCGTCACCGCGGTCGTCTCGATCGTCCTGGTCGTGCTGAGCCGCAAGGCCGCGGTCGTCCCGAGCAAGGGCCAGTGGCTCCTCGAGGGCTTCTACAACTTCCCGCGCAACAGCGTGGCCCGCGACATGATCGGGACCAAGGAGTTCCGCCGGTTCGTGCCGCTCATCGTCACCCTCTTCACGATGGTGCTCTTCTACAACCTGATGGGCATCTTCCCCTTCGCGATGAACCCGGTCACGGGCAAGATCGGGTTCCCGATCGCCCTCGTCGCCGTCGTCTACGTGGTCTACCACTGGATCGGCTTCCAGAAGATGGGCTTCATCGGGTACTTCAAGCACATGATCCCGCCGGGCCTGCCGGGCTGGATCGTGCCGGTCGTCTTCCTGCTCGAGCTGATCACCTACTTCGTCACCCGCCCGCTGACGCTGGCCCTGCGACTCTTCGGCAACATGTTCGCCGGCCACATGGTGATCTTCCTGTTCGTCTCGGCCGGTGCCTACTTCCTGCTCGACGGCGGGGCCCTGCTGAAGCTGCTCTCCCTGCCGACCTTCCTCATGGCCGGCGTCATGGTCCTCTTCGAGGCCCTGGTCCAGTTCCTCCAGGCCTTCGTCTTCGTCCTGCTGACCTCCAGCTACATCGCAGGCGCCCTGGCCGACGACCACTGAGTCGGCCGCACGCACGTACAACTGAACATCGACCCAGCACTTCCTCAGGACACAAGTCCCGGGGTCTCACGAAACACACGAAAGAGGAATCATCGTGGAAGGCAACCTTTCGCTCGTTGGCTACGGCCTGTCCGCCATCGGCCCGGCCATCGCCGTCGGTCTGATCTTCGCCGCCTACATCAACGGTGTGGCTCGCCAGCCCGAGGCCCGTGGCCTCCTGCAGCCGATCGCGATCCTCGGCTTCGCCCTCGCCGAGGCCCTCGCCATCTTCGGTCTGGTGCTCTTCTTCCTCTGAGCCTGCCGGCAACGGCCATCCGTCATCGGCACCAGTAACTAGGAGTACCCGTGCACATCACCGCAACCGCCTCGTCGGTCGTGGGTCTCGCCGCGGCCACGGGAGAGAGCATGCCGCTCATCCCGCACATCCCGGAGCTCGTCTTCGGTCTCGTCATGTTCGCGATCCTCTACTTCGTCGTCGCGAAGTACGTCGTGCCGAACATCGAGAAGGCCTACGCCGAGCGCCACGCCGCGATCGAGGGTGGCATCGCCCAGGCCGAGAACGCCCAGGCCGAGGCCGAGGCCGCCAAGGCCCAGTACGAGGCCCAGCTCGCCGAGGCCCGTGCCGAGGCCGCCAAGATCCGCGAGGACGCCCGCGCCGAGGGCGCGGCCATCGTCGCGGAGATGCGTGGCCAGGCGCAGGAGGAAGCCACCCGGATCACGGACTCGGCGCACAAGCAGATCGAGGCGGAGCGTCAGCAGGCGGCTGTCTCGCTGCGCGGTGAGGTGGGTCGTCTCTCGACCGACCTGGCCGGTCGCATCGTCGGCCAGGAGCTCCAGGACTCCTCGAGCCGTCAGGGCCTCATCGACCGGTTCCTCGCGGAGCTGGAGTCGGGTCAGGTCCAGCCGGAGAAGGTCGGCTCGTCGGGGCGTGACGCCTGATGCGAGGCTCTTCCCGCGCCGCCGTCCTCGAAGGACGCGCGTCCTTCGAGACGGCGCTGACGTCCGGGGACCCGGCCGTCATGGCGGACGAGCTCTTCGCCGTGGCGGAGCTGCTCGACGGCACCCCGACCCTGCGTCGCGGCGCCGCCGACCCCTCCCGCGAGGGCAAGGACAAGTCCGACCTCATCACCCGGCTGCTCCACGGCAAGGTGTCCAACGAGACCGTGGCGGTCGCCTCGGTGCTCGTCGGGCAGCGCTGGGCGCAGGAGCGCGACCTCACCGACACCATCGAGCGGTTCGCCGTCGAGTCCCTCCTCAAGGGGGCCGAGGACGGCGGGGCGATCGACCAGGTCGAGGACGAGCTCTTCCGCTTCGAGCGCGTCGTGGCCGGCAACCCCGAGCTGCGCGACGCCCTGGCCAACCGTCTGGGTGACCCCGCCGGCAAGGCCGAGCTCGTCGGTGGCCTGCTGCAGGGCAAGGCGCGACCCGAGACGATCCGGCTGGCCCGACAGTCGGTGCTCGCACCGCGCGGTCGTCGCTTCGACCGGGCGATCGAGAGCTACCTCGATGTGGCCGCCGACCGTCGGCAGCAGCTGACCGCCGTCGTCACCACCGCCGTCGACCTCACGGACGAGCAGCGCACCCGCCTCGCGGGCGCCCTGCAGCAGATCTACAGCAAGCCCGTGCTGCTGCAGGTCGTCCTCGACGAGGAGGTCATCGGCGGGATCCGCGTCCAGATCGGCGACGAGGTCGTCGACGGGACCGTCCTGCGACGCCTCGACGAGGCCAAGCGCCACCTGGCCGGCTGAGCCGTGCTCACCCACTTCATGCAGACCACCCACTCGGCCGTCACCGCGGCCGGCAACGAGGAGAAGACATCATGACGGAGCTTTCGATCCGTCCGGAGGAGATCCGGGACGCCCTGGATGGCTACGTCCGGTCGTACAACCCGGGCGCGGCCTCCCGCGAAGAGGTCGGTCGCGTGACCGACGCCGGTGACGGCATCGCGCACGTCGAGGGACTCCCTTCGGCCATGACCAACGAGCTGCTGGAGTTCGAGGACGGCACCCTCGGCCTCGCGCTCAACCTCGACGTCCACGAGATCGGTGTCGTCGTCCTCGGCGACTTCTCCAAGATCGAGGAGGGGCAGGAGGTCAAGCGCACCGGCGAGGTCCTCTCCGTCCCCGTGGGTGACAACTTCCTCGGCCGCGTCGTCAACCCGCTCGGCCAGCCGATCGACGGCCTGGGCGACATCGAGACCACCGAGCGCCGCGCGCTCGAGCTGCAGGCCCCGAGCGTCGTCGACCGCAAGTCGGTCCACGAGCCGCTCCAGACCGGCCTGAAGTCGGTCGACGCCATGACCCCGATCGGCCGTGGCCAGCGTCAGCTGATCATCGGTGACCGCCAGACCGGCAAGACCACGGTCGCGGTCGACACGATCATCAACCAGAAGCAGTTCTGGGAGACCGGCGACCCGCAGAAGCAGGTCCGCTGCATCTACGTCGCCATCGGCCAGAAGGGCTCGACGATCGCGTCCGTCAAGGGCACGCTCGAGGAGGCCGGCGCCATGGAGTACACGACGATCGTCGCGGCTCCCGCCTCCGACGCCGCGGGCTTCAAGTACCTCGCCCCCTTCACCGGCTCGGCCATCGGCCAGCACTGGATGTACCAGGGCAAGCACGTCCTCATCGTCTTCGACGACCTGAGCAAGCAGGCCGAGGCCTACCGCTCGATGTCGCTGCTGCTCCGCCGCCCGCCGGGCCGCGAGGCCTACCCGGGTGACGTCTTCTACCTGCACTCGCGCATGCTCGAGCGCTGCGCCAAGCTCTCCGACGAGCTGGGCGCCGGCTCGATGACCGGTCTGCCGATCATCGAGACCAAGGCCGGTGACGTCTCGGCGTACATCCCGACCAACGTCATCTCGATCACCGACGGCCAGATCTACCTGCAGGCCGACCTGTTCAACTCCGACGTCCGTCCGGCCATCGACGTGGGTGTCTCCGTCTCCCGCGTCGGCTCGGCCGCGCAGACCAAGGCGATGAAGTCGGTCTCCGGTCGACTCAAGCTGGACCTCGCGCAGTACCGCTCGCTCGAGGCCTTCGCGATGTTCGCCTCGGACCTGGACCCGGCGTCCAAGCAGCAGCTGGCGCGAGGTGCTCGCCTCGTCGAGGTCCTGAAGCAGAAGCAGGCCGACCCGTACCCCGTCCCGGAGCAGGTCGTCGCGATCTGGGCCGGCACGACCGGTGAGCTCGACCCGATCGCCGTCGAGGACGTCAAGCGCTTCGAGGCCGAGTTCCTCGACCACCTGCGTCGCAACAAGCAGGACCTGCTCGACGGCATCCAGGAGACCGGCAAGTTCGAGGACTCCACGATCTCGGCGCTCGAGGCCGAGATCGCCTCCTTCCGCGACACCTTCGTCCCCTCCAACCAGGACAACGTCCCGGTCGGCAGCGCGGAGGAGTCCGGTGAGGACGCGCAGGAGTCCGAGCAGGTCCAGATCGTCAAGCAGAAGCGCTGAGCACCACCGGTCGGGCGCCCTCATCGGCGCCCGACCGGGGCAGCACCACCCCACGGCCACCGGCCGTGAGCCGACCACAGACCACAGGAGAGGCGGAAGCACATGGGAGCGCAGATCCGGGAGTACCGGCAGCGCATCCGGTCCGTCAGTGCGACCAAGAAGATCACGCGGGCCATGGAGCTCATGGCGGCCTCGCGTGTCGTCAAGGCCCAGCAGGCCGTGCGTGAGTCCACGCCGTACGCCCGCGCGCTGACGCGCGCGGCCTCGGCCGTCGCCACGTACTCGGACGAGGACCACCCCCTGACCACCGAGCCGGAGGACGTCAAGCGCGCGGCGCTCGTCGTCATCGCGGCCGACCGTGGGCTCGCCGGCGGGTACAACTCGAACGTCCTCAAGGAGGGGGAGCGTGTCGCTGCCGCCCTCCGCGACGAGGGCAAGGAGGTCGTGCCCTACCTCGTCGGTCGTCGGGCCGTCTCCTTCTACTCCTTCCGCAAGCGTGAGTACGCGGCCGAGTGGACGGGCAGCTCCGAGAAGCCGACCTTCGACAACGCCCGCGAGATCGGCGAGCGGCTCGTGGCCGACTTCGTCCGGGACACGCAGGACGGGGGCGTGGACGAGGTGCACATCGTCTTCACCCGCTTCATCTCGATGGTGGCCCAGGAGGCCGAGGTCATCCGGCTGCTGCCGCTCGAGGTCGTCGAGGGCGTCGAGGATCCGGGTGAGGAGTCCGAGCTCTACCCGCTCTACGAGTTCGAGCCGAACCCCGAGGAGCTGCTCGACACGCTGCTGCCGCGCTACGTCAACGCGCGCATCTTCAACTGCCTCCTCCAGGCGGCGGCCTCCGAGCTCGCGGCTCGTCAGCGCGCGATGAAGTCGGCGACCGACAACGCCGAGGAGCTCATCAAGAAGTACACCCGGCTGGCCAACCAGGCCCGCCAGGCCGAGATCACCCAGGAAATCTCCGAGATCGTCGGCGGCGCCAGCGCCCTCGCCGATTCCAAGTGAGAAGGTAGAGAGAACCCATGACTGCCACCGTCACCGAAGAGAACACCACCACTGCAGGCGGGGTCGGGCGCATCTCGCGCGTCATCGGCCCGGTCGTCGATGTCGAGTTCGGCGTCGACACCATGCCTGAGCAGTACAACCTGCTCACCACCGAGGTCACCCTCGACGACAACACCCGCACGCTGAACCTCGAGGTCGCCCAGCACATCGGCGACAACATGGTCCGCGCCATCTCGCTGCAGCCCACCGACGGCCTCGTCCGCGGTGCCGCGGTCCAGGACACCGGTGGCCCGATCACCGTCCCGGTCGGCGACGTCACCCTCGGCAAGGTCTTCAACGCGACCGGTGCCTGCCTCAACCTCGCGGAGGGCGAGACCCTCGACATCACCGAGCGCTGGGGCATCCACCGCCAGGCCCCCGCCTTCGACCAGCTCGAGTCCAAGACCGAGATGTTCGAGACGGGCATCAAGGTCATCGACCTCCTGACGCCCTACGTCCTCGGAGGCAAGATCGGCCTCTTCGGTGGCGCCGGCGTCGGCAAGACCGTGCTCATCCAGGAGATGATCGCGCGTGTGGCCCGCAACCACGGTGGTGTGTCCGTCTTCGCCGGTGTCGGCGAGCGCACCCGTGAGGGCAACGACCTCATGGTCGAGATGGAGGAGGCCGGAGTCCTCGGCCAGACCGCCCTGGTGTTCGGCCAGATGGACGAGCCGCCGGGCACGCGTCTGCGGGTGGCGCTGTCTGCTCTGACGATGGCGGAGTACTTCCGCGACGTGCAGAAGCAGGACGTGCTGCTCTTCATCGACAACATCTTCCGCTTCACCCAGGCCGGCTCCGAGGTCTCCACGCTGCTGGGCCGCATGCCCTCCGCCGTGGGGTACCAGCCGACCCTCGCCGACGAGATGGGCACCCTCCAGGAGCGCATCACCTCCACGCGTGGTCACTCCATCACCTCGATGCAGGCCATCTACGTCCCCGCCGACGACTACACCGACCCGGCCCCGGCGACCACCTTCGCCCACCTCGACGCGACGACCGAGCTCAACCGTGAGATCGCGTCGATGGGCATCTACCCGGCCGTGGACCCGCTCACCTCGACGAGCCGGATCCTCGACCGCCGCTACATCGCGGAGGACCACTACACCACCGCGGTGCGCGTCAAGCAGATCCTCCAGAAGAACAAGGAGCTGCAGGACATCATCGCGATCCTCGGTATCGACGAGCTGTCCGAGGAGGACAAGATCCTCGTCAACCGCGCGCGTCGCATCCAGCGGTTCCTCTCGCAGAACACCTACGTCGCCAAGCAGTTCACCGGCATCGAGGGCTCGACCGTGTCCCTGCCGGACACCATCGAGGCCTTCACCAAGATCTGCGACGGCGAGTACGACCACGTCGCCGAGCAGGCCTTCTTCATGTGCGGTGGCCTCGACGACGTCGAGCGCCAGTGGGCGGAGATCCAGAAGAACCTCTGACCCGACCCACGGTCGACGTGACGGCCGCCCCCCTTCGTCCTGGCGAAGGGGGGCGGCCGTCCGCTGTCCCGGACCCGGTCCGGCACGGGTGACGCGGGCACCTACACTGGCCGCATGACGACCCCCGGTGAGCAGTCCGACCAGCCCGGCCCCGGCGGCCCCCCGTACCCCGGGCCCCCCGCCCCGCAGGGTCCGCCCGCGCCGCCCCAGGGCTACCAGCCGCCGGCGCCCGGGTACACCCCGCAGCCGCAGCTCGGTGCGGGTCCCGCCGGCCGCTACCACCTCAACGTCATGGGGCAGGAGTACGGCCCGTACGGCCTCCAGGAGCTGCTCGGCATGGCGCTGGGCGGCCAGCTCAAGGGCGACTCGCCGGTGCGGGCCGAGGGCCAGCAGAGCTGGTTCCCGGCCTCGCAGGTCCCGGGCCTGTTCTCGAGCCGCGAGTGGATGACCACCCTGCTGCTGTCGATCTTCGTCGGCGGTTTCGGCGTGGACCGCTTCTACCTCGGCCAGACCGGCCTCGGCGTGCTCAAGCTCGTCACCTGCGGCGGCATGGGCATCTGGTCGCTCATCGACATCATCCTCGTCGTCATGCGCAAGCTGCCCGACGTGGACGGCCGGCCGCTGCGATGACCCACCCGGTGAGCCCGGCAGGCCGGACCGTGTACCTCTCGAAGGGGGTCCGCGTCACCGAGCGCATGATCGTGCCCGTCCTCGCGGCGATCAGTTTCGTCGGGCTCGTCGTGGCGCGGGTCTGGCCGGTGCCGTCCGTCGACGGCGGCCAGCCGACGTGCATCCTGCGGATCCTCACCGGCATGCCGTGCCCCGGGTGCGGCATGACCCGCTCGTGGGTGCACCTCGCGCACGGTGACGTCGCGACCGCCTTCGAGTACAACCTCTTCGGGCCGATCGGGATGGCGGCGGCCGCGGGCCTCGTCGTCTACACGGCCGTCTCCCTCGTGCGCCGACGACCACCCCAACGGCTGCTCGACCAGCTCAACCCCCGCTTCCTCATGGTGCTCGTCGGCGTGTGGCTCGCCTACTCCGCGGTGCGCATCGTGAGCCTGTCCCTGGGCCAGGACTACTTCGCCCTCGTCGTCGCCTGACGCGGCGTCGGACCATCTCCCACCGCGGGCTAGGATGAACCCCTCAGCCGCACCGACACGAAGGACCCCCCACGTGAGCTCCCTCAACGTTGAACTCGTCGCCGCGGACCGCAAGGTCTGGTCCGGTGAGGCCACCATGGTGCGTGCGCGCAGCACCGAGGGCGAGATCGGCATCATGCCCGGCCACACCCCCCTGCTGGGTGTGCTCGTGGAGGGCGACGTCGTCATCCACACCGAGGGTGGCGACCAGACCGCGACCGTCGACGGTGGTTTCCTCTCGGTCGACCACGACAACGTGACGATCGTCGCCGAGACCGTCCAGGCCCCGGCCAAGGCCTGACCCTGTGACGGCCCTGCAGGTGGTGGAGGTCCTCCTCCTCGCAGGGTGTCTCGTCGTCGCGCTGTGGCTGGTCCTCCTCTGGCTGCGGCGACGCTCCATCGCCGCGCACGGACCCGTGAGCCCGTGCGCCATCCGCCTGCCCGAGTCGCACCGCTGGCGGCTCGGTCTGCTGCGCATGGGGTCCGTGGACCTCGAGTGGTTCAGCGTCGGCGGCCTCACGACGACCCCCACCATGGCCTGGGTCCGGGAGGGCCTGGAGATCTCCACGCCCGACTCCGACGTGGTCTCCGTGCCCGGTCTCGTCGACGCCGTCTCGGTGACGCTCACCGGGCCCGACGGCCGACCGCTGGTCCACCTCGCCCTCGAGCAGAAGATCTACCCGGCGGTGCGCTCCTGGCTGGAGTCGGCGCCCCCGGGACGGGGCGTCAACGTCACCTGACCGGTCGCTCCTCGCGGCCGCCGCCCGGCTGCCACAGGACGTCGCCGCCGATCGGCAGGTTGGCCACGCGGGCGAGGATGAAGAGCAGGTCGGACAGTCGGTTGAGGTAGGTCGCCGTGAGCGGGTTGACGCCGCCGCTCCCGCGCTCCTGCGCCGTGTCGGTGCCGTACTGCTCGATCGCCGCCCAGGCCGAGCGCTCGGCGCGGCGCACGACGGTCGTCGCGTGGTGCAGGTGGGCCGAGCCCGCGGTGCCGCCGGGGAGGATGAAGGAGCGCAGCTTGTCCACGCGTCCCAGGTAGGTGTCGCAGTCGGCCTCGAGCTCGTCGATCCAGACCTGCTTGACCCGCAGCGGGGGGTACTCCGGCGCCTCCTGCAGCGGCGTCGACAGGTCGGCGCCGAGGTCGAAGAGGTCGTTCTGCACCCGCGTCAGCGTCGTGACGACCTCCTCCTCGAGACCGCCGGTCGCGACCGCGACCCCGATGACGGCGTTCGCCTCGTTGGCGTCGGCGTAGGCCTGCAGGCGCGGGTCGGTCTTGCTGGTGCGACTGAAGTCCCCGAGCGCGGTCGTGCCGCCGTCTCCGGTGCGGGTGTAGATCTTCGTCAGGTTCACCATGGGCCCATCGTGGCAGACCCCCGTGACCGGCGAACGGGGAGCGCCTGACCAGACGCTGGTGTGCGCGTGATCACATCGTTGCCCGAGGGTGCAACCCCCGTCGTGGGTCGCGCGTCACACTGGGTGCACGGTCTCAGCAGGGGAAGGCAGGTGCCGTGATGAGCGCAATGGTCGCGCTGACGCCAGTGGGTGGCGAGGGCAGCACCCGGGTCCGGGTCGTCGTGCCCTTCGACCTGCGCCACAGCGCGGATCTGCGGCAGGGCTTCGTCGAGGCGATCCGGGCCGGGCGGGACCCGATCGTCGTCGACCTCGCCGGGTCGACCGTCGTCGACCAGGTGGGCTTCGCGACGCTCCTGGGTGCGCACGCCCGCGCCGCCCGGGCCGGACGCCGGCTGCGCTTCGCCAACGCCGACGAGCGGACCGAGCGTCTGCTGCGCCGGGCCGGGCTCGTCCGGCTCCTCCACGACGTGCCCGCGCCGCGGATCGCCGTCCGCCGCCGCGCCGCCGTCTGACCTCCCCTTCGTCCCCGGCCGGCTGCGGCCACCCGGTGTGGCGTCATTCACCGTCGCCGGGCCTGTGGTGAGCCGCGGGGCGCGGGTACCTTGCCCTCATGGCCGACCGCACTGATGCCCCGACCCCTGCCGCCGAGGCTGCTCGCCCCGAGCGCGACCGCCCCTGGGTGATGCGCACCTACGCCGGGCACTCCAGTGCCGCGGCGTCCAACGAGCTCTACCGCCGCAACCTCGCCAAGGGCCAGACCGGGCTGTCGGTCGCCTTCGACCTGCCGACGCAGACGGGCTACGACCCCGACCACGTGCTCAGCCGCGGTGAGGTCGGCAAGGTCGGCGTGCCGATCAGCCACATCGGTGACATGCGCCGGCTCTTCGACCAGATCCCGCTCGGCGAGATGAACACGTCGATGACGATCAACGCGGTCGCGATGTACATGCTCGCGATGTACCAGGTCGCCGCCGAGGAGCAGGCCGAGGCGGCGGGTCAGGACCCCGCCGAGGTCCGGGCGCGCCTGGCCGGCACGACGCAGAACGACATCATCAAGGAGTACCTGAGCCGCGGGACGTACGTCTTCCCGCCCGGCCCCTCGATGCGCCTGATCACCGACATGGTGACGTACACCGTCGGCGAGATCCCCAGATGGAACCCGATCAACATCTGCAGCTACCACCTGCAGGAGGCCGGGGCCACCCCCGTGCAGGAGATCGCCTACTCGATGTCGACCGCCCTCGCGGTGCTCGACGCCGTGCGCGAGTCGGGCCGCGTGCCCGAGGACGAGTTCGGCACGGTCGTCGCCCGCATCTCCTTCTTCGTCAACGCCGGCGTGCGCTTCGTCGAGGAGATGTGCAAGATGCGCGCCTTCGTCCAGCTGTGGGACGAGATCACCCGCGAGCGCTACGGCGTCACCGACGCCAAGCAGCGCCGCTTCCGCTACGGCGTCCAGGTCAACTCCCTGGGCCTGACGGAGGCGCAGCCGGAGAACAACGTCCAGCGCATCGTCCTCGAGATGCTCGCGGTCACACTGAGCAAGGACGCGCGCGCCCGGGCCGTGCAGCTGCCGGCGTGGAACGAGGCCCTCGGCCTGCCGCGTCCGTGGGACCAGCAGTGGGCGCTGCGCCTGCAGCAGGTCCTCGCCTTCGAGTCAGACCTGCTCGAGTACGACGACCTCTTCGCCGGCTCGCCCGTCGTCGAGGCCAAGGTCACGGAGCTCGTGACCGGGGCCAAGGCCGAGATCGAGCGCATCCAGGCGATGGGGGGCGCTGTGCCGGCCGTCGAGTCGGGCTACATGAAGTCCGCCCTCGTCGCGAGCCACTCGCTGCGCCGCCAGCGGATCGAGGCCGGCGAGGACATCGTCGTGGGCGTCAACAAGTTCGAGACCACCGAGCCCAACCCGCTGACCGCCGACCTCGACACCGCGATCCAGACCGTCGACGCCGACGTCGAGGCCAAGGCCATCGAGGCCGTGCGTGCCTGGCGTGCCGAGCGCGACGCCGACCCGCAGCAGGCCGAGGCGGCCAAGGCGGCGCTCGCCACCCTGCAGGAGACCGCGAGGACGAGCGACAACCTCATGGAGGCCTCGCTCGACTGCGCCCGGGCCGGGGTGACGGTCGGGGAGTGGGCCCAGGCCCTGCGCGAGGTCTTCGGCGAGTTCCGTGCTCCCACCGGCGTCTCGGGCTCCGTGGGGATCGCCGACGCCGGGTCCACCGACCTGCTCGCCGTGCGCGACCGCGTACGTGCCACGAGCGAGGAGCTCGGCGAGCAGCTGCGCGTCCTCGTCGGCAAGCCCGGCCTCGACGGTCACTCCAACGGGGCCGAGCAGATCGCCGTGCGGGCGCGCGACGCGGGCTTCGAGGTCGTCTACCAGGGCATCCGCCTCACCCCCGAGCAGATCGTGTCCGCGGCCGTGGCCGAGGACGTCGACCTGGTCGGGGTCTCGATCCTCTCCGGCTCGCACATGGAGCTCGTCCCCGACGTGCTCGAGGGCCTGCGGGCCGAGGGCGCCGGGGACATCCCCGTGGTCGTCGGCGGGATCATCCCCGAGTCGGACGCGGCGAGGCTGCGCGAGCTGGGCGTCGCGGCCGTCTTCACCCCCAAGGACTTCGGCCTCAACGAGATCATGGGTCGCTTCCTCGACATCATCCGCGAGAGTCGCGGCCTGTCGGCCGTGCAGGCCGAGGACGCGACCTCGCAGGTCTAGCCTTCGAGGTATGTCCTTGCACTGCCCGGCGACACTCCTCGTCACCGCACCGCCCACGGACGAAGGGGGTCTGGCCCACCTCGTCGGGGCGCTGCGCGGCGTGGGGATCCTCGCCGTCGTCACGGGGTCGGAGGACGGCGTCGGTGCGCGCCTGGCCGACGCGCTGGACGTGCCGCTCGAGGTCGACGCGGCCCTGTCGGGCGCCGAGGGCGACCCGCTGGCCGGGGTCGCCGACCTGCACCGCGGCGAGACCGTGGCCGTGCTCCTGCCGTCCGCCGCACAGGGGGTGGAGCGGCTCGAGCTCGGCGACTAGAAGAGGCGATGCATGCTCGTGTCGATGCCCTTGAGCTCGTCGTAGTCGAGGGTGACGCAGCGGATGCCTCGGTCCTCGGCGAGGGTGCGGGCCTGCGGCCTGATGACCTGGGCGGCGAAGACCCCCGTGACCGGGCGCAGCGCGGGGTCGCGGTTCATCAGCTCGAGGTAGCGGGTCAGCTGCTCGACACCGTCGATCTCGCCGCGGCGCTTGATCTCGATGGCGACGGAGACCCCCTTCGCGTCCCTGGCGAGGATGTCGACGGGACCGATCGCCGTCATGTACTCGCGACGCACGAGCGTGTAGCCGTCGCCGAGGGTCTGGATGTGCTCGGCGAGCAGCCGCTGCAGATGGGCCTCGACGCCGTCCTTGACCAGGCCGGGGTCGAGGCCCAGCTCGTGCGCCGAGTCGTGGTGCACCTCGTGCAGCCTGACCCGCAGCCGGTCCTCGGTCTTGGCGTGCTGGACGTTCCAGACGGCGGTCACCCCCTCTGTGGCCTCGGTCTCGTCCGGCTCGACCTCCGCCATCGAGCACGGGGGAGCCATCCAGTTCAGCGGCTTGTAGGAGCCGCCGTCGCTGTGGACGAGCACCGACCCGTCCGCCTTGACGATGAGCAGACGGGTCGCCAGGGGCAGGTGGGCGTTGAGCCGCCCCTCGTAGTCGACGCTGCAGGTCGCAATCACCACTCGCACGGCGACGACCCTACGCGCACAAGGTTTCCCCTGTGCGGACCGTCACGCCGCGGGCCCCTGTCCCGGGGTCACCACGGCTGCGATAGTGCCACTCATGTCAGACTCCCGCGCTCTTGCAGACGCCCTGGTCTTCCCGTACCTGAACCACGCCGCCTCGATGTTCGAGGAGCAGTACGCCTCCCGTGAGGACGTCGACAACGGCATGCGCTTCGGTTGCGGCCTGCCCGCCGGCCCCCTCGCGGTCCTCGACGAGATCGGTCTCGAGACCGTCCGGGACGCACTCGCCGCGCGCTTCGCCGAGAGCGGGGACCCGCGCCACCGGCCGGACCCTGCCATCGAGCGGCTGATCGCCGAGGGGCGCACGGGCAAGGCGGCCGGCAAGGGCTTCTACACCTACGACGGGGACGAGGTCGTCGCCGACGAGCTCACCCCCTCCCAGGTCGGCCAGGGGGCGGCTCGCCCGGTCAAGACCGTCGGCGTCGTCGGCTCCGGCACGATGGCCAGCGGCATCGTCGAGGTCTTCGCGGTGAACGGGTTCCCCGTCACCTACGTGGCCCGCACCGGCGACAAGGTCGACGCGGTGCGCGCGCAGATCGCCAAGAACCTGGCCCGTCAGGTCGACAAGGGTCGGATCGACCAGGGTCAGGCGGACGCCGTCCTCGGCCGCCTCACCGGCGCGACCGAGCGCGAGGCCCTCGGTGACGTCGACATCGTGGTCGAGGCGATCGCCGAGGAGATCGGCATCAAGAATCAACTGTTCGCCGACCTGGACCGCATCTGCAAGCCGGGTGCCGTCCTGGCGACGACCACCTCGTCGCTGTCCATCGCCGACCTCGCCGCGCAGACCAGGCGTCCGCAGGACGTCGTCGGGATGCACTTCTTCAACCCGGCCCCGGTCATGAAGCTGGTCGAGGTCATCAACCACGCGACGACCGGCCAGGACGTGCTCGACACCGTCCAGGACCTGTGCCGCAGCACCCGCAAGGTCGCCGTCAGCTGCGCCGACCGCTCCGGCTTCATCGTCAACGCGCTGCTCTTCCCGTACCTCAACGACGCCATCAGGGCGCACGAGGAGGGTGCCGAGCTCGACGCCGTCGACGGGGCGATCACCGAGCACTACGGCTACCCGATGGGCCCCTTCGCGCTCCTCGACGTCGTCGGCAACGACGTGGCCCTGGCCATCGAGGAGGAGCTGCTCGCCGAGTTCGAGCACGAGTCGCTCACCCCGGCCCCGCTCCTGCGCGAGCTCGTCGGCGCCGGCAAGCTCGGCCGCAAGACAGGTGAGGGCTTCCGCACGTACTGAGCCCGAGCACACGAGGTCGTCCTGGTGCATCTGGTGGCGGATCCAGCCACTGCGTGCACCAGGACGACCTTTTGTGTCCGCTCGCGTCACGGGAGACCATGAGCCCATGCCCCGCAGCAACCGTCGACGCCGTGACGAGCACCGTCCGCTCGCGCTCGAGGGTTCGCCGCAGACGCGGGAGACGTGGATGGGCCGCGCCTGGATCGTTCGTCGGCTGAGCGGGCAGACCTCGACGCGGGTGTACACCTGCCCGGGCTGCACCCACGAGATCCAGCCGGGCACGCCGCACGTCGTCGTCTGGCCGGACGACGGGCTCGGGGGAGCGGACGACCGCCGGCACTGGCACTCCGCCTGCTGGAAGGCCCGCAACCACGGGCGCTACGGGCGCTGACCGCAGGACAGCCCGGTTGGTGGAGTACCTGCACGGTGCAACAATCGTCGGGTGCTCCTCCGCCTCGTCCGCCGCCACCTGGACGGCACGGGCGGCCGGGTCGCGACGCTGCTGCTCCTCCAGCTCGCCGCCACCCTCGCCTCCCTCTACCTGCCCAGCCTCAACGGCGAGATCATCGACAACGGCGTGGCCACGGGCGACACCGGTTACATCGTCCGCCACGGCGGGCTGATGCTGGCCGTCTCGGTGCTGCAGATCGTCGCGACGATCGCGGCGACGTGGCTCGGTGCGGGCCTGTCGGCGACGATGGCCGCCCGGCTGCGGGCCGCGGTCTTCTCGCGTGTCGGCAGCTTCAGCGCCCAGGAGGTCGCGCGCTTCGGCGCTCCGACGCTCATCTCGCGCACGACCAACGACGTCACGCAGGTCCAGACCGTCACCAACATGGCGCTGACGATGATGGTCACCGCGCCCCTGATGATGGTCGGCGGCGTGGTCATGGCGCTGCGCGAGGACGTCGGGCTGTCGTGGCTCGTGGCCGTCGCCGTTCCGCTGCTCGCGGTCTCGGTGGGCCTGGTGATCCGCCAGATGGTCCCCAGCTTCCGCCGGATGCAGACGAGCGTCGACACGGTCAACCGCATCCTGCGCGAGCAGATCACCGGCGTGCGTGTGGTCCGGGCCTTCGTGCGCGAAGGGAGCGAGCGCGAGCGGTTCGAGGTGGCCAACACCGAGTACACCGGGTCGGCGATCGCGGTCGGGCGGCTGATGGCGCTCGCCTTCCCGATCGTCATGGTCATCCTCAACGCGTCGACGGTGGCGGTGCTGTGGTTCGGCGCCCAGCGCGTGGGGAGCGGTGAGATGCAGATCGGTGCCCTCACCGCGTTCATGACCTACCTGATGCAGATCCTCATGTCGGTGATGATGGCGACCTTCATGTCGATGATGCTCCCCCGCGCAGCCGTCTCCGCCGGACGCATCGACGAGGTCCTCTCGACCGAGTCCTCCGTGGTGCCGGCGCTCGCGCCGCGCCCGATGACACAGGCCCGGCCCTCCGTCGTGCTCGACGCCGTCGAGTTCGCCTACCCCGGCGCCGACGCGCCCGTCCTCTGCGACGTCAGCCTGCGCGCCGAGCCGGGTCGCACGACGGCGATCATCGGCTCGACCGGCGCCGGCAAGACCACGCTGCTCGACCTCGTGGCGCGCCTGCACGACGCGACCGGTGGGCGGGTCCTCGTCGGAGGCACCGACGTGCGCGAGCTCGAACCGGCGGAGCTGTGGAGCCACCTGGCCGTCGTGCCGCAGCGCGCCTTCCTCTTCAGCGGGACGATCGCCAGCAACCTGCGCCAGGCCAAGCCCGACGCCACCGACGAGGAGCTGTGGGAGGCCCTGCGCATCGCCCAGGCCGAGGACTTCGTGCGCGACCTCGAGCAGGGGCTCGGGGCACCGGTCGCGCAGGGAGGGACCAACCTCTCGGGCGGCCAGCGCCAGCGGGTGTCGATCGCCCGGGCGCTCGTGCGCCGACCCGACATCTACCTCTTCGACGACGCCTTCTCCGCGCTCGACCTGACGACCGACGCGCGGCTGCGCGCCGCCCTTCGTCCCGTCGTCGCCGACAGCGTCGTCCTCGTGGTCGCCCAGCGCGTCTCCTCGATCATCGACGCCGACCACATCGTCGTCCTCGACGACGGCCGGGTCGTCGGCGACGGGACCCACGAGGAGCTGCTCGCGGGCTGCCCGACCTACGTCGAGATCGTCGAGAGCCAGGCGGCGCGGGAGGAGGCGGCGTGAGCGAGGTCCCCACCGCTGAGGAGAAGGCCGCCCAGGCGCGCCGCGGGCCCGGGTCCGTCATGCGCCGTGGCCCGATGCAGATGGGCACGCCGGGGGAGAGGTCGAAGAACTTCCTGCCCTCGGCGCGGCGCCTCGTGGGGCGGCTGCGACCGCAGCGCGCCCGGGTGCTCACGGCCATCTCCCTGACGGTGGTCTCCGTCGGCATGAGCGCCCTCGGGCCGCTCATCCTCGCGCGGGCCACCGACCACATCTTCGCCGGGTGGATCGGCTCGAAGCTGCCCGCCGGCGTCCCGCTCGAGTCCGTCGTCGAGCAGCTGCGCGCGTCGGGCGAAGGGCGCCGGGCCGACATGATCGAGGCGATGCCCTACGTCGTGCCGGGGCAGGGCATGGACCTCGGCGCGATCGGGCGCATCCTCCTGCTCGCGCTCGCGCTGTACGTCGTCGCCGCCGTCCTCTCGTGGCTCCAGGGGCGCGTCATCGTCCATGCGGTCAACCAGGTCGTCTTCGACCTGCGTGCCCAGGTCGAGGCCAAGCTGCACCGGCTGCCGCTGCCGTACTTCGACCAGCAGCCGCGCGGAGAGCTGCTCAGCCGCGTCACCAACGACATCGACAACGTCGCGCAGTCGCTGCAGCAGACGCTCAGCCAGCTGCTCACCAGCCTCATCACGGTCGTCGCGATGGTCTCGATGATGGTGTGGGTCTCGCCGCTCCTCTCGCTCATCGCGCTCGTGACGATCCCGATCTCCATCGTGCTCACCGGGGTGATCGGCAAGCGCTCGCAGCGGCACTTCATCCAGCAGTGGAAGTCCACCGGCGAGCTCAGCGCGGTCGTCGAGGAGACGTACACCGGCCACTCGCTCGTCAAGGTCTTCGGCCGGCAGGCGGAGGTCGACGCGGCCTTCGCCGAGCGCAACGAGGAGCTGCGCGGGGCGGGCTTCGGGGCGCAGTTCGTCAGCGGCATCATCATGCCGGCGATGATGTTCGTCGGGAACCTCAACTACGTCGTCATCGCCGTCGTCGGGGGCCTGCGGGTCGCCTCCGGCCAGATGACGCTCGGCGACGTGCAGGCCTTCATCCAGTACTCGCGCCAGTTCACCCAGCCGCTGACGCAGGTCGCCTCGATGGCCAACCTCATGCAGTCCGGTGTCGCCTCCGCGGAGCGCGTCTTCGACGTGCTCGACGCGCCGGAGCAGGTCGAGGACCCGAGCACGCCGGTGGCGCGCGGCGACGGCCACGGGCGGGTGGCCTTCGAGGGAGTGAGCTTCAGCTACGACCCGACCCGGCCGCTCATCGAGGACCTCGACCTCGTCGTCGAGCCGGGCCAGACGGTCGCGATCGTCGGCCCGACCGGCGCCGGCAAGACGACGCTCGTCAACCTCGTCATGCGCTTCTACGAGCTCGACTCGGGACGGATCACCATCGACGGCATCGACATCACCGACATGTCGCGCGCCGAACTGCGCTCGCGCACCGGCATGGTCCTGCAGGACACGTGGCTCTTCTCCGGGACGATCGGCGACAACATCGCCTACGGGCGCCCGGGTGCCACCCGCGAGGAGGTCCGGGCGGCGGCCGAGGCGACCTACGTCGACCGCTTCGTCCACTCCCTTCCTCAGGGGTACGACACGCACCTCGACGACGAAGGGGGGAACATCTCGGCCGGCGAGAAGCAGCTGGTGACGATCGCCCGCGCCTTCCTCGCCGACCCGAGCCTGCTCATCCTCGACGAGGCGACGAGCTCGGTCGACACCCGTACCGAGCGGCTCGTGCAGCAGGCGATGGCGGCGCTGCGCGGGGACCGGACGAGCTTCGTCATCGCCCACCGGCTCTCGACGATCCGCGACGCCGACCTCATCGTCGTCATGGAGGAGGGGCACATCGTCGAGCAGGGCACGCACGAGAGCCTGCTCGCCGCCGATAGTGCCTACGCGCGCCTCTACCGCAGCCAGTTCGCGGCCGCGGTGACGGAGCTGGACACCTCGGTCAACCTGGCCTGAGCCCCCTTCGCCCCACCGGGCAGGCACCCGCTCAACAAGAGAAACCTCGCCTTCGCAAGGGTTTGAAACCCTTGCGAAGGCGAGGTTTCTCGGGTGACCCGAGAATCTTGGGGCAGGAGGCGGGCTCAGACCGCCTGGAAGCGGTTGATCTCCTTCTCGAACTTCGCGCGCTTGTCGGTGTCGGTGACACCCAGGCCCGGCTCGGGGGCGAGGGTGAGCACGCCGACCTTGCCCTGGTGCTTGTTGTGGTGCACGTCGAGGGTGGCCTGGCCGACCTCCTCGAGCGTGTAGGTCCGGCTGAGGGTCGGGTGGACGAGACCGCGGTTGATGAGCTCGTTGGCCTCCCAGGACTCGCGGTAGTTCGCGAAGTGGCTGGAGATGATGCTCTTGAGGTTCATCCACAGGTAGCGGTTGTCGTACTCGTGCATGTAGCCCGAGGTCGACGCGCAGGTGACGATCTTGCCGCCCTTGCGGGTGACGTAGACCGAGGCGCCGAAGGTCTCGCGGCCGGGGTGCTCGAAGACGATGTCGACGTCGTGGCCGCCGGTGAGCTCACGGATCTTCTTGCCCAGGCGCTGCCACTCCTTGGGGTTCTGCTCCGTGTTGTCCTCGTTCCAGAACCTGTAGCCCTCGGCGTTGCGGTCGATGATCAGCTCGGCGCCCATGTCGCGGCAGATCTGCGCCTTCTCGGGGGAGGAGACGACGCAGATCGGGGTCGCCCCGGCGGCGAGCGCCATCTGGGTCGCGTAGGAGCCGAGGCCGCCGGAGGCGCCCCAGATCAGGACGCGGTCACCGAGCTTCAGCGCGGCGCCGTTCTTGGAGATCAGCTGCCGGTATGCGGTGGAGTTGACCAGACCGGGGGAGGCGGACTCCTCCCAGGTGAGGTGGCCGGGCTTCGGCATGAGCTGGTTGGCCTTGACGATGGCCAACTCGGCGAGACCGCCGAAGTTGGTCTCGAAGCCCCAGATGCGCTGCTGCGGGTCCATCATCGTGTCGTCGTGGCCGTCGGCGTCCTCGAGCTCGACGGACAGGCAGTGGGCGACGACCTCGGTGCCGGGCTTCCACTTCGAGACGTGCTCGCCGACGCGCAGGACGACGCCGGAGAGGTCGGAGCCGACGATGTGGTACGGCAGGTCGTGGCGCTTGGAGTACTTGTTCAGGCGGCCGTAGCGCTCGAGGAAGCCGAAGGTCGAGACGGGCTCGAAGATCGAGGTCCACACGGTGTTGAAGTTGATCGCGCTGGCCATGACGGCGACGAGCGCCTCGTCGGGGGCCAGCTCCGGGATCGGCACGTCGTCGATGTGCAGCGACTTGCGCGGGTCCTTGTCGCGGCTCTTCAGGCCCTTGAACATCTCCACCTCGTCCTTGTGGACGGTCGCGGCACGGTAGGTGTCGGGCAGGGGGAGGTTGGCGTAGGTCTCTTCGCTGCGGTCACCGGAGAGGATCGCGTCGCGGATCTGGTCGATTGCCATGAGTGGGGGCTCCTCGGCCTCAGGGGGAATGGTCGGGGGTCGTGCGTTGCGTGAAACCTAGGTGGTCGCGGCGGCCGCGGGTATGGGGTCATGACCCAGTTCACACGCGGATCCGTGTCGTCCCGATCGGTCTCGGCGGGACGAAGGGGTGGGCTCAGTGGGCGTCGGCCGCCGGCTCGACGAGCTCGACGAGGATACCGCCGGCGTCCTTGGGGTGGATGAAGTTGACGCGGGAGTTGCTCGTGCCCCGCTTCGGGGTGTCGTAGAGCAGGCGGAGGCCGCGCTCGCGCAGGGTCGCGCCCACGGCATCGATGTCCTCGACGCGGTAGGCGAGCTGCTGGATGCCCTGGCCGTTGCGGTCGAGGAACTTCGCGATCGTGGACTCGGGGGAGAGCGGCGCGAGCAGCTGGATGCACGAGCCGGACTCGCCGACGCGCATCATCGCCTCGCGCACGCCCTGCTCCTCGTTGGTCTCCTCGTGGGCGAGCTCCATGCCGTAGGTGTCACGGTAGAAGGCGATGGCCTCGTCGAGGTCGGGCACGGCGACACCGACGTGGTCGATGGCAGTGAAGAGATCGTTCATGTGCGGCAGCCTAGGGACGCGAAGGGGGGCGGCGCGCCCCCTTCGCGTGTGGTCTGGCCCACCGTCCCGGGGCTCGTGGCACGGGTCACCGGTCGTTCCCCTCGGCACCCCGCCCGCCGCTGCGTAGAGTCGACCCATCCACGCACCCACTGCACCCGGAGGCCAACGCATGTCCACCGACCCCACTGTCATCGTCGCGGGGGCCCGCACCCCGATGGGCCGCATGAGCGGCTCGCTCAAGGGCTTCTCCGGCTCCGACCTCGGCGGCTTCGCCATCAAGGGCGCCCTCGAGAAGGCCGGCGTCAAGGGCGAGGACGTCGACTACGTCATCATGGGCCAGGTCCTCACCGCGGGCGAGGGCCAGATCCCCGCCCGCCAGGCCGCGATCAAGGGCGGGATCCCGAAGAACGTCCCCGCCCTCACGGTCAACAAGGTCTGCCTCTCGGGCATCGACGCGATCGCCCTCGCCGACCAGCTGATCCGCGCCGGCGAGTTCGAGATCGTCGTCGCCGGGGGCCAGGAGTCGATGACCAACGCGCCGCACCTGCTCCCCAAGAGCCGCGAGGGCATCAAGTACGGCGACACCAAGCTCAAGGACTCGATGGCCTACGACGGCCTGCACGACATCATCACCGACCAGGCGATGGGCGCGCTCACCGAGGCCAAGAACGCGGAGAACTCCGACTTCACCCGTGAGCAGCAGGACGAGTTCGCGGCCGCGAGCCACCAGAAGGCTGCCAGGGCCTGGGCCGAGGGCACCTTCGCCGACGAGGTCGTGCCGGTCGAGATCCCGCAGCGCAAGGGCGACCCGGTCCTCTTCGACACCGACGAGGGCGTGCGTGCCGACACGACCGTCGAGTCCCTGGGCAAGCTGCGTCCGGCCTTCGCCAAGGACGGCACCATCACCGCCGGCTCTGCCTCGCAGATCTCCGACGGCGCGGCCGCGGTCGTCGTCATGAAGAAGTCCAAGGCCGAGGAGCTGGGCCTGTCCTGGCTCGCCGAGATCGGCGCCCACGGTGTCGTCGCCGGTCCTGACTCGACCCTGCAGTCGCAGCCGGCCAACGCCATCGAGGTCGCCGTCGCCAAGGAGGGCATCGCGGTCTCCGACCTCGACGTCGTCGAGATCAACGAGGCCTTCGCGGCCGTCGGCCTGGCCTCGGCCCAGCAGCTCGGCCTCAAGGACGAGCAGGTCAACCCCAACGGCGGCGCGATCGCCATGGGCCACCCGCTCGGCATGTCCGGCGCGCGCATCACCCTCGCGCTCGCCCACGAGCTCAAGCGCCGCGGCGGCGGTGTCGGCGCGGCCGCCCTCTGCGGCGGTGGCGGTCAGGGTGACGCCCTGATCATCCGCGTCCCGAACGCCTGAGCTTGAGCCGCAGCATCGACGTCCCCGTCCTGGTCGAGGAGGCCAGGGCGGGGACGACCCGCGCCGTCGGGCGGCTCATCTCGCTCGTCGACGACCAGCACCCCGCGCTGCCGGAGGCGATGGCGCTGCTCGCGCCGCACACGGGTCGGGCCCACGTCATCGGCCTGACCGGCGCCCCCGGTGTCGGCAAGTCCACGACGACCGACGCCCTCGTCCGCGCGCTGCGCGAGCAGGGCGCGCGGGTCGGCGTCCTCGCGATCGACCCCTCCTCGCCCTTCAGCGGCGGCGCGCTCCTGGGTGACCGCATCCGCATGAGCGCGTCCGCGAGCGACCCGGGCGTCTACATCCGTTCGCTCGCCAGCCGCGGCCACCTGGGCGGCCTGTCGGTCTCGACGCCCCAGGCCATCCGCGTGCTCGACGCCTCCGGGTTCGACGTCGTGCTCGTCGAGACCGTCGGCGTCGGTCAGTCCGAGGTCGAGATCGCGGGCGCCGCGGACACGACCCTCGTCCTCCTGGCGCCCGGCATGGGCGACGGGATCCAGGCGGCCAAGGCGGGGATCCTCGAGGTGGGCGACGTCTTCGTCGTCAACAAGGCCGACCGCGAGGGTGCGGACGCGACCGTCCGCGACCTGCGGCACATGATCCAGCTCGGTGAGGGGACGCGGCCCGGCGGTTGGCGACGCCCGGTCGTCAAGGCCTCCGCGACCGACGGCACAGGCGTGGGCGACATCGTCACCGCGATCGGGGACCACCTCTCGTGGCTGGCCGCGAGCGGCACCCTGCGCCAGCGCCGCACCGGGCGCGCCCGTGCCGAGATCACCGCTCTCGCGCTGGCCCGGCTGCAGGCCCGCATGGGTGACCTCGGTTCCGGCGGCACGCTCGACGGGCTCGCCGAGCGGGTCGTCGACGGGGCCACGGACCCGCACGCGGCGGCCGACGAGCTGCTCGTCGGGCTCGGCGCGGACTGAGCCGGGTCAGAAACCCTCGCCCACGCGGATCTCGTCGTGGTCGTCGATGTCGAAGATCGCCGACACGCACGTGGGGGCGGCGTCGGTCGCGCCGGCGTCGAGGAAGTCGGTGTTGCAGGTGACGTCGTCGATGACGTTGCCGTCCTTCATGAAGTAGAAGGTCAGGAAGAACGAGTTGCTGCTGCCGCTGTCGTTGCGCACACTCAGGCCGGAGATGTCGTCGGTCGAGGTCAGCACCGACCAGCCGGGCTGGATGGCGGCACCGTCCACGGTGACCGAGGAGCCCTCGGAGACGGGCGTGGCGCCGGCCGCGTCGGCGTTCTTGGACGAGTTGGCCGAGGAGCTGTAGCTCGAGATCCCTTCGCTCGCCTCGTTGGCGACGAAGATGAAGAACCCGGCGACACCGCAGCAGCACAGGAGGATGACGCCGCCGATGATGCCGAGGATCCACCAGAGGGTGTTGTCCTTCTTGGGGGCGCTGCCGGGGGGCGGGTAGGCGCCCGGGGTGCCGTAGGCCGGGGCCTGGTACGGGTTCGGGTTGCCGGAGCCTCCGGGCGGTGGCGGCGCTGGGTAGGACACGGTGATTTCCCCCTGATACTTCGTGGCGTGCGACGCGGACGACGTCCGCGGCGGCAGTCTACGTGCCGGTAGCCGAGCCCGAGCACTACGCTGGCCCGGACATGACTGACGACACGACGCCCGAGCTGATCGGCGGCCGCTACGAGACCGTGCGACCCATCGGTCGCGGTGGGATGGGGACCGTCTGGCTCGCCCGCGACACCGTCCTCGGCCGCCAGGTCGCGGCCAAGCAGATCGGCGACTTCCCCGGGGAGAGCGAAGGGGAGACCCGCCGGGCTATGCGCGAGGCCCGGGCGGCGGCCGCGCTCAACCACCCCAACGTCGTCGCGGTCTACGACGTCACCGAGCACCACGGCACCCCGTGGCTCGTCATGGAGTACGTGGCCGGCCCGACGCTCGCCTCGGCCATCCGCGAGCGCGGTCCGATGACGCCGAAGGGGGCTGCCGACCTCGGCGCACAGCTCGCGGGAGCGCTCGCCGCGGCGCACCGTGCCGGCATCGTCCACCGCGACGTCAAGCCTGCCAACGTCCTCATCGGCGGCGGTCGACCCAAGCTGGGCGACTTCGGCATCGCCCGCTCCGGTGCCGACGACCAGCTGACCCAGACCGGTCTGGTGACCGGCACCCCGAGCTACATGGCCCCGGAGGTCGCCATCGGTGGCGACCACGGCCCTGCGGCCGACGTGTGGGCGCTCGGCGCGACGATCTACTTCGCGGTCGAGGGCACCGACGCCTACCCCTCGCAGGGCAACGCCCTGGCCACCCTGCGCAGCATCTCCTCGCAGCCGCCGCGGCGACCCGAGCGGGCAGGACCCCTCGAGCCGGTGCTCGCCGACATGCTCTCCCGCGACCCGGCGCGACGCGGGACGATGGACGAGGTGCTCCGTCGCCTCGAGAGCGTCGCCGCGGGCGGCTCGGGTGGCGCCTCCCGCGCGGGCGAGGCCTTCGCGCCCACGCCGACGCCCACGCCGACGCCGCCGCGACGCCGAGGCGGCTGGCCGTGGATCCTCCTCCTCGCCGGGCTGGCCGTGCTGCTCGCGGCCGGGATCGCCTGGGCCGCGTCGCGCGACGACGAGCCGACCACAGGGTCCTCGACGAGCTCGACGAGCACCTCGTCGAGCACCACCTCGACGGCCACGAGCAGCGAGCCCCAGCCGCCCGTGACGACCACGACGACGGCCACGGTGACCTCCAGCCCGAGCGAGACGTCGACGAGCAGCTCCACCTCGAGCTCCACCTCGAGCTCGTCCTCGAGCTCCACTTCGCGTGGCATGCAGGACATCACGCAGGCCGAGGCCACGACCTTCATCACCGACTACTTCTCGACGGTGACGAGCGACCGCGACGCCGCCTGGGCGATGCTCGCTCCCTCCCGGCAGAAGGACCGGGGCGGCTTCGACGGGTTCTGGTCGGGGATCGAGTCCGTCGACACCCAGGTGCTCTCCTTCGACACCAGGACCGACACCGTGACGGTGCGCCTCACCTACCACCCCAAGGACCGCGCGGAAGAGGTCGAGGAGCACGAGTACCGGCTGCGGCGCATCGACGGCGTCGTCCGGATGACCCAGTAACCCACCAGCTCCCGACCCCGGAGGTCCCCGTGCTGCTCGCGTTCTCCATCGCCCCGTCCTCCCCGGACGCCGACGGCTCCTACGCCGAGGCGGTCGCCGCCGCGCTGCGCGTCGTGCGCGACAGCGGGCTGCCGCACGACCTCGGCTCGATGTTCACGACGATCGAGGGGGAGTGGGACGAGGTCATGGCCGTCGTCAAGGCCTGCGTCGATGCCATGGAGCCCTTCGGCGACCGCGTCGGGCTGGTCATGAAGGCCGACATCCGGGCCGGTCGCACCGGCCAGATGAGCGCGAAGGTCGAGCGCGTGGCGGGCCTCCTCGCCGAGGACTGAGCCGTCCCGGCTCCGTGACCGATTTGTGACCTTCTGCAGGATTTGTCATGGTTGATCGTCCGCCCGAGCGGCAGACGGCCCCTGAACCCTGACCGAAAGCACCCACGTGAGCACGCTCATCCAGCGCGTCGCCGGCGTCGTCCTGGCCCTCGTCGGCCTCGTCGCCGCGATCGTCGGGGGTTGGTTCCTCGCCAACCTCGGCACCTCCGGCACGGCCACCTTCACCGCCGACCCCGGCCAGCGGGTCGTCGTCCTCGACCCCGACGTGCTCAACCGCGTCGACCACCCCGTCGAGGTCACCGCCGCCGGCTCCGGCGAGCTGTGGGCCGGCACCGCCCGGCCCTCCGACGCCGAGGCCGTCCTGGGTGACGCCACGCGCGCCGAGGTCTCGGGCGTCGCGGTGTCGGACTGGGCGCTCACGAGCGCCGAGGTCGGGTCCACGGACCCCGTCGACCCCGCGGGCCTCGACGTGTGGCAGGAGTCCGGCACCGCGTCCGGCGAGATCAGCCGCACGATCGAGCAGTCGCAGGCGCCGCAGACCCTCGTGGTCGCCGCTGCCGACGGCGCCGAGATCGACTCCGTGACCATGACCGTCGAGGACAGCGGCTGGGGGACCACGGCCGTCGTCACCCTCGTCGTCGGTCTCGTCCTCCTCCTCGCCGGGCTGGCCCTGCTCGTCCGCAGCGGGCTCGTGGGGATGATCCGCCACCGGGCCGCGCGCCCCGATCCTGAGGAGGCCGCATGAGCCGGCGCACCACCCTCGTCGCCGCCCTCGTCGCGGCACCCCTGACCCTCGGCGGCTGCGGCCTGGGGACCTCGATCGCCGGGATCCGCGACGCCCCGGCCGAGCAGTCCTCGGGCGCGTCCGTGACCTCCACCACGGCACGGCAGGTGGCCGACCGCGTCGTCACCGAGGCCGTCGACGTCAGCCGCAAGAGCGGCAAGGCCGCCGAGACCGCGCGTGAGGAGGTCCTCTCCGGGCCGGCCCTGCGCGAGGTGCGGGCGGCCGTCGCCAGCAAGGACAGGACCACACGCACCTCGACGCAGGTCGAGGGGCTCAAGGTCCTCGCGGTGAGCCGCGGCGCCACGTGGCCGCGCGCCGTCCTGGCCACCTCGCGCTCGGGCGACGTGCAGTACCTGCACGTCCTCGTCGCCGAGCAGGCCGACCAGCCCTTCACCCTCTTCGCCGACGTGCCGATGGCCGCGGGTGCCAGCGTGCCCGCGCTCGCCCCGCTCGACGAGGGGACCAAGGTCACCGTCGCGGCGCCCGGCAAGGACGTCCGGGACGCGGCGACCGCCTGGGCGAAGGGTGTCGCCTTCCCTTCGTCGTCGACGAAGGCACCCGAGGACGTCTCGGTGAGCGATGCCTTCTCCGCGGCCCTGCGCAAGAACGCCCGGTCGACGAAGGCCGACCTGGGTGACCTCGCGTACTACCGGCAGCGCCAGGCGGTCGCGGAGGGCGACGCGGTCTCCTTCGCGCTGGCCGACGGCGGAGCGATCACCTTCCTGCCGATGACGCGCACCGACACGATCACCGCGACGAAGAAGCTCAAGGAGCTCAAGCTCGAGCAGGCCGCGCTCAAGGACGTGCTCGACACCTCGACCGTCGAGCGCGCCCTCTCGATCAAGCATGCCGAGACCCTGGCGCTCGTCACGCCGGCCGAGGGCAAGGCCCGCGTCGTCGGCGCCAGCGACGTGCTCGAGTCGGCGAAGGGCTCCTGACCGGGGGGTCGACGCGCGGCCCCGGCCGTGGGAGACAATGGCTGGCATGAGCGACCCGACCCGAGCCCTGCGCGGCGCCGTCGACCTGTCCCGTCTCACCGGATCGGCCCCCGGTGCCGGCCCGGGGGCTCCCGCAGCCCCCGCTGCCGGTGGCGCCGCTGGCGCCGCTGGTGCCGCTGGTGCACCTGCCGACGGTCTCCTCGTCGAGGCGACCGACGCGACCTTCAACACCATCGTCGGTCGGACCTCGGTGGTCCCGGCCGTGGCCGTCGTGTGGTCCTCCGAGCACCCGCAGAGCCGTGTGCTGCTCGACGACGCGCTCGCGATCGCCGGCACCCTCGAGGGACGCGTACAGGTCGTCGGGATCGACGTGGCGACCAACCCCGGCATCATGCAGGCGGTCCAGCCGCCGGAGGTGCCGCTCGCGCTCGGTCTCGTGGCCGGGCAGCCGGTGCCGCTCTTCAGCGGGATCGTCGACCCGGAGCAGTTCCGCCAGGTGGTCGACCAGCTGCTCCAGGTGGCGGTGCAGCACGGCGTCACCGGGCGCGTCAGCGCGCAGCCCGCCGAGGCCGACACGCAGGACGACCTGCCGCCGCTGCACCAGGAGGCCTACGACGCGATCGAGCGCGACGACCTGGACGCCGCGGCCGCCGCCTACGAGCAGGCGATCGCCGCTGACCCCAAGGACACCGACGCGCAGCTCGGGCTCGCCCAGGTCGGCCTGATGAAGCGCACCCGCGGGGTGGACCTCCACGCCGCCCGGGCGGCCGCGGCCGGTGACCCGCACGACGTCGACGCCGCCCTCGTCGTCGCCGACCTCGACGTGCTCGGTGGTCATGTCGAGGACGCCTTCACGCGCCTGATCGACCTCGTCCGCGTCACCGCGGGGGAGGACCGCGACCGGGTCAAGGCGCACCTGCTGGACCTCTTCGCCGTCGTCGGCAACCAGGACGAGCGCGTCCGCAAGGGCCGTACGACGCTCATGAGTGCCCTCTTCTGACGCCTCTTCCTACGCTCCGAGACCCTGCATTCCCCTAGGGCAATGCAGGGTCTCGCGCTCCCGGGGCGTGCATTCCCCTAGGGCAATGCAGGGTCCCGGGCGGTTCAGGAGGGCGTCAGGGGCGAGTCGGGGGCGAAGGGGGACGGCTGCATCGTCGACGCCCCGTCCTCCGGCCGCACGGTCTCCACGCGCAGGATGTGGTCCGGCACCCGGACCTACGGCACCCTGCGCCCGGCTTGATGGTCGACTACCCCGCAGGGGTGAGGTAGACCGCCGAGAGCGCGGCCACCCGCACCTCGAGCGACCACGGCTGGTCCTGCCAGGGTCGCTCCTGCGCCTCGATGACGACACCCGCCTGGCTCGGTGAGCCGGCGGCGTCGTAGCCCGAGGTGTCGAGACCGACCACCCAGCGACCCCCCTTCGGCACACCGATGCGAAGGGGGGCACGGTCGGACCCGCCGAAGTTCACGACCACGGCGACCACGTCGCCGGAGCCGTCCGCCTGCCCGAAGCGCAGGAAGGAGACGGTGTTGCCCTGGTTGTCGTCGGCGTCGAGCCAGCGGAACCCCGCCGGCTCCGCGTCGAGCGCCCACATCGCGGGGTGCTGCTCCGCGAAGGCGTTGAGCCCCCCGACGAGGTCGAGCAGCCGCCGGTGCGGCGCGTGCTCGAGCAGGTACCAGTCGAGCGACCGGCTCTCGGACCACTCGCTCGTCTGGCCGAACTCGGTGCCCATGAAGAGCAGCTGCTTGCCCGGGAAGGCCCACTGGTAGGCGTAGAAGGCGCGCAGGGTCGCGAAGCGCTGGTCGTCCTCGCCCGGGATCTTGTAGGGCATCGACCCCTTGCCGTGCACGACCTCGTCGTGGCTGATCGGCAGCAGGTAGCTCTCGGCGTACGCGTACATCATCGCGAAGCTCAGCAGCTGGTGGTGGTGCTGCCGGTTGACCGGGTCCTCGCCCAGGTAGCGCAGGGCGTCGTTCATCCAGCCCATGTTCCACTTCAGCCCGAAGCCCAGACCGCCCTCGTGCGTCGGGGCCGTCACGCCCGGCCAGGCGGTCGACTCCTCGGCGACGGTGACGATGCCGGGGGAGCGGCGGTAGGCGGTGGCGTTGACCTCCTGGAGGAGGGCGACGGCCTCGAGGTTCTCCCGGCCACCGTGGTGGTTGGGGATCCACTCGCCGTCCCTGCGCGAGTAGTCGAGGTAGAGCATCGAGGCGACGCCGTCCACGCGCAGCCCGTCGACGTGGAACTCCTCGAGCCAGTACAGCGCGTTGGCCACGAGGAAGTTGCGCACCTCGGGTCGCCCGAAGTCGAACACGTAGCTGCCCCAGTCGGGCTGCCACCCGCGCCGCGGGTCCGGGTGCTCGTACAGCGGCAGCCCGTCGAAGCGCACGAGCGCCCACTCGTCGGTGGCGAAGTGCCCCGGCACCCAGTCGAGGATGACCCCGATGCCGGCCGCGTGCAGCTCGTCGACGAGGTGGCGCAGGTCGTCCGGGGAGCCGAAGCGCGAGTTGGGCGCGAAGTAGCTCGTCACGTGGTAGCCCCACGACGGCGGGTACGGGTGGTCCATGACCGGCATGAGCTCGACGTGCGTGAAGCCGTGCTCGCGCACGTACTCGACGAGTTCGTCGGCCAGGCCGCGCCACCCGAGGCCGGGGCGCCAGGACCCGGGGTGCACCTCGTAGATGCTCATCCGCTGGTCGTGCGGGTCGCGCTGGGCGCGCTCGGCCAGCCACGCGTCGTCGCGCCAGGTGTACGTCGAGCCGGTGACCACCGAGCCGGTCGCGGGGGCGGTCTCGGCGAGGCGGGCCATCGGGTCGGCCTTGTGCCGCAGCACGTCGTCGGCGCCGCGCACGGCGAACTTGTAGACGTCGCCGAGGTCCACCCCCGGGACGAAGAGCTCCCAGACGCCGGAGTCGCCGAGCAGCCTCATGGGCAGCAGCGACTCGTCCCAGCCGTTGAAGTCACCGATGACGTGCACGGCCTTGGCCCGCGGCGCCCACACGGCGAAGGAGACACCGGTGACCGTGCCCATCGGCCCGTCGTAGGAGCGCAGGTGCGCACCGAGCACGGTCCACAGCTGCTCGTGGCGACCCTCGCCGACGAGGTGCAGGTCGACCTCGCCGAGCGTCGGGGCGAAGCGGTACGGGTCGTCGCCGAGGTGCTCGACGCCGTCCTCCCACGTGGTGAGCACGCGGTAGTCCATCGTGCGGCTCGCATCGGTACGCACGCCGGAGAAGATCCCGTCCCGCTCGTGCTCGAGGTCGACCACGACGTCGTCCTCGAAGCGCACCCGCACGCGGGTGGCGAGCGGTCGCCGGACCCGCACGCGCAGGCCGGCGGCCTCGACGTGCTGGCCGAGGACGTCGTGAGGCTGGGCGCTGCGGCCGTTGGCCACGGCCCACAGGGCGCCCGGCAGGGCGGACTCGGGGACGGGTGTCATGACGGGACCTCCCGGACCAGTGCTTCGACGGCGGCCGTGGGCAGCGCGAGCCACCCCGGCCGATGGTGGGCCTCGTAGACGACCTCGTAGAGGGCCTTGTCGAGGACGTGGGCGGTGAGCAGCGCGCCGTGCGTGCGGGGATCGGTGCCGACCTCGGCGTAGCCGTCGAGGAAGGCCGTCTGCGCGGCCCGGCCCCACGGCCCGGCGTCGACGCCGGGGTGGGTCCGGGCGACCGTGCCGACGACGTAGTCGATGGAGCGCAGGACACCGGCGACATCGCGAAGGGGGGAGTCCACGTCGTTGCGCTCGGCCAGCGGCCGCAAGGGCTCACCCTCGAAGTCGATGAGCACCCACCCGCGGCCGGGGACGTCGAGCACCTGGCCCAGGTGCAGGTCGCCGTGGATGCGTTGCAGCGCGGGCCAGTCCGCCTCGAGCGCGCGGTCGAGCACGTGCTCGACCGCGGCCTGGTGGGCAGCGAGCGCGGGCACCTCGCTCATGGCCCGCGCGGAGCGGCGGCGCATCGAGCCCACGTGCTGCTCGACGACGTCGCGGTCGGCGGGCACGCACGGCAGGGCCCGCGCGAGGTCCTCGTGGACGCGCGCCAGCACCCGGCCGAGCTCGCGGGCCCGCGGTGAGAAGTCCTCGCCCTCGGCGGCCTGCCGCAGCGCCACGCGCCACGCGTCGGTCGCGCCCTCGAGGTACTCCTGCGCGAAGACGACCTGGCCGAGGTCGCGCCCGCTGCCGTCGGGGCGCTGCCACGCGCCGGCCACGTGGCCCACGCTCGCCGGGACGAAGGGGGAGTGGCTCGCCGCGAGCGCGCCCTGCAGCGTGATGTCGGGGTTCTCGCCGGGGGAGAGGGTGCGGAAGACCTTGATGATCACCGGGGCGCCGGTGCCGGGCTCCGGGGTGACGATGATCGAGGTGTTGCTCTGCTCGCCGACGAGCACCCGGCTCGTCGCGACGACCGGGTCGTCCTGCCACGCCGGGTGCGGCGCCCCGACGACGTCGGGGTCGACGGTGTCGGAGACCGAGCCCGCCTGGGCGGCGACCTGGCCGCGGACGAGCCGGAGCAGCTGGGCGACGTACACCGGGTCGTGCGGTGCGTCGTAGACCCAGCGGTGGCCGAGGACCGAGTGCTCCATCTCGCCGACGAGGGCCGCCTCGGCACCCTCGAGCGGGGCACCGCGGTAGGTGAGGGGGACCTGGTAGACGACCGGCGTCGTGCCGGACTCGTCGAGGAAGGCGATCGTCTCGATGCCCACCTCGCCGGCCGGGTCGTCCAGGCGCCACGAGTCGAGCCGGGTGAGCCGGGGACGCCGTCCGGCGCCGACGTACCAGCGCTGGCCACCCATCCACGCGGTGACGAGCTCGACCTTGTCCGGGCGCAGCACCGCGTCGTGGATCGTCGCCATCAGCTGCTCACCACCGAGACGATGTGGACCGGCTCGGCCTCGGCGCCGACGCGCACGTAGTTCGCCTCGCCCCAGTGCCAGCGCTCGCCGGTCACGTGGTCCTCGACCTCGAAGCGGTCGGCCCAGTCCATGCCGAGCGCCGCCATGTCGAGGCGCAGCGTGGACTCGCGGGTCGAGTGCGGGTCGACGTTGGCCACGACGATGACGGTGTCGGTGCGACCGTCGGGCAGCGTGCGCGACTTGGAGAAGGCCAGCAGGTTCTCGTCGTCGACGTGGTGGAAGGTGAGGTTGCGCAGCAGCTGGAGGCCGGGGTGCTCGCGCCGCACCCGGTTGAGCATCGTCAGCCAGCCCGCGAGCGAGCCGCCGGACGCGGCGACCTCGTCCCAGCGACGGTCCTTGAACTCGTACTTCTCGTTGTCGATCTGCTCCTCGGCGCCCGGGCGGGCGACGTGCTCCATGAGCTCGTACCCGGCGTAGACGCCCCACGTCGGGACCATCGTCGCGGCGAGCGCGGCGCGCACCTTCCACGCGGCCGGTCCGCCGAACTGCAGGTACGGCGTGAGGATGTCGTGCGTCGTCGGCCAGAAGCTCGGGCGCATGTACGCCGCGGCCTCGCCGGCGACCTCGGTGCCGTACTCGACGAGCTCGGGCACCGTGTTGCGCCACGCGTAGTACGTGTAGCTCTGCTGGAACCCGACCTTGGCGAGCGTGTGCATCATCGCCGGCTTGGTGAAGGCCTCCGACAGCCAGATGACCTCGGGGTGCTCCCGCGCCACGTCCTGGATCAGCCACTGCCAGAACTCGACCGGCTTGGTGTGCGGGTTGTCGACGCGGAAGAGCGTCACCCCGTGGTCGATCCACACCTGCACGACCCGGCGCACCTCGGCGTAGACGCCGGCGGGGTCCCTGTCGAAGTTCACCGGGTAGATGTCCTGGTACTTCTTCGGCGGGTTCTCGGCGTAGGCGATCGTGCCGTCGGCCCGTGTGGTGAACCACTCGGGGTGCTCGGTGACCCACGGGTGGTCGGGCGAGCACTGCAGCGCGAGGTCGAGCGCGACCTCCAGCCCCAGCCTCCTCGCGTCGGCGACGAAGGCGTCGAAGTCGGCGAAGGTCCCGAGGTCGGGGTGGATCGCGTCGTGCCCACCGTCCGGGGAGCCGATGGCGTACGGCGAACCCGGGTCGTCGGGGCCGGCGCCGAGCGTGTTGTTGGGTCCCTTGCGTGCGGTCGTGCCGATCGGGTGGATCGGCGTCAGGTAGACGACGTCGAAGCCCATCTCGGCGATCGCGGGCAGGCGCTGCGCGGCGGTGCGCAGGGTCCCGGAGACCCACCGGCCGGTGTCCGGGTCGAGCCGGGCGCCCTCGCTGCGCGGGAAGATCTCGTACCAGGAGCCGAAGAGCGCCAGCTCGCGCTCGACGAGCAGCGACAGGTCGGTGCCGGGCGTCACGAGCTCGCGCAGGGGACGCGCGGCGAGCTCGGCGGCGGCGGACCCGGTCGTCACGAGGTGCAGGGCGGCGCTGGCGTGGTGACCGTCGAGGTCGCGCAGGATCGCGGCGGCGGAGCGAAGGGTGGAGCGCCCCCCTTCGTCCCTCGTCCGCTCCGCGGCGGCCCGGTCGAGGACGAGGGCACCCTCGGCGCGCATCAGGTCGGTGTCGATCGCGGCGGCGATCTTGATCGTCGCGTCGTGCACCCAGGTCCCCCACGGGTCCGACCAGCCCTCGACCCGGTAGGCCCACAGGCCCTCGCGGTCGGCGACCACCTCACCCTCCCAGATGCTTAGACCCGGGTTGGTGCACGTCATGGGCAGGTGGCGCTCGACGCCGTCCGGGTCGGTGAGGACGATCGTCGCGCCGACCGCGTCGTGGCCCTCGCGGAAGACCTCGGCGGAGACGGTGAAGGGCTCGCCGACGACGGACTTCGCCGGCCGGGCGCCGTGGTCGACGCACGGGCGCACGTCGCTCACGGGGATGCGGCCGAGCGGCTGCTGGGGTGGCGTCGAGGTGGGGACGCGGGTCGGGGCGGACGGGACGACGGTGAAGTCGGTGCTCACCTCGGCCACGTTACCCGCGAGGTCACCGCTCGGCAGTTGGCGTGCCGCCGCGATAACCCCCAAGATGGTCTGGGTGAAGGCCATCCGACGTTTCAGTGTCCGCACCGCCCTGCCCGAACCGATCTCCGCCCTCGGCGACCTCGCGATGAACCTGAGGTGGAGCTGGCACTCGCCCACCCGCCGGCTCTTCGCCGAGCTCGACCCGCAGCGGTGGACGGAGGTCAACCGCGACCCCGTCCGCCTCCTTTCCACCTACTCCTCGACCGAGCTCGAGGAGCTCGCCACCGACCGCGACCTCGTCGCGCGGGTGGCGGCCGCCAAGGCCGACCTCGACGAGTACCTCTCCTCGCGACGCTGGTACCAGGACGCGGGCGACGGGCTGCCGGCCTCCATCGCCTACTTCAGCCCCGAGTACGGCATCACCGAGGTGCTGCCGCAGTACTCCGGCGGTCTCGGGATCCTCGCCGGCGACCACCTCAAGGCGGCCTCGGACCTCGGGGTGCCGATCGTCGGCGTCGGCCTGTTCTACAAGACCGGTTACTTCAAGCAGAGCCTCAACCACGAGGGCTGGCAGCAGGAGACCTACCCGGTCCTGGACCCGCAGGGCCTGCCCCTGCACCTGCTGCGCGAGGAGGACGACACCCCCTGCGTCGTGACGGTCGCGATGCCCGGGGGCGGCTCCCTTCGCGCGCACGTGTGGCGGGCCCAGGTCGGCCGCGTGCCGCTGCTCCTCCTCGACTCCGACGTGCCCGGCAACGACGACTCGATGCGGGCGGTCACCGAGCGCCTCTACGGCGGTGGCGGCGAGCAGCGGCTGCAGCAGGAGATGCTCCTCGGCATCGGCGGCGTGCGCGCACTGCGCCTGTGGTCGCGGCTCACCGGGGCGCCCGAGCCCGAGGTCTTCCACACCAACGAGGGCCACGCCGGATTCCTGGGGATCGAGCGGATCAGCGAGTTCACCCAGTCCGCCGGCATGACCTTCGACGAGGCGACCGAGGCCTCCCGCGCCGGGACCGTGTTCACGACTCACACGCCCGTGCCCGCCGGCATCGACCGCTTCGGCACGGACCTGCTCGAGCGCTACTTCGGCGGGTCGCAGGAGCTGCCCGGCGTGCCGCTGGACAAGCTGCGCGAGCTCGGCGCCGAGACCTACGAGGGCGGTTCGCCCGACATGTTCAACATGGCCGTCATGGGGCTGCGGCTCGCCGTGCGCGCCAACGGCGTCTCCCAGCTGCACGGCCACGTCTCCCGCGAGATGTTTGACGGGCTGTGGCCGGGCTTCGACGACGACGAGGTGCCGATCACCTCGATCACCAACGGCGTCCACGCCCCCACCTGGGTCGACGACACCGTCTACGACATCGCCGCGCAGCACCTCGGCGGCCGCGACGTCGAGGCCTCCGACCGCTGGGACTCGATCCCGGCCGTGCCGGGCGCGGACATCTGGGCGGCCAAGGCGCAGATGCGCGCGCGGCTCGTCGAGGACGCCCGGGCACGCCTGCGCTCCAGCTGGGCCAAGCGCGGGGCGACCGACGCCGAGCTCGGCTGGACCGACGGCGTGCTCGACCCCGAGGTGCTGACGATCGGCTTCGCCCGACGGGTGCCGACCTACAAGCGCCTCACCCTCATGCTGCGCGACCCCGAGCGGCTCAAGGCGCTGCTGCTCCACCCCGAGCGGCCGATCCAGCTCGTCATCGCCGGCAAGTCGCACCCCGCCGACGAGACCGGCAAGCAGCTCATCCAGCAGATGGTGCACTTCGCCGACCAGCACGACGTGCGCCACCGCATCGTCTTCCTGCCCAACTACGACATCGCCATGGCCCGCACGCTGTACCCCGGCTGCGACGTCTGGCTCAACAACCCGCTGCGTCCCTTCGAGGCGTGCGGCACCTCGGGCATGAAGGCCGCCCTCAACGGCGGGCTCAACCTCTCCATCCTCGACGGGTGGTGGGACGAGTGGTTCGACGGCGAGAACGGCTGGGCCATCCCGACGGCCGACGGCGTGGCCGACGAGGGCCGTCGCGACGACATCGAGGCCGCGGCCCTCTACGACCTCATCGAGCACGAGGTCGCGCCGCGGTTCTACGACGTCGACGAGCAGGGCCTCCCGCAGCACTGGCTCTCGATGCTGCGGCACACGCTCACCACGCTCGGACCCAAGGTCCTGGCCACCCGCATGGTGCGTGACTACACCGAGCAGCTCTACGCCCCGGCCGCCAGGCACAACGCGCGCGTCAACGCCGAGGACCACGCGGGGGCCAAGGCGCTCGCCGACTACAAGGCGCGCGTGCGGGCCGGCTGGCCCGCGGTCCGGGTCGACCACGTCGAGGGCTCCGGGGTCTCCGACAGCCCCCTCGTCGGCGAGCTGCTGAGCGTCGACGCCTACGTCGCGCTCGACGGCCTGGCCCCGCACGAGGTCGACGTCCAGGTGATCGCCGGCCGCGTCGCCCTCGGCACGGACGACCTCGTCGAGTGGGACGCAACCTCGCTCGACGTCGTCGAGTCCTACGAGGACGGCAAGGCCAAGTTCTCCGGCCGGGTCCCCATCGAGCGCACCGGCCAGTTCGGCTGGACCGTGCGCGTCCTGCCCCGGCACGAGCTCATCGCCTTCCCCGCCAGCATGGGGCTGGTGGCCAACGCCTGACCCCTCGTCCCCCTTCGCAGAGGGTCACGTCGTGCACCAAGAGCGCTCCGGTGCTGCACGACGTGACCCTCTGCCGGTCAGCGCGTGTACAGGCGCAGGCTGAGCGGGGTGAGGGTCTCGGGCTCGGCGCCGCGGCCCTCGGACTGCGACTCGCGTCCGTCCTCGGGTCGTTCCCAGGCGCTGTCCCAGCGCAGGGTCCAGCCGGGCTCGCCGGGGAGGGTCACCTCGATCTCGTCGAGGCCCCCGTGCAGGACGAGCAGGGCGGAGGGCTCGCCCTCGAGGGTGAGCTGGAGGGTGCGGCGCTCGTCCTGGGCCCAGGTCTCCTCCGTCATCGGCTCGCCCGTCTCGTCCCACCAGCCGAGGACCGACTCGTCGTGGTCGCGCAGGACGGGCACCTCGCGACGCAGCGCCGTGAGGTGCGCGACGGTCGCGAGCAGGTCCGTGCGCTCCTCGTCGAGGTCCCAGTGCAGCCAGCTCATCTCGTTGTCCTGGCAGTACGGGTTGTTGTTGCCCCCGTGGGTGCGGCCGATCTCGTCGCCCGAGGAGATCATCGGGACGCCGGCCGACAGGAGCAGCGTCCCGATGACGTTGCGCGAGGAGCGTCGGCGCGCGATGCCGATGACGACGTCGTCGGTCGGTCCCTCCGCCCCGTGGTTCCACGAGCGGTTGTGGTCGTTGCCGTCACGGTTGTCCTCGCCGTTCGCCTCGTTGTGCTTCTGGTCGTAGGCGACGAGGTCGGCGAGGGTGAACCCGTCGTGGGCGGTGACGAAGCCCATCGACGACAGCGGCGTCCGGTCGCCGAAGAGGTCCCGGCTGCCGACGAGCCGGGTCGCGATCTCGCGCACGCCCGGCCCGGGCTCCTCGCCGCGGGAGAGCGCGCCCGACCCGGCGACCCAGAAGTCGCGCGCGGTGTCGCGGAACCGGTCGTTCCACTCCGCCCACGCCCCGGGGAACTGCCCGGTGCGCCAGCCGTCGGGCCCGAGGTCCCACGGCTCGGCGACGTGCAGCACCTGCGAGAGCACGGGGTCCTCGCGCAGCGCGACGAGGAAGGGGTGGTCGGGCGTGTACCCGAGGTCCTCGCCGCGGGCGAGCGCCACCGCGAGGTCGTAGCGGAACCCGTCGACGTGGCACTCGGTGACCCAGTAGCGCAGCGAGTCGAGGACCATGTCGAGCACGAGCGGCTCGGTGAGGTCGAGCGTGTTGCCGCAGCCGGTGACGTCGACGTCGTGACCGTCCTCGTCGAGGCGGTACCAGGTCGGTGCCTCCAGGCCGCGCCAGCACAGCGTGGCGCCGTCGGTGCTCTGCTCGGCGGTGTGGTTGTAGACGACGTCGAGGAGTACCTCGATGCCGGCGGCGTGGAGCTCCTTGACCATGCCCTTGAACTCGCGCAGCACCTCGTGCGGGTCCTCGCTGCTCGCGTACGGGGCGTGGGGGGCGAAGAAGCCCATCGTGTTGTAGCCCCAGTGGTTGGTCAGCCCCAGGTCGACGAGGTGCGGCTCGTCGGCGAAGGCGTGCACGGGCAGCAGCTCGACCGTCGTCACGCCGGTGCGCCTCAGGTGCTCGACGGTCGCCGGGTGGCACACGCCGGCGTACGTCCCGCGCAGGTGCTCGGGGACGTCCTCGAGCAGCATCGTCAGCTCGCGGACGTGTGCCTCGTAGACGACGCGCTCGTCACGGGGGACCGCCGGGGGAGCGTCGTCGCCCCAGTCGAAGCTCGTGTCGAGCACGACGCTGCGCGGGACGAAGGGGGCGGAGTCGGCCTCCGAGCGCGTCGGCACCTCGGCGTCGCCCTCGAGGACGTGCCCGAAGACCTCGGGCCGGTAGTCCACGGCGCCCTCGATCGCGCGGGCCCACGGGTCGAGGAGCAGCTTGGCGGGGTTGTAGCGCAGGCCCGCCGGCGGGTCCCACGGGCCGTCGGCGCGCAGCCCGTAGCGCGTCCCGGGGGTGACGTCCGGGACCAGCCCGGCCCACCACCCGTCCCCGGTGGCCGGCAGCGCGTGGCGGGTCTCACCCCCTTCGTCGTCGAAGGTGCACAGCCACACGGCGGTCGCGGAGGCGGCGTGGACCGCGACCTCGACGCCGCCCTCCACGGGCCGGACGCCGGGCTGCGGGAGATGGGGGAGTGCCTGGACGGCAGTGGTCGACATGGCCCACAGCGTAAGCAGTTGGGTAGCGTGGCGGCATGAGCGATCCCACCGCCCTCCCCAACTTCGGCCCCACACCCACCAACGACGCCGACCAGCCGGAGCCCGAGGCCCCGCTGCGCGACCGCGTCGTCGACGCCCTGGGTGACCTGGGTCTGGAGACCCGCATCGACGACGAGGGCGACGTGGCCTTCATCTTCTCCGAGCAGCAGATGTTCATCCGCTGCGCGGACGACGAGTCCAACGTGCTGCGCGTCTTCGGCCAGTGGGCCCTCGAGGACCCCGTGCCCACCGACCCGATGGAGCGCCTGCAGGTCAGCAACGACCTCAACGTCGCCTTCAACCTCGTCAAGGCCGCCGTCGCCGGCGACACCCTGCTCGTGACGAGCGAGCACATCCTCCCGCGCGGCGCCGACATCCGCGGGCTGCTCGGCCTGGCCCTCCCGCTCGTCCTGCAGGGTGTGCAGCTGTGGCACCAGCGCGCCACGGGCCAGGAGCTCGAGGACGGGACCGCCGCCGACGGCGAGCCGCAGGCATGAGCGAGGTCGTCCGCCTCGAGGTCGCCGACGGCATCGCCACGATCGTCCTCGACCGGCCGAAGATGAACGCCCTCGACGCGCAGATGCAGCAGCGTCTCGTCGAGGTCGCCGAGGAGGTCTCCACCCGCACCGACGTCGCGGCGGTCGTCGTCTGGGGCGGCGAGCGCGTCTTCGCCGCCGGCGCCGACATCAAGGAGATGGCGGAGATGTCCTACCCGGACATGGCCGCCCACGTCCGCCTGCTGCAGCGCTTCTCGCAGGCGCTCGCCGCGATCCCCAAGCCGACCGTCGCCGCGATCACCGGGTTCGCGCTCGGTGGCGGTCTCGAGACGGCGCTGTGCTGCGACTTCCGCGTCGTCGCCGACAACGCCAAGCTCGGCCTGCCGGAGATCACCCTCGGCATCATCCCCGGCGCCGGCGGCACCCAGCGCCTGCCGCGCCTCGTCGGCCCGGCCCGGGCCAAGGAGCTGATCTTCACCGGTCGGATGGTCTCCGCCGCCGAGGCCCTCGAGATCGGTCTCGTCGACGAGGTCGTCCCCGCCGCCGAGGTCCTCGAGGCCGCCCGGCGCAAGGTCGCCCCCTTCGTCGGCGGTCCCGCCCAGGCGCTCCGCGCGGCCAAGGAGGCCGTCGACAGGGGGCTCGAGGTCGACCTCGGCACGGGCCTGGGCATCGAGGCGCAGCTCTTCAGCGCGCTCTTCGCGACGCAGGACCAGAAGTCCGGCATGCGCAGCTTCATGGACCACGGTCCCGGCAAGGCCACCTTCGAGGGGGTCTGATGGGTCCGAGCCCGAGCGGGACGGCCAGCGCGGAGCAGGTCGAGGCCGCTTGGCAGGACAACAAGCTCGCCCAGGTGCTCTACCACGACTGGGAGGCGCAGACCTACGACGAGAAGTGGTCGATCAGCTTCGACGAGCGGTGCACGAGCATCGTGCGTGACCGCTTCCTGCACGTGCTGACCTCGTCCCCGGCGCAGGGGGAGGCCATCCCCTTCGGGCGCACGCTCGAGCTCGGCGCCGGTACCGGGTTCTTCTCGCTCAACCTCAAGCTCGCCGGCCTCGTCGACGAGGTGCACGTCTGCGACCTGTCCCCGGGCATGGTCGCCGCGGCCGAGCAGAACGCGCAGCGGCTCGGCTTCACGATCGGGGGGCGCGTCGCCGACGCGGAGGCGCTGCCCCACGCGGACGACACCTTCGACCTCGTGGTCGGCCACGCGGTCCTGCACCACGTCCCCGACGTCGAGGCGGCGCTGCGCGAGGTCGTGCGCGTGCTCAAGCCCGGCGGGCGCTTCGTCGTCGCGGGCGAGCCGACGACGATCGGGCACTGGTACGCGCGGCACCTCTCCCGCGCGACGTGGGAGGCGGCGACGCGGGCCAGCAGGCTGCCGCCGTTGCGCCGCAAGTGGGCCCGCGACCGCGCCGAGCTCGACGAGTCCTCCCGCGCCGCGGCCCTCGAGGCCGTCGTCGACCTGCACACCTTCGACCCGCGCGAGCTGGCTGCGACCGCGCGCCGGGCCGGGGCGGACCATGTCGGCACGGCGACGGAGGAGCTGCTGTCCGCCTTCGTCGGCTGGCCCGTGCGCACCTTCGAGTACGCGGTCGCCGAGGACGCCCTCGGCCTCGGCTGGGCCTCCTTCGCGTACCGCTCGTGGAGGCGCCTGATGCGCGTCGACGCCGCCCTCGGGCGGGTCGTGCCGCAGCGCTTCTTCTACAACGTGGGCGTCACGGGCACCAAGCCCGCGGCGTGACCGGCCCGCACTGATGGCGCAGGACCGCCTCACGTGGTGGCACTGGACCCGGTGGGTGGTCGCCAACCGGGCCTGGAGCCACCACCACGTCCTCGGCTACCTGCGCATGGTCCGGGCCCGCGCCCGCACCCCGGGCCTCGTCTTCGAGGGGCCGTGCTTCATCGGCCCGGACGTGCAGCTCCAGGTCGCGCCGGGGACCGCGCGCCTCATCATCGGCGCGTACACGCACATCGGCGGGGGGTCCGCGCTGCGCGCCCACGAGGGCACGCTGCGCATCGGCGCCAAGACGGTCATCGGGATCCGCAACACCTTCAACACCTGGCTCGACATCGAGGTGGGGGAGGCCTGCCTCTTCGCCGACGACGTGTACGTCTGCGACTTCGACCACGTCACCACCGACCTGACGACCCCGATCAAGGACCAGGGCATCGTCAAGTCCCCGGTCCGCGTCGGCGACGACGTGTGGGTCGGGACCAAGTGCGTCATCACCCGCGGCACCGACATCGGCGACCACAGCGTCGTCGGGGCCGGCGCCGTCGTCCGCGGGGCGCATCCCCCCTTCGTCGTCCTCGGCGGGGTGCCCGCCCGCGTCCTCCGGCGCCGTCGGCCCGTCCCCGTGGCCGCCGGCGAGCTCGACCTGCCGGAGGGCTGGTGACATGGCGCGCGAACCCCTCGACGTCCTCGTCGTGCACATCCCGGTCGACGCGACCGAGGAGGTCCTCGCCGCGCTCTTCGCCGTCGGCGCGGGTGCGGTGGGGGAGTACCGCGAGTGCGCCTTCGTCGTGAGGGGCGAAGGGAGGTTCCGCCCCGTGGGAACGGCGAACCCGACCATCGGTGCCGTCGGCCGCCCAGAGCGCGTCGTCGAGGACCGCGCAGAGGTCACCTTCCCGAGGTCGCTGCGCGCGGATGTCGTTGCGGCACTGCGCTCCTCGCACCCGTACGAGGAGCCCTCCTTCCACGTCCTGGAGAACGCCGCAGGCTGATCCTCCCGGGGACATGTGGCGAAGGGCACCCTGCCCCGCGTTGGTGGTCGGTCACCCCGCTGGATAGCGTGAGCGGACTGGGACTCTCCCCGCACCGCCGGCTGCACGCAGCGGGACCGGTGGGAGCATCGCCCGGTATCCAGCCCCCTCACCCAGGAAGAGGACGATCGCCGATGAACATCGTCGTCTGCGTGAAGTACGTTCCGGACGCACAGTCCGACCGCGGATTCAACGAGGACAACACGACCGACCGCGAGGGCGTGGACGGTCTGCTGTCCGAGCTCGACGAGTACGCCGTCGAGCAGGCCCTGCAGCTGGTGGAGGCCGGCGAGGGCGAGGTCACGGTGCTGACCGTCGGCCCGGCCAACGCCGCCGAGGCCGTCAAGAAGTCCCTCCAGATGGGTGCGGACAAGGGCGTGCACGTCTCCGACGACGCGATCGCCGGATCCGACGCCCTGGCCACCTCGCTGATCCTCGCCGAGGCGATCAAGAAGATCGGTACGCCGGACATCGTCCTCACCGGCATGGCCTCCACCGACGGCACCATGGGCGTCGTCCCGGCGATGCTCGCCGAGCGCCTCGGCCTGCCGCAGGTCACCTACGCCTCCGAGCTGACCGTGGACGGCGGCGTCGCCCGCATGCGGCGCGACGGCGACACCGCGAGCGAGACCGTCGAGGCCACGCTCCCGGCGCTGATCTCGGTCACCGACCAGATCAACGAGCCGCGCTACCCCTCCTTCAAGGGGATCATGGCCGCGAAGAAGAAGCCGGTCGAGCAGTGGGGTCTCGCCGACCTCGGCGTCGACGCCGGCCAGGTCGGCCTCGCCAACGCCTGGACCGCCGTGGAGTCCACGACCAAGCGTCCCCCGCGCGAGCAGGGCACGATCGTCACCGACGAGGGTGACGGCGGCACGAAGCTCGCCGAGTTCCTGACCACCAACAAGTTCGTCTGATCGACGACCCGGACATCAAGGAGCAATAGACATGGCTGAAGTCCTCGTCCTCGTCGACCACGCAAACGGTGAGGTGAAGAAGCCCGCCGCGGAGATGCTGACCATCGCCCGCCGGCTGGGTGAGCCCTCCGCCGTCTTCATCGGCCCCGGCGCCGAGACCGCCACGGACCTCCTCGCGCGCTACGGCGCCGAGAAGATCTACGCCGTCTCCGACCCGGCCGCGGTCGAGCACCTCGTCGCCCCCCAGGCCGAGATCCTCGCGCAGCTGGTCCAGGAGAAGCAGCCCGCCGCGGTGCTCATCCCGAGCAGCGCCTCCGGCAAGGAGATCGGTGCGCGTCTGGCCGTCAAGACCGAGTCGGGTCTGATCACCGACGCCGTCGACGTCCAGGCCGGTCCCGACGGGCCGGTCACCACCCAGTCGGTCTTCGCCGGCAGCTACACCGTCCAGGCGAAGGTCACCAAGGGCACCCCGATCATCTGCGTCAAGCCCAACTCCGCCGCCCCGGAGCAGGCCAACGGCGCGGGTGCCTTCGAGGAGCTCTCCGTCACCATCTCCGACGGCGCGAAGGCCGCCAAGGTCACGGCCGCCGAGCCGAAGAAGGCCACCGGTCGCCCCGAGCTCACCGAGGCGGCCATCGTCGTCTCCGGTGGTCGTGGCACGGGCGGTGACTTCGCCCCGGTCGAGACCTTCGCGGACGCCCTCGGTGCCGCCGTCGGCGCCTCGCGCGCCGCGGTCGACGCCGGCTGGTACCCGCACACCTCGCAGGTCGGCCAGACCGGCAAGCAGGTCTCCCCGCAGCTGTACGTCGCCGCGGGCATCTCCGGTGCGATCCAGCACCGCGCCGGCATGCAGACGTCCAAGACGATCGTCGCGATCAACAAGGACGAGGAGGCCCCGATCTTCGAGCTCGTCGACTTCGGTGTCGTGGGCGACCTCTTCCAGGTCCTCCCGCAGGCCACGGAGGCCGTCAAGGGCAAGTGACCTCCCGTCACTCCCGACGAAGGGGGCCGCGCACCGTCGGGTGCGCGGCCCCCTTCGTCGTGGGTTTACCAAATCGTGACATTTGCCGTTACAGTTGCCGACGATCGCTTGGTCATCCACTGATCCCCACCCAGAGGTCCCCTGTGAGCACCACCCGATACGTCAGCCGGCACGGCAGCCCCCGCCGCGGACCGCTGACCCGTCTGAGCACCCTGCCCTCGTCGGTCGGCAGCAGCGGCGCCCGCGCCGCCGCGAAGGCCGTCGCCGGGGTCGGCATCGTCCTGGGCTCCGGCGCCTTCGTCATCGCGCCGAGCTCCGCCCAGGGCACCGGCCCGCAGGCGTCTGCGGCCGCACCTGCCGACGCCACCGCCGCGCAGGTCCGGGCCCTCCTTAACGGACGGGGCGACGAGTCGGCCCCCTCCCGCTCCGCGTCGCGCACGACGGCTGCCGTCACGGCCCCCACGTCCGGCGACGCCGGCGAGGTCCACGACGCCTCCGGCGCCCTCGCGGTCGACGCCGTCGTCAAGCCGGCACCGAAGCCCGAGCCGAAGCCGAAGCCGAAGCCGGAGCCTGTCGCGCAGACCGCGACGGACACCGAGGAGACGGCGCAGGAGCCCCCCGCCGAGGAGGCGCCGGTCGAGGAGGCCCCGCAGGAGCAGCCCGAGGCCGACCCGGAGACGCAGACCGCCGACGAGGAGTCGCAGGCCCCGCAGACGGGGTCGGTCACCACGAGCAACTACGCCTCGGAGGCCGCCGGGCTGGGGCTGGGTCCCAACGCGCAGAAGGTCTACTCGGCCGTGCGCACGCAGTTCCCCGACATGACCGACATCGGTGGCTACCGCGCCGGCGACCCCGGCGACCACGGCAGCGGCCGCGCCGTCGACATCATGGTGACCGGTGCCCGCGGCGACCAGGTCAACGCCTGGCTGCAGCAGCACGCCGGCGAGCTCAACATCACGTACATCATCTGGCAGCAGCGCATCTGGTACCCCAACGGCAGCTCCAACATGATGGAGGACCGGGGCGACCCGACGCAGAACCACTACGACCACGTGCACGTCTCGGTCGGCTAGGACGCGCGAGGACCCGTCTCGGGACGGCGGCCACGCAGGTCGCCCACCGCGAAGGCCAGGGCCACGAGCACGACGACCGCGACCAGACCCAGTGCGGCGCTCATCGCGGTCGTCCAGCTGCCGCTCGCACCGAGCACGGCGAAGGCCGCGGAGGTGATCACCGCGATGCCGATGGAGGTGCCGATCCGCTGCCCGGTCTGCATGACGGCCCCGGAGCTGCCGGCGTACTCGAGCGGCACCTCGGCCAGGGCGAGGGTCTGGTTGGGGCTGATGACGGAGCCCTGCGCGGCGCCGACGAGGACGAGGCTGGCGACCAGCCACCACTCGCTGAGGTGCCCACCCGCCCGCAGCTGGACGACGACGATGCTCGTCAGGACACCGAGCAGCGCCAGGACCAGGCCTGCGATGACGACTCGGTGGCCGTGGAGCGCCACCCGCCGCCCGGCCCAGCCCGAGGCCACCGCGGCCGTCAGTGCCGCCGGCACGCCCACCAGGGCGGTCTGCAGCGCGGACCTGCCCGTGCCGACCTGGAAGTAGAGGGCGACGAGCACCCAGATGCTCGTCATGCCGAGGAAGTAGAGCAGCGCGATGATGCTGCCCCGGGTGAAGCTGCGGATGGTGAAGATCTGCAGGTCGACCATCGGGCTGCGCCCGCGGTCGCGGTGGTGGCGCTCCCACCGCACCCAGCCCCAGCCCAGGACCAGACCCGCCGGCAGGGTGAGCCAGAACCAGGGCGAGGAACCCCCTTCGACGAAGGGGAGCATCGTCGCCAGGACGGCGAGGCCGAGGAGCAGCGACCCGACCGGGTCGAGCGAGCGCCAGACCCCTTCCGCGCGGGTCGTGCCGGTCGGACGGTGGAGCAGGGGCCTCGGGAACCACAGGAAGGCCAGCACGAGGCAGAGCAGGCCGGCCGGCAGGTTGATGAGGAAGGTCAGGCGCCACCCGATCTCCGGACCGCCAGCGCCGATGAGCAGCCCGCCGATCACGGGGCCGATGCCGACGGCCACGCCGACGGTGCTGCCGAAGAGCCCGAAGGCCCGCCCCCGCTCGTCGCCGCGGAAGTACTGCTGGATCATGCCGATGCCCTGGGGGTTGATCAGGCCCGACCCGACTCCTTGGACGAAGCGCGCGATGTTGAGCCATGTCGCGTCCGGCGCGAGGCCTGCGGCGACCGAGGCCAGGGTGAAGGTCGCGACGCCGATCATGAAGACCCCGCCGCGCCCGAGGAGGTCGCCGGCCCGTCCGGCGGCGACGAGGACGACGCCGAAGGTGAGCGCGTAGCCGGACAGGACCCACTGGACGTCGGAGTCGGTGGCTCCCAGACCTGACTGGATGGAGGGGACGGAGACGTTGACGATGCTCACCCCGACGAGCGACATGAAGATCGCCACGAGGAGCACTGCGAGGACGCGTCGTCGCTGGGCGTCGGAGAGGACGTGCCCAGGGTCCGCGACCGCGGTGGTCCCACCCGTCACCTGACCTCCTCGGCTCGACCCGTGCACCCTGGGGGGCAACCTCGGTCCGGTGGCGTTCATTCCCGGTGTCCGGGCTTCCGTAGACTCTCTGTGATGACCACCTACCTCGACCATGCGGCGACCACGCCGATGACCCCCGCGGCGCGCGAGGCGATGGTCGAGCAGCTCGCGATCACCGGCAATGCCTCGAGCCTGCACGGGCCCGGGCGCGACGCGCGTCGGGTCGTCGAGGAGTCCCGCGAACGCATCGCCGCCGCCCTCGGCGCGCGCCCGAGCGAGATCGTCTTCACCTCAGGCGGTACCGAGGCCGACAACCTCGCCATCACCGGCAGCCTGCGCGCGGCCCGTGCGGTGGACCCCCTTCGCTCCCGCATCGTCGTGAGCGCCGTCGAGCACCACGCGGTGCTCGACCCCGTCGACCACGCGGTCGAGCACGAGGGCGCGAGCGCGACCTTCGTCGCGCCGGGGGAGTGCGGCACGGTGCACCCGGACGCCGTGCGCGCCGCGATCGAGGAGTCCGCGGAGACCGTCGGCCTGGCGACCGTCATGTGGGCCAACAACGAGGTCGGGACCGTCCAGGACGTCGCCGCGATGGCGGCGATCGCCCACGAGCACGGCATCGCCTTCCACACCGACGCGGTCCAGGCGACCGGGCACCTGCCGGTCGACTTCGCCGCGAGCGGCGTGGACCTCATGAGCGTCAGCGCGCACAAGCTCGGTGGCCCGATCGGCATCGGAGCGCTCGTCGCCAAACGCGACGCCCGGCTCGTCGCCCTGAGCCACGGTGGGGGCCAGGAGCGCGGCGTGCGCTCGGGCACGCTCGACGTCGCCTCGATCCGCGCCTTCGCGGTCGCCGTCACCGATGCCGTGGACCGGCGGGAGGCCGAGGCCGCCCGGATCGGCGCCCTGCGCGACCGCTTCCTCGCCGGCACCCAGGCGCTCGACCTCGGCATCCGGGTCACCGGCTGCTGGGAGGTCGGTGACGTCACCACGCGACTGCCCGGCAACGCCCACATCACCATCCCCGGGTGCGAGGGCGACTCGATGCTCTACTTGCTCGACGCGGCCGGGGTGGCCGTCTCGACCGGGTCGGCCTGCCAGGCGGGCATCCCGCAGCCCTCCCACGTCGTCCTCGCGATGGGGCGCTCGGAGGAGGAGGCGCGCGGCTCCCTTCGCGTCTCCTTCGGCTGGACCTCCACCGACGCGGACGTCGACGCGGTCCTCGCCGCCCTGCCCGAGGCCGTCGCCCGAGCCCGGCGGGCCAGCGGGGCCGCCTGATGCGTGTCGTCGCCGCGATGAGCGGGGGCGTCGACTCCGCGGTCGCCGCCTCGCGGATGATCGAGGCGGGGCACGAGGTCGTCGGCGTGCACCTCGCCCTGGCCAAGGAGGCCAAGACGCTGCGCGAGGGGGCCCGAGGCTGCTGCACCATCGAGGACGCCGGCGACGCCCGCCGGGTCGCTGACCGGCTCGGCATCCCCTTCTACGTGTGGGACATGGCCACCCCCTTCGCCCGGGACGTCGTCGAGGACTTCGTCGCCGAGTACGAGGCCGGGCGCACCCCCAACCCCTGCCTGCGCTGCAACGAGAAGATCAAGTTCGCCGCCCTGCTCGACAAGGCGCTGGCGCTCGGCTTCGACGCCGTGGCGACCGGTCACTACGCGCAGGTCGTCGACGGGTCCCAGGGGCGCGAGCTGCACCGCGCGGTCGACACGGCCAAGGACCAGTCCTACGTGCTGGGTGTCCTCGACGAGGAGCAGCTGGCGCACGCCTTCTTCCCGCTCGGCGACACGACCAAGCCGCAGGTTCGCGAGGAGGCGGCCGAGCGCGGCTTCGCCGTGGCCAAGAAGCCCGACAGCCACGACATCTGCTTCATCCCCGACGGCGACACCCGCGGGTGGCTGACCCGGCGCCTCGGCGAGCAGGAGGGCGAGATCGTCGACGAGGGCTCCGGCGAGGTCGTCGGTGGGCACCGCGGGGCCTACGGGTTCACCGTCGGCCAGCGCCGCGGGCTCGGGCTCGACCGCTCCGGCCTCGACGGCGAGCCCCGCTACGTGACGAGGGTCGAGGCCTCCACCAACCGCGTCTTCATCGGGACGGCCGACCTGCTCGGCGCCGACGAGATCGAGGCCGACCACGTGCGCTGGTGCGGTCCCGCAGCCTCCGGTCGGCACCGGCTCGGCGCGCAGATCCGGGCGCACGGCGAGGAGATCCCCGCCACCGCCGAGGTGCTGGGCGAAGGGGACGACGCGCGCCTGGTCGTGCGGCTCGACACCGCCGTGCGGGGCGCCGCCCCGGGGCAGTCGATCGTCCTCTACGACGGCACGCGAGTCGTCGGGTCCGGCACCATCGCTCGGGCCGGCCGGAGCGCGGCGGTCACCCGATGACGCTCGCCTCCGGTATCGGCTCGTGGCCCGGGCAGTCCCCGCGGGAGGCCGTCGTCGCCGTCCGGGACCTGCTCGGGGACGGCATCGCGCACCTGCCCGAGCTGCCCGCCCGCGGCGTCGGCGCCGACATGGTCGGTCGCGCCGCCGCACTCCTCACCGACCTGCACGTCGAGACCCAGCCCTACGGGTGGCGGTTCGTCGACCGCCCCGGTGCGGACGAAGGGAGGGCCCGCGCCCTCCTCCGCGAGGACCTCGACGAGCTCGCCGAGGCGTACGACGGCTGGACCGGCCCGCTCAAGGTCCAGGTGACCGGGCCGTGGACCCTCGCCGCGAGCATCGAGCTGACCCGGGGCGAGCGCGCGGTCGGCGACCGCGGTGCCCGCCGCGACATCGCCGAGGCGCTCGCGGACGGCGTGGCGAGCCACCTCGGTGACGTGCAGCGCCTCGTGCCGGGCGCGCAGCTGGTCGTCCAGGTCGACGAGCCCGGCCTGCCGGCCGTGCTCGAGGGCCGGCTGCCGACCCAGTCCGGGTACGGGCGGCTGCGTGCCGTCGAGCGCAACGAGGTGCGGGACGGGGTGCGGACCGTGCTCGCCGCGGCCGGTGAGCTCGAGACGGTCGTCCACTGCTGTGCCGGCGATGTGCCCGTGGAGCTGCTGCGGCAGACCGGCGCGCGTGGTCTCTCGCTCGACCTGTCCCTGCTCGGTGGGCGTGGCTGGGAGCAGCTGGCCGAGGGGGTGGAGTCGGGCACGCGGCTGTGGGCCGGCGCCGTGCCGACGTCGGGCCCCACGGACTGGCGCACCGCGAGCGAGCGACTCGTCGGTGCCTGGCAGCGGATCGGCCTGCCCGTCGCGTCGCTCAGTGACGTCGTGGTCACGCCGACCTGCGGGCTGGCGGGGACGGCGCCCTCGTCCGCCGTGTCGATCCTGCGCACGACGACTGATCTGGCCGCCGCCCTCACCGACCTGGCGGCCGGCTGAAGCGCGTGCACAAAAGGTCGTCCTGGTGCATCAGGTGGCTGGATCGACCACGAGATGCACCAGGACGACCTCGAGTGCACGGGACCCGTCAGGCGGGGGCGTGGATCTCCCGCTTGAGGATCTTGCCGGTCGGGCCCTTGGGCAGCTCGTCGAGGATCCAGATCGTGCGGGGGTACTTGTAGGCCGCGATCCGGTCCTTGACGTACTGCTTGATCTCCTCGGTGTCGCCCGTGGCGCCCTCGCGCAGCGAGACGGCGGCGCCGACGTCCTCGCCGAGCTCGGGGTGCGGGACGCCGACGACGGCGCACTCGAGCACGTCGGGGTGCGTGTAGAGCACCTCCTCGACCTCGCGCGGGTAGATGTTCATGCCGCCACGGATGATGAGGTCCTTCTTGCGGTCGACGATCGTGTAGTAGCCGTCCTCGTCGACGCTCGCGATGTCGCCGCTGCGGAACCACCCGTCGGGGATCGCCTCGGCGGTCGCCTCGGGCTTGCCCCAGTAGCCCTTCATGATGTTGTCGCCGCGGATCGCGATCTCGCCGACACCCTCGCCGGGGCCGACGTCCTGGCCGTCGGTGCCGATGAGCTTCATCTCGCAGCCGGGGATCGCGCGACCGATGGTGCCCGGCTTGGTCGGCTGGTCGAGCATGTTGAAGGAGGCGACGGGCGAGGTCTCCGAGAGGCCGTAGCCCTCGAGGAGCTGCACGCCGAAGGTCTCCTCGAACTCGCGCAGCGTCTCGCCCGGCAGCGAGGAGCCGCCGGAGACGCAGGTGCGCAGGCTGCTCTTGTCGGTGTCCTGGACCGCGGGGTGGTGCAGCATCGCGCCGTACATCGTCGGCACGCCCTCGAAGATCGTCACCCGGTCGCGCTCGATGACCTCGAGGGCCTTGCCGGGGTCGAAGCGCGGGATGAGGGTCAGCGTCGCGCCCTGGCGGACCGCGGTGTTGAGGCCGCACGTCAGGCCGAAGACGTGGAAGAGCGGCAGGCAGCCCATGATGACGTCGTCGGGGCGGATGCCGATGATGTCTTCGGCGGAGCGCTTGGCGTTGAGGTCGAGGTTGTCGTGGGTGAGCTCGGCGCCCTTGGGCCGTCCGGTCGTGCCGGAGGTGTAGAGGATGACCGCGGTGTCGTCGCCGGCGCGCTCGACGGGCGTGGCGATCGGCTCCCCGGCCGGCAGGTCCTCCTCGCTCGGGCCGACCGGGCCGGAGGCGATGACCCGGGTCGAGGTGCCCTCGGCGCCGGCCTGCGCCTCGGCGGCGAAGTCGTCCCAGACGAAGGAGAACTTCGCGTCGGAGTCGGTGTAGAAGTACTCGATCTCCTGCGCCTTGAGCAGCGGGTTCATCGGGACGACGATGCCGCCCGCGAGCAGCGTGCCGTAGAAGAGCACGGGGAAGGCCGGGACGTTCGGCAGGATCAGCGAGACGCGGTCACCGGGCTCGAGGCCGGCCGCGCGCAGCGCCCCGGCGGTCTGGGCGGCGAGGCCGTGCAGCTGGGCCCACGTGAGTTCCGCGTCGTCGAGCTTGATGGCCACCCTGTCGGGGTGGGCCTGGGCGGTCGCGACGAGGTTGCTCGCGAGATTGGTCATTTGTTGGCTCCTGAATGAGGGTTCGGGTGACCCATCCAACCTTGTCGTCGTGTCGGATGGAAGGGGGTGTCGGTGCCCTGCGGCAGGATGGTCGGGTGAGCGAGATCCCCGAGGACGCCCGGCACGAGTGGGCCGACCTGGCCGAGCAGGCGAGCGCTGCCCAGTTCGCCTACCACGTCAAGGACGCGCCGACGATCAGCGATGCGGAGTACGACCGCCTGATCCGGCGGCTGCAGGAGCTCGAGGAGGCGCACCCCTCCCTGCGCACCCCCGACTCGCCGACGCAGACGGTCGGCGGCGCGATCTTCTCGACCGACTTCACCGCCGTCGACCACCTCGAGCGGATGCTCAGCCTCGACAACGCCTTCGAGGGCGACGAGCTGCTCGACTGGGCGCGCCGGGTCGAGCAGGAGGTCTCCGGGTTCCACTACCTCTGCGAGCTCAAGATCGACGGCCTGGCCATCAACCTCCTGTACGAAGGGGGTCGGCTCACCCGCGCGCTGACGCGCGGTGACGGGCGCACCGGTGAGGACGTGACGATGAACGTCCGGACCATCGAGGGCATCCCGACCCGGCTCGACGACAGCGTCCACCCGGTGCCCGACCTCGTCGAGGTCCGGGGCGAGGTCTTCTTCCGGCTCGAGGACTTCGCCGAGCTCAACGCGGGCCTCGTCGAGGCGGGCAAGCCCCCCTTCGCCAACCCGCGCAACTCGGCCGCCGGATCCTTGCGGCAGAAGGACCCGCGCGTCACCGCCCGCCGGCCGCTGCACATGCTCGTGCACGGGATGGGGCGGCGCGAGGGCTTCGAGGTCGACAGCCAGAGCCACGCCTACGAGCTGATGGCGTCGTGGGGGCTGCCCACCTCGCCGCACTACCAGGTCTTCGACTCGATGACCCAGGTGCGCAGCTTCATCACGCGCGTCGAGCAGCAGCGCCACGACTACGACCACGAGATCGACGGCGTGGTCGTCAAGGTCGACGAGATCGCCGTGCAGCGTCGGCTCGGCACGACCTCGCGCTCCCCGCGGTGGGCGATCGCGTGGAAGTACCCGCCCGAGGAGGTCAACACCAAGCTCCTCGACATCCGGGTCAACGTCGGACGCACGGGGCGGGTCACCCCCTTCGGCGTCATGGAGCCCGTCACGGTCGCCGGCTCGACGGTCTCCCTCGCGACCCTGCACAACGCCCACGAGGTCAGGCGCAAGGGCGTGCTCATCGGCGACACCGTCGTCCTGCGCAAGGCAGGCGACGTCATCCCCGAGATCCTCGGCCCGGTCGTCGACCTGCGCGACGGGAGCGAGCACGAGTTCGTCATGCCGACCCACTGCCCGGCGTGCGGCACCGAGCTCGCCCCGCAGAAGGAGGGCGACAAGGACATCCGCTGCCCCAACTCGCGGACCTGCCCCAGCCAGCTGCGCGAGCGGCTCTCCTCGCTGGCCGGCCGGGGCGCCTTCGACATCGAGGCGCTCGGCTGGGAGGGTGCGGTCGGGCTGCTCGACTCCGGCGTGCTCACCGACGAGTCCGGGCTCTTCGGGCTGGACGCCGAGGACATCGCCAAGGTGCCGCTCTTCACCCGGGCGGCGAAGAAGAGCGACCCGGAGGAGCTCGTCCACGACGGGCGGGTGCTCTCGGCCAACGGCGCCAAGCTCGTCGACAACCTGCAGCAGGCCAAGGAGCAGCCGCTATGGCGCGTGCTCGTGGCGCTGTCGATCCGGCACGTCGGGCCGACGGCCGCGCGGGCGCTCGCCCAGCACTTCGGGTCGATGACCGCGATCCGCGAGGCCGACGAGGCGGCGCTCGCCGACGTCGAGGGCGTCGGTCCGACGATCGCCGCGTCGGTGCGCGAGTGGTTCGACGGCGAGGGCAACGAGTGGCACGGCGGCATCGTCGACCAGTGGGCCGCCGACGGCGTGCGCATGGAGGACGAGCGCGACGAGTCCATCACCCAGACGCTCGAGGGCGTCACGGTCGTCGTCACGGGCTCGCTCGAGCGGTACTCCCGCGACAGCGCCAAGGAGGCGATCCTCGAGCGCGGCGGCAAGGCCTCGGGCTCGGTGAGCAAGAAGACCGACTGGGTCGTCGTCGGCGACAACGCCGGCACCAAGGAGGCCAAGGCGCGCGAGCTCGGCCGGCCGATCCTCACCGAGGACGAGTTCACCGAGCTGCTCGAGACCGGCAGCGTGGCGCGCTTCTCGGAGAGCGAGGGGGAGGAGAGCTCGTGAGCGCGGACCTCGCCACGATCCAGTGGTACGTCGACTCGGCGCTGGCCAAGCTGCTGGCGCGGGCCGACGACCTCGTCCTGGAGCGCTGATCCCGGCGGCTCGACTACCGTCGTCCTGTGAGCACCGACAGCACGCCCCCTCCCGAGCCCGACCAGCCGACCTTCGCCGACCTCGGCCTCGACGACCGCGTGGTCCGGGCGCTCAAGGACATCGGCTACGAGACCCCCTCGCCGATCCAGGCCGCGACGATCCCCGCGCTCCTCCAGGGACGCCACGTCGTCGGGCTCGCGCAGACCGGCACGGGCAAGACCGCGGCCTTCGCGCTGCCGGTCCTCAGCCAGCTGGACCCCAAGCAGAAGTCGCCCCAGGCACTCGTCCTCGCGCCCACCCGCGAGCTGGCGCTGCAGGTCTGCGAGGCCTTCGAGAAGTACGCCTCGCGGATCCCCGGCGTGCGCGTGCTGCCCGTCTACGGCGGGCAGGGCTACGGGGTGCAGCTGAGCGCCCTTCGCCGTGGTGTGCACGTCGTCGTGGGCACCCCCGGCCGGATCATGGACCACCTCGAGAAGGGCACGCTCGACCTGTCGCAGCTGCGCTTCCTCGTCCTCGACGAGGCCGACGAGATGCTCAAGATGGGGTTCGCCGAGGACGTCGAGACGATCCTCGCCGAGACACCCGAGGACAAGCACGTCGCGCTGTTCTCCGCGACGATGCCCGCCCAGATCCGCCGCATCTCCAAGAAGCACCTGACCGACGCGCTCGAGATCACCGTCGAGCGCAAGACTGCGACGGCGCCCAACATCACCCAGCGCTACCTCGTCGTGTCCTACCCGCAGAAGGTGGACGCGCTCACCCGCATCCTCGAGGTGGAGAACTTCGAGGCGATGATCGTCTTCGTGCGGACCAAGCACGAGACGGAGACGCTCGCCGAGCGGCTGCGAGCCCGAGGCTTCTCGGCCGCAGCGATCAACGGCGACGTCGCCCAGGCCCAGCGCGAGCGGACCGTGGCCCAGCTCAAGTCCGGCCGGCTCGACATCCTCGTGGCCACCGACGTCGCCGCCCGCGGTCTCGACGTCGAGCGGATCAGCCACGTCGTCAACTACGACATCCCCACGGACACCGAGTCCTACGTGCACCGCATCGGTCGCACGGGTCGGGCCGGGCGCTCCGGTGACGCGATCTCCTTCGTCACCCCCCGCGAGCGCCACCTGCTGAAGTCGATCGAGAAGGCGACCCGCACGACCCTGGCCGAGATGCCGATGCCGTCCCCCGAGGACGTCAACGCCACACGGCTGGGCCGGTTCGACGACCGGATCACGGCCGCGCTCGCCTCGTCCGACCTCGCGACCTTCCGCGACGTCATCGCGCACTACGTCGAGGAGCACGACGTGCCGGAGGGCGACGTCGCCGCCGCCCTGGCGATCGTCCTGCAGGGCGACGAGCCGATGCTTATGGGTCCCGACCCCGTGCGTCCGCCCAAGCGCGAGCGGACCGAGCGCCCACCGCGTCGTGACGACCGTGGCGACAACCCGGACCGGGCGAAGGGGGGCAAGCGCGGCCCACGCGGTGCCTCCGGCCCGATGGGCACCTACCGGATCGCCGTGGGGCGCCGGCACAAGGTCGAGCCGCGTCAGATCGTCGGCGCGCTCGCCAACGAGGGCGGCCTGAGCCGTCAGGACTTCGGGCACATCGACATCCGCGGGGACCACTCGATCGTCGAGCTGCCGTCGCCGCTGCCGCCCGGCACGGCCGACCGCCTGCAGAGCACCCGCATCTCCGGCCAGCTCATCGAGCTCAGCGAGTCCGGGGAGCCCGGCGGACGACGTGACCGGAAGCCGCACCGCAAGGGTCCGCGCACCTGATGGCTCCCGAGCTCGACCCCGTCGACCGGCTCCTGGTCGACGAGCTCGGTGACCTCCCGTCGGGCCGTGTCGCGGTCGTCGGTGACGATCACGGTGCGCTCACCTCGGCGGTCGCGGACCTGGCCGGGGGCGATGTCATCGCGCACAGCGACAGCATCGTCAGCGAGCAGCGGGTCGCCGCGGCGGGAGGCACGGTCGTCCCCGACCTGGCCGAGGCGCTCACGGGGGCCCGGCTCGTCGTGCTGCGCCTGCCCGGCTCGCTCGACGCCCTCGACGAGATCGCCCGCACCGCGGCGGTGGTCGGCGCGGACGACGTCCGCGTCGTCGCCGGCGGCCGGGTCAAGCACATGACCCGGTCGATGAACGAGGTGCTCGCGGCGAGCTTCACGGACGTGACGGCCAGCCTCGGCCGCCAGAAGTCACGCGTCCTCCACGCCTCCGGCGCCCGTGCGGTCGAGCAGACCTGGCCGCGCTCACGCCACCACGACGACCTCGACCTGACCGTCCACGCGCACGGGGCGGTCTTCGCCGGAACGCGGCTGGACGCGGGGACGGCACTGCTCGTCGCTCAGCTCGACCGGGTCGGTGGCACGGAGGGCACCGTCGTCGACCTGGGCTGCGGCACGGGGATCCTCGCCGCGCTGCTCGCGCGGCGGTTCGACGACGTGGTGGCGGTGGACGTGTCCGCCGCGGCGGTGGCGTCGACGCGCCTGACGACGGCCGGTGCGGTCGAGGTGCGCCGCGGGGAGGGGCTGGTCGGCTTCGACGACGTGTCGGTCGCCGCGATCGTCAGCAACCCGCCCTTCCACGTCGGCACGGCCAAGGACTCCACCCCGACGCTCGAGATGATCGACGACGCCGCCCGCGTCCTCGTGCCCGGGGGTGAGCTGGTGCTCGTCTACAACGCGCACCTGCCGTACCTGCCGCGCCTGCGCGGGGTCGGCGAGACCGAGATCCTCGTCCGCGACCGCAGCTACCTCGTCACCCGGACCTTCCGCGCCTGACATGACGAAGGGGGGAGCCGCCCACCCGGGCGGCTCCCCCCTTCGTCATGGGGTCGGTGGGCGGTCAGCCGAGGGCCTTGACGGCCGCGTCGTAGTCGGGCTCCTGGGTGATCTCCGGGACGAGCTCGGTGTGCAGGACCTTGCCGTCGGCGTCGAGGACGACGACCGAACGGGCGAGGAGACCGGCCATCGGGCCGTCGGTCATCGTCACGCCGTAGTCCTCGCCGAAGGAGGAGCGGAAGGCCGAGCCGACCTTGACCTTGTCGATGCCCTCGGCGCCGCAGAAGCGGGCCTGGGCGAAGGGGAGGTCCTTGGAGACGTTGACGACGGTCGTGTCGTCGAGGGAGGCGGCGAGCTCGTTGAACTTGCGCACGCTCGCGGCGCAGACGCCGGTGTCGATACTCGGGAAGATGTTGAGCACGACGCGACCGGGGACGTCGGCGGAGGTCAGCGCGGAGAGACCGTCACCGACGAGGTCGAAGGCCGGGGCGCTCGCGCCGGCGGCCGGCAGCTCGCCGGCGGTGTTGACGGGGTTGCCCTTGAATGCAGTGGTAGCCATGCCCCATGCCTACACCCCGGACGAGGCCATCGCCACCACGGGTCTGCAGTGCGGTCAGTCGAGCAGGGCCTGGACGACGAGCACGGCGGGCACGACGACGGCGGCCGAGAGGCCGAGGCCGCCCATGACGAGCGCGCCCCTGGCCTCCGCGTCGAGCGTCGCCCGCCAGCCGGCCATCCGCATGATCTCCCGGACCGGCTCGTTGATCTCGTCGGTGGAAAACTCGTAGTCGACCCGCCGCCTGAAGCCGTCGAGGCCGAGGCCGTACTCGATCCGCCGCGTGTACCCCCACTGCCGTCCGGAGGCGACCCCCAGCTGGGCGCCGAGCCGGGTCGGTCCCGCCGAGGTCTCCAACCGGCGCGACTCGTCGGTCCGCCGGATCACCCCCGGCCGGCCCGTGGGGACGAACCGGGTGACGAAGGTGTGCCGCAACCGGTGGGTCGTGGCGACGTGCTGCCACCGGGTGTCGACGAGGTCGGCCCGCACGAGGATCGAGCTGCCGTTGCTCATCACGACGTAGGGCGTGCCCTCGAAGGCCTGGGCGAGTGCCGGGGCCAGCCACTCGTAGGGCCAGGGGTCCTTGCGGTCGGTCGCCGGGGGAAGGGGGCGGGACGGCGCCTCGACGACGACGTGACCCCCTTCGTCCACGAGGTCCGGGTCGGTCTCCCGCAGGAAGCCGACGAGTCCCGCGGACGTCACGATGGTCCCCACCGCCAGGAGGAGGGTCCACGCGAGCGCGGCCCACGGCTGCCCGTCGGCGACGAAGAGGACGGCGCCGCCGAGGAGCATCACGGTGAAGGCCGCGATGAGGGCGGCGAACATCGCGGCCTTCGTGCGGCGGGACATCATGCGGGAAGCGCCCCCGGGCCCGGGACGTGGGCGGCGTGGCCATCGGCGCGCAGCCGGGCGCGCAGCCGCTCGGCTGCCTCCTCGAAGCGCTCGTCGCTGACGTCGCGCATCGGCGCGTGCGGGTCGAAGTCGTCGGGCGAGAAGGCCGGCCACGTGTGGATGTGCAGGTGCGGCACGAGGAAGCCCTCGAGCAGCATCCCGATCCGCGGCGCCGCCCACTCCGCCTGCTGCGCGCGGCCGATGGTCATCGCGACCCGCTGCAGGTGCGCCCACGTCTGCTCGTCGGCGTCGGTCCACTGCTCGAGCTCGGCACGCGGCACGACCATGGCGTGACCGTCGGTGAGCGGCTCGATGGTCAGGAAGGCCACGCAGGTCTCGTCGGACCACACGAACCGACCCGGGATCTCGCCGTCGATGATCTTGGTGAAGAGAGTCGCCATGGCCCTCACCCTAGGGTGGAGGCATGCCACAGGTCAGCGCCGACGTGCACGTCCCCATCAGCCCCGACCTCGCCTTCGCCGTGTCGCAGACGACCGGCGCGGTCCGCCGCCGCTGGGACCCCTTCATCCGCGAGCAGCGCTTCCTCGACGGGGCGAGCGAGCCCGGGGTGGGGGTGCGCATGTACACGCGGTCCTCCTTCGCCGGGCCGGTCTCACCGAGCATGGTCAGCGAGTACGTCTCGTGGCGACCGCCGACCTCCGTCGGGATGACGATGGTCAGCGGACCGTGGTTCTTCGCCCGCTTCGGCGGCGGGTGGCGCTTCCAGCCAGACGGCGACGGCACGCTCGCGGTGTGGAAGTACACGTACGACGTGCGTCCCGCCCGGCTGCAGCGCATCGCCCACCCGATCGGCCAGTGGTTGCTCGGCCGCGAGATCGCGGCGCGCATCGAGGGGTTCGCCCGCGGGTGCCGTGACGAGCAGGTGCTCGCCGCGGCCCGGGCCGACATGGCGCGGCGCGAGGAGGCGGCATGAGCCCCCTTCGCCTCGCGGGCTGCCAGTGGACCGCCACGGCGGACCCGGCCGACAACCTGCGACGCATCGACGAGCTCACCGGCCGCGCGGCCGGTCGGGGTGCGCGGCTCGTCGTCCACCCGGAGGCGGCGATGGCTCCCTTCTCCCGGCGGCTCGACACGGCCGCCGAGCCGCTCGACGGACCCTTCGCCGACGGGGTGCGCGCGCTCGCCGAGCGGCACGGGGTGACGGTCGTCGTCGGGATGTTCACGCCGGCGGACGCGATCACGACCGGTGCGGGCCAGCAGCGCTCGCGGGTGCACAACACCCTGCTCGTCACCGGTCCCGGCACCACCGAGACGACCTACCGCAAGATCCACCTCTACGACGCCTTCGGCAGCACGGAGTCCGAGACGGTGGCACCCGGCGACGAGGTGGTGACCGTCGACGTCGACGGGTGGCGGGTCGGCCTGGCCACCTGCTACGACGTGCGCTTCGCCGACCAGTTCACCGAGCTCGGCCGCGCCGGCGCCGAGCTCGTCGTGCTGCCCGCCTCGTGGGGCGACGGTCCCGGCAAGGCCTCGCAGTGGGACCTGCTCACCCGTGCCCGGGCGCACGACGCGCAGGCCTGGCTGCTCGCCGTCGGCCAGGCGTGGACGCGCGAGTCGGTCGACGGGCCCTACGGCATCGGCCGGTCCGTCCTCGCCGACCCGACCGGCGAGGTGCGCGCGCGGTTGGGCGGGGGAGAGGACGTGCTCGTGGCCGAGATCGACGGGGAAGCGGTGGCCGCCGCCCGCCGGAACGTCCCCCTGCTGGACTGACTCACGGGTACGACGTGCACTGGTGGCCGACGGCGAGTCCTGGCGTTCGGGATCTCGGGGTTCCCGGCTCGTGGGCGCTCGCGAGTGCACGTCGTACCCGCGGGTCACGCAGGGCCACGGTCCGCGCGACGAGGTCGCGCACCCGCTCCGGGTGGTTCATCACCATGTCCCAGGTGAACCGGAGGACCACCCAGCCGTCCGCAACGAGCCGGTCGTAGCGGATGCAGTCGCGCTCGAGGGACTCCCGCTGACCGTGCCACTCGAAGGAGTCCGCCTCGAGCACCAGCCGTAGATCCTCGTCGGCCAGGTCGACGATGCCTACGAGACCCGCGTCGTCGTCGATGCGCACCTGGGGTCGCACCGTCAGACCGGGGACGTCCGAGACGATCCAGCGCAGGACCGACTCGAAGGGGTTGGCTGCGAGGGGATGAGCGGCGCGGATCAACCCGTCGACCCTGCGCCGGTGGCGGAGCGGCAGGCCCGGGGCGGCCGAGAGCAGCTCGTCCCGCGTGACCACGCCCTCGCGCAGGGCCGAGTCGGCGACGGCGAGTGCCTCGTCCGGTGGCAGCAGGCTGGCGCAGTCGAGGACGGTCCGCACGCGGGAGGTCACCCAGCCCCCTTCGCGGTCGTCCGGCGATACGTCACGGAAGCGCACGTCGAAGCGACGCCGGACCGCCGGCGGCACCTTGCGATTGCGGGGGAGCGCGATCTGGGGCCTGGTCGGCACCCACTTCGTCGGCCAGTCCCAGTGCGCGGCAGCGCTCAGCAGGATGGCCGTGCCGGTGACCTCGTGCGCCGCCCGGCGTCCGGCGCGGGCCAGGTCGCTGCGGTCGACCCGTTCTGTCGTCGGCGGCGGGGACGGCACGGCATAGCGGCCACGCGCGGGGCGATCCACGGACCCGGCAGCCAGGGCTCGGCGCAGCTCGTGCTCGCTCACGCGCTGGAGCAGCTCGGCGCGGGAGGCGCACCCGCCGAGCTCGGCGAGGACCTCCTCCACCTGCATGGGATGCATCCTCGCGCCCACCGCCCGGGCGCGCCGGCAGTTGTCCACAGGTTCGTGACGCGCGAGTACGACGTGCTCTCGTGAGGGTCCTTGGCGGCGCGGTCCCGCGGCGTCAGGGGCCGCGGACTCCGCGGGAAGCCGAGTGCACGTCGTACCCGCGGATCGACCGGGGGCGGCGCCCCCTTCGCCGGCTCCTAGACTGTCCCGCATGGCTGACCTCTCCCGCGACGACGTGGCGCACCTGGCCTCGTTGGCCCGCATCGACCTCTCCGACGCCGAGCTCGACCGCATGGTCGGCGAGCTCGCGACCATCATCTCCTCCGTCGAGGCCGTCTCGCAGGCCCCGATCGAGGGCGTCGAGCCGATGAGTCACCCGATGCCGATCGTCAACGTCACCCGCCCCGACGAGGTGCGTCCCTCGTTGACCCCCGAGCAGGCCCTCGCGATGGCGCCGGCCTCCGAGGTCGAGCGCTTCGCCGTGCCGCGCATCCTCACCGAAGACTGAGCCAGAAGGACCTTGATGAGCGACCCCACCCGCATGACCGCTGCCGCGCTCGCCGACGCGCTGGCCTCCGGCGACCTCTCCTCCGAGCAGGTCACCCGCGCCCACCTCGACCGCATCGAGGGGGTCGACGAGCAGGTCGGCGCGTACCTCCACGTCGCGGGCGAGTCCGCGCTCGCCGAGGCCCGCGCGGTCGACGAGCGCCGGGCGAAGGGGGAGACCCTCCACCGTCTCGCCGGCGTCCCGATCGCCGTCAAGGACGTCATGACGACGACCGGCATCCCGACGACCGCCGGGTCCCGGATCCTCGAGGGCTGGATCCCGCCGTACGACTCCACGGTGGTCACCCGGCTCAAGGCGGCCGGACTGCCGATCCTCGGCAAGACCAACATGGACGAGTTCGCCATGGGGTCCTCGACCGAGCACTCGGCCTACGGCCTGACCCGCAACCCGTGGGACCTCGAGCGCATCCCCGGCGGCTCCGGCGGTGGCTCGAGCGCTGTCGTCGCGTCCTGGCAGGCGCCGCTCGCGACCGGTACCGACACCGGCGGCTCGATCCGCCAGCCCGCCGCCGTCACCGGCTCGGTCGGCGTCAAGCCGACCTACGGCGGCGTCTCCCGCTACGGCCTCATCGCGATGGCCTCCTCGCTCGACCAGGCCGGCCCGTGCGCCCGCACGGTCCTGGACACCGCGCTGCTCCACGAGGTCATGGCCGGGCACGACCCGCTCGACTCGACGTCCATCGACCAGCCGGTCCCCGACGTCGTCGGCGCCGCCCGGCGCGCGGACGTCACGGGCATGCGCATCGGCATCGTCAAGGAGCTCACCGGCGAGGGCTTCTCGCCGCTCGTCCAGGCGCGCTTCGACGAGTCGGTGCAGCACCTCGTCGACGCCGGCGCCGAGGTCGTCGAGGTCTCCTGCCCCAACTTCGTGCACGCCCTCGGCGCGTACTACCTGATCATGCCGAGCGAGGCGAGCAGCAACCTCGCCCGCTTCGACGCGATGCGCTACGGTCTGCGCGTCTCCCCGCAGGGTGTCGAGGACCCGAGCGCCGAGCAGGTCATGGCCGCCTCGCGCGACGCGGGCTTCGGTGACGAGGTCAAGCGCCGCATCATCCTCGGCACCTACGCCCTGTCGTCGGGCTACTACGACGCCTACTACGGCAGCGCGCAGAAGGTACGTCGCCTCATCGCCGACGACTTCGCGAAGGCCTTCGAGATCGCCGACGTCCTCGTCAGCCCGACGGCCCCGACGACGGCCTTCCGCTTCGGCGACAAGACCGACGACCCGATGGCCATGTACCGCGGCGACATCGCGACGATCCCGGCCAACCTCGCCGGTGTACCCGGCATGTCGCTGCCGAGCGGCCTCGCCGAGGACGGGCTGCCCGCAGGCTTCCAGGTCCTCGCGCCCGCCATGGCCGACGACCGCCTCTACACCGTCGGCGCCGCCCTCGAGCAGCGCCTCGTCTCCGCCTGGGGCGGGCACCTGCTCGAGCAGGCCCCCGAGCTGGCCATCACGAAGGGAGCCTGAGACATGGCGACGACCACCACCGACGAGGTCCTCGGGTACGACGGGGCCCTGGCCACCTTCGACCCCGTCATGGGTCTCGAGGTGCACGTCGAGCTCGGGACGAGCACCAAGATGTTCTGCGGGTGCGCGACCGGCTTCGGCGCCGAGCCCAACACCCAGGTCTGCCCGGTCTGCCTCGGTCTGCCCGGCGCCCTCCCGGTCGTCAACGCGACCGCTGTCGAGTCCGCGATCCGCATCGGCCTGGCGCTCAACTGCGAGATCGCGCAGTGGTGCCGCTTCGCCCGGAAGAACTACTTCTACCCGGACATGCCGAAGAACTTCCAGACCTCGCAGTACGACGAGCCGATCGCCTTCGACGGGTACCTCGACGTCGACATCCCGGCTGCCTCCGGCGAGGGCACCGAGACCTTCCGGGTCGAGATCGAGCGCGCCCACATGGAGGAGGACACCGGCAAGAGCCTGCACGTGGGTGGGTCCACCGGTCGCATCCACGGCGCCGAGTACTCGCTCGTCGACTTCAACCGTGCCGGCATCCCGCTCATCGAGATCGTCACCCGGCCGATCGTCGGTGCGGGGGAGCGCGCCCCCGAGGTCGCCAAGGCCTACGTCGCCGCGCTGCGCGACCTGCTGCGTGCCCTGGACGTCTCGGACGTGAAGATGGAGCAGGGGTCGATGCGCTGCGACGTCAACCTCTCCCTTCGTCCCAAGGCGGGCGAGGACCCGGCCGGGCCCGCCCAGCTCGAGGTCCCGCTCGGCACCCGCACCGAGACCAAGAACGTCAACAGCCTGCGCTCGGTCGAGCGGGCGGTGCGCTACGAGGTCTGCCGCCACGCCGCGGTGCTCACCGGTGGCGGCTCGATCCTGCAGGAGACCCGCCACTGGCACGAGGACACCGGCGCCACGACGAGCGGCCGTCCGAAGTCCGACGCCGACGACTACCGCTACTTCCCCGAGCCCGACCTCGTCCCCGTCGCCCCGAGCCGTGAGTGGGTCGAGGAGCTGCGCGCCACCCTGCCCGAGCCGCCGGCCGAGCGCCGCAAGCGGCTACAGGACGACTGGGGCTACTCCGACCTCGAGATGCGCGACGTGCTCAACGCCGGCGCCGTCGAGCTGATCGAGGCCACCGTCGCCGCGGGCGCCAAGCCGCAGGCCGCTCGCAAGTGGTGGCTCGGTGAGCCCTCACGCCGCGCCAACACGCAGGGCGTGGACCTCGTGACCTACGCGGAGCAGGTCGGGGTCACCCCGCAGCACGTCGCCGAGCTCGAGTCGATGGTCGGCGCGGGCCGGCTCAACGACAAGATGGCCCGTCAGGTCCTCGAGGGCGTCCTCGACGGCGAGGGCACGCCGACGGCCGTCGCCGACGCGCGCGGGCTGGAGCTCGTCCAGGACGACGGTGCCCTCGAGGCGGCCGTCGACAAGGTCATCGAGGCCAACCCCGACGTCGCGGACAAGATCCGCGGCGGCAAGGTGCAGGCCGCGGGCGCCCTCATCGGCCAGGTGATGAAGGAGATGCGCGGTCAGGCCGACGCCGGCAAGGCGCGCGAGATCATCCTCGCCAGGCTCGGCGCCGAGGGCTGAGGTCAGGCGGGTCCGTACCCGCCGATCGTGCCGTAGCGCTTGGTGCCGGAGAGGATCGGCTTGCCGGCGAAGGACCCGTGCGGGGTGGCGTCGCGCCACCACGAGTAGAAGGTCCCGTCACCGTCGTCGGTCACCGCGGACGACGCGTACAGCCGGAAGTCGGCGTCGAAAGGCCACGCCCTCGACCCGCTGACCCCCATGAGGTAGTCGCGCTGGGTCGCCCGGGTGCCGCTGCTGCTGACCCAGCCGACCCACGGGTTGTCGGGGGTGTTCTTCAGCCAGATCGTCTGCCGGTGCGTGCACCGCGCGGAGGCCCAGCGGGGTGAGACGCTCGCGCCGCTCGGGCAGTAGAACGAGCGGATGAAGCCGCTCACCCGACCGTTGTCGGTGCGCAGCCTGACCTGGTGCCGGTTGCCGCGGATCGGCGAGCCGAACTCGACGGTCCACGCGCCGCCGAGCACCACCTCGGACTGCGCGTACCGGTGGTGGGTCGTCGGCGGGTCCTCGATGGTGGGTGCGGCCTGGGCGGTGCTCGTGAGCGCGAGGCCCGCGGTGCAGAGGCCGGACGTGACGATGGTGCTGAGCATCCGCTTCATGGCGGTGTCCTCTCGGGGTGCGGGGACGTCTCCCCACGGGACATCCCTGACCTCCATGGACCCACCGCGGTCGCACCGCGTCCATGGGTAGTTGTACCCATGCCGGATGGCCCCGGCCTACCATCGGCGCATGGTCACCGTCTCCTTCCCCGACCGCAGCTGGCTCGACGACGTCGGTCCCGTCGACGGCATGACGCCCGTCGTCTGGGACCCGCGCACCGGACCCCCCGGTGAGGCGGTCGACCTCTACATCGCCCCGTACATGACCCGGCCCGACGGCGTCGCCGTCGTCGCCGAGCAGCCCTCGGTGCGGCTCGTGCAGCTGCTGTCCGCAGGCTTCGACAACATCGTGCCGGTGCTGCCGGACGGCGTCGCCCTCGCCAACGCGAAGGGGGTCCACGACGCGGCCACCGCCGAGCTCGCGCTCGCCCTCGTCCTCGCCTCGCAGCGCGGCTTCGACGAGTTCGCGCGGGCACAGGCGAAGGGGGAGTGGCTGCCCCGGCAGTTCCGGCCCGGTCTGGCCGACAAGCGCGTCCTCGTCCTCGGCTACGGCTCCGTGGGGCGGGCGATCGCCGAGCGGCTCGCCCCCTTCGAGGTCACGACGACGGCGGTCGCCGCGCGCGCCCGCGCCGGCGACGACCTCGTCGACGCGGTCCACGGCACCGACGAGCTGCTCGACCTGCTCCCCGAGCACGACATCGTCATCTCGGTCCTGCCCGGATCGGACGCCACCGCGCAGATGCTCGGTGAGGAGGCCCTGTCCGCCCTCGCCGACGGCTCGCTCGTCGTCAACGTCGGGCGCGGGACGGCCCTCGACACGGAGGCGGCGCTGCGGCACGCGGGCCGGTTGCGCTTCGCGCTCGACGTCACCGACCCCGAGCCCCTGCCCGAGGGCCACCCCCTCTGGTCGGCGCCGGGCGTCATCATCAGCCCCCACGTCGGTGGCGTGACCGAGGCCTTCCGGCCGCGTGCGGTGACGATGCTGCGCCGTCAGATCGCCGCGATGGTCGCGGGTGAGCAGCCGATCAACCTCGTCCACGCAGGCTGAGCGCCCCCGCCACGGTCACGGACGCAGGCGGAGCACCCGGTCGTCCCCGTCGCGGGGCTCCCCGCGGAAGGTGTTGCTGGTGAGCACCCACAGGCTCCCGTCGGGCGCGCGCTCGACGTCCCGCAGCCGCCCGTACTCGCCCTGCAGCAGCCGCTCCGGGGTGCCGACCCGCAGGTCGTCACCGCTGCCGGTGACCGGCACGCGCCACAGGCTCTCGCCGCGCAGCGCGGCCATGACGATCGACCCGTCCCGCTCGACGGCGATGCCGCTCGGGGAGGCGTCGGCGGTGGACCACGTGGCGACGGGGTCGACGAACGCCTCGCGGCCCCCTTCGCCCTCGACCTGCGGCCAGCCGTAGCTGCCGCCGCGGGTGATGCGGTTGAGCTCGTCCCAGGTGTCCTGACCGAACTCGCTGGCCCACATCGTCCCGTCCTCCCGCCACGCCAGCCCCTGGACGTTGCGGTGGCCCGAGGTCCACACGGGGGAGCTCGCGACCGGGTTGCCCGGTGCCGGCTCGCCGTCGGGCGTGATCCGCAGGATCTTGCCGCCGAGGCTCGCCGGGTCCTGCGCGGAGTCGGTGTCGCCGGCATCACCGGTCGCGACGTAGAGGTAACCGTCGGGACCGAAGGCGATGCGCCCGCCGTTGTGGTTGCCCGCCTTGGGGATACCCGTGAGCACCGGCTCGACGTCACCGATCCCGCTGGCGCCCAACGTCATCCGCAGCACGCGGTTGTCCTCGGCGGTGGTCGCGTAGACGAAGAGCGTGTCGTCCTGGGCGAAGTCGGGGGAGACGGCGAGCCCCAGGAGACCCCCTTCGCCCTCGGCCACGACACCCGGGACGGTCCCGACCGCCTGCTGCTCGCCGTCGGAGATCCGCACGACGTCACCGCTGTCGCGCAGCGTCACCAGCGCGTCACCGCCGGGGAGGAAGGCGAGGTCCCACGGCACCTGGAGATCGGTCGTCACCACCGTGACAGCGCCCTCCACGGTGGTGCCCGACGAGCCCGACGAGCCGGACGAGGACGGGGCGGACGAGGACGTCCGGGACGACGAAGGGGAGGTCCCGCCTCCTTCGTCCACGGAGCCGCAGGCCACCAGCCCGAGCGTCAGGCCCAGGGCGAGGGTGGTGCGGACGGCGCGGCGCGTCATGTCCCGACGCTACCGCTGCGCAGGGGTGGCGCGCAGGTGTGTCGCGGGCCACACTCGGGGCATGACGACGTCAGCAGAGGACCGGACCCTGATCCTGCTGCGGCACGCCGAGCCCGAGCCGGGCCGTGCCGGTCAGGACGACCGCGAGCGCCCCCTGTCCGAGCCGGGCCGCGCCCAGGCGCAGGAGGTGGGCCGCTGGCTGCGCGAGCGGGGTCTGGGCTGCGACGAGGTCATGTGCTCGCCCGCCCTGCGCACCCGGGAGACGATGCAGGAGGTCGCCGAGGCCGGGTGCGCGGAGGCCGAGGTCCGGATCGAGCACCGGTTGTACAACGCCGACGCCGAGGACGTGCTCTCCGTGGTGCGCGAGTCGACGGACGACGCGAGCGTGCTCCTCGTCATCGGCCACGCGCCCGGGCTCCCCGCGGCCGCGAGCCTGCTCGCCGACGGCGAGGGCCGGGCGCACGCGCACGAGTGCCTGGGTCAGGGGTTCCCGCCGGCCGCGGCAGCGGTGCTGCGCTTCTCGGGGCACTGGGAGGACCTCGCCTTCGGGGCGGCGCAGCTGGACGACTTCCGCCTGCCCTGAGCGCCCGCCTGCGGGGGAGGACTCCCCATGGCGCGCGCCCGGCGCGGGCGCCAAGATGTCCACCGGGGCGGCCACCGGGGCCGCCACCACCACACCAGGGGAGTCATCCATGAAGTCCGTCATCACCCGTGCCGCCGTGGCGTCCGCCGCCGTCGCGCTCACCGCCACGACCCTCGCCACCGCGCCCGCCGGCGCGGCCGTCACCCAGGACTCCTCGTCCGCGGCGACGAACTACTACGGCGCCATCGCCCTCAACACCCGCACCCTCGCCGTCGGCACGTCGGTCAACGCCAAGTACCGCAGCAGCGCCCAGAGCGCGGCCCTGAAGCGCTGCAAGCAGTACAGCTATTCCTCCTACTGCACGAACGTCGTGTGGGTCAGCAACGGGTGCGCCGCCGTCGCGGTCAAGTACGACTCCAAGAACCGCCCGGTCCGCTACGGCAGCGCGTACGGCAAGTACAAGTGGCCCACCGTGCGCCTGGCCAAGAAGCGCGCCATGGGCACCTCGACGGCCGGCACGGTGAAGACCCGCGTGTACCTCTGCACGACCCGGTACTACTGATCGGTCGTCCCTCGTCGTCCCTCACACCGGGATCGCGAGGTGGCGGAAGGTCGCGGTGACCTCCATGCCGACGTGCTCGTACAGGCCGAGCGCACCGGTGCGCGAGTCGGTCGACAGCCCCGCACGGGCCAGCCCGCGCCGACGTCCTTCCGCGAAGGAGTCCGCGAGCAGGGCACGGCCCAGGCCGAGGCCGCGGTGCGGGGCGGCGACGGCGAGCTGGTCGACCCAGAGCATCCCGTCCTCGCTGCCGATGACCATCGCCATGGCCACGACGCGGCCCTCGCGGTCGCGCACGACGCGGCAGCGCCACGGCGCGGCCTCCTCGCCCTCGAGGAAGTCGGCCGCCCACTCCTCGTAGCTCGTCGGGCGCCGGCCGGGCCACTCGTCGAAGGCGGCCTCCTTGACCAGGTGCACGGAGTGCATCTCCTCGGGCCGCCCCTCGCCGAGCGTGAAGCCGTCGGGGAGCGCCTGCTCGGGCAGGCGGCGGTCGGCCGGCAGCTCGAGGATCCAGGAGTCCCAGGTCGCGGTGCCGCCGGCCGCGTCGAGGAAGCGGTGGGCGGGACTGCCGACGGGCACCGTCTGCGAGACCTCCGGGTCACCTTGGTTGCGGGCCACGACCATGGCGTGGTCGAGCAGGGCGCGCCCGATGCCGCGGCCGCGGTGCGAGGCCGCGACGACCGCGTCGAGGCGACCGTGCGCCCCGACGACGAGGTAGCCGACGAGGCGGGTGCCGTCGAGGAGGGCCAGCGAGCGGTGGTCGAGGTCGGTGGTCGGCAGCCGCCAGGCCCGCTGCACGTCGACCAGCTCCGTGATCGGCTCCGCCAGCGACTCGGCCTCGTCGGCGCGGGCGAGCGCGACGACCGCCTCGGCGTCCGTGGCCCGGAGCGGGCGGACGGTGAGGTCCACGCCTGCCGGCAGGGCGAAGGGGGTCGACGCTGCGGTGCTCATGGAAGGGAGGATCCTCCACTTCCCGGGCGGTGTCACGGGGATTGTCGGCGGCACTCCCTTCGCCTGCGTCCGGATGGTGGACGCTGCCGTCTCATTCATTGACACGGGGGAGGCGGCGGGGGAGAGTAACGACATGGTCCTCCTCCTCGTACTTCCCCGGCGCGCTGCCTGAGCGACGACGTCGTCGACGCAGCGCGCGCCCTTCATGTCCGTACCCGGACTGAGGGGCTTTTTCATGCCAGGAGAAGATGTGAGGAGCAGGACGGATGGCACGACTGACCGAAGGACACACGGTGACTGACACGACCAGCAGCGCCCCGAGCCCGGCCGCGATGGCGCGCCGGGCGGAGGCTCGACCGACCCCCGAGCAGGTGACGGGAGCGAAGAGCCTCGTCCTCTCCCTCGAGCACGTCGGCGCGGAGGTCGTCTTCGGCATCCCCGGCGGCGCCATCCTGCCCGCCTACGACCCGCTCATGGACTCGACGAAGGTGCGCCACATCCTCGTGCGGCACGAGCAGGGCGCCGGCCACGCCGCCGAGGGCTACGCCTCCGCCACGGGCAAGGTCGGGGTGTGCATGGCCACCTCCGGGCCCGGGGCCACCAACCTCGTCACCGCCATCGCCGACGCGCACATGGACTCCGTCCCGATGGTCGCGATCACCGGCCAGGTGGCCTCCGCCGCCATCGGTACCGACGCCTTCCAGGAGGCGGACATCCGCGGCATCACCATGCCGATCACCAAGCACAACTACCTCGTGACCGACGCGGCGCAGATCCCGCGCGTCATCGCCGAGGCCTTCCACATCGCCGGTACCGGTCGCCCCGGTCCCGTGCTCGTGGACATCTCCAAGGACGCGCTGCAGGCCACCACCACCTTCGCGTGGCCGCCGCAGATCGCCCTGCCGGGTTACCACCCGGTGACGCGTCCGCACGCCAAGCAGATCCGCGAGGCCGTGCGCCTCATGGCCGCCGCCCGCCGGCCGGTGCTCTACGTCGGCGGCGGCGTGATCCGCTCCGGCGCGCACGTCGAGCTGCTCCGCTTCGCCGAGCTCACCGGCATCCCGGTGGTCACGACCCTCATGGCGCGGGGCGCCTTCCCCGACGGGCACCGCCTGCACCTCGGCATGCCCGGGATGCACGGGTCCGTCGCGGCCGTGACCGGCCTGCAGCGCAGTGACCTGCTCATCACGATCGGTGCCCGCTTCGACGACCGGGTGACCGGTCACCTGCCGTCCTTCGCCCCGGGGGCCAAGGTCATCCACGCCGACATCGACCCGGCGGAGATCTCGAAGAACCGCACCGCCGACGTGCCGATCGTCGGCGACGCCAAGGCGATCCTTGGTGAGCTCATCGCCGCCGTCGAGTCCGGCTCCGGTGACGCGGCAGACGTCAACCCGCACACCTACGCGGTCTGGGCAGCGGAGACCGCGGGCTGGTCCCAGACCTACCCGGTCGGCTACCAGTCGCACGGCGAGGGCGCGCTCATGCCGCAGGAGGTCATCGAGGCCATCGGCCGGGCCGCCGGTCCCGAGGCGATCTACGCGGCGGGCGTCGGCCAGCACCAGATGTGGGCCGCGCAGTTCATCGACTACGAGCGCCCCAACTCCTGGCTCAACTCCGGCGGCGCCGGGACGATGGGCTACTCCGTGCCGGCGGCCATGGGCGCCAAGGTCGGCGAGCCCGACCGTGTCGTGTGGTCCATCGACGGCGACGGCTGCTTCCAGATGACCAACCAGGAGCTGGCGACCTGCGTCATCAACGACATCCCGATCAAGGTCGCGATCATCAACAACTCGAGCCTGGGCATGGTCCGCCAGTGGCAGTCGCTCTTCTACAACGAGCGCTACTCCAACACCGACCTGCACACCTCGGTCGGCAGCCGCATCCCCGACTTCGTCAAGCTCGCCGAGGCCTACGGCTGCGTCGGCTTGCGCTGCGAGCGTCCCGAGGACCTCGAGGCGACGATCGCCGAGGCGATGTCGATCAACGACCGCCCCGTCGTCGTCGACTTCGTCGTCGAGCGCGACGCCATGGTGTGGCCGATGGTGGCCGCCGGCGTGAGCAACGACGAGATCCAGATCGCCCGGGACTCCGCGCCCCAGTGGGACCGCGAGGAGTCAGAGGCCATCGAGCAGCCGACCGACGCCGACCACAGCGACTCCCAGGGAAAGTGAGCGCAGGCCACCCATGAGCACGAAGCACACCCTGTCCGTCCTCGTCGAGAACAAGCCCGGCGTCCTCGCCCGGATCTCGGCGCTGTTCTCCCGTCGCGGGTTCAACATCGACTCGCTGGCCGTCGGCCCCACGGAGCACCCCGAGGTCTCCCGGATGACCGTCGTCGTCGAGGTCGACCTGCTCCCGCTCGAGCAGGTGACCAAGCAGCTCAACAAGCTCGTCGAGGTGCTCAAGGTCGTCGAGCTCGACCCGCTGGCCTCGGTCACGAGCCAGGTCGTCCTCGTCAAGGTGCGCGCCGACGCGACCAACCGCAGCGCCATCCTCGAGACCGCGCAGATGTTCAAGGCCAAGATCGTCGACACGACGCCCGAGGCGATGACCCTGCACGTGTACGGCAACTCCGACAAGATCGCCGCGATGCTCGAGATCCTCGAGCCCCACGGCGTCAAGGAGCTCGTCCAGTCCGGCGTCGTGGCCATCGGCCGCGGCCCCCGGTCCATCACGGACCGGTCCAGACACTGATCCCTTGCGTCGTCGGCTCGCCGGACGCGAGACGATGACGCCCAGACTCGACTGCAGTATCGACACCACAAGGAGAAGAGCCACATGGCCGCTGAAGTGATCTACGACGACGACGCCGACCTGTCCATCATCCAGGGCCGCAAGGTCGCCGTCATCGGCTATGGCTCGCAGGGCCACGCCCACGCGCTCAACCTGCGCGACAGCGGCGTCGACGTGCGCGTCGGCCTGCGCGAGGGCAGCTCGTCCCGGGCCAAGGCCGAGGCCGAGGGCCTGAAGGTCCTCACCCCGAACGCCGCCGCCGCCGAGGCGGACGTCATCGTCATCCTCGCCCCCGACCAGGTGCAGCGCCACCTCTACGCCGACGAGATCGCCTCCGCGCTGGGCGAGGGCGACGTCCTCGTCTTCGGTCACGGCTTCAACATCCGCTACGGCTACATCCAGCCGCCGGCCGGCGTCGACGTCATCCTCGTCGCGCCGAAGGCCCCCGGCCACACCGTGCGCCGTGAGTTCGTCGACGGCCGTGGCATCCCCGACATCATCGCGGTCGAGCAGGACGCGTCGGGCCGGGCGTGGGAGATCGCCAAGTCCTACGCCAAGGGCATCGGTGGCACCCGTGCGGGCGTCATCACCACGACCTTCACCGAGGAGACCGAGACCGACCTCTTCGGCGAGCAGGCCGTCCTCTGCGGTGGTGTCTCGCACCTCGTCCAGGCGGGCTTCGAGACCCTGACCGAGGCGGGCTACCAGCCGGAGATCGCCTACTTCGAGGTCCTCCACGAGCTCAAGCTCATCGTCGACCTCATGTGGGAGGGCGGCATCGCCAAGCAGCGCTGGTCCTGCTCCGACACGGCGGAGTACGGCGACTACGTCTCCGGCCCGCGCCTGATCGACCAGGGCGTCAAGGACCGCATGCAGGGCGTCCTCAAGGACATCCAGGACGGCACCTTCGCCACCCGCTTCATCGAGGACCAGGACAACGGGGCCGTCGAGTTCACGCAGCTGCGCGAGAAGGAGGCCGGCCACCCGATCGAGGCCACCGGCAAGGCGCTGCGCGCGCACTTCGCGTGGAAGTCGGGCGACGACGACTACGTCGAGGGCTCGGCCGCTCGCTGACGCGAGCACCCAGGACTCCCGTCGCGGCGACCCCGCGCGGGCCCCGAAGGGGGCGCCCACCGGCTCACCGGCCGGGGGCGCCCCCTTCGTCATGCCCTGGACCCACCGTCCCGCGGGACGAAGGGGATCAGCCGGCCAGGTGCCCCCACGTCGGGGAGAGGTCGGACCAGGCACCGACCGCGACCGCCCGGCCACCGTCGAGGACGACGACGCGGTCGGCCTGCTCGAGCGCCGCCCGCTTGGAGGTCGCACCGATGACCGTCGCTCCCCGCTCGCGCAGACCGCGCCACAGGTCGATCTCGGTCGTCGCGTCGAGTGCGGACGAGACGTCGTCGGCGAGGAGCAGCTCGGCCTCGGTCGCAAGTGCCCGGGCGAGCGCCAGACGCTGGACCTGGCCGCCCGACAGACGCACGCCGCGGTGGCCGACGAGCGAGTCGGGCCCGCCTGCGGCAGAGACGTCCTCGGTCAGCCGGGCGAGCGCGACCGGCGCGTCGAGGGGTCGCTCGTGCCCGAGCCGCACGTTGTCGGTGAAGGTCCCCGACAACACCCGGGGCACCTGGGCGACGTGCGCGACGCGACCCGGCCGCAGGGTCCGCTGGGGGTCGGTGACGGGGGAGCCGTTCCACAGCAGGTCGCCGCGGTGGTCGACGAGCCCGGCGAGCGAGGCGAGCAGGCTCGACTTGCCCGACCCGACCTGGCCGACGAGCAGGACGAGCTCACCGGCGTCGACGGTGAGGTCGATGTCGCTCGCGCCGACGGTGCCGTCGTCGTGGACGACGCTCAGCCCGCGCAGCTCGAGGCGCCGCAGGGGCTCGCGCTCCCCGGTGACCGGCAGGGGAGCGGTGCCCTCGACGAGGTCGACGCCCGCGGGTAGGTCCATGAGGTCGACGCCGCCGGCGAAGCGGGCCGTCTCGACCTGCCAGGCCCGGGTGCCGGGTGCCTCGGTGACGACCATGCTGGCGACGCGGCCGAACCAGTCGAAGCCGGCCACGGCGCCGGACACGAGGATCGCCGTCCCGAGGCCCCAGCCGCCGGCGACGTGGATCCACCACGTCGCGACGATGCCGCCCTGGACCATGACGAGCGGCACGGCGTCCAGCACGGCCTGGACCCGGTGCTCCTTGACGGCGGCCTCGACGCGTCCGCCGTCGACCTCGCGCAGGTGGCGACGGACGAAGGGGGTGGCCGCCGCCAGCTTGACCGTGCGGACCGACTCCAGGGCAGAGACGACCGCGCGGCCGAAGCGGGCGCGGGCCAGTGACGCCGCCGCGGCGGAGCGGCCGGCGACCGGACGGCCGAGGCTCGCGGCCAGCGCCGAGCTGATCATGACGGTCAGCAGGACGGCGCCGGCGACCCACGTGCCGGCGAGCACGGCCGTGACGGCCGCGATGACCAGGCCGTTGATGAAGTCGACCCACCGGTCGGCGTAGCGCGCGTACCGGTCGGCGTCCATCGACCGGGCGACGACCTCACCCGGGGGTATGCGCGGCAGCCGCTCCGCGCGCGTCTGACCGACGAGCACCGCCATGCGGGTGCGGAGCATGACCTCGATCCACCACAGCGGGTAGCGGTAGAAGGCCTGCGCGGTGATGAAGGGGACGACGAGCAGGCAGGCGACGAGCACGGCGGCGAGCAGGGTCGGCGTCCGACCGGCCTGCAGCTCCTCGATCGCGCGGCCCCACACGAGCCCGGTGATCGCACCCTGCGCCCCGAGCAGCGACAGCAGGAGGAAGCAGGCCGCCCCGGCGATGCCCCACGCCGGCTTGACCAGCAGTGCGTGCGTGATGCCCCGGGCCAGCGACGGACCGTCGCCGACCTCGGGCAGGTCCGGCGGGGTGGTGGTGCGCCGTCGGCCGCCGACGGGGTCGAGGTCGGCGTGGTCGACGTCGTGGTCGCCGGCGGACCCCGCGGCCGGAGGGAGGTCGGTCGCCGACTCCGCCCGGCTGTCGACGAGGAGGGTGCGGAAGGGGCCGGGTGCCTGCGCCAGGTCGGTGCGCCGGCCCTGCTGGATGACCCGGCCGCGGTCGAGGACGACGACGTGCGGTGCCCGCTCGATGGTGTTGAGCCGGTGGGCGATGAGGATGCCGGTGCGGCCGAGCAGCAGCCGGTCGGCGGCGGAGACCACCCGCCGCTCGGTGAGCGGGTCCATGCGGGCGGTGGCCTCGTCGAGCACGACGACGCGCACGTCGCGCACGAGCAGCCGGGCGAAGGCGACGAGCTGCTCCTCGCCGGCGGACAGGGTCGTGCCGCCGGGGCCGAGGAGGGTGTCGAGACCGTCGGGCAGCCCGTCGACCCAGTCACCGAGCCCGAGCTCGACGACGGCCGCCCGGAGGTCCGAGCGCGGGGTGTCGTCGAAGAGGGCGATGTTGTCCGCGAGGGTCCCGGAGATGATCTCGGTGCGCTGGGTGACGACGCCGACCTCGGTCCGCAGCAGCTGCAGGTCGATGTCGCGCACGTCGACGCCGCCGACGAAGACGCTGCCGCGGGGCGGCTCGATGGCCCGGGAGACGAAGGACGCGAGCGTCGACTTGCCGGACCCGGTGCGCCCGACGAGGGCGACGGTCTCGCCGGCCGGGCAGCTGAAGGTCACGTCGCGCAGCGCGAAGCTGCCCTCCGCGTAGGAGAAGTCCAGGCCGCGCACCTCGACCGTGAGCTCGGCCCCCTCGGGCACGGGCGCGCCACCCTGCGGCTCGGGCTCGACGGCGAGCATCTGCCGCAGGCGGATCACCGCACCCAGTCCCGCCTGCAGGTCGGGGAGCTGGTGAGAGAGCATCGTGATCAGCCCGACGAAGCTCGAGGTGACGATGAAGAGCGTGACGAGCTCGCCGACCGACAGGGAGCCGCGGACCGAGAGGGCGATGCCGGCGACGCCGATGCCCGCGAGGAGCCCGTGCAGGAGCAGGCCGGCGCGGCGGGCGAGCCGGCTCTCGATCTCGAGGACGCTGGCGAAGCGCGCGTGGACGGCCGCGGTCAGCGTCGCGAGCCGCTGGACCATGTGCGCCTGCCCGAGGCTCGTGCGCAGGTCGTCGCGACCCGCGATGCCCTCCTCGAGCGCGCTCGCGTGGTCCGTCCAGGCCATCTCCTCGACGACCTTGCGACGGGAGATCTCGCCGAGCAGCGGGCGCACCGCGGCGCCCGTCACGAGCCCCAGCAGGGGGAAGAGCAGCCACGCGGGCCACCACGTGAGGCCCGCGACGACCCACATCGGGATGACGGAGAAGGCGGTCCGCGCGAACATCCACACCTGCCACCTCATGAGGTTGCCGACCTCGTGGGTGTCGTCGTCGACCCGGTCGAGGATCTCGCCGGCCGCCTGCTCCGAGAGGGTCGCGACGGGCTGGGCGAGCGCGGCGTCGAGCAGGTCGTCGCGCAGCACCCCCTCGGCCCGGTCGGACAGGCCGACCCAGACGACCTTGCCGATGTTGTCGACGAGCGCGCCACCGACGACGAGGAGCGCGAGCAGCTGCACGAGGCCGGTCGTCGGGTCCTCGGCGAGGCGACCGATGACGACCGTGCCGAGGGTGATGAGGACGGCGGCGGTCGCCGAGCAGGCCAGGGCGAAGCCGGCGGCGGGCGAGCTCATGCGTCGCCAGTCGACGGTGCGCTCCGGCGGGGTCGACTCGGTGGTCGTGGGGGGCGGCGTGGCGGTCCGCTCGAGGGTCTGCGTCATGACCTGTCAAGGCTATGTCCACCCACCGACACGCGCCTCCGATTTTCCCTGGGACCCGGTGACGACGACCCACGTCTGCCAGCCGAACCTCGAGACGCGCGTCCAGGTGGTGGACATGGCGTATCGGTACGGGACCCGGGCGGCGTACCGTCGCACGATCGGTGCCACACCCGGCGCCACCCCCTTCGCACCACCGGCACCCCACCCACGTCGTGCCCGACCGGACCCACCCGCACGTACGAGGAGCCGACATGAGCGACGACGCAGCCGAGGCCCGCCGGGCCCTGCAGGAGAGCCTGGACCGCCGCGACAGCGGCGAGTGAGCCAGCCCACGAACCACTGACCGCCCCTCCCGCGCCGTGCGGGCAGGGGCGGTCTGCATGTGAGACGCGGTATCACTGCCCGGACCGGCGAACTACCGTGGGGTCATGCCTGAGCTGCGTTCCCGAACCACCACCCACGGTCGCAACATGGCCGGTGCCCGTGCCCTCTGGCGCGCGACCGGCATGGGCGAAGGGGACTTCGGCAAGCCGATCGTCGCGATCGCCAACTCCTTCACCCAGTTCGTCCCGGGGCACGTCCACCTCAAGGACATGGGCCAGCTCGTCGCCGGCGCCATCGAGGAGGCCGGGGGAGTGGGCAAGGAGTTCAACACCATCGCCGTCGACGACGGCATCGCGATGGGCCACCACGGCATGCTCTACTCGCTGCCGAGCCGCGAGGTCATCGCCGACTCGATCGAGTACATGGTGAACGCGCACTGCGCCGACGCGCTCGTGTGCATCTCCAACTGCGACAAGATCACGCCGGGCATGCTCCTGGCCGCGCTGCGCCTGAACATCCCGACGGTCTTCGTCTCCGGCGGCCCGATGGAGGCCGGCAAGGCGATCATCGGTGACGACGGCGAGACGTACACCCGGCTCGACCTCGTCGACGCGATGGTCAAGGCCGTGGACGACAACGTCTCCGACGAGGAGATCACCGCGATCGAGCAGGCCGCCTGCCCGACGTGCGGGTCCTGCTCGGGCATGTTCACCGCCAACTCGATGAACTGCCTCACCGAGGCGCTCGGTCTCTCCCTCCCCGGCAACGGCTCGACGCTCGCCACGGCCAGCGCCCGGCGGGACCTCTTCCTCGACGCGGGCAAGCTCGTCGTCGACCTGTGCCGCGACTACTACGACGGCGACGACGAGTCGGTCCTGCCGCGCTCGATCGCGACCAAGCCGGCCTTCGCCAACGCGATGCGCCTGGACATCGCCATGGGCGGCTCGACCAACACGATCCTCCACCTGCTCGCAGCGGCGCAGGAGGCGGAGGTCGACTTCGACCAGCACGACATCGACGCGCTCTCGCGGGTCACCCCGTGCCTGGTCAAGGTCGCGCCCAACAGCGGCGACTACTACATGGAGGACGTGCACCGTGCCGGCGGCATCCCTGCGATCCTCGGCGAGCTGCACCGCGGCGGCATGCTCGACGCGGGCGTGCGCTCGGTGCACAGCCGCGACCTCGACTCCTGGCTGTCCGACTGGGACATCCGCTCCGGCGCGACGTCGGCCAAGGCCACCGAGCTCTTCCACGCGGCGCCCGGCGGCGTGCGCACGACCCAGGCCTTCTCGTCGACCAACCGGTGGTCCTCCCTCGACCGGGATGCGGAGACCGGGTGCATCCGCTCCGTCGAGCACGCCTACACGAGCGAAGGGGGACTGGCCGTCCTCCACGGCAACCTCGCGCCCGACGGCTGCATCGTCAAGACCGCCGGCGTGCCCGAGCACCAGTGGAACTTCGCCGGCCCGGCACGCGTCGCCGAGTCGCAGGAGGCGGCGGTCGAGATGATCCTGTCCAAGCAGGTGCAGGAGGGCGAGGTCGTCGTCATCCGCTACGAGGGCCCCAAGGGCGGCCCCGGCATGCAGGAGATGCTCTACCCGACCTCCTACCTCAAGGGCACCGGCCTCGGCCCGAAGTGCGCCCTGATCACCGACGGGCGCTTCTCCGGCGGCTCGTCCGGCCTGTCCATCGGCCACGTCTCCCCGGAGGCCGCCTCCGGTGGCGCGATCGGCCTGGTCAAGGACGGCGATGTCATCGAGTTCGACATCCCGGGTCGTCGGGTCAACCTCCTCGTCGACGACGAGGAGCTCGCCCGCCGCCGCACCGAGCAGGACGCGAAGGGGTGGGCCCCGGTCGACCGCGAACGTCCCGTCTCCCCGGCGCTGAAGATCTTCGCGAAGTTCGCTCAGTCCGCCGACAAGGGCGCCGCGCGCAAGGTCGACTGAGACGTCCGCATGGCGGGACGTGAGGTTCACATGTCGGGACGGCCGCATAGCCTGACCGCATGACCGACGCGCAGACCAAGAGCTTTGACATCGCCGTCATCGGCGGCGACGGGATCGGCCCCGAGGTGGTCGCGGAGGGCTTGAAGGTTCTCGGCGCCACCGGGGTCGACATCTGCACCACGGAGTACGACCTGGGCGCCGCCCGCTGGCACCGCACCGGCGAGACCCTGCCCGACTCCGTCGTGGACGAGCTGCGCGGCCACGACGGCATCCTGCTCGGCGCCATCGGCGACCCGACCGTCCCCTCCGGTGTCCTCGAGCGCGGCGTGCTGCTCCCCCTTCGTTTTGCGCTCGACCACTACGTCAACCTGCGCCCGGCCAAGCTCTTCCCGGGTGTGCAGAGCCCGCTCGCGGAGCACGTGACGAGCAAGGGGCTCGACTTCGTCGTCGTCCGCGAGGGCACCGAGGGCCCGTACGTCGGCAACGGCGGCGCGCTGCGCGTCGGCACCCCGCACGAGATCGCGACCGAGGTCAGCGTCAACACCCGCTTCGGCGTGGAGCGGGTCGTCCGCGACGCCTTTGCCCGCGCCCAGGCCCGGCCGCGCAAGCACCTGACGCTCGTCCACAAGCACAACGTGCTCGTCAACGCCGGCCACCTGTGGCGCCGCACCGTCGACGAGGTCGGCGCGGAGTTCCCCGATGTCGAGACCGCCTACCAGCACGTCGACGCCGCGACGATCTTCCTCGCGACCGACCCGGCGCGCTTCGACGTCATCGTCACCGACAACCTCTTCGGCGACATCATCACCGACATCGCCGCGGCCGTCGCCGGCGGCATCGGCCTGGCCGCGAGCGGCAACATCAACCCCACCCGCGAGGCCCCGAGCATGTTCGAGCCGGTCCACGGCTCGGCCCCGGACATCGCCGGCCAGGGCAAGGCCGACCCCACCGCCGCGATCCTCTCCGCCGCGATGCTGCTCGACCACCTCGGTCTCGCCGAGGACGCCCAGCGGCTCGAGGCGGCCGTGGCCGCCGACCTCGCCGAGCGCTCGGGCGAGCGGTCGACCAGCGCGATCGGTGACGCGGTGGCCGGCCGGCTCTGAGGCCTCCCTCCCGGGGGGTAGCCTGCAACACACCAGACCCCCGAGGAGACGTGCCACCGATGACCGCTGAGCTGACCTTCACGACCACCCGCAGCGAAGCCCCCCTTCCCGACGCCGAGCGCGAGGCGGTCCTCGCGAACCCGGGGTTCGGGTCCACCTTCACCGACCACATGGTCACCGCGACGTGGACGAAGGGGGAGGGCTGGCACACCGGTGAGGTGCGGCCCTTCGGGCCCCTCCGGATCAGCCCGGCCGCGGCCGTCCTGCACTACGCGCAGGAGGTCTTCGAGGGCATGAAGGCCTACCGTCACGCGGACGGCTCTGTGTGGACCTTCCGGCCCGACCGCAACGCCGCGCGCATGGCGCGCAGCTGCGAGCGCCTCGCGCTGCCCGTGCTGCCGCAGGAGGACTTCATCGGGGCCATCACGGCGCTCGTCGAGATCGACGAGGCGTGGGTGCCGGCCGCCGACAGCGGCGAGATGAGCCTCTACCTGCGCCCCTTCATGTTCGCCTCCGAGGCCTTCCTCGGCGTGCGCCCCGCCAACGAGGTGACCTTCTCGGTCATCGCCAGCCCCGCGGGTGCCTACTTCGCGGGCGGCCTCAAGCCGGTCAACCTCTGGCTGAGTCGTGACTACGCGCGCGCCGGCGCGGGCGGCACCGGCGCCGCCAAGTGCGGGGGCAACTACGCCTCCTCGCTCGCCGGCCAGCTCGAGGGCCAGGCGCAGGGCTGCGACCAGGTCGTCTTCCTCGACTCCTCGACGCAGACGTACATCGAGGAGCTCGGCGGGATGAACCTCTTCTTCGTCACCCGGGACGGCCGTCTGCGCACCCCCGCGCTCACCGGCTCGATCCTCGAGGGCGTCACCCGCGACTCGATCCTGGCGATCGCTCCCGACCTCGGCCTGACCCCCGAGGAGGCGCGCATCGGCATCGACGAGTGGACCGAGGGCGTCGCCTCCGGCGAGATCACCGAGGTCTTCGCGTGCGGCACCGCCGCGGTCATCACCCCCGTGGGCGAGCTGCGCTGGGCCGGTGGCTCGGCCCCGTCCACGGCCGGCGAAGGGGGCGGGGAGTACACCCGCAGGATCCGCCAGGCCCTCCTCGACATCCAGTACGGCCGCGCGGAGGACACGCGTGGCTGGATGACCCGGCTGGTCTGAGCGGCACGCTCGCCGACCCCCCTCGGCCACCGATCCCCGTGACCCCGCGCCTCATCGCCACCGACCTCGACGGCACCCTGCTGCGCAGTGACGGGAGCGTGTCGGCACGCTCGGTCGACGCCCTTCGTGCCGTCGCCGACGCGGGCCTCGAGACGGTCCTGGTCACCGCCCGGCCGCCGCGCTGGCTCGACGAGCTCGCGCACGTCGTCGGGGCTCGGGGCGTGGCGCTCTGCGGCAATGGCGCCTTCCGCTACGACGTCGCGGAGCGGCGGATCTTCGGGGTGCGCTCGATCCCGCGGGATGTCGTCACCGAGATCGTGCACGACCTGCGCGAGCAGCTGCCCGGGACCGGCTTCGCCGCCGAGCGGCACACGGGGCTGGCCGCCGAGAGCATGTTCGCCGCGATCCACGACCACCCCGAGGACCTCGTGACGACGCCCTCGATCGAGCTGCTCACGGACGCCTCCGTCGGCAAGCTGCTCGCGCGCAACCCGCACCTCAGCGACGAGGAGTTCATCGCCGTCGTCACCGAGGTCGTGGGGGACCGGGCGATCGTCGCCTTCTCCGGGGCAGGCGGGCTCGCCGAGATCTCCGCGGCGGGGGTGACCAAGGCGGCTGCGCTCGCCGGGTGGTGCGCCGAGCTCGGGATCGACGCGGCCGACGTCTGGGCCTTCGGCGACATGCCCAACGACCTGCCGATGCTCACGTGGGCGGGGCGCTCCTTCGCCGTGGCCAACGCGCACGAGGAGGTGCTGGCCGTCGCGACCGATCGCGTGCCGACCAACGACGAGGACGGCGTCGCGGTCACCCTCGAAGGGCTCCTCGCCCGGCTCGCCTGACGGCACCGCGATCCCATCATGCGGACGTCGGGTGATGCCTCGCGGCGGTGGTGCCAAGGTGATCGGGTGATGCTGCAGATGACGACCCGGGCTGCCACCGCGGCCGAGCTCATTATCTAGGCGCGACGAGCCACCTGCTCGTCGCGCGGACCTCCCACACCCGGGGGGTCTTTTGCATTTGTCGGGCAGGGAACGGCAGACGCAGACGGGTCCGGAGCACACCCCAGCCACGGACGGGCGCGACGAGCAGGTGTCACACTGCCGCGGGAGGCGAGTGCCTCCCCTTCGTCCCGAGCGAGAGACCCACCATGCACGGCTTCCACGTCTACGACACGACCATGCGCGACGGTGCCCAGCAGGAGGGCATCAACCTGTCCGTCGTCGACAAGCTGGCGATCGCCCGTCACCTCGACGACCTCGGCGTCACCCACATCGAAGGGGGTTGGCCCGGCGCCAACCCCAACGACACCGAGTTCTTCGCCCGCGCGCGCACCGAGCTGCAGCTGCACACCGCGACCCTCGCGGCCTTCGGCGCCACCCGTCGGGCCGGCGGGTCCGCCGCCAGCGACCCGCAGGTGCAGGCGCTGCTCGACTCGGGCGCCGAGGTCATCACCCTCGTGGCCAAGATGCACCCCGGCCACGTCGAGCGTGCGCTGCGGACCACCCGCGAGGAGAACCTCGCGATGATCACCGACACCGTGACCCACCTGCGCGAGCAGGGCCGCACGGTGATCGTCGACGGCGAGCACTTCTTCGACGGCTACCACCTCGACCGCGACTACGCGCTGGCCTGCGTGCGCGCCGCCCACGAGGCCGGGGCCGAGGTCGTCGCGGTGTGCGACACCAACGGCGGGATGCTGCCCGGGCAGGTCCGCGACGCGGTCGCGGACGTCATCGCCGCCACCGGCGCGCGCCTCGGGGTCCACTGCCACAACGACACCGGCTGCGCCGTCGCCAACACCATGGCCGCCGTCGAGGCGGGCGCCGACCACGTGCAGGGCACGGTCAACGCCTACGGCGAGCGGACCGGCAACGCCGACCTCATCACCGTCGTCGCCAACCTCCAGCTCAAGCTCGGCATGGACCTCGTCGAGCCGCACCGCCTCCAGGACGCGACCCGCATCGCGCACGCGGTGAGCGAGGTGACCAACTTCCCGCACTTCTCCCGGCAGCCGTACGTGGGGTCGGGAGCCTTCGCGCACAAGGCCGGGCTGCACGCGAGCGCGATCAAGGTCGACCCCGACCTCTACCAGCACATCGAGCCCAAGGACGTCGGCAACGACATGCGCATGCTCGTCTCCGACATGGCCGGGCGCGCGACCGTGGAGCTGAAGAGCCGCGAGTTCGGCGTCGACCTCTCCGGTGACGACGACGCCCTGACCCGGGTCCTGGCGCGGGTCAAGGCACTCGAGCAGCAGGGGTACACCTTCGACGCGGCCGACGCGAGCTTCGAGCTGCTGCTGCGCCGCGAGCTCGAGGAGGACGCCCCGGAGTACGCGCAGATCGAGTCCTGGCGGATCATGATCGACGCCCGTGGCGGCGCCGACGCGCTGTCCGAGGCGACGGTCAAGGCCGTCGCCGGTGGGCAGCGGCTCGTGGCGACGGGGGAGGGCAACGGCCCGGTCAACGCGCTCGACCAGGGACTGCGGCAGGCCCTCTCGGTCGTCTACCCGGAGCTCGAGGGCATCGAGCTCATCGACTACAAGGTGCGCATCCTCGACGCCGCGCACGGCACCGACGCCACGACCCGCGTGCTCATCGAGCACAGCGACGAGCACACCTCGTGGACGACCGTCGGCGTCGCGCCCAACATCGTCGAGGCCTCGTGGTCGGCGCTCCTCGACGGCGTCACCTACGGGCTGATGCGGGCCGGGGTGCCCGTGCGCTGACGCGCTCGAGACTCGGGTGATGGCCGCTATCCACGTCGGATAGGGCCCATCACCCGAGTCTCGCGGGCGCTCAGGCGCCGGCCACGTGACCGAAGCGGTGACGGGTGGTGCTCACCGCCTGCTCCCGGACGAAGGGGAGGAGCTCGCGTCGTCCCGTCGCCAGGACCTCGCCGGTGATGACGTCGACGCCCGCGGCGACGAGCTCGTCGACGAGCGTGGCCGGCACGCCGCCGACCGCCCGGACCCGGGCGTCCGCGGCGCGGGAGGCACGGGCGAGGTGGGCAGCGTCGGTCTCGGTGACGACCTGCACGTGCCCGATGCTGCTCGGCAGCCCGGCGGCGGTGTCCGCCGAGACGAGGACGTGGGCGCCGGTCAGGGTGGCCGCGGCGACGAGGCGCAGGACCTCGACGACGCGGGTCTGCGCGCCGGCGCGCACGAGCACCTGCGGGTGCGGCCGGTAGCGGAAGACATTGCTCTCGACGACGAGGGCGCTCTCGTCGTGCTCGACGCCGAGCTCCTGGGCCCACGCGGCCGCGTCGCTCGCGACCGCCGCCTCGAGCCAGGTCCGCTCGACCTCGGTGACCCGCTCGCCGAGCGAGGCCAGCTGCGCGTCGACGGTCGCACGGACCGCGGAGGTGACGGCGCCTCCCTTCGTCGGCAGGCCGTGGGCCGACCACGTCCCGAGCTGGGCGACGTAGTTGGGGCCACCCGCCTTGGCGCCGGGGCCGATCGAGCTGGCCTTCCAGCCGCCGAAGGACTGGCGACGCACGATGGCGCCGGTGATGTGCCGGTTGACGTAGGCGTTGCCCACGGCGACCGCGTCGGTCCAGTGCGCGATCTCCCCCTCGTCGAGGCTGTGCAGACCGCCGGTGAGACCGAAGTCCGTCGCGTTCTGCAGCTCGATCGCCTCGTCGAGCGAGTCGGCGCGCATGAGGCCGAGCACCGGGCCGAAGACCTCGGTGAGGTGGAAGAAGGAGCCGGGGCGCACGCCGTCCTTGACGCCGGGCGACCACAGGCGACCGGTGTCGTCGAGCTGCCGGGGCTCGACGAGCCAGCTCTCGCCGGGCTCGAGCGTGGTGAGCGCGCGGCGCAGCTTGCCGCTCGGCTCCTCGATGACCGGGCCCATGCGGGTGCCGAGGTCGACCGGCCAGCCGACGGCGATCGACTCGACGGCGTCGACGAGCTGGCGGCGGAAGCGCTCGGAGGTGGCCACCGACCCGACGAGGATGCCGAGCGAGGCGGCGGAGCACTTCTGGCCGGCGTGGCCGAAGGCGGACGAGACGAGATCCGCGACGGCGAGGTCGAGGTCGGCGGACGGGGTGACGACGAGCGCGTTCTTGCCCGAGGTCTCACCCAGGACACGGGCGCCGTGCTCGCGGCCGGCGCGCCACCCGGCGAAGAGCCGCGCGGTCTCGCTGGCCCCGGTGAGGACGACCGCGTCGACCCCCGGGTGGGAGACGAGGTGCTGGCCGACCTCGTCCTCCTCGGTGCGCACGACCTGCAGGACGTCGCGGGGGATGCCGGCGGCGTGGAGCGCGTCGACGGTCGCCTCCACGCAGACCGGGGTCTGCGGGGCGGGCTTGATGACGACGGCGGACCCGGCGGCGAGCGCGGCGAGGACGCCGCCGATCGGGATGGCGACGGGGAAGTTCCACGGCGGCGTGACGAGCGTCAGCGCGAAGGGGGTGAAGCGCGCGCCGTCCGCCATCGCCCCGTCGGCCAGCTCGAGCGCGCGGTCGGCGTAGTAGCGGGCGAAGTCGGCGGCCTCGGAGATCTCCGGGTCGGCCTCGGCGACCGTCTTGCCGGCCTCGGCGGCCATGACGGCGAGCAGCTCCTCGCGCCGGGCGTCGATCTCCCGAGCGGCACGGCGCAGGAGGTCTGCCCGCTCGGCGGCCGGGCGGGCGGCCCAGGCAGCGTGCGCGTCCCGGCCGGTGGCGACGACCTCGTCGACGGCGGCGACGCTGCCGAGGTGCGGGGAGGTCGGCTCGGGGCGCGAGGCGGCGACGGCGCGGGCGGCCCACTCGCGGTTGGCGGGCAGCGCCGGGTCGGAGTCGGGGGTGTTGGCGAAGACGTCGCCGATCGGCCGGCGCTCGGCGGAGCGACGCGGCCCGACGGGTGTGGACCCGATGGCCTCGACGCTGGCCCGGAAGCGCGCCTCCTGGTCGGGCATGGCCCCCGGGTCGTCCGCGAAGGAGGCGTGGAGGTAGTTCTCCGGCGAGGCGGTCTCCTCGAGGCGGCGCACGAGGTAGGACACGGCGGCGTCGAAGTCCTTGGGGGCGACGACCGGCGTGTAGAGGACCACGGTGCCGACCTCGTCGCGGACCGCGCGGGCCTGCGCGGGGGACATGCCCTGGAGCATCTCCACGTCGAGCGCGTCCTGGACGCCGCGGTGCTGCGCGAGCAGGTGCGCCGCGGCGACGTCGTAGAGGTTGTGCGAGGCGACACCCAGGCGCAGGGCGCCGGCGAGCTCGGGGCGCAACGCCCGCTCGATGCAGCGCAGGTAGTTGGCGTCGACGTCGGCCTTGGTCGTGTAGGGCGCCTGCTTCCAGCCGTGCAGGACGGCCTCGACGCGCTCCATGGCGAGGTTGGCACCCTTGACGAGCCGGACCTTGATCGGGGCGCCGCCGGCGTCGCGGCGCGCGGTCGCGAACTCGATGAGGCGCTCGAGCGCGGGGAGGGCATCTGGCAGGTACGCCTGCAGGACGATGCCGGCCTCGAGGTCGTGGAACTGCGGCTCGGACAGGAGGGCCATGAAGACCTCCATCGTCATCTCGAGGTCGCGGTACTCCTCCATGTCGAGGTTGACGAAGGCGTGCGGCGTCGACGCGCGGGCGGTCTCGTAGAGGGGGCGCAGGCGCGTCAGGCAGCGCTCGACGGTGCCGGCGGTGTCCCAGGTGCTGATCTGGCTGACGAGCGAGGAGACCTTGATCGAGGCGTAGTCGACGTCGGGACGCTGGAGGATCTCGCGGGTGCGCTCGGTGCGGGACGCGGCCTCGCCCTCACCGAGGACGGCCTCCCCGAGCAGGTTGATGTTGAGGCGGAACCCGTCCTCGCGGGCGGCCGCGAGGTGCTTGCCCAGCTTGGGGTCGCGGGCGTCGACGATGAGGTGGCCGACCATCTGCTTCATGCGGGCGCGGGCGGCGGGGACGACGACCTGGGGCGCGATCCTGGCCGCGCGGGCGCCGAGGCCGAGGAGGCTGCGGTCGAGGGTGCCGAGGAAGGACGACGCGTCGGACGCGGTGATCCGGTTGAGCGCGGTCGCGGCGACCGTGTTGTCCTCGGGGCGGGCGACGCGGTCGACGAAGAAGACGGCCAGGTCGAGGCCGGCGTGGTCGGAGAGCAGGGCGGCCAGCTGGCCGGTCGTCTGCGCCTCGCGCCGGGTCTCCCCGGCCTCCGCGGCGGCGGACCAGCGCTCGGCGAGCGTGATGGCGTCCTCGACGAAGGGGGCGAAGGCGGCGGTGGCCGGGTCGGTCTGCGCAGGGGTGGTCTTCATGCTCTCGACGGTAGGACGCGCGTGGGGTCGTCGCCACCGACGGATGTCTGTGCAGCAGTCCGCTCCGTCATACATCTGTCTGATCGGCACCGGCGGGGCATGAGCGGGCGGTCGGCGGGTAGGGCCGGGGCATGGTCCCACCCACACGACAGGTCGCCCTCGTCGCCGGAGCCTCGCGCGGGCTCGGCCTGCTCATCAGCGCCGAGCTGGCCGCCCGCGGGTACCGCGTCCACGGCTGCGCCCGCGACCGAGTCGAGCTCGACCGGGCCGAGCGGCTCGTCGCGCAGGGCCGGGTCGGACCGTCGGCACAGGGCACCGGGTCCTTCGTAGGTGAGGTCTGCGACGTGACCGACGCCGAGGCCGTCGAGGCCTGGGTGGGGCGGGTGCTCCGCGACGAGGGCCGCGTCGACGTCGCCATCCACGTGGCCGGCATCATCCAGGTGGGTCCGCTCGAGTCGACGACGCTCGGCCACTTCCGGGCCGCGATCGACACCATGCTCATGGGCCCGGTGCACCTGTGCCTCGCCGTCGTGCCCACGATGCTCTCGGCGGGATCGGGCCGGATCGGGGTGGTGAGCTCCGTCGGCGGTGTCGTCGCGGTGCCCCACCTGCTGCCGTACTCCGTCGCGAAGTTCGGCGCGACCGCCCTCACCGAGGGACTTCGGTCGGAGCTCAGCGGCACCGGCGTCACGGCCACGACGATCGTCCCGGGCCTGATGCGCACGGGTGGCCACGTGCACGCGCAGTTCGTCGGGGACGCGGCCAAGGACTACGCGTGGTTCGCCCCGGGCGCCTCGATGCCGCTGCTCTCGGTCTCCGGGCCACGAGCCGCCCGACGGATCGTCGACGCCGTGCTCGCCGGGCGCTCGCAGGTCGAGCTGACGCCCCTCACCTGGGTGGGCCGGCGGGTCCACGGGGTCGCGCCGGGGACGACCTCCCGCCTGCTCGGCCTCGTGGCGCGGCTGCTCCCGCACGGTCGGCAGGACGGCCCGTCGATGAGCCGGGACGCGGACCACGTGGTCGGTGCCCGCGCCCGACTCGAGCTGGGGTCGAGGGTCGTCGACGCGCTCAGCGTCCTCGGTGACCGCGCGGCCCGCCGGCACAACGAGGTCCCGCCGCACGAGGCGGACCGGGCCGGCTGACGGCCGCCGGTGCCGGGGCCCCCGCGGGCATACATTTGTCTGATGGCCGATGTGCAGGACCTCGTCGACGAGGCGTCCGCGATCCTCCTCGCCCCCGTGACCCTGGAGGACCGGCGCTTCCGGCTGCTCGCCTTCGCCGCCCACGCCGACGACGCCGACAGCGTGCGGGTGGAGACCGTGATGTCGCGCGGGGCGCACCCCCGCACGCGCGAGTGGTTCGAGAGCTTCGGCATCGCCCGGGCCACCGGGCCGGTGCGCATCCCCGCCGACGCCGAGCGGGGCACGGCCGCCCGCCTGTGCCTGCCGGCCCGCTGGCACGGGGTCGTCCAGGGCTACCTCTGGGCGGTCGAGCCGCCGGACGGGCTGTCGCCCGAGCGGGTGCGGGCCGCGGAGGTCGTCGCCGACCGCGCGGGGGAGCAGCTCGCCCGGCTGGCCTCCCGCCGTCGGGAGACCGAGCGACTGGTCCTCGACCTGCTCGACGCGGGCCCCAAGGCCCGCAGCGGTCCCGCGCGCGAGCTCGCCGACGAGCTGGCCGTCGACCCGGGCACCCACGCCTCCGTCGTCGTCCTCGGCGCGGCGCCCGGGGTGCGGCTGCGCGCCGACGAGGTCCACGGACCCGGCGGGTTGCCCCGCCGCATCGGCGTCGCCGAGCGCTCCGGCGACCTCGTCCTCGTCGTCCCCGCCGTCACGGAGACCGAGGTGCACGACGCGGCCGAGTCGGCCCTGACCGCGCTCGGCCGCATCACCGACGCGCACGTGGTGGCGGGGGTGGGGGAGCTCGTCCCGCTCACCGCCGTGTCCGGCTCGCTGCGGGAGGCGCGCGCCGCCCTTCGCGTCGTGCGTCCGATGTCCCCCGAGGGCGATCGTCCGCCAGCAGGCGCGCGCGTGCACCCGTGGGCCTCGCTCGGCATCGAGCGGCTGCTCGGCACCACGGCCGGCGACGACCTGCTGGACGCCGCCCGCACCCCCGCCGTGGCCGAGCTCCTCGCCGCAGCACCGGAGCTCGTCGAGACCGCGTGGATTCACCTCGAGGAGGCGGGGTCGATCGCGGCGACGTCACGCAGGCTCGGGCTGCACCGGCAGAGCGTCTACGCCCGGCTGCGCCGGGTCGAGGCAGTGACCGGGCTCGACCTCTCCCGGGGCCGGGACCGGCTCGAGCTGCACCTCGGTCTGCTCGTGCTGGGGCGCGGTGCTCAGTCCTCCCGCACCGGGCGCGTCACGACCCGTTCGGCCAGCTGGTAGGCGGCGGTGAGTGCCGCGACGGCGATCGTGACGTGGAGCAGCAGGGCCAGCGCGACGCCGGCGATCATGCCCGCGGCGCGGAACCGGCCCCACAGCAGCCCGAGCAGCAGCGGGACGACGACCGCGCCGATCGCACCCGTGACCAGTTCGACCCACCACGGGCGGTCGCCCATCCAGGGGACGCCGCCGATGACCGGGACCCTGAGGTCGAAGAGGTCCAGGGTCGCGACGACCCCGAGCAGGGCGGTGAGCAGGAGCGTGCCCGCGGCGGTGATCCGCCAGCGCCAGAGCTCGCCCGCGGGCCAGCGCGTGTGCCTGTCCTGGAAGAAGGTGCCGAGCGTCACCGCGGTCCACATGAGCCACCGTCGGATGAGACCGGTCCCGGTGTCCGCCATGGCCGACCGGAAGACGAGGTCCGCGTGCTCGCGGTCGATGTCGACGCCAGGAGCGGCCGCGTACTCGCCGCGGACGAGGCCGTCGTGCAGCAGTGCAGCGGGCAGATGCCGGCCGGTCCGCGGCACGAGCCAGAGGAAGATCGAGGGCACCGACGTCAGGTCGGTGGTGAAGCCTGCCGTGTCGACCGGCACGAGCAGCTGCCCGAGCTCGCGGTCGCGGTAGCCGAGCCGACGGACCATGCGGAACTCGTCGACCGCCATGTCGAGCGTGCGCTCGAGGACGATGAGCGGGGGAGACGTGGGGTCCGGGGGCCCACCGGGGACCCCGCCGTCGTAGAACCGCCGAGGCTGGGTCTGCAAGGGCGTGTCCATGCCCCCAGCGTGGCAGCCACCGGGGCCAGGAGGCGGCATTCCCCTAGGGCAATGCAGGGTCCAGCAGGTCCGTGACGGCCAGCAGCCGCCGGCGAAGGGAGTTCGAGGTCACCATCAGCTCCCGCTGGCGGGCGACGTACTGCGCCTTGCCCTCGGTCGTCTCGATGGCGACCGGGTCGAGCCCGAGGCCGGACAGGTCGTAGGGGGAGGCCTGCATGTCCAGGCGCCGCACCCGCAGGGCGTGCCGGAAGGCGTCGAGCGTCAGCCCGGACGGCACCGCCGGTGCGAGCTTGAAGCACCACTTGTAGAGGTCCATCCCCGCGTGCAGGCAGGCCGGCTGCTCGTGGTCGGCCTGGTCCTCCCGTGTCGGACGAAGGGAGTTGCGCCCCACCGCGTCCGGGGTGAAGAAGCGGTACGCGTCGTGGTGGCTGCACCGGATCCGGTGGCCCTCGACGACGGCGTCCGTCTCCGCCTGACCGAGGCGAAGGGGGAGCTGCTCGTGCCGTTGCTCGCCCGGCTGCAGCCGGTAGACCATCGCCCACTCGTGCAACCCGAAGCAGTCGTGGGTGCCCGGACGCGACAAGGTCGCGCCGACCAGGTCCCGGACGAAGGCGAGGGTCCGCCCCCTTCGCGCGACGAGGTCGTCGACGTCCAGGCGCACCGACCCTCTCTCGTCGACGACGTAGCCGGACCTGCCCGCGTACGCCTCCGCGGCGTCCTCGAGGAGCACACCCGGCCCGGGGTGCCACCGCCGCAGCTGCGCCGGACGGTGCGCGTAGTACTCGAAGAGGAAGTCGTCGACGGCGTGCCGCTCGCCGCGGCCGCGGCGCTCGCGGTGGCCGGCGGTCAGCTCGTCGACCGCTGCCTCGTGGGCGCGGGCGCGGGCGGTCCACTCCGCGCGCGCCAGGGTCGTCTCGATCACCGGGACAGGGTAGGTCCCGGCGGTGCCACCTGCCTGCGGGTGCTGTGCTCGGGCTCCCGGCCCCGGTGCCCCCGCGCGTCGTCGTCGCCTAGGGTGGCCCCGTGCGCATCGCGAGATACACCGAAGGTGACGACCCCGTCTACGGGCTCGTCGACGCAGACGGCCAGAAGATCGCCGAGGTGAGCGGCGACCCGCTCTACCAGCGGATCGAGCTGACCGGGAAGACCACGACGGTCGACGAGGTGCGCCTGCTCGCGCCCGTCATCCCGCGCAGCAAGATCATCGGTATCGGGCGCAACTACGCCGACCACGCCGCCGAGATGGGCAACGCGGTGCCCGACGAGCCGATGATGTTCCTCGTGCCCAACACCGCCGTCGTGGGCCCGGGCGACCCGGTCGTCATCCCGACGGAGCTCACCTCGGAGGTCTCCTTCGAGGGCGAGCTCGCGGTGATCATCGGGCGGATGTGCAAGGACATCGAGCCCGAGGAGGCCAAGAAGGTCATCTTCGGCTACACGATCGCCAACGACGTGACCGCGCGCGACCTGCAGCGCGGCGACGGGCAGTGGGCCCGGGCCAAGGGCATGGACACCTTCTGCCCGCTCGGCCCGTGGATCGAGACCGACCTCGACCCGCAGGACGTCTCGATCACCACCCTGCGTGACGGCGAGGTCGCCCAGGACGGGCACAGCTCCGACATGGTCCACGGGGTGGCGGCGCTCATCAGCCACTGCTCCAAGTCCTTCACGCTGCTGCCCGGCGACGTCATCCTCACCGGCACCCCGGCCGGCGTCGGTCGGGTCACCCCCGGCCAGCGGATCGACATCGAGATCGACGCCATCGGCACGCTGTCCAACCCCTTCGTCGCCTCCGAGTGACTCGGGCCTGACGTGGACGTCGCCCGGTCGGTCCCGCTCTTCGTCCTCGCGGCGCTGCTCGAGATCGGCGGGGCCTGGCTGGTCTGGCAGGGCCTGCGCGAGCACCGTGGGTGGGTGTGGGTCGGCGCCGGCGTCGTCGCGCTCGGCCTCTACGGGGCCGTCGCGACCCTGCAGCCGGACGCCGCCTTCGGGCGGATCCTCGCCGCGTACGGCGGGGTCTTCGTCGCCGGCTCGCTGCTCTGGGGCATGGTCGTCGACGGCTTCCGCCCGGACCGCTTCGACGTCGCCGGCGCCCTGCTCTGCCTCGTCGGCGTCGCCGTGATCATGTACGCCCCGCGCTCCGCCTGAGCTGCACCGCCTGAGCCGCACCGCACCGCCCGGCGGCGCCCCCTTCGTCCTGGCCGGTCGCACGCCGACGTGACGGCGATACGATCGGCCCATCATGAGCACCCCCGCAGACACCCCCACGCCCGCCTCCGCCCCACGCCTGCGCGTCGCCCCGTCGCCGACCGGCGACCCGCACGTCGGCACCGCCTACATGGCGCTGTTCAACCTCGCCTTCGCGCGGCGGCAGGGCGGTTCCTTCGTCCTGCGCATCGAGGACACCGACCGGGCGCGGTTCAACGAGACGAGCGAGCAGCAGCTCTACGACACCCTCGGGTGGCTCGACCTGCGCTGGGACGAGGGGCCGGACGTCGGCGGCCCGTACGCGCCGTACCGGCAGAGCGAGCGGCTGGAGACCTACCGGCCGTACGTCGACAGGCTCGTCGAGGACGGCCACGCCTACCACTGCTGGTGCTCCACCGAGCGCCTCACCGCGATGCGCGAGAAGCAGCAGAAGCTCAAGCTGCCCACCGGCTACGACCGTCTCTGCGTCGGCAAGACCAAGGAGGAGCGGGCCGAGCTCGAGGGCTTCAACGACACGCCCGTCGTTCGCATGCTCGTGCCCGACGACGCACCCACCACCTTCGAGGACGTCATCCGCGGGACCGTGTCCGCGCCGCGGCCGGACGACCAGGTGATCCTCAAGGCCGACGGCTTCCCGACGTACCACCTGGCCGTCGTCGTCGACGACCACGAGATGGGCATCACCCACGTCGTGCGCGGCGAGGAGTGGATCTCCTCCACGCCCAAGCACGTGCTGCTGTACCGGTGGCTCGGCCTGGAGCCGCCGAAGTTCGCGCACATGCCGCTGCTGCGCAACACCAACAAGTCGAAGATCTCCAAGCGCAAGAACCCCGAGGCGCGCCTCACGTGGTTCCAGGAGCAGGGTTACCTGCCCGAGGCAGTCGTCAACTTCCTCGGCCTGCTGGCCTACCCGCCGGCGAAGGGGGAGGACGGCCAGGACGTCGAGAAGTTCACCTTCGAGGAGTTCGCCCGCGACTTCGCCTGGAGCAAGGTCAACACGGTCGGCCCGATCTTCGACCTCAAGAAGCTCGAGTGGCTGAACGGCGCGTGGATCCGCGACCTCGAGCTCGGTGACTTCACCTCGCGACTGCTGCCGTACCTGCAGGCCGACGGCGTGCTCGGCGACAACCCGTCGCTGGGGGAGCTCGCCCGGCTGAAGTCCGTCGCCGAGCTCATCCAGACGCGCATCGCGCTGCTCACCGAGGCATCCGCGCTCGTACGGCCCTTCTACACCGCCGACGACGAGCTGCAGATCGACGAGGACGCGCGCGCCGGCCTCAAGGGCGACGCCGGCCAGGTGCTCGAGGCTGCCATCACGGCGCTGCAGGGCCTGCACGTGCCCGCGGGCGTCCTCTCGCAGGAGAACCGCGACGCGAACGAGTGGCACGCCGAGCGGATCGAGGCCACGCTGCGCGAGGCGATCGTCGAGGGCATGGGCATCAAGCCGCGCCTCGCCTTCGGCCCGCTGCGCACGGCCGTCTCGGGTGCGCGGATCAGCCCGCCGCTCTTCGAGTCGATGGAGATCCTGGGCCAGTCCTCGACGCTGGCGCGGCTGCGCTCGCTGCGGGATGCGCTGGCCTGAGTGACGATTTGGGGTCACACGGGTTGACGGGTAACATCGTCACTCGGTTCACAGGCCGCGCGGAGTTCGCTCCGAAGGGTCAGTGATACCCCCTTGGGGTATGGTGTAATTGGCAACACGGCTGATTCTGGTTCAGTTGTTCTAGGTTCGAGTCCTGGTACCCCAGCGCTGAGAGCGGTCCGCCGCTCGATTTCGGAAAGAGCCCCCTTCGGGTTAAGGTTCTCTCCGTTGCCCAGCCGGCCCGCCGGTCCGGGAAGCACACATGGCCCCGTTGTGTAGTGGCCTAGCACGCCGCCCTCTCAAGGCGGTAGCGCGGGTTCGAATCCCGTCGGGGCTACATCGGTCGAAGGCCCCCGCTCGTCAGAGCGGGGGCCTTCGTCGTGCCCGGGGGCAGGGACGAGGACGAAGGGGGGCGCTCCCCCCTTCGTCACTCGGTGTCGCGGTCGGCGGCCTCGGCGGCCCGGGCGTGCTTCTCGAGAACCTCGGTCAGCTTGTTGGCGCCGGCGATGACGGTCGCGGCGTGCAGGCGGCCGGGCTGGCGCGAGAGGCGCTCGATCGGGCCGGAGATGGACACGGCGGCGATGACGCGGCCGCTGGGGGAGCGGACGGGGGCCGAGACGGAGGCCACGCCGGGCTCGCGCTCGCCCACGCTCTGCGCCCAACCCCGGCGGCGCACGGCCGAGAGCATCGTCGCGGTGAAGGCGGCGTCCTGCAGGCCCCGGTGGAGCCGGTCGGGCTCCTCCCACGCGAGCAGGACCTGGGCGGCCGAGCCGGCGTGCATCGACAGGGTGGCACCGACGGGGATGGAGTCACGCAGGCCGACCGGGCGCTCGGCGGCGAAGACGCAGACCCGGTGCTCGCCCTGGCGGCGGAAGAGCTGCGCCGACTCGTTGGTGTGGTCGCGCAGGGCGCCGAGGACCGGGTTGGCGGCGACGAGGAGCTTGTCCTCGCCGGCGGAGGCGGCCAGCTCACCCAGGCGCGGGCCGAGGACGAAGCGTCCCTGCATGTCGCGTGCGACGAGTCGGTGGTGCTCGAGGGCGACCGCGAGCCGATGTGCCGTGGGGCGTGCCAGACCGGTGGCCGCGACGAGCTGGGCGAGGGTCGAGGGACCCGCTTCGAGAGCGCCCAGCACGACGGCGGCCTTGTCCAGAACGCCAACTCCGCTACCGTTGTCCATGGAGTGATACTGACATCTCATGTCGTGAGACGCAAGATCCGGGCAGCCCACGACGTGGAAATGTCGTCGTCAACACACCGTGCACACACCGTGGCACCACGCATGGATGGGAATGAGACAGATGGCAGGAACGCTGGCCGAGAAGGTCTGGGACGCGCACGTCGTCCGCCGCGCCGAGGGGGAGCCCGACCTCCTCTACATCGACCTGCACCTCCTCCACGAGGTGACGAGCCCGCAGGCCTTCGAGGGTCTGCGCCTGGCCGGCCGGCCCGTCCGTCGCCCCGACCTCACCCTCGCGACCGAGGACCACAACGTCCCGACGACGCCCGGACCGATCACCGACCCGGTGAGCAAGATCCAGGTCGAGACGCTGCGTGACAACTGCGCCGAGTTCGGCGTGCGCCTCTACCCGATGGGCGACGCCGAGCAGGGCATCGTCCACGTCGTCGGCCCCCAGCTGGGCCTGACCCAGCCCGGCACGACGGTCGTCTGCGGCGACAGTCACACGAGCACCCACGGTGCCTTCGGCGCGCTCGCCTTCGGCATCGGCACGAGCGAGGTCGAGCACGTCCTCGCCACGCAGACGCTCTCGCTCAACCCCTTCAAGACCATGGCGATCAACGTGCGCGGGCACCTCCAGCCCGGCGTGACGGCCAAGGACGTCATCCTCGCCGTCATCGCGAAGATCGGCACCGGCGGCGGTCAGGGCTACGTGCTCGAGTACCGCGGCGAGGCCATCGAGGCGCTCTCGATGGAGGCGCGCATGACGGTGTGCAACATGTCGATCGAGGCCGGCGCCCGCGCCGGCATGATCGCCCCGGACGAGACCACCTTCGAGTACCTCAGGGGTCGCGACCACGCGCCGACCGGCGCCGACTGGGACGCCGCCGTCGAGGCCTGGCGCGCGCTGCGCAGCGACGACGACGCGGTCTTCGACGCCGAGGTCGACATCGACGCCTCGACGCTCACCCCCTTCGTCACCTGGGGCACCAACCCCGGCCAGGGCTCCCCGCTGGCCGAGGCCGTGCCGGACCCGGCAGCGATGGCCGACGAGAACGAGCGCGCCACCGCCACCAAGGCGCTCGAGTACATGGGCCTCACCGCCGGCACCCCGCTGCGCGAGGTCGCCGTCGACACCGTCTTCGTCGGCTCCTGCACCAACGGCCGCATCGAGGACCTGCGCGCCGCCGCCGAGGTCATCAAGGGCCGGCACGTCGCCGAGTCCGTGCGCATGCTCGTCGTGCCCGGCTCCGCCCGCGTGCGCCTGCAGGCCGAGGCCGAGGGCCTGGACAAGGTCTTCACCGACGCCGGTGCCGAGTGGCGCCTGCCCGGCTGCTCGATGTGCCTCGGCATGAACCCCGACACCCTCGCCCCCGGCGAGCGCTCCGCGTCGACGAGCAACCGCAACTTCGAGGGCCGGCAGGGCAAGGGCGGACGCACCCACCTCGTCAGCCCGCTCGTCGCGGCGGCGACCGCCGTGCGCGGCACGCTCTCCAGCCCCGCGGACCTGACGTCCGCGCCCGCGACCGACCAGCTCGAGACGGCCTGAGGAGCAGCCATGGAAGCCTTCACCACCCACACCGGCACCGGCGTCCCGCTGCGCCGCAGCAATGTCGACACCGACCAGATCATCCCCGCCGTCTACCTCAAGCGGGTCTCGCGCACCGGCTTCGAGGACGGCCTCTTCGCCGCCTGGCGGGGCGACGACACCTTCGTGCTCAACCAGCCGGCCTACCGCGACGGCTCCGTCCTCGTCGTCGGTCCCGACTTCGGCACGGGCTCCTCCCGCGAGCACGCCGTCTGGGCGCTCAAGGACTACGGGTTCCGCGTCGTCATCTCCTCGCGCTTCGCCGACATCTTCCGCGGCAACTCCGGCAAGCAGGGCCTGCTCGCCGCGCAGGTCAGCCAGGACGACGTCGAGCTGCTGTGGAAGTACCTCGAGAACACCCCCGGCGCCGAGATCACCGTCGACCTCACCGCCCGCACGGTCACCGCAGGTGACATCGTCTGCGCCTTCCACGTCGACGACTACACGCGCTGGCGCCTGCTCGAGGGCCTCGACGACATCGGCCTCACCCTGCGCCACGAGCAGGACATCACCGAGTACGAGTCCACGCGCCCGAGCTGGAAGCCGGTCACCCAGCCGAGCTGACCTCCCTTCGCGATCTCGTTGTCGCGCAAAGGTGCTCGCTCCGCGCCTCCCTCCCGCGCTCGTGACGGCCCGCGAACTCCCCTGTGCAGCATGCAAAGTGGCGAGGTCCAAAGGCTGCACCTGCACACCCGGCGCCTCTACCGTCGGAACAGGTCGGGTGTTTCGGCTTGGCCTCCCTGCCGGGGGACGACCGGTGACGGATCACTACGGGAGTGACACGTGAACAAGGCAGAACTGGTCAAGGCTCTCGAAGAGAGACTCGGTAGCCGCAAGGCCGCCCAGGAGGCACTCGAGGTCGTGCTCGACACGATCGTGCGGGAGGTCGCCAAGGGGGGCCGCGTCGCCATCACGGGATTCGGCACCTTCGAGAAGGCGGCCCGCGCGGCCCGTACCGGCCGCAACCCGCGCACCGGTGAGGTCGTCAAGATCAAGAAGACGTCCGTGCCGCGCTTCAAGGCCGGGACGAGCTTCAAGGGATATGTCGCCGACCCGCGCTCGCTCCCCAAGGCGGCGCCGGCCGCCGCCCGGGCCGCCGCCGGGACCGTCACCTCCGTCGCCGGCGCGATCGCGGACACCGCGATCCCGGGCCGGAAGCCGGCGAGGAAGACCACGACGACCACCGCCAAGAAGTCCGGCCCGGCGAAGAAGTCGACTCCGGCGAAGAAGACCGCGACGAAGTCCACGGCGAAGAAGGCCGCGCCGGCGAAGAAGTCCGCGGCGGCGAAGAAGGCCGCGACGAAGTCCACGGCGAAGAAGGCCGCGACGAAGTCGACGGCCACCAGCTCCACGCCCGCCAAGAAGACGACGGCGAAGAAGGCCACCGCCAAGAAGACGACGGCCAAGAAGACGACGTCGAGCGGCAGCTGACGCCACCACGGACGAAGGGGGGTCCCGCCACGTCGGCGGGGACCCCCTTCGCCCGTCCCCGGGTCAGGCGATCGTCTCGTCCTCGCCGATCCCGACGATCCACAGCCGGGTCACCTCGTCGGCCTCGACGGTGATGCTCACCCGCTGCCCGGCACGCAGCCACCGCAGTCCGCTGCGCGCGAAGACGGCCGCGTCGGCGTGGAGCCGGACGCCGTCGTCGGTGACCACGCTCGTGCCGTGGTCCGGGTCGTGGGAGAAGACAGTCGCTTGCACGGGGTCGAGGGTATCCGTGGCCTAGGGTGAGCACGGCTCACGAGAGACGCAGAATGAGGTGACATGGTCGTCCACCGCACACCGACCCCCGTGGCGTACCGGGTGGCAGCCGGTGTGCTGCGCCTCGGGATGCGTGCCCTCGCCCGCTACGAGGTGTGCGGGCTGGAGCACGTCCCCACCCGCGGTGGGTTCATCGTCACGCCCAACCACGTCTCGCACGTCGATCCCTTCCCGTGGGCGCACGTGCTGTACGACCGCGGCCACAGCCCCGTGTACCTCGCCAAGAGCACCCTCTTCGACACCCCGGTCGTCGGCTGGGTGCTGCGCCACGCCAAGCAGGTGCGGGTCGACCGGGAGACGACGCACGCGGCCGACGCCCTGGCGCCCGCGGTCCGCGCCCTCGCAGCGGGGGAGTGCGTCGTCGTCTACCCCGAGGGTTCCCTGACGCGGGACCCCGACCTGTGGCCGATGCGCGGCAAGACCGGCGCCGCCCGGCTCGCGCTGCAGTCCGGCGTCCCGGTCATCCCGATCGCCCAGTGGGGTCCGCAGGACCTGCTGCCCCGGTACTCCAAGCGACTGCGACTGCGGCTGGGGCGCCGCCGCACCCTCATCCGGGTGCGCTTCGGCCCACCGGTCGACCTGTCCGACCTCCACGGCCGGCCGGTCACCGGCCCGCTCCTCGTCGCCGCGACCGACCGGATCATGGCCGCCATCACCCACGAGCTCGAGGAGCTGCGCGGCGAGCGCGCTCCGACGCAGCGCTTCGACCCCAGGGCCCACGGCATGCGGGTCACGGGCAACTACACGTCAGGAGACGACCAATGAGCCACATCGCGGTCTTCGGTGCCGGCAGCTGGGGCACCGCCTTCGCCACGATCCTCGCGGCCGGCGGCAACGACGTGCGGGTGTGGGGGCGCCGCGCCGAGCTCGTCGCCCAGATCAACGCCGGGTCCAACGACGACTACCTCCCCGGGGTGCGTCTCTCCCCGAGGATCAGCGCCTCCACCGACCCGGCCGAGGTCGCCGACGGTGCCGAGATCGTCATCCTGTCCGTGCCCTCGCAGTCCTTGCGCGCCAACCTCTCCGACTGGGGCTCGCTGCTCGCCGGTGACCGGATCGTCGTGTCGCTGATGAAGGGCATCGAGCTCGGCACGACCCGGCGGATGAGCGAGGTCATCCACGAGGTCGCGGGTGTCCCCGTCGAGCGCATCGGTGTCGTGAGCGGGCCCAACCTCGCCAAGGAGATCGTCCAGCAGCAGCCGGCGGCCAGCGTCGTCGCCTGCCCGGACCTCGAGGCGGCCAACCGGGTGGCGGCAGCGTGCTCGACCTCGTTCTTCCGGCCGTACACGTCCACGGACGTCATCGGGGCCGAGCTCGGCGGTGCGGTGAAGAACGTCATCGCGCTCGCCGTCGGCATGGCCGCGGGCCTGGGCTTCGGCGACAACACGAAGGCGACGATCATCACCCGCGGCCTCGCCGAGACCACGCGCCTGGCGATGGCGCTCGGCGCCGACCCGCGCACGATGTCGGGCCTCGCGGGCGTCGGCGACCTCATCGCCACGTGCATGTCGCCGCTCTCGCGCAACCACTCCTTCGGCGTCAAGCTCGGCGAGGGCCTGTCCGTCGCCGACGTCACCGAGCAGACGAAGCAGACCGCCGAGGGCGTGAAGTCCTGCGCCTCGATCCTCGACCTCGCCCGCGCGCACGGGGTCGACGTCCCGATCACCGAGCAGGTCACCCGCGTGGTGCACGAGGGGGTCTCGCCGCAGGACATGGTCGGCGTCCTGCTGGGCCGCGCCCGCAAGCACGAGACCGACTGACGTCAGGCCAGCGCGTCGAGCGCCCTGCGCAGGTCCGTCCACAGGTCCTCGACGTCCTCGACGCCGACGGACAGTCGCACGAGGTTGACCGGGACGGCCTCCGGCTCGCCGGGCTGACGGCGGCGCCGCTCGAGCTGGGACTCCACGCCGCCGAGGCTCGTCGACGGCGACCAGATCCGCGTGCCGGTCGTCAGGGCCTCCGCGGCCTCGGTCCCGTCGCCGTCGCCCGTGACCTCGACGGAGACGATCGCGCCCCAGCCGGGGTAGCGCACGCGGGAGATCCGCGGGTGGGAGCGCAGGCGCTCGGCGAGGTCCGCGGCGTTGGCGCAGGCCCGCTCCAGGCGCAGGGAGAGCGTCCGCAGCCCGCGCAGGGCGAGCCAGGCCTCCATGGGGCCGGCGATCGCGCCGCCGAGGGTGCGCTGCCGGGCCAGTCGGGTGTGCAGCCCGCGGCCGTGCTCGGTGTCGGCGGTGACCGTCAGGCCGAGGATGACGTCGGAGTGGCCGGCGAGGTACTTCGTCGCCGAGTGCACGACGGCGTCGACGCCGTCCTCGAGCGGGCGCTGCAGCAGCGGGGTGGCGAAGGTGTTGTCGACGACGACAAGGGTGCCCGCCTCGTGGGCGGCGGCGGTGAGGGCGGAGATGTCCGCGAGCTCGAGCAGTGGGTTGGACGGCGACTCGAGCCACAGCAGGTCCGCGCCGGGCAGGGCGGCGACGGTCGCGTCCGTGTCGGTGACGTCGACCCAGCGCACGCTGAGCCGGCCCTCCTGCTCGGCCTCGGTGAGGGAGACGACGACGCCGTTGTACGCGGCCGCCGGGGCGACGACGGTGCCGCCGGTCGGGACGAGCGAGAGGGCGGCGTGCACCGCGGCCATGCCGGAGGAGAAGAGGAGCGCGCGCCCCCCTTCGAGCTCACCGACGGCCTCCTCGAAGGGGGTCCACGTCGGGTTGTCCACGCGTGCGTAGTTGATCGGCCCGTCCTGGATGTACGTGGACGTGAAGGTGACCGGGGGGTTGAGCGCGGCGCCGGCCGTGCGCTCGGGACGGCCCAGGGCCACGACCTTGGTGCGGTGGGAGAGGTCGGCGTGCGCGTCGTCGTTCGGGTGCTCCATGAGCGTGAGGCTAGACGTTAGTCTTCCCCCGATGAGCAGCCATCCCAGCCGCAAGCCCCGCGTCGCCGTCGTCTTCGGCGGGCGCTCCTCCGAGCACGCCGTCTCCTGCGCGACCGCCGCCGGTGTCCTGCGGGCGATCGACCGCGAGGCCTACGACGTCGTGCCCGTGGGCATCACCCGCGAGGGTGCCTGGGTCCTGGCCGCCGACGACCCGGACGCGCTCGCGCTCACCCCGGGCCACACCCCCGAGGTGACCGACACCGGCACCGAGGTCATCCTCCCCACCCGGGTGGGCGAGACGACGCTCACGGTGCACCGGCCCGGCGAGGCGCTCGAGGCCCTCGGCGAGGTCGACGTCGTCTTCCCGCTGCTCCACGGCCCCTACGGCGAGGACGGCACCCTGCAGGGGCTGCTCGAGCTGACCGACATCCGCTACGTCGGCTCGGGCGTGCTCGCCTCTGCTGCGGGCATGGACAAGCACTACATGAAGGTCGTCTTCGCGGGCGCCGGACTGCCCGTCGGCCCGTACACCGTCATCACCGATGCCCAGTGGCGCCGCGACCGGGCCGCCGCGATGGACGCCGTCGGTGCCCTGACCTACCCGGTCTTCGTCAAGCCCTGCCGCGCCGGCTCGTCGATGGGCGTGTCCAAGGTCGACACCCCCGACGGGCTCGAGGCCGCGATCGAGGCCGCCCGCGAGCACGACCTCAAGGTCATCGTCGAGTCCGGCATCGTCGGCCGGGAGATCGAGTGCGCCGTCCTGCAGGGGCGTGGCCTCGACGCCCCGCGCACCTCGCAGCCCGGCGAGATCGTCGTCGAGACGGGCCACGGGCACGACTTCTACGACTTCGAGGCCAAGTACCTCGACGAGGCCTCCGTCGTCCTCTCCTGCCCGGCGGACCTGCCGCGGGGCGCGGCCGACGAGGTGCGCCGGCTCGCTGCGGCGGCCTTCGAGTCGCTGGCCTGCGAGGGCCTGGCGCGCGTGGACTGCTTCGTCACCGAGGGCGGCCGCGTGGTCATCAACGAGATCAACACCATGCCCGGCTTCACCCCGCACTCGATGTACCCGCGCATGTGGCAGGAGAGCGGGGTCACCTACCCCGAGCTCGTCGACGAGCTGATCCAGCTCGCGCTCGAGCGTCCGGTCGGCCTGCGCTGAGCCTCAGCTGCACTCGCGGCCGTTGGTCGGCAGCTCGCGCACCGCGTCGGAGAAGGCGGGCAGCAGCAGCGGGCCCGGCCCGTGCTCCTGCGGCACGATGACCTCGATCGCGGGGTCGTGACCGAAGGTCGTCAGCCGCGTCCCGTCACCGAGGTCCTCCGCGACCCAGCCGATCCCGTCGACGACGACGCACTGGTCCTGCGTCGGCGGCATCGCCGGGAGGCCGCAGCGCGCGACGACCGCGGGGTCTCCCCAGGCCCGCACGGCCGGGTCGCTCGGGTCGGTCTCGCGCGAGGTCTCCCCGTCGACCTCCTCGGGCCAGTGGGTGCTCGCGGCGGCACACGCGGGATCGTCCGCCTTCAGCGGGATGCCGACCTCCGCCGGGCGGCCGGTCACGGCCGTGCCGAGCACGCCCGCGCCCACGACGGCGAGCAGCAGCAGGGTCGCGGGGACGAGTCCCTCGTGACGCCGGGGTGAGGAGGTCACGGCCGGGAGGCTACCGTGCCGTCCTGACCCCCCTTCGTCCGACGGGAGACCCCTGATGCCCGGCACCCGCCTGCGTGACCTCTCCGAGGGAGAGCTGCTGGCGCGCATCTTCCCGCTGCTCCACGGGACGACCGGACCCGCGCACGTCCACCTCGGGCCCGGCGACGACGCCGCCGTGCTCGCCGCGCCCTCGGGCGCCGTCGTGCTCACGACCGACTCGATGGTGCGGGAGCGTGACTGGCGCGACGACTGGTCCAGCGGCCACGAGATCGGCCGCAAGGTCGTCGCGCAGAACCTGGCCGACATCGCCGCGATGGGCGCCGTCCCGACCGGGCTGCTCATCGCGCTCGCCGCCGACCCCCGGACCGAGGTCGAGTGGGCGGTCGACCTCACCGCGGGCATCGCGCAGGCGGCGCGCGCGGCCGGGACCCCGGTCCTCGGCGGTGACCTCTCCTCCGCCGGTCCCGGCACGATCATCGTCGCCATCACGGCGGTCGGTGACCTGGCCGGTCGTCCTCCCGTGCGGCGTGACGGCGCCCGACCCGGCGACGTCGTGGCGGTCGCCGGAACCCTCGGCCGGTCGGGGGGCGGCCTGCAGCTGCTGCTCGCCGGGCGCGGTCGCACGTACCTCGACCCGCAGCCGGACGCGGCGGCGTCACCCCTGGAGCGCGCCGTCGACGAGCTGTGCCGGGTGCACCGCACGGCGGGGGAACCCCCCTTCGCCGAGGGCCCGAGGGCCGCGGACGCCGGCGCCACCGCGATGATCGACGTCTCCGACGGGCTCGTGCGCGACCTGGGTCGGCTGGCCCGGGCGAGCGGGCTGCGGGTGGAGCTGTCCGGCCGGGCGCTGACCGCGGAGGCCGCGGGAGCGCTCACCGACGCGCTCGGCGCCGACGAGGCGCTGCGCCAGGTGCTCTCGGGCGGCGAGGAGCACTCGCTCGTCGCGACCTTCCCACCGGGCGGGGTGCCGGCCGGCTGGCGGGTCCTCGGGGCGTGCGTCGTGGGGGAGCCGGGCGTGCTCGTCGACGGTGTGGAGCCGGACGTCCTGGGGTGGGACCACTTCCGTCCCTGACCGCGTCGGGGGACGAAAGAAGCCGCCGTCCCGGGGAGGGAACGGCGGCTCGTCTCGTGTCAGGCGAGGGTCAGCGCTGGACCTTGCCGGCCTTGAGGCAGGAGGTGCAGACGTTGAGACGCTTCGGGGTCGCACCCGCGACGCCCACCTTCGCACGCACGCGCTGGATGTTGGGGTTCCAGCGACGCTTCGTACGGCGGTGCGAGTGCGAGATGGAGTGGCCGAAGGACGGGCCCTTGCCGCAGACGTCGCAGTTGGCAGCCACGGGGAATCTCCTGTGTTCGTCAGTAACGTGAGTGATGCGCTCCGGCAGCCCACCTCGGAGAGGGGACACGGCGCCGGGCAACCGGTACAGAGTAGCCGAGGGCGCCCCGCGGGACCAAAACGGCCCGGCGGCCCTCCCCGTACCGCACGGTGCGACGCCGCTCCACTAACGTGACGCACGTGCTGGAGGTCCTGGACGCGAACTCGGTGCGCAGGTGGGTCGTCGTGACGCGCGCCGCGCTCGCGGCCCGTCGTGCCGAGATCGACGCGCTCAACGTCTACCCCGTGCCCGACGGCGACACCGGCACCAACATGTACCTGACCCTCGACCAGGCGCTCGACGTCGCCCGCTCGGAGCAGGAGGCCGCCGGGCTCACGGGGCAGCTGCCGCTCGCCGTCGAGTCCGCCGCCATCTCCCGCGCCGCGCTCATGTCCGCGCGCGGCAACTCCGGCGTCATCCTCAGCCAGCTCATCCGGGGCGTGAGCGAGGTCGTCGTCGCCGAGGGCCTCGACGAGGTCGACGTCGCCGCCGTCGCCCGTGCCGTCTGCCAGGGCGCCCGGCGCGCCCGCGAGAGCGTCGTGAGGCCGCAGGAGGGGACGATCCTCAGCGTCGCGGACGCGACCGCCGCGGAGGTCACGCGGGTCGTCGAGGCCGGCGGCTCCCTCGGCGACCTGACCCGGGCCGCGGTCGAGGCCGCGCGCACCGCGCTCGCCCGCACCCCGGACCAGCTGCCGGTCCTGGCCGACGCGGGCGTCGTGGACGCCGGGGGCGCCGGGTACCTCCTCTTCGTCGAGGCGCTCGACCAGGTGGTGCGCGAGCAGGGCCCCGACAACCACTACGCGGTCGACGAGTTCACCCTCAACATCTCGCTCGAGCGGCGCGCCGAGTGGTCCCGCGAGCGCACCGAGGCCGTGACGGCGCCGGGCGGGTGCGAGGGCCCGGCCTACGAGGTCATGTACCTCGTGCACGACGTGGACGAAGGGGGCGTCGCCGCCCTTCGCGCCCGTCTCGACGGTCTCGGCGAGAGCGTCGTCGTCTCCACCGCCGAGGACGTCACCCACGTGCACGTCCACACGGACGACATCGGGGCCGTGCTCGAGGCGGGCCTGGCGCACGCCGCCCCGCAGCGCGTCGTCGTCACCCTGCTCGAGCCCGGCCACGGGCCGCCGCGCGCAGGGGTCTCGATCGTGGCCTGCGCCGCCGGCCCGGGCATCGCCGAGCTGCTCGAGCAGGCCGGCGCCGCGACCCTGCCGTCGGGCCCCGGTCGCCGGGCGTCGGCCGGCGAGATCGTCGCCGCGGTCCGCGCGGCGGGCACGGCCGAGGTCATCCTGCTGCCCAACGACCGCGACACCCGCATGGCCGCCGAGGCCGCCGCCCACGCCGCCTCGCAGGAGGGGCAGACCGTCCACGTCATCCCCTCCGCCACGGCGGTGCAGGGGCTCGCCGCGCTGGCCGTCTTCGACCCGGGGCTGCCGGCGCGGGCCAACGTGCTCGCCATGACGCACAGCGCTGCCGCCACCCGGCACGGCGCGGTGACGATCGCGGTCAAGGCCGGGCTGACCTCGGGTGGCCCGTGCGAGGTCGGCGACGTGCTCGGGGTGGTGAGCGGCGACATCACGATCGTCGGCTCCGACGTCGAGGAGGTCGCCACCCGGGTGCTGGAGACCCTGACCGGCCCCGGCGCCGACCTCGTGACGATGGTCACCGGCGAGGGCGCGCCCGAGGGCCTCACCGGCCGGCTCGAGCAGTGGCTGGTGGAGCACCGCGCCGGCGTCGAGGTCGAGCTCGTCGACGGGCGCCAGCCGCACTACCTGCTCCTCCTCGGGGCCGAGTAGTGGCGTCGGAGACCACCCGGCTCAAGGGGCTGCTCGGCGGCCAGGCCGCGAGCAAGCTGGCCAAGCACCGCGGGATCGAGACCGTGGGCGAGCTGCTCGACTTCTGGCCGCGCCGGTACCGCACCGCCGAGGCCGACCTCGGGCAGCCGCGCGTCGGGGACTTCCTCGTCGCGGTGGCCCGCGTCGAGCACGCCGAGACCCGCACGATGAAGTCGCGTCGGGGACGCATGCTCGAGGCGACGATCACGGACGGGCGCTCGCGCCTGCGGGTGACCTTCTTCGACGCCCGCGGCCACGAGCACAAGCTCGTCGCGGGGCGCGAGCTGCTCTTCGCGGGCACCGTCTCGGAGTACCGCAACGTGCGCCAGCTGGCCCACCCCGGCTACGCGACGCTCGAGGAGGCCGCGGCCCTGGGTGAGCTCGGCGACGCCGAGCACACCGGCCTCATCCCCATCTACCGGCACGTACCAGGTGTCCACCCATGGACGATCACGCGCTGCGTGCGGCTCGTCCTGGGCCAGCTCGACGACGTCGTCGACGCCGTCCCCGAGCCCGTGCGGACCCGCCGCGGCCTGCTCGACCGGGGCGCCGCCCTTCGTGCCATCCACGCCCCCCGTGACCACGCCGAGGTCGCCGCCGGCAAGGCCCGGCTGCGCTACGAGGAGGCGCTCGTCCTGCAGTGCATCCTCGGGCAGCGTCGGCTCGCCGCGGCGGCCGTCGTCACCCGGGGACGGACGCCGCGCGAGGGCGGTCTCCTCGCCGCGTTCGACGACCGGCTGCCCTTCGAGCTCACCGAGGGCCAGCAGCAGGTCGGTCGCGAGATCCTCGACGAGATGGCCCGCCCCACCCCGATGCACCGCCTGCTGCAGGGCGAGGTCGGCTCCGGCAAGACGATCGTCGCCCTGCGCGCGATGCTCGCAGCGGTCGACGCCGGGGGACAGGCGGTGCTGCTCGCCCCCACCGAGGTCCTCGCGTCCCAGCACGCCACGTCGATCCGCGCGATGCTCGGTGACCTGGCCGACGGGGGGATGCTCGGAGGCGACGAGCACGCCACCCGCGTCGCGCTGCTCACCGGGTCGATGTCCACGGCCCGCCGCAAGCAGGCGATGCTCGAGATCGCCTCCGGGCAGGCGGGCATCGTCATCGGGACCCACGCGCTCCTCGAGGACAGGGTGACCTTCGCCGACCTCGCGCTCGTCGTCGTCGACGAGCAGCACCGCTTCGGCGTCGAGCAGCGTGATGCCCTGCGGGCGAAGGGGGTCACGCCCCCGCACCTGCTCGTCATGACCGCGACGCCGATCCCGAGGACGGTGGCGATGACCGTCTTCGGCGACATGGAGACCTCGACCCTGCGCGAGCTGCCGCGCGGCCGCCAGCCGATCACCACGCACGTCGTACCGACGCACAAGCCGGGGTGGGTCGAGCGCACCTGGCAGCGGGTGGCCGAGGAGGTCGCGGCCGGGCGGCAGGCCTACGTCGTCTGCCCCCGCATCGGCGGCGACGAGGGCGAGGAGGCCGACGGCGCGGACCTCGTCGCGGAGGAGTCGGTCGTCGACGACGAGCACGACGACGGCGAGCGCCTCGAGGGCCAGCGGCCCGAGCAGCGTCCGCTCGCCGCGGTCGAGGAGGTCATCGAGACGCTCCGGGCGACCCCGGCGCTGCAGGGGCTCCGGCTCGAGATGCTCCACGGCCGCATGGCACCGGAGGACAAGGACCGGGTCATGGCGCGCTTCCACGCGGGAGAGGTCGACGCCCTCGTCTCGACGACGGTCATCGAGGTCGGCGTCGACGTCCCCAACGCCTCGACGATGGTCATCCTCGACGCCGACCGCTTCGGCGTCTCCCAGCTGCACCAGCTGCGCGGCCGGGTCGGTCGTGGCGGGCACCCGGGCGTCTGCCTGCTCATGACGGGCTCGGACAGCGACTCCGCGATGGAACGGCTCACGGCCGTGGCCGGCTCGACCGACGGCTTCGAGCTCGCGCGCCTCGACCTCACCCAGCGCCGCGAGGGAGATGTCCTCGGGACCGCCCAGCACGGGGTGCGCAGCCAGCTGCAGCACCTGTCCGTCCTGCGCGACGAGACGATCATCGAGGAAGCCCGCGAGGACGCCCAGGAGCTGCTCGCCGAGGACCGCGACCTGGCCGGCCACCCCGACCTGCGGGCGACGATCGCGGACTGGCTGGACGCGGAGCAGGCGGCCTACCTCGAGAAGGGCTGAGGCCCGCCGTCGTGCTGGTTGGGCCGGGGCCGCGCCCATGGCGCATCATGGACCCGTGACTCGGATCATCAGCGGTGAGGCCGGCGGGCGACGACTGCGCACGCCCACGGGCGACGGCACCCGGCCCACGACCGACCGCGTGCGTGAGGCGCTCTTCAGCTCGCTCGAGGCGCGCGGCGTCATCGACGGCGCGCACGTCATGGACCTCTACGCCGGCTCCGGCGCCCTCGGTCTCGAGGCGGCCAGCAGGGGGGCGGCGAGCGTGCTGCTCGTCGAGTCCGACCGTGGCGCCTCGGCCACGATCCGGGCCAACATCTCCGACCTCGGGGTCGCGGGGGCGCGCCTGCAGTCGAGCACCGTCGAGCAGGCGCTCGACCGCCCGGCCTCGCTCCACTACGACCTCGTGCTCGCCGACCCGCCGTACGACGTCACCGAGGAGTCGCTGGCCGCGGTCCTCGAGATGCTGCTGACCCACCAGTGGCTCGCCCAGGAGCCGCTGATCGTCGTCGAGCGCTCCTCGCGCTCGCCCGAGCCGACGTGGCCGGACGGGATCGTCGCCGAGGACTCGAAGTCCTACGGTGAGACCGTCCTGTGGTTCGCGACGAGGGTCGCCCCCGACTACCAGATCTGAGCCGTCGCGCCGCCGGTGTGCCGGCACCCGGATCGGGTAGGAATGGTCCCATGAGTGACTACACCATCCCGCAGCCCACGTCCGGCGACATCGTCGACCTCATCTCGCAGGACCACCGCCTCCTCGAGGACCTCATGCGGGCCATGCGCGACGAGAGCGCGGACCGTGACGCCGCCCGCGTGGCCTTCTCCGACCTCCTCGTCGCGCACAGCGAGGCGGAGGAGGAGGCGGTCTACCCCAAGCTGAAGTCGAAGAAGGTCATCGACGGCGAGGAGGAGGAGCACGGCGAGGAGGAGCACGCCGCCACCAACGAGGCCCTGCTGAAGCTGCTCCAGGCCAAGGGCACGGACACGCAGAAGTTCGAGGACGCCCTCGAGGCCGTGGCCGAGGTGCTCAACCACCACATCGGCGAGGAGGAGCTGTCGATCCTCAACCCCGCCCGTGAGGATGCGTCGGAGGACCTGCGCCAGCAGCTGGCGGAGACGTGGCTCGCCAAGCGCAACACCCTGCTCGAGTCCGGCGCCGGTTCGCTCGACAACGTCGAGAAGATCGTCAAGAAGGCTTACGACGACGGCCTGCTCCCGAACGACGAGCAGCCCTCCGAGTGACGCGGGCGGTCTGCCCCGGGTCCTACGACCCCGTCACCGTCGGTCACCTGGACGTCTTCGCGCGGGCCTCGACACTCTTCGACGAGGTCGTCGTCGCGATCCTGCACAACCCGGCCAAGCAGGGGACCTTCACCGTCGACGAGCGGGTGGGCCTCATCCGTGACGAGGTGGCCCACCTGGGCAACGTGCGCGTGGAGGCCTTCGCCGACATGCTCGTCGTCGACGTGTGCACCCAGCTCGACGCCGGCGTCATGGTCAAGGGCCTGCGCGGCGAGATCGACTTCTCGTACGAGTGGCCGATGGCGCTGATGAACCGGCACCTCACCGAGGTCGAGACGCTCTTCCTGCCGGGCAACCCCCGGCACGAGCACATCTCGAGCTCGTTGGTGAAGGAGGTCGCGCGCTTCGGCGGGGACATCACCGGCCTCGTCCCCGAGGCCGTGCGCACCGGCCTCCTGGAGCGCCTGGCGCGGTCCTGAGGTCCCTCCCTTCGCGCCCGGACCACCGATGATCCGCCGGTTTGGGACGAAGGGGGATCCCCCGGTACTCTGGTGCGTCGGTCTACGTCGTCGTGTCGTGGGCCGTTCTCACGGAAACTGGAGCCATGAACCGCAACGCCCCCGCCTCGCCCTTGGTGCTCGACGCCAAGAACGTGGGCCGTCGTCCCGGGTCGATGCACGAAGTGGACCTCCAGGCCGAGGCGCCAGCCGATTTCGGCACGGACGTGCTGTCCATCCCGCAGGGCCAGCCGATGGACCTGCAGGTGCGGATGGAGTCGGTGCACGAGGGTGTCCTGGTGACGGGGACGGTCTCTGCCACGGCGGTCGGAGCCTGCGTGCGGTGCCTGGACGAGCTCGACCTGCGGGTCGACAACCACTTCCAGGAGCTGTTCGTCTGGCCGGATCGGGCGAAGCACCACCGCGAGGTGGATGCCGAGGCCGATGAGCAGGAAGAGCACCAGATCGAGGACGACCAGATCGACCTCGAACCGGTGCTGAGGGACGCGGTTCTGCCGAACCTGCCGTTCCAACCGGTGTGCCGGGACGACTGCCCGGGACTGTGCTCCGAGTGCGGAGCCAGGCTCGAGGACGACCCGGACCACCACCACGAGCTGATCGACCCCCGGTGGGCGTCCTTGGAGGCGCTCGCGCCTCTGGCCGCCCGGCCGGGGGATGAGGACAACGAAGAGAAGAGGAACTGACGTGGCCGTCCCGAAGCGGAAGCTGTCGCGCTCCAACACCCGTAGCCGCCGCGCGAACTGGAAGGCAACGCCCACCGCGCTGTCGACCTGCCCGCAGTGCAAGTCCCCGGCGCCGGCCCACCAGGCCTGCCCGTCGTGCGGTACCTACAAGGGTCGCTACTACGCGACCGCGGACCGTACCGAGCACCAGGCCTGAGTCCCCTGTCGCAATGAGCGACAGGACCTCGTCGCAGCAGCGGCCCGTCGAGGAGCTCTCCCAGTACCTCACCGAGGTGACCGGGGAGCCCGTCGACGAGCCGCTGCTCACGCGTGCCCTCACCCATCGGTCGTACTCGTACGAGCACGGCGGCCTGCCGCACAACGAGCGGCTGGAGTTTCTCGGGGACTCCGTGCTCGGGCTCGTCGTCACCGACCACCTGCACGAGAGCCATCCCGACCTCAGCGAGGGGGAGCTGGCCAAGCTGCGGGCGGCGGTCGTCAACATGCGGGCACTCGCCGACGTCGCGCGTGCCATCGACCTGGGTGACTACATCCTGCTCGGCCGCGGCGAGACGACCACCGGTGGGCGGGACAAGAACTCGATCCTCGCCGACACCGTCGAGGCGGTCATCGGCGCGGTCTACCTCTCGACCCCCAAGCCGGGCGGGCTCGACGCCGCCGGGCTGCTCGTGCACTCCCTGCTCGGCCCTCTCATGAAGCGCTCGGCCACCCTCGGCGCCGGGCTGGACTGGAAGACCTCGCTCCAGGAGGTCGCCGCCGGCCAAGGACTCGGCGGGGTCCTCTACCGCACGCGCGACGAGGGCCCGGACCACGACAAGACCTTCACCGCAGAGGCGGTCGTCGGCGACGAGGTCCGCGGTCACGGGACCGGCCGGACGAAGAAGGTCGCGGAGCAGCAGGCCGCGGCCGACGCCTACGCCACCCTGGTCGTGCACGAGCCGATGAATCCCGCCTGACGTGACCCGACGTGCCTGAGCTGCCCGAGGTCGAGGTCGTGCGACGAGGCCTCGCCGACCACGTGACGGGCCGGACCATCTCGACCGTCGTCCTGCACGGCCACCGGGTCGCGCGTCGTCACGCCCCCGGGCCGCAGGACCTGTCGGACCGGCTCGCGGGACGCACGGTCACCGGGGCGCACCGCCGCGGCAAGTACCTGTGGCTGTCCCTGGCGGACGCGCCGGACGCGGTGGCCGACGAGGCCCTGATCGTCCACCTCGGGATGAGCGGGCAGCTCCTCGTCACCGACCCGGCGGACGCGGAGGCCAGGCACACCCACGCGCGGGTCTCCTTCACCGACGGCGGTCGCGAGCTGCGCTTCGTCGACCAGCGGACCTTCGGCGGCTTCGCGCTCGCCGACCTCGTCGACGGGGTGCCGACGAGCGTCGCGCACATCGCGCGCGACCCTTTCGACCCCGGCTACGACCGGGACGCCGTCGTGCGCGACATCAAGGCACGCCGCAGCGGGATCAAGCGGGTCCTGCTCAACCAGACCGTCGTCTCGGGGATCGGCAACATCTACGCCGACGAGGCCCTGTGGCGCGCGCAGGTCCACGGGGAGCGCCTTGCCTCCGCGCTCACCAAGCCGACGATCGGCCGGCTGCTCGACCACGCCCGCGACGTGATGGCCGAGGCGCTGGGCCAGGGCGGGACGAGCTTCGACGCGCTCTACGTCAACGTGAACGGTGCCTCGGGGTACTTCGACCGCTCCCTCGCCGCCTACGGCCAGGAAGGCCGGCCGTGCCCGCGCTGCGGGAGCACCATGCGGCGGGAGCAGTTCATGAACCGCAGCTCGACGAGCTGCCCGCGCTGCCAGGTCCGGCCCCGCGGGCTCTGAGGCCGCTCAGGGGCGGGGGAGCTCCTTGAGCCGCACGGCCTTGCCGGTGTGCTTCTCGGACAGGTCGGCGAAGGCCTGGCGGATGGTCGCCGCGTAGGTGTGCGCGCCGCCGAGCGAGGGGTGGATGCCGTCGGCCTGCAGGTCCTGCGCGACGACCGCGGCGTCCCAGTCGGCGAGGGCGACGTTGGGGTGGGCGTCGGCGACCTCCTTCAGGGCGGCGTTGTCGTCGTCGATGCGCGAGAGCCGGTCGGCGTGCAGGTTGACGATGACGACCATGCGGTCCTCGCCGACCCGGTCGAGGATCCGCTCCAGGGTGGCGGTGTCGGTGCCGGCGTTGGTGCCGAAGGCGAGGACGACCGCGCGCCGCAGCGAGCTGCCGGCGGCGTCCACGGCCCTCAGGCCGTCGGTCCAGCGGCGGTTGGACCTGGCGTCGATCTGGATGCCGGGGAAGTAGTACTCCAGCGCCGGGACCGAGCCGACGACCATCGAGTCGCCGAAGACGTCGATCTCGTCCCCCTTCGGCATCGTGAAGCTCTTGGTCCCGCTGAAGGTCTTGACCGGCGCGGTCTGGCGCGGTGCGGAGGCCCGGGCCTGGTTGCGCTCGATCGTCTGCTGCGTCGTCGTGGTCTCCGGCGCGGTCACCAGGACGATCCCGAAGACCATCGCGGCCACGACCGCGACGCCGAGGACGACCTTGCGGCTGCGGGCGGAGCGGAGGGAGAAGGCGCGCCCGATGCGACGGGCGGTGCCGCGGAAGCCGAGGCGGCGCACCGGCGTCTCGACGAAGCGGAAGGACAGGTCCGCGATCGCGAGCGTCACGACGACCGCCCACACGCGGGTCCAGACGAACTCCGAGGTGCCGGCGTTGGTCGGGATGTCCTGGGCGACGATGAGGATGACCGGCCAGTGCCACAGGTAGATGCCGTACGACCGCTGACCGATCCACGTCAGCGGCGGCAGCTCGAGCACGGTCCGCAGTCGGCCCGGTCGCTCGACGGCGGCGAGCAGCAGGATGGCACTGGCCACCGAGACGAGGGGGATGCCCAGGCGGAAGGTCCACGCGTGGTCCTCCCCGGCCACGGCGAGGAGCAGCGCGATCGTCGCGAACGACGCGCCCACGAGCCAGCCGCGACGGGCCCGCCACAGGGACGTCGTCGTGTAGGCGCGCAGGGGGCCGGTCCAGACGATCGCGAGCGCCGCCCCGAGCATGAGCCCGAAGAGGTGGGTGTGCGTGCCGTAGTACGCGACGGTCGGTGCCGCGGGGTCGAAGGTCACGGCCATGAGCAGCGCGGAGACCAGGCCGATACCGAGCACGAGGGTGGCCACGGCGCCCTCGGTGACGGCGAAGCGTCGGTGCACCCACATCAGGCCGAGCATGACGAGCGGCCAGAAGAGGTAGAACTGCTCCTCGACCGCGAGGCTCCAGAAGTTCATGAACAGCTGCGGTGAGGTCGCGGCGAAGTAGTTGCTGCCGCTCGCGATCTCGAGCCAGTTGGTCGAGAAGGTCAGGGCGCCGAGGGCCTGGCGGCGGATGCCGACGAGCAGGTCGGCCTCGACCGTGCGGGCGATGAGGATCGCGGCCGGCACGACGACGAGCAGGGCGGGGAGCAGGCGTCGGGCCCGGCGGGTCCAGAACCCGCGCAGGTCGACCCCGCCTGTGCTGCGGCGCTCGCGCACGAGGAGCGTCGTGATGAGGAAGCCCGAGATGACGAAGAAGATGTCGACGCCGAGGAAGCCGCCGGGCAGCCACGCGGGGTCGAGGTGGAAGACGAGCACGGAGATGATCGCCAGCGCCCGGAGGCCGTCCAGGCCCGCCAGGTGGCCACGCCGGGACCGTCCCGGGGCCGTCGGTGCGGCGGGGAGGAGCGCGGCGGGTGCCGAATCGCGTGGCGCGTCGGTGGCAGTTGGCTGACCCACGGGGTCGACGCTAGGCACTCCGGGGCCTCCGGTGGGGGAGGCGCACCGTGGACGGGTAGGTTTCGCGCCCATGAGTGGTGTGGCGCGTGCGACGTGGTTCGTCCGGGGACGGGTGCAGGGAGTGGGCTTCCGCTGGTGGACCCGCGCCCGGGCGCTCGAGCTGGGGCTGGTCGGTCACGCCCGCAACACCGACGACGGGCGGGTCGAGGTGGTGGCGGAGGGGCCCCCTTCGTCCCTCGACGCGTTGGACGCGCTGCTGCGCGAGGAGCCCTCGACCGCCCGCCGACCCGGCGCCGTCACCTCCGTCGTGCGGCAGGAGGGAGCGGCGAAGGGGGACATCGCCGGCTTCGTCGAGAAGTGAGATCGCCTCGGGGCCACCACGCCGCGTGACCTAGCCTTGACCCGGTGAGCGAGACACCCCCCGAGCTGCTGCGGCTGCGCCAGTCCATCGACAACATCGACGCGGCGCTGGTCCACCTGCTGGCCGAGAGGTTCAAGGCGACGCAGCGGGTCGGCGTCCTCAAGGCCGAGCTGGCCCTGCCGCCGGCCGACCCGGCGCGCGAGGAGCGCCAGATCGCCCGCCTGCGTGACCTCGCGGACGACGCCGGGCTCGACCCGGTCTTCGCGGAGAAGTTCCTCAACTTCGTCATCGCCGAGGTCATCCACCACCACGAGCAGATCGCCAGCCAGCAGGCGACGAGCGGGCAGGAGCCCCGATGATCGAGCTGAAGACCCCTGACGAGGTCGAGGCGATGCGCCCGGCCGGTCGCCTGGTGCGCGACGTGCTCCAGCGGCTCACCGAGGTCGCCGAGGTCGGCACCAACCTGCTCGAGCTCGACGCGGTCGCGCACGAGATGATCCGCGCCGCCGGCGGCACCTCCTGCTACATCGACTACCACCCCTCCTTCGGCGCGTCCCCCTTCGGCAAGGTGCTGTGCACGTCGGTCAACGACGCGGTCCTCCACGGCCTGCCCCACGACTACCGGCTGCGCGACGGCGACCTGCTGTCCGTCGACTTCGCCGTCTCCGTGGACAACTGGGTGTGCGACGCGGCCCGCTCCTTCGTCGTCGGGACGCCCGACCCGGAGGACCTGCGCCTCATCGACACCACCGAGCGCGCGCTCGCCGCAGCCATCGAGGTCGCCCGGCCCGGCCACAAGATCGGTGACATCAGCGCCGCCATCGCGGCCGTCGCTCGGGCCGAGGGCTACTCGATCAACACGCAGTTCGGCGGCCACGGCGTCGGCCGCGAGATGCACGGTGACCCGCACGTGAGCAACGACGGCCGCCCGGGACGCGGCATCCCCCTTCGTCCCGGCCTGACGATCGCCATCGAGCCGTGGTTCCTCGCCACGACCGACGAGATCTACACCGACCCCGACGGCTGGACCCTCCGCAGCGCGGACGGTTCCCGCGGCGCGCACAGCGAGCACACCGTCGCCATCACCGACGGGGACCCGATCGTCCTCACCGCCTGAGTCATGACCCGCGCGTGAGCACCGGCGCCGGTCCGAGCCGGAGCCGACCCCGCGGGGAGCCGGCGAAGTAGAGTGGCCCGAATCCACCCGTCGGCCCGAGGAGCGCCTCGCTCGTGTACGTCAAGAGCCTCACCCTCAAGGGCTTCAAGTCGTTCGCCTCGGCGACGCACCTGCGGCTCGAGCCGGGGATCACGTGCATCGTCGGGCCGAACGGGTCCGGCAAGTCCAATGTCGTGGACGCGCTCGCCTGGGTGATGGGGGAGCAGGGGGCGAAGTCGCTGCGCGGCGGCAAGATGGAGGACGTCATCTTCGCCGGGACGACCGGCCGGGCGGCGCTGGGTCGCGCCGAGGTGACGATGACGATCGACAACACCGACGGTGCGCTGCCGATCGACTACACCGAGGTGACGATCAGCCGGACGATGTTCCGCAACGGCGGCTCGGAGTACGCGATCAACGGCACGTCGTGCCGACTGCTCGACGTCCAGGAGCTGCTCTCCGACTCGGGCATCGGTCGTGAGATGCACGTCATCGTCGGCCAGGGCCAGCTCGACGCGGTGCTGCGCGCGACGCCGGAGGAACGCCGGGGGTTCATCGAGGAGGCCGCCGGGGTCCTCAAGCACCGCAAGCGCAAGGAAAAGGCGATCCGCAAGCTCGAGGGGATGGAGGCCAACCTCTCCCGGGTCGCCGACCTGACGACCGAGATCCGCCGCCAGCTCGGGCCGCTCGGGCGCCAGGCCGAGACCGCCCGCAAGGCGGCCGTCATCCAGGCCGACGCCCGGGACGCCCGGCACCGCTTGCTCGCCGACGACCTCGTGCGGATGACCTCGGCCCTGCAGCAGGAGGTCGCCGACGAGCAGGCGATGCTCGAGCGCCGCAAGGGCCTCGAGCAGGCCGTGCTCGCCGCCCGCGCCCGGATCACCGAGCACGAGGAGGCCGGTGCCTCCGCCGCCGCCGAGCTCGCTGCCGCGCAGCAGCGCGCCGTGCGCCTCGCCTCGCTCACCGACCGACTCTCCGCCACCGCCTCCCTGGCCGCCGAGCGGGTGCGCCTGCTCGGGCAGGACGAGCAGGAGGAGACGACGAGCGGGCGCGACCCCGAGGCCCTGCGCGCCCAGGCCGCCCAGGCCCGCGGCGACGAGGAGGCGCTGCGCGCCGAGGTCGCCGCGATCACCGAGCAGCTCGCCGCGGCCGTCGCCGCGCGCGAGGCCGCCGAGCAGGCCCACGCCGCGGAGCAGCGGCGGATCGCCACCCTCGCCCAGCGGGCGGCCGACCGCCGCGAGGGCCTCGCCCGGCTCGCCGGCCAGGTGGGCGCCCGGCGCTCCCGCGTCGAGGCCCGCGAGGCAGAGGTCGGGCGCCTCGAGGAGGTCGTCGCGACCGCCCTGGCCCGGGCCGACGAGGCCGAGCGCGAGTTCACCCGCCTCGAGGGCACGATCGCCGACGAGGAAGGGAGCGAGGAGGGCCTGGACGAGGTCTACGAGCGCGCCGCCGACGCCCACGACGCGGCCGCCCAGGAGGTCGAGCGCATCGTCGAGGCCGGCCGGGCCGCCGAGCGCGAGCGCGACTCCGCCCGTGCCCGTCTCGAGGCCCTCGAGATGAGTCTGCGTCGCAAGGACGGCGTGGAGTCGCTGCGCGAGGCCGCGGACGCCGACCACGAGATCATCGGCTCGGTCGCCGAGCTCGTCACCGTGACCGGGGGCCACGAGGCGGCCGTCGCCGCGGCCCTCGACCAGGCCGGCAACGCGCTCGCGGTCGGCAGCGTCGACGCCGCCGCCCGCGCGGTCGAGCGCCTGCGCACCGACGACGCGGGTCGCGCGACGCTCGTCGTCGGTGCGACCGCCCGCCCCTCCGACCGGGCCGGCTGGCCGGCCCTGCCGGACCACGCCGTCTGGGCGCTCGACGTCGTCGAGGCCCCCGACGGGGTCCGCCCCGCCGTCGAGCAGGTGCTCGAGCGTGTCGCCCTCGTGCCCGACACCCCGAGCGCCCTCGCGCTCGTCGATGAGCTGGGCCACCTCACCGCGGTCACCAGCGACGGGGACGTCTACGGGCCGGGGTTCGTCCGCGGGGGGTCGAGCGCCGCGCCGAGCCTGCTCGAGCTGCAGGCCGCCGTCGACGAGACGCGCGCGACGCTCGAGGACGCCACCCGCCGCAGCGAGGAGGCGACCTTCGCCCTCACCACCGCGCGGGCCGTGCTCGCCGAACGAGTCGAGGGGCGCGACGCGGCGATGGAGGCCCTCCACGAGTCCGACGCGCGCATGGCCGCGGTCGCCGAGCAGCTCGGTGGGCTCGGCACGACGACCCGTACCGCTCGGGCCGAGGCCGAGCGCACCCGCACGAAGATCGCCGAGGTCACCACGGCCCTGGAGGCCGACCGCACCGAGCTCGCCGAGCTCGAGCAGCGCCTCGAGGACGCGTCCGCCGCGCCCGTCGAGGACGACGCCGAGGAGGTCACCGACGACCGTGAGCGTCTCGAGCTCGAGGCCCGCGCGGCCCGGGCCGCCGAGACCGAGGTGCGTCTCGCCCTTCGCACCAAGGAGGAGCGCGCCCGCTCGCTCCACGGCCGGGCCGAGTCGCTCGAGGGCGCCGCCCGCAACGAGATCGCCGCCCGTGAGCGCCTGCGGGCGCGAAGGGAGCGTCGCCGCCGGGAGGCCGAGGTCGCCGCCGCCGTCGAGACCGCCGCGCGCTGGTCCGGCGAGCGCATCGCGGCCGCCGCCCGGGTCGCGGCCGAGCAGCGCGACGCGGGGGAGTCCGCCCGCACCGAGCGCGACGAGGCCCTGCGGGTGCTGCGGACAGAGCTGGCCGAGCAGCAGGACGCGCTGCGCGAGCTGACCGACGAGGTCCACCGCGACGAGGTCGCGCGGGCCCAGCAGATCGCGCGGATCGAGCAGCTGCAGGCCAAGGCGATCGAGGAGCTCGGCGTCGACCCCGACGTGCTCATGGAGGAGTTCGGCCCGCACCGCCTGGTCCCGCACGTCGCGGGACCCGACGAGGACCCGGAGTCAGAGGACTTCCCCGACCCGCAGCCCTACGTCCGCGAGGTCCAGGAGAAGCGCCTGCGCACCGCCGAGCGCGGCCTGAAGGCCCTGGGCAAGGTCAACCCGCTGGCGCTCGAGGAGTTCGCGGCGCTCGAGGAGCGGCACACCTTCCTCTCGACCCAGCTGGAGGACCTGCGCCAGTCCAGGAAGGACCTCCTGGACATCGTCGCGGAGATCGACGAGCGGGTGGAGCAGGTCTTCTCCGAGGCCTTCGCCGACACCGCCGAGCAGTTCGAGGGCGTCTTCTCCCGCCTCTTCCCCGGGGGCGAGGGGAGGCTGCTCCTCACGGACCCGGCCAACATGCTCACGACGGGCATCGAGGTCGAGGCCCGCCCGCCGGGCAAGAAGGTCAAGCGCCTGTCGCTGCTCTCCGGTGGTGAGCGCTCCCTCGTCGCCGTCGCCCTGCTCGTGTCGATCTTCAAGGCCCGGCCCTCGCCCTTCTACATCATGGACGAGGTCGAGGCCGCCCTCGACGACACCAACCTCGGGCGCCTGATCATGCTCTTCGAGGAGCTGCGCGACTCCAGCCAGCTGATCGTCATCACCCACCAGAAGAAGACGATGGAGGTCGCCGACGCCCTCTACGGCGTCTCGATGCGCGGCGACGGGATCACCACTGTCGTGAGCCAGCGCCTGCGCGACGTGGCCCCCGCGGGCGAGCAGCAGCCGGCCTGACCCCCTTCGCCCCGGTCCGTCCGGCGGGTCGGGTTGAGACGCCGCGCCGCCCGGGAGACGATGGGCCCCATGACCGCCATGATCGTGGGCCTGCTGATCTGCCTCGCCCTGTCCCTCGCCGTGATGGCGATCGTCGCCCTGCCCGCCCGACGCGAGGGCCGCGAGATCCTCACGGCGCGCGGGGAGCGGGTCGTGGTCAAGGTCCGCGAGAGCGCCGACGGGGCCGCGAGCAGCGCCTCGAGCCTCATCTCCAGCGCCGCGCCCGGCAAGCGCAAGGCCTCATGAGCGCCGCACCCGAGGACGTCCCGGCCTTCCGCGGGCCGGTGGACCCACGGGTGCGTCCGCAGGACGACCTCTTCGGGCACGTCAACAACCACTGGCTGCAGGCCGTGCAGATCCCGTCCGACCGCGGTCGGTACGGGGTCTTCGACGTGCTGCGCGAGCAGGCCGAGGAGGACGTCCGCGTGCTCATCGAGGAGGTGAGCGCCGGCGTCGAGTCCGGCGAGCTGGCCGCCGACGACGTCGCGGGCAAGGTCGGTGCGCTCTACCGCTCCTTCCTCGACGAGGCGCGCGCCGACGAGCTCGGGGTCGAGCCGATCCGCGACCTGCTCGAGAGCGTCGACACCGCCACGAGCATCCCGGACCTCGTCGCCCTCACCGGGCGCCTCGGGCGCGAGGGCGTGAGCGGGTTCGTCCTCCCCTTCGTCAACACCGACGACAAGGACTCCTCGCGCTACGTCGTCTACCTCGAGCAGGGCGGCCTGGGCCTGCCCGACGAGTCCTACTACCGCGAGGAGCAGCACGCGCCGATCCTCGCGGCCTACCGTGACCACGTCGCGCGGCTCCTCACCCTCGCGACCGGTCTCGACGACGAGACCGCGGCACGGACCGCCGAGCGGGTCGTCGACCTCGAGACCCGGCTCGCCGAGAGCCACTGGGACCGCGTCGCCAACCGCGACCCGGTGAAGACCTACACGCTCGTCGACGCGGCCGGCCTCACCGAGCTCGCGCCCGCCGTCGACTGGGCTGCGTGGGCGCGCGGCCTGGGGGCAGGCGCCCCCTTCGACGAGGTCGTCGTGCGCCAGCCCGACTTCCTCCGCGGCCTCACCGCGGCCCTCGACGGCGTCGACCTGGCCACCTGGCAGGACTGGCTGCGGGTACGCATCGTCCAGTCCCACGCCGCCTACCTCGACGCGCGGATCGTCGAGGCGGAGTTCGACTTCGTCGGCCGGACCCTCTCCGGCATCCCGGAGCAGCGCGCCCGTTGGAAGCGCGGGGTCTCGCTCGTCGACGCCTCCCTCGGCGAGGCCGTCGGCGAGCTCTACGTCGCCCGCCACTTCCCGCCGGCCGCCCGCGAGCGGATGGCCGAGCTCGTCGACCACCTCGTCGAGGCCTTCCGTCGCTCCTTCGAGGCGTCGACGTGGATGGGCGAGGGGACGAAGGGGGAGGCCCGCGCCAAGCTCGACGCCTTCACCCCCAAGGTCGGTCACCCGCAGCGGTGGCGCGACTACTCCGCGCTCGAGATCCGCGAGGACGACCTGGTGGGCAACGTGCGACGCGTCGCGGCCTTCGAGGTCGACCGCCAGCTCGCCAAGCTCGGCGGTCCGGTCGACCGGGACGAGTGGTTCCTCACGCCCCAGACGGTCAACGCGTACTACAACCCCGGCCTCAACGAGATCGTCTTCCCCGCGGCGATCCTCCAGCCGCCCTTCTTCGACGCCGAGGGCGAGGACGCCGACAACTACGGCGGCATCGGTGCGGTCATCGGCCACGAGATCGGGCACGGCTTCGACGACGCCGGCTCGACCTTCGACGGGCAGGGCAACCTGCGTGACTGGTGGACCGCGTCCGACCGCGAGGCCTTCGACGAGCGTCGCGAGGCGCTCATCGCGCAGTTCGACGCGTACACGACCCGCCACGCGCCGGGCCACACCGTCAACGGCGCCCTGACCGTCGGCGAGAACATCGGCGACATCGGCGGGCTGGCCATCGGGCACGCGGCCTACCGCATCGCGGTCGGTGACGAGGTCGCGCAGCAGGTGGGCGAGGACGGACTGACCGGCGACCAACGCTTCTTCAACAACTGGGCCCGCGTGTGGTGCGGCGACGCCCGCACCGAGGAGGCCGTGCGCCTGCTCGCCGTGGACCCGCACAGCCCGCAGGACGTGCGGGGCAACGCCGTGCGCAACATCGACGCCTTCCACGAGGCCTACGGCACCCGTGAGGGCGACGGCATGTGGCTCGCGCCCGAGCAGCGGGTGACGCTCTTCTGACCGGGCCCCGCGACCGCAACGCCGAGGGACGGGCCGAGCAGGCCCGTCCCCGAGACGGGCTGGGGCGACCGCTCCCGTACGGCAGCCCCGGCGCCGAGCGGGTCGAGGCGCGCGAGCGCACGCCCGACGAGGCGCTCGCCGAGGCCCAGGAGTGGCTCGACCGGGGCATGCCCTTCCACGCCCACGAGGTCCTCGAGGAGCAGTGGAAGTCCGCGCCCGAGCCGGAGCGCGCCCTCTGGCAGGGCCTGGCCCAGCTCGCCGTCGGCCTGACGCACCAGCGCCGCGGCAACCGGCGCGGCGCCACCACCGTCACGACGCGAGGCGCTGACGCCATCGAGCGCTACGTCGCCATCGCCCCGCACGGGATCGACGTCGCCGGGCTGCTCGTCTGGGCACGCGCCCTCGCGGCCCGTCCGGAGGAGACGGTGCCGGTGCCCTCCCTTCGCTCCTGACGGGTTCTGCGCGACCGGCCGAGGCTGCGAAGATGTCCCCGTGATGGGTATCGACACACTGACCGAGTACATCGCCGTCGCCGTCGGCCTGCTGGTCGTCCTCGGCGGGCTGATCGCCGCCTTCCTGCGCGGTGGCGGCGGCAGGACCAAGGAGCTGCCGCCGGAGCAGCGTCCGCCGGAGCGGCCGAAGGGCAGCGCGGACCACCGCAGCGGGTCGATCGTCCTCGACCGCCCGAGCGAGCACGCCAAGGCGCAGGCACCCCCCACGAAGGGGGACGAGGCGCCCGTCGACGAGCCCGCCGAGGCACCCGCCCCCGAGCCGGCTGCGGACGAGCCGGCCGCCGCCGAGCCGGCCGCGGACGAGGACTTCACCCCCCTGCGCCCCGACGCCGACGTCGAGCGGGCCCGCACGGCCCCGCCGGCCGCGACCCCCGAGCCGACGCTGGAGCCGGAGGTCACGGTCCCGGAGCCGGAGGCCGCCGCGGTCGAGCCCGAGATCGAGACCCCGGCGCCGACCCGCGACCGGATGCGGGCGCTGCGCTCGCGACTGGCCCGCTCCAACGGTGCCATCGGCAAGGGCCTGCTCGCGCTGCTGTCGCAGGGCCGGCTCAGCGAGGAGGACTGGGAGGAGGTCGAGGACACGCTGCTGGCGGCGGACCTCGGTCTGGAGCCGACCACCGAGCTCGTCGACTCGCTGCGCGAGCACGTCTCCGTCGACGGGACGACCGACCCCGAGATCGCCAAGGACTGGCTCTACCAGGACCTCCTCGCGCTCGTCGACCCGAGCATGGACCGGGGTCTCGCGGCCTCACGCGTCGACGGCCGCCCCGCGTGCATCCTCGTCGTCGGCGTCAACGGCACGGGCAAGACGACGACCGTCGGCAAGCTCGCCCGCGTGCTGGTCGCCAACGACCGGGACGTGATCCTCGGGGCGGCGGACACCTTCCGCGCGGCCGCCGCCGACCAGCTCGAGACCTGGGGTGCCCGCGTCGGGGTCCCCACCGTGCGCAGCGACCGGGAGGGCGCCGACCCCGCGGCGGTCGCCTTCGACGCCGTCAAGGCCGCGGCCGACACCGAGGTGGACGTCGTGATCATCGACACCGCCGGTCGGCTGCACAACAAGGTCGGCCTCATGGACGAGCTGGCCAAGGTCAAGCGCGTCATCGAGAAGCAGACCCCGATCGACGAGGTCCTGCTCGTCCTCGACGCGACCACCGGCCAGAACGGCCTGGCCCAGGCCAAGGTCTTCTCCGAGGCCGTCGACGTCACCGGCGTCGTGCTCACCAAGCTCGACGGCACCGCCAAGGGCGGCATCGTCGTCGCCGTGCAGCGCACCCTCGGGGTGCCGGTCAAGCTCGTCGGGCTCGGTGAGGGACCGGACGACCTGGCGCCCTTCGTGCCGGAGGCCTTCGTCGACGCGATCGTCGGCTGACCCCTCCCGCGCACGACGCAGGCCCCGACCGTCACGGTCGGGGCCTGCGTCGTGCCGCGCTCAGCCCAGCGTCTGGTTGAAGGTCAGGTAGTAGCGCAGCTGCGTGCTCGTGCTGACCGCCCACGCGGTCTCGACGGTGACGGTCGAGCGGCGAGTGCTGCTGCCGGGGACGGGCGCGGTGCAGGAGGTCGTGCGGCCCGCGACGAGCACGAGCGGGGACGAGCAGGAGATCTCGGACCGGGTGTGCCCGTACTGGCTCATGCCCCGGGCGATCTGCCCCTCGAGGTCGTCCGCCGAGAGCGTCCGGCTCGTGTCGGTGTTGGCGGTGGAGCCGGCCGGTGTGGGCGGGATCGACTGCGTCGGGGCGCTCGTCGGACCCGTCGTGGCCGTGCTCGACGGGTCCGTCGTCGACGGCACGGTGGGCGTGGTCGTGCTCGACGGGTCCGTCGTGGGCGGCTCCGTCGTGGGCGGCTCGGTCGTCGGCGTCTCGGTCACGGTCTGCGCCGTCGAGGTCACGTCGCGGTCGGACAGCGTGTACAGGCCGATGCCGCCGCACAGGCAGAAGACGAGGAGGAGGGCGATGCCACCCACGATCCACGCCCAGAGGGGGACCCCGCCCTTCTTCGGCGGTCCGTAGCCGGGCGGTCCGTAGCCGGGCGGCCCGTAGCCGGGGGGCCCGTAGCCGGTCGGGCCCTGACCGGGAGTGCCGTACGGGTAGCCACCGGGCCGTCCGGGGCCGGGAGGTGGTGTCGTCATGGGTGCCCCTGCTCGGGTGACGGGAGGGCGCACGCCGGCGTGCCCCCGGGGAACATGTGTCGGTGTGCCGCGACCCACCGGTAGGCCCGGGCCGACAGGCGGCGCAGCCCGGGAGCGTCGACGAGGTGCCCGAGCGGCCGGCCCCACCAGCGTCCCGCGCGCAGCAGCGCGGCGACGGCCGCGTGGCCGGAGACGACACGTCCCTCGGCGTCGACCCACTGCAGGGCCTCCACGCACTGCTGCCGGGTCAGCCCGAGGGCCGCGAGGTCGAGGTGCTGGCTGGCGGCGATGTCGAAGTCCGCGGGGGAGCGGCGCACGTGGCGCTCGGCGAAGGCGGCCGACGTCGTGCACATCCCGCAGTCACCATCGAAGACGAGGACCGGACGCATGGGCCTCACCCTAGACCGGTACCCGGCGCCTCCCTCCGCCGAAGACGACCGGGGCGGTGTTTACATGACCGTCACGACCGTGAGCCGGTCGCAACATGATCGAAACGCTCGTCCGCGCCTGTTGAAACATCGGGGCACGACGCTGTCGCCCATGACCACAGCACTCGTGCCGCTCGCGGCCGACCCCCCTGCCATCGACTCGTCCGCGACGGCCTTCATGATCATCTGCGCAGCCCTCGTGCTGCTGATGACCCCCGGCCTCGCCCTCTTCTACGGCGGCATGACCCGCGCCAAGTCCGTGCTCAACATGATGATGATGAGCTTCGGCGCCATGGGCGCCGCAGGCGTCGTCTACGTCCTGTGGGGCTACTCGATGTCCTTCGGCGGCTCCGACATCGGCGGCGTCCTGGCCGACCCCTTCGAGAAGTTCGGGCTCCGCGGCGTCGCGAGCACCCTCGAGGGCGTGACCGGCACGGTCGGCGCCGACGGGATGCCCGTCATCGACGTCTTCGGTGCCGACGTGTGGATCCCCGAGGTCCTCTTCGCCGGCTTCCAGCTGACCTTCGCGATCATCACCGTCGCGCTCATCAGCGGCGCCGTCGCCGACCGCGTGAAGTTCTCGACGTGGATGGTCTTCGTGCCCGTGTGGCTCACGGTCGTCTACTTCCCGATCGCCCACATGGTGTGGGGCGGCGGGCTGCTCTCCGCGGCAGAGCACAGCCTGTCCTCATGGCTCTTCGGGGTCGCTGACGGCGCCGCCGCGGTCGCTCCCATCGACTTCGCCGGCGGCACGGTCGTCCACATCAACGCCGGCACCGCCGGTCTCGTCCTGGCCCTCGTCGTCGGCAAGCGGCTCGGCTTCGGCCGGACCGCGATGCGCCCGCACAACGTGCCGCTCGTCATGATCGGCGCCGGCCTGCTGTGGTTCGGCTGGTTCGGCTTCAACGCCGGCTCCGAGCTCGCGGCCGACGGCGTCGCCAGCCTCGTCTGGGTCAATACCACCGCCGCGACCGCGGCCGCCATCCTCGGCTGGATGCTCGTGGAGAAGATCCGCGACGGGCACGCCACCTCCATCGGTGCCGCCTCCGGGGTCGTCGCCGGGCTCGTCGCCATCACCCCCGCGTGCGGCGCCCTCTCGCCCGTCGGCTCGCTCGTCCTCGGCGCCGTCGCCGGCGGGCTCGCCGCCCTCGCCGTCGGGCTGAAGTACCGCTTCGGCTACGACGACTCGCTCGACGTCGTGGGTGTCCACCTCGTCGCCGGCCTGTGGGGCACCGTCGGTGCCGGCCTGCTCGCCACCGGCTCCGGCCTCTTCTACGGGGGCGGCGTGCAGCAGACCGTCCTCCAGGTCGTCGTCGCCCTCGTCAGCCTCGTCGTCTCGGCGGTCCTGACCTGGGTCATCGCCATGGCGCTCAAGCTCACGATGGGCTGGCGCGTCGACGAGGAGGACGAGGTCGCCGGCATCGACGCCGCCGAGCACGCCGAGTCCGCCTACGACCTCGTCGCCCGGGGAGGTCGCCTGGGCGTCACGTCCAGCGGTGCCCAGCACGATGCCCGTCACCACGAGGAGACCACCGAAGGAGCCCGAGCATGAAGCTCGTCACCGCCATCATCAAGCCCCACCAGATCGACGACGTGAAGGAGTCGCTCGAGGCCTTCGGCATCACCGGGATGACGGTGAGCGAGGCGAGCGGCTACGGCCGCCAGCGTGGGCACAGCGAGGTCTTCCGCGGTGCGGAGTACACGGTCGACTTCGTGCCGAAGATCCGCCTCGAGGTCCTCGTCGAGGACGTCGACGTCCAGTCGGTCGTCTCCGTCGTCGTCGCCGCCGCCCGCACCGGTCGCATCGGTGACGGCAAGGTCTGGGTGACCCCGGTCGAGGACGTCGTGCGCGTGCGCACCGGGGAGAAGGGCGTCGAGGCCATCTGAGCCTCGTCACCCCATGACCCGCCCCGTGCCCGACATGCGCGCCGTGCGCCTCGACCTCGCCGGCACCCGGGAGTTCACCGCTCCCGGGGCCGGCGCGGTCCGGCGTGCGGCCATCACCGCCGCCACCCGCACGTGGCTCGCCGAGCTCCACGCGGCCGCCGTCGGCGACCGCGAGGGGATCGCCCTGGCTGCCGTCGGGTCCCTAGGCCGTGGCTGGTCGGGTCCCCTGAGCGACCTCGACCTCGTGCTCGTGCACGACGGGCGCAGCGTCGCCGCCGGGGACCTCGCCGGCGCGGCCGAGCGGCTCTGGTACCCGATCTGGGACTCCGGCCTGGCCCTCGACCACTCCGTCCGCTCAGCCGCCCAGTGCCGCGCCGTCGCCCGCGACGACCTCTCGGCCGCCGTCGGCCTCCTCGACATCACGCACGTCGCCGGCGACGAGGACCTCGTCGCCGGCGTGCGCTCCACCGTCGCCCACGACTGGCGGGCTGGTGCCCGCACCCGGCTGCCGCAGTTCCTCGAGTCGGTGCGGGCCCGGCACCATCGCCACGGGGACCTCGGCCAGCAGATCGAACCCGACCTCAAGGAGGCCCTCGGCGGGATCCGCGACGTCACCGTGCTCCACGCCCTGACCCGGGCCTGGCTCACCGACCGCCCCCACGGCGCGGTCGACCCGGCGCTCGGGCGGCTGCTCGACGTGCGCGACGCCCTGCACGTCGTGAGCGGCCGGGGTCGCGACCGGCTGCTGCGCGAGGAGCACGACGCCGTCGCCGCGCTGCTCGGCCTGCCGGACGCCGACGAGCTGCTCACCCTCGTCTCGACCTCGGCCCGCACCATCGCGTGGGCCCTCGGGTCGACGATGCGGCGGGCCGGCCAGAGCCAGCGGGCCCGCACCCTGCGGGTCGGGCCACGACGTCCCGCGATGTCACCGCTCGGGCACGGGCTCTTCGCCCACGACGGCGAGGCCGTCCTCGGCTCGACCCGCCTGGTCGCCAGCGACCCCACACTGCCGCTGCGCGCCGGCGTCGCCGCCGCCCGCAACCGGCTGCCCCTGGCGCCGCAGACCCTCACCAACCTCGCCACCTGCCCCGACCTGCCGAGCCCGTGGGACCGGCACGCGCTGGACCTGCTCACCGACCTGCTCGCCGCCGGGCCGGGCCTCGAGACCGTCTGGGAGGGGCTCGACCAGGCCGGCGTGGTCGAGCGGTGGCTGCCCGAGTGGACCGCCGTGCGCTCCCGGCCCCAGCGCAACCCGGTGCACCGGCACACCGTCGACCGGCACCTGCTCGAGACCGTGGCGCAGGCGGCCGCGCTCACCCGCGACGTCGCCCGGCCCGACGTGCTGCTCCTGGCCGCCCTCCTGCACGACATCGGCAAGGTCGCCGGCGCGAGGGACCACTCGCGCACCGGCGCCGGGATCGCCGAGCGCGTGCTCGCGCGGTGGGGCCTGCCCGACCCCGACCGGGAGGTCGTCGTGCTGCTCGTGCGCGAGCACCTCACCCTCGTCGAGACCGCGACGCGCCGGGACCTCGCCGAGCCGGCCACCGCGGCGAGCGTGTGCGAGCTCGTCGGGCAGGACGCGTCGACCTTCGAGCTGCTGCGGGCCCTCACCATCGCCGACGCCCGCGCCGCCGGCCCCAAGGCGTGGACCGACTGGCGCGCCAGCCTGCTCGACACCCTCACCGGCCAGGTGCGGGCCCTGCTCACAGGCAACGCGCCGCCCGTCCCGCCCCTCGCGCCCGCGCCGCAGGTCGATGACGCTGCCCTCGGGGACGTCGTCGCCGGGCGACCGCACGTGCGGGTCGAGCCGGGGCCCGGGGGATGGACCGTCACCGTGCACGCACAGGACCGGGTGGGCCTCTTCGCCGACACCGCAGGCCTCCTCGCCGCCCACGGCATGACGGTGCGACGGGCCCGGCTGGCGACCGTCGACGGCATCGCCGTGGACGAGTGGTTCGTCGAGTCACCGGGCGGCGACCCCCCCGAACCCCTGCGCGTCACCGCGGGACTGCTCCGGCTGGGCGCCGGCGACCGCGCCGCGCTCGGCTCGCTCGCACGCCGCCGGGCGGCCGGCGGCGCGACCGCCGCCGGCGGGACGCGGGCCTTCGTGCTCCCGGGCGTCGGCGGCGGGGCCACCGTCATCGAGGTGCGTTCGCAGGACCGCCCCGGGCTGCTCCACGACATCGGCGTCGCGCTCGCAGGCCAGGACGTGGCCGTGCGGTCGGCGCACATCTCCACCTTCGCCGGCCAGACCCTGGACACCTTCTACGTGACCGGCCGCGACGGACGGGCGCTCGGCCCGGCGGCCGTGGCCCGCCTCCTCGCGACGGTGATCGACGCCTGCGACGGCGCGTGATCCTCCCTTCGCCGGGCGAGGACGAAGGGAGGGGACGCGGGCAAGTACCCTAGGCCGGGTGTTCACCAGCCTGTCCGACCGCCTGACCGCGACGTTCAAGAACCTCCGCGGCAAGGGGCGCCTGTCCGAGTCCGACGTCAACAAGACCGTCCGGGACATCCGGATGGCGCTCATCGACGCCGACGTGGCCCTGCCCGTCGTCAAGGAGTTCACCTCCGCGGTGCGCGAGCGCGCGACCGGCGCGGAGGTGAGCGGGGCGCTCAACCCGGCCCAGCAGGTCATCAAGATCGTCAACGAGGAGCTCGTGACGATCCTCGGCGGCAACACCCGCACGATCCAGTTCGCCAAGCGCCCGCCGACGGTCATCATGCTCGCCGGCCTCCAGGGCTCCGGCAAGACGACCTTCGCGGGCAAGCTCGGCGCCTGGCTCAAGGAGCAGGGGCACACCCCGATCCTCGTCGCGGCCGACCTGCAGCGACCCAATGCCGTCACCCAGCTCGAGGTCACCGGCCAGCGCGCCGGGGTCCCGGTCTTCGCCCCGGAGCGCGGCAACACCGGCGGCCACGACGCCGTCCTCGAGTCGGGGGAGGGCACCCGATCCTTCGGTGACCCGGTCGTCGTCAGCCGCGCGGGCATCGCCCATGCCCAGAGCCAGCAGCACGACGTCGTCATCGTCGACACCGCCGGCCGTCTCGCCGTCGACGCCGAGCTGATGCAGCAGGCCGCGGACATCCGCGCCGCGGTCCAGCCCGACGAGGTCCTCTTCGTCATCGACGCGATGATCGGCCAGGCCGCGGTCGAGACCGCCCGCGCCTTCGCCGAGGGCGTCGACTTCACCGGTGTCGTCCTGTCCAAGCTCGACGGTGACGCCCGCGGTGGCGCCGCCCTGTCGGTGGCCGGCACGACCGGCCGACCGATCATGTTCGCCTCGACCGGCGAGCAGACCCGCGACATCGAGGTCTTCCACCCCGACCGCATGGCCAGCCGCATCCTCGACATGGGTGACGTCCTCACCCTCATCGAGCAGGCCGAGCGCGCCTTCGACCAGGGCCAGGCCGAGGAGATGCAGCGCAAGTTCCTCGCCGAGGAGGACTTCACCTTCAACGACTTCCTCGAGCAGATGTCGGCCATCAAGCGCATGGGCTCGCTGAAGTCGATGCTCAAGATGATGCCGGGCATGGGCCAGATGTCCGCCCAGCTCGACGCGCTCGACGAGCGCGAGTTCGACCGGGTCGAGGCCATGGTCCGCTCGATGACCCCCTTCGAGCGGACGCACCCCAAGCAGATCAACGGCTCGCGCCGCTCGCGCATCGCCAAGGGCTCCGGCGTCACCGTCTCCGAGGTCAACCAGCTGCTCGAGCGCTTCACCCAGGCGCAGAAGATGATGAAGCAGCTCGCCCGCGGCGGCGGCATGCCGGGGATGCCCGGCATGCCCGGTGGCGGTGGCGGCGCCCGCAAGAAGCAGGCCAAGCAGGTCAAGAAGAAGGGCAAGTCGGGCAACCCCGCCAAGCGCGCCCAGCAGGAGCGCGAGGCGGCCGAGCGCTCGGCCAGCCGTCCGGCCGGCTCCGCCTTCGGCGGGCAGGGCGGTCAGGACCCCGTCGACCCGGCGAACCTCGACCCCAACCAGCTGCCCAAGGGCTTCGAGAAGTTCCTCGGCGGCCAGTGACCACGATGCGCCTCCCGGAGCTGCACGCGACCACGTCGGGCGAGTCCGGTCCTCGGGTCGCCTTCTGCCACGGGCTCTTCGGGCAGGGGCGCAACTGGACCCAGGTCGCCAAGGGCCTGTCCGACATCAGCCGGCCGACGCTCCTCGACATGCCCGACCACGGCCGCTCGCCGTGGACCGATGAGTTCACCTACACCGGTGCCGCCCGGATGGTGGGGGAGACCCTGCGCTCCATCGACGCGGACGAGCCGTGGATCGTCGTCGGCCACTCCATGGGCGGCAAGATCGCGATGCTGCTCGCCCTCCTCGAGCCCGAGCTCGTCGACCGCCTCGCCGTCGTCGACATCTCGCCCGCGGCGACGAGCAGCTTCACCGAGTTCGAGACCTACATCGCCGGCATGCAGGCCATGGACCTCGACGCCATCGCGACCCGTGCGGACGCCGACAAGGCGCTCGCACCGGCCGCACCGGACCCCGGCGTGCGCGCCTTCCTCCTGCAGAACCTGCGCCGCGAGGGCAGCGGCTGGCGGTGGCAGCCCAACCTCGAGGTCATCGGGCGGGACATCGCGACCATCGGCGGGTGGCCGGCCGACGAGATCGCCGGGCTGCCCCCCTTCGACCAGCCGGTGCTGTGGCTCTCCGGCGAGCGCTCGCAGTACGTCACCGACGACAACCTGGCGGAGATGCGCCGGCTCTTCCCGCGGATGCGGCACGTGGTGGTCAAGGGCGCCGGGCACTGGGTGCACTCCGAGCAGCCCGAGGTGACGATCGAGTCCCTCCGGGCGCTGGTGCTCAGCAGACGCTGACCCACCGGTGTGATGGACTGGCCGGACCCGACGAAAGGTCCTCCCATGTCCCGCATCGTCCTCATCGGCGGCCACGGCAAGGTCGCCCTCCTGCTCGCCCCGATCCTCGTCGAGCAGGGTCACGAGGTCACCTCCGTGATCCGCAACCCCGACCACGCCGCCGACATCGAGGCGACCGGCGCCACCGCCCGGGTCGCTGACGTCGAGCAGCTCGACGTCCCAGGGCTGGCCGAGGTGCTCGAGGGCCACGACGCGGTCGTCTGGTCCGCCGGGGCCGGCGGCGGGGACCCGGAGCGCACCTACGCCGTCGATCGCGACGCCGCCATCCGCTCGATCGATGCGGCCGGCTCCGCGGGGGTCCGCCGCTACGTGATGGTCAGCTATGCCGGCGCCGGACCGGACCACGGCGTCGCCCCGGACAACCCCTTCTTCGCCTACGCCGAGGCCAAGGCGGCCGCCGATGAGCACCTGCGCGGCACCGACCTCGACTGGACCGTCCTCGGCCCGAGCGGTCTCACCCTCGAGCCGGCGAGCGGCTCGATCGACGTCGGGGAGGGCGGTGGCACGGTGTCGCGCGCCAACGTCGCCCGGGTGGTGGCCGCGACCCTCGCCGACAGCGGCACGGTGCGCCGGACCATCGAGTTCCACGACGGGGCCACGCCGATCGCCGAGGCACTGCGCTGACGCGCGCGCTCGGGGGGATAGCCTCGGCGGCATGGCTGATGTGCTGCGCGTCACGGGCGAGGTCCTCATCTCGGCGACCGAGAGCGTCCCCGAGCTGTGGGTGATCGACGGCAAGATCTCCTTCACCGCACCGACGTCCGGTGACGTCGAGACCGTCAGCGGGTACGTCCTGCCGGGGTTCGTCGATGCGCACTGCCACGTGGGGCTCGACGCCCACGGGGCCGTCGACGACGCGACGAGCGAGGCCCAGGCGGTGACCGACCGCGACGCCGGCACGCTGCTCATCCGCGATGCCGGGTCCCCGGCCGACACCCGGTGGATCGACGAGCGCGACGACCTGCCCAAGATCATCCGCGCCGGTCGCCACATCGCGCGGACCAAGCGCTACATCCGCAACTTCGCCCACGAGGTCGAGCCGGAGCAGCTCGTCTCCCGGGTGCGGGCCGAGGCCCGCGCCGGCGACGGCTGGGTCAAGCTCGTCGGGGACTGGATCGAGCGCGGCGTCGGGGACCTCGCCCCCTGCTGGCCACGCGAGGTGCTCGTGGAGGCGATCGCCGCCGCGCACGAGGAGGGGGCCCGGGTCACGGCGCACTGCTTCGGCGAGGAGTCGCTCGCCGACTTCGCGGCCGCCGGGACCGACTGCATCGAGCACGCGACCGGCCTCGTCCCCGAGACGATCTCGGCCTTCGCCGAGCAGGGCATCGCCATCGTGCCCACGCTCGTCAACATCGAGACCTTCCCCAAGATCGCGGCACCCGCCGCGGAGAAGTTCCCCGACTACCACCGCCACATGCTGCAGCTGCACGAGCGGCGCTTCGAGACGATCGCCGCGGCCCGGGACGCGGGCATCGACATCTACGTGGGCACGGACGCGGGCGGCTCGTTGCCGCACGGGCTCGTCGCCCAGGAGATGGAGCTGTTGACGCGCGCCGGCTTCTCGACGACCGAGGCGCTCGCCGCCGGCACCTGGGCCTCCCGCGAGTGGCTCGGCCGCCCCGCCATCACCGAAGGGGAGGACGCCGACCTCGTCGTCCTCGCCGAGGACCCGCGCGAGGACGTGCGGGCCTGCGGCACACCGGAGCACGTGATCCTGCGAGGCGCGCGGGTCGGCGGTCGCTGACGTCTGGCCGAGGCACCCCCTTCGCCCCATGAATATCGGGTCACCCGATAAACCACGGGTTCGCATGAGTTTCAAACTCCTGCTAACCCGGTGAATATCGGGTGACCCGATAAACGTGTGGCTGGTGTGACTCAGGCCGGCTCGCCCACCAGCTCGCGCTCATCCTGAGGCGTGGCCTCGGCGGCGGACTCGGCGCGGTGGGCGCGCAGGCTGTAGGCGACGGCGGCGATCCAGGCCGCCCAGACGAGGCCGTAGACGACCCACGTGGTGGGACCGTCGAGGGCGAGGCCGTCCTTGCCCATGATCGTGCGGGCGTTGGTCAGGACGATGATCCCGCCGACGAGCGAGCCGAGGATGCGCGGCGGGATGGTGCGCACGAGCCAGGCGGCGATGGGCGCGGCGATGGCGCCACCGATGAAGAGCATGGCGACCCACGAGAACCTGATCCCCTGCGAGCCGAGCGCGGCGAGGAACCCGAGGCTGGCGGCGACGGAGACGAGGAACTCGCTGGTGTCGATCGAGCCGATGACCTTGCGCGGCTCCAGGCGTCCGCTCGCGAGGATCGCGGGCGTGCCGACCGGGCCCCAGCCGCCGCCGCCGGTCGCGTCGACGAATCCGCCGAAGAGGCCCAGCGGGGCGAGGAAGCGCTTGCGCAACCGGGTGCCGAGGCGGTCCTTGCGCAGCCCCTTGAAGGTGAAGCGCAGCAGGACGTAGAGGCCCAGCGCGAGCAGGATGCCGGACATGACGGGCTTGGCCGTCGAGGTGTCGAGGCTCGAGAGGAAGGTCGCCCCCGCAAAGGCGCCGAAGGCCCCGGGCACGCCGATCTTGAGCACGACCGGCCAGTCGACGTTGCCGAAGCGCCAGTGCGAGGCACCCGAGACGAGCGTCGTGCCGATCTCGGCGAGGTGGACCGTGGCGGACGCGGCGACTGGGTTGGTGCCGATGGCCAGCAGGAGCGTGGTGGTCGTGACGCCGTAGGCCATGCCGAGCGAGCCGTCGACGAGCTGGGCGAGCAGGCCGACGATGGCCAGGAGGACGAGCTTGCGCATACGGAGGACTCTTTCCGTGAGGAGTGTGCGGCGCTCCGTGGCGATCGGTTGATCTCCCACGAGACAAGCAGGAGTTTCACCCAACGTCTGCTTATCGGTCAAGTAACGCGGAGTTATGTCTCAGGGAGTGGTCGAGGTCGGATGCCACCCGCCCGCGATACTGGCGGCATGGACATCTCCGCCCGGTCGGACTACGCGGTCCGCGCGATGCTCACCCTCGCTGCCAACGGCGAAGGGGGGACCCCGGTCTCGGTCGTGCGGCTCGCCGCGGAGCAGGAGCTGCCCCGCAAGTTCCTCGAGGCGATCCTCGCGGACCTGCGTCGCGCCGAGCTCGTCGTGAGCCGGATGGGCGCCAACGGGGGCTACCTCCTCGCCCGGCCCGCGTCGCAGATCTCGGTCGGCGCGGTCATCCGGGCGGTCGACGGCCCGCTGGCCGAGGTGCGCGGGGAGCGCCCCCAGACGACGAGCTACGACGGCGCCGCGACCCACCTGCGCACGGTGTGGGTGGCGGTCCGCTCCAGCGTCCGCTCCGTCCTCGACGGCACGAGCCTGGCCGACGTGCTGAGCGGGGACTTCCCCGCGGCCGTGCAGGACGCGGTCGCCGCGCCCGGCGCCTGGGAGAACCGCTGACCGACGACGAAGGGGAGGTCGCAGCGATCGCTGCGACCTCCCCTTCGTCGGGCCGTCCTCAGAGGGCGCCCTTGCGCCACGGGCCGGTGATGGCGAAGGTGATGCCCGGGCTCTGCGCGTTGGCGAAGAGCCAGTTGCCGTTCTTCGGCTCGAAGGTCGAGCCGCACCACTCCGACCCCGTGTAGCTGCCGGCGCGCACCGTGCTGCCCGCCAGGCCGTTGCTCGGCAGGACCACGGTGTTCTGCGCGAAGGGGAAGATCTCGCCCGTCGCGGTCAGGCCGTGGAGGTACTCGCTGCCGCTGCCGTCCTCGCACAGGACGATGCCGCCGCGGGGCGAGACGCAGATGTTGTCGGGGTTGTTGAGCGTCTGGGCGCTCGGGGAGGCGATGAGGACGGTGAGCGTCCCGGCCTTCGGGTCGTACTCGAAGACCTGGCCCTGCTTGGCCGGGCCGCCGCTCGTGGAGACGATGTAGGCGCGGTCGTTGCCCCACCAGGCCCCCTCGAGCCGGGCGAACTGGGCGCCGCCCTTGGCGATGCCCTGGCGCACGGTGCTCGTCTCGCCCGGACCCGGGTCGGGCTGGTCGATGGTGACCCACGACAGGTCGCTGTAGGTGACGCCCGTGCCGTCGCCGTACGTCTGGTACGTCGCGGACCCGATGGCGAGCATCTGCAGCTGTCCGCCGTCGGCGAGCCGGCCCGGGGTCGTCGGGACGAAGCGGTAGAGGCCGGACGGGGTCGCGTCCTCGGTGAGGTAGACGATGCCGGTCGAGGGGTCGACGCAGGTCGCCTCGTGCGAGAACCGGCCCATCTCCTTGATCGGCGCGGCGTCGCTCATGCCCTTCGCCGGCACCTCGAAGACGTAGCCGTGGCGCGTGCCGTCGGCGGCGATGTGCGTGGTCTCCTCGCAGGAGAGCCAGGTGCCCCAGGGGGTCGGGCCGCCCGCGCAGTTGCGCACGGTGCCGGCGAGGGAGGCGTAGGACTCGACGAGCTCACCGGCGTCAGGGTCGAAGACGAGGGTGGTCGTGCCACCTGCGCCCTCGAGGGCGTCGTAGGCGGGGGTGGCGTAGGCGCTGCCCGTGCCGTTCTCGTGGTTGCGGACGAGGCGCACGAAGTCACCGTCGCGGAAGGCGGCCATGCCGTCGTGCATCGCCGGGGTGGGGCGGCCGTCGGACATCATCGAGCCGGTCCACCCGAAGGTGAGGTACTCGAAGCCCCTGGGCAGCGAGATGAGCTCGAGGCCGGTGGTCTGGTCCTTGGTCGGACGCAGCGGGCCGTAGTCGGGGCCGAAGGGCTGTCGGGCCATCGGGGCCGCACCGGCGGTGCGCGCGCCGAGGGCGCCGAGCGGGCCGAGGGCAGCGAGGGCGGCCGCGCCCTGGATGATCGTGCGACGCTGGACGAAGGGGGACTGCTCGGTGCTCACGAAGATGTTCTCCTTGATCAGGGGCTCGGTCGCCGGACGAGGGCCGGGACGTGAGCCAGCCAACGGCCGGTGGGCGACGTGACGGTGACCGGGAGAGCAACTGGCGGGGGCCGCAGGGTGACGCTTCGGGGCCGGTTTTGGCCGGGCGCTGCCCCGCGTGGAAGAATCCCCCTTCGTACCCGTCCGCGCCGGGGATCCCTCCTGCGCGCCGGATGCCTACACCCCGAGCCCGATACCCCGTGCGAACCGCGCACGGTCTCGCCGTGCTCACGAAACGAAGGGACCACACACGTGGCCGTCAAGATCCGTCTGAAGCGCATGGGCAAGATCCGCGCTCCGTTCTACCGCGTCGTCGTCATGGACTCGCGCGCCAAGCGCGATGGCCGGGCCATCGAGGAGATCGGCAAGTACCACCCCACCGAGGAGCCCTCGGTCATCGACATCGACAGCGAGCGCGCCCAGTACTGGCTCTCCCAGGGCGCCCAGCCCACCGAGGCCGTCGCCGCGCTGCTCAAGATCACCGGTGACTGGCAGAAGTACAAGGGCGAGCCCGGTGCCGAGGGCACGCTGAAGGTCAAGGAGCCCAAGACCTCCAAGAAGGACCTCTACGAGGCCGCCCTCGCCAACTCCGACAAGGACGCCTCCGAGCACGAGGCCATCACGGCGAAGAAGAAGGCCGACAAGGAGGCCGCCGACAAGAAGGCTGCCGCCGAGGCCAAGGCCGCCGAGGCCAAGGCCGCCGAGGAGGCCGCTGCCGAGGCTCCCGCCGAGGAGGCCCCGGCCGAGGCCGAGACCACCGAGGCCTGAGATGCTCGACGAGGCGCTCGAGCACCTGGTCACCGGCATCGTCGACCACAAGGACGACGTCGTCGTCCGGAGCAAGAACCTGCGTCGCGGGCAGATCCTCGAGGTGCGCGTGCACCCCGACGACCTCGGCCGCGTCATCGGTCGCTCCGGCCGGACCGCCTCCGCGCTCCGCACCGTCCTCACCGCTCTCTCGGGCGGGGAGAACGTGCGGATCGACATCGTCGACACCGACCGCGAGCGCTGATCCAGCGCGGGCCGTCAGCACGCGCGCATGGCCGTCACCCCCACCGGGGTGGCGGCCATTCGCCATGTCGGGGCGCGGAATCGTAGGTTGTCCCGCATGACTGACACCGACGGCCACGTCGTCGCTCGCATCGGCAAGCCCCACGCGCTGCGTGGCGAGGTAACCGTGCAGCTGCACACCGACGACCCGGAGTCACGGCTCGTGCCGGGTACCGTCTTCGACACCCGCGCCGAGCCCGGGTCGGGCGTGCCGCGCCGGCTGACCCTGGCGACGACCCGCGTCCACCGCGGGATCTGGCTCCTCGGGTTCGAGGAGGTCCAGGACCGCACCGGCGCGGAGTCCCTGCGCGGCACGCGCCTGGTCCTCGCGGCGGAGGCCTTCGAGGACGAGGACGACGACGAGGGCTGGTACGAGGCGGACCTCGTCGGCCTCACCGCCCGGACCCCGGACGGCGAGGTCGTCGGCGAGGTCGTCGCCCTCGAGCTCGGCGCCGCCCAGGACCGGCTCGTGCTGCGGCGACCGGACGGCACGCGGGCTCTCGTCCCCTTCGTCGAGGCGATCGTGCCGGAGGTCGACCCCGAGGCCGGCCGGCTCGTCGTCGACGCGCCTCCCGGCCTGCTCGACCTCGACTCGTCGGGGGAGTGAGCCGTGCGCATCGACGCCGTCTCGATCTTCCCGGAGTACCTCGCCGCGCTCGACATCTCGCTCATCGGCAAGGCCCGGCGGGACGGGATCATCGACCTGCGCGTGCACGACCTGCGCGACTTCGCGCACGACCGGCACCGCACGGTCGACGACACCCCGTACGGCGGGGGTGCGGGCATGGTGATGAAGCCCCAGCCCTGGAGCGAGGCGCTCACCCACGTGCTCGACTCGGCGGACGAGGGCACCGGCGCGGCACCGGTCCTCGTCGTCCCGGGCCCGGGCGGCGAGCGGTTCACCCAGGGGACGGCCCGCGAGCTCGCCCGGGCGCCGTGGATCGCCTTCGCCTGCGGCCGCTACGAGGGCATCGACGAGCGCGTCTACGAGTGGGCCGCCGAGCGCATGCCGGTGCGGGTCGTCTCGCTCGGCGACTACGTCCTCAACGGCGGCGAGGTGGCCGTCCTGGCGATGGTCGAGGCGATCGGCCGGCTGCTGCCGGGCGTCGTCGGCAACGCCGAGTCGCTCGTCGAGGAGTCGCACGAAGGGGGTCTGCTCGAGTACCCGATCTACACCAAGCCGTCGGTGTGGGACGGGGGTGACGGCGTCGCACGGGCCGTGCCCGAGGTGCTCCTCGGGGGCAACCACGGGGCGATCGCGCGGTGGCGGCACGAGCAGCGGCTCGAGCGGACGGCAGCGCGCCGACCGGACCTGCTCCACGTCGCGGCGACCACCGAGGAGCTCGCCGGGCTCGAGCACTCCGTCGCCACCCGCGCCGACGCGCCGGAGCTCACCGTGCTGCAGAAGGCCTGCTGGATCGAGATGGTGACCCCGCCGGAGCTCTGGCGGGGTGCGCCCGCGGAGGACGCAGCGACCGTGGCCGAGGGCCTCCGGCACTGGACGACCCACCTCTTCCGCGCGGGGGACCGGCTCGTGGGCTCGGTGCGCGTGCGACGCGACCCGCGGGATCCCACGACCTGGCAGATCGGCCGGCTCATGGTCGTCCCCGACCTGCAGGGCAGGGGACTCGGGCGGGCCCTGCTCGCGCACGCCGAGGCCCTCGCCCCGACCGACACGAGCACCCTGTGGCTCGACACCGCCGCGGACCAGCCGCGCCTGCTGCGGTTCTGCACCAAGGCCGGCTACCGGGTCGTCGGCCCGGGGGAGGAGCCCGGCACCGTCGACCTGCGTCGGCCGCGCCGCCGCTGAGGGCGCCCCACCCCACGATTTCTGGTCACCCGCCCACCTCTGGCAGAATCGGACATCGCGCTCATGGACACCGCCCCTGCCACAGGGGGAGTGCCCGGGACGAGGCCCCGGCCCCGACCCGACGGCACGCGGCGGTGGGCGCGACTCCTCATACATCACTGACGAGGGCGGACGGCCTGTGGCGTCCGCAGGAAAGCGACAGCGCCATGCAGCGTTTCGACGAGATCGACAAGGCGTCCCTGCGGGACGACATCCCCGAGTTCCGGGCCGGTGACACACTCAAGGTGCACGTGAAGGTCATCGAGGGCAGCCGCTCCCGTGTCCAGGTCTTCCAGGGCGTCGTGATCCGTCGTCACGGCGGCGGCATCGGTGAGACCTTCACCGTCCGCAAGGTCTCCTTCGGTGTCGGCGTGGAGCGGACCTTCCCGATCCACACCCCGGTCATCGAGAAGATCGAGGTCGCCACCCGCGGTGACGTCCGCCGCGCCAAGCTCTACTACCTGCGCAACCTCCGCGGCAAGGCCGCTCGCATCCGCGAGCGTCGCGACACCCCCGCGAGCTGATCTGCCGCAGATCGCGACCCGCGCGGGTCGTAGGCTGACCCCGATGTCGACCGATCCCGCCCCGGACGCAGCTGCGTCGACCCCCGCCGGTGACCCGGCGGGGGTCGATGTGCGTCCGGCCCGGCGGCTGATGCTGGAGATCGCGGTCGCGGTCCTGCTCGTCATGCTGGTGCGGGCCTTCGTCATGCAGTCCTTCCATGTCCCGAGCTCCTCGATGGAGCCGACGATCGCCCCCGGCGACCGGGTCGTGGTCACCAAGATCGGTGCCTCGCGCGTCGAGCGCGGCGACGTCATCGTCTTCGACGGCACCGACACCTTCGCGGCCGCCGACCGCACCCCCTTCGTCTCCGACGGGTTCGTCGGGCGCACGCTCTCCGCGGTCGCCTCCACCCTCTCGATCGACCTGGGGGAGCAGGACTTCCTCAAGCGCGTCGCCGGGGTCGGCGGCGACCGGGTCGCGTGCACCCCGGAGCGGGGGCTCGTGGTCAACGGCGAGGTCGTGCGCGAGCCGTACCTGGCGCCGGGGACGAGGGCGTGCGGGACCCCCTTCGACGTCGAGGTCCCCCCGGGTCGGCTCTTCGTGCTCGGCGACAACCGGGGCGACTCGGTCGACTCGCGCAGCCACCTCGGCGACCCCGGCGGTGGCATGGTGCCGGTCGACGACGTCGTCGGGCACGTCGCCTGGCGCTACTGGCCGATGGACCGCATCGGCGGCACCGGGTCCTGAGCGACCCGACCCCGACATGGCCGGGGTGCTTGGCGCCGATGGGTCGCCCGAGCAGCGATACTGGAGAGCGATGTCGCCCGAGCGGTTTGGGCGCGGAGTAGAGATGAGACCTGTGGCACACGATCCTGACTCGGCCCATGCGGAGGCCGAGGACGCCGAGCGCGAGAGCGCCCGCACCGACCGCGAACGTCGCGGTGCCGGCGCCCGACTCGGGGCCGCGGTCCGTGAGGTCGTGGTGGTCCTGGCGATGGCCCTGGCCCTGTCCTTCGTCGTCAAGACCTTCTTCGTGCAGGCCTTCTTCATCCCGAGCCAGTCGATGGAGGACACCCTGCTCGTCGGCGACCGGATCGTCGTCTCCAAGCTCACGCCCGGGCCCTTCGAGATCAAGCGCGGCGACATCGTCGTCTTCGAGGACCCGGGTGACTGGCTGAGCCCCACGCCCGAGGCCAACCGCGGGGCGGTGCTCAACGGCCTGCGCGACGCCCTGATGTTCGTCGGGCTGCTCCCCGACACCTCCGAGGGCCACCTCATCAAGCGCGTCATCGGCATGCCGGGCGACCACGTCCAGTGCTGCGACGCCGAGGGGCGCCTGCTCGTCAACGGCGAGCCGATCGAGGAGGCGGCGTACCTCAAGCAGGGCGCCGAGCCGAGCCAGCAGGAGTTCGACATCACCGTGCCGAGCGGTCGCCTCTGGGTCATGGGCGACAACCGCGGCGACTCCTCCGACTCCCGCTTCCACGACCCCAGCAGCGACGGGCGGACGGGGTCGGTGCCCGAGGACCTCGTCGTCGGCAAGGCGGTGGTCACCGTGTGGCCCTTCGACCGGATGGGTGGGCTGTCCGGTCACCACGACGTCTTCTCCCAGGTCCCTGAGGCGGGGAGCAACCGCTCGCTCGGCCCGCCGCCGGGCGAGCCGCACACGTCGTGACCGCACCCGGCCGCGCACCCCGGTCCGGGCGGCCCAGCCTGCGCGTCGAGCGTGAGCTGCAGCGGGCGGGTCACCGCGTGCTCGCGGGCATGGACGAGGTCGGTCGCGGTGCGCTCGCGGGCCCGGTGAGCGTCGGCGTCGTCGTCATCGACGAGACCTGCCGCAGCGCCCCCGCCGGCGTGCGCGACTCCAAGCTGCTGACCCCTGCGGCGCGGGGCGCGATGGTCCCCCGGCTGCAGCGGTGGGCGCTGGCGCACGCGGTGGGCCACGCCCTGCCGGCCGAGATCGACCGAGTCGGGATCATCGCGGCCCTGCGCCTGGCCGGACGCCGCGCCCTGGCGCAGCTGCCGGTCGTGCCCGACCTCGTCCTGCTCGACGGCAACCACGACTGGCTGACCGACCCCGAGGAGGTCGGGCTGCTCGCCGAGATCTCCGGTGGGCCGTCGACGCCGCCGGTGCGCACGATGATCAAGGCCGACCTGCGGTGCAGCTCGGTCGCGGCCGCGAGCGTGCTCGCCAAGGTCGAGCGGGACGCCCGGATGGTCGAGCTGGACCGCGAGCACCCGCAGTACGGGTGGGCCGACAACAAGGGGTACTCCGCGTCGGCGCACCTCGACGCGCTGACGGCCCACGGGGCCTGCGTGCAGCACCGCCGCTCGTGGTCGCTGCCGGGGGTGGGCATCATCGCGCCCCGGCTCGTGGGAGATGATGGTGGGGCCTGCGGCGACGACGCGCTCGTGGCCGGCACGACGAGCGGAGGGAGGCCCCGGTGAGCTCGGAGGACCTGGAGAAGTACGAGACCGAGATGGAGCTCGCGCTCTACCGCGAGTACCGCGACGTGGTGCACCTCTTCAGCCACGTCGTCGAGACCGAGCGTCGCTTCTACCTCGCCAACAGCGTCGACGTGAAGGTCCGCGGCGAGGGGGCCGAGGTCTACTTCGAGGTGACGATGCAGGACGCGTGGGTGTGGGACATCTACCGTCCGGCGCGCTTCGCCAAGCAGGTGCGTGTCGTGACCTTCAAGGACGTCAACGTCGAGGAGCTGGCCAAGTCGGAGCTGGCGATGCCGCAGGACGGCTTCTAGCCGTATCCGCAGACCCCTCTCGCCCCGCGCGTCGATCCACAGGTCGGTGAGGACCGGGGCGAAGGGGGACCACCCACCGTTGACTGGCGGTGGAGGTGGTCGTCATGACCCAGCAGAGACCCGCACGTGTGCGCGTGGGAGCAGCGGGCGAGGAGTTCGCAGAGGAGTACCTGACCGGCCGGGGGATGCAGGTCCTGGACCGCAACTGGCGCTGTCGCGAGGGGGAGATCGACCTCGTCCTGCGCGACGGCGACGTGATCGTCGTGTGCGAGGTGAAGACCCGCCGCACGACCACCTACGGGTACCCGGTCGAGGCGATCACCCGGGCCAAGCTGGGACGCCTGCGCCGGCTCGCCGGGCGGTGGCTCGCCGAGCACGAGGTCGACCACCACGGGGTCCGCCTGGACGTCGTGGGGCTGCTCGGAGAGCCGGGTCGCTACGAGGTGCAGCACATCCCGGGGGTCGGGCGATGAGCATCGCCGTGACGCGCGGCGTGGCGCTGCGCGGGGTCACCGGGCACCTCGTCGAGATCGAGTGCCATGCCGGGCAGGGGCTGCCGACCTTCGACGTGGGCGGCCTGCCCGACCGGGCGCTGCGCCAAGCGCCGCAGCGGGTGCGCTCTGCGGCCATCTCCGCCGGCGTCTCGCTCAACACGGCCCACCTGTCGGTGAACCTCTCCCCGGCATCGATCCCCAAGCACGGCACCGGGTTCGACCTCGGCATCGCCGTCGTCGCGCTCGCCGCCTGCGGCGAGCTGCCGGCGGCGAGCGCTCGGCCGGTCGTGCACCTGGCCGAGCTCGGGCTCGACGGTCGCCTGCGGCACGTCGCCGGGGTCCTGCCCGCGGTGCTGGCCGCCCAGGCTGCCGGGTGCGAGCAGGTCGTCGTGGCACCCGAGGACGTCGCCGAGGCCCGGCTGGTCGAGGGCATGCGGGTGTCCACCGCCGCGACCCTCGAGGACCTCGTCATGGCCTACCGCCGGTTGCCCCGCGGAGGCGTCCTGCCGCTCGCGGAGGACCCGCCCGTCCCGGAGTCGACGGAGCGCGAGCGACCGATCGACCTCGCCGACGTGTCCGGGCAGCACGAGGCGCGCACCGCGCTGCTCCTCGCCGCGGCCGGTGGTCACCACCTCCTGCTCAACGGACCGCCCGGCTCGGGCAAGACGATGCTCGCCGAGCGGCTGGTGACGATCCTGCCGCCCCTCACCCGCGACCAGGCGCTCGAGACGCTCGCGATCAGGTCGCTCGTCGGGGCCGTGCCGGACTCGGGGATCGACCTCGTCCCGCCCTTCGTCGCCCCGCACCACTCGGCGAGCGTCGCCGCCCTCGTCGGTGGTGGGTCCGGGGCCGTCCTGCCGGGCGCGGTGTCCCAGGCGCACCACGGCGTCCTCTTCCTCGACGAGGCCGCCGAGTTCGGTGGGGCGGTCCTCCAAGCACTGCGCCAACCCCTGGAGTCCGGTGAGGTCGTCATCGCCCGCGCCCGGGAACGTGTCTCGTACCCGGCGCGCGTGCAGCTCGTGCTCGCCGCCAACCCCTGCCCCTGCGGGGAGGGGCACGGCAAGGGGCTCAGCTGCCGCTGCCGACCCACCGAGCGACGCGCCTATGCCGCACGCCTCAGCGGGCCGCTGCTCGACCGGGTCGACATCCAGGTGCAGGTGCCCAAGGTGAGCCTGGCCGACCTCAACGAGGCCGCGCCCGACACGAGCGCGGCCGTCGCCACCCGCGTCGTCGAGGCGCGCTCGGCGCAGGCACGCCGCTGGTCGACCCACGGGTGGGTGCTCAACAGCCAGGTGCCCGGACCGGTGCTGCGGCGGCGCCCCTTCCGCCTGTCGTCCCAGACGACCTCCACCCTGGACCGGGCTCTGGACCTGGGGCAGGTCACGCTCCGCGGCTACGACCGCGTCCTGCGGCTGGCGTGGACCTCGGCCGACCTCAACGGCCGGACCACACCGAGCCGCGTCGACGTCGGGCTGGCGCTGATGTACCGCACGCAGGGCGCGGTGGCGGCATGAGCCGGACGGGAGGCAGCGCCCCGACGCGGGCGGAGACGGCTCGAGCCCACGCCCAGGTCGGCACGGACGAGCGGCGTGCGCGCATCGCCTGGTCACGGGTGCTGGAGAGCCGGCGGGAGCGGCCGAGCGACTCGCGACCGGCGCTCTTCGACGACATCTGGTCGCTGGGCCACGTCGAGGCGTGGCACCGGCTCGTCGACGGTGACCTGCCCCGCTGCGCCAGCGCCCGGGTGCACGTCGCCGGTGTCGACGTCGACGCCGAGCTCGACCGGGTGGCGAGGACCCGGTCCCGGGTGGTCGTCCCCGGGGACGCGGACTGGCCAGCGGCCCTGTCCGACACCGACATCCAGCCGCACCTGCTGCACGTGCGGGGCGGGGGCTGCCTCGCCGACCTCACCCGCAGGGCCGTGGCCGTCGTCGGGTCGCGTGCCAGCACCGGCTACGGCGAGGCGGTCTCGCGCGAGCTGGGGGCCGGCCTCGCCGGTCGTGGCTGGACGGTCGTGTCGGGGGCGGCGTTCGGCATCGACGCCGCCTCCCACCAGGGATCGCTCGCGGTCGACGGTCCGTGCGTCGCCGTGCTCCCGTGCGGGCCCGAGCGGGTCTACCCCGAGGGCAACCGCCGGCTCGTCGAGGCGGTCGCCGAGGGCGGCGCGGTCGTCACCGAGCTGGCGACGGGGACCGTGGCCATGCGACACCGCTTCCTCGCTCGCAACCGGATCATCGCGGCGCTGTCCTCGGTGACCGTCGTCGTCGAGGCGGGGCTGCGGTCGGGCTCGCTCAACACCGCCAACTGGGCGCAGCACCTCGGGCGACAGGTCGGGGCAGTGCCCGGCCCCGTCACGCAGATGTCCTCGGCGGGGTGCCACGAGTCGATCCGCAAGGGCCAGGCCGGGATCGTCACCGACACCGATGACGTCCTCGCCCTGGCCCGCCCCATCGGCGAGGGGCTCGACGAGGAGGAGGTCGAGCTGCTCGGCCCGGCCCGCGCGCTCGACGTCCTGACGTCGACGCAGCGCCGGGTCCACGACCTGCTCCAGGTGCGCCGGGCCACCCGGGTCGACGAGATCGCGACCGAGCTCGTGGTGCCCCTCGAGGAGGTCTTCGCCGACCTCGCGGCCATGGAGCTCGACGCGTGGGCCGTCCAGGACGGCGTCGGCGGCTGGCGGCGCGGCCCCGGACCCGAGCGCGGGGGGTGAGGGCGCGGGCTGCCGCAGCCTCCGCGCCGGCGCCGCCCCGTCGTGGCACCGTGGGGGAGTGAGCCCGACACCGACACCCCAGCCGACCCCCTCGTGGGTGGCCGACGCGGTCGAGGCCTTCGTCGCGCACCTCGAGCGCGAGCGCGACCGGTCGGGGCACACCGTGCGGGCCTACGCCGGCGACGTGCGGGGCTGCCTGGCCTGGTGCGCCGCCGACGGGGCGGGCGCACCGGCCGACGTCACGCTGGCCCAGCTGCGGGCCTGGCTCGGCACCCTCGCGGCCGAGGGGGCCGCCCGGTCGACGCTGTCGCGGCGCTCGGCGGCCGTCCGCACCTTCTTCGCCTGGGCCCGGCGCACCGGTCGCGTCGACGTCGACCCGGCGCTGCGACTCGCCTCGCCGAAGCGGCAGCGCACCCTGCCCGACGTGCTCAGCCGGGAGAGCGCCACCGCGGTCCTCGACATCGCCGCGGTGGCCGCGGACGACGACGACCCGATCCATCTGCGCAACCGAGCCGTACTGGAGCTGCTGTACGCGACCGGCATCCGGGTCAGCGAGCTCACGGGCCTCGACGTCGACGACGCCGACCGGGACCGGCGCGTCGTCCGCGTGCTCGGCAAGGGCCGCAAGGAGCGGGTCGTGCCCTTCGGGCTCCCCGCCGACGAGGCGCTGGGCGAGTGGCTCGTGCGCGGCCGTCCCCGGGTGGCGACGGCCGCGTCCGGGCCGGCGCTCTTCCTCGGCCGCCGGGGTCGCCGGGTCGACCCCCGGCAGGTGCGCGAGGTCGTCCACGCGCTGCTCGCGCACGTGCCCGACGCCCCCGACGTGGGCCCGCACGGCCTGCGCCACTCCGCGGCCACCCACCTCCTCGAGGGCGGCGCCGACCTGCGGATGGTGCAGGAGCTGCTCGGCCACTCGTCCCTGGCGACGACGCAGATCTACACCCACGTCTCCCTCGACCGGCTGCGGCGCAGCTACGAGCAGGCCCACCCGCGCGCCTGAGCGATCACCTGGCGTCGAGGGGGAGGAGCACGACCCGGCGGGCGCCGAAGAAGGTCATCGGGTCGAGGTAGTCGTCCCCGCGCCTGGCGCCCAGGTGCAGGCAGGCGGCAGGCACGCAGTGGCCCGGCTCCGCGCCGAGCCGCCCGAGGCCGTGACCGCGACGGACCCGCTGGCCCACCCTCAGGGCCGAGTCGACGGGCTCGTAGGTGCTGCGCACGCCGTCGGCGTGGGTGACGCTCACCGTCCCGCGCCCGGCGATCCGTCCGCGGTGCGACACGACGCCGTCCGTCACCGCGGTGACCCGGTCGCCACGGCGCGCGGCCAGGTCGATGCCGCGATGGCCCGCCCCCCACCGCTGCGCAGGGGCATCGAAGGCAGCGACGACCGCTGGTCGCGCACCACCCCCCACCGGCCAGGACCACCGGGCAGCCGCCGGGGGCGGGGGAGGTCCGACGAGGGCTCCGGCGAGGGCCAGGGCGACGAGGGGGACGGTGCTCATGGTCCGAGGGTGGCCCCCTTCGCCCGACGCGCGCGGGGCCGGGCGCGGGCTGGGGACGGGCGCGCGGGCCGCGACCGGTCTGTGGATCAGGCGGTGTGGGCGACGAGGCGCCGGCAGGCCTCCTCGAGCACCGGCTCCTGCTTGCAGAACGCGAAGCGCACGAGGGAGGCGGTCGGGCCAGGGTCGTCGCAGAAGACGGACACCGGCACGGCGGCCACACCCGCGGCGGCAGGCAGCCCCAGGCACCACGTGGCCGCGTCGGTGACGCCGAGCGGCGCGGCGTCGGCGACGACGAAGTAGGTGCCGTCGCTGGGCCGCACGTCGAAGCCCGCCTCGCGCAGGCCGCCCACGAGCAGGTCGCGGCGCGACCGGAGCGAGAGCGTCAGCTCGTCGAGGAGCGCGGGGCCGAGGTCGAGGGCGTGGGCGACCGCGTGCTGCAGGGGGGAGGCCGTCGTGAAGGTGAGGAACTGCTTGACGACGCGCGCCGCCCGCACGAGGGGTGCCGGGCCGCTCACCCAGCCGACCTTCCACCCGGTGACGGAGAAGAACTTGCCCGCCGAGCCGATCGTGAGCGTCCGCTCGGCCATGCCCGGCAGGGCCGCGATCGGCACGTGCGGGACGTCGTAGGTCAGGTGCTCGTACACCTCGTCGCTGATGACGACCACGTCGTGGCGCCGGGCGAGCTCGGCGACGACCTCGAGCTCGGCGCGGGTGAAGACCTTGCCGGTCGGGTTGTGCGGGGAGTTGAGCAGGACCGCACGGGTCCGGTCGGAGAAGGCGGCGGCCAGCCCGGCCGGGTCGAAGGAGAGGTCCGGGACGTCCAGCGGGACCGCCCGCTTGACCCCGCCGGCGAGGGCGATGCCCGCCGAGTAGCAGTCGTACGAGGGCTCGAAGGTCACGACCTCGTCGCCCGGCTCGACCAGCCCGAGCAGGCACGCGACGATCGCCTCGGTCGCGCCCGAGGTCACGAGCACCTCGCTGCCCGGATCGGGGCGGAGGGAGTGGTGCCGCTCCTGGTGTCGGGCGATCGCCTCCCGCAGGGCAGGGATCCCGATCGAGGGCGGGTACTGGTTGTGGCCGGCGGCGATCGCCGCGCGGGCGGCCTCGAGGACCTGGGGAGGGCCGTCGGTGTCGGGGAAGCCCTGCCCGAGGTTGACCGCGTCGTGCTCGAGGGCGAGCGCCGACATCGTCGCGAAGATCGTCTCGGCGTGCGGGCGCATCCGGGCCACGAGGGGGTCGCTCATGCGTTACTCCTATGTCAAGCGGCGGCCGCGAGTCCAGTCGCGGTCGTTGCTTGGTCGGTGGTCAGGTGGTGGAAGACGACGCGAGCGAGGCGTCGTTTGAGGCAGCGCAGGGCTTCGCGGTTGGACATGCCTTCGGCCTTCTTCTTCTCGTAGTAGGCCTTGCCCAAAGAGCCCTGCAGACGTACTTGGGTGATGGCGATGCGGTGCAGTGCGGCGTTGAGCTGTCGGTTGCCGGAGCGGGTCATCCGCACTCGGCCGGCGGTGTTGCCCGACCAGACCGGGATCGGCGCGACCCCGGCATGGCGGGCGAACGCGGCCTCGCTGTGGAACCGTGACGCGCCCGCGGACTCACCAATCAGCTTGGCCGCGGTCAACGCCCCGACCCCGGGCATCGCCAGCAGCGTCGGTGCCGCCTCCTCGGCCAGGAGCGCGATGCGCTTCTCGTACGTCTTGGCTCGCGCGGTCAGCGCAACGATGTCGTCGAGCTCCTCCAACGCCAGCTCGGCCACGATTCCTTCGAGGGTTACCAGCCACGCACGCAGCTGCTGCTGGTGCTTGGCCAGGTCCAACGAGCGAGCTTTGGGGGCCCGGGCCGGGTCGAGCTCGTGCACCCGCCACAGCAGCGAGTTGATCGTCGCTGTGCGTTGCGCGACAAGGGTTTCGCGGCGATCGACCAGCAACTTCAGCTCCCGGGACGTCTCGTCGTGCGAGGCCACCGGCAGCGACGGTTCGCGTAGGTACGCGCGAGCCACGGCCAACGCGTCGATCGGGTCGGACTTGCCACGGGTACGCGCGACCCGGCGCTGCTCGGCCATCATCTTCGGCGGAACCCGGACCACCTGCTGCCCACTGGTGAGCAGGTCTCGCTCCAGGCGGGCGGACAGGTGGCGGCAGTCCTCGATGGCCCACACGAGCTCGTCGCCGAAGCGCTCCCGAGCCCACGCCAAGGCCTTGCGGTGCCCGGCCGTGACCGCCTCGACCGTGATCTGCCCGACCTGCTTGCCGACCTGATCGACCGCGACGAATGTGTGCGTGCGCTTGTGGACATCGGCTCCAACAACAACCATGGTGGTTGCCTCCTTCACCTGATCAGTGACTGGACGGTTGGGGCCGGTCGGCGGACACATCTCAGTGGGGGCGATGCCACGCTCCTATCAAGTCACGCCGGCCGGTCCTTCACACCAGGCGTCGGCATAACGCATGCTGATCAGCCCGAAGGCGACAGCGACTCTATGAGCCAGACACCCGGCGCTCAGGATCCAACCACCGCGTGAGCGGTGCAATCACCCTGACACTGAACCCGACCCTAGGGGAGCGGGCGATTTCTCCCCTTCGTCCGGCGGCCGTAGGATGAGGGGCACATCCAGTCTGTCTGGATGAATTCGCGTGTTCCTCACCGTGTGACGAGATCTCTCTCCGAACCCGGGGCGCACCACGGCAGTCCCCTCCGACCACCCGGTCGGATCGGGCGGGGTGGGTCGGGACACCAGGCACATAACTGACAACCCTTCGACGAGAGGACTTCGGCATGGCCGTCGTCACCATGCGCCAGCTCCTGGAGAGCGGCGTCCACTTCGGGCACCAGACCCGACGCTGGAACCCCAAGATGAAGCGCTTCATCATGACCGAGCGCAACGGCATCTACATCATCGACCTGCAGCAGTCGCTGACCTACATCAACGACGCCTACGAGTTCGTCAAGCAGACGGTGTCCCACGGCGGGACCATCCTGTTCGTCGGCACCAAGAAGCAGGCGCAGGAGCCGATCGCCGAGCAGGCGACGCGCGTCGGGATGCCCTACGTCAACCACCGCTGGCTCGGTGGCATGCTCACGAACTTCCAGACGATCTCCAAGCGCCTCACGCGTCTGAAGGAGCTCGAGGAGCTCGACTTCGACACCGTGGCCGGCTCCGGCTACACCAAGAAGGAGCTCCTCATCCTTCGCCGTGAGAAGGACAAGCTGGAGAAGACCCTCGGTGGCATCCGCAACATGGCCAAGGTCCCCTCGGCCGTGTGGATCGTCGACACCAAGAAGGAGCACCTCGCCGTCGACGAGGCGCGCAAGCTGGGCCTGCCGGTCATCGCGATCCTCGACACCAACTGCGACCCCGACGAGGTCGACTACAAGATCCCCGGCAACGACGACGCCATCCGCTCCGTCACCCTGCTGACCCGCGTCGTCGCCGACGCGGTCGCCGACGGCCTGATGTCGCGTGGTGGCGGCAACGCCAACGCCGGTGCTGCCGCCGAGGCCGAGCCGATGGCCGAGTGGGAGCGTGAGCTCCTGGCCGGTGAGGCCGCGACCGCCGAGGCCCCCGCCGAGGCGGCCCCCGCCGAGGCCGCGACCGAGACCGCGATCGCCGAGGCCCCCGCCGAGACCGCGACCGAGGGCGTCGACGCCCCGGCCGCCACCGAGGCGCCGGCCGTGGACGTGCCGTCCGCCGAGCCGACCCCCGAGGCCTGAGCACCACCTCACCGACCACCGTCACACCTCACATAGGAGAACGGGACACACATGGCGAACTACACCGCCGCTGACATCAAGGAGCTGCGCGAGCGCACCGGCGCCGGCATGCTCGACGTGAAGAAGGCGCTCGACGAGGCCGATGGCGACAAGTCCAAGGCGCAGGAGCTGCTCCGGATCAAGGGCCTGAAGGGCGTCACCAAGCGCGAGGGTCGCACGACCTCCAACGGGCTCGTCGTCGCCCAGGCCGAGGCCGGCGTCGGCACCCTCGTCGAGGTCCTCTGCGAGACCGACTTCGTCGCCAAGGGCGAGAAGTTCGGCGCCCTCGCGGACGAGGTCCTCGCCGCGGCCGTCGCGGCCAAGGCCACCGACGCGGACAGCCTGCTGGCTGCCCCCGCCGGCGACAAGACCGTCAAGGACCTCCTCGACGACGCCAACGCCACCATCGGCGAGAAGATCGAGGTCAAGCGGGTCGCCCGCGTCGAGGCCCCCCGGGTCTCGGCCTACCTGCACAAGACCAGCCCCGACCTGCCGGCCCAGATCGGTGTCCTGGTGGGCACCGAGGGCGGCGACGACAAGGTGGCGCGGGACGTCGCGATGCACATCGCGGCCTTCAGCCCCACCGTCCTCACCCGCGACGAGATCGACGCCGACGTCGTCGCCAACGAGCGTCGCATCGCCGAGGAGACGGCCAAGGAGGAGGGCAAGCCCGAGGCGGCCCTGCCCAAGATCGTCGAGGGTCGCGTGGGGGGCTTCTTCAAGGAGAACGTCCTGCTCGACCAGCCCTTCGCCAAGGACTCCAAGAAGTCCGTCGGCAAGGTCCTCGAGGAGGCCGGCGCGAGCGCCACGCAGTTCGCGCGCTTCCGCGTCGGTTCCTGACCGCGCAGCACCCCACGAAGGGGGCCGCACCCGATCACCGGGTGCGGCCCCCTTCGTCGTGGGTGGTCATGGGCACCATCTCGACTGTGGAAGGATCGGGTGACCCAGCACGCGATCCACCAGGGAGCAGCACGTGACCGACCAGACGACCCCCCCGGCCTATCGCAGGGTCCTCCTCAAGCTCTCGGGTGAGGTCTTCGGAGGCGGCAAGGTGGGCGTGGCCCCGGACGTCGTCCGCGGGGTGGCCGACCAGATCGCCGCCGCGGTGCACGAGGGCGTCCAGGTCGCCATCGTCGTGGGCGGCGGCAACTTCTTCCGCGGCGCCCAGCTCCAGGAGCAGGGCATGGACCGCACCCGCGCCGACTACATGGGGATGCTCGGCACGGTCATGAACTGCCTCGCGCTGCAGGACTTCCTCGAGGACGCCGGCGTCGACACCCGCGTCCAGACGGCCATCACCATGGGCCAGGTGGCCGAGCCGTACATCCCGCGTCGCGCGATCCGCCACCTCGAGAAGGGCCGCGTCGTGATCTTCGGCGCCGGCGCCGGCATGCCCTTCTTCTCCACCGACACCGTGAGCGCCCAGCGCGCCCTCGAGATCAAGTGCGATGTCGTGCTGATGTCCAAGAACGGCGTCGACGGCGTCTACGACTCCGACCCGCGCACCAACCCCGAGGCCCGCAAGCTCCACTCGGTGACCTTCGAGCAGGCGCTGCAGCAGGACCTCAAGGTCGTCGACGCGGCTGCCTTCAGCCTCTGCCGCGAGAACGGCCTGCCGATGGTCGTCTTCGGCATGGAGGGCGAGGGCAATGTCACCCGGGCGCTGCTCGGCGAGCCCATCGGCACCTTCGTCCACGCCTGAGTGACAGACTGACCCCCAGACCCAACTCGCGGCGAGAGCCGCAGCCGTGACGGCCGTGAGGCCGAGGAGGAGAGCCATGATCGAGGACGCACTGCTCGAGGCCGAGGACAAGATGGACAAGGCCGTCGAGGTGGCGAAGGAGAACTTCGCCGGGATCCGCACCGGCCGGGTCAACCCCGGCCTCTTCAGCAAGGTGACGGTCGACTACTACGGCTCGCCGACCCCTCTGCAGCAGCTGGCCTCCTTCCAGTCGCCCGAGGCCCGCACGCTGCTCATCAGCCCCTTCGACAAGTCGTCGCTGCAGGCCATCGAGAGCGCGCTGCGCGAGTCCGACCTCGGTGCCAACCCGAGCAACGACGGCAACGTCATCCGCGTGACGATGCCCGAGCTGACCGCCGAGCGTCGCAAGGAGTACATCAAGCTGGCGCACACGCAGGGTGAGGACGCCAAGGTCTCCATCCGCCACATCCGTCGCGCCGCCAAGGACACGATCGACAAGCTCGTCAAGGACGGCGAGGTCGGCGAGGACGACGGCACCCGCGGTGAGAAGGAGCTCGACGCCCTCACGAAGAAGTACGTCGACAACGTGGACACGATCCTCAAGGCCAAGGAAGCAGAGCTCTCCGAGGTCTGACATGTCCGAGCCCGAGTTCGCGTCCCGCCGGGCGATCCGGGCGGCCGCGCCCGCGCCCGCCGGGCCCTCGAGCCGGGCGGGCCGCAACCTGCCGGTCGCCATCGCGACGGGGGTCGCCCTGGCCGGCCTCGCCGTCGCCTCGCTCGTGGCGCACCCCGTCGTCTTCGTCGTCCTCATCTGCCTCGCCATGGTCGTGGCGGTGTGGGAGATGCGTCAGGCCCTGAGCGAAGGGGGGCTGTACGCCCCCTTCGTCCCGGTCGCCGTCGGCGCGGTGAGCATGACGGTCGCGGCCTACCTGCGCGGTGCCGAGGGCCTCGTCTTCGCCGCGTCGCTCACCCTCGTGGCCACCCTCGTCTGGCGCGTCGCGGACGGGCTGGGCGGCGCCCTGCCGGACATCGGCGCCGGTGCGCTGATCCTGCTCTACCCGTGCCTGCTCGCGGGTTTCGCGGCGATGATGCTCGCCGAGCCGCAGGGCCAGTGGCGCATCTTCGTCTTCATCATCGTCACGGTCTTCTCCGACATCGGCGGCTATGCCTTCGGGGTGGTCCTCGGCAAGCACCCGATGGCACCACGGCTCTCGCCCAAGAAGTCCTGGGAGGGCTTCGCCGGCTCGGTCCTGTCCTGCGCGGTCGTGGGCGCGATCGTCATCCCGCTCACCCTCGACGGCCAGTGGTGGCAGGGCGCGGTCCTCGGCGTGCTCGTCGCCCCGGTCGCGACGATCGGTGACCTCATCGAGTCCAGCCTCAAGCGCAACCTCGGGATCAAGGACATGTCCAACATCATCCCGGGGCACGGGGGCCTGATGGACCGCCTCGACTCGCTCGTCCTGGTCGTCCCGCTCGCGTGGGTGGCGCTGCGCATCATCGCACCGGTGTGACCCCCGGGGTCGCCGACGACCCCGCCGCGGGCGGCTCTGGCGTCAGCGCGCTCCTGACCTGAGACACTGGGGGTGATGACCGACCTGCCCACGCCCTCGACCACCCGCCCGGTGCCCGGCCAGCTGACGATGACCGCGCCCCGGCGCGGCAAGCCGCCGCGCCACCTCGCCGACCTCGACCTCGCCGGTCGCGTCGAGTGGGCCAAGGAGCTCGGCCTGCCGGGCTTCCGCGCCAAGCAGCTGTCGACGCACTACTTCACCCACCACACCGACGACCCCGAGCAGATGTCGGACCTGCCAAAGGCGGCCCGCGAGGAGCTCGTCACGGCGATGCTCCCGCGCCTGCTCACCCCGGTGCGCACCATCACCGCCGACCGGGGCGCGACGTTGAAGTCCGTGTGGCGCCTGCACGACGGCGCGCTCGTGGAGTCCGTCCTCATGCGCTACCCGCGCCGCGCGACGATCTGCGTCTCCAGCCAGGCCGGCTGCGGCATGAACTGCCCCTTCTGCGCCACCGGCCAGGAGGGCCTGACGCGCAACATGTCGACCGGCGAGATCGTCGACCAGGTCGTCGCCGCCAACCGCCTGCTCGCGCAGGCCGGTGAGCTGGCGCTCGGGGACGACACGGGCGTCGCGCTGGGCGCCGAGGCCGACGACGAAGGGGAGTCCCTCCCTTCGTCGGGGGGCCGGCGCGTCACCAACGTCGTCTTCATGGGCATGGGGGAGGCCCTGGCCAACTACACGGCGGCGATCGGCGCGATCCGCCGCATGGTCGACCCCTCGCCCGAGGGGCTCGGGATGAGCGCGCGGGGGATCACGATGTCCTCCGTCGGGCTCGTGACGGGCATCGACAGGCTCACCGAGGAGGGCATCCCGGTGACCCTCGCGCTGTCGCTCCACGCGCCCGACGACGAGCTGCGCGACGAGCTGGTGCCGATCAACACCCGCTTCAAGGTCGACGAGGCGATCGACGCGGCCCACCGCTACTACCTGAGGACCGGGCGCCGGGTGAGCATCGAGTACGCGCTCATCAAGGACGTCAACGACCAGGCCTGGCGGGCGGACCTGCTCGGCAAGAAGCTCACCCAGCGCGGCAGGGGCTGGGTGCACGTCAACCCGATCCCGCTCAACCCGACCCCCGGCTCGAGGTGGACGGCCTCGCGGCCCGGCGTCGAGCAGCAGTTCGTCGAGCGCCTGCGCGCCCACGGCATCCCGACGACCGTGCGCGACACCCGGGGCAGCGACATCGACGGGGCCTGCGGGCAGCTCGCCGCGGCCACCTCGGGCGCAGCGTGAGCGCGGCCGTCCCGGGCGGCCTCGGCCGCGAGGTCGTCCTGACCCTGAGCGGTCCCGACCGGCGGGGCATCGTCCACGCGGTGACCGGGGCGATGGTGGGCCTGGACCTCAACATCCTCGACAGCCAGCAGTTCGGCGACGACTCGACCGGCGAGTTCCACCTGCGGATGCACCTGCAGGGGCAGGGCCCGATCGACACGGAGCGCCTGGAGGTCGCGCGCGCCCAGCTGGCGGCCGAGCTCGGAGCCGACGTCGAGATCCACGACCCGCACGAGCCGCACCGCCTGCTCATCATGGTGAGCCGCCAGGGCCACGTGCTCAACGACCTGCTCTTCCGGGTGCGCACCGGTCAGCTCAACGTCGTCGTCCCCGCGGTCGTCTCCAACCACGAGGACTTCCGGGCGGAGGTCGAGTGGCACGGCATCCCCTTCCACCACGTCCCGGTGACCGCAGCGACCAAACCGCAGGCCGAGGCCAGGCTCCGCGAGATCATCGCGGCCGAGCGGGTCGAGACCGTGGCGCTGGCGCGCTACATGCAGGTGCTCTCCGAGCGGATGTGCGCGGACTTCCCCGGGCGGGTCATCAACATCCACCACTCGCTGCTGCCCTCGTTCAAGGGCGCGCGTCCCTACTCCCAGGCGCACGACCGCGGCGTCAAGGTCATCGGCGCGACCGCGCACTACGTGACGGCCGACCTCGACGAGGGACCGATCATCGAGCAGGACTTCCGCCGCGTCGACCACCGGATGAGCCCCGCGCAGCTCGCCGCCACCGGCGCGGAGCTCGAGGCGATGGCCTTCGGCCGCGCCCTGCGCTGGCACGTCGAGCGACGGGTGGTCCTGCGCGGACGACGCACGATCGTCTTCGACTGACCCCCGGGGCCGACCCCCTTCGTCAGGCCAGGACGATCGCGGCGGCCTCCTCGGGGGTCGCCACGAGGTGGAGGACGTCGGCGAGCGGGCGCCCCGTGGCCAGGGCCCGCAGGGCCGGCCACACGGGCACGGTCTCGGTCCAGTGCTCGAGACCGACCAGCACGAGTGGGGGCAGGGGGTCGCCCGGCGGCGCGTAGTACAGCGGCGTGCACGCCTGGAAGACCTCCTGCACAGTGCCGGCCGCGCCCGGCAGGACGACGAGGCCGCCGGTGCTCCGCGCGAGCAGCACGTCCTCGCGCAGCGCGTTGGAGAAGTACTTGGCGATGCCTCCGCAGAAGACATTGGGCGGCTCGTGCCCGTAGAACCACGTCGGGATGCCGAAGCTGCGCGCCCCGCCGTCCGCGACGTCGAGGTCCGCCCGCACCGACAGCGCCAGGCTCGCCCAGGCGTCGATCGACGGGCGGAAGGAGGGCACCTGCGCCAGGCGCTCCAGGGCGGCCTCCACGGCCTCGGGCGAGGAGGCGATCGCCCCGAGGTTGGCCGCCTCCATCGCGCCCGGGCCGCCGCCGGTGAGCACCGCCCGGCCGGCGCCCGCGAGGGCCTGGCCGAGTCGGGCCGCGTCGGCGTAGTCGCTGCTGCCGCGCCCGAGGGCGTGCCCGCCCATCACGCCGACGACGTCGAGTCCGTGGAGGGCCTCGACCAGGGCGTCGTTCACCGCGTCGTCGTGCACGGCCCGCAGGAGCGTGGCGTAGGCGTCGTGCTGCGTGCGGGTCTCCCGGCTCCACGCGTACGCCCGGGCGTCGACCGTGCTCGGGTAGCCGTCGACCTCGAGCCCGCCGTACAGGTCGAAGGGGGAGTACAGCCGGGCGCGGAAGGTCTCGACCGGGCACGTCGGGTCGGGCGGGATGATCACCGCGCCGCGGGCGACGAGGCTCTGCGCCAGCGCGTCGGGGACCGTACCGCCGAGGACGACGAGCCCGCGGACGTCGCTGCGGGAGAGCGGCTCGGCGTGCGGCTCCAGGTCGAGGCCCTGCAGCCGCCAGCCGGCGAGCGACCCGCCGGTGGCGGTCAGCCGGCGCAGCTCGTCGGCGTCGTGGACCTCGTGGTAGGTCGGGTCGCTGCGGCGGCGACCGAGCAGGTCGCGCAGGGGGTGCAGCCGGATCTCTCTCGTCACGCGGCCAACCTAGCCTCAGAGGTGGTTCTCGGCCTCCGTCAGCACCGAGCGCAGGCGCGACTCGATCTCGTCGAACTCGGGCTGGCCGATGGTGAGCGGCGGGGCGAGCTGGACCACCGGGTCGCCGCGGTCGTCGGCGCGGCAGTACAGGCCCGCGTCGAAGAGCGCCTTGGACAGGAACCCGCGCAGCATCGACTCGGACTCGGCGGCGTCGAAGGTCTCGCGCGTCGCCTTGTCCTTGACCAGCTCGATCCCGTAGAAGTACCCCTCGCCGCGGACGTCCCCGACGAGGGGGAGGTCGAGCAGCTTCTCCAGCGTGGCGCGGAAGGCGGGGGCATTCGTCTTGACGTGCTCGTTGAGGCCCTCGCGCTCGAAGATGTCGAGGTTGGCCAGCGCCACCGCCGAGCTCACCGGGTGCCCACCGAAGGTGTAGCCGTGGGTGAAGCTCGTCGCCCCCTTCTTGTAGGGCTCGAAGAGGCGGTCGCTCGCGATCATCGCTCCGATGGGGGAGTAGCCGGAGGTCATCCCCTTCGCGCAGGTGATGATGTCGGGGACGTACCCGAAGTCCTGGCACGCGAACATCGAGCCGATCCGGCCGAAGGCGCAGATGACCTCGTCGGAGACGAGCAGGACGTCGTACTCGTCGCAGATCTCGCGGACTCGCTCGAAGTAGCCCGGGGGCGGCGGGAAGCAGCCGCCGGCGTTCTGCACCGGCTCGAGGAAGACGGCCGCGACGGTGTCGGGGCCCTCGAACTCGATGGCCTCGGCGATCCGGTCGGCGGCCCAGCGGCCGAAGGCCTTGGGGTCCTCGCGCAGCTCGTCGGAGGCGCGGTAGATGTTGGTGTTGGGGACCTTGTGGGCCCCGGGGACCAGCGGCTCGAAGTCCTCCTTGAGCGGCGGCAGCCCGGTGATCGACAGGGCGCCGTGCGGGGTGCCGTGGTAGGCGATCGCGCGCGAGATGACCTTGTGCTTCTTCGGTTTGCCGGTGAGCTTGAAGTACTGCTTGGCCAGCTTCCACGCGGACTCGACGGCCTCGCCGCCACCGGTGGTGAAGAAGACGCGGTTGAGGTCGCCGGGGGCGCCCTGGGCGAGCCGCTCGGCGAGCTCGATCGCGGCGGGGTGCGCGTAGGACCAGATGGGGAAGAAGGCGAGCTTCTCCGCCTGCCGCATCGCGGTCTCGGCGAGCTCGGTGCGGCCGTGCCCGACCTGGACGACGAAGAGGCCGGACAGGCCGTCGATGTACTCGCGGCCGGCGTCGTCCCAGATCTTGTGGCCCTCGCCGCGCACAATCGTCGGGATGTGCCCGCCCTGCTCGTAGACGGAGTGGCGGGTGAAGTGCATCCACAGGTGGTCGCGGGCCGCCTGCTGCATGTCGGTGCCGAGGGCGGTGGTGGGCGGTCGGGTCATCTGGTCCCCCAGTTGTAGTGCTGCTTGTTGAGCTTGAGATAGACGAAGGTCTCGGTCGAGCGCACGCCCGGCAGGGTGCGGATGCGCTCGGTGAGCAGGACGAGCAGCTCCTCGTCGTCCTCGCAGACGATCTCGGCGAGGACGTCGAAGCTGCCCGCCGTGGTGACCACGTAGGACACCTCGTGCATGTCCGTCAGGGCGTCGGCGACGGGTCGCAGGTCGCCCTCGACGGTGATCCCGATCATCGCCTGCCGGTGGAAGCCCACCTGGAGCGGATCGGTGACCGCGACGATCTGCATGACCTCTGCGTCGAGCAGACGCTGGACGCGCTGGCGCACGGCGGCCTCGGAGAGACCCACGGAACGCCCGATCGTCGCGTAGGACTGACGGCCGTCCTCCTGCAGGTGCTCGATGATCTGCTTGCTCATCTCGTCGAGCTGGACGGCGGCGGACATGTCGCCATCGTGACGCGATCCAGGACGGATGGCAAGCCGAGAGCGACGAAATCCGTGTCTATGTGAGCCATGGGCTGATGTTTTCCGAATTGATGTCGCCGGGACCTGTCGATATCGACACGACAAGCACTATGGTCGGGGTCACATTCCCGATCGGAAGGACCCTGTCGTGACCCAGCCCCGGACCCTGCGCAACTTCGTCGGTGGCGCGTACGTCGACGCCTCGGGCGACGCGAGCACCGAGCTGGTCAACCCGGCCACCGGCCAGGTCGTCGCCCACGCGCCCGTCTCGACGCAGGCCGATGTCGACGCCGCGTACGCGAGTGCCGAGTCCGCCTTCGCGCGGTGGGGCGAGACGACGCCGGGGGAGCGCCAGACAGCGCTGCTGAAGTTCGCCGACGCCCTCGAGGCGCGCGCCGAGGACCTCATCCGGCTCGAAGGGGAGAACACCGGCAAGCCGCACGCCCTCACCGCCTCCGAGGAGGTGCCCGTGATGTGCGACCAGATCCGCTTCTTCGCCGGTGCCGCCCGGGTGCTCGAGGGGAGGGCCTCGGCCGAGTACATGCAGGGGCACACGAGCTGGATCCGTCGCGAGCCGATCGGTGTCGTCGGCCAGGTCACCCCGTGGAACTACCCGATGATGATGGCCGCGTGGAAGATCGCCCCCGCCCTGGCCGCCGGCAACACGGTCGTCCTCAAGCCGAGCGACACCACGCCCGAGACGACGCTGCTCATGGCCGAGATCGCCGCCGAGTTCCTGCCCGCCGGCACCTTCAACGTCATCACGGGTGACCGCGACACCGGCCGCGCCCTCGTCGAGCACCTGACCCCCGGGCTCGTCGCGATCACCGGCTCGGTCCGCGCGGGCCTCGAGGTCGCCGCCTCCGCGGCCAAGAACCTCAAGCGCGCCCACCTCGAGCTCGGGGGCAAGGCGCCCGTCGTCGTCTTCGACGACGCCGACATCGAGGCCGCGGTCGAGGGCATTGCCACGGCCGGCTACTTCAACGCCGGCCAGGACTGCACCGCCGCGACCCGGGTCCTCGCCGCCCCCGGCATCCACGACGACTTCGTCGCCGCGCTCGCCGAGTACGCCCGCGACAACGCCAAGGTCGGCATGCCCGACGACGACGACGCGCTGCTCGGCCCGGTCAACAACAAGGACCAGCTGGCCAAGGTCGCCGGCTTCATCGACCGGCTGCCCGACCACGCCCACCTCGCGCAGGGCGGCGAGCGGCTGAGCGCGATGGGTGAGGGCTTCTTCTACGCACCGACCGTCGTCTCCGGGCTCCACCAGGACGACGAGGCGATCCAGGACGAGATCTTCGGCCCGGTCATCACGGTCCAGCGGTTCACCGACGAGGACCAGGCCGTCGCCTGGGCCAACGGCGTGGAGTACGGCCTCGCCTCCTCGGTGTGGACCAAGGACTTCGGGCGGGCGATGCGCATGAGCAAGCGCCTGGACTTCGGTTGCGTGTGGATCAACACCCACATCCCGCTCGTCGCCGAGATGCCGCACGGCGGGTTCAAGCACTCGGGCTACGGCAAGGACCTGTCCATGTACGGCTTCGAGGACTACACCCGCATCAAGCACGTCATGGCCAACATCGAGAGCTGACGCTCACCCCCTTCGTCCCTCCTCACGGAAGCGAGGTCCGCGATGGACCCCTTTCGGCAGCCAGCCGATCCCGAAATCGCTGCTCTCGTGCGCGCCGCGCAGGCCTCGGCCCGTGGCCGTCGCCGGCACGGACCGAGCCGGCGGGACGTCCTGGGCCTCGCGGCGCTGGGGATCGGCGGCGGCGCGCTCGCCGCGTGCGCCCCGCCGGAGCCCCCGACCGCGGGCGTGGCCGCGGTCGAGCTCCCGCAGGACCGCTCGGACACCGAGAAGACCGTCGGGTGGGCCAACTGGACGGCCTACCTCGACATGGACGACGCCGGCAAGACGTACCCGACGCTGACCGCCTTCGAGAAGCAGACCGGCATCAAGGTCAGCTACACCGAGGACATCGACGACAACGACACGTACTTCAACAAGATCGCCCCGCAGCTGCGGGCCAAGCAGGACATCAACCGCGACATCTTCACCTTCACCGACTGGATGGCCAACCGGATCATCCGGGAGGGGCTGTGCCAGCCGCTGGAGCTGATCCAGATGGCCAATGCCGGCAACCTGCTCGCCCCGCTGCGCGAGGTCTCCTTCGACCCGGGACGCCAGCACTCGCTCACCTGGCAGTCCGGTTTCGCCGGGATCGGCTACCACAAGAAGAAGGTGGGTCGGGAGCTGAAGTCGCTCGAGGACCTGTGGGCCGACGACCTCAAGGGCCGCATCTCGGTGCTCAGCGAGTTCCGCGACACGCTCGGCCTGATCATGCAGCAGCAGGGGGTCGACCCCTCCGGTGACTTCACCCGGGAGCAGTTCGAGGCCGCGATCGGCGAGCTCGACAAGCGCGTGAACGACGGCTACATCCGCCGGATCAAGGGCAACAGCTACCTCAACGACCTCAAGAGCGGCAACGCCGTCGCGGGCATCGTGTGGTCAGGCGACCTGTTCATCCTGCGCGCCGAGACCGAGGACGAGGACTGGGAGTTCGTCATCCCCGAGAGCGGCGGGATGCTCTGGAGCGACAACCTCATGGTCCCGATCACGAGCCACCACCGCCGCAACGCGCAGCGCGTCATGGACTACTACTACGAGCCGAAGGTGGCCGCCGAGGTCGCCGCCTGGGTCAACTACATCTGCCCCGTGGAGGGTGCCCGCGAGGAGATGGAGAAGATCGACCCGGACCTCGCGGAGTCGCCCTTCATCTTCCCCGGCGAGGACTACATCGCCGAGCACGACATCGTCGGATTCCGGGCGCTCTCGGCCCAGGAGGACGCGGACTACTCGGCCCTGTGGGCGAAGGCGGTGGGCAACTGATGGGCATCTTCTCGCGCACCTCGTCCGGCGGTTTCCGGGAGGCGAAGGGGGACCTGCGCCTGGACGCGGTGACCAAGACCTTCGGGGACTTCACCGCCGTCGACGACCTGCACCTGCAGGTGCCGCAGGGCTCCTTCTTCGCCCTGCTCGGTCCCTCCGGGTGCGGCAAGACGACGACGCTGCGGATGGTCGCGGGTCTCGAGCAGCCGACCGGCGGCCGGGTGCTCATCGGCGACACCGACCTCACCGGTTCGCGCCCCTACGAGCGGCCGGTCAACACCGTCTTCCAGAGCTACGCGCTCTTCCCGCACCTGAGCGTCCGCGACAACGTGGCCTTCGGCCCCAGGCGACGCGGCCTCTCGGACGCGCCGCAGCTCGCCGAGGACGCCCTCGAGCTCGTCCAGATGGGGCACCTGGCGGGGCGTCGCCCCGGGCAGCTCTCCGGTGGTCAGCAGCAACGCGTCGCCCTCGCCCGGGCCATCGTCAACCGGCCGGAGGTGCTGCTGCTCGACGAGCCGCTCGGTGCCCTCGACCTCAAGCTGCGCCGCCAGATGCAGGTGGAGCTCAAGCGGATCCAGACCGAGGTCGGGCTGACCTTCATCCACGTCACCCACGACCAGGAGGAGGCCATGACGATGGCCGACACGGTCGCGGTGATGAACAAGGGGCACATCGAGCAGATGGGCGCTCCCGAGGCCCTGTACGACCTGCCCGGCACGGCCTTCGTCGCCGGCTTCGTCGGCCAGTCCAACCTCGTCCCGGCGACGATCACCGGCAGCGACGGCGACCACCTCGTGGCCGACGCGGCGGGCACGACGGTGCGGGTGCCGCGCTCGCGCGCCGCGGTCACCGAGGGCAAGGTGCTCTTCGGCGTGCGGCCCGAGAAGGTGCGGCTGCACCCCCTTCGTCACGGGGGTACGGGGGGCGAGGTGCGGGCGACGGTGGCCGACGTCTCCTTCACCGGTGTCGCGACGCAGTACCTCGTCACCGTGCCCTCGGGCGGCCAGTGGCAGGTCTACGAGCAGAACCTCGACGTCGAGCCGCAGGCCACCCGCCCGGGCGACGAGGTGTCGATCTCGTGGGACCCGGCGCACGCCTTCGTCGTCGCCGCCGACGGACTCCCCGAGGGAGCGCAGGACAAGGCCTTCGTCGCCACGGGGGAGGCGTCGTGACCACCACCACGGCGACGCGGGGAGTGGAACCCGACCCCGACGTCGTCGTCGCCCGCCGTTCGCAGCGGTACGCCTACCTGCTCCTGCTGCCCGGCATCCTCTGGCTCGTCGTCTTCTTCGTCGTGCCCGTCGTGCAGCTGTTCACCGTCTCGCTGCAGAGCGACTACCCCGGAGCCCCGGGCTACTACTACCGCGACGTCAACGTCGGCAACTACGTCGACGCGCTCACCGAGTTCTGGCCGCACATGGTCCGCTCGCTCGTCTTCGGGGCGCTCGCGACCTTCTTCGCCTTCGTCCTGGCCTACCCGCTCGCCTACGCCATGGCCTTCAAGGCGGGGTCGTGGCGACCGGTCATGCTCATCTGCGTCATCGCCCCCTTCTTCACCTCCTTCATCCTGCGCACGATCGCGTGGCGCCAGATCCTCGCCGACGACGGCATCGTCGCCAACGTGCTCACCACCCTGCACCTGCTGCCGGGCGGACGGATCACCGAGACCTGGGTGGCCGTCGTCGCGGGCCTGACGTACAACTTCCTGCCATTCATGGTCCTGCCGATCTACGCCTCGCTCGAGCGCGCCGACGCCCGGGTCATCGAGGCCGGTGGGGACCTCTACGGCAACGGCCTGACGACCTTCGCGCGGGTGACCCTCCCGATCTCCATGCCGGGCGTGCTCGCGGGGACGCTGCTCACCTTCATCCCCGCCTCCGGCGACTACGTCAACGCCGAGCTCCTCGGGTCCGACCGCAGCACCAAGATGGTCGGCAACGTCATCGAGAGCCAGTTCTTCCGGGTGCCGGGCGGCTACGACACGGCCGCGGCGCTGAGCTTCACGCTCATGGCGATGATCCTCGTGCTCGTCTTCCTCTACGTGCGCCGCTTCGGCACCGAGGAGCTGGTCTGAGATGCGCCCCGTGACCCGCTGGGTCGGCGACCGCTTCGCGATGATCGCGGCGATCCTCGTGCTCTTCTACCTCTTCCTGCCGGTGCTCTACACCTTCATCTTCAGCTTCAACGACTACCGCAAGTCCAACATCACGTGGAACTCCAACGCCGGGCCGACGCTCAAGCACTGGCAGAACCCCTGCGGCGCGCCCGGCATCTGCGACTCGCTCGTCACCTCGCTCCAGGTGGGGCTGCTCGCGACCTTCGTCGCGACCGTCCTGGGGACGATGATCGCCTTCGCCCTCGTGCGGCACCGGTTCCGCGGGAGGTCCGCCGGCAACCTGCTCGTCTTCGTGCCGATGGCCACGCCCGAGATCGTCCTCGGCGCGAGCCTGCTGACGATCTTCGTCCAGGGCTTCTCCCGGATCGGCCTGCAGCTGGGCTTCTGGACGATCGTCATCGCGCACATCATGTTCTGCCTGAGCTTCGTCGTCGTCACCGTGCGCGCGCGCCTGGAGAGCCTCGACCCCCGGATGGAGGAGGCCGCCCAGGACCTCTACGCCGGGACGGCCGGGACCTTCTGGCGGGTGACGCTGCCGCTCGTCATGCCGGGCGTCGTCGGCGCCGCGATGCTCGCCTTCAGCCTGAGCTTCGATGACTTCATCATCACCAACTTCGTCTCGGGCGACACGAGCACCTTCCCCAAGTTCGTCTACGTCAGCTACCTGCGCGGCATCCCCGCACAGGCCAATGTCATCGGCTTCTCACTGTTCGTCATCGCCGTCCTGCTCGTCGTGGTCGGTCAGCGCGTGGTGAGCAGCCGCACCTCGAAGTGAGTCAGGAGAGTCGGATGCGCGTGCTGATGATCGGCGCCGGGGGCGTCGGTGACGCCGCGGCCAAGATCGCCGCCGAGCGGGACTTCTACGAGCTGTGGGTGGTCGCGGACTACTCGCTCGAGCGGGCGCAGGCCAGCGTCGCGGCCGCCGAGGCGCGAAGGGAGGGGCGCCCGGGCCGTCATGGCACCGCAGTCTTCGCCGCCGCCCAGGTGGACGCGTCGGACGCGGCAGCGGTCACCACCCTGGCGCAGCAGCACCGTGCCACCCACGTCTTCAACGCGGTCGACCCGCGCTTCGTCATGCCGATCTTCGAGGGCGCGCTCGCGGCCGGCGCTGACTACCTCGACATGGCGATGTCGCTGTCGACGCCGCACCCGGTGCGGCCGCACGAGCTGCCGGGGGTCAAGCTCGGGGACCTGCAGCTCGCCAGGGCGGGGGAGTGGGAGGCCGCGGGCCGGCTGGCGTTGCTCGGCATCGGTGTGGAGCCGGGGCTGTCCGACGTCTTCGCCCGGTACGCGACCGACGAGCTCTTCGACGAGATCGACGAGCTCGGCACCCGCGACGGGGCCGACCTCGTCGTCCACGACGAGCACGGCAACGAGGTCTTCGCCCCCGGCTTCTCGATGTGGACGATCATCGAGGAGTGCCTCAACCCGCCCGTCGTGTGGGAGAGCGAGCGGGCCGGCGGGGACGTGGAGGCGGGCTTCGCGACGATGCTGCCCTTCGCCGAGCCGGAGGTCTTCGACTTCCCCGAGGGGATCGGTCCGGTCGAGTGCGTGCACGTCGAGCACGAGGAGGTGCTCCTCATGCCGCGGTGGGTCGACGCGCGGCGGGTGACCTTCAAGTACGGGCTCGGCGAGCAGATGATCTCGATGCTGAGGAACCTCCACGAGCTCGGCCTGGACTCGACCGAGCCGGTCGACGTCAAGGGCGTGCGGGTCAGCCCGCGCGACGTGGTCGCTGCCGTGCTGCCGGACCCGGCGACGATCGGTCCGCGGATGGTCGGCCGGACGTGCGCCGGCCTGCTCGTCACCGGCACCAAGGACGGCGCGCCGCGGGCGGTGTACCTCTACCACGTCGCCGACAACGAGGTCTCGATGCGTGAGTACGACGCCCAGGCGGTCGTGTGGCAGACCGCGCTCAACCCGGTCATCGCACTGGAGCTGCTCGGGAGCGGGGTGTGGTCCGGCTCGGGCGCCAAGGGGCCGGAGGCCTTCGACGCCCGCCCCTTCCTGGAGCTGCTCGCCGCGCCGGCGCCGTACGGCTACGGCTCGCCGTGGGGGATGGAGGAGCGCGACCCGGCGGCCCCCAACCGCGCGGGAAGACCTGCATTGCCCTAGGGCAATGCACTCTCTCGACGTCGAGACGCTGCATTGCCCTAGGGCAATGCAGCGTCTCAGTGGAGCTGGAGCTCCCGGTCGGGTCGCGGGCGGGTGTGCTGGGCGCCGGGGATGGGGACCGACCAGGCGGCCGTGAGCGGCCGGATCGAGTGGACCGGGCGGGGCAGCGGCGCGCGCAGCCAGACCGCGGCGGGCACGGGCACGGGCTGGGGGCGTTGGGCCGGCTCGGGCTCGGGGCGCCGGATCTCGTGGCTCCAGCCGAAGGGGAGGCCCCGCCGCGCGAGCGCCCGGTCGCCGTCGACGAGCAGGCGCAGGACGAGCCCGCCGGCGAGCAGACCGGCGACGAGGTCCGTGGGCCAGTGGAACCCGAGGTAGAAGGCGACGATGATCGCGTTGAGCGCGATGAGCCCGACGAGCCAGGTCAGACGGCGCCGCAGACGGTGGTCGGGACCGGCGTAGGTGAGCACCAGGTAGGCGGCCGCCCCGTAGATCAGCACGGCCTCGGCGGCGTGCCCCGAGGGGTAGGCGATGCCGTACCACCCGTGGGCGAGCGGACCCCCCTGCCAGAACCCCCCTTCGCCGGCCGCGGGCGCGGTGCGCCCGAGCAGCACCTTCATCCCCCCGATGCCGACGTAGAACCCGGCCTCTGCCGCCGCGACGACGGCGAGAGGGTGCCACGTGCGGTGGCGCCAGGCGAGACGGATCGCCACTGCCGCGAGGACCGGCAGGCAGACCGCCTGACCGGCGACGGCGTTGGGCACCTTGTCGAGGAAGGTCGCCCAGTTGGGGGTGTAGTGCTTGGCCCAGTAGCCCTGGAACATCTCGTCGTAGGGCTGCAGGGGACCGGCCGCCAGGAGGGTGAACACGACGAGCGCACCGGCGAGAACCGGCGCGCTGGTCAGTCGGGGAAGGCGGGCCACCCTTCAGGTCTAGTCGACGAGGCTGGGTACCGCCTGAATGAACACACCTTTGTGAGGGATCCCACAGGCGGGATCAGCCCAGCTCGGCCCGCACCGCCTCGACGAAACGGTCGACGTCACCCTCCGTCGTGTCCCACGCGCACATCCACCGGACCTGCCCGCTCGCCTCGTCCCAGAAGTAGAACCGGAAGCTCTCCATGAGCCGCTCGCTGGACTCCCGCGGCAGGATCGGGAAGACCGCGTTGGCCTCGACCTCGTGCGGCAGCTCCAGGCCCTCGATGCCCGCGACGCCGTCAGCGAGTCGCCGAGCCATCGCGTTGGCGTGCTCGGCGTTGCGCCGCCACAGGTCACCCTCGAAGAGCGCGAGCAGCTGGGCGGAGACGAAACGCATCTTGCTCGCGAGCTGCATCGACTGCTTGCGCAGGAAGGTGGTGCCGTGGACCCGCTCGGGGGAGAGGACGACGACAGCCTCGGCGAGCATCGCGCCGCACTTGGTCCCGCCGAGGGAGAGGATGTCGACGCCCGCGTCGGTCGTCAGCTCCCGCAGCCCGACGCCGAGCGCGGCCGCTGCGTTGGACAGGCGGGAGCCGTCCAGGTGCAGGACCCAGCCGAGGTCGTGGACGAGGTCGGCGATCGCCCGGATCTCGGCGGGGGTGTAGACCGTCCCGACCTCGGTCGAGTTGGTGATGGAGACGACCCCGACCTGGGCGAAGTGCTCGTCCTCGACCCGGGCTGGGTAGGCGCGGATGAGCTCGGGCGTCAGCTTGCCGTCCGGGGTGTCGATGACGTTGACCTTGAACCCGCCGACCCGCTCGGGGGCGGCGGCCTCGTCGACGTGGATGTGGGCGCTGCTCGTCGTGAGCACCGAGGACCAGCGCGGCGTGCAGGCCTGCAGCGCCAGGACATTGGCCCCCGTGCCGTTGAAGACCGGGAAGACCCCGACCCCGGTCCCGAAGACCTCACCGAGCACCTCGGTGAGCCGTGCGGTGTAGACGTCCTCGCCGTAGGCGACCTGATGTCCGCCGTTGGCCGCGACGAGCGCCGCGAGGACCTCGGGGTGGATGCCGGCGTAGTTGTCGCTGGCGAAGCCCCGGGTCGACGGGTCGTGGAGCGGTGCGAAGGGGGTGGCGGCGCCGGTCTGGGTGCTCGTGTCGGTCACGCGGGGATCCTCTCAACCGCGGCGGCGTCCTCGGCGCGCGGGTCGCGGCTACCGGTGATCCCGCGGGTCGACTCGATGACGGGCGCCAGCTTCTTGCGCAGCGCCTCGTAGAAGACGTTGAGCGGGAACTCGTCCTGCTGGACGAGGTCGGTCAGGCCCCTGGGCGGGCCGTCGAGGGGGAGGTGCTCGGCCCCCTTCGCCCACACCGAGGCGGGGTGCGGCGCGACGTAGCCGGCGATGAAGTCGTGCGCGGCCATCCAGTGCCCGACGCGGGAGCGGTCGATGCCCTCGCGGTAGAGCGTCTCGACCTCGTCGGCGAGGGCGAGCACCGCGGCGGGCACCTGCGACCAGTCGAGGGTCAGCGTGTTGTCCGTCCACCGCAGGACGCCGCGCTTGTGCAGCCAGGCGAAGAGGAGCTGACCGCCGAGGCCGTCGTAGTTGCGCACGCGGTCGCCCGTGACGGGGAAGCGGAAGAGCCGGTCGAAGAGGATCGCCAGCTGGACGGAGCGGGCGTACGGGTGGCCCTGCTCCGCCAGCCGCACGCACTGCCGGAAGGTGCCCAGGTCGCAGCGCAACTCTTCGAGCGCGTACATCCAGAAGGGCATCCGCTGCTTGATCATGAAGGGGTCGAAGGGGAGGTCCCCGTGGCTGTGCGTGCGGTCGTGGATGAGGTCCCACATCGCGAAGGTCGCCTGCGCGACCTCCTGGGAGGCGAGCAGCCGCTCGCCCTCCGGCGGCAGGTCGAGCCCGAGCACCTCGGCCGACGCGGCGCTCACACGACGGAACCGGGCGGCCTCGCGGTCGCAGAAGATCGCGCCCCAGCTGAACTTCGGGACCTCGCGCACCGCGACGGTCTCGGGGAAGAGCACGGCCGAGTTGGTGTCGTAGCCGGGGGTGAAGTCGAGGAAGCGGACCGGCAGGAACATCGGGTTGTCGTAGGTCGCCTCGACGTCGGCGAGCCACTGCGGCCACATGACGTCCAGGAGGACGGCCTCGAAGACGCGGTCGAGGTTGCCGTTCTGCGTGTACATCGGGAAGACGACGAGGTGCTCGGCGCCGTCGACGCGGTGCCGGTCGGGGCGGAAGGCGAGCAGCGAGTCGAGGAAGTCGGGCACGCCGAAGCCGCCGTCGACCCAGCGCTGCAGGTCCACGCGCAGCGCGGCCAGGTAGTCCGCGTCGTGCGGGAACCGCGGCGCCAGCTCGGCGAGCCGCGCGATCATCGCGGCGACGAGCGCGGTGGCGCGCCCGCGATCGGCGTCCTCACGCAGCGACCCGTCCGTGACCTGCATGAGGCGCAGCTCCTCGACCGCTGCCTTGAGCCCGAGCCAGGCCGTGCTCGTGGCCACCGACCCTCCGAGGCTCGGCGCCAGGGCGCCTGGCACCTCGGGGAGCGTGTGGCCGGCCCGGTTCCCCGCCCAGGTCACGACATTGACCCAGAGCTCCTCGTGGTCGAGCTCGCCGATCGAGTCGTCCCCGACGAGGTCGGAGTCGGCGAGGACGACGACGCGCCCCCGCCCGTGCTCGACGGTGACGGCCAGCGGCTGGCCGGCGGGGTGCGCGGTCGCCGAGGTGCGGGCGAGGACCCGGGCGCCGGGGGCGCGGGAGACGTCGATCGTGCCGGCGCGGTAGAAGCACAGCTCGCCGATGCCGGCCATGACGCCCTGCCCGGGACCCGTGCCCATCTCGCCGAGGACCCAGGTCGCGTTGCCGAGGTGGCGGCGGCCGCCGTCGGCGCGTTCGTGCACGAGCGTGGAGACGACCGCCAGGCCGAAGGGGGCGAGCAGCTCGTTCAGGTTGTTGCCGTGGGCGTCGTGGTCGCACTCGGCGAGGACGACGAGGCCGCCCCCCTTCGTCACGTGGTCGGTGACGGCGGAGATCTCGGCGGGGGTGAGGATCGGTGGGAGGTCGCCGGCGACCCGTTCACTGGCGGTGGCTGCGGGGTGGGCGATGACGAGGACGTCGACACCCTCGAGGGCCGCGCCCGTCAGCTCGCCGTGGGCGTGGGCGAGGACCTCGGTGCCGCGCTCGCGCAGGACCGCTGCGGCCCGGGCGAGGCTCGCGTCACCGGGGTTGGCGGGGTTCATCCGGGCGGCGACGTCGGCGTCGAGGGACCACGCGCTGCTGTGCGCCTGGTCGAGCAGGACCCGGGCGAAGGGGGTGGTGGCAGTCATGGCGCTCTCCGGGGGCTAGGACGGGAAGTTCATCGGTACAAGCGTGTCAAAGCCGGAGGATTTTCGCCAGTCGCTCGACGGGGCCGTTGGTCGTAACGTAATGCCCATGGCAGCCGTGACGCAGAAGTCAGCCCTCGAGTACGCCCCCACCCAGCTGTGGATCGCCGGTGCGTGGCGCGACGCCGGCGACGGGGCCACCTTCGCCGTCTCCGACCCCGCCACCGCCGCGACCCTCGTCGAGGTCGCCGACGCGACCGTCGCCGACGGGCGGGCCGCGCTCGACGCCGCCGTGGCCGCGCAGGCCGAGTGGGCTGCGACCGACCCGCGGGTGCGCTCGGAGATCCTGCGCTCGGCCTTCGAGCTGCTCACCGAGCGGGCCGACACCTTCGCCATGCTGATGACCCTCGAGATGGGCAAGCCGTTGGCCGAGGCGCGCGGCGAGGTCACCTACGGGGCCGAGTTCTTCCGGTGGTTCGCCGAGGAGGCCGTGCGCATCCACGGCCGCTACGCCGTCGCGCCCTCGGGCGGAACCCGCCTGATGACGATGAAGCAGCCCGTCGGCCCGGTCTTCGCCATCACCCCGTGGAACTTCCCGCTCGCCATGGGCACGCGCAAGATCGGCCCCGCGATCGCCGCCGGCTGCACGACCGTCGTCAAGCCCGCCCACGAGACGCCGCTCACGATGCTCGCGCTCGCCCGCCTGCTCGACGAGGTCGGCCTGCCCGCCGGCGTGCTCAACGTCGTGCCGACGACCTCCTCCGGCGAGGTGAGCGAGCCGATCATCCGGGACCCGCGCCTGCGCAAGCTGACCTTCACCGGCTCCACCCCGGTCGGCAAGAAGCTCGTCGAGCAGTCCTCCGCGCAGCTCCTGCGCACGTCGATGGAGCTCGGCGGCAACGCCCCCTTCGTCGTCTTCGAGGACGCCGACCTCGAGCGCGCCGTCGAGGGCGCGATGCTCGCCAAGATGCGCAACATCGGCGAGGCGTGCACGGCCGCCAACCGGTTCATCGTCCACGAGTCGGTCGCCGAGGACTTCGCCGCCGCGCTCGCCGACCGGATGGGCGCGCTGACCATGGGCAAGGGCACGACGAAGGGGGTCGACGTCGGCCCGCTCATCACGGAGAAGGCACGCACGGGAGTCGCCGAGCTCGTCGACGACGCGCTCGCGCAGGGCGCCCGCGCCCTCGTCGGGGGCGAGGTCCCCTCCGGCAAGGGCTGGTTCTACCCGCCGACGGTCCTCACCGATGTCCCCGCGGACGCGCGCGTGCTCACCGAGGAGATCTTCGGACCGGTCGCGCCGATCACGACCTTCCGCACCGAGGAGGAGGCGGTCGGCCTGGCCAACTCCACCGAGTACGGCCTCGTCGCGTACGTCTTCACCGAGCACACCGCGCGGACCATTCGGGTGGCCGAGGCGCTGGAGTTCGGCATGGTCGGCATCAACCAGGGCATCGTCTCCAACCCGTCCGCCCCCTTCGGCGGGGTCAAGCACTCCGGCTTCGGGCGCGAAGGGGGCTTCGAGGGCATCGAGGAGTACCTCGAGACCAAGTACGTCGGCCTGGCCCTCTGACATGACCGGCGTCCTGCGATGACCCGGACCTGGCGCACCCGGCTGCAGCTGGTCGGGGGAGTGCTGCTGATCCTGCTCGCGCTGTGGATCGTCGTCCAGGGCGGCGCCGAGGGCACGAAGGGGGCGCCGTCGTCGACCCCGCCGTCGACCCCGGCGGCGACCTCGACCCCCGACTCGGGCCTGGAGACGGTCGCGGAGTCCGCGCTGCCGCCGCAGGGTCGCGAGACGCTGGAGCTGGTCCGCTCAGGCGGGCCCTTCCCGTACGCCCGCGACGGGATCACCTTCTCCAACCGGGAGGGGATCCTCCCGTCGCAGCGCCGTGGCTACTACCGCGAGTACACGGTGCCCACGCCCGACGAGGACGACCGCGGCGCCCGCCGCATCGTCGGCGGCGAGCGGGGCGACCGGTACTACACGGACGACCACTACGACAGCTTCCGCCAGATCGAGGAGGGCCGATGATCCACATCGAGGCCGCGGGGGTCGACGGGCTGCTCGCCCGCGCCGTCGCCGGGACCGACCACGTGCACCTCGTCGACGGGGGAGCCGACCGTGAGGAGATCTACGACCGGTTCGCCGAGAGCCTGCTCTTCCCGGAGCACTTCGGGCGCAACCTCGACGCGCTCATGGACTGCCTGCGCGACGTCGCCGACAGGCACGACCACCCGTGGACGCTCGTGTGGCGACCGGACCACCACGACGCCCCCGACCCGCACCTGGCGACGGAGAGCACCGGCACCGACGCCGGGGTGCTCGCGGTCCTCGCCGACCTCGACGCCGAGTACCCCGACCTGAGCATCGTCGTCGCCGACCGGTGACGAGCTGCACTGCCGCAGAGCAGTGCGGCGAGGACGCCCCACATGAGTGCCGTGGTCACGCTGCCATGATGGCCCCGTGACGACTCCCACCGACACCCGCATCACCCTCTCGCGCGTCATGTCGCAGGCCGAGGCCAACCTCCTGGGCAATGTGCACGGCGGCAACATCATGAAGATGGTCGACGACACCGCCGGTGTCTCCGCCAACCGCTTCGCGCAGGGCCCGGCGGTGACGGCCGCGATGGACGAGATGGCCTTCCACAACCCGGTCCGCGTCGGCGACGTCCTGCACGTCAGCGCGCAGGTCAACTGGGCGGGCACCTCGTCGATGGAGGTCGGCGTGCGGGCGGAGGTCGACCGCTGGGACGCCGTCACCGACCGCGTCCACGTCGCGAGCGCCTACCTCGTCTTCGTCGCCGTCGATGCCGAAGGGGGGACCCGTCACGTCCCGACGCTGACGATCGAGACGCCCGAGGAGCGGCGCCGGTTCCGCGAGGCGGAGATCCGCCGGGCCAACCGGCTCGCCCGGCGCCAGGCCATCGACTCCAGCCGCCGGGCGGGGACCGGCGCATGACCCGCACGCGCGTCACCCTCATCGGCTCGACCGGGTCGATCGGCACGCAGGGGCTGCAGGTCATCGAGGCCCACCCGGGGCGCTTCGAGGTGACGGCCATCGCGGGCGGGGCCAACATCGGGCTGCTCGCCACGCAGGCCGCGCGTCATCTCCCTTCGCTCGTGGGGGCTGCGGCCGGGAGCCGCGAGGAGCTCACCGCCGCCATCGCGGTCGCCGCGCAGGAGGCCGGCGTCACCGGCTACGCGCCCGAGGTCGTCGTGGGGGAGGAGGCGGCCACCGAGGTCGCCGGTGCCCCCACCGACGTCGTGCTCAACGGCATCACCGGGGCGATCGGCCTGCGGCCGACCCTGGCGGCCCTGCGATCGGGTGCCCGCCTCGCCCTGGCCAACAAGGAGTCGCTGATCGTCGGCGGCCCGATCGTGCGGGACGTCGCGGCGCCCGACCAGATCGTGCCCGTCGACTCCGAGCACTCGGCGATCGCGCAGGCGCTGCGGGCCGGCCGGGCCGAGGAGGTCCGCAGGCTCGTCGTCACCGCGAGCGGCGGGCCCTTCCGCGGGATGGACCGGGCCGCGCTGCACGAGGTGACGCCGGCGCAGGCGCTCAAGCACCCCAACTTCGCGATGGGGCGGGTCATCACGACCAACAGCGCGACGCTCGTCAACAAGGGCCTCGAGCTCATCGAGGCCCACCTGCTCTTCGACGTGCCGATGGACCGGATCGAGGCGGTCGTCCACCCGCAGCAGATCATCCACTCGATGGTGGAGTTCCACGACGGCGCGGTCATCGCCCAGCTCGGGCTGCCGACGATGCTCGCCCCGATCGCCCTGGGGCTCTCGTGGCCCGAGCGGCTCACCGACGTCGAGACACCCGTCGACTGGACGCAGGCGCAGGACTGGCGCTTCGAGCCCCTCGACGACGAGGCCTTCCCCGCCGTGCGGCTGGCCCAGCAGGTCGGCGCGGCCGGCGGGACCCACCCGGCCGTGTACAACGCGGCCAACGAGGTGGGGGTCGACGTCTTCCACGAGGGGGGCTGCCGGTTCACCGACATCGTCGACACGATCGGCGAGGTCGTGGGGCGCCACGACGACAGCCGCTTCGACGCCCACACGGTCGAGGGCGTGCTCGCCGCGGACGCCTGGGCGCGTGCCGAAGCCAGGTCGGTCCTGCGGCTGGCGTGAGACGATCAGGGCATGCTCTACGTCCTGGGGATCGTCCTTGCCGTGCTCGGCATCGGCCTGTCGATCGCGCTGCACGAGATCGGCCACCTCGTCCCCGCCAAGAAGTTCGGTGTCCGCGTGCCGCAGTACATGGTCGGCTTCGGCCCGACCGTCTGGTCGCGACGTCGCGGCGAGACCGAGTACGGCGTCAAGGCGATCCCCCTCGGTGGCTACATCCGGATGATCGGCATGTTCCCGCCGGCCAAGGGGCAGGCGCCCGGGACGATGCGCACCGCGAGCACGGGGCGCGTGAGCCAGCTCGTCGACGAGGCGCGCCAGCAGAGCTTCGAGGAGGTCCAGCCCGGCGACGACGGCCGCATGTTCTACCAGCTGCCGATCTGGAAGCGGGTCGTCATCATGATGGGCGGCCCGGTGATGAACCTCGTCATCGCGCTCGTGCTCTTCACCGGCATCTTCACCCTCAACGGCGTGGCCGTCACGACGACGACGATCTCGTCGGTCAACGAGTGCGTCGACATCCAGCAGTCCGGACGGAGCGCCGCGAGCGAGTGCACCTCCGACATGCCGGTCGCGCCGGCCAACGCCGCCGGCGTCAAGCCCGGCGACACGATCACCGCGATCAACGGCACCCCGGTGAGCACGTGGGACGACGTGCGCGGCTCGATCCGCGCCAACCTCGACAAGCCCCTCGCGGTGACCGTCGACCGCGACGGCACGAGCCGGACCCTCACGGCCGACCCGATCGTCCTCGACCTGCCGGTATACACGCCGGACGGTCGCGTCGAGCGGGACGCGAAGGGGGAGATCGTCACCGAGCGCGCCGGGTTCCTCGGGGCCACCGGCAGCCAGGAGATGCAGAAGCAGCCGATCACCGCGGTGCCCGGTCTCTTCGGCGGCATGCTCGGCGACACCTACGGCCTGCTCGTGAAGATCCCGCAGAAGCTCGTCGGCGTGGCCGAGGCGGCCTTCGCCGGGGGCGAGCGCGACCCCGAGGGGCCGATGTCCGTCGTCGGCGTCGGCCGCGTAGCCGGCGAGGTCGCGAGCTCCGACATCTTCGGTGACGCCCGGGACAAGTCGATCCTGCTGCTCAGCCTGCTCGGCTCGCTCAACCTCGTCCTCTTCGCCTTCAACACCATCCCGCTGCTGCCGCTCGACGGCGGCCACGTCGCCGGCGCCCTGTGGGAGGCGGTCAAGAAGGGCTGGGCGAGGGTACGCGGTCTGCCCGACCCCGGTCCGGTCGACGTGGCCAAGGCGCTCCCGCTCGCGTACGGCGTCGCCATCGCCTTCATCGCGATGACCTTGCTGCTCGTCTACGCGGACCTCGTCAACCCGATCCGCCTGACCTAGCGGGTCCCACAGGGGACACCCAGAGACCAGGTCGCATAATGGGTGCATGAGCGTCTCCCTCGGCATGCCCAAGGCCCCGGCCCCCGTGCTCGCCCCCCGCCGCCCGACCCGCCAGATCAAGGTCGGCTCGGTCGGCGTCGGCAGCGAGTCGCCGATCTCGGTGCAGTCGATGACGACGACGCTGACCTCCGACGTCAACACGACCCTGCAGCAGATCGCCGAGCTGACGGCCGCGGGCTGCGACATCGTGCGCGTGGCCTGCCCCAGCCAGGACGACGCCGACGCGCTCGCCGAGATCGCCCGGCACAGCCAGATCCCGGTCATCGCCGACATCCACTTCCAGCCGAAGTACGTCTTCCAGGCCATCGAGGCCGGGTGCGCCGCCGTGCGGGTCAACCCGGGCAACATCCGCAAGTTCGACGACCAGGTCAAGGAGATCGCCAGGGCGGCCAAGGACCACGGCACCTCGATCCGCATCGGCGTCAACGCCGGCAGCCTCGACAAGCGGCTGCTCGAGAAGTACGGCCGGGCCACCCCCGAGGCGCTCGTCGAGTCGGCGGTCTGGGAGGCGGGCCTCTTCGAGGAGCACGACTTCCACGACTTCAAGATCTCGGTCAAGCACAACGACCCGGTGACGATGGTGCGCGCCTACGAGCTGCTCGCCGAGGCCGGTGACTGGCCGCTGCACCTCGGCGTCACCGAGGCCGGCCCCGCCTTCCAGGGCACGATCAAGTCCGCGACCGCCTTCGGTGCGTTGCTCTCCCGGGGCATCGGCGACACCATCCGCGTCTCCCTCTCGGCCCCCCCGGTCGAGGAGGTCAAGGTCGGCCAGCAGATCCTGCAGTCCCTGGGCCTGCGCCCGCGCAAGCTCGAGATCGTCTCCTGCCCGAGCTGCGGCCGCGCGCAGGTCGACGTCTACAAGCTCGCCGACGAGGTGACCGCCGGCCTCGAGGGCATGACGGTCCCCCTGCGGGTGGCCGTCATGGGCTGCGTCGTCAACGGCCCGGGGGAGGCCCGTGAGGCCGACCTGGGCGTCGCCTCCGGCAACGGCAAGGGCCAGATCTTCGTCAAGGGCGAGGTCATCAAGACCGTCCCCGAGAGCCAGATCGTCGAGACCCTCATCGAGGAGGCCATGCGCATCGCCGAGGAGATGGGCGAGCCCCTCGACGGCGAGGAGTCGGGCGCGACCGTGACGGTCAGCTGACCTCTCCGCCACGCACGGCGCCCGCGGGATCACTAGGCTGACGAGGTGCTGCGCACCCGCCAACCCACCCGGCTCCTCGGCCCCGACGACGTCGATGCGGCCCTGGACCTGTGCGCGCGGGACCCCGCGTCGCACGTCTTCGTGGCCAGCCGCATCCTCGACGGTGGCCTCGGCTCCGGCTCGACCTCCGCGTACGGCTGGTTCGACGAAGGGCGTCTGTCCGCCCTCGTGTGGAGCGTCGCCAATGTCGTGCCCGTCGGCACGAGCGCGCAGAGCTGGCCCGCGCTGGCCGCCCACGTGCGCAAGGTGCGGCGCCGCTGCGCCTCCTTCCTCGGACCGCGCGACGAGGTGGCCGGCCTGTGGCGCGAGGCCGGTGCGGCCTTCCCCCAGCCCCGCGCCATCCGGGGCGAGCAGCCGCTCATGGCGACGCGGACACCCCCTTCGTCCCTCGGCGTGGAGCTGGACCCTCGGGTGCGGCCGGCCCGCGTCGACGAGGTCGACCTCGTGCTGCCCGCAGCCGAGCACATGTTCACCCAGGAGATCGGCTACCGGCCCTACACGGGCAGCCCCGCGTTCTACCGCGACTCGATCTGGCGCCTGGTCCGCGCGGGCCGGACCTATGTGGTCGTCGAGGGCGGACGGGTGATCTTCAAGGCCGACGTCGGCTCGGTGGCGCTCGGGGCCAGCCAGATCCAGGGCGTGTGGCTCGCGCCCGAGCTGCGCGGGCAGGGGCTCGCCGCCCCCATGATGGCTGCCGCCCTCGAGCAGGCGATGAGCGACCACGCGCCCCTGGGCACGCTCTACGTCAACGACTACAACGCCCCGGCGATCGCCACCTACCGACGGATCGGCATGGAGCGGATCGGGACCTTCTCGACGATCCTCTTCTGAGGCGGCGGTCAGAGGGTGAAGACGATCTTGCCCATGATCTCGCCGGACTCCATCGCGGCGAACCCGTCGCGGGCCTGCTCGAGCGGCAGCTCGGAGTGGATGAGCGGACGCGAGCCGGTGGACTCCAGCAGCTGCACGAGCTGACCCAGCTCGTCACGGGTGCCCATGGTGGAGCCGATGACGCTCAGCTGCAGGAAGAAGATGCGGGTCAGCTCCGCGTCGTCGGGCCGCGGCCCGCTCGTCGTGCCCGAGATGACGATGCGGCCACCCGGACGCAGCGAGCGGATCGAGTGCGACCACGTCGCCCGCCCGACCGTCTCCATGACCGCATCGACCTTGACCGGTAGCCGCTCGCCTGACGCGAAGACCTCGTGGGCGCCGATCTGCAGGGCGTGCGCCCGCTTGGCCTCGTCGCGCGAGGTGGCGTACACGCGCAGCCCGGCCGCGCGGGCGAGGATGATCAGCGCCGTCGCGACGCCACCACCGCTGCCCTGGACCAGCACGCTCTCACCGGGGCGCAGGCCGCCACGGACGAAGAGCATGCGGTAGGCGGTCAGCCATGCCGTGGGCAGGCAGGCGGCCTCGGTCATCGACAGCCCGGCCGGCTTCGGCACGAGGTTGCGACGCGGGACGACGACGGTGTCGGCGAAGGTGCCCTGATGGCGCTCGGAGAGCAGCGAGCGGCGCGGGTCGGTCGTCTCGTCGGCGCCGGTGAAGTGCGGGTCGTTGATGATCGCGTGGACGACGACCTCGTTGCCCTCCTCGTCGGTGCCCGCGGCGTCGCAGCCGAGGATCATCGGCAGCGCGTCCTCCTTCAGCCCCACCCCGCGCAGCGACCACAGGTCGTGGTGGTTGAGCGCGGCCGCCTTGACGGCGACCCGCGTCCAGCCCTCGGGGACCTGCGGGTCGGGGCGCTCGCCGACCACCAGTCCGGACAGCGGGTCGGCGGTGCTGAAGCTCTCGGCGTACACGGCGCGCATCGGTGCGCTCCTCTCGGGTCGGGTCGCTCGTCCCCACTCTGTCACTGCGGGTGGTCGGGGTCCACGGGGGTGCAGGTCGCGCAGCGACCGTGAGCCCCCGTGCGTCGGGATAGCGTGGTGGCCACGATCCTCGTCGAGCACAGGAGGCGCCATGGGCACCATCGCCGACAACGTCATCGCGACCCTGCGGGCCAACGGCGTCACCCGCGCCTACGGGGTGCCGGGTGACTCCCTCAACGGGTTCACCGAGGCGATGCGACGGGACGGGGGGATGGACTGGCGGCTGGTGCGCCACGAGGAGGCCGGCGCCTTCGCCGCGGCCGCCGACGCCGAGCTGACCGGGGAGCTCGCGGTCGTCCTCGGCTCCTGCGGCCCGGGCAACCTCCACCTCGTCAACGGACTCTTCGACGCCCACCGCAGCCGGGTCCCGGTCCTGGCGATCGCCGCGCAGATCCCGAGCGCCGAGATCGGCAGCGGGTACTTCCAGGAGACCCACCCGCAGCACCTCTTCCAGGAGTGCAGCGTCTGGTGCGAGATGGTCTCCGAGCCCTCGCAGATGCCCCGGATGCTCGAGACCGCGATGCGCGCGGCGATCCAGGAGCGCGGGGTCGCCGTGCTCGTGGTCCCCGGCGACGTCGCCCAGGCCGAGGCCACCGACGAGCGCGTGACGGTCCTCGAGCGCGCCCGCGCGCAGGTCGTCCCCGACGCGGCCCAGCTGCAGCGCGCCGCCGACCTCCTCGGGGGCTCCCGGCGCACGACCCTGCTCGTCGGCGCCGGCGCGGCCGGCGCCAAGGACGACGTCCTCGCACTCGCGGACCTGCTCGCGGCCCCGGTGGTGCACACCCTTCGCTCCAAGCAGGACATCGAGGGGGACAACCCCTTCGACGTCGGGCTCACCGGGCTCCTCGGGTTCGCCTCGGGGTACCGGGCGATGGAGGAGGCCGAGACCGTGCTCATGCTCGGGACGGACTTCCCGTACCGGCAGTTCTACCCGCAGGGCGCGCGGTTCATCCAGGTCGACCTGCGCGGCGAGCGCCTCGGTCGCCGCGTCCCGCTCGAGCTGGGTCTCGTCGGGGACGTCGGCGACACGGTCCGCGCGCTGCTGCCGCTGCTCGACCGCGCCACCGACCGACGCCACCTCGAGGACTCGCTCGAGCACTACGGCAGGACCCGCGACAAGCTCGACGAGCTCGCCGAGCCGCCCAGGAAGGGGCTCTTCGGCAAGAGGTCCCAGCCGATCCACCCCCAGTACCTCGCCCGGCTCGTCGACGAGATCGCCGCGGACGACGCGGTCTTCATCCCCGACGTCGGCTCGCCCGTCGTCTACGCGGCCCGGTACCTCCAGTGCCGAGGCGACCGCCGGCTCATCGGTTCCTTCATCCACGGGTCGATGGCCAACGCGGTGCCGCACGCGATCGGCGCGCAGCTGGCCTGCCCCGGGCGCCAGGTCGTCACCCTGAGCGGCGACGGGGGCCTGGCGATGATGCTCGGCGAGCTGCTCACGGTGCGCCAGCACGACCTGCCGATCAAGATCGTCGTGCTCAACAACTCCTCGCTCAACTTCGTCGAGCTCGAGATGAAGGCCGCCGGGCTCCCCGGCTTCGGGACCGACCTGGACAACCCCGACTTCGCCCAGGTCGCGCAAGCCTGCGGGATCAGGGGCTGGCGGGTCACCGAGGCGAGCGACCTCGAGACCAGCCTGCGCGAGGCCTTCGCGCACGACGGTCCCGCGCTCGTCGACGTGGTCACCGAGCGGCAGGAGCTGACGATCCCGCCGGCGATCTCCGCCGAGCAGGTCAAGGGCTTCACCCTGTACGCGCTGCGGACCGTCATGTCCGGGCGTGGCGACGAGCTGCTCGACCTCTCCCGTGCCAACCTGCGTCAGATCTTCTGAGGGGGCCCGGGTCCATGGGCACGCTGCAGTGGTCGCCGACCACGGAGGCCGACCTCGACGCGCTCGTGCGGCTGGGCACGGCCTGCCTCGCGAGGGACGGCGGGTTGCCCGACCTCGCGGACCGCGACCACCTGCGCGACAGCCTCGTCACCGACGTCGCGATCTGCGGGCGGGACGAGCTCGGTGACGTCGTCGCCGCGGCGGCGATCGGCCTGAGCGCCGCCGACGGACGCACGGCCACGGGGTTGGTCGACCCGGCGGTGATGGGCCAGGGGATCGGAGCAGAGATCGCCGAGTGGGTCCTCGCCCACTCGGTCGGCCCGGTCCGGTTCGTCCTCGACTCGGTGAGCCCCGAGGCCGAGACGCTCTTCGCCGACCTCGGCCTGCACCGCGTCTTCGCGGAGACGATCATGCGGCACAGCCTCCGCAGCATCCCCGTCGTCCGCCGACCCGACGACGTCGTGACGCTGCCCTTCACCGACGACACCTCAGCGGCCTTCCGGCACGCGTACGCGGCGTCCTTCGCCGACCAGCCCGGGTACGACGAGGGCAGCTCGCGGGCCTGGGGCCGCTGGCTGCGCGAGCAGCGGGGGTTCCAGCCCGAGGACTCCCGGGTCGCCATGGACCGAGCGGGCCACGTCGCCGGCTTCGTCACCCTCTCCGACGGGTGGATCGAGGAGGTCGGCGTCGTGCCCGAGTGGCGCGGCAAGGGCCTGGGTGCCCACCTCGTCGCGCGCTCCCTGACCGCCGTGCAGCGCCGCGGGGCCGAGGTGGTCTGGTTGGCCGTCGGCTGCCAGAACCCGGCGCGCGCCCTGTACGAACGCCTCGGCTTCCGTCACCGCGGCACCCGCGCCCTCTACGAGCAACCCGCGATCCCGGAGGACTCATGACCGACACCGACCCGCACCAGGTCCCTGACGCCGTGGTCGAGGCCGTGCGCGGCGCCCGCCGCGTCCTCGTGCTCTCCGGGGCCGGGATGAGCGCCGAGTCCGGCGTGCCGACCTTCCGCGATGCGCAGACCGGGCTGTGGGAGGCCTTCGACCCGAGCCAGCTGGCGACGGCCGAGGCCTTCCGGCTGGATCCTCCCTTCGTCTGGGCCTGGTACGCGTGGCGGATGCGGCTCGTGCGCGACGTCGAGCCCAACGCCGGCCACCGCGCGCTCGCCGAGCTCGCCGGGCTGCGCGAGGTGACGATCTCGACGCAGAACGTCGACGACCTGCACGAGCGCGCCGGGTCGCCGGTGGCGGCGCACCTCCACGGCTCGCTGCTCGCGCTGCGGTGCGCGGACTGCGAGAGCCCGTACCCGGGGGAGCCGGCGCTGCCGTCGGAGCCGACCGAGCGGATCGACCCGCCGACCTGCCCCGAGTGCGCAGGGGACGTGCGTCCCGGCGTCGTGTGGTTCGGCGAGCTGCTGCCGCCCGAGGCGGTCGAGGCGACCGAGGCGGCGATCGAGGCCCTCGAGCCGGGCGACGTCGTCCTCGTCGTCGGCACCTCGGGCATCGTCTACCCGGCCGCGGGCTACCCCGCCATGGCGCGGGCCGAGGGGGCGACCGTCATCGAGATCAACCCGCTCGAGACCGAGATCAGCGACATGTGCCACCACCACGTGCGCGGCCCGGCCGCGCAGGTCCTGCCCGATATCGTCAGCGCGCTCCGCTGACCTGTCGTGCTCGGCGGCTCGTCACGGCACGGCTGGTCACTGCCGGGACGACGCTCACGGGCGAGCGGATACCCTGAGCGGGCACACCCCCTTCGTCCCACCAGGAGCATCTCTCGTGGTCACCCGCATGTCGTCCTTCTTCCTGCGCACCCTCCGGGAGGACCCGGCGGACGCGGAGCTGCCGGGCCACAAGCTGCTCGTCCGGGCCGGCTACATCCGTCGCGCAGCGCCGGGCGTCTACACGTGGCTGCCGCTCGGTCTGCGGGTCCTGCGCAAGGTCGAGGCGGTCGTCCGCGAGGAGATGGAGGCCATCGGCGGCCAGGAGCTCTCGTTCCCGGCGCTGCTGCCCAAGGAGCCCTACGAGGCGACCAACCGCTGGACCGAGTACGGCGACAACCTCTTCCGGCTCGTGGACCGCAAGGACGCGCAGATGCTCCTCGGCCCGACGCACGAGGAGATGTTCTGCCTCGCGGTCAAGGACATGTACACCTCGTACAAGGACCTGCCGCTCACCCTCTTCCAGATCCAGACGAAGTACCGCGACGAGGCCCGCCCGCGCGCCGGCGTGCTGCGCGGGCGCGAGTTCATCATGAAGGACAGCTACTCCTTCGACATCGACCAGGCCGGGCTGCAGAAGGCCTATGACGCGCACCGTGACGCGTACATCAAGATCTTCGACCGGCTCGGGTTCGAGTACGTCATCGTCCACGCCGACTCCGGCGCCATGGGCGGCAGCGCGAGCGAGGAGTTCCTCGCGGTGAGCCCGAACGGCGAGGACACCTTCGTGCGGGACGACTCCGGCTACGCGGCCAACGTCGAGGCCGTCGAGGTCCCGCAGGCGCCGCCCGTCGAGGTGACCGCCGGTCCCGCCCACGTCGAGGACACCCCCGACACCCCCACCATCGAGACGCTCGTCGCGGCGCTCAACGCGAACCACCCCCGCACCGACGGGCGCGCGTGGACGGCCGCGGACACGCTCAAGAACGTCATCGTCATGCTGGTCCACCCGGCCGACGCCGAGCACGACGAGCCGTGGCGCGAGCCGCTGGCGATCGGTGTCCCCGGCGACCGGGAGGTCGACGCCAAACGGCTCGAGGCGCAGGTCTCCCCGGCGGAGGTCGAGCCCTTCGAGGAGAAGGACTTCGCCGACCACCCGATGCTCGCCAAGGGCTACATCGGGCCCGGCGTGCTCGGCTCCGAGCGCCCGAGCGGCATCCGGTACCTCCTCGACCCGTCGATCGCCGAGGGCTCGGCCTGGGTCACCGGCGCGGACGAGCACGGCCGGCACGTCATCGACCTGGTCCACGGTCGCGACTTCACCGCCGACGGCACGATCCAGGCCGCCGAGATCCGGGAGGGCGACCCGAGCCCCACGGGGACGGGGACACTGACCCTCGCGCGGGGCGTCGAGATGGGTCACATCTTCCAGCTCGGCACCAAGTACGCCGAGGCGCTGGGTCTGAAGGTCCTCGACGAGAACGGCAAGCTCGTCACCGTCACGATGGGCTCGTACGGCGTCGGCGTCACGCGCGCCGTCGGTGTCATCGCCGAGGACAACCACGACGAGTCCGGTCTCGTGTGGCCGCGGGCGCTGGCCCCCTTCGACGTGCACGTGGTCGCCGCAGGCAAGACGGACGAGATCTTCACCACGGCCGCCGACCTGTCCGCCCGGCTCGAGGCGCAGGGGGTCAGCGTCCTGTACGACGACCGCGCCGGCAAGGTGAGCCCCGGCGTGAAGTTCAAGGACGCCGAGCTCGTCGGGGTCCCGACGATCCTCGTCGTCGGCAAGGGGCTGGCCGAGGGCGTCGTCGAGATCAAGGACCGTCGCAGCGGCGACCGACGTGAGGTGGCGGTGGCCGAGGCCGTCGAGGCCCTGGTCGCCGAGGTCCGGGGCGCCGGCGCGTGAACGTGGGGGACATGCGTCACCCCCTCACCGTCCACGAGCGCCCCGAGGCGGGGCCGGTCGAGGCGGTGATCTTCGACTGGGGCGGCACGCTCACGCCGTGGCACACCATCGACCTGGGCCAGCAGTGGCGGGTCTTCGCCCGGGAGGTGCACGGCATCCCGATCGACTCGGCGGACGTGCCCCAGGAGGACCTCGACCGGGCGCAGGAGCTCGCGGACCGGATCCACGCCGTGGAGGACCAGGCCTGGCGGCGCGGTCGGGCCGAGGACCGCTCGAGCGCGCACCTGGACGGGATCCTGCGCGAGGCCGGCATCGACCCGCGCGAGGACCGGCACCACGTCGCCCTGGCGGCCTACCGACGGTTCTGGGAGCCGCACACCCACACGGACCGGCAGGTGCGACCGCTGTGGCAGGGGCTGCGCGACCGCGGGCTGAAGGTCGGCGTGCTCTCCAACACCATCTGGAGCGGTGAGTACCACCGCGAGATCTTCGAGCGGGACGGCGTGCTCGAGCTCATCGACGGGGACGTCTACTCGTCCGAGATCAACGTGGTCAAGCCGCACCCCGAGGCGTTCGAGGCCGCGTGCACGGCCATCGGGGTAGCCGCTACCTCGTCCGTCTACGTCGGTGACCGGCTCTTCGAGGACGTGCTCGGCTCGCAGGAGGTCGGCATGCGGGCGATCTGGGTGCCGCACAGCGACATCCCCACCGACCAGCAGGTGACGGTCGACGCCGAGCCGGACGGCGTCGCGCACGAGCTGCTCGACGTGCTGACGATCGTCGACGGGTGGCTCGCGGGCTAGGCCCGACGACGCCTCCACCAGCCGACGGCGTCGGTGCACCACAGCGCCCACACGACGAGGACGGGCTGGAAGAGCAGGCGCACCGCCCGGCTCGTGTCGCTCGTGAGGCCGAAGGCATCACGGTGCTCGGTCCATTGGGCGATGTTGCCCGGGAAGACGGCGACGAAGAGGAGGGCCACGGCGGTCCCAGCGACGGCCCGGGGCGGCTGTCGCCACGCGAGCAGCAGCGCTGCGCCGCAGCAGATCTCGACGACACCCGACGCCAGGACGACGAGGTCGACGTCCAGCGGCACCCACGGCGGCACCTGGGCCCGGAACTCGGTGCGCGCGAAGGTCAGGTGGGCGGTGCCGGCGAGCACGAGGAAGGCGCCGAGCAGGACCTGGGCGAGGGCACGCAGGGGAGTCGTCATGCCCCACCGTCCCACGTGACAGGCTGGCCGCATGATGCACGTCCTGATCCTCGGCGGCACCGCCGAGGCCCGTGACCTCGCCGCCCGCCTCGAGACGAGGGGGGTGCCCCTCACGTCCTCGCTCGCCGGTCGCGTCTCCCGGCCGCGCCTGCCGGTCGGACCGGTGCGGGTCGGGGGATTCGGCGGGGCCGAGGGGCTGGCGCGGTGGCTGGCCGAGCACCGGGTGTCGGCCGTCGTCGATGCCACGCACCCCTTCGCGACGACGATGGGCGCGCATGCGGCGCAGGCCTGCTCGTCGCTGGACCTACCGCTGCTGCGCCTCGCGCGGCCCGGCTGGGGTGACCACCCCGATGCCGGGTCGTGGACGTGGGTCGACACGCACCCGGCCGCGCGGGAGGCGGCCGACGAGGTGGGGGGCGTCCCCTTCGTCACGACCGGTCGGCAGACCCTCCACCACCACGTCGACGCCTGGCGGGACCGCCCCGCCGTCGTGCGGCTCGTGGAGCCACCGGCCGAGCCGCTGCCGCCCGCGTGGACGGTCCTGCGCTCGCGCGGTCCCTACGACCTGGCCGGTGAGGAGTCGCTCGTGCGCGAGCACGGGATCACCGTGCTCATGACCAAGGACTCCGGAGGCAGCTACACCGTGGCCAAGCTCGACGCCGCCCGGAGCCTCGGCGTCCCGGTGGTCGTCGTCGCCCGCCCGCCGCGCGCGGAGGGGGTCGAGCAGGTGTCGACGCCCGAGGCGGCCGCGGACTGGATCGCTGGGTGAGGGTCCGTCGAAGCACGGCCTGGCGCACGAGGACGGCCGCGGCCAGCGCGATGACACCGACGCGACGCGCGAGGGCGACGGCGCGGGGCAGGTCGGCGGTCGTCGGGGCGGGTCCGTGGCCCATGACGACGCGGTCCTCCGCCCCGCTGGCGTAGACGGTGCGGCCCCCGAGCCGCACCCCCAGCGCGGCGGCGAAGCCCGCCTCCACCGGCCCGGCGTTGGGGCTCGGGTGCGCCCGCCCGTCGCGGACGGCGGTGACCACCACCGCACCGGGGCGAAGGGGGACCGCCGCGGCGGTCGCGAGGACGGTCGCCCGCGCCGGCAGCCAGCCCAGCACGTCGTCGAGTCGCGCGGCGGCCCAGCCGAACCGGGCATAGCGGGGTGTCCGGTGACCGTGCATCGCGTCGAGGGTGTTGGCCGCACGGTGCAGGACGATGCCGAGGGGGCCGAGTGCGGCGCCCCAGACGAGGGTGCCCACGACGGCGTCCGAGGTGTTCTCCGCGACCGACTCGAGCGCGGCGCGGGCGACCTCGTCCTCGGTGAGGTCGTCGGTGATCCGCCCCACGAGGTTGCGCACGCGGGTGCGCGCGCCCGGCAGGTCACCTGACGCGAGCAGCGCGTGGACGGCGAGGCCCTCGCGGCCGAGGCTGGTGCCGCCGAGCGCGGCCCAGGTGAGCGCGGCGGTGGCACCGGCCCGGGCACGCGGGGGCAGCTGCTGGGCAACGGCCCCGAGCGCGAGGGCGGGGGCGAGGACGACGACCTCGGTCAGGACGCCTGCCGCGCGGGAGTCGCGGTGGGTGCGGGCCTCGACCCAGCCGGCCCAGCTGCCGAGGAGGGCGACCGGGTGGCCCCGACGAGGGTCGCCGAGGGCTGCGTCGGCCACCCAGCCGAGGGCGAGCCCGACGATCACCGGGTCGGTCCTCACACCTGACCCCTGATCGTCAGCACCTGCCCGGCGACGACGAGGTCGACCCGGTCGGCCGAGGCCGCGATCCGCTGGTTGAGCCACCCGAGCCGGTCGGCGAAGATCCGACCGGACCGGTGCTCGGAGACCAGCCCCCACCCGACCTCGTTGGTCACCGCGATGACGAAGGGGGATGCGCGCCAGGCGGACTCGAGGTCAGCGACTCGGTGCTCGAGGGCAGGGACCCAGTCCTCCTCCGGCGCCTCCCAGGCCGCGAGCTCGTCGAGCTGGGCGGTCAGCCACGTCCCGAGGCAGTCGAGGAGCACGGGCCCGCTCGCCGCCCGCAGGGCCGTGGCCGCGTCGGACGCCTCGACGGTGCCCCAGGTCGCCGGTCGGCGGCGCTGGTGGGCCGCGACCCGGGCCCCCCAGTCGGCGTCGTCGCGCCGCGGGCCGGTCGCGAGGTAGGTGACCGTGGCCCCGTCGGGCAGGTGGGGCGGCAGGAGCAGCGACTCCGCGTGCCGGGACTTGCCGGAGCGGACGCCTCCGGTGACGAGAACCCTCACCACGTCACCGACCCGACCACGAGGGATGCGGCCAGCGAGATCTCCACGCCCGCCCCCAGGACGTCCCCGTTGACGCCGCCGAGGACGCGTCGCGCCCGGCCGGCCAGCGCCAGGACCGCGAGCGCCCCGACGGCGGTGGTGCTCCCGCCCAGGAGCAGCGCGCCCGGTCCGTCCACGAGCGGCCATGCCGCCGCGAGCACGACGAGCGCGGTGACGACCTGCAGGCCGACGGCGGCGGCCACCGGCACCGCCCCGACGAAGACCCTCCCCAGGCTCGAGCCCTCGGACGGCCGGCTCCCCGCGGCGCACAGCAGCGCGCACGTCGCTCGCGACGCCACGACGAGTGCGGCGACGACGAGCCCGCCGCGCCACCCGGCGGTGAAGAGCTCGGCCATCGCGGCTGCCTGGAGCAGGAGCGCGAGGACGAGGGCGACGGCACCCATGGGGCCGAGGTCCCCCCTTCGCATGACCTCGAGCGCCCGCTCACGGTCCCAGCCGGCACCCAGCCCGTCGACCGTGTCGGCCAGACCGTCGAGGTGCATGGCCCTGGTGCCGTACGCGAGGAGGGCGAGGGCGAGGCCGGCCGCGACCCACGGGGGGACGCCGGCCGCGACGCTCCACCCGAGGAGCCCGACCCCGACGGCGAGCGGGAGCACGGCCAGCGGGGCGAGGAGCAGGGCCGCCCGGGCGACCGCGCGCTCGGTCGAGACCTCGCCGCTCGGGATGCGGGTGAAGGTCCCGAGCGCGAGCCGGTACCCCTCGCCGAGGGCGCTCACGAGACCCCGTGCAACGCCTCGACGACCTGGCCGATGACCGTGATGGCCGGGGGGGCGAAGCCGCCTGCGTCCGCCTCGGTCGCGATCTGCGACACCGGCGCCCGCACGACCCGCTGCTGCGGGCTGGCCCCGTCCGCGACGCAGGCAGCCGGGGTGTCGGCGGGCAGCCCGGCGGCCATGAGCGCCTCGGCGATCGAGCCGAGGGTGGCGACCCCCATGAGCACGACGATGGTCAGGCGGGACGTGGCGAGCGCGGCCCAGTCGACCTCGCTGCGCGGGTCGTCCGGGGAGACGTGCCCGGAGACCACCGCGACGCCCTGCGACAGGCCGCGGTGGGTCACCGGGATCCCGGCGAGCGCCGGGACGGAGAAGGCGGAGGAGACGCCCGGCACGATCTCGACGGGGATCCCGGCGTCGGTGCAGGCATTCCACTCCTCACCTCCACGTCCGAAGAGGTAGCCGTCCCCGCCCTTGAGCCGCACGACGGTCCGGCCGGCGCGGGCGTGCTCCAGGAGCAGCTCGTTGATGCGCTCCTGCGGGGTGAACGCGCCGCGCGGGATCTTGCCGACGTGGACGACCTCGGCCTGCGGGGCGTGCTCGGCGATCGCCGCGAGAGGGGCGAGCCGGTCGGTGACGACGACGTCCGCGGCAGCGAGCGCGTCGCACCCGGCGACCGTGAGCAGACCGGGGGCGCCGGGGCCGCCGCCGACGAGGATGACCCGCCCGGCGGGGGTGGTGGTGGCGTCGGTCATGCGGTCCTCCGGTGCTGCAGGGTGTGGCCGAGCTCGCGCAGGAGCCCGTCGATGGTGTGCGGGTCACGGACGGCGATCCGCACCCAGGTGGGGTCGAGCCCCGGGAAAGTATCGCCCCGGCGCACGGCCCAGCCCGCACCGCGCAGCGTCTCGTGGACGCCGTCACCCACCTGCGCGAGGACGAAGGGGGCCGCCTCGCCCCCCGTCGGGACGTCCAGGTCCCGCAGCCCGGCGAGCAGGTGGGCGCGCCAGCGACCGGTCTCCTCGACGGCCCGCGCGGCCTCGCCGAGCGCCTGCGGCGTGACCGTCTCGGTCATGACCCGCAGCGCGAGGGACCCGACGGACCAGTGCGGCTGGTGGATAGCGAGGGCCGCGACGAGGTCCCGGTCACCGGCGACGTACCCGGCCCGCAGGCCCGCGACGGCCCACGTCTTGGTGAGCGACCGGACGACGACGATGCCGGCGAGGTCCCCGGGCAGGAGCGACTCGGCCTCGTCGGGGACGGCGTCCATGAAGGCCTCGTCGATGAGGAGGACCCGGCCCGGCCGGGCCAGGGCGCGCAGGGTGCGCGCCGGGTGGAGGGCCCCGGTCGGGTTGGTCGGGTTGCCGATGACGACGAGGTCGGCGTCACCGACCTGCTCGACGGCTGCCGGGGTGAGGGCGAAGCGGTCCTGCTGCCGCAGCAGCACGTGGCGCACGTCGTGCCCGGCCGCTCGCAGTGCCGCCTCCGGCTCGGTGAACTGCGGGTGCACGACCACCGCGTCACGCGGGTCGAAGGCCCGAGCGACCAGGGTGAAGGCCTCCGCCCCGCCGCTCGTCGGCAGCACCTGCTCCCGCGCGAGCCCGTGCCGCGCGGCGACCGCGTCGCGGGCACGGGTCGGGTCCGGGTAGGCCGCGACGTGGGTCAGCTCGTCGGCGAGGGCGCGCGCCAGCCACTCGGGGGGATGCCCCGTCCGCACGTTGACGGCCAGGTCGATGAGGTCCTCGCCCACCTCGGCGTCCCCGTGGTGGCGCAGGGGGTCTACAGCCTCGACCGACGCTCCCTGAGGTGCGAGCCCGCTCTGCGGGCGAGCCTCGAAGGGCAGCCCCGGCCGGGCACCGTGCCAGCGCGCCGCCGCGTCGACGAAGGACGCAGCGACCCGGGGTGAGCCGGCCCAGTGGGTGTGGAGGTAGGAGGCGACGAGGGTGGCGTGGCCGGTGCGTCCGGGGTCGAGGGCGAATCCTTCGGGGCGGTCGTCCAGCAGCCACGCCGCGTCGGGTCCGGCAGCGGGGGTGGTGACGGTCCGGTGGAACTCGTGGCCGGTCACGCGGGTGCCCGCGGGGCCGAGGACCGAGTCGACCCGGGACGTCGCCTCGCGGTACCCCAGGGTCAGGCGCCGGCCCATCGCGGCGGTCGCCGGCACGGCCCCGACCATCGGGTGTGCGTCGAGGCTCTCGGCGAGGTAGAGCAGGCCCGCACACTCGGCCACGGTCGGCATGCCGGCGTCGATCGCGGCCCGCACCCGTTGCACGAGGACGCGGTTGGTCGCCAGCGCACGGGCGTGCACCTCGGGGAAACCACCGCCGAGGTAGAGCGCCGAGGTCCCGCTCGGCAGGGCGGTGTCGCGTGCGGGGTCGAGCTCGACGACGCGGGCGCCGGCGGCCTCGAGCAGCTCGACCGTCTCGGGGTAGCGGAAGGTGAAGGCCCGGCCCCCGGCCACGGCGACGACGGGCCGCTGGCTCGCTCCCTGCGAGAGGCCCCCACCCACCGCTCCCTGAGGAGCTTGCGCAGCAAGCGTCTCGAAGGGCGCGAGCGCCGCAACCGGGTCCCACGGCTGGGCACCGAGGTCGGGCGCGGTGCGGGCGGCGGCGAGCAGGGCGTCGAGGTCGAGGTGCTCCTCGGCCACGGTGGCGATGTGGTCGAGGGTCGCGGCGGCCTCGCCGCGCTCGGCGGCGGGGACGAGCCCCAGGTGGCGGGAGGGGACGTGCATGGCGGCGTCGCGGGGCAGCACACCCCAGACGGGGATGCCGACGCCCTGGACGGCGCGACGCGCCTCGTCGCCGTGGCGCGGCGTGCCCGCCTTGTTGAGCACGACCCCGACGACGTCGAGCACGGGGTCGATGGTCGCCAGTCCGTGGACCGTCGCGGCGACGGTGCGCGAGGTCGAGCTGATGTCGACGACGAGGACGACGGGGGTGCGCGTGAGCGTCGCGACGTGGGCGCTCGAGGCGAAGCCGTCGGCGCCCAGCCGCCCGTCCATGAGCCCCATGACGCCCTCGAGCACGGCGACGTCGGCCGGCGTCGGGTGGGTGGCTCCGCGGGCGAGGAGGGGGGCGACCCTCCCTTCGCCGACGAGCCAGGGGTCGAGGGTGCGGCTCGGACGCCCGGTCGCGAGGGCGTGGTACCCGGGGTCGATGTAGTCCGGCCCGACCTTGGCCGGCGCGACGACCAGGCCGCGCCGGGCGAGGGCGGCCATGATCCCCACGGCGATCGTCGTCTTGCCGTGGCCCGACGCCGGCGCCGCGACGAGCACCCGGGGCAGGGTCACCACTCGATGCCCTTCTGGCCCTTCTGGCCGGCGTCGAAGGGATGCTTGATCTTCGTCATCTCGGTCGCGACGTCGGCGATCTCGAGCAGGCGCGGGTGCGGGTCACGCCCGGTGATGACGACGTGCTGGTACCCGGGGCGGCCCACCAGGGTGTCGATGACGTCGTCGAGCTCGACCCAGCCCCACTTCATGACGTAGGTGAACTCGTCGAGGACGTAGACGGTGTGGGACTCGGCGGCCAGGCGACGCTTGATCTCGGCCCAGCCCTCACGGGCGTCGGCGGCGTGGTCCTCCTCGCTGCCCGCCCGGCGTGACCACGACCAGCCGGAGCCCATCTTGTGCCACTCGACCGGGCCCCCTTCGCCCGTCTCCTCGTGGACCCGGCCGAGGGTCCTGTAGACCTCTTCCTCGCCGATGCGCCACTTGGCGGACTTGACGAACTGGAAGACGCCGATGGACCAGCCCTGGTTCCAGCCGCGCAGCGCGAGCCCGAAGGCGGCGGTCGACTTGCCCTTGCCCGTGCCGCCGTGGACGACGACGAGCGGGCGGTTGCGGCGCTGGCGCGTCGTCAGTCCGTCCTGCGGGGTGACGGGGGTCTGTCCCTGGGCCATCAGGCAGCGCTCCTACGGGGTCCGGTGCGGTCGGTGACGATCTCGACGAGACCGCTCGCGGCGACCTGCTCGAGGGGGACGTGCTCGGCGCCCATGCGGCGGGCGAGGTCGCCGGCCAGCCCCATGCGAAACCGGCCGGACTCGCAGTCGACGACGACGGTCTCCGCCGTCCCCGCCCACGCGTCCGCGATGCGCTGCGCGCGGACGAGCGCGTCGGGCCCGGCGGTGGCCCGCCCGTCGGTGACGAGGACGACGAGCGCACGCTGGTGGCGGTCGCGGATCCGTTCTCTCGCAACGACCTTGGCGACCTCGGTCAGGCCCTCGGCGAGCGGCGTGCGGCCACCGTGCGGCATCTCGGCGAGGCGGGCGGCGGCTGCTTCCACGGAGGAGGTGGGCGGCAGGGCCAGCTCGGCGCAGCCCCCCCGGAAGGTCACCAGTCCCACCCGGTCGCGCCGCTGGTAGGCGTCGAGGAGCAGCGAGAGCACGGCGGTCTTGACCTCGGTCATCCGCTTGCGTGCGGCCATCGAGCCGGAGGCGTCGACGGCGAGCAGCACGAGGTTGGCCTCGCGCCCCCGGGTCACGGCGTGGCGCAGGTCGTCTCCGGTCACCCGGGCGGGTCCACGGGCGCTCGCCCGACGGGACGCGGAGGCACGAAGGGTGGCGGTCAGGTGGATCGCCGCTCCCGCCGGTTCCTGCCCGGCCGGGTGGGTGCCGACGGTGCGGCCGCGCGGCGTGAGCGCGGGGGAGCGGCGGCCGGTCGGGCCGGAGCCGACCCCGGTGAGCTCGAGCCGGCGGGCCCGGTAGGGCGCGGCGGCGGCCGCGGTGCCCGTCGGGCTGGGGGTGGATCCTGCCGCCGGCTCGGTGGGGGTGTCGTCGCCCTTCGCCGCTGACTCGTCCGGTGAATCATGTGCCGCGTCGGGGGCCGGCGGGCGGTGTGATCCATCTGGCGAGTCAGGGCCGGAGTCGGCTGGCCCCCCCTGCGGGGAGTCATCGGGCCCGTCCCCGCCGCCCGGGGGCTCGGGTTCGGGTTCCTCGTCGAGGAGGCGGTCGAGCAGGTCCTCGTCGAGGCCCGGCGCGTCGAAGGGGGCACGACGGCGGCGGTGGGGCAGGGAGAGCAGCGCTGCGGCGCGGATGTCCTCGCGGGTCACGTGGTCGCGGCCCTGCCAGGCCGCGTGGGCGAGGGCGGTGCGCGCGGTGACGATGTCGGCGCGCATGCCGTCGACGTCGAACCCCGCGCAGACGCGGGCGATGGTGCGCAGCGTGCGTTCCTCGAGCCGGATGCCGCGGACGGCGGCGCGGGCCGCGGCGAGCCGGGCGGTGAGCTCGACCTCGGAGCCGGCGTACCGGGCGGCGAAGGCCACCGGGTCGAGGTCGGCCTCGAGGCGACGCTTCACGACCTCGGCGCGCACGTGCGGGTCGCGGCTGGCGGCGACGTGCACGGTCAGGCCGAAGCGGTCGAGCAGCTGGGGACGCAGCTCACCCTCCTCGGGGTTCATGGTGCCGACGAGGGTGATGCGCGCCGGGTGCGAGATCGAGACGCCGTCGCGCTCGACCGTGTTGCGTCCCATGGCCGCTGCGTCGAGGAGCACGTCGACGAGGTGGTCGTGGAGGAGGTTGACCTCGTCGACGTAGAGGATCCCCCGGTGGGCCTCGGCGAGCAGACCGGGCTGGTAGGCGGCCTCGCCGTCCCCGAGGGCACGGCGCAGGTCGAGGGAGCCGACGACGCGGTCCTCGGTGGCGCCGACGGGCAGCTCGACGAGACGTGCCGGCCGGGTGGTCGCGGTGCCCTCGTGGGGACCGTCGGGGCAGTCCTCGGACCGGTCCGGGTCGCAGCCGAAGCGGCACTCCCGCGCGACGTGCTGCTCGGGCAGGACCGCGGCGAGGGCGCGCACGGCGGTCGACTTGGCGGTGCCCTTCTCGCCGCGCACGAGCACGCCGCCGATCTCGGGGGAGATGGCGCTCAGCAGCAGCGCGGTCGTCAGCTCGTCGGAGCCGACGAGGGCCGTGAAGGGAAAGGTCGGAGCAGTCACTCGTGCCTCCTGGCGAGTGTCCACGCTCGCCGTACGACGGACGTCGGGAGCGGGTCGCCCCGACGGACGGCCGACCGATGCCCTGGCTGGCCCGTGCAGGGCATCACAGTGGCGGGACCGCTCCGGATTCTCACCGGATTCCTCGGTGCAGCGTCGGGCGCCAGCATGCCACAAGGGCGCGGGGGCCTAGGGTGGGCGTCCGTGATCGACGTCGTGGGCCTCGGGGACGACGGCTGGGCCGGCCTGGACGAAGGGCGGCGCAGCCGCATCCGCCGATCCACCACCCTCGTGGGCGGCCGGCGCCACCTCGACCTCGTCGGTGCGCACGTCGCCGACGACGTGCGGCTCGTGCCGTGGCCGAGCCCCCTGCGTCCGGCCCTGCGTGAGTTCCTCGACGGCCTCCTCGCCGCCTCCGACGACGTCGTCGTCCTCGCGAGCGGAGACCCGCTCCGCTCGGGCATCGCGAGCACCCTCATCGAGGTGCTCGGCGAGGACGCCGTGAGCATCCAGCCCCACGTCGGCAGCGACGCCCTCGCCCGGGCCCGGCAGGGCTGGTCGGCCGAGGAGAGTGTCGTCGTGACGACCGTCGGGCGCGACCTGCGCGTCGTGCTGCCGCACCTGGCGCCCGGTGCCCGTCTCGTGGTGCTGTGCTCGACCGGTGCGGACCCGGCACGCCTCGGGGTGCTCCTGACCGAGCACGGCTGGGGCGCCAGCACGCTCACCGCTCGGTGGCACCTGGGCGGCCCGCTGGAAGGCGCCCGCTCGGGGCGGGCGGACGACTTCACCGGGACGACGCCCGACCTCGTCCTGTGCTGCCTCGAGACGCGGGCGAGCGACCCGGCCGCAGCCGCCGCCACCGCCGGACCGGTGCCCGGACGTCCCGAGGACTTCATCGACCACGACGGCCAGCTCACCAAGCGCGACGTCCGGGCGTCGGGGCTCGCGCGGCTGCGCCCGACGGCCGGCGCCCACCTGTGGGACCTCGGCGCGGGCAACGGCTCGGTCGCCCTCGAGTGGTGCCTCGCCGCCGACCGCGCCACCGCGACCTGCGTCGAGCGGGACGCCACGCGGGCCGCACGCATCACCGCCAACGCCGAGACGCTCGGCCTCGCCGGCCGCGTCGCGGTGCTCGTCGGCGACACGACGACCACCGACCTGACCTCTCTCCCTCCCGCTGACGCGGTCTTCGTCGGCGGGGGGCTCGACCCGGACCTGCTCGACCGCGCATGGGCCACCCTTCGTCCCGGTGGTCGGCTGGTCGCGCACGCGGTGACGCTCGAGGGGGAGTCGGCCCTCCTGGCCACCCACGCCCGCACCGGTGGGGAGCTGACCCGCCTGGCCGTCGAGCGCGCCGTCCCGCTCGGCCGCTACCTGTCGTGGACGCCCGCCCGCGCCGTCGTCCAGCTCGCCGCCACCCGACCCACCGAGGACCCGACATGACCGTCCACTTCATCGGCGCCGGCCCCGGGGCCGCGGACCTGCTCACCGTCCGCGCCACGCGCCTGCTCGCGGCGAGCCCGGTGTGCCTCTACGCCGGGACCTACCTCGACGCCGCCGTCCTCGAGCACTGCCCGCCCGGCGCGCGCCTGGTCGACACCCAGCAGCTCGACCTCGACGGCATCACGAGCGAGCTGGTCGCCGCCCACGAGCGGGGTCAGGACGTCGCCCGGCTCTGCTCGGGCGACCCCTCCGTCTACTCCGCGATCGCCGAGCAGACCCGGCGGCTCGACGCGGCCGGCATCCCCTGGGACATCACGCCCGGAGTCCCCGCCTACGCGGCGACCGCCGCGCGCCTCGGCCGCGAGCTCACCGTGCCCGAGGTCGCCCAGTCCGTGGTCCTCACCCGCGCGCAGCGCGACTCGACCGCGATGCCGAGTGGCGAGTCGCTCGAGGCCTTCGCCGCGACGGGCGCGACGCTCGTGCTGCACCTCGCGGTCCGCCGTGCCCGCGAGCTCGCCGCCCGCCTCGCCGGGCACTACGGCGCCGACTGCCCCGTCGCCGTCGCCTACCGCGTCGAGCAGCCGGAGGAGATCGTCCTGCGCGGCACGCTCGCCGACATCGCCGACCAGGTCGAGGCCCACGACCTGCGGCAGGCCGCGATCATCGTCGTCGGCTGGGCGCTGCGCGCCGAGGACTTCGTCGAGTCGCACCTCTACTCGTGCCGTCGCGTGGCCGCCCTCGACGGCCACCGTCAGGGCCCGCCCTCGGCGTAGACCGCCGCCGCGCCGTCCACGTCCCCGACGCGTCGAGGCTCTGGACCGACGACGTCGAAGAGCATCGCGGTGAACTGGCCGTCGCGCCTGATCTCGAGCCGCTGCAGGCGCAGCCGGCGCGGGAGGAGCGGCGCGCCGGCCCCGAGCGTCACGGGCGTCTGGTGGACCCAGACACGGTCGAGCAGCCCGGCGTCGGCGAACTGGCCCGCGAGGTCACCGCCCCCGACGATCCACACGTCCCGCCCGGCGGCCGCCTGCGTCGCGGTCGCGTGCAGCTCCCGGACGTCGCCGGCGAAGGAGGTCACCCCCTTCGGCAGGTCGAGGGCGCGGTGGGTGACGACCCACGAGGGCTGCTCGTAGGGCCAGACGAGGTCGGACCCGTCGTGCGTCAGCTCCCGGTGCAGCCACGCGTACGTGTTGGCCCCGCAGACCACCGCCCCGACCGTCGGCAGGAACCGGTCGAAGTCGAGGGCGTCGTCGTCGCCGTACCGTCCCTGCGGGTCCCGGTCGTGGCCAGCCGTCGCGAAGAGCCACGACAGGCTCTCGTCGTCGTCGGCGAGGTAGCCGTCCAGGCTCGTCGAGGTGCAGTAGGTCGTGGCCATCCTCACAGCGTGGCACCCCGTACCGACACCCGTCGAGACCCCGTGCGCGGGAGAGGATGTCCCGGTGAACCGCTCCCTCCGCGTCATCTGGACCGCCGCCACCGCCCGTCGTCGAGGTCCGGTCGCCGCCGGTGAGCACGCCGTCCTGCCGCTGCGGGTCCTGCCCAACGACATCGACTTCGCCGGGCACATGAACAACGGCGTCTACTTCACGATCGCCGACCTCGGTCGCATCGACCTCGCCGTCCGCTCCGGCTGGGGACGCGCCCAGCTGCGCCACCGCCTCTCGCCGGTCGTCATGCAGGAGACGATGACCTTCCGCACCTCGCTGCAGCCGCTCCAGGCGTACGAGCTGCACAGCGCGGTGGCCGGCTGGGACCGGGTGAGCGTGTACTTCGAGCAGCGCTTCGTCGTCGACGGCCAGGTGTGCGCGCAGGCGCTGGTGCGGATGCGGTTCCTCCAGCGCGGCCGCGGCGTCGACACCGACCGCCTGTGGCAGCTGCTGCGGACCACCCCGCCGACGGCGTCCGTCCCGGAGTGGGCGAAGGGGTGGGGAGACGGAGCCCGGCTCCCGTCGCCCCGGGCGGACGCGCCGGCAGGACCGCCACCGTTCTGGTCCTGACGTCGATCCGCGCACCTGTGTCACGAAACTTCGTCACACGGGTGCGCTGAAGGACGACAGGCGCCGCCGGGTCGCCGCGTCAGCCGACCGAGCGGGGCGTCCAGACCCAGCCGTCGTCGGTGACCCGTGTGCTCGACGCGCCGATGACGACGAGGCACCCCATGTCGACGGAGGCGACGTCGAGGTCGCCCAGGGTGGTGACCGTCACGGACTCCTGCTCGCGCCCCACCCGGCGGGCCACGACGACGACGCGCCCGGGGCCGACGGCGCCGACGAGCAGGTCGCGGGCGGCGCCGAGGGTGTCGGGTCGCGAGGCGGAGCGCGGGTTGTACAGCGCGATGGTGATGTCGTACGTCGCCAGGGCGGTGAGCCGGTCGGCGAGCACCTCCCACGGCTTGAGGTTGTCGCTGAGGTTGACCAGCGCATGGTCGCCGCCGAGGACCGCGCCGACGAGGGCGCTGGCCGCGTGCGCGGCGGTCACGCCGGGCACGATGCGCACCGGCACGTCCGCGTACGAGCGGTCCTGCGCCACGGCGCTCTCGCGTGACTCGAAGAGTGCCGTCGCCATCCCGAAGACGCCCGCGTCCCCGCCGGAGACGATCGCGACGTCGTCGCCACCGCGCGCGAGGTCGAGGGCGAGCCGGCCCCGGTCCAGCTCGACGGTGTTGCCGGACGCGTGCCGGGTGAGGCCCTCGCGCTGGGGCACGCGGGCGACGTACGGGGCGTAGCCGACGACGTGGTCCACGCTCGCCAGGACCTGCGACGCCTCCGGCGTGAGCCATCGGTCCGGGCCCGGTCCGAGGCCGACGACGTGGACGGTGCCCTGACCCGGTGCGTCGCTCCCTTCGTCCACCTCGTCCCCGGCCGTGATCCGTGCGAAGTCCGCCGCCCGCCCCGCGGCGTCGTCGCGCACGTCCGCCCCGGGCACGACGACGATGGACATGTAGGGGACGCGACCCTCCTCGACCTCGGCGGCGGGCAGGACGACCTCGCCCGCGCCGGAGGCGCGCTCGACGTAGACGGCCCGGTCGAGGACCCCGGCCTGGCGCAGCGCCTCGCGGACGCCGGCGAAGGTGCGGCCGAGCTTCATGATGACGGCCGCGTCGGTGTCGGCCAGCCGGCGGGCGAGCTCGGGCACGCCGAGCGTGCCGGGCAGGACCGTGAGGGTGTCCTCGTGGCGGCACAGCCCCGTGGCGACGGCGGCGGTCGCGGCGGACATCGAGGTGATGCCGGGGACGACCTCGGTGGGGTAGCGGGGGCTCAGCCGGTCGTGGACGTACATGAAGGACCCGAAGAAGAGCGGGTCGCCCACTGCCAGCACGACGACGGTGCGGCCCCGCGAGAGGTGGGCCTCGAGCCGCTCGCAGCACTCGTCGTAGAAGTCGGCGAGCGCCCCGTAGTAGCCACCCGGGTGGTCTGTCGTCCCCGTCGTCACGGGGTAGCGCAGGTCGATCTCGACGACGCCGTCGGGGATGAGGTCGGCCGCGATGCCACGGGCCATCGACTGCTTGCCGACGCCCGAGTGGTAGGCGATGACGTCCGCCTCACGGATGAGCCGGGCGGCCTTGAGGGTGATGAGCTCTGGGTCGCCGGGGCCGACGCCGACGCCGTAGAAGTGCCCGGGGCCGGTGTCGCTCATGCCAGCTCGTCCGGGTCGGCGAGGGCGTTGAGCGCGGCGGCGGCCATCGCGGAGCCGCCGCGGCGGCCGTGGACGACGAGCCAGGGGACCGGGCCACCGGGCAGGTCGTGCTCGGCCAGGGCGACCTTGGACTCCGCCGAGCCGACGAACCCGACGGGCATCCCGACGATCGCCGCCGGGCGCGGCGCGCCCTCGTGGAGCATCTCGAGCAGGTGGAAGAGCGCGGTCGGCGCGTTGCCGATCGCGACGACGGAGCCCTCGAGCCGGTCGGCCCACAGGGAGACCGCCGCGGCGGCTCGCGTGGTGCCCCACGCGGCGGCGAGACCCGGGACGCGCTCGTCGCGCAGGGTGCAGACGACCTCGTTGTCCGCGGGCAGGCGCCGGCGGGTGACCCCGGACGCGAGCATGTTGCTGTCGGTGAGGACCGGGGCGCCGGCGACGAGGGCGTCGCGGGCGGCGGTGGCCACCTCCGGGTGGCCGGCGATCGCGCTCGTGATCGCCACGTCACCGGCGGCGTGGATGATCCGCACCGCGGCACCGCGCAACCGCTCGGGCAGACCGGACAGGTCGGCCTCGTCGCGGATCATGCCGAACGAGCGGCGGTAGATCTCCTGGCCGTCGGTGACGTAGTCGTACCGGCGGGGTGGCTGGCGAAGGGAGGAGGTCATGCGTCCTTCTCGTCTCGTGGGTGGTGTTGTGCCGCAACGATGTCCGCGGCGGAGGTGGGGTCGAGCGAGGTCGCGTGCCCGCCTGCGGGATGGCCGCAGGCCCGCTCGCACCCGATGACGTGGACGGGTGGTCCGGTGGGGTCGAGCAGGGGTGCCGCGGCCCGGGCGAGGTCGCGGGTGGGCGTCGTGGTCCGGGCGCAGGCGGGTGCGCCCGCGCACGCGGTGAGGACGGTCCAGGGGGAGTCGGGACCGGTGACGAAGCCGGCCGCCTCGAGCGCGTCGGCCCGGGTGGCCCCGCCGGTGACGACGAGCGAGCGCCACGGAGTGATCCGCAGCGACCCGGCGAGGGTACGGACCATCGCCGGCGTCAGCAGCCCCAGCGGGACGAGCGCCACCAGGTCCTCGCCGGCAGGTCCCGGCGCGGGTGGGGCGGCCGACTCGACGACGAAGGGAGCGCCGCCGGGCAGCAGCCCGGCGCGGGTGCCGGCGGGCAGGTCGCGGATGTTCCACGTCCTGGCGTCCCCACGCGCGGCGAGGAAGCGTCCTGCGACGTCCAGCGCAACCCGGGCCGCCTCGTCGCGAGCGACCACCACGGACCGGCCGCCGGCCACGACCCGGGCAGGTCCGCCCTCGTCCACGACGGCCACGTCCCAGGGCTCACCGAGGACGGGCCCGCGGGGCCCCGCGACGGCCAGGAGGAACCGCCCCGGCAGGCCCGCCAGCACGGGGTCGGCGAGCAGGCCGGCGTCGAGCGCGATCACGAGGTCGTCCAGGCCCGCGTGCGGGTCGGCGACGATGTTGCGTGCCTTGTCGTGCTCGCCCGAGGGGACGAGCCCGAGGTCGCCGACCGCGGCGACCAGCTCGCGGGGGAGCGGGTCGGGCAGCCCTCGCAGCTGGAGGCTCCCACGTGTGGTCAGCGTGATGTCCGGTTTGCCGAAACGTGTTGCGAGAGAAGAGATCTCGGCCAGCACCGTGGCGTCCACGCGCCCGCCCGGCAGCCGCAGCCGCACCATCGCCCCGTCCGCCGAGACGAAGGGGGTGAGCAGCCCCGGGCAGCGGTCGGCGCCGCTGCGGGAGGGCGAGGGGGTGGTCACGGCCGTGCAGCCTACGCGGACCCACCGGACCCGCAGGTAGAGTGCGAGCCAGCCAGATCGAGCGGAACCCGGTGCGAGTCCGGGACGGTCCCGCCACTGTGAGCGAATCCCCTTCGCGAGTCAGACACGCCCGATCGGCCGGCCCGGACGCCACCGTGCGGGTCCCTCCCTTCGACCGCGGGGCGCGGAACCCCGCCTGAGGAGCTGCACGACCCGTGCCACAGATCGCCCTGCTGTCCACGTCCGACACCGACCTGCTGAGCGCCCGGGCCGCGGCCCGGGACCATGGCATCGACATCGTCGTGGCCAACCCCGCACGTCCCGGGCACACCGACATGGGCGAGCTCTTCGCGTCCGCCGACGTCGTCGTGGCCCGCATCCTCGGTACCCCGGACGACCTGTGCAGCGGGTTTCGCCGCCTCGCCGACCGGGGCGCGCGGCTCGTCGTCGTCGGTGGCACCCAGGAGCCGGACGCCGCGCTCATGGAGATGTCGACCGTGCCCGCGGGCGTGGTCGCCGAGACCCACCGCTACCTCGCCGAGGGCGGCCCGGCCAACATCGCCCAGCTGCACGCCTTCCTCGGGGACACGCTCCTGCTGACCGGTGAGGGCTTCGAGGCGCCGCAGCCGTTGCCGCAGTGGGGGGTCCTCGAGCGCGAGGAGCCGGCGCCGCTGGCCGACGGCCGCACCCGGCCGCGCGTCGGGGTCCTCATCTACCGGGCCCAGTACGCGGCCGGCAACACCGACTACGCGCACGCGCTCGCCGACGCGATCGACGCGGCCGGCGGCCAGGGGGTCGTCATCCACTCCGCCTCGCTGCGCGACGCGCCGAGCGGCCTCCTCGAGCACCTCGGCTCCCTCGACGCACTCGTCACGACCGTGCTCGCGGCGGGGGGCACCAAGCCCGCCACCGCCTCCGCCGGCGAGGACGACGAGGCCTGGGACGTCGAGGCGCTCGCCGCGCTCGACATCCCGATCCTCCAGGGCCTGTGCCTCACCTGGGGCAGGGCCGAGTGGCAGGAGTCCGACGACGGCATGAGCCCTCTCGACGTCGCGACCCAGGTCGCCGTGCCCGAGTTCGACGGGCGCCTGATCACGGTGGCCTTCTCCTTCAAGGAGTTCGACGACGAGGGCCTGCCGCACTACGTCGCCGACCCCGAGCGGGCCGCCCGCGTGGCCGGGATCGCGGTCAACCACGCCCGTCTGCGCTCCACCCCGGCGGCAGAGCGCAGGATCGCTGTCGTCCTCTCGGCCTACCCGACGAAGCACTCCCGCCTCGGCAACGCCGTCGGCCTCGACACCCCGGTCTCGACGATCCGCCTGCTCCGCGCGATGCGCGACGCGGGCTACGACCTCGGGCCGGGTTTCGTCGGGATGGACCCGCTCCCACCGGTCGGGGGCGAGGCACCCGACACGACCTGCGGCAATGCCCTCATCCACGAGCTCATCGCCGCCGGCGGGCAGGACGAGGAGTGGCTCACCCAGCAGCAGGTCGAGGGCGCGCAGGTGCGCATCCCCGCCGACCGCTACCGCGAGTGGTTCGACCGCTTCCCGGCCGACCTGCGCGAGGCGATGACCGAGCACTGGGGCGAGGCACCGGGGGAGGTCTTCGTCGACACGTCCACCGACGCGCAGGGCGAGATCGTCACCGCCGCCCTCGTGCGCGGCAACGTCGCGCTGCTCGTCCAGCCGCCGCGCGGCTTCGGGGAGAACCCGATCGCCATCTACCACGACCCCGACCTGCCGCCGACGCACCACTACCTCGCGACCTACCGATGGATCGAGGAGGAGTTCGGCGCGCACGCCGTCGTCCACGTCGGCAAGCACGGCAACCTCGAGTGGCTCTCCGGCAAGAACCTCGCGATGTCCGCCTCGTGCGGCACCGACGCGGCCCTCGGCAACCTGCCGCTCGTCTACCCCTTCCTCGTCAACGACCCCGGCGAGGGCACGCAGGCCAAGCGCCGCGCCCACGCGACGATCGTCGACCACCTGGTCCCGCCGATGGCCCGCGCCGAGTCCTACGGCGACATCGCCCGGCTCGAGCAGCTGCTCGACGAGTACGGCAACGTCTCGGTCATGGACCCGGCCAAGGCGCCGGCCCTGCGCGGGGAGATCTGGCAGCTCATCCACGCCGCGCAGATGCACGTCGACCTCGGTCTCGAGGACGTCGACCTCGACGACGCAGACGGCTTCGACGACCTCGTCATGCACGTCGACGGGTGGCTCTGCGAGATCAAGGACGTGCAGATCCGCGACGGCCTGCACGTGCTCGGCCAGGCACCGCAGGGGGAGGAGCTGGTCAACCTCGTGCTCGCCGTCCTGCGTGCCGCCCAGGTCTTCTCCGGGCAGGTCGGGTCGGTCCCCGGCCTGCGCGCCGCGCTCGGCCTCGTCGAGGACGCCTCCTCGACCGAGACCGACGAGGTCGAAGGGAGGGCCCGTCGCCTCGTCGAGGCGCTCGCCGCCCGTGGCTGGCAGGCCTGCGCCGCAACGGATCTGGTCGCCGAGCTCGAGCCGGGCCTGTCGGCGGACGCGGCCGCCGGGGTGGCCGCGGTGCTCGAGTTCGCCGCCACCCAGGTCGTGCCGCGCCTCGCCGCGACCGAGCGCGAGCTGCCGATGGTCCTGCACGCCCTCGACGGCGGGTACGTGCCCGCGGGGCCGAGCGGGTCCCCCCTTCGTGGCCTGGTCAACGTGCTGCCGACCGGGCGCAACTTCTACTCGGTCGACCCCAAGGCGATCCCGTCGCGGCTGGCCTACCAGACCGGCACCGCGATGGCCGACTCCCTGCTCGAGCGCTACCGCGAGGAGACCGGCGAGCTGCCGACCTCCGTCGGGCTGTCGATGTGGGGCACCTCCGCGATGCGCACCTCCGGCGACGACATCGGCGAGGTGCTCGCCCTGCTCGGCGTCACGCCGGTGTGGGACGAGCAGTCGCGCCGCGTGGTCGGCCTCGAGCCGATACCGCTCGCCGAGCTCGGCCGCCCGCGGATCGACGTCACCGTGCGCATCTCGGGATTCTTCCGCGACGCGTTCCCGCACGTCATCGCGCTCATCGACGACGCGGTCGCCCTCGTCGCCGGCCTGGACGAGCGCGAGGAGGACAACCACGTCCGCGCCCACGCGAGCGCCGACCTCGCCGACCACGGTGACGAGCGCCGTTCCCGCACGAGGATCTTCGGCTCCAAGCCCGGGTCCTACGGCGCGGGCATCCTGCAGGTCGTGGAGTCCGGCAGCTGGCGCAGCGACGACGACCTCGCGCAGGTCTACACGGCCTGGGGCGGCTACGCCTACGGCCGCGACCTCGACGGCCGGCCCGCTGCGGAGGACATGGAGCGCACCTACCGCCGCATCCAGGTCGCCGCGAAGAACGTCGACAACCGCGAGTCCGACATCCTCGACTCCGACGACTACTTCCAGTACCACGGCGGCATGGTCGCGACCGTGCGCGCGCTCACCGGGAGCGAGCCGAAGGCCTACGTCGGCGACTCGACCTCACCCGACGCGGTGCGCACCCGGACGCTGCAGGAGGAGACCAACCGCGTCTTCCGCTCGCGCGTGGTCAACCCCAGGTGGATCTCGGCGATGCAGCGCCACGGGTACAAGGGCGCCTTCGAGCTGGCGGCCACGGTCGACTACCTCTTCGGCTTCGACGCGACCGCCGGCGTCGTCCACGACTGGATGTACGACCGCATCGCCCAGGACTACGTCCTCGACGCGACCAACCAGGAGTTCATGCGCCGGGCCAACCCCTGGGCCCTGCGCGGCATCGTCGAGAAGCTCACCGAGGCCGCCGACCGCGGCCTGTGGGAGGAGCCGGACCCGCAGGTCGTGGCCGCGATGCAGCAGGTCTACCTCGACGTCGAGGGTGACATGGAGGACGAGTGAGCGACGCAAGGGAGTCCCCCCGCTACGCCCGGCCCGTCCCGACCATCGGCGACGCCAGCAGTGCCGCGCAGCGGCGCGAGGACCCCGCCGGGTGGGCGATGGGCGAGACCGTGACGCAGGCCCTGGCCGCGGTCGTCGCCGGCAGGCGCGACATCCGCCGCTTCCGGCCCGACGCCGTGCCGGAGGACCTCGTCACCGCGGTGCTCGAGGCCGGTCACCGCGCACCGAGCGTCGGCCACTCCCAGCCCTGGCGGTTCCTCGTCGTCACCGACCCCACGACCCGTGACCGGGCCGCGGCGCTGGCTGACCGGGCGCGGGTCGAGCAGGCCGCGCACCTGGCCTCGGAGCGCGCAGCGCGCATGCTCGACCTCAAGCTGGAGGGCCTGCGCGAGGCGCCCGTCGGCGTCGTCGTCGCATGCGATCGGCGCACTCCCGCGGTGGGGGTGCTCGGGCGCGCGACCTTCCCCGACGCCGACCTGTGGTCCTGCGCCGCGGCGATCGAGAACATGTGGCTCACCGCCCGCGCCCACGGGCTCGGGATGGGCTGGGTGACGCTCTTCGACCCGGACGAGCTCGCCGGCCTGCTCGGCTTGCCCGAGGACGTCGTCACGCTCGGGTGGCTGTGCCTCGGCTGGCCCGACGAGCGGCCTCCGTCGCCGGGTCTCGAGCGCGCCGCGTGGTCGCGGAAGGCACCTCTCGAGGAGGTCGTCCTGCGCGACCGCTGGCCTGCTGACGAGTCGGCCCCGCAGCAGCCGGTCTCGCACCTGCGCGGACCCGAGCCGGAGCGCCTCGTCGGGGCCACCGACGCGGCCGACGAGCTGCTCTCGCCCCCGGACTCCCTCGGTGTCCTCGACCGCACGCTCAACCGGGTGCTCGCCGTCGGCGCCCAGGACATCACCGGTGGCACGCTGGTGCTCGCCGGCGCCGACCACCCCGTGACCGACCTCGGGGTCAGTGCCTTCCCGGGCTCGACGACCGCGGACGTGCTGTCCGCCACGGTGGCCGGGACCTCGCTCGGCGCGGCCACGGCCAAGGGCGCCGGTCTGGCCGTCATCGCCGTGGACGCCGGTGTGGCGCAGCCGGTCCCGGACGCGCGCGCCGCGCGTGCGAGGGGGGAGCGGGGCGACCTGGCGACCACCGACGCGATGTCTCCGGCCGACGTCGAGGCCCTCGTGGCAGCCGGGCACGACATCGGTCGTGAGGCCTCGCGCGGGGGTCTCGTCTGCCTCGGCGAGGTCGGCGTCGGCAACACGACCGTCGCCGCCGCCCTGGCCTGTGCCCTCCTCGACCTCGAGCCCCAGGACGCGGTCGGCCTCGGCTCGGGGTCCGACGCGGACATGGTCGCGCGCAAGCGCGAGGTCGTCGCGGCGGCGCTCGCCCGGACGAAGGGGGAGTCGGACCCCCTTCGCCTCCTCGCGGCCGTGGGTGGTCCGGAGATCGCGTTGCTCACGGGGGTCGTGCTCGGGGCCGCGGCCGCGGGTGCGCCGGTCGTCCTCGACGGACTCGCGGGGTCCCTGCCGGGCCTCGTCGCGAGCCGCATCGAGCCGGCGGTGCAGGCCTACCTCCTCGCCGGCCAGGTCTCCCGCGAGCGGGCCCACGCGCTCGTGCTGCGCGAGCTCGGCCTCGAGCCGCTGCTCGACCTGCGCCTGCGTGCCGGCGAGGGTGTCGGCGCCTGCCTCGCGGCGTCGATGGTCCTGCAGGGCCTGGCCGTCCGCCGCGCCGCGGCCCGCACCCGGTGACCCTCAGGCGGGCGTCAGCGCGTAGACGTCCATGACCCAGCCGTGCTCCGCGCGCAGCCGCGCGCGCAGCTCGACGATCTCGTCGATGACATCGGCCAGGCGACCGGACCGCAGCGCCTGCTGGGGCATGCCGACGTAGGCGCCCCAGTGGATGACGGTGTCCGGGTGCGTGGCCGCGAGCTCGCGGCAGTGCAGGTGCCCGTCGAGCATGACGACGACGGTCCCGAGCTCCAGCCCCGCGTCGTCGGCACGTGCCCACTCCTCGACGAGCCGCCGGCCGGTCGTGACGTGGACCGGCTCGCCGACGCGGTGCAGCACGATCCCGTGCGCAGCGGCCAGGGTCTGGAAGGCCGAGATCCCCGGCAGCACCCGGACCGTCGTCGGGATCCGCTCGCCGATCGCGTCGACGACGCGGATCGTGCTGTCGTAGAACGCGGGGTCTCCCCACACGAGGAAGCCCACGACCGCGTCCTCCGGCAGCCCCTCGATGATCCGCACGTACGCGTCGGTCCGCGCGGCGTGCCAGTCGCGCACCCCTCGCGCGTACTCGGCGGGGTCGCGCTCGGCGTCGGGTCCGCGCTGCGGGTCGGGCACCGTGACGAGCTCGTAGGCGTGGTCGGCCGGGATGAAGCGCTCGCAGATCGCGCGCCGCACCGCGACCAGCTCGTCCTTGGCGCCACCCTTGTCGGCGACGAGGAAGACGTCGACCTCGCCCAGCGCGGCGGCGGCCTCGGCGGTCACGTGCTCGGGGGACCCGGCGCCGATGCCGATGACGTGGATGCGACGGGCAGCGCTGGGGCTCAACGGGAGTCCTTCGTCAGGGCGAGCAGGGCGTCGATGTCGACGTGGGTCTCGAGGGCGTCGGCGAGGGTGTCGATCATCCGCTCCCGTCGTGAGGCGAAGGGGGTCCCGCCCGCCTCCGCGGACCAGGCCGCGCCGCTCGCCCGCGCGACGTCGGCCAGGAGGGCGCGCCGGAAGCCGTCGCCCTCGAGCGTCCCGTGCCAGATCGACCCACGCACCGGGCCCACCGCGTGGCCGCCGGGGAAGTCCTCGCCGCCGGTCGGCTCGACGACGCCGTGGTGGATCTCGTACCCCTCCACCGGCACGCCCCGCCACGACCCGCTCGGTCTCGCGAGCACCTTGTCGTGGTGGAAGACGACGCGTCCGGGGAGCAGTCCGAGACCGGGGACCGTTGGGGGAGAGGGGGATTCGCTCCCTTCGTCGTCGTCGCCGCCGGACTCGACGTCGTCGACGACCTCGTCGAGCAGCATCTGGTACCCGCCGCAGATCCCGAGGACCGGTGCACCGCGGCGCGCGCGGTCCACCACGACCTCGGCCAAGCCGGACCGGCGCAACCACGCGAGGTCGGACACCGTGGCCCGAGAGCCCGGCAGCACGACGAGGTCGGCCTCTCGCACGTGGTCCGCGTCCACCGTGACGCGCACGTCGACACCTGGCTCGGCGGCCAGCGCGTCGACGTCGGTGCCGTTGGACGTCCGCGGCAGTCGGACGACGGCCACGGACAGGCGGCGGTCGGCCGGGACGTCGTCCTCGGCCTCACCCCAGGCGCCCATCGACAGCGAGTCCTCGGAGTCGAGCCACACGTCGGTGAGCCACGGCAGCACCCCGAGGGAGGGCAGCCCGGTGCGGCGGGTGACCTCGTCGAGCCCCGGCTCGAGGACCGACGCGTCGCCGCGGAACTTGTTGATCAGGTAGGCGCGCAGCAACGGCCGGTCCTCGTCCGCGACGAGCGCCCACGTCCCGTACAGCGCCGCGAGCACGCCGCCACGGTCGATGTCGCCGACGAGCACGGTGGGCAGCGAGAACCGTTGGGCCAGGCCGAGGTTGACGTAGTCGCCCGCACGCAGGTTGACCTCGGCCGGGGAGCCCGCGCCCTCGCAGACGATGACGTCGTGCGCCGCGGCCAGGTCCTCGTACGCGGCGAACGCGGCGTCTGCCAGGTGCCCCCGCCCGGTGGCGTACTCACCCGCCCGCAGCTCGCCCGCCGGCCGCCCCCGCACGACGACGTGGGCGCGCCGGTCGCTGCCCGGCTTGAGCAGCACCGGGTTCATCGCCGACGTCGCCTCGACCCCGGCGGCCTGCGCCTGCAGGTACTGGGCACGGCCGATCTCGGACCCGTCGCGGCAGACCATCGAGTGGTTGGACATGTTCTGCGCCTTGTACGGGGCGACGGACACGCCCCGCCGGGCGAGGACGCGGCACAGTCCCGTCACGACGAGGGACTTGCCCGCGTCGGAGGAGGTACCGGTGATGAGGAGTCCGCTCACGAGCCGCCACTCTACGGAGCACCGATAGCGTGGCCTCGTGAGCCCTACGCGCGTGCACCTCGTCCGTCACGGGGAGTCCACGTGGAACCGTGACGGCCTCGTCCAGGGTGCCCACCGGGGGCCCGGCCAGTCCGTGCTCACCGACGCGGGACGCGCCGACGCCGCCCGGGCCGGGCTCGCCCTGGGCGCGGTGCTGGGTCCGCCCCGCTCGGAGCGCGCCCTCGCCCTGTGGTCCAGCGACCTCATGCGTGCCCTGCAGACCGCCGAGATCATCTCGGTGGCCCTGCGCCCCGCCGGGTGGCACGCCTCGGTCCGCAACGAGGCCGGCCTGCGCGAGCAGGCCCTCGGCCGGCTCGAGGGGGAGCGCAGCGACCTCCTGCGTGCCGAGGAGGTCCCGCAGGACCGCCACATCAGCGAGGTCCGCTGGGGCGGGGGCGAGTCCATGCAGGACGTCTTCGAGCGGGTCGGCGAGTGGTTCGCCCCAGCCCTCATCGAGCAGCCCGAGCACCTCGTCGTCGTCAGCCACGAGCACACGATCCGGGCCGCTCTGGCGTGGTTGCGGTCGCACTCGCACCGCGACATCGACTGGGACGAGCCGATCGATCCCGGGTCCGTCACGAGCGTCGACGTCGTCGACTGATCACAGCAGTCGGCGCAGCGCCTCGGGGTCGGTCACCGGCGCGTCGCAGACGAAGCCGCGGCACACGTACGCGGTCGCCCGCCCGTCGACGAGTGGCCGGTCCGCGAGCAGCGGCTCGCCGGGGGCATCGGGCTCGCCGCTGACGATGACGAGCCCCGGTGCGGGGGAGGCCTCCGCCACGGCACGAAGGGGGCCGCCCGGGCCCTCGCCGACGATCGCCACCTGGAGCGGTCCGGCGAGCATCGCCTCGGCCACCGCCAGCGCCCAGCCGGCGAAGCGCGGGTCGTGGGTGATGATCCGCGACTGCGCGGCGACGGCCTCCTCGGCGAGCGCTCGGTGGTCGGTGCGACCGGTGAGGGCCGAGTGGGTGAGCAGGGCGCCCGCGATGGCCGAGACACCCGCCGGCTCGGCGTTGTCGGTGCGCCCGCGCGGACGGGTGATGAGGGCCTCGCCGTCATGGGCCGTGTCGTGCCAGCCGTCCTCGTCGTGGAAGAGGCTCGTCGCGAGCTCCAGAACCTCGCCGGCGCGCGTCAGCCAGGTCGTCTCGCCGGTGGCGCGGTGGAGCGAGAGCAGCCCCTCGGCGAGGTTGCCGTGGTCGTCGAGCACTGCCGGCGCCGGGCCGACCACGGCACCGAGCGAGGTGCGGCGCAGGCGCCCGTCGACGAGGTGGTGCTCCAGGACGAGCCGCGCCGCGGCAGCGGCGGCCTCGACGAGGTCGGGGCGGCGCAGGATGACGCCGGCGTCGGCGAGGGCGGCGATGGCCAGGCCGTTCCAGCTCGTGACCACCTTGGCATCGAGCGCGGGCTGGGGGCGCTCGTCGCGGGCGGTGAGGAGGCGGACTCGCACCGACTCCCACCACCCCGCGTCGGCTGAGTCCTCGACGTCGTGGAGCAGCTGCAGCGTCGAGGTCCCGTGCTCGAAGGTCCCCTCGGGGGTCACCTCGAGCAGCTCGGCGGCCCGGCGCCCGTCCTCCTCGCCGAGGACCTCGACGAGCTGCGCCGGGGTCCACACGTAGGTGGCGCCCTCGACGGACCGGCCGTCGATGATCGTGTCGGCGTCGAGGGCCGAGGCGAACCCCCCTTCGTCCGTGCGCAGGTCGCGCACGAGGAAGTCGGCGGTCGACCCGGCCACCCGACCCGCGAGCTCGTCGCCCGTCGCGCGGTGCCAGTGCGCGTACACGCGCAGCAGCTGGGCGTTGTCGTAGAGCATCTTCTCGAAGTGGGGCACGACCCACTCCGCGTCGACGCTGTACCGCGCGAAGCCGCCCGCGAGCTGGTCGTGGATGCCGCCGCGGGCCATCGCCTCGAGGGTCCGCTCGGCCATGGCGAGCGCGTCGGCGTCACCGGTGCGCGCGTGGTGCCGCAGCAGGTGCTCGAGGGTCATCGACGGGGGGAACTTCGGCGCCCCGCCGAAACCCGCCCGGGCGTCGTCGAAGACCTTGCGCAGCGTGTGGACCGCCAGCGCGACCTGCTCGTCCTCGATCGGTGAGCCCGGACCCGGGTCGGCGATGCCGGCCAGCTGCGCGGCGATGCTCGTCGCGCTCGCGGTGAGCCGCTCACGGTCCTCCCGCCACGCGGTGCCGGCGGCATCGAGCAGCTGCAGCAGCTGCGGCCTGGGCAGGTAGGTCCCGGCGAAGAAGGGCTCGCCGTCCGGCGTGATGAGCACGGTCATCGGCCACCCGCCGTGACCCGTCATCGCCTGCGTGGCGAGCATGTAGACCGCGTCGACGTCGGGCCGCTCCTCGCGGTCGACCTTGACGCTCACCCACCCGGCGGACAGGGCCGCGGCCACCCCTTCGTCCTCGAAGCTCTCGTGCGCCATGACGTGGCACCAGTGGCAGGCCGCGTACCCGACGCTCAGGAAGATCGGGACGTCCCGTCGCCGCGCCTCCGTGAAGGCCTCCTCGCCCCACTCCCACCAGTCGACGGGGTTGTCGGCGTGCTGGCGCAGGTAGGGGGAGAGGCTGGCGGCGAGTCGGTGGCCCATGCCCCCACCGTCTCACCCCCAGGAAGGCCGGGGCAGCCCTGTGGATGACCATCCACCTCGGACCGCGATCCGGAGCACCATCGACGTATGGACACACGTCTCGCAGTGGCGCTCGAGCGTACCCACGGGACCACCACCTCCACCGCCCTGCTGGCCCAGGGTGTCAGCAGCAGGGAGATCACCGCGGCGGTGCGCTCGGGGCAGCTCGTGAGGGTCCGTCGCGGGGCCTTCGTCGACGGGGACCTGTGGCGGTCGGCCACACCTTGGGACCGGCACGGTCTCCGCGCGCTCGCTGTCTACCGCAGCCGCCCCGACGACGTCAGCGCCCTGAGCCACCACAGCGCCCTCGCCATCCGGCTGATCGCGGTGCACGGCGTCGACGACCGGGTGCACCTGGTGCACACCGATGGTCGCAGGGGGCGCACCGATGCCGTCCTGCGCGTGCACCGGCAGGTACCCGCAGAGCTCATCGAGGTGCATCGGTCGGTGCGGACGGTGACCCCGGCCACCGCCTGCCTCCAGGTAGCGGTGCAGTTCGGGGCCGAGGCCGGGCTGGTGAGCGCCGACAACGCTCTCCACCGCGCGGTGATGACCCGGGAGGACCTTGTCGGCGCGATGACGCTGCTTCGACCGGACAGGTGGTCCCGAGAGCCGGCTCGGGTCGTGGCGCTGGCCGACCCACGGATCGAGTCGGCCGCCGAGTCGCGGGCGCGGTGGGCCTTCCACCTCGCCGGCATCCCGCAGCCGACGCCGCAGGTCGAGCTGCGTGACGAGCGGGGCGAGGTCTGGGCGCGGCTCGACTTCCTGATGGAGCTCGAGGGCGTCATCATCGAGGTCGACGGGATGGGCAAGTACCAGGACCCTCGAGCCCTACGGGCCGAGAAGGTCCGGGAGGACCGGCTGCGGGAGCTCGGGTACGAGGTCGTGAGGCTCGTCTGGGCGGATCTCTCGGACCCGATGGTGGTGCTGCGCAAGGTGACGGCAGCCGTGGACCGGGCGCGCCGTCGTCGGTCTGTCCCCGGGTTGACGTCGTTGGTCCCACCCGTGTGACGAAATTGCGTGACACAGGTGCGCGTCAGGACGACAGGGACCGCGACCCGGCCCCCCTTCGCTCAGTCGCCGAGCGCCTTGACGAGCGCGACCGCCCGGGACACTCGTTCGGCGTCGCCGTCCTCGAGCGCCCGGACGGCGCCCACCAGCTCGCGCAGCGCGCTCACCGAGCGCACGAGTCCCTCGTCCAGGCCGGCCACGTCGCACACGACCTCCACGCGGCGTCGCACGGACCAGCGCAGCGACGCGCCCGTGCCCATCTCCGCCCAGCGGTTGCAGAGCAGCGGAGCGACCTCCCAGGCGGGGTGCCCGACGACCGGCTCGGGGTCGATCGCGACCCAGTCGGTGCCGTCGGACAGCACGTTGCCGTAGTGCAGGTCGCCGTGGAGGAGCCGGTGCCCGTCGAGCGTCGAGAGCGCGCGAAGGGAGCCCCGCGCCTGCTCGACGTACCTGCGCGGCAGCCCCGCGGCCGCCGGCCGCGACAGGACCTCCCGGACCCACGGCTCGAGCTGCGGCAGCTGCGGCAGGGGAGCGACGTGCAGGTCCGCGTAGAGACCCGCGACGACCGCCACGGCTTCCTCGTCCCACACCCCCGTGAGGTCCTCGGTCGTGAGGCGTTCGAGCAGCAGGACCGAACGGCGCGGGTCGGCCCGCAGCAGCCGCACGGCCCCGCGACCGTCCCACGTCCGCAGCGCCAGGTGCTCGCCGTCGGCGTCCGTGTGCGGCCAGCCGAGCTTGAGCACGGCGCGCCCCTCGGGCCCGCGCACGGGCAGCACGAGCGCGCAGCGGCCGGTCATCGCCGGCCCGTCGACGGCCAGGTCCCACGCGTCGAGCACGTCGGCGACCAGGTGGGGGAGGGCGGCCACCCAGTCGGCGCCCGAGGGACCTCCGTCGGCCTCGAGCGAGGAGACGTGCGTGACGAAGGCCGACGGGACGAGCGCCGCCGCGTCCGCGACCCTCACGTCGTGGGCTGGGCGTCGCCGTAGAGCTCGGGGACCGGCCGGCCGAACCGCGGTCGGGAGATCCGCTCGGCCGCGACCATCCACTGCACGAGCTCGAGGGCCGCGTCGCGGTCGTCGGCGAGCCCGTCGAAGCCCGCGGCGTGGACGGCGAGCAGCCGCTCGCACGCGTCCTTGCCCCACTCCAGCGCCTTGGACCCGGTGAGGCCGGCGGGGCGCTCGTAGCCGAGGGTGACCTCGTCCGCCTGCTCGCCGGCCGCAGTGGTCTGCCGGATCTCCAGGCGCTGCAGGGCCCGGGCTGCGGTCAGCGCGTCCTCGGCGACCGCGCCGGTGGCCTTGGCGGCGATGACGTCGAGGGCGTAGACCGCGGCCCGGGTGCCCGCGAGGACATCCGCGGCGACGGAGCCCGCGGTCCACGGCTGCGTGCCGGCCGGCGTCCACAGCCCGCTCCTCCGGCCGAGGGGGGTGGCGATGCGGTGGGTCGCCGTGAGCTGCCCGACGAGCCGCAGCATCCCGGGCGCGCACTCGCGCACCGCCGCCTCGAAGGCCGCGGCCGTCTCGCCGTCGGACGTCGGCGCGGTCGCGTCGTCGAGCACGGTGGCCGGGACCTGGGCCCCCTCGAGCGCCGTCCGCAGCCGCTCGGCGCGGGCCGCGGCGTGCTCGGCGTCGGAGTCACGCAGGGTCCCGAGGACCGCGAGCAGCGCGGACTCGGCGGGGACCGGCTCCCGCCGCGGGACGAAGGGGAGGTCGGGCGCGTCGTCCTCGAGCCGCACCCCGCAGCCGGTCACGACGGCGGCGGCGAGTGTCGCGGCACCGGCGAGCACGAGACGACGGCTGGGCGGGACGGGCACCGGTCGATCTTCGCATGTCTCGCGGGGCGCGGATCATGACTAGAGTGTCGGGCCAGCACGTCAACTCCACACGGAAGGCACTCCCATGGCTCTCGACCAGGACATCCACACCCAGGTGTCCGGCGCGTTGGGTGGTGACTTCAGCGTGGCCGGGGTGGTCGTGACACCCGCCGGCAAGCGCCGGGTCGCCCGGATCACCGTCGAGCGGACGCTCGTCGACGCGGTCGGGGACACGCCGGTGGAGCAGCTCACCCTCGACGAGATCGCCGATGCAACCCGTCTGGTGAGCGATGCCCTGGACACCTCCGACGTCATGGGCAGCCAGCCGTACACCCTCGAGGTGAGCACCCCCGGCACGGACCGACCGCTCACCGAGCCGATGCACTTCCGCCGCACCGTCGGCCGCCTCGTCGAGCTCACGCTCGCCGAGGGCAGGAGCGAGGGCACGGTCACCGGCCGCGTCCTCGCGACGACGGCCGACGGCGTCGAGCTGCACCTCGCCGGCACCAAGCGGCAGGCGCCCCGCACCGAGCACTTCCCCTTCGCCGACATCACCAAGGGCGTCGCCCAGGTGGAGTTCACCCGACCGAGCGCGCCCGACGGCGACGACGACAAGGACTGACATGGACATCGACATCCACGCCCTGAAGGCTCTCGAGCGCGAGCGGGAGATCCCCTTCGACATCCTCGTCGACGCCATCGAGGCGGCGCTCCTCGGCGCGTACCACCGCACCGAGGGCGCGTACAAGAACGCGCGCGCCGAGCTCGGTCGCAAGGACGGGCACGTCGTCGTGTGGGCCCGCGAGGAGCACGTCCTCGAGGAGGAGGTCCCGGTCGAGGCGGTCGAGGGCGAGCCCGCCCCCGTCGACGACGAGGGCAACCCCCTCATGCGTACCCGCACCCGGCGCGAGCTGGGGCCCGAGTTCGACGACACCCCCGACAACTTCGGTCGGGTCGCGGCCGCCACCGCTCGTCAGGTCATCACCCAGCGCATGCGCGACCTCGAGGACGAGGCGATCATGGGCGACTTCCGCGGCCGCGAGGGCGACATCGTCGCCGGGGTCATCCAGCAGAGCTCCAACCCGCGCAACGTCCTGGTCGACTTCGGCACGGTGGAGGGCGTCCTCCCTTCGGCCGAGCAGGTCCCCGGCGAGGTCTACAAGCACGGCGACCGCATCCGCGTCTACGTCGTCTCGGTGAAGCGCGGCATGCGTGGACCCGAGATCGGTCTCTCGCGCACCCACCCCAACCTCGTGCGCAAGCTCTTCGCCATGGAGGTCCCGGAGATCGCCGACGGGTCCGTCGAGATCGCGGCGCTGGCCCGCGAGGCCGGCCACCGCACCAAGATCGCCGTGCACTCCAAGATCCCCGGCCTCAACGCCAAGGGGGCGTGCATCGGCGCCATGGGTGCCCGCGTCCGCGCGGTCATGGCCCACCTGCAGGGCGAGAAGATCGACATCGTCGACTACTCGGAGGACCCGCAGAAGTTCATCGCCGCTGCCCTCTCGCCCTCCAAGGTGCAGTCGGTGACGATCGTCGACCCGAGGCTGCGCTCGGCGCGCGTCGTCGTCCCCGACTACCAGCTCTCCTTGGCCATCGGCAAGGAGGGCCAGAACGCCCGGCTGGCGGCCAAGCTCACCGGCTGGCGCATCGACATCCGTCCCGACACCGCGGCCGACCCGAGCGGGGACGCCTCCGCCCCCGGTCCGTCGGCCGGGTGACGGACGGGACGCGGCAGGGGCTAGACTGATGGAGGTCGATCGGTCTGGACTCCAGTCCGGCCCACCCGTCGCGGGTCCCATCCGGACCTGCATCGGGTGTCGAGGACGGGATAGCCGGTCGACCCTGCTGCGCATCGTCGTGGAGACGGATGACCTGGGTCGCACCACGGTCGTGCCGGACCCGCGTCGGCGGCTGCCGGGTCGTGGGGCATGGCTCCACGCCGACATCGCCTGCTTGGACCTCGCCGTCCGGCGGCGGGCCTTCTCCCGCGCCTTCCGGCGCCGGGTGGATGGCTCCGACGCCGTCCGCCGCTGGCTCGAGCACCTGGGCAGCAACCTGTCATGACCAACACAGTTCAGCACCGAGAGCGGGTTTGACGCTGATGAGCACCCGATGAGTACTCAGCAATGAGCATTCACCTCAACTGACGACGGTCCGCGCCTCCTTCCGGTACGGACCAGAGAAGGAGAAACGTGGCCAAGGTCCGTGTCCACGAGCTCGCGAAGGAGCTCGGGGTTTCCAGCAAGACCCTCCTCGCCCACCTGGGTGACATGGGGGAGTTCGTGAAGTCTGCGAGCTCGACGATCGAGGCGCCTGTCGTGCGCCGGGTGAAGAACAACCCCCCGCCGACCGAGGGTGGCGCCAAGAAGGCGGCCGCCAAGCCCGCGGCGAAGCCCGGCCCCAAGGCTCCCGCCCCCACCACCCCTGAGCAGGCTGCCCCCAAGGCACCGGCGGCGACGCCGGGTCCCAAGGCGCCCACCCCCGGTCCCGCACCCGCGGCGCCTGCCCCCGCGACACCCGCGCCGGCTGCTCCGACCCCTGCCGCTCCGGCGGCTCCCCAGGCACCTGCGGCCAGGGCCGCGGAGGCTCCCGCCGCTGCAGCTCCGGCGGCCCCGACCGCCGAGCAGCCCGCGACGCAGGACAAGCCGGCCGCGGCGACCCCCGGTCCCAAGGCCCCGGCTCCCGGCCCGCGTCCCGCGCCGGCCAAGCCGGCCGGTCGTCCGGGTCCGCGTCCCGGCAACAACCCCTTCGCCTCCAGCCAGGGCATGGGCACCCGTCGCGAAGGGGGTGGCTCCGGCGCCCCGCGCCCGGGCAACAACCCCTTCGCCTCCAGCCAGGGCATGCCGCGCCCCGGCGGCCAGCGTCCCGGTGGGCAGCGCCCCGCCGCGGGTGCCGGTGCCGGTGGCCCTCGTCCGGCCGGTGCCGGTGCGGGTGCCGCTGGTCCCCGTCCCGGTGGTCCGCGTCCGTCGCCCGGCATGATGCCGGCCAGCTCGGCCGTCCCGCGGCCGGGTGAGCGTCCCGGTGGACGTGGTGGCGCCGGTGGTCGCGGTCGTCCCGGGGCCGGTGGCCCCGGCGCCCGTCCCGGCGGCGGCGGTCCCGGTGGGTACCGCGGTGGCCCCGGTGGCCGTGGCGGCACCCAGGGTGCCTTCGGTCGCGGTGGCGGCCGGAGCAAGCAGCGCAAGTCCAAGCGCGCGAAGCGGGCCGAGTTCGAGCAGATGTCCGCGCCGTCGATCGGCGGTGTGGTCGTCCCCCGTGGTGACGGCACGACCGTCATCCGCATCCGTCAGGGTGCCTCGATGAGCGACTTCGCCGACAAGATCAACGCCAACCCGGCGTCGCTCGTCACCGTGCTGTTCAACCTCGGCGAGATGGCCACGGCGACCCAGTCCCTGGACGAGGTCACCTTCCAGCTGCTCGGGGCCGAGCTCGGCTACGACATCCAGATGGTCTCGCCCGAGGAGGAGGAGCGCGCGCTCTTCGACGCCTACAACGTGAACCTCGACATCGGCCTCGAGCACGAGGACGACGAGGACCTGGTGGCTCGTCCGCCGGTCATCACCGTCATGGGTCACGTCGACCACGGCAAGACGCGTCTGCTCGACGCGATCCGCCAGGCCGACGTGGGCTCGGGGGAGACCGGTGGCATCACCCAGCACATCGGTGCCTACCAGATCCGCACCGAGCACGAGGGCGTCGAGCGGGCGCTGACCTTCATCGACACCCCGGGTCACGAGGCGTTCACCGCCATGCGTGCCCGTGGTGCCAAGGTCACCGACATCGCGGTCCTCGTGGTCGCTGCCGACGACGGCGTCATGCCGCAGACCATCGAGGCGCTCAACCACGCCCAGGCTGCGGACGTGCCGATCGTCGTCGCGGTCAACAAGATCGACGTCGAGGGCGCCGACCCGGCCAAGATCCGCGGTCAGCTCACCGAGTACAACCTCGTGGCCGAGGAGTACGGCGGCGACACGATGTTCGTCGACGTCTCCGCCAAGCAGGGTCAGAACATCGACTCCCTGCTCGACGCCGTCCTGCTCACGGTCGACGCCGAGCTGGACATGCGGGCCAACCCCGAGCGCGATGCCCGCGGTGTCGCGATCGAGGCCAACCTCGACAAGGGCCGCGGTGCGACCGCGACCGTCCTCGTCCAGTCCGGCACGCTGCGCGTCGGTGACGCGATCGTCACCGGCTCGGCCTTCGGTCGCGTCCGCGCCATGCTCGACGAGCACGGCAACAACCTCGACGAGGCGGGCCCGTCCCGTCCCGTGCAGGTGCTCGGGCTGTCGTCCGTGCCCCGCGCCGGTGACACCTTCGTGGTGGCCCCGGACGACCGCACCGCGCGCCAGATCGCCGAGAAGCGTGAGGCGGCGGACCGTCAGGCCAGCCTGGCCAAGGCCCGCAAGCGGATCAGCCTCGAGGACCTCGACCAGGTCATCGCGGCCGGCAAGATCGACACCCTCAACCTCATCCTCAAGGGTGACGTGTCCGGTTCCGTCGAGGCCCTGGAGGATGCGCTCCTGCAGATCGACGTCGGCGACGACGTGGACCTGCGGATCATCGACCGTGGCGTCGGCGCGATCACGCTGAACAACATCAACCTGGCCATGGCCTCGGACGCGATCATCATCGGCTTCAACGTCCGCGCCGAGGGCCAGAACGCCGAGGTCGCCGAGCGCGAGGGCGTGGAGATCCGCTACTACGGCGTGATCTACCAGGCCATCGAGGAGATCGAGCAGGCGCTCAAGGGCATGCTCAAGCCGGAGTACGAGGAGGTCGAGCTCGGCTCGGCGGAGATCCGCGAGATCTTCCGCTCCAGCAAGTTCGGCAACATCGCCGGTTCCATCGTCCGCAGCGGCGTCATCAAGCGCGGCTCCAAGGCGCGGATCACCCGCAACGGCGTGGTCGTCACCGAGGGCCTCGAGCTCACCGGTCTGCGTCGCTTCAAGGACGACGTCACCGAGGTCCGCGAGGGCTTCGAGTGCGGCATCAACCTCGGCAGCTTCAACGACGTGCAGGACGGTGACCTCATCACCACGTACGAGATGCAGGAGAAGCCCCGCAGCTGATCCTCGCCCGTGCGAGCGAAGGGGGGAGGCCCGGCGAGAGCCGGACCTCCCCCCTTCGTCGTGCCCGCTGGGAGCAGGGGAGTCCTCCCCACCGACATGCCCGCCCCAATGCCGCGGCGGGCCGGGCCCGGACACTAGGGTGTGCCTGACCGCATGACATCTATCAGGGGAGCGACATGACGACGCCACCTCCTCCGCCCGGCAGCGGGGACAACCAGCCCTACGACCCCACGGGGAGCAACCCGTACCCCTCCTCCGAGGGCTCCGGCTCCACCCCCTCCGGCTCCACCCCGGCGGGCTCCTTCCCGGGCGCCACCCCGCCCCCGCCCCCCGGCGCACCGAGCTACGGCTCGCCGTCCGGCGGCATGCCCCCGCAGGCGCCCCCGCCGGGCGGTGGCTTCCCGCAGCAGGGCCAGAGCAACAACGGCAAGATCATGTCGATCATCTCGATCGTCACCGGCGTCATCGGCCTGTGCTGCTGCTCGTGGTTCGTCTTCTCCATCGCGGCCGTCGTCCTCGGCTACCTCGGTGGCAAGGAGTTCGACAAGACCGGCGAGAAGAAGACCCTCGCGCAGGTCGGCCTCGGTCTCGGTGTCCTGGGCATCGTCCTGGGCATCATCGTGTGGATCCTCACCGCCACCGGTGTGATCGACGCGAACTTCTACAGCGACCTCTCCTGAGAGACCGCTCGGTGACGCCCTCGGCCCTCTCGGGCCGGGGGCGTCCGTGTCTCCCGGGCACACCGACCGCGTCACGACCTCGAGGAGGACCATGAGCACGCCCCCTCCGCCCCCCGGCTACGGGACCCTGCCGCCGCCTCCCGGCGGGCACGGACCGCCGCCCCCGATGCCCTACCCGCAGGGCGGCCCCCCGCGGGGTGGTGGCTCGACCAGGACGCTCGGGATCATCGCGCTCGTCGCGGGCATCATCGCGCTCCCGGCCTCGTGCTGCTGGTTCCTCGGGTGGATCCCGGCGCTCACCGCGATCGCCTGCGGTGGCGTCGGCCTGACCCAGCTGCGGCACGAGCCCGGCAGCGACGCCAAGCCGTACCTGGTGAGCGGGCTCGTCCTCGGTCTCCTCGCCCTCGCCCTCGTGGCGCTCTGGTTCTTCCTGGGCATCGCCTCCTCCCTCGTGGACAACCAGTACTACTGATCGACCGTGGTTCGCATACCGTGGACCCGTCCCCACCCAGCCCCTCACGGAGGTGTGCCATGGCCGACCCGGCCCGCGCCCGCAAGATCGCCGACCGCATCCAGGAGCTCATCGCGGCCAACCTGCAGCAGGTCGTCAAGGACCCCGACCTCGGGTTCGTGACGATCACCGACGTGCGGGTGACCGGCGACCTGCAGCACGCCTCCGTCTTCTACACCGTCTTCGGTGACGACGCGCAGCGCGAGCGCAGCGCGGCGGTCCTCGAGGCCAACCGCGGCAAGCTGCGTTCCTTCGTCGGCAAGCAGCTGGGCATCCGGCTGACCCCGACGCTCGAGATCATCCCGGACGCAGTCCCCGAGAACGCCTCCCACATCGACGACCTGCTGCGCTCCGCGCGCGAGCGTGACGCGGACCTCGCGCGTTCCCGCAGCGACGCCCGCCCCGCCGGCGAGGCCGACCCCTACCGCTCCAAGGACGGCGAAGGGGAGGACACGCCCCCTCCGTCCCGGGCGTGAGCGAGGGCCTGGTCGTCGTCGACAAGCCGTCCGGCTGGTCGAGCCACGACGTCGTCGCGCGGTGCCGGCGGCTGTACCGGACCAAGAAGGTCGGCCACGCGGGCACCCTCGACCCGATGGCCACCGGTGTCCTCGTCCTCGGGGTCGGTCGCGGCACCAAGCTGCTCACCTTCCTCGTCGGCGCGGACAAGGAGTACACGGCGACCATCCGCCTCGGCCAGGCGACGGTCACCGATGACGCCGAAGGGGAGGTCACGAGCGTCGGCGAGGTGGCCGGCATCGACCGGGCCGCCCTCGACGCGGCGGTCGGGCGCCTCACCGGCGACATCGAGCAGGTCCCGAGCTCGGTGAGCGCGATCAAGGTCAAGGGGGAGCGCTCCTACGCCCGCGTGCGCGCCGGCGAGGACGTGCAGCTCCCGGCCCGCCCGGTGACGGTCTCGCGCTTCGACGTCCTCGACGTGCGCCAGGGCGAGGCCGACGGTCACCCGGTGCTCGACGTCGACGTCGTCGTCGAGGTCTCCTCGGGGACCTACGTGCGCGCGCTGGCCCGCGACCTCGGTGAGGACCTCGGCAGCCGGGGCCATCTCACGGCCCTGCGGCGCACCCGCGTCGGCGGGCTCACGCTGGAGCACGGCCACTCGCTCGACGCGCTGACGGCGCTGCGCGAGGCGGGCGGCGACGACGCGATCATGCCGCTCACCCCGCTGGAGGAGGCGGCCCGCGCGGCACTCGTGGCGCGTGAGCTCACCGAGGGCGAGGCCCGCGCCCTCGGCTACGGGCAACGCATCGAGAGCGCCGAGCCGGGCCGCTCGCAGCCCGTCGCGGCCTTCTCCCCGGCGGGCGTCCTCGTGGCCGTCCTGGACGAGAGTCGCGCCACAGCGCGTGCCCACGTCGTCTTCGCGCCGGCCAGTTCGTAGAGTGTCGCCCGTGCAGCAATGGTCATCCCCGAGTGCCACCCCGCCGCAGCTGCGGCCGTGCGTGGCGACCTTCGGCAACTTCGACGGTGTGCACCGCGGGCACCGCGCGATCCTCGACGAGCTCGCCCGGCAGGCGCGCGCGCGTGACGTGCCGGCCGTGGCGGTGACGTTCGACCCGCACCCGGTGGAGGTCATGCACCCCGAGCGGGCCCCGCAGATCATCTCCCCCGGGGTCCTGCGCGACGACCTGCTCGAGCAGGCGGGCGTCGACGGGTTGCTCGTGCTGCCGTACACGCTCGAGTTCGCCCGCACGAGCGCCGTGGACTACATCGTCGACACCTTCGTCACCGGGCTGCACGCCGAGGCCCTCGTCGTCGGCGCCGACACCCGCGGCTTCGGTGCCGGGTACACCGGTGACGTGGACCTCCTGCGCGAGCTGGGGGAGCAGCACGGCTTCGAGGTCGTCGTCATCGAGGACCAGGGGGACACCGCGCGGTGGTCCTCCTCGGCGGTGCGCAACCACCTCGCCATCGGCGAGGTCGAGGACGCCGCCGCGATCCTCGGTCGGCCGCACCGCGTGACCGGCACCGTCGTCCACGGCCACCACCGCGGCCGCGAGCTCGGCTACCCGACCGCCAACCTCGGCACCGACAGCCTCGGGCTCATCCCCGCCGACGGTGTCTACGCCGGGTGGCTCACCCGGCTCGACCTCGACACCGACGGCACCGACCGGCGCCTGCCCGCGGCGATCTCGGTCGGGACCAACCCGACCTTCGACGGGCAGGTGCGCGTCGTCGAGTCCTACGTCCTCGACCGCACGGACCTCGACCTCTACGGTGAGCAGGTCGCGGTCGACTTCGTCGGGCACGTGCGCCCGACCCTGCGCTTCGACACCATCGACGAGCTCCTCGAGGCCATGGCCGACGACGTCCGGCAGACCCGGGCGGTCCTCGGCCTACCGCCGTCCGCACCCGCCTAGTCCGTGCACCGGCTGCTGCGGTCCGACCTCGTCCTCGTCGCGGCCGCCCTCACCGCCTCCGGGCTCGGTGCGCTGCTCGTCCACTCGGCGACCCGTGCGGAGGCCGGGTCGGTCTACCTCGTGCGGCACCTGCTCAACCTGGGCATCGGGCTCGTCCTGGCGCTCCTGGTGCTCCGGCTCGACCGCGCGGTGCTGCGGGCGCTCGCCCCCTTCGTCTACGCCGTGGGCATCCTCGGGCTGGCGCTCGTGCTCACCCCGCTCGGGTCCGAGATCAACGGCTCGCGCTCGTGGATCCAGCTGCCCGGCGGGTTCTCGATCCAACCGAGCGAGCTGGCCAAGGTCGGGCTGTGCGTCGCCCTACCCATGCTGCTCGCGCCGGCCGCCGAGCGCCGCCAGCGGCCACGTCCCCGTGAGGTCCTGCTCGCCGGCGTCGTCACCGCCGTCCCGGTGCTGCTCGTCATGGCCCAGCCCGACCTCGGGTCCGCGCTGGTCCTCGTGGCCCTCGCGCTCGGGGTGCTCGTCGTCTCCGGCGCCGCGTGGCCCTGGCTCGTCGGTGTCCTCGTCGCCGTCGTGACGGCGGTGACCGCTGCCTTCACCACGCCCCTCCTCAGCCCGTACCAGCGCGACCGGCTCACCGCCTTCCTCGACCCGTCGGCCGACCCGCTCGGGATCGGCTACCAGACGCAGCAGGTGCGGGCCGCGATCGCGGGTGGCGGCTGGGGCGGGCAGGGGCTGCACGCCGGCGAGCTCACCGGGTCCGGCGCGATCCCCTTCCAGGAGACCGACTTCGTCTTCTCCGTCGCGGGGGAGGAGCTCGGCTTCGTCGGCGCGGCCTTCGTCGTCGTCCTGCTCGGGCTCGTCGTCGCCCGCGTCGCCCTCGCCGGGACCCGGACCGATGACCCCTTCGTGCGGCTCGTCTGCTGGGCGGTCGCGGCCTGGTTCGCCGTGCAGTCGGTGGAGAACATCGGGATGAACCTCGGGCTGCTGCCCGTCACCGGCCTGCCGCTGCCCTTCCTCTCGTACGGCGGGTCCTCGATGTTCGCCTGCTGGGCCGCGATGGGGCTCGTGGTCGCGGTGAGCCACGAGGGCCCCCGGGGCGTTCATTACCGATCGGTCACCTTGTGGACCACCCGGTGACAGCCGAGCCTTCCGTGGGGGATGATGCGCGCATCACCCGCAGCCCACGAAGGAGTGGACTCACGTGCCCGACCCTCGCCCCACCCGCGCCTCCGACGAGGTCTTCGACGCCAGCGTCTTCGAGGACCGTGCTCCATCCGTCGGCCACCTGCTCCGGCAGCGCATCGCCGACACGCCCGACAACATCGCCTACTCCTACCCCGCCGGCATCGCCTGGGACGAGCTGACCTGGGCCCAGCTGGGGGAACGGGTGTGGACCCTGGCCGCCGGACTCGTCGACCTCGGGATCCAGCCCGAGGACCGGGTCGCGCTGGCCTCGAGCACCCGCATCGAGTGGGTCCTCGCGGACTACGCGATCATGGCCGCCGGTGCCGCCACGACGACGATCTACCCGACGTCGATCAGCGACGACGTCGCCTTCATCACCGATGACTCCGGGTCCAAGGTCGTCGTCGCCGAGGACGCCGAGCAGGTGGCCAAGCTGCGCGAGGTCCGCGACGCGATCCCGGGGGTCACGACGGTCGTCGTCATGGACACCGAGGGCGTCGACCTCGACGACTGGGTCGTCTCCCTCGAGGACGTCGAGGAGCGCGGCCGCGCGCTCCTCGCCTCGGAGCCGGGGGTCGTCGACTCCCGCATCGACGGCACCGGGCCGAGCTCGCTCGCCACGATCATCTACACCTCCGGCACCACCGGGCGGCCCAAGGGCGTGCGCCTGCGGCACGCGACGTGGACCTACCAGGGCGCGGCCACCCGGGCGACCGGGATGCTCTCCGAGGACGACGTCCACTACCTGTGGCTGCCCCTGTCGCACGTCTTCGCCAAGGTGCTGCTGCTCATCAGCACCGACGTCGGCATGCAGACGGCCGTCGACGGCCGGATCGACAAGATCGTCGACAACCTCGGTGAGGTCCGCCCGACCTTCATGGCCGCGGCCCCGCGCATCTTCGAGAAGGTCTACGGCCGCATCTCGCTCGGGATGGAGGAGGAAGGGGGAGCGAAGGCCAAGATCTTCGCCTTCGCCTCCGAGGCCGCCCGGGAGTACTCGCGGACGCTGTCCGACAACCGCCGGCCCGGGCTGCTCCTGGGCCTGAAGCACACGATCGGCGACAAGCTCGTCTTCGGCAAGGTGCGTGAGCGCTTCGGCGGCCGCGTCCGGTTCTTCATCTCCGGCTCCGCGGCCCTCAACCAGGACATCGCCCACTGGTTCAACGGCGCCGGCCTGCCGATCCTCGAGGGCTACGGCCTCACCGAGACCTCGGCGGCCGCGACGGTCAACCGGCCCTACGCCCTGCGGGTCGGCTCCGTCGGCTGGCCCACGCCGCAGACGGACATCAAGATCGCCGAGGACGGAGAGATCCTCATCCGCGGCGAGCACGTCATGGAGGGCTACCACAACAACCCCGAGGCCACCGCCGAGGTGCTCTCCGAGGACGGGTGGTTCCACTCCGGGGACATCGGCGAGATCGACGCCGACGGGTTCGTCAAGGTCACCGACCGCAAGAAGGACCTGTTCAAGACGAGCAACGGCAAGTACGTGGCGCCCTCGCTCATCGAGTCGACCTTCAAGGGGCTGTGCCCCTACGTCGGGCAGCTGCTCGTCCACGGTGAGAGCCGGCAGTTCGTCACGGCTCTCATCACCCTCGACGAGGAGGCCATCAAGCCGTGGGCGGAGGCCAACGGGCTCGAGGGCGCGAGCTACACCGAGATCGTCTCCTCGCTGCAGGCGCGCGAGATGGTCCAGGGCTACGTCGACCAGCTCAACGCAGGGCTCAACCGGCACGAGCAGATCAAGAAGTTCCACATCCTGGGCCGGGACCTCACCGTCGAGGACGGCGAGCTGACCCCCAGCCTGAAGCTGCGCCGCAAGGTCGTCGCGGAGAAGTTCAAGGGCGACATCGAGGAGATGTACCCGAGCTGACAGCGGGGTCCGGTGCGCGGCGTTTGGGTACCCCGCGCACCGGACCTACCCTTGTCCCATGTCCGGTGAGTCGATCTTCCCTGCCCTCGAGCCCCTGCTCGAGCAGGTCAGCAAGCCCATCCAGTACGTCGGGGGCGAGCTCAACTCGACCGTCAAGGACTGGGACGTCGGTGGCCACGGGCCCCAGGGCGAGGACCTGACGGTGCGGTGGGCCCTCATGTACCCCGACGCGTACGAGGTCGGCGTGCCCAACCAGGGCGTCATGATCCTCTACGAGGTGCTCAACGAGCGCCCCGACGCGCTGGCCGAGCGCACCTACGCCGTGTGGCCCGACATGGAGGCCCTGCTCCGCGACGCCGGCCTGCCGCAGTTCACCGTCGACGGGCACCGCCCCGTGGGTGACTTCGACGTCCTCGGCCTGAGCCTGTCCACCGAGCTCGGCTACACCAACGTGCTCACGGCGCTCGACCTCGCCGGCATCCCGCTGCACGCCGCCGACCGCACCGACGAGCACCCGATCGTCGTCATGGGCGGCCACGCCTCCTTCAACCCCGAGCCGGTCGCCGACTTCATCGACGCCGCCATCATCGGTGACGGCGAGGAGGCGGTGCTCACCGCGACCGACATCATCGGGGAGTGGAAGGCCCAGGGCCGCCCGGGCGGCCGCATCGAGGTCCTGAGGCGCCTCGCCGCGACCGGTGGCGTCTACGTCCCGGCCTTCTACGACGTCCACTACCTGCCCGACGGGCGCATCCAGCGCGTCGTGCCCGCCGAGTCCGGCGTGCCCTGGCGCGTGGACAAGCACACCGTCATGGACCTCGACGCGTGGCCCTACCCCAAGAAGCCGCTCGTCCCGCTCGCCGAGTCCGTCCACGAGCGGATGAGCGTCGAGATCTTCCGCGGCTGCACCCGCGGCTGCCGCTTCTGCCAGGCCGGCATGATCACCCGCCCCGTGCGCGAGCGCTCGATCACCGGCATCGGCGAGATGGTCGAGGCGGGCCTGGCGGCGACCGGCTTCGAGGAGGTCGGCCTGCTCTCCCTGAGCAGCGCCGACCACAGCGAGATCGGGGACATCGCCAAGGGCCTGGCCGACCGCTACGAGGGCACCAACACGGGCCTGTCGCTGCCGAGCACCCGCGTCGACGCCTTCAACATCGACCTGGCCAACGAGCTGACCCGCAACGGTCGCCGCTCCGGGCTGACCTTCGCCCCCGAGGGCGGCTCCGAGCGGATCCGCAAGGTCATCAACAAGATGGTGACCGAGGAGGACCTCATCCGCACCGTCTCGGCGGCGTACGGCGCCGGCTGGCGGCAGGTCAAGCTCTACTTCATGTGCGGCCTGCCGACCGAGACCGACGACGACGTCCTCCAGATCGCCGAGGTCGCCAAGCGGGTCATCGAGACCGGCCGCCAGGTCGCCGGCCACAACGACATCCGCTGCACCGTCTCCATCGGCGGCTTCGTGCCCAAGCCGCACACCCCCTTCCAGTGGGCCGGCCAGCTCGGCGCGGAGGAGACCGACGCGCGCCTGCACAAGCTGCGTGAGGCGATCCGCTCCGACAAGCGCTACGGCCGCTCGATCGGCTTCCGCTACCACGACGGCAAGCCCGGCATCGTCGAGGGACTGCTCTCGCGCGGCGACCGCCGCGTGGGCCGGGTCATCGAGCAGGTCTGGCGCGAGGGTGGCCGCTTCGACGGCTGGAGCGAGCACTTCTCCTACGACCGCTGGATGACCGCGGCGCAGACCGCGTTGGCGGGCACCGGCGTCGACGTCGCCTGGTACACCACCCGCGAGCGCGAGGAGGCCGAGGTCCTGCCCTGGGACCACATCGACTCCGGCCTCGACAAGGAGTGGCTGTGGCAGGACTGGCTCGACGCGGTCGACGAGACCGAGGTCGAGGACTGCCGCTGGACCCCGTGCTTCGACTGCGGCGTCTGCCCGCAGATGGGCACCGACATCGAGATCGGCCCCACCGGCAAGACACTGCTCCCCCTCACCGTGCTCGGGGCCGGCAAGCAGGACATGGTGAGCGGCTGACCCGCCTCTGGCACACGTCGGCCCGTCCGTGGCAGGCTGACCGGGTCACCACGGTCCAGCGGGGGAGCAGGGACATGTCGATCGAGCTCGGGGCAGTCATCGTCGGGCTCGTGGCCGTGGCGTACGGCCTCGGGTTCGCCGTCGTGCCGGATGACGGATGGAGCCCGTCGGCCCGGTCGCGGTACGTCCTGGGCGGGGCCGGACTCGTCGCCCTCCTCTTCTTCGTCCTCGTCGTCGTGCCCTGGTTCATCGGCCGGGGCTGAGCCCGCAGCGCGGACCCGTCGACGGCACGGCGGGACGAAGGGGGACAATCGCGCCATGACCGCGACCTCCTCCGAGCTGACCCGGGCCCTGCGTCACGCCGGCATCGCCGACGCCCGCGACGACGCGCTCACCGTGGGCATGTACGCCACGGACGCCGGCCTCTACCGGGTGCCGCCGCGTGCGGTCGTCTTCCCGCGGCACACCGACGAGATCGACGCCACCCTCGAGGTGGCCCGCGGGCTCGGGGTGCCGATCACCGCCCGAGGCGCGGGCACCTCGTGCGCCGGCAACGCGGTGGGGCCGGGCATCGTCATCGACACCGCCCGTCACCTGGGCCGGGTGCTCGAGGTCGACCGGGACAGCGCCACCGCCCTCGTCGAGGCGGGCACGGTGCACGCCACGCTGCAGGCCCGCGCTCGTGAGGTCGGCCTGCGCTTCGGTCCCGACCCCAGCAGCCACACCCGGTGCACGATCGGCGGGATGATCGGCAACAACGCCTGCGGCAACCGGGCGCTCGGGTACGGCCGCACGAGCGACAACGTCGTGGCCATGGACCTGCTCACCGCCGCGGGCCGACGGCTGTCCGCGACCACCTCGGTGGCGGGGGGCCCCCCTTCGCTCACGGGTGACGACGCCCTCGTCGGCGAGCTGACGCGCCTGGCCGACGACCACCTCGGGACCCTGCGCACGGAGTTCGCCACCTTCGGCCGGCAGGTCTCCGGCTACGCGCTCGAGCACCTCGCGCCAGAGCGCGGCCGCGACATCGGCCGCATGCTCGTCGGCTCCGAGGGCACGCTGGCGATCGTGACGCAGGCGCGCGTGCGCCTCGTCACCGACCCGCCGGCCACCTGCCTCGCGGTCCTGGGCTTCGAGGACATCTACGCCGCCGGTGACGTCGCCCACCTGCTCAAGGGCCTGGGTGCCGTCGCGGCCGAGGGGATCGACTCGCGCATCGTCGACGTCGTGCGCACCCGACGCGGGCCGCGCGCCGTGCCCGACCTGCCACGGGGGGCCGCGTGGATGCTCGTCGAGGTGCCCGGTGAGGACGCCGCGACCGCCCGCGCCGCCGCGGAGCGGGTCTGCCGCGAGATCGCGAGCACCGACTCCCTGGTCGTCACCGACCCCGCCCACGCCCGGGCGCTGTGGAAGATCCGCGAGGACGGTGCCGGTCTCTCGGCGCGCTCGCAGCGGGACCGGCCGGCCCACGCCGGCTGGGAGGACGCCGCGGTCCCGCCGGCGCGGCTCGGTGACTACCTGCGTGCCTTCGACGCGCTGCTCGAGGAGCACGACGTCCAGGGCCTGCCGTACGGCCACTTCGGCGACGGCTGCCTGCACATCCGGCTCGACATCGACCTCACCGCCCCCGACGCGACCGAGCGCTACCGCCGGCTCGTCGAGGAGGCCGCCGACCTCGTCGCGGCCCACGGCGGCTCGCTCTCCGGTGAGCACGGGGACGGGCGGGCCCGCTCGGCCCTGCTGCCGCGCATGTACCGCCCGGAGACGATGGCCCTCTTCGGGGCCGTCAAGCACGCCTTCGACCCCGACAACCTGCTCAACCCCGGCGTGCTCGTCGACCCCGCGCCCGTCGAGGCCGACCTGCGCATCCCCGCCGCCCGGCGCGTCGCCGTGCCGCTGGCCTTCGGCTACCCCGAGGACGGCGGTGACTTCGGCCAAGCCGTGCACCGCTGCACCGGCGTCGGCAAGTGCCGTGCCGCGGGCACCTCGAGCACCGTCATGTGCCCGAGCTACCTCGCGACGGGGGAGGAGAAGGACTCCACCCGCGGCCGCGCCCGCGCCCTGCAGGAGATGCTCAACGGCACGACGATCACCGGCGGGTGGGCCGCGCCGGAGGTCCACGACGCCCTCGACCTGTGCCTGTCGTGCAAGGGCTGCTCGAGCGACTGCCCGACCGGTGTCGACATGGCGACCTACAAGTCCGAGGCGCTGCACCAGACCTACCGGGGCCGGTTGCGTCCGCGCAGCCACTACTCGCTGGGTCGCCTGCCGCAGATGGCCCGACTGGCCTCGCGGGCACCGCGGCTCGTCAACGCGATGACCTCGTTGCCGGGGCTGAAGCGGATCACCCTGCCCGCGGCCGGGGTCGACCCGCGCCGGAGCATCCCGAGCTTCGCGCGGCAGACCTTCCGCACGTGGGCGCAGGGCGAAGGGATGATCGCCTCCGCCGCGCAGGCCGCCGGCACCGACCACCCGGTCGCGATCTTCGTCGACTCCTTCACCGACCACTTCTCGCCCCAGGTCGGGCGGTCCACGGTGGCGCTGCTGCGGGAGGCGGGGTTCACCCCCTTCGTCCCGGCGGAGGCGCTGTGCTGCGGCCTGACCTTCATCTCCACCGGCCAGCTCGACGCGGCGAAGAAGACCCTCGCCGACGCCGCCCACGTCCTCGCCCCCGTCGTCGCCGCCGGGATCCCGGTCCTCGGCATCGAGCCGAGCTGCACCGCAGCCCTGCGCCACGACCTGCCGCGGCTCGTCGACTCCGGCGCGGCGCGGCAGGTGGCCGGGGGAGTGCGCACGGTCGCCGAGCTGCTCGCCGTGGCCATCGACGAGGGCCGCTGGGCCGCCCCCGACCTCACCGGCACCGAGGTCGTCGCGCAGCCGCACTGCCACCACCACGCGGTGATGAGCTGGGCCGCCGACGAGGCGCTGCTCGCCCGCACCGGCGCGAGCGTGACGCGCCTCGGCGGCTGCTGCGGCCTCGCCGGCAACTTCGGCGTCGAGCTCGGCCACTACGAGGTGTCGGTCAAGGTCGCCGAGCAGCAGCTGCTGCCGGCCATCGAGGCGGCCTCGCCCGACGCGGTCGTGCTCGCCGACGGCTTCTCCTGCCAGACGCAGATCGCCGACCTGTCCGAGCGCACGGGCGTGCACCTGGTCGAGCTGCTCGCGCGCGGCACCTAGGCTTGACCCCCATGGCCAAGCAACGCACCCCCGACGGTCCGCCACCACCCCCGGCGGTCCAGAAGCTGCGCATCCAGTACGCCCGGCGCGGGCGGCTGCGCTACTCCTCGACCCGTGACTTCGGGCGGGCGCTCGAGCGGGCCCTGCGTCGCTCGGGTGTGCCGATGGCCTACTCCGCGGGGTTCCACCCGCACCCGAAGATCTCCTACGCCAACGGTGCGCCGACCGGTGCGGCGAGCGAGGCGGAGTACTTCGAGATCTCGGTGACCGAGCGGGTCGACCCCGCCGCGGTGGCGCGCGCGCTCGACGAGGCGCTGCCCGACGGGCTGGACATCGTGTCCGTCGTCGAGGCGCAGCCGGGGGCCCTCGCCGACCGGCTCGAGGCGAGCCACTGGCGGCTCACCTTCCCCGGCGTCGCCCCGGCCGACCTCGAGCGCGCCGTGGCCGGATTCCTCGCGGAGGAGTCGGTCGAGGTCTCGCGGATGTTCAAGCGGGGCATGAAGTCCTTCGACGCGCGCGGACCCGTGCTGTCGGCGCGGACCGACGTCCATGCGCAGGGCTGTGCGATACTGACGATGGTCGTGCGGCACACCACACCTGCCGTTCGCCCCGACGACGTCCTCAGCGCGATCACCGCTGCCACATCGTTCGCGCCGCCGCGATCGCCCCAGGCGACCCGGCTGGCGCAGGGCCTGTGGAGCAGCGAGACCGAGAGCGTGGCCGACCCACTGGCCACCGACTGAGTCGCCGCCGGCCCCGAGGGGGTGCCGCGCTCAGCGCGAGCTCCCACGAGGCAACACGGACCTTTCCGCGGGCGAGTGCCCGCCACGCCGCACAGCGGTCGGACTGCACCCCAGGGTGCCGGTGTCGGGGTCGGGCCCTCGTGCAGGAGGTGCCACATGGCCACCGACGACATGCCGTTCGACGAGACCGTCGAGACCACCGAGGACGAGACCCTGCTGCGCGCCCAGGAGGCGGCTCCCGAGCCGGCTGCGGTCGTGCCGAGCTTCGGTCTGCTCTTCCAGCCGCCGGCGCCCGTCGCCGCCCCGACCCGTCGCCGGGCTCCCGAGCCGGAGCCCGAGGACGTCGACGAGGACGAGGACGAGCAGGGCACCGAGGACCAGGGCCGGAGGGACACCTCCGGCTCCACGGACTCCCTGGACTCCACGGACTCCACGGATGCGTCCGACGCCGACGACGACGGCCGGGGCGAAGGGGGCCGACGTCGCCGCCGTCGTGGCGGCCGTGGCCGCAACAACCGCTCGGGCGAGGGCTCCGACGCGAACGACTCCTCGGGTGATGACGCCCAGGACGAGGCCGGGGACGTGTCCGACGCCTCCGACGACGCGGACGACTCCGCCAGGGACGAGCGCACCAGGGGCCGTGGCCGCGGTCGTGGTCGTGGCCGCGGCAAGCCCCAGCAGGACGACTCCACCGACGGCGACGACTCCGACGAGTCCGACGACAGCGCCTCCGAGGACGACTCCTCGGACGACTCCGACGACGACGGCTCGGGCAGCTCCCGCCGGCGTCGTCGCCGTCGCCGCGGGGGCGGTGGCAACGGCGGCCAGGAGGACCCGCCCGGCACCGTGACCAAGGTCCGCGAGTCCCGGCGCGACGAGCCGCAGGCCATCAAGGGCAGCACGCGCCTGGAGGCCAAGAAGCAGCGTCGCCGCGAGGGCCGCGAGGCCGGTCGTCGCCGCACGATCATCACCGAGGCCGAGTTCCTCGCCCGCCGCGAGAGCGTCGAGCGGGTCATGGTCGTGCGCCAGCAGGGCGATCGCACGCAGATCGGTGTCCTCGAGGACGGGGTGCTCGCGGAGCACTACGTCTCCCGCGAGACCACCTCGACGATGGTCGGCAACGTCTACCTCGGCCGTGTGCAGAACGTGCTGCCGAGCATGGAGGCGGCCTTCATCGACATCGGCAAGGGCCGCAACGCGGTGCTCTACGCCGGAGAGGTCAACTGGGAGGCACAGGGCGTCGGCAACGGCCAGGCCCGCCGCATCGAGAACGCGCTGAGCTCCGGCGACTCCGTCCTCGTCCAGGTCACCAAGGACCCGGTGGGCCACAAGGGCGCGCGCCTCACCTCGCAGATCTCGCTGCCCGGCCGCTACGTCGTCTACGTGCCCGAGGGCAGCATGACGGGCATCTCGCGCAAGCTGCCCGACACCGAGCGCGCCCGCCTCAAGGGCATCCTCAAGCAGGTCGTGCCGGACAGCGCCGGCGTCATCGTGCGCACCGCCGCCGAGGGCGCCTCGGAGGCCGAGCTGACCGCCGACGTCGAGCGCCTCACCAAGGCGTGGGACAAGGTCGCCGACAAGGCCGAGGCCAAGAAGGGCAAGAAGGGCTCCGCCGGCGGCGCCCCCGTCCTCCTGCACGCCGAGCCCGACATGACCGTGCGCGTCATCCGCGACATCTTCAACGAGGACTTCGCGCGGATGGTCGTCTCCGGCGAGGACGCCTGGCGCGAGATCAAGGGCTACGTCGACGACGTGGCGCCCGACCTGTCCGAGCGCCTCGAGCAGTGGACCGGTGAGGGCGACGTCTTCGCCGCGCACCGCATCGACGAGGCGATCGCCAAGGCGATGGACCGCAAGGTCTGGCTGCCCTCCGGCGGTTCGCTCGTCATCGACCGCACCGAGGCGATGACCGTCGTCGACGTCAACACCGGCAAGTTCACCGGCTCCGGGGGCAACCTCGAGGAGACGGTCACCAAGAACAACCTCGAGGCCGCCGAGGAGATCGTCCGCCAGCTGCGCCTGCGCGACATCGGCGGCATCATCGTCGTCGACTTCATCGACATGGTCCTGGAGTCCAACCGCGACCTCGTCGTGCGCCGGCTCCTCGAGTGCCTCGGCCGGGACCGCACCAAGCACCAGGTCGCCGAGGTCACCTCGCTCGGCCTGGTCCAGATGACCCGCAAGCGGGTCGGTGCCGGTCTCATCGAGGTCTTCTCGCAGGAGTGCGAGCACTGCCACGGCCGCGGGATCATCGTCCACAGCGAGCCGGTCGCGCACGACCCGGGCGGTCACGCCGGGGGCAACCACGGTGGCGGCAGCGGCGGCTCGTCGCGTCGCGGTCGCTCGAAGGGGGAGAAGGACTCCTCCGTGCAGCGGCACGAGCCGGTCGAGGAGCCGACCGACGCCCACGGCCGCACCCCGGCCCAGATCGCGGCGGCCGCCCACGCCGCGGCGATCAAGAACATCGCCGGTGAGCCCGGCGAGGACGACGTCGCGGAGCTCGCGCCCGAGCAGTCGGCGCCCGAGGTCCAGGCCGAGCAGGCCGAGCAGGCCGAGCAGCCCGAGCAGCCCGAGCAGCCCGAGCCGAAGCGTCGCCGCGGTGGCCGCCGCGCCGCCTCCAGCGCCGGGGCACCCGTGGCCCTCGAGCCGGTGGACCTCACCGGTGCCGGCTCCTCGAGCCCGGACGAGCAGTCCTCGGCTCCCGAGGTGCTCGCCGTCGAGCCCGTCGACGACGTGCAGCCCGTGCCGGCCGTCGAGCCCGAGCCCGAGTCCGAGCCCGCCGACGAGCCCGCCGACGAGCCGAAGCGCCGCCGCGGTGGCCGCCGTGCAGCCTCCAGCGCCGGTGCGCCCGTTGCGCTGCAGCCCGTCGACCTGACCGCCCCGGTCGACTCGGCGCCGATCACCAAGATCGCGGGGGAGAGCGGCGAGCCGCCGACCACCCCGGTCGCCGACCCTGAGCCGGCCGCCCCGGCCCGTCGCAAGCGCAAGCGGGTCACCTCGGAGGCCGGGCCGCCCAAGGCCTGACCCGCCCCGCGCGCGGACCCGGGTGCCCCCCTTCGCCGGTTTGTCGGTCGGAGGGGGGCACGGGTAGTCTTGACCCTTGGTGCGCCCACCGAGCGGACGCTCCGCGCTTGCGCGTGGGGACTGTTGGCCGGTCAGACAGAGCGAGTGCGCCATGACGAAAGTGAGTTCCACTGATGTACGCGATCGTTCGCGCGGGTGGCCGCCAGGAGAAGGTCTCCGTCGGCGACACCATCCTCATCAACTCGATCAAGGGTGAGGCCGGCGACAGCATCGACCTCCAGCCGATCCTCGTCGTCGACGGGTCCACCGTGACCAGCGACGCCGACAAGCTGGCCAAGGTCAGCGTCACGGCCGAGATCCTGGGTGCCGCCAAGGGCCCCAAGATCACGATCATGAAGTACAAGAACAAGACCGGCTACCGCAAGCGCCAGGGTCACCGCCAGCCGCTCACGCAGCTGAAGATCACCGACATCAAGGCCTGAGCCTTCTTCTTCAACAGTTAGGAACCCACTGACATGTCTTCCAAGAAGGGTGTGTCCTCGTCCAAGAACGGACGCGACTCCAACTCCCAGCGCCTCGGCGTCAAGCGGTACGGCGGCGAGATCGTCGGCACCGGCCAGATCATCGTGCGCCAGCGCGGCACCCACTTCCACCCCGGTGACAACGTCGGCCGTGGCGGCGACGACACGCTGTTCGCCCTCGCGGACGGCGCGGTGACCTTCGGCGCCAAGCGCGGCCGCAAGGTCGTCAGCGTCCTGCCGGTGGACTCCGCCAGCTGACGCGGTACCACGCATGAGCGAAGGGGGCGGGTCACCTGGACCGGCCCCCTTCGCCGTACCTGCACCACCACGAGACATCAAGAAGAGGTGAGGTCGTGACGACCTTCGTCGATCGCGTCACCCTGCACGTCGAGGCCGGCAAGGGCGGCCACGGCGTCGCCTCCGTGCACCGCGAGAAGTTCAAGCCGCTCGGCGGACCCGACGGCGGCAACGGCGGCAACGGCGGCGACGTCGTGCTGCTCGTCGACCCGCAGGTCACGACCCTCCTCGACTACCACCGCAGTCCCCACCGGCGCGCCACCAACGGCGCGCCCGGAGCCGGCGACGAGAAGAACGGCGCGAACGGCGAGGACCTCGTCCTGCCCGTGCCCGCGGGCACGGTCGTCACCGACCGCCACGGCGACGTCCTCGCCGACCTCGTCACCCCCGGCACGCGCTTCGTCGCGGCGCAGGGCGGTCGCGGCGGACTGGGCAACAAGGCCCTGTCGAGCCAGCGGCGCCGCGCGCCCGGCTTCGCCCTGCTCGGCGAGCCGGGGGAGTCCACGGAGGTCGTCCTGGAGCTGAAGTCGCTCGCCGACGTCGCGCTCATCGGCTTCCCGAGCGCCGGCAAGTCCTCGCTCGTCTCGGTCCTCTCGGCGGCCCGCCCGAAGATCGCCGACTACCCCTTCACCACCCTCGTGCCCAACCTCGGTGTCGTCACCGCCGGCGACGCGCGCTTCACCGTCGCCGACGTCCCGGGCCTGATCCCCGGCGCGAGCGAGGGGAAGGGGCTGGGCCTGGAGTTCCTCCGCCACGTCGAGCGCTGCTCCGTCCTCGTCCACGTCATCGACTGCGCGACCCTCGAGCCCGGTCGCGACCCGATGAGCGACCTCGAGGCGATCGAGGCCGAGCTGTCGGCGTACGTCGCCGACGACACCCTCGGCGGCAAGCCGCTGTCCGAGCGCACCCGCATCGTCGTGCTCAACAAGTCCGACGTGCCGGACGCCCTCGACCTCGCCGAGATGGTCAAGAGCGACCTGCAGGAGCGCGGCCTGGAGGTCTTCATCGTCTCCGCCGTCGCGCACACCGGGCTCAAGGAGCTGACCTTCGCGATGGCCCGCCACGTGCAGGCCGCCCGCGCCGAGATCGCGGTCGAGCTCGTCCCCCAGCGGGTCGTGCTGCGCCCCAAGGGCGTCGACGACGCGGGCTTCGTCGTGCGCCGCGAGAGCACCGCCGACGGCGAGGTCTTCCGGGTGCTCGGCGACAAGATCACCCGCTGGGTGCACCAGACCGACTTCTCCAACGACGAGGCCGTCGGCTACCTCGCCGACCGGCTGAACCGGGCCGGGGTCGAGGAGCAGCTGACCAAGGTCGGCGCGGTCGGCGGCTCGACCGTGCTCATCGGCCCCGAGGAGGACGCGGTCGTCTTCGACTGGGAGCCGACCCTCGTCGGTGGCGCCGAGCTGCTCGGCCACCGCGGCCAGGACCTGCGCTTCGACGACAACTCGCGTCGCACGACCAAGGAGCGCCGCGAGGAGTTCCACGCGCGCAAGGACGCCCAGACCGCCGCCCGCGAGGGGCTGTGGACCGAGCGCAAGGCGGGCCACTGGACCGAGGACGACTGATGGCCGGTGGCCGTCGGGCCGTCGCCGATGCGCGCCGCGTCGTCGTCAAGGTCGGGTCCTCGTCCCTGACGAGCGCCGCCGGCGGGGAGCTCGACGTCGCCCGGCTCACCGCCCTGGTCAACGCGCTGTCGGTGCGCCGCAGCGCAGGGACCGAGATCGTCCTCGTCTCCTCGGGTGCCATCGCCGCGGGGATCGGTCCCCTGGGCATGGAGACCCGTCCGCGTGACCTGGCCCGCCAGCAGGCGGCCGCGAGCGTGGGCCAGGGCGTGCTGCTCTCGGCCTACGACGCAGCCTTCGGCAGGCACGGCCACACCATCGGGCAGGTGCTGCTCACCGTCGACGACGTCACCCGGCGCACCCACTACACCAACGCCAAGCGCACCCTGGACTCCCTGCTCGACCTCGGCGTCATCCCGATCGTCAACGAGAACGACACCGTCGCCACGGACGAGATCCGCTTCGGCGACAACGACCGCCTCGCGGCGCTCGTCGCCCACCTCGTGCGCGCCGACGCGCTCGTGCTGCTCACGGACGTCGACGCCCTCTACACGGCGGCCCCCGGCACGGCCGGCGCCGAGCGGGTCCCGGTCGTCGGCGACGCCGCCGAGCTGGCGGAGATCTCGATCGGCGGCACCGGCTCGGCCGTCGGCTCCGGCGGCATGACGACCAAGGTCGAGGCCGCGACGATCGCCGGCGCCGCCGGCATCCCCACCGTGCTCACCTCGTCCGACCGTGTCGTGGACGCGCTCGCGGGGGCGGACGTCGGCACGTGGTTCGTGCCGCAGGAGCGCAGCCGCGGCTCGCGCGCGCTCTGGCTGGCGCACGCCACCACCCCCCGCGGCTCGGTCCAGATCGACGCCGGTGCCGTGACCGCGCTGCGCGACCGCGGCCGCTCGCTGCTGCCTGCCGGGATCACCGGCGTGAGCGGGTCCTTCGTCGACGGCGACCCCGTCGACGTCATCGGTCCCGACGGCGTCGTCATCGCCCGCGGGCTCGTCAACTACACCTCCGGCGAGCTGCCTCACCTCATGGGGCGCAGCACCAAGGACCTCGAGCAGGAGATCGGCCCGCGGTACGAGCGCGAGGTCATCCACCGGGACCACCTCGCGCTGCTCTGACGCGGCTCAGCGCACCCGGGTGACCTCGAACTGCAGCTGCGGGTGGGCGTAGGCCTCCTGCGCCTGGACGAGCTGCAGCTCGCGCTGGCCGGACTCGTGGGTGAGCTGCAGCAGGTCGAAGACGGAGGAGACGGTGCGCCCGAGCGACTCCTGCAGCGAGCGGGTACGCAGCCAGTGGCTCGTGAAGAGCGCGGCGGTCACGTCGCCGGAGCCGTTGGCCTTGAGCGGCAGGTGCGGGGTCTGCACGATCCACGCCTCGTCGTCGTGGGCGGCGATCATCTCGATCGTCCCCTCGGGGCGGTCGGGTCGCAGGACCGAGGTGACGAGCACGGTGCTCGGGCCCATCGCGCGGGCGGCGTCGATCGAGGCGAGCGTCTCCTCGAGGGTCCGCGGCTCGGTACCGGTGAGGAAGCCGAGCTCGAACTGGTTGGGCGTGATGAGGTCGGCGTGCGGGACGACCTGCTCGCGCAGCAGCACCGGGATCGACTCGTGGACGAAGCACCCGGACGCGGCATTGCCCATGACCGGGTCGCACGCGTAGATGGCCCCGGGGTTGGCCGCCTTGACCTGCTCCACCGCCCCCAGGATCGTCGCGCCGATGCCCTCGCCGCCCTGGTAGCCCGAGAGGACCGCGTCGACCTGCGCGAAGGCGTCGCGCTCGCCGATGCCCGTCACGACGTCGGCGACGTCCGCGGGGTCCATGAGCGGGCCGCGCCAGGCGCCGTAGCCGGTGTGGTTGGAGAAGTTCACCGTGTGCACGGGCCACACCTCGACCCCGAGGCGCTGCATCGGGAAGACGGAGGCGGAGTTGCCGACGTGGCCGTAGGCGACGTGGGACTGGATGGAGAGGATCGTGGTCACCACGGCATCCTGCCACTGCCCGCCCCCCGGACCGCATCGGACGGGGCGCCGCCGGGCTCCTAGTCTGGAGGCATGACCGACAGCACCGCCGTGGTCCGGGAGCTCGCGGAGCGCGCCCGGGTCGCCTCGCGCCGCCTCGCCCTGCTGACCCGCGCCGAGAAGGACTCCGCCCTCCTCGCGCTCGCCGACGCCGTGGACGCGGCCTCGGAGCGCATCGTCGCCGCCAACGCCGAGGACCTGCGACGCGGACGCGAAGGGGGGATGGCCCCCGGCCTGCTCGACCGCCTGTCCCTCGACGCGGCCCGCGTGGCCGCGGTCGCGCAGGCACTGCGGGACCTCGCGGCCCTGCCCGACCCTGTCGGCGAGGTCGTGCGCGGCTCGACCCTGGCCAACGGCCTGCAGATCCGTCAGGTGCGGGTGCCGATGGGTGTCATCGGGATGATCTACGAGGCCCGGCCCAATGTCACGGTGGACGCCGCCGGCCTGGGGCTGAAGTCCGGCAACGCGATGATCCTGCGCGGCGGCTCGGCCGCTGCGAGCACCAACCGGGCCCTCGTCGACTCCCTTCGCTCGGCGCTGGCCGACCACGGGCTGCCGCAGGACGCCGTGCAGCTCCTCGAGGGCGACCACGACGCGGTCCGGGCGCTGATGACCGCGCGCGGGCTCGTCGACCTGCTCATCCCGCGCGGGGGAGCAGGCCTGATCCAGACCGTCGTCCTCGAGTCCACCGTGCCCGTCATCGAGACCGGCGTCGGCAACTGCCACGTCTACGTCGACGCGGCCGCCGACCTCGGCAAGGCCCTGGCGATCACCCTCAACGCCAAGACGCACCGGCCGAGCGTGTGCAACGCGGCCGAGTCCCTGCTCGTCCACCGCGAGATCGCCGGCGAGTTCCTCCCCAAGGCGCTCGCCGACCTCGCCGGCGCCGGCGTCGTCCTGCACGGTGACGCGGCGACGCGCGAGCTCGCCCCGGCTGGCGTCGACGTGCTGGCGGCGACCGACGAGGACTTCGCGCAGGAGTACCTCGCGCTGGAGATGTCGGTCGCGGTCGTCGACGACGTCGACGCGGCGATGGAGCACGTGCGGCGCCACGGCTCCGGCCACACCGAGGCGATCGTCACCGAGGACCGGGCCGCCGCCCGCCGCTGGACCGCCGAGGTGGACGCCGCGGCGGTGCTCGTCAACGCGTCGACGCGGTTCACCGACGGTGGCGAGTTCGGCTTCGGTGCGGAGATCGGCATCTCGACGCAGAAGCTGCACGCCCGCGGGCCGATGGCCCTGCCCGAGCTGACGACGACCAAGTGGGTCGTCGAGGGTGACGGCCAGGTCCGCGGCTGACCCCGCAGTCACCTGACGCAGGTCGAGGGCCCCCTCCACTCCCGTGGAAGGGGCCCCTCGACCGCTGTCCGTGCACGCACCCTCTCGGGCCCTGCGGCGACTGCAGCACGTCGTCGGGGCAGGGGCCACGACGACGTGGTGACACGTGGACCAGGAGGCGCCGACGCCGCTCGCGTCGCCGATGACCCCCACGGTGGCGCCGTGATGGTCGTGCGTGCGTCGTTATCCCTGTGGTCCTGACGGCCGTCGTGCGGCCGCGGTGTGAGGACTGTTCTACGCGTCTTCGGGCACCCGGGGCAACAGGAGAGCGGATCCATCGCCGAGCGGACACCGCCCACAGGCGTGTCCACAGGCGCAGGGCGCTCCCCACGTCCTCGCCCACAGGGCTGTGGACGACGCCCGTGGACAACCCACCGCTCGGCTGCGGCGCCCCCGCGGCCTTGTAGCATGGCCCCATGCTGAGCACCCTTGCCTCCCTCGCCGCCGAGAGCGAGCACCACGTCGAGCTGCCGATCCCGCCCTCCGCGTACGGCCTGATCGCCCTCCTCTTCTTCGCCATCATGCTGGGCGCCCTCTTCGCCTTCCGCCAGGCCGCCACCAAGGTCGCCACCGCGGACAACACCGTGGTGCACGAGGACCACGGGCATCACGGCGCCGGGGACCACCACTGAGCAAGCGCCTCGGCGTGATGGGTGGGACCTTCGACCCGATCCACCACGGGCACCTCGTCGCTGCGAGCGAGGTGCAGTCCCTCTTCGACCTCGACGAGGTCGTCTTCGTGCCCACGGGGGAGCCCTGGCAGAAGGCGGACAAGCAGGTCAGCCCGGCCGAGCACCGCTACCTCATGACGGTCGTCGCGACGGCGTCCAACCCGCGCTTCACCGTCAGCCGCGTGGACATCGACCGCAAGGGCCCGACGTTCACCAGTGACACCCTGCGCGACCTGCGGGCCCAGCGTCCCGACGACGAGCTCTTCTTCATCACCGGCGCCGACGCCCTCGCGCAGATCCTGTCGTGGAAGGACGTCGACGAGCTGTGGGGCCTCGCCCACTTCATCGGCGTCACCCGGCCCGGCTACGTGCTCAGCGAGTCGGGCCTGCCGCAGGACAACGTGACGCTCCAGGAGGTGCCCGCCATGGCGATCTCCTCCACGGACTGCCGCGAGCGGGTCGCCGACGGCGAACCCGTCTGGTACCTCGTCCCCGACGGCGTCGTCCAGTACATCAACAAGTACGAGCTCTACACCGACCCCCGGGAGTGACCCAGACCGTGGCAGCCACCCAGCACGCCCTCGACCTCGCGAAGATCGCCGCCCGCGCGGCGGCCGACAAGCTCGCGACCACCATCACCGGGCTCGACGTGTCCGGCCAGATGCCCCTCACCGACATCTTCGTCATCGTCTCGGCGGACAACGAGCGCCAGGTCCAGGCGGTCTCCGAGGCGATCGAGGACACCCTGCGCGAGGAGGCCGGCGTCAAGACGCTGCGCCGAGAGGGCCACGGCCCCGGGCGCTGGGTCCTCCTCGACTTCGGCGACATCGTCGTGCACGCCCAGCACGACGACGAGCTGGACTTCTACGACCTCGAGCGCCTGTGGCGCGACTGCCCCCACCTGGACCTCGGGGTGGTGGGCTCCCAGCAGACCGCCGGCGAGCAGTGACCGAGGCCACCCGCCGCGTCTCCGCGGAGGCCGCAGGGGGGACGAAGGGGGACCCCCGTCGCCTCGTCGTCCTGCGGCACGGCCAGACCGGCTCCAACCTCAAGGGCATCTGGCAGGGACAGCTCGACCACGAGCTGACCGACCTGGGCCGTGAGCAGGCCCGCGCTGCGGCGGCGGCGATCGCCTCCCTTCGTCCCACGCGGGTCGTCTCCTCCGACCTCGTGCGGGCCCGGGACACGGCCGAGGAGGTCGCCGCGGCCTGCGGTGGCCTCCCGGTGAGCACCGACGAGCGCTGGCGCGAGATCCACGCCGGTGGCTGGCAGGGCCTCACGGCCGCCCAGGTGTACTCGCAGTACCCGCAGGACGCCGACAAGCTCATCTCCGGCGAGGACTTCAAGCGGGGCGGTCACGGCGAGTCGCTCGCCGACGTCGGCGAGCGCACGCGCGCTGCCCTCGACGACCTGCTCGCGTCCATGGACGCGGCCGAGTGCGTCGTCATCGCCACCCACGGGGTCACCGGTCGCTCGCTCGTCGCCGAGCTCGTCGGTCTGGACCAGACCACCGCGTGGCGGGTGCTCGGCGGCTTCGGCAACTGCCACTGGGCGAGCCTCGAGGAGGGGCGCGCCGGCTGGCGGATCACCCAGTGGAACGCGTCCGCGGCCGGCCTCTGACCCCTCCGGCGCCGCCGATTTGGTGAGGAAGGGGGGCATGTGGGTATGCTTCCGCAGTCCCCTTCACGGGGAACCCACTCGGGGCTGTAGCGCAGTTGGTAGCGCACCTCCATGGCATGGAGGGGGTCAGGGGTTCGAATCCCCTCAGCTCCACCCAGTGGCACGAAGGCCCGGACCGTCAGGTCCGGGCCTTCGGACGTTCCCGTACCGTGACGCCATGCGCGAGCCGACCCTCCAACCCGTGGGTGCAGGGGTGGTCACGGCACTCGTCGGGTTCACGAGCGCGTTCGTCATCGTCCTCGCGGGTCTGGAGGCGGTCGGCGCCAGCCGGGCGCAGGCGGCCAGCGGGCTCATGGCCCTCACGGTGCTCATGGCCCTGGGCTCGATCGTCCTGTCGCTCTCCACGCGGCTGCCGGTGACCATCGCGTGGTCGACGCCGGGGGCCGCACTGCTCGCCTCCACCGGCGCGGTCGCCGGTGGGTGGTCGGCAGCGGTCGGCGCCTTCGTCGTCACCGGTGCCCTCGTCGTGCTCACCGGGCTCGTCCCGGCGCTCGGTGCCCTCATCGCCAGGATCCCTGCCTCCGTCGCCCAGGCGATGCTCGCGGGCATCGTCCTGCAGCTGTGCCTCGGGGCGGTGACCGGGATGGCGGCCAACCCGTGGGCGGTCGGACCCGTCGTCCTGGTCTGGCTGCTCACGCTGCGCCTCCTGCCCCGCTGGGCCTCGCCGCTCGCCTTCGTCGCGGCCGCGGTCGTCATCGGGGTCCACCTCCCGCGCTCGGGCACGCCCATCGAGGCGTCGGCGCTCGTGCCGCGGCTGGAGCTGACGACGCCGACCTTCACCATCGGCGGGCTCGTCGGCATCGCCCTGCCGCTGTACCTCGTGACGATGGCCTCGCAGAACGTCCCGGGCCTGGCGGTGATGCGTGGCTACGGCTACGAGGTCCCGTGGCAGCGCGCGATGCTCGTCACCGGGGCCGGCACGCTGCTCGGCGCCCCGGCCGGCGGCCACGGGATCAACCTGGCCGCGATCAGCGCCGCGCTCGCGGCCGGCCCGGAGGCGGGGGAGGACCGCTCCCGACGGTGGATCGCCAGCGTGACCTCGGGCACGCTCCTCCTCCCGATCGGCATCGCCTCGGCCGCCCTGGCCGCCCTCGTCGCGCTGGCCCCCGAGGGCGTCGTCCCGGCGGTGGCCGGGCTCGCCCTGGTGGGCACCCTCGCCGGCTCGCTGCGGGCGGCCCTCGCCGACCCGGCGGACCACGTCCCCGCCGTCACCACCTTCGTCGTCGCGGCCTCCGGTGTCGCCGTCGCCGGGATCAGCGCCGCCTTCTGGGCCATCGTCGTCGGGGTCGGGATGAGGCTCCTGCTGGTGAGGGTCCGCGTGCAGGCATGATGGGCCGATGAGCACCATCCACACGATCGGCCACTCGACCCGGCCCGTCGAGGAGTTCATCGAGATGCTGACCGCCCGGGGCGTGACCCGGGTCGTCGACATCCGCACGGTGCCCAAGTCGCGTCGCAACCCGCAGTACTGGGGGGACGCACTCGCGGACTCCCTGGCCGGGGTCGGGCTCGGGTACTCCTACGTCGCCGAGCTCGGCGGGCTGCGCAAGCGCCGTCCCGACTCACCCAACGGCGCCTGGCGCAATGCCTCCTTCCAGGGCTACGCGGATCACATGCTCACCGAGGAGTTCGAGCGGGGGCTGGAGACGCTGCTGGAACTCGCGGAGGAGGACTCCTGCGCGATCATGTGCGCCGAGGCGGTGCCGTGGCGCTGTCACCGGCGACTCGTCGCCGACGCCCTCGTGGTGCGCGGTCACACCGCCCTGGAGATCATCTCGGCCGCAGCGCCCAAGGCGCACGAGCTGACCCCCTTCGCCGTCGTCGACGGCACGACCGTGACCTACCCGCCGACGGGCGACGAGGACGCGGACGAGGACTGAGCGTCAGCGCGCCTGCCCGTGGTACTCGTGGTTGGGCACCAGGCCGATCGCGCTGGAGACGCGGTTGGTCATGTTGAACATCCCGATGACCTGGACGGCCTCGAGGATCTCGTGCTCGTCGAGGCCGGCGGCCCGCAGCGGCTCCAGGTCGCCCTCCTCCACCGACCCGGACGAGACCGTGAGCAGCTCGGCATACTCCGCGATCGCCCGCTGGCGCTCGGTCAGCTCCGCCTGTCGCCAGTTGACCGCGACGAGGTCGGCCATGACCGGGTCACCGGAGTGCTCGCGCAGGGCCGCGCCGTGGGAGACGGCGCAGTAGGTGCACTGGTTGATCCACGTCCTCGACGTCCGGGACACGGAGGCAGGAGATCCGGCGCTGCTGCTCACCCATGGGGGCACCGTACCGGCTGCCGGTGGAGCAGGATGGGGGGACATGTCACCGCACGGAGGAGTCGTCATGGAGTCGATGTCACTGACTGCGCTCGCGCAGGAGCACCTGGCCAAGGCCCGGGAGGGATCGGCCGGGCGCAGCGCCGTGACGGTCCACGGCCGCCACGACTACGTCCTGCGCCAGACCCTCATCGCCCTGCTGCAGGGCCAGGAGCTCGGCGAGCACGAGAGCCCGCCGGAGGCGACGCTGCAGGTGCTGCAGGGCAGGGTGCGCCTGGCCGCGGGCGAGGAGACGTGGGAGGGCGGCGCCGGTGAGCTGCTCGTCGTCCCCGGCGTGCGCCACGACCTGCAGGCCCTCGAGGACGCGGTCGTGCTGCTCAGCGTTGGGACGGCGGGCTAGGCACGTCCGACCCCCCGGGCCTCAGCCCAGGTGCGCCAGGGCGGCCACGACGAGCGCCCGCACACCGACGTCGAGGGTCGGGCGGATCACGGGCGCGAAGGCGGGGGAGTGGTTGGCCGGGATGTCCTCGTCGACCCGGCCGGCCGCCTCCGCCGCGGCGTACCGCTGCCGGTCGATGCCACCGATGGCCCAGTAGGTGTACGGGACGCCGAGCGCGGTCGGGATGTCGCTGAAGTCCTCGCTCGCGGACTGCAGCGGCAGCTCGCGCGAGTCCGCGCCGAAGTGCTCGTCGAAGGCCGCGCGCACCCTCGCCGTCGTCGCCTCGTCGTTGACCGTCGCCGGGAAGCGGTCGTACAGCTCCAGCTGCGGCTCGTGGGGGCTGCCCGAGGCCTGGCACTCGGCCCGCACGATGCGTTCGATCGCCTCGAGCACGCGCCGGCGGGTCCCGTCGGAGTAGGTCCGCGTGTTGACCTCGAGCACGGCGTGGTCGCCGATGACATTGCTCTTGGTGCCGGCGTGGATCGAGCCCACGGTGACGACCGCCGGGTCGGTCGGGCCGATCTCGCGGGAGACGATCGTCTGCAGCCGCAGCACGATCATCGCGGCGAGGACGACGGGGTCGACGGCGGTCTGCGGCATGGACCCGTGCGACCCGCGGCCGTGGACGGTGATCCGGATGCTGTCGGCGGCCGAGAGCACCGGTCCGGGGCGCGTGGCCACCGTGCCGGCGGGGAAGGCGAGCACGTGCTGCGCCATCGCGACGTCCACCGGCCCGACGACCTCGGCCAGACCGTCCTCGACCATGCGTCCGGCTCCGTCGCCCCGCTCCTCGCCCGGCTGGAAGAGGGCGATCACCGTGCCGCTCCACGCGCCCTCGGGGGCGGAGGCGAGCAGGTCCGCCGCCTCGAGCAGGCACGTGACGTGCACGTCGTGGCCGCAGGCGTGCGCGACCGGGACCTCTTCCCCCTTCGTGTCCCGGGTGGTGACGGTGCTCGCGTAGTCCAGCCGGGTGGCCTCGGGCACGGGGAGTGCGTCCATGTCGGCGCGCAGCAGCACGCGCCCGCCCTCGCCCCGGGTGAGGACGCCGACGACCCCGGTCCCGCCGATCCCGGTGCGCACGTCGTACCCGGACCCCGTGAGGCGCTGCGCGACGAGCGCGGCCGTCTCGCTCTCCTCGTGCGACAGCTCGGGGTGGGAGTGGAGGTGGCGGTAGAGCTCCTCGCGGCGTTCTCGCGTCTCGTCGAGCCGGGCCAGGACGTCGGTGGTGCGCTCGTCGTCGCTCATGGTCCACACTCTCGCAGAGGGATGGTCGACTGTCAGGGGGCACGGATGAGGCGCAGGTGGCGCTGGCTGGTCGGCGGCGTGGTGCTGTTCGTGGTCCTCGTGGTCGCCGGCCCCAACATGTGGGTGGCCCGGGCGAGCGAGGACCACGTGTACACGGCCGAGGACGCACCGCACCGCTCGGTGGCGATCGTCCTCGGGGCGGGCCTGGACGCGGAGGGTGAGCCCACCCCCTTCCTCGCCGCGCGGCTGGACATCGCCCGTGACCTCTACCTCGACGGCACGGTGGACGCGATCCTCGTGAGCGGCGACAACCGCACGCACTCCTACGACGAGCCCACCGCGATGCGTGACCACCTCGTCGACGCCGGGGTGCCGCGGGAGCGGGTCGTGCGGGACTTCGCCGGGCGCGACACCTACGACACGTGCGTGCGGGCCCGGCGGATCTTCGAGGTGCCCGACGCGGTCATCGTCTCGCAGGGCTACCACGTGCCCCGGGCCGTCGCGGTCTGCCGGGCCGTCGGCCTGGCCACCGTCGGTGTCGGCGACGAGACGATGCGCCGGTACTCCGGACCGTGGCGGTCGGGGCAGCAGCGCGAGTACCTCGCCAACGTCAAGGCGGCCCTCGACGTCGTCACCGGCCGCGACCCCGTGCTCGGCCCCGTCGAGCCCGGGATCACCGAGGCGCTGGAGCAGGCGGCGGTGGACGACAAGTAGTCTGGCTCCCGACCTCAACACCCCGGGAGACCTGCACTGATGAGCGAGACGCCGTACCGCTACACCGCGGAGATGGCCGGCCGGATCGAGACCGGCTGGCAGGACCGCTGGGAGGAGCTCGGGACCTTCCGCGCGCCCAACCCGGCCGGTCCGTGGGCCGAGCCCGAGCGGGTGCGGCAGCACGACGGCCACATGCTCGTCCTCGACATGTTCCCCTACCCCTCCGGCGCGGGGCTGCACGTCGGCCACCCCCTGGGGTACATCGCGACGGACGTCTACGCCCGCTACCAGCGGATGCTCGGCAAGAACGTCCTGCACTGCCTCGGCTACGACGCCTTCGGCCTGCCGGCGGAGCAGTTCGCCGTGCAGACCGGGCAGCACCCGCGGGTGACGACTGAGGCCAACATGGACGTCATGCGACGCCAGCTGCGGCGCCTCGGCCTCGGCCACGACGACCGCCGCGCCTTCGCGACGATCGACCCGGACTACTACCGCTGGACGCAGTGGATCTTCCTGCAGATCTTCAATGCCTGGTACGACGAGGACGCCGAGCGGCCCGACGGCGGGCGTGGGCGCGCCCGGCCGATCAGCGAGCTCGTCGAGTCCTTCGCCTCCGGTGCCCGCGAGCTGCCGAAGGGGGAGACCCGCGCCTGGGCGGACCTGTCGCCCAAGGAGCGCTCCGACGTCCTCGACGGCTACCGCCTGGCCTACTCCGCCGAGGCACCGGTCAACTGGGCGCCCGGTCTGGGCTCGGTCGTGGCCAACGAGGAGGTCACCGCCGACGGTCGCTCCGAGCGGGGCAACTACCCGGTCTTCAAGACCAACCTGCGCCAGTGGATGATGCGCATCACCGCCTACGCCGACCGCCTGGCCGACGACCTCGACCGCGTCGAGTGGCCGGCCAAGGTCAAGGCCATGCAGCGCAACTGGATCGGCCGCAGCGAGGGCGCGCAGGTCACCTTCACCGCGACCGGCGCGGACGGCTCCGAGCACCCGGTCGAGGTCTTCACGACCCGGCCGGACACGCTCTTCGGTGCCACCTTCATGGTCCTGGCGCCCGAGCACCCGCTCGTGGACTCCCTCGTCCCGCAGGGCGGTTGGCCCGAGGGGACCAAGTCCATGTGGACGGGCGGGGCGGAGACCCCCTTCGCCGCGGTCGCGGGGTACCGGGCCGCCGCGGGCCGCAAGAGCGACGTCGAGCGCCAGATCGAGACCAAGGACAAGACCGGCGTCTTCACCGGAGGCTGGGCGACCAACCCGGTGAGCGGCGAGCGCATCCCGGTCTTCGTCGCCGACTACGTCCTCATGGGCTACGGCACCGGCGCGATCATGGCCGTGCCGTCCGGCGACCAGCGTGACTTCGAGTACGCGACCGCCTTCGACCTGCCGATCATCCCCACGGTCACCGCGCCCGAGGGGCACGAGGGCGCGTGGTCCGGCGACGGCACGATCATCAACTCCACGAGCGCGTCGGTCTCGCTCGACGGCCTGTCCGTCGCCGAGGGCAAGGCCGCGATCACCGCGTGGCTGGAGGAGCAGGGGGTCGGCCGCGGCACGGTCAACTACAAGCTGCGCGACTGGCTCTTCTCCCGCCAGCGCTACTGGGGCGAGCCCTTCCCGATCCTCTTCGACGAGGACGGCGTCGCGCACGCCGTGCCCGAGTCGATGCTGCCGGTCGAGCTGCCCGAGGTCGACGACTACAGCCCGCGCACCTTCGACCCCGACGACGCCGGCAGCACGCCCGAGCCGCCGCTCGGCCGCGCGACGGAGTGGGTCGAGGTCGAGCTCGACCTCGGCGACGGACCCAGGCGGTACCGCCGCGAGACCAACACGATGCCCAACTGGGCCGGGTCGTGCTGGTACTACCTGCGCTATCTCGACCCGGCCAACGACGAGGCGCTCGTCGACCCGGCCAACGAGGCCTACTGGGTCGGGCCGCGCGAGACGCCGGTCCCCGGCGCACCCGCCGGCACCCGCGACCCGGGCGGCGTCGACCTGTACATCGGCGGCGTCGAGCACGCCGTGCTGCACCTGCTCTACGCGCGTTTCTGGCACAAGGTCCTCTTCGACCTGGGCCACGTGAGCAGCGAGGAGCCCTTCCGCCGGTACTTCTCGCAGGGCTACATCCAGGCCCACGCCTACCGCGACCACCGCGGCCAGCCGGTGCCGGCCGCCGAGGTCGAGGAGGACGCGAGCGTTGCGACGGGGTTCACCTGGCAGGGCCGGCCGGTCACGCAGGAGTACGGCAAGATCGGCAAGTCGCTGAAGAACGCCGTCAGCCCCGACGAGATGTACGAGCAGTTCGGCGCCGACACCTTCCGCGTCTACGAGATGTCGCTCGGCCCGCTCGACCAGTCGAAGCCCTGGGAGACGCGCGCGGTCGTCGGCAGCCAGCGGTTCCTGCAGCGGCTGTGGCGCAACGTCGTCGACGAGGAGAGCGGTGAGGTGCACGTCACCGACGACGCCCTCGACGCGGACACCGAGCGCCTGCTGCACCAGACGATCGCCGCCGTCACCGAGGACTACGCGACCCTGGGCTTCAACACCGCCATCGCACGCCTCATCGAGCTCAACAACGCGCTGACCAAGCTGGCCTCCGTGCCGCGCGCAGCGATCGAGCCGCTCGTGCTCATGGCCGCGCCGGTCGCCCCCCACCTCGCCGAGGAGCTGTGGTCGCAGCTGGGGCACTCCGCCTCCCTCAGCGCGGAGCCCTTCCCCGTGGCCGACCCGAGCAAGATGGTCGAGTCGAGCGTCACCTGCGTCATCCAGGTCAAGGGCAAGGTGCGCGACCGCGTCGAGGTCCCGGCCGACATCTCCGAGGACGAGCTGCGCGAGCTGGCGCTGGGGCGCGACAAGATCAAGGCGACGACGGAGGGCGGCATCCGCACGGTCATCGTGCGGGCACCCAAGCTCGTCAACGTCGTCCCGCTCTAGTCCCGCCGGCGGACCGGGTGCTCGGAGAGGATCGAGACCCGGTTGAAGGCATTCATCGTCACGGCCGCCCACTCGACCGCGGCGAAGGTCTCGTCGCCGAGCAGGCGCCGGGCGGCGACGAGGGCCTCGCCGCGCTGCTGCGGGTCGGGCAGGGTGGTCGTCACCTCGGCGACGTCGAGCACGGCGCACTCGACGCTGTCGAAGAGCGTGGACTCGCGCCAGGCCGGCAGCAGCGCGAGGCGCTGCTGGCTCGCGCCGGCATCGAGCGCCTTGCGCGTGTGCAGGTCGAGGCAGAACGCGCAGCCGTTGATCTGCGAGATGCGCACGTTCATCAGCTCGAGGGTCTCGCGCTCGAGGCCGGCAGCCTCCGCGGCGGCGGAGACCTTGAGCGCGAGGGCGTTGAGGGACTTCCACGCCTCCGGCAGGGACGCGTCGAGGTAGGGCAGTCGCTCGCTGGTGGACATGGGGCGAGGCTAGCCGCGGACGGACGCTCGTGCCCGTGACGGGTCTCGGTACGCTTCGACCCGTGAGCACCGTCGTCGTCACCGACTCCACCTCGGGCCTGTCGGCCGCGGAGCGGACCGAGCACGGCATCCGCGTCGTGCCGCTCGTCCTCGTCGTCGACGGCCGGGAGCGGATCGAGGGCGACGAGGTCGACTCGCGCGCGGTCGTCGACGCCCTGCGGCGCAAGGCCGAGATCAGCACCTCGCGCCCTGCTCCCGCGACCTTCCTGCGTGCTTACGAGGCGGCGGCGAAGGGGGGAGCCACCCAGATCGTCTCCGTCCACCTGAGCGGTGACCTGTCGGGGACGGTCGAGGCGGCCCGCTCGGCCGCCCCCGAGTCGCCGGTGCCGGTGCACGTCGTCGACTCGCGACTCATCGGCATGGCCCTGGGCTTCGCCGCGATCGGCGCGGCGCGGGACGGGGCGCGCGGCCTGCCGGTCGAGGAGGTCGTCGCCCGGCTGGAGCAGTGCTGCGCCGCGTCGACCGTGCGCATGGTCGTGCACAGCCTGGAGCAGCTGCGCCGGGGCGGACGGATCGGTGGTGCCCGGGCGCTGCTCGGCTCGGCGCTGGCCCTCAAGCCGGTGCTCCACATCGTCGACGGCCACGTCGAGCCGCTCGAGCGGGTCCGCACGGCCGGCAAGGCGATCGCGCGCCTGCAGGCCCTGACCCTCCAGGACTGCCGCGACCTGCCGGAGTGGGCCGGTGGCGTCGACGTCGCCGTGCACCACCTGGACGCCGAGGAGCGGGCGAGCGCGCTCGCCACGGCCCTGCGCGAGGAGCTGGACGTCCCCGTCTCCCTGTCGCCGCTCACCGCGGTCATCGGCGCGCACGTCGGGCTCGGCACCATCGGCGTCGGCGTGACCCCCCGCCAGCGCGACTGACCGGGTCGCTGCTCGTCCCCAGCCCCGGTGGCGCCGCTCTGACGGTCCACAGGAGAGCGCGACGCGACCGCGGCGGGGACAGGCCTGCCTAGCGTCGTCGGCATGAGCCCACGCACGAGCGAGCCCTCCGAGCGCGTCGCCCGGATCCTCGAGGAGGACCGCGAGCCGCGGCCCCTCGAGCTGCCCTCCACGCTGGCGCGGGGACGCTACGGGGTGAGCCGGCAGGCGGTGATCGGGGTGGCGCTCGTCGTCGCGGTCGCCGTCGCCATGCTCGTCGGTCGGTACGTCATGGCGCGCGAGGACGCGGCACCCCAGCCCGCCGTCGTGCAGGAGGAGGGCGCGGCGGCGGAGCCGGACGGGACGGAGTCGCCCTTCGCCCCGGCCACGGGTCCGGCGACGACGGTGACCGTGCACGTCGTCGGCCGGGTCGAGCGCCCCGGCGTGGTCACCCTGCCGGGGGGCTCGCGAGTCGGCGAGGCCCTCGACGAGGCGGGCGGCACCACCGGTCGCGCGGACCTCACGAGCGTCAACCTCGCCCGACCACTCGTGGACGGCGAGCAGGTGGTCGTGCCGGGGCGGGGGGAGGCCCCGGCCGCTGCGCCTGCTCCGGCGGGTGCCCCGGCGGCGGGCGCTCCGGCCCCCGGTGGCGCAGCTGCTCCCGGGGCGGCCGCGGCACCGGTCGACCTCAACACCGCCGACCTCGCCACCCTCGAGACGCTGCCGGGCGTCGGGCCGGTGCTCGCGCAGCGCATCCTCGAGTGGCGCACCGAGCACGGGCGGTTCACCGCGGTCGAGGAGCTCGGCGAGGTGAGCGGGATCGGCGACAAGATCTACGCCCAGCTCTCGACCAGGGTCACGGTCTGAGCTCGTGGCCGAGGAGCCCGCGGGCGCACCGCTGCTCGACCTGCGGTTGCTCCTGCCGTGCCTCGCCGCGTGGGCCCTCGGCGCGTGGGCGTTGTCGTGGTCCGGGGCGGTGCGTGCCCAGGTCGCGACGCTCGCGCTCCTGCTCGTGCTGGGCCTGTGGGTGGGGGGTGTGCGCTACCGGGGCCGGCACGCCCGGGCGTCGTGGCGACGCGACGGGCCGGCGGTGCTCGGTCTCGCCCTCGTCGCCGCGGGGCTCGTCCTCGGGTCGTCGGCCGTGCACGAGGCGACCCGTCGGGTCGGGCCCGTGGACCGCCTCGTCGCCGAGCGCGCGATGGTGCGGGCGGAGGGCGTCGTGCTCACCGAGCCGATCGTCCGCGCCGGCCGTGCCTCGGGGGACGAAGGGAGCCCCGCCCCCGACCAGGTCCTGCTGCGGGTGCGGCTGGAGTCGGTCACCGCCCGCGGGGTGACGACGCGGGTGCGCGCACCGGTCTTCGTCCGGGCGGGGCAGCCCTGGGGCGAGGTCGGCTGGCACGACCGGATCGCCCTGACGGGCCGGCTCGCCCCCGCCGAGCCCGCCGACCCGGAGATCGCCGTGCTCAGCCCCCGCGGCCCACCCCGGCCGCTGGGCGAGCGCTCCCCGGTGCGGGCTGCCGCCGAGCACCTGCGGTCGGGGATGCGCGAGGCGATGGAGCCGCTGCCGGCCGACGCCCGCGGCCTGCTGCCGGCGCTCGTCATCGGCGACACCTCGATGACCCCCCAGGACCTCACCGACGACATGCTCCTCGTCGGCATGTCGCACCTCAGCGCGGTCAGCGGGTCCAATGTCGCCGTCGTGCTGGCCGCGCTCATCGGCGCCGCCCGCCTGGGTGGCCTCCCGCGCCGGTGGCGGCCCTGGGCGGCGGGCGCCGGGCTGGCCTTCTTCGTCGTGCTCGCCCGGCCGGAGCCGAGCGTCATCCGGGCGGCGACGATGGGCGCGATCGGGCTGCTCGGCATGAGCGCCTCGCGACGGGGCGCCGGCACCCCCGCCCTGTGTACCGCCGTCCTCGCGCTGCTCACCTACGACCCGTGGCTCGCGCGCTCGTACGGGTTCGTCCTCTCCACGCTCGCGACCCTCGGCCTGCTGCTCTTCGTCCGCCCGTGGTCCGACGCGATCAACGCCCACCTGCCGCGACGCCTGCACCTCGTCGGGCCGGCCGTGGCGATCCCCGTCGCCGCCCAGCTCGTCTGCGGACCGGTCATCGTGCTGCTGCAGGGCGACGTCAGCCTCATCGCCGTCGTCGCCAACCTGGCGGCCGCTCCCTTCGTCGCCCCGGCCACGGTCCTCGGGGTGAGCGCCGCCCTCGTCGCCGTGGCGAGCACGACCCTGGCGAGCCTCGTCGGCTGGTGCGGTGCTCCCTTCGCCCTCGCCATCGCCTGGACCGCGCGGATCGCCGCCGACGTGCCCGGCGGGGCGCTCCCGTGGCCCGACGGGCCCCCCGGTGCGGTGCTGCTCACCGTGGTCACCGCGCTCGGCATCCTCTCCGGTCCGTGGGCGGTCCGGCGCTCGCGCGCCAGCCCGCTCGTCGCGCTGGGCCTCGTCGTCGTCATCGTCGTCGGGTCCCTCCCGGCGCGCACGCTCAGCTGGCCGCCACCTGACTGGCGGCTCGTCGCCTGCGACGTCGGGCAGGGCGACGGTCTGGTCCTCGCCTCTGGTCCGGGGCGGGCGGTCCTCGTGGACGTCGGTCCCGAGGACGGGGGCATCGACGCCTGCCTGCGGCGGCTGCGGGTGCGCACCCTCGACGCGGTGGTGCTCACGCACTTCCACGACGACCACGTCGGCGCCCTCGAGGCGGCCCTCGACGGGCGCGCGGTCGGCCGCATCCTCGTCACGCCGGTCGAGGACCCGCAGTGGGCGGCCCGGCAGGTCCGGCGCATCGCGGGGGAGCACGGCGTGCCCGTGGAGGCGCTCGTCGCGGGGCGGCAGCTGACGATCGGCGAGGTGAGGGCGGACGTGTGGTGGCCGGCCCAGGTGGTCGCCGGCGGCTCGGCCGCCAACAACGCGAGCATCGTCCTCCACGTCCGGGTCGGTGAGGTCAGCATGCTGCTCCTCGGCGACATCGAGAGGGAGGTCGGCCACGCGCTGCTGCTGGCGCTGCGACGCGATCCCGCGATGGCCGCTGCTGCCGCCGACCTCGACGTCGTCAAGATGCCGCACCACGGGTCGGGCAATGTCGACGAGGACTTCATGGACGAGGTGGCCGCGCCCACGGCGATCATCAGCGTCGGTGCCGACAACACCTACGGCCACCCCACGCCCACCGCGCTGCAGTGGGCCGCCCGCCACGGGACGCGGGTGCTGCGGACCGACGAGGACGGCGATGTCGCCGTCGTCGAGGGCGCCGCGACGGTCACCGCTCGCTGACCTGCGACGCGGCCCTGCGCCGCAGATGAACGCACCTTCATCCGGGCCTCATCCGCCGCTCACCCTCGCTTGGTGTGATCTGGGCATGACGACGATGACGATGACCCAGACCGCCCCCACCGCCCTGACCGCGACCGACCTGACCACCACCGGGACGAGGGCCCCCGACGAGGTGACCCCGGCCATCCGGCCCGGTCACCACACGGCGATCCTCGACCCGGTCCGGCTGCGTCGCGCGCTCAAGGCCTACACGACGCGCTTCGTCGCCGCGGCGATCGAGTCCTCCGCCGACGGCTACCACCTCCAGTACGGCGCGGACGTCGCGCCGCGCGCCGGCGACGTGGTCCTCGCCCGGGTCACCGAGATCGGCAAGCACACCCGGCTGGAGAGCCCCGTCTCGCGGCGCCAGCTGCTCTTCCCCGGCCAGGAGGTCCTCGTCGCCTACGGCGACCGCTACGCCCCGGACCAGTTCCTCGCCCACGTGCCGTCCTCGCTCGCCCCCGCGGACCTCGTCGCCGGCGGAGGCCTCGCCTCGAGGGTCGTCGAGATGCACGCGAGCATCGACGGGGCGACCCGCATCGAGCCGATCGGCCTGCTCGCCGACCACGCCGGGCGCGTGACCCTCGACCGCTTCGCCCCGCTGGGGTCGACCGCGACGACCGGCAGCACGAGCACGAGCACGAGCAAGGTGCCGGTCGTCGCCGTCTTCGGCTCGTCGATGAACTCCGGCAAGTCCACGGTCCTCGGCTCGATCGTCAACGGCCTGACCAATGCCGGTCTGCGCGTCGCCGCGGGCAAGTCCACCGGCACCGGCGCGGGCAACGACCCCAACCACTTCCGGGACGCCGGTGCGACGACGGTCCTGGACTTCACCGACTTCGGCCACCCCGCGACCTACCGCCTCGGGCACGAGCGCATCCGCGAGATCTTCGTCGACATGGTCGACGAGCTCGCCGCCACCGCGCCCGACGTCGTCATCATCGAGGTCGCCGACGGCGTCTACCAGGAGGAGACGCGCCGCCTGCTCGAGGACCCCGAGTTCCACGCGCGCGTCGACCGGGTCGTCTTCGCGTCCCAGGACGCGCTCGGCGCCGTCGCCGGCCTGCAGGTCCTCGACGCGGCGGGTGCCCCGACCGCTGCCGTCTCCGGCGTGGTCACCTCCTCGCCGCTCGCGACGCGCGAGGCGAGCGAGGTCCTCTCCGTGCCGGTCATCGGCACCTTCGAGCTGCGTGAGCCGGAGGTGGCCCTGGGTCTCCTCCGGGACCGGTCGGTCCGCGCGCAGGCATCATGAGCCGCACCGCGTCGCCCGAGGACACGGAGCAGCACGAGGCGCAGGCCGTCCCACCCATGCCCGCGCTGCTGCGGGGCAGCCGCCGGTTGCTCATGGCGCTGCTCGTCGCGACGGCGGTCGCCCACACTGCCTGCGCCATCGCGGCGGGGCTGCTCGTCGGCGTGCTCCTCGGCGACGTCGGCCAGCCCCCGAGCGCGGTGCTCGCCGATCTCGGGGTCCTCGTGGTCACCGTCGTGGGCCTCGGCGTCACGCGCTACGTCGAGCGGGTCGTCGCCGAGCGCCTCGGCCAGGACTACGTCCAGCAGATCCGGCGCGGTCTCGTCCAGCACGCGATGACCTCCGCCGAGGCGCCCTCCCTCGGCATCACGATCGCCCGCTCGACCAACGACCTCGCGAGCGTGCGCAACTGGGTCTCACTCGGGATCGCCCCGCTCGTCGCGCTCGGGCCGCTCGTGCTCGGCTCGGTCCTCGCGCTCGCGACGCTCGGCTGGCAGCTCGCACTCGTCGTCGCCGTGCCGCTCGTGGTGCTCGGCCTGGTGCTGGCCCGCGTCTCGGGCTCGGCCTTCGAGCGGGCGCGGCTCCTGCGGCGCCGACGCGGCTCGCTCGCGGCCCGCGTCGCCGACACCGTCACCGCCGCCCCCGGCATCGCCGCCGCCGGCGGTGTCGAGCGGGAGCTGCGCGCGATCGACACCTCGGGCTCCCGGGTCGTCGACGCGGCGGTGCACCGGGCCCGCACCTCCGGCCTGCTGCGCGCCTGCGCCCTCGTCGCCCCGCTCGCCGGGTCGGCCGGCGCGGCGACCCTCGGCGCCTTCGGCGTCGTCTCCGCCGCCTCGGTCGCCGTCGCCCTGACGATCGTCGGCATCCTCGCCGGCCCGGTCGCCGACGCCGGCCGCATCGTCGAGTACCGGCAGAACCACAAGGCCGCTCGCCGGATCATCGCGCCCCTGCTCCTGGAGCCCGTCGACGCCCGCCCGGCGCCCGTCTTCGACCCGGACGTCTCCAGCGGTGGTCGGGTCGTCGTGCGCGGCCTGACCGTCGACGGCGTCGCGATGCCCGGACTGCTCGCCGAGCCGGGGGAGCGCATCGTCCTCCGCGGGGGCGCGCCCTGGCACGCCCGCGAGGTCTTCACCGCGCTCGCGCTGCCGGGTCGCGACGGCTGCGTCTCGGTGTGCGTCGACGGCAAGGACCTGGCGCACACCGGCCCCAGGAGCCGCCGTCGGCGCGTCGGCTACGCACCCGTCGGTGGCCGCCTCGAGCGGGGGAGCGTCTCGCGCGCCGTGCGCTACCGCCAGCCCGACCTGGACGAAGGGGAGGGCAGCGCGGCCCTGGCAGCCGTCGGCCTGGCCGACCGGGTGGCGAGCCTGCCGGAAGGTGAGCGGACCCCCCTTCGCCGTGGCGGTGAACCGCTCACGCGCCAGGAGATCGCTCGACTGTGGGTCGCCCGCGCGACCATCGGCGCGCCGGCACTGCTCCTGCTCGAGCACGTCGACGACGACCTGGGTCCGCAGGGTCGGGAGATGCTGCGGGGGATCCTCCAGGACTACCCGGGGGTGGTGATCATGGCCTCCGACCGGCCGGAGGCGCTGCTCAACGACTGGCAGGAGTGGGCGGTGCCGGTCAGCTGACGGCCGAGGGTGTGGCCGCGGCGGCCGAGGCGACGAGCGCCTCGAGGGTCGTCGCGACCGCGGGGACCTTCAGCAGGTCCTCGGTCGTCACGACGTGGATCCGGCGTCGGCTCTTCGGGTCGAGCGGGCGGATGACGACGTCGTCGTTGGACGTCGCCGCGCGGATGAGGTCGGGGATGAGCGCGACACCCAGACCGGCGGCGACGAAGCCCTGGACAGCGACGTAGTCCTCGGTCTCGAAGGCCACCTTGGGCGCGAACCCCGCGTCGTGCGCGATCTTCAGCAGGTGGCCCCGGCAGCGCGCGCAGCCGGCGATCCAGTCCTCATCGGTGAGGTCGGTCATCGAGACCGTCTCCTTGACGGCCAGCGGGTGGTCACGGGGGAGGGCGACCCGGACCTCCTCGTCGATGAGGGGGTGCACGACGAAGCCCTCGAGGTCCTCGCCACGGGCCAGGTCGCTGCCCTCGTAGCTGAAGGCCACCGCGAGGTCGACGTCGCCGGCGCGCAGCGCGGCGATCGACTCGGGCGGCTCCGCCTCGGCGAACTGCACCGACAGGTCCGGGTGCTCGGCCCGCACCGCGGCCAGCGCGCGGGGGACGAGGGTGACCGACGACGAGGGGAAGGCCATGAGCCGCACCCGGCCGGAGCGCAGCCCGGCGATCGCGGCGACCTCCTCCTCGGCGGCGTCGAGCGCCGCGAGGACCGGCGTCGCGTGGCGCGCGAGCACCGCACCGGCCTCGGTGAGCCGCACGGAGCGGCCGACCTTCTCCACGAGGACGGTCCCGGTCCGTTGCTCGAGGCGCTTGACCATCTGGGAGACCGCCGGCTGCGAGTAGCCGAGAGCGAGGGCGGCGGCGGTGAAGCTGCCCTCCTCGGCGATGGCCCGCATCACGCGGAGCCCGGCGGCGTCGATCATGGAGCCATGGTAGGTCGTCCGGCTCGGCCGGTGCCGCTCCCGCTCACCCGAGGGCGCCGAGCACCTCATACTGGTGCGGTGATCGAGGACATCGCCCGGGTGCTGTCGGCCGGTCCGGCCCTCGTGCTCACCGGCGCCGGCATGTCGACCGACTCCGGCATCCCGGACTACCGCGGGCCGGACGGCACACGGCGGGTGTCGCCCATGCACTACTCCGAGTTCGTTGGGAGCAGCGAGGCGCGCCAGCGGTACTGGGCCCGCAGCTATGTCGGCTGGCGGCGGTTCCACGCGGCGCGCCCCAACGACGCCCACCACCTGGTCACCCGGCTGCAGCAGATCGGGGCGGCCGGCCCCGTCATCACGCAGAACGTCGACGGCCTGCACCAGGCGGCCGACACCCGCGACGTCGTCGAGCTGCACGGCAACCTCGTCGAAGCGGTCTGCCTGACCTGCGGCACACGGGTGGACCGGCAGGTCCTCGATGCGCGGATGGCCGCCGCCAACCCCGGCTTCGACGCCGACAGCGACGAGATCCGACCCGACGGCGACGTGCGGCTGGAGTCGGTCGACGTCGGCCGTTTCGTCGCCCCGTGCTGCGAGGAGTGCGGCGCCGACACGCTCAAGCCCGACGTCGTCTTCTTCGGCGGATCGGTCGCCAAGCCGCTCGTGCAGCGCTGCTACGACCTCGTCGACGCCGCGCCGAGCCTGCTCGTGCTGGGCAGCTCGCTGCAGGTGATGTCGGGGCTGCGGTTCGTGCGGCACGCGGCCAAGCGCGGGATCCCGGTCTCGCTGATCACCCGCGGACCCACGCGGGGGGACGACCTCGTCGACCACCGCGTGGACGGGGAGCTGCGGGACTCCCTTCGCTCCCTCGTCGACGCGGTCCTCGAGCTGTCGGTCACAGGCGGCGCAGCACCGCGGTGACCTTGCCGAGGATCGTCGCGTGGTCGCCGTCGATCGGGTCGAAGGCGGGGTTGTGGGGGAGCAGCCACACGTGGCCGTCCTTGCGCTTGAAGGTCTTGACCGTCGCTTCGTTGTCGAGCATGGCCGCGACGATGTCGCCGTTGTCCGCCTGCGGCTGCTGACGCACGACGACCCAGTCGCCGTCGCAGATGGCGGCGTCGATCATCGAGTCGCCGACGACCTTCAGCAGAAACAGCGAGCCCTCGCCGACGATCTGCTTGGGCAGGGGGAAGACGTCGTCGACGACCTCCTCGGCGGTGATCGGGACACCGGCGGCGATCTGGCCGAGGACGGGGACGTAGCTGGCCTCGGGACGCGCGTCGCCGGAGCCGGTCGGGTCGACGACGGCATCGCCGTGGTCGGCGCCGCCCCGCATGGAGGCCAGGTCGGTGACCTCGCCCGCCGGGGCGTCGTGGCCGTCGGGGGAGATGACCTCGATGGCCCGCGGGCGGTTGGGGTCGCGGCGCAGGTAGCCCTTGCGCTCGAGGGAGGAGAGCTGGTGGGCGACGGAGCTGGGGGAGGTGAGGCCGACGAGCTCGCCGATCTCGCGCAGGCTCGGCGGGTAGCCGCGCGTCGCGACGGCATTGCGGATGACCTCGAGGACCTTGCGCTGCCGTGCGGTCAACCCGTCCCCGGTGTCGCGCTCGGGGAGCTGGTGGATGTTGCCCTCGCCCGTGTCCTCGCCCTGTCCGCTCATCGATCGACCCTTCGTCCGTGTCCGCGAGGCACCGTTGTCGGTGGTCGCTGGTCAACTACTCCGTGTCGACGACAGTAGGCCGATCGAACAGGTATTTCAAACATCTGTTCGAGCGTGTCCTTGATTTTCTTCGAACACCCGTGCTAGACATCGTACAGACGTTCTATCGAACACCGGTTCGAGAGAACCGCCACCGCCAGGAGGACCGCATGACCGCTCTCACCGCCGCCCCCGCCCCCCTTCGCGGCGCGCGCCCGGCGCCCTCGCGTCATCTCGTCTCGGTGCCCACGGGCGATGCAGCCCTCGCCCGCCCCGCCACCCGGCTGCGCATGACCCGCCGCGGTCGGCTGGCCGTCACGACCTCGATGCTCCTGGTCGCGAGCGTCGCCGGTGCCGCGATGGCCTTCGGTGGGCCCGCGACCCAGCCCGAGCAGGTCACCGTCCGGTCGGGGCAGACTCTCGGTCAGATCGCCGCCGCCGAGCTGCCCGAGCTGCCGGTCCAGCAGGGCGTCGCCCGCCTCCAGGTGGCCAACGGGCTGTCGACCTCGTACGTGCACGCGGGGCAGACGCTGACCATCCCGACCCCCTGAGTCGCACCTGATCTCCCGGACCCATCGACCCGGGTCCGGGCCGGCCGAGGGCCACCTCCGCAGCACGTGGAGGTGGCCCTCGTGCCGTTCGTCGACGGGTGTGGATCAGGACTTGCGTCACGCGCTCCGGGGGCGTCTAATGGTCACTACATCTAGTGGTTACACCGTTGTCATTCGTCCACATCTAGTGCACAGGATGAGGTCGGTTCTCCACAGAAATCCGGGGTTCGTCCCCACGCCATCCACCGCACCATCCACAGACCAGCCGTTCTTTCGGCCACGACGAAGGGAGTCCGACGTGCACTGCCCGTTCTGCCGCCACAACGACTCCCGCGTCATCGACAGCCGCACCACGGACGACGGCAGCGCCATCCGGCGTCGCCGCCAGTGCCCGGAGTGCAGCCGCCGCTTCACCACCCTCGAGAGCGCGAGCCTCACGGTGACCAAGCGGTCTGGTGCGGCCGAGCCCTTCAGCCGGGCCAAGGTCCTGGCCGGTGTCCGCAAGGCCTGCCAGGGCCGACCGGTCACCGAGGACCAGCTCGCCCTCCTCGCCCAGCGCGTCGAGGAGAGCATCCGGGCGCAGGGCAGCGCCGAGATCGACGCGCACGAGGTGGGCATGGCGATCCTCCCGCCGCTGCGCGAGCTCGACGAGGTCGCCTACCTACGTTTTGCGTCCGTCTACCAGTCCTTCGATTCCCTGGACGACTTCGAGGCGGCCATCACCGCCCTTCGCCGCGAGCACACCGCGGCCACCTGACCCAGCACGAACCCACTCGCACCACCCGAGCAGCACAGCCGTCACCACACGGACCAGGAGAGAGAGCATGACCGAGACCGCCGGCAAGCCCAGCGCCCGTCGCGGGTCCCGCACCAAGGGCCTGACGATCAACCGCATCCACACGACCGAGGGCGTCCACCCCTATGACGAGGTCACGTGGGAGAAGCGCGACGTCGTCCAGCAGAACTGGAAGACCGGCGAGACGATCTTCGAGCAGCGCGGGGTCGAGTTCCCCGACTTCTGGTCGGTGAACGCCTCCACGATCGTCACGACGAAGTACTTCCGCGGCGCCGTCGGCTCGCCCGAGCGTGAGGCCGGGCTCAAGCAGCTCATCGACCGGGTCGTGCTCACCTACGTCAAGGCGGGCAAGGACCACGGTTACTTCGCGACCGACGCCGACGCGGAGGTCTTCGAGCACGAGCTGACCTACGCGCTCCTGCACCAGATCTTCAGCTTCAACTCGCCCGTGTGGTTCAACGTCGGCACCAAGAGCCCGCAGCAGGTCAGTGCCTGCTTCATCCTCTCGGTCGACGACTCGATGGACTCGATCCTCAACTGGTACAAGGAGGAGGGCTTCATCTTCAAGGGCGGCTCCGGTGCCGGCCTGAACCTCTCCCGCATCCGCTCCTCCAAGGAGCTGCTCTCCTCCGGCGGCACCGCCTCCGGCCCGGTCTCCTTCATGCGCGGGGCCGACGCCTCCGCGGGCACCATCAAGTCCGGTGGCGCCACCCGTCGCGCGGCGAAGATGGTCGTGCTGGACGTCGACCACCCGGACATCGAGGAGTTCGTCGAGACCAAGGCGCGCGAGGAGCACAAGATCCGCGCGCTGCGCGACGCCGGCTTCGACATGGACCTCGGCGGTGCCGACATCACCTCCGTGCAGTACCAGAACGCCAACAACTCGGTGCGTGTCACCGACGAGTTCATGCGCGCCGTCGAGGAGGGCACGGACTTCGGTCTGACCTCCCGCATGGACGGCTCGGTCATCGAGACCGTCGACGCCCGCGAGCTCATGGGCAAGATCGCCCAGGCCGCGTGGGAGTGCGCCGACCCGGGCATCCAGTACGACGGCACGATCAACGACTGGCACACCAACCCCGAGACCGGTCGCATCACCGCCTCCAACCCCTGCAGCGAGTACATGTCGCTCGACAACTCCTCGTGCAACCTCGCCTCGCTCAACCTGCTGAAGTTCCTCAAGGACGACGACACCTTCGACGCGGCCCGCTTCCAGGCGGTCGCCGAGCTCGTCATCACCGCGATGGACATCTCCATCTGCTTCGCGGACTTCCCGACCGAGTCGATCGGCGAGACGACCCGTGACTACCGCCAGCTGGGCATCGGCTACGCCAACCTCGGCGCGCTGCTCATGGCGACCGGCCACGGCTACGACTCCGACGGTGGCCGTGCGCTCGCCGGCGCGATCACCTCGCTGCTCACCGGTGCGTCCTACAAGCGCTCGGCGGAGCTCGCCGGGATCGTCGGCCCGTACAACGGCTACGCCCGCAACGCGGACGCCCACAAGCGCGTCATGCGCAAGCACCAGGCGGCCAACGACCAGATCCGCACGCTGCACACGATGGACAAGGACATCCACGCCTACGCCACCAAGGCGTGGGACGCGGTCGTCAAGGTCGGCGAGAAGAACGGCTACCGCAACGCCCAGGCGTCGGTGCTCGCCCCGACCGGGACCATCGGCTTCATGATGGACTGCGACACCACCGGCATCGAGCCCGACTTCTCGCTCGTGAAGTTCAAGAAGCTCGTCGGCGGCGGCTCGATGCAGATCGTCAACCTGACGATCCCGCGCGCGCTGAAGAAGCTCGGCTACACCGAGGAGACCATCGAGGCGATCGTCGAGTTCATCGCCGACAAGGGTCACGTCATCGACGCCCCCGGCCTCAAGCTCGAGCACTACGAGATCTTCGACACCGCCATGGGTGCGCGCGCCATCGCCCCGATGGGTCACGTGCGGATGATGGCTGCGGTCCAGCCCTTCCTCTCGGGTGCCATCTCCAAGACGGTCAACCTGCCGGAGACGGCCACGGTCGAGGAGATCGAGGACGTCTACATGCAGGGCTGGAAGCTCGGCCTCAAGGCGCTCGCGGTCTACCGCGACAACTGCAAGGTCGGTCAGCCGCTCTCCGACGGTGGCTCCACCGCCAAGGACGCGAAGGCCTCGGCCGACGCCGCTGCCGCCGCGCCGGTGGAGAAGGTCGTCGAGTACCGCCCGCTGCGTCGCCGCCTGCCCAAGCGCCGCACCTCGCAGACGACGAGCTTCGCCGTCGGTGGGGCCGAGGGGTACCTGACCTCCGGCACGTACGACGACGGCGAGCTCGGCGAGATCTTCCTGAAGTTCGGCAAGCAGGGCTCGACCCTGGCCGGTCTCATGGATGCCTTCTCGATCGCGATCTCCATCGCGCTGCAGCACGGTGTGCCGCTGGAGACCTACGTCGAGAAGTTCACCAACCTGCGCTTCGAGCCGGCCGGCATGACGGACGACCCGGACGTGCGGATGGCGCAGTCGATCATGGACTACGTCTTCCGTCGCCTCGCGCTGGACTACCTGGACTTCGACACGCGGTCCTTCATGGGGATCCACACCGCTGAGGAGCGTGCCCGCCAGCTCGAGACCGGCTCGTACGAGGCCCCGTCCTCGGACGACGAGAGCTACGACGACGACAGCTACTCCCAGGGCGTCCCCACCACCGAGGCCAAGGAGGCCAAGCCGGCTGCCAAGGAAGAGGTGGAGGTCACCGACCAGTCCGGTGCCGGTGCCGCCTCGGCCCGCCAGGTCGACGCGACGATCCACTCCTCGGCCGAGCTCCTGGAGAAGTTCCAGGGCAAGACCGCGGACGCACCGATGTGCATGACCTGTGGGACCAAGATGCGTCCCGCCGGCTCGTGCTACGTCTGCGAAGGGTGTGGCTCGACCAGCGGTTGCAGCTGATCTGAGTTGATGACGAAGGGGGCCCCGCCGGCTTTGCCGGTGGGGCCCCCTTCCTCCTGGGGCCTAGGGAGATAGCCCCGCTCGGTCACCCTTCTGTCAGCGACTTGGCCCTGGACGCAGTGGAACCCCTACAGGGATGTCGTTCAGCTTCGACCTGGGGAGCGGCGCCCCCATGCGGAAGTGGGGCGCCACACCTATGAGGCGAGGAACCGCTCGAAACGGAGTTCCAGTCGGTCGCGGTCCGGCTTGTCGGCGGGTCGAGTCGGCTGAGTGATCTGGCGTCCGTGCATCTCTTGAAGGCCGTGCCGCAGCATTGGTCCGTCTACCTCCTCGAGGAGCCGCTGATTGATGTGAACGCCGCCCGTGGGATCGATGCCAAGGAAATGCCTGTCGTACGAGGCGTGGTGGATCTTGCACAGACTGAGGCCGTTCGACACCTCCGGTGTCCCGTCTTCTTCTGAGTCGGCAGAGATGTGAGCGGCATCCAGGAGGGGTGGGTGACCGAGTGAGCACACACAGCATCGGTTGCGGTACGCCAGCATGACCCGGGCCCGAAACCGAGGCTGATGGACCCGCTGCTGGACCAGTCTCTCGGCGTACTGCCGCTCGATGGGTGACAGCTGGCTCAGGTCAGGCACCGCCCGCAACCCTTCATCCAGACTAAGGACGAATTCGCGGGCTATCGGATTCACATCTACGACGTAGACGGGAAATATGGGCTGGTAGAGGCCCTTGCCGATCTTGTGGAGCCGCAGCACCGGCACGCCAAGATCGCGGGCAGCGGCAAGTTTGAGGTTCTTGCCGCCCTCAGGTCCCTTTTGGAAGCTGTAGTGGAGAAACCCGCCTTCTTCACGGTCGGCGTACGGTCCATTGGGATTGGTAAGGATCGACAGCGTCGCTGCCATGGCCTTGGGATTCCAGATGCCGCCGCGGCCAGGATCGACGAGACGTTCATGAGTTCCATCTGGCAACGGGAAGTCGCAGAGAGTCGGCCAGTCGATAACGCCGCCGTGGTCTTCGGCGTGGCGCATTACAGCGGCTGCAATCAGTTCCCTGCGAAGTTTCTCTTCCCCAGCGCTGTCCACTCGTGGAGCTTAGCCCTCAGAGGCCAGGAAAGGTCTCGCGCAAGATGTCGATCAGTTCCGCAGCACGAGCCCGATCGATCTCGATGGTCTGGCTAGCCTTGCCGAGCATCTTTCGCTCATCTGATCCGTATGTCTCGAGCTGCACGGCCGGAGATCCGTCGGCCATGTGAACGCGTCGGTACCCGCAACTCGAGGATGACGTGCTCCTGGACGTCCCACCTGGGGTCTTCGGCTCGAAGTCGCTGATACGCACCATGCTCAATGACTACCAAGCTTTTTCCGCTCGATGTGGTGATAGCCCCGCACTGACCGACTGTGTGGCCCGACCGCGTGGACGGACACCCCAGCGTTGTCACACCTCACTGAAATCATGGACACATGTTCGACGACGAGCTGGCCATGTTGGGGGAGTCCTTCACGAGACTGGGACATGTGCGGACGGGGGTGACCCAGCGAGGCGGCCGTGCCGACGAGCCCACGCTCACAGCGGTGCTCACCGCCACCGAACGACTCAGACGCGCGGCCGACGCGCTCGAGCTCGCCGTCATCGGGCATGCCGTGCGCTGGGGGGAGGAGCGAGGGCCGGACGGCATCTTCAGACCGGTCCACCTCCCGTCCGGACACGTCGCGGAGTTCGCCGCGGAAGCGGTCGCGCTGGTGACGCGCGACAGCCTCCACGAGACGGACCGCCGGTGCGATCTCGGCGCCCGGGCCCTGACCGATCTGCGCCCCATCGCCGACCTCGTCGCGGCGGGCGAGATCACGACGAACGCGTTGGCCATCGTCGCGAAGGAGACGCGCGACGCGTGCCCCGAGGCTGTCGCGGCGGTCATCGAGCACCTGCTCGGCCCCCTTCGCGGCAAGCCCGGCACGCGACGCATCATCGAGCTCGACCACCGTGAGCTGCGCAAGGCCACCCGCCGGATCCTCGAGCGCGTCGAGCCCGAGCTCCTGGGCGAGCGCGCCGCCCGCAACCGTCGCGACAAGCTCGACGTCCGCTTCAGCCCCGGCCCCGTCGGTTGTGCCGACATGTACGCGACCCTCCCCACCGAGCTGGCCGTCGTCCTCAAGGAAGCGATCGAGCAGGCGGCCGCCCGTCGGCGTGCGCTCGACCCCGGGATGACCGTCGGCGCCTCCCGCGCCCACGGTCTCGCCGACCTCGCCCTGCGCGGCGTCGACGTGGTCGCCAACGTCCGCCTGGGCATCCCGATCATCACGTCCGCAGCGTCCCGCCTGACCTTCGCCCCCTTCGGAGGGGGCGAAGGCGGCAGCACCGTCGGGCAGGACCTGCACGGTCCGACGTCCCGGGCCGGCCGCTTCGTCACCGGTGAGGGCGCGGACGCCGTCGACGTCATCCCCGAGGAATGGGCCGGCGATGCGGTCACCTCGCAGGTGCCGACGACCCTGGGCCCCGGTGGGCAGCAGTCGTGGATCAGCGGCTGCGAGATCCCGGGCGTCGGTTTCATCCCCGCAGACGCGGTGGCGGCGATCGTCAGCAACGTCGAGACGAGGGTCTCCCGTGCGCTGATCGACGCCCGCACAGGAGTGCTCGTCGAGACCAGCAACCCGCGGTACGTCGTCCCCGACTCCATGCGGGAGTTCGTCGGTGCCCGCGACGGCACCTGCCGCATGTGGGCATGCAACCGCCGGGTGCTGGGCGGGCGCCCCGAGGGCAACGCGGACCTCGACCACGCCCTCCCGTACCCCGAGGGCACCTCGTCCCCGAGCAACCTCTCCGGCCTCTGCCGGCACCACCACCGCCTCAAGCACTCCGCCCGGTGGACGCACACCCTCCACCCGGACGGCCGCACCGAGTGGATCAGCCCGAGCGGGGTCTCCGCTGACACCTTCCCCACGATGTGGGTCCACGCCGAGGACGAAGGGGAGGAGAGCTCGCCCCCCGCAGAGGGGGCGAAGAGTCATGACCTCGCAGAAGACCTGGTCATGGCACCGCCCTTCTGATCCCCTGGCGCCACAGGCGCCGCGACCCGCTACCTTGACGGCAAGCAGCCACGTGCGAGGGGAGTCGCAGGAGATGCAGATGGATGGCACACCGGTGCCCAAGACGACAGGGCCCCCCGAGCCCACCTCCCGCGCCGGTGCCTCCGCGCGCCGCGAGTACGAGCGGCGCAGGGCCCAGGACGAGCAGCGCCTGCGGCAGAAGTGGGGACGTCTCGGCCATGTCGCCGTCGCCCTGTCGGACGAGAAGCAGAGCACCAGGGCGTGGGCCACCGGAGCCGTCGGCGAGGAGCGGCTCGGCGCCCACCTCGACCGGTTGGCGTCACCGTCGCTCGCGGTGCTCCACGACCGCCGCATCCCTGGCAGCCGCGCCAACATCGACCACCTCGCGATCACGCCCAGCGGCATCTGGGTGATCGACGCCAAGAAGTACACCGGCCGCCCGCAGCTCAAGATCGAAGGGGGGATCCTGCGTCCCCGCGTCGAGACCCTCCTCGTCGGCCGCCGCAACTGCACCCGGCTCGTCGACGGCCTCCTCAGGCAGATCGACGTCGTGCGAGGGGTCGCCGGCGAGGCCCCCGTGACCGGCGCGCTGTGCTTCGTCGACGCCGACTGGCCGCTCGTCGGGGGCTCCTTCACCACCCGCGGCGTCCACGTCCTGTGGCCGCGGCGATTGACCAAGCTGCTCCAACGCGACGGGCCGGTCGCCCTCGACGTCGAGGCGACGCGGGCGGTCCTCGCCGCGCGCCTGCGGCCTGCGTGAGATGGATACGGTGAGCCCATGCCACGCCTGATCCCGGGGGACCCGCGGTTCGTCAACGACTCCGAACGTGCCGTGTGGGAGCGGCTGCGCGACTCCCTTCGTCCGCAGGACACCGTCATCGCCAACTACCGCCTGACCGACACCCGCAAGGACCACGAGGCCGACATCGTCCTCGTCATGCCCGACGTGGGCGTGGTCGTCGTCGAGGTCAAGGGCAGCGGGGTGCGGATCGCCGACGGGCAGTGGACGATCAAGCGGCACGGCAAGCGGGTGCCGATCGACCCCGTCGCGCAGGTGCGGGACGCGCGGTACGCGATCCGGCAGTACGTCGAGTCCGACCGGCGGTGGGCCGACTCCTCCCGCGGCAAGGTGCGTTTCGCGCACGCGGTCGTGACTCCCTTCGTCGGTCTCGGCCTGGACTTCGACCTGCCCGACTGCCCGCGCTGGATGGTCCACGACCGGGAGGACATGGCCGACCTCGCCCGGCGCATCGCCGACATCCCGCTCGGGTTCGACACCCACCGGCGGATCCCGACCGAGGACGACTGCGAGGTCATCGTCGACATCCTCACCGCGCGCGGCACCGATGCCGTCCCGAGCGTCGTCGACGAGGCCGACGAGCGGCAGGCCCGCGCCGACCGGCTCACCCAGGAGCAGGGTCTCGTCCTCGGTGTCACCCGGCTGCTGCGCCGCGTCGAGATCCGCGGTGGCGCGGGCAGCGGCAAGACCGTCCTCGCCCTCACCCAGGCGCGCCAGCTCTCCGCCGGACGCAGCGGCCAGGCGCCCGAGCGGGTCGCGCTGCTGTGTTACTCGATCGGCCTCGCCACGCACCTCAAGCGGGAGACCGCGACGTGGCCGCACCGGCACCGTCCCGCCTTCGTCGGGACCTTCGAGGAGCTCGGCAACCGCTGGGGCGTGCCCTCGGGCACCCGCGACGACCCGCGCTTCTGGGAGGAGGAGATGCCGCTGCTCATGGCCGAGCGCGCCGCCGAGCTACCGCCGGGGGAGCGCTACGACAGCTTCGTCGTCGACGAGGCGCAGGACTTCGCCGAGTCGTGGTGGCGACCGCTCCTCGGGGCGCTCACCGACGAGCAGGAGGGCGGCCTGTTCATCTACTCCGACGAGAACCAGCGCCTCTTCAAGCGCTTCGGCCGGCCACCGGTCCCGCTCGTGCCCCTCGTCCTCGACCACAACCTGCGCAACACCAAGCAGATCGCCGAGGTCTTCCGCACGCTCACCCCGATGAAGATGCGGCTGGAGGGCGGCGACGGCCCGGACGTCGCCTTCGTCGCGACGTCGCTTCACGAGGCGCTCGACGTCGCCGACGACCAGGTCGACCTCCTCCTGGACGAAGGGTGGACGCCGGGGCACGTCGCGCTGCTCACCACCGGCCGACGCCACCCCGTGCAGGTCGAACGCCAGGACGAGCTCGGGCAGCCGGGCTACTGGCGGACCTTCTGGGAGGCCGATGACGTGTTCTACGGGCACGTCCTCGGGGCGAAGGGGATGGAACGTCGCGCCGTCGTGCTCTGCGTCAACGAGGACGGGAGCACGCAGCGGTTCCGCGAGCGGCTGTACGTCGGGCTCTCCCGCGCCACCGACCGGCTGGTCGTGGTCGGCGACCCGGGGGCCATCGCGCACGCCGGTGAGGAGGTCGTCCGGGCGCTGTCCCCGGGCTGAGCGACACGCGCAGGCATGGGGAGTCCTCCCCATGCCGGAGGCGACGAATCCGCAGGTAGTCTGACCCGCGACACCGTGCACACGTGCACCACCAGACACCACAAGAGATACGGGGAGGCCTGTCATGAGCAACTGGGCTGCCGGTTGGTACCAGGACCCTGACAACCAGGGACAGATCCGCTACTGGGACGGCAACGGATGGACCGAGCACCGGCAGGGGACCCCGGAGGGCTTTGGCGTGGGCCAGCCCGGCCCGGACTCCTCGGGCACCGGGACGCGACAGGACCACGCGGGCACCACGAGTGAGGTCGACGACGCGACGCGCGTGCGCCCCAGCTCCGACCGCGCCCCGGAGACGGAGGCCATCTCCACCGACAGCACCGGCTACGGCGCCTCGTCGTACGACCAGTCGAGCGCGTACGGCCAGCAGGGTGGCTACGACCAGTCGGGTGCCTACGGGCAGCAGGGGTACGGCCAGCAGGGGTACGGCCAGCAGGGCTACGGGCAGCAGGGCGGCTACGACCAGTCCAACCCGTACGGGCAGCAGGGCTACGGCCAGCAGCCGCAGCAGGGCTACGGCCAGGCGCCCTACGCCACCGGTCAGCCCAGCGGCTCGGGCAAGAGCAAGCTCCCGCTGATCATCGGTCTCGGTGTCGTCGGCCTGCTGCTCATCGGAGCCCTCGGATTCCTCGGCATCAAGCTCGTCAGCGGTGGCGACGACGAGCCCGTCGCCACCCCGACGACGCCGACGTCGACGCAGCCGACGGACCCTTCGACGAGCACCGACAGCCCGACCACGACGGACACCACCACGTCCGACCCGACCACCTCGTCGCCGACCACGGACGACGGCCCGGGCAAGGACGTCATCGGCCAGAAGGGCAAGGCCGCCGAGTGGGAGCAGAAGTACAAGGGCAGCGGCAAGGGCTACATCGCCGTCCCCCCGGGTGACGGTGCCGGCCTCGTCGAGTTCACCTACACCGGTGACAAGTACCAGACGCTGACGGTCAAGGGTGTCGACGGCCAGGGCAAGAGCGCCGAGTACCTCGTGACCGCGAGCGACGCCAAGAAGGGCATCTTCGCCTACAACCTCACCAACTACAGCTCCTCGACCTCGAAGCTCGAGTTCGACACCGAGGGCGACTGGACCGTGAAGTTCTCGCGCATCAGCAAGGCGCCGGCCTTCGGCACCTCGCAGAAGGGCAACGGCTCGGCCATCTTCACATGGGACGGCAAGAAGGCCGACCTCGGCGCGAAGTACACCGAGGACAAGGACTCCTTCCTCGGCACCTTCCGCGTCCAGGCCGTCGGCGCCGAGGACTACCCGGACCGCCTGATCTCCGAGTACGACGCGTACGAGGGCACCACGACGGTCCAGGAGGGCACGAAGTACCTCGTCGTCGAGGCCCGTGGCGACTGGGAGCTCACCAAGAAGTGACGTCCCGGACGTCGCACTGACGAAGGGGGTCGGACCACGGGTCCGACCCCCTTCGTCATGCCGTGGTGGGGGCGGTCAGCACTCGATGACGTTGACGGCGAGGCCGCCGCGGGCGGTCTCCTTGTACTTGACCTTCATGTCCCGACCGGTCTCGCGCATCGTCTTGACGACCTTGTCGAGGGAGACGACGTGCGAGCCGTCGCCGCGCAGGGCGGTGCGCGCGGCGGTGATCGCCTTGACCGAGGCGACCGCGTTGCGCTCGATGCACGGGATCTGCACGAGCCCCCCGACGGGGTCGCAGGTGAGGCCGAGGTTGTGCTCCATGCCGATCTCGGCAGCGTTCTCGACCTGGGCCGGGCTGCCGCCCATGACCGCGGCCATCGCGCCGGCCGCCATCGAGCAGGCCGAGCCGACCTCGCCCTGGCAGCCGACCTCGGCGCCGGAGATCGAGGCGTTCTCCTTGTAGATCACCCCGATCGCGGCGGCGGTGAGCAGGAACCGGCAGATGCCGTCGTCGTCCGCGCCCGGCACGAAGTCGACGTAGTAGCGCAGGACCGCGGGGATGATGCCGGCGGCGCCGTTGGTCGGCGCGGTGACCACGCGACCACCGGCGGCGTTCTCCTCGTTGACGGCCAGCGCGTAGAGCGTCAGCCAGTCCATGCCGCGAAGGGGGTCGGTGCTCGCCCCCTCGGAGCGCAGCCGCTGGTGCAGCTGCGGGGCGCGACGGCGCACCTTGAGCCCGCCGGGCAGGACGCCCTCGGTGCGCACGCCGTTGTCGATGCACTCGCGCATGACCGACCAGATGTGCAGCAGCTCGCTGCGCACCTCGTCCTCGGAGCGCCACGAGGTCTCGTTGTCGAGCATGACCTGGGAGATCGACAGGCCGGTCTCGGCGCAGATCGCGAGCAGCTGGTCGCCGGTGGTGAAGGGGTGCGCCACGGGGGTGGTGTCGGCGACGATGCGGGTCGAGCCGGACGCGTCCTCCCCGACGACGAAGCCGCCGCCGACGGAGTAGTAGGTGTGCGTGCTGAGCGGCGCCTCGCCCTCGCCCGCTCCCTCGCCCCAGGCGGTGAAGGTCATGCCGTTGGGGTGCAGGGGGAGGGACTTGCGTCGGTGGAGCACGAGGTCCTCGTCCTCGTGGAAGTCGATCTCGTGCTCGCCGAGCAGGTTCACCCGGTGCGCCGCGCGGATCTGCTCGAGGCGACCGCTGACCGACCTCGGGTCGCACAGCTCGGGCCGCTCGCCGGAGAGCCCGAGGAGCACCGCGGTGTTGGACCCGTGGCCGTGCCCGGTCGCGCCGAGCGAGCCGAAGAGCTCGGCCTTGACCCGGCGCACCTGCGGCAGCAGGCCGTCGTCGCGCAGCCCCTCGGCGAACATCACCGCCGCTCGCATGGGGCCGACGGTGTGCGAGCTCGAGGGGCCGATGCCGATCGAGAAGAGGTCGAAGACGCTCAGTGCCACGGGGGGGCGCTCCTGGGTGCTCGGGGTGGGGGCACGGTGACCGGTCGCGCGTGGGTGGCACGACCCGCCGTGGGTCCCAGTATCCACCCCGCGGCCGGAGGCGGCTTGTGGAAAAGTCCGCGGCGCGTCGGGTCGATCCCTGCAGGATGACGGGCATGAGCTTCGACGACCTGCCCCAGGGGTGGCACACCCGACCCCTCACCGACAGCACGCTCGCCGCCGACGTCGTCGACCTCGTCGTGCGGGACTCCGAGCGGGAGCTGGGTTGCATCAGCCTGCTCCTCTGCGACACCGGCGGCCGCATGGTCCAGCCGGTGACGATCACCGAGATGGACCTCCACCCCGGCGCGGAGGAGGACGCCGTCTTCGACACGATCATCGGCGGCCTCGCCGACAGCATCGGTGGTTTCGTCGCTGCCATCGGGCGCCCGCGCGGCCTCGCCCCGGACGACCGGGCGCGCGACCTGCACGAGGAGGCGCTCGCCGCGAGCCGTCGGCACGGCGTGCCGCTCCTCGGCACCTACCTCGCGACCCCGCAGGGCGTCGTCGAGATGCCGGTGTGGGAGGAGCTGCGTGCGACGGGGTGAGCGTCTGGCTGGCCCGAGCCGGCGTGTCGTACTGCAGTTCAGCTGACCGGTCCCCGTGAGGTCCCGGAAAGCCGGGCCCTGTCATCGCCCCCGATGACGAACTGCAGTACGACACTCCCAGACTCCAGCTCGCCCACCCACCGTCACAGCAGTGCCTCGACCTGCGCAGCGACCGCCGCGCCGATCGCGCGGGCGAAGGCCTGCGGGTCGACGTGCGCCGCCGGTTCCTCGGGGACGAGGACATCGACGAGCCCGTCCTCGTGCATCTGCGGCGCGCCGACGCGTTGGCGGGCGGCGAGGAGGGGGGCGTGCTCGGTGTCCTTGAAGACGATGGCGCTCGCGCCCTCGGGTGGCAGCGGGGAGAGCCAGGCATTGCCCGCGGCGACGACCCGTCGCGCGGGCAGCAGCGCGAGCGCGCCGCCGCCGGTGCCCTCGCCGAGCAGCACCGACACGCTCGGCACGGTGAGGGCCGTCATGTCGGAGATGCACCGGGCGATCTCGCCGGCCAGGGCCCCCTCCTCGGCACGCGGGGAGAGGTCGGCGCCGGGGGTGTCGATGACGGTGACGAGGGGCAGACCGAGCTCGGTCGCCATCCGCATGCCGCGGCGCGCCTCGCGCAGGGCGGCCGGACCCATCGACTCCGAGACCTGGTAGCGGCGGTCCTGGCCGACGAGGACGCACGACCGCCCGCCGAAGCTCGCCAGCGCGAGCATCACGCCCTTGTCCGACTCGCCGTAGCCGGTGCCGTTGAGCGGGATGACGTCGTCCGCGGCGTACCGCAGCAGCTCTCGGACGCCGGGGCGGTCCCCCCTTCGCGTCGTCTCGATGGCGGTCCACAGCCGCGCGATCTCCTCCTCGCTCGGCTCCGGCCGGGAGACGAAGGGGGCGATCCGCCGGACCGGCGCGCCGTCCTCCGCCGCGGGTGAGCGGGCGTGGCCCCCGGTCGTGGCGGAGAGCAGCGTGAGCGCCCGGGCGGCGATGTCGGCGAGCTCGTCGGTCGGCACGACCGCGTCGACGATGCCCTTGTCGACGAGGTTCTCGGCGACCTGCACGCCGGAGGGGAAGGGGGCGCCGTTCAGCGTCTCGTAGACGACCGGGCCGAGGAAGCCGATGAGCGCGCCCGGCTCGGCGATGGTCATGTGGCCGAGCGAGCCCCACGACGCGAAGACCCCGCCGGTCGTCGGGTGCCGCAGGTAGACGAGGTAGGGCAGGCCGGCGGCCTTGTGCGCGACGACGGCCGCGGAGATGTCGACCATCGTCATGAAGGCGGGCGTGCCCTCCTGCATCCGGGTGCCTCCGCTCGCCGTCGCCGCGACGAGGGGGAGGCGCTCGGTCGTCGCCCGGCGCACCGCCGCGACGATGCGTCCGGCGGCCGCGCGCCCGATCGAGCCGCCGAGGAAGCGGAACTCGCCGACGACGAGCGCGACCTCGTGCCCGCGGATGCTCGCCCGGCCGGTGACCACCGACTCGTCGGTGCCGGACCGCGCGGCTGCCGCCTCCAGGGTCGCGAGGTAGCCGTCGCTCAGGCCGGAGCGGTCGATCGGCTCGTCCCAGGAGACGAAGCTGCCGGCATCGACGACGGCGGCGAGCAGGTCGTGGGCTCCGGGGCGTGGCGCGCTCATGCCGTGATCGTGCCAGCAGCGGGGCCGCGTACGCTTGCCGCCGTGCTTGTGCCGCTGACCACTCTCGTGCTCGTCGCGGTCGGCGTGCTCGGCGTCCTGGCCCTGGCCTACCTGATCATCGACCGGCTCGTCGACGACCTCATGCTGCTCACGACCGCCGTCGTCGAGCTGCTCCTGCTCGCTCTCGTCGTCGGGTCCGCGATCGCGATGGGGCAGGTCGAGGGGGAGGGGGAGGGGGCGACGATGCTCGCCTACGCCCTCACCCTGCCGATCCTGCCCCCGATCGTCGTCTTCATCGCCCTGAAGGAGAAGACCCGGTGGGCCATGGGGGTCGTCCTCGCCGGTGCCTTCACCGTCGGTGTCATGACCTACCGCATCCTGCAGATCTGGCAGACCCATGGCTCCGCCTGAGCTGCGCACGGGCACCGGGCCGGGTCGGGTCGTCGTCGCCGTCTACGCCGTGCTCGCGCTCGCCGCGACCGGCCGCTCGGTCCTGCAGGTCACCCAGTACCTCGACCGGGCGCCGCTGGCGTACGCGCTCTCGGCGCTCGCGGCCGTGGTCTACGTCGTCGCGACCGTGGCCCTGGCGAAGGGGGGAACCACCGGCGCGCGGGTCGCGACCGGGGCGATCCTCGTCGAGGCCGTCGGCGTGCTCACCGTGGGCACGCTGTCGTACGTCCTGCCGGACCTCTTCCCGGACAAGACCGTCTGGTCGCACTTCGGGTCCGGGTACGGGTTCCTGCCGCTCGTCCTCCCCTTCGTCGGCCTGTGGTGGGTCCACCGCGTGAGACGGGCCTGACCAGATGCTGGTCACCCTCCTAGTCTCCGGGTAGGTCTTGAGTGCCAGCGCCAGGCCCCGGCTCGCTGGCCGGCAACCCTCCATCCGCGGTGGGGTGCCCCGGGAGACGACCTGGTCCGTGGCGACCGCCACGGTCAAGCGCGCACGATCAGGAGCAAAACTCATGAGCGACCCGTCCACGTGGAACTTCGAGACGAAGCAGATCCACGCCGGCCAGGCGCCCGACCCGACCACGGGTTCGCGGGCACTGCCGATCCACCTGACGACCTCCTACCAGTTCAAGGACACCGAGCACGCGGCGAACCTGTTCGCGCTCAAGGAGCTCGGCAACATCTACACGCGGATCATGAACCCCACGCAGGACGCGGTGGAGCAGAAGATCGCGGCCCTCGAGGGCGGCGTGGGCGCGCTCCTCACCGCCTCCGGCATGTCCGCGACGCACCTGGCCCTGGTCAACCTCGCCGAGGCCGGTGACCACATCGTCGCCAGCACCGCCCTCTACGGCGGCACGATCAACCTGCTGAAGTTTACCCTGCCGAAGTTCGGCATCGAGGTGAGCTTCGTCGATGACCCGAGCGACCTCGAGCAGTGGCGCGCGGCGGTCAAGCCCAACACCAAGGCCTTCTTCGGCGAGACCATCGGCAACCCCAAGGACATCGTCCTGGACATCGCCGGCATCTCCGAGGTCGCGCACGCGGCCGGCGTGCCGCTCGTCGTGGACAACACGATCGCGACGCCCTACGTGCTCCGTCCGATCGAGCACGGTGCGGACGTCGTCGTGCACTCCGCGACGAAGTACCTCGGCGGCCACGGCACCGCGATCGCCGGCGTGATCGTCGACGCCGGCCGGTTCGACTACGCGGCGGACCCGGAGAAGTTCCCCAACTACAACCAGCCCGACCCGAGCTACCACGGGCTGCGCTTCGGCCCGGACCTCGGCGTGGACGGTGCCATGGGTGCCAACCTCTCCTTCATCCTCAAGGCCCGGGTGCAGCTGCTGCGCGACATCGGCCCGGCGATCTCCCCCTTCAACGCCTTCCTCATCGGGCAGGGCATCGAGACGCTCAGCCTGCGCATGGAGCGGCACCTGGCCAACACGGCCAAGGTCGCCGAGTTCCTCGGTCAGCACGCGCAGGTCGACAAGGTCACGTGGGCCTCGCTGCCGAGCAGCCCCAGCCACGAGCTCGCGCAGCGGTACACGCCCCAGGGTGCCGGCGCCGTCATCTCCTTCGAGATCTCCGGCGGCCTCGAGGCGGGCAAGAAGTTCGTCGAGGGCCTGAGCCTGCACAGCCACCTGGCCAACATCGGTGACGTGCGCTCGCTCGTCATCCACCCCGCGTCGACGACCCACTCGCAGGGCCCCGACGAGGACCGGCTCGCCGCTGGCGTCACCCCCGGCCTCGTGCGCCTCGCAGTGGGCCTCGAGGCGATCGAGGACATCGTCGCCGACCTCGAGCAGGGCTTCGCCGCCGCGAAGGCCTGACGACCACCCCGAGGGGCCTGTGGAGAACTCCACGGGCCCCTCGGCGTTCTTCCCTAGCGTGGGTGCATGGGCGGACAGGAACGCATCTCCATCGACAGCGAGGGCATCGAGGGCCTCGGTCGCCAGCTCAAGGCCATCGCCGACTTCCTCGAGGAGAAGGCGGCCAAGGCCAACAACGAGGCCGTCGAGACCTTCGGGTTCCCGAGCTGGTACGGCACCGACGCGTACGAGGCGGCGATCGGGGACTTCGAGCGGGAGCGGATCAGGGTGGGCAAGCAGCTGCGCGAGCTGGCGCGGCTGGCCCGGGACGCGGGGTCCTGGTACGTGCTCACCGAGGACCTCGTCGACCGGCGCAACCAAGGGATCCTCTGATGGCGCTCCACGACCCCGGGACCATCGAGGAGGGCGACCCCAGCACGATCCGGGCCGAGGCGGACGAGCTGCGGACGGTCGCCGCCAACATCCACACCGTGGCCGAGATGCTGCGCATGGTCTCGACGAAGGGGGTGTGGGACTCGTGCGCGGGGACGATCTTCGAGGACGAGGTGGGCAGCACCCCGGATGACCTCTTCGCGATCGCCAACCGCCTCGCGGACACCGAGCGGATCATCCGTCCCTACGCGGACCGGCTCGAGGAGAGCCAGGCCACCCTCGAGCGACTCCGTGGACGGTACGAGGAGAACGTCCGCATCTCGGAGGAGCGCAAGGCGAAGCTCGCGACGCTGACCCCGCAGGACCCCGAGTACGCCATCGTCGAGCGGGAGTACCGGGCCGCCGCCAACTCGCGGGAGATGAACAAGAGGGGCTTCGAGCGCGAGGCGGAGGAGGCGAGCGCCGACGAGCGGACCATGGCGACGAGCCTGGCCGCGGTGGGGTCCGAGCTCTCCGACGAGAAGGGGTACAACGGTTTCGAGATGGCGAGCCGGACGGGCCGGAGCCGCCTGTTCAACAACGACGTCGTCGACCTCACGCCCTGGGGCAAGCCTGCGGCCGTCGTCACGGCAGCCGACCCGCTGGGCAGGCTGGGGCGCCGCGCCGTGTACGGGGAGGGCAGCTACCGGGACGTCGGCCTGACGACGGTGCTCACGGCGGCCGACATCCTCGTGCCCGGCAGTCGGCGCATCGAGGCCAGGGACGCGACCCGGGCCAGCCGCCGGGCCGACGAGCTCAAGGGCATCAGGGCCGCCGACAGGTCGACCAACCCCATCGCCCATCGACGGCTCGCGACCAACACGAGGATCTGGGCGCAGCACCAGGTCGCCACGGGCAAGGTCCGGGCGAAGCACAAGGTGACGGACACCCTCGCCGACAAGACCGGCATCCGGCTCGTGGACGACATGGTCACCGACTGGTCGGCCGTGGCCGGCGCCGGGCGCGTGCGAAGGAGCGGGTATGCGCTCAAGTACTCGGTCAAGGTCACCAACAAGACCACGGCGCAGGTGAGCTCGGTCCAGTCGGCCGCGGACAAGGTCGGCGCCGCGACCGAGTCCGACGAGGCCCGGCGCGAGCGCCGGGCGCGGGAGGAGGCCGAGGAGCGACGGCAGGAGACCGAGCGCCGGCGGCGAGAGTCCCGCGTGGAGGGCATCACGTCGCGACCGATCACCTCACCGGTGCCGTAGCCGAGAAAAGTGCGTTGCACCCCCTTCGCCGGGGTGCGAGCGTGGCGGCATGGCCTCCGACATCCACGTCACCCGGATCGACCCCGACGACGACGCAGCCGCTGCGCTCGTCCTCGACGGGCCGGCTTCGTCGCCACCCGCGACGGGGAGGTCGTCGGCATCGCCGGGTCCTGGGACGTCGAGCTCTCGGTCCCGGCGAAGGGGGGCGCCTCCCTTCGTCCTGCCGAGGGCCTGACGCAGGAGACGATCTACGGCCGCTTCGGGTACGGCGTCGCGAGCTCGGCGCTGCGCTCGCGCTTCGCGGCCGGCACGACCTTCACCGCGCCCGCTGCCGTGCGCACGCAGGCGGACGCGACGGCGACCCGCACGACCACCGCGAGCGCCGAGCAGGGCGCCCGCTGGCACGCCCTCGCCAGGGCGTGCGGCGAGCAGGCGCCGGGGCAGGTCGTGCGCAGCCTCGAGGACTGCGAGCGGATCCTGCGCGACGTCCCGGAGAGCCGCGGCGACCGGGAGCCGGCCCGGCTGCTGTGGGCGACCCGCGAGGGCCGCGACGTCGGGTGCGCGTACTTCCACCGCAGCCCCACGTGGTCCGACGGGCAGCCGCGGGGCGAGGTCGGGGTCTTCTTCCTCATCTCCGTCGACCCCGGTGCGCGGCTGGCGCTCGCCGAGCGGCTGACGACGATCGACCTCATGGGCAGCACGGAGTACTGGGTCACCCCGACGACGCCCTGGCGCTGTGGCTGCCCTCGCACCGCTCCATCGGTGGCGGTGGTCTGAGCGACAGCCTGTGGTTGCGCCTCGTCGACCTGCCGACCGCGGTCGCCGAGCGTGGTCACGCCGCGGACCTCGACGTCGTCGTGCTGGTGCACGACGACGTCCTCGAGGACACGGCCGGCACCTGGCGCTGGACCGCCCGCGACGGCGTCGGCGCACTCACCCGGACCGACGAGCCGGCCGAGGTCACCCTGGGCATCGGCGACCTCGGGGCCGTCTGGCTCGGCGGCCAGACGCTCGGCGCACGACACGCGGCCGGCTACGTCACGCAGCAGCGTCCCGGCGCGGTGGCCGAGCTCGACGCCGCGCTGCGCACGCCGGTCGGGCCGACCACGACGATCGACTTCTGAGGGCGCGGATATCCTGAACCCCATGCCCACCACCCTTCGCGACGCCGTCCCCGCGGAGGAGCTGCACTACAACGAGGACCTGCCGGTCGTCGCCCGCAAGGACGACATCGCCGAGGCGATGCGCGAGCACCAGGTCGTCATCGTCGCGGGGGAGACCGGCTCCGGCAAGACGACCCAGCTGCCCAAGATCGCCCTGGAGATCGGGCGCGGCACGACCGGGCAGATCGGGCACACCCAGCCCCGGCGGATCGCCGCGCGCTCCGTCGCCGAGCGGATCGCCGAGGAGATGCAGGTCGAGCTCGGCGGGCTCGTCGGCTACCAGGTGCGCTTCGCCGACCACAGCAGCGACCAGACCGCGGTCAAGGTCATGACCGACGGCATCCTGCTCAACGAGATGCAGCGCGACCGGGACCTGCGCCGCTACGACACGATCATCATCGACGAGGCCCACGAGCGTTCGCTCAACATCGACTTCATCCTCGGCTACCTCAAGCAGCTGCTGCCCCGGCGTCCCGACCTCAAGGTCATCATCACCTCCGCGACGATCGACCCGGAGCGCTTCGCCCAGCACTTCGGTGACGCCGCGGGCGAGCCCGCCCCGATCATCGAGGTCTCCGGCCGCACCTACCCCGTCGAGGTCCGCTACCGCCCGCTGGGCGACGACGAGGCAGACGACGGGGACGGGGACCAGGTCACCGGCATCTGCCGCGCGGTCGAGGAGCTGTGGACCGAGTCGACGAGCACGGCGCCCGATGTCCGGGACGTCCTGGTCTTCCTCTCCGGTGAGCGCGAGATCCGCGACGCGCAGGACGCGCTGACGTCGATGGACCTCCCGGACACCGAGGTCATCCCGCTCTACGCGCGCCTGTCCGCGGCCGAGCAGCACCGCGTCTTCGCACCGCACCGCGGCCGCCGGGTCGTGCTGTCCACCAACGTCGCCGAGACCTCGCTGACCGTCCCCGGCATCCGCTACGTCATCGACACCGGCACCGCGCGCATCTCCCGCTACAGCCAGCGGACCAAGGTGCAGCGCCTGCCCATCGAGCGCGTCTCGCAGGCCTCGGCCAACCAGCGCGCCGGCCGCTGCGGTCGCGTCGCCGAGGGCGTGTGCATCCGCCTGTACTCGGAGGAGGACTTCGAGTCGCGGCCCGAGTTCACCGACCCCGAGATCCTGCGGACCAACCTCGCCAGCGTCATCCTCCAGATGACCTCGCTCGGCCTCGGCGACGTCGCGCGCTTCCCCTTCATCGAGCCGCCGGACTCCCGCCAGATCACCGACGGCGTCCGGCTGCTGCAGGAGCTGCAGGCCTTCGACACGGAGACCGCGGCCGCGCGCGAGGCCCAGCAGGCGAAGGGGGGACGACGCGGCGGTGGTCGTCGCCTCACCCCCGAGGGCAGGACCCTCGCCCGGCTGCCCGTCGACCCGAGGCTCGGCCGCATGCTCATCGAGGCCGACCGGCTCGGCTGCACGACCGAGGTCCTCGTCATCGTCGCCGCGATGTCGATCCAGGACCCGCGCGAGCGGCCGACGGAGCAGCGCGCGCAGGCGGACCAGCAGCACGCGCGGTTCCGCAGGGAGGGCTCGGACTTCGCCAGCTGGTGGAACCTGTGGGTCTACCTCAAGGAGCAGCAGAAGTCCTTGTCCGGCAGCGCCTTCCGCCGGATGTGCAAGCGCGAGTACCTGCACTTCCTGCGGATCCGGGAGTGGCAGGACCTGCACTCCCAGCTCGTGCGCGCCGCCAAGCAGCAGCGCCTCGACACCCGGCAGCGCACGGCAGCAGAGGACGCCGAGCCGGACTGGGACCGCATCCACCAGGCCCTGCTCACCGGCCTGCTCAGCCACATCGGCCTGCGCGACGAGGAGAAGCGCGACTACCTGGGCGCCCGCGGTGCCCGGTTCTCCATCCAGCCCGGCACGACGAACTTCAAGCGGCAACCCCCCTTCGTCATGGCCGGCGAGCTCGTCGAGACGAGTCGGCTGTGGGCTCGCTCGTCCGCCCGCATCGACCCGGTGTGGGCAGAGCGCGCGGGCGCGCACCTGGTCAAGCGCACCTACTCCGAGCCGCGCTGGTCCAAGAAGGCCGCGAGCGTCATGGCGACGGAGCGGGTCACCCTCTTCGGCGTGCCGCTCGTCGTCGGGCGGCCGGTCTCCTACGGCAGGATCGACCCGGTCGTGAGCCGCGAGCTGTTCATCCGGCACGCGCTCGTCGAGGGGGAGTGGGACGCGCGGCACGAGTTCCTCGCCGCCAACCGCAAGCTCACCCGTCGGCTCGAGCAGCTCGAGGAGCGCGCTCGGCGCCGGGACCTGCTCGTCGACGACGAGGACGTCCTCGCCTTCTACGACGAGCGCATCCCCGCGGACGTCGTCTCGGGCGCGCACTTCGATGCCTGGTGGAAGACGGCGCGCCGCGAGCAGCCCGACCTGCTGACCCTCACCGAGGAGCTGCTGACCCGCGACGACGCCGAGGCGGTCAGCGGGCGCGACTACCCGCGCCGCTGGCGCACCGACGGGCTCGAGCTCGCCGTGAGCTACCAGTTCGAGCCCGGCACCGAGGACGACGGCGTCACCGTCCACGTGCCCGTCGCCGTGCTCAACCGGCTCACCGCCGGTGGCTTCGACTGGCAGGTCCCTGGCCTGCGCGCCGACCTCGTCACCGCGCTCATCAAGTCCCTACCCAAGGCCACCCGGCGTCACCTCGTGCCCGCCCCCGACCACGCCCGCGCGGCCCTCGCCGAGCTGGACCCCGACGCCGGCACGTCGATCACCTCGCAGCTGTCGACCGTCCTCGGGCGCCGCGGCGGGATCCGCATCGAGGAGGGGGAGTGGGACTGGGCCAAGGTCCCCGACCACCTGCGGGTCACCTTCGCCGTCGAGGACGGCCGGCGCCGCCGGCTCGGTCGCGGCAAGGACCTCGAGGCCCTGCGGGAGAGCCTCGCCGGGCACGTCCAGCAGGGCATGTCGCGTGCCGGGGCCTCCATCGAGCGGACCGGCCTGACGACGTGGGACCTGGACGAGCTCCCGGGCACCTTCACGACCAGGACCGGCAAGCACACCGTCATCGGGTACCCGGCGCTCGTCGACGAAGGGAGCACCGTCGCCATCCGGGTGCTCCCGGATGAGCAGCAGGCCGTCGCCGCCCACCGCGCGGGCGTGCGTCGCCTGCTCCTGCTCGGCACGACCCCGCCGTGGAAGCGCGTGCTCGCCCGCCTCACCAACGCGCAGAAGCTCGCGCTCGCCGACAACCCGCACGGGTCGGTCCCGAAGCTCCTCGACGACGCCCTGGCCGCGGCCGTCGACGACATCGTCGCCCAGCACGTGCGCGGACCGGTGCGCTCGCGCGCCGCCTTCGAGGAGGCGCTCGCCGCCACCCGCACCCACGTCGCGCAGCGCGTGCTCACGGCCGTCTCCGAGGTCGAGCCCGTCCTCGCCCAGCGCAGCGAGATCTCGGCCCTGCTCGCTCGCCTGACCGCTCCGGCCCTCGCGAGCACCGTCGCCGACGTGCGCGCCCAGCTCGACGGCCTCGTCCGTCCGGGGTTCATCGCCGACACCGGTCTGGAGCGCCTGCCGGACCTGCGGCGCTACCTGCGCGGGATCTCCCTCCGCCTGGAGCGCGCCGCGGAGAACCCCCGCCGCGACGCCACCCACCAGGAGAGCATCGACGCGGTCGAGGCCGCCTACGCCGACCTGCTCGACGCGCTCCCGCCGCTGCGCCGTCGCTCCCGCGACGTCGTGGACATCGGGTGGATGATCGAGGAGCTGCGCATCTCCCTCTTCGCGCAGTCGATCGGCACCGCACGCTCGGTCTCGGCCAAGCGGGTCCGCTCGGCCATCGCCGCGATCGAGGTCTGACCGAGGGGGGGAATGGTGGGCGCGCCACGACCGTTGCCACAATGAGTGCTTCACCGCCTGGGTGATCCGTGATGATCGAGAGGATCTGACGTGACCGAGCGCCTCTACCGCTACGAGGTCGACGCCGACCCCGCGCTGCTCCAGCCGGGGCCGATGATCGTGGCCTTCGACGGCTTCTTCGACGCCGGCATGGCCCAGCGCCTGCTCGTGGACCACCTGCTCGAGGCGAGCAGCCCGACCGTCGTGGCCTCCTTCGACGTGGACTCGCTCATCGACTACCGCAGCCGGCGTCCCGTCATCACCTTCGACGCCAACCGGTACACCGACTACGCCGACCCCACGCTCCTGCTCTACCACCTCACCGACCGGGACGGGCAGACCTACTACCTCCTCACCGGGCCCGAGCCGGACTACCGCTGGGAGGCCGTCGTCGAGGCGGTCACCTCGCTCATGGACGAGATCGGCATCTCGCTCGTCGTCCACGCGCACGGCATCCCGATGGCCGTGCCGCACAGCCGCCCGGTCGGCATGACCGTCCACGGCTCCGACGAGCGGCTCATCGGTGACCACAAGCCGGTCTTCGGCACCGTGCAGGTCCCCGCGTCCCTCGCGGCGCTCCTCGAGATGCGGCTGGGGGAGTCCTCGCGCGACGCCGTCGGCTTCAGCATCCACGTGCCGCACTACCTCGCCCAGTCGACCTTCCACGACGGCGCGCTCACCGCGCTCAACGCGATCGTCGACTGCACCGGGCTCAACCTGCCCAACGACGCCCTCGCCGAGGCCGCCCGCGAGGGCCTGATGCAGATCGAGCGCGAGATCGACGAGAACGACGAGGTCAAGGAGGCCGTGCAGGCGCTGGAGCGCCAGTACGACGTCCACCTGCGTGGTCTCGAGCGGCCGAGCCTGCTCGCGGGCGAGGGGCAGGACCTGCCCTCCGCGGACGAGCTGGGCGCGGAGTTCGAGGACTTCCTGCGCACCGTCGACGACGCCGACTAGCCCTTCGCGTCGGACCAGCGCCGCACCACGGAGGTGTCGGCGACGAAGCGCACCTGCTCACCGCCCAGCCATCGCCGGGCGGCGTCGGTGAGGGCGGCGTCGACCGCGGCCGCGGCGGCGTCCGCATGCTCCTGCGGCACGTGCACGAGCAGCTCGTCGTGCAGGCAGAGCACGATCCGGCCGCCGAGGGGGCGCACGGCCACGCGCACCGTGGCCGCCCACGCCTTGAACAGCTCGGCTGCCGAGCCCTGGATCACCGCGTTGCGGGCGAACCGGCCACGGGCGCCGGTGAGGCCCTCGACGTCGTCGCCGCCCCCGCCGAGGTCCGTGCGCACGAGGCGCCCCCCGTACGTGCGCACCGGCTCACCCCGCCGCCCCCGCTCCTGGGCACGCTGCAGGTGCGCCATCGCGACGGGGTACTCGCGCTCGAGCCCCTTGAGGGCCTCGGCGGCCGGCCCGGACCGCTGCCCGTACATCGCGGCCAGCACGGCGACCTTGGCGACCGGGCGCTCCACCCCGAGCCGCTCGGCGACGGGGGCGTAGAGGTCCGCGGCGCGCGTCGCCGCAGCGAAGGCCTCGTCCCGCGAGACCGCCGCGAGGACGCGCGGCTCGACCTGTCCGAGGTCCGCGCGGACGAAGACGTGACCCGGTGCCGCGACCACCGCCGGGCGCAGCTCGGCGGGCAGGTTGTGCAGGCCGGCCTGGGCGGTCATCCGCCCGGCCGCGCCGTCGCACGCCGCCCACGCGCCCCGCAGCCGGTCGTCCGGACCGACGTGCTCGCGCAACCACCGCCACCCGTAGGTCGTCGCGATGCGCTCACGCCTGCGCCACTCGAGCAGCGCGGGCACGACCGGGTGGGTGGCCGCGTGTGCCTCGAGGACCCACTTGCGGGTCGAGGGGACGTCGATCCCTGCGCGGGCGAGCAGCGCCTTGACCTGGGCCGGGTTGCGCAGGTCGACCGACCCGGTGCCCGGGACGGCCGCGAGGACCGGCGCGTCGCGTCTCGTGCGGGCGGCGAGCTCCTCCTCGAGGGTCTGCGGCTCCGGGCCGGCAGCGTCGGTCACGAGCCGTCGGGCCGTCTCCCGGTCGATCGGCAGGCCGTCGCGCTCGAGCTCGACGCACAGCACCGCCGCGGCGGACTCGGCGTGCGAGGTGGCGAGGGCACGAGGGCCACGGGAGCCCATCCCTTCGCGCTGGATCGCGGCGACCCGCCGGGCCGCCTCGGCGAAGGCCGCGCAGCGCTCCGGCGTCGTGAGCCAGGCGCCCGTGACCGCGTCGGCGCGCAGGTACCCGTCGTCGAGGACGAGCTGCTCCGAGGGCACCTCGTCGGCGAGGAGGTCGAAGAGGTCTCCCGTCGGCGCGCTCGGAGCCGCCTGCGGGTCCAACCCGTGCGCCGCGGCCCACACCCGCTCGGGCCCGGCCGACCACCCGCCGTGCGCGAGGCGGTGGACCTCGGCGAGGTCCCACGTGCGGTCCAGCTCGGCACCGGCGGCGACGAGCGGGGCGACCGCCCTGGCCGACCACGTGACCCAGCGCGTGCCGGGGGAGAGCACCGCCAGGAGCGAAGGGAGGTCCCTCGCGAGCACCGCCGGGCCGTCCGGGGGCAGCACGGCGCCCACGCCGTCGACCCCGACGACGAGCGCTCCCGGCTGCTCCGCTCCCACGAGGCGTGAGGCTACCCGCGGCATGACAGGATCGGTCCAGGACAGAGCACCGCTGCACCCGCAGAGAGGACGTCACATGGGATTCATCTCCGACCGCCTGGGCCTCGGCCGCACCAAGGTCAAGGACACCCGCACCGCGATCGAGCAGGCGCACGACCCCGCGAGCCAGGACGCGCTGGGCGGCTCGACCCTCAAGCTCGTCGAGAACCTGCTCGACACCGGCATCGACGGACGCGGGCCCTTCGACTCCGCCGCCACGGTCGCCGACCGGGCCCTGGCCGAGCACGGCGGCGACGCCGACAAGGCCGTCGACGAGATCGTCGGCGACACGCTCAAGCTGGCTGCCGCCAGCGGCTTCCTCACCAACCTCGGCGGGTTCGCGACGATGTGGGTCGCCCTGCCGGCCAACATCTTCGGCTTCTACGTCCTCGCCACCCGCATGTCCGCGGCCGTGGCCAGGGTGCGCGGCTACGACCTGACCCAGCCCGAGATCCGCTCGGCCGTCCTGCTCAGCCTGGTCGGTGCCGACGCGCAGGACCTGCTCGCCAAGGCCGGCATGGTCGCGCCGACCGGGCGCCTCGCCGGCCTGGCCGCGCAGCGACTGCCCGGACCGGCGCTCATGGTCGTCAACAAGGCCGTCGGCTTCCGCATCCTCTCGCGGGCCGGCAAGGGCGTCTTCTCGCGCTTCGGCAAGATGGTCCCCCTCGTCGGCGGTGGCGTCGGCGCCGGCATGGACGTGTGGCTGATGCGTCAGCTGGCCCAGCACGTGCGCACGGAGTTCCCGCCGCGCGGCTGACCGACCTCGAGGTGCGCGCGCAGGGGGCCCGGCGGTATCGTCCGCCGGGCCCCTGACCCGCTCAACGGAGAGTTGCCCCCATGTCCTTCGCCGAACTCGTGGACGGCGCCAACGGCTTCATCTGGTCGATCCCGCTCGTCGGGCTCTGCCTCGTGGCCGGCCTGTACTTCACCATCCGCACCCGCCTCGTCCAGGTCCTCGGGATCCCGGACATGGTCAAGCAGCTGCGGGAGGGAGAGGACTCGGTCGACGGGACCTCGTCCTTCCAGTCGCTGATGATGTCCCTCGCCAACCGCGTCGGCATGGGCAACATCGGTGGCGTCGCCACCGCCATCGCCTTCGGCGGCCCGGGTGCCGTCTTCTGGATGTGGACGGTCGCCTTCCTCGGTGCGGCGACCTCCTTCATCGAGTGCACCCTCGGCCAGATCTACAAGGAGAAGGACCCCGACACCGGTGAGTACCGGGGTGGTCCGGCGTACTACTTCGAGAAGGCCTACGCCCACCGGTGGCGCACGCTCTCGCTCGTCTACGCGGTCACCTTCGCCGTCGTCACCGTCTTCGCCATGAGCTTCTTCCTGCCCGGCGTGCAGGCCAACGGCATGTCCTCGGCGCTCGATGCAGCGTGGGGCGTCCCGACGTGGGTGACGGCCATCGGCATCGTCATCGCGCTGGCCTTCATCGTCATCGGCGGCGTCAAGCGCATCGCGACCTTCGCCGCCTTCGTCGTGCCGCCGATGGCGATCCTCTACATCCTCTTCGCCCTCGTCGTCTTCTTCGTCAACGCCGACCAGATCGGTCACGTCTTCAGCGAGATCTTCTCGGGTGCCTTCGGCGGCCACGCGGTCTACGGCGCGATCATCGGCCAGGCGGTCAAGTGGGGCGTCCAGCGCGGCATCTACTCCAACGAGGCGGGCCAGGGCACCGGCCCGCACCACGCCGCCGCCGCCGAGGTCTCGCACCCGGCGAAGCAGGGCTTCGTCCAGGCCTTCGCCGTCTACATCGACACCCTCTTCGTGTGCACCGCGACGGCCTTCATCATCATCTCGACCGACATGTACTCGGTCTTCAGGGGCGAGAGCTACCCCGGACCGACGCTCTACGAGGGAGCGATCGGGACCGACGTCGAGCCCGGCCCGGGCTTCGTGCAGGCGGGCCTGGACAGCTTCGCGCCCGGTATCGGCTCGAGCTTCGTGGCCCTGGCGCTCGTCTTCTTCGCCTTCACGACGATGGTCGCGTACTACTACATGGCCGAGGTCAACCTCGCCTACCTCACCCGCAAGATCCGCAGCGCCACCGTGCGCCGCGGGATGATCCGGGCGCTGCAGGGGTTGATCCTCGTCTCGGCCGCCTACGGGGCGACGACGACGGCCGGCTCCGCGTGGGGCCTCGGCGACATCGGCGTCGGCACGATGGCCTGGCTCAACATCCTGGGCATCCTGCTGCTCCAGGTCCCGGCCCTGAAGGCGCTCAAGGACTACCGCGCGCAGAAGGCCCGGGGCATCGACCCGCAGTTCGACCCGCGTGAGCTCGGGATCGAGGGTGCGCAGTTCTGGGAGCTGCGTGCCGACGGCCAGATCACCCAGGGCGCCCCCCGGGAGACGGTCGGCGCACGCGAGTGAGCCCGCGCACCTGAGGGAATCCGGACCGGGCGCGCTACGTTGGATCCAGCGGAGCGCGCCCGGACCGGGCACGCCTGAGCGTCAGGAGACCGACATGGCCACGACCAGCCGCGTCCGCAACGCCACCCACCTCGCTTCCGCCGTCCGCAGCGCGGCGCGGCCCGGCGGGCCCAGCCTCTGGACCCGCCTGCGGGCCGTCCCCCGGATGATCCGCGCGGTCCGCGCGGGGCAGTACACCGGTCTGTCGTCCAGTCGCCTGATGCTCCTGCTCGCCGGTGTCGGCTACGTCGTCTCGCCGATCGACGTGGTCCCGGAGGGCCTCCTCCTCGCCCTCGGCCTGCTCGACGACGTCATGGTCATCGGCTGGGTCGCCACGACCCTGGTGCGGGAGACCGAGGACTTCATCGCCTGGGAGCAGGCGGTGGCCGCAGGTGCGTCCGGGCGCCAGCAGTGGACCCCGCAGCAGCAGTGGGAGCCCGGCCCGACGGTCCGCTCGCACGTCGTGCGCGACTGACCGTCCGCAGACCACCTGCCTGACGTCCGGGTTCCCACAGGATCCGCCCGGTCGCTGCTGGCACCCTCTGCAGGCGCCAGATTCGTCGGCATGGACCACATCGCCCGACCTCGCGACGCCGCCGAGCTCGCCGTCATCCTCCCGTACCAGCTCGGGTACCACCCGGGCCCCTCCCTCTGCCTGACCGTGATGCGCGGCCGCCGGCTCGGCCTGCTGCAGCGGCACGACCTCGTGCCCGAGCCCGCGGCCTGCCGGGCCGTCGCGGAGCACGCCATCGCCATCGCGGTGCGGGAGGGGGCCACCGCAGTCCTGCTCATGGCCTTCGAGGAGGACGAAGGGGAGTCCCGCCACCTCCGCGCGGCGATGACCGCCGCGGCCCGCGAGGCCGGGCTGCGGGTGCAGGAGCACCTCGTGGTCCGCGACGGGCGCTGCTACCCCGCAGGCGGGCCCCGGGCCAGGCGTCGCCTCGGCATCCCGCTGCCCCGACCCGAGGACGTGCCCGCCGTCGCCACCTTCGTCGAGGCAGGGGTCTGCCCGCTGCCGAGCCGTGCGCACCTGGTCGACGCCGTGCTGCCGGAGCGCGACGAGGCCAGGGCCCGTCGGGTCGCGCTCGCCGTGAACCCGCTCGAGGAGGAGTTCGCGCACCAGCAGGTGGCCCGGACCTGGGCGCGGCTGCTCGACCCCTCCGCCGACGCGACCCCGGTCGCCGAGCTCAGCGACGCAGAGCTCCTCGTCCTCTCCGCGTCGCTGCAAGACGTCGACTGGCGTGACGCGCTCCTCGGCGGCCTCTGCCCCGGAGCCGTGCCCTTCGCCACCTTCGGCGACCCCCTCGTCGAGCACGCCCGCACGGCGCTGGCGCGCTGCCCGTGGGCCCTCGTGGACCCGGACGCCGGGTCCGTGCCCGATGCTGCCGTCGACGTCGGTCGCCACCAGGAGGACGTCCTCGCGGTCCGCGCCCGCATCGCCGAGCTCGGGCGGCTCGTGCCCGAGGAGCTCACGCCCCCGCTGCTCACCTGCACGGCGCACATCGCGTGGTGGATGGGGGACGGCACGATCGCCGGCAGCTGCCTCGAGCGCGCGCTGCAGATCGAGCCCGGCTACCGGCTCGCCGGTCTCATGCTCGACCTGCTGTCCGCCGGGCTGCGGCCCTGGGACCTCGGGCCCGACGCGCGCGCGGGGCGCCACCCGGCGGCCTAGTCCGGACACCGGACCGGACTCGATCCCGTGGGGCCGCTGTGGTTAAGGTTGTCGCCAGGTCATGAGTGCCAGCGTCAAGCCCCGGCTTGCTGGCCGGCAACCCTCCTCGTGACGGGGTGCCCCGGGTGATGACCGGGTCGCATCGCAGTGGTGCGGCAAGGCGAGACCCCGGGAGCACCGTCGATGAGCGTCACCACCACACCCCCCAGCAACACCGCGCTGTGGCGCGACGGCGACGAGCCGGGGGACCGGCACTTCCTGCGCATCGGGGACCTCACGCTCGAGTCCGGCGAACGCCTGCCCGACGTGGTGCTCGCCTACGAGACCTGGGGCGAGCTCGACCCGGCCCGGGACAACGCGGTCCTCGTCGAGCACGCCCTCACCGGCGACAGTCACGTCGTGGGCCAGGCCGGTCCGGGACACCCGACCGACGGGTGGTGGCCGGGCCTGATCGGGTCCGGCGCACCCCTGGACAGCGACGAGTACTTCGTCGTCGCGATCAACGTCCTCGGCGGTTGCCAGGGCAGCACCGGTCCCGGGACGCTCGCGGCGGACGGCCGGCCGTGGGGCGGGCGCTTCCCCCGGCTGACGATCCGCGACCAGGTCGCGGCAGAGGCGGCGCTCGCCGACGCGCTGGGCATCGAGCGCTGGCACACGGTCATCGGCGGCTCGATGGGCGGCATGCGCACCCTCGAGTGGGCGGCCGGTCACCCCGACCGGGTCGGTACCGCCATCGCCCTGGCCACGAGCGGCTACGCGACTGCGGAGCAGATCGGCTGGAGCCAGGCCCAGATCCTCGCGATCCGCAACGACCCCTGGTTCGCCGACGGCGACTACTACGACCACCCGCAGGGTCCTGAGGTCGGTCTCGGCATCGCCCGCCGCATCGCCCACGTGACCTACCGCAGCGAGATCGAGCTGCACGAGCGCTTCGGTCGCCGGGAGCAGGACGAGCCGGCGGGGGAGTGCGGTCGTCCGCGCTATGCCGTGGAGAGCTACCTCGACCACCACGGCGGCAAGCTCGCGCGTCGCTTCGACGCCAACTCGTACGCGGTGCTCTCCGAGGCGATGAACTCGCACGACCTGGGTCGCGGGCGCGGCGGGGTCGAGGCGGCGCTCGCCCCCTTCGCCGGTCGCCTGGTCCTCGCGCCGGTGGACTCCGACCGTCTCTACCCGCCCCGCCTCTCGGAGGAGCTCGCGCGACTGCACCCACGGGCGCAGCTGACGACGATCTCCTCCCGGGTGGGCCACGACGGGTTCCTCACCGAGGTCGACCAGGTCGCTGGGCTGCTCCGCCGCGTGCTCGCCGGGGACACGGCCGCGTGTGAGTGAGACACGTCACGCGCCGCCGGTGTAGCGTCTGGCACAGGTCATTCAGGAACCCAGTATCTGTTGAGGAGCATCGATGACGATCGTCGTGGGGTATGTGTCCACCAAGGAGGGCGAGGCCGCTCTCGAGCGGGCCTTCGAGGAGTGCCACCTGCGCAAGGAGCCGCTCGTCGTCATCCACTCCGACCGTGGGGGTGTGGGGATGAGCGGCGACACCGCACGCAAGAACGAGCAGGACCTCAAGCAGGTCCGGACCCGTCTCGAGGAGGCCGGCGTCGAGGGTGAGGTCCGCGGGCTCGTCCGTGGCAAGGAGCCGGCCGAGGACCTCATCGTCGTCGCCGAGGAGACCGACGCCAGCCTGATCATCATCGGCCTGCGCAAGCGCACGCCGGTCGGCAAGCTGATCCTCGGCTCCAACGCCCAGCGGGTGCTGCTCGACGCGCCGTGCGACGTGCTCGCCGTCAAGGCGCGCTGAGCCGCCACGCACGGCACCAACCGACCCAGCGGGCGTCCTTCGGGGCGCCCGCTGCGGCATTTCGGCGCACCGCGTTTTATAATGGTGACGAGCCCAGCGCGCAGCGACCGGGCGAGTCGGAGCCCGAGGGACGAACGCCACCCCTTGGAGGTCCCGGCGGATTCTTCCGTGACGAAAGGTTGTTGGTGACTGCTGTGTCCCCACGGTCCGACGGGGCGCAGGGCTCCCTCCCCAAGGAGTTCTCGCACCCATCGCTCCAGGAGCTGGTCCGCAAGGGCCACACCACCGGATCCATCACCAGTGACGAGCTGCAGGCCGCCTTCGGCGACGCGCAGATCAGCCCCAGCCGGGGGCGGGTCGTCCTGCGGGCGCTCGACGACCAAGGAATCGAGGTTCAGGTGCCACAGTCCACGTCCGCCAAGAAGACGACGGCGAAGAAGGCCCCCGCGAAGCAGGCGGTGACCAAGAAAGCCGCTGCACCCGTGAAGAAGACCGCGGCGCCCGTGAAGAAGACCGCGGCGAAGAAGGCGACCACCAAGACCGCCGCCCCCAAGGCGGCTGCTGCCGCGGCGGCGGCCCCGGTGAAGAAGGCCGCCGCCAAGAAGACCGCTGCGAAGAAGACCGCCGCCAACAAGGCCGCCAACCCGACGACGACCACGGCCGAGGAGCCGGATCCCGACGAGGACGAGGTCATCGGCGAGGACCCGGCGCAGGCGAAGGCCAAGCCCGAGACCGAGCAGGACGAGAAGTCCGGTTTCACGATCAGCAACGACGACGAGGACGACGCTCCCGCGCAGCAGGTCGTGACGGCCGGTGCCACCGCAGACCCGGTCAAGGACTACCTCAAGCAGATCGGCAAGGTCGCCCTCCTCAACGCCGAGCAGGAGGTCGAGCTCGCCAAGCGCATCGAGGCCGGCCTGTTCGCGGAGGAGAAGCTCGCCTCGGGCGAGAAGATCGACATGAAGTTCAAGCGCGAGCTGTGGTGGATCGCTCAGGACGGCAAGAACGCCAAGAACCACCTGCTCGAGGCCAACCTGCGACTCGTCGTCTCGCTCGCCAAGCGCTACACCGGTCGCGGCATGCTCTTCCTCGACCTCATCCAGGAGGGCAACCTCGGCCTGATCCGTGCGGTCGAGAAGTTCGACTACACCAAGGGCTACAAGTTCTCGACGTACGCGACGTGGTGGATCCGCCAGGCCATCACGCGCGCCATGGCCGACCAGGCCCGCACCATCCGCATCCCGGTGCACATGGTCGAGGTCATCAACAAGCTCGCCCGTGTGCAGCGCCAGATGCTCCAGGACCTGGGCCGTGAGCCCACCCCGGAGGAGCTGGCCAAGGAGCTGGACATGACGCCGGAGAAGGTCGTCGAGGTCCAGAAGTACGGTCGCGAGCCCATCTCGCTGCACACCCCGCTCGGCGAGGACGGTGACTCCGAGTTCGGTGACCTCATCGAGGACTCCGAGGCGGTCGTACCGGCCGACGCCGTGAGCTTCACGCTCCTGCAGGAGCAGCTGCACTCGGTCCTGGACACGCTCAGCGAGCGGGAGGCCGGCGTCGTCTCCATGCGCTTCGGCCTGACCGACGGCCAGCCCAAGACGCTCGACGAGATCGGCAAGGTCTACGGCGTGACGCGTGAGCGCATCCGCCAGATCGAGTCCAAGACCATGAGCAAGCTGCGTCACCCGAGCCGCTCGCAGGTCCTGCGCGACTACCTCGACTGACCGCCACCCCTCAGCGGCGCCGGGTCAGGCGCCGCGAGAGGGCGCGGCCGAGCGCGCGCCAGGTGTCGACGCCGTCCTGGGGCCACAGCAGCGAGCGCACCTGGGCCGAGCGCTGACGGCTGGAGCGGACCCGTCCGACGACCGCGTCGACCTCGTGGGACACATCGGGCAGCTGGCTGCGGGCCGGGGCGTAGCGCGCGGTCTCCAGGGTCCTCACGACGAGGTCCAGCTGGTCCTGCACGTGTGGCTCGAGGGACATGCGGTGGCCGAGCCAGGCACCGGCCTGCCGCGGGGTGGACCCCACGGGTGCCCGGATGCCGAGGTCGTCGAGCTGGCTGACCAGCTCCTGCCACTCCCGCTCGACCCGGGCGGCGTCGTCCTCGGCGCGCGAGCGCCCGCGACGTCGGGAGAGCCGCGCCGTGACCGGCACGATCGCGAGCAGCAGCGCGAGTCCGGCGAGACCGAGCAGCCACCACACCCACCGGGGGGTGCCCTCGTCCGCGACCGCCGTGGGGTCGACGGACGTCGCCTCCTCGCCGGGCTGGGCCGCGGCGGACGAGCTGCTCGTCGTCGACGAGCTGGACGTCGCGCTGTCCGTCGAGTCGCCTGTCTCGGAGGTCTGGATCGTGTAGCCGGGGACGGAGGCCGCGCGCGCCCCGGGCGTTGGCTCGAACCGCACCCAGCCCACGCCTTCGAAGTACAGCTCCGGCCACGCGTGGGCGTCGCTGGCGCGCACGACCCGCTGCCGGCCGTCGGGGGAGGAGCCGGGGAGGAAGCCGACGACGACGCGCGCGGGGATGCCGCGGGCGCGGGCGAGCAGGGTCATCGTCGTGGCGAACTGCTGGCAGTAGCCCACCTTGGTCCGTAGGAAGTGCACGACCGGGTCCCGGCCCGGGGGCGAAGGGGGGAGCTCCAGGTCGTAGTCGAAATCGGGCCCGCGCAGGTACTCCTGGATCGCCCGGGCGGCCCGGATCTCGCTCTCACCCGGCGTCGTCAGCGAGTCGGCGAGCTCGGTGATCTCGACGGAGGACCCGGGGTCGAGGGTGAGGTACTCGTCCCGGTAGGCCGTCGGGTCGACGGGGTCGGCGAGCTGGGTGCTGCCCGCGGGGAAGTCCTCGTCCTGGGGGTCGAGCTCGGTGAAGGACGCGGAGTAGGTGCCGGGGGTGCGCTGCACGCGAGCGGTGCCGTCGCGCCCCAGCGACCACGCGATGCCGCCGAGGTCGGCGGAGTCGACGAGCGCGGGCAGGGGCAGCTGCGGCGCGGACACGCTGTTGTCCTCGACGATGACATTGCGACGGTCGCGGGCGACGCCCTCGGGCAGGTCGGCCAGGGGATCGCGCGGGACGAAGCCCTCCTGCGGCTGGCGGGTGCGCGAGGTCATCCGGCCGAACCCGTCGGTGAAGTCCTCCACGACCGCCACCCGCAGCGGCTGCGGGGTCGGGTCGTCGGTCGTGTAGCGCAGGACCGGGACCTGGCTGGGCGACTCGAGGCTGCGCTTGAGGTCGAGCTGGGTGGACAGGCGGATGCCGGTGCCGTCGCCGACGCCCGTCCCGCGCCGACCGAGCCCGTCGAGCACGAAGCGCGTGGGCATGTGCGGCACGACCGTGGTGACGGCGACGGCGCCGGCGATGGCGATCGCGCCGAGGCGGACCGCCTGCCAGCGGTGGGCGCGGGTCGCGGACTGCTGGCCGTCGCCCTCAGCGAGGAGCGGGATCGAGGTGGCCCAGCTCCGCAGGTCGAGGTCGGACTGGTGCACGACCATCGCGAGCCAGAGGCCGGCGCCCCCGAGGAACCAGCCCCAGTGCAGCGACCCGCCGGAGTTCGCGGCGGAGACGAGGAAGAGGGACAGGAGCGGGAGCCCCGCGACCGTCGGCGACCCGGCGGTGGCGCTCGACATGTCGACCGCCAGGGTCACGACCACGACGATGACGACGAGCATGACGACGATGCCCGGGGTGGACGGGGCCGGCGCGGCGTAGGTCGTGACCGTCCGCTGCGCGTCGGCGACGTGGTCGGTCAGGGCGGCGAGCGTCTCGGGGGTGGGCAGGAGCCCGGCGTAGAGGGTGTCGCGCAGCTGGGTCAGCAGGACGTAGAGCGTCGCGGCGAGCGTCTGGCCGACGATGACCAGACCCGCGTTGGGGGTGAGGGCGCGCAGCAGCATCCCGCTGCCCGCGACGGCCAGTACCCCGGCGACGGCCGGCGGCATCCACGTGGCCTCCTCGAAGAGCGCGCCGAGCGGGAGCGTGACCGCGACGACGGCCGCCGCGCCGAGGAGGCCGGCGACGACGCGCGGGTCGCCCCTCATGCCCGGACCCCCAGCCCGACGGTCACGCGGGCCCACTGGTCCTGGAGGCCGTCGCCGGGGCGGACGACCTCGGCGTGCCAGCCCCCGCCGGCGAGGATGCGCACAGTCGAGACCGCAGCTCCCTCAGCGCGAGCACCGGAGTGGAACCCACCGCGGTCGATGACGAGCGCGAGCCCGTGGCGCGAGCGGGCCGTGCACAGGTCGGCGATGTCGTCGCCGAGGTCGCCGACGACCCCGATGACGAGCCCGCCCCCGTGCTGCATGAAGTCGTCGAGGGACTCGACGAGCCCCCGTGGGCTGGTCGTCGCCCGCGGCTCCACGGCGGCGAGCTCGTCGAGCGCGTGGTCGAGCCCCTCGAGGGGGCGCACCGCGCCGGCCTCGTCGGAGGCCAGGCACAGGTGGACCTCGAAGCGCTCGGACAGCAGGAGCGTGACGATGGACGCGACCGCGGTGACCGACCACTCGAAGGACCCGCCATTGCCCGTACCGGCGTGCGCGACCGCACGGTCGTCGAGCAGGACGAGCGCCCTCCGCCGCGAGGGCTGCTCGTCCTGGCGGACCATCGTCTCCCCGGTCCGGGCCGTCGAGCGCCAGTGGATGCGCCGCAGGTCGTCACCGATGCGGTACTCCCGCACGCCCACGTCGTCCTCGCCCTGGAGCGAGACGCGTGAGGCGGCGGAGGTCTCGCCGCCACCGCCCGCGCGCACCCCGCGCACGGGCGTGAGCGGCAGCACCCGGGGGAGCACGACGAGCGAGGTCGTGCCCGGCACCGTCACGGCCCGGGTCACGAGGCCGAAGGGGTCGGCGAGCCGGAAGGTGAGCGGCCCGATCTGGTGGCGTCCGCGCACGTGCGAGCGGACGCGGTAGCCCACCCGGCGGGAGCCACCCCCTTCGAGCAGGGCGATGAGCAGGCGGGGACGGTCGCCGAGCGCGTAGGCCAGGTGCTCCTCGCCGCGCAGGAGGGGGGTCGGGAGCCGGCCGGCGTTGCGCACCTCCACCGTGACGTCGGCGTGGCCGTCGGTGGTGATCCGGGTCGGCTCGACGGTGCGGGTCACCTCGAGCTCGTGGTCACGTCGGTCGAGGAGCAGCGCGAGCGCGGGGAGCAGGGCCAGCAGGACGCCGATCTTGGTCAGGTCGTGCAGCCCGAGCACGAGCCCGCACAGTCCGACGACCACGCCGGCCCCGAGGAAGCCCTTGCCCCGCGCGGTCACCGGTGCCCACTCACCGAGAGGCGGGCACGCGGGTGCGTTGCACGAGCTCGGTGACGATGTCGGCGGGCTCCCGTCGGGCGAGCTGCGCCTCGCTGCTCAGCAGCAGCCGGTGCGCGAGGACGACCGGCGCCAGGGCCTGGATGTCGTCGGGCAGCACGTGGTGGCGCCCGCTGAGCGCCGCGCGCGCCCGGCCGGCGCGCAGGAGGTGGAGGGTGGCGCGCGGGGAGGCGCCGAGGCGCACGAGCGAGCTGGTGCGTGTGGCCGTCGCGATGTCGACGACGTACTGGCGCACCGCGCTCGAGGCGTGGACCGTGCGCACCGCGGCGACGAGGCGGCTGATGGTCGCGGCATCGGTCACCGGACGCAGGTCCTGCAGCGGCGAGCGCGCGCCGTGGTGGTCGAGCATCGCGACCTCGGAGCCGGCGGTGGGGTAGCCCATCGACAGCCGGGCCATGAACCGGTCGCGCTGCGCCTCCGGGAGGGGGTAGGTGCCCTCCATCTCCACGGGGTTCTGCGTCGCCATGATGATGAAGGGGTGGGGCAGCGCGTAGGTGTGCCCGTCGACGGTCACCTGCGCCTCCTCCATGCACTCCAGGAGGGCCGACTGCGCCTTGGGTGAGGCGCGGTTGATCTCGTCACCGACGACCACGTTGGCGAAGACCGCGCCGGGACGGAACTCGAACTCGCGCTGGTCCTGGTTGAAGATGCTCACGCCGGTGATGTCGCTCGGCAGCAGGTCCGGCGTGAACTGCACCCGGCGCACCGACGCGTCGATGCTGCGGGCCAGGGTCTTCGCCAGCATCGTCTTGCCGACCCCGGGCACGTCCTCGATGAGCAGGTGGCCCTCGGCCAGCAGCACGGTGACGGCGGTGTCGACGACCTCCGGCTTGCCCTCGATGACGGCGTTCATCGCCTCGGCGAGCTCGCGGCCGACCGCGCGGACCTGGTCGAGTGCGCTCGGGGGCGCAGGCGCCGAGGGGACGCCTTCCCTGCTGAGTGTCACCACGACTCCGATCCGGGACGACGTCCGCCGCCCCACGCCACTCCGATGTGCTCCCGACCCTACGTCGCGCGGTGCCCCCGACTCCACGATCCGGCGGCACGACGCTCCTCGAGGACGAAGGGGGGCCGGGAGGGACGCCCTTCGCCGGTACCTGGCGTGAAAATCGCCCCACTTTGCACCACCCCCTATTTCTCAGGCAAAACCCAGGGTCCAGCTCGCGATCCACGGCCCGTGGAGGGTGTGTTTTCGGTCCCAGTGGAGTAAAGTGGTGGAACAAGGAAGGGCAGGGAGCCATGAGGGTCGACACGAAGGGGAGGTGGCCGCGTTGTTTCTCGGTACCCACACCCCGAAGCTCGACGACAAGGGCCGGCTCTTCCTCCCGGCGAAGTTCCGCGACAAGCTCGCCGGCGGTCTCGTCATGACCCGTGGCCAGGAGCGGTGCCTCTACGTCTTCCCGATGGACGAGTTCACGAAGATCACGCAGAAGTTCCAAGAGGCGCCCACCTCCAGCAAGGCCGCGCGGGACTACATGCGCGTCTTCCTCTCCGGCGCCAGCGACGAGATCCCCGACAAGCAGGGCCGCGTCACCGTGCCGGCCGCGCTGCGCCAGTACGCCGGCCTCGACCGCGACTGCACGGTCATCGGCACCGGGTCCCGCGTCGAGGTCTGGGACACCGCCGCGTGGAACGACTACCTCGCCAGCACCGAGCAGGCCTTCGCCGACCAGTCCGAGGAAGTGATCCCCGGACTCATGTGACGCAGCTGCCACCCGGCCTCCAGCCGTGACGGCGCCGACCCGACTTCCCCCGGGCCGGAACGTCCCGGATGGGGACCAGGTGGCAGCAGCACACCGGACCGGGGACCACCCACCACCCACCACCAGCACGAAGGGAGCACCGTGGAGCACCCCGGCACCGAGCCCGACCGCGACGCGGCCTCCCGCCACGTCCCCGTCATGCTCGACGAGGTCCTCGAGCTCCTCGCGCCCGCGCTCTCGCAGCCGGGCGCGATCCACGTCGACGGCACCCTCGGCATGGGCGGCCACGCTGAGGCGGTCCTGCAGGCCGACCCGCAGGTGCGCCTCATCGGCATCGACCGCGACCCGCAGGCGCTGCGCCTCGCGGGGGAGCGGCTCGCGCGGTTCGGTGAGCGGGCCACGCTCGTGCACGCCGTCAACGACGAGATCGGCGAGGTGCTCGACGACCTCGGGATCGGAGGCGTCACCTCGGCCTTCTTCGACCTCGGGGTCTCCTCGCTCCAGCTGGACGAGACCGAGCGCGGCTTCGCCTACGCGCACGACGCACCGCTCGACATGCGGATGGACCCGACGACCGGCATCACCGCGGCCGAGGTGCTCAACACGTACGACGCGCGGGAGCTGTCGCGGGTGCTCTCCGAGTTCGGCGAGGAGCGCTTCGCCCGCAAGATCGCCGGGGCGATCGTCCGGGAGCGGGAGGCCGCTCCCTTCGACCGGTCCGGACGGCTCGTCGAGCTGCTCCGCGCGACGATCCCCATGGCCTCGCAGCGCGGCGGCGGGCACCCGGCCAAGCGGACCTTCCAGGCGCTGCGCATCGAGGTCAACCAGGAGCTCGCCGGCTGGGCCGCGGCGCTGCCGGTCGCCCTCGAGCGGCTCGCGGTCGGCGGTCGCCTCGTCGTCCTGTCCTTCCACTCCCTCGAGGACCGGATCACCAAGCGCGGGCTCGCCGCCGGAGCCACCTCGAGCGCACCCGCCGACCTGCCGATCGAGCCGCCCGAGCACGCGCCCGAGCTGCGCCTGCTGACGCGCGGCGCGCTCACCCCCGGCGAGCAGGAGCTCGCCACCAACCCCCGCTCCGCCTCGGTCCGCCTGCGCGGCGCCGAGCGCATCAGACCTCCACGCCGACCGAAAGGCACCCACAGATGAGCCAGTCGTCCGTCGCCACGACCGTCGCGCGCCGCGCGCCCGCCCGCCGCGAGCGCGCCTCCCTCCACGTCGTCACCCCGGCTGACCGGGCCGGGTCGCCGTGGTTCCCCGTCGCCTGCGTCGCCCTGCTCCTCGCCGGGCTCGGCGCGGTCCTCGGCCTCAACACGCTCATGGCGCAGGACTCCTTCGAGGTGTCCGCCATGGAGGCCCGCTCCGCCGCGCTCGCCGACACCGAGGACTCCCTCGCGCAGACGGTCAACGACCGCTCGGCGCCCCAGCGCCTCGCGACCCGCGCCGGTGAGCTCGGGATGGTGCCGGCCGGCAGCGCCGCCTTCATCGACCCCGACAAGGGGCAGATCCTCGGCGTGGCGTCGGTCGCCAAGAAGCCCGACGGTTTTACCGTGGACGCAGCGGCGACGGTGACCGCGGACGAGCGCTCGAAGGAGACGGTCTCCGCACCGACCAGTCGCTGACCGGGGCGTCGCTGACCGCACGACCGCACGCACGACCGCACGACGAGGAGAGGGGCCAGAGGTGAGCCGACGCCGACCCCCGGCCCAGCGTCCCCCCGCGAAGAAGACGGTCGCGAAGAAGACCGCCGCCAAGCAGACGGCTGCCAAGAAGACGGCGACGAGGCGACCGGCGAGCTCCCCGGCCCGGCGCCCCGGCTCCGCCCCGCCCCCGCGTCCACCCCGCCCCCCGCGCGCTCCACGCCCTTCGTCCGCGGCAGCGGTCCCGCCCGGCGGCAACCCGCGCGCCCGCATGCGCGCTCTCACCCTCGGCACCCTCGTCGTACTCAGCCTCTTCGCGGCCCAGCTGCTGCGCATCCAGGGCTTCGACTCCGATGCCGTCGCGGCCGCCGCCCTGCGTCAGCGCACCCAGACCGAGGCGATCCCCGCGCACCGCGGCACGATCTACGACGCCAACGACACCGTCCTCGCGCAGAGCCAGGAGCGACGCACGGTCATCGTCGACCAGACGGCCGTGCCCGAGTACGAGAAGAGGGTCGACGGCTCGCTCACCACCGTCGGCGTCCAGGGTGCGGCCGAGGACCTCGCCGGGCCCCTCGGCAGCGACGTCGCCGAGCTCACGCCCAAGCTCACCGGTGACCTGCGCTACCGGGTGCTCGCCAAGAACATCTCGCCGCTCGCCTGGCGCAAGATCAACGCCCTGGGCATCCCCGGCATCTACTCCGAGCGCTCCTCGCAGCGGACCTACCCGCAGTCGACGACGGTCGCCTCGCTCGTCGGGTTCGTCCAGCCGCAGGACCAGACGGCCGGCGGCGGCCTCGAGCTGCAGCTCGACGACCTGCTCAAGGGCACGCCCGGCCAGTCGACCTACGAGATCGCCCAGGACGGCTCCCGCCTGCCCAACGCCTCCGACGAGGTCAGCTCGGCCACGTCCGGCAAGGACGTGCGGCTGACGATCGACAACGACGTGCAGTGGTACGCGCAGAACGCGCTGGCGGACAAGGTCAAGGAGACCAACGCCCTCTCCGGCACCGTCGTCGTGCAGCGCGTCGACTCCGGCGAGCTCGTCGCGCTGGCGTCGTACCCGACCTTCGACCCCAACAACATCAGTGACGGCAAGGGCGTCTACTCCAACCTCGCCTTCAGCGACGTCTTCGAGCCCGGGTCGACCTCCAAGATCATCACCGTCGCGGCGGGGCTGGAGGAGGGCGAGATCACCCCGGAGACGCCGATGATCTTGCCGTACTCGCTCGAGCGCGGTAACCGGACGCTGAGCGACAGCCACCCCCACCCCGACGAGTACCGCACGGTCGCCGGCGCCCTCGCCGAGTCGAGCAACACCGGGACGATGCTCATCGGCGAGACGATGTCGCCGAGGACGCTCGAGGAGTACCTGCGCAAGTTCGGCTACGGGCGCACGAGCGGCTCCGGGTTCCCCGGGGAGTCCGCCGGCCTCCTGCCCAAGGCCGAGACGTGGAACGGCTCGCAGCGCTACACGATCACCTACGGCCAGGGCGTCTCGACGACCGCCGTGCAGGTGACCAACGTCTTCCAGGCCATCGCCAACGACGGCGTGCGGATCAACCCCACCTTCGTCAAGGAGGTCGGTGACGGGCAGGGCGGCTGGGACCCCGCCCCGGCCGGCAAGCGCACCCGCGCGGTCTCGGAGAAGACCGCTGACCAGGTCTCGCGGATGCTCGAGGGCGTGGTCTCCGACCAGGGCACCGCCCCCCAGGCGAAGATCAAGGGCTACCGCGTCGCGGGCAAGACCGGCACCGCCGACCGCTACGACTCCCAGGTCGGCGGGTACTCGGGCAAGACCGCGAGCTTCATCGGGTTCGCGCCCGCCGACGACCCCCAGCTCGTCGTCTCGGTGATCCTCCAGCGCCCGATCAAGGGGTACTACGGCGGCGTCGTGGCCGCCCCGGTCTTCAAGGACGTCATGACCTACGCCCTGCAGAAGGAGCAGGTCCCCCCGACGCCCCAGGACGCAAAGGCACCCAAGGTGCGCACCACGCTGGCCAAGAAGCCGAGCGCCGACACCCCGGGCCTGCTGCGCGACCGTGGTGCACCGAGCGGCGGGTAGGGTCGCAGACCGTGTCTTTCCCTCGCCCCGCGCGGGTCACCCCGCTGAGCCTGCACGCAGTCGCCGACGTCATCGGTGACCGCGTGGCCCGCCCTGCCCACGGGGACATGGGCACTCTCGTCACCGGGGTCTCCCTCGACACCGCCACCGTGCGGCCGGGCGACCTGTGGGCGGCCCTGCCGGGGGCCCGCGCGCACGGCGCCGACTTCGTCGACCGGGCGGTCGCGGCGGGGGCGGTCGCCGTCCTCACCGACCCCGACGGCGTGGCGCGCATCCAGGCGAAGGGGGTCGACCTGCCCGTCCTCGAGACGGCTCGGCCCCGCGAGGTCCTCGGCCGGGTCGCCGCGGCGGTCTACGAGAGCGCGCAGCGTCGACCCACGATGTACGGCATCACCGGCACCAACGGCAAGACGACGACGGCCTACCTCGCGGTCTCCGCGCTCGAGGTCCTCGGCCGCACGACCGGGCTCATCGGGACCATCGAGACCCGCGTGGGCCAGGAGCGGATCACGTCCGTGCGCACCACGCCCGAGACCACCGACCTGCACGCGCTGCTCGCGGTCATGGGGGAGCGGGGAGTCGACGACTGCGTCATGGAGGTCTCGAGCCACGCCCTGACCCTCCACCGCGTCGACGAGGTCGTCTACGACGTCGCGGTCTTCACCAACCTCAGCCAGGACCACCTCGACTTCCACGGGACGATGGAGGAGTACTTCCTGGCCAAGGCCGGCCTCTTCACCCCCGCCCGCTCACGGCACGGGGTCATCTGCATCGACGACGAGTGGGGGCAGCGCCTGGCCGGCATCGCCGCGGTCCCCGTCACGACCGTCACCTCCCGCCTGGACGTCGAGGCCGACTGGGTCGTCGGCGGGGACCCACGCCAGCCGCAGATGACGCTCACGGGACCCGTCGGTGAGCTGCACCTGGAGTCCGCGCTCCCGGGGGACTTCAACCGCGTCAACACCGCCATGGCGGCGATCGCGATGATCACCGCCGGGCTCGAGCCCCACGACGTCGCCCGCGCCGTCCTCACCCGCCCCGAGGTGCCCGGCCGGATGGAGATCGTCGTCCCCGACACGGAGCGCGAGGACCTGCCGCTCGCGGTCGTCGACTTCGCGCACACCCCCGACGCCGTGGGGGCCGCCCTGGCCGCCCTGCGTCCGCAGACCAACGGCCAGCTCGTCGTCGTCCTCGGAGCCGGAGGCAGCCGTGACCCGGGCAAGCGTCCCGGGATGGGGGCTGCCGCGGCCGCGCACGCCGACGTCGTCATCGTCACCGACGACAACCCCCGGGACGAGGACCCCGCCCTCATCCGGGAGGCCGTCGCCGCCGGCGTGTGGCCACGCGCCCGCGCCCGCCTCGAGGTCATCGAGGGGCGGGTCGCCGCGATCCGGCGGGCCGTCGAGATCGCCCACGAGTCGGGTCCCGGCGCCACCGTCGCCGTCCTCGGCAAGGGGCACGAGCAGGGCCAGGAGGTCCGCGGCGAGGTCCGCGACCACGACGACCGGGCGGTCCTGCGGGCCGCCCTCGAGAGCCGGAGCGCCACCGGATGATCCCCATGACCCTAGGCGCCGTCGCCGACACCACCGGCGGGCGCCTCCACGGATGCGCGCCCGAGGCGGCCCGCACCCTCATCGTCGACGGCCCCGTCGTCACCGACTCGCGCGAGGCCGGTCCCGGCAGCCTCTACGTCGCGCGGGTGGGTGAGAGCGCCGACGGGCACGACTTCGTGGCCGGTGCCGCCGAGCGCGGCGCGGTCGCGGCGCTCACGACCCGGGAGGTGGCCGGCCTGCCGTGCGTCGTCGTGCAGGACGAGCAGGCGGCCTTCGTGGCCCTCGCCCGGCACCTCGTCGACTCCCGCCCCGACCTCACGGTCATCGGGATCACCGGCTCCTCGGGCAAGACGAGCACCAAGGACCTCCTCGGGAGCGTCCTGGCCGCCGACGGCGAGACCGTCGCGCCGGTCGGCTCCTACAACTCCGAGGTCGGCGTGCCCCTCACGGTCTGCCGGATCACCCCGAGCACCCGCCACCTCGTCGTCGAGATGGGCGCCCGGGGGATCGGTCACGTGGAGTACCTCACCCGCATCGCTCCGCCGCGCATCGGCATCGTCCTCAACGTCGGCCACGCGCACGTCGGCGAGTTCGGCTCCGTCGAGGCGATCGCGCAGGCGAAGGGAGAGCTGCCCGCCTCCCTTCCCGACGACGGCGTCGCGGTGCTCAACGCCGACGACCCCCTCGTCGCGGCGATGGCCTCGCGGACCTCGGCCCGGGTCCTCCTCGTCGGCGAGTCCGAGCGGGCCGAGGTCCGGGCCACCGACGTCTCCGTCGACGACGCCGGAGCGGCCTCGTTCACCGTCACCGCCCCCTTCGGCACCGCCCGCGTGGAGCTCGCGCTCGTCGGGCGCCACCACGTCGGCAACGCGCTGGCCGTCATCGCCGCCGCGCACGCCGCCGGGATGACGCTCGAGCAGATCGTGCCCGCGCTGGCGGCCGCCCGGCCGATGAGCCGCTGGCGCATGGAGGTGACCCGTCGCGAGGACGGGGTCGTCGTCGTCAACGACGCCTACAACGCCAACCCCGACTCGATGGCCGCCGCGCTCGGCAGCCTGGCCACCATGGCGACGACCGGGCGCCGGTGGGCCGTGCTCGGCGCGATGCTCGAGCTCGGCGAGGCCTCCGACGAGCTGCACGCGCGCGTCGGTCGTGAGGCCGCCGCCCTCGGCATCGACGAGATCCTCGTCGTCGGCGCGTCCGCTGCTGCGATCGCGACCGGCGCGGAGGACAATGCTGACCGGGACATCCGCGTGCGGGTCGTGCCCGACGCCGGCGCCGCGGAGGCGGTGCTGGCCGAGGAGCTCGTCGCGCCCGACGTCGTCCTCTTCAAATCGAGTCGAGATGCCGGGCTACGGTGGCTCGGAGACCGGATCGTCCAGAGGGAGGCCCGCACGTGAAGGCGGTGGTGATCGCTTCTGTCGTGTCACTCGTCGTCGCCCTCCTGGGGACGCCGATGTTCATCAAGTACCTCGTCAAGCAGGGGTACGGCCAGTTCATCCGGGACGACGGTCCGACGTCGCACCACACCAAGCGGGGCACGCCGACGATGGGTGGCGCCATCATCATCCTGGCGACCGTCGCGGCGTACGCCGTCGCGCACCTCGCCGTGTGGGAGTCCCCGACGGCCAGCGGCGTCCTCGTGCTCTACCTCATGGTGGGTCTGGGCGCGGTCGGTTTCGCGGACGACTACATCAAGATCAGCAAGCAGCGCAGCCTCGGGCTGAAGTCGCGGGAAAAGCTGCTCGGCCAGACCTTCGTCGGCGTCTCCTTCGCCGTGCTCGCCATGCAGTTCCCCAACGAGGCCAAGCGCTACCCGGCGTCGGAGCACATCTCCTTCGTGCGCGACACCAACCTCGACCTGTACTTCGCCGGACCGATCGTCGGGCTGATCCTGTTCATCCTGTGGAGCAACCTGATGATCGCCGGCACCTCCAACGGCGTGAACCTCACCGACGGGCTCGACGGCCTCGCGACCGGCTCCTCCGTCATGGTCTTCGCGGCCTACGTCGTCATCTCGATCTGGCAGTTCAACCAGAACTGCCAGGTCGACCCGGTCAGCAAGTGCTACGACGTGCGCGACCCGCTCGACCTCGCGGTCGTCGCCGCCGCCGCGACGGGAGCCTGCTTCGGCTTCCTCTGGTGGAACGCCTCGCCGGCCAAGATCTTCATGGGGGACACCGGCTCGCTCGCCCTCGGCGGCGCCCTCGCCGGGCTGGCGATCCTCTCGCGCACCCAGCTGCTCATCATCATCCTCGGCGGTCTCTTCGTCACGATCACCCTCTCGGTGATCATCCAGGTCGCCTCCTTCAAGTCCACCGGCAAGCGTGTCTTCCGGATGGCGCCGCTGCAGCACCACTTCGAGCTGCTCGGCTGGCAGGAGGTCACGATCGTCATCCGCTTCTGGATCATCGCGGGCCTCTTCGTGGCCATCGGCCTGGCGATCTTCTACGCCGAGTGGGTCGTGGGGGCACCGTGACCGCTGGTCGTGCCGAGCGGCTGGCGACGCTGACCTGCGCCGAGGCCGACTGGGCCGGGCTGCGCGTGCTCGTCACCGGGCTCGGCGTCTCCGGGTTCGCCGCCGCCGACGCGTTGCTCCAGCACGGCGCGCACGTGCGGGTCGTCGACGGCACGGCGCCCGTCGAGGGCACGCCCATGGGGCAGCGCGCGCAGATCCTCGAGGTCCTGGACGCCGAGCTGCACCTCGGCGAGGGCGCCGAGCAGTCCCTGCCCGTCCCTGCGGACGAGATCGACCTCGTCGTCACCTCACCGGGGTGGCCGCCGCACCAGCCGCTCCTCGCGGCGGCGGCGGCAGACGGCATCCCGATCTGGGGCGACGTCGAGCTGGCGTGGCGCATGCGTCCGCGCGAAGGGGGAGCCCCCTGGCTGCTCGTCACCGGCACCAACGGCAAGACGACGACCGTGCAGATGCTCACCTCGATGCTGCGGGCTGCCGGCCTGCGCGCCGCGAGCGCCGGCAACGTCGGTACGCCCGTCCTCGACCTCGTGCAGGACCCGCAGCCCTACGACGTCATCGCCGTCGAGCTGTCGAGCTTCCAGCTGCACTGGAGCGACTCCCTGCGTCCGCAGGCCGCGGCGTGCCTCAACATCGCGCCGGACCACCTCGACTGGCACGGGTCGCTCGAGGAGTACACGCGGGCCAAGGGCAAGGTCTACGCCAACGCCGAGGTCGCCTGCGTCTACAACGAGCAGGACCCGGTCACCCGACGGCTCGTCGAGGAGGCCGACGTCGTCGAAGGCTGCCGGGCCATCGGGTTCACCCTCGGCACCCCCGGCCCGTCGATGCTCGGGCTCGTCGAGGACGTCCTCGCCGACCGGGCCTTCGTCGAGGACCGGGCCACCTCCGCCGCCGAGCTCGGCAGCCTCGCCGACGTGCAGGGGGACGCCCCGAGCGTCGCGCCGCACCTCGTCGCCAACGCCCTGGCCGCCGCCGCGCTGGCCCGCGCCCACGGCGTCCCGGCCGTCGCCGTGCGCGACGGGCTGCGCCGGTGGCGACCCGAGCCGCACCGCATCGCGCACGTGGCGACGGCCGGCGGGGTCCACTGGGTCGACGACTCCAAGGCGACCAACCCGCACGCCGCCCGGGCCAGCCTGACCTCGTACGAGCGGGTGGTCTGGGTCGCCGGCGGACTGCTCAAGGGGGCCGACGTCGACGAGCTCGTCGCCGCCGCGGCCGATCGGCTGCGGGCCGTCGTGCTCATCGGTCGCGACCGCGACCAGATCGCCGAGGCGCTCGCCCGACACGCGCCGGATGTCCCGGTGATCGACATCGCCGCGGCCGACACTGGGGCGATGGACCTCGTGGTCCGGCACGCGGGAGAGCTCGCGCAGCCCGGCGACGTGGTGCTGCTGGCTCCGGCGGCCGCGTCCATGGACATGTTCGACAACTACGGAGCACGCGGCGACGCCTTCGCCGCGGCGGTGGACCGGTACCTGCAGGGAGAGTGAGCGCGTGAGCAGCAGTGCAGCGACCGGACGCGGTCGCGCCGGCACGCGCGCGACCCGCACCACCTGGCTCGACCAGTGGGCGGCGCGCTTCGAGTCGCCCATGACGACCTACTACCTCGTGCTCGGGGTCGTCGGCGTCCTCGTCGGCATCGGCCTGGTCATGGTCCTGTCGGCCTCCATGATCATCTCGCTGAAGGAGAACGACTCCTCCTTCACGATCTTCCTCAAGCAGTTCGTCTTCGCGGTGATCGGCGGCGCGGCCCTGTGGTGGGCCTCGCGCCGCAGCGTCCTCTTCTGGAAGCGAACCGCGCTGCCCGCCGCGCTCGTGTCGGTCGTGCTCCTCGGCCTCGTGCTCACCCCGCTCGGCTTCGGCTTCCAGGGCAATCGCAACTGGATCGGTGTCGGCTCGCTGTCGATCCAGCCGAGCGAGGTCGCCAAGATCGGTCTCGTCCTCGCCGGCGCGCTGGTCCTGGAACGCAAGCGCGCGCTGCTCGGCTCGATCAAGCACGCGCTCGTCCCCTTCGTCCTGCCGGGCGCACTGGTCGTCGTCGGGCTCGTCATGGCGGGGCACGACATGGGCACCGCGATGGTGATCTGCGCGATCGTCATCGGCATGCTCTTCACCGCGGGCGTGCGCAAGCGCTGGTTCGCGGCCGGTCTGGGCGTCGCGCTCGGCCTCGGCGCGCTGGCCGCCCAGATCGGCAACAACCGGATGGAGCGCATCCAGATCTGGCTCGACCCCTCGCAGTGCGCGCCCGGGACCGACCTCTTCTACGGCATCTGCCGGCAGTCGGTCCACGGCCGCTACGCCCTCGCCGACGGTGGCTGGCTGGGCGTGAGCCTCGGCGCCAGCCGCGAGAAGTGGGGCTGGCTCTCCGAGCCGTACAACGACTTCATCTTCGCGATCATCGGCGAGGAGCTCGGGCTGCTCGGCACCCTGACGGTGCTCGCCCTGTTCGCGGCCTTCGCCCTGGCCGCGCTGCGGCTCGTGACCCGCACGGACGACTTCTTCGTCCGCATCGCCACGGCCGGCATCTGCACGTGGGTGCTCACCCAGGCGATCATCAACATCGGCGCCGTCACCGGGATGCTCCCGGTCATCGGTGTCCCGCTGCCCTTCGTCTCCTCCGGTGGCTCGTCGCTCGTCACGACGATGCTCGCCGTCGGCATCCTGCTCAGCTTCGCGCGGAGCGAGCCCGGATGCTCTGAGATGATCGCGGCGAAGCCGTCCCGGGCGCGCGCCCTGCTCGCCCGGATCCCGAGCAGGAGGACCTCGCAGCGATGACTCCCACCCGCCCCTCACGCATCCTGCTGGCGGGAGGTGGCACGGCGGGTCACGTCTCCCCGCTGCTCGCCCTCGCCGACTGCCTGCGCCGCCGCGACCCCGGGGTGCAGATCCTCGCCCTCGGGACGAGCGAGGGCCTGGAGGCGCGGCTCGTGCCCGAGCGCGGGTACGAGTTCACGACGATCCCCAAGGTGCCGCTGCCCCGCAGGCCCTCCGGCGACCTCGTCCGCCTGCCGGTCAACCTGCGGCGCGCCGTCGCCGCCGCCGGCAAGGCCATCGAGCGGGTTGACGCCCAGGTCGTCGTCGGCTTCGGCGGGTACGTCTCGACACCCGCCTACCTGGCCGCGCGCAAGGCCGGCATCCCGATCGTCATCCACGAGCAGAACGCCCGCGCCGGTGTCGCCAACAAGGTCGGCGCCCGGTTCACCGACCACATCGCCATGACCTTCCCCGGGACGAAGCTCCCGGGTGGCCGGGTCATCGGCATGCCGCTGCGGCCGGAGATCGTCACCCTCGACCGGGCCGCGGTCCGCCCCGAGGCACGCGCGGGACTCGGGCTGCGCGACGACCTGCCCGTCCTCCTCGTCACCGGCGGCTCGCTCGGCGCGAAGCGGCTCAACGACGCCTTCGCGGCGAGCGTGGCCACGCTGCGCGACGCCGGGGTGCAGGTCCTCCACGCGACGGGTGCCGGCAAGGACTTCGTCGCCATGGGCGGGGACGAGACGGTGCCGTACGTCGTGCTGCCCTACGTCGACCGGATGGACCTCGCCTACGCCGCGGCCGACGCCGTCGTGTGCCGCGCCGGGGCCAACACCGTCTGCGAGCTGACCGCCGTCGGCCTGCCGGCCGTCTACGTGCCCCTGCCGATCGGCAACGGCGAGCAGCGGCTCAACGCCGCCGGCGTCGTCGCCGCCGGCGGTGGCCTGCTCGTCGAGGACGCCGACGTCGACCCCGCCTGGATCGAGCGTGAGGTCGTGCCGCTGCTGCGTGACGCCGACCGGCTCACGGCGATGTCCGCCGCGGCGGCGTCCGTGGGGCACCGCGACGCCGACGAGACCCTGGCCGACATGGTCACCGCGGCGTGGGAGCAGGGCGGCAGCCGTGGCTGAGCTGCCCATGGTCCCGCGCAACGCACGCTTCGACGTCCTGGCCCCGACCGTCCCGCTCGCCGACCTCGGCGTCGTCCACGTGCTGGCCGCCGGCGGCGCCGGCATGTCCGCCATCGTGCGCCTGCTGCTCGATGCGGACGTCGAGGTCCGGGGGAGCGATGCCCACGACTCGCCGCTGCTGGAGCGGCTGCGCGAGCGCGGCGCGAGGATCTGGGTGGGCCACGACCCCGCCCACCTCGACGGCGCCGACACCGTCGTCGTGTCCTCGGCGATCCGTGAGGACAACCCCGAGCTCGCGGCCGCGCGGGAGCGCGGGCTGCGGGTGCTGCACCGCAGCCAGGCCCTCGCCTCCGCGATGGGTGAGCAGATCCGGGTGGCCGTCGCCGGCGCCAACGGAAAGACGACGACGAGCTCGATGCTCACCGTCGCGCTGCTCGAGGCCGGGCAGCAACCCTCGTTCGCGCTCGGCGGCGAGCTGTCCACGCAGGGCGTCAACGCCGCGCTCGGCGAGGGGCGGTCCTTCGTGGCCGAGGCCGACGAGTCGGACGGCTCCTTCCTCGCCTACCGGCCCGACGTCGCCGTCGTGACCAATGTCCAGCCCGACCACCTCGACTTCTACGGGGACTACGCCACGGTCGAGGCGGCCTACCTCGAGTTCGCCGGCACCGTGACCACGGGTGGGCTGCTCGTCGCGTGCGCGGACGACCCCGGGTCGCAGCGCCTCGCCGAGCGTGCCGAGGTCGCCGGTGTGCGCGTCCTGCGGTACGGCTTCTCCGAGGGGGCGCAGGTGCGCCTCGTCGACCCCGTGCTCGACGGGACGAGCGCCACGGTGACCCTCGAGGACGGCGCCGAAAGGCATCGGCTGGCGATCACGGTCCCCGGTCGCCACAACCTGCTCAACGCCGCCGCCGCGTACACCGCGGCCGTCCACGGCCTGCTCGTGCACCCGGCCGCCGTGCTCGAGGGGCTCGCGGCCTACGGGGGCACCCGACGTCGCTTCGAGACGAAGGGGGAGGCCCGCGGCGTCACCGTCGTCGACGACTACGCGCACAACCCCGGCAAGGTCGAGGCCGTGGTGCGCACCGCCAAGGAGATCGCCGGCGGGCACCGGCTCTTCGTAGTTTTCCAGCCCCACCTGTACTCGCGCACGCGCGACTTCGCGCAGGGCTTCGCCGACGGGCTCGCCCCTGCCGACGAGGTGCTGCTCCTCGACGTCTACGGGGCGCGCGAGGACCCGCTCGAGGGCGTCGGCTCGCACCTCATCGCCGACCCGCTCGTCGCGGCCGGTCGCTCGGCCCGGGTCGTGAGCGAGGCGGACGCGGTCGGGTCGATCGCCTCGAGCGCCGAGCCCGGCGACCTCGTGCTCACGGTCGGGGCCGGTGACGTCACGCACGTGGGTCCGAGGATCCTGCGGGCCCTCGCCGCCTCGGGCGGTGACGGGACCTGATGACCCGGGGGAGCGGGACGCGGGAGGCGACCGAGCAGCGCTTCGCCGAGCGGGCGGCCCAGGCCCGGGGGCAGCGGCTGCGCCGCTGGCTCGTCGTCATGCTGTGCATCGCGGTCGTGCTGGGCCTGGGTTGGCTCTTCGGCTTCTCGGCGTTGCTCGGGACCAAGCGGGTCGAGGTGACTGGCGCCGACCCGGCCGACCGTCCGCGCATCGAGGCGATCGCCGAGACCGAGATCGGGACCCCGCTGGCCCGCGTGGACGCCGACGCCCTGTCCCGCACGATCACCGACGACGTCGCCGGTGCCGCGCACGCCGACGTGGAGCGGGGCTGGCCGCACACCCTGAAGGTCAACGTGACGTCGAGGGTTCCGGCGCTGGCGGTCCGTCGGGACGGCGGCTACCGGCTCCTCGATCTCGAGGGCGTGGAGATCCGCACCGTCTCGTCCCCGCCAAAGGGGGTGCCCGCGGTGACCGCCGAGGGCCAGGAGGGCGTCTCCGGCCACGGGGTGCGGGCCGCCCAGGGGATGCTGGCCGCGCTGCCGCAGGCACTGCGCTCCAGGGTCAAGGACGTCACCGTGGACTCGGCCGACCAGATCACCTTCCGGCTCGGGGGCACGGAGGTCGTCTGGGGTGACGGGAGCGACCCCGAGCTCAAGGTCAAGGTGATCCCGATACTCCTGCAGAAGAAGCCCGACGTCATCGACGTGTCCGCCCCCGAGACGCCGGTCACGAGGGGATAGTCTTGCGACACGCTGGCGCGAGCGTTTGCCCCGGCGGCCCGCGGGACATACCGTCATCCGCACACCGAGCGTGACCAAACTGTAACCCTGAAGTTCACCTTGAGCCTTCAGGCGGTGAGGCACCACCGAGCAGCAGCAACAGGAGTCCCCCGTGGCATCAGCCCAGAACTATCTGGCCGTTATCAAGGTCGTCGGCATCGGCGGCGGTGGCGTCAACGCCATCAACCGGATGATCGAGGTCGGCCTCAAGGGTGTCGAGTTCATCGCGATCAACACCGACGCCCAGGCGCTGCTGATGTCCGACGCGGACGTCAAGCTCGACGTGGGCCGCGAGCTCACCCGCGGCCTCGGTGCCGGCGCGGACCCCGAGGTCGGCAAGCGGGCCGCCGAGGACCACGCGGAGGAGATCGAGGAGGTCCTCAAGGGGGCCGACATGGTCTTCGTCACCGCGGGCGAGGGTGGCGGCACGGGCACCGGCGGTGCCCCCGTCGTCGCCAAGATCGCCAAGGGCCTGGGTGCGCTCACCATCGGTGTCGTGACGCGTCCGTTCACCTTCGAGGGGCGTCGGCGCGCCAACCAGGCCGAGTCCGGCATCGGTGCGCTGCGCGACGAGGTCGACACCCTCATCGTCATCCCCAACGACCGGCTGCTCTCGATCAGCGACCGCGCGGTCAGCATGCTCGACGCCTTCCGCAGCGCGGACCAGGTGCTCCTCTCCGGTGTCCAGGGCATCACGGACCTCATCACCACGCCGGGCCTGATCAACCTCGACTTCGCCGACGTCAAGTCGGTCATGCAGGGTGCCGGCTCGGCACTCATGGGCATCGGCTCCGCCCGCGGCGAGGACCGCGCCGTCCAGGCCGCGGAGCTGGCGATCTCCTCGCCCCTGCTCGAGGCGAGCATCGACGGTGCGCACGGTGTGCTCCTGTCGATCCAGGGTGGCAGCGACCTCGGTCTCTTCGAGATCAACGAGGCCGCCCGCCTCGTCCAGGAGGCCGCGCACCCCGAGGCCAACATCATCTTCGGTGCGGTCATCGACGACGCCCTCGGCGACGAGGTGCGAGTGACGGTCATCGCGGCCGGCTTCGACGGTGGGTCCCCGACGCAGCGCCCGGACGACCGGGCCCTCGGCCAGGTCCAGTCCGGCGGACAGGGGCGACCGGCCCCGGCTCAGCAGGCCCCCGCGCAGCAGCAGCGCCCGGCCCAGCCGCAGCAGGGTCGTCCCCAGCAGGTCCCGGCCCAGCAGGTTCCGGCGCAGGCCCAGCCGCAGCAGGTCCCGGCCCAGCAGCAGGCGCCCGCCCAGCAGCAGGCGCCCGCCCCGGCGCAGCCCCAGCCGGTCCCCGCGCAGGCCCCGGCTCAGGCCGCGCCGGCGACGCCTCCGCGGCAGGTGACCTTCGACGACGGTGACGACCTGGACGTCCCCGACTTCCTGAAGTGACCTGACCGGACCCAGTGTTTGCCTGGAGAGACGACACCGCCGGACTCGTGCGGGCGTTCACCGATCGGCACGGGGGGCGCAGTGTCGCCCCCTTCGCCGGTCTCAACCTCGGCGCCCACGTCGGCGACGACGCCGCAGCGGTCGCGGGCAACAGGGCCCTCGTCGAGGAGGCCACCGGTCTGCGGACCGTCTGGGCGGACCAGGTGCACGGCGCCGACGTCATCCACGTGACCCCGGAGCTGCTCGCGGCGGACCGCTCCGGGACCGGTGCGGTCGGGACCGGTGACGCGATGGTCAGCGCCGTGCCCGGCGTCGCCCTCGGCGTGCTCGTGGCCGACTGCACCCCCGTCCTCGTCCACGACGCCGCGGGTCCGCTCGTCGGGGTCGCCCACGCGGGCCGCCCGGGCATGGTGGCCGGGGTCGCGCTCCGCCTCGTCGAGGCGATGCGCGACCTCGGCGCCACCGACCTGCTCGCGACCGTCGGCCCGTCGGTCTGCGGTCGCTGCTACGAGGTCCCCGACGAGATGCGCGCGGACGCGGCACAGGTCGCGCCCGTCTCCGCCGCGATCACGTGGACCGGCACGCCCGCCATCGACGTCGCGAGCGGCGTCGTCGACCAGCTGCGCCGAGCCGATGTGCCCGTCGAGTGGGTCCCCGGGTGCGCGCGCGAGGACCAGGCGCTCTACTCCTACCGGCGCGACGGACGGACCGGGCGCTTCGCCGGGATCATCGGGAGGACGGCATGAGCGGGCGAAGGGAGGAGCTCGCCGCCAACCTCGAGCGCGTCGAGGAGCGCATCGCCCGCGCGTGCGAGGCGGCCGGCCGGCCGCGCGAGGACGTCCGGCTCGTCGTCGTGACGAAGTTCTTCCCCCGCAGCGACCTCGACCTGCTCGCCGACCTCGGCGTGACGGACATCGGCGAGAACCGGGAGCAGGAGGCCGCGGCCAAGCTCGCTGAGGGTGGCACTCCCGAGGGCGTGCGCACCCACTTCATCGGCCAGCTGCAGTCGAAGAAGGCCGGTGCCGTCGCCCGCTGGGCCGACGTCGTCCAGTCCGTCGACCGGGCGAAGCTCGTCGGCGCGCTCACCCGCGGCGCCGAGGCGGCCGGGCGCGAACTGACGGTGCTCATCCAGGTCGACCTCGACGCGGAGCCCGACGGCCACCGCGGGGGAGCGGTCCCCGGCGACGTGCCGGCCCTCGCCGACGAGATCGCGGGGTCCCCCCTTCGTCTCGCGGGCCTCATGGCGGTCGCGCCGCTCGGCGAGGACCCCGACCCCGCCTTCGCCCGCCTCGCGGAGCTGTCCGCGCGCCTGCGGGTCGACCACCCGGACGCCGACTGGATCTCCGCCGGCATGAGCGGTGACCTGGAGTCCGCGGTCCGCCACGGTGCGACACACCTGCGTGTCGGGACGGCAATCCTCGGAGATCGGACGTCCCACCGGTAACTTCGGTGACACCGAAGGCAACAGGTGTGTGACGAAGGATGAGGACATGACGGCACTGCGCAACGCGATGGTCTACCTCGGGCTCGCGGAGGACGACAAGCGCTACGACGAGTACGACGACCAGTACGTCGACGAGTACGAGGCCGGTCACGACCTCGTCGAGGAGGAGCACGCCGCCGAGGTCACGCCGCTGCGCCGTGTCCCGAGCGCTCCTGCCGTCCGCGAGGTGGAGGTCACCGCGATGAACCGCATCACCACGATCCACCCGAGCACGTACAACGACGCCCGCGCCATCGGCGAGAGCTTCCGCAGCAACACGCCGGTGATCATGAACCTCACCGACATGGACGACTCCGACGCCAAGCGTCTCGTCGACTTCGCCGCCGGCCTGGTCTTCGGTCTGCACGGGTCCATCGAGCGGGTCACCAACAAGGTCTTCCTGCTCTCCCCGGAGCACATCGAGGTCGACGCAGAGGGTGGCGAGCCGGCGCAGCCGCGCGCGCTGTTCAACCAGAGCTGACCCTCCCAGCGGGCCCCAGACCCCCGACCTAGGCTGGATCCATGTCGATCGTCCGCGGCGTGCTGAACCTCGTTCTGTACGTCTACCTCCTCGTCCTCTTCGGGCGCCTCGTCCTCGACTGGATCCAGGTCTTCGCCCGTGAGTGGCGACCCCGTGGCGTGATCCTCCTCGTGGCCGAGGCGATCTACTCGCTCACCGACCCGCCCCTGAGGGCTCTGCGCAAGGTCTTCAAGCCCCTGCGCATCGGCGGTGTCGCCATCGACATCGCCTTCCTCATCCTGATCCTCGCGGTCTACATCCTCCTGGGCATCGTCTAGGCTGAGCGGGATGCCCGTGCGCGCTCCGCGTGACATGGGCGTGCACACTGTCCGATCGCTTACGGAGGAACAATGGCGCTCACGCCCGAGGACGTCCTCAACAAGACCTTCACCCAGACCCAGTTCCGTCGTGGGTACGACGAGCGCGAGGTGGACGACTTCCTCGACGAGGTCGTGGCCGAGATGCGCCGCATGGTCAAGGACTCGGAGGACCTGCGGGCCCGGGCCCAGGACGGGAGCGCTCCCGCAGCCGCTGCCGCCCCGGTCGCCGAGGGGTCCGGCAAGGCCGACGAGGCACTGGCCCGCGAGAACCGCGACCTGCGCGCCCGGCTGGACGACCTGCGCAGCCGGTTCGAGAAGGAGACGGCCGCCCGCGCGGCGGCCGAGAAGCGCGCCACCGAGCTCGAGCGCGCCAAGGGCGACGAGAGCGAGCGGGCCAAGGGCGACGCCTCGGTGAGCCGTGCGCAGCAGGGCGCCGACGAGCGCATCGCGACCGTCACCGCCCGCGCCGAGGAGGCGGAGAAGCGCGCCCAGGAGCGCATCGCCGCCGCCAACGCGGCCGCCGACAAGGCCGAGGCCGAGGCGAAGTCCCGCCAGGACAAGGCTGCCGCCGCCCCGGTGGCCGCCGCTGCCGGGACCGACGGTGGCGCCGGCCAGATGGCCGCTGCCGCCGGTGGCGGCGCCGGTGCCTCCGGGCTCATCGCCCTCGCGCAGCGCCTGCACGACGAGCACGTCGCCGAGGGCCAGAGCCAGCGGGACAAGCTCATCGCCGAGGCACAGCGCCGCCACGACGAGCTGATCAGCACCGGACAGGCCAAGCACGACGAGCTGCTCTCCACGGGGCAGGCGAAGTACGACGACTTCGTCAAGACCGGTCAGGGCAAGCGCGACCAGTTCATCGGCGAGGGCACGACGCAGCGCGACAAGCTCATCTCGGACGCGCAGACCAAGAGCACCACGATGGTCAGCGAGGCCGAGGCCCAGCGCAAGAAGATCCTCGACGACCTCAACGCGCAGAAGACGCGCATCGAGGGCCAGATCGCGGAGCTGACGACCTACGAGCGTGACTACCGTCGCAAGCTCAAGGACTTCATCAGCAGCCAGCTGAAGGGCCTCGACAGCAGCGCCACCGTGGCGCCGGAAGCCTCCGCCAAGCACTGACCTCAGCCACTCGGTCGCCCCGCGGGCGGCGTCCACCCGATGTCGGGAGGGCGCCGCCCGCGGCGTGTCCCGGAGCGGTGCGGCGAGGTCGTCGTCCCGCGGGTCGAGACCGACACCAAGTTGTCACGTGGCGAGTGCGACCGGGCGACGAAAACGTCGTACCCTGCGTTGACTCTGATCCGTGCTCTCGGCCCGGATCCACGATCTGAGGACGGTCATGGCCGCGAAGAAGACCACGACGAAGACCGCCACCGCGGCCGCGACGAAGAAGAGCGCGACGGCCAAGGGGGCCACGAAGAAGACCGCTGCCAAGAACGGCACGGCCACCACGTTCGCCGTCCGCGAGGACGAGAGCCCCTGGACCGCCAAGGAGCTCAAGGAGGTCAGGGCCGAGCTCGACGCCGAGATCGCCCGCCTGACCGCGGAGATCGACACGGCCGAGGCGGGGCTGACCGAGTTCCTCAAGGAGCCGGTCGACGGCGCGGGCGACGACCAGGCCGACGCGGGCGCCAAGTCCTTCGAGCGCGAGCACGAGCTGAGCCTCGTCGCGGGCGCCCGTACGGGCCTGGAGCAGAACCAGCACGCCCTCGACCGGCTCGAGGACGGCACCTACGGGATCTGCGAGTCCTGCGGCAACCCGATCGGCAAGCTTCGACTCCAGGCCTATCCTCGTGCGACCCTGTGCATGACATGCAAGAGTCGACAGGAGCGGCGCTGAGCGCCCCATACACCCCAGACCACGACGACGACACCCCGGCGGCGGGTTCCCGCTCCGGGGTGCTGCGGTGGTACGCCGTCGCGGCCGTCGTCACCCTCGTCCTCGACCAGGCCACCAAGGTCTGGGCGCTCGACGCCCTGACCGACGGGAGGGTGGTCCCCGTGCTCGGTGACCTCCTCTCCCTTCGCGTCATCCGCAACTCGGGCGCCGCGTTCTCCATCGGCGACGACATGACGTGGGTCATGACGATCATCGCCGTCGCGGTGACCGCGGCGATCGTGTGGGTGACCCCGCGCATCCGCTCGACCCACTGGGCCGTCTCGCTCGGGTTGCTGCTCGGCGGGTCCCTCGGCAACCTCTACGACCGGTTCTTCCGTGAGCCGGGCCCGCTGCGCGGGCACGTCATCGACTTCATCGACTACGCCGGGTACTTCGTCGGCAACGTCGCGGACATCGCGATCGTCGGTGGGGCCGGGCTGCTCATCTGGCTCGTCCTCACCAACGTCGGGATCGACGGCTCGCGCCCGAAGCACACGGAGGAGTCCCATGGGTGACACCCGCAACGTCCTCGTCCCCGACGGCCTCGAGGGGGAGCGGGTCGATGCCGCCGTGGCGCGGCTCTTCGGCCTCTCCCGCACCCGGGTCGCCGAGCTCGCCGCCGACGGCCAGGTCCTCGTCGAGGGCGCGACCGTCGTGAAGTCCTCCCGGGTGAGCGCCGGCGACCGCATCGAGATCACCCTGCCCTCGGTCGACGAGAGCCCGGGCGTCGCGATCGTCGCCGAGCCCGTGCCGGGGATGCGGATCATCCACGACGACGACGACATCGTCGTCGTGGACAAGCCGGTCGGCGTCGCAGCCCACCCCAGCGTGGGCTGGAGCGGGCCGACCGTCCTCGGCGGTCTCGCAGCGGCGGGGTACCGGATCACGACGAGCGGGGCGAGCGAGCGCCAGGGCATCGTCTCCCGGCTCGACGTCGGCACGTCCGGCCTCATGGTCGTGTGCAAGAGCGAGTACGCGTACTCCGTGCTCAAGCGCGCCTTCAAGCAGCGCACGGTCGACAAGACCTACCACGCACTCGTCCAGGGCCTGCCGGACCCGCACGTCGGCACGATCGACGCCCCCATCGGCCGGCACCCGAGCGGCGACTACAAGTTCGCCGTCATGGACTCCGGCAAGCACGCGATCACTCACTACGAGCTCATCGAGGCCTTCCGCCACGCCTCGCTGCTCGAGATCAAGCTCGAGACCGGCCGCACGCACCAGATCAGGGTGCACATGGCCGCCCTTCGTCACCCGTGCGTCGGGGACCCGACGTACGGCGCCGACCCGACGCTGAGCGCGAAGCTCGGCCTCGAGCGCCAGTGGCTGCACGCGATGGGCCTGGGCTTCATCCACCCGGGCACCGGCGACTACGTGCACTTCGAGAGCACCTACCCCGACGACCTGCAGACCGCCCTGGACCGGCTCGCCGGCATGCACTGAGGCCGTACGGCTAGTTGACGAGGCGGTCGCGGCCCTCCCAGTACGGGGCGCGGAGCTTGAACTTCTGCAGCTTGCCGGTCGCCGTGCGGGCCAGCTCGTCGCGGAACTCGATGGAGGTCGGCGCCTTGTAGCCGGCCGCCTTGGACTTGCACCACGCGATGAGGTCGGCCTCGGTGGTCGTGGACCCCTCGGTGAGGACGACGAGGGCCTTGATCGTCTCGCCCCACTTGGCGTCCGGGACGCCGATCACGGCGACCTCGGTGACGTCCGGGTGGGAGAAGAGGACGTCCTCGACCTCGATCGAGGAGACGTTCTCCCCGCCGGTGATGATGACGTCCTTCTTGCGGTCGCTGATCGTCACGTAGCCGTCGTCGGTGATCGTGCCGCCGTCACCGGTGTGGAACCACCCGCCGGCGAAGGTGCGCTCCGTCTCCTCCGGGAGGTTCCAGTAGCCCTCCATGACGACATTGCTGCGGGCGAGCACCTCGCCGGTCTCCTCGTCGACCTTCATCCGGCAGCCCAGGGCGGGGGAGCCGGCGCGCACGAGCTTGCCGGCGCGCTCCTGCGCGGACAGGTCGTCCCACTCGGCGCGGGTGCGGTTGATCGTGAGGAGGGGGGAGGTCTCGGTGAGGCCGTAGATCTGGATGAACTCCCAACCCAGCTCCTCCTCGACCCGGGCGATCGTCTGCGTGGGCGGCGGCGCGCCCGCGACGATGATGCGGACCCGGTCACGGCCGGGGACCTCGCCCTGCCACTCCGCGGCCGCGGCCAGCACGGAGTTGACCACTGCCGGGGCCGCGCACATGACGGTGACGCCGTGGCGCTCGACGCGCCGCAGGATCTCCGCGCCGTCGATCTTGCGGATGACGACGTGCTGGGCCCCCACGCCCGTCATGGCGAAGGGCATGCCCCACCCGTTGGCGTGGAACATCGGCAGCGTGTGCAGGTAGACGTCGCGGTCGCTGATGCCCGCGTGCAGGCCGAAGGTCACGGCGTTGGTCCAGATGTTGCGGTGGGTGATCTCCACGCCCTTGGGGCGAGCGGTGGTGCCAGAGGTGTAGTTGATCGTCGCGACCGCCGACTCGTCCGCCTCCCAGGCACGAGGAGTGGCGTCCTCCGTGTCGCCGAAGAGGTGCTCGTCCTCGCCGAGGACGAAGGTGTGCTCCGCCGAGACCTCGTCGACGAGGGAGGTCAGCTCGGGGTCGATGTAGAGGACGCGGGCGCCGGAGTGCTCGACGATGAACCGCACCTCCTCGGGGGCCAGGCGGAAGTTGACGGGCACGAGGACCCGGCCGGAGCCGGAGACCCCGAAGAAGCTCGTCAGGAGGCGCGCCGAGTTGTGGCTCACCACGGCGACCCGGTCGCCGACCTCGATGCCGAGCGAGTCCAGGTGGGCCGCCTGGGCGAGGGCGAGCCGGCGCATCCGCGCGTAGGTCACGTCCTCCAGGGGCGCAGCCGGCTGGTCGGGCTCGTCGACGACGGCGATGCGCTCGCCGTAGACCGCGGCGGCGCGGTCGATGAAGTCGTTGACGGACATGGGGACGAACATCCCGGGGCCTCCTGTGAGGTGGTTGACGGCGGTGTCGGTCCCGACGGTAGACCCCCTTCGTCCGGCGCGGTAGCGGGCGTCCCACCGCGACGCGCCGAGTGGCGGTGACGGAGCGACCGACGGCGTGCTCGGCTGTCGGGGGCGCGATCTAGACTCGGGTCGATGTCCGAGCTGCCGCGTCCCGAGAACTTCGTCCACCTGCACAACCACACCGAGTACTCCATGCTCGACGGTGCCGCGCGGATCAAGGACATGTTCTCGACCGCCCAGGAGATGGGCATGCCGGCGATCGCGATGACCGACCACGGCTACCTCTTCGGGGCACACGAGTTCTGGAAGACCGCGCAGTCCTACGACGTCAAGCCGATCATCGGCCTCGAGGCCTATGTCGCCCCCGGGACGCACCGCAGCGACAAGACCAGGGTGAAGTGGGGCGACGAGCGCACCCGGCCCGGCGACGATGTCTCCGGTGGTGGCGCGTACACCCACATGACGCTGCTGGCCCGCAACAACACCGGCATGCACAACCTGTTCAAGATGGGCTCGCGGGCCTCCCTCGACTCCGTCTTCGCCAAGTGGCCGCGACTCGACCGCGAGCTGCTCTCCCAGTACGGCGAGGGGCTCGTCGCGACGACAGGCTGCCCCTCCGGCGAGATCCAGACGCGGCTGCGGCTGGGCCAGTACGACCTCGCGGTCCAGGCCGCGTCGGAGTTCCGGGACATCTTCGGCCGCGAGCACTACTTCCTCGAGCTGATGGACCACGGCAACCAGATCGAGCGCCGGGTGCGCGAGGACCTGATGCGCCTGGCCAAGGACCTGCAGCTGCCGCTCCTGGCGACCAACGACCTGCACTACGTCAAGCAGGAGGACGCGATCGCCCAGGACGCGCTCCTGTGCATCAACTCCGGGTCCAAGCTGCACGACCCCGACCGCTTCAAGTTCGACGGGGAGGGCTACTACCTCAAGTCGCCCGAGGAGATGCGTCGGCTGTGGCGCGAGCTGCCCGAGGCGTGCGACAACACCCTGCTCGTCGCGGACATGTGCGAGGTCTCCTTCGTCGAGGGCGAAGGGCGGTACATGCCGAAGTTCGACTGCCCGCCTGGGGAGTCGGAGCAGTCGTGGTTCGTCAAGGAGATCCAGACCGGCCTCGGTCGCCGCTTCCCGGACGGCATCCCGGAGTACGCGCAGAAGCAGGCCGACTACGAGATCGACGTCATCGTCGGCAAGGGCTACCCCGGGTACTTCCTCGTCGTCGCCGACTTCATCAACTGGGCCAAGCGCAACGGCATCCGCGTCGGGCCGGGCCGTGGCTCCGGTGCCGGCTCCATGTGCGCCTACGCGATGGGCATCACCGACCTCGACCCCGTGCCGCACGGCCTGATCTTCGAGCGCTTCCTCAACCCCGAGCGCAAGTCGATGCCCGACTTCGACGTGGACTTCGACGAGCGCCGGCGGGCCGAGGTCATCAAGTACGTCTCCGACAAGTACGGCGACGAGCGCGTGGCGATGATCGCCACCTACGGCACGATCAAGGCGAAGCAAGCGGTCAAGGACGCCGCCCGCGTCATGGGCCACCCCTTCAACGTCGGCGAGCAGCTGACCAAGGCGATGCCCGCCGACGTCATGGGCAAGGGCGTGCCGCTGGCGAAGATGTGGGACAAGGAGCACGACCGCTTCGGGGAGGGGCAGGAGTTCCGCCAGCTCGTCGAGTCCGAGAAGCACCTCGGTGAGGTCGTCGACCTGGCCAAGGGCCTCGAGGGTCTGAAGCGCCAGTGGGGCGTGCACGCCGCCGGCGTCATCATGTCGAGCGAGCCGCTCATCGACGTCATCCCGATCATGCGCCGCCTGCAGGACGGTCAGGTCCTCACGCAGTTCGATTACCCGACGTGCGAGACGCTCGGCCTGGTCAAGATGGACTTCCTCGGCCTGCGCAACCTGACGATCCTCGACGACGCCCTGGTCAACATCAAGGACAACCGCGACGAGGAGATCGACCTCGACGCGCTGAGCAAGGACATGACCGACAAGGCGACCTACCGCCTGCTGAGCCGTGGTGACACGCTCGGGGTCTTCCAGCTCGACGGCGGCGGCATGCGCACCCTGCTGCGCCTGATGCAGCCGGACAACTTCGAGGACATCTCCGCCGCCCTCGCGCTCTACCGCCCCGGCCCGATGGGCGTCAACGCGCACACCAACTTCGCCCTGCGCAAGAACGGCCGCCAGGAGGTCGTGCCGCTCGACCCGCAGCTGAAGGGGAAGCTCCAGCCGCAGATGGAGGAGGCGCTCGGCCCGATCCTCGGCACGACGTACGGCCTGTGCATCTACCAGGAACAGGTCATGGAGATCGCGCAGAAGCTGGCGGGCTACACGCTCGGCAACGCCGACCTCCTGCGCCGCGCCATGGGCAAGAAGAAGAAGGAGGTCCTCGACAAGGAGTACGTGCCCTTCTCCGAGGGCATGAAGGCCAACGGCTACAACGAGGCGTCGATCGCCGCGCTGTGGGGCGTGCTCGTCCCCTTCTCCGACTACGCGTTCAACAAGGCGCACACCGCCGCGTACGGCCTGGTCTCCTACTGGACCGCCTACCTCAAGGCCAACTACCCGGCCGAGTACATGGCCGCCCTGCTCACCTCGGTCGGCGACGACAAGGACAAGTCGGCGCTGTACCTCAACGAGTGCCGCCGCATGGGCATCAAGGTGCTGCCGCCCTCGGTCAACGAGTCCCAGGCCCGCTTCTCGGCCGTCGGCACCGACATCCGCTTCGGCCTCAACGCCATCCGCAACGTCGGCCGCAACGTCGTCGACGGGATCATCGCGGCCCGCGAGGAGAAGGGGGCCTTCACCTCCTTCGACGACTTCCTCGCCAAGTGCCCGGCCGTCGTGTGCAACAAGCGGACCATCGAGTCGCTCATCATGGGCGGCGCCTTCGACGACCTCGGCCACCCGCGGCAGGGGCTGGTCATGGTCCACGAGGAGTACGTCGACGCCTTCGTCGGCGTCAAGCGGCAGGAGGCCGTCGGCCAGGACTCGCTCTGGGACATGTTCGGCGGCGGCGACGAGGAGGCCGACGTGCCCGGCGCCGGCATCGAGGGCATGGGCCTGCGGCCGATCCCGCAGGTGGAGTGGGACAAGCGGGCCAAGCTCGCCAACGAGCGCGAGATGCTCGGCCTCTACGTCTCCGACCACCCCCTCTTCGGCGTCGAGCACGTGCTGCAACGCGCCGCTGACACCTCGATCGCGACCCTCACGCAGCCCGACTCCGGGGTGAAGGAGAACAGCAATGTCACCGTTGCGGGGTTGGTCACCGGGCTGAGCGTCAAGCGCACCAAGAAGGGCGATCTCTGGGCGATCGCGACCGTGGAGGACCTCGAGGGGGCCATCGAGTGCCTCTTCTTCCCCAAGACCTACCTCACGGTCCAGACGATGCTCACCCAGGACATCGTCGCGGTCGTCCGCGGGCGGGTGAACGCCCGCGACGACACGGTCTCGATCTACGCCGAGGACCTGACGATCCCGGAGCTCACCGACGGTCCCCGCGGACCGGTCGTCCTCACGCTCGACTACGCGCGGGCGACCACCGGCCGCATCGAGGAGGTCAAGCAGGTGCTCTCCCAGCACCCGGGCAGCACCGACGTGCAGATCAAGCTCGTCCAGCCCGGACGATCCGTGACGATGTCGGTCGACCCGTCCTACCGGGTCGAGCCGACCGAGGCGCTCATCGGTGACCTCAAGGTGATCCTCGGCGCCCGGGCGGTGTCGGCATGAGCGAGCACGCGAAGGGGGAGGCCCCCACCCCTCCCGTGGCGGCGCAGAAGCCGTGGACCCGCACCCACCACGGCGAGGACGTCGCCGACCCCTACGAGTGGCTCCGTGACGGCGAGGACCCCGAGGTCCTCGCCCACCTCGAGGCGGAGAACGCTTACGCCGAGGCCACGACGGCGCACCTGGCCCCCCTTCGCCAGCGCCTGTTCGACGAGATCAGGAGCCGCACGCTCGAGACCGACCTGAGCGTCCCCGTCGCCTCCGGCGACTGGTGGTACTACGCGCGGACCGTCGAGGGCAGCCAGTACGCGATCCAGTGCCGCGCGCCGCTCACCGACCGCACGACCGTGCCCGAGCTCGACCCGTCGCAGCCGCTGCCGGGCGAGGTCGTGCTGCTCGACGGCAACGCGCTCGCGCAGGGCCACGAGTTCTTCTCGCTGGGTGCCTTCGAGGTGAGCGCCGACCACAGCCGCATGGCGTACGCCGTCGACGTGACCGGTGACGAGCGCTTCGACGTCACGGTGCTCGACATCGCCACCGGGGAGGTCCTCGACGAGGCGGTCACCGGGGCGGGGTACGGGCTGGCCTTCTCCCGGGACGCCCGGCACCTCTTCCACGTCGCCGTCGACGACGCGTGGCGGCCGCACGAGGTGTGGCGGCACGAGATCGGCACCGCCCGGGACGCCGACGCGCTGGTGCACCGCGAGGACGACGAGCGCTTCTGGATGGGCATCGGCACCAGTCGCGACGAGCGCTGGGTGGTCATCGGCCTCGGCAGCAAGACGACCTCCGAGGTCCACCTCGTCGACGCCGATGACCCGACCGCTGCGCCGCGGTGCGTCGCCCCCCGACGGGAGGGCGTCGAGTACGACGTCGAGCCCGCCGCCGACCACCTGCTCATCGTGCACAACGAGCGCCAGCCCGAGGGCGACCTCGCCTGGGCACCGCTGGAGGCCACGAGCGCCGAGCAGTGGCAGCCGCTCCTGATGCGCGCCGAGGGCGAACGCTTCGTCGGGGTCGACGCCTTCGACGACTTCGCGGTCCTGTCGCTGCGTGCCGACGGGCTGCCGGCGCTGCGCCTCCTGCCGCGACGGGCGAGGTCCACCCCCTTCGTCGGCTCGGACTACGGACCACCGACGGAGGTGGCCTTCGACGACGAGCTGCACTCGGTCCACCTCGGCCCGGTCGCCGACACCGACACCGACCGCATCCGGGTCGTCCACGAGTCCTGGGTCTCGCCGCGGTCGGTGCTCGACCTCGTCGTCGCGACGGGGGAGCGGACGGTCCTCAAGCGCCAGCCGGTGCTCGGGGTCGACCTCGCGGACTACGAGCAGCAGCGCACCTGGGCGACCGCGCCCGACGGCACCCGCGTGCCGGTCTCGCTCGTCATGCGCCGCGGGACGGTTGCCGACGGCACCCACCCCGGCCTGCTGTACGGCTACGGCAGCTACGAGATCAGCATGGACCCGTACTTCTCCATCGCCCGGCTGTCGCTGCTCGACCGCGGGGTGGTCTGGGCCGTCGCCCACGTGCGCGGCGGCGGCGAGCTCGGGCGGCACTGGTACGACGACGGCAAGATGCTCGCCAAGCGGCAGACCTTCACCGACTTCGTCGCGGTCGCCGAGCACCTCCACGAGACCGGCTGGGTCGCCCGGGACCGCCTGGCGATCGAAGGGGGGTCCGCCGGCGGTCTCCTCGTCGGTGCCGCGGCCAACCTGGCGCCCGACCGCTTCGCCGCGGTCCTGGCGGCCGTCCCCTTCGTCGACGCGCTGACGACGATCCTGCGGCCGGACCTGCCGCTCACGGTCGGCGAGTGGGAGGAGTGGGGCAACCCGCTCGAGGACCCCGAGGTCTACCGTTACATGCGCGGCTACAGCCCCTACGAGAACCTCGCGGACGTCGAGTACCCCGCCATCCTCGCGACGACCTCGCTGCACGACACGCGCGTCTACTTCACCGAGCCGGCCAAGTGGGTGGCGCGGCTGCGCGAGGTGACCCGGCACTCGCCCGAGCGCCCGGTGCTGCTGCGCACCGAGATGAGCGCCGGGCACGGCGGACGCTCGGGTCGCTACGACGCCTGGGAACAGACCGCGTGGGAGTGGGCGTGGGTGCTCGACCAGATCGGCGCGACCGAGCTCAGCCCAGGTCGAGGGTGATGAACTTCGGCCGGTAGAGCGTCGGGTCGCGGGTCAGCTCACCGAAGTCGAAGGTGTTGACGTTGTACGAGATGAGCAGCTGCTCGTCGTCGGACAGCGTGGGGTGGCCGTGCGCGTTGTACGTGAAGTGCTGCCCGCGTCCCGACTCGGGGGTCTCGTAGATCCGCTGCGGGTCCGCCCACGGGCCCTGCGGCGAGCACGCCGTCCACGCGTTGATCCCGGGGCTGAAGGGCTGCGAGGTGTCCGAGGAGATCATCAGGTAGCCGTCGCGGTAGGGCGTGACGCTCAGCTCGTTGGCCACGCCGTCGGTGAGCCGCGCGCTCCGCGTCGGGTCGCTCGTCCACCCGTCGGCGCCCCGGTACTCCCAGCGGGTGCGGTCGGTGAGGTTGCCGGCGGGCACGCGCGCCAGGTGCAGGTGCTTGGTCTGCTCGAGGTCCTCGATGCCGTAGACGTAGGTGTACGTCGGTGTTGGCATCACCCCGGCGCCCCAGGCGACGTGGTCGGTGCCGGAGCTGCCGGGGTCGATGATCTCCTCCACCTCGAGGCCCGGCAGCGAGACCCGCGCCATGGCGTTGCGGTCCCACGCGAAGCCCTGCTCGCCGACCCGGCGGGTCAGGGAGAGGAAGACGACGAGCTCCTCGCCCTGCACGAGCGCGTCCTGCACCCAGTAGTAGGTGTCCTCGCTCGGGTCGGGGAAGAAGGACTCGGGCCCCTCGGACGTGTGCGTGCTCAGGCGCCCGGAGTCGTCCTCGGCCACGAGCGCGTTGTGGACCATCGCCATGCCCGGTCGCGGTGTGCCCCCGGCGGTGACCTCACCGATGAAGGAGTCGGAGAACAGCCACAGCGTGCGACCGTCGGGCAGCCCCACGGAGTACGTCGAGTCGCCACCGACCCACCCTGGTCCGGTGAGCTCGAAGCGCCGGTCGTCCTCGCGTGACGGCGTCGCCCAGTCGAACTCCGCCGTCACCGCGTCGCAGCCCGCCCCGGGTGCCTCGTCCGTGCAGGCCGCGAGCATCCCCCCGCCGAGCGCGAGCGCGACGAGGCCCGCGGTGACACCGGTGCGGCGCATGCGGGCTCCTCGGACGAAGGGGGTCGCCCCCATTGTGACCGACGGGTCACCTCGGGTAGGTGGCTGCGGCGCGTCCCCGATGTCACGACTGCGCAATGACAGGTGTCATGGGGAGACATCTCGCAGCCCGGGGAGCATCATGGGGGTGAGGGCCCGGCCGCCCGACCGTGCCCACCGAGACCAGGAGGTGCCCGATGGGCGCAGCAGTCGAGATCAGCACCGGTGACATCGCGCCGGAGCACCTGGCAGGCAAGCACGTGATGCTCGGGTCCACCGAGCTCGGGGTCCTCGGGGGGTCCGAGTCGTCGGTCCGCTACGACATCCCGTCGGGCAAGCACGTGCTCTACCTCAAGGACGGGCTGACGACCTCGGGTGCGGTGGCCTTCCGGGTCCAGGCGGGGCACTGCGCGCAGATCGTCGTCAAGGACACCGAGGCGGGGATCTTCAGCGCCTTCTTCGGCGGCTGGTTCGCCCTGCAGCGCGCGGGCGATCATCGCCTCGAGCCCGGGGTGCCCGGCGCCGAGGAGATCTCCGAGGACGAGGTGCCCGTCGGGGCATGAGACCCGTGGGGGAGCATGTCCCCCATGAGCACCGACGACGCCGCCCGGCTGGCCCGCGGCGAAGAGCTGGAGTACCGGGCCGCGCGCGTGGGCATGGTCTTCGTCCTGATGTTCTGCCTCGGCTTCACCGTCATCGGCCTGTGCCTTCTCGGCGGCGAGGGACTGCTGCGGATGCTCGGGGTGGCGCTCATCGTCTTCTTCGGTGCCGTCGGCATCCCCGTCGCGGTGTGGAGGCTCGCGCGTCCCGGCGTCCACGTGCGCGTCTCGGCCGCCGAGGGCGTGTGGATCCGCGAGCTCGGCGCGTGGATCCCGTGGTCGCACATCGTCTCGGTCGGTCGCGGACGGGTGGCGGCACGTCCCGTCGTCGAGCTGCACCTGCGGGACGGTCGGACGGTGGAGATCCCGCAGACGATCAGCGCCTCCCCGGTCGACGTCCACCCGGTCCTCGCCGCCGAGCACGCCCGCCGGTCCTGACGGCGCCGGCCCGCTCACTACGATCGGGGAGCATGCGCGTCACCCAGCTGCGGATCTACCCGGTCAAGTCGCTCGGGGGCACCGACGTCGACTCGGCGCAGGTCGAGCCGTGGGGCCTGGCCGGGGACCGACGATGGGCGCTCGTCGACCCGGCGGGGGAAAAGGTCACCGCCCGCGAGGAGCACGCCCTGCTGCGCCTGTGGGCCGAGCAGGTCGACGAGGAGACCATCCGCATCCACGACGAAGGGGAGAGCATCCTCGTCGACGTCCCGCTCGGTCTCCCACCGGTCCCGGTGAGCCACTCCCGTCAGGGATTCGCCCCGCCCGCGGACCAGGACGTCAGCGAGTGGATCAGCGACCGGGTGGGTCGCCCGCTGCGCCTCGTGTGGCAGGAGGACCCGCGGGTCCGGCGGATGTCCGGCGCGCACGGGGGCCTCGAGGGCGACACCCTCTCGCTCGCGGACGCCGGGCCGCTGCTGCTCACCTCCGAGGTCTCGCTCGCCCGGCTGCAGGAGTGGGTGGGCGCGGACGAGGAGCCGCTCAGCATGCTGCGCTTCCGCCCCAACGTCGTCATCGACGGCGAGGAGGCCTTCGTCGAGGACGCGTGGCCGACGGTGCGCATCGGTGACGTCCGGTACCGGACGGCCGAGGTGTGCGACCGCTGCGTCATGACGACGATCGACCCGGTCACGCTGGCCACGGGCCCGGAGCCGATCCGCACGCTCTCGCAGTACCGCAGGTGGGAGGGCAAGACGTGGTTCGGCACGCGTCTGGTCCCGCTCGGCGCGGGCGGGCTGCGGCTGGGCGACGAGGTCGTCCCCGGACCCTGAGGGGCCCTGCGACACGCGGGTCGCACGCCAGCCGTTGACAACTGTGAGGAGCACCACTACGTTCGCAAACTGAATCTGAACACAGATTCATTTCAGAGGTTCTCAACGAGGAGATTCCCGATGGCGCTTGTTCCTTCGTCCCGAGTCCGCCGTTCGTTCGCCCTGGCCGCGAGCGGAAGCCTGGTGCTCGCTCTCGCTGCCTGTGGCGGGGAGGGGAGCGACGGAGGGGCCGGTTCGGGTGGCGACACCCTCGTCATCGGCTACTCCGCCGGGATCAGCGGTGGCGCCGCCGAGTACGGCCGCAACGTGCAGAACGGCCTCCAGATGGCGATCGACGACCTCAACGAGGAGGGCGTCGAGATCGACGGCAAGCAGTACACGCTGAAGCTCGAGAGCCTCGACGACCAGTACCAGCCGAGCACCACCGGGACCAACGCCCAGCGCCTCGTGCAGAAGGAGGGCGCGAAGATCGTCTTCGTCCCCCACGCTGGTGGCATCAAGGCGGCCCAGGAGCTCAACACCTCGCGCGACAAGTTCCTCATCGGCGCCTACAGCTCCGACCCGGACATCCTCTCCAGCGGCAACGAGCTCACCGTGATGATCCCGCCGTCCTTCACCAGCTACATCGACCCCTTCATCGACAAGGTCGACACCAAGGGCAAGGGCAAGCTCGGCCTCCTCACGACCTCGAGCGAGTTCGGCCAGGAGTGGACCAAGGCGGCGACCAAGAGCTGGAAGGACGCCGGCGGCCAGGTGCTCTCCAACAACAACATCGACTACGGCACCGTCTCCGACTTCGCGGGACCCGTGTCCAAGACGCTCTCCGGCAAGCCCGACGTCATCCTCGTCGGCGGCCCCTCGCAGCCGACAGCGCTGATCATCGAGGAGGCCCGCAAGCAGGGCTACGACGGTGCCTTCATGATCATCGACCAGGCGAAGTTCGAGGAGATGGAGGAGTTCACCGAGCCGGAGAACCTCGACAACTCCGTGGGCATCGCCCCGGTCAAGGAGTTCGAGGGGACCGAGGACTTCATCTCCCGGTACCAGGAGAAGTTCTCCTCCGACAAGCCGGTCAACGCCGACATCGCGCTGAACTACCAGTCGCTCCCCGTCTTCGTCGAGGCGATGAAGACGGCCGGCAGCACCGACGACCCGGAGGCCATCCGCGAGGCCATGCCCGAGGCCGTCGGCGAGGTCGACGACAAGTTCAAGGTCGCCTTCGCGCCCGACAGCATCACCGACAAGGGCCACTTCGTCTCCGACGGACTCAAGGCGGCCTACCGCAACGACAAGGGCGAGTACGAGATCTTCGACATCGACCAGCCGAAGGAATGAGCCCGGTGACCAGCGACCCCCACGGAGGTGACGGATGACCCTGTTCATCCAGCAGCTCATCAACGGTCTGGCGCTCGGCGGCATCTACTGCCTGGCCGCCATCGGCCTGACCCTCGTCTTCGGCGTGCTCGGGTTCCCCAACCTCGCCCACGGCGCGCTCTTCATGGTCGGCGGGTACCTGACCTACACCCTGCTCGTCGACGTGGGGCTGCCCTACGTCGTTGCCATCGTGCTGGCGGCGGTGCTGCTGGCGGCCATCGGTGTCGTCTTCGAGCGGCTGATCTTCCACCCGCTGCGCAACGCGCCGCACACCCACCACATGATCGCGACGGTGGGCGTGATGTTCTTCCTGACGTCCGTCGTCCAAGAGGTCTGGGGGACCGGGTTCCTGCGGATGGAGTCCCCCTTCGACGGGCGGCTGACCGTGGCCGGCGCGCAGATCTCCTGGCAGCGGATCATCATCATCGTCACCGCGATGGTCGTCCTGATCGCCCTGACCTTCTTCCTCAAGAGGTCCGTGCACGGTCAGGCGATCGAGGCGATCGAGCAGGACCGGACCGGTGCCGCTCTGGTGGGCATCAACCCCAACGTCGTCTCGATGCTGACCTTCGCCGTCTCGTTCGCCCTCGTGGCGATCTCGGCGGGGCTCGTCGCCCCGATCCAGCTGCTGTCGCCCGGGATGGGGGAGTCCCTGAGCCTCATCGTCTTCGCGATCATCATCCTCGGCGGGCTCGGCTCCCTCCCCGGAGCCATCATCGGTGGGTTCGTCATCGCGATGGCAGAGGTCATGGCCTCGACCTACATCTCCGTCGGCGCCGGGCAGGCGGCGGTCTTCGTCGTCCTGATGGCCGTGCTCGCGATCAAGCCGACCGGGCTCTTCGGGATGGTGGAGCAGCGATGACCACGATGCTCAAGCCACGGCTCCTCGGCGTCGCCGTCGTCCTCATCGCCTTCCTCGTGGCGCCGTTCCTCGTCGAGGGCCAGCCCTACCTGCTGCGCATCGTCACCACGGCGGCGGTCTACGCGATCGCGGCCTACGGGATGAACATCATCCTCGGCCTGACCGGGCAGCTGTCCCTGGCCCACGGTGCCTTCTTCGGTGTCGGTGCCTACGTCGTGGGACTGGCCACGACCGACCACGACTGGTCCTTCTGGACCGCGTTCCTGGTCGCCGTCCTCGTCACCACGGTGCTCGGCTACGCCTCGGGGCTGATCGCCCTGCGGACCCAGGGGGCCTACTTCGCCATCTTCACCATGGCGCTCGGGTTCCTGATCTACATCATCATCATCCGGTGGGAGTCGGTGACGCACGCGCACTCGGGTGTCAGCGGGATCAAGCTGCCCGAGGGCATCGGTCCGATCGACTTCGAGGACCCGGTGGCCCTCTACTACCTCGTGCTGCTCTTCCTCGCCGGAGCGGCGTACACGACGCACGCGATCCTCGGCTCCAACGCGGGACGCTCGCTCGTGGCCATCCGCACCTCTGAGGACCTGGCGAAGTCCATCGGGGTCAACGTCGGCGTGAGCAAGCAGCTGGCCTACACCGCCTCGGCGGGCACGGCCGGTCTGGCGGGCGGGCTCTTCGCCACGCTCAACGGCTTCATCGGCGCCGACTCCGCGTCGATCGACTTGACCTTCCAGTTCCTCCTCTTCCTGCTCATCGGCGGGATGGGGACGGTCATGGGACCGATCGTCGGCAGCGTCCTCGTGGCCTTCCTCTTCGAGATGCTGCAGGATCTCGAGGCCTACCGCTTCATCGTGCTCGGCCCGATCATCGTCCTGCTCGTCATCTTCGCCCCGCGTGGGATCGTCGGGTACCTCAACGAGTTCATCGCGGGACGACGGCGCAGGTCCTCCCCACCCGAGGCCGCCGTCGCCTCGACCACGACGGAGAGGGGACTGTGATGTTGCTCGAGGTACGTGGGCTCGGCAAGGCCTTCGGTGGCCTGGACGCGGTCAAGGACGTCGACTTCGACGTCCCGGAGGGCTGCGTCACGGCGATCATCGGACCCAACGGCGCCGGCAAGTCGACCTTGTTCAACCTGCTCGCGGGGTTCTACCGGCCGACCTCCGGCACCGTGACCTTCCGGGGCAAGGACATCACTGGCATGCACCCGCACCAGACGGTGCGGGAGGGCATCGCCCGGACCTTCCAGACGACGCACCTCTTCGAGGGTGCCACCGTCCTGGACAACGTGCGGGCCGCCAGCGTCGTGCGCTCGACGTCCAACGCGCTCGACGCGGTGCTGCACACGCCGCGGCACCGGCGGGACGAGCGGCGCAGCCTCGCGAAGTCGATGAGCGAGCTCGAGTTCGTCGGCGCGGCGCACCTGAGGGATGAGATCGCCTCCACGCTCCCGCAGGAGGCGCAGAAGCGGATCTCGATCGCCCAGGCGCTCGCCACCGAGCCGGTCCTGCTGCTCCTCGACGAGCCCGCCGCCGGGACCACCGACGAGGAGACGGAGTCCTTCGGGATGCTCATCCGGCAGATCGTCGCCCGCGGGATCACCGTCTGCCTCGTCGAGCACAAGATGTCGATGGTGATGAACCTGGCCGACCAGATCGTCGTCCTGGACCACGGTCAACGCATCGCCATGGGCACCCCGGAGGAGATCAGGAACGATCCGCTCGTCATCGAGGCCTACCTCGGTGCCGACGCGGGCGCGGCAGGAGCAGCATCATGATGAGCATCACCGGCCTGAGCGCCGGGTACGGCGCGGGCAACGTCCTGCACTCGGTCGACATCACCGCACCGGCGGGTGAGCTGACGGTCATCCTGGGCGCCAACGGGTCAGGGAAGTCGACGCTCTTCCGCACGGTGAGCGGCATCCTGCGGCCGACCAGCGGACGCGTGGAGTTCGACGGAGAGGAGACCACCCGGGCCCGACCGGCGACGATCGTGCGCAGGGGGCTCGCGCACTGCCCCGAGGGACGCCACCTCTTCCCACGGATGTCGGTGGAGAAGAACCTCACGCTCGGTGCCTACGTCGGTCGACGGGACAGGAAGCGCGTGCGGGAGCTCCTCGAGCGCACCTACGAGCTCTTCCCCGTCCTGCGCGACAAGAGCCACCAGAACGCGGGCTCCCTCTCGGGCGGACAGCAGCAGATGGTGGCCATCGGTCGTGCGCTGATGTCGGACCCGAAGATGCTCATCCTCGACGAGCCGTCGATGGGGCTGGCACCGCTCATCACGCAGCAGGTCTTCGACGCCATCGTCGGGATCAACCGGGAGGGCATCGGTGTCCTGCTCGCAGAGCAGAACGCGCGATCCGCGCTGAGGATCGCGACCACCGGGTACGTCCTCGCGGAGGGCAGGGTGGTCCTCTCCGGTCCCGCCGCCGACCTGGCTGACGACCCTGCGGTGCAGCAGGCCTACCTCGGGGTCTGACCGGTGAGCACCGAGGACGAGACCCTGCGCCGCCTCCAGAGTGACGGAGGCGGCGCAGGCCGCGCCGCCACGGCGTACGGGCCAGGGCCCGACCAGCTCGTCGAGGTCCTCGCACCGGCCACCGCCGACCCGGCCCCGCGCACCCTCGTCGTCGTCCACGGGGGCTACTTCCGCCCCGGAGTGGACCGGGCGCACGCCCGACCCATGGCCGCGGCACTGGCGAGCGCCGGGTGGCGCGTCGCCCTGGCCGAGTACCGTCGGGTGCCCGGCGACCCCGAGGCCACGACGACCGACCTCGCTGCCCTCGACGCCCACCTGCGCGGCGCGGGTCACGACGTCGCCGCGTGGGTCGGCCACAGTGCCGGCGGGGCGCTCGTCATGTGGCGGGTGCTGCAGGCGCACCTGCCCGCGACGCGGGCCGTCGCCCTGGCGCCCGTCGCCGACTTCGACGCCGCCGTCGCGGAGCACCTGGGCAGCGACGCCGTCCTCGACTGGGTCGGCGCGTCGCCCGAGGAGGCCCCCGCGCTCTACGCGCGCCTCGACCCCACGCGGCTGCGCACCGCCGATCCCGTTGCGGTGCAACGGATCCACGTCCTCCACGGCGACGCGGACGGGACCGTCCCCCTTCGTCAGTCGCAGGGGTGGGAGCGCACGGTGCTGCCAGGGGCCGACCACTTCGACCCGGTCGACCCGACCTCGCCGCACTGGCCGGCGGTGCTCGACGCCGTCAGCGGCTGAGCGCCTCGCCGATCCGCAGCAGCGCCTCGGCGACCTCGCCGTACGACGTGCTGAGCGGTGAGAGCCCGAGCCGGATCCCGTCGGGCTCGCGGAAGTCCGGCACGACGTCGGCCGCCCACAGCTCGCGGTAGACCTCGCGGAACCGCGGGTGGCCGATCGTCACGTGCCCGCCGCGGTCGGCGTCCTCCCGCGGCGAGACGACCCGCACCCCGTGCTCGGCGAGGGTGTCGTCGACGGCGTCGATGACGAAGCGTCCGAGACGGGTCGCCTTGTCCCGCACCGCATCCAGCCCCACCGACGCGATGAGGTCGACCGTGTCCTCGATCCCGACCATCCCGAGCACCGGCGGGGTGCCGGAGATGAACCCGCGCATCCCCGCCCCGGCCTCGTAGCCCGGCCCCATGACGAAGGGCTCGGCGTGCCCCATCCACCCCTGGATCGGCTGCCGCAGCGTGCGCTGGTGCCGGGCCGCGACGTAGCCGAAGGCCGGGGCGCCGGGCCCGCCGCCGAGGAACTTGTAGGTGCACCCCACGGCGAGGTCGACGCCCTGCGCGTCGAGGTCGCACGGCAGCACGCCGACGGAGTGGCAGAGGTCCCACAGGACCAGGGCGCCCGCGTCGTGCGCGAGGGCGGTGATCGCCGGCAGGTCGGCGACCCAGGCCGACTTGTACGCGACGTGCGAGAGCAGGACGACGCCGGTGCGCTCGGTGAGCGCGCCGGCCACGAGGTCGGGTGTGACCCCCTTCGCCGGGTCCGGCTCGAGCCACACGAGACGTGCCCCGGTCTCGGCCGCGATGCCTTGCGCCACATAGCGATCGGTGGGGAAGTTCTCCGAGTCGAGCACGATCTCCGGTCGGTCGGGGCCGGCAGCGGCGACGGCCGCGCGCAGGAGCTTGTAGAGCATGACGGTCGTGGAGTCACCGACGACGGTCTGGCCAGGTGCGGCGCCGAGGCAGACCTCGCCGATGCGGTCGCCGAGCCGCAGCGGCAGCTCCATCCACCGCTCGTCCCAGGAGCGGATGAGTCGGTCGGCCCACTCGTGCTCGACGAGGTGCGTGATCCGCTCCGCGGTGGCCCTCAGCGGCCGACCGAGCGAGTTGCCGTCGAGGTAGGCGACGAGGCCCGCGGACGGCAGGTACAGGTCACGGCAGTGCCGAAGGGGGTCGGCCGCGTCGAGCGCGGCGGCCCGGTCGCGCAGCGCGCTCGCGCTCACGAACCGATCTCCGTGCGCACCGCGAAGAGCTCGGGGAAGAAGGTCAGCTCGAGCGCCCGCTGCAGGAAGCCCACGCCGGAGGAGCCTCCGGTGCCGGTCTTCATGCCGATGGTGCGCTGCACGGTCTTGAGGTGCCGGAAGCGCCACAGCTGGAAGTTGTCCTCGAGGTCGACGAGCTCCTCGCAGGCCTCGTAGACGTCCCAGTGGGCCTCGGCGTGCGAGTAGATCTCGGTGAAGACGGCGGTGAGCTCGGGGTCGATCTCGTGGGCGCGCGTGACGTCGCGCGTCAGGACGCGCTCGGGGATCGGGTAGCCGCGGCGGGCGAGGTACCTGAGGAACTCGTCGTAGAGGCTCGGGGCCTCGAGGAGCTCGGTCAGCGCGGCGTGTGCCGCGGGGTCGGCCTCGTGGACCTGGAGCATGCCGGGGTGCTTGTTGCCGAGCGCGAACTCGACGCCCCGGTACTGCCACGACTGGAAGCCCGACGCGTGGCCGAGGTAGGGCCGGAACTCCTGGTACTCCGTCGGCGTGAGCGTCGCGAGCACGGACCACTGGTCGGTGAGCGTGCGCTGGATGTGCTTGACCCGGGCGATGCGCTTGAGGGCGATGCGCATCTCGTCGGCGGCGAGCAGCGCCATCGCCGAGCGGGTCTCGTGCAGCACGAGCTTGAGCCACAGCTCCGAGGTCTGGTGCTGGATGATGAAGAGCATCTCGTCGTGGTGCTCGCTCAGCGGCCGCTGGGCGTCCAGCAACGTCTCGAGCGCCAGGTAGGACCCGTAGGACATCTCCTCCCGGAAGTCGCGGTGGACGCCGTCCTCGATGTCTCGTGTGTTGCCGCTCACCCGACCCACACTAGGGTCTGTCGGCCTCCGTCCCCGTCCCGGTGCCGGACCCCAGGAGCGCGCCGGCGAGCACGCCCCCTGCGGCGATGATGGCCGCCGAGACGAGCATCGCGGTGCGGTAGCCGTCGGTGAAGGCCGCCGGGTCCTCGACGACGCGGCCGGTGAGCCCGGCGAGCGGCGGGATGGCTGCCACCCCGAGGAGCCCACCCGTGCGCGCCACCGCGTTGTTGACCCCGGAGGCGAGCCCGGCGGCCTCGTCCGGGGCGGTCGAGAGCGCGGTCGCGGTGAGCGGCGCGACCATGGCCGAGAGCCCGAGGCCGAAGAGCACCACGCCCGGCAGCACGTCGCGCACGTAGTCGGCGTCGGCTCCCACGCGCAGCAGGAGCAGCACGCCACCGGCCATGACGAGCGGGCCGAGCGCGAGCTGCACGCGCGGCCCGGTGCGGGCCGCGAGCGCCCCCGACCGGGCGGACAGGAGCATCATGAGCACCGTCGTCGGCAGGCTCGCGACGCCGGCCGCGACCGGGCCCCAGCCCGCGACGACCTGCAGCTGCAGCACGAGCAGGAGGAAGACGACGCCCATCGCCCCGTAGACGACGAAGGTCACCGCGTTGACCGTCGAGAAGCTGCTCGAGCGGAAGATCCCGAGGGGGAGCATGGGGGCGGGGGTCCTCCCTTCGTGCAGGACGAAGGCGATGCCGGCGACGACCCCGACGACGGCCGCGGTCGTCGTGCTGCGGTCGAGGCCCCCGTCACCGCTGCTCGTGAGGGCCCATGTGACCGTGGCCAGGGCGGTCACGCCGAGTGCTGCGCCGATGACGTCGAGACGGCCGGGGCGTGCCGTCCCGTGGTCGGCGGGGGCGTGTCGCGCCGCGATGAGCAGGACGAGCACGGCGAGCGGCAGGTTGATGAGGAAGACCCAGCGCCACGACGCGACGTCGATGAGCCAGCCACCGACGAAGGGGCCGATGACGGTCGCCACGCCGCCGTACCCTGCCCAGGCGCCGATGGCGCGCGGGCGGTCCAGCGGGACGAAGGCGGTCTGCAGCATGGCGAGGCTGCCCGGGGTGAGCAGCGCGGCACCGATGCCCTGCAGGGCCCGCGCGCCCACGAGCCACCCCGAGTCCGGCGCGAGCCCGCAGGCGGCCGAGGCGAGCGCGAACCACACGGTCCCGACGACGAAGACCCGCCGACGGCCGTACCGGTCGCCGAGCACGCCACCGAGGAGGATGAAGGCCGCGAGGGTGAGCGCGTAGCCCGTCACGACCCATTGCAGGGTGGCGAAGGGGGCGTCGAAGGTGCGGCCGATGTCCGGCAGGGCGACGTTGACGATCGTCGCGTCGATCATCGCCATGCCGGACCCGAGGATCGTCATGACCAGGATCCAGCGGCCCCGGGCGGAGTCGAGTCGCAGACGTCCGGCAGGCGTGCTCACCGCTCCAGCCTAGGGACCGCAGCCGTGCGATCGTGGGGGCATGGACCTCCACGACCTCATGGCAGAGCTCGACGCCGGGCGCACGATCCCGGGAGGTTCGCCCCTCCACGCCGTCATGCACGAGGCGAGCCAGGCGGCGATGCGCGTGACCGGTGAGCTCAACGGCGGCTACCACGAGCCGGACCGCGTCCGCGAGCTCCTCTCGCAGCTCACCGGTCGACCGGTCGACGAGACGGTCACGCTCTTCCCGCCCTTCACCGCGGACCTGGGACGCAAGGGCGTGGTCATCGGTGACGGCGCGATCGTCGCGGCCGGTGCCGTGGTGACCAAGGACGTCCCCGCCGAGACGATCGTCGGCGGCGTCCCGGCGCGTGTGCTCCGCCGCGTCCCCGGTTGAGGACGGGACGCGGCTGGAGGTACCCGCGAGCTGTGCGGCGAAGGGGGTGTCAGGTGCCTCGTGAGACCTCGGGCAGCCGCGCCGACGAGACGACCCCGAGCACGCCGAGCCCCGCGAGGAACAGGAGCGCCCACTCGACGCCCAGGCCGGCGATCGCCGAGCTGATCCCGCCGACGACGAGGAGCACCAGGCCCATCGCCGAGTTGGAGACGGCCACGTAGGTCGTGCGCCGGTCGCCCTCGGCCATGTCGACGACGTAGGTCTTGCGCCCGACGCGCACGCCCGTGTGCAGCATCGTCACGAGGAAGTAGCTGCCGACGAAGATCGCGTAGGTGAGCCGGCCGTCGCCCTCGAGGTCGAGCAGCGTGACGAGCAGGACGAGTGCCACCAGGACGAGGGAGGCCAGGGCCGCGCCGGCCGTCATCAGCCGACGGCTCGACCGGTCGGCCATCCGTCCGAAGACGCGTCCGCCGAGGAGCGCGGCGAGGCCCGAGGCGATGATGAACCCGCCCAGGCCGGTGAGCGCCGGGGCGCCGGCCTGCACCGCGAGCGCGACGATGAAGGGCGGGCTGAGCGAGGACACGAGCAGGAAGCTGCGGACCGTGACGAAGGAACGGAAGGTGCGGTCCTCGCGCAGCAGGGTGATGGTCTCGACGAACCACCCCTGGCCCGTCGCTCCCTGAGGAGGCCGCTCGCGGCCGTCTCGAAGGGATCCCGGCTCCCGCACGCTCGCCCAGACGGCGGCGACGAGGACCCAGAGCACGGCACCGGCACCGAGGATCGCCGCGAGGGTCCGGGCATCGAGGCCCTCGCCGAGGGCCCGGACCCCGAGACCGAGGGTGATCGCGACGAACCCGGAGGCGGTCGTGGCGAGCCCGTTGATCTGGCCGCGCTCTCCCTTCGGCACGGTCCTGGCCTGGACGTCCTTGGAGGCGATGGAGGTCAGGCAGCGACCGAGGGAGAAGACGGCCAGCGCCGCGACGATGACGAGGCCGGCGACCAGGCCGTGGCCGAGCGCCGCCGTGCCGGCCATGACCGCGACGGCCGCGGCCTGGACCACTGCGCCGGCCGCGACGACGAGCTTGCGCTGCCGGACCCGGACGACGAGCGGTGTGAGGAAGGCCTGGGGGAGCATCGACCCGGACTCGCGGATGGGGACCAGCACGCCGGTGAGAGCGGCGGGCACGCCGAGCGCGTGGAAGAGCCACGGCAGGACCGTGGACGCGTTGACGGCCTGGTCGCCCGAGCTCTGGAGCGCGTTGGCCCCGACGAGGCGAAGGGTGTTGCCCGCCACGTGGCGACGCGCCGCCCCGGGCATCTCGGCCTCGGCCTTGAGGTCCCGCTTGATGAGGCGCGCGTGGAGGCGCTCGGTCGTGGTCACGGGGTCAATGTACGTAGGCCGGTCAGACCTCCTGGTCCGCAGGGCTGGACACCTTCGCGAAGACCCGCGGCTCCCCCTTCGTGATGAGCATGACGGAGTAGGGGTCGAACCGGTCGCCCTGCTCCATCCCGGGCGTCCCGACGGGCATGGCGGGCACGCTCAGGCCGCGAGCCCCCTTCGGCGGGTCGGCGAGGTACTCGAGCACGTGCCGGACCGGGACGTGCCCGACGAAGAGGTGGCCCTCGCGGTGGCGGGCGAGGTGGCAGGACTGGAGGTCGAGCGGGATGTCGTGCTCCGTCCACACCGTCGCGAGGTTGTCGGGGAGCTCGGTGGTGATGGCGAAGCCGTGCTCCTCGGCGTGGGTGACCCAGCCGCTGCAGCAGCCGCAGGAGGCGTCCTTGTAGACGGTCATCGCGAGGCGGTCGACGGGGGTGGTCGGGCCCGAGCAGGCGGCGAGGAGGCCGCCGAGGGGGAGGGCGAGGAGGGACCGGCGGGTGATGGTGGACATGTCGGACCTTTCGGATGACGAAGGGGGTGGGCCCGGCCGGCCGGGCGACCGGCCGGGCCGCGGTGGGGAGAGCAGGTCAGAGGGCGGTGCGCATCTTGCGCATCTTCGTGATCTCGGCCTTCTGGTCGGTGATGACGTCCTGCGACAGCTCGAGAGCAGCGGGGTTCTTCCCGTCCTTGCGGTGCTGCTCCGCCATGTCGACGGCGCCCTCGTGGTGCTCGATCATCTGGTCGAGGAAGAGCCGCGAGGCGCTCGCCCCGTCGGAGTCCTCGAGCCTGGTGATGTCCTGCTCGCTCACCATGCCGTCCATGTGCCCGCCCTCCATGGGCATGCCGGACCCGTGATCCATGGGGTGGCCCCAGTCCTTCAGCCAGCCCTCCATCGTGGTGATCTCGGGGCCCTGGGCCTTCTTGATCTCCCGGGCCAGCTGCTCGACGTCCGGGTCGACGCCCTCCTTGTCGAGGACGATGTCGGACATCTCCACGGCCTGCTGGTGGTGCATGGTCATGCCCTGGGCGTAGGTGACGTCGGCCTGGTTGAACTGTGCGGTCGTGCTGCTGCTCGAGGCGGTCCCGGTGTCGGGACCCTCGTCGGACGAGGCGCAGCCGGTGAGGACGAGAGCGGCCGTGGCCGCGCTCGCCAAGGACGTGATGAAGGTGTGCTTGCGCATGGGTGATCGCTTCCTGACGTGGGGTGTGTGGTCGGTGACGGACGCGTCGATCACGTCCGGCTGATGCACAACCTCGTCAGGGAGACGCCGGGGATGTCACCTGGGGCGGCGACGGGGGAGAGGGACTGCGGGGACCGCAGCCACGGCGGCTGCCAGGGCCACGCAGCGCGACCACGTCCGGGCACGAGGAGGACCAGGGACAGGAGGACGAAGAGGCACATGGCCGTGGCGGCCGTGCACGTGTCGCTCCCGTCCGGCGCGTGGCAGCCGGGCTGGTCCACACCGACGTGGGCGTGGACGTGGGTGGCGCTCGTCCCGGCCGGCGCGGTCGGGGAGTGGTGGCCGACCGAGAAGCCGTGCATCGCGAGGATGCCGGCGATGACGGCCACGGCGAGCCCGAGCAGGAGGCGCCGGTCCGTGTTCACGCCTCCCAACTTACCCCCCGAGGGTATCGGCGGTGCGAGGGCCCCCGTCAGGTCACCGACCACCCAGCCAGCGCCCACCGGTCCACGATCGGGCGTAGACGCCGTCGTCGACGGCGATGCCGGCCTCGCCGAGCTCGAGCGGGCGGAAGGTGTCGACCATGACCGCCGTCTCGTCGAAGTAGTCCGCCCCGAGCGATGCCTCGACGGCACCCGGCTGGGGGCCGTGCGCGTGGCCACCGGGGTGCACGGAGATCGAGCCCTTGCCGATGCCTGATCCCTTGCGGGCCTCGTAGTCCCCGTCGACGTAGAACATGATCTCGTCGCTGTCGACGTTGGAGTGGTAGTACGGCACCGGCACCGCGAGCTCGTGGTAGTCGACCTTGCGCGGGACGAAGTTGCAGATGACGAAGCCCTGCCCCTCGAAGACCTGGTGCGCCGGCGGCGGCTGGTGCACCTTGCCCGTGATCGGCATGTAGTCGCGGATGTTGAAGGTGTACGGGTAGAGGCACCCGTCCCAGCCGACGACGTCGAAGGGGTGCTCCGGCACCGTGTGGATCGTGCCCGACATGCCACTCGGCCCGCGCCCACGGTGCTTGATGTGGACGTCGACGTCCTGCTCCTCGACGAGCAGCGGCTCCGTCGGGCCGTGCAGGTCGCGCTCGCAGTAGGGAGCGTGCTCGAGGAGCTGGCCGTAGCGGGAGAGGTAGCGCCTGGGCGGGGCGATGTGGCTGCTCGCCTCGATCGCGTAGAGCCGAGCGGTCTCGCCGGTGCGCAGGACCCAGCGGTGGATCGTGGCGCGCGGGATGACGACGTAGTCGCCCTCGGTGGCCTCGAGCGCACCGAACTGGGTCTCGAGCAGCGCCGACCCTCGCTCGACGTAGACGCACTCGTCGCCGATGGCGTTCTTGTACAGGGGAGAGGTCGCGCCGACGTGGGCGTAGGAGAGGCGCACGTCGGCGTTGCCGAGGACGAGGCGACGGCCGGTCACCGCGTCGGTCGTCGCGACCGCCTCGTCGGCGAAGAGGTCGTGGAGCCTCAGGTGCCGGGGGAGGAGGGGCTCGTTGGGCACGAGGGTCTGGTCGGGCAGCTCCCACGGGCGGGCGTCGACGATGCCCGAGGGGATGTGGCGGTGGTAGAGCAGCGAGCTGTCGGAGGAGAAGCCCTCCTCGCCCATGAGCTCCTCGGACAGGATCCTGCCGTCCGTGTCCTTGAAGAGGGTGTGCCGCTTGCCCGGCACGGGTCCGACCTGGCGGTAGTGGGCCATGGTCACTCCTAGTGCGTATATCGCACACAGTTGTGCGCTCAGCGCACACGCTATCCCGTGGAGGATGTCCGGTCAAGGCTCGAGCCGGTCAGAAGAGGCGCGTGATCGCGGCCCGGGACTCCTGCAGCAGGGGCACGAGCATCGCGACGTCGAGGTCGTCGGGGTGGCCGAGGGCGATGAGGCCGATGGCGCTCTCCACCTCGGTGGCCGAACCGTGGCCGGTGCCGAGCGCGAGGCCGGCGGTGCCGGGCTGCACCTCGCCGCGGGAGATGGAGTACCCGTCCTCGCGGGCCGTGCGCACGGCCGCGGGGTCGTCGTCCCTCGGCGGCCGCTGGGCGAGGATGGCCAACCCGTCGGCGCCGAGGTCGAGGGGGTGGCGCGTGCCCACCCGGTAGCTGATGCCGATGGATCCTCGGGCAGACGGCTCCGCCACCGCGATCGCGACCGACTCGTCCCCGTCGGCGATGGAGACGAAGGCGGTGAGGCCGCTGCGGTCGGCGAGCTCCTGGACGACGGGTTGCGCCGCCGAGCGGTACTGCGCCATGAACCTGCCGGCCACCACGAGGGCGCCGCTGCCGAGGCGGTAGAGGCCGTCGCCCCCCTTCGTCACGAGGTGGCGGTGCTCGAGCGTGGCGAGGATGCGGTAGGCGCCGGCGCGGTGCACCCCGAGCTCGTCGGCGAGGGCGGCCGGCGAGACGCCACCCGTGCGTCGCGAGACGATGTCGATCGCCTCGAGGCCGCGGTCGAGCGTCTGGAGGGTGCTCATGGCACCGGGAGTCTACGCAGGCGAAGGGAGTGGGTCCTGCGTCGTGGGGCGTTGTCGGTGGTCGCTGTCAGTGTGTGAGGAGTCCACACAGGACACCGCAGGGGAGCGAGGGACGCTCGTACCGGCAGACGGGGAGGTCTGCCGGTCGAGTCCTCGCCAGCCCCACCAACACATCCGGGGGGATGACTTTGTTCTTCAAATCCTTCATCAGGTCTGCCGTCGTGGCATTCGTGGCCGCTCTCGTCGGCGGGGTCGCCGTCCTGTCGACCCAGGTGGTGCAGGAGACGCCCGCGGTGGAGTTCACCACGGCCGGACCGAGCACGGTGGCGCCTGCCGTGCCGGCGGGCGCACTCGAGGCGGCCCACGCCCACGCCGAGGCGCACGGCCTCACCGACTGCGTCGACCCGGCGCACGCCCGCCTCGACGACGTGATCCTCACGGTCCCGGCTGACCCGGGCGCCGAGGTGGTCATCACGCCGGTGGGCTTCGACGAGGCGCTGGACTCTGGTGCTCTGGGCCGGTGGAACCTGTTGGCCTGCAGCGCCGGGGAGGGTCGCTAGTCGGTGAGCGAGGCCACCACGCGGGTGGCGGCGGCCGCGATGTCGTGCCCGAGCGCGGTGGCCTGCGCGTCGTCGAGCTCGGCCTGGGCACCGCCCCCGACGAAGACGACGAGCCCGGCATCGACTCCGCGCAGCGCCTGGATCACCTCGCGCGCGGCGGGCACGTCCTGGGCCCTCGGCACGGCGAGGACCGCGCACTCGGCCCCGTGGGCGTCGAGGGCCGCCCGCCAGGCCGGGGCCGGCAGGTTGGGGCCGAGGTAGGCGACGTCGACGCCGAGACGCCGCAGGGTGACGGCGAAGGCGAAGATGCCCAGCTCGTGGTGCACGCCCGCCGGCAGCCCGACGAGGACGCGCGGACCACCCGGGCGGCTGGCGGCGGCGTCGAAGGCGGCGGCCAGCCGACGCAGCACGGCGTGGGCGACGAGGTGCTCGCCGGCGACGGAGATCCGCCGGTCCGCCCAGGCCCCGCCGACCGCCTCGAGCGTCGGCATGAGCCAGTCGTCGACGACGGACTCGAAGGAGGCCACGGCGAAGCGCTCGTCGAGGACCCGGGCGACCGCAGCCGGGTCCATCGCGGCCGCAGCGTCGAGGAGGTCGCTCGTGGCATCGGCCGGCGTCCGCGAGGGGGCGGGGAGTGCGGGCGACGACGGCGCGACCTCACCGGCGTGGCGCCGCCCGACCTCTGCCGCTGCGGTGCTCGCGGTCCAGCCGTCGGCGACGAGGGCTGCCATCTCACGGATCCGGTCGACGGTCTGCTCGTCGTAGAGGCGGTAGCCGGACTCGGTGCGCTGAGGATCGACGAGGTCGTAGCGGCGCTCCCAGGCGCGTAGGGTCGCCGCCGGGATACCGGTCAGCTCCGCGGCGCGCTTGATCGTGTACATCGGCGAAGTCCCTACTGCAGCCGGGGCAGGATGCGGGCGAGCGCCTCCTCGGCGTCGTCCCCGAGGCCCTCGAGCGAGCCGCGCAGGAAGGGGGTGGCCAGCCGGGCCAGTCCCTTGAAGGTGAAGTCCGCCTCGTAGACGAGCACGCTCCCCGAGCCGTCGGCCGTGGGGCTGATCGACATCGTGTCGCGCGCGACGACGGTCGAGTTCTCCCCGCGCATGACGACGAGGCGGTCCGGTTGCAGGTCGACCGTGACGTAGGTCAGCTCGGTCTCGCGGCCGCGGAAGACCGAGCGGTTGTGGTACCGGCTGCCGATCCCGCCGTCGCCCTCGACGAGGGTCGTCGTCACCGTGCCGGGGTCCCACTCCTCGCTCGTGGTGAAGTCGGAGAGGTAGGCGTAGACGGTCGACGGGGCGGTGCCGGGGACCTCGATGGTGCGGGTGATCTTCATGGTGACCTCATCCTTGGACAAACATTTGACAGTGGCTCGAGAGCGATCCTAACCTTTGGACAAAGGTTGAACAATCCTTTGGCGGGGTCAGCACCGAACACGTCCTGCCCCGTCGTCCTCGTCCACTCCCGGGAGAGCCCCATGACCGACCTGCGCGACCGACCCACCCGGCCCACCGTCGCCGTCATCGGCGCCGGCGTCTCCGGCCTCACCGCGGCGCACGTGCTGTCGCAGACCCACGAGGTCACCCTCTTCGAGGCCGACTCCCGGCTCGGCGGGCACGCCCACACCCACACCGTCCCGACGAGCGACGGGGGCCGGGCCCGCGTCGACAGCGGCTTCATCGTCCACAACGAGCGCACCTACCCGCACCTGCTGCGGCTCTTCCGCGAGCTCGACGTGCCGACCCGACCGACCGAGATGAGCATGTCGATCACCTGCGACGGCTGCGGCCTGTCGTGGGCCGGCGGCCGCGGGGCGGGTGCGGTGCTCGCGCAGCCGCGGCGGCTCGCCGACCCGCGGTTCCTGCGGATGCTCGTCGAGATCCCGCGCTTCCACCGGGCCGCCCGGGCGCTCCTCGCCCAGGACGAAGGGGGGAGTGCCGGCGGCCCGACGTGGGGCCAGTTCCTCGAGCAGCACCGCTTCTCGCCGTACTTCGTCGCCCACTTCGCCCTGCCGCTCGTCTCGTGCGTGTGGTCCTCCGGTGACGAGGACTCGCTCGACTACCCGGCCCGCCACCTCTTCGCCTTCCTCGAGCACCACGGGATGCTCAGCGTCACGGGGTCGCCCACCTGGCGCACGGTCGTCGGCGGCTCGGCGACGTACGTGGACGCACTGACCGCGCGGCTCGGTGACGTGCGCACGAGCGCACCCGTCACCTCCCTCACCCGGCATGCTGACGGGGTGGACGTCCGTACGGCCGCCGGGGCGGCCCCCTTCGACAAGGTCATCGTCGCGACGCACGCCGACCAGGCGCTCGCGCTGCTCGCCGACGCGACGCCGCAGGAGAAGGAGGACCTCGCCGCCATCCGCTACACGCGCAACGAGACCGTCCTGCACCGCGACACCCGGCACCTGCCGAGCGCACCGCGGGCCCGTGCGTCGTGGAACTACCGCAGCGCCACGTGCGGCGGCGCCGTCCAGCCGCGGGTCAGCTACTGGATGAACCGGCTGCACGGGTACGACGAGGGCGGCGACCAGTTCCTCGTCACGCTCAACTCGCCCACCCCCTTCGCCGAGTCGGACGTCATCGCGCGGATGGACTACGCGCACCCGGTCTTCACGCGCGAGGCCGTCGCCGCGGCCGCGCGGCTGCGGACCGCCGGCGGTGACCGGCTCGCCTTCGCCGGGGCCCACCTCGGCTGGGGGTTCCACGAGGACGGGTGCCGGTCCGGCGTCGAGGCGGCGCAACGCCTGGGGGTGCGGTGGTGAGCGCCGCGACCGCGGAGCTGCCGACCCTGCCGAGCCTCGTCGTCGGGACGGTCGCCCACACGCGCCGCACCCCCCTCGAGCACGCCTTCACCCACCGGCAGTACCAGTGGCTCGTCGACGTCGACGACCTACCGCGCTACCGCGGACCGCTGCGCGCCCTGACCCGGATCGAGGCGCGCGACCACCTCGACGGCGGGCGGCTCGGCGGCGGGATCCGCGGGGACCTGAAGCGATTCCTCACCCACCGCGGCAGGACCCTGGAGGCGAGCGACCGGGTCGTCATGCTCGCCAACGCGCGGGTGCTCGGGCACGTCTTCGACCCGCTCACGGTCTTCTGGTGCCTCACCGCCGACGGCGACCTGCGTGCCTGCGTCTTCGAGGTGCACAACACCTACGGCGAACGCCACGCCTACCTGCTCGACGTCGACGAGCGCGGGCACGCACGCACGGACAAGGCCTTCTACGTCTCGCCGTTCAACGACACGAGCGGCGAGTACGCGGTAAGCCTGCGGCTCGACCCCGAGCGGGTCACCGTCACGGTCGGCCTCGACCGGGAGAGCCGACGCGTGCTCACCGCGACGACCACCGGGGTGCCCCGACCGGCGACGCCGACCGCGGTGTGGCGCACCGCCGGCCGCCACCTCCTCATGACCTGGCGCGTCAGCGCCCTCATCCGCGTCCACGGCATCCGGCTGTGGCTGCGCCGCCTCCCCATCCAGCCCCGTCGTCCCCACTCCCAGGAGAACGTCCGATGACCGCCGCAGCCCCCACCCTCGACCAACCGATCTGCCTGAGCCGCCCCGCACTTCGTCCGTGGTGCGTGCGGGCCCACCTCGCCCGCCCGATCGTCACCAAGGTCCTCGAGCGGGCGCCCGTGCGGGTGACGATGCCCGACGGCACGACCCTCGGCGGGGGACGCGACATCGACGCCCCGACGCTGCGGATCGTGCGCCCGACCGCGCTCTTCGAGCGGATGGCGCACCACCCCAAGATCGGCTTCGGCGAGGGCTACATGGCCGGCGACTGGGAGGCCGCGCCCGGCACCGACCTCGCGGACGCGCTCGTGCCCTTCGCCGAGCGGATCACGACGCTCGTGCCGCCCGGGCTGGCCCGGCTGCGCCGCGTCGTCGACCGACGCATCCCGAGCGCCACCCGCAACACGCTGCTCGGCTCGCGCAAGAACATCGAGGCCCACTACGACCTGAGCAACGACCTCTTCGAGGCCTTCCTCGACGAGACCCTGAGCTACAGCTCGGCGCTCTTCGACCGCTCGCGGACGCTCACCGAGCAGAGCCTCGAGGAGGCGCAGCACGCGAAGATCGAGGCGATCCTCGACACCGCCGACGTGCGTGCCGGCTCGCGGGTGCTCGAGATCGGCACCGGGTGGGGCTCGCTCGCGATCGCCGCAGCGCGCCGCGGGGCGCTCGTCACGACGATCACGCTCTCCCAGGAGCAGGCCGCCCTGGCCCGGGAGCGCATCGCCGCGGCCGATGTCGACGAACCGGGGCTCGCCGGGCGGGTCGAGGTGCGGCTGCAGGACTACCGCGAGGTGACGGGGCAGTTCGACGCCATCGTCAGCGTCGAGATGATCGAAGCGGTCGGCGAGGAGTACTGGCCGACGTACTTCGGTGCGATCGACGACCTGCTCGCGCCTGGCGGCGTCGTCGCGATCCAGGCGATCCTCATGTCGCACGAGCGCTACCTCGCGACCCGCCGCTCGTACGGCTGGATCCAGAAGCACATCTTCCCCGGCGGGCTCATCCCCTCCGAGGAGGCCATCGAGGAGACGACCGCACGGCACACGTCGCTGCGGGTGACCTCGACCCACCGCTTCGGCCGGGACTACGCCGAGACATTGCGGCGCTGGCGGCGTACGTTCGACCAGGAGTGGTCGACGATCGCCGCGGCGGGCTTCGACGAGACCTTCCGCCGCAAGTGGGAGTTCTACCTCGCGTACTGCGAGGCGGGGTTCGCCGCCGACTACCTCGACGTCGCCCAGATCCGGTTCGAGAGGCAGGAGCAGGCATGAGCAGCATTGTCGGACAGCGCATCTGGTTGGTCGGCGCCTCGAGCGGCATCGGTGCCGCCCTCGCCGAGGAGCTGCACCGACGGGGGGCGATCCTGGCGATCAGCGCCCGCCGGGAGGAGCGCCTCGAGGAGGTCGCGCAGGGCCGCTTCGCCACGGTCGCGCTCGACGCGACCGACGCCGCCGCGACCCGGGAGGCGGCCGCGCAGGTGCGCCGCGAGATCGGCCCCATCGACATGGTCATCTGGTCGGTGGGCTACTGGCACACCTTCACCGCCGACGAGTGGCTGGCCGACGAGTACGAGACGCACATCCGGGTCAACCTCCTCGGGCTCGGCAATGTCATCGCCGCGACCGTGCCCGAGATGGTCGCCGCCCGCCACGGGCACCTCGTCGGCATCGCGTCCGTCGCCGGATACCGCGGGCTGTCCGGGTCGGAGGCCTACGGCGCGACCAAGGCCGCGCAGATCAACCTGCTGCAGTCGATGCGCGCCTCCTTGTCGACGAAGGACGTCCGCGTCACGACCGTCTGCCCGGGGTTCGTGCGCACGGACATGACGGAGACCAACTCCTTCCCCATGCCCTTCATCATCGAGCCCGAGGAGGCGGCCACGGAGATCGCCGACGGGCTCGAAGGGGGCAAGGTCGAGATCGTCTTCCCCCGCCGGATGGCCGCGACGATGAAGGTCGCCCGCGTGCTGCCCGAGCGGGTGTGGGCGATGATCACGGCCCGTCTGGCCCGCGCTTCGTGATCAACCCCGTCGGCGAGCTGCGCGCCTTCGTCGCCGCGGCGCTGGTCGCCCCGGTGCCGCGCGACCACACCGAGCCGGACGCCCTCGTGCGCCGGCGCCGGGTGGTCACGGTCGCGACGCTCCTCGTCGGCACGGTCGTCCTCGCGGTCACCCTGCGCATCCCGCCGGGTGACGACGCGTTCTACCTCGGCGGGCTCGCGCTGGCCCTGGTGTGGATCATCGGGGGGACCGCCGCAGGGCGCTTGCACGTGGGGTGGGCTCACACGCGCGAGTCGGACCTCGCCCGGCCGGTCGTGCAGCCGATCGCCCTGGCCCTGCTCGCCGTCGCGATCTTCCTCGCCGGCGCGCTCGTCGTCGGCCGGGTGCCGTGGCTGGCCGAGCTCGTCGACGACGTCCTCGACCACGCCCGCTACGGGTCGCTGCCGCTCGTCTGGGCGATCACCGTCATCACCGGCATCGGCGAGGAGCTCTTCTTCCGCGGTGCGCTCTTCGCCTCCGTCGGGCGCAGGCACCCGATCGCCATCACCACTGCCGTCTACGTCCTCGTCACCGCCGCGACCGGCAACCTGCTGCTCACCTTCGCCGCGCTCCTCCTCGGTCTGCTGACCGGCGCACAGCGGCGGGTCACCGGCGGGATCCTCGCCCCGATCCTCACGCACGTCATCTGGTCCAGCTCGATGCTCTTCCTCCTCCCACCCGTCCTCGACCTCCTGAGGTGACCGACCCATGAACTCGACCTCTGCTCCCTTCGTCCCCGGCACGGTGCTCGTCACCGGCGCGACCGGCTACATCGGGGGCCTGCTCGTGCCCCGCCTGCTCGACGACGGCTGGAGCGTGCGGGTGCTCACCCGATCCGCGGGCAAGCTGCGCAGCCACGACTGGGCCGACCGGGTCGAGGTCGTCGAGGGCGACGCGACGTCCGGCGAGGACCTGCGGCGGGCGCTCGCGGGTGTCGATGTCGCCTACTACCTCGTGCACTCGATGGACGGCGGCGGTGACCTCGCCCGGCGGGACCGTGAGCTCGCCGAGGGCTTCGCGTCCGCCGCCGCGGACGAAGGGGTCGGGCGGATCGTCTACCTCGGCGGTCTGCACCCCGAGGGTGCGGACCTGTCGGTGCACCTGGCCTCCCGGGTCGAGGTCGGGGAGGTCTTCCTCGACAGCCCCGTGCCAGCGGCCGTGCTCCAGGCCGCGGTCGTGCTGGGGGACGGGTCGGTCTCCTTCGACATGCTGCGCTACCTCACCGAGCGGCTGCCGGCGATGGTCGCGCCGCAGTGGCTGCGCAACCGGATCCAGCCGATCGCCGTCGACGACGCCCTGCACTACCTCGCCGGGGCTGCGCGGCTGCCCGCGGACGTCAACCGCACCTTCGACATCGGCGGGCCGGAGGTGCTCACGTACGAGGAGATGATCCAGCGCTTCGCGCGGGTCAACGGGCTGCGGCGGCGGGTGATCGTGGGCGTCCCGGTGCTCACGCCGTGGCTGGCCAGCCACTGGGTCGGGCTCATCACGCCGGTCGAGGCGGATGTCGCCAAGCCGCTCGTCGGCAGCCTCGTGCACGAGGTCGTGCGCCGCGAGCAGGACCTCGACGACCTCGTCGGCCTCCCCGAGGGCGGACTCACCGGGTTCGACGACGCGGTGCGCCGGGCGATGCGCGGCACCCGGCCCGACCACGCACTGCGGGATGCGCTGACGGTGACGGCGGCGACGGTCGCCAGCGCGGCCGTCGGTGCGGCGGCGACCCAGCCGGACAGCCGCTGGTACCGCTCGCTCGACCTGCCCTCGTGGCAGCCGCCGAAGCTCGCCTTCCCCCTCGTGTGGACCCCGCTCTACGCCGACATCGCCGTCACCTCGGTCGCGACGCTCGTCCGGCTCGAGGAGGAGGGGCGCTTCGACGAGGCGGCTCGCTACCGGCGGGCGCTGTGGACCAACCTCGTGCTCAACACGGGGTGGAGCGTCGTCTTCTGGCGGGTGCGCCGCCCGGCGCTCGCGGCCGTCGAGGCCGGGGTGCTGGCGGCGAGCTCGGCCGACCTGGCTCGGCGTGCCTCCGCCGCCGGTGGGCGCACCCGCTGGACGCTCGTGCCGTACGCGGCCTGGACGGGGTTCGCCGCGGTGCTGTCGACGGCGATCGCGCGGCGCAACCGGTAGCGCGCCGCGTCAGTTGGTGTCGGGATGCTGGGGCCCCTCCGCACCAAGAGGGCAGAGTCGGCTGATCAAGACGGTGTGCAGGGTGGCGGAGACTTCAGTCCTGACTCGTGCGATGAATCACGGACCGGCCTCCCACTGCACGGCGCGTCGCGCGGCAGTTCGAGCGACGAAGGGGGTCTGCGCCCCGGGATCTCGTTGGTCCGGACGCGAACTGCCGTACGACGCGCGGGTCAGTGGGTGTCGTCGGCGTCGAGCTGGGTCTTGGTGCCGAAGACCTGGAGGGTGTCGAGTGGTTCGTCCTGGAGGTCGGCGACGGTGGCGATGTCCTGCCACTGACCGCCGTTGACGCGGTACTGGCCGGTGAGGCGGGCGTCGACCTTGACCTGCTTGTCGCCGGTGCCGGCGTACTGGTGCGTGATGTCGCCGTCGGGGTAGGTGCCGCCGGTGCTGCTGGTCCAGACGGAGGTCTGTCCGTCGCCGAAGTGGTAGCGGTAGTCGCGGGCGGCGACCTTGAACTCGATGTTCCAGGAGAGCAGCTTGATCGTCCTGCTCGTCTCGCCGGGTTGCAGGCCGGTGTCGTCGGGCCATGAGGCGGCGTAGAAGTTCGTGAAGTTCTTCAGGGTGCGCAGGCCCTTGGGCTGGATGGTGACGCTGGGCTTGCTGAAGGGCAGCTCGCGGAAGGCGGTCTGGATCTGGGCCAGGGTCGGGACGGGCGGCGCTGCCGGGGCCGGGATGGTGACGGGCGGCTGCCCGGGGCCGCCGGGGATGGTGACGGCGTCGGGTGGCCCGCACGTGACCCGACCCGTGGACTGCCACGGCCCGTCATTGACCCGGACGTGGGTGGTGACGGGAAGGTCGAAGTTGTTGGGGTTGCCCGACTCGGTGATGCACCCGGCGCGGGTGCCGTCGCACTGGGACGTCGAGTTGTCACAGGGGAGGTACTTGACCTCGACCCTGTCCTTGACTGCGGGGCCCTTGACGTTCGTCCCTGTGATGTGGGCCGAACGCGGTCTGCTGGGGTCGATGGCTGGTGCTGTGCCGCCCTCAGCACCCTTCTGTGTTCCTGGGTCGACGCCGTGCTCTTTCGCTGAGAAGGTTGCGCCCGCGTCCGAGATCTCAGCGCCAGGCTCGGAAGCCGACGCTCCACCCGCGGTCCCGATAGCGAGGGAGAGGGTAAGCAAGAGGGTCGCGGCCCATCGCCCCGGCGTCACGTCACTATCCAATCCTGCATTTCCCACCGGCCCTCGCGCCACACGATGTGCTCCGTGAGCGTGTAAGTGGTCGCGTTCACGTGAGCGTTGGACTTGCCCTTGGCATCCACCCGCGTGTGGGCAGCGACCTTGACCGACATGGCCACCTTGTACCCCGAGTCGGGACGCTTCGATGCCCGAACGTTCGTAATCGTGTAGGGATTTTCGCTGCGCGTCCAGCCCTTGCCCTTGTCTTCTTTGATTCCCTCAACAGCGGTGTTGCACACGCCGCAGTCATCAGCGTGAAGCGCCTCGATCACGCTCGTGTTTCCAGTATCGGTGGCGTCGCCGAAAGCCTCGTAGTAGTACTTCCCGAAAGCTGCAGCGCCCTCCTTGGTCTCCTCTCGTGCAGCCGCCGGCATGTCCTTCGGCATCTCGGCGCCGGCTCCGGTCGAGGACGGCGACACACTCGGGCCGGACGAGGTGCTCGAGCTCGGGTCGACCTCGATGGGCGAGGCCGTCGTGGTGGGCTCGGTCGGCTCGTCCTCACCGCAGGCGGCCAGGCCGCCGGTCAGGACGGCCGTGGCGGCCAGGGCTGCCGCTCCACGCGAGAACTGCACGGGATCTCCCCTTCGTCGACGATCGGGGCAGCGCCGAGGGCCCCCGAAGAACTGACTCCAACGGTAGTGAAATCCGCGCAGGCCGCATCTCGAGTTTCCACAGGAGGCCACGGTCACAGGGTCGTCAGGTGCCCGTCAGAGGCCGGTCACGATCCACGGAGGGCGGCGCCGCCGAGCGTGCGGAGGGGACCGTTCGCCTCACTACCGAGCGGTCACCCTTGGCCCTCGGGGACGTCGCCGCTTGCCTGTGCGGACCACCGACAAAGGAGTCGTCCATGGCACACGAACCACACGAGACCACCGGCACCCAGGTGCCCCGCCGCGTCTTCCTCGGCGGCGTCGGCGCCGCCGTCATCGGGGCGGCCGCAGCCGGAGGGGCGGGCGCCTTCGCGCGCGGCGCCGGCGGACAGGCCGTCACGGCCGCGGCCATCCCCGTGGCCGACCTGGACCCCGTCGACCTGCTCAAGCGGATGCTGTCCTACGACACGCAGAACTTCGGGACCGGGGCCAAGACCCGTGCGCACGCCGAGTGGCTCAAGGGCGTGTGGGAACGAGCCGGCGTCGCCGCCGAGATCATCGACACCCCGCAGCGCGACAACGTCCACCTCATCGCCCGCATCAAGGGCACCGGCACCGAGGAGCCCCTGCTCTTCCTCGGCCACTCCGACGTCGTGCCGGTCGAGGAGGAGAACTGGGACGTCGACCCCTTCGCGGGTGAGGTCATCGACGGTGAGATCTACGGGCGCGGAGCTCTCGACATGAAGGGGGCCAACGCGGCCGGCATCGCCGCGCTGCTGCGCCACCTCGACGAGGGAGCCACGTTCGACCGTGACCTGATCATCCTCACCGACTGCGACGAGGAGGCCGGGGACTACGGCTCCCGCTGGCTGGCGGCGAACCACTGGGACAAGATCGACGCCGGGTCCGTGCTGACCGAGGGCGGCTGGTTCCTCGCACAGAGCGACAGGACCACCCCGATGCTCATCACGGCCACCCGCCAGGACAAGGTCTACTTCAACCTCGACCTCACGGCGACGGGCACTGCGACCCACTCCAGCAAGCCCATGCCCGACGACTCCGCGATCGTCGCCCTCTCGCGGGCGATCAGCGAGCTCGGGGACTGGGAGGCGCCGGTGCACCTCACCGACGTGACACGCGAGTACTTCGAGGCTGTCGCCGAGGCGACGAGCGACCGGCGCTTCGCCAAGGCGATCCGCCTGATGCTGCGGGCCAAGAGCGACCGGTCGCGCGAGCGCGCGGCCCGGCTCGTCGTCAAGCTGTCGGACTACCCGTACCTGCACCGCGCGCTGCTGCGCACGACCCATGCCTTCGTCATCCAGGAGTCGGGCTACAAGGAGAACGTCATCCCGAGCGAGGGCACGACCCGGGTCAACTGCCGCGCCGTCCCCGGCGGGCAGAAGCCCCGCGAGTTCCTCGCGCAGGTGCGCGAGCTGCTCAAGGACCGTGATGTCGAGGTCAAGCTCATCGGTAACCCGGGGGAGAGCGAGGAGCAGGCGCTCGCCCGGCTCGACGGCACGTGGGCGACGAAGCCGGCCGACCTCGACACCGACCTCTGGCGTGCCCTCGAGGACGCATCGAGGACGACGTACGAGGACACCCCCTTCGCCCCGGCGTTGTTCGAGGCCGGCACCAGCCTCGGCCCGTGGCGCACTCAGGGCGTGCCCGGCTACGGCGTCTACCCGTACGTCCTGAGCAACGAGCAGCTCATCGGGATGCACGGCAACAACGAGCGCATCTTCGTCGAGGCCCTCGAGCAGGGGACGGACTTCATGTACGAGGTCTGGGGCGCCTTCCGCACCGACGCGACCGCCACCGGGACGAAGGGGGGCTGACGCACCCCGGCGGCCACTGTCACGTCCGACAGGGTGTCGGAACGCACAGGCGCCAGTTGCGCCTCTCCGCCCGATGACGGCGACCCGGCGCTTCCGTAGCGTCTCGTGCATGAGCTCGACACCCCACGACGACGTGGTCATCATCGGCGCCGGCATCGGCGGACTCACCCTGGCCCTCGCGCTGCGCGAGCGCGGCATCGACGCGACGCTCGTCGAGCGCACCGCGGAGCTGCGGGAGGTCGGCGCGGCCGTCGCGCTGTCGGCGAACGCGACCAACCTCCTGCGGCGCTACGGCGTCTACGAGGCGCTCGAGGAGGTCTCGTGGCCGCAGACGGACCTGATCTTCCGTGACGGCCGGAGCGGGGCGACGCTCGGCCGGACGCCCGTGGGGGAGTCCTACCGGGCTCGCTTCGGCGCCGACTACTGGGGCGTGCACCGCGCGGACCTCCAACGCGTCCTGTCCGAGGCCGTGGGTGCCGACCGGATCCTCCTGTCCAGCGAGGTGACCGGCCTGCGCGAGGACGGTGACCGCGTCGTCGTCGAGATCGCGGACGGCGACCACCTGGACGCGGCGGTCGTCGTGGGCGCCGACGGCGCCCGGTCCACCGTGCGCCGGTGGGTCGTCGGGCACGACGACGCGATCTACTCGGGGCGCAGCGGGTTCCGCGGGATCATCCCCACCGAGCAGCTCACCGAGCTGCCGGACCCGCACGCCATCCAGTTCTGGATCGGGCCGACCGGGCACCTCCTGCACTACGCGATGGGCGGCGACGGCAGCCACGTCAACTTCCTCGCGGTGAGCCGCGAGCCCCGGGAGTGGACCGCGGACGGCTGGGTCGTGCCGGCCCGCGACGAGGAAAAGCTCGCCCCCTTCGCCGGCTGGCACCCCGCGGTGACGCAGATGCTCGAGTCCGTCGAGGTCTCGCAGCGCTGGGCGCTCATGCGGCGTCCGCCGATCCGGACCTGGCACCGCGGTCGCGTCGTGCTGCTCGGCGACGCGGCGCACGCCCTCGTGCCGCACCACGGGCAGGGCGCCAACCAGTCGATCGAGGACACGTGGGCGCTCGCCGAGGAGCTCGCCTCGGTGGGCGGCGGTGACCCGACGGCGGCCTTCGAGGCGTACGAAGGGAGGCGCCGGCCGCGCACCCGCGCCGTCCAGTTCGCCTCCGCCCAGGTCGCCGAGGTCCTCCACCTGCCCGACGGGCCGGAGGCCGACGCGCGCAACGCGCAGATGGCGACGGCGGACTGGTTCGAGGACAAGCTCGCCTGGGTGCACGGCTACGACCCGACGGTCGACCGGGGGATCCGTCCCGGCGTCAGGGTCTGAGCAGCCCGGCGAGCCGGGCGACGCGCAGCCCGGTGTGCAGGTCCCGTCGGACGAGGCCGTCGCCGAGGTCGACCTCGGTGGTCGTGCGGATGCGACCCAGCCGGTAGTAGAGGGTCGAGCGGTGGATGCCGAGGGCGGTCGCGGTGGCCCGCCCGTCGCCGCCGGTGGCGAGGTAGGTCTCGAGGGTCGGCACGTCGACCGCGCGGTGGTCGCTGGCCAGCAGCCGCGCCACGGGGGCGGGCAGGTCGTCGGCCCGGAGCCGCTCCAGGGGCAGGTCGAGGAGCAGCCGGTCCAGCCCGAGGTCGTCCCAGGTCGTCACGCGCCCGTAGGTCGTGGGGTCGAGGCAGGTGGCCCGCCAGGCCCGACGCGCGCGTGCGTGGGATGTGCCGGCCGAGGTCAGGTCCGCGACGACGTCACCGATGCCGGCGCGCAGCCCCGCGAGGCCGGGCGCGGCGAGCACCCGCTCGAGCCGGTCGCGGACGACGGGCCGCGGGAAGACGAGGACGCCCAGCCCCTCCACGAGCCCGCCGACGACCGTGGCCGTCGACGTCCGGGCGACGAAGTCGAGCGTCGCCTGCACGCCGGCGAGGGCGGTGCGGGTGGCCTCGGGGGTGTCGTCCGGCTCGGCGATGACGACGACGCAGTACCGGTCCGCGGCCCCGACGAGACCCTCGTCCACGAGTGCCGTTGCGGCAGAGTCGCGCTCGCCGGGTGACGTACTCGCGCCGAGGAGGAGGCCGAGCAGGTCCGTGGCCCGGGCGGCATTGCGCTGCTCGCCGAGCGCCCGCAGCGACAGGAGCGCGCCGAGGTGGGCCGCGCCGTCGGTGAGGACGTCGGGCGAAGGGGAGGGGACCCCCTTCGTGCGGACGTACAGGAGGTGGCCGACGCGGTGACGGTCGTCGCGGAGGGGGTGCAGCACCCACACGGTCCCGTCGCGGGCGGTCCGGGTCGTGGGGCGCGTCTGGCCGGCGGGCGGCGGCTCCCAGGTGTCGCTGTGGGCGAGCACGTGAGAGAGGCGCGCGCGGTCCTCGTCGCTCTCGTGGATCGAGTAGGCCAGGACGCGCATGCCCTCGTCGAGCACGACGAGCCGCCGCTGCAGGGCCTCGGAGAGGTCCTGCAGGGCGTCGTCGAGGCTGGCGCTGCGGTGCACGAGGTCACCGTAGCGGCGGCACCGCCCGGATCAGCGGGGCGGTTGCTCGACGTGCGTCGGTCCGGTCATGAGCGCCTGCTCCACCCACGCCATGGCGAAGGGGAGGGACGCGACCGAGACCATCCCGGCCACCGTGAGGATGGCACCAGTGAGGTTCATGCCCCAACGGTGGCACCCAACCCGCCGACACGCCGGACAAATCGCCGCGGTCGTGGCGTCGTCACCGGATCTTGACCTGGTGCTCGTGGGCGGTGGGTCCCTTGCGAGGATGGCGGGATGACCTCCCTCCACGACCGTCTCGAGCTCGCCCACGGACCGGCCTGGGCCAACCGCTTCGCCCTCGCCCCGCTCACCAACACGCAGAGCCATGCGGACGGGACGCTCTCCGAGGACGAGTACCGGTGGCTCGTGGCGCGAGCCGCCGGGGGCTTCGGCCTGACGATGACCTGCGCGACCTACGTGGCGCGCGCCGGCCAGGCGTGGGCCGGGCAGCTCGGCATCAGCGACGACCGGCACCTCGCCGGCCTCACCCGCCTCGCCGACGGCATCCGCGCCGCCGGCAGCGTCTCATCCGTGCAGCTGCACCACGCCGGTCGGCGCTCCGACCCGTCCGTCACCGGCGTGCCGAACGTCGCGCCGTGGGACGACCCGGACAAGGACACCCGGGCCCTGTCGACCGGTGAGGTGCAGCAGGCGGTCGAGGACTTCGTCGTCGCGGCGGAGCGGGCCGAGCGCGCCGGCTTCGACGGCGTCGAGGTCCACGGAGCCCACGGCTACCTGATCTGCCAGTTCCTCGACGGACGCCACAACCAGCGCACCGACGGCTACGGCGGGTCGCTCGAGGACCGGTCCCGGATGCTCTTCGAGGTCCTCCGCGGGATCCGCGAGCGGACCCGGGCCGACTTCCAGGTCGGGCTGCGGCTCACCCCGCAGGGCAACGGCATCGTTCTCGACGAAGGCGTCGCCGTCGCCCAGCGGGTCCTCGACTCCGGCCTCGTCGACTACCTCGACATGTCGCTGTGGGACGCCTTCATGACCGTCGACGAGGAGGGCAGCCTGCTCATCGACGCCTTCGTCGGCCTCGAGCGCGGTGGCACGCGGCTCGGCGTCGCGGGCAGGATCCGCAGCGCGCAGCAGGCCCGCTGGTGCATGTCGAAGGGGGCGGACTTCGTCGACCTCGGCCGCGCGGCGATCGTGCACCACGACTTCCCGACGCGGGCAGGAGCCGACTCCACCTTCGCCATGGCCCCGCTGCCGGTGACCCGCGAGCACCTGCACGCCGAGCGGGTCAGCGAGACCTTCGTGGAGTACCTCGACGCGGGGTGGCCGGACTTCGTCGCCGGCTGAGGGGACGACCGCGACGAGGGCCGGGTCATACTTGCGGCAGATCGACGACGAGCGCGGGGAGTCTCACATGGTCCAGGACGGGCTCTGGCACGACGACGTCGTCCGGCTGGCCGAGGAGGGGGAGCCCTCGGACCTGCTGGGGCCGATCGGGGCGTCGGTGCCGACGACCCGGCGCACTCAGCCGCTGCTGACGTGGGCGCAGGACCTGGGGTACAGCACCCCGGACCCGGGCGCAGGCGGCACGCGGGTCCGCTGGGAGGTGCTGGCCACCGTCGCCGCGCGCGACCTCGTGGCGGCGCGCGTCCTCGAGCCGCACCTCGACGCCCTGGCCATCCTCCGCGAGGCCGGCGACGTCGAGGGCCCGGCCGGCGCCACCTGGGGCGTGTGGGCCGCGGAAGGTCCCGGAGTGCGGCTGGAGGCCTCGCAGGACGACGACGGCTGGGTCCTGGACGGGGTCAAGCCGTGGTGCTCCCTGGCCGGTGACGTCAGCGCAGGACTGGTCACCGCCTGGGTCGACGAGCGGCGACGAGGGCTGTTCGCGGTGGGGACGCGCGATCCCGGCTTCAGCGCCGACGCCAGTGCATGGCGTCCGTCCGGGCTCGCGGAGGTCGCCACCGCGACCGTCACCATGCGTGGCGTCGCGGCGCGTCCCGTCGGCGGCCCCGGGTGGTACCTCGCCCGGCCGGGTTTCGCGTGGGGTGGGATCGGGGTGGCCGCCGTCTGGTTCGGCGCCTCCGTCGCCCTCGCCCGCCGACTGCTGCTCGAGACCACCCGCCGAGCACCTGACGACATCGCCCTGCTCCACCTGGGCGAGCTCGACGCGCGTCTCACCGCAGCACGGGTGCTGCTGGCGCACGCCGCCCAGCTGGTGGACGCCGGGCGGGCCGAGGGCGCTGCAGGGGCGCACCTGGCCGCCCGGGTACGGCACGTGGTGGCCGATGCGGCCGAGGAGGTCCTGACGCGCACGGCGCACGGGCTGGGCCCGGGTCCCCTGAGCCAGGAACCCGAGCACGCCTGGCGGGTGGCGGACCTCTCGCTCTACCTGCGGCAGCACCACGCCGAGCGCGACGCGGTGGCGCTCGGCCGCATGGTCGTGCCGGCTCGCTCCCGGTGACGTCGTGGTGACCTTCAGCCACAGGGACGCGGGCACGAGTGCGCACGCCTGGAGATCCGATCCGCGCTGGCCGCAGCCCACCGATGTCGAACAGCTCCTCGTGGGCCGCTCGCGCGTCGTCGTGGTCGCGGCACACCCCGACGACGAGACGCTCGGCGCTGGGGCCCTCGTGGCCGCAGCCGCCGCCCGCGGGGCGCGGGTCGAGCTCGTCGTGCTCACCGACGGGGAGGGCTCCCACCCGGAGTCGACGACGTGCCCGCCGGTCGAGTTGGCGGCCCGTCGTCGTGACGAGGCGCGGGCCGCGGCAGCCGCGCTCGGGCCGGATGTCGAGCTGACCCTGCTGGGGCTGCCCGACGGCGGGCTCGCCGGTGACCACGAGGAGCAGGTGACGCGCCTGCTCGTCGAGCGGCTCGGCGACGCCCGTGAGGTCTTGCTCCTTTCGCCCTGGCGGCGCGACGGGCACCCGGACCACGAGGCTGCCGGGCGTGCGAGCGCCGCAGCCGCGGTGCGCACCGGTGCCCGTCTGCTGGAGTACCCCGTGTGGTTCTGGCACTGGGCGGCCACCGAGGACGCGCCGTGGGACCGGCTGCTGGTCCTCGGGCACGGCGAGGCCGCCGCGGAGCGCAAGGCGGCGGCGGTGGCGGCCCACCGTACCCAGGTCGAGCCCCTGTCCGACGCGCCCGGTGACGAGGCGCTCCTGTCGGCGCAGCTGCTCGAGCACTTCACCGGTCGGGTCGAGGCCTTCGTCGACGAACCGCCCGCCGATCCCGCCCTCGAGGCCCTGCACACCGCGGAGAGCGACCCGTGGGGCACGACGCACCGCTGGTACGAGCGCCGCAAGCGCGACCTCGTCCTGGCGTGCCTGCCCCGTCCGCGGTTCGTCCGGGCGCTCGAGCTCGGGTGCTCCCGCGGTGAGCTGGCCGCGGACCTCGCGCGCCGGTGCCAGGACGTGCTCGCCGTCGACCGCAGCCCAGCGGCCGTCGCACGGGCCCGCACGGTCGTACCGACCAACGTCGAGACCGCGGTGCTGGATGCGCCCACCGAGTGGCCCGACGGCGCCTTCGACCTCGTGGTGCTCTCCGAGGTCGGGTACTTCCTCAGCCCCGTCGATCTCGAGCGCCTGATCGCGCGGGTCCGGTCGAGCCTGGCCGACCACGGGGTCGTGGTGCTGTGCCACTGGCGCCACCCGGTCGAGGGGTGGGTGCTCGACGGTGCGGACGTCCACCAGGCGGCACTCGCCGCGGACCTGCCGCCACTCATGTCGACCTACCGCGACGACGACGTCGAGATCATCGTGCTGGCCGAGTCGGCGGACCGACCGGACCCCCGTGGATGAGCAGCCGGATCTCGTCACGGGCATCTCGGCGGTGGCCGTCGTCGTGCCGGCGAACGACGAAGAAGTGCTCCTACCGCGGTGCCTGACGGCGCTCGCGCACGCCGTCGCGACACTGCGCGCGGCTCGACCCGACGTGCGGGTGGAGGTCGTGGTCGCCCTGGACGCCTGCACGGACGGCACCGCCGCCGTCGCGGCCCGTCACGGCGTGCGCACGACGACGGTGGCTGCACGATGCGTGGGAGCGGCGCGGGCGGCTGGTGCCGCGGCCGCGCACGAGCTCCTCGAGCTCGGTGCCACGTACCGGGCAGCCGGTGCGTGGATGGCCTGCACCGATGCCGACTCCGTCGTCCCGGCGGACTGGCTGACCGGGCAGGTGGCTGCAGCCGACGGGGGTGCAGACCTCGTCCTCGGCCGTGTGCGGCCGGACCCCCTCGACCTCGACGGTGACACGTACCAGGAGTGGTCGAGGCGGCACACGTCCGCCCACCCGACGCGACACGTGCACGGGGCCAACCTGGGGGTGCGCTGGTCGGCCTTCGCAGCGGTCGGCGGGTTCGCGCAGGTGCCCGAGCACGAGGACGTGCTCCTCGTCGAGGCTCTGCTGGCCGCTGGAGCGAGCGTGGCAGCCGGTCCGCCGATCCTCACCTCGGGGCGGCGCGCCGGCCGGGTGCCTGATGGGTTCTCCGGCTACCTGCGGGACCTGGACGCCACGCTCGGCCGATGACCTGCCGGCGTCAACGAGGGGCGTGGTCCAGGGCTCGCTCCAGTGCCTCGCCGATCGGCACGTAGTCGAAGCCCGGCTCCAGGAGCTCGTCCCGCACCGAGTAGTCCTCGCACACCATGTCGTGGCGCAGGCTCTCGACGAGCGCGTTGACCTCGGTCGACTGCATCCCGGAGATCAGGGCGCTGACGCGACCGACGACCCCGCTCGGCAGGCCGGGGACGTCGACCTGCACGCGGGCCAGGCCGGCGACCTGCGCGTAGAGCCGCAACAGCTCCACGTACTCCAGGACGTCCTCGCCGCCGACGTCGTAGTGGGCATTGGGGGCGGGTTCCACGGTCAGGGCGCGTCGGACGAGGTGCAGGACGTCGGCCAGATCGATGGGCTGGATCCGGGTGTGCATCCAGGTGGGGACCGGGGTGAAGAGGGGGACCCGCTCGCTCAACCGGTGCAGCAGCTCGTACGAGGTCGAGCCCGCACCGATGATCATCGCTGCGCGCAGCACCGTCGTGGGGACCGAGGAGTCGAGGAAGACCTGCTCGACCTCGTAGCGGGAGCGCAGGTGGGGGGACAGCTCGACGTCGGGGACCAGCCCGGAGAGGTAGACGAGCCGCTGCACCCCGGCGCGCTCGCAGGCGCGGGCCATCCGCCGCGCGGCCTCGCGGTCCTTGCGCTCGAAGTCCTCGGACTCCAGCGAGTGCACCAGGTAGACGACGGCATCGACGCCGTCGACGGCCCTCGCGACGAGCTCGTCGTCGTCGATGTCGAGCTCACGGCTCTCGACGTCGTCGTGCCACGGGAACCTGTCCGTCCCCGAACGGCTGGCCGCCACGACCGTGTGACCGGCCTCGAGGAGCTCGGGCACGAGGTGGGAGCCGACGTAGCCGGTCGCCCCGGTGACAAGGACTCGCTGCATGTCCGTCACAGTAGCTGCGGCATGGTCGGTACCACCGTGCGCGACAGGGCCGATCTCGACAGGTTGCACCACCCCAGACCCGTGGTGAGACTGGACGGGTCGAGACCCGCCAACCCGCAGGAGCAGGGTATGAGTGAGAACACCACGGTCATCAACGCCTCGACCGAGGACGTCTGGTCGGTGCTGAGCGACGGCTGGCTCTACCCGCTCTGGGTCGTCGGCGCCTCGCGCATGCGCGACGTCGACGAGGACTGGCCTGCCGTCGGCAGCCGCATCCACCACTCGGTCGGTGTCTGGCCCGGGCTGATCGACGACCACACTCGGGTGCTCGCCCAGGAGCCGCAGCAGTCGATCACCCTGTGCGCTCGCGCGTGGCCGATGGGTGAGGCCGAGGTCCGGATCACGCTGACCCCGGCCGGCGACCGGACCGAGGTGACCATCGTGGAGGACGCGGTCTCCGGGCCGGCGCTCCTCGTGCCCGGGATCGCACGACAGCCCGGCCTGAAGTGGCGCAACTCCGAGACGCTGCGCCGTCTGCGCCTGCTCGTGGAGGGTCGCTCCGGCAGGGCGCAGACGGCCTGACGGGGGACTCCGGCGTCAGTGGGCGACGGTGAACCGCTGGCGCGGGTGCCGCCGCTGCTCGATCTCGTCGACGTAGGCCAGGGCGAAGTCGGTGCCGGAGATCTCCGACATCCCGTCCTCGGTCGTCACGAGCTCGTCGCCGCCGAGGCGGTAGCTGCCCGTGGTCTCGCCGGGCGCGAAGGACCCGAAGAGCGCGGCCGGGGAGACGTAGAACCAGTCCAGCTCCTGCGGGCCCGCGCGGAGGGCGTCGAGGACCTGGGCGTGGGAGAGGGCCTCGGGCTTCCAGTCGTCGAGGAAGTCCGGGGTGTCGACGAGGCGGGGACCCCCCTTCGCCACGTGGAGCGAACCGGCGCCACCGACGAAGGACAGGCGCGCGCCGTGCTCGATCGCGGCGGAGGTGAGGCGCTCGACGTGGTCCACGAGGGGCGAGCCGCCGACGTCCGCGCCGTGGGTCGCGACGACCAGGTCGTCCGCCTCGGTCGCCGCCTGCGCGAGGACGGCGTCATCGGTGAGCGAGCCGGTGCGGTACTCGACGCCCGCGGTGGTCTGCGCGGGGGCGGTGCGGCTGTAGGAGATGACCTGGTGGCCGCGGGAGACGGCCTCGGCGGCGATGCTGCCGCCGGCGTACCCGGTGCCGCCGAAGATGACGATCGTGGACATGCGTGGATCTCGCTCTCAGTTGGTGGTTGACACGTCGAAGGGGGCGACGCGCCCCTCGGAGTTGCGGCGCCACCCGAGCTCGGGGGCGACGTGCTGGGCGAAGCTGTCGAGGATGTGCAGGTTGTAGTCGACGCCGAGCTGGCTGGGGATGGTGAGCATGACGGTGTCGGCGGAGGCGATGGCGGGGTCGGCCCTGAGCTGCTCGACGAGGACGTCGGGCTCGGCGGCGTAGGTCTTGCCGAAGGTCGAGCGGAGGCCGTCGATGACGCCGACCTGGTCGCTGCTGCCCTGGCCCTGCAGACCGAAGAAGTGCCGGTCGAGGTCGCTGACGATCGGGAAGATGCTGCGGGAGACCGACACCCGCGGCGCCCAGTCGTGCCCGGCCTCGCGCCAGGCCGCCCGGTAGAGCTCGATCTGCTCGGCCTGCAGCTCGCCGAAGGAGGCTCCGGTGGCCTCGGTGAGCAGGGTCGAGCTCATGAGGTTGACGCCCTGGCGGGCGGTCCACTCGGCCGTCTCCCGGCTGCCGGCGCCCCACCAGATGCGGCGGTCGAGGCCGGGGGAGTGCGGCTCGAGGTGCAGCCGACCCGCCGGACCCGTGGTCGGGTCGGCGTCGACGAGCTGGTCGCCGCGGATCGCGGACATGAAGGTCGCGAAGTGCTCGTGTGCGATGTCGCTGCCGCGTGGGTCGGTGGACCCGGTGTGGCCGAAGGCCTCCCAGCCGCGCAGGGCCGGCTCCGGTGACCCGCGGCTCACGCCGAGGGCCACGCGACCGTCCGAGATCAGGTCGAGCGCTGCGGCCTCCTCGGCGAGCTGGAGCGGGGTCTCGTAGCGCATGTCGATGACCCCGGTGCCGACCTCGATGTGCCGGGTGCGCGCAGCGACGGCCGACAGGACCGGCATGGGCGCCGCGCCCTGCCGAGCGAAGTGGTGGACGCGGAAGTACGCCCCGTTGACCCCGATCTGGTCGGCGCCGACGCCGATCTCGACGGCGTCGCGCAGGGCCTGCCCGGCGTCGGGGTCACCCGGTCCGTTGCCGTGCCCGTAGTGGCCGAAGCTGAGGAATCCGAAGGCGTGCATGTCCGCGACAACATCTTGACGCGACAATCAATTCCGCACGGACCTCACTCCAGACCCGGGACCACGACCTCCACGAGGTAGGAGCGAAGGGAGGGCACGTCCCGGGTCAGCGTGGTCCAGACCCGCCCCGGGTCGAGGTCGTCGTACTGGTGAGCGGCGAAGTTGCGCATGGCGACGATCTGTCGCCACGGTTGCGCGGGGAAGCGCTCGAGGACCTCGACGGGGACGCGGTTGACGCCCTCGCCGATGCGGATGAGTCCCATCTCGACGGCCCACTGGGTACGTCGGTCGGCGGCGAAGGCGTCGTAGCCACCCTCGGACATGGTCCGGAGCACGTCACAGACGGTGATCACCCCGCGGACCGCATCCAGGGCCTTGGCCGCGGCGGCGCTCACAGGGGCGTCGCCTCACGGAGAATGCGCTCGCGGACCTCGCCGCGCAACGTGTCGGCCCCGACGACGTCCACCTCGGCGTCGAGGAGGTCACGCAGGGCCAGGCGCAGTCCGACCTCGTCGAGGAGCGACGCCGTGTCCGTGAACTCGACGAGGAGGTCGAGGTCGGAGCCGGGCGCGGCGTCGCCGCGGGCCACCGAGCCGAAGATCCGCGGCGAGCGGGCGTGGTGCTGAGCCACGAGACCGAGGATCGCGCCCCGGTGACGCTCCACGCGATGTGCCAACGGGGTCTCGAGCGCGGCCTCCAGCCTGGCGAGCACGGCTTGGCTGGGGGACCGGCGGCCGTTCTCGTAGGCCGACAGGTTGGGCTGCGAGACCTGTGCGGCGTGCGCGAGCTGGGCCTGGCTCATGCCAGCCGCCCGCCGCCGTGCCCGGATGTCCATCTCCCCACCGTACCCCCGTGGGTTATCGACCGCGATATGTCGGGGTCAGGCCCAGGGGCGCGCCGCGAGGCCGTGGTCCTGGGCGTAGCCGGCCCGCTGCGGCGGGGTCCACCCTTCGAGCGCGGCATCGGGGACCTTGTAGACCTCGATGCCGAGCGGACGGCAGACCGCCTCCGTGTCGCCGGCCTCCGGGCCGAACATCGGGACCGACAGGTCACCGCCGGGGCAGGTCGACAGGGCCGCGAGGATGTCGATCTCGGCGAAGAACTCGAAGTAGTCGCCCTGCGTCGCCGGGCACGTCTTCATGAAGTACTCGTCGCGCTCGTTCAGGCCGGTGCACTGGAAGACATTGAGCACGTCGTGCACGTCGAACTCGGTGAGGTGCCACGGCCGCACGGCCCGGGTGAGGTTGGAGTGGCAGTGGTAGTCGAAGGGCGCGTCGTTGAGCATCTGGTTGACGTACGGGTCGCAGCGGGTGCCGAGCAGGTCGTGGACGCGCCCCCCTTCGTCGTCGACGCCGTAGTCGGCCAGCGAGTCGCCGGTGATCGTCACGAGCGGACGGAGGAAGGGGAGGGTCGACCACAGCCGGTCGTTGACGGAGACGTGCGCGGCCTGCAGCTGGCGGGTGCGTGCGGCCCACAGGCGCTCGCGGGGGTCGTGAAGGTTCCACAGGTTGAGGTCCGCGACCTGCGGGCCCTCGATGGTGACGATCCGGCAGACGTGCCCGGCGGGCACCTCCCAGGCCCGGCCGCTGCGGATCGGGATGGTGAAGGAGTCGACGAGCTCACGCCCTTCGGTCATCGAGCCGATCCGGCCGTAGAGCTCACGGTCGACGTCGAGAGGGCCGCCGGGGTCGGCCTGGTAGGCAGCAGCGGTGAGGTCCATGGGGGTCTCCTATCGGTGGGTGGTCTGGCGGCGGACCATGTCGAGGACGGCCAGCTCGGAGTCGTGGAGGTAGCCGCGCAGGAGGTGCTCGGCGCCGGCGCGGTCCCCGTCGGCGAGGCGCTCCCAGATCGCGCGGTCACGGGGGCCCCACGGGCGGTGGAAGGAGCCGGTGTCGCCGGCGGCGTGGAAGGCCAGGCGCAGGCGGCCGAGGATCGTGTCGAAGAACTGGTCGAGCAGGGGGCTGCCGAGCAGCCGCACCAGGGCGGAGTGGAAGTGCAGGCTCGAGCTGGCGTAGTCCTCCCACCGCTCGGCACGCTCCGCGGTCTCGGTCGTCTCCAGCGCGCGGTGGACCTCCTCGAGCGCCTCGTCCGGGGCGAAGGCCGCGTCCTGCACGGCTCGTACCTCGAGGGCCACGCGGGCCGCGTAGATGTCGCGCACGTCGGCCGTCGTCAGGGTCCGCACGACGAAGCCCTGGTGGTTGCGGTGGTCGAGCAGGCCCTCGTGGCGCAGCAGGCTGAGCGCCTCGCGGGCGGTGTTGCGGGAGACGCCGAGCTCGGCGGCGACGGCGGAGTCGCGCACGGGCGCGCCGGGGACGAGCGCGCCGGTGATGATGCGTGAGCGCAGGGTGGCGGCGATCTGGGAGGTCGCGCCGCCCGGCTGGTCCTGGGTCATGGGGAGACAGTAACGACCTGCTGGTGATTGCTCAACAAAGTGCGGTCGAAAATCGCGTGTCGGTCCGCATGTCGGGACCAACCGTTGACCGATTGCTCAACAATCCCTAGCGTGTGCACCCTGAACCACCCCTGACATCGAACGAGACGGAGCACGTGGTGGCACGCAACAGACTCAACGGAGAGTCCCCCCGGACACAGCAGGGCGACGCGTCGGCGCGCAAGGGGTTCTGGGAGCGCATGGGCCCGGGGCTGATCATCAGCGCCTCGTTCATCGGTCCCGGCACGATCACGACGGCGACGGTGACCGGCTCGTCCTACGGGTACGCGCTGGCGTGGGCCATCGCCTTCTCCATCGTGGCGACGATCATCCTGCAGGAGATGTCTGCCCGCCTCGGCATCGCGACCGGGCAGGGGCTGGGCGAGGCGCTGCGGACGACCTTCCAGCACCCGGTGCCGCGCATCGGGATGATCGTGCTCATCGTCGCGGCCATCGGCATCGGTGGCGCGAGCTACGCCGGCGGCGACACCACCGGCACCGCGCTCGGCCTCTCCGGCCTGACCGGTCTGCCGCCCAAGCTGCTCGTCGTGGTCGTCGGCCTGATCATCTTCGGCCTGCTCATCACCGGCAGCTACAAGGTGCTCGAGCGCGCGCTCGTCGTCATGGTCGCCGTGCTCGCCGCGGTCTTCTTCCTCACGATGATCGTCGTCAAGCCCGACATCGCCGCCATCCTGCGCGGCACCTTCACCCCGTCGATCCCGGACGGCGCGCTGCTCACGACGATCGCGCTCATTGGGACGACGGTCGTGCCGTACAACCTCTTCCTCCACGCCAACCTCGCGCAGGAGAAGTGGGGCGGCCTGCCCAAGGACCGGGCGATCCGCGACGCCAAGGCGGACACGATCGTCTCCATCGCCATCGGCGGCGTCATCACCCTGGCGATCATGATCACCGCGGCTGCCGCGATGTGGACGAAGGGAGTGACCGCCGAGTCGGGCGCGGACATGGCCGCGCAGCTCGAGCCGCTGCTGGGGGACGCCGCGCCGTACGTCTTCGCCCTGGGCCTCTTCGCCGCCGGTATGACGAGCGCGGTCGCGGGGCCGCTGGGTGCCGCGTACGCGATCTGCGGCGTCATGGGCTGGGGGAGCGACCTGAAGTCGCCCCGGTTCCGCGCGGTGTGGATCGCGGTCATGGGCATCGGCATGGTCATCGCGCTGACCGGGATCAACCCGATCCAGGTGATCATCCTCGCGCAGGCCGCCAACGGGCTGCTCCTGCCGATCGTGGCCGGGTTCCTGCTCGTCGTCATGAGCCGCTCGTCGGTCCTCGGGAAGTACAAGAACGGCCCCATCGCCACCACCCTCGGGGTGCTGATCTTCCTCGTCGTGACGGGCCTGGCGGTCTACCAGTTCGCCGACATCCTCGGGATGCTGCCGGAGTGAGCGGCCGCCCACCGATGAGTGGGCGGCCACCCGCTCATCAGTGGGCGACGGTGAACCGCTGCCGCGGGTGCCGACCCTGCTCGATCTCGTCGACGTAGGCCTTCGCGAAGTCGGTGCCGGAGATCTCGGAGGTGCCGTCCTGCGTCGTCACGAGCTCGTCACCGCCGAGTCGGTAGCTGCCGGTGGTCTCGCCGGGGGCGAAGGAGCCGAAGAGCGCAGCGGGCGAGACGTAGAACCAGTCCAGCTCCTGCGGGCCGGAGCGAAGGGCGTCGAGCACCCGTGCGTGGGAGAGCGCCTCGGGCTTCCAGTCCTCGTGGAAGTCCGGGGTGTCGACGAGGCGGGGACCCCCCTTCGCCACGTTGAGCGAACCGGCGCCACCGACGAAGGACAGGCGCGCGCCGTGCTCGATCGCGGCCCGGGTCAGGCGGTCGACATGGTCGACGAGCGGGGAGCCCCCGACGTCGGCGCCGTGGGTGGCGACGACGAGGTCGTCGGCGTCGGCCGCGGCCTGCGCGAGGACGGCGTCGTCGGTGAGGGAGCCGGTGCGGTACTCGACGCCCTCGGCGGTCTCGGTGGGTGCGGTGCGGCTGTACGAGACGACCCGGTGGCCGCGGGAGACGGCCTCGCGGGCGATGTTGCCGCCGGCGTAGCCGGTGCCGCCGAAGATGACGATGGTGCTCATGGGTTTCCTTCTCTCATGTGGTGGGAAAACGTTGGTCGAGGTGCGCAGGCCGCCCGCGGCCGAGGCCTCGAGACCCGGCAGACCGAGACCTCAGACGGGCATGGCCTCGACGGGGCCCTCGCGGTTGCTCCGCCACCCGAGCTCGGGGGCGACGTGCTGGGCGAAGCTGTCGAGGATGTGCAGGTTGTAGTCGACGCCGAGCTGGCTCGGGATGGTGAGCATGACGGTGTCGGCGGCAGCGATCGCCGGGTCGGCCCTGAGCTGCTCGACGAGCACGTCGGGCTCGGCGGCGTAGGTCTTGCCGAAGGTCGAGCGGAACCCGTCGATGACGCCGATCTGGTCGCTGCTGCCCTGACCCTGCAGCCCGAAGAAGTGCCGGTCGAGGTCGCTGACGATCGGGAAGATGCTGCGGGAGACCGACACCCGCGGCGCCCAGTCGTGCCCGGCCTCGCGCCACGCCGCGCGGTAGAGCTCGATCTGCTCGGCCTGCAGCTCGCCGAAGGAGGCTCCGGTCGCCTCGGTCAGCAGGGTCGAGCTCATGAGGTTGACGCCCTGGCGGGCGGTCCACTCGGCGGTCTCGCGGCTGCCGGCGCCCCACCAGATGCGGCGGTCGAGGCCGGGGGAGTGCGGCTCGACCCGCAGCCGTCCCGCCGGTCCCTGGGTCGGGTCCGCGTCGACGACCTGGTCGCCACGGATCGCGGACATGAAGGTCTCGAAGTGCTCGCGGGCGAGGTCGGCCCCGCGTGGGTCCGTGGCGCCGGTGTGGCCGAAGGCCTCCCACCCGCGCAGCGCGGGCTCCGGTGACCCGCGGCTCACGCCGAGCGCGACCCTGCCGTCGGAGATCAGGTCGAGGGCCGCGGCCTCCTCAGCGAGCTGAAGGGGGGTCTCGTACCGCATGTCGATGACGCCGGTGCCCACCTCGATGTGCTGGGTGCGGGCGGCGATGGCGGACAGGACGGGCATCGGCGCCGCGCCCTGCCGGGCGAAGTGGTGGACGCGGAAGTAGGCGCCGTTGACGCCGATCTGGTCCGCGCCGACACCGATCTCGACGGCGTCACGCAGGGCCTGCCCGGCGTCCGGGTCACCCGGCCCGTTGCCGTGGCCGTAGTGCCCGAAGCTCAAGAATCCGAAGGCTCGCATGGTCGGGTCAACTGCTTGTCGGTGCAAGTAATTCCCGGTGGAGTGGGGGCGTCTCGAGGTTCCTCGCCGGCACTCGTCGCACCTCGACGAACGGGGCTACTTCGCGAGCACGTAGCTGCCGGGGGCGGCCATGATCGGGGGGAACTCCTTGCTGCCCACGTCGGTCGGCGCCGGGACCTCCTCGCCGGAACGCTCCTGCAGCCAGGCGGCGTAGTCGGGCCACCACGAGCCCTTGACCATCTCGGCCTGGTCCATCCACGCACTCGGCTCGAGGGACAGGTCCTCGGACGCGCGGAAGCTCGCCTTGGGGTTGGTCGGTGGGTTGACGAGCGCTGCGATGTGCCCGTTGGTCGACAGCACGAACCGTGTGGTGCCACCGAGCAGCTGGGCGCTGCGATAGCAGTTGACCCACGGGCAGATGTGGTCGGCGATCCCGGCGACGACGTACGAGTCGACCTTGACCATGCTCAGGTCGACCTCGGTGTCGAGGACGGTGATGCCGCGGGGCTGGGCGAGCTTGTTGCCCAGGCCCGCCTCGACGAAGTCGCGGTGCAGCTTGGCGCTCATCCGGGTCGCGTCGGCGTTCCAGTAGAGGATGTCGAACTTCGCCGGCCGCTTGCCCTCGATGTAGTTGTTGACCCAGTAGTTCCAGATGAGGTCGTTGGGTCGCAACCAGGCGAAGAGCTCGGAGAGCTGCTTGCCGTCGAGATAGCCCTTGCGGGCCGAGCGCGCGATCGCCGTGCGGGCGACGGCCTCGTTGACCATGGCCGAAGGGAGCCCCGCCTGGCTCTGGTCGATCATCGTCACGAGCAGGCTGAGGCTGGCCAGGCGGTCGATCTTGCCGACCGCGGCGCGGTGCGCCGCGAGCAGGGCGGCGAGCATCCCGCCCGAGCAGGCGGCGACGATGTGCGCCTTCTGGATCCCGGTCACCTCGGCGACGGCGTCGAAGGACTCGAGGATGGCCTCGGCGTACTCGTCGATGCCCCAGTCGCGGTGGCGGGCGTCGGGGTTGCGCCACGAGATGACGAAGACCTGCTGTCCCTGCTGGACGAGGTACTCGACGAGGCTGCGGCCGGGCGCGAGGTCGAGGATGTAGTACTTGTTGATCGTCGGCGGGACGATGAGCAGCGGCACCTCGTGGACCGTCTCCGTCTGGGGCACGTAGTGGATGAGCTCGAGCACGGGGGTGCGCAGGATGACCGAGCCCGGCGTCACCGCCAGGTCCGTGCCGACGGCGAAGGCGTCCGCGTCGACCATCGTCGGGATGCGAGGTGCGCTCGACAGCTCCTTGACGAGGTTGACCGGACCCTTGATGAGGTTGGCGCCGCCGGAGTCGATGACGGCCTTCCACGCGACGGGGGAGATGAAGGGGTTGTTGCTCGGGGCGAGGGCGTCGATGACATTGGTGACCGCGAAGTTGAGCCGCTCGGCGTCCTCCCAGCTCATCGGCACGTCGCTGACGATGCCGTTGATCGTCGTGCCACCGACGAGATAGGTCTGGACGGCTCGGCGCAGCATCGGGTTCTGCATCCACGCCGGGTCGGCGAAGCGGCGGTCCTTCTTGAGGGGAGCGACCTCGGAGGTGCCCAGGGCGATGCGCCCCAGCTCGGCGGCGAGGGTCCCGATGTGACCGACGACCTTCGCGGGCTGCGTCGAGGCCTTGGCGACGAAGCGCAGTCCCGGGCCGATCGGGAGGAACCTCTGGAGCACCCCGCTCGAGGCCTGCGTCAGCATCTCGTCGAGCGACACGACGGGGGTGTCAGGTGCGTCCTTGGCCATGGCGGCCTCCCACGTCAGGCGGGTCACGTCATCGTCTCCCGCGAGTGACCTCATGGTGTCCATTCCGGCGGGAGAAGACAAGGGGTGTCCTACGCTCCCGTCATGATGGCGACGACGCCCAGCGAGCAGATCCACCAGGTCCTGGTCCACGGACGACGCATGAGGGTCTGCGTGCGACCGGGCGAGGGGACCCCCCTTCTCCTGTGCAACGGCATCGGGGCGAGCCTGGAGCTGCTGCAGGCCTTCGTCGACGCGCTCGACCCCTCGATCCCGGTCGTGCGCTTCGACGTCCCCGGCATCGGCGGGTCGCAGCTGCCGCGCCGCCCCTACAACCTCGCGACGCTCGCGCGCTCGCTGGGCCGCGTGCTCACCGAGCTCGGCTTCGACCGGGTCGACGTGCTCGGCATCTCGTGGGGCGGGGCGCTCGCGCAGCAGTTCGCCGCGCAGCACCCCAGACGGTGCCGCCGACTGGTCCTCGTGAGCACCTCGGCCGGCTGGATGATGGTGCCGGGCAGCCCGCACGTGCTGCGGACCATGTCGACCCCCAGGCGCTACCGCGACCCCGAGTACGGAGCGTCCGTGGCCGGGTCGATCTACGGCGGGGCGATCCGTGATGACCCGGGCCTGGGACGCCGCTTCTACGCCGGGCAGAAGACGTCGGTCACGAGCCGGCGCGCCTACTTCCTCCAGCTCGCCGCCGGTGCCGGGTGGACGAGCCTGCCCTTCCTCAAGCTGATCCGCCAGCCGACCCTCGTCCTCGCCGGCGACGACGACCCGATCATCCCGCTGGCCAACGCCAGGATGCTGCATCGCGGTCTGCCCCACTCCACGCTGCACGTCTTCCGCGACGGGCACCTCGGCCTGCTCGTGCTCGCCGACGAGCTGGCGCCGGTCATCGCGGACTTCCTCCGGCCCGACAAGGCCGACGCCGGCTGAGGTGCGCGGTCCGCCCGCGGCCGGAGCCTCGAAGCCCTGCGGGTTGGGTGCGGAGGACCTGGAGGGTGTCGACGGGTTCGTTCTGCAGGTCGCCGATGGTGGCGGTGTGGTGCCACTGGCCGCCGTTGACGCGGAAGTGGCCGGTGAGGCGGGCATCGACCTTGATCCTCATGTCGCCGGTGTCGTCGAGGGCCGGGATATGTCCCGGCCGCGACGAGCGGCCCCGGCCCTGGCTGCGGTTCCCGGTCAGGCAGCCGCCTCGGGCAGCGGAGATGGCCCTTCGAGGCTCGCGCGCGGGGACGCTCACACCTCAGAGACCGCAGGGCCGGGGTCAGGCCTGCTGCTCGAGCGATGTCACCTTCGCGAAGGTCCTCGCCTTGCCCTCACGCAGCAACAGCACCTCGTAGGGCTGGAACTCCTCGCCCTGCTCCATGCCGGGGGAGCCGATCGGCATGGCCGGCACGGTGAGGCCGCGCGACCCGGGCGCCGGGTTGGCCAGGTAGGAGCGGATGAACCTCGCCGGTACGTGTCCGACGAAGATCGCGCCGGCCTCGGTCGTGGCCAGATGGCACGACTGCAGCTCGGCGGGGATGTCATGCCGAGCGAAGAGGCCGTCCAGATCGTCGGTCAGCTCGGTCGTGGTCGGGAAGCCAGCGGCTACGGCGTGCTCGACCCAGCCACCACAGCACCCACAGGTCGGGTCCTTGTAGACCGTCAGCTCGGGCGCCGACGCCGAGCCTGACGTCGGCGACGTGGGCTCCGGCGTGGACGCCTCCACCACCGGCGTGGACGTCGCGGACGGGCTCGACTGCGCACACGCGGCCAGCAGGGCAACAGATCCCACACCGAGCAGACCGAAGGTGGACCGGCGGCTCATCGTTGCACTCATGGAGCCCAGCCTACGAGGTACCCCCTGGGGGCATGACGTTGTATCCGGCCCGGCGTTGGACGGACGCCTCGGTCTGCTCCTCGCGCGGGTCGCGGATGGAGTCGGCGACGCAGGCCCGGGCTCAGCTGACCCCCTTCGTCAGCTGCTTGCCGATGATCACCCGCTGGATCTCGCTCGTGCCCTCGTAGAGCCGGAAGAGACGCGCGTCGCGGTAGAAGCGCGCGACGGGCACGTCGTTCATGTAGCCCATGCCACCGTGGACCTGCACGGCGCGGTCGGCCACGCGGCCGACCATCTCCGTGCAGTACAGCTTCGCGGCGGAGGTGGCGAGACGGCGGTCGCTGCCCTCGTCGTAGCGTCGGGCGGCGTCGAGGACCATGGTCTCGCCGGCGTAGGTCTCGGTGTGGTTGTCGGCGAGCATCGCCTGCACGAGCTGGAAGGAGGCGAGCGTCGTGCCGCCCTGGGTGGCGGTCGTCGCGTAGGTCAGGCTCTCGTGGGTGAGGCGCTGGGCGAGTCCGACGCACAGGGAGGCGATGTGCAGCCGGCCCTTGGCCAGCGACTTCATCGCGGTGGCGAAGCCCTGGCCCTCGACACCGCCGACGAGGTTGGCCGCGGGGACGCGGGCACCTTCTAAGAAGATCTCGGAGGTGGTCGTGCCGCGCTGGCCCATCTTGTCGTCCTTGGGGCCGATCGTGACGCCGGCGGTGTCGGTGGGGACGATGAAGGCGGAGATGCTCTGGTGGGCGGGCCCATCGGGGTCGGTGCGGGCGAAGACCATGAGCACGTCGGCGTCGAGGGCGTTGGTGATGAAGCGATTCTGGCCGTCGAGCACGTAGTCGTCGCCGTCGCGCACGGCCCGCGTGCGCAGAGCGGCGACGTCGGAGCCGGCGTCGGGTTCGGTCAGGGCGAAGGAGCCGATGATCTCGCCAGTGGCCATGCCCGGCAGGTAGCGCTGCTGCTGCTCCCGCGTGCCCGTGTTGACCAGGACCTGGCCGGCGATGCCGTTGTTGGTGCCGAGCATGGAGCGGAAGGCTGGGGTGGTCCACCCCAGCTCCATGGCCAGGCGCACCTCCTCGCTCATCGACAGTCCCAGACCGCCGTACTCCTCGGGCAGGGCGTAGCCGAAGAGGCCCATCTCGGCGGCCTTGCGCCGCAGGTGGTCGGGGATGCGGTCGGTGGCCTCGATCTCGGCCTCGGCCGCGACGACGTCCTTGCGGACGAGGGTGCGGACAGCGTCGAGGGCGGACTCGAAGACGTCGGCGTCCATGGTGCTCACTTCCTGGGGATGACGAAGGGGGGAGCCGCCGACCCGCGCAGTGCGGGCCGGCGGCGAAGGGTGGGGCGAGGGGTCAGGACAGGCGCTCGACGACCATGGCCATGCCCTGGCCACCGCCGACGCACATCGTCTCGACACCGAACTGCTTGTCGTGGAACTGCAGCGAGTTCAACAGTGTGGTCGTGATCCGCGCGCCGGTCATGCCGAAGGGGTGTCCGACGGCGATCGCGCCGCCGTTGACGTTGAGCTTGTCCATCGGGATGCCGAGCTCGCGGGCCGACCCGAGGACCTGCACGGCGAAGGCCTCGTTGATCTCGAACAGGTCGATGTCGTCGATCGTCATGCCCGCGTGGGCGAGTGCCTGACGGGTGGCAGCGATCGGGCCCAGGCCCATGATCTCGGGGGAGAGACCGGTGACGCCGGTCGAGACGATCCGGGCGAGCGGGGTCAGGCCGAGCTCCTTGGCCTTGGTGTCGCTCATGATGACCACGGCGGCGGCGCCATCGTTGAGCGGGCAGGCGTTGCCGGCGGTGACGGTCCCGTCGGGGCGGAAGACCGGCTTGAGACCCTGCACCGCCTCGAGGGTCGTGCCCGGGCGGGGCCCGTCGTCCTGGGTCATCACCGTGCCGTCGGGCAGCTGGACGGGCACGATCTCGCGGTCCCAGAAGCCATTGGCCTGGGCGGCCTCGGTGAGGTTCTGCGAGCGCACGGCGAACTCGTCCTGCTCCAACCGTGAGATGCCGGTGTGCTGCGCGACGTTCTCGGCCGTGTGGCCCATGCCGATGTAGACATCGGGCAGCTGCCCCTGCAGCAGCGGGTTGGTCCACGTGTCCGCGCCGCCCTCGGCGCGGCGGTCGGTGCGAGCCAGTGCCTCGGCGAAGCGCGGGTTCTTCGTGTCGGGGAGGCCGTCGGAGCGACCGGTGGCCATCGAGCGGCTGACCGACTCCACACCCGCGGAGATGAAGACGTCGCCCTCACCGGCGCGGATGGCGTGCAACGCCATCCGGGTGGTCTGCAGGCTCGAGGAGCAGTACCGGTTGACCGTCGTACCGGGGGTCTCCGACAGCCCGGAGAGCAGGGCGACGACCCGGGCCATGTTGTACCCGGACTCGCCGGCGGGCTGGCCGACGCCGAGCATGAGGTCGTTGATCTGGGTGCGGTCGAGCTCGGGGACCTTGTCGAGCGCGGTGGTCACGGCGTGGGCGGCCAGGTCGTCGGGGCGCACCTCACGCAGCGACCCCTTCATGGCCCGACCGATCGGGGTCCGGGCGGTGGCGACGATGACGGCTTCAGGCATGGGTCTTCCTCTTCATGGCGGACTTCGCGGCTCCGATGAGCGCGCTGGGGTTGGCGTGCTCGGGGTGGGACTCGAGCAGCGGGGTGATGACGTCACGAGCGCTCTCGGCGCCCTCGACGAGGCGGATGAACTCCTCGATGTAGGCCCGCGTCTCGGCGACGCAGGCGGGGTCGTCGGGCAGACCGGGGCGCTTGTGCCCGGCGACGACGGTCCGTGGCCGGAGGGCGGCGACCTCGTCGAGGCTGGCGATCCACTGCGGCCAGTCCTCGGGCCCGGACGCGCCGAGGAAGGGGTGCACACCGTTGTAGACGATGTCGCCGGCGACGACGGCGCCGATCGAGGGGACGTGCACGATGCAGTTGTCGGCGATGTCGCCCTGACCGACGACGCGGAGGATGACCTCCTCGCCGTCCACGGTCAGTCGGCCGTCCGACAGCGGCTCGGGAGCGCTCGCCGTGTCGAGCACCTGCCCGGGGAACCGGTCGCGCCACTGGTCCCGGACGGTCTCGAGGCCGGCGGCGATCCGCTCCGCGACCACCGGTGCGGCGACGGCGCGCAGCCCGGGAAATCGCTCGCGGAGGGCGTCGAGCCCGAGATAGTGGTCGGGGTGCGCGTGGGTGATGCAGACCGCGGTCAGCCGTGCGCCGGACGCCTCGACCAGCGCAACGACTGCGTCGAGGTCGTCGCGCGTGTAGCCGGTGTCGACGAGCAGGGCCTCGGTGGGGCCGGTGATGAGCGTCGCGGTCGTGGGGGAGAAGGCACCGCCTCCTGCCAGCTCGCGCAGCGGAGCGGTGTGCACGCTCAGGGTCAGCTCGCTCATGTCGATCACTCCTTGGGGTGTGCTCGGCGAGCACTGATCGTGTGGTGGATGGTCAGGGTGGCCAGGGCGGTGCGCGCGACCTCGGTGTCGGCCTCGTCGTCCATGAGGACCTCGACGGTCACGCCCTGGGCGCCACGGTCGCGGGTCACGACGTCGTGCGAGCCCTCGAGCCCGGCCGCGTCGAGGAGCTCACGCACGGCCGTGCCGATGGCGTCGAGCCGCAGCTGGTTCTTCACCACCTTGCCCACGGCCGATCGGGGCAGCTCGTCGATGACGATGTACTCCCGTGGGAGAGAGGCGCGCTCGCGGACCGTACGGCGCATGTGGGCGATGAGGTCGTCCAGGTCGAAGGGGGCATCGCCCGCCACGACGATGTAGGCCACGGGCACCTCACCGGTGTCCACGTCGGGCTTGGCGACGACCGAGGCCTCGAGCACGCCCGGGTGGGCGAAGAGGGCCTCCTCGACCGGGGCGGGGTCGATGTTGTGACCGCCGCGGATGATGACGTCCTTGGCCCGGCCGGTGATCGAGAGGTACCCGCGTTCGTCCATCGACGCCATGTCGCCGGTGCGCAGCCAGCCGTCAGCGAGCAGGACCCCTTCGTCCTGGCGCGGGTCGAGGTAGCCGGGGAAGACCCCGGGACCCCGCAGGAGCAGCTCGCCCGCCTCCCCGGGCCCGCAGTCGTCGGTGGTGCCCGGCTGCACGACCTTCGCGTGGTGGTAGGGCGCCGGCACACCGATGATGCCGGGGACCGGGGTGACCGAGCGCGGGCACGAGACGATCGCCCCCGAGGTCTCGGTGAGGCCGTAACCCTCGGCGATGGCCACACCGGTCAGCTCCCGGAATCGGCGCGCGGTGTCGGCCGACAGCGGTGCCGACCCGCTCGACACCCAGCGCACGGTGTGCTCGTCCGGGATCTCCTCCGGCTTCTGGACGATGCGGTTGGCGATCGTCGGCAGCAGCGGCACGCTCTCGATGGACAAGCGGGTGACCATCGACCACAGGTTGTCGATGACCCCAGGGCCGCGCCAACCTCCGGACGTCGGCAGGACGGCCGTGCCGCCTAGGGCGTACGTGGTGAGCTGGCTGATCGAGACCCCGTGCACGTGGAAGAACGGGGACGCGCACACGCGGACGATCCCCGGCGCCACCTGGTGGGCGATCGCGGCAGCCCAGCTGGCGATGATCTGCCCGCCGTGGGTGATCTTCGCCAGCTTGGGCGAGCCGGTCGTGCCGCCCGTGCCGAAGATGCCGGCGACGGTCTCCCAGGTGATCTCACGAGGGTGCGTGAGGTGGTCGCCGGGGTGGTCGAGGATCGCCTCCTCCAGCTCGAGGAAGCGCACCCCCTCGGGGACCGCGCCGTCGCGTCGGCCGCCGGCTCGGATCACCGTGTCGACGCCCGGAGAGTGCTCGAGGACCTCGGGCAGCTTGCCCCACGGGTCGCTGACGTCGTCACCGCCGGCGCACACGAGGATCCGCGCGCCGACCGCGGTGATCATCTCGCCGAGGAGCTCGGGCTCGAGCATCCAGTTGAGTGGGTTGGCGATCCCGGCGGTCTGCGCGCCCCACAGGGCGTACTGCGGCTCGGGCGCCCCGGTCGTGAGGATCGAGACGACGTCGTCGCCGCGGACCCCGAGCGCGGCCAGGAGGTTGGTCGTGCGGATGATCGTCTCCACGAGCTGGCCGTGGCTGATGAGCTCGACGCTGTCGAGGTCACGGGCGTCCGGGACCCACGCGATCGCCGCCCGGTCCGGGTCGATGGCCGCGCCGCTGCGGATGTAGTCGAGGACGTTGGTCGGCAGGCCCCGGTCGGTGAGGGGCGTGCGCTCGAAGTCCTCGATCTGCTCGCGGGTGGCGAGGTCGACGGTCGCCAGGTACTCCGGGATGGTGCCGGTGCTGCTCACTTCGACCCTCCGACCGGCGCGCCGACGAGCCGCTCACGGTCGGCGTCGGGACGCATGAAGACGAGCGCGAGGAGCGCGAAGAGGAGCGCCACGCCACCGAGGATCTGGAAGGAGGTCGCGAAGCCCACGGCCTCGCTCGAGGCGTTGTCGACGATGACGCCGGCCGCGTAGGGCGCGACGAGACCGCCGATGGACATGATCGCCAGGAAGACGCCGAGCGTGCCGGCGAGCTGCTGGGGCGGGCAGATCGCCGACACCGCGGTGTTGAGCAGCGGGGCGGCGAGGCTGGCGATCCCGTACGCGAAGGAGACGAGGGCGACGACGAGCACGGGCGTCTGGACGTACGGCACGAGGGCGAAGAGAGCGCCGCCGATCACGACGGCGCCCGCAGCGAGGTACACCCGCGAGCTGCGCACGCTCGCCCCCTTCGACATCAGGCGGTCGCTGATCTTGGAGCCACCGAGCATCACCACGAGGGCGACCATGCTCGGCAGGGCGAACATCGACCCGGCCTCCTGCGCCGAGTAGCCGAGGCCGAGCTCGAAGTAGGAGGGGAGCCAGGTGAGGATCACGGTCTGCAGAGCGTAGTAGGACGCGAAGAGCAGGCCGCCGAAGACGAAGCTCGGCGAGAGCAGGATCCGGCTCCAGGGCACGCGGTCGATCGAGGTGTCTCCGGCAGCGTTCGCCACCTTGGGTGCCGAGTGCGACCCCTCACGCCACGTGGTGAGCCACAGCACGGACCAGACGATCGCGAAGATCGACATGACGATGAGCGCTGCGCGCCAGCCGTGCTGGATCGTGACCCAGGTCAGGAGCGGGGCGAAGATGATCTTCGCGAGCGAGATCGCGCCGAGCAGCATCGCGCTGGGGAAGCCGCGCTTGTCCGGCGCGTGCCAGCTGTAGACGGCGGTGTGCATGAGCGCCGAGCTGGGGCCCTCGGCGACGCCGAGGATCGCGCGGCTGACGATCAGCGTGGCGAAGCCGGCGGCGAGGACGACCGGCAGTACCGAGGCGGCCCAGACGATCGCCAGCCCGGCGAGGGCCCAGCGCAGTCCGGCGACCCGCTTGATCAGCCCTGCGCTGAAGCCTCCGAGGGTGAAGAGGAGGAAGAAGATGCTGCCGACCAGGCCGATCTCGGCGGAGGTCAGGCCGAGCTCGCGGGCGAGCGGCTGGGCGATGATGCCGTAGACCGCTTTGTCCGCGTAGTTGACCATGTAGAGCAGGATCACCAGGCCGGTCATCGACCAGGCCATCACGCCACTGGTCGAGGGCTCGGTGCTCTGGGGGCGTTGGGTGACGGTTTCGTTGGACACGTGCTGGTCCTTTCGGAGGGTGGGACGCCCTTGTCCCGGTGTCAGGATCGCGGCTCGCCGGGGGCGGTGACGAGCGCGAAGGGGGTCACTCCCAGGTGGAGTGCCCGTCGGCCACGCGGCGCTCGGGCAGCGGGGCGGGAGCCCAGGTGAGTGAGCCGTGGGTGGACTCGAGCTCCTGGATGCGGCGAAGGGAGTCGGCCAGGCCCCGCGACTGCGCCCAGTGCATCGGGCCGCCGCGGTAGGCGGGGAAGCCGTAGCCGTCGACGTAGACGACGTCGATGTCGGAGGCGCGCTGCGCGACGTCCTCGTCGAGGATGCGCGCGCCCTCGTTGACCAGGGCGAGCATGCAGCGGTCGACGATCTCCTCGTCGGTGATCTCGCGGGTGGTGATCCCGTTCTCCTCGGCGCAGCGGCGGATGACTGCCTCGACCTCGGGGTCGGGTACGGGGGTGCGACTGCCGTCCTCGTAGCGGTAGTACCCGGCGCCGGTCTTCTGCCCGAAGCGCCCGGCCTCGCACAGGACGTCGGCGACGCGTGAGTAGCGCATCTGGGGGTCGCGCGTGGGTGCCAGTCGCTTGCGCGCGGCCCACCCGATGTCGAGACCGGCGAGGTCGGACATCCGGAAGGGCCCCATCGCCAGGCCGAAGGCCTCGAGGGCCCGGTCGACCTGCTGCGGGGTCGCGCCCTCCTCGACGAGGAAGTCGGCCTCACGGCGGTACGGCGTGAGCATCCGGTTGCCGATGAAGCCGTCGCACACGGCGGACAGGACGGGCACCTTGCCGATGCGCTGGGCCATGGTCAGGCTGGTCACGACGACGTCGTCGGCGCTGGCGGCGCCGCGCACGACCTCCAGCAGCTTCATGACGTTGGCCGGGCTGAAGAAGTGCAGCCCGATGACGTCGGCGGGACGGGAGGTGCTCGCGGCGATCTCGTCGACGTCGAGACGGGAGGTGTTGGTGGCCAGGACGGCGCCGGCGCGAGCGTGCTCGTCGATGCGGGCGAAGACCTGCTTCTTGACGTCCATGTCCTCGAAGACGGCCTCGACGACGAGGTCGGCGGCGGCGATCTGGGCCATGTCCAGGCTCGGGGTGACGAGCTCGGTCCGTCGCTGAGCCTCATCGGCCGACAGGCGGCCCTTGGCCGCAGAGGCCTCGTAGGTGCGGCGGATCGTCGCGGTGCCGCGCTCGAGGGCAGCCTCGTCCTGCTCGACGAGGACGACGGGGATGCCCGCGTTGGCGTAGGCCATCGCGATGCCCGAGCCCATGGTCCCGGCACCGATGACGGCCACGGACTCGACGGGGCGGGCCGGGACCGACGCGTCGATGTCGGCGGCCTTGGCGGCCTTCTTCTCGGCGAGGAAGACGTGGCGCAGGGCGACCGCGTCGGGGCCGGTGACGAGCTCCTGGAAGGAGGCGCGCTCGGCCTTGAGGCCCTCGGCGATCGGGAGTCGGGTCGAGACCTCGACGGCGTCGACGGCCCGGCTCTGCGCCAGCTTGTTGGGCGCGTTGCGCTTGATGCCCGCACGGGCGGCGTCGAAGTCGACGCCGTCGGCCGAGGCCGGGGGCAGGTCGTCGATGCGTGGCTGCGGGCCGCGCAGGTCCAGCTCGGTGACCAGGGCGATGGCCGCCTCGACGACGTCGCCGTCGACCACGCGGTCGACCATGCCGAGCTCACCGGCGCGCGGCGCCGGGACACGCGCGGCGGTCTGGATCGCCTCGAGCGCCGGGGCCGTGCCGATGAGCCGCGGCAGGCGCTGGGTGCCGCCGGCACCGGGGAAGAGGCCGACGCTCACCTCGGTGAGGCCGAGGATCGCGTCACGGTGGGCGACGCGGTGGCTGCACACGAGCGCGAGCTCGTAGCCGCCGCCGAGGGAGAAGCCATGGATCGCGGCGACGACCGGCTTGGGCAGCGCGAGGATCTGGGCGAACACCTCGGGGACGGTCGGCCGGGCCTTGGCGGCCTCGGTGCCGAACTGGCGCAGGTCGGCGCCGCCGCAGAAGCCTTTGCCTCCCCCGGTGAGGACGACGGCGCGCACGTCGTCGTCCTGCTCGGCGCGGGTGAGGGCCTCACCGAGTGCCTTGCGGAGGGTGTCGCGCAGCCCGTTGACGGGCGGGTTGCTCAGGGTGATGACGGCGATGCCGTCGCGCGTGGTGTAGTCGACCTCGCTCGTCACGGCGGTGTCCTGGATGGTCTCGGTCATGTCTGCCTCGGGGCTCGTCGGGTCGAAGGGGGTCAGCGTCCGGTGAAGACGGCCTCGCGCCGCTCCACGAAGGACTGGATGCCCTCGCGGGCGTCGTCGGAGTCCATGACCTTGTCCCGGATCTGGGGGATGTGGTCGATGGCGGCCTGCTCGGCGGCGGCGACGAAGGCCTGGGCGCCGATCTTGGTGGCGCGGATGCCGAGCGGGGCGTTGGTGCAGATCTGTCGGGCCAGCTCGAGCGCGCGGTCGAGCTGGGTGCCGACGGGGACGACCTCCTGGACGAAGCCGAGACGCAGGGCCTCCTGTGCGTCGAACTTGTCGCAGAGGAAGAGGTGGTACATCGCGTTGCCCCAGCCGGTGCTGGTGAGGTAACGGAAGTGGGCGCCGCCGAGGGGCGCGATGCCCCGCTTGGACTCCAGCTGCTGGAAGACCGCGGTGTCGGCAGCGATGACGATGTCGGCGGCGAGCATCATCTCGATGCCGACGGTGAAGGTGATGCCCTGGACGACGGCGATGACCGGCTTGGTGCAGTGGCGTCCGAGGCCGAAGGGGTCCACCTTGTCCGGGTGACGCGGCTTGACGGTGGCCTTGGGGCCGAAGAACTTCGGCATGTCGAGGCCGGCGGTGGTGTGGTCGCCGGCGCTGCAGAAGACGGCGACCCACAGCTCGTCGTCCTCCTCGAAGGCGGTGAGGTGATCGCTCAGCTGCTCCATCATCTCGGGGGAGTAGGAGTTCTTCTTCGCCTCGTTCTCCAGCGTGATCACGGCGACGTGGCCGTCGGTCCGCATCGTCACGCGGCCTTCGGTAGGCGTGGTCTGCTCGGTCTGCTCGGTCTGCTGCGTCATCGTCGTGCCTCTCGTCGCGGGTCGGTGGGTGTCGGGGCCGGTCACCAGGTCGTCGCGCCGCCGTCGACGGCCAGGACCTGGCCGGTGACGTGGGCGCCGGCGTCGCTGGCCAGCAGGAGGAGGGGACCGACGAGGTCGTCGGCTGCACCGATGCGGCCCTGGGGGACCCGTGCGGTGATCGCGTCGCCGTGGGCCTGCAACGTCCCCTTCGTCATGTCGGAGGGGAAGAAGCCGGGGGCGATGGCGTTGACGTTGACCCCACGGCCCGCCCACTCGGCGGCGAGCGAACGGGTGAAGTGGATGACCGCGGCCTTGCTCGTGTTGTAGGCGAGCGTCTTGGTCGACGTGGCGCCGTTGGCCTTCATGCCGGCGATGGAGGCGAGGTTGATGACCCGGCCCGTCCCACGCGGCAGCATCGACAGGCTGCCGATGAGCTGGGTGAGGTGGAAGGTCGCGGTGACGTTGGTCGTCATGACCTTGTTCCAGGCCTTCAGGGGGTGCTCCTCGGCCGGCGCGCCCCAGGTCGCGCCGGCGTTGTTGACGAGGATGTCGACGGAACCGAGGCGCTCGACGCTCTCGTGGGCGAGGCGCTCGGCGTCCTCCTCCTTGCTCGCGTCGGCGGCGACCCACTCCACGTCGATGCCGCGGCCGGCGAGGTCCTGCTGGGCCTGCTGGAGCGAGTCGGACTTGCGCGAGCTGATGAGCACGCGGGCTCCCTGGCGGGAGAGGATCTCGGCGAACTGCAGGCCGAGTCCACGGGACCCGCCCGTGACGAGGGCCGTGCGGCCGGAGAGATCGAAGAGGTCGGCGGCGGACTGCATCGTCAGCGCTCCTTGGTGGTCGTGGTGGGCAGGGCTGCGGGGTCCATGAGGACCTGGGGGGAGGTCTGGGTGCGGGCCAGGAGGGAGTCCGTCGCCGGCAGCAGCGTGTCGAAGTAGAAGCGGGCCAGCGCCAGCTGACGACGCTGGGTCGGCGAGGCAGCATCGCCCAGCCCCACGACGACCGCCGCGGCCTGCGCCCAGAACCAGGCGATAACGTAGTGGCCGACGAGCTCCTGGTAGGCGACGGCGCTGGTGCCGAGCCGCAGCTCGTCCTGGGGCACCTCGGCCAGCAGCTCCGTGGTCGCCTCGTCGACCTGGTGGCCGACGGTGCGCAGCCCTTCGGCGAAGGGGGTCAGCTCGGGCGAGGTGAGCCCGTCGGCGAAGGTCTGGATGGTCTCGGTGAGCAGCTTGAGCCGGGCGCCGCCGTCGCCGACGACCTTGCGGCCGAGGAGGTCGTGGGCCTGCACGCCGTTGGTGCCCTCGTAGATCGGGAGCACCCGGGCGTCGCGCAGGTGCTGCTCGACGCCGGTCTCGGTGATGTAGCCCGCGCCGCCGTGGATCTGCATGCCGAGCGAGGTGACGTCGACGCCGCGGTCGGTGACGAAGGCCTTGGCGATCGGGGTGAGCAGGGCGAGCAGCTCGTCGGCGCGCTCGATGGCGGCGGTGTCGGCGCTCGCCCGGCGGACGTCGGTCTGCAGGGCGAGCCAGTACAGGAACATCCGCGCGCCACCGATCCACGCCTGCTGGGTGAGCAGCATCCGGCGCACGTCGGGCTGGTGGAGGATCGGGTCGGCGGGGAGCGACGGGTCACGCAGCGCGCCCGGCGCCTTGGACTGCAGACGCTCGCGGGCATAGCCGAGGGAGGCCTGGGCGGAGGCCTCGGAGATTCCCAGGGCCATGGTGCCGGTGCCGACGCGGGCGCCGTTCATCATGACGAACATCGCGGGCAGACCGCGGTTGACCTCACCGACGAGTCGGCCGACGGCACCCTCGAAGCGCATGGTGCACGTCGCGCTGCCGTGCAGGCCCATCTTCGACTCGACGCCGTCGCAGGTGACGCCGTTGGACCCACCGACGCTGCCGTCCTCGAGGACCTGCTGGCGGGGGACGACGAAGAGGCTGATGCCGCGGACGCCGCTCGGGGCGTCGGGGACGCGGGCGAGGACGAGGTGGACGATGTTGTCCGTCAGGTCGTGGTCGCCGGACGAGATGAAGATCTTGGTGCCGGTGATCGACCAGGTGCCGTCGTCGTTGGGGACCGCACGGGTGGTGAGCATGCCGAGGTCGGTGCCGCAGTGCGGCTCGGTGAGGCACATCGTGCCGGTCCACTGGCCGGAGGCCAAGCGGGTCAGGTAGGTGTCCTTGACCTCGTCGCTGGCGTTGGCATTGAGGCAGCGGTAGACGCCCGCGGACAGGCTCGTGTAGAGCGCCCACGACGGGTTGGCCCCGGCGATCATCTCCTTGACGACCATGCCGAGCAGGTGCGGCATCCCACCCCCGCCGTGCTCCTCGAGGGCGTCGATGCCGGGCCAGCCGCCCGCGGCGTACTTGTCGTACGCGGCCTTGAACCCCGCGGGGGTCCGGACGCCCTCCGGGGTCCACGTGACGCCCTCCGCGTCCCCCTTCGCATTGAGGGGCGCGATCTCCGCGGCCGCCAGACCGGCGATGCCCTCGAGGACCTCGTCGATCGTCTCGCGGTCGATGTCGATGCCGGCGGAGCGAAGGGAGGGCTCCGCGCCGATCACCTCGTGGAGGGCGAAGCGGGTGTCGGCCAGGGGCGGGACGTAGGTCATGGGGGAGTGCCTTTCTGCGGGATGACTCCATGGTTCGACACGGGGGTCGGTCGGCGCTGTCAGAAGTGCGGCGGGGTTCGTGTCAGAAGATTCCGACGCGGGGCGCGGCTAGGGTGCTCGCACACGAGGGCTGGCAGGAGCGGGCATGGACGAGCTGATCGGTGGCGACGCGGACGTCGCGCACCTCTTCCACGGAGTCGTCGGGCAGTCGGGGGCCGGGATCTACCTCGTGCAGGACGGGATGATGGTCTACACCAACCCGAGCTTCGCAGCCTTCTTCGGGACGACGCCTGATCGCTTCATCGGTCGCTCGCTGGCTGACGTCGCACCACGGCAGCAGCGGGAGAGCCTCGTCGCCCAGTTCGAGCGACGGATCGCCGGCACCGAGCCGGACGACCACTTCGTCATCCGGACCGACCTCCCGGGGCTCGGGGACCGCACGATCGAGCTGCACGGCACCCGGATCGAGTACCGCGGGCGACCGGCCGTGGTCGGCGTGGGTCTCGACGTGACGGACCGGGTGCGGGCCCACGCCGATCTCGTGGAGTCGCGCGCCCAGCTGCGTCAGCTCATGGTGGCGATCGAGACGATCCAGGACGAGGAGCGCAACCGGATGTCGCTCGAGCTGCACGACGTCATCGGCGGCATGCTCACGGCCCTCAAGTTCGACATCGCCCGGATGCGCAAACGCATCCAGCGCGAGGCGGGAGCGGTCGACGAGGCAGGGCTGGTCGCAATGACGGAGGAGCTCTCGCATCGGACGCAGGAAGCGATCGACGTCGTGCGCAGGCTCTCGGACGAGCTGCGGCCGGCGCTGCTCGAGCACCTCGGGCTCGTGGCCTCCGTAGAGGACGAGGTGCGGCGCTTCGCCTCGCGCTTCGACATCGACGCGGAGGTGACCGTGCCCGATGAGGGGCTGGCACTTGATGGCGAGGTGGAGCTCGCCGCCTTCCGCATCGTGCAGGAGGCGTTGACCAATGTCGCGCGGCACGCGCAGGCGAACCGGGTGACCGTGGCTATCGCGCGGGAGCCGGATGGCTTGCGGATCACGGTGCAGGACAACGGGACCGGGATCGACCGGGCCTCGGTGCCGGAGGGGCGGATCGGCCTGATCGGGATGGGGGAGCGGGCCCGGCGCATCGGCGCGAGCGTGACGGTGGAGCCCGTGGCTGGCGGCGGGACCCTCGTGGACCTGCGCGTGCCCCACGCCCCCTGATCGCATCTCCCCGGGGTCGTACCGCTTCGGGTCGCATCTCCCCGGGGTCGTACCCTTGCGCGTCAGTCGATCAGCCGATGCGTCAGCGCGTACCGCACGAGGTCGGCGTTGCTGTCGAGGCCGAGCTTGGTCAGGGTGCGCGCGCGGTAGGTGCTCACCGTCTTGACGCTCAGGTGCAGGTCCTCGCCGATGCGGGTGAGGGTGTGGCCGGAGGCGAGGCGGACGAGCACGTCGAGCTCGCGGTCGGAGAGGTGCTCGTGGGGCGCGTCGCCCGGCACCGCGTCGAGCTTCTGCAGCATCTGCTCGGCGACCGCGGGGGTGACGTAGCGCCCGCCGCCGGCGACCTTGCGGATCGCGGTCGTCAGCTCGTCGGCGTCCATGTCCTTGGAGACGTAGCCGCGGGCGCCGGCTTCGAAGGCGCGCAACGCGTACTGCTCGGCCGAGTACATGCTCAGCATGAGCACCGGCACGTGGGGTGCGCGCTTGCGCAGGGTGGGCAGGAGGTCGAGGCCGCTCTTGACCGGCAGGTTGATGTCGAGCAGGACGAGGTCGAAGGGGGTCTCCCGCACCGCGTCGAGGGCGCTCGCCGCGTCGGTCGCCTCGGTGACCGACGCGATGTCGGGCTCCTCCTCGAGCAGTCGTGCCAGGCCGGCACGGAAGATCGTGTGGTCGTCGACGATGAGCAGTTTGAGCACCGGTGGCTCCCTTCGGGTGGCAGGGCCAACCTAGCGGTGAGAACTCGTGACCTCGCGTCGCGACCTCACAACGGGTGTCCCGGAGTCGATAGAAAAAGAAGTGAAGTCACTTCTTGAAAGGAGGAGTGGGTGCGCGGTGGACTTGCGTCATGGCCCAGACACCAGACTTCGAGACCATCCTCTACACGACGCAGGGCAAGATCGCGACGATCACGCTCAATCGTCCCGAGCAGCTCAACACGATCGTCCCGCCGCTGCCCTAGGAGGTGGAGCGCGCCGTGACACTGGCGACAGGGGACCCCGAGGTATCGGTCATCGTCCTGCGGGGAGCCGGACGCGCGTTCTGCGCCGGCTACAACTTCGGTGACGGCTTCCACCAGTGGGACGAGCACATCACGACCGATGGGCAGTGGGACCCCGGCAAGGACTTCGCCCTGGCGACCTCACGGATCAACTCGCCGACCCACCAGCTGTTCTCCATCTGGCGCACGCACAAGCCGGTCATCGCACAGGTCCACGGCTGGTGCGTCGGTGGCGGGAGCGACTTCGCTCTCGGCGCCGACATCGTCATCGCCAGTGACGACGCGGTCATCGGCACGCCCTACAGTCGGATGTGGGGCTCCTACCTGTCCGGAATGTGGCTCTACCGCTTGGGGCTGACCCGCGCGAAGGAGTACGCCCTGACCGGCAAGGCCCTTACCGGCACCGAGGCGGCCGAGATGGAGCTGATCAACGCCTCCGTCCCCTTCGCCGAGCTCGAGTCCACCGTGGCCGACATGGCCAGCCAGTTGGCCGCGATCCCGCTCTCGCAGCTCGCGGCGATGAAGCTCGTCGTCAACCAGGCGTACGAGAACATGGGTCTGTCGAACACGCAGACGCTCGGCCCCATCCTCGACGGCCTCATGCGCAACACTCCCGACGCGCACCGCTTCATCGACCTCGCCGAGAACGAGGGCGTCCGCGCGGTCATCCGGGAGCGCGACGGAGGCTTCGCCGACTACAGCCAAGCACCGCGAGACCGCCAGCCCATCCCGGAGCATGTGATCATCCCTTGATGTGACTCCTTCCACTGCTGAACCCGCAACCACCAAGGGCCGCGAGACCAAGGCCCGGCTGATGCGTGCGGCCCAGACCGAGCTGCGCAAGCACGGCCGGTTGGAGATTGCCGACGTCGGCCGTGCCGCCGGAGTGGCGCCGAGCGTCATCCACCGATACTTCGGCAACCGCGCCGGTCTGGTCGCGGCAGTCGTCGAGGCCTTCTACGACGACTACGACGCGGCCGTCTTCCTCGTGCCCCGCGCGGAGGACGTCTCGTGGCAGGAAGGGGAGGCCCTGCGGATCACGCAGGAGGTCGGCTTCCTCTATAGCCATCCGCTCGGCCGTCGGGTAGCGGCGGGTCTGCTCCACGACCCCGCGGCGACTCAGGTCGATGCCGAGCGGCAACGGCGGCACGCCGCGCTCGCGGCGCGCAACATCCGTCTGGGGCAAGCCAGCGGTGAACTCCCTTCATCTGTCAACGCAGACCTGGCGGGCGCCGCGATCATCGGCGCCCTCCGCTCGGTCCTGACCGTCGCGTTGGGGCTCGACGATCCACCCGATCAGGCCGAGGTGATCGACACGATCATCCGGCTTTCGGCCGCACTGATTCACCCCGAGTAGATAGGGACAAGCCATGACCGGGCCCGCTGCAGCGAACATGGCCACATCGTGGCAGGACGAGTGGTCCGTCGCTCAGCGGGACTCGCGCCGTCGAGCCGCACGAGCCGCACGAGCCGCACGAGCCGCACGAGCCGCACGAGCCTCCTTGAGCAGCTCCTGCACCTGCTCCTCGTCGAGCTCGTCATCCATCTCGGCAGCAGTGGCCGCCACTGCAGCGAGTTGTCGCTCACGACGCGCCGACTGATACGCAAGGACGTCCTCGAGGGCGACCGTGCGACGGTTGCTGATCCGCTCGCACGCGAGCTCGCCCGACTCGATGACCTTGACCACGGTCGGACGATTCTCGATCAGTGGCGAGTTCCGCGAGAACCGGTGCGGCGGCGGCCTTGACGCCGATGCCGTCCGGGTGTGGTGTGGAGGGGACGAAGGGAGATCCGGTGCAGGACTTCGAGATCACCTCGCAAGGTGATGGTGAGTGCGCGGTGCGTGTCCAGACCGACGAGGGTGCGGTGACGCTGGACCTGCTGCTCGGCGAGGCCGAGTCGGTGAGCGGAGGAGCGCTCGACCCCGGCGGGGGCACGGCCCGAGCGACGATCCGGTACCTGCTGGAGCACCAGGGTGCCGAGGACCTGCCCCAGCTGGTCGACATCGAAGAGGTCCTCGCGGCCTACCCGGACGCGGCCCAGCGGATCGCCGCCCTGAGGGCGGAGACGGACGAGACGAGGAGCAGCTGATGAGCGCGAGGTACAAGGTCGGGGACCACGTCGGGTGGAACTCCGAGGCCGGCCAGGTGAGCGGCACGATCACCAAGGTGCACACAGAGGATTTCGCCTACAAGGGCCACACGCGCCGAGCGAGCAAGGACGAGCCCCAGTACGAGATCAGGAGCGACAAGACGGACCACGTCGCGGCGCACAAGGGGTCGGCCCTGCACAAGGTGGACTGAGGGCACTCGACTGCGTTCCGCGAGGGCGAACGCAGCGTCACCCGGCGGGTGCGGGTGCTTGGATGCCGTGACCGCGTCGACGCGCAGGAGAGAGGGCGTGAGTGGCATGGCGGAGAGCGCTGGCGAGGCAACTGTCACCCGGATCGCGCGCCGGCGCGCCCGGCCCGGGCACGCGGGGGAGTACGAGGAGCTCGTACGGGAGATGTTCGTGCTGATGCGTCAGCACCGGGGCTTCCTCGGGGCGGAGCTCATCCCGCCGGAGCGCGAGGGCGGGCTGCACCAGGTGGTCGTCAACTTCGCCTCCGAGGACGACCTCGCCCGGTGGGACGGGTCGGCCGAGCGGCGCGAGATCTTCACGCGGATGCGCCCGCACGCGGAGGGTGAGCCCGAGCACCGGCGCCTCAGCGCGATCGACGAGTGGTTCCTCGGGCCGGACGTGCCCGCCCGCACCGTCGTCCCGAGGTGGAAGACGGCCGTCGTCACGTGGATGGGCATCTGGCCGCTCGCCTCGATCGTCCTGTGGTTCATCGCGCCGATCTGGAAGGACCTCGGTCTGCCCTTCCTGCTGTCGACCGCCATCAACGTCGTGATCATCGTGGTGGGCATGGTCTTCCTCGTCTCGCCGGTGCTGACCAAGGCGATGCGGTGGTTCCTGGTGCCGCAGCGGCGCTGACGAAGCACCCGATCCACGCCCCCTGACGTGCGAGGCCGCCCGCCCAACGCTCCCTGAGGAGGCCGCCCGCCCCACGCTCCCTGAGGAGGCCGCCTGCGGCCGTCTCGAAGGGGGCAGGCGTGAGGTGCGCTCAGCAGACCCCGTCGCCCGGGGCCGGGGTCGCCAGTCCCATCCGGCGGCGGACCTTCAGGCCGAGCCACGTGCCGACGAGGGCGACGACCGCCCACACCCAGCCCGAGAGGCTGAAGCTGGCGATGCCGGCGAGGTAGGCGCCGATGTTGCAGCCGAAGGACAGACGGGCGCCGTAGCCCATGAGGAATCCACCGAGGATCCCGGCGGCGACGACGCGGCCGGGGATGCGGCGCTGGATGACGAACTGGCCACCGATGGCGGCGGCGAGGGCGGCGCCGACGATGATGCCGAGGTTGTTCAGGGTCGTCGCCTGGTCGAGCAGCGAGCCGTTGAGGTCGGCTGCGGGGCCGGGCTGCTGCCAGTAGGCCCACGTCTCGGGGTGCATGCCGAGTGCCTGAGCGACCTTGGCGCCCCACACGGCGAAGGCGCTCGTGACACCCCAGGCGCTCCCCTTCGTCATCAGGACGAGGGCGCTGAGGACGGCGAGGACGAGTCCCCCGACCCACATCGGCCAGGAGCCGCGCACGATCCGTGCCAGACCCTGTGCCGTGGGGACCGGCGCGACGGGCGGGGGAGTCCGGCGGCGCTCGACGAGCAGGCTCACGGCGGCGATGGCGGCGAGGACGAGCAGGGTGACCACGAGGGCGCCGCCGTAGCCGATGTCCTCGGCGAGGGAGTAGGAACCGAAGCTCGGCAGCGTCTCGTGCCAGAAGTCGTAGCGCCAGGTGGCGGCGAAGGAGCCGACGACGAAGCTGAGGAGCGTGATCACGGTGGCGCTCTGCCCGCTGCCGACGTGGTAGAGCACGCCGGACGCGCACCCGCCGCCGAGCTGCATGCCGATGCCGAAGAGCAGCGCGCCGACCATCGTGCCGACACCGATCGGGTCGACGCTCGGCTCGGGCGTGACGCCGAAGCCGATGCCGGTGGTGAAGATGATCGCGAAGAAGGTCGCGGTCGTGCCGAGCAGCACCGTGTGGGCACGCAGGCCCCGGCCCTGGCCGACGGACATGAGCTGGCGCCAGGCGGAGGTGAAGCCGAAACGGGCGTGGAAGAGCGCGATACCCAAACCGATGCCGAGCGCGAGGAGACCGGCCTGCTTCACGCCGTGGGTGGCGGCGAGGTAGCTGACGCCGAGGGCACCGATGACGAGTGCCGTGGTTGCCGCCAGGGACTTGGGACGGTCCATGGGGGGCGGAGTCGTGACACCGGCCTGCTGCACATCAGCATCAGGCGAAGGGGGCCGGTCCGGGTTGATCGTCGCAGTCACGGCGGCGAGACTACGCCCCAACTTATTTATTGCATAACGTGACGTTATGCGTCCCAGGATGTGGGAGGGCGTCGGGGGTGCCGAATCCGTCGACCATGGCTCGATGGGCGGCCCGAGCGATCAGCAGGCGATGGGCTTCCACCAGTAGACGCCGTTGATCCTGCCGCCCGGGTAGCCCTGGCGGCAGCCGGTGTAGCCGGGCGTCAGCGAGTCGTTCGTCCACCCGGGGCCGGGGGCGGCAGGCGGAGCGGGCGGCGGGGGAACCGGCGCGGGCTTCGGCTGGGGCGCGGGCTTGGGTGCAGGCGCGGGCGCCTGCGAGGTGGGCGCAGCCGACGTCGGAATCGGGGCAGGGGCCTGCGTGGCCGTGGCCCGGGTGCACTGACCCCAGATCCCGCGGTCGGCCGAGCTGGCCTGCCGTTCGGCGGCACGATAGGCGGCCTGGCGCCGGTACGGCGCGGCGTAGGTGAACTCCTCGGCGTGCCCTTGCCGCAGCATGATTTTGCCGAAGTCGCCCGTGCTGGGGATCTCGACGTACGCGAGCAGCCGGTCGTAGCGGTCGCGGTGAGCTTGGGTGGAGTCGTAGACGAGGGAGACACGCTTGCCGCTCAGCAGTCGCTTGGCCGCGTCCGAGGCTGCGGGCCCGCCGCACTCGACCGGCCGGTTCGGGTCGACACTCTCGGGGGCGTCGATACCGATGATGCGGATTCGCTCGCGCCCGTTGAGGTCGACGTCGACGGTGTCCCCGTCGACGACACGGATGACGCGGTAGAGGCGACGGTGCGACGTCGTGCTCTTGGCTGCGCTCGTCGTCGAAGAGCTCTTCGCCGTGGACGCTGTCTTCTTCGTGACAGCGCCGGATGATGAAGCGCTGGCGGTCGCTGCCGGCGCCTCCGACCCCGTCACGGCGGTGCCGCTAGCAACCGCGGTCGCAGCAGGCTCATCTGCATCGACCGATCCCTCCGGGATGCAACCTGACAGCACGAGTGCGACGGCACCGGCGAAGATGAAGTCGACGCGCCCCCTTCGCCCGCGTGCCGACCCCGGACCCGATGACTTCAGCATGACCCTCCCTCGCTCCTGCGTTGCGTGCCTTGAGAGTAGGGCGAAGGGGGGACAGTCCGGATCCTCCGTTCGGCTTGGGGCTGCGACGCTCTGGATGACCAAAGGGAGGACCCCCTTCGAGGTGCGCGCGGCCGGTGACCAGTGAGTTGCTCTCGTGGCGCAGCTAGACCCCTGGACGTCGGCGGTCGTCATCGACCACTCGGGCGTGAGAACGAGGCCAGCCAGGGTCGGAACGACTCGGTTGGCCGCGTGCCCTTCCGGCTCATCGACGAGGCCGCGTCGGAAGCAAACCGAACCTCGAGAGTTCGTCATTATTGACGAGGCTTGCACGGTGGCCGACCTGCGGGCCCAAGGGCACCGCTTGCTTGTCTACCGTGTGGCCGCCCAGTCCAGATCCGCGCTCAGTCGCATTATGACCGAGTCACCAAACCCCCCGTCGCTGCTGGAACATCGTCCGTACCGTAGATTCCCCAGCCGCATCGGTGACGCCGCTTCGTCGAACCACGTGGGACCGCGGACCCACCTGCAGACGATCTTGGGGCAAGATGCGAAAGCGTGGAGACCTTCAAGCGCACCCCGCTCGAGATGCTTGGCCTGCCGCAGCATTTCGTCATCCCGCTCTTCCAGCGACCGTATGTCTGGAAGAAGGACGAACAGTGGGATCCGCTGTGGAAGGATATCCAGCGGGTCACTGAGTTGCGCATGACGCAACCCCACCTCGCCCCTCAGCACTTCCTCGGTGCCGTGGTCCTGCAGAGCCAGCCACCCCAGGGCAACAAGATCCCGGCCTGGAACGTCGTCGACGGTCAGCAACGCATCACTACGCTCCAGCTTCTGATGGACGCGACCCACTCGATCTTGTCCAGCGCGGGTCTGACGCGACTGGCCAACCAACTCGAGTCCTTGACGCACAATTCTGCTGACTTCATGCGCGAGGGGGAGAGCCTGCTGAAGTTACGTCACCTCAACGATGACCGGTCCGCGTTTGACGAGGTGATGACGGCCGAGGCGCCTATCGACCACGAGTCGCTCGATCATGCTGACAGCTTGATCGTCAAGGCCCATCACTACTTCGTCACGGTGGTTTCACAGTGGCTGGGTGAACCGGACACGGACGAGTTCCCCGCACGCGCAGAGGAGTTGACTGATGTTCTCAAGGGTGGGCTGACCCTCGTATCGATCGAGCTCCTGGCGTCGGAGAACTCGCAGGAGATTTTCGAGACACTCAACGCGCGGGGCACACCGTTGACGGCTGCCGACCTGGTTCGCAACTACGTCTTCCAGCGCGTTGAAGCGGAAGGAGGCGATGCGCAAAAGGTGTACAAGGAGGACTGGCCCTTCGAGAAGAAGTTCTGGACGAAGGAGGTGAGCGTCGGACGCTACTTCGTGAGTCGTAGCTCGCTCTTCCTCAACCAGTGGCTGATGTCCCAACTGGGGGAGGAGATTAGCCCTCAAGCGACCTTCGCAAGGTTCAAGTCGTATGTCGAGCACCACACCGATCACCAGATGACCGACCTCCTCCCACTCATCAAGGAGCAGGCGGGGCAGTACCAGGCGTGGACGGAGGCCGCGTCGCGGCCGAGTGGCGTCCTGAGTGTGGTCGAGATGTCGACATACCGCATGCAAGCGGGTGGCATCGAGTTGCTTAAGCCTCTCCTGCTGTGGCTGCACGCGCCAGGGCGCAATGTGCCGCAGGACGTCATCGACGAGGTGGTCTCGGTTGCGGAGAGCTGGATCGTACGTCGGCAGTTCCTGCGGATGACGACTTCGGATCTCGGGCGCATCATCGCGGACATCATCCAAGCCAACCAGGGAACGCCTCCCGACGAGCTGGGCGAGAGAGTGACCGCTCATCTCGCGCGACTCAATGTCACCAGCACTTACTGGCCAGGCGACGACGAGATCCGTCAGGCGCTGTCCACGGAGGCGGTGTACCGGCGCTTTCCCCGGGCGCGGCTGCGAACGTTCCTCGAAGCGATCGAGAACCACTACCGAGCTGAGACGGGGCAACCGCAGGTGGAACGGATCGGGTACCCGATCGAGCACATCCTGCCGCGCAAGTGGCAGGACTCATGGCCCGTCGACACGCCTGAGGGAGAACTCGAGCGACAGGAGCGTGTCAACCGCCTGGGCAACTTGACGTTGCTCACCACATCGTTGAACTCCAAGGTGTCCAACGGGCCCTGGGCCAGCAAGCGCACCGCTCTGCTGAAGCACAACACGCTGAAGATCACCGGTCGACTCGTCGATAGTGTCGGTGAGTCGGACTGGGACGAGGATCGGATCGATGCCCGGACCAGTGACCTCATCGATGTCCTCCTGCGCGTCTGGCCGGTCCCGAGCGGTCACATCGGCAAGGTTGTCGATCCCCAGACGAAGGCCGGAGACTGGGTGGAGCTGAAGCATCTGGTCGAAGGGGGGCTGCTCGAGGTGGGTGACACTCTTGCCGCAACTCATCGAGACTTCGTTGGTCGGGAGGCTGTCATCGGCGAAGACTGCTTGATCCACCTAAATGGCAAGGTCTTCGACACCCCGTCCGGAGCTGCGAGACATCTGCGGCAACGGGCCACGAACGGCTGGTACTTCTGGTCTGTTGCGGATGGTCGTCGGCTCCGCGACGTGCGGCAAGAGTTCCTCGGGGGCGCACAACCGGTCGGCACCGTCGCTAGGGCCAACCTCTATCGGGAGTTCTGGGAACTGACGCTGGAACGCATGCGAGCCGAGCACCCCACGTGGACGCGCGGAACTACGTCGAACGCGTCGTGGATCGACGCTTCGGTGGGGACGTCCGGGGTGGTGGTCTCGAGCGCGTGGACCACGTCGGGGCTGGAGGCGCAGCTCTACCTCAACTCGCCGGATGCCGACCTGAACTCCGAGCGCTACCAGACACTTTTCGCGCGACGGGACGAGTTCGAGGCCCAACTCGACTTGATCCCGAGGTGGGACCCGATGGAAGGCCGCAAGGCGTCGCGGGTCGCCCTGACTTCCTCGTTCTCCGCGGTTGAGGACAGAGACTCGTGGGAGGACGCCGTGGACTGGTTGATCTCAGCCCAGGCGCAGCTCAGGAAGGCCTACTACACCGTGACGAACTGAGGGTTCCCGAGCACGACACTCCCCTGAGAGGTGCCTGCATGGCCTCGTGCTTTCACCCTTGGGGCCCGAGAGCGGGCACAGCACCCTCAATACGCCCACTTACGGAGCGCTCTGCAGTTCGTCCACATCGATGGAGGTGCCTCGCAACCCGATATTGCGGCCAACGCGATCCTCGGTGCCTGGCGGGTCTCGGGGCACGATCGCACCTACGCCGACCACTACGTTGAGCAGATCGCCGACACCTTCGCCGCCGCGTCGCAGCAGGAGCGGGCGCACCGTCATGGCGTGCGGTCCGACGTCGAGAGACTCGTGCGCGGCACCCCGCCCGAGGAGACCGTGCAGACGCTGCGTCCCTCCTCCGTCGCCGTCCAGCTCCATCGACGACCGCGAGCAGTGGGAGGACGCGATTGACTGGATGATCGGCGCTCAGGCGCAGCTAAGGGCTGCGTTGGCAGCAGTGGGTGGGGCTGCTGCCGTGGCTGAGGGCTCGTCCACCAGGGGTCCCTGACACCTTGAAAGGCGCTCATCCGTGGAACGTGGGAGACATGTCCTTGCGGTCGTGCACCTCAGTTGTTGTCTCCGATGTCGTCCGATCCCTCGTCGGGGATACCGCGCCACGACTTCATGCGAGTGGAGACTCGATCGGACGCTCGGCCCGATGCCCACCTGGCCTTGCCAAGGGTCTCCGCGCTGGCTCGCCTGGCGGTGTCGAGGTGATCAGCGCCCACCCCTATGGCCCTGTCCTTGGCCTCGGATGCCGCGCTCTTCCAGCGGCGCGCCTCAACTGCCTCCCAACCGCGCTCGACGCCCAGTAGACCGTGGAAGACGACGATGGACTCGGACACGTTGTTGCTTGCCGCGACGAGCGTTGGACCGTCAAAGGGATTGACGAGCACCGTGCTGTTCGCGCGATTCGCTGCCACGTGCATGCGGCTGAGGAGACGCTCGGTGCTGGTCGAGATCAGCGCCAGTCGATCTTGGCGGGCCGCCTTCAGGCCCCGTCGGTGCCGATCTAGGTCTTCGGGTGCCGCATTGAGCACTCGATCCAACTCCAGGACGGCGATGGCGTCCTGGAGTTTAAAGCAGCGTGCAAGGACGGCAAGCCACTGATGTACCTGCAGCTCAGCTTCCTTTGTCGCGTCGACGAGATCTCCAACCTTGTCGATCCGCTCCATCTTCTCAGCGAGGTCCCCCAGCTGGCGGAGAGCGTAGGCCTGCGTGTCGAGAACGGTCGTGGAGGTCGCTTGGACCTTGGACCAGGTGATGTCCGAGACGCCGCCTACCGACTCGCGTATGGACATCGCTTCGCGGATGGCGAGGTCGGCTCCATCCATCCTTGCCAGGACTTGGTTGGTCTGTGCCCGCATGACGTTGTCGAGTTTCTCGTCAATCTCAGCGAGATAGTCAGTGATCTCATCCATCGTCTGCTGCATGGCCAACTGCGCCATGACCCCAGCAGCTCCGGCAAGAATAGCTGGGTTGGTGAGTGCGCTTCCAGGCCCTTTGGAGAACTCGACGAACCCCTTGATCTGGCCCTTGGTGCCTTTGACCACTCCTGTGCTCAGGCCCGACGTGGAACTCTCCCGCAGCCCGTGCTTCTTCGCGATCGCGACAGATTCCTTCGTCAACTTCACCCAGCGTCCGGAGCTTGCCGCGATCTCGGAACTGGCTTGCCCAATTGCCCCTCCGGCGCTCAAGGCAGCACTCAACCGAGGCAGAGATAGATCTCTGGACTGAAGTCTCTCGGCTGCGAGGAACTGCTCTACCGCCTTCGAGCTTCCGATGACGGCGAGTCCGTCGCCATCGCTGAGGAGTTGAATCTCGAATTCCATCTACTACCCCCGATTCGAGCGATTTCGCATGACACTACCGACAGCCAGTGCGCTGGGGGGCCCCGCGGTCACCGCTTCGTCCAGTCACTGCATCCACTCGACTCGAAGAACTTGTCCGTGGCGGCGATGGTCACCAGGGACTGACCGCTGGAGTTGTTGTTGGCGATGATGTCGTCCCAGCTGTCGCTGCCGCTCAAGCGGGCCCAGTAGCAGTTTCCGCTCGCTGCAGGTGCTGAGACATAGGTGCCGGGCTGGATGTCCACACCGACCGCGAACGTCCCATCGCCGGGAATGGCGGCTTCCGGCGCAGGCGGCTGCGCCGTGACCGTCTTGGTCGACGTCTTCGTCTGGGTCTTCGTCACCGGAGGTTCGGTCGTGGTCTCCGTGACCGCGGGGCCGGTCACCGTGGAGGTGGCCGTCGTGGTGACGGTGGATGCCGTAGGCGAGACCCGAGAGGCTGCGGTGTCGTTCGTGTCACTGCTGCCGATCACGGCCCCGAGCAAGAGGGCGAGGAGTGCGGTGGTGGCGTAGCCAGCCAGGTGCAGGATGGTCTTCATGGTGTCTCCTTCAGGGGTGGGTTGATGGGTGCTGGGTCGTGCCCATCCCTCCAGGGCACGACCCAGCCGACCGGGGTCAGGCGACGCCGGTCCTCGCGTCGGCGTCGGTGACGGACGCGAGCTTGGTTCCGGCCAGCGCGGTCTGTGCCTGCAGCAGGAGCCGGTTCAGGGTGGTCTGCAGGCCGTCGGCCTGGCTGGCGACCTTGTCGCTGTGCTTGCGGATCTGACCGGCGGCCTTCTGGATCTCGTCCAGGCGCCCCAGTGCCTCCACCGCCTCATCGATCCGCTCGCGAGCGATCTCGATCTCGCCGCCGTTGTCGCGCGTGGTCGCGGCGAGCGACGCTGCGCGCAGGAGGCAGATCACGGTGTGCAGCAGGGACACGTCGTCGTTCTCCGGGTCGAAGGCCATGACGATCCGGCGACCGCCGATCGTCCTGACCCTGTGCCCGTCGTTCTCGTCGACCGAGGGCACGAGCCCGAGGGAAGCGGCGGCACCGCGATTGCGCTCGGCCTCATCGAGGTAGTCACCCCACACGCGCTTCTGCCCGGAGAATGACGTGTGCATCTCCATGACCACCTTCGCCGTGGTGTCCGCAATGCTCAGCACGCCATCACCCTTCTTGCAGTAGGGGATCGCGCCGGTCGTGGTCCCGGTGGCGACGTACTCGTCGCCGAACCCGTTGGCCAGCGCGGCGATCGCAGCACCCGCGTTGTCCTCGTAGCTCGCGCCCTTGATCGGGGTGACGTTGGCAACCGCCCTCGTCGCGGCGGAGGCAGCCTTCTGCACCTCGAACGCTTGGGTGAGCTCGACGACCTTCGCCTTCAGCTCATCGTTCTGCTTGGCCGACTGCTCGACGAGCTGGACGTGCCGCTTGTCGAAGGCCGCCATCTGCTTGGCGATCGGCGACGTGGGGTCGTCAGGGTTGAGAGCCTTGGTCGCCTTCTCGAACATCGACGACGTGTGCTCGTCCGTGCGCTTGGTCAGCTTCGTGGTGAAGTCGTCGAGGACGGGCTGGAGGCGTGCGACGAACTCGGGGTCCTCGCCTCCGAAGAGCCGCGTCAGCTCCTCGCGCAGGTCCTTGCGAGCTGCGGTCACGGTGTCACCGATGGACTTCCTGGATGCATCGCTCGACTCCGCCAGGGACTTGCGGACCGTGGTGGTGGCCTTCTCCATGGCCTCGGCGGCGTCGCTCGTCATCTTCTTGGTGGACTCTGCAGCGTGCCGGGCGGTTTCGGTCGTCCGGTGACCCACGTCGTGGATCAGCTGCTCGAGGTTGTAGGTGTCCTGCGCCCCGCCGGCGGCGCTGATGGCCGTCGCGCCCACGGTGAGTGCCTGGATGACGAAGGGAGTGAGGTCGCAGTCCGCGAGGTCATCACCCTGCACGGGAGCGCCGCGAGTTCCGGTCGACCAGCGGAGGGCTTCCTGGGTCACTGCAGGCTGGTTCACCTTGAGCTCGGACACGAAGATCGTGGAGGTGGCCGGGTCGTATGTGGCTGTCTGGGGCGTCGAGTCGGTCGTCATGAACTTGCCTTTCGCTGGGTTCCGTGTCGTGCCTCCAGCGTCAACTCCGCGCTCAGTCCTTGGCGAGCAGGCTTCCTGATAAGGGGGCTTATCGGCACCGTCGCTCGTGCTTGTCGGTCGTTCCGTCTACGTTGGGTTCTGCCAGTACGACGCCCATCCAAGGATCAGCAGGTGGACCGATGCCCCAGCGCCGCGTGATGACTGCAGAAGTCATGTCGCTGTCGGACATCGCAGCTCTGGCCCACGTCCAGCGTGCCGTCGTGTCGACCTGGCGGCGGCGGCCGGTCATTCGTGGCGCGGTCGTCCCCTTCCCGGAGCCGGTGGAGATTCGCGCCGGCGTAGAGCTCTTCTCGATGGCCGAAGTGGTCGCGTGGCTCGGGGCGACGAAGAGGGGCAACAATCCGGAGGCTGCAGCTGACGCCCTGGCTCATGCTCGACCGATCGTACGACTGGACGACGACGTGGTGCGCGCGGCATTGGAGGCACTCCTCTGCCTCAAGGCGCGCACAGGTCTGGACCTGTGTGACACCTCGCCGGCCGAGATCGTGAGCACGGCAGATGAGGTCGATCCGGAGGACAACCACCTCGTGCGAGAGCTCGTGGCCGCAGGCGATGAGCTAGCGGAGCTCGCCGAGTACGCGGAGCGGCTCGCTGACGCCTTGTGGGACGCAACGACGGCCTACGCGCGTGTCCGAGCGAGGAAGCCGGTCACCCAGGCCGACCTGACCCCGGAGGCTCTTGACCTCCTGGGCACGATCGGTGCCGCGGTGGCCTTGGACGCTGAGCGCGACATCGCCATCACGGGGGTCGGGGAGTCCGACCCCGACCTCGTGGACTCTGTCCTGACCCACTTGGGCGAAGGAGCCATCGCTCACGTCCTCATCGCGGGTGACTCTCCTGCGGACCGGTCGGCGCGTCGACTCCACGCGACCCGGGGTCGGAGCGTCGTGGGCGTAGCGCCCGAGGGCGCGCTTCCGCTTGTCATCACGCGCATCCCGCGGCCGAGCGGTGCGACCGACGCGGCGTCGATCCTCGCCGCAGCCGACGACATCCAGCTGGACCTGCATGAGCAGCAGCGCGCCCTCGTCATCGGTCCGGCATCCGTCCTGTGCGACGGGTTGGGCAGTGTTGACCTGGATCAGCAGCGTGATCACTTCATCCGATTGGGACGCCTGAGGTGCGCTCTGCGCCTGCCGCACGGGTTGGTGTCGGACGGCTCGCGGATGGTGCTTGGTCTGTGGGTACTGGGCGGGGAACCGGCCTCGGTCAAGGTCGAGGCTCGGCGGATGGCGACCGCCGACCTGACGAACGAGACCCTGCGGCCCGACGTCGTGGACGACATCGCCACCGACGTCGTCGCGTCGCTGAGCGAGGTCGCGCGAGCGACACACGCCTTCCGGTTTGCGCGCCTCCACGCGACGTCGAACTTGCTGGCTGGTCAGGGCGCCATCGTTGCGCCGGGCGCCGGACCCGACCGCGTCCCAGCGCGTTCGGGGGCCGCCAGTGCCGTCTCGGTCCGCCAGCGCATGACTGAACTCCGTGTTGAGCTCACGTCCAGCGACCTCCTTGACGGGTTCACGGTCGAGCCAAGCGAGGGGTCAGCGCCTCACGCCGACCTGAGCATCGACGAAGCAGTCCGTGCAGGTCTTGCCTACGTGCAGGGCGGATCGCGCCTGGACCCGGCGCCCCAGTCGTCAACCGGAGTGCGAGTCATCGACGCCGATGCGGTACGCGATCCGCCGCGGCCCCGTCGCGGTCTCGATCCTCTGGACCTTGAGATCGTGGCGCCTCGTGCTCGTCGCACGGAGCCGGGTGACGTCGTCTTCTGCGTCTCGCCGACACCAGCAGCGATGGTCGATGACGTGGGCCTGTCGGTGGTGGCCTATCCCGCGAAGGTTCTGCGGTGCACCCGTGGTGGCGGGCTCGTGCCCGAGGCGGTCGCACAAGCGATCAACGATCTGCCGCCTCGCTCGCCGCACTGGCGGGCGTGGCGTATCCCTCGGGTTCCCACCCACGAGGCCGACGCCCTCAGCTCCGCCCTACGACAGCTGGCCGTCGAGGAAGCCAGCGCCAGGGACCGGATTGCTCGCCTCTCCGAACTTGCTCACGAGTTGTCCCATGGCGTCGCCACGGGCGCACTGACCATCTCCACAGACCCCACCGAGGAAGGACATTGATATGCCACCGAGGACGAAGAAGGACCCGAACGCTCCGTCAACGATGAAGGAGCTCAAGGACACCCTGTGGAAGGCGGCCGACAAGCTGCGTGGCTCGATGGACGCCGCGCAGTACAAGGACGTCATCCTCGGGCTGATCTTCCTCAAGTACGTCTCCGATGCCTACGAGGAGCGTCGGGAGGCAATCCGCGCGGAGCTGACCGAGCAGGGGATGGACGACGAGCAGGTCGAGATGCTCATCGACGACCCGGAGGAGTACCAGGGGTACGGGGTCTTCGTCGTCCCGCCGCGGGCGCGCTGGACCTACCTCGCGCAGAACGCCAAGGGTCTGCCAGCCGCGGGTGGCGAGCCGCCGAAGACCATCGGCCAGCTCGTCGACGAGGCGATGGACTACGTCATGGGCACCAACCCGAGCCTGGCGGGGACCTTGCCGCGGATCTTCAACCGCGACAACGTCGACCAGCGCCGGCTGGGGGAGCTGCTCGACCTCTTCAACAGTGCCCGCTTCTCGCGGCAGGGCGAAGGGAGGGCCCGTGACCTGCTCGGTGAGGTCTACGAGTACTTCCTGGAGAAGTTCGCCCGGGCCGAGGGCAAGCGCGGTGGCGAGTTCTACACGCCGGCGAGCGTGGTCAAGGTACTTGTCGAGGTACTCCAGCCGAGCAGTGGCCGGGTCTACGACCCGTGCTGCGGCTCGGGCGGCATGTTCGTGCAAACGGAGAAGTTCGTCTACGAGCACGACGGCGACCCGAAAGACGTGTCGATCTACGGCCAGGAGCACAACGAGCGCACCTGGCGGATGGCGAAGATGAACCTCGCGATCCACGGCATCGGCAACAAGGGTCTGGCCAACCGATGGGGCGACACCTTCGTGCGTGACTACCACGCGGAGCTGTCCATGGACTACGTCATGGCGAACCCTCCCTTCAACATCAAGGACTGGCACCGCGCCGAGCAGGACCCCCGCTGGGTCTACGGAGTGCCGCCGAAGAACAACGCCAACTACGCTTGGATCCAGCACATCCTGTCCAAGTTGGCACCGGGTGGGCAGGCCGGCGTGGTCATGGCCAACGGGTCGATGTCGTCCAACACTGGTGGCGAAGGGGAGATCCGCGCCCGGATCGTCGAGGCGGACATGGTCTCGTGCATGGTCGCGCTGCCGACCCAGCTCTTCCGATCCACCGGGATCCCGGTGTGCGTGTGGTTCTTCGCCAAGGACAAGAGCGCCGGGACGAAGGGGGCGACTGACCGCACCGGGCAGGTGCTCTTCATCGACGCCCGGGAGCTCGGGTTCATGGTCGACCGCGCCGAACGGTCGCTGGCGCCTGGGGACATTGCGCGGATTGCCGAGACCTTCCACGCGTGGCGGGGTTCGGCGTCAGCCGTCGCGAAGGGGCTGGAGTACGAGGACATCCCTGGGTTCTGCGCGACGAAGACTCTCGCGGAGATCAAGGCCTCGGACTATGCGCTCACGCCTGGGCGGTATGTCGGGGCGCCGGAGCTGGAGGACGACGGCGAGCCGGTGGAGGGCAAGATCGAGCGCCTAACAACTGAACTGTTTGCGCAGTTTGATGAGTCGACACGGCTGGAGCAGGTTGTGCGCGAGCAGTTGGGGAGGTTCTGATGGCGCGAGCAACGAAGACAGGAGGGCGCGACGCGACTCAAGGCGTCATCCTGGGCAGGTTCGCCATCAGCGTGGGGAAGCCTGATGGCGTCACGCCGGAGGGCTTCTCTTGGGTCCCTCTGTCCGACGTCGCTCGGTTGGAGAGTGGCCACACTCCTAGTCGCCGAGTGGAGGAGTACTGGGACGGCGGCGTGCCGTGGATCGGTATTCGTGACGCAACTGGCAATCACGGTCGAACGATCTACGACACCGAACAGCATGTGACTCAAGCCGGTCTGGACAATTCATCGGCGCGACTCCTTCCGGCTGGCACCGTGTGCCTGTCACGAACAGCGTCTGTTGGGTACGTCGTGTCCATGGGCGTGCCGATGGCGACCAGCCAAGACTTCGTGAACTGGGTGTGTGGATCGGAGCTCAACTCCAAGTACCTTCACTACGCCTTGGTTCTTGAGCAGGAAAGCATTCGTCGCTTCTCGCACGGGTCAACCCATCAGACGATGTATTACCCAGAAGCGAAGGCGCTCCACTTGTTGGCACCGGGACGGGCGAAGCAGGACGCGATCGTAGAGGTGCTGGAGGCGCTCGACGACAAGATCGCCGCTAATACCCGTCTCGTGACGACCCTTGGACAACTGGCGGATGCGTACTTTGTTGATGCCGGGGTGCAGTCGTCCGTCTCGGACCTGACGTTCGCTGACGTCGCTGACGTCGGTGGCGGGGGCACCCCGAAGACGAAGATTGCGGAGTACTGGGGCGGCGAGATCAACTGGGCAACGCCGACGGATGTGACGGCCCTACACGGGCCCTACCTCACGTCAACCAGTCGTCGGATCACGCAAGCAGGTCTCGACAACTGTCCATCGGTGCTGTACCCGACTGGGTCCATCCTCATGACATCCCGAGCGACGATCGGCGCGTTCGCAGTGGCGCAGAAACCGATGGCGGTCAACCAGGGATTCATCGTCGTGAACTCCAAGGGCGACGTGCCGCAGTGGTGGCTCTTCCACGAGATGCGACGACGGGTGCCCGAGTTCGTGAGCCACGCCAACGGTGCCACGTTCTTGGAGCTCAGTCGCGGCAAGTTCAAGAACTTCCACATTCACCTGGCTTCGAGCGACATCATGCAGAACTTCGCCGACACTGCCGACGCCTTGCACCGGCGGGCAGAGGCCGCAGAAAGGGAATCTGCATCGCTTGCGGATACGCGCGATGCGTTGCTCCCGCTCCTCATGTCGGGCAGGGTCACCGTCAATGATGCGGAATCAGTGGTCGAGGGGGTGGCGTGATGGTCCAAGTGGCCAGTTTCACGGAGGACGCGTGGGAGCAGCTCGCGCTGGAGGCGCTGGCCGAGCACGAGTGGCCGGCGCTGCCGGGCACGGCGGTCGCGCCGGGCTCGGGGGAGCGGGCCACGTGGGACGACCCGGTCATCCCTTCGCGCCTGATGGCCGCCCTGACCCGCCTCAACCCCACCGTGCCCACCGAGTACCTGCAGCAGGCGATGGCCGACGTCCTCGCGCCGAAGTCGCAGGACGCGATCACGGAGAACTTCCGCTTCCACCGCTACCTCGTCGACGGGTACCGCGGCGTGAGCTACCTCGACGCCGACGGCCAGGAGGAGAACCCGACGATCCGACTCGTCGGCGCACGGGTCGAGGACAACGACTACCTCGCCGTCAACCAGGTGACCGTCCGCTCGGGGGAGGTCCAGCGACGCTTCGACGTGGTGCTCTACCTCAACGGTCTGCCGGTCGCGGTCATCGAGCTCAAGCAGGCCGGCGCGGCCAACATCGACATCACCGCCGCCCACGCCCAGCTGACCACCTACGTGCGTGACCTGCCGATGGCCTTCCGCACCGTGGTGATGACAGTGGCCAGTGACGGGCTCTCGGCGAGGTACGGAACCCCCTTCACCCCGCTCAACCACTACTCACCGTGGAACGTCGACGACGACGGTGCGCCGATCACCCTCGGCGTCGTACATGAGGACAGTCACTATGGCACCGGTCTGGAGCACCTCATCGACGGGGTCTTCAACCTTGAGCGGTTCCTGCAGCTCATGCGGGACTTCACCGCCTTCGACTCCGACGCCAGTGGGCTGCTGAAGCGCATCGCGAAGCCGCACCAGTACTTCGCGGTGAGCAAGGCCGTCGGCACCACGGTGCAGGCGGTGCAGAGCAACGGCAAGGCGGGCGTCGTCTGGCACACCCAGGGCTCGGGCAAATCGATGGAGATGGAGATCTACGTCAACCGGGTGATGCGCCACCCAAAGCTGCTCAACCCGACAATCGTCGTCGTCACCGACCGCACCGAGCTCGACGGCCAGCTTTTCGAGACCTTCCAGCGCAGCCAGTTGCTGCCGGAGGCGCCGGTGCAGGTCACGCGCCGGGCGCAGCTGCGCGAGGAGCTCGCCTCGCGGATGACCGGAGGCATCTACTTCACGACGCTGCAGAAGTTCGGGCTGAGCAAGGCCGAGCGCGACTCCGGTGCCGACCACCCGATGCTCTCCGACCGGTCCAACATCATCGTCGTCGTCGATGAGGCCCACCGCAGCCACTACGACGACCTCGACGGGTACGCCCGACACCTCAAGGATGCTCTGCCCAAGGCGACCCTCATCGCCTTCACCGGCACCCCGATCTCCTTCACTGACCGCAACACCCGCGAGGTCTTCGGCGACTACATCGACATCTACGACCTGTCCCGCGCGGTGGAGGACGGGGCGACCGTCCCCGTCTACTTCGAGCCGCGACTGATCAAGGTCGGCCTCGCCGAGGGCGTCTCCGAGGACGACATCGACACGGCTGCGGACGAGGCCGCGATCGGGCTCGACCTCGCTGAGCGGGAGCGCATCGAGAAGTCCGTGGCCGTGATCAACGCCCTCTACGGCGCACCCGCACGACTGAAGGCCCTCGCCGCCGACATCGTCGAGCACTGGGAGAACCGCCGCTCCCAGCTGGTCAAGGCCATCGGCGCACCCGGCAAGGCGATGATCGTCGGGGGTACACGCGAGATCTGCGCCAACCTCTACGGCGAGATCATCTCCCTTCGCCCTGACTGGCACTCCGGCGACCTGGAGTCCGGTCGGATCAAGGTCGTCTACTCGGGCAACGCCACCGACCAGCCGCCGGTCTCCGACCACGTGCGCCGCGACTCGGACAACAAGGTCATCAAGCAGCGTCTGCGCGACGTCGACGACGAGCTGGAGATCGTCATCGTCAAGGACATGATGCTCACCGGCTACGACTCGCCGCCGCTTCACACCCTCTACCTTGACCGGCCGCTCAAGGGTGCGCTCCTCATGCAGACGCTTGCTCGGGTCAACCGCACGTACCGGGGCAAGCAGGACGGGCTGCTCGTCGCCTACGCCCCGCTGGCCGAGAACCTTAACGCCGCGCTCGCCGAGTACAGCGCTAGTGATCAGGCGGCCAAGCCGATGGGCCGCCACATCGACGAGGCAGTGACCCTGACCGAGACCCTCGTCGCCCAGGTCGGTGAGCTGTGCGCCGGGTACAACTGGAAGGCGGCGCTCGACGGCGGGCCCACGTCCTGGCTCAAGGCGGCCGTCGGCATGACGGAGCACCTGCGTTCGCCCGCCACGGCCGGAAACCACGATTTGGCCGAAGGGGAGGAGAGCCTGACCGATCGTTTCCGCAAGCTCAGCTCCCAGCTGTCGCGGGCCTGGGCGATCGCGTCCGGGTCGCAGACGCTGGACCACCTGCGTCCTGAGGTGCGCTTCTACGAGGAAGTGCGCGTCTACATGGGCAAATTCGACGCCCAGGAGCGTCAGGCCCGCGGTGAGCCTCTCCCGGATGACATCCAGCGTCTGCTCAGCCGGCTCGTGGCCGAGTCGACGGTGTCCGGCGAGATCATCGACATCTATGAGGCGGCCGGCCTCCCAAAACCGAGCCTGGCGGACCTGGGGCCGGATTTTGTCGAGCAGGCTACGTCCGCGACGAACCCGCACCTGGCCATCGAGGCGCTGCGCGCGATGCTGACCGAGGAGTCGGGCAAGGTGTCGCGGCACAACCTCGTGCGGCAGCGGGCCTTCTCCGAGCGGCTCACCGAGCTGATGAACAAGTACACCAACCAGCAGCTCACCTCCGCCGAGGTCATCGCCGAGCTGATCGAGATGGCCAAGGACATCGCCCACGAAGCGAAGCGTGGGGAGGAGTTCGACCCCGCTCTGGGTGAGGACGAGCTCGCGTTCTTCGACGCGGTGTCGCAGAACGAGTCCGCCGTCGAACTGATGGGTGACGAGGTCCTGGCGAGGATCGCCCGGGAGCTCGTGACGATCATGCAGCGGGACATCAAGACCGACTGGACCTCACGCGACGACGTGCGGGCGAAACTGCGGTCATCTATCAAGCGGTTGCTCGTGCTGAACAAGTACCCGCCGGACAAGCAGCCGGAGGCGATCCGGTTGGTGATCGAGCAGATGGAGGCGATGGCGCCGGGGTATGCAGCCGTGGGATAGGTCGCAGGGAGACGCGCTCCAAGGAGAGCAACTTGCGGGGCGACGCGTGGTGCGCCTAGCGCAGGCTTACAAGAGGCACAGGAGGGGTAGTGCCAGCAGCAAGATACGAACGCTTTCAAATCGAACGGCCAGCTTTTCTCGGAGACGATCATTGGGGTTGCATCGCGGCGGAGCTGGAACGCCTTCATCGCTCGCTGGAGGCGGACGACGACAGCCAAGCTCTTGGTGACGTGAAGTGCTTGGTGGAGTCAGTTGGGCGCGTGGCGTTCGACATTGCGGGAGATCCGGAAAAGCCTGAGGCCGACCTCAAAGGTATTGTCAGTGGAGCGCACCGCCTCCTTGCCGCACAACCTGGACGGGACCTCACTGAGGGGGGCGACTTTGCTCGAATGGCTTCTCAAGCGTCGAAGATGGCGCAAAACCTCGGCGTCATCCGGAACGAGTTCGGAGGCGGTCACGGCAGGGCGCGAAACCCCCGCATCCGTGACGAGATGGTCGACTTGGCGCTCGATGGGGGTTTGACATGGTCGCGGTGGGTTGTTCGTCGCTTGGGAATGTTCTCGGAGGGGAGGCCTGCGTCTCTTATCAGGGATCTCGTGGAGCAGCCAGCCACTTTCCAGGCGGGGGTGCTTCGGCGTCGCCTCGAGGCTGCGAATCTCCCCGCACTCGAGGAGCACCATCAACAGGAACTCGGGGTGGCTGTCGGACAGAGGGTGATGCGGGAGACCTTTGTAGTGAAGTGGGACGGTCTCGATCCGTGTTTGAAGTCCGATGACCTTAATACTTGGCCCGCTGGGTATCGAGTTGGGCTTCTCAGGGGGCTCTGGTTTTCTCCAGAAGGACACCCGACCGTGACAGATGCGTCCATCCGGAACGGGCTGACCGTGCTTGATCCCGTTCCGGACTGTGGGCAGGAGCTTGTTGAACAAGTGATCCGGCTCAGGACGTCTAGCCAGCCCTCCGCCTCACATCAGGAAAATGTGGATCTGGTTGAAACGGCCAGGTGGGTATCGCAGCGTAAGGCCGATCGCCCTAAAAGTGAACGGGCCGCGCTTGAGGAATTGGAGCGCTACCTAACAGATCGTCCCTCCAGCATCTGATCGTCCCCGAACTGACAGTCAGACCTCCAGCAGTCTTGACCAAACGCCTAAGGGGCGTGGCGATAGGACTGTAGGGCAGCCGGGAGGTCAGCCTCCCCAACGTGCCGGGTTCACCACTGACACGACGTCAGCGATCCTCTCCCGAGGCCTGGCACGCGCCATTAGGCGGCCGGCTTGCCGCTCCGAGACCGAGGGCCGTGGTGCGCGAGCACGCTCTTCGTCGAACATGTGCTATCCGCGTCTCGTCCGCCACTTCGTACCTCGCGCGGGGGACCGTGCCGAAGCCGTACCCCGGAGAGTTCCGCGATAATGTGCTTCGAGTCGCGAGGAACCGTGAGCCGGGCGTTCATCTGAAGCGGATCGCTGCCGACTTCGGCATCAGCGAGTCGCAGCTGACGAACTGGATGAAGACCGCCGATGTCGAGGATGGTGTGAAGCCGGGAACGACAGCGAATGAGAAGGCCGAGCTGCGTGAGGCGAAGAAACGGATGTGGCGCCTGAAGCAGGAGAACGCGGTCCTACGCCGCGCGGCGCTACCTGGAGATGCTGCGGGACATCGTCCCTGCGGTCGTCCTCGGTCGACGAGCTGCTGGACGAGACCGCCCGGCTGACCCCCGAGGCCCTGGACCTGCTGTCGATGCAGATCCCTGATGATCCGGCGTGAGTGTGATGCGGTCTCCGGGTACCTCCATCATGGGCGTAGATACGCCAGAGTCGTGGTTCTCCCCGGGCGTAAAGCCCTCTTCTCGCTTACAGCGCTCGCGGGTGTCGCGTAGCCGCCTTTCGCCACTGGAAAGAAGCAAAGAAACTGCAAGCCTCTCCGCTGATGCCTAGTGTCTACACAAACCAGAGGTCTCCTCGTGGTGGGCAAGGCGTTTTCAAACTAACCCTTCGAGAGGAAATCAAGGAATGCCTCGGGCAGTCTCTTGCCGTCGTTATGCAGAAGCCCAAGTTGACCACGGCCTTCAGAGGTTATTTCTACGAGGTCTGAACGACCAAGTGGGGTACGGATCAAGCCGTTCGCCTCTAGGTGTTTGACGAATGCCTTTGCATACTTTGTGTCTGCCGCAGCCGCACCCCTTTGCTCTAGACCTCTGCGCTGTCGATGGCCGCCCTCCAGAATCTTGCTCGAGATCTTCTCCAGGATGGGAAATTTAGGGTGGTGCATCCAGATAAAGTACGGTTCGACCGCATCGGTATTCGCCCCTAGGTAGGTGAGTAGCCCTAGAGCGGGGATTCCTTCGAATCTACGTATCCCATCAGTCGTTTCAGTTAAGATCGAGATGTCGTGGTTTACCCCAAGGAAACTTGCGTTGTCCAGGACTGCGCGCGAAAAATTGACATCGACGAGAACCGCCTCGTCAAAGGTAGCACCCTGCAAATTGGCGTCGTCAAAAGTCACGCTTTCGAGTAGCGATCCACTGAAATCCGATTCTCCCAACTGTCCAGCCTGAAAAGAAACATCAATAAGAACGCAATTACGGAAGATTGCTGAAGCGTAAGAATGCGCCTCGGATCCGCATGACAAGGACATTCCACTCAGCTGCACTCCATCCGCGTGAATGGGGGTGCCCGCAATCCTGTGCAGGCGAGATTCCCCCTGCTCGCCAACGGGAAGCACGTCCCAAACGAGGCTGAGATACGTCCCCACTGCAGGGTGACTAGTAGTGTCTGTCCAAGCCGCTGCTAGTGCGCTTAAGAATGACTCTCCACTGTAACCACTGGATGCGACGAATGCCCGCATAGCATCAGATACCACTGGAGAGGATGTGAGGGCGTGACCCTTACTCAGATCCTCGACCAGCGATTCAGCTACCAGGAATTCCTTGAGTGAATTGTGGGAGAACCGCCAACCGACACTCTCCGCATCCTCGCTTCGCGTAAGCGTGCCTGAGCGCCGAAGGTCCTCGAAAAGGCTGTCGATCTCGGTGACGCGGGCATTTCCTGAGGACCGCCGAATTTGGCGGTCGAATACACGCTCAATAAGCCTACGAAACGCCTCCTCGTCGACTTCCCGTTCGCGGCTCGTGGTCATGTGCACGGCCAGTTTCTGGAGGAATCGTCTACGTTCGTCCATGCCGACACGAGTCGTCTGTTCCAAGTCTCTTAATCCCAATTTATCAACGATAAGCGTATAGACGTGCCACTCGGTCAACTTCACGGCGTCGCTTTCTTGAAGGCTGGTCGCCACTTCAATCAAGTAACTGATAATCACTGGCTTACCCGAGAGGGCAATCTCTGCGCCCTCTCCGGTGGCGCGAAAAACTCGTTGCAGAACATTGTTTACCGTTTCGGCCGCATCTGGCCTGTCCTGTAAAATTCCATTTACGAGTGCTGTCGATTGCTGCGGCGAAAGGTCCTGGAGCGAGCGCTCAAAACGGTCGAGGATGCTGCGCTGAATAAGATTGTCAATTTCACCTTCTCGTGCCACGATCTCGTCGCGGACTTGAACGGCATAGCTCGAGCGAATAGACACCTCCCGATAGAGGTGATCGAAGAGTGACAGTTCCTCGGCCTCTGAGAAGTAGTTCGGACGACTCGTTAGGATGCCACGAACACCGTCTCTCGAGAGCTCGGCCAAGGCCTTCAACGTGCCGCGACGTTCGCGTTGAGAGAGGTACTGCGCCATTTCGTCGTACCCGTCGAGGATCAGCACTACTCTACCGGCCCGAATCAGGGACCAGAAGAATTCAATTGACACGTGGCTAAGGCCGTTGTGGTCTAGGAAATGGTGAAGCAGTCCCTGGGCGTCGAGTTGCTTGGTGAAGTTCCCCAATTCGATCCTGACTGGGATGGGTGCGCTCGGCACTTCCTTGTAATTCTCCAGCCAACGAAGTTGTAGCATACGAGTAAGGGCCGACTTGCCCGTGCCGTACTCACCTACCACTAGTAGCCAAGAACTCTCGACGCTTCCGTGATCGAGCCAATCCTCCATCCACTGCAGTGCATCGTGATCACCATGAGTGTCGGAGAATGTTGGTCGTTCGTACACGCTCGCTAACTGGCGAAGATCATTTGCATGTTTCGATTTCCCTAAGTACAACTCAACGTAAGGCTGGAACTTTTCGAATCGAGCGAAGAGTTCGTCGTATGTTAAAGTCTCAATGCGTGACTCAGACGCGCGCTCACGGACGTCTGCGGTGAAACCCTTGGAACTAATAATAAGACAACTGGCGCCCGGGTCCTTGGCATGGACGAGTGCCAATTTTGTAAGGTCCTTTCCGTACTTTTGGGCGCCAACATACTCGACCGTAACTTCGATATATACATTTGGGGCAAAGGGGTTTCCGATCGGAGTGGCTACCAGATCGATTTCCGCTCCGTGCAGCTTGATTGGTCCTTGGACCAAGTGGTGATTTAGTTCGAAGACCTTAGCGACGGCCAAGGGTAAGGACGTGGGCGTGAATTGAGCCATGTGCGAAGTCTTCCATACCTGTCCGCCCATATGGGTCTAGAGATCTGATCCGGTCTCTTGGTATCGGCGTGCCGCCGCCCGCGGTTCTCTTCATCAACGATGCCGGCCCGCCCAGTCTTCACAGCGGCAGTAGTCCTGTCTCGTCGAGGGCGTCTGCTTGTTCTCGCCCTCGTGCTTCATCGCCCAGAGAAGTTGCATTCTCGTCGCTCCTTGAGTGGGGTCCGATCGGTTAGGGGCTCCGCGGTGCGTCCCCATTCGCCGTGAGCTCAAGGGGCGCCGAGCGGGGACCTCGAGGTCGGCAGACTAGAGCAGCGCTTCTCGATCGGCACTGTGGGCCTATCGCGGAGGTGTCCCGATTGCGGATGGCCCTGTTCGTTTGCTGGCACATGGTCGGGGGAGTACCGCGCCCCGCTTTGGTCCCCGGACGTCGAGCTGTCCGAGGACCCCGTCACGCGGAGCTGGCAGCTGGCCGGGGTCGCCCCGCTGGGCGCCCTCGACCAGCTGGCCCTCCTGCGCTCGTCCTCCGTCGACGAGCTGCTGGAGTGCACAGCGCAGATGACCACCGAGGCGCTGGACCTGCTCCCCTCTGCAGTTCCCCGACGACCCCGTGTGAGCGCACCTCAGGGGTTGGGTGCGGCCCTTCGAGCGGTGGGGCGGGCTGCGCCCGCTCCGTGGGTGCAGGAGATGCGATTGATCTCCGTAACAGACGGTTGCTGCGCAACCTCCTCAGGGACCGTTCGGGGCGGCCCCTTCGAGACGTTGCTGCGCAACCTCCTCAGGGACCGTTGGGTGTGGTCCCTTCGAGACGGTTGCTGCGCAACCTCCTCAGGGACCGTTGGGTGTGGTCCCTTCGAGACGGTTGCTGCGCAACCTCCTCAGGGACCGTTGGGTGTGGTCCCTTCGAGACGGTTGCTGCGCAACCTCCTCAGGGACCGTTGGGTGTGGTCCCTTCGAGACGGCGCTGGCGCCTCCTCAGGGACCGTTGGGGGCATCATGACCCCATGACGACGCTGCCGGACACCCCCTTCGCCCGCGTGGACCGAGCCAAGGTGGCGCGCAACGTCACCCGTCTGCGGGCCCACCTCGGCGACCTGGGCGTGACCTGGCGCCCGCACGTCAAGACGAGCAAGGCGCTCGAGCCGACGGCGATGATCTTCGACGGCGGGACCGGGCCGATCACAGTCTCGACGCTGGCCGAGGCGGAGTTCTTCGCCGACGCGGGCTACACCGACATCCTCTACGCCGTCGGCATCGCGCCCGGCAAGCTCGAACGGGTCGCTCGGCTGCGCCGGCGCGGGGTCGACCTGATGATGCTCCTCGACACCGTGGCGCAAGCGGGGGCGGTCGCGGACTTCGTCGCCGGGCACGGGGAGTCGCTGCCGGTGCTCGTCGAGATCGACACAGACGGGCACCGCGGCGGGGTGCGCCCCGACGACCCGCAGCTCCTCGAGGTCGCCCGGGTCCTCGCCGACGGTGGCGCCGAGGTGCGCGGGGTCATGGCCCACGCGGGCGGGTCGTACTTCGCGACCACGCCGCAGGCCCAGCTTGACGCAGCAGAAGAGGAGCGGCGGGCCACCGTCGAGGCCGCGGAGTGGTTGCGCGCTGCCGGCCACGCCGCCCCCGTAGTGAGCGTCGGCTCGACCCCGACCGCCCACGCCGCGACCGACCTCACCGGGGTGACCGAGGTGCGCGCGGGCAATGTCGTCTTCTTCGACCTCGTCATGGCCGGCATCGGCGTCTGCGCGATCGAGGACCTCGCCCTGTCGGTCGTCGCGACCGTCATCGGCCGCGGGCCGGACGACGCGTCGATCCTCACCGACGCCGGGTGGATGGCCACCTCGAGCGACCGCGGCACCGCCACGCAGGCCGTCGACCAGCACCTCGGTCTCGTCACCACGGACGAAGGGGAGGTCCTGCCCGACCTGCTCATGGTCGGCGCGAGCCAGGAGCACGGCGTGCTCGCGATCCGACCCGGCGTCGAGCGCGACCTGCCCGACCTGCCCGTCGGCACGCGCGTGCGGATCCTGCCGATCCACGCCTGTGCCACCGCCTCCCAGCACGACCACTACGAGGTCGTCGCCGGCGAAGGGGAACCCTGCAGCGAGCGGTGGGAGCGGTGCCGCGGGTGGTGACGTCCGTTCGCTGAGGAGGTTGCGTCCCTTCGAGACGGTTGCTGCGCAACCTCCTCAGGGAGCGGGAGGGCCTCCTCAGCGGGCCGCGAGCGGGAGTCGGCGGGATGCCTCGCCGGAGGCGAGCAGGTCGCCCATCGTCCGCGTGGGGTCGGCGTCCGCGAGGGCGGCCATCTTCGCGTCGTCGACGAGGTGGGCGTCGACGAGCTCACCGACGGCGAACCGCAGCATCGTGCCGTGGGGCAGGCAGTAGTACTTCGCGAAGGTCGGGTCGCTGGCCTGCAGCTCACCGGCGTCGATGTTGCGGATGGCCACCTCCTCCTCGCTGCGCGCGCGGGGCGCGGTGATCCACCAGCCCGAGCGGCGGGTGCCGTCGGCCAGCACCTCGCGGCCGGGCGCGTGGCCCACCCGCTCCATGACGAGCGGCGAGGCGACACCCAGCACGATGTCCTCGAGCGCCGCAGCCTGGATGGCGACCGACTCGTCCGCGCGCGTCGTCTCGCCGGGCACCCCGGACTCCTTGACCGTGAAGGCCTGCAGCACCTGCGTCGCCAGCGGGACGGACAGGTCCGCGGTCGTGCCGCTGCGGTAGTCCTCCGGCGAGGAGAAGTCCGCGCACACGACACGGAGGGTCCCCCCTTCGCCCTGCTCCACGACGAAGGGGGTGTACCCGGACTCGACGCGCGAGCCCACGGCCACCGTCCCCTGCGCGGCGAACTCGTCGAGGACACCCTGCACGAGCGGGGCGAGGTGGGCGGCGGCCTGCGCGGTGAGCGTCACGCCACCGATGGTGGCCGTGAGGGTCTGCAGCGGCTCGGCCGCGCCCGGCACCTCCATCGCGAGGTGACGACCGTCGGCCACCCGCACGACAGAGCCGGTGGGGAGCGTGAGGTAGGGGAGCAGGTAGGGCGCGGTGCCGGCCACGACGCCGGCGATGATCTCGACCTCCTTGTTGCGCAGGAAGGAGCGCTCGGCTGTGCGCACGAGCCAGCCGGAGTCCGTGTCGTCCGCCGGCGGACGGCGCTCGAGGACGAGCTCGTCGGGGCGGCCCTTGTCGACCACGGTCAGCGCCGCCTTGGTGAACATGACCCGGGAGCTGAGGTCGAGGTCGTCGCCCCGCGCACCCGCGCGCTCGGTGGTGTCGGTCTGCGCTGCCTCGATCCACAGCGCGAAGGTCAGGTCATCGGTCGTGACGTCGACGATGTCGTCGCTGGCGTAGTCGGCCGCGGTGAGCCAGTACTCGCCCGGACCCGACTGCCGCAGCCGCCACATCGTGAAGCCGACCATCGTGCGCAGCCCGTCGAGCGGTTCGCCGGCCGCGTGGTACTGCCGGTAGCGCTCGATGACCGGGCGGGCGAAGGGGGCGACCTCGTCGGCGCACCGGTACCGCAGGAGCGCCCCGCCGAGGTCGGCCGCGGGCTGCTCCCCGCGGATGGCATCGGTCGCGGGCAGCGGCAGTGGGGTGCTCGTCATGGGGAGAGTCAAGCGGGGCGAAGGGAGCAGCGCCATGGGGAGCGCTGCCCCCTTCGCCGAGTCCGTCGGCTCAGCCGCGCCGACGACCACGGGCCGGCAGCGAGAACCGGTCCAGGTCCCAGCCGACGGTCACCTGACCGCTGTAACCACGCTGCGCGTCACGGCGCCACTTGCGGATGTCGACCTTGGCGGCGCCGAGGTCGGCGTAGTGCGAGACGACGAGGTGCTTGGCCTCGGCCTCCTGGGCGATCGGGCCCAGCTTGGTGATCTCGACGTGCGACTGGAGCATGTGGTCGAGCGAGGCCTCGCCGATCCCGGCGCCTTCGACCCCGATGGCCTCGTGCACGAGCAGGTCGGTGCCGTGGGCCATCTCGATGAGGTTGTCGGAGTGGCGGGTGTCGCCGCTGAAGGTCACCGACCCGTGCTCGGTGTCGAAGCGGTACGCGTACGCCGGGAAGACCGGGCCGTGCGGCACGAGGGTCGCGTACACCTCGACCTTGTCGTCCGCGAAGATCCGGAAGGGACGCATCCGCGGCGCGGTGTCCTCGTACGTCGCGCCCGTCCCCGCCGGCAGGCCGATCTCGTGCACGTCCATGAGGGTGCGGATGTCCGCGACGTTCATGTCCCGCAGGAAGACGTTCATGCTGTACGCGTACGCGTCGTGCAGCGACTGGGTCATCGCCGCGGTGCCCGGGGTCGGGTTCGCCGGGTTGAGGGTCGGGGCCTCGCCGCCACCGAACTTCGGCTGCAGGCCGCCGGCCGGGCCGGGACCGTAGATCGGGACGGGGCGCTCGATGTGGTCACCCGCCTGGTTCTTGATGTGCCCGCCGAGCATGAAGAAGTTGTAGTAGTCGGCGACGTGGTCCGCGTGCAGGTGGGTGAGGAAGACCCCGGCGATCGACTGGAACTTCAGGCCGGCGGCGGCGAACTGCGTGACCGACGCGCGACCGCAGTCGACGACGTAGGTGCGGCCGTCGACGACGAGGGCGCTGGAGGCGCCGACCTGGTGCAGGTCGACCGGGGGACCGGCGCGGGTGCCGAGGAGGACGAGCTCGACGCCCTTCCCGCGGGGCGGGCGTCCCCCCTTCGCCGTCGTGGCGGGCGCGGCCGCGGCGAGACCGGGGGTGAGGGCGAGCCCGGAGGCCGCCCCGATGCCGGCCATGATCGAGCGGCGCGAGATCCCGAGACCGCGTCGGGCCTCGTCGACGGCTTCCTCGCGCTCGGAGGTGACCGGCTCGTGGGGCAGGTGGTCGCACAGGCACTCGGGACCGTGCTCGGGCAGGTGGGACATGTGGAACTCCTTTGTTCGACGACGTCGCGCGTCAACGTAGGGAGGGCCCGGCGCGCCTGCCGGGGCGTTCGTGAGTGGGGAACGGTTGGGAGATCTACGCCGCCACGGGCACGGAGTCCACCGGCTCCCAGTCGGTCCTGACAGACTCGACGGGATGAGGACCGCCCCTGAGCCCGACGACCTGATGAGCGCCATCCGACAGGGACGTGTCCGGGTGACCGCACGCACCCGGGCGCTCGCGCTGATCCTCCACGGGGGCCGCGCCGTGACACCCCAGCCGCAGCGGCGACGCGACGTCTCCTACCTGCGGATGCTGCCCTTCGCGCCGACGGTCTGGCGCGTCTCCCGGGGGCGGGTGGCTCCGGTGCTCGTCCACAACAGCGACGGCGGGTGGATCGCGGCGTCCGGCAGCGGCGTGGAGCAGACCCGCCTGCTCGCGCGTCGGCTTGTCGAGCGGTACGACCGCCCCGTCGTGCTGCTCGGGCACTCCAGCGGCGGCTGGGCGGCGCTGCGAGCCGGGGGAGAGGACGCGGTCATCGGCAGCGTCGCCCTCGCGCCCTGGGTGGGCGAGCGCGAGCCCGTCGAGCACCTGCGCGACAAGGTCGTGCGCGTCATCCACGGCGAGGCCGATGCCGTGTGCTCCCCGCAGCGGTCGCGCCAGCTCGTCGAGCGCCTGCACGCCCTCGGTGGTGACGCTACCTACCTCGGGATCGAAGGGGGTGGGCACGCCCTGCTGGACGGGCCGTGGCGGTGGCACCAGCTCGCGGCCGGTGCCGTGCTGGAGGTCGTCGAGCGGGCGGAGGGGCTCGGCTGAGCCGGTCGCGCACCGGCGCCGGGCCGTGCTCCAGCGTCTGAGCTCGTTGACCGGGTGCCGGAGGAGGAGGACGCTGGTCGGGTGGCCACCATCACGGCCGACTACGTCGTCGTCGGCGCGGGGGCGATCGGCATGGCCTTCACCGACGCGCTCATCGCCGATGCCGACGTCTCGGTGGCCCTGGTCGACCGGCGCCACGCGCCCGGCGGGCACTGGTTGGAGGCCTACCCCTTCGTGCGGCTGCACCAGGCCTCGGCCTTCTACGGGGTGGCCTCCACGCTCCTCGGCGGGGGGCGGGTGCAGCAGCACGGTCCCGAGCGCGGGCTGCACGAGCGGGCAACCGCCGCCGAGATCCTGGCCTACTACGAGACCGTCCTCACCGAGCGCCTGCTCGCCAGCGGACGGGTCACCTACCTGCCGGGGTGCGAATGGACGGGTGATGGGCGGTGCGTCTCCCGCATCTCGGGGGAGTGGCACGAGCTGCGTGGCCCCGCCCGTATCGTCGACGCCCACTACCTCTCGCCCCGGATCCCGGCCGAGTCGATGCCCCCCTTCGCCGTGGACGTGGGCGCCAGGGTCATCCCCGTGGGTGAGCTCGGGCGGGTGGCGGATGCGCCGTCCGAGTACGTCGTCGTCGGCTCGGGCAAGACCGCGACCGATGCGTGCATCTGGCTGCTCCAGCGCGGGGTCGATCCGGACCGGATCTGCTGGGTGCGCCCCCGTGACCCGTGGATGCTCGACCGCGCCAGGATCCAGCCCGATCCGCAGGTCTTCATCGGGGCCGCCGCCGACGTCATGGAGGTCGCGGCCACCGCGGAGACCGTCGACGACGTCTTCCTCGGACTCGAGGAGCGCGGGGTCCTGCTGCGGATCGACACCAGGGTGATGCCGACGATGGCCAAGACACCGACCCTGGCCCGGTGGGAGCTGGAGCTGCTGCGCTCCGTCGAGCACGTGGTCCGGCTCGGGCACGTCCTCGCCGTCGAGCGGGGTCGCTTGGTGTGCACGGAAGGGACGGTGCCCATAGGCCCCGACGCGGTGGTCGTGCACTGTGCCGGAGCGGGACTCCCGCAGCGGCCGCTGGTACCCATATGGCGGCCCGAGGTGATCACCCTGCAGCCGATCCGCACCGGCTTCCCGTGCTTCGGTGCCGCGCTCGCAGGTCACGCCGAGGCGACGATCACCGAGGATGCGGAGAAGAACCGGCTGTGCCCCCCTTCGCCGTACTCCGACGACCCGACCGACTGGTTGGCGATGCAGGTCATCGGCGCACGGGCCGGGGCCGCCTTCACCAGCGACCCCGACCTGAAGGCGTGGGCGGACACCGTCGCGCTCAACCCGGCCCGCTCTCCCGCGGACTTGGCCGGCACCCCGGCGATGCAGGAGGTGCTGGGGCGGCTCCGCGCGCACGTCGGACCGGCCCTGACCCGGATGGCCGCGCTCTCCGGGGTGACCTGACGGGACCCTCGGGCCAGCGACGGCTGGTGGATCGCGCTGCCGTGCTGCTCAGCTGTAGCGCCACACCCCGTCGAGCGCGCTCTCCCGCACGCGCCCCTGGGCCGCCAGCACCTGCAGGTGCGCGAGGGTCTCGGTCGTCGCGAGCATCTGGTTGAAGGGGTCGAGGTCGTCCAGGTGCCGCTCGTGGCGGGTCCAGCGCAACGCCCGGGCCGCGTCGAAGCCGGTCGAGGCGCCGGCACGCACGACGGCCTCGGTCTGCGCCAGCCGCGTCTCGTGGTGGGACAGCAGCTCCTCGACCCGGCGGTGCAGGCTCCCGCCGGCGGGGCCGTGGGCGGGCAGGAGGACCCGGTCCGGCTCGGCGAGCATCGCCGCGAGTGAGTCGAGGTAGTCGGCGAGCGGCGTGGCCGCCGGCTTGGCCTGGAAGCCGATCGACGGCGTGATGTGGGGCAGCACGTGGTCGCCGGCGAAGACGAGGCCGGCGTCGTCGTCGAAGAAGACGACGTGCCCGCTCGTGTGTCCCGGCGTCGCCTTGACGCGCAGCGAGCGGCCCGCTGCAGCAACGGACTCGTCGTCGACGAGCCACCGATCGGGGTCGGTCCACAGGTCGAGGTCCACGGGCTCGTGCGGCGCCCGCTCGATCTCCTCGAGCACCGAGTCCGCGCCGGCGGCGACCAGCAGCGTGCGCGCCCCCTCCAGGCCGGGGGCCTGGCGGATCGCCTCCAGCTGCGGGGCCTCCCCTTCGCCCAGCGCGACGAGGACGCCCGCGCGCTGGCGCAGGCCCATCGCCATCGTCAGGTGGTCGCGGTGGTGGTGCGTCACGAGGCACTGCTCGACGTCCTGGGTGCTCAGACCCAGGGCGCCCAGGGCCTCGTCCAGCGCACGCTGCGCCACCTCGATCTCCCAGCCGCCGTCGACGAGGGTGGGCCGGTCGTCCCCGATGACCGCGTAGACGTTGACGGCCTTGAGCCCGTCCATGGGGAGGGGAAGGGGGATCCGGTGCACCCCGGGGGCGACCTCCTCGGGTCCCGCGATCGTCCAGTCCTGCTGCGTGGCGCGCTGACTCATGTGCCCCAGTCAAGCACGTCGACCTGATTCCGGATTCACCTATGGTGGAGGCATGATCAACGTCATCGCCCGCATCAGCGTCCAGCCCGAGTCCACCGACGAGTTCGAGACGGCCGTCGCGACAGCCCGTGCCTCCTTCCTCGCCGACGAGGGGTGCCTGCGCTACGACCTCCAGCGCGTCGCCCGCAGCGAGGGGGACTACGTCCTCCTCGAGGCCTACGACTCCAAGGACGCCCTGCGCCGGCACGGCGCGATGGACGAGTTTGCCGCCTTCGGTGAGGCCATCGGCACCCTCGTCCAGGGCCCGCCCGAGGTCACCGTGCTCTCGCCCGTGGGCGACCAGGTGGGCCTGGCGCTCTGAGCGCACCTCGCAGTGGACTCCGGCAGGAACGCCTTCGGCCCTGACTCGTACTGCGAGTCAGGGCCGAAGGGACCAGCAGAGCTGTGTCAGCTGGTGCGCAGGAAGTGCAGCACCTGGTCGGTGAACTCCTGGGCGTGCTCGGTCTGCAGCCAGTGGCCGCAGCCGTTGATGAGGTAGAGCCGGGAGTTGGGCACGAGCGAGGTCAGGCGCAGCGAGTGCTCGAAGTGCACGACGCGGTCGTCGCGGCCGTGGAAGAGCAGGGTCGGCACGCTGATCTCGCGCAGGCGGGCGTGGTCGAGCTCGACGACGGGCTTCTTGCCGGTGCCGTCGATGAAGTTCTGCGCGTGCTCAGGGTGCGCGAGCACGGTGTCGGCGCGGCCCTGGATGAGCTCGTCGGTCGCGTTGGCCGAGTCGAAGGTCATGACCTGCACGAGCTCCTTCATCGTCTCGAAGGAGGGCTGGCGGTAACCCTTCTGCAGGACCTTCAGCCCCTCGGTCAGGCCGGCCGCCCCCATGAGCGTCGGGGCGCCGGAGGAGGAGCCCATGGTGATGAGGCGGTGGACCCGCTCGGGGTGCTCGTAGCCGAAGCGCAGCGTCGTGCCGCCACCCATCGAGTTGCCGATGATCGTCGCCCGCTCGATCTCCAGGGCGTCCATGAGGTCGAGCAGCGCGGTCGAGTGGTCGCGCTCCTGCCAGGTCACGGGGTCCGACTCGCCCCAGCCGGGCATGTCGACGGCGATGACCCGGTAGTGCTCGGCGAGCGCGGGGATGTTCTGCGAGAAGTTGCTCCAGCCGGTCGCGCCCGGGCCGGAGCCGTGCAGCAGGAAGATCGCCTCGTCGTGCTGCGTGCCGGCCTCGTTGATGTGGATCGTCCAGCGGCGGGTGCTGACCATGCGGCTGGTGGACTCGTAGGTCAGCTCGGTGGTCTCGGTGGTGGCGGTCATGCGGTGATCTCCTTGGTGCGTGCGGTCATGACGCCGAAGCCGGCGATGAACTCGCGGATCGGTCGGTAGTACTCGAGCTCGACGGCGTAGTCGCCGACGGCGGACAGGGCGCTGAAGGCGGTGACCCAGGAGCGCACCTCGTGCGAGGAGTTGCCCGCGGTCGCGGCCATCTCGTCGGTGTCGTAGTCGTCGAAGGCGGCGACCTCCCCTTCGCGGCAGACCCGCAGGAACTGCGCGTCCCACTCCGGGTTGAGGTCGAGGATCGTCGCGGTCCCCGCGGCGAAGGCATGCGCCGTGTCGACGACGCGCTGCTCCCGGGCGGCGCGCGCCTGCGGGGTCGGGTTGCGCCCGTCGAGCAGACCCGCGCGCACCTCGGGGGTGGCCGTGGCCCACTGCGGCACCGGCGGGTCGTGGCTCAGGCCGCCGGAGGCGATGACGAGGATGCGCTCGGGACGACCCGCGGCCCAGCGGCCTATCGACTCGCCGAGCGCGCGGATCCGGCGCATCGGGACGAAGGGGGCGGCCACGCCGTTGACGAAGACGGGGATCGTCGGGACGGTGTCGATCGCCCCGAAGATCACCTCGAGCGGCTGCACCGCACCGTGGTCGACGCCCATGGCCCGCGAGATCGTCAGGTCGATGTCCTCGCCCTGGACGTGCCGGGCGAGGTCCTCAGCGATGTCGGCCGGCACGTCGAGCGCGCCCGACGCGGTGCCGTAGTCACCCAGGCCGTAGGCGCCGAGCCCCAGGCAGAAGGGCGGCATCGTGTCGTAGAAGAAGCCGTTGTAGTGGTCCGGCCCGATCGTGATGACCAGCTCCGGGTCGACCTCGGCGACGAAGGCGCGCACGGCCTCGAAGGCACCGTCGACCTCGGCCCGCACCTGCGGGTCCACCTCGACCCGGTGCAGCAGGGGTGTGTGCGACATCGCGACGAGGGAGAGGCTCATGCCGCGACCTCCGCCAGCTGCACCGCCGGGACCGCCGTCGCGCTCATCGCCGTGCGCAGCGCAGCAAGCGCCCGACCCGACTCCTGCGCCAGGCAGGTCGCGCCGACGAAGCGGTCGGGCCGCAGGAAGACGACACCGACGGCGTGCTTGTCGAACCAGCCCTTGAGCGCGCCGTCGACGTCACCGACGACGAGCGTGCCGGACCCCGCGTACTCGGCCTCGGCCCACGGCCGCTGCGTCTCGGACATGAAGGAGACGAAGCGGGCGCCCATGTGCCGCAGCTGTGCCCGCTCCTCGTCGGTGAACAGGCGCGCCGGGTCGTTGCCCCACGCGGCGACCGTCCACCACGTGCCCGTGACGTCGTCGAGACGGGCGCCGGTGTGCTCGGCCGTGTTGACCCGCGGCTGGGGGAACTGCTTGCCGACGGGCGTGGACTTCTCGACCGCGTTCTTCACGGTCATGAAGCCGGAGGTGCGCTTGCGGGGCTGCTCGCCCGCGACCAGCGTGTCCGGGGCGACGACGACCCCCTTCGCGTAGAACGGCATGGGCTTGAAGCGCATGTCGGCGAAGTAGTCCTTGACCCGTGGGCTGAGGTTGAGCGCCCGGGACGCGAGGTCACGCGCCCCGCAGACCACGCGGTTGGTCGGCTTGATGATGTTGCCGAAGGTCATCGACAGGTCGATCATCGCCTTGGCGTGGTCGTGCCGCTCGGTCTCGAAGGTGTCGAGGAGCGAGTCGTGCGCCTGACCGGCAAGGACGGTCGCGAGCTTCCACGAGAGGTTGGTGGCGTCGCGCATGCCGGAGTTCCACCCCTGGCCCATCCACACGGGCATGAGGTGGGCGGCGTCGCCGGCGATGAGGACGCGGCCCTGGCGGAACCGGCTCGCGATCCGGCCGTGGTGGGTGAAGACGCGGCGGCGGATGACGTCGAGCGTCGAGGAGTCCGGGACGTGGTCCTCGAGCAGCGCGGCGACGAACTCGTCGTCCTCGACGCGCTCGCTCGGCTCGTCGTCGAAGAGCATGAACTCCCACCGGCGGATGCCGTGCGGCAGGCCGATCGAGACGTACGGCCGGGCCGGGTCGGCGCCGAGGTAGACGTTGGGCAGGCCGAGCGGGTCGTTGCGCACGTCGATGACGACCCAGCGGGTCGACGGGGAGTGGCCGACGAACTCGACGTCCATGCGCTTGCGGGTCGGCGAGGAACCGCCCTCGCACCCGACGACGTACTGCGCGGTGATCGTCTCCTCGCGCGTCGTGCCGTCGGCGTCGGTGACGGTCGCGACGACCTCGACGTGGTCGCCGAGGTCGCGGGTGTCGGTGACCTGGTGACCGAAGCGCACGTCGATGTCGTCGAAGCGGGCCAGGCCCTCGAAGAGCTGGCGGTCGACGAGCGGCTGGATGAAGCCGAACTTGCGCGGCCAGCCGAAGGGCTCACCCTGCGGCGCGTTGGTGATCATCGTCTCGCCCTTGCCGTTGACGAGGCGCATCACGTGATGCGGGATCGTGTACGGGCGGACGCTCTCGACGAGGTCCATCGTCTGGATCGAACGCATCGACTCGTCGTCCAGGCCCACACCGCGCGGGTAGTCGATGAGGTCGCTGCGGGTCTCGAGCACGATCGCGCTGCGGCCGTAGCGGCCCAGCAGGTTGGCCAGGGCCAGGCCGGTCGGGCCGGCCCCGACGATCACTACTTCGGTCTGCATGTCACCACTCCTTCGGGGTCAATCGGCACACCGTCGCAGCGCGACGCGACCCGCCCCACCCGATGTGCCACCGAGTGGCACGTGCCCGAGATCCCCGACGCTCCCTGAGCCCGAGATCCCTGACGCTCCCTGAGGAGGTCGCGAAGCGACCGTCTCGAAGGGGCTACCGACGCATGGCGGCGCTCGCCCGGGCGCAGACGTCGAGCAGCAGCGGCTCGTAGCCGGCGCGGGCCACGCTCGTGGGCCCGGTGAGGGCGAGGGACGCGACGGCCCGACCGTCCGCGTCGGTGACGACGGAGGCGACGCTGCTCACCCCTTCGACGTACTCGTTGTCGTCCACGCCGATCCGTGAGCGGGCCACGCGGGCGAGCTCCACCCGCAGCTCGTCGCCGTCGGTGATCGTGCGGTCGGTGAAGGCGGTGAGCTCCGAAGCGCACACCAGGTCCGCCGCCTCCCGGTCGAAGGCGAGCAGGACCTTGCCGAGCGAGGTCGCGTGCGCGGGAGCGCGCCCGCCGATCCGCGAGGGGGAGTGGGCGCGGTGCACGCCGTGCAGCTTGTTGAGGAAGACCAGCTCGCCGTCCCGCAGCACACCGAGCTGGCAGGTCTCGCGCGTCTGCTCGTAGAGGACGGAGAGGAAGGGGGTGAGCCGCTCCTGGACCTTGGCGACCAGGGGTTCGTCCGGGAGGACCAGGTGAGAGCCGAAGAGCGGTCCGGTGCGGTAGTGCTCCCCGCGCCGCTCGACGGCACCGCTTGCCTCGAGTGTGTGGAGCAGGCGGAAAGCCGTCGACTTCGGGATGCCGGTGCGGCGCGCCAGCTCGCTGACGCCGAGCCCCTCGCCGCCGAAGTGGTCAACCATCGCCAGGAGCTGGACCGCGCGCTCGACCGAGCTGACCTGCTTGGGCATGCCCCCATCGTGCCACCACGTGGCACGGCCGTTGGTCGCCGGCCGGCGCCGTCCCGCCAATGTACCCAGTACCCCTGACTTGGAGGCCCCCTCTTGATCAACGATGATCTGACCACACCCGCGACGCCCGCGGCCCTCGTGACGACGACCCCGCGCGAGCGGCGCCGCGCGCAGGGTTCGAGCTTCATCGGTTCGGCCGTCGAGTACTACGACTTCCTGCTCTACGCGGCCGCGGCCGGTCTCGTCTTCCCGGAGCTCTTCTTCTCCGACCTGGACCACGGCACCGGGGTCCTGCTCAGCTACCTGACGCTCTTCACGGGCTACGTCTCCCGGCCCATCGGTGGCCTGCTGTTCGGCCACTTCGGCGACAAGATCGGCCGCAAGCGGATGCTCGTCATCACGCTGCTCGTCATGGGCATCGTCTCGATGGCCATCGGTGTCATGCCGACCGCCGCGAGCATCGGCCTGGCCGCGCCGATCCTCCTCGCCGTGCTGCGCCTCGTTCAGGGCCTGGCCGTCGGTGGTGAGTGGGCCGGCGCGATGCTCATGTCCGGCGAGCACAGCTCCTCGAGCACCAAGGGCTTCGGTGCCTCGCTCGCGATGGCCGGCGCCCCCTTCGGCGCCGTCATGGCCACCCTTGTCCTCGCGGTGACCTCCGGGGTGGCCGGCCCGGCCTTCACCGAGTGGGCCTGGCGCATCCCCTTCCTCCTGTCCGCCGTCGTCGTCGCGGTCGGCCTCTACATGCGCACCCGCGTCTCGGAGAGCCCGGAGTTCGAGGCGGCGCGCAAGCGCGGCGAGGTCCACACGGGCCTGCCGATGGCCGTGCTCTTCACGCAGTACCGCTCGACGATCGTGCTCGGCAGCCTCGCGGTCATGGCGCCGCTCTTCATGCAGGGCCTGCTCGCGGTCTTCATGGTCCCCTACGTCGTCGAGGGCGGCGCGATCTCGCGCGAGGCCGCGCTCTACATGCTGACGCTGAGCAACTTCGTGCACATCTTCACCATCCCGGCCTTCGCCGCGCTGAGCGACCGCCTCGGCCGCAAGCAGGTCATGGTCGGCGGTGCCGTCTTCTCCGCGGTCGCCGTGTGGCCGATGTTCATGCTCTTCAGCAGCGGGGACGCCACGCTCATCACCATCGCCTTCCTCGTCGGCAACCCCTTGATCCAGGCCACGATGTACGGCCCGGTCGGCGCGTACCTCTCCGAGCTCTTCGAGCCCACCGCCCGCTACTCCGGTGTGTCGCTGACCTACCAGCTCGGCTCGCTCCTCGGCGCCGGACTGGCCCCGCTCGTCGCGCAGCGCCTCGTGGGCGGGCACGGTGACACGGCCGGCCTGGCGTGGTACATCGGCGCGGCCTACGTCATCAGCGGGATCGCGGTCGTCCTGTCGCGCTCCGCGGCACGGCGCAGCGGGCGAAGGGTGGAGGTCCGGGAGGACGCGCTCGTCGGCTGATCCGCTCAGGCGAGCACGACGACCAGGCACAACGAGGTCCCGGCCGCGAGGAGCGTCGAGATCGTCGCGAGGACCAGCGCCTGTGCCGGCAACGGCCACAGCTCGCGCACCCGGATGCCCAGGCCCAGGCCGTACATCCCACCAGCGAGCAGCAGGGTCGTCACGAGGCTGCCGGCACCGAGCACCGGTGCCGGCAGCCAGCCCGTGGAGCGCACCGCCACGGCCGCGGCGAAGGCCAGGACGAACCACGGGACGAGCGGGGCGGGGGTGCCCGTCGCCCCCTTCGCCAGCAGCGCGGAGATCGGTGCGAGGAGCGCGACGCGACCGAGCTTGACGGTCGTCGCGAGGGCCACGGCGGGCGCCCCGATGAGCGACCCGGCGGCCACCACCTGCGCCACCTCGTGGATGCTGGCGCCGGCCCAGATCGCTGCCTGGTGATCGGTCAGGCCGATGACCCCGGACGCCCACGGGACGAGGACGATCATGCCGGAGCCGAAGATCGTCACGAGGGCCACGGCCAGCGCTACGTAGCGCTCCCGGCCGCGCACGGTGTCCTCGATCGCGGCGATGGCGGCCGCGCCGCAGATCGAGAACCCCGCCGAGAGCAGCACGACGAACCCCTCGTCGAGACCCAGCCGGCGGCCCGCGGCGAGCGTCCCGCGGAAGGTCACCGCGACCGTGACCGCGATGACCGTCAGCCCGGCCGGCCCGATCGCGAGGACCTCGCCGACGGGCAGGCCCAGCCCGAGCCCGGCCACGCCCAGCCGGAGGAGCAGCCGCGTCGCCCGCGCGTGCTGGGCGACGACGGGCACCTCGGCGAGGCGGGAGTTGGCGACGAGCATCCCCGCCGCGAGCGCGAGCAGCAGCGGGCTGAGCAGGGGCACGAAGGGGGAGACCAGCATCGCCAGCGCAGCCGCCACGAGAGGCGGGAGGGCGGTCGGGGTCGTCGTCACCCTCGCAGCGTGCCGCGCGACGGCGCCTGCCGGTAGACCCCGATCCGGTCCCTGGTCATAGGCTGGGTCTATGGCTGATCCTCCCGACGTCGACATCGAGACCCTCCGGCTCGTCGTGGCCGTCGACGACACCGGCAGCCTGAGCGCGGCGGCCCGCCGGCGAGCTCTCAGCCAGCCGTCGGCGAGCGCACGCGTGCGGGCCTTCGAGGCGCGGTGGCAGCTGACCCTCCTCGAGCGCACGCCGCGCGGCTCGACCCTGACCACGGACGGCCGGGCCGTCGTCGCCTGGGCGCGGCAGGTGCTCCACGAGGTGGACACGATGCGCGCGGGCCTGGCCTCGCTCACCGGCAGCAGGCGCGGCGAGGTGCTGGTCGCGGCGAGCCTCACGGTCGCCGAGCACGTCCTGCCGCGGTGGCTCGGCGAGCTGCGGGAGCGCATGGAGGTCCACCCGCAGCTGCACGTCGTCAACAGCGACCGGGTCGTCGACATGGTCCGCACCCGGCTCGCCGACATCGGGTTCATCGAGACCACCGACCGCGCCTCTGGCCTCGACCACCGGGTCGTCGGTACCGACCGGCTCGTCGTCGTGGTCCACCCCGACCACCCGTGGGCCCGGCGGCGGACCCCCCTTCGTCCTGAGGTGCTCGCGCGGGCGGAGTGGGTCCTGCGGGAGGAGGGGAGCGGGAGCCGCAGCACCTTCGAGCGGGCCCTCGGCGTGACGCCGACGATCGCCCTCCAGGCCGGCTCGACCGCCGCACTCCTCGGGGCGGTCCGTGCCGACCTCGGCCCCGCGGTCGTCTCGGAGCGGGCGGTCGCCACCGAGGTGGACGCCGGCCACCTCGTCGTCGTCCCGACGACCCTCGACCTGGCGCGACCGCTGACCGCGGTATGGCGCAGGGGAGCCCGGATGAGCGCGGCGACGTCCGCGCTGCTCCAGGTGGCGCAGGTCAGCCCCGCCGGGCCCGCTCCGCGAAGGAGTCGAGCGCAGCCGTGACCTCCGTGGCCGCCCAGGTCACGTAGCGCTGACGGCCCGTGGCCCGGGTGACGATCCCGGCCTCGCGGAGCCGCACGATGACCTGGTCGGCAGCGGGTTGCGAGAGGCCGAGCTCGTGCTGGAGGAGCGCGGACGTGATGACGGGATGACCCAGCAGCAGGGGAAGTGCCCGCCAGATCGCGGCGTCGCGTCGCGCGCGGATGCGCTCGGTCCACCCGACGTGGATCTCGAGGAGCTCGCGCGCGAGCGCGCGACCGTTGCCGATCGCGGCGAACGTCGCCTCGGTGAAGCGGTCGATGATCGGGTCCACGTCGCCCTCCCGATAGGAGGAGAGCGCGTCGAAGTAGGCCTGCGTGTCGGCGAGCAGGCCGGCGGAGACGGGCACGGTCGCCCGCGTCGTGGCCCCCCCGCGTTGCAGCATCGCGTGCACCAGGGCGCGACCCACGCGGCCGTTGCCGTCGTTGAAGGGGTGGATGGTCTCGAACTGCGCGTGGGCGATCGCGCACTGGGGCAGCAAGGGGATGTCCGGACGGACGACGAAGTCGCACAGGTCCTCGAGCGCCTGCTCGACCCGGGTGTGGGCGGGCGCGACGAAGGAGGCGCCGTGGGGAGATGCGCTGGATCCGCCGATCCACACCTGCTCGGTGCGCCAACGACCGGGAGCGGCATGGGGCTGGTCGTGCATCAGGGCATCGTGGATGGCCAGCAGGGACTGCGGTGTGACGTCCTCGGCGAGCCGGACCGCGCGCCTCATCGCCTTGACGTTGGCGGCCACGAGCTGGGCATTGCTCCCGGCCGGCGCCAGGTCGAGCTCGGCCATGGCCAGTGCGCGCGCGCCCGCGGTCACGTGCTCGATCTGCGACGACGAGGCCGACTCGGTGCGCAGCAGGACGGCGGGCAGCGGCGCCAGCTCCGTGCCCGGCAGCATGGACGAGAGCTCGGCATCGAAGCGAGAGATCTCCCCACGGGCGTCGTCAGCGGCCGCGAGGGTCGCTGGGGAGATGGTCGGCTCGAGCCGGGCGATGCGGGCCGGGACGGCAGCCTCGTAGGTGGAGGAGATCCGGGCGCGCTGACCGCGGGAGAGGGGCCGCCCGGTGTCACGCTCCCACGGCAGTGTCTCCCACGAGACCTGTGTCGTCGCGCGCTGATCCATGCTGCATCCTTACATAAGTCAACGTAGCTGAGCCTATGTCAGCTGTGGCGCCGCAACCTCCTCAGGGGGTCGTGGTGGACGTCCACGCTATGGTTCACCTACTCAACAAGTTGACCAACGGAGTTCGTGATGACCCAGCCCTTCCCGCACCTCCTCGAGCCGATCACGATCGGCTCCACGACCCTGCGCAACCGCGTCATCATGGGCTCGATGCACGTCGGCCTCGAGGAGGCGCCGGACGGCTTCGAGCGGATGGCCGCCTTCTACGCCGAGCGGGCGAAGGGGGGAGCCGGCCTCATCGTCACCGGCGGCATCGCCCCGAACGAGGAGGGCCGGCCGGCGAAGGGGGGCGCGGTCATGATGAGCGCGCGGGACGTCGCCGACCACCGGGTCGTCACCGACGCCGTCCACGCCGAGGGTGGTCGGATCGCCATGCAGATCCTGCACTTCGGGCGCTACGCGTACCACGCCGACCTCGTCGCGCCCTCGCCGCTCCAGGCGCCGATCAGTCCCCACGTGCCGCACGAGCTCACCGACGCCGAGGTCGAGCAGACGATCGAGGACTACGTCCGCTGCGCGCTCCTCGCGCAGGAGGCCGGCTACGACGGCGTCGAGATCATGGGCTCCGAGGGGTACCTCATCAACGAGTTCATCGTGACGCGCACCAACCAGCGCACCGATCGCTGGGGCGGCCCGTACGAGCAGCGGATCCGCTTCCCCCTCGAGATCGTCCGGCGCGTCCGCGCGGCCGTGGGCGAGGACTTCCTCCTGGTCTACCGGCTGTCGATGCTCGACCTCGTGCCGGACGGCTCGACGCTCGAGGAAGTCGTCCACCTCGCCAAGGAGGTGGAGGCGGCCGGCGCCGACGTCATCAACACCGGCATCGGGTGGCACGAGGCGCGCGTCCCCACGATCGCCACGCAGGTGCCGCGTGCTGCGTGGGCCGGGGTGACCCGGCGGGTCATGGGCGAGGTCTCGATCCCGCTCGTCGCCACCAACCGGATCAACACCCCCGAGGTCGCCGAGCAGCTCCTCGCCGACGGCTTCGCCGACATGGTCTCCATGGCGCGGCCCTTCCTCGCGGACCCCGACTTCGTCACCAAGGCGGCGAAGGGGGAGCCGGAGTCGATCAACACGTGCATCGGCTGCAACCAGGCCTGCCTCGACCACACCTTCAGCGGCAGGATCACCTCCTGCCTGGTCAACCCGCGCGCCTGCCACGAGACCGAGCTCGTCATCGGACCCACGCGACTGGCCAAGCGCCTCGCCGTCGTCGGTGCCGGGCCGGCGGGGCTGGCCTTCGCGACGACCGCGGCCGAGCGCGGCCACCACGTCACCCTCTTCGACGCCGCCGACGACATCGGCGGCCAGCTCGACGTCGCCCGGCGCGTCCCGGGCAAGGAGGAGTTCGAGGAGACCCTGCGCTACTTCCGCCACCGCCTCGCCGAGACCGGCGTCGACGTCAAGCTCGGGGCCCGCGTCGAGGCCGACGACCTCACCGGGTACGACGAGGTCGCCATCGCCACCGGCGTCACCCCGCGCATCCCCGAGCTGCCGGGCGTGGACCACCCGAGCGTCGTCGGCTACCTCGACGTGCTGCGCGGCGTGGCCCCGGTGGGGGAGCGGGTCGCGATCCTCGGCGCCGGTGGCATCGGATTCGACGTCGCGGCCTTCGTCACCGACCCGGGTGACGACGCGAGCCTCGACATCGCGGCCTTCCAGCGGACCTGGGGCATCGACGGTGACCTCGCCGCTCGAGGTGGGCTCGTGCCCCCTTCGCACCGGGCGGCGCCTCGTGAGGTGACGCTGCTGCAGCGCAAGGCGAGCAAGGTCGGCGCCGGGCTCGGCAAGACCACCGGCTGGATCCACCGGGCCGAGCTCGCGCAGCGCGGCGTGACGATGCTGCCGGGCGTGGGTTACGAGCGCATCGACGACGACGGCCTGCACATCACGGTCGACGGACGGGCGCAGGTCCTCGCCGTCGACACGGTCGTCCTGTGCACCGGGCAGGAGCCCAACCGCGGCCTGCACGACGAGCTGAGCGCGCGAGGGGTCAGCGTCCACCTCATCGGCGGTGCCGACGTCGCCGCCGAGCTCGACGCCAAGCGCGCCATCGACCAGGGCACCCGGTTGGCGTCGGTGGTGTGACGCTGCGCTACGTCGCGATCGGCGACAGCCTCTCCGAGGGGGTCGGCGACGACCCGTGGCCCGACGGCGCCCTCCGCGGGTGGGCCGACCGCCTCGCGGAGCTGCTCGCCGACCACCACGGCGAGGTGGGCTACGCCAACCTCGCCGTGCGCGGGCTGCGGGCCCAGGAGGTGCTCGACACCCAGGTCGAGGCCGCGCTGGCGATGGAGCCGGACGTGCTGACGCTCACCGCCGGCATGAACGACCTGCTGCGCCCCCGTCTCGACGTCCCGGGCCTGCGGCGCGCCCTGGTGGGCATCGTGGCGCCCTTCACCGCGAAGGGGGTCCGGGTCGCCGTCGTCCCCATCCCCGACATCCGCGCGGTGAGCCCCGCCGGTCGGCTGATCGCTCGTCGGCGGGTGCAGCTCAACGCGATCTACCAGCACCTCGCCGACGAGCACGGCATGCAGCCGCCTGCGAGGACGGCGGGCACGATCTTCGAGGACCGGCGGGCGTGGGCCGACGACCGGCTGCACCTGTCGGCGCTCGGTCACGAGCGGCTCGCCCTGGGCGCCGCCCACGCGCTCGGGCTGCCGGTGGGGGAGACCTGGAGCCAGGTGCCCGACGGGGCACCACCGCGACGGAGCCTGCGCACCGAGACCGACTGGGCTCGGCGGCACGTCGGCCCGTGGCTCGGTCGGCGGCTCACCGGTCGCTCTTCGGGGGACGGGCGGGTGGCCAAGCGGCCGACGCTCACTCCCTTCGAGACGGTCGCCGAGCGACCTCCTCAGGGAGCGGAGCAGCTCGCTGAGCGACCTCCTCAGGGAGCGGAGCAGCTCGCCGAGCGACCTCCTCAGGGAGCGGAGTAGCTCGCTGCCGCCTGCTGGATCTGCGGGAACCGCTCGGCCATCCGCGCCGCGAGGGCCTGGGAGGCCTTGAGCGGGCGGGTCATGACCATGAACTCCACGACCTTGCCCTCCTCGTCGAAGGTGAGGAAGTCGCAGCCGGTGATCTCCAGGCCGTCGACCTTCGCCTCGAAGAGGTAGGCCTCCTCGCGACCGTCCTGCAGCTGGCGCACGTAGCGGAAGTCGTCGAAGACCTCGGCGACCGAGCGCAGGATGGCGTTGGTGATCGCCTTGCCCGGGTACGGGGTGTGCGCCACGGGGCTGCGGAAGACGACGTCGTCGGCGAGGAGCGCCTCGACGGCGTCCATGTCATGGGCTTCGATCGCGGTCCGGAACATGGGTCGAACCTACTCAACTAGATGAGTAACCGCCAGAGGCGAACTACGATCGGCTCATGGCCCTCCAGGACGCGATCCTCACCGCCCTCGCCCACGACGAGTCGTCCGGGTACGACCTGGCCAAGGCCTTCGACGTCTCGGTGGCCAACTACTGGACCGCCAGCCCGCAGCAGCTGTACCGGGAGCTGGACAAGCTCGAGCAGGCCGGCCTGGTGCGCGCGCGGACGGTCGCCCAGTCAAAGCGCCCGGACAAGCGGGTCTTCCGCCTGACCGCCGCCGGACGCGAGGCGCTGCGGGCCCACACCGTGCGCTCGCCCAAGCCGCTCGCCGTGCGCGACGAGCTGCTCGTCCAGGTCGCGGCCCTGGAGTCCGGCGACCCGGCGGCGATCCGCGGGCACGTGCTCGAGCGGCTGGCGGCCTTCGAGGCCAAGCTCGCCACCTATCGGCTCGTGCAGGAGCGCACGCTCGCGGGCCGCAGCGAGGAGGACTACCTCGCGACGAGCGAGCGCGTGGGGCAGTACCTGACGCTACTGCGGGGGATCAGCTTCGAGGAGGAAAACGTCGCGTGGGCTCGTCGGGTCCTCGCGGTGCTCGAGGCGCGCGCCGGCTGAGCGGTCAGCCCTGCGTCTGCTCCCGCAGCGCCCGGGCGGCGCGCTCGGCGACCTCGTCGAGCTGGGCGGGCTGGGACGCCCGGCGCGACCCGCGGCGCGGGGCGGTGTCACCGGACTGGATCTGCGGCAGCAGCTGCGCCATGAGCAGCGTCGACAGCGCGGAGGAGTCGCCGGCGCCGGCGTCGGTGTGCACGATGACCGGCCGCGGGGCGTCCTCGGCGAGGGTCGCGCCCACGTCGAGACGGCGCCGTGCGAGCTCGTAGCCGAGCACCGCACGGTTGTCGCGGTAGGCCGTGGCCAGCTGCTCCTGCGCCTTGGCCTCACCCTGCGCGGCGACGAGGTTGGTGCGGGCACGGGTCTCGATCTCGTAGCGGATCTTCTGCGCCTCGGTCTCGCGCTCCTCGAGCATCTGGGCGACGTCCTTGCGGGCCTCGTTGAGCGACGCCTGGACCTCGACGACCTTGGCGTCACGCACCTTCTTCGACCGCTCGATCTCGAGCAGGAGGGTGTCGATGCGACGCTTGCGCGTCAGCTCCCACTCCTTCTCGTACGCGACGAGCTCCTTGGCGACCCGCTCGCGGGTGGCGAGGTGCTCGCGGTACTGGTCGGGCAGCTGCACGTCGGGGATGTTGCAGCCCATGATCTGCACGCCGTAGCGGGTCAGCTGACGGTTGAGCAGGTCCTGCATGTCCTTGACGTCGCTGCCGCGCAGGTCGTACGCCTGCTCGGTGCGCACCTGGCGGCTGCGCTGCCGAATGGCGTCCTGGACCGAGTTGGACAGCACGAGGTCGAAGTTGCCCGCGCCGATCGTCTGCACGAAGCGGATGGCGTCGACGATGCGGAAGCGCAGGAAGAACTCGATCGACTTCAGCGGCACGTTCTCGTGCGTAGGGGAGCTGAGCACCGGTGCGGTGTAGGGGATCTCGGTGGTCACGTCGACGACGTAGGCGACCCGCGCCCACGGGTGCCAGAGGTAGTGCCGGCCGGGTGAGAGGCCGGGGCCGGAGATGGCGCCGAACTTCGTCAGCACCCCGACCGTGCCCTCCTCGATCTCGACGATCGAGCTGCGCCACCACCACAGCGCCGAGAGCAGGAAGGAGATGATCGCGACGAAGATCGCCAGCCCGCCGAGTGCCCCGTGGTCGGAGGCGGCGAGGAAGACCCCGCTGAGGAGCGCCCACAGGCCGAACCAGATGAGCGCGGTCCAGCGCATGCCGCGCTTGTCCTTGGGGATGACGACGGGGACGAGCGAGCCGGAGTCGCCGCCACGCAGGTAGCGCGCGACATCGCCCCACCCGGAGACGACCTCCTTGATCGAGCTCATGCCCTGACCGCGCGCGGCACGGACCGCCTGCTCCATCATCTGGTCACTCATCGCTGCTCACCCTCGGTCGCGTCGGTCTGGATCATCGTCTCGGTCACCGGTGGCGGCGGGGTGGAGGGGCGGATGCCGCCGCTGCTCACCTCGCCGAGCGTTTCGGTGACGCTCTCGTCGGTGACGGACTGGCGGATCTCGTCGAGCCGTTGCTCGCCCTCGGGATCGGTCTCTGCCTCCGTGGCCGGCAGGATCTCGACGTCCGTTTTCTCGGGGGCCTGCAGCAGGTCGACGATGTCGGCCTCGCGTGCGCTGATGCGGGCGGCGATGTCGCCCTGCCGCGCCCGGATGTCCTCCATGTCCTGGGCGGAGAAGAGCTGCGCGTCCTGGCCGCCCACGAGCTGGCGGGCGATCTGCAGGTAGTCCACGCCCTCGGACTCCTCGCCGATGCGCACGAGCTGCGGGAGGGAGCCGGAGACGCCCTCCATCTTGTCGAGCATGTCCTGCTGGTAGCGGTAGTCGAGGATCTCCGGCGCCAGCGCCGCGCTCAGCGCACGGATGTCGAGGGCCTGGGCCTCGAGCAGGGCCGCGTTGGCGTTGGCATCGGACTCCGACTCGACGAAGCGCTGGCGGGCGACCGCCTCGGCGCGGTTGGTCTCCCGCTCCAGCGCCGTGTCCATCTGCGCCTGGTAGCGGGCGATGTCGGCCTGGATGCCGGAGAGGTTCTCCTTGAGCGAGGCGAGGTCCTTGTTGAGGTCGCCCTCGTTCTGCTCCTTCTTCAGCCCCAGCTCGTAGTCGTACGTGTAGGCCTCCTTGGCGACGCGGATCATCTCCGGGGCCGCGAGGTCCATCCGGTACTCCTGCGCGGACGGCTCGGCGTGCGTGATGTTGGCCGTCGTCAGCTCGACCGCCGGGGCGAACTGCGCGTTGAGCTGGTCGAGCAGCCGCGCGGTGCTTTCACCGACGAGGTCGTAGATGCCGGAGGCCTCCTGCTCGTAGATGAGCGAGCGCGTCGTCTCGGAGATCGCGTTGTTGAGCTTGTCCTGGAAGCCCTGCACCGCGCCGAGGACGAAGACGAACTCGCGGGCGCTGACGATGCGGAACTGGAGGAAGAGGTCGACCGACGCCTGCACGCCGGACTTCGTCGGTGCCGAGCGGATCGGCGCGTTGAAGGGGTACTCGCGCGTGGTGTTGACGATGTAGGAGACGCGCTTCCACGGGTTCCACAGCGTCACCCGGCCGGGGCCGACTTCGGCCTCGACCTTGCCGAAGCGGCTGATGAGGGCGGTGCAGCCCTCCGGGACCATGACCATGCCCTGCCGCCACCACATGAAGGCGGCGACGGCGACCACGAGGACCCAGTAGTGCGGCCCGAAGACCGCCAGGCTCATCCCGTCGAAGGGCAGCAGGAAGATCGATCCGACGACGCCGACGATGACGAGCAGGATGACCGGCAGCATCGCCCGCAGGCGGCGGCCCTTGGGCATGACCATCGGGGTGATGACGTGCACGGGGCCGGTCACGCCCATCTCGTAGCGGCTGCGGCTGAGGGCCTCCGCAGCGTCGTCGAGCGGGACGTGGTCGGCGTTGATCCGCGTGCCGGCGGACCCCCCTTCGCCCCGGGCTGCGGGGAAGTCCCGCGCGTTGAGGTCGAAGCCGGCCCCCTGCGCCTGCTGCATCACCTGGTCGACCGCCCCGCCCATGCCGGTCGCGTCCGCGACCTGCCTGGCCCTGTCCATGAACTGCTGCGCTGGGTTGCTCACCCGTGCCCCTTCGTTCGTTCCCTGAGTTGGCCGCAGTCTCCCACAGGGGAGTTCGGCCGGACACGGGGAGAACTCCCCGTCAGCGCTGCACTCTCGTCCACCGCTGGCTGAGGAGGTCGCTCAGCGACCGTCTCGACGCCGCACCCGCACCAGGGCCAGCGGCAGGGTCAGCACGGCGAAGGCGGCGGTCACGAGGAGCGCGGCCGGGAAGCCGTACCCGACCGCGATCGCGCCGACGACGACGGACCCGAGGGCCGAGCCGAGGTCGAAGCCGACATTCCAGATCGAGCTGGCGAGGCCGATGTGCCGGCGCGTCACGGCGGCGAAGGAGATGACGAGCGTGAGGTTCTGCAGGGCCCCGTAGGCGCTGCCGAGCAGGAGGGCACCGACGAGCAGCAAGGGCACGGACTGGTCGTGGACCGCCCAGGCGATGCCGCCCATGCCGAGCACGGTCAGGAGGACGAAGGGGGCGAGGAACCGCTCGGCGCCGTGACGGTCGGCGAGGTCGCCGATGCGCCACCGGAAGATCGCGGCCATGAGCTCCATGAGGGCGAGCGCAGGGATGACGACCGCTGGGTCGCGGACCATCTGCGGGCCGAAGGTGAGCACCGCGCCGCCGGCGATGGTCACGCCGACGAGCAGGACCATCGGCCGCAGCAGGGTGAGCGCCACCCGCGGCGTGCTAGGGCCGGGCTCGCTGCCGACCGGGGCCTCGTGCGCGGGGAAGGCCTCGAGCACCCGCCCCAGGGCCAGCGCGGCGGGCACGCCGAGCAGCGGCACGGCCCCGACGGCGAAGACGACGCCGAAGTCGAGCGTCTCGGCCACCCAGGAGCCCAGGGGGAGGAGTACCACCTGGGGACCGGCGATGGACAGGCCGTACGCGCCGACGGCCTTGCCGCGGGTCTCGGGCGTGGAGAGCTCGGCGACGGCCGCGCTCCCGGCGACGGTGAGGATGCCGAACCCGACGCCGCGCACCGCGGACAGCGCGAGGACGGCGGCGAGCGCGTCACTGGCGATGAACCCCAGCGACGGCGCGCCGAGCAGCACGAGTCCGGCGGCGAGCACGGGACCCCAGCCGAAGCGCCGCAGCAGCGCGGGGACGGTGAACTGGGTGAGGACGGTGACGGTGAGGAGGACCCCGTTGACGAGACCGGCGCCCCCTTCGTCCGCGCCACCGTGCACGGCCCAGAGCGGGGCGACCGGCATGAGGACCGCGAAGCCGCTGAAGCCCAGGAAGGTCGCCATCAGCAGCGCGGGCATCCCCCGCGCGGTCCACACACTGCTCACTGGCAGCAGTGTCTCACCCTTCACATGCTGCCTGTCTCCAGGAACCGCTCGTGCCAGCTGAGCGCCTCACCCAGGAGGTGCGGGGTGTGCACGGCATCGGGCCGGGCCGCCTGGGCCCGCTCGAAGTAGTCGAGCAGCGCGGGCCGGAAGGCCGGGTCGGCGCAGTTGTTGATGATCCGCCCCGCCCGGTGCCGGGGGGAGAGCCCACGCAGGTCGGCCAGCCCGTGCTCGCTGACGATGACCTGGACGTCGTGCTCGGTGTGGTCGACGTGGCTGGCCATCGGGACGAACGCCGAGACCGTGCCCCCCTTCGCCGTGGACGGGGTGAGGAAGAAGTTGAGGAAGGCGTTGCGGGTGAAGTCGCCGCTGCCGCCGATGCCGTTCATGATCTTGCTGCCGGCGATGTGGGTGGAGTTGACGTTGCCGTAGATGTCGGCCTCGATCATCCCGTTCATCGCGATGACGCCGAGCCGCCGGACCAGCTCGGGGTGGTTGGAGATCTCCTCGCTGCGCAGCAGGATCCGCCCCTTGTAGCTGCTGATGTTGTCGAGGAACCGCTCCACCCCGACGTCCGAGAGCCCGAAGGACGTCGCCGACGCCGCGCGCACCGTGCCGCTGTCGAGCAGGTCGAGCAGCCCGTCCTGGAGCACCTCGGTGAAGGCGACGAGGTCGGTGAACTCGCTGCCGTCCAGCCCCGCGAGGACGGCGTTGGCGACATTGCCGACCCCCGACTGCAGCGGCAGGAGCGAAGGGGGCATCCGCCCGGCCTTCACCTCGGCACGCAGGAAGTCCACGACGTGGCCGGCGATGGCCTGCGAGGTCGCGTCCGGGGGGCTGAAGGGGGAGTTGCGGTCCGGACGGTCGGTCTCGACGACGGCGACGACCTTCGCCGGGTCGACCCGCAGGTAGGGGTCGCCGATGCGCTGCATCGGGTCGGTGAGCTGGATCGGGCGGCGGTCCGGCGGCAGGGCGGCCCCGTAGTAGACGTCGTGGAAGCCCTCGAACTCGCGCGGCTGCCAGTGGTTGACCTCGAGGATGACCCGGTCGGCCTGCTCCAGCCAGGTCTTGTTGTTGCCCACGGAGCTGCCCGGCACGAGCAGGCCGTTGGGCAGGATCGCGGTGACCTCGACGATGGCCACGTCGAGGTTGCCGTAGAACCCGAACCACATGTGCGGCGCGGAGTGGCTCAGGTGGGCATCGACGTAGTCGACCTCGCCGGAGTTGATCAGCTGGCGCATCGTCGGGTCGGAGTTGTACGGCAGCCGGCTCGCCACGCCCCGCGCCTCCGCGAGCACGCCGTCCGCGTCGGGTGCCGTCGAGGCCCCGGTCCACAGACCGACGCGGAAGTCCTCCCCGCGGGCGTGCGCCGCGACCATCCGGTCGTGCAGGGCCGTGGGCAGCGCCTTGGGGTACCCGGCCCCGGTGAAACCGCTCATCCCGATGTTGTCCCCGGGGCGGACGTGCTCCGCCGCGGCCTCGGCGGTGGTGACGCGGGTGCTCAGGACGGGGCAGGTGATGCGGCTCATGCGCTCATGATCTCAGCCGCGCTCACGACCCCTTCGGCCAGTCGTCGGCGACCGTCTGCCCGCCCTCGACCACCGGTTCGTCGGCAGGTGCCTCATCGGACCACGAGTCCTGCGGTCGGTAGCCCAGGTCGAGCATCGTGTTGGTCATCGACCAGCGGCGGTTGGGGTTGTCCGAGATGGCGTAGTAGACACCGTGCTCGACCTTCGCCTCGATCGCGCAGCGCACGACCTGCGCGGCGTCGTCCTCGCTGAGCCACATGGCGTGCAGGACGTCCTCGTCGACGAGGGTCGGGTCACCGGAGACCCAGCCGATGCGCAGCGCGATGAAGGACAGGCCGTGCTCGTCGAAGTAGTACCGGCCGAGCGTCTCGCCGAAGATCTTGGACACGCCGTACAGCGAGTCGGCGCGGGGGAGCGTGTCGGGGTAGACCGGCCACTGCTCCAGGCGGTCGTACATGCCCATCGCGTGGTTGGACGAGGCGAAGACGACCCGCCGCACCCCGGCGACGCGGGCGGCTTCCAGGACATTGCGGGTGCCGATGATGTTGGCCTCGAGCACCGCGTCCCACCCGGACTCCGGTGAGGCGGCGCCGGCGAGGTGGACGACCGTGTCGATGCCGTCCATGAGAGCGAGGACGGCGTCGTAGTCGCCGAGGTCACCCCCCAGGACGAGCGGGTGGGCGGAGGGGTCGGCCTCGAGCCCGTGCCCGATGAGCTCGTACCGGTCGCCCAGTCGCTGCGTGAGGACGGTGCCCACGTTGCCCGTCGAGCCGGTGATGAGGATGCGTCGCTTCGTCATGGTCCCCACTGTGGCACCAGTGGAACGGGGCGTGCTCGCGCTGCCGTGCTGCGCGTCACACCGCCGGTGAATGCATCCAGGTCGGGGGGGGGTAGTGCCCACCTGAGGCGACGTGGCACCGAGAGGCGCTGCCCGTGCGCTCCCTGCGTCGCACGAGGAGGACCGAGTCCCATGGCACACACGCAGATGCTCGAGGCCTACCCGAAGGACCTGGGCGGGATCGACAAGGACACGTGGGCAGACTGCATCGCCGCGTGCTTCGAGTGCGCGCAGGTCTGCACGGCGTGCGCCGATGCCTGCCTGAGCGAGGACATGGTCGCTGATCTGGCGACGTGCATCCGCACCGATCTCGACTGCGCGGATGTCTGCGCCGCCACCGGCAATGTGCTGTCGCGTCATACGGGGTACGACGCGAACCTCACCCGCGCCGTCCTCGAGGCGTGTGCAGCCGCGTGCAAGGCCTGCGGCGACGAGTGCGCTCAGCACGCGCAGATGCACGAGCACTGCAGGATCTGCGCCGAGGCGTGCCGTCGGTGCGAAGCAGCCTGCCGTGCTGTGATCGCCTCTCTCTGACCTGTACTGCCTGTCTCGTGACGCGCCCGAGCAGGCACGTCGAACCACCGTGCAACGAGGAGAAGGGAAGATCCATGGCGCCGCACATCGATCGAATCGCACAACCCTGGGGCACACGGACACCGTACGGACCGGGTACGCACTGGCCGGTTCGCGTCGACAGCCACCTGGAGGGGGGACTCGACCCGGCAGGAGTGGACCGGTGGGTCCAGTCCGCCTCGATCCTGCACTCCAACGGGGACGCGCTGGACATCGCGGTGAAGGACGACCGCATCGTCGGCGTGCGAGGTCGCGCCGTCGACCGCGTCAACCACGGCCGGCTCGGCCCCAAGGACCTCTACGGCTGGCAGGCCAACCACTCCCCGGACCGGCTCACCACGCCCCTCATCCGCCGAGATGGCGAGCTCGTGGAGACCGACTGGGACACGGCCATGGCTGCGGTGGCCGACCGCACGAAGGAGCTCTTGGCCGAGCGCGGCCCGAGCTCCATCGCCTTCTACACCTCGGGCCAGCTCTTCCTGGAGGAGTACTACACCCTCGGGCTGATCGCCCACGGCGGCATCGGGACCAGCCACGTCGACGGCAACACCCGGCTGTGCACGGCAACCGCCGCGGCGGCGCTCAAGGAGTCCTTCGCCTCCGACGGCCAGCCCGGCTCCTACACCGACATCGACCACGCCGACGTGATCGCCCTCTACGGCCATAACATGGCCGAGACCCAGACCGTCCTGTGGACCCGGGTGCTGGACCGGCTCGCCGGCCCCAATCCGCCGGCTGTCATCTGCGTCGACCCACGTCCCACACCGGTCGCGCAGCATGCGAGGGTGCACCTCGCCCCCCGGCCGGGCACCAACGTGATGCTCATGAACGCCCTCCTGCACGAGATGCTCGAGCACGACTGGGTCGACCACGAGTACGTCGACGCCCACGCGGTCGGCTTCGAGGAGCTGACGAAGATGCTCGACGGCTACTCGGTCGAGCGGGCCGCGCAGGTGTGCGATGTCCCCGTCGAGGACCTGCGAGAGGCCGCGCGCCTGATCGGCACCTCCGAGCGCCTGATGTCGACGGTGCTGCAGGGCTTCTACCAGTCCCACCAGGCGACGGCTGCCGCGGTCCAGGTCAACAACATCCACATCCTTCGCGGGATGCTCGGCAGGCCGGGCTGCGGGATCCTGCAGATGAACGGCCAGCCCACGGCCCAGAACACCCGGGAGGCGGGCGCGGACGGCGACCTGCCGGCCTTCCGCAACTGGTCCAACGACGCCCACATCGAGGACCTGGCCAGGGTGTGGAACATCGATCCGATGGACATCCCGCACTACACCGCGCCCACGCACGCGATGCAGATCATGCGCTACATCGAGGACGGCTCGATCCGCTTCCTCTACGTCACGGCGACCAACCCGGCGGTGTCGATGCCGGAGCTGGGCCGGATGCGCAGCATCCTGTCGCAGGAGCGGCTCTTCCTCGTGGTGCAGGACATCTTTCTGTCCGAGACGGCCGAGCTGGCCGACGTCGTGCTGCCAGCGGCGACCTGGGGCGAGAAGACCGGCACCTTCACCAATGTCGATCGCACCGTGCACCTGTCCGACAAGGCGGTGGACCCGCCGGGCGAGGCGCGCAGCGACCTCGACATCCTCGTGGACTACGCGCGCCGCCTCGACCTGCGGGACAAGGACGGCGCCCCGTTGGTCAAGTGGACCACCCCCGAGGAGGCCTTCGAGGGGTGGAAGGAGTGCAGCCGTGGCCGCCCCTGCGACTACAGCGGCCTGACCTACGACAAGCTCCGCGGCGGCAGCGGCATCCAGTGGCCCTGCAACGACGAGCACCCTGACGGCACCGAACGCATCTACGCCGACGGTCAGTTCTGGTCCGACCCCTCGTACTGCGAGAGCTACGGGCGGGACATGGTGACGGGCGCGCCGGTCTCGCCGACGGAGTACAAGGCCCTCAACCCCGAGGGCAAGGCGGTGATCAAGGCGGCCGAGTACCTCCCGCCGCACGAGCTGCCCTCCGAGGACTTCCCCTTCCAGCTGATCACGGGGCGCACGCTCTACCACTTCCACACCCGGACCAAGACGGCTCGCGCGCCGCAGCTGCAGGCGGCGGCGCCCGAGGTGTGGGTGGAGGCCTCCGCCGACGATGCACGGGCTCAGGGCTGGGTCGAGGGCGACGTCCTGGAGATCACGACGCCGCGGGGCGGGGTGACCGCTCGGCTGCGGATCACCGGTATCCGGGCCGGCGTGCTGTTCCTGCCCTTCCACTACGGCTACTGGGACACCCCCGGTGGCGACCACCCCGACGACCACGGCCGTGCGGCCAACGAGCTGACCCTCACCGACTGGGACCCGGCCTCGAAGCAGCCGATCTTCAAGACCGCGGCCGCGGCCGCCACCCGCGTGCGGGCCGCCGACGGCAAGCAGGCTCCGGCCCCGACGACGACGGCGTCCCGCCCGGTCGACGGCGCCTCGGTCCCTCCGACGACGGGCGGACCCGATGCCCTCGCCGACGAGGAGCTGCAGGACGAGGAGGTCGGACGATGAACATCACCGCCACGCTCCGCTCCCTGAACGGCAACAAGGTCGCCGCAGCCATCGAGGAGCTCCACCGGTCCGAGAACCACCTGGCGGGGGCGCTGCTTGGGCTGTCCGACCAGCAGAAGGTCGACCACGAGGTGTTCTACGTCGCGCGCGACATCGCCCGGTGGTCCCAGGAGCACGTGCGCCGGCTGGCCGAGGTCGGGCAGGACTACGGCCTGGACCTCGATCCCAAGCCCGAGGACGAGGCCACGCTCACGGCCCGGCTGAAGCAGAAGGCCTCGGAGCTGACCGGCCGCTTCCACGAGCCGGGGCTCCTGCTCTTGGCCGACCTGCGCCGCCTGCACCAGATGGCGGCCGGGGTCTCCCTGGACTGGGAGGTCCTCGCGCAGACCGCCCAGGCGATGCGTGATCGCGAGCTGCTGTCCGTGGCGCAGGACTGCCATCCCGAGACCCTCCGCCAGCTGCGGTGGGCCAACGCGAAGGTCAAGGAGGCTGCGGCCCAGATCATGGTGACGGGGTGAGGCGCCGGCCCACGCCGCGTGACGCGTGCACAAGAGGTCGTCTCGGTGCGCGACCTGGCTGAATCCGCCACGAGATGCACCAGGACGACCTTTTGTGCACACACCGACGAAGGGCGGGGCCCCCGTGATCGGGGGTCCCGCCCTTCGTCTGCCGCGTGGCTTCGAGACGGTTGCCGCGCAACCTCCTCAGCCGGCGTGGGCTCTAGATGTCACGGAGTTCATATTTCGACATCTGACCCGGACCTCGCTGATGCTCGGTTCGATCAGATGTCGTAGTACTGACTGACTGACCCATGCTGACCTGCGCAAACTCCGATTCGTTCAGGCGATTTGTATCCCGTTTGTAACAGCCGAGCGATTGTCGGCCCTTCAGGGGCGTTCAACTACGAAGACGTCCTCGTCCTCAAACTACCGCCTCGGTGCCGTTGGGCGCGTTGGGGACGTCGCGGGTGCCTCGGCGAGGCGGGTCCGAGCTGCGATGACGTTAACGCTGTCTGGGTGTTGAAACTGTGCGTGAACTCGCGGAGGGTGGCGCGCACTTCGCTGGCGGCTCGGAGCGGGCACCTCTCGATGCTTGGCCGTCTTGTGCTGGCCGATGCGATCCGAAGAAGCGACGAGCTCAAACCCAGCTACACCCACCGAGCCAAGTCACATGTAGTAGGCGTATCGCGGCGCCGGGCGTTCATTCGGGCCGAGGTGCTTCAGGATCCGGCCGATCGAGTCAGCTGTGCGCAGCGTGATGGGCAACCGGCCGTCGAGTTGGGTGGCGTTCCAGTTCATCTTGGAGAGCGCGAGCAGCTCAGTCGCGATCTCGGCCGCGCTCGACTGCACGTCGGCAAGGCGGAAGGGGAGTGCCGACGGCACGTACATCCCTGGGTAAGTCCGGTAGAACGGAACGCTCCCACGGGTGTAGAGCAGGTGCCGGGTGTCAGTGAGCGACAGGAGCGTGCCTCGTAGGGTCGTCTGCTCGCCTTGCCGAAACAGCCGGGGGGAGTCCTCGCGTGGGATCCAGACGAGTTCGAGCATGGCCAGGCGCTCCGCCTCGGCGGCAGCCCGGAAGCCCTCCAACTCTTCAGGCGTGAACGAAGAGGTCTTGTGCAGCATGACGCGTGCGGGTGCCGTCTTGTGCTCGATGCGGTAACGGGCCAGCGACTGCTCAAGGAGGTCCTTGGCGTCGTCGCCGGTGAGGTGTGGCTGTCGGTCGTCCTTCGACTGAGTGGCCTGGGCGCCACGGACGATCACGCCGTCGCCGCGCTCGTTGAAAACCTGCGCCACGCTCGTCTGCAGTGTTTCGTTGTCGGTGCTCCGGTAGAAGGCGACGCCGACGTAGCAGGTCGTGAGGTCCCGGACATGGCGGGTCATCCGCCATGGCACGCCGCCGGCCTTGTAGTAGCAGGAGGTGCCGGCGGCGCCGGCGCGGCAGCTGGCGGCATCCCACCGGTTGCGGTGTAACCGATGCGTCGACCGCCCCACCTCGAGCACCGATCGACACCCACCGACCTCACTGACCAGAAGGGAAGCCGACGATGACCACCTACGCCGACTACCAGCGCGACCGCATCGGCTGGTTCTTCGGCCTCTCCGGAGGCCAGCTGATGTTCCTGGCGCTGGCCAGCCTGCCGGCGTTCTGGGCAATCAGCCGCGGAGCGTGGTTCTCCGCGCTTCTGTTCGCCCTGGTCTGGGTGTTCCTGCTGGCCATCACCGTGATCCCGGTGCGCGGCCGCTCGGCCACCGGCTGGGTGTTCGCCTCGACGATGTACGCCGTCGGCGGCCTGTTCGGCTGGACCTCGTTCCGCGCCAAGGCCACCCAGGGCCGCGGCGACGATCTCGACACCCCGGACCTGCCCGGGGTCCTCCAGGGCGTCCAGATCCACGACGGCCCGCCGCACGGCTCGCAGCTGCAGCGCGTAGCGATCATCGAGGACCACGCCATGAAGACCTGGGCGGTCACGGCCTCGATCGTGCACCCCGGTATCGGCATGAAGGACACCGAAGAGCGCGCCCGCTACGGCGAGGCGCTGGCCGGACTGCTCGACGTCGCCGGTCGCACAGAGAAGGTCGACGAGATCCTCTTCATGGTGCGCACCGTCCCCGAGGACGGCGCCGAGCGCGACCTGTGGGTCAACCGCCACCGCCGCCCCAACGCCCCGGAGCTGTCGGAGGTCGTCAACAGCGACCTGGCCCACGGCCTCACCCAGGCATCGGTGCGCACCGAGCAGTTCGTGACGATCGTGATCCCGGAGACCCGGATCGCGAGGTCGGCCAAAGAGTCCGGGGGCGGCTTCGAGGGCCGCTGCCGCGAGCTCTACCTGCTCATGGCCGAGATCGAGGCCCAGCTGCGCGGCCCGATGGGGATGACGACGGTGCGCTGGCTCACCAGCCCCGAGCTCGCGCTGGCCTGCCGGACCGGATTCGCCCCCGGCGACCGCGCCGGCATCGTCGAGGCCCTCTCGCTGCGGGAGAAGGACCCGAGCGTCAACGCCGACGTCCCGTGGGCGATGGCCGGCCCCTCGGGTGCCGACGCCACGGTGCGGCACTACAGCCACGACGCCTGGAACTCGGTCAGCGCCACCATCAAGCTGCCGACCCGCGGCGTCGCGATGGGTGCCCTGGCACCGATCCTCACCCCCAGCGAGTTCGGTGAGCGGCGATCGTTCGTCGTCGCGTACCCGATCGTTTCCCAGACCAAGGCAGACCGGCAGTCCGGCAACGCCGAGTGGGCCGCCGACCTGGCCGAGGGGATGAACGAGAAGCTCGGCCGCAAGACCCGCGCCAAGCAGCGCGACGAAGCCCACAAGGCCCGCGGCCTGGACGCCAAGCTGGCCCGCGGCAACTCGCTGACCCGGCCCTACGGCGTGTGCACGGTCACCGTCCCCAAGTCGATGCGGATCACCGAGTTCGGGCGCCGCCTGGACGCCTCGGTCCGACGCGCCGGGTTCGCACCGCTGCGCCTCGACCTCGCCCAGGACGTCGGGTTCGCCGCGTCCACCATCCCCCTCGGCACGAGCCTGACCCGGAGCGGAGACGCCTGATGACCACCACTCAACGGAACCGCCGTGGCGCCGATCGAGGCCGCGACATGGCTGCCCTGCTCTCCGACTTCGGGCACGACCTGCCCACGATCCCCACGCTCGCCCCGGAAGCCAAGGAGCCCCGGCTCTTCCGGTACGCGCCGCGCCGCGGTGCCGCCCGCCGCGGCCGAGGCTGGGCCGCCGCGACCGCCCCGGCGATGGCCTGGCGGATGACCAGCGACCAGGCCCCGGTGTTCTGGCCGTTCGTCTCCGCGCCCGGGCTGCCCCCGACGGGCGCGCAGATGGGCGTCGACCAGCTCTCCGGCGGCAGCTTCTACTGCGACCCGTTCGGCTGGGTGCTGCGCGACGACGTACCGGTGACCAACCCGAACATCTTCCAGTTCGCCAAGCCGGGCAGCGGCAAGTCCGGAACCACCAAGGGGTTCTGCACCCGGATGATGCCGTTCGGCTACCGCACCCTGGTCACTGGCGACGTCAAGGACGAGTACGAGTCGCTGTGCCGCGCGCTCGGTGTCGAACCCTTCGTGATCGCCCCCGGCTTCTGGGCCCGGGTCAACCCGCTGTCCATGGGGCCGCTCGGCGACGGGTGGGAGAAGCTCTCGGCCGAGGAGGCGCAGCGCCGCGCCACGATCATCTTCAAGCGGTGGCTCGTCCTGGTCCGAGGCCTGGTCGGCAGCATGAAGATCGACGACGAGCGCCGGGTGCCGTTCGGCCCCGACGAGTCCGACGTCGTGCGCAACGCTCTGGCGATCCTCACCGGCTACGCCGCCGGCAACAGCGTCCTGGCCGAGACGACCATCCCGCGGCTGTGGGACCTGCTGCGCAACCCCACCGAGGAGCTCGTCGAGGCTTGCGAGTACGCGAACACCCGCCAGTTCCTCGACGAGACCCGGTTGCTGCGCAACGCGCTCGGCGAGCTGGTCACCGGCACCCTCGCCGGCCTCTTCGACGACTTCACCAACATCGAGGTCGACTGGCGGGCCCCGATCCAGTCGTTCAGCCTCTCCCGGCTCGACGGCCTGGGCGATGAGGCCGTGGGCATCGCGCTGCTGTGCATGAACTCCTGGGGGCGTGGTCTGCGGGAGATCGCCGAGCCCGGTGACCTGCGCATCGTGGTGCGCGACGAGGTCTGGAAGCAGATGCGTCTCGGAACCGCCGCGGTGGCGAGCTTCGACGCCGACCTGCGGCTCTCACGCGGCATGGCCGGCAAGGGCGGCGACATCCAGTTCTGCAACCTCCACAAGCCCTCCGACCTGCTCTCGGTTGGCGACGCCGACTCCCAGGCCGCGATGATCGCCAAGGACCTCCTCGAGCTGGCCGACATCAAGATCCTCGGTGCCCAGAAGCCCCGTGTCGCCCGCGAGCTCGACTCCATGCTCGGGCTCGGCCCGATCGCCCAGGACCTCGTCTCCGGGTGGGCCATGCAGGACAAGGGCCGCGCCCTGTGGTGCATCGGCGACGCCACCTACAAGGTCCAGACGGTGCTCCACCCGCTGGAGAAGAAGCTCTACTACACCAACGAGGCCATCGAGTCCGCTCTTTAGAAGTTCGCGCGAATTTTGACGGTTCTGCGATGAACCTGAGCATACGCAACGGCCTCGACCCGAGGAGCGCACTCAGGTTCGGAGAGTGCGTGGGGGATGCGTGCCGCGTCCCGAATGGGCAGCCCGTCACCGGGAACCTCTCCGGGCGGGGCATCCGGGACGCATGAGGACCGGCGGGTGTGCCTGGACTGCGGCTTAACCGTTGCGGGTTCCCGCTGCGGTCATTCCATGCGTGGGTATGCGACGCCGGCAGCGCCGCGTTGGTCGACGTACCTCGAGGCGAGGATGGCTGGGCTACGAGTGGTCGATTGACCCGGGCGACGCGGTGGCGTGGATTGCAACTTGGCTCACGTCCATTTGACATGCGCGGTAGGATTCGCGTGATTTGCTACGCATTGGAAGTGAGTTCAACACTGTGCCATCATCATTCCGGCCAGCATCTCCGCCCGAGTGTTCCGCCTCGACCGATCGACGTCGGGAGGACCTTACGAGACCGTCAGGAGCAGTGTCGATGTCCTTTTCGATCCGGCCAGTCAGGCAGCGCCAGTTGCCTGCGAGGATGGCAGTACTCATCGGCACCCGGACAGAGCTTGCCGCGCCGCTGATCGCGGACCGCCATTGCCTATCAGCGGCCGGGCGCGCTCAGAGTCTTGCTCTCAGCCTGTGAGCGCAGTCGACGTCGCTCTTGTGGCGATCGGGCTGGTCATCTTGGTCGGTGGCGGTGAGCTTCTGGTGAGGGGGGCATCGGATCTCGCGGCTCGTGTCGGCCTCTCCTCGCTGGTCATCGGGTTGACGGTGGTGGCCTTCTCCACGTCGTCGCCAGAGATGGCCGTCACTGTCGGCGCGGTCTTGGAAGGGCAACCCGACCTGGCGGTCGGCAACGTTGTGGGCAGCAACATCGTGAACGTCCTACTGATCCTGGGTGCCTCCGCGCTGCTCCTACCGTTGACGGTGCGCGCACAGTTGATTCGTCTGGACGTGCCGGTGATGGTCGGGGTGTCAATGTGCTTGTTGCTGCTGTCGCTGGACGGCCGCCTGAGCCTTGCTGACGGGTTCTTTCTGGTCACGGTGATAGTCGTCTACACCGCGGTGTCGGTCGTTGTGGGGCGACGCAGTGCGCCGTATGTCCGCGAGTCAACAGTGGGCGAGAAGGAACGACCGGTGTGGCTGCTCCTCCTGGCGGTGCTCGGCGGGGTGGCGCTGTTGGTCGTCGGAGCGCAGCTGCTGGTCGAGGGTGCGGTCGGCATCGCTGAGGGGTTTGGGGTGAGTGGCCTGGTGGTCGGGCTCACGGTGGTTGCGGTAGGTACCTCGCTCCCTGAGCTGGCGACGTCCCTCATTGCTGTTCGACGCGGTGAGCGCGACCTGGCGGTCGGCAACATCGTCGGCAGCAACATCTTCAACATCGCTGCTGTGCTGGGCGTCGCCGCCTTGGTGGCCGATGACGGGGTACCGGTCGCAGACGCGGCCGTGGCCCTCGACATCCCGCTCATGATCGCCGCAGCGGTCGCGCTGCTGCCCGTGGCTTTCACCGGGATGGCTATCGCCCGTTGGGAGGGCGCGCTGTTCGTCGGGTTGTACGCCGCGTTCACCGCTTACGTGGTGCTGGCAGCCACCGAGCACGACGCGCTCGGGGGCTTCACGGCCGTGATGATCTGGTTCACCTTGCCGTTGGTCGCGATCACCTTGGTCGTCCTCGGGGCCTACGAGATTGGTCGGCGTCGCGCGGCTCGCGAGCCGCTGGCGCCGTCCTGAGGCTCCGGATGTCCGACGAGCGTCACGACCCGAGGAGGCCGACGTGCTGCTCGCCCTGAGCGCCTTGACGGTCTTGGCCGTCCTGGCTCCGCTCCTTGCCCGCTTGGGCTTGGGCCGGGAGCTCGGCTACGTGTTCGCCGCTGGTTTCGCGGGGGTCGCGATCCTGATCGCGTTCCACGTGCCGCAGATCCTTGACGGGGGCACGGTCGAGACCTCCATGGACTGGTTGCCGTCGTTGGGGGTCTCGTTCGCCCTGCGGCTCAACGGACTCTCGTCGCTGTTCGCGTTGATGGTGCTCGGCGTAGGCGCCTTGATCATGGCCTACTGCCCTCGCTACTTGAGCTCGCACGATCCCCATGGGGCCATCTACGGACTGCTCACGCTGTTCGCGGCCGCCATGCTGGGGCTGGTGCTTGCCGCCGATGTTGTGCTCCTCTTCGTGTTCTGGGAGGCCACCACCTACTGTTCCTTCCTGCTGCTCGGGCTGGCCGGGGGCCGGGCCACCCGGCCGGCCCGGCGGGCTCTGCTGATCACCGCAGCCGGCGGTCTGGCCCTGCTGGTAGCCGTGGTGCTCCTCACCGTGGTCACCGGGAGCACGGCAATCAGCGACATCCTGGCCGACCGCGAGGTGATCCTCGCGTCACCGCTGGCATTGCCGATCGGCGCCCTGATCGCGTTCGCCGCGTTTACCAAGTCGGCCCAGGTGCCGCTGCATTTCTGGCTACCCGGTGCGATGGTGGCGATGACCCCGGTCAGCGCCTTCCTGCATGCGGCGACGATGGTCAAGGCCGGTGTGTACCTGCTGATGCTGGTCTCGCCCATCTTCTCGGGCGTGCCCGCATGGTCGGCGCTCCTGGTCTCGATCGGATTGACCTCGGCGTTGTGGGGCGCCTTCATGGCCCTGCGCCAGCACGATCTGAAGGCCATCCTCGCCCACTCGACCGTCAGCCAGCTCGGGCTGCTGGTTGCCGCCATCGGCGTCGGCACCCCGATCGCTCTTGCCGCCGCTATGCTCCACACCATCGCCCACGCGCTGTTCAAGGCGACGTTGTTCATGCTCGTCGGAATCATCGACAAGGAGGCAGGTAGTCGCGACATCCGGGAGCTGTCCGGGCTGTGGCGGGTGATGCCGGTGACCGCGACGATGACAGCGCTGGCCGGACTCTCGATGGCCGGCATCGTGCCGATGCTCGGCTTCGTGAGCAAGGAATACCTCTTCCAAGGAATCTTCCAGGCCGACTTCGCCCCAGCGGCGGGGCTGGTCGCCGGCTCGATCGCAGTCGCCGCATCGGCGCTGACCACGGCCTACGGGCTGCGCATCGTCTACGGCGCTTTCGGCGGCAGCATTCACCAACCCGGCCTCTACGAGCCGTCGCCGGCGTTCCTGGCCCCTGCGGCGATCGCGGCGTTGGCCGGGTTGGTCCTGGGCGCCGGCATCGACTTGTTGAACCCGCTCGTGGCACGAGCCGGCGCCGATGTCGTGCCTGGCGAGCCATTGGGGGCGTTCCAGTTCTGGCACGGACTCAGTCCTGAGATCGTCATGTCCGTCATCGCATTCAGCTCTGGGCTGATGCTCTTCCTGCGTCGACACCAGGTGGACCGACTGCTCGACCGGGTCGTGGTTCCCGACGCCGGGGCAGCGTTCGACCGGGCCCACGCCGGACTGATTGCGTTCGGATACCGGGTCGGGCAGCCGGACCGCGCGGGCGGGACGATGAGCCACCTTGTCCGGCCCCTTGGTGGCGTCGTTTTTCTCGCGGCAGTCGGATTCGTGACGCTGCGCAACCTCCCGCCGGTGCGACCCGCCGACACGGTGGGTGACTGGGTGGTGGTCGGCTTGTTCGCTCTCGGCGTCGCGGCCGCCGTGGTCGCCCGTGACACCCTCGCGGCCGTTGCTGCGCTCGGGTTCGTCGGCTTGCTGATGGCGGCCCTGTTCGTGACCGCTGGCGCGCCGGACGTCGCGCTGACCCTCGTGCTGGTCGAGGTGTTGACCGCCGTCGTCGTGGTCTGGGTGCTGCGTCGGCTGCCGGCGCGGTTGCCCACCGGGGACGGGCCGCGAGTGCCGTGGTCGGTGCTGCTCGCGCTCGCCTGCGGGCTCGCCGCCGCATCGGCGACGTACGCCCTGACCGGGCGGCGAGGTCCGTCAACCGCCTCGTCGTTCTTTCTCGACAACGCCGAGGCGGCGACCGGAGGCACCAACGTGGTCAACACCATCCTGGTGGACTTCCGGGCGATGGACACCCTTGGCGAGGCAGTCGTTCTCGGCGCGGTCGCGCTCGGGCTGCTCGCTCTGCTCGGCTCCACCGCCGCAGATGATCACACCCCGGAGCCACCCGCCGACGCCGACCATCTCAGCGCCGCCGCATCGGTGTTCCTCCAAGTGAGCGCACGGCTGGTCGTGCCGGGCGCGGCGCTGGTGGCTGCCTACCTGCTCTACGTCGGCCACGACGCCCCCGGCGGAGGATTCATCGCCGCCCTCGTCGCAGGCGCCGCGGCCGCGACCCACCAGATCGCACACGGACGGCTACCGAGGTGGTCGCGACCTGAGCTGCTAGTCGGGAGTGGGATCTTGGTCTCCCTCGGCACCGGACTGCTGGCGAGCGCCAAGGGCGAGGCTGTGCTGGCGCCGTTCAAGCTGCCCGGACTGGACGCGGTCGGTGTCGGCTCGGCACTGCTGTTCGACATCGGTGTCATGCTCATGGTCCTCGGTATGCTGACGGCCGCCCTCGACCGCTTCGCGGCGCGCACCCACCGGCCCGAGTCGTCAAGGGTGCACCCGTGACCGCGGCGATCATCGTCGGCCTGCTGGTGGCCGGCGGGGTGTGGTTCCTCGCACAGCCCGGGCTCCTGCGCGTGATCCTCGGATTCGTGCTCCTGGGCCATGGCGTCAACGTGCTGTTGCTGGCGTCGGGTGGTCTCGATCGCCGCCGGGCGCCCTTCGTCGGCGATGGTGCCGGGGACCCCGCCGCCTTGGCGGACCCGCTGCCCCAGGCCTTCGTCCTGACCGCCGTGGTGATCACGTTCGGGGTCAGCGTCTATCTGCTGGCGATCCTGCGCGCGGAGTCCGTCGAAGACCCGGACGTGAGCGCAGCAGATGACATGGACGAGACGGACGAACCGAGCGCGGGCCGATGAGCCCGATGCTGCTGGCGCTGCCGGTCTTCGCTCCCTTGGCAGGCGTCGGAATGGTCCTGCTCCTGTCCCGACGCGGCGCGGGCTCGGCGGGTGCCCCGCCAAGGATCGCTCGAGCGGTCGGGTGGGGCGTCACGGTCGTTGTGCTGGTGGCGTCCATGGTGTTGCTGACCTCCGCCCTCGACGGGGACATAGCGACCCTGCGGCTCGGGGGCTGGCCGTCCGGCATCGCGATCGTGCTCGTCGCCGATGTCCTCGGCGCCCTCATGATGGCGGTCACGTCGCTGCTGGTGCTGCTGAGCCTCGTTTTCGCGGCTGCGACAGGCGAGGACGACGGCCACTTCGTCGCGTTGGCCCTGGTGCTCTCCACCGGTGTGTACGGCGCGATGCTCACCGGCGACCTGTTCTCGTTGTTCGTGTTCGTCGAGGTGATGCTGGTTCCGAGCTACGTGCTCCTGATCCGATCCGGAGGGCGGCGTCGGCTGGCGGCCGGACAACGCTACGTCAGCGTCAACCTGCTCGCCTCCACCCTGTTCCTGGCTGGCGTCGGCCTGCTCTACGGCGTCACAGGCACCGTCGACCTCGGCGAGCTGGCAGGTGCTGCCCGCAACCCGGCGGCTGCGCTCGCGACCGCAGTGGTGCTGTTGGCCCTGGGGATCAAGGCCGCGATCGTGCCCCTGCACAGCTGGCTCCCGAGCAGCTACGCCGTAGCCGGCCCCGCCGTGGTCGTACTCTTCTCCGGTCTTCTCACCAAGGTTGGTGTCTATGCGCTGTTCCGGATCTATGCCGTCGTGTTCGACGGCGACCGACGCTGGTTGTGGATCTTCCTCGTCCTCGGGCTGCTCACCATGGTGGTCGGCGTCCTCGCTGCACTGGGGGAGCGCTCCGTTCGATCTGTGTTGACCTTTCACATGGTCAGCCAGATCGGCTACATGCTGCTCGGCCTGGGGTTGTTCACCACCGCCGGGTTGGCGGCCGGCATCTTCTTCCTCGTCCAGTACGTCCTGGTCAAGGCAGCGCTACTGATGTGCGCCGGCGCCATCGAGGTCCGCCACGGCACCGACGAGCTGCGCCTCTTGGGCGGAATCGGCCGCACGGAACCCGTGCTCGCGGGGGCATTCGGGATCTCCGCACTGGCACTGGTCGGTGTCCCGCCGCTCTCCGGCTTCGTCGCCAAGCTGAAACTCGTGCAGGCAGCCGTCGCCGAGCACCAGTACGCCGCAGTGGCAGCGGTGGCGGCCGTCAGCCTGCTCACCTTGGTCTCGATGCTGAAGTTGTGGAACGCCATCTTCACCCAGCCCGAGCCCCAGCCCCAGCCCGAGTCCCAGCCCGTGACGAGACCGGGTGCTGGCCCGTCGACCGAAGCAACGATCACGGTGGTCCCGTCGCGCTCTGGTCCGATCCTGCCCGCGGCCGGTGCGATCGCGTCGCGGCCGCTGCTGCTGGCCCCCGCGGTCGTCCTGGCCGGGGTGGCGGTGTCGCTCGGCCTCGCTGCGGAGCCGCTGCTCGTTGTCTGCGAGCGGGCGGCCGATGGTCTGGTCGACGTCGGAACGTATGTCGAGGCGGTGACGTCGCCATGACCGGGGCCCGTGCTCCTCGTCCTGTCCGCCTGGCCCTGTTCGTGGTGGTCTACGGGTGGCACTACCTGAAGGCCAACGTGCAGGTCGCAGCGACCATCCTGACGGGCCGGCCGCGGCTCGCGCCGGCCCTGGTCGAGGTGCGGCTGCGGTGCCGGACCGACGCAGAGGTGGCCGCCTACATGGGCTTGATCACCCTGACTCCCGGCACTATGGCAGTCTCCCTCAGTCCTGACCGCACGCGGCTGATCGTGCACGGCATGCACGCCTCCGACACGACGGCATTTCGCGCAGACCTGGCGCGGCTCGAGGCGGAGCTGCTTGACGCCGTCCGCCGGCGGGAGCGGGGCGGCACGGCCCCGGACGAAAAGGAAAGAAGGTGAGTGGCGTGGAGCCGACTCTGGGCTCGGTGCTGGACCTCGCGCTGTTGGTGCTCGCGGGCACGCTCGTCGCGGCCATCGTGCGGATGGTGCGCGGCCCCACTGACGCCGACCGGGCACTGGTGGCCGACGTTGGCTTCGCGGTTCTCATCGCCGCCGTGGCACTCCTGGCGGCGCGACTCGACGAGCCGACCCTCTACAGCCTCGTCATGGTGGCAACCCTGGCCGGATTTCTCACCACCGTCGCCCTTGCGCGGCTGGTCGATCGGCGTTCGCCGTGAGTGCCCAGGAGCTGGCCGCTGGAGTGCTGGTGCTCGTGGGCGTCGCGCTGTTCGCGAGCGCCGCGGTAGGACTGCTGTGGCTGCCCGACGTGTACGCCCGGATCAACGCGGCCGCGAAGGCCGCCGGACTTGGCGTGGTCAGTGTGTTGCTCGGTGTCCTGATCCTCGACCCTAGTCCGGCCTCGGTGATCACTCTCAGCCTCGCGATCGTGCTACAGCTGCTCACCGTGCCTATTGCCGGCATCGCCATCGCCGAGGCGGCGTGGCTCTCGAGAGCCCCTCGGACACCAGGCACCCAGGACGAGCTCGAATCTCCACCCTGAAGGTCGTGCAGCCCATGAGGGGCGAGTTGGTTGTCGACGAGCGAGTGGGCCAGCGCGGGAACTGACGTAGCCACGCTCGCGGAGTGCCGTGATGACTTGGCCGTCAATCGCTGACCTGGGTCAGGTTGGGTACGACAGCCGAGTCCTTTCGGCGGCCAGGACGAGGAGCACGATTTTGAACGAACTAGAGTTCGTGATAACGTTGCCGCATGTGGGCTTGGGGGGGTCCATCGCTGGATGAGACGGTCCTGATGCGTTGAACGTGCCCGGCTCGGGCTTCACTCCGGTGGCGGCTCGACCCGTTGATCCGGTTCCCGGCCGGCGCCCGCGCCTACTGCGACGGTGGTGATCTGCATGGTTGACCTTCGTGTCCTCGGCTGGCGAGCGATCCGGTCTCGTCGGTGGTCTGCTCGTGTCCTTGGTGTTGGGCGGGGATGGACCTGACATGAGCACAGACGAAGTTCTGATGGTCGCCGTGGGCTGGGTGCTCTTCGGGCTCGCCGTCGGGCTGTGGATGGCTCGTCGCGGACACGACCCCAGGTGGGCGGTCATCGCGGTGGCGTTCGGTCCGATCTTCGTCCCGATCGCGTTCGAGCGGGTCGAACGGCGTCCCCGTCTGGTCGTGCCGGGCCCGGCGTCACCCGGACAGGAGGCTGAGGCCGCGGACGGGCCCCGGGTGCTAATCGGTCTGGATGGCTCGGTGGAGGCGCAAGCGGCTCTCGACCGGGCGAACGATCTCCTCGGGTCTCATCTCGGACTGCTCGTGCTGGCGGAGGTGGTGTGCCACGACGCGACCGAGGATGCCAGCTACGCAGACATCGATGCCGCAACGCATCGGTTGAGGTCGTCAGCCGCACGGGTCCGCGGCGTCGGTGGCCAGGTAGGTTTCGCGGTGTTGGCCGGTCCGCCTGGTGAAGCCCTGCTGTGGTTTGCCGAGGACCGGGGCATGGATCTGATCGTGGTGGGACGCCGGGGTCGTGGACTGTCCACACGCCTGCTCGGCAGCGTCTCGTCGTGGTTGGTTCGCCACTCCCGTCTGCCGGTCCTGGTGGTCGAGTCTCGCTCACAGGCAGGCCGCGCCCGCTGGCAACGGCAGCGGCCGGGGGGTGCTCGTCGAGGTCGCTTGGGGTAGGCCGCTTGGGATGGGGGTGCGACCGGTGACCCCCTGGATTGGCGCGTGGGCTGCGTCCCGAGGCCGGCGCGCGTCTCTCGACTTGATCTGTCCGTGCAGCGACGTCCCGCTGGCATGATGAGATTTCTCCGACCCACGACAAGCCGCCCGATACGCTGGCAGGCTTCTGGCGCCGCTCAGTGCTCTCGCGGCCCCTGTGGTCATTGAAGGCCTTTCGCCGATGATGCGGTGGCAAGTGCGTCGTCGCACGGCGGCACCGTCAAGGGTGACGTCCCGCTGAGTGGTGGAGTTCTCGACACCGTGCGGGTCAGTGCTCTGATCATGCCGTCATGAGTTCGGGCTTGGCCACCTCCTCGGTCGGCTTCTCAGCCAGCTGGGCCATGGAGTGTTCGGACAGGTAGCGGCGTTCGGCGGTGACTTGCCACTCGTCGTGGGCCTCGACGAGGACAGCGCCGGCCAGCCGCAGCAGGGCGGCGGGATTGGGGAAGACCCCGACGACGTCGGTGCGTCGTTTCACTTCCTTGTTGAGCCGCTCGAGCGGGTTCGTCGACCAGATCTTCTTCCAGTGGCTGACCGGGAAGCCGGTGAAGGCCAGCAGGTCGTCGCGGGCCTCGCGGAGCATCTGCTCGACCTTGGGAAGCTGCTTGCCGAGCATCGTGGCGATGACCTCGAACTGCTCGTGCACGTGCTCGGCGTCGGGCTGGGCGAAGATCGTGCGGATCGCCGCTGCGACCATCTCGGAGTTGCCTTTCGGGACGACCGCGAGGACGTTGCGCATGAAGTGCACCCGGCACCGTTGCCACGCGGCGCCGAGCAGGACCGAGGCGATCGCGGCCTTCAGGCCGGTGTGGGCGTCGCTGATCACCAGCTGCACCCCGCCCAGCCCGCGGGCCTTCAACGACCGGAGGAACGCGGTCCAGAATGCCCCGTCCTCGGAGTCGCCGACGTCGAACCCGAGCACCTCGCGGCGGCCGTCGGCGGTGACACCAGTGGCGATCACGACCGCCTGGGACACCACGCGCCGGTTCACCCGGGCCTTGCAGTAGGTGGCGTCGAGGAACACATACGGGTAGTCGATCCCGGCCAGCGACCGGTCCCGGAACGCGCCGACCTCCTCGTCGAGGTCCGCGCAGATCCGCGACACCTCGGACTTGCTGATCCCGCTCGCGCCGCCCAGCGCCTGGACCAGGTCGTCGACCTTCTGGGTCGACACCCCGTGCAGGTAGGCCTCCATGATCACCGCGAACAGCGCTTGATCGACCCGACGGCGCCGCTCGAGCAGCGAGGGGAAGAACGTCCCGGTTCGCAGCTTGGGGATCCGTAGCTCCAGGTCGCCGGCGGTGGTGGTCAGCGTCCGCGGCCGCGACCCGTTGCGCTGTGCCGTCCGCTCGGTAGTGCGTTCCCATGGGCCGGCGCCGATCACCGCGGTGAGCTCGGCGTCGATCAACGCTTGGTAGATCGTTTGCGCCGCGGTCCGGACCCGGTCCTCGACGCCAGCGGCCTGCATGGCTTCGAGCACCTCGAGTAGTGCAGCATTGTCCAAGGCCATCGTGCTTCGTGTCCTCTCGTGAGTGTCTGTCGCAAGTACTCACTGACCGTTGCACGGTGGCCGCCTACGTCGTGGTCAACACGACGATCAGCGGCCCGAACTACACCACCTCACGGGACGTCACCACCGTCAAGCCGATCCACGGCGCACCCCTTTGCAGCAGTCCGTATTCCGCCGCACCATCCTCAACCCCTGGTTTCGAGTCGTCCTCAGGTCGAATCCTTCCGTGCCGAACCCTTGAAAACGATGACGAAAGCATGAATACTGGTTCGTGCAATGGGGAGTATCCCCGTGGCGGGCTTCGTCAACACGGTGCCAACGGCTCCCGGAGCCCGGTCCCGCCAGGGACGGGAGAGACCATCCGCAGCGAGACGTAGGAACGGCTCGCCGAGATTCGGGTGGCGTCCATGATGTTCAAGATTCAGGTCTCCGGTCGGACCCAAGGGGCGTGGCCAACCTGGTTCGCCTCTCCAGGTGGTCGTCTCGTCAGTGCGGTCCGACGCATGGTCGTAGCGACCAAACCGCGGACGCCCCGCCAGCGGTGGATGTGACCGCCCCGGCGAGCGGCTCCGTCATCCTTGGCGTCACTGGCGGGCGAGGGCCGAGAGGGGGACTGCGATGGCCTGGACCCTGATGGCGTGGGCCGTCGTCCTCCTGCACCTGGCGTTCCTGGTCTTCCAGATGCTCGGCGCCCTGCTTGCCCTCGTGTCGCGGGTGTGGTTCGTCCCGCACCTCGCCGTGGTGTCGTGGGGGGTCGGCATCGTCATCACTCAGGGCAGCTGTCCCCTGACGGTGCTCGAGAAGGACCTGGTCGAACGCGCCGGTGGCACGCCGTACTCCGGTTCCTTCCTCGACCACTACGTCTTCGGGATCCTGCTCCCCGACGGCACCCAGACCTTCGTGTACGCGACCCACCTGGTGGTCATCCTCGCGACGTACGCCTACGTGGTGTTGCGGCTCCGACGGCGTGCGGAGCAGGGTGCCGGCGAACGAGCCGCGACGGCGAGCGCGAGCTCACCAGGAGCCGAGCCCGGGTGATGGACACCGCGCTGGCGGACCGCCCGGCAGCGCCCGGTCCCGCGAATCGGCCCGGTCGTTCGTACGACGAGCGCGTCACCACGCGTGTCCTGTGGCTGACCTGTGCGGCTGTAGTGGCGGTTCGCTCGGTCTTCGTGGCCCAGCCGATTCGTTCCGATGAGGGTGGGTACCTGCATGCTGCGCGCCACTGGGCGCCGGGCGAGGGCGAGTTCATCTACGGCGACTTCCACGTCGACCGGCCGCCGTTGCTGATGGCGTTCTTCCGCCTGGCGGCCCTGTGGGACACCGACGCGGCGATCCGGGTCATCACGATCCCGGTGGTCGTGGCGATCGTGCTGGCGACCGCTCGCGCCGCCGGCCTGCTGGCCGGCCCGGTCGCGGCGAGGTGGGCAGCGGTGGTGACGGCGGCTCTGATGTGCTCCCCGGCGCTGGCGGCCGATCAGGCCGACGGCGTGATGTTCGCGCTCCTCTTCGTCACGGGTAGCATCGCCGCGATTCTGCACGGTTGGCGAGCCGGTGACCTCCGCACGACCGTCGGCTGGGGGCTGGTCGCCGGTGTGCTCGCTGCCGCTGCGCCGTTGGCGAAGCAGAACTTCGTCGACGCGTTCGCCTTCGCCGGGGTGCTGATCGCGGTCTCGGCGCTGCGGCATCCGGGGTCTCGGACGCGGCTCGGCACGCTGGCCGCCGGCTTCGGTGCGGGCACCGTCGTCGTCGTCGCAGCGCTGGCGGCGTGGGCCCACCTCAAGGGGGTCGCGATGGACGTGATGTGGGAGGACGTGATCGCCTTCCGTGTCGAGGCGGGACAGGTGCTGGCCGCGTCCCACCACTCGGCACCGATGGAGCGCGCTCGGCTCCTCGTGCTCGCCGCCGTGGCCAGTGCGGCTGTGCCTGTCGTGATGACCTGGCTGGTTGGGTTGCTGCGTCGGCCTCGCCCTCTCGCGGCCGAGCAGTGGGCATTGCTCGCCCTGCTCGGGTGGAGCGCGATCGGCATCGTGGTCGGGGGGAGCTACTGGCTGGACTACCTGCAGGCGTTGGCTCCCGCTGCGGGCCTCGCGGCGGGTCTGGTGAGCGCCGGCCGTGGCGCCGGGCGGCGGCTGATGCGCGGCTTGGCGCTGTGGGCGGCGGTCGCGTCGCTGGGGGCAGTGGCCACCACCACGCTCGCCTACCAGGCCTCGCCGCGGCTGTGGTACCCCCAGCTCATCGGCGGGTGGGTGGCCGACTCCGCCGAGGAGGGCGACACGATGGTGGTCGCGTACGGGAACTCGCAGGTCGTGGAGGCGGCCGACCTGCCCACTCCCTACCCCTACCTCTGGAGCCTGCCGATGCGGACCCTCGACCCGGACCAGCAGCGCCTCGAGCGCCTGCTCGACGGACCCTCGCGGCCGACCTGGTTCGTCGTGTTGAACGGGGTGAACTCGTGGGACATCGATGACGACGGCCGACTCCGCTCCATGATCGAGGAGCACTACGAGCCGGCCGCCACGATCTGCGGGTACAACGTCCTGGTCCGCGCCGACGTCGAACGGCGACTCGCCGACGCTCCGAACTGCGGCAGCAGCCAGTGGTGAGCTCCAGTGGTGAGGTCAGCTGGCAAGGGTGCCGGCGAACACCTGCCAGGACAGCGCTGACTTCGCGACGAGGCTGAGCAGGATGTAGACCCGTTCGCCGAACAGGTAGTCGCGCCACCGTCCGAGGCCGCGGTACTGCAGCCATTGGTTGAGGGCGAAGACGTTGAAGAAGGCGAAGAGCGACACGAAGATGCCGTAGACGAAGGCGGGCGGCTCGGCCCCGGAGGTGGACTGCGGTGACACCAGGTAGACCGTGATCGCGAGCCACGGCACGATCCCGGCGGCACACCCGAAGATGAACGGCAGCCAGCCGCGCGAGCCCGGGTCCTCGTAGTGCTCTTGGAGCCACCCGAACAGGATCATCGAGGCGTTGACGCCGAACAGCGCCAGCAGGGCCGCGACGTCGGAGATCCCGACCAGCTGGGCGATCAGCACGATCATCAGCGACGAGGACACGGAGTACTCGATCCAGCGAGCCCGGTTGCGGCGTCGGGCGAGGTCGGCCCGGTAGCCGGCCCCCCAGGTGGTGGTGACGACGACGTGGGCCAGCGCGGACAACAGGAGGAACGCTGCCACCGCGGCACCGGTTGGGACGTCGAAGAGAACGACCTGCTCCTCCGGCGTCGTTCCGGGTGGGCCGGCGAGGTAGGTCCCGGTGACTGGGAGTGCGAAGCTGGTGGCCAGGGCGAGGACCGCGACGGCCTGGGCGAGGTGGAGCACGGCTGCTACCAGGTTGTCGCGTCGCAGTTTCGGAGCCAAGGCTTCCACCTCGGGAGCAAGCGGATCGGGAGATGGTTCGCGGTGCTGGCCGGACATGGTCGCTCCTCGTGTGCGGGACTTGACTTCCGAAGTGTGCTTCGTGAATACTGTAGCGCATGAGGGGAGTACCCCACCCTCGCTGACATCGACAGTTCGACCGGCCCTGCCCGGTCCGGTGCGGCGGTCGCCAGGTCCACGGACCGGGCGGCGGGGGAGACCTCCAACGTCACGCTCGGCTGTTGGTCGAGTGGTCACGCTGGAGGTATAGCTGTCATGGATGTTCCCTTCTGGGCCTGGGCGGCGGTGCTGGGCGTCATCGTCGTGATGCTGGCGATCGACCTGTTCGCCCACCGCACCGCTCACGTCGTCGGTGTCAAGGAGGCTGCCGCCTGGTCCGCGGTCTGGGTCAGCCTCGGCCTGACGTTCGGCGGCATCGTCTGGTGGGCCTACGGCGCCCAGGCCGGCGGCGAGTACTACGCCGGGTACCTGATCGAGAAGTCGCTGGCGGTCGACAACGTCTTCGTCTTCGCGCTGATCTTCACCTACTTCGCCGTGCCGCGGGAGTACCAGCACCGGGTCCTGTTCTACGGCGTCCTCGGGGCACTGGTCTTCCGGGCGATCTTCATCGCCGGTGGCGCGGTCCTGATCGAGAACTTCGCCTGGATCCTCTACCTCTTCGGCGCCTTCCTCGTATACACGGGCTGGAAGATGTTCCGCCACCGCGACGACCAGATGGACCTCTCGCGCAACAAGCTGCTGGCACTGGCCAAGAGGAAGATCCCCTCGACGGAGGAGTACCACGGGCAGAAGTTCTGGGTGAAGCAGGCGGGCAAGTGGGTGGCCACGCCGCTGTTCTTCGTCCTCATCATGGTCGAGACCACTGACATCATCTTCGCCGTCGACTCCATCCCCGCGATCTTCGCCGTCACCCAGGACCCGTTCCTGGTCTTCACCAGCAACGCCTTCGCCATCCTGGGCCTTCGAGCGATGTACTTCCTGCTCGCCGATCTCATCGACCGCTTCATCTACCTCAAGGCCGGCCTCGCCGCGATCTTGGTCTTCGTCGGCATCAAGATGCTGCTCCTCGACGTCTACAAGGTTCCGATCTGGCTCTCCCTCGGCGTGATCGCCAGCTGCATCGCCGTTGCGGTCATCGCCAGTCTCCGCGCGACTCGTGACCAGGCCACCGTCGCCCCCCACGCGACGCCGGCCCACGCGTCCGACGAGGACGAGGTGCTGCGATGAGCCCCCGCACGCGTCCCAAGGCGGGCGGTTCGCCGGTGGCGCTGAGGACCAGGGACATCGCCGACCTGGCGATCACCTCCGGCTTTCCGTGCATCTCGGTCCTCCTGCCGACGAAGCCGTCCCCGCGCATGACCAGGGAGGACCGGTCGAGGTTGGACGACCTGGTCCGAGACGTGGAACACACGCTCGCCGAGCGTGGCGTGATGAACCGGTCCGCGCTGCTGGACAAGCTGGCCGAGCAGGTCGACCGCGCGGGAGACCAGCCGACCGACCTGGGGCTGTGCATCTACGTGAACCGGGCCGTCGCCCGCTCGTTCCGGCTGCCACAGTCGGTGACCGCCCGGGCGGTGGTGGAGAGCACCTTCGCCACTCGGCCGCTCATCGCGGCCCTGCACCGCATGCCACCCCACGCCGTGCTGCTGCTACACCCCACGTGCGCCCACCTGTACGCCTCCGAGGACGGCGGACTGCGCCCAGTGGGACGGTCCGAGCCGTTTGGCTCGGGGCGGCCGATCCGGGTGCCGGGTGCCGGACAGCCGGGCGCCGCCGAGGCCCGAACGGAGCTGATGGCCAGGTTCCTGCGCAAGGTCGACCGGATGCTGGGCGACTACCGGGCCGACCACCCGAGCCCGCTCGTGCTGGTGGGTCCGCCGCGGTTGCTCGAGGAGTTCTGCTCCCTCAGTGCCAATCTGGAGCGGCTCGCCGGGCGGGTTGATGACCGCGACTGCGCCACGGCCCTCGACCTGGCCCTGGCCGGCATCACGTCCGTCGAGGCGTACCTGCGGACACGACGCGACGACGCACTCGCGCTGCTGCGCCAGGCAGAGTCGGATCGACCCACGGACGTGGCCTCGGGCATCGAGCAGTGCTGGCGGGCCCTCGGGCGACGCCTGCCCGCGATGCTGCTGGTCGAGGAGAACTTCATCAGTCCAGGCACGACGGCACCCGGACGCGGGGCTCCTGCGAACTCCTCAGGGAACGCCTCCGGGGATGCCTCCGGGGCCGGCGACGTGCATGACTTGGTGGACGACCTGATGGAGCAGGTGATCTTGATGGGCGGCCAGCTGGCGCTGGTGGCCGACGGCGACCTCGCGAACCATGACCGGATTGCGCTGGTCCTGCGGCGCTAGTGCCAACCTTGACACCGCAGCACGATTCACGTAATCTGATGCGTAAGAAACCCTTGAAGGGGAGTACCCCACCAACCGGCCATCGTCACTCCGGTCGTCCTGCGACCCGGTGGCCGACCACACCTCCCGGGGTGTGGCGGGGAAGACCTTCCGACCACTGTCGGGAGGCATTCTCCGTGAATACTCAGCTACTTCGTGACCGGCTGAAGGATCGGCGCCGTCCGCCCGGGCGGGTCGGCCCTGCGGGGTGGCGGCGATGACGGCCCTGACCGCGACCCGGACCGAGCTGCTGCGGCGTCGCTCGGCGATCGCCTTCGCGGCCCAGGGCCGTGACCTTCTGGTCGACAAGCGGATGGCCCTGGTGCGCGAGTTGCACCGTCTCGACGCAGACGTGTCCGCCCAGCGTGAGGCCGCCGCCGTCCTCGCCCGGGAGGCTCGCGCGCTGCTCGACGAGAGCACCGCCGACGAGGGCCCGGCCGCCGTCGCGGCGGTCGCGTCGGGTGCGGCCAACGGCGTCGTCGCCGAGCGCGAGGACCGCATGGTGGTCGGCGTGCGGGTCGTGACGGTGCAGGCCAACGACCTGCGACGGACGGCCGAGGAGCGCGGCGCGGCACCGGTGCTGGTGGCCCCGTCGATCGAGGCGGCGGCGGAGGCCTACGAGCGGTACCTCGAGCACGTCCTGCGCTTCGTGGCCCTCGAGGCCACGGTGCGCCGGCTCACCGAGGAAGTGGCCCGCACCACGCGCCAGGTCAACGCGCTCGAGAACGTCGTCATCCCCGGACTCGAGGAGGAGGCCGCCCACATCACCGCGGTCCTCGAGGAGCGCGAGCGTGAGGAGCACTCCCGCCTGAAGCGGGCGCGGGAGCGACGTCGCGTCCCGCAGGACCGACCGGCACCGGACCATCCTCCCGTGCCGCGACCCGACGAGGAGGAACGGCGATGACGCAGATGCAGGATCCGGCCGCGATGCGCCAGGTGCGCGAGCTAGAGCGGCTTATCGAGGCCCGTCTCGAGGAGGCGCGGCAGAGCAACGCCCGCGTTGTCGCGGCCCGGGAGCAGGCGGAGCTCCTCGTGGGGGAGTTCGCCGCGGAAGCCGCCGCGGAAGCCGACCGCCTGTCCGCGCGTATCTTGCAGGAGGCACGCGAATGGGTACAGGCCGACGAGGCCGAACAGCAGCGGATCGGCGTCGAGGTGACGCAGCGGGCCGTGCGCCTGCGGGAGGAGCTCGTCGCCGCCACCGTCGCCGCCGTCCTGACCGTCGCCCCGACCGTGACCCCGCCCGTGGCCCCGACCGTGGCCCCGACCGTGGCCCAGCGGGCCGACCGGACCCCGAAGGCGAGCCGATGATCCGCCGACTGCACCACGTCCAGCTCCTGGGCCGACGCGAGCAGCTGCTCGAGACGGTCGAGTCGCTCCAGCGAGCCGGGGTCGCCGAGGTGACGCCATCCGGGGCGCCGACCGGCAGTGCGGACAAGGCTGCGGACCCGGTTGCAGACCCGGCTGCGAACAAGGGTGAGGACCGTATGGCCAGGCGGGACCTGCTGGCCCGGGTGCAACGCCTGCTGGAGTGGGCGCCGTCAGATGCCTCGTTGGCACGCGAGTCGCCACGCCGGAGCGCGGACGCCGCACCGGTGGACCCGCGCGACGCCGACGTCAACATCGCGACGCTCGAGCTCGAGGTCGAGTCCCTGCGCGGGGCCCAGGCCTCGCTGGAGGAGGAGCGCGACGCGCTGGCGCGCTACGTGGACGTCCTCGCCCAGCTCGAGACCCTCGTGCCGGAGCTGACCTCGCTCTCCGATGCCGAGCTCGAGCTGCTGGGACTGGCGATGACCGCGCTGGTGCTCGACGACCCGGCCGGGGCCGTGGTCGGACTGCTCGAGACCCAGCTGCGGCAGCTCGCCGGCAACGGGTTCATGCTCCGCAGTACGGACGCCGGCCGCGCCCGCGGCTGCCTCCTGGTGGTGGCCCGCGACCGGCTGCCCGAGGTCCTCGGTCTCATGGGCGCGGATGAGATCAGCCGGGTCGAGGTACCCGAGGACTACGCCCACCTGTCCCTGCACACCACGCTCGTGCGGATGCGCGCCCGGCTCGTCGACCTCCAGGCCGACCTCGACGCCGTCCGCGCCGACCTCGACGCGCTCTGGCTCCGCGAGGCCCCCGGGCTGCGCGCCGCCGCGCGTGCGCTGCTCGTGCTGACCGAACGCGACGCCGCGGTCGCGGCCGCCGCGCTCTCCGAGCGCACCTTCCTCCTGCGCTGCTGGGTGCGGGCAGACCGTCGCCGCGAGGTGCGCGAGCAGCTCGACCGCGACGGCCTCGCCGACGTGGCCGTCGTCGACGCCCCGGCGGGCGAGGTCCCCGGCCCCTCCCCGGTGGAGCTGACCGGACGCGCCGCATGGTCCCCCTACCGCCGCCTGGTCGGGTTCCTCTCCTGGCCCTCCCCGAACGGGCTGGACCCGACCGGACTGATGGCGATCTTCTTGCCGTTCCTCTTCGGTGTCATGGTCGGCGACGTCGTCTACGGCGCCGCGCTCGCCGGCATCGGCTGGTGGCTGCGCCACCGGGCACGCACGCACGACCGCGGCGGTGTGGAAGGCGGGGTGATGGACGACGCCGGCCGCGTCCTGATCGCCGGCGGTGCGTGGGCGGTGCTGTGGGGCGTGATGTTCGGCGAGGCGCTCGGCAGCCTCGGCAACATGTGGGGGATGCCGGCGCTGTGGTTCTACCGCGGCGGACCCGAGGCCCTCGAGCCCCTCCTGCTCTTCGCCGTCGCCCTCGGCTGGTCCCACATCGTGCTCGGCCTGACCCTCGGCCTGGTGACCGCGCTGCGCCGTGGCGACCGGCACCGCACCCTCGAGGTGGGCGGCACCCTGGCCGTCCTGCTCGGCGCGACCGCGGCCATCGCGGCCACCATCCTGAACGCCCCCTCGTGGGTCACCCTCGCCGCGCTGGTCCCCGCCGTCGTGGGACTCGTGGCCACCAGCTCCGTGCACGGCCCCATCGGCGCCCTCCTCGGCCCACTCGAGCTCATCGGCACGGTCGGCAACGTCTTGTCCTACCTCCGGGTCGCCGCGGTGGGACTCGCCTCGGTCTACCTCGCCAACGTCGCCAACGAGCTCGCCACCGAGCTGCCCCTCCTCATCGGACTGTTCGTCGCCGTCCTGCTGCACCTGCTCAACCTGGGTCTGGCGGCGTTCAGCCCGATGGTCCAGGCCCTGCGACTGCACTACGTCGAGTTCTTCAGCAAGTTCCACGACGGCGAGGGCCAGGCCTTCCAACCCCTCGGCGCCCACGGGGCCCTCAACCCCCGCGCACTCCTGACCCCACCCCGCGACCGACCGCTCGGCCCACTCCTCACCCCAACCTTCGACCCGGTCGGCGTCCCGCCGCACGGCACCACCAACGGCGTCCGCATCGCCGACGCCACCCACGAAAGGTGACACACATGGAAACCGGACTCATCGCCCTCGGAGCAGGACTCGCCGTCGGCCTCGCCGCCCTCGCCACCGGCTACGCCCAGGCGCGGATCGGCGCGGCGGCCATGGGAGCCATCGCCGAGAAGCCCGAGCTCGCCGGTCGGGCCATCCTGCTCGTGGCCATCCCCGAGACGCTCGTCATCCTGGGCTTCGCGGTCGCGGCCATGATCGTGCTCCTGCTGGGCGGCTGACATGACCCTCCAGGCGCTGCTCGAGACCATGGAGCACGACGGTCGTCGCGACCTGGCCGACGTGCTCGCCCGGGACGAACATCGCGCCCGCGAGATCCTCCGGGAAGCCCACCAGGCGGCCGAGCGCGACCGCCTCGGCATCCTCACCCGAGCCGAGTCGACCGCCCGCGACCAGGCGCTCCGCGTCCGCTCCACCGGGGCAGCCGCGTCCCGCGCCCACGTTCGCGAGGTGGTCGACGCCGAGCTCGAACGGGTGCGCACGGCTGCCGGAAAGGAGCTGCAGGAACTGGTCGGCACAGGCCACGGGACTGCGGCCACGCTCGACCTCCTCGACGAGGCGATGGCTCTCCTGCCCTCGGCCACCTCCTGCACGGTCGATCCGGCCCACCTGGACGCCGTACGCCGCCACCGGCCCTGCCTCGTCGTGGAGACTGGACCCGTGGGGGTCGGCGTCGTGCTGCGCGACGCCCAGGGGCGAGCGGTGCACAACACCGCCGAAGGACGCCTTGACGCGGCGTGGCCGCTGCTGCGCCCGGTGCTGCGCGACGCGGTGTGCGAACCGCACCCGGAAGTGGACCCCGAAGCGGACGCGAAAGCTGACGCGGAAGTGGTCCCGGAGGTGGACCCGCGATGACGGCACCGCTGTACGTCGCCGGCTCGACGGCCCTGCGGGCCCGGATGTCGCGCCTGACCCCGGACGGAGCAGGCCAGGGTGATCGCGAGGAGAGCGAGGAGATGCGTCGGCTGCCGCAGCTGTTCGTGGGCGAGGCACGCGCGGTGGCACAGGTGCTGACGGGACGACACGACCTGCGCGACGCCCTCGCGCTGCTGCGCGGCGCGGCCTCGGGCCTCCCGCCTGAAGACCGGCTCCGGGGGGTGCGCGCGGTCGGTGCCATCACCCCCGAGCGGGCCGCCGAGCTCGCCCACACGCGGGACGAGGCGGGCGTCGTGGCCCTCCTCGAACGGCTGCGGCTGCCGACGCCGATCACGGCGGCGGCCCTGCCTCGGCTGTGGTCACGCTTCGAGCTGCACCGCGACGTCGAGGAGCTCGAGCTCGCAGTGACGGCCACGGCGCACGCCGAGTGGGGCGAACGCGCGGCCCACCCGCGTTCGCGTCCCGTCGCGGACCTCCTCGCCCGCGAGCGGGACCAGCGCAACCTGCTCATCGCGCTGGCCCGGTCGGACGTCGACCCCGGCCGGCTGATGCCGCTCGGGCGCCTCGGCGTCCGCGACCTGGAGCACGCGATCACTGGCCGCTGGGCTCCCGTTCTCGGCGTCTACCCACGCTGGCGGGCCGCCGCAGCGGCGTACGAGTTGCACGGGGATCTCGGCCATGTCGACCGGGACCTGCACGACGAGGCCACCGCCGGCGCCGCCGCGCGGCTGCGCCGCGGCGACGCCGAGAGCGCCGACCCGCTGGTGGGCTACGTGCTGCTGCTCGAGGAGCGCGCGCGCCGACACCGCCGAGCCGGACTGATCCTCGTCACCGGCGGAGCGGACCGGAGGACCCCGTGACGAACGCGCTTACCCCCTCAGCGCCACGGATGGACTCAGAAGTGGACTCGGAGGTCGTCGTGGTGGCTCCGCGAGACGTCGACGCGGGCTTCCGCCTCGCGGGCGCCGCGACGGTGGTGCCCGAGCCCGGCCCGGACGGGGAGATCGGAGCCGACGCCGTCAACAGAGCTGTCGAGACAGCTGTGCGCCTGCCCGGCGACGGCCGCGCGGTGGTCTTGGTGCACCACGACGCGTGGACTCGACTGCCACTCGCCGCCCGCGATGCCTGGGCCGAGCGCACCGACGTCCTCGTGGTCGGCCTCCCGCCCGACGCCCCGGCCGTGGACACCGAGCCCCACGACCAGCTCCAGCGACTGCTCGGACGAGCGGTCGGCTACGAGATCAGCTTCGTCCCCGAAGGAGACCACCCATGAGCACGACACCCACCACGATGCCGAGCACGACACACGGCGGCGCGCCGGCCGGTTCCGGCGACCAGGTCGGGACGGTGGTGCGGGTCTCGGGCCCAGTCCTCGAGGTCGCTGGCCTACCCGCGTGCCGGCTCTACGACGTGGTCAAGGTCGGCCCGCAGGACCTGCCCGGGGAGGTGATCCGCCTCGACGGCGCCCTGGCCACGGTACAGGTCTTCGAGGACACCTCGGGGCTGCGCGTCGGCGACCCCGTGACCGGCACCGGGGGACCGCTGACCATCGAACTCGGCCCCGGGCTGCTCGGCACCGTGTTCGACGGCACCCAGCGCCCGCTCGCCGCCCTGAACGCCGAACACGGCATCTACATCCCGCGCGGCGCCGACCTGCCCGGCCTCGACCGCTCCCGGACCTGGGAGTTCGTGCCGTCCGTGGTGGCGGGCGACCGCGTGGAGGCGGGCGACGAGCTCGGGACCGTGCAGGAGACCACAGCGCTGCGCCACCGCGTCCTGGTGCCGCCGGGCGTCCGCGGCGTGGTGGAGCACGTCGCGGAGGGGTCGCACCGCGTCGACGAGGTCATCGCCCGCGTCCAGGGCCACGACGTGCAAATGCTGCAACGCTGGCCGATCCGCAGGCCCCGTCCCGTGCGGGGACACCAGGCCCTGCACCGCCCGCTGCTCACCGGCCAGCGGGTCCTCGACAGCCTCTTCCCGATCGCCCTCGGCGGTGCCGGCATCATCCCCGGCGGATTCGGCACCGGCAAGACGGTGCTCGAGCAGGCGATCGCCAAGCACGCCGAGGCCGACGTGGTGGTCTACGTCGGCTGCGGCGAGCGGGGCAACGAGCTGACCGAGGTGCTCGAGGAGTTCCCACAGCTCTCTGACCCGCGCACCGGTCGCCCCCTGATGGAGCGGACCGTGCTCGTGGCCAACACCTCCAACATGCCGGTCGCGGCCCGGGAGGCCAGCGTCTACCTCGGCATCACGATGGCCGAGTACTACCGCGACCAAGGCCTGCACGCCGTCCTGCTCGCCGACTCCACCAGCCGCTGGGGCGAGGCACTGCGCGAGGTGTCGGGTCGTCTCGGCGAGATCCCGGCCGAGGACGGCTACCCCGCCTACCTCGCCACCCGCCTCGCGGCCTTCTATGAGCGCGCCGGGCTCGTCGACTGCCTCGGCTCCACCCCGCGTAGCGGGTCGGTCACCGTCGTCGGCGCCGTGTCGCCCGCAGGCGGGGACTTCTCCGAGCCGGTCACCCAGAACAGCCTGCGCGTGGCCGGATGCTTCTGGGCGCTCGATGCGAGCCTGGCCCGCAGCCGCCACTTCCCGTCGATCAACTGGACACGCAGCTACACCACCTACCGGCTGGGCGAGTGGTTCGACGAGCACGTCGCCGAGGACTGGTCGCGCCTCAGCGCCTGGGCCGTCCGCACGCTGCAGGAGGAAGGGAGCCTGCAGGAGGTGGTCAGCCTCCTGGGCGTGGAGGCGGTAGCGCCGCCCCAGCGAGTCACCCTGCGCGTGGGTCGCATGCTCCGCGAGGACTACCTGCAGCAGAACTCCTTCGACCCCGCCGACGCCAGCTGTCCGCCGGCCAAGCAGGTCACGATGCTGCGACTGATCAAGTCGGCCGAGGAGGCCATGACCGCTGCGGTCACCGCCGGGCGACCCGTCGCCGACGTCGTCGCCCACCCCGTCCTGCGCACGGTCGCCGCAGCACGTGGCTGGCCGGTCGACGACACGCTCGAGCGACACCTCGACGACGCCGTCTCGACCATGCACGCCGCACTCACCACCAAAGAGCGCGCTACTGAGGAGCGCGCGGCACTCACCACCGACGAGGAGGAGCAGCGATGACCACGCTGGACAGCTCCAAAGACAGCCCGGAAGACACCGCGGACACGATCACCCGCGCGCGGGACGCCGTCGCCGTCGCACCCGTGGGCATCCTGCCCACGATCGAGATGCGCGACGTACGCCGGGTGGCCGGGCCGCTGCTGCTGGTCGAGGGCGCCGAGGCCGTAGCGTTCGGCGACGTCGTCACCGTCGTCACCGACGACGGCACGGAACGCGACGGCCAGGTCCTCGAGGTGGACCGCTCCCGCGCGGTGGTTCAGGTGCTCGGCGGCACCGAGGGCATGGGCCGGGCCAACGTCGCCGTGCGCGCGCGGTTCCGCGCAGCGGTCACCGGCGTCGGGACCGACGTACTGGGACGCGTCCTCGACGGTGCCGGGCGTCCGCGGGACGGCCGGCCGGAGCCCACCGCCGAGGCGTACCGGCCGGTGAACGGGCTGCCGCTCAACCCCGTCGCGCGGATCCACCCCGACCAGTTCATCGAGACCGGCTTCTCGGCCATCGATGGCCTCAACACCCTGGTCCGTGGGCAGAAGCTGCCCGTCTTCACCGCGGCCGGGCTGCCCGCCGCTGAGGTGGCCGCCCGGATCGCCATCCAGGCCCGGGTGCCCGGCGAGGCCAGACACGACAACCAGGCCGACGGGACCGAGGGAGTAGTGGTCGTCTTCGCAGCGATGGGCGTCACGCGCCGCGAGGCCGACTTCTTCCGGGACCAGTTCGCCACCAGCGCATCAGGGCACCGCAATGTGCTGTTGCTCAACCTGGCCGACGACCCCACCATCGAGCGGTTGCTCACCCCCCGGGTGGCGCTGACGCTGGCCGAGTATCTCGCCTTCGAGAAGCACCTGCACGTCCTGGTGATCCTCACCGACATCACCGCGTACTGCGAGGCGCTGCGCGAGATCGCCGCGGCCCGCGAGGAGATGCCGGGGCGGCGCGGCTACCCCGGCTACATGTACACCGATCTGGCCTCCCTCTTCGAGCGGGCGGGACGGGTGCACGGCTCGACCGGCTCCTTGACCCAGCTGTCGCTGCTGACCATGCCCGACGGCGACATCACCCACCCGATCCCGGACCTCACCGGCTACATCACCGAGGGACAGGTGGTCCTCTCGCGCGACATGGCCGGACGCGGCGTCGACCCGCCCTTCGACGTCCTGCCGTCGCTGTCGCGGCTGATGAACGCCGGCGTCGGCGCGGGGCGTACGCGGGCCGACCACCGGGGTCTGGCCGACCAGCTCTACGCCTGCTACGCCCGCGGCGTCGAGGTACGGCGCCTGGTCTCGATCGTCGGCGAGAGCGGCCTGACGGCCGAGGACCGCCGCTACCTCGCGTTCGCCCGTCGCTTCGAGGAGGAGTTCGTCGGCCAGGGCGAGGCCCGGCGGACCATCACCCAGACCCTGGACCTGGGCTGGGAACTGCTCGGCGACTTCGAGCCCGACGAGCTAGGCCGGGTCGGGGCCGACCACGTCGCCCAGCACCACCGCACCACCACCACCCCCACCGAGCGCACCGAGAGCACCGCCAAGAGCACCACCTGGAGCCAGCCATGACCGCGGCACCCGTCCCCAGCACCACCCCGCACAGCACCCCACTCAGCAACCCGCACGCCGCCAGCGCCGAGGAAGTGGCCATGACACTGGAGGTCGACCCCGCCCAAGGCCTGAGCAGCGAGGAGGCCCGGACACGGCTCGACCGGTTCGGCCCCAACCAGCTGGCCGAGCCCGTACGCCGACCGGTGCTGCTGCGCTTCCTCGACCAGTTCCGCAGCGTCCTGATCCTGGTGCTCATCGGTGCCGCGGTCCTCGCGGGCCTCGTGGGTGAGATCAAGGACACCATCGTCATCGCCGTGGTGCTCCTCATCAACGCCAGCATCGGGTTCTTCCAAGAGCAGCGAGCCGAGAAGAGCCTCGAGGCGCTACGCAACATGCTGAGCCCCTCGGCGCGGATCCGGCGCGACGGGCGAACCCTCGTCGTCGACGCCGGCGACCTCGTGCCCGGCGACGTCGTCCTGCTCGAGGCGGGCGACCGGGTGCCCGCGGACGCGCGCCAATCCTCGCCTCCTCGGTGGAGGTCGACGAATCGGCCCTGACCGGTGAGTCCCAGCCCGTCCCCAAACGGGCCAACTCGACCGTAGAACACGACGCCCCCCTCGCAGATCGCGACGGCATGGTCCACATGAACACCGCGCTCACCCGCGGACGGGCCGAAGCGGTCGTGACCGCCACCGGCATGGAGACCTCCGTCGGCGCCATCGCCGAGATGCTCGCCACTGGCGAGGAGCCGCAGACCCCCCTGCAGCGGCAGCTCGACACCCTGGGCAAGCGGCTGGCCGTGATCGGGCTCGTCGCCGTGACGGTGTACGTCGCGCTGGCCCTGGCGCGGGGCGAGGCCCCCTCCGAGATCGCCCTGCGAGCCGTGGCGCTCGCGGTGGCGACCGTCCCGGAGGGCCTGCCGGCCGTACTGGCGCTGACGCTCGCGCTCGGCGTGCACCGGATGGCGGGCCGCAACGCGATCGTCAAGCGGCTGGCCTCGGTCGAGACACTGGGCTCGGCCACCGTCATCTGCAGCGACAAGACCGGCACCCTGACCCTCAACGAGATGACGGTCCGCGAGGTACGCGTGGGCGAGAACGTGCTCACGGTCCACGGCCAGGGATACGACACCGACGGCGAAATCCTCTACTCCGACGGCGCGCAAGCAAGCCTGCCGCCGCTGCTGCTCGACGCACTCGCCCTGTGCAGCGACGCCGAACTCAAGGCGGACGGCGACGGGGATGGGGATAGCGCCGGCATCATCGGCGACCCGACCGAGGGTGCGCTGGTCGTGCTGGCGGCCAAGGCGGGGCTCGACGTGACGGCGCGCCGTCAGGAGTGGTCGCGATCGGCGGAGATCCCCTTCGACGCCGACTACAAGTACATGGTCACCTACCACGACGAGGGTCCCGCTTCCCGCGTGCTGGCCAAGGGCGCGGCCGACGTGCTGCTGCGGCGTTGCGACTCGTGGCTGCTCGGCGGCGAGGAGGTTGCGCTCACCGCGTCCGACCGAGAGCGACTCGACGACGCCATCGCGGCAATGGGCGAGCGCGGACTGCGCGTGCTGGCCGTGGCCACCCGCCTGGTCGAGTCACCGTCATCCGAGCCACACTCCGACGTTGCGTCGCTGACCCTGCTCGGCCTGCTCGGGATCGCCGACCCACCGCGGCCCGAGGCGACCTCGGCGGTGGCCCTGTGCCACCGGGCCGGTGTGGGGGTGAAGATGATCACCGGCGACCACGTCGCGACCGCCGTCGCCATCGCCCGCGAGCTCGGCATCGAGGGCCGCGCGATGACCGGCGCCGAGCTCTCCGAGCTGTCGACCGAGGAGCTGGCCGACGTCGTCGACGAGGTGGCGGTGTTCGCCCGGGTGTCTCCCGAGCACAAGGTCGACATCGTGAAGGCGCTCACCGCGCGGGGCCATGTCGTGGCCATGACTGGTGATGGCGTCAACGACGCCGCGGCGCTGCGCTCGGCGCACATCGGCGTGGCCATGGGTCTGACGGGAACCGAGGTCACCAAGGAGGCGGGCGACCTCATCCTCACCGACGACAACTTCACCACCATTGTCGGCGCCGTCGAGGAGGGTCGCTCGATCTACGACAACGTGGTGAAGTTCGTGCGCTTCCAGCTCTCCACCAACATGGGCGCCATCTCGACCTTCCTCGGCGCCTCGGTGATGGGGCTACCGGCCCCGTTGACGGCCGTGCAGATCCTGTGGGTCAACATCATCATGGACGGCCCGCCCGCAATGGCGCTGGGCGTGGACCCGGCCCGGCCGGGGATCATGTCCGAGCCCCCGCGACGCAGCGGCGATCAGATCCTCTCCCCGGCGCGACTGATCAGGCTGGCCCGCGTGGGCCTGGTGATGGCGATCGGCACCCTCGCGGTCCTCATCCTCGCCCGCGAGGAGTGGGGCGAGGCCGTCAGCCTGACCATGGCCTTCACCACCTTCGTGCTCTTCCAGGTCGTCAACGCGCTCAACGCACGCGCGGAGCACGTCACCGTGTTCGCACCGCACACCTTCACCAACCGGTGGCTGTGGGTGTCCCTGACGACGGTGGCCCTGCTGCACATCGCAGCCGTGCACACGACGTGGGGCCAGGCGATCTTCGACACCGTCGCCCTCACACCCGAGCAGTGGGGAATCTGCATCGGAGTGGCGCTGTGCGTGCTGTTGGTCGAGGAGCTCGTCAAGCTCGGCCACCGCTGGGGCACGCGTCGACGAGAAGGCTGAGGACGACCCGGGACATACGAAACCAGAATCGCGTACCATGAGTCATCATGACCCGCGACGACTGGACCTTCCTGTCCAACCATGGCCATGTCCTGGTCGCCCTCGCGCGCGACCCGGACGCGCGGACCCGCGACGTCGCGGACGCCGTCGGCATCACCGAGCGGGCGGTGCAGCAGATCGTCGCGGACCTGGTGGAGCACGGCTACGTCGACAAGGACAAGGTCGGTCGGCGCAACCGATACCGGGTCACCCGCGACTCCCACTTCCGCCACGAGCTGGAATCCGGAGTCACCATCGGCGCGTTCGTCGACCTCGTCAACAAGTCCACCGCCACCCCTTGACATGCGAAGACAACTTCGTGATAAGGTCTGCGTACATCAGGGTTGGGGAGTACCCCACCTCCGGTCGCACGTCACCACGGCTGATCAGCCCGACTGATCGGCCCGGCGACCGGGTCCCATAACCGGGACGGGAGAGACCACTCCTGATCACCATCCGGGCAACGAGGCCCGGACCGACGACAACGGTGGTGATCAGCATGGACGACCTACTCATCCTCCTCGGACTGGCTCTCTGGCTCGGCCTCTGGGCGGCGCGTGAGCTCGGCTGGTGCGGTGTCAGGCGCGGGCAGGCGAGCGCAGCGGCACGGCGCAACCGGCGACACTCGTCCCACGGGTCCGTGCCCGAGGGTGGCTCCGACGGCCCGTACGTCGACGCGGCGGGGAGGCGTCCATGATGCTCCTCAGGCTGCCGGTTGCTGCGATGCCCGCGAGCGGCGACCCGTTCCACCCCCACGTGCGACTCCCTGTCTCGGGTGCCTGGTCGCGCACGGACCTCGACGAGGTCGTACGTCATCTCCAGGCAGGGTGCTGCGTGCACGTGACCCTGACGATCCCGCACCGCAGACTGCTCTCGTTCGTGCGACGGCGCAGCACTGCCACGACGGACGGCAACCTTCGCGACCGTCTCGAAGACCTCGCGGGGGTTGCGGGACCCCACGCGAGTCGCGTGACGGTCAGGTTCGAACACGAGCCGAGCTCGTTGAGGGGGGCCTGGGGGGCTTGGGGGGCTTGGGCATGGCGGCGCGGGATCGGAGGACCTGGACACCGGCTCTCGAGCCGATGTGCGCTCGACACGCTCCTTGCGCCGGCCCAGCCCCACCCCGCTGAAACGACGGCCCACCGGGCGAATCGACGCTGCGATGGCAGGCCCCACGTGCGTGCCGACGCTGGAATGCCGCTGTCGTGGGACGTCGTCGATGAGCTCCACCGCTGGGTGTCCGCCGGCGCCGAAGCCCACTTGATGCTGACGGTTCCCCGCTCCCCGGTCTCGCGCGACCCTGAACTGCACCTCCTGTGGGAACGACGCATGACACTCGACGTCGCCGACCGCGAAGGGGAGGTTGGCCAGCTGTGGCCGGGAACCCCGCTCGTGCGGATCGACGTCGTCAGGACTCACCCGACCGCGGGCCGCGTTCGATGGGCACGTCGGTTCGCCCGGCGGACGCCATGACGGTCAGCGAGCGGCGTACCGCCGCAGTGCAAGGTCCGGAAGGAGAAGGATCATGATCCATAGTGACCGGCGCGGCGCCTCAGTCCACGCTCCCGATATGGAGGATTCGCCCCTCCCCACGGCTGCCGACCACGTCGGCGGGGGTGGCCGAGCCATTCCCCGGGACCTCACACCGGAGGCTGCCGCGCATTTGACCGCGGCCGGTGGGTACCCCTGCATCTCCGTGCTGATGCCGACGACCCCGGCTGCACGGATGGCGATCGCGGACCGCGAACGCCTCGAAGGCCTGCTCCTCGACGCCGAGCGACGCCTCGACGACCAACCGTTGGGCGACCGCGAGCGGTTGATGTACGAGCTGCGGCGACAGGCCCGCATCGCCCAGGACTCGAGCACACGGAACGCTCTCGGGCTCTTTGTCAGCCACAGCGTGTCGCGAGCATGGACAAGGGACGATCGCCTGGGCCACGGCCGAGCGGCCGGACACGGTGCTGTTTGTTGCCTCAGGATTCTTCACCAACGGAGCGAAGGACTGGATCTCGAGCTTCAACCAGACGAGGCCGGCGTTCCGCGTGAGAACGTGGGAAATGCCGCAACTGCGGAGGCTGCTGGCTGACCGGATGGATCTCGCGTTCAGGCATCAGGTTGAGACGTCTGCGCTGCGTCGTGTCTCCGAAATCATGGCGGTCGAACACGAGCTGTTCGATCGGCTCTGGTACGGGCGCTCGGAGGCTTCGATTGGTGACGAGCGCCCCGAGGGCTATTCGGCGGAGATCTGGGCGACAGCACAGGCGGCCGCCCGCCGAATTGAGGAACAGTACGGAGTCGACCTGCTCCGCAAGGACACCAAGACTCAGTTCGACTGGGGGATGCTCTCCGGGAAGATCTCTGCGATCCGCTGGGTTCTCGGGGCCGAATGGGACTTCCTCGACAGCTAGTGACGGCGTTCGACCGTGCCAAGACCTCCTAGTGTTAGACATCGAGAGGGCCCATTCCCGCAGACCATGAGCGGGTCGACCTCTGTCGCTGCGGTAGTCAGTCAACTTGCGTTGCTTGACTGGCGCCCGCTAGCCCCGAGAGGGTTGCTCGAGTTCTGTGTCAGCCTCTTTGCCCGCGTGGCGCCCGGCTGCAAAGGCCGCATCCACTGCTGCACGGGTTCGCTCCGTGCTGCTGGGCATGAGATGGGTGTAGGTGCGCAAGGTGAACCCGGGGTCGCTGTGGCCGAGGTATTCGGACACGGCGCGAATCGATTCGCCGGCGTCTAGCAATACGGAGGCGTACCAGTGGCGTAGAGCGTGCATGCCGTTGTCACGCGATTGCTCGATGCCCACATGGGCTTGGCCGGGCTTCCAGAGCCGTGTGTTGAAGTAGTTGCGGTTGAGGGCAGAACGCTCGCGTGTGGTGAGTATGAGCCCTGCGCTCGACTTCTTGTCCGCCTGGGGCGTTCCCCACGGAAGCGTGATGCTCCGTCGCGGGTAGGTAGCGAGGTGGTTGCTGAGTTCCGTCGCGACGCTCTCGGGCAAGGGGACGGTTCGGGTCTTGTCGCCCTTCGGCAGGCCAAAGACCAGGCGGTTGCCTCCGAACACCTTGACTTGCCGCCTGACCTCCACAACTCCGCGGAGGAAGTCGACATCCTCGACCGCGAGCCCAAATACCTCGCCTTGGCGTAGTCCCAACCCCGATCCCAACGTGACTGCGATCCTGTACTGCGGCGGAAGCGCGTCGTGCATGGAGGAGACCCACGCGGTCGGCCAAGGCACCACCTTGCGGCGCGACGTTGCGGGCCTTGTCACTGAACTCGCTTTGCACGGATTCTTGGCAATCATGTCGTCGTCGACCGCAGCCGAGAAGATGGCAGACACATTAGAGAAGATGACGCGCCGGTAGGTCTCGGCCATCTCCATCGACCGTAGGAGCTTCTGGATGGTCGACGGCTTGATCTGTCGCAGCTCGAGGTGTCCTAGCGTCGGGAACACATGGAGCCTGAGTCGCAATTCGGTCGCCTCGTAGGTCAGCGGACTGAAGGTCCGACTGTCGAGCCACTCCTCGGCATAGGGGCGAAATGAGATCCTGCCTGCGTCGACATCAAGGTAGGTTCCACGAAGTTTGTCCGCCTCGACCGTGTTGCGGAACGCAACCGCCTCGGCCTTGCGTCGGAAGGTCTTACGACGCTGCCGCCCCTCGGGATCTCGGTAGTTGACGACGTAGCGAGGGCTGCCGTCGTCGGATGGTCTCCCAGAGCTAATGCTTGCCATGGCAGCCCTCGGCAGCGTCGGACCGGGTGACCAAACATGCTGATGAGCATCTGCTCGCTGGTGGCGATGGAGTCGATTCCGGGTCAGGCTGATGGCCTGTCGGGATCACTGATTCTCCTCGAGTCGCACCGTCCAATTGATCACGGTTGCTGCCCGCCAGCGCAGGTGCTTGCCGACACGGAAGCCGGCCGGGCCGTAACCTGTCGTCCGCCAGGAGTAGATGGTCTGCTTTGTCACGCCAAGGTAGGAAGCGACATCGTCGATGTCCCACAGTTCTTGGGCCTCGACCAGCCTGGGTGCCCGGCTTCCGCGGTCTCCGCGCCGCCGCGGCCCAAAGATTCCCGGTTCCATAGCCGGCACGTTCGAGTTCGTTGCCATCATCCAGCCCCTCCTCGCGGCGTTGACGGACAGTTGGTCTACGGGCACCTATGTCCGACGGCGGCATGGGAGCGATCACGTCGGCGGAAACGATGTGGCAGCAAGATGACTCGGGCATCGCGGCGGTGGTTGCCCAACTGTGCGATGCCAGGCTGGTGGCTCGGGCAACCGACCCGTGCCGCGACCTACCCGAAGAGTCCCCTGAGGACCGTGTGGCAGGAGATGGCGCTACCCAAATTTGTACCGGATTTGTAACAGACGAGCGGCTACCAACAGCAAACGCCGCCGAACGACCAAAAGGTCGCTCGGCGGCGTTTGTGCAGGTCAGCGGCTGTTCTTTGCGGTCGTTCGGCGTTGCTGAATGACCGCAGCCGGAGGCCCGGTTAGATGTCGAAGTACATCTCGAACTCGTGCGGGTGCGGGCGCACCTGCAGCGGGAGCACCTCGTTCTCGTACTTCCAGGTGATCCAGGTGTCGATGAGGTCCTGGGTGAAGACGTCGCCCTCGAGCAGGAACTCGTGGTCGGCCTCGAGAGCCTTGAGGACCTCGGGGAGAGAGGTCGGGACCTGCTCGATGGCCTCGTGCTCCTCCGGCGGCAGCTCGTACAGGTCCTTGTCGACCGGCTCCGGGGGCTCGATGCGGTTCTTGATGCCGTCGATGCCGGCCATCAGCTGGGCCGCGAAGCACAGGTACGGGTTGCTCGAGGGGTCCGGGATGCGGAACTCGACACGCTTGGCCTTCGGCGAGTTGCCCGCGATCGGGATGCGGATGCAGGCCGAGCGGTTGCGCGCGGAGTACACGAGGTTGATCGGGGCCTCGAAGCCCGGGACCAGGCGGTGGTAGCTGTTGGCCGTCGGGTTGGTGAAGGCGAGCAGCGCAGGGGCGTGCTTGAGCAGGCCACCGATGTACCAGCGGGCGAGGTCGGACAGGCCGCCGTAGCCCTGCTCGTCGTAGAAGAGCGGCTCGCCGTCCTTCCACAGGCTCTGGTGGGTGTGCATGCCGGACCCGTTGTCGCCGAAGATCGGCTTGGGCATGAAGGTCGCGGTGTGGCCGGCCTGCCAGGCGGTGCTCTTGACGACGTACTTGAACTTCATGATGTCGTCGCCGGACTGGAGCAGGGTGTTGAACTTGTAGTTGATCTCCTGCTGCCCCGCGGAACCGACCTCGTGGTGGCTGCGCTCGACCTCGAGACCGACGTCCTTCATCCTCAGGCAGATCTGGTCGCGCAGGTCGGCGAAGTGGTCCACCGGCGGCACGGGGAAGTAGCCGCCCTTCATGGCCGTCTTGTATCCCTTGTTGCCGCCCTCCTCCTTCCGACCGGAGTTCCACTTGGCCTCGATCGAGTCGAGGAAGTAGTAGGAGCCCTGCGGCTGGGTGTCGAAGCGGACGTCGTCGAAGACGTAGAACTCGGCCTCGGCACCGAAGTACGCGGTGTCGGCGATGCCGGTCGACTTCAGGTACGCCTCGGCCTTCGCCGCGACGTTGCGCGGGTCACGGCTGTACTGCTCGCCCGTGAAGGGGTCGACGATCGAGAAGTTGACGATGAGCGTCTTCTCGTCGCGGAAGGGGTCCAGGTACGCGGTCTTGATGTCCGGCACGAGCTTCATGTCGGACTCGTGGATGGCCTGGAAGCCGCGGATGGAGGAGCCGTCGAACATCTGGCCCTCGGTGAAGAAGTCCTCGTCGATCGACTCGGCCGGCACGTTGAAGTGCTGCATGATGCCCGGCAGGTCGCAGAACCGGATGTCGACGAACTTGACGTCCTCGGCCTTGATGAACTCAAGAACCTCGTCAGGGGAGCTGAACAAACCATCCTCCTGGGGTGGGGCGGCAGCCCACTCTGACCTGCCGCATCAACTTGTTGGCGTCACCGTAGGCCGGGCCGGTTTCCCGACCATGACCCGGATGTTTCGCCGGTGTTACACGAGACGGTGGTCCCACGCACTGAGATCGAGCCTACCGAGTGGCGGGCCCGGCCGGTGGTCGCGTCCATCGACGGGACGCATAGGCTGCCCCGGTGAGCAGCAGCGCCGGCCGTCGTGTCCCCACCCAGGACGAAGGGGGGAGCGCCGCCCCCTTCGGTCGTCGCGTCCTCGCCCTGCTCGTGGACTGGATCGCCTGCCTGGTCATCACCCACGGCCTGGTCGGCCGGGTCGTCGAGCTGAGCCCGGAGGGCTTCTCCTTCGTGCCGCTCGGTCTGCTCTTCGTGCTCAACACGCTCGGCGTGACGCTCGGCGGCGCGACCTTCGGCCACCGCCTGCTCGGCCTGCGGGTCGTGCCGGTGCACGGGCAGTGGGTCACCCCCCTTCGCTCCACCGTCCGGGCCGCGCTGCTGTGCCTCTTCATCCCGGCGATCATCATGCTCAAGGACGACGGGCGGGGACTGCACGACCTCGCCGCCGGCACGCGGGTCACGCGCCCCTGACGAGGACGTCGGCTCAGCGACCGCGCAGGGCGCGGCGGTCCATGCGCGCGCGCGTGGGGTCGACCCCGGCGGGGACGCCCTGGCGCAGGCCCGGGAGGGACTTCAGCCGCTTGTTGACGACGGCCATCTCCTCCTTGGACAGCTCGGGGCGCAGCTTGGTGAGCGTCATCCGGATCTTGCGGGGGGCGAGCTCGCCCTCGCCCGAGCCGACGCGGAAGGTGTGGACCGTGACGCCCGGGGCGACCCGGTTGATCTTCTTGGTCTCCTTGACGAAGAGTCGGTCGACGCGGTGCTTGGGGCCCTCGCCGAGGAGCACGACGCCCGGCCGGCCGAGCGCCCGGAAGACGACGGCCGCGGTGTTGATCTCGCTCGGCTTGGTCGCGTCGGCCGCGACCGGCTCCTGGTCGTAGTACCAGCCACGCCGCAGGGCGGACAGGCCACCGATCGAGGCGCCGCGCTGGCCCTCCATCTGCGCGAAGGCCGCCCGCTCACCCCGGCGGGACATCATGATCATCGCGGCCAGCGCGGCGAAGGGGAGCGCGACGAGCAGCGAGGCGAGGACGTGCCCCATGACCAGGCCGATGACGGCGCCCACGGCCAGCACCGCGACGAAGGCGAGCAGCATCCACAGACCGATCTGCGGGTCGATCTGCTTGATCGTCGTGTAGACGGTGCGGAGGCGCTTGAAGGGGTTCTCGCGCTTCGGCTTCTCGGGCTGCTCGTTCTTGCTGGCCATGGGGGTTGAGTCTAGTTCCTCGGGAAGGGGGTGGGGTTCAGCCGTCGGTGCCGGTGGCGGGCTGGTCGAGCAGGGCCTGGGCGCGGGACTTCGCGACGAGCGAGGAGGCCTCCTGGCGGGCCGGCTCGTCGATGGCCTGCTCGAGGTGCGACAGGTGCTCCGGGATGGCCCGGCCCCACTTGCGCATGGCCGTCGCGTAGAGGCGACCGGCGCGGTAGCTCGAGCGCACCAGCGGCCCCGCCATGACGCCCTTGAAGCCGATGTCCTCGGCGAGCTCGCTCCAGTGGACGAACTCCTCCGGCTTGACCCACCGGTCGATCGGGTGGTGCAGCTTGGAGGGGCGCAGGTACTGGGTGATCGTCAGGATGTCGCAGCCGGCCTCGTGCAGGTCGCGGATCGCCTCCTCGACCTCGTGGTCCTCCTCGCCCATGCCCAGGATGAGGTTGGACTTGGTGACGAGCCCCGCCTCGCGGGCCATCGACAGGACCCTGAGGGACTTGTCGTAGGTGAAGGCGGGGCGGATCTTCTTGAAGATGCGCGGCACGGTCTCGAGGTTGTGGGCGAAGACCTCGGGGCGGGCATCGAACACCTGCCCGACGAGCTCGGGCTTGGCGCCGAAGTCGGGCGGCAGGATCTCGACACCGGTGTGCGGGTTGAGCTCGTGGATCGCCCGGATCGTCTCCGCGTACAGGGCGGCGGCACCGTCGGGCTGGTCGTCGCGGGCGACGCCGGTCACGGTCGAGTAGCGCAGGCCCATCTCGCGCACGGACTCGGCCACGCGGCGCGGCTCGTCCATGTCGAGCGACGTGGGGCGGCCGGTCGCGATGTCGCAGAAGTCGCAGCGCCGGGTGCACACGTCACCACCGATGAGGAAGGTCGCCTCACGGTCCTCCCAGCACTCGAAGATGTTGGGGCAGCCGGCCTCCTGGCAGACGGTGTGCAGGCCCTGGCCGCTCACCCGCCCGCGGATGGCGTTGTACTCGGGGCCCATCTTCGCCGTGGTGCGGATCCACTCCGGCTTCCGCTCGATGGGTGTCTCGGCGTTGCGCGCCTCGACGCGCAGCAGACGACGTCCTTCGGGTGCGACGGTCACGCAGCTCTCCTGGCAATCTCGGTGGTCCCGGTGGTGTCCGGAAACCGCTCCAGCCTACGCCGCCCCCGCGGAGGGTCGAAGGGGGGCGACGGGCACCCCCTTCGTCACTAGGATCGAGGTGTCGGGCACACGGACCCGCACGGGGTCACAGGAGGTCGGAATGACGCAGTCACCCATCCACGGGATGAGCCGGGACGAGTGCTGGCAGGAGCTGCGCGGGCACGAGTTCGGGCGGCTCGCCTTCCACCTGGCGGGGGAGGTGCACATCGTCCCGATCAACTACGCGATCGACCGCGAGGTCCTGCTCTTCCGGACCGCCCAGGGCAACAAGCTGCTCGGCGTCGTCATGCAGTCGGACGTGGCCTTCGAGATCGACGGCTACGACTCCGCGCAGGCGTGGTCGGTCGTCGTGCGCGGCCGGGCGCGCGTGCTGGAGTCCACCGACGACCGCGAGCGCGCGGAGGCCTCCCGGCTGCGGTCGTGGGTGCCGACCGACAAGGACGTCTTCGTCGAGATCGCCCCCGAGGAGATCAGCGGGCGGCGCTTCGACCTCGACAAGCCGTGGGAGCACGCGATCCCGCTCCGGTGATCAGGCGGTGGCCGCGGCTCCGCGGGTGAGCGGGAGGTCCTCGGTCATGACCTCGAGCAGGTGGGCCCTGGCCGAAGGGAGGATGTCGGCCACGGTGAGGTCGCGCCCGGTCTCCAGGGCGAGGGTCGAGACGTCCGCGTCCGGGATGCCGCACGGCACGATCGTCTGCGTCCACGACAGGTCGCAGTCGACGTTGAGGCTGAACCCGTGCATGGCGACGTCCCGGGAGACGCGGATGCCGATCTGCCCGAGCTTGCGGTCGCGCGCACCGTCGGCGCCGGGCACCCAGATGCCGGAGCGTCCCGGCACGCGGGTCGCGGTGACGCCCACGTCGGCGGCGACGCGGATCATCATCTCCTCGAGCCGGCGCACGTGGGCGATGACGTCGCGGCGACCGGGCAGGTGGGCGATGGGGTAGCCGACGAGCTGCCCGGGGCCGTGCCAGGTGATCTTGCCGCCGCGGTCGACGTCGATGACCGGCGTGCCGTCGACCGGCCGCTCGTGCGGCTCGGTCCGCTTGCCGGCGGTGTAGACCGCCGTGTGCTCGAGGAGGAGCGTCGTGTCCTCGAGCTCGCCGGCCACGACCGCGGCGTGGACCCGCTTCTGGTGCTCCCAGGCGGTCAGGTAGTCGACGGTGTCGGGCGCGAAGCCCAGCTCCTCAAAACGCATCGGGCCAGCCTACGCCCGGCTCAGCGGGGGAGGCGGCGGGTCTCGACGGGGGTCTCGACCGCCCGGCCGTCCTCCCCCTTCGTCACGATGTACGCCCCCTTGCCGTCGACCTCGGTGACGGCCTCGACGAGCTGGGTGCCGCGGTAGACCAGGCCGACGCCGTCGTCCGTGCAGTGGGTCTCGCCGAGCGTGCCGTCGGCGACCAGACGGTGCACCGTCGGCCGGCGACGGGCCTCGTTGTCGTAGTGCACGCCGTTGTCGTACGGGAGGAGACCGAGCCCGTCGGTGACCGCCCGCAGCTCCGGCCCGAAGGAGTCAGTCGTGCCCCCGCGGAACCAGCAGATCGAGCCGGCGCTCACGCCGGCGAGGACGACGCCCGCCTCCCACACGCGGCGGAACACCTCGTCGAGCCCGTGCACCCGCCAGACCGCGAGCAGGTTGGCGACGGACCCGCCGTTGACCCAGACGACGTCCTGCGCGAGGAGGTGGGCCTCCATGTCCTCCACCGTCGGCATCGGGAAGAGGTTGAGGTGGGTGACGTCGTACCCGGCCGCCGCGCCGGCCTCGGAGAAGGCGGCGTTGAAGGTGCGCGGGTCACCCATGGCCGTGCCGAGCTGGCAGATCCGCGGGCGCGAGGTCGTGCCGGTCAGCTCGACGGCGTGGTGGACGAGCCCGGCGAAGACGAGGTCCCCCCGCTCCGGCCGGACGTAGCCACCGGAGGTGGCGAGGATCGTGGGCTGGTCTGCGGTCATGACCGCAGGTTAACCAGCGTCACCCGAAGAGGCGGCGCCACCACGGCCGGCGGGGCTCCTCGAGCGGCTGCCCGGCGACGCGTTCGGTGAAGGACCCGCTCGGCGTCGTCCCCGAGGCCATCGCCCGCTGGAGGTGCGCCCGCACGTCCGGCGGCAGCTCGTCGAGCGAGCTGTACTCGGTGCCGTCGACGGAGTACGTGGTGGTCACGACCGGCTCGGGCACGGGACCGCCCTGCAAGACGTCGGGGATCCCGTCGCCGTCCGTGTCGGGCATCCGCGTGCGGACCAGGTCCTGCACCTCGGGCGGGAGGTCCGCCCAGGAGTCGTAGACCGTGCCGTTGTACTCGATGCGCTCGGAGCGAGGGGCCATGCGCGTCAGGCTAACGAAGGGGGAGCAGGACCGACGGTGAGGTCCGCGGTCCGCTTCGTGCCTGTGGAGAACTCCGCGGCTGGATCGACGATCCGGGCCATGGTGGGGGCATGGACGAGATCCCGCCCCAGGTGCCCGGCTACCGGCTGACCCGCCTGCTCGGTCGCGGCTCGACGGCCACGGTGTGGCGGGCCCGGCGCGAGAGCGACGACGAGCTGGTCGCGGTCAAGATCGTGCGCGGTGGCCTGGACGACGAGAGCGTGCGCGAGTACGCGATGCTCCAGCACGCGGCCGGCGAGCACGTGGTCGGCCTGCACGAGACCCTCGAGGTCGAGACGGACGAAGGGGGGTCCACCGCCCTCGTCCTGGAGCTCCTCGCCGGCGGCTCGCTCGAGCGCGTGGTCGCCGAGCGCGGGCACCTCACGCCCGGGGAGACGGTCACGATCATCGCGCCGATCGCCGAGGCGCTCGCCGGCCTGCACGACCTCGGCATCGTCCACGGTGACCTCAGCCCCGGCAACATCCTGCTCGACTCCACCGGGCGGCCGGCGCTCGCGGACCTCGGTTACTCGCGCCTCACCGGCGAGGCACCGGGCGACGTGCACGGCACCGACGGGTTCGTCGCGCCGGAGGTCCTCGAGGGCGGGGACCCGGAGCGGGCCAGCGACGTCCACGCGGTCGGTGCGATCGCCTGGCTCTGCCTCGCCGGCTCGGCCCCGGGGCACATCGCCGCGCGCCCGGAGCTGGGCGACCTCGTGCCCGACGAGCCCGCCCTGGTCGAGGCCGTCGAGTCCTGCCTCGCGACCGACCCGGCGCTGCGGCCGGAGGCGGACGAGGTGGCGCGCGCCGTCTTCGACGCGGTGCCCGCGCAGCCGCTGCGGATGACCTCGACCGGCGACGTCGCGTCGGGCCTGACCCGACGCATCCGCGAGGCGGCGGCCGAGGACGAGCTGCGCACGCCCGCGTGGCAGCTGGAGCTGGCGGCGGCCCGCCCGGCGCAGCCACGTCGTCGGTGGTGGCAGCGTCGCCCCCAGCAGGCCGAGGGGGAGCGGGTACGGCGCGAGCCGCGCCGTGGAGGTCGTCACGCCGCGCCGCGCCGCAGGGACGAGCCCGTCGACCTCTCGCGCGACCCGGACGAGGTGAGCGAGCCGCGCGCGATCGCCCGGTCGGCCGTCGACACGCCTCTGCTCGGCCGGCGGGTCGGGACCGTCGTCGTGCTTGCCGTCGCCCTGCTCCTCGCCGTGATCGTCCCGTGGCGACAGATCGCGACCGCCGAGGACGAAGGGGGCGCCACCCCGAGCCCCGCGTCCGCCCGGACGTCATCGGCGCCCGGGCCGGCCACCTCACTCGCCACGGACCGCTCGGCGCCCAGGCAGGCGGTGAGGGGACTCGCGCAGGAGCTGACCACGCTGCGGCAGCAGCTCGTCCTCGACCTCGACCGAGAGGTCGTCGCCCGGCTCGACGAGCCGGGCTCGCCCGCGGCCGCGCGGGACGGCCGGCTCGTCACCTCGTTGCGGGAGAGCGGTCACCGCTACCGCGGGGTGGAGCTGACCGTGCGCTCCGCGCAGCTGCAACGGACGGCGGGGTCGACGGCCGTCCTGCGCACCGTCGTCGACGAGAGCGCCTACACGGTGGTCGGACCGGACGGCGGGCGACGCACCCGGCCCGCGCGCCCGGGGCAGCGGGTCGACCTCGTCCTCGTCTGGCACGACGGGGCCTGGCGCGTCCGGGACGTCCGCGCTGTCCCGGACGTCGCGTCGTCACCACGGCGGCCGGACGCACCTGAACCCGCATTCCCCTAGGGCAATGCAGGTCCAGGTCGAAGGGGGACTCAGTCGTCGAGCAGGTGGGCCAGGGCCGCGTCGAGGTCGGGGTGGCGGTGCTCGAAGCCGAGATCCTGCAGGCGCTGGGGGAGCACCCGGGCCGAGGCGAGGGCCTCGTCGGCGAACTCGCCGAGCACGACCCGGATCGCGGCACGCGGAGCCGGCAGGAGGGCCGGGCGGTGCAGCCGACGGCCGATGGCGCGGGCGACCTCGCGCTGGCGGGCCGGGTGCGGACCGGTGAGGTTGACGGCGCCGGTGACGGAGGGGTCCTCGACGAGCAGGGTGTAGGCGGCGACGACGTCGTCGATCGTGATCCACGGCATCCACTGGCGACCGGAGCCGAGCGGGCCGCCGAGCCCGAGCCGGCCCACTCGCAGCATCGGGGTCAGGGCGCCGCCGTGCGCCGACAGGACGATGCCGGTGCGGGCGTGGGCGACCGGTACGCCGGCTTCGCGGGCCGGGGTGGTCGCGGACTCCCAGTCGCGCACGACATCGGCGAGGAAGGTGTCCGCCTCGGCGGAGTCCTCGGTGAGGACCTCGTCGCCCCGGTCGCCGTAGATGCCGACCGCCGAGGCCGTGACGAGCCGGGTCGGACCCGCACCATCGGCGATCGCCCGCGCCACCAGGTCGGTGCCGTCGACCCGCGAGGAGTGGATCAGTGCCTTGTACTCAGGGGTCCACCGGCGGTCGCCTACCCCGGCGCCCGCGAGGTGCACCACGGTGTCGACGCCCGAGAGGGCCTGCGGCGGCAGGTGCTCCGCGGAGGGGTCCCACTGCCGCTCGTGCCCGGCCGAGGGCTCCCGGCGCACGAGGTGGACGACGTCGTGACCCCCTTCGCGCAGGGACGACGACAGCGCGCCGCCGATCAGTCCGGAGGCTCCGGTGATGGCGACGCGCTGTCGGGGTGAGGTCATGTCAGGCCTCGAAACGGCCTTCCTCGAGGCGTGCCTTGACGGTCCCGAGGAAGCGGGCCGCGTCGGCGCCGTCGACGACCCGGTGGTCGTAGCTGAGCGCCAGGTACATCATCGAGCGGATCGCCAGGGTCTCCCCGCCGTCGTCCGTCGTGATGACGACCGGGCGACGCACGATGGCACCGGTCCCGAGCATCGCGACCTGGGGCTGATTGAGGATCGGGGTGTCGAAGAGCGCACCCCGGCTGCCCGTGTTGGTGATGGTGAAGGTCCCGCCGGACAGGTCGTCCGGCGTGATCTTGTTGTTGCGCGTGCGATCGGCGACGTCCGCGATGGCGCGGGCGAGACCGGCGACGTTGAGGTCACCGGCGTTCTTGACGACCGGCGTGAAGAGGCCCTTCTCCGTGTCCACCGCGATGGAGAGGTTCTCCTGGCCGTGGTAGACGATCTCGTCACCCTCGACGCTCGCGTTGACACCCGGGTGCGCCTTGAGCGCCTCGGCCGTCGCGAGGGCGATGAAGGGGAGGAAGGAGAGCTTCGTGCCCTCACGGCTCACGAAGTCGGCCTTGGCGGCGTCGCGGACGCGGGCCACCTTGGTCATGTCGACCTCGACGACCGTCGTCAGCTGGGCGCTGACCTGCAGCGACTCGACCATGCGCTCGGCGATGACCTTGCGCAGGCGCGACATCTTCTCGCGGGTGCCACGCTTGGACGTCGGGACATTGGACTCCATGCCCGCCGGCACGCCGGAGGGAGCGGAGCCCACGGCGGGAGCTGACGGCGTCGCCGCGGCCGGGGCAGCGGGGGCCTCGGCCGGCTGGTTCTTGGCCTTGGCCGCGTCGAGGACGTCCTGCTTGCGGATCCGGCCACCGATGCCGGTGCCCGTCACCTGCGCGAGGTCGATGTCGTTGTCCGCAGCGAGCTTGCGCACGAGCGGCGTGACGTAGGCAGCGGCGTCGCCGGCGGCCGACTCCTGCTTGGGGGCCTCCTGCTTGGGGGCCTCCTGCTTGGGGGCCTCCTGCTTGGGCGCCTCCTGCTTGGGCGCCTCGGCCTTCGGGGCCTCCTGCTCGGGGGCCTCCTCTGCCTGGGCGGCCTCGGGCTCCTGCGCAGCGGCCTCGTCGGCGGTGGTGCCCGCGGTGGCCGGCTGCTCCTCGTCGGCCTGCGGCGCGGGCGACTCCTCGGCTGCGGGCGCGGAGCCCGAGCCGGAGCCGCCGACGATCGCCAGATCGGCGCCGACCTCGACGGTCTCGTCCTCCTGGACGAGGATCTTGGTCAGGGTGCCGGCGACCGGTGAGGGGATCTCGGTGTCGACCTTGTCCGTGGAGACCTCGAGCAGCGGCTCGTCGACCTCGACGGTGTCGCCCTCGGCCTTGAGCCAGCGGGAGACGGTGCCCTCGGTGACGGACTCGCCCAGGGCGGGCATCGCGACCTTGGTGCCCTCGCCACCCTCGGCGGGAGCGGTCTCGGCGGCAGGGGCCGCCTCGGCCTTCGGCTCCTCGGCGGGAGCCTCCTGCGCCTTCGGCTCCTCCGCGGGAGCCTCTTCTGCCTGGGGCTCCTCGGCAGGCGCCTCCTGCGCGGGCTCGGCCGCGTCACCGGAGTCGTCGGACGCCGGGGCGTCTCCGTCCCCGATGACCGCGAGGTCGGCTCCGACCTCGACGGTCTCGTCCTCCTCGACGAGGATCTCCTGGATCGTCCCTGCCACGGGGGACGGGATCTCGGTGTCGACCTTGTCGGTCGACACCTCGAGCAGTGGCTCGTCCACCTCGACCGTGTCGCCGACGTTCTTGAGCCAACGGGTCACGGTTCCTTCCGTGACGGACTCACCCAGCGCCGGCATGGTCACCCGCTCAGACATGCGCCTCTGCTCCTTCTATCGAGATGGGGTACGTCACAGACTCTCACGAGTCCGTGCGCTGTTGTCCACGGGGTTCATCACCTGATCAGTGGCGAGCGACGCCTCTCGGCGCCTCAGCTCGTCCTCGTGGCGGCGCCACGCGTCCTGGTAGGAGACGTACCCCTCGACCCACGGCTTCTGGCCGCCGGCCCAGTGGATGATCTTGGGGTCCACGACGTCTTCCTGCGACGGCCTGGCGTTCCAGCCGGGAGCGAGGGCCAGCCGGTCTGCGCCGACGTAGACGTTGAGGATGTGCTGGTCGTGCATGCCGAAGTTGTTGGCGTACGGCAGGAACCGCTCGCAGAAGTCGTCGGCGCGCATCCTGGCCAAGTCGAGGACCATGATCCCGGCGTTGAACCCGACGAAGTCGAAGGGGTGGCGCCGGGTCTCGCGCCGGATGAGCTCCGAGCCCATGCCCGGCTCGAGGTCCTTGAGCGAGGCCGGGTTGAAGATGTTGGTGTAGCCGCTCTGCATCGAGCTGGCCTCCGAGTCACGGGCTGCCAGCGGGTGCCCCTGCAGGTCGGTCTCGTAGAGCTCGGCGACGTCGGCCACGGGCAGCGCGTCGATGTCGTGGTAGACCACCCGGTCGACGTCGGTGAGCAGCTGCGGCAGCACCAGGCGGTCCATCGTCGAGACGGTGATGTGCGGGATCATCGCGTGGATGTCGCCGTAGGTCACCTCGTCGCACGGCCACCACGAGAAGGACACGGTCGGGAAGAGCGCCGCGGCCCGGTCGAAGTCGGCCTGCTCGTGCTCGCGCACGAGCACGTTGAGGTGGATCGGTCGGCTCGCGTGCTCCACGAGCCCGTCGACGACGACGAGGAACTGGTCCTTGAGGTTGCCGTCGAGGGCGAGGACGATCTCCATCTCCTCGCCAGCCGGACCGTCCTGCGTGCGCGGCACGTCGACGCGGCCGGAGCGGATCGTCGCGACCGCCTCGTCGACGTCCACGAGGGAAGGGAGGGTCACGTCCTGCTCGTTGCGGCGTCGGGCAGCTGCGACCCGGTCCGCGGTGACCTCGGCCCAGATCGCGCGCACGCTCCCTTCGTCCTCGCCGCGCAGGATCGCCGCGAAGACCGGCTCGAGGAGGTCGGCGATGCGGCGCCCCATCTCGAAGACCTCGTCGTCGGTGAGCGGGGCCAGGCCCGCGAAGCGGATGTCGGACGGGTTGCGCGGCGCGAAGTCGACGTCGCACCCGAGGGCGCGTGCGGGCAGGTACGCGTGCAGGCGACCGGTCACGACCTTGCCGATCGAGCCGGCGTACTCGTCGAGGCTGGCCAGGGCGGTGCGCAGGTTGGTCGCCATGTCGGCGCCGCGCACGTCCTCACGTTCGTTGTGGATGCGGCGAGCCCCCCGGGGTGCCGGCAGGTCGATCCACACGGTCGGTGCGTCCGCCGGCCGGGCCGGGGTGTCGTCGGGCCGCACGTATCGCACGGTCGTCGTCAGGCAGCCGGAGAAGAAGGCCGGGATGCCCTGCCCGAGGAGCAGGTCGACGGTCGAGTGGTCGCGGCAGCCGATCGGCGCGTGCGCCTTGAGGTGCTCGATCGTCTCGTCGGTGAGCAGCGCCCGCTTGTTGAGGTGGAAGGAGACGTAGAGGGGCTTGAGGTGCCCCGGGAAGGGGAAGTCGTGCCGGACGCCACCGAGCTTGTGGGCGTACCAGCCGAAGGCGAGCATCCACGTGCCCTCGGGCACCTGCGAGTACGTCGAGGCGTCCCGGTCGACCTGGTGGAGGGTCACCGGCACCTCCGGGGAGTCGACGCGCAGGTCGGCCGGGACCCGCGCGGCGAGGTCGGTGGCGAAGCGCCCGAGGTCACCGTCGTCGAACCGCGCGCCGGTGTGGCGCACGAGGTGCGAGAGCGAGGCGATGGTCTGCACGTAGTCGCCGATGTTGCTCGAGGTGTTGCGGGGGTCGGGCTGGTCGTAGCCGATGACGCCGATCGAGACCGTGCCCGGGGTCGCCGGCGTCGGCTCCGTCGGCCCGGCGGCGATGCGCGGCGCCCACCTGGACATCCACGTGCGGTCGCGGACCAGCGCCTCGGTCTGGGCCTCGTCGAGCTCGCCGCTCGCGAGGTCCGCCGCCGCCGCGGCGTCGAAGCGCTCGGCCAGCCGCGTGCACTGCGCTCCGAGGTCCAGGCCCATGGCGCGGCGGGTGAGGGTCAGCCAGGTGTGCGTGCTGAGCGGCCCCGGGTGCTCCAGTGCGCGCTCCACCGCGTGCTCCGCGAGTGCCCGGTCGTGCTCCCCGGCGAGCAGCACGTACTCGTTGGCGGCGTGACGCAGCCAGACCTCGTCGGGCAGGGTCGACAAGCGCTCCCAGGCGAACTTGGGCAGGCCCATCTGGTGGGCGATGAGACCGGTGGCGAGCGTGCCGGCCTGACGGGTCGAGTCGTTGTCGTACAGCCACTGGGCGATCTGCCGGGCGACCGTCACCTGCGGGGAACCCTTGGCCCCGCGCACGAGGTGCTCCATCGCACCCTCGAGCCCCTCACCGTGCGCGAGCGCCATCGTGAACTCGGCGCGGGTACGCAGCCACCTGACCCCCACCTCGAGCTCGCGGCGCTCGTCCGCGGAGGGCGCGTGGCCCGGCGCCGGGCCGAGCTCGCTCGGCAGGCGGTAGCCCTCGGCAGCGGCGCGCAGGCCTCGGTAGGCGTAGCCCAGGCCGGCGGCACGATCGGCTGCCTGGGCGCGCTTGGCCTCCAGCGCCTTGAGCGAGTCCTCGGCCGCAGCGAGCTTCGCCGCGGTCGCGTCGAGCTGCGCCCTGGCCTCGTCACGCTGCCGGCGAGCCCGGTCGCGCTGCTCGCGGGCCTTGCGCAGCTCCCCCTTCGCCGTGTCGAGGCGCGCGCGCACCTCGTCGACGCCGCCGATACGGGCGGCCGCGCGCTTGGTGACGCGCTTGGTGGCGCGGGGGAGTGAACGGGGGTCAGGACTCATGGTGCTCCGTGGTCAGGTCGGTGGGGACTGCAGGACAGCCTAGGACGATCACGACGAACGGTCTCAGGCGTGCGCGTGCAGCGGCCGGCCTGCGGCGAGCATCGCCGCCTCGCCGAGGGCCTCGCCCTGGGTGGGGTGGGCGTGCACGAGTGTCGCCACGTCCTCGGGGTGGGCCTCCCAGCCGACGACGAGCTGCGCCTCGCTGATGAGCTCGCTGACGCCGAGGCCGACCATGTGCACCCCGAGCACCGGGCCGTCCTTCGCCCGCACCAGGGTGACCGAGCCGGTCGTGCCGCGGATGATGCTGCGACCGTTGCCGCCCAGCGGGTAGGTGACGGTCTCGACGTCGTGGCCGGCTCCCTTCGCCGCCTCGGTGGACAGCCCGACCGAGGCGATCTCGGGGTCGCAGTAGGTGACCTTGGGGATCGTCACGTCGTCGACCGGGCGCGGGTCGAGGCCGGCGACGTCCTCGGCGACGAAGATGCCGTGGGCGAAGCCGCGGTGCGCCAGCTGCAGGCCCGGCACGAGGTCACCGACGGCACGCACGCCCTCGACATCGGTCCGCAGCCGCTCGTCGGTCGGGACGAACCCGCGCTCGAGCGTCACCCCGGCCTCCTCCAGGCCGATGCCCCCGCTGCGGGGCCCGCGACCCACGGCGACCATCACGAGGTCGACCTTGAGCGGGTCGGCGCCCTCGAGGTGGACGACCGCTCGGTGCTCGTCGGCCTCGACGGAGGCGACCAGGGTGGAGGTGAGGGTGGTGATCCCGCGCTTCTTGAACTCGCGCGTCAGGTGCTTCGAGATCGACGGCTCCTCGGCCGCGACGATCCGGTCGAGGGCCTCGACGACCGTCACCTCGGCGCCGAAGCTGCGCAGCATCGACGCGAACTCGACGCCGATGACGCCGCCGCCCAGCACCGCGACGCGCTGCGGGATCTCGGCGAGGTCCATCGCCCGGTCGCTCGTCATCACCCGCGGCCCGAGCTCCACGCCCGGGATGGTCCGGGCGTACGAACCGGTCGCCAGGACGACGGTCCGCCCGCTCAGGCGCGTCGTGCCCCCTTCGCCCTCCACCTCGACGGTGCTCGTGTCGACCAGCCGCCCGCGACCCCTCACGACCTCGATCCCGGCCTGTCCGATGAGCCCGGTCAGGCCCCTGTGGAGCTGGGCGACGACCTTGTCCTTGCGCGCGTGCAGCGCGGCCGTGTCGATGCCCTCGAAGCTCGTGAGCACCCCGTGCGACGCCGCCACCCGCGCCCCGTCGGCCAGCTCGGCCGCGTGCAGCAGCGCCTTGGTCGGGATGCATCCGCGGTGCAGGCAGGTCCCCCCGATCTTGTCCTCCTCGACGAGCGCGACCGTCAGGCCCAGCTGCGAGGCCCGCAGCGCGCAGGCGTAGCCGCCGCTCCCCGCTCCGAGGATGACGAGGTCGAAGGGGGACGAGGTCGTGGGGTCGGCCACGGCGAGGCTCCTTTGCGCGTTGGTGTGTCCGGGGTCACGGACCGGCCCAGCGTACGGCCTCGCTCCTTTGGTCACTCCGCGTGTGGTCGCCTGAGCGGCCGTAGGGCTGGGGGTGGCCCTAAGGACGAAGCCGGCGGACTCTCCCTTCGACTCCCGTCGACCGGACGTGCCGGCTTCGCCCATGAGTCGGGCCGACCCCCACCCTGCGTCCGCTCCGCGTGCGGCGCGGGCTCAAGAGGCGGGGTCCAGCGCCACCCCGTGCCCTGGGCCACGCCGGGACGAGGGCGCGAGGACTCAGCCCAGGCTGGTCAGGTGCTCCAGGAGGGTGCCGACGGCGACGCCGGTGCCGCCCTTGGGGACGTGGCCCCAGGGGGAGCCCTCGTTGAAGGAGGGGCCGGCGATGTCGAGGTGGGCCCAGGGGATCTGCTCGCCGGAGGAGTCCTTGGCGAACTCCTGGAGGAACAGGCCGGCGGTGAGGGCGCCGCCCCAGCGGTCGCCCTTGTGGGCGATGTCGGCGACGGCGGAGTCGAGGCCGGAGCGCAGGTCGGCGGGCAGCGGGAGCGGCCAGCTCGCCTCGTCGGCCCGCTCTGAGGCCACGGTGATGGCGGTGCGCAGGGCGTCGTCGTTGCCCATGACGCCGAAGATCTTCGGGCCGAGGGCGACGACGCAGGCACCGGTGAGGGTGGCGACGTCGACGATCTGGTCGGGTCCGGCCTCGGCGGCCAGGGCCATGCCGTCGGCGAGGACCATGCGGCCCTCGGCGTCGGTGTCGATGATCTCGACGGTCGTGCCGTTGCGCATGGTGACGACGTCGCCGGGGCGCTGGGCGTTGCCGCCGGGCATGTTCTCGGCGAGGCAGAGGTAGCCGGTGACGGCGATGGGCAGGCCGAGCTCGGCGGCGGCGACGACGGTCGCGGCGACGGCGGCGGCGCCGGCCATGTCGGACTTCATCGTCGTCATGCCGGCGGAGGGCTTGATGCACACGCCGCCGGTGTCGAAGGTGATGCCCTTGCCGACGAGGGCGATGTGGGGGACCTTCTTGCTGCGCGGGGCGTAGGAGAGGGTGACGATGCGCGGCGGGCGGCTGCTGCCCTGACCGACACCGACGATGCCGCCGAAGCCGCCAGCGACGAGCGCCTCGTCGTCGAGCACCTCGACGGTGAGCTTGCCGGAGGACGCCTTGGCGACCTGCTGCACCTGCTCGGTGAAGGACTGAGGGTAGAGCAGGTTGGGCGCGGTGTTGACGAGGTCACGGGCCCAGGCGACGTTGCGCGCGACCGTCTCGGCACGGGCGATGACGTCCTTGGGGGAGTCCTTGCGGCCGAGCCCGGAGAAGACGGTGATCTCCCGGTCCTCGGCGGTCGGGGCCGCGGACTTGTGCGCGGTGAAGGCGTAGGCGCCGGAGAAGGCCCCCTCGGCGATCGCGGCCAGCCCGGCCTCGTCGGTGTGCGGGAGGGACAGGGCGACGGAGCCCTTGCCGGCGGCGCGCACGGCGGCACCGGCGGCACGACGAAGGGGGTCGCTGCCCCCTTCGCCCTCACCGAGACCCACGAGCACGACCTTGTCCGCGGAGACGCCCGGGACGGCCGCGAGGGTCGTCGTGTCCCCGACCTTCGTGCTGACCTCGAGGACCGGGACGACGCTCGCGAGGTGCTTGGCCGTGGCCCTGGGCAGGTCCGCGCCGGCGACGACGGTGGCGTCGCCCGCGTCGGTGACCCCGAGCACGAGGGTGCGACCGGACCACGCGGAGAAGGATCGGGAACCATGGATCAGCGAGGGCACGTCGGGGGCACCTTTCGGTTGGGGAAACGGTGGGTGTACCTCCCGCAGGCTATCCCGGATGACGAGACGGTAGCGTCTGGCGCATGACCGACAGCGACGCCCTGCGCACCTCCCCGATCCATGAGCGCCACGTGGCGCTGCAGGCCAAGATGGCCGACTTCGGCGGCTGGGAGATGCCGATCGAGTACCCGGGCGGTGGAGTCGTCGCCGAGCACACCGCGGTCCGCGAACGAGTGGGCCTGTTCGACGTGAGCCACCTGGGCAAGGCGCGGGTCGCCGGGGCCGGGGCCGCCGAGCTCGTCAACTCCACCCTGACCAACGACCTCGGGCGCATCGCCCCCGGGCAGGCCCAGTACACGATGTGCTGCAACGAGTCCGGCGGCGTCGTGGACGACCTCATCGCCTACCTGCGCAGCGACGACGACGTCTTCCTCATCCCCAACGCGGCCAACACCGCGACCGTCGTGCAGATGCTCCGGGACGCCGCGCCCGAGGGCGTCGAGGTGAGCGACCTGCACGAGGACTACGTCGTCCTCGCCGTGCAGGGCCCCAAGAGCGACGAGGTGCTCACCGCCCTCGGCCTGCCCGTCGACCACGACTACATGTCCTACGACGACGCGCAGTGGCAGGGCCACGACATCACCGTCTGCCGCACCGGCTACACGGGGGAGCGCGGCTACGAGCTGGTCGCCCCGGCCGCGGCCGGCCTCGAGCTGTGGGACGCGATCGTCGAGGCGATGGCCCCCTTCGACGGGCTGCCGTGCGGTCTCGGTGCCCGCGACACGCTGCGCACCGAGATGGGCTACCCGCTGCACGGCAACGACCTGTCGCCGGAGATCACCCCGGTCATGGCGCGCTCCGCCTGGGCGGTCGGCTGGGACAAGGAGACCTTCTGGGGCAAGGACGCGCTCGTCGCCCAGCGGGTGGCCAAGTCCTCCAGGCTCCTGCGGGGCCTGCTCGTCACCGGCCGCGGCATCCCGCGCAGCCACTGCGCGGTCCTCGTCGACGGCGTCGAGGTCGGTGAGGTCACCTCCGGCACCTTCAGCCCCACCCTCAAGCAGGGCATCGCCCTCGCGCTCCTCGACCGCTCGGTCACCGACGGCGACGAGGTCGTCATCGACGTCCGCGGCCGCGAGGTCGCGGCCACGGTGACCAAGCCCCCCTTCGTGCAGGTGCAGGTGAGGCAGGCATGAGCGACTCCTACCGCTGGCGGCTCGAGGACTCCTCGGGCGCGCCGTTGGTCAACGGCCCGGGCCACACCGTGCCCTTCCCGACGCAGGCGGACGCTGAGGCGTGGTTCGCCGAGTCGTGGGAGGACCTCGCCGACGCCGGCGTCGCGCAGGTCAGCCTCCTGCACGAGTCGGAGGTCGTGTACGGCCCGATGTCGTTGACGCAGGCCTGAGCCCTCAGCGGGGGGTGCCGCCGCGCTCGACCATCGGCTTGGGCATGCGCGTGCGCCGGATCTGGAAGCAGCGCATCACGGTGTACATGGCCAGGCCACGGGTCGGGGTGTCGGCGCCGAAGCGCTCGTGGATCCTGACCTTGGTCCGGCGCCACAGCAGCACGGCGTCGATGACCGCGATGATGATCAGCAGGTAGACGGCGAGGAAGACGTAGGTCGCCCACTCCGCGGCGAAGAGGCTGAGCACGAGGACCGCCAGCATGAGCGGCAGCAGCCACTCGCCGAGGTTGAACCGTGCGTCGACGCTGTCGCGCACGAAGCGGCGCACCGGGCCCTTGTCGCGCGGCGGCAGGTGCTGCTCGTCGCCGGTCATCATCGCCTGACGCGTCTTCTGCGCGTGCTCGCGGCGGGCGGCGCGGTCCGCGGCCTTGGCGGCCTTGCGGTCGGTCTGCACGAGGGGACGCCTGCGCGCGGCCTCCTGGTCGCGGCGCTTGGGGGTCGGGCGGTTCTTGGCGCCCTCCCGCTGGGGGCGGTCGCCGGGAGCGCGGTCGGCAGAGACCGCCTGGGCATTGTCCTTCTTGCGTCCGAACACGAGGAGAACTCTAGGTGGTGCGGGTGGACGTCCCGGACCCGCCCGGTCGCGATAGCGTCGGGCCCGTGACCGACACCACCCTCACCGCAGACCAGATCGAGGCCATCCGCGGGCGCGTCCGTGAGCTCATGCCGCAGGTGCGCGCCGACCTCGAGGACCTCACCCGGATCCCGAGCGTCAGCCTCGACTCCTTCGACCAGGCCCACGTGCAGGCCTCCGCCGAGCGCACGGCGCAGCTGCTGCGCGCCGAGGGCCTGGACGTCGAGATCGTCAGCGAAGGGGGTCGCCCCGCCGTCATCGGGCACGTCGACGGGCCCGAGGGCGCACCGACCGTCCTGCTCTACGCGCACCACGACGTGCAGCCCCCGGGTGACCTCGACGACTGGGACAGCGACCCCTTCGAGCCGACGGAGCGCGACGGTCGCCTCTACGGCCGCGGGGCGGCAGACGACAAGGCCGGCGTCATGGCGCACGTCGCCGCCCTGCGGGCGCACTCCGGCGACCTGCCGGTGTGCGTGACGATCTTCGTCGAGGGCGAGGAGGAGATCGCGAGCGAGTCGCTGCCGCGGCTGCTCGAGCGGCACGGCGACAAGCTGACCTCGGACGCGATCGTCCTCGCCGACTCGCTCAACTGGGCCATCGGCACGCCCGCGCTCACGACGACGCTGCGTGGCTCCCTTCGGGCCGTCGTCACGGTGCGCACCCTCGACCACGGGGTCCACTCCGGCATGTTCGGCGGTGCCTGCCCCGACGCGATCACCACCTTGTGCCGCCTCCTGGCCACGCTCCACGACGACCAGGGCGATGTCGCGATCGAGGGCCTGGTCCACGGCGACGCCCCCGAGATCGACTACGACGAGGCGCGGCTGCGCGAGGAGTCGGGCCTGCTCGGGGCGACCGAGCTCATCGGCACCGGCACGATCCCGTCGCGCCTGTGGACCAAGCCGGCCGCGGTCGTCATCGGCATCGACGCCCCGGCCGTCGACGAGGCGGGCAATGTCCTCGCCGCGAGCGCGCGGGCCAAGATCAACCTGCGGCTCAACCCGACCCAGGACCCGCAGGAGGCCTGGGCCGCCCTGCAGCGCCACCTCACCGAGTACGCGCCGTGGGGTGCGACGGTCGAGGTCGAGCTCGACGAGCAGGGCTGGGGCTTCGCCGCGGACGCGACCGGACCGGTCTACGACGAGGCGCGGGCCGCCTTCGCCGACGCGTGGGGCAACGACCCGGTCGACGTGGGCATCGGTGGGTCCATCCCCTTCGTCCAGGCCTTCGCCGAGAAGTTCCCCGACGCGGCGATCCTCGTCACCGGCGTCGAGGACCCCGACACGCGCGCCCACGGGGCCAACGAGTCGCTGCACCTGGGCGAGTTCGAGAAGGTGTGCGTCGCCGAGGCGCTGCTGCTCGCCCGGCTCGGTGCGATGCCGCGGAGCTGAGCGATGCCGTCCCTCGTCGCGGTCCACGGTGACATCACGACCCAGCGGGTCGACGCGATCGTCAACGCCGCCAGCTCCGCCGTGCGCGGCGGCGGGGGAGTCGACGGTGCGATCCACCGGGCCGGGGGGCCTGCGGTGCTCGAGGACTGCATCGCCCGCTTCCCGCAGGGGTTGGCGACGGGGGACGCGGGCTGGACGACGGCGGGGGACCTCCCTTCGCGCTGGGTGATCCACACCGTCGGGCCCAACCATGCCGCGGGACAACGCGATCGCTCGCTGCTGGTCTCCTGCTACACGCGCTCGCTCGCCGTCGCCGACGAGCTCGGCGCCCGCAGCGTGGCCTTCCCGCTCATCAGCGCGGGGATCTACGGCTGGCCCAAGGACGACGCGATCGACGCGGCCGTCGAGACGATCTCGGGGGCGTCGACGGCGGTCGAGGAGGTGCGGATCGTCGCCCTCGACGCGGCGACCTTCGCGCAGGTCGGCGCGAGGCTGGATTAAAGTTCAAATTTCAACTAATATGGCTCTCATGGCACAGGGCACATACGTCGAGAAGGACTTCAACCGCGACACCACGTACATCGAGGACCGGATCACCTCGGACGGCAGCAGCGAGTGGCCGGTCGAGCCGGGCCGCTACCGGCTCGTGGTCTCGCGCGCGTGCCCGTGGGCCAACCGCGCGATCATCGTGCGCCGCCTGCTCGGTCTCGAGGACGTCATCTCCATGGGCGTCACCGGCCCGACGCACGACGCCGACTCCTGGACCTTCGACCTCGACGAGGGCCACCTCGACCCGGTGCTGCAGATCCCGCGGATCAAGGACGCCTACCTCCGGCGCTTCCCCGACTACCCGAAGGGGATCACCGTCCCCGTCATGGTCGACGTGCCGAGCGGGCAGGTCGTGACCAACAACTTCCCGCAGATCACGGAGGACCTCACGACGCAGTGGCGCGAGTACCACCGCGAGGGTGCTCCCGACCTGTGGCCCGAGCACCTCCGCGAGGAGATGGCCGAGATCAACAAGCGCGTCTACACCGAGGTCAACAACGGCGTGTACCGGTGCGGGTTCTCCGGCGACCAGGCCGCGTACGACGCGGCGTACGAGCGGCTGTGGACGGCGATGGACTGGCTCGAGGAGCGCCTCGCGACGCGCCGGTACCTCATGGGCGACCACATCACCGAGGCCGACGTCCGGCTGTTCACGACGCTCGCGCGGTTCGACGCGGTCTACCACGGGCACTTCAAGGCCAACCGGTCCAAGCTCACCGAGATGCCCGTGCTGTGGGCATACGCGCGTGACCTCTTCACCACGCCCGGCTTCGGTGACACGACGGACTTCGTGCACATCAAGAGCCACTACTACGAGGTCCACACGGACATCAACCCCACCGGCATCGTCCCCGCGGGGCCGGACTACTCCAGCTGGCTGCAGCCGCACGGCCGCGAGTCGCTCGGGGGGTCCCCCTTCGGTCCCGGTGGCACCGCCCCCGGCGCGCCGAGCGAAGGGGAGCGCGTCCCCGTCGCGCACAACCCGCTCCTCGACGAGACGGGCATGGTCCGCACGGCCTGACCCTCGTGCGGGGAGCCGTTCGGGAGACGTTCACGCGGGGTCAGCGGGGGGCGACACCTGCTGTCGGCAGGCTCGCGGGTGCCATCTCGCCCCCCCTTCCCGAGGAGCTCCCATGACCCCCGCAACCCGCGCCCTCGCGGCCACCGTCGGCGCACTGGCCCTGACCATGCCCGTGGGCGCGGCCACCGCTGCCCCCGTCGAGCTCGGCACGCCGCTGGCTCAGGCGCACGCGCACAACGACTACGAGCACGAGCGACCGCTCCTGGACGCGTTGGAGCACGGCTTCACCTCGGTCGAGGCCGACGTCTGGCTCGTCGACGGTGAGCTCCGCGTCGCGCACGACTCGTGGGAGCTCGCGGACGCCCCGACCCTCGAGGAGGCCTACCTCGACCCGCTCAGCGAGATCGCCGGCCGGGGCGGCCAGGAGATCTACCCGGGCTACGACGGGGACTTCCAGCTGCTCATCGACATCAAGAGCGAGGGACCGACGACCTGGGCGGCGGTCGAGGACGAGCTCGAGGAGCACCAGCAGGTCTTCACCCGCGTGCACAGGGGCAAGGTCAAGGACCGCGCCGTGGAGGCCGTCATCAGCGGCAACCGCCCGCGGGCGGAGATGGCCGCCGCCACGACGCGGTACTCCTTCTACGACGGTCGCTCGAGCGACCTCGGCTCCGGCGCCGACGAGACCTTCATGCCACTCGTCAGCGAGAACTGGACCAAGCTCTTCACCTGGCAGGGCGTCGGAGAGATGCCCGCCGCGGAGCGCGAGCGCCTGCACACGTACGTGCAGCAGGCCCACTCCGACGGGTACCGGGTCCGGTTCTGGGCGACCAACGACCTGGACGGCCAGGCGCGCGAGAACCTGTGGCGTGAGCTGCAGGAGGCCGGTGTCGACCACATCAACACCGACGACCTCGACGGGCTGCAGGAGTTCCTGACCCGGCAGTGACCGCCCCTCGGCGAGGACCCCGCAGGCTGAGCAAGAGTTACCTCGCCTTCGCAGGAGTTTCAAACTCTTGCGAAGGCGAGGTTTATCGGGTGACCCGAGAATCGTGGGGCAGGTGAGGCGCCGCCCGTCAGTCCTTCGAGGTCTCGCCCGGCAGCGCCAGCATCTGGTCGAGCGCCACCTTGGCCCAGTGGGCGACGTCGGGGTCGACGGAGATCTGGTTGACCACGCGCCCCTCGACGAGGGACTCGAGCGCCCAGACGAGGTGGGGCAGGTCGATGCGGTTCATCGTCGAGCAGTAGCAGACGTTCTTCTCGAGGAAGCTGATCTGCTGCTCGGGGAACATCTGCCCCAGCCGCTGCACGAGGTTGAGCTCGGTGCCGACGACCCACTTCGTGCCGTCGGGCGCTGCGGCGACGGTCTTGATGATCTTCTCCGTCGAGCCGACCTCGTCGGCCAGCTCGACGACCTCGTGGCGGCACTCGGGGTGGACGATGACGCGGACGCCGGGGATCTCCCTTCGCGCCGTCTCGACCGCGTCGACGGTGAAGCGGCCGTGCACGGAGCAGTGCCCGCGCCACAGGATCATCCGCGCGTCACGGATCTGCGCCGGCGTGAGGCCCCCCATGGGCCGGTGGGGGTTCCACACGACGCAGTCGTCGAGGTCGCGTCCGAGGTCGCGCGCCCAGGTGTTGCGGCCGAGGTGCTGGTCGGGGAGGAAGAGGACCTTGCCGCCCCCGTCGATGCCACCGGTCTGGTCGAAGGCCCACGTGAGAGCGGTCTCGGCGTTGGACGACGTGCAGACCGTCCCGCCGTGGCGGCCGGTGAAGGCCTTGATCGCCGCGGAGGAGTTCATGTACGTCACGGGGACCGTCGACCCGGCGACTCCGGCCTCGACGAGCTCGTCCCAGCACTCCTGCACCTGGTGCAGCGCGGCCATGTCGGCCATCGAGCAGCCGGCGGCGAGGTCGGGCAGGACGACCGCCTGCTCGTCGCTGGTGAGGATGTCCGCGGACTCGGCCATGAAGTGCACGCCGCAGAAGACGATGTAGGGCGCGTCCGGACGGGCCGCCGCCTCCTTGGCCAGCTTGAAGGAGTCACCGGTGGTGTCGGCGAACTCGATGACCTCGTCGCGCTGGTAGTGGTGACCCAGGACGAAGACCGAGTCGCCGAGCGCCGCCTTGGCCGCGCGGGCCCGGGCGACGAGGTCGGGGTCGGACGGCGCGGGCAGGTCGCCCGGGCACTCCACACCCCGCTCGGAGTGCGGGTCGGTGCCCTGCCCGAGGACGAGCAGGGACAGCGGGGTCGGCGAGGACTGCGTCGGGGCGCTCACGGCAGGCATGATCCCACAGCGCCCACCCGCTCCTCGGTACAGTCCATGGGTGCACGTGATCATCGCTCCTGACTGCTTCACCGGCACCCTCACGGCCACGCAGGCCGCGGAGGCCATGGCCGCCGGCTGGCGCCGCAAGGCCCCCGAGGACCTGCTGACGCTGGTGCCCCTCTCCGACGGCGGCCCCGGCTTCCTCGACGTCATCACCAGAAGCGTGCCGGGGGAGTCCTCGATCGTCACCGTCACCGGGCCGGGCGGCATGCCCGTCCCGGCCGCCGTCCACATCACGACGGACGAAGGGGGGCGCCGCACGGCCTGGGTGGAGTCCGCCCAGGCGATCGGGCTGCACCTGCTGGACGCGCCCGAGCGGGACCCCGGGGTGACGACCACGTGGGGCCTCGGCGAGCTGCTCGCCGCCGTCCTCGAGCACGACGTGCAGCGCATCGTCGTCGGGCTCGGCGGCTCCGGCACCAACGACGCCGGCGCGGGCATGCTGGGGGCACTCGGTGCGGGTCCGCGCGAGGTCCTCGGGGGCGGGGGAGCGGGGCTCATCGCGACGCGGGAGCACGACCTCGCCGGCCTGGCCGCGACGCGGGAGCGCTTCGCCGGGATCGAGCTCGTCGCCGCGACCGACGTCGCCTCGCCGCTCCTCGGGCTGCAGGGCGCGAGCGCCGTCTTCTCCCCGCAGAAGGGCGCCACCCCCGAGCAGGCGCAGGTGCTCGAGGGGTCGCTCGGCCACTTCGCCGACCAGGTGCGCCGCGTGCTGCCGCCCGGCACCGACCTGCTCACCGGCCGCGAGCGCCGGCTGGACCGCGAGCCGGGAGCCGGTGCGGCCGGGGGCGTGGGCTACGCCCTCATGCTCCTCGGCGCACGTCGTGTCAGCGGCGTCGACACCGTGCTCGAGGCCGTGGGCCTCGGCAGCCTGGTCGCCGCGGCGGACCTCGTCCTCACGGGGGAGGGCTGCCTCGACTGGCAGAGCCTGCAGGGCAAGGTCGTCGCCGGCGTCGCCGAGCTGGCCCAGGGCCACGGGACACCGGCCGTCGCCCTCGCCGGGCAGGTCCTCATCGGCCGCCGGGAGGCGATGGCGCTCGGTCTGGGCGGCAGCTACGCCGTCGCCGAGCGACCCGAGGAGCTCGAGACCGCGATGGCCGACCCGGTCGGCACGCTCGAGGCCCGGGCGGCGCGGGTGGCCGCGACGTGGTCACCGCGACGGTGACCCACTTCGCCGCCTGACGTATGGTGGACGGACGGGAACAACCCGCGCACACCACGTGTTGACCCCGTCGTGGCGGACACCGTCACCCCACAGACCCCGAGCCGTGAGGACATCGCATGAGCGTCCAGGACACCCAGGCCACCACCCCCGAGACCACTGACGCGGCCACCGAGGCCCACGGCGTCGTCCTCACCGACGTCGCCGCCGGCAAGGTCAAGTCGCTGCTCGAGCAGGAGGGTCGCGACGACCTGCGCCTGCGCATCGGCGTCCAGCCGGGCGGCTGCTCCGGCCTGATCTACCAGCTGTACTTCGACGAGCGCTCGCTCGACGGTGACCTCGTGCGCGACTTCGACGGTGTCGGGGTCGTCGTCGACCGGATGAGCGCCCCGTACCTCACCGGCGCGACGATCGACTTCGCCGACACCATCGAGAAGCAGGGCTTCACCATCGACAACCCCAACGCGGGCAGCTCCTGCGCCTGCGGCGACAGCTTCAGCTGAGCCGACCCGCGTCCACGAGGCCCCCACCGTTCGACGGTGGGGGCCTCGTCGCGCTCTGTAGGGTGTCGGCGTGCCCATCGCCATCGCCGGATCCATCGCCACCGACCACCTGATGACCTTCTCGGGTCGCTTCGCCGACTCCCTCGTCGTCGAGCAGCTCGACAAGATCTCCGTGAGCTTCCTGGCCCACGCGCTCGAGATCCGCCGCGGGGGAGTGGCCGCCAACATCTCCTTCGGCATGGCCAACCTCGGGCAGCGTCCCGTGCTCGTCGGCGCGGTCGGCGAGGACTTCGCCGACTACCGCAGCTGGCTCGAGCGCCACGGCGTCGACTGCGAGTCGGTCAAGGTCTCCGAGACGCTGCACACCGCGCGCTTCGTCTGCACCACCGACGACGACATGGCCCAGATCGCGACCTTCTACGCCGGGGCGATGAGCGAGGCGCGCGAGATCGAGCTGGCCCCCATCGCCGCCCGCGTCGGCGGCCTCGAGCTCGTCCTCGTCGGTCCCGACGACCCGGAGGCCATGCGCCGGCACACCCGGGAGTGCCGCACGCGCGGCATCCCCTTCGTCGCCGACCCGAGCCAGCAGCTCGCCTTCGGCGACGGCGAGCTCATCCGCGACCTCATCGACGGTGCCGAGTACCTCATCACCAACGAGTACGAGTCGCACCTCACGGAGCAGAAGACCGGCTGGAGCCAGGACGAGATCAACTCCCGCGTCCGCTACCGCGTCGTCACGCTCGGCAAGGACGGCGTGCGCATCACGGGGAAGGACCTCGACGAGGAGATCGTCGTCGGCGTGGCCCGCGAGGTCACCAAGGCCGACCCGACCGGCGTCGGTGACGCCTTCCGGGCCGGCTTCATCACCGGTGTCGCCGAGGGCCTGCCGCTGCGCGAGTCGGCCGAGCTCGGCTCGATGCTCGCGACGTACGTCATCGAGACGGTCGGTACCCAGGAGTACGAGCTCGACACCGGGCGCTTCCTCGAGCGCCTCGCCGAGGCGTACGGCCGGGAGAGCGCCGACCTCATCGCCGAGCACATCTCCTGCCCGCGCCCCTGACCCGCCCGGCGATGCCTCCCTTCCCGCCCATCGAGCCCGCGGGCGGGTCCGCGCTGTGGGCCGGCTACCTGCGGGCCGGGCTGGAGGCGGCCGACGCCGCCCCCGGTGAGGTCGGCGAGGTCGTGGGTGTCGGTGGTCGCCTCGACCCGTCGTCGCTGCTCACCGCCTACCGCCTCGGGATCTTCCCCATGGGCCTCGGCGAAGGGGGTTCCCCGCCGATGGGGTGGTGGTGCCCGACGTGGCGCGGCGTCCTGCTCCCGGGCACCGCGCACGTGAGCCGCTCCCTGCGCCGCTCCCTGCGGGGCTTCGAGGTGAGCGTCGACGAGGACTTCGCCGGGGTCGTCGCCGCGTGCGCCGACCCCCGGCGTGACGGGTCCTGGATCACCGACGACGTCGCCCTCGCCTACGTCGAGCTGCACGCGCTCGGGTGGGCGCACAGCGTCGAGGTGCGGGACGCGGACGGGACGCTCGTCGGCGGGCTCTACGGCGTCGCGATCGGTGGGCTCTTCGCGGGGGAGTCGATGTTCCACCACGCGACCGACGCGTCCAAGGCGGCGTTCGTGCACCTCGACCGGATGGTCGGTGCCGACGGCGACCCCCGGCGGATCATCGACGTCCAGTGGCGCACGCCGCACCTCGGCTCGCTCGGTGTCCGGGAGATCCACCGTCGCGAGTACCTCGCGCGCCTGCAGCAGGCGGTGCAGGCGCCGCAGCTCGACCTCGCCGGGCTCGTCGGCGGGTCGGGCGACACGCCCTAGGCCCCGAGCCGGGCCCGGCAGGTCGCGACGACGTCGCCCAGCTCGGTGACGAGGCGCTCGACGGAGGTCGCGCGGTCCGGTGCGACGGCGGCCAGCGGCAGGGTGAGGCGCACATTGCCCTGGGTGAGCGCGCCCATCGCGGCGAGCACGTGGCTCGGCTCGAGGGTGTCAGCGGTGCACGCCGAGCCCGAGGCGACGGCCAGGCCCCGCCGGGCGAGCTCGTCGACGACGGTCTCGCCGTCGACGTAGAGGACCGAGAAGGTGCACACGTGCGGCAGCCGGTCCTCCGGGTCGCCGACGACGTCCACCTCGGGCAGCGACGCGGCGGCGGCGCGGACACGGGCGACCAGCCGGCGGGCCTGGGCCTCCTCGTCGGCGTGCTGAGCGGCCGTGTGCTGCCAGGCCTCGGCCGCCGCGAGGACCGTCGGGACGTCGACGGGGTCCAGGGCGTAGCCCCCTTCGTGCGGGCTCGGTGGGTGGTGCGGCGCCACCCGGGTGCCGGTCCGCACGACGAGCACCCCGAGCCGCGGACCGCCCCAGCCGGTCGCGTCGGCGACGAGCACGTCGTGCTCGCCGGGCACCTCGTCGCGGCCGGCGGACGCGCGGGCGTCGACGAGCAGCGGGACGCCGCGGGCGGAGGTGACGCGTCGGGCGGCCGCGAGGGGTTGGCGGGTCCCGACCTCCGGGTTGGCGGACTGCAGGACGGCGAAGGGGGTCTCCTCGCCGACCGCCTCCTCCCAGGCCGCGAGGTCGACGGCTCCGAGGGCGTCGACGGGCACGAGGGTCGGTTCCCGCTCCCCGGCGGCCAGGTGCCGCAGGAGCACGGAGTGCTCGACGGCGGAGGCGACCGGGGCAGTGGTGCGGCGGCGCCGACCCCGGCCGAGGGCGAGGAGGGCCGTGCGGGCCGCCTGGTCGCCGCTGGCGTGCAGGGTGACCTCGTCGGGACGGGCGCCGAGACCGTCCGCGATGACCGCCCGGGCGTGGTCGAGCAGGGCGCGGGCGTGACGCCCGGCGGCGTGCCGTGCAGTGGGGTCGGCCCACGCCACCGACAGTGCCGAGGAGAGCATCTCGCGGGCCTCGGGGCGCAGCGGCCCGGGAGATGCGTCGAGGAGGCCGACGACCCCCTTCGTCGTCGAGGTCCCGAGGGACGAATCGCTCTGTCTCTCCACGTGTCGAGGCTAGTGCCCCCCTCCGCCGGGGTGCGTCCGGGCTGGGGTAACGTTGGCTACGTCTTCTGCAAACCTTCGGATCAGTAGTAGGTGCCCCTTGCCTCAGTCTTCGAGCGCGAACTCCCGGCGGTCTCGCCGCGGGATCGGTGCCATCGGACTTGTCATCGCCGTCGTGGCGCTCTCGGCGTGCAGCGCGGTTGGTGTCCACACCAGCCCCAGCAACGGGTACCTCCCCGAGGGGGTGACCGAGGAGTCCGCCATCGTCGAGAACCTGTGGATCGGTGCGTGGATCGCGGCGCTCGCCGTGGGTGTGCTCGTGTGGGGCCTGATCCTCTGGTGCATGGTCGCCTACCGGCGCCGCACGAACGACGACGGCTCGCTGCCCATCCAGCTGCAGTACAACGTGCCGCTGGAGATCCTCTACACGGTCGTGCCCATGCTCATGGTCGGTGCGCTCTTCTACTACACGGAGGACGCCCAGTCGAAGCTGCACGACGTCACCCAGGAGCCGGACACGACGATCAACGTCGTCGGCAAGCAGTGGAGCTGGGACTTCAACTACGTCGACGAGGACGTGCACGAGGCCGGCCAGATGGCCAAGCTCGACGGCAAGGAGGGGGCGGAGGCCGAGCTGCCGACCCTGTACCTGCCCGTGGGCGAGCGCGTGGAGTTCGTGCTCACCTCGCGTGACGTCATCCACTCCTTCTGGGTGCCGGCCTTCCTCGAGAAGCTCGACGTCAACCCGGGCCTGGTCAACCGCTTCCAGGTGACGCCCAACCAGACGGGCACCTTCCGGGGCAAGTGCGCCGAGCTCTGCGGCGCCTACCACTCCCAGATGCTCTTCAACGTCAAGGTCGTCGAGCGCGAGGAGTACGACGCGCACATGGAAGAGCTGAAGAAGAAGGGTCAGACCGGTCTGCTCGACAACGGTCTGAACCGCGAGGCGGTCTCCGACCGGGACCAGCACCTCATCGACGAGATCGAGGGGACCAACTGATGTCCACTGCATCCGGCGCACTCGCCAGGAACACCTCCGAGACCGAGATCCCGGAGCGGACCATCGCCCGGCGTGAGAAGGCGGGGTCGCAGTTCTTCCGCCACGTCACGACGACCGACCACAAGGTCATCGGCAACCTGTACATGATCACCAGCTTCGTGTGGTTCCTCATCGGAGGACTCATGGCGCTGGTCATCCGGCTCGAGCTGTGGGCCCCCGGGCTGCAGGTGGTGGACAACCCCGAGCAGTTCAACGAGATGTTCACCATGCACGGCACGATCATGCTGCTGCTCTTCGCGACGCCGGCCTTCGCGGCCTTCGCCAACGCGTTGATGCCGCTGCAGATCGGCGCCCCCGACGTCGCCTTCCCGCGGCTGAACATGTTCGCCTACTGGCTCTACCTCTTCGGTGGCATCATCGCTGCGGCGGGCCTGTTCACCCCGGGTGGCGCGGCCTCCTTCGGCTGGACTGCCTACACCCCGCTGTCCGACCCGACCTACAGCCCCGGCCTCGGCGGCGACCTGTGGGTCTGGGGCCTCGCCCTCAGCGGTTTCGGCACCATCCTCGGCGCGGTCAACTTCATCACCACGATCATCTGCATGCGCGCGCCCGGCATGACGATGTTCCGGATGCCGCTGTTCACCTGGACCGTCCTGATCACCTCGGTGCTGATCCTCATGGCCTTCCCGGTCCTCGCGGCCGCCCTGATCGCCCTGGGTGTCGACCGACGCTTCGGCGGGCAGATCTTCGACGCGGCGAGTGGCGGGGCGCTGCTGTGGCAGCACCTCTTCTGGTTCTTCGGTCACCCCGAGGTCTACGTCCTGGCGCTGCCCTTCTTCGGCGTGATCTCCGAGATCCTCCCGGTCTTCTCCCGCAAGCCGATCTTCGGCTACAAGGGCCTGGTCTTCGCGACCATCGCCATCGCGGCGCTGTCCGTCTCCGTGTGGGCCCACCACATGTACGGCACGGGCCAGGTCTTCCTGCCCTTCTTCGCGATCATGACGATGGCGATCTCGGTCCCGACCGGTGTGAAGTTCTTCAACTGGATCGGCACCATGTGGGGCGGCAAGCTCGTCTTCGACACCCCGATGTACTGGGCGATCGGCTTCCTCGTGACCTTCCTCTTCGGTGGGCTCACGGGCGTGATCATGGCCAGCCCCGCGCTGGACTTCCACATCACCGACACCTACTTCATCGTCGCGCACTTCCACTACGTCCTCTTCGGCACGATCGTCTTCTCCTTCTTCGGCGGCCTGTACTTCTGGTGGCCGAAGCTCACGGGCAAGATGCTCGACGAGGGCCTGGGCAAGCTGCACTTCTGGCTGCTGTTCGTCGGCTTCCACACGACCTTCCTCATCCAGCACTGGCTGGGTGTCGAGGGCATGCCGCGCCGTTACGCGGACTACATGCCGGAGGACAACTTCCAGCTGGCCAACCAGATCTCCACGGTCGGCTCGCTCATCCTGGCCATCAGCTTCCTGCCCTTCTTCTACAACGTGTGGAAGACCCAGGCCAGCGCGCCGCTGGTCGAGGTCGACGACCCGTGGGGCTACGGCGGCAGCCTCGAGTGGGCCACCTCGTGCCCGCCCCCGCGGCACAACTTCACGTCGATCCCGCCGATCCGTTCGGAGCGGCCGACCTTCGACATGAACCACCCCGAGTACGCCCCGGCCGCGATCCGCTCGCGCTTCGCGCAGGCCCAGGTCGCGTCCTCCGCCACGACCGACGGTGAGGGAACCCGATGAAGGACGAGGTCAAGTTTTTCGCCCAGATCGGCGTCTTCTTCGTCGCCGTCGCCACCGGCTACGGGTTCTGGACGGAGTGGGTCGAGCCGGTCGGCTGGGTCGCCCTGTACCTGTGTGGTGGGCTGGGTCTGATGGTCGCCTTCTTCCTGTGGAACACGGCGCGCCACCTGCCGCCGCGCCCGGACGACGACCCGGACGGTGACATCGAGCAGATCGAGGGGCCCTACGGCTCGTTCTCGCCGTACTCCTGGTGGCCGCTCTGGCTCTCCCTGTCCGCCGCGCTGGTCTTCCTGGGCGTGGCCGTGGGCTTCTGGGTCGCCGCCCTCGGCGCCATCCTCGGCGTCTGGGCGGTCTGCGGCTGGGTCTTCGAGTACTTCAAGGGTGAGCACGCCCACTGAGCGCACGTACACTCGGCTGAAGGGGCCACGGACTGGTCAGGTCCGGGCCCCTTCAGCGCGTCCGGGAGCAGGGGTTCCACGGACGCACGATCCACACCAAGGGGTGCTCCTCACGTGATGTCCGTCGTCCGTCGGGTGCGAGCGATCGCACTGACCGTCGTCCTGCTCCTCGTCGCCACGGCATGTGCCGGGGGATCGAGCTCGTCGACCGGCACGGTCACCACCTCCCAGCACCCGCAGAGCGTGAGCACGACCCGTGAGCTGCCGCCCGCGCAGGTCAAGGTCAACCCTGGCAAGGGCACCACGGGCGTCATGCCGGACGACCCCATCAGCGTCCAGGTGATGCGCGGTGACCTCTCGGCGGTCACCGTCACGGGGGCCGGGGGCGGGAAGGTCGACGGCAAGGTCACGGGGCAGACGTGGACCTCCACGTCCAGGATGCGGCCGGCGACGACGTACACCGTCGCGGTGACGGCCGAGGGCCCCGAGGGCGGGACGACGACCCAGAGGTCGACCTTCACCACCCACGAGCCGCAGGTCACGGCCACCTACGGCGTCGTCTACGACGGGCAGACCGTGGGCGTGGCCATGCCGGTCAGCCTCCAGTTCGACTCCGTGGTCACCGACGCGAGGTACCGCCGGGCCATCGAGCAAGCCGTCTCCGTGAGGACCGAACCCGTCACGGAAGGCTCGTGGGGGTGGCTGGACAACCGACAGCTGATGTGGCGACCCAAGGACTTCTGGGTGCCGGGGACCGAGGTCACCGTCGACGCGCCCCTCACCGGCTTCCAGACCGGCGAGGACAAGTGGATCGCCGAGGACGTCTCGGGGTCGATGACCATCGGCCGCGAGCAGCTGGCCCGGGTCGACATCGACCGGCACCGCATGGTCGTCACCCGCGGCGGGAAGCAGGTCAAGGCCTTCCCCGTGAGCAGCGGCAAGCCGGGCAAGGAGACCGAGACCCGCTCGGGCATGAAGGTCGTCATCGGGAGGCAGCGCGAGATGACCATGGACTCGGCGACCGTGGGGATCGACAAGGGCGAGCCCGGGTACTACAAGGTCGACACCAACTTCAACGTGCGCGTCACGTGGACGGGGGAGTTCGTCCATTCCGCGCCATGGTCCGTGGGGTCCCAGGGCAGCAGCAATGTCTCGCACGGCTGCGTCAACATGGCTCCGGAGGACGCGAAGTGGTTCTACCACAACTCGCTGCCGGGTGACCCCGTCGACTTCCGCGGCTCGGACCGTGAGTTCCTCCCGACGGAGGGCATCGGGGTCTGGCAGTACGACTACGCGCACTGGCAGCAGCTGAGCGCCTCGGCCTGACGCGGGTCGCTGCGGCCTAGCCCCAGCCGAGCTCGTGGAGACGCTCCTCGTCGATCCCGACGTGGTGCCCCGCCTCGTGCACGATCGTGATCGCGATCTCCTCGCGCAGCTCCTCCAGGTCCGCACACATGCGGGACAGCGGTCCGCGGAAGAGCACGATGCGGTCCGGCAGCGCGCCGGCCGCCCACCCGAGGTCCCGCTCCGTGAGCGGTGTGCCGAGGTAGATCCCGAGCAGCTCGGCGTTGTCCTGCGGCGTGAGTCCCGGGTCGGCGTGGTCGGGCCCCGGCTCGTCCTCGACGAAGAAGGCGACGTTGTCGAGCATGGCGAGCAGGTCCTGGGGTACGCGGTCCAGCGCCTCGCTCACCGCCGCCTCGAAGTCCTCGACACTGATCTCGACCATGGTCAGACCACCTCCGGTGGGATGGGTCGTCGGGAGGGTGGACGCCGGGCGCGTCCCCGGTGCAGGTGGAACAGGGCGATGCCGATGGCGAGCAGACCCAGCGAGGTTGCCGCGAGCCGCGCCAGGGAGGCCGCCGCGATCGGCACCACGGCGCTGGTGAGCACCGAGTTGAGCAGGAGCATCAGGAAGGTCGACACGGACGCCGCCGTACCCCTGGCGTGGGGCACGGCGTCGAGCAGCGCCAGCTGGTAAACGGGCAAGGAGATGCCCGTGCCGAAGGCGATGGCCGAAGGGCCGACGACCGCCCACGGCAGGGTGGCGGTCGAGGGAGCGATCGCGAGCCCGAGGCCGGCGACCGCACCAGTGAGGGCGACCGCCTGGCCGCCGATGATGAGGTGGTCGCCGCTGACCCGCCCGGCGAGCCGGGCGCCGGTGAAGGAGCCGAGGACCATGGCTGCGACCATCGGGACGAAGAAGACCCAGAAGTCCTGGGGTCCCTGACCCAGCAGCGTCACGACGAAGATCGGGGCGGCGGCGATGTAGAGGAACTGGCCGGCGAAGGAGAACGCGCTGGCGGCCGAGAGGACCTGGAAGCTGCGCATCCGACCCACGGTGCGCACGCCGCGCACGATCGCCCCCAGGTCCAGGGGCGTGCGCTGCTCCGGCGGGTGGCTCTCGGGCAGCAGCACGAGGACGGCGACGGCCAGGACCCCGCCGAAGAGGGCGAGGAACCAGAAGATCAGCGGCCACGGGCCGACGAGGAGCAGCAAGCCCCCGATGATCGGCGCCAACGCCGGACCGATGCCGAAGATCATGGCGATCGTGCTCATCAGCCGCTGCGCCCGGGCCCCCTCGAAGAGGTCACGCACGACGGTGCGCGAGACGATGGTCCCGGCACCGGCCGACATGCCCTGCAGCACGCGGAAGGCGAGCAGGACCGGCAGGGAGGGGGCGAGGGCGCACCCGATGGACGCGAGGGCGTAGACGGCGGCCCCGGTGACCATGACGGGCTTGCGGCCGACGGCGTCGCTGAGCGGCCCGTGGATGAGGCTCATCAGGGCGAAGGCCCCGAGGTAGGCGCTGACGACGAGCTGCATCGCCGCCTCGCCGACGACGAGGTCGCGACCCATCTGCTGGAAGGCGGGGAACGGGGTGTCGATCGAGAAGGGTCCGAACATGCCGAGCAGCGCCAGGAGCAGCGTGGTGACGGCCAGGGGAGCGGTCGTCGGTGGCGCAGGAGTGGGTCTGTCTCGGATCATGTCGCGCTCATCCTCGCACCGTGCCCCAGCAGGGACGCCGCAGGCCCCGGAGGGCGAACCTCCGGGGCCTGCGGACGATCTCTGACCGGGGTCAGTGGGTGGAGACCTTCTCACCCGACTCGATGGCCTCGTGGCCGTGGTCGTGGTGCGCGGCCTCGAGCTCGGCCGGGGTGACCGGCTCGACGGCGCCGCCGAAGTAGAAGTCGTGCAGCTTCGCGCGCAGCTTGTTGCGGCGGGCTGCCTTCTTGTCCTCGACGCCGTTCTCGTCGACGGCCGGGGCCAGCTCGAGCTGCGGCGTGGCCTCGTGCTGGACGAGGTTCCAGCGCGTGTACTCGTCGAGCGGCTCGTGGATCTCGTGGAAGGAGCCGGATGCACCGCGCTGGATGCGACCCGTCTCGCGTCCGTGGAGGACGAGGTCACGGTCGTGACGCTGCAGGCTCAGGCAGATCCGCTTCGTCGCCCAGAAGGCGAGGACCGGGCCGAGGAAGACGAGCACCCGCAGGATCAGCGTGATGTCGTTGATCGACATCCCGAACTTGATCGCGATGATGTCGTTGGCCGCGGCGAACATGAGCACGCCGTAGAGCGTCAGACCGGCCATGCCGATGGCGGTGCGGGTCGGGGCGTTGCGCGGACGCTGCAGGAGGTGGTGCTCCCGCTTGTCACCCGTCACCCAGTTCTCGATGAACGGGTAGGCGATCATCGCGCCGTAGAAGGCGGGGATGACCCCCAGGGCGCCGATGATGACCGGCCAGGCCCACGTGTACCCGAAGGTCGTGAACTCCATCCAGCCCGGGAGCAGACGCAGGGCGCCGTCGGGGAAGCCCATGTACCAGTCCGGCTGGGCGCCGGCCGTGGTCGCGTTGGGTTCGTAGGGACCGTGCACCCACACCGCGTTGATCTGGATCAGCGAGGAGATCAGGGCGATGCCGCCGAAGACGATGAAGAAGAAGCCACCGGCCTTGGCCGCGTAGACCGGCATGACGGGGAAGCCGACGACGTTGTCGTTGGTCTTGCCCGGGCCGGGGTACTGGGTGTGCTTCTGCAGGGCCACGAGCACGATGTGCACGGTGAACAGCGCGATGAGGATGCCCGGCAGCAGCAGGATGTGCACCGAGTACAGGCGGGGCATGATGTCGTCGCCGGGGAAGGTGCCGCCGAAGACGGCGTAGCTCAGGTAGCTGCCGATGACCGGGGCGGCCACCATGAAGCCCTGCGCGGCGCGCAGGCCCGTACCGGAGAGCAGGTCGTCGGGGAGGGAGTAGCCGGCGAAGCCCTCGACGAGCGCCAGCAGGGACAGCACGCAGCCGATGACCCAGTTGATCTCGCGCGGCTTGCGGTACGCGCCGGTGAAGAACACGCGCAGCATGTGCACCGACAGCGCGACGATGAAGAGCAGCGCCGCCCAGTGGTGGATCTGGCGGATCAGCAGACCGCCCTTGACGTCGAAGGAGATGTCGAGCGTCGAGGCGTAGGCGCGGGACATGCCGACGCCGTTGAGCGGCGCGTAGCTGCCCTCGTAGACCGTGTGGGCCATGGACGGGTCGAACCAGAAGGTGAGGAAGACACCCGTCAGCATGCAGACGATCATCGAGTACATCGCGATCTCGCCGAGCATGAAGGACCAGTGGTCCGGGAAGACCTTGCGCATGAGGTAGCCGACGCCCTTGGCGGAGCCGGTGCGGTCGTCGATCCATCCGGCGACGCCGCCGACCTTCTTCATGCCGGGGGAGAGGGGGGCCGTGACCGGCGCGTCATCTGCGCGCAGGGCGTCGGCGGGGCGAGTGGTGCTCATCAGGACTCACGCTCCCAGAAGCTCGGGCCAACCGGTTCCTGGAAGGGCTGGTCGGCGATGAGGTAGCCCTCGCTGTCAACGGTGATCTTCAGCTGCGGCAGCGGGCGGCCGGCGGGGCCGAAGATGACCTCGCAGTCGTTGGTGACGTCGAAGGTGGACTGGTGGCAGGGGCAGAGCAGGTGGTGCGTGGTCTGCTCGTAGAGGCCGACCGGGCAGCCGACGTGGGTGCAGACCTTGGAGTAGGCGACGATCCCCTGGTAGCCCCAGTCACGGGCCTTGCGGCCCTGGTCGGTGTTCTGGAAGTCCTGGGGGTCCAGGCGCATGAGCAGGACGGAGGACTTGCTCATCTCGTCGAGCTTGTCGTCCTCGAGCTCGAGCAGACCCTCGGGCTGGATGTGGAAGACCGAGCCGATGGTGACGTCGCCGGGCTTGATCGGGGTGTCCTCCGGGTCGCGGTGCAGGCGGCGCTTCTTGGCCGTCCAGTGCCCGTCCTCGCCCTTCTCGCCGTTCCAGAACGTGACCGACAGGTCGTTCTTGGGCAACGGGCCGAGGGAGCCGACGAGCTGCACGAGCAGCGGCACGGCGAAGAGGCCCATGGCGGCACCGAAGGTGGCCTTGAGCAGCGGACGGCGCGTCAGCTGCGAGGACTCACCACCATCGAGCATCGTGTCGACGAAGCCCTGACGGTCCTCGGCCTGCGAGCGAAGGGGGTGGCGCATCTCGACGGACTCGGCGTCCGGCATGAGCGTCTTGGCCCAGTGCACGGCGCCGAGGCCGATGCCGAGCAGGGAGAAGGCCAGACCGAGGCCCAGGAACAGGTTGGTCGCGCTCATCTCGCCGGTGATCGGGACCCAGACGGTGTCCTCGACGTCGAAGAGGAAGTAGGCGACGACGAAGAGGACCGTGCCGAGGATCGACAGGAGGAACAGGACCGAGACCTGTCGCTCGGCTCGCTTCGCCGCCTTGTCGTCACGGTCGGCGTTGCGCAGCACGTGGGGCGGCAGCCCCGGGTTCGTGAACCGCTCCGGGATACCACCGGAGCCCTGCACGTGGCCCTGGTCGAGGCGCACCGGGTCGGAACCCGTGGGCTCCTCCGGCTGTGCCCCTGTCGGGGTGTGCTCACTCATCTGTTGTCGGTCCTGTCTGTGTGGCGAGTTGTCAGGGTCAGGCGGACTTCTGGCCGAGCCAGACGGCGAAGCCCACGAGGAGGCCGAGGCCGATCGTCCAGGCGAAGAGGCCTTCGGGCACCGGGCCGAGGCTGCCGAGCGGGTTGCCACCGGGGTTGCCGGCCTCCTGTTGGGCCTCGATGTACGCGATGACGTCGCGCTTGTTGTCGGGGGTGAGGTTGGTGTCGTTGAAGACGGGCATGCTCTGCGGGCCGGTGACCATGGCCTCGTAGATGTGCTTGCCGGAGACGCCGGTCACTGCGGGAGCGTCCTTGCCGCGGGTGAGGGCGCCACCGGCGCCGGCGCTGTTGTGGCACATGGCGCAGTTGACGCGGAAGATCTGGCCACCCTTGCCGGGGTCGCCCTGGGAGCCGTCGGTGTACTCGCTGTCGGGGATAGCCGGGCCGGGGCCGAGGGTGGCGACGTAGGCGGCCACGTCGGAGATCTCCTCCTCGGTGAACTTCACCTGCAGGTCGGGCTGGGCCTGGACACCGGGCTCGGTCATCGGCATGCGCCCGGTGCCCATCTGGAAGTCGACGGAGGCGGCGCCGACGCCGGCGAGGCTCGGGCCGACCTGGTCGACGCCCAGGCCGTTCGCGCCGTGACAGGTCGCGCAGTTGGCGACGAAGAGCTTCTTGCCGTTGGCGACGTCGTCAGCGGTGGCGCTGGAGACGGTGGCCTCGGCGTCCTGCGGGGCGACGGCGGCGTAGGCGGTGCCGGTCACGAAGAGCCCCAGCATGATCAGCAGGGCGATCGCCGCGGGGTGGCGACGAGAGAGGGTGGGCATGGAGAGTCCTGTCCTCGTGGTGCGGTTGGGGCGGGGCTGACGCATCGGGATCACCCGAGGAGGTAGATCGCGGCGAAGAGCGCGATCCACACGACGTCGACGAAGTGCCAGTAGTACGAGGTGACGACTGCACCGGTCTGCTGGGCGTGGCTGTAGTTGCGGGTGGTGTACGTGCGGCCGATGATCAGCAGGAAGGCGATCAGACCGCCCGTCACGTGGATGCCGTGGAGGCCGGTCGTCAGGTAGAAGATCGAGGCCCAGGCGTCGGTGTCGATCGACACGCCCTCGCTGACGAGGGTGGCGTACTCGAGAATCTGACCGGAGACGAAGACGGCGCCGAAGATGTAGGTGAGGACGTACCACTCACGCATGCCCCAGCCGGCGACGTTGAGGATCGAGCCGGTCCGCGACTTCTGCCCGTGCTCCGCCCGCAGCACGCCGAGCTGGCACCACACCGACGAGACCACGAGGATCAGGGTGTTGGCGGCCGCGAAGGGGACGTTGAGCAGCTCGCCGTTCTGCTGCCACAGGTCCGGACGCATCCCCCGGACCGTGAAGAAGATGGCGAAGAGCCCGGCGAAGAACATCAGCTCGCTGGACAGCCAGACGATGGTGCCGACGGACACCATGTTGGGGCGGCTGACCGGACCCATCGTGGGGTCGGCGGGCACGTGCCCGGACACGTTTGAAGGCAGAGAAGTTGCAGTGGCCACGGAGCCATTATGTCCCCCTCCCTCCCGGGGTGTGCGCCACCCCCCTCCGCGAGTCTCGTGAGGCACCTCACCGCTACGATCTGGGGCATGACCGGTACCTCCCAGGAGACTCCCTTCGCCCGCGCACAGGACGGCACCGCCGCCGCCACGGGCGTCGTCTCGGTGCAGGTCCTCCTGCACAGCGACAACATCACCACCCGCGACGCCGTGCGCGCCGCGCTCGGGCGCCGCCCGGCCAAGGACGTCGAGATCGCGGGGTGGCGCGAGTGCGCCACGGCCGACGCGGTGATCGAGGCCGTGGAGGCCGGGGGCATCGACCTGCTGATCCTCGACGGCGAGGCAGCCAAGCTCGGCGGACTCGGCCTGTGCCGTCAGCTGAAGTCCGAGGTCCTCGGCTGCCCTCCGGTCCTCGTGCTCACCGGTCGCCCCCAGGACGGCTGGCTCGCGACCTGGTCGATGGCCGACGCCCACGTGCCCCACCCCGTGGACCCGATCGTCCTCGCCGACGCGGTCGCCGGCCTGGCCCGGGGCGTGGCGGCCCGATGACGGGTGCGGGCACCCACACCTGGCCCGTCCTGCTCACGCAGCTCCTCTCCGGTGGTGACCTGAGCTCCGACCAGACCTCGTGGGCCATGAGGGAGATGATGTCCGGCGACGCGGCCCCCGCGCAGATCGCCGGCTTCCTCGTCGCGCTGCGGGCGAAGGGGGAGACCGTCACCGAGCTGCGCGCGCTGGCCGACGTCATGCTCGAGCACGCGCTGCCGATCCAGGTCTCGGGCCCCACGCTCGACATCGTCGGCACCGGCGGCGACATGGTCGGCACGGTCAACATCTCGACGATGTCCTCGATCTGCATCGCCGCGACCGGCGTCCGCGTCGTCAAGCACGGCAACCGCGCCTCGTCCTCCAAGTCCGGCTCGGCGGACGTCCTCGAGGCCCTCGGCGTCAACCTGACGCTGCCCGCGGACGAGGTGGCCGCGATCGCGGGCACGGCCGGGATCACCTTCTGCTTCGCGCAGACCTTCCACCCCTCCTTCCGGCACACCGCGGCCCCGCGCCGCGACCTCGGGGTGGGGACGGCGCTCAACGTCCTGGGCCCGATGACCAACCCCTCGCGCCCGACGTACTCCGTCGTCGGCGTCGCGGACTCGTCCGTGGCGCCGCTCATGGCCGGCGTCTTCGCGCAGCGGGGGACCGATGCCCTCGTCTTCCGCGGGGACGACGGGCTGGACGAGCTGACCGTCGCCGACGGCTCGCACGTGTGGTGGGTCGCCGGGCAGGAGATCCGCGAGCTGCACCTCACCCCGGAGCAGGTCGGGCTGCCCCGCAGCCCGCTCGAGTCGCTCAAGGGCGGTCTGGCGGAGGACAACGCGCAGGTCGCGCGTGATCTCTTCGCCGGGGCACGCGGCCCGGTCCGTGACGCCGTGGTCCTCAACTCCGGGGCCGCGGTCGCCCTCTCTCGGGCCGGCGGGCGGGTCCCGCAGGACCCCGTCGCGGCGATCCGCGCCGGCATGGACGTCGTCGAGGAGGTCCTCGACTCCGGTGCGGCCGCCACCCAGCTCGATCGCTGGGTCGAGGCGACCGCCCGCCCCGCGTCGTCCTAGGGCGACGCGGGGCAGCGGTCGGTCGGGGTCACTCCAGGCCGATGCTGAAGGCCGCGTCGAGGTCGTGCCGGCTGTAGGCGCGGAAGGCGATGTGCGTCGAGGTGTCGACGATCCCCTCGACCTTGTTGAGCCGGCCGGCGATGACCTCGTTGAGCTGCTCGTGCTGGTGGACGCGCACCATCGCGATGAGGTCGGCGTCCCCGGCCACCGAGTAGACCTCGCTGACGCCCTCGAGCTCGGCGACGGTCTCGGCGACCTCGGGGATCCTGGCGGTGTCGGCGTGGATGAGGACGATGGCAGTGATCACGAGGCCCACCCTAGAGCAGGCGCCAGCTCGCCGTGGGCGGCCGCTGCGCCTCCCACGGGGCAGGTCCACTCGCCCTCGATGTCGACCAGGCGGGTGCCCTCGGCCTCGAGCCAGCGCAGGACCAGCTCGGTCTCCTCGGCGAGCGCCCCGGTCCCGGGTGCGGTCGGTGCGGCGACGACCTCGGCGCTGGCCCGCAGCGCCGCGACGTAGGGCATCGGGTCGGCGCCGACGGGGGAGTGCGAGCTGCCGGCGAGCCGGCCGTGGCGCACGCACACGAGGTCCCAGCCGCCGCGCGGGGTACGGCGGGCCGCGACGATCTCCGCCGCCTGCCGCACCGGCGCGGCGCGCTGGGTGCGCGACGCGGCGCGGACGAGGGCCGCGAGCCGGTCGCGCAGCGCGGCCGCCTCCTCGTAGCGCTCGTCCCCGGAGAGCGTGGTCATCCGCTGCCGCACCGCCGCCACGGCCGCGCGGGAGTCGCCGACGAGCACGTCGACGGCCTCGCCGACGGTGACGGCGTACTCGTCGACGCCCACCGCGCCCGTGCACGGGGCCGCGCACCGACCCATGTCAGCCAGGGCGCACGCCGACGTCGGGCGGCGCGGGGAGATGCGCGTCAGGCACTGGCGCAGCGGCACCGCGTCGTGCAGGGCGGCCATCGCGTCCTCGGCGCCGCTCCGCGAGCCGAAGGGTCCGGCGTAGGCCAGGTCGTCCGGCCCGACGCTGCGCACGATCGACAACCGGGGGAAGGCCTCGTCGGTCAGCTTCAGCCACCACACCTTCTCCGGGTGGCGCGAGCGGCGGTTGTAGCGGGGTTTGTGGGCGGCGATGAGCCGCAGCTCGCGCACCTGGGCCTCGAGGGTGGTCGCGCAGACGATCGGCGTCACCTCGGTCGCCAGACGCACCATCTCACCCATGCGTCGGCGCTGCTCGGAGGCGGTGAAGTACGAGCGCACGCGCGAGCGGATGTCGACGGAGGTCCCCACGTAGAGGGCCTCGCCCCGGTCGTCCTTGAAGACGTAGACCCCCGGGGCCGAGGGCAGGCCGTCGGCGAGCACCCGCTTGCGCCGCACCTCGTCGCTCACCCTCGAGGTGTAGGAGCCGAGCTCCTCGAGCGTGTCGACGCCGACGGAGCCGAGCCGTCCGATGAGGCCGTGGAGGACGTCGACCGTCGCGCGGGCGTCGTGCAGCGCCCGGTGGTCCGGCGTCGTCGTCGCCCCGAAGACACGTGCCAGCGTCGCCAGCTTGTGGTTGGGGACCTCGTCCCGGGAGACCACCTGTCGCGCCAGCCGTACCGTGTCGAGCACCTGCGGGGCCGGCCACCGCAGGTCGTGGGCGGCGCACGCGGCCTTGAGGAAGCCGATGTCGAAGCCCGCGTTGTGCGCGACGAGCACCGCTCCCTTCGCGAACTCGAGGAAGCTGGCCACCGCCTCCCCGGTGCGCGGTGCGTCGCGGACCATGGCGTCGGTGATGCCGGTGAGCGACTGGATGAAGGCGGGGATCGGCTCACCCGGGTTGACGAAGGTCTGCAGCTCGCCCAGCTCCACGCCACCGCGGACCTTGACCGCGCCGATCTCGGTGATCCCGCAGTCGCGCGGTGACCCGCCCGTCGTCTCGAGGTCGACGACGACGAAGGTGACCTCGGCCAGTGGTGTGCCGAGATCACCGAGCCTGTCCTGGACGACCTCCATGCCGACGACCGTAGGTGGGGCCACCGACAACCCGGGGGATGCGCGCCGTGGCAGGCTCGTCGCATGCGCACGATGGACGACCTGGAGGACGTGGCCGGGTACTACACGTACTTCGCGCGGCAGGAGGCGAAGGGGGAGTCACCCACCTTCGAGAGGTGGGCGGCGGGCGTGGCCGAGGACCCGACGGTCCTCGACCTGCTGTCCGGGCTGCCGGTGCCCAAGCGCCAGCCCAACCTCGTCTTCGCGGCCGCCCGGTGGCACGGCGCGGTGACGCCCTCGGACTACCCGGTGCTGCGTGAGGTCCTGCTGACCCGCTGGGAGCAGGTGCGGGCCACCGTCCTGGAGCACTCGACGCAGACCAACGAGGTGGGGCGCAGCGCGACGCTGCTGCCCGTGCTCGCCGGGCTGCCCGGCCCGCTCGCCCTCGTCGAGGTGGGCTCGAGCGCCGGGCTGTGCCTCCACCCCGACCGTTGGTCCTACCGGTACGTCGACGAGGCGGGTACCGAGATGGCCCGGCTCGACCCGGCCGAGGGCGTCTCGCCGGTCGTCCTCCGGTGCACCGTGCGCGGACCGGTGCCGCTGCCCCCTTCGCTCCCGCAGGTCGTGCACCGCGGTGGCGTCGACCTCAACCCGCTCGACCCGTCCGACGAGGAGACCGCGGCCTGGCTCGGGACGCTCGTGTGGCCCGAGCACGAGGACCGGCGCGCTCGTCTGGCGGCGGCCTGCCGGGTGGCCGCGGGAGCGCCCGTCGACGTGGTCCGCGGCGACCTGCTCGTCGGGGTGGACGAGGCGGTCGCCCGCGCCCGGGCAGCGGCGCCGGACGCGACCCTGGTGCTCTTCCACTCCGCGGTCATCGCCTACCTCGACGCCGCCGGCCGTCGCCGGTGGTCCGAGGTCGCCACGGCCACGCTCGAGCGGGTGCGGGCGGAGGGCGGCCGGGCGCACTGGGTGAGCAACGAGGGGCCGGGTGTGCTCCCGGAGGTGGCCGCGGGCGCGGGGTGCGGGCCGGCGACGTCGGCCGACTTCTGCCTCGGTCTCGACGGTCGCGGCATGGGCTGGACCCACGGTCACGGTCGTCACCTGACATGGTGCTGAGGAGCGTTGTCGGGGGTCGCTCCTAGCGTGGTCGGTGCCGGGATGGACCCGGTGACGACGAGGAGGTGACGGACATGGCCCGTCGACCCGGAGCACCCCTGACGATCGACTGCGGTACCTGCCCCGTCCAGCACGTCGGCTGCGCCGACTGCATGGTCACGGTGCTCTACTCGCCCGAGGTGCCGGTGGCCGGCGAGGGGGAGGAGATGCCTCTGGACCGCCGTGAGCGGGAGGTGCTCTCCCGGCTCGTCGCGTCGGGGCTCGTCGCGCCGCAGACGGCGACCGGGGCCCGCGCCGTGCGCGAACCCCGGTCCCGGTACGACGACCTGCGCAGCGCCGCGGGCTGAGCCCGGGCCCCCGCGGCCGTGAGGCCGGTCAGCTGCCGTAGAGGCTCTCCACCTCGTCCTCGAAGTCGCGCATGATGATGTTGCGCTTGAGCTTCAGCGACGGGGTGAGGGTGCCGTTCTCCTCGGTGAAGTCCTCGGCGAGGACGGAGAACTTTCGGATCGACTCGGCCTTGGACACGGCCTTGTTGGCCTCGTCGACGGCGCCCTGGATCTCGGCGAGCACGGTCTCGTCGGTGCGGGCCTGCTCGAGCGTGAGCGTGCCCAGGCCGTGGTTGGCGGCCCATCCCGGCAGCATCTCCTCGTCGAGCGTGACGAGCGCGGCGATGAAGGGCTTGCCGTCGCCGACGACGAGGCACTGGCTGATGATCGGGTGCGCGCGCAGCCGGTCCTCGAGCACCGCTGGGGCGACGTTCTTGCCGCCCGCCGTGACGAGGATCTCCTTCTTGCGGCCGGTGATCTTGAGGTAGCCGTCCTCGTCGAGCTCACCGAGGTCGCCGGTGTGGAACCAGCCGTCCTTGATGGCCTCGAGGGTGGCCCCCTCGTTGCCGTGGTAGCCGGCGAGGATGTTCAGACCCTGGATGAGCACCTCGCCGTCATCGGCGATGCGCACGCTCACGCCCGGCAGCGGCGGGCCGACGGTGCCGATCTTGACCTTGTCCGGGACGTTGACCGTCGCGGGGGCGGTGGTCTCGGTGAGGCCGTAGCCCTCGAGGATCGTCACGCCGATGCCGCGGAAGAAGTGGCCCAGGCGCGTGCCGAGCGGCGCGCCGCCGGACACGGCGTACTCGACCTTGTCGCCCATCTTGGCGCGCAGCTTGCTGTAGACGAGCTTGTCGAAGACGGCGTGCTGGACCTTGACCTTGAGCGGGATGCTCCCGGTGTCCTGGCCCTCGGACCAGGCGATGGCCACGTCGGCGGCCCGGGCGAAGATCTTGCCCTTGCCGTCGGCCGTGGCGGTCTCGTTGGCCTTGTTGAAGATCTTCTCGAAGACCCGCGGCACGGCGAGGATGAAGGTCGGTCGGAAGGACTGGAAGTCCTCGAGGATGTTGGCGATGTCGGCGCTGTGGCCCATCCGGCGGTTGGCGACGACGGCGAGGACCTCGATGAACCGGGCGAAGACGTGCGCGAGCGGCAGGAAGAGCAACGTCGACGCGTCGTCCTTGCCCAGCACGGCATCGAGCTTGGCGACCGTGTTCTCCGCCAGGCCGAGGAAGTTGTCGTGCGTCAGCTCGCAGCCCTTGGGCCGACCGGTCGTGCCGGAGGTGTAGATGATCGTGGCGATGGAGGAGCGGCCGCGACCGGCGATGCGCTCGTCGAGCTGCGCGTCGTCCACCCGGGCGCCCTCGACGGTGATCGACTCGAGGTCGCTGTGGTCGATGACCCAGACCTGCTCGATGCCGGGCACCGCGGCGCGGGCCTCCTCGGCGACCGAGGCGTGGTGGGCGGTCTCGACGACGAGGAAGCGCACCCCGGCGTCCTGGGTGATCCACTCGACCTGCTCGGGGGAGCTGGTCTCGTAGATCGGCACGGGCACGCCGCCGGCCATCCAGGTCGCGAAGTCGAGGAGGGTCCACTCGTAGCGCGTGCGGGCCATGATCGCGAGCCGGTCACCCTCGTCAAGGCCCTTGGCGATGAGTCCCTTGGCGAGCGCGCGGGCCTCGTGGTTGAACTGGGAGGTCGTGACGTCGCGCCACGCACCGGACTCCTTGATGGTGAAGGCGACCCGCTGCGGGTCCGTCGCCGCGTTGCGACCCGGCAGGTCCGCCAGGGAGTCGGTGGGGTCGCCCTCGATGAGTCGGGGCATGGAGCTGTCGATCACGGGATCTCCTTCGTTCGGCATCGGTGCACGGACCGGGCACGTGCGGGCCTGCGGCGAGCCTACCCATGCGCCCGGCCGCCCCCGGGGAGAACGGTCGTGACCGTGGCCATACTGGTCCCATGCCCGTCCGCCGCCGCACCGTCGACGTCGTCGACGAGACCTTCGTGCGCGCCGCGCCCGACGTCGTGCGCGCCGCGCTCGACGTCCCCGGCCTCCTCGACGGGTTGTGGCCCGGGCTGCAGCGGGAGGTCGTGCAGGACCGCGGGACGAAGGGGGTGCGCTGGCGGACCGGGGGAGAGGTCGAGGGCCGTCTGGAGATCTGGCTCGAGGAGGGCCACGGCGGCACGATCATCCACCACTACGTCCACGGCGAGCAGCGGGGCGGCCCGTGGCGCTGGACCAGGGCGCACCGCCGCCGGTGGAAGGCCGGCGTCCACGACATCAAGGACCGTCTCGAAGGGCGTACGCGCTAGTCTCCCCACCATGGCCGACAGCACCCGCTCCAGCATCGTCATCGACTCCGCGCCCGGCGAGGTGCTCGACATCATCGCCGACCTCGAGGCGTACCCGGAGTGGGCCAAGGAGATCAAGAACGTCGAGATCCTCACCGAGGACGGCGACGGCTGGCCGGACCAGGCGGTCTTCACCCTGGACGCCGGCGCGATCAAGGACACCTACACGCTGGACTACGCCTGGGAGGTCGACGAGGACGGTGTCGGCGTCGCCTCGTGGACGCTCGTCGAGGCCACGGTGCTCAAGGCGATGGACGGGTCATACACGCTCGCCGCGACCGAGGGCGGCGGCACAGAGGTCAGCTACGCCCTGACCGTCGACGTCAAGATCCCGATGCTCGGCATGCTCAAGCGCAAGGCCGAGAAGGTCATCGTCGACACGGCCCTGCGGGACCTCAAGAAGCGCGCCGAGGGCTGAGGGGGACGTGCGCGCCCACCTCGTCGTCGGCGGGGGCGACCACGGTCCCGCGGTCAGAGACGGGGTGCTCGCCGCCCTTCGCCCCCACCACCACGTCGTCCGGCCCGGTCCGGTCGACCGCCCGGACGACCCCGTGACGACGGCGATCGAGAGCCACCTCGACCGCCTGCTGTCCGCGCTCGACCTGCCCGCCCCGGTCGTCGGGGACCTCGTCGCGGCCGTCCTGCCGTCCGAGCTCTCGGCGCTGCTGCGCCTCGCCCGCGGCATCGAGCAGGCCGGCCTCGCCGGGCACGAGCTCGTCGTCGACCTCGACATCGAGGTGGCCCGGGTCCTCGACGTGCCCCAGCGCGTCGCACGCGCGTGCGCGGCCTTCGTCCCCGTCGTCGCCCGGTGGGAGGTGCTCGTCGCCCCCGAGGGCATCGGCGCCCTGCCGCACCCCGACCGACCGGTGCTCGTGGCTCTACGGGAGGCCGCCCGGCTCCTCGAGCTGCTCGACGCCGCCCTGGCCGACCCGACCGACACGACGATCCACCTCGCACCACCCGAGGGCCCGGTCGGTGCCGCCCGCCGCGCCGACGCCGAGGTGCTCCTGGCCCTCATGGGGCGCACCCTCACCGCCGTGCACCCCAGCGGAGGAGCCGGCGTCGAGCACCTGCCCTCCCCACCGGCCGAGCACGGCGCACGAGTCGAGCGTGGGGCCGGCTGCTGGTACCTGCACCTCGACGTCCCGGGCGTGCGCGCGAGCGACCTCGACCTCGTGCGGCACGAGGACGAGATCGTCCTCGGGTGCGCCGGACGCACCCGCCGCGTGCGGCTGCCCTCGGTGCTGCGCCGCTGCGACATCGACCGCGCCGGGGTCGCCGGCGGTGTCCTCACGCTGACGATGACCCCCGACGAGGCGGTGTGGCCGCGTGGTTGACGACCCGGACCCCTTCGGCGAGGCCCAGGCCGTCGTCGTCCAGCTCCTGCGCGTGCTCGCCGAGGTCGACCTCGACGGGCTCGGCGAGGACCTGCGCCGGCTCGACAACGCGACGAGCCGCCGGGCAGTCACCGGCGCCACGCTCCTCGCCGAGGCCATCACACGCGCCACCCTGGGCGCAGGGCCCGTGGCCGACGCCCTCGGCGTCGAGCTCGGCGCGCCGCCGGAGCACGTGCCCCTGCGCGCCCGGGGTGTGAGGATTCAGGTCCACGACGACGAGCTCACCGCCGGCCGCGCCCGCGCCACCGACCCACGAGGGGACAGATGACCTCCACCACCGCCATCGGCATCGACATCGGCGGGACCAAGATCGCCGGGGCGCTCGTCGGCCCCGACGGGCTCGTCACGCACCGCGTACGGGTCGCCACCCCCGACGACACCGCCGCGATCGTCGACGTGACGGCCGAGCTCGTCGAGACCCTCTCCGCCGCGGCGGACGGAGAGGTCGCCGGCACCGGCGTCGCGTGCGCGGGCCTGGTCGACGGACGCACCGGGAAGGTCTGGTACGCCCCCAACCTGCCCTGGCGCGACCTCGACCTCGGTCAGGAGGTCGGCCGCCGGGTCGGCCGCGCGGTCCTCGTCGAGAACGACGCGAGCGCGGCGGCGTGGGGCGAGTACCGCTACGGCGCCGGCCGCGACTGCGACGACATGGTGCTCGCCACCGTCGGCACCGGCGTGGGGGGTGGCTGCATCATCGGCGACCGGCTGCTGCGCGGGGCCTTCGGCATCAGCGGCGAGATCGGGCACGTGACCCTCGACCCGCGCGGTCCGCGGTGCGGGTGCGGCAACGACGGCTGCCTCGAGGCCTTCGCCTCCGGCACCGCGCTGGAGCGGCGGGCTCGTGAGGTCCTCGCCTCGGGGGTCCCGCAGGCCGCCGCCCTGCGCGAGCGGTGCCGCGGCGACGTCGAGGCACTCACCGGCCAGGACGTCACCGAGCTCGCCCAGCAGGGCGACCCGGCCTGCGTCGAGCTCCTCGCCGAGCTGGGGACGCACCTGGGCCACGGGCTCGCCTCCGTCTGCGCGGTGCTCGACCCCTCTCTGGTCGTCGTCGGCGGCGGGGTCGCCGACGCGGGCGACCTCCTCCTGCGGCCGACCGCGGAGGCCGTGGCCAGCCGGCTCGTCGGGCGGGGTCACCGCCCTTCGCCCCGGGTCGTGCCCGCCACCCTCGGCAACGACGCCGGTCTCGTCGGAGCCGCCACGCTCGCCCGGGAGGCGAACGCATGAGCACGAGCATCGGCATCGACATCGGCGGGACCAAGGTCTCCGGCGGCGTCCTCGACGCGGACGGGCGCATCCTCGTGCGCACCCGCAGGGACACCCCGGACCGCTCCAACGCCCCGGCCGTCGTCGAGGACACGATCGTCGAGGTCATCGAGGAGCTGCTCGGCCTCGCCGACGAGCAGGGGGTCGAGCGCCCCACGACCGTCGGCGTCGGTGCCGCCGGCTTCGTCGCCGCCGACCGGTCGACGGTGGTCTTCGCGCCGCACCTGTCCTGGCGCAACGAGCCCCTGCGCGAGGCCCTCGGCCAGCGCATCGACCTGCCGATCTCCATCGACAACGACGCCAACGCGGCCCTGTGGGCCGAGCACCGCTTCGGCGCCGCCCGGGGCGCCACGCACGCGGTGATGATCACCCTGGGCACGGGCATCGGCGGCGCCATCATCGTCGGCGGGCACCTCGTGCGCGGCCGCTACGGCATCGCCGGCGAGTTCGGCCACATGCAGGTCGTGCCCGGCGGCCAACGCTGCGAGTGCGGCAACCGCGGGTGCTGGGAGCAGTACTCCTCGGGCAACGCGCTCGTGCGCGAGGCCCGCGGCCTCGCGATGGCCAACTCGCCGATGGCCACGGACCTGCTCGCGCACGCCGGCGGTGACCCGGCCTCGCTCACGGGCCCCATGATCACCGAGGCGGCCAAGCAGGGCGATGCGACCGCGACCGAGCTGCTCACCGAGATCGGCCACTGGCTCGGCGTCGGCATCGCCAACCTCGCCGCAGCGCTCGACCCGGAGGTCTTCGTCATCGGCGGCGGCGTGAGCGCGGCCGGGGACCTGCTGCTCGCGCCGGCCCGCGACACCTTCGCGCGCCAGCTCACCGGTCGCGGGTACCGCCCCGCGGCGACGATCGTCGCCGCGCGCTTCGGACCCGACGCCGGGCTCATCGGGGCCGCCGCGCTGGGGGCCGAGGAGCAGGTGTGAGCCTGCGCGTCGCCTCGTACAACCTGCGGGCCCTCCAGGACGACGTCGCGGCCCTGGCCCGGACGGTGCGGGCCATCGACCCGGACGTGCTGTGCCTCCAGGAGGTCCCGTGGATCGGGCCGGTCAACCACCGGATCAGCGACTTCGCCCGGCGCTGCGGCCTCGTCTGGTCCGGGCGCAGCCAGCGCGCGGGGCAGACGAGCGTCCTGACCAACCTGCGCACCAACGTGCTCTCGGTGACCCACCACCCCCTCCCCGCGAGCTCCTGGCGCGACCGGCGCGGCTTCGCGGTCACCCGGGTCGCCCCCTTCGGCCACACCTCCGTCTCGGTCGCGAGCGTCCACCTGGGTCTCGACGCGCAGGAGCGCCTGCGGCACGCCCGGCAGATCATGGAGACGCTCGCGGCGGTCCCCGGGCCGGCGCTGCTCGCCGGCGACCTCAACGAGCAGTCGGACGGTGCCGCCTGGCAGCTCTTCGGCGGGCCGATGCGGCCGGTGAGCCAGCTCGTGCCGACCTATCCGTCGGCCTCGCCCGACCGGGTCCTCGACGTCGTCTTCGCCACGCCGGACGTCACCGTGCTGCCGCACACGGAGGTGCCGTGGGTGTGGGAGGACCTCAAGGCCGGGACCGACCACCGACCCGTCTGGGTCGACATCGAGACCACGCAGCTGCCCGGGGGCGCGAGGACCAGCTCGGGGGAGTGAGCCGCCGGCTCAGACCTGTGCGCCGCGGGTCGGGTCGTCGTCCCGGTCCGGCGGCTGGCGCACGACGAGGCAGGCGAAGCCGCCCACGGTCAGCCCGAGCACGACCCACATCGCCCAGGCGCCGACGTCCGGGCGCACGACGACGAGCCAGATGAGGCCGAGCGGGCCGAGGACGAGACCGAGGATCGCGCCCCAGAAGAGTCGGTCGGTCGTCGGCGGCAGCGGCCGCGGCGGGGGCGGCGTGTAGCCCTCGTCGTCGCCGGCCGAGCCGGGGTCCTCGTCGGACGACAGGAGGGCGTCGGCGACGGAGCTGGTCGGGTCGACGCGCCACGGCACGGGGTGCTGCGCCTCGGGACCGGGTCCCGGGTCGACCTCGGGTGCGGGCTCGGGGGTGCGCGGCCGCAGGGCGTCGCGCACATCGGCGGTGCTCTGCCGGCGCTCGTGCCCGGGCACCTCGTCGGGGACCTCGTCCCACCGCGCGATGATGGACTCGAAGACGGCGTCGACGTCCGGCTCGTCAGGGTGCTGTCGCTCCACCATCACCGTGTCCCGCCCGTCCGTGCCCGCCCGCTCCGTCGCACCCATCCTCGCACGCGCCGCAAGGCCGCTGGCTACCGTAGAGTTCGCTCGATCTGGAGGTGGTGTGACGGTGCTGTACTGGCTGCTGAAGAGGGTCGTCCTGGGACCCGTGCTCAAGGTCCTCTTCCGACCGCGCGTCGAGGGACTCGAGCACGTGCCCGAGCAGGGTGCTGCCATCTTCGCGAGCAACCACCTCTCGTTCTCGGACTCGATCTTCCTGCCGCTCGTCGTCGACCGCCGGATGACCTTCCTCGCGAAGTCGGACTACTTCGAGGGGCCGGGGATCAAGGGGTGGCTCACCGCCGCCTTCTTCCGCGGGGTCGGCCAGCTGCCGATCGACCGCAGCGGCGGCAGGGCCAGCGAGGCCGCCCTGCGTGCCGGGCTCAGCGTGCTGGAGGAGGGCGACTTCCTCGGCCTCTACCCCGAGGGCACGCGCTCGCCCGACGGGCGCCTCTACCGCGGCCGCACCGGCGTCGCCCGCATGGCGCTCACCGCCGGTGTGCCGGTCATCCCCGTCGCGATGATCGACACCGACAAGGCCCAGCCGACCGGCCAGGTCATCCCCAACATCCGGCGCATCGGCGTCAGGATCGGCGCCCCCCTCGACTTCTCCCGCTACGAGGGGATGGAGGGTGACCGGTTCGTCCTGCGCTCGATCACCGACGAGATCATGTACGAGCTCATGCAGCTGTCCGGCCAGGAGTACGTCGACATGTACGCGACGTCGATGAAGGAGAAGCTGCTGACCCGCGCGAGGCGCCGGGCCCGCGCCCTGCAGGACGCTGCCCGCCCCGGGCGGGCCGCGCCGGAGCTCGAGGAGGCCATCGAGCGGGCCGACACCCCCGGCCCCGACCCCTGGGCCGAGGAGAGCCGGGACGGGCTGTAGCCCATGACGCTCGACCCGGGCGCGAGCTCCCTGCGCCGGCACTACCACCCGACGCCGCTCTTCGACAGCGCAGGTGGACGTGGGCTCGCGGTCTACCGATTCGTCTCCCTCGCGTACGCCGCCATCCTCGTGGGCACCCACCGCGAGCACGTCGTGCTGTGGTGGCCGATCATCGCCTTCTTCGGCGTCGCCCTCGCCTGGTCGGTGGTGGCGCCGCTGCTGCCCCGGCCGACGTGGTGGGCGATCGGTCTCGAGCTGACCATCGCCTGCGCCGGCATCTTCCTCACCAGCGAGGTCTACACGCCGGCGCAGGTGAGCGCCGGCATCTCGACGGTGCCGGGGGTCTGGAGCGCCTCCGGCGTCGTCGCGGGCGCGCTCCTGGCCGGGATGCGCGGTGGCGTCATCGCGGCCACCGTCATCGCCGCCGCCAACCTCGTCCAGGCCGAGGAGGCCGGGCAGCTGACCTGGCACAACATCTTCCTGCTGTACATCCTCGGCCTCCTCATCGGTCTGGCCGTCCAGCTGGCCCGCGAGAGCCAGAAGCGTCTCGAGCAGGCGCTCGCCGTCAGCGAGCGGCTCGCCGAGCGGGAGCGCATCGGTCGGGAGGTGCACGACGGCGTGCTCCAGGCCCTCGCGCTGATCCACCGGCGTGGACGGGCGCTCGGGGGCGAAGGGGAGGTCCTCGCCGACCTCGCTGCTGACCAGGAGCGGTCCCTGCGCACCCTCATCACCCGCTTCGAGCCGGCAGCGGGGCAGAACCGTGGGACCGGCGCGGCCGCGGTGACCGACCTCGCGGCCCGGCTCGCCTCCCTTCGCTCCGGGGTGGTGGACGTCGTCCTGCCCGCCGGCGCGGTGCGGGTCGCGGCCGGCACGGCGGACGAGGTCGAGGCAGCCGTCCGCGCGGCGCTCGACAACGTCGCCCGGCACGCCGGGGACGGCGCCCGGGCCTGGGTGCTCCTCGACGCGGACGACCACGGGATCGAGGTCGTCGTCCGGGACAACGGGATCGGGCTGGCCCCCGACCGGCTCGTGCAGGCGGCGCAGGAAGGACGGCTCGGGGCGAGCAGCTCGATCCGCGGGCGCATGCTCGACCTCGGCGGCGACGCCAGCTGGCGCACCCCCGCCGCGGGTGGCACGACGCTCACCCTGACCCTCCCGACCTCGCCCGTGGCAGGCTCCACCCCATGAGCGAGCCCGCCGTCCCCCTGAAGGTCCTCGTGGCCGACGACCACCCGCTGTGGCGGGACGCCCTCGTGCGCGACCTCGAGGAGGCCGGTTTCGACGTCGTCGGCACGGCGGCCGACGGTCCCTCGACGGTGCGCCGCACCCGGGCGACGGTCCCGGACGTGCTCGTCCTCGACCTCAACCTGCCGCAGATGCGCGGCGACGAGGTCTGCACCGCCATCAACGACCTGCCGACGACGGTCCTCATCCTCTCCGCGAGCGGCGAGGAGCACGATGTGCTCGCAGCGGTCAAGGCCGGTGCCAGCGGCTACCTCGTGAAGTCCGCGTCGCCGGCCGAGATCCGCGATGCCGTGGCCGCGACCGGGGCCGGCGAGGCCGTCTTCACCCCCGGGCTCGCCGGGCTCGTGCTCGGCGAGTTCCGGGAGATGAGCTCGCGGGCGCGCGCCGCCCCGGAGCCCACCGCGGCGGCGTCCTCACCGGTGCCCGAGCTCACCGAGCGGGAGACCGAGATCCTGCGGTACGTCGCGATGGGCATGACGGCCAAGGAGATCGCCGCGGACCTCGTCCTGTCGCACCGGACGGTGCAGAACCACGTGCAGAACATCCTCGGCAAGCTCCACCTGCACAACCGGGTCGAGCTGACCCGCTTCGCGATCAGCCGGGGCCTCGACACCCCGGAGTGATCCTGTGCCTCCTGTGCGCCGGCCTGTGCCGTCCTCTGGCTGGACGGGTGCGGGGGCGAAGGGAGCCGCGGCCTATCCTTGTCGGGTGACCACCGCAGTGCCCTCGCCCATGACCGCCGCCTCCATCGACAGCGACCTGCCGGCCGCCCAGCAGCCGAGCTGGCCGGACCGCGGTGCCCTCGACGCCGCCGTGTCGCAGCTGGCGACCTATCCGCCGCTCGTCTTCGCCGGCGAGTGCGACAACCTGCGTGACCGGATGGCTGCGGCCTCGGTCGGCGAGGCCTTCGTGCTCCAGGGTGGCGACTGCGCCGAGACTTTCGTCCACGCCACCGCCGACAACATCCGCGACCGGATCAAGACGGTCCTGCAGATGGCGGCCGTCCTCACCTACGGCGCCGGCATGCCCGTGGTGAAGATGGGCCGGATGGCCGGGCAGTTCGCCAAGCCCCGCAGCAAGGACACCGAGACCCGTGACGGCGTGACCTTGCCCGCCTACCGCGGCGACATGGTCAACGACTTCGCGTTCACCCCCGAGTCGCGCCACCCCGACCCGCAGCGCCTGCTCCGCGGCTACCACACGAGCGCCGCGACGCTGAACCTCGCCCGGGCCTTCACGCAGGGCGGCTTCGCCGACCTGCGCCGCGTGCACGACTGGAACGTCGGCTTCGTCTCCAACGCCGCCAACCGTCGCTACGAGGGCCTGGCCCGCGAGATCGACAAGGCCATGCGCTTCATGGCGGCCTGCGGCGTCGACTTCGAGGCGATGCGGGCCACCGAGTTCTGGTCCGCGCACGAGGCGCTGCTGCTGGACTACGAGCGGCCGATGACGCGTGTCGACTCCCGCACCGGCGACCTGTACGACACCTCGGGGCACTTCCTGTGGATCGGCGAGCGCACCCGCCAGATCGACCACGCGCACCTCGACTTCGTCAGCCGCATCCGCAACCCCATCGGCATGAAGGTCTCCGACAAGGCCGACCCGGACGAGCTGCTGCGGATCATCGACCTGCTCGACCCGCACCGCGAGCCGGGCCGCCTGACCTTCATCACCCGCATGGGTGCGGACAAGATCCGTGCGGCCATGCCGCCGATCGTGGAGAAGGTCCGCGACTCGGGTGCGATCGTCACCTGGATCTGCGACCCCATGCACGGCAACACCTTCGAGTCGGCCTCCGGGTTCAAGACGCGCAACTTCGACGACGTCGTCGACGAGGTGCGCGGCTTCTTCGAGGTGCACCGCTCGCTCGGGACCGTCCCCGGCGGCCTGCACGTCGAGCTCACCGGCAACGACGTCACCGAGTGCCTGGGTGGAGCCGAGCGGATCCTCGACGAGGACCTCAACAAGCGCTACGAGAGCGTCTGCGACCCGCGCCTGAACCACCAGCAGAGCCTCGAGCTGGCCTTCCTCACCGCGGAGATGCTCGGCGAGGTCTGAGCCGTGAGTGCCGGGGGGCGCGCCCCCCGGCACTCACCGGCCCGGTCGTCCGCCCCGGCACACGAGCACGGCGACGACCGACGCCGTGCTCGTGAGCACCCCGCCCCACAGGGTGTCGGCGACGGAGACCACCACCGGCCAGCCCTCGAGGACGGCGAGGTTGGTGAACCCGAAGGTCGCGTAGGAGCAGACACCGAGCAGTGCGCCGCGCACGAGCGCGGTGCGCACGGAGCGCGCGTCGAGCGCCGGAGCGACGACGAGCGCGGTCGTGCCGATGACGTACACGACGTAGAAGACGGCGGCGGCCCACGCCACCACCGGCTGGGCGAGACGCCCCCCGAGCTCGGCCTCGTACAGGGGGCCGGCGACCAGCCCGATCCACAGCGCGTCGAGCAGGCCGATGACGAGCGCGACGACGGCTGCCGGCAGCACCCACCGGCGCACCGGTCCCGTCCTGTCGGCGGCGGGGTCGTCGGCGGCCATCAGACGACGAGGATCGTGACCGTGGAGCCCTTGGGCGCTGTGCCGCTGCCCGGGCGGGACGCGCGGACCTCGTCGAGCACGCCGCCGAGGAAGGTCTGCACCGAGACCTTGAACCCGGCGGCCTGGAGCTTCTGCGTGGCGGCGGCGCGGCTCAGGCCCTCGACCTGCGGGACCGTCACCATCTCGGGGCCCTTGGACACCGTGAGCGTCACGGTCTCGCCGCGGGTGAGGGTGCCGCTCGCCGGGGCCTGGCTGATGACGCTGTCCTTGGGCACGGTGGTCGACCAGGCGTCGTCGGCGCGGGCGACGTCGAAGCCCTTGCCCTCCAGCGTGCTCGTCGCGGCCGCGGTGGTCTGCCCGACGACGGACGGCACGGGGATCGGCTCGGGGCCCTTGGAGACGACGAGGTCGACCGTGGCGTCGCGCTTGAGCTCGGTGCCGGCCGCGGGTGCGGACGAGACGACCTCGCCGGCAGGGACCTCCTCGTCCCAGGCCTGGGTCGTCGTGCCGGTCGCGAGGTGGCGGCGCTCCAGGTCGGCGGTGGCCTGCGCCGTGGTCCGTCCCTCGAGGTCGGGGACCTCGTACCGCTCGGGCCCGCGGGAGAAGACGACCGTGACGTCCGCTCCCTTCGACAGCTCGGTGCCGGTGGGCGGGTTGGAGGTGATCGCGGCGCCGGCGGGCACGGACTCGTCGAAGGCGCGCTCCTCCGCCAGCCGCAGCTCGTGGGCGCCGAGGGTGGCCTCGACCTCGGTGCGCTCCTGCCCCGCGACGTCGGGGACGAGGACGACGCTGCCGGGGCCCTCCTGGGTCCACCACCAGCCGCCGCCGGCCGCCACCAGCGCGACGAGCAGGAGGGCGACGAGGGCGCCGCGACGGCGCCGCCGCACCCGGGAGGACGAAGGGGGAGTCCCCGCACCTGCCGCAGCGGGCGAGTCCTCGCTCGCCGGCTGCGCGCTCGGCCTCGCGATCGCACGTGTGTGGGAGGGGCGCGGGTGCGCCACCGTGGCGGCCGCGCCGGCGGACGCGCGCTCCGTCGGTGCGCGGCGGTGGTCCAGCTCGTCAGGGGTGAGGTCGGCGCGCACGCGCTGCACCTCGGCGAGGTAGGCGCCCGCGTCGCGGGGTCGCTCGTCGGGGTCGCGGTGGGTCGCGAGCGCGACGAGGTCGTCGAGCCCTTCCGGCAGCCCGGCCACGCGCTCGGAGGGCGCGGGGACGGAGCCGTGCACGTGCTGGAAGGCGACGTGGATCGGCGACTCGCCGGCGACGGCGCGCTGCCCGGTGAGCAGCTCGAAGAGGATCAGGCCGGCGGCGTAGACGTCGCTGCGGGCGTCGGCGATGCCCCGCTCGACCTGCTCGGGGGAGAGGTAGGCGACGGTGCCGAAGAGCACGCCGTCGTCGGCGGTGGTCGTCTGCGAGGTGACGGCGCGGGCGAGCCCGAAGTCCGCGACCTTGATCGGGCCCCGGTCGGGGATCAGGATGTTCTCGGGCTTGACGTCGCGGTGGATGTAGCCCGCCTCGTGCGCGGCGGCGAGCCCGGTGAGCACGGCCTCGATGATGTCGAGCGCGGCACGCGGGGTGAGCGCGCCCTCCTCGTCGAGCACGGCACGGGCGGTGCGTCCCTCGACGTACTCCATCGCGAGGAAGACCCGCCCCCCGTCCTCGCCCTGGTCGAAGACCGGGACGACGTTGGGGTGGCTGAGCCGGGCGGCCGAGCGCGCCTCGCGGCGGAAGCGGGAGACGAAGGTCTCGTCCGCGGCGAGGTCGCGCCGCATGACCTTCAGGGCGACCTCGCGGTCGAGGCGGGTGTCGGTGGCCAGCAGGACCGTCGCCATGCCGCCGTCGGCGATGTGCCGCAGCACCCGGTACCTGCCGTCGACGAGCTCGCCGACGAGGGGGTGCGCGGATGCGGTGGTCATCCTCGAAGTCTAGGTTCGACCCCGACGAACGTCCGTCACATCCGGCTTCGGAGTGCCTTGACGTTGGCGACGTACTGCTTGGTGTCGCTGTACATGCCGTTGCGCTGCACCGAGGCGAGGCCCTGGTAGTAGCCGGCGATGGCGTCGGAGGTCGAGCCGGCCTGCTGGGTCAGGGTCTTCAGCAGCAGCACGCCGGCGGTGATGTTGTCGTCGGTGTCGAGCAGGTCGAGCTCTCGCCCGGCCATCTGGGAGGCCCAGTCGCCGGAGCTCGGGATGACCTGCATCGTGCCGACGGCGTTGGCGACGGAGACCTGCCGCTGGTCCCAGCCGGACTCCTGGTAGGAGATCGCGAGCGCGATCGAGGGGTCGAGGCCGTGCTGGCGGGAGATCCGGGTGATCTTGCGACGGACCTCCTCGCGGCTCGGGACGGAGCGCTCCGCCAGGGTCGAGCGGTTGCGCTCGGCCGCGGCGACGATCTCGTCGGGGTAGGTGCGTCCGGCGAAGGTGTTGGCCGAGGTCTTCTGCGGGCTCGCGGGCCGCGCGGCTGTACCGGTGACGAGCAGCCGGGTGCCGGGGTGGATGAAGTCGTCGGTCGAGACGCGGTTGAGCTTGGCCAGGCGGGCGAGGCTCATGTCGTAGCGCGCGGCGATGCCGGAGAGGGTCTCGCCGGAGCGCACGGTGTGGCGGCTCGTGGGACGGCCCGCCGACCGCTTCGCCGGCTTGGCGGCGGTGCCGGTGACGCGCAGCGACTGGCCGGGGTGGATGAACCCCTCGCCGAGGTCGTTGAGCGAGCGCAGCCGGTCGACGCCCATGCCGTGGCGGGCGGCGATGCCGCTCAGCGTGTCGCCGCTGCGCACGGTGTAGGCGCGGGTCGAGCCGGAGCGCTGCGGTCGCGAGGACGAAGGGGAGGACGCGCCCGAGCCGCGGCCGGGCACCGTGAGCCGCTGGCCCGGGTGGATGAACTCGTCGGCGGACAGGTGGTTGCGCGAGAGCAGCGCCCGGACGGAGACGCCGTAGCGGGCGGCGATGTCATAGGCGGTCTCGCCGTCACGCACCGTGTGGTGGCGGCCGTGGACGGCGGACGAGGCGCTGGAGTGGGTGCTGGTCTCGGCGGTCAGGTCGATCGCCGGGGCCACAGGGGTGGCCGGGACGGGGACGAGCAGCGGAAGGACCACGATGACTCCTGGGTCGGGGGGTGTTCAGGTGCGTGTGTGACCTGTGTGGCGGGTGTGGCGGAAGTGTTTGGCGTCTCGACGGTACCGAAGATCTTCCCGGGGCGCCGGACGAGACCGGGGCGCGTCCCCCTTCGTCACGGGCGGTGACACACTGGCCGACGTGAACGAGACGACCTCCACCGACACCTGGCTGACCCTCCCCGACCTCGCCGAGCAGCTCGGCGTGCGCATCTCCGAGGTGCGCCGCTGGCTCGACGAGCGCCAGCTCGTCGCCGTGCGTCGCGGCGAGCGCAAGGTGCTCTCGGTCCCGGCCGCCTTCATCGGCGAGGACGGGCCGCTGCCGGAGCTCGCCGGGACCTTCACCGTCCTCGCGGACGGGCGCTTCAGCGACGACGAGATCGTCGAGTGGATGTTCGCCCACGACGAGACGCTGCCCGGCGGGACGACCCCGATCGAGGCGATCCGCGCCGGCTTCAAGACCGAGGTGCGGCGCCGGGCGATGGAGGAGGCGCTCTAGCGCCTCAGGTGGCCCGGGCGGTCGTGACGTCGACGAGGTCGGCGAGGACCGTGCGGGCCGGCTCGCTGACGCCGGTCGCGTCGGCGAGGGCCGCGCGGGCGGCGTCGGCGCCGGCGGTGATGTCGGCCTCCACGCCGTCGAGCGCGCCGGTGTCGACGAGCAGCTCGCGAAAGGCCCCGACCTCGTCGCCCGTGAGGTCGGGTGCCCCGAGCCACTGGTCGATCCTGGTCGTCATGACGTCGTCGGCCCCGGCGAGCGCCCGGGCGATGAGCACGGTGCGCTTGCCCTCGCGCAGGTCGTCGCCGGCCGGCTTGCCGGTGACGTCCGGGTCGCCGAAGACGCCGAGGACGTCGTCGCGCAGCTGGAAGGCCTCGCCGAGAGCCAGGCCGTAGCGCGAGAGCGCCGCGAGGTCGGTCGCGGACGCGCCGCCGGCGGTGGCGCCGATGAGCAGGGGGTGCTCGATGGAGTACTTGGCGCTCTTGTAGCGGATGACCTGCCGGGCGGCGGCGACGCGCTCGTCGTCGTCGAGCCGCTGCCAGGGGCGCATCGAGGTGACGATGTCGAGGAACTGGCCGCCCATGAGCTGGCCGCGCATCCGCTCGAAGACCGGACGGGCGGCGGTGAGGGCCTGCGGGGGCAGGCCGGAGTCGGCGAAGAGGTCGTCGCACCAGCCGAGGCAGAGGTTGCCGGCGAGGATCGCGCCGGCCACGCCGAAGCGGTCCGGGTCGCCGTGCCAGGCGCGGTCGGCGTGGGAGCGGGCGAGCGCGCGGTGCATCGCGGGCCGACCGCGCCGGGTCTCGCTGTCGTCCATGACGTCGTCGTGGATGAGCGCCGCGGCCTGGAAGAGCTCCATCGAGGCGGCGAGCGAGACCGCGCCGTCGTGGTCGTCCTGCCCGGCGGCGCGCCAGCCCCAGTAGGCGAAGCCGGCGCGCAGGCGCTTGCCGCCGCGCAGCAGGGTGCGCACGGGCGCGGTGAGGTCGACGACGTCGGGGCCGACCTCGGCGAGCTCGCTCTCCCAGCGGTCCAGCTCGGCGTCGATCCGGTCCTGGACCCGCGAGCGCAGGTCATCCCGGTCCAGCGGGTGCGGCACGTGTGCTCCAGTGGCGAGGGGGACAGGGCTGGACCCAGCCTACGTGGCGGGGGTTGACGCGCTGTCGGGACCTCGGTCTATCATTGTTCGAACAGGTGTTCGAGGACGAAGGAGTGGTCATGGTCAGGCGCGTCGAGGAGACCATCGAGGTACGGGTGGGCGAGACCTCGCCGGAGCAGTTCCTGTGGAGGGGGCGGCTGTACCGGGTGACCGAGGTCGTCGACCACTGGCAGGAGCGGCACGCGTGGTGGCGCTCGAGCGGTGGGCAGCCGCTGGCGCAGGTGCCGCTCGCCCGGGAGGTGTGGCGGGTGAGCGCCCAGCGCGGCCGGAGCAGCTCGCCCGGCGTCTACGACCTGGGCGTCGACAGCGCAGCGGGTGACGGCGCGTCCGTCGCCGGCGGGTGGCTGCTCCTGCGGACGCAGGACTGAGGTGGGGGTGATGGCCGCCGTCGCCCTGCTCGCCGCGGCCGGCGAGAGCCTGGCCACAGCGCACATGGCCCGCTCCGTCCCGGGTCGCAGCGCCGGCACCCGGCTCGCCGTGCTCCGCGCCGCCGCGGCCGTGCTGTCCGTGCGCGGCGGGACCGCCGGCAGCGACGGTCCCGTCGACGTGTGGCGCCTGCTGCCGCGGGTGGCGCCCGAGCTGACCGAGTGGGCGGACTTCTTCGCGACCGTCCTGCCCGAAGGGGGCGCCCACCCCGGTCACGGCGCGTCCGGGCCGATGTCGGTCCGGCAGGCCGACGACCTGCTGCGCCAGGGGGAGGAGTTCGTCGACCTCGTCGCGGGGATCCTCGGGCTGCCGCCGGTACGCGTCACCGGCGATCTCGTCGCGATCACCGGGGGTGGGGCCTGATGGGCTTCGCCCACCTGCACGTGGCGTCGGGGTTCTCCCTGCGTCACGGCACGACACCACCGGAGTCGCTCGTGGCCCGGGCGGCCGAGCTCGGGCAGCCCGCCCTCGCCCTCACCGACCGCGACGGCCTCTACGGGGCGGTGCGCTTCGTGCGGGCCGCGACGGCCGCGGGCATCGCGCCGGTCCTCGGGGTCGACCTCGCCGTCGACGGAGGGGGCCGGGCCCCCGCCCGCGGCCGCACCCCGGTGCGCGGCGGTGCCGAGGTCGACCCGCGGCACCCTCGCGTCACCGTCCTCGCCCGGGGGGCCGGGGCGGGCGTGCCGCACGGGGTCGGGTGGGCGCGGCTGTGCCGGCTCGTCAGCGAGGTGCACCTCACGGGGGAGCGCGGTGAGGCCGTGGCCACGCCGGCGATGATCACGCGGCACGCCACCGCGCCCGGACCCGAGGAGCCCGCCCCGCTGCTCGTGCTCCTCGGGCCGACCTCCGACGTCGGGGCCGCGCTGCTCGCCCGCCGGCCCGACATCGCCCGGCAGCGCCTGCGGGCCTGGCAGCAGGCCCTGCCCGCCGGTGCGCTCGCGATCGAGGTCGTCGACCACGGCGGTCCGCCGGGCACGCCCGCCTCGACGGGCCACGCCGCCCACCTGCTGGGCCTCGCCGACGCGTGCGGCGTCCCGGCCGTGCTCACCGCGGCCGTGCGCCACCTGCACCCGCAGGACGCGAGCACCGCCGACGTCCTCGACGCGACCCGCCGGCTCGTCGTCCTCGACACCCGGCACCTCGACCGGGTGACGACCGCCGGGCACCTCGCCGACGACGCGACGATGGCCGCGTCCGCCCACCGGGTGGCCACGGTCCTCGGGGGCGGCGCCGGCGGGTGGTCCTGCGCGAGCCCCGCCGAGCGGGCGGCGGCGCTGCTCGACGCGACGGTCGCCACGGCGCTGGCCTGCGCCCAGGACGGGCGCAAGGACATCGGCATCGGCCGCGTGCACCTGCCCGAGGCGCACGTGCTCGGGCTGCGGCCGGACGAGGACCCGCAGGCGGTCCTCGCGCAGCGCTGCCGGGCGGCGATCGGCGCGCGCTACCCGGACGCGTCGCCGTCGCTGCTGCGACAGGTCGAGGAGCGGCTCGCCGACGAGCTCGACGTCGTCGCGGCCCTCGGGTACCCGACCTACTTCCTCACCGTCGCCGAGGTCGTCGACCTCATCGTCGGGGCCGGGGTTCGGGTCGCCGCCCGCGGCTCCGGCGCCGGCAGCCTCGTCAACCACCTGCTCGGCATCAGCGCCATCGACCCGATCCGGCACGACCTGCTCATGGAGCGCTTCTGCTCGCCGCTGCGGGCCGAGCTGCCCGACATCGACATCGACGTCGAGTCCGCGCGGCGCACCGAGATGTACGAGCTGATCCTGCAGCGCTTCGGGCGCGACCGGGTGACGTGCGTGTCGATGATGGACACGTACAAGGCGCGGCACGCGATCCGGGACGTCGGCGCGGCCCTGGGGGTCCCCCCTTCAGAGGTCGACGAGATCGCCAAGGCCTTCCCCCACATCCGGGCCAAGGACGTGCGCTCGGCGATGGCCGAGCTGCCCGAGCTGCGCACCCGCAGCCTCGACGCGGGCCGGCTCTCGACGCTCTTCGACCTCGTCGAGCGGCTCGACGGACTGCCGCGGCACATCGCGCTCCACCCGTGCGGCGTCGTCCTGTCCGACGGTGGCCTGCTCGACCGCACGCCCGTGGAGTCGAGCTGGCTGGGCTTCCCGATGAGCCAGTTCGACAAGGACGACGTCGAGGCGCTCGGGCTGCTCAAGCTCGACGTCCTCGGCATCCGGATGCAGTCGGCGATGGCGCACGCCGTCGGCGAGGTCGAGCGGGTCACGGGGGAGCGGATCGGCCTCGACGACCGCGAGGACGTACCGCTCGACGACCCGGCCACCTTCGCGATGATCCGCACGACCCGCACGCTCGGGTGCTTCCAGATCGAGAGCCCGGGGCAGCGCGAGCTCATCGGCAAGCTCGCGCCCACGGTCTTCGACGACCTCATCATCGACATCTCGCTCTTCCGTCCCGGCCCGGTGAAGTCGGACATGATCCGCCCCTTCCTCGAGGCCCGGCACGGGTGGAGCCGGCCGCAGTTCCTCCACGACCGGCTCGTGCGCGCGCTCGCCGAGACCGAGGGCGTGGTCGTCTTCCACGAGCAGATGCTGCGGATCATCTCCGAGACGAGCGGTGCCACGCTCGCGCAGGCCGACGAGGTGCGGCGGACCATGGGCAGCCCCGACGGGCAGGCCCGCATCGAGGCGTGGTGGCGTCCCGCCGCAGCCGCGCGCGGCTACCCGCCCGAGGACGTCGACCGCATCTGGGCGGTGCTCGCGGCCTTCGCCTCCTTCGGGTTCTGCAAGGCGCACGCCGCGGCCTTCGCCATGCCGACCTACCAGTCCGCCTGGCTCAAGGCGCACCACCCGGCGGCCTTCCTCGCCGGCGTCCTCACCCACGACCCCGGCATGTACCCCAAGCGGCTGCTGCTCGAGGAGGCGCGCTCGCTCGGGGTGAGCATCCTCGGCGTCGACGTCAACGCGAGCACGGGGGAGTACCGCATCGAGCGCGCCCCCGTGCCCGGCCGGGTGCCGGACGACCCGGACCTGCCCGACGGCTCGGCCTGGGGGATCCGCCTCTCGCTCGCGGACGTCAAGGGCATGAGCGAAGGGGAGGTCGCCCGCGTCGTCGCCGGCGCGCCCTACGACTCGCTCGCGGACTTCTGGCAGCGGGCGCGGGTCTCGCGGCCGGTCGTCGAGCGGCTGGTCCTCGTCGGGGCCTTCGACTCCGTGCACGGGACCGGCGCGGGCCGGGGCGGTCCGGGGCTCGGCAGCCGCGGCCGGCTCACCCGGCGCGACCTGCTGCTGCACGTCGCCGAGCTCGACCGGTGGTCACGGGCGACGGCGACGGGACGCTCGCGGGGAGGCGGTCGTGGCCCGTCGCGTCGGGCCGGGACGCCCGCGTGGGCGGCGGGGCAGCCGGGGGCGCAGCAGGTGCGCGCCACGACGACGGTCACCCCCGTCGCGAGCCAGCTGACCCTCGACCTCGGTGACTCCCCGGAGCTCGGCGAGGGCGTCGGGCTGCCCGAGATGACCGTCCCCGACCAGGTGGGCGCCGAGCTGGAGATCCTCGGGCTCGACGCATCGCGGCACGTCATGGACTTCTACGCGCCGATGCTCGAGGCGCTCGGGGTGACCCGCAGCGCCGACCTGCTCTCGGTGCGCAGCGGCGCGCAGATCCTCGCCGCGGGGGTCAAGGTCGCGACCCAGACCCCGCCGATCAGGTCCGGTCGGCGGGTCGTCTTCCTCACCGTCGACGACTCGACCGGCCCGGTCGACGCGACCTTCTTCGAGGACGTCCAGGGGCCCTACGCGGCGACGATCTTCCACTCCTGGCTGGTGCTCGTGCGCGGCACGGTCCGCCGGGCCGGCCCGCGCGGGGTCTCGGTGCTCGCCTCCGGGGCGTGGGAGCTGTCGACGCTGTGGGAGGCCTGGCAGTCCGGTGGGCTGGCCGCCGTCCACGCCGCGCTCGACGAGGCCGACGACCTCGCGCGGGCCCGGGACGCCGCGCACCAGCAGCCCGCCGGGCACCGGGTGCTCGTCCACGCCTCGGGGTTCCGGCAGTCGCCGTGGGCCGACATCCGCCCCGCAGGCACCGGCGTGGAGCCCCCGCGCAAGCTGTGGCACTCCTCGCCGGGCAGCTCTGGCCACTGAGCTGCAGGACCGGGCGGGGCACCGGCGGGGCGAAGGGGGTGTCGCCCGCGCCGACTAGGGTTGGGGCCATGAACGACGAGCGAGCATGGCGCCGTGGCGGCAGCGGGGTCGAGGGCAATGTCCGGACCGCCGCGATCTGGGCGCAGGTCCGTGAGCTCAGCGCGTCCCGGCAGCGCGAGCTCTCCCGCCCACTGCGCGTCCTCGACCTCGGGGGTGGCACCGGCGGCATGGCCGTCGCGCTCGCCGAGCACGGTCACACGATCACCGTCGTCGACCCGAGCCCCGACGCCCTCGCCTCGATGCGCCGCCGGGTGGCCGAGTCCGACGCCGGCTCGCGGATCAGCGCGCTGCAGGGCGACGCCGACACCCTCCACACCATCATCGAGCCCGGCAGCATCGACCTGCTGTGCTGCCACGGCACCCTCGAGTACGTCGAGGACCCCGGGGCCACGCTCACCCGCATCGGCGAGGTCCTCGCCCCGGGCGGGCACCTCTCGCTCGTCACCGCCCAGCGCGTCGCGGCGGTCATCGCCCGCGCCATCGCCGGCCGCTTCGACCAGGCCCGGGCAGCGCTCACCAGCCCCGAGGGCCGCTGGGGTGAGGACGACCCGGTGCCGCGCCGCTTCGACCGCGCCGACCTCGGCGAGATGCTCACCCGCGCCGGCTTCACCACCCTCGAGGCCCGCGGAGTGCGGCTTTTCAGCGACCTCGTCCCGAGCACCTTCGTCGACACCGACGCCGACCGGCAGGCCCTGCTCGAGCTCGAGGAGCTCGCCGCGCAGGACGCCGGCCGCACCGGTCTCGCCGCGCTCGGCGCGGCGGTGCACCTCATCGCCCGCCGCGACTGAGAGCCGATGAGCCGGCGTCAGTACCGGCCCCCGCCACGGGTCGGCCAAGGTCCCCCGGACGACACGGGGTGCACGGTCCTGCACGTCGACATGGACGCCTTCTACGCGTCCGCGTCGCTCCTCGCCCGCCCCGAGCTCGTCGGGACCCCGGTCATCGTCGGCGGCGGCACCCGGGGCGTCGTGCTGTCGGCGACCTACGAGGCGCGCGCCTTCGGCGTCACCTCGGCGATGCCCATGGGTCGTGCCCGTCGGCTCTGCCCGCAGGCGACGATCCTCACCCCCGACCACGAGCTCTACGCGCGGATCTCCGCGGCGGTGATGGCCACGTTCGCCGACATCACCCCCTTCGTCGAGCCGTTGAGCCTCGACGAGGCCTTCCTCGACGTGGCCGGGGCGGTGCGTCTCATGGGCCCGCCCGCGACGATCGCCCAGCGGATCCGCGACACCGTCGCCGACGAGCAGGGGATCACCTGCTCCGTCGGCGTCGCCAGCAGCAAGTTCGTCGCCAAGCTCGCCTCAGGGCTGGCCAAGCCCGACGGGCTGCTCGTCATCCCGGCGGCCGAGGTCGTCACCTTCGTCCAGCAGCTGCCCGTCGGCGCCCTGTGGGGGGTGGGGGACAAGACGGAGGAGGCCCTCGCCCGGCTCGGGCTCAAGACCGTCGCCGACATCGCCCACACCCCGCGCTCGACCCTCGTGCGCGCCCTCGGCGAGGCGACCGGCAACCACCTGCACGACCTCGCCTGGGGGCGGGACCCGCGCTCGGTCGAGCCGGTCCGCCGCGAGCGCAGCATCGGCAACGAGCGCACCTACGACCACGACGTCGACGACCCCGAGGTCGTCCACCGCACCCTGCTCGCCCTCGCCGACAAGACCGCCTCGCGCCTGCGTGCCGCCGGGCTGGTGGGGCGGACCGTGAGCATCAAGGTGCGCTTCGCGGACTTCACGACGATCACCCGCTCCCGCTCCCTGCGCGATGCCACCGACGTCTCCCGAGACATCGCCGCGCTGGCCCGCGAGCTCTACGACGCCCTCGGGCTGCAGCGTGCCCGGGTGCGGCTCGTCGGGGTGCGGGTCGAGCAGCTCTCCGATGCCTCCGCGACCCCGGTCCAGGTGGCCCTCGACGAGCCGGAGCACGGGTGGCGCGAGGCGGACCGGGCCGTCGACCGGGCGAGCGCACGGTTCGGCGCGGGCAGCGTGCGACCGGCGAGCCTCATCTCGGATCGGGAGCGGCGAGGACGCCCACCTATCGCAGGGCGTGGCGGGGACATATCATGAGAGGGACCACGGTGGTTTCTCCTCCGTGGGACATCGCGGGCCCCAGGCCCGCCCGACGTCAGGCTGGTAGGGAGGTCACCGTGGCGCTGTCGGAGCGCGAGCGGCAGATGCTCGAGGAGATGGAAGAGGCCATCCGGGCCGAGGACCCCCGTTTCGCCTCGCAGATGAACGGCGCGCACCCGGGTGGGAGTGATCGTCGTCGGATCGTCGTCGGGGTCATCGGTGCGCTCGCCGGGCTCGGACTCGTCCTGCTCGGCATCAACACCAACCTGTGGGTCGGCGTCGCCGGCTTCGTCCTCATCGTCGCCTCGGTCGCGCTGGCCTTCGCGCCCGGGTCGTCACGCCCGCGCGCGGGCCTCGGGGTCGTCGGGGCGGATGGCTCAGTGCAGCACCACCGCACGCTGCGCGGGCACGGGGCGAAGGGGAGGCGCAAGTCGGCCGGGCAGGCCACTTTCATGCAGCGGATGGAGCAGCGGTGGGAGCACCGGCGCCAGCAGGGCCAGGGCTGGTAGAGCCGGCAGGTTGGTAGAGCCGGCAGGTTGGTGGTGCCGGTGGGCAGGGCCTCAGTGGGCGACGATGCCGCCGACCCACACCACCGCGACGAGTGCGGCCGTCGCCAGCTCGATGCCCATGCTGTGCAGGACGCCGCGCAGGGCGGCCTTGGTCGCCTGCCAGGCGCGGTCGAGCTCTCGGTAGCGCAGGTACTCGGCAGCGAAGACACCGACGACGAAGCCGATCGGCAGGCCGACGCCCGGGATGACGAAGAGGCCGATGATCGCGCCGACGACGCCCAGGGCGAGCGTCAGCCCGCCGACTCCGTCACGCTTCATCCGGCGGCCGGGGAGCAGGAGCTGCAACGCGACACCCAGGGCGTACAGCGCCAGGACGATGCCGAAGGTCACCCAGGCCGTCGCGCCGCCGGTCTCGGTGGCCCAGAGCAGGACCGCCGCCACGCACAGCAGCAGGCCCGGCAGGACCGGGACGACGATGCCGAGGACGCCGACGACGTAGATCGCGACAGCCACCCACAGGACCCAGGAGGTCGGGTCGGGGGCGGTCTGCGAGACCGTGGTCAGCACCGGGGGCGGTGGATCAGCGCTCGTCTGCCGGGGCCGAGGCAGGGGTGCTCTCGTCCAGGCGCTCGCTGTGGTCGTCGATCTCGGCGAGGTCCTTCAGCGCCGGCAGGTGCTCGCGGCCGTGGTGCGCGCAGAAGAGCAGCTCGCCGCCGGCGTGCAGGCGGGCGCGCACGTAGGCCTTGGCTCCGCAGCGGTCGCAGCGGTCGGCTGCGGTCAGGGGGCTGGCCAGGGTCGCGTTCACGTGGTGCCTCTTCTCTTGCGTAGATCGTGGACGTCCGGGTCAACAGTCAAACATGCCAAACCCTTCCCGGGCAGCACCCTTTCCGCGTGGCGTGACGCAACCGACACCGTGAGCGAGCCTGCGCGGCGCTGTCGGGACCGCGGTTTACGCTGCGAGGAGCCCACCTCCCCGACGACGAAGGACCGGCCACCTCGTGCCTCCGGCAGCCACCACCGCCAAGAAGACCGCCAGCAGCAAGTCGGTCCAGGACTACTCCGCGCACCACCTGCAGGTGCTCGAGGGTCTCGAGGCCGTGCGCAAGCGGCCCGGCATGTACATCGGCTCGACCGACCAGCGCGGCCTCATGCACTGCATGTGGGAGATCATCGACAACGCGGTCGACGAGGCGCTCGGCGGCCACGGCGACCGCATCGAGGTCATCCTCCACGGCGACGGCTCGGTCGAGGTCCGCGACAACGGCCGCGGCATCCCCGTCGACATCGAGCCGCGCACCGGTCTCACCGGCGTCGAGGTCGTCTACACCAAGCTGCATGCGGGCGGGAAGTTCGGCGGCGGCTCGTACACCGCCTCCGGCGGCCTCCACGGCGTCGGCGCCTCCGTCGTCAACGCCCTCTCCTCCCGCCTGGACGTCGAGGTGGACCGCGGAGGCAAGACCTACGCGATGAGCTTCCGCCGCGGCGAGCCCGGCACCTTCTCCGACGTCGCGGGGGCGAAGGGGGTCAAGTCGCCCGACCACGACTTCGTCGCCTACGACAAGGGCAGCGAGCTCGAGGTCATCGGCAAGGCCGGGCGCGGCGTCACCGGCACCCGGGTGCGCTACTGGGCCGACCCGCAGATCTTCCTCAAGGGCGCCGAGCTCGACGGCGAGGCCCTCGCCGCGCGCGCCCGTCAGACCTCCTTCCTCGTGCCCGGCCTCACGCTCGTCGTGCGCGACGCGCGTGGCGACGAGCCGGTCGAGGAGGTTTTCCACCACGACGGCGGCATCAGCGAGTTCGTCGAGTTCCTCGCACCGGACGCGCCGGTCACCGACGTGTGGCGGCTCGAGGGCACCGGCACCTTCACCGAGACCGTGCCGGTCCTCGACGCCAAGGGACACATGACCCCCACCGACGTCGAGCGGGAGTGCGGTGTCGACATCGCGGTACGCTGGGGGACCGGGTACGACGCCAAGGTCTCCTCCTTCGTCAACATCATCGCCACGCCGAAGGGCGGCACGCACGTCGCGGGCTTCGAGCAGGCGCTGCTCAAGGTCTTCCGCAAGCAGCTCGAGGTCAACGCCCGCAAGCTCAAGGTCGGCAACGACAAGGTCGACAAGGACGACATCCTCGCGGGCCTGACCGCTGTGGTCACGGTGCGTCTGGCCGAGCCGCAGTTCGAGGGGCAGACCAAGGAGGTGCTCGGCACCAACGCCGTGCGCTCCATCGTCACCAAGGTCGTGGAGACCGAGCTGACGAGCCTGCTCACCTCGACCAAGCGCGCCGAGAAGCAGATGGCCGGCCAGCTGCTCGACAAGGTCGTCGCCGAGATGAAGTCGCGGATCTCGGCGCGGCTGCACAAGGAGACCCAGCGCCGCAAGAACGCGCTCGAGACCTCGTCGCTGCCGCCGAAGCTGCGCGACTGCCGCAGCACCGACGTGGAGGCCACCGAGCTCTTCATCGTCGAGGGCGACTCGGCGATGGGCACGGCCAAGGAGGCGCGCAACAGCGAGTTCCAGGCGCTGCTGCCGATCCGCGGCAAGATCCTCAACGTGCAGAAGGCCGCCGTCGGGGACATGCTCAAGAACGCCGAGTGCGCCTCGATCATCCAGGTCATCGGTGCCGGCTCCGGGCGCAGCTTCGACGTCGACGCCGCCCGCTACGGCAAGGTCATCATCATGACCGACGCCGACGTCGACGGCGCCCACATCCGCACCCTGCTGCTCACGCTCTTCTTCCGGTACATGCGTCCGCTCGTCGAGGCCGGCAAGGTCTTCGCGGCCGTGCCGCCGCTGCACCGCATCGAGGTGGTCAACCCGGGCTCGAAGAAGAACGAGCTGATCTACACCTACTCCGAGGCCGAGATGCGCAAGAAGCTCGCCTCGTTGGGCTCCCGCGGCAAGAACATCAAGCAGCCCATCCAGCGCTACAAGGGCCTGGGGGAGATGGACGCCGACCAGCTCGCCGAGACCACGATGGACCCCCGCCACCGGATGCTGCGCCGGGTGACGACGGCCGACCTCGAGGCCGCCGAGGAGGTCTTCGAGCTGCTGATGGGCAAGGACGTCGATCCCAGGCGCGACTTCATCGTCTCCTCGGCGGACCAGCTCGACCGGGAGCGCATCGACGCCTGACCGGGGCTACTCCCTTCCCGGACGGCGTCACGATTGCGACCGATCTCGGCGCGTCGGAGCGTCAGTGGTTGCACGAGACGGTGGCGTGGGTCACGGTTAGGGGATTGGTACGCACCAGCGTGCCCCGACCCAGGGAGGACCCATGACCGACGTCGCCACCTCGGACCGCGACGCAGGCGAGGAGCCCACCGAGCTCAAGCGGGTCATGGGACCCAGGCTCCTGCTGCTCTTCATCGTCGGCGACATCCTCGGTACCGGTGTCTACGCCCTGACCGGCGATGTCGCCGCGGAGGTGGGCGGGGCCGCGTGGGCTCCCTTCATCGCGGCCTTCGTCGTGGCCACCATCACGGCACTGTCCTACCTCGAGCTCGTGACGAAGTACCCGCAGGCCGGCGGTGCCGCGACCTTCGTGCACAAGGCCTTCGGCCTGCACTTCGTCACCTTCATCGTCGCCTTCGCCGTCATGTGCTCCGGCATCACCTCGGCCTCGACAGCCTCCAGCGCCTTCGCGGGCTTCCTGCGGGACGGTCTCGGTGTGGGCTGGGAGGACGGCTCAACGCCGCTGCTGCTCATCGCCCTCGGCTTCATGACGATCATCGCGCTCATCAACTTCCGGGGCGTGGGCGAGAGCGTCAAGGCCAACGTCGTCCTGACCTGCGTCGAGCTCTCCGGCCTCCTGCTCATCATCTTCGTCGGCCTCTACGCCGTCACCCAGGACAAGGCCGACTTCTCCCGGGTCGTCGTCTTCGAGAGCGCGAGCGACAAGAGCGTCTTCATCTCGATCTCCATGGCCACGGCCCTGGCGTTCTTCGCGATGGTCGGGTTCGAGGACTCCGTCAACATGGCCGAGGAGACCCACGAGCCGTCCAGGATCTTCCCCAAGGTCATGCTCTCGGGTCTGGCGATCACCGGCATCATCTACGTGCTCGTCTCGATCACCGCCGTGGCGCTCGTCCCGGTCGACCAGCTCGTCGGTGGCGAGAAGTCCGCGCTCACCCAGGTCGTCGCGACCGGTGCCCCCGGCCTGCCCTTCGACAAGATCTTCCCCTTCATCGGGATGTTCGCTGTCGCCAACTCCGCCCTGATCAACATGCTCATGGCCTCGCGCCTCGTCTACGGCATGGCCCGGCAGGAGGTCCTGCCCCCCGGCATGGGACTGGTGCACAAGAAGCGCCGGACGCCGTGGGCCGCGATCATCTTCACGACCCTCGTCGCGTACGGGCTGATCACCTACGTCGTGCTCGGCAGCGACAGCCCGGTCGTCAAGCTGCTCGGGGGCACCACGGCGCTGCTGCTGCTCGCGGTCTTCACCGTCGTCAACATCGCGGTGCTCGTGCTGCGCCGCGAGCCGGTCGGCCACCAGCACTTCCGCACCCCGACGTTCATGCCGATCCTCGGAGCCCTCACCTGCGCCTTCCTCGTCGGCCCGTGGGCCCGCAGCGAGGAGCAGCAGGAGCAGTACGTCATCGCCGGCGGCATGCTGGCGCTCGGCGTGCTGCTGTGGGTCGTCACCTGGTTCCTCAACCGCGCGCTGTACGCGAAGAAGACGTTCATCCGCGACCCGGAGCACATCGACCACGAGTGAGCCGCACGGCGAAGGGGGCGGGGCCGGATCACCGGCCCGCCCCCCTTCGTCGTGCCGGGAGGTCTGCATTGCCCTAGGGGAATGCACCATCGTGACGTCGAGACCGTGCATTGCCCTAGGGGAATGCAGTCTCGGGGGTGGTCAGCGTCAGAGGGAGCCGATGCCGCCGATCACGGCGGTGGCGGGGGTGCCGGAGCCGTCGCGGCGCCCCTCCGCCTCCGGGAGGGTGATCGCGACGCCGTTGGGCTGGGCGGCGCGAGCGCCGGAGCGGCCGACCCAGGCCGTGGTCAGGGCGTCCTCGCCCTTGAGGAACCTGTGGGCGCGCACGCCCCCGGTCGCCCGGCCCTTGCCCGGGTACTCGTCGAAGGGGGTGACCTTCCACGAGCCGGGGTCGGTGCCGGGCAGCGCGGCGGAGGAGCCGGAGACGGTGACGACGATGTTGTCGTAGTTGAGGTCCACCGCCCCGAAGAAGACGACCTGCGCCCCGTCGGTCAACCGGACGCCGGCCACGCCGCCGCCGCCGCGGCCCTGCGGCCGCACGTCGCTGGCGGGGAAGTGCAGCAGGCTCGCCTGGCTCGTGACGAAGACGAGCTCCTCCTCGCCCGTGGTCAGCTCGACGGCCCCGACGACGCGGTCGCCGTCCTTGAGCGAGATCGCCTCCCAGGAGCTGCCCCTGGGGTAGTCGGTGCCCACCCGCTTGACGACGCCGTGGGCGGTGCCGAGCGCCAGGCCGGGGGAGTCGGGCGACAGGCTCATCAGGGTCAGCGGGGCCTCGTCGCCGGGCAGGTCGACGTAGGCCGCGAGCGGTGCGCCGCCGGAGAGGTTGGGGGCGCCGTTGGAGGGCGGCAGGGTGGGCAGCTCGAGGGCGCCCAGGCGAACGACCCGGCCGGTCGAGGTGACGACGGCGACCTCGCCGCGCGCGCTCGTGCGGACCGCGGCGACGATCGCGTCGTGCTTGCTGCGGCCGCCCTCGCGGCTCAGCGGCTCGTCCCCGCTCGTGCGCGCGAGGAGCCCGGTGCTCGACAGCAGGACCCAGCACGGGTCGTCGGCGACCTCGAGCGGGGACGTCGCGGTGGCCGGGGCACCCGCGGACTCGAGCAGCACCGTGCGACGCGGGTCGCCGTGCTCCTTGGCGACGGCGGCCAGCTCGGAGGAGATGAGGCGGGTCATGACCTTGGGGTCGCCGAGGATCTCCTCGAGCTCGGCGATCTGCTCGAGCAGCTCGCCCTGCTCCTTCTCCAGCTCGAGCCGGGAGAACTTCGTCAGGCGGCGCAGCTGCAGGTCGAGGATGAAGCTCGCCTGCACCTCGGACAGGTCGAAGACCGCCTGCAGGCGCTTCCGGGCGATCGTCGCGTCGTCGCTGGAGCGGATGACCTGGATGACCTCGTCGATGTCGAGGATCGCGATGAGCAGGCCCTCGACGAGGTGCAGCCGCTCGCGCCGCTTGGCGAGTCGGTACTCGCTGCGGCGGCGCACGACGTCCCGCCGGAAGTCGACGTAGACGGTGAGCAGCTCCTTCAGCCCCATGGTCCGGGGCTGGCCGTCGACGAGCGCGACGTTGTTGATGGAGAAGGAGTCCTCCATCGGCGTGAGCTTGTACAGCTGCTCGAGGACGGCGTCGGGGTTGAAGCCGTTCTTGATCTCGATCACCAGCTGCATGCCCGAGACGCGATCGGTGAGGTCCTTGACGTCGGCGATGCCCTGCAGCTTCTTGGACTGGACGGCGTCCTTGATCTTCTCGATGACCTTCTCGGGGCCGACGAGGTAGGGCAGCTCGGTGACGATGATGCCCTGGCGGCGGGGTGAGACCTTGTCGATGCGGGTCGTCGCCCGGGTGCGGAAGCTGCCGCGCCCGGTGAGGTAGGCGTCCCGGATGCCGTCGAGCCCGATGATCCGCCCGCCACCGGGCAGGTCGGGGCCGGGGACGAACTTCATGAGGTCGTCGAGGCTCGCGTCGGGGTGGGTCAGCAGGTGCCGGGCGGCACCGACGACCTCGACGAGGTTGTGCGGGGGCATGTTGGTCGCCATGCCGACGGCGATGCCGGTCGTGCCGTTGACGAGGAGGTTGGGGTAGGCGGCGGGCAGGACCTCGGGCTGGAGGAGCTGGTCGTCGTAGTTGGGGACGAAGGGGACGGTGTCCTCACCGAGCCCGGTGACCATGAGCAGCGCGGCCGCGGCCATGCGGGCCTCGGTGTAGCGGCTCGCCGCGGGGCCGTCGTCGAGCGAGCCGAAGTTGCCGTGGCCGTCGACGAGGGGCAGGCGCATCGAGAAGGGCTGGGCGAGGCGCACGAGCGCGTCGTAGATCGCGGTGTCGCCGTGGGGGTGGTACTTGCCCATGACCTCGCCGACGACGCGGGAGGACTTCACGTGGCCGCGCTCGGGTCGTAGGCCCATCTCGCTCATCGAGAAGAGGATCCGTCGGTGCACCGGCTTCAGGCCGTCGCGGGCGTCGGGGAGGGCGCGAGCGTGGATCACCGAGTAGCTGTACTCGAGGAAGGCATTGCGCATCTCGTCCGCGACGTCGATGTCGACGATCCGCTCGGGGGCGTCGGCGGGCGGAGTGGCGGCAGGACGGCGGGCCATGCGGGTGGGGGGCTCCTCGTGGGGATGGTGCTCGAACCGTCCCATCCTCCCCCCTTCGTCCCCGTACGGGCGGCACCGACACACGTGGGGGACCGACCACGCCGCACGGGAGCCCGTGGCAGGATTGAGCCATGACCGAGCTCCCCGCGGGCTACCCGGTGCTGGCCGAGGCCGATGTCGTCCTGCGCGACGGCTCGGTGTGCCGGCTGCGGCCCATCAGGCCCTCCGACGCGGACGCCGTGCGCCGCTTCCACGCCGGGCAGTCCGACGAGTCGATCTACCTGCGCTTCTTCGCGCCGATGCGCAACCTCAGCGACCGCGACGTCAAGCGGTTCACCGAGCTGGACTACCACGACCGCATGGCGCTCGTGGCGACGATCCGCGACGACATCATCGGCATCGGCCGCTACGACAGGGTGAGCGAGCACTCCGCCGAGGTCGCCTTCAACATCTCCGACCACTACCAGGGCAAGGGGATCGGCTCGGTCCTGCTCGAGCACCTCGCGGCGATCGCGCAGTCGCACGACATCACCGCCTTCGAGGCCGAGGTCCTGCCGCACAACCGCAAGATGCTGCGCGTCTTCTCCGACGCCGGCTACCAGGTCACCCGCCACCTCGAGGACGGCGTGGTGTCCGTCCACTTCGACATCGAGCCGACCGCGGAGTCGCTGTCGGTGCGCTTCGCCCGCGAGCACCGCGCCGAGGCGCAGAGCGTGCGGGCCATGCTCCACCCGCAGTCGGTCGCCGTCGTCGGCGCCAGCCGGCGCGAGCGCGCCATCGGCCACCAGGTGCTCAAGCAGATCCTCGACGGCGGCTTCACCGGCGCGGTCCACGCGATCAACCCCGAGGCCGGCGAGATCCTCGGTCTGGACGCCGTCCGGTCGGTGGGCGAGGTCGAAGGGGGAGTGGACCTGGCCGTCATCGCCGTCCCGGCGGAGCGGGTCCCGCGGATCGTCGGCGAGTGCGCGGCGGCCGGCGTCAAGACCCTGCTGATCATCTCCTCCGGCTTCGCGGAGGTCGACGAGCACGGCGCCCGGATGCAGCAGGAGGTGCTGCGGCTGGCCCGCAGCAACGGCATGCGCGTCGTCGGGCCCAACTCCTTCGGCCTCATCAACAACGACCCCGCGGTGAGCCTCAACGCGACCCTCACGTCGGTGATCCCGCGACCCGGCTACCTCGGTCTCTTCTCGCAGAGCGGCGCGCTGGCCATCGCCAACCTCGACTCGGCCGCCCGCCGCAACCTCGGCATCTCGGTCTTCGCCTCCGCCGGCAACCGGGTCGACGTCTCCGGCAACGACCTCATGCAGTACTGGGTCGACGACGAGCGGACCCACGCGGTCGGCCTCTACCTCGAGTCGATGGGCAACCCGCGCAAGTTCTCGCGCATCGCCCGCCACCTCGCCACCAACAAGCCGGTCATCGTCGTCAAGCCGGCGTCTGCGGGCTACGGCGCCCCTCCCGGGCACAAGGTGCGCAAGCCCAAGGTCAAGCAGCACGCCTTCGCGGCCATGCTCGAGCAGGCCGGTGTCATCCACTGCGAGAACGTCCACCAGATGTTCGACGTCGCCCAGCTCCTCGTGCACCAGCCGCTGCCGGCCGGTCGCCGGGTGGCCATCGTCGGCAACTCCAGCCAGCTCGCGGCGCTGTGCGCGGACAACGCCACCGAGCGCGGGCTCGAGGTCACCCACGGGCCGGTGGCCGTGCGCACCGAGGCGACGGCCGCGGAGTTCCGCGAGGCGGTCGGTGCGGCCTTCGCCGACCCCGAGGTCGACTCGGTCGTCGTGTGCTTCATCCCGCCGGTGGGTGCGCTCGACCAGGAGGTCGTCGAGGCCCTGCGCGAGGCCGCCTCCACCTCCGACAAGCCCTGCGTCGCCACCCTGCTCGGCATGCGCGGTGTCGACATGGCCGGCGACCCAAGCTTCCTCCACGAGCTCGGCGAGTTCCCCGACGACGCCCCGCGGCAGGCGGTGCCGCTGTACGCCATGCCCGAGGAGGCCATCCGGGCGCTCGCGGCCGCGACCGACTACGGCGCCTGGCGCGACAAGGACAAGGGCGAGACCGTCGTGCGCGAGGGCATCGACCGCTGGGCGGTGCGCCACCTGCTCGACCGGGTCCTCGAGGAGGACCCGGAGGGCCGTGCGCTCACGACCGACGAGGCCCATGAGCTCCTCTCCGCGTACGGCATCCAGGTGTGGCCGCGGATCGAGGTCGACAGCGTCGAGGAGGCCGTCGCCGCCGCGGAGCAGGTCGGCTACCCGGTCGTCGTGAAGTCGCTCTCGCCGCTCGTCCGGGGCCAGGCCGTGCTCGAGGGCATCCGTGTCGACCTGCCCGACGCCGACGCGGTGCGGGTGGCCTACGAGACCCTCGACCGTCGGCTCGCCCCGATGGACGCCAACTACCTCGTCGTGCAGCGCATGGCCGGTCCCGGCGTCGCGACCGTGCTGTCGACGATCGAGGACCCGCTCTTCGGGCCCGTCGTCTCCTTCAGCATCGCCGGTGCCCCGACCAAGCTGCTCGACGACATCGCCTACCGCATCCCGCCGCTCACCGACGTCGACACCCGCGAGCTCATCCAGGACATCAAGACCGCGCCGCTGCTCATGGGGCACGGCGGCGCCGCCCCCGTCGACCTGGCCGCGCTCGAGGACGTCCTCGGCCGGCTGTCGGTCATGTCCGACGACTTCCTCGAGCTGTCGTCCGTCGAGCTCAACCCGGTCATCGCGCACCCGAGCGGGGTGACCGTGCTCGGGGCAGACATCATGATCACGCCGGCCCACCGGCGCATCGACCCCGACGCGCGGAGCATGACCTGAGGCTGGGGCACAATGGCGAGCATGCCCGCTCCTTCCGACCTCACGGCCATCACGCTGCCTGACGAACTCACCGCCGACATCGAGCGCGCCGGCTACTACCCGGCGCTCGTCGCGGACGTCATCAAGGCGGCCGTGGGTGCAGAGGAGGTCCACGGGCACCTGGTGCACCAGGAGACGACCTTCGACCAGGACACGGTCCGGCGCCACATCACCGTCTTCGCCCGGACCGCGTCCCGACTCGTCATCGCACACGCCGACGACTACCCCGACCACTTCTCGGGTGCCCAGGAGATCGCGACGGCGACGACGGAGTGCATCCCGCTGTCGTCGGTGCGTGGCGTCATGCTCACCCACGTCGTCGGCGACCCCTCGAGCTATGTCCCCGGCTCGCTCGGCCGCGAGCTGACGCTCACCGTCGGCTGGGGCGCGGTCAGCCGCGTCGACCTGCTCCCCGCCCAGTGCTCCGACCCGGACTGCGACGGGGGCGACCACGGCTACGAGGGCACGGTCACCAGCGACGACATCGCGCTGCGGATCAGCGCCGAGGCCGAGGGCCGGACGGCGCTGGACCGGGCCACCGAGTTCGCCAGGGACCTCTCGGCGAGCATCGGGCGCTGACGTCGTGGGCGCGACGCCGCTGCTCGTGACCACCCCGCGCCTCGACCGGCTCCTGCCCGCCGTCGCCACCAGCCTGGCGGTCCCTGCGCTGGCGAAGGGGGGAGACCGCCCCCTGCGGCCCGCCCGCCGGTCCGTCGTCGTCCTCGTCGACGGTCTCGGCGCCCAGCTCCTCGCGCGCCGGGCCGGGCACGCCCCCTTCCTGCGCGGGCTGCTGCAGCAGCCGGACGCCGCGATGACCCTCGACTGCGGCTTCCCGTCGACCACGGCGACGTCGATGGGCACCTTCGGCACCGGCGCGCTCGCCGGCACGCACGGCCTCGTCGGCTACGAGGCCTACGACCCCGAGACGGACACCGTCTTCAACGAGCTGTCCTGGGAGGACGGGCCCGAGCCGCACCGCTGGCAGCCCGCCCCGACCGTCTTCGAGGCCGCGGACGCCGCGGGCGTCGCGGTGACCCGCATCGGTCCGGGCTACTTCGACGGCTCCGGGCTCACCGAGGCGGCGCTGCGCGGTGGTCGGTTCGTCGCCGCCCGCAGTCTGGCCGCCAGGGTGGACGCGACGGTGACCGCCGTGCGTGCGCAACCACGCTCGCTCGTCTACCTGTACTGGGGCGACCTGGACAAGATCGGCCACGTCCACGGCTGCGACTCGCAGGAGTGGGTCGCCGAGCTCGAGGAGGTCGACGCCCAGCTGGCGCGCCTGGCCGCGCTGCTCCCCGCGGACACCTCCCTGCACATCACCGCCGACCACGGGATGGTCGACGTGCCGCTCGACGCCCGCCCGGACATCGCGACCGATGGCGAGCTCGACGCCGGGGTGCGGCACGTCGCGGGCGAGCCCAGGTGCGTCCAGCTGCACGTGCGCCCCGGGGCCCTCGACGACGTGCTCGCCACTTGGCGGGCCCGGCTCGGGCAGGACGCCCTCGTCCTCACGGCGGACGAGGCCATCGCCGCGGGGTGGTTCGGGACGGTGAGCGAGACGGTGCGGCCGCGCATCGGTGACGTCATCGCCGCCATGACCGGCCCGACCGCCGTGCAGGACTCGCGCCGGCACCGACCGGAGCTGCGCGCCCTCCTCGGTGTCCACGGCTCGATCACCGCGGACGAGGTCGCCATCCCGTGGCTGGCGCTCGACGCCCGGGAGCAGTGACGTGGCCGAGCTGACCTTCTTCGCGGGGACGATGGACTGCGGCAAGTCGACCCTCGCGCTGCAGATGGACCACAACCACCGGGCCCGCGGACGCGTCGGGCTGGTCTTCACCCGGCTCGACCGCGCGGGGGAGGCCCGACTGTCCTCCCGGCTCGGGCTCGACGTCCCTGCGATCGAGGTCACCGAGGACCTCGACTTCTGGGAGACCGTCGTCGGGCACCTCACCGCAGGCGGTCGCGTGGACCACCTCATCTGCGACGAGGCGCAGTTCTACACGCCGGGTCAGGTCGAGCAGCTCGCCCGGGTCGTCGACGAGCTCGACATCGAGGTCTTCGCCTTCGGCATCACGAGCGACTTCCGCACCGAGCTCTTCCCCGGCAGCCGTCGGCTCATCGAGCTCGCGGACCGCACGCAGGCCCTGCAGGTCTCGGCGCTGTGCTGGTGCGGCCGCCGGGCGACGCACAACGCCCGGGTCGTCGACGGCGTCATGGTCGTCGAGGGCGACCAGGTGGTCGTCGGTGACACGGCCCCGGTCGAGCCCGGGGCCGCGGAGCCGGAGGTCGAGTACGAGGTCCTCTGCCGCCGCCACCACATGCGCCGGATGAACTCCGTCGCCGCGCAGGCGGCCGCGCTCTCCGCCGATGTGCTGCCCTTCGACCTCGACGCCTGCCCGGTCCCGCCGCCGGGCTGACGAGCCGCGCTCAGTCGCGCGTCGTCCCGAACATCACGTCGTCCCAGCTCGGCACCCTCGGGCGTCCCTTGCGACCGCGCGCGCCCTTGCCCGCGTCGCTCGTGTCGTCGGCCGGCGCGTCGTCCCCGGACGTCGCCTCGGGCTGCGTCTTGGTCTTCGGCTCTGTGGTCTTCGGCTCGGTCTCCGGCTGCGCCTTCGCAGCAGCGGTCGCTGCCGGTTCCGCGACGGCCTCGGGCTCGGGCTCGGGTACGACCTCGGCCACGGGCTCGGCCTCGGGCTCGGGATCCGCGGTCGGCATGGGCGTGGCCACCTGCTCCGGCTCGGCCTTCATCTCGGCGGCCGGGGCTTCCTCGTCGCGCTCCTCCGGCTCCGGCCCAGCGGCAGCGGGTGCGGGCGCGGGTGCAGGCGCGGCGGACGGGGCGAGGGTGGCCCCCTTCGCCTCCTCGAGGTCACGCGGGTGGGTGCCGCGTGCGGGCGGGGGGACCTCCTCGGCGGTCTCGAGCGGTAGCGGCTCCTCGGTGGACGTCGGTCCGGCCTCGGCGCGCGGTTTGCGCCGCCCGCCGCGACGACGGTTCTTGGCGCCCGAGTGCTCGCGCATCGAGGTGACGAGGTCGTCGGTGCCGACGCGGGTGGTGCGCTCGACCTTGGTCTCCTCGACCTCGACGTCGAAGACCGCGGTCGGGCGGTGCACGGCGGTCGGGACCGGGCCGGACGGGGTGTCGGCCTCGGAGAGCCACTTGGCCTCGTCGTTCCGGGCGACGACGCTCATGCCGGCGAGGTCGAACCACCACGTCGCCGTGCGCTCGCGACCGCCGGCGGCGAAGGTCGCGGACACCGTCCACTGGCCCTCCGCGTCGCGGGAGGCGTCCCACAGCACCGACGACGCCTCGACGCCGCGCCCGGTGAGCCGCGTCGCGGCGCGCTGCGCGAGCGTCTCGGGGGAGCCGGCCTGGTTGGTGCCGCGCAAGCGGACGGCCTGGGCGCGCGAGGCGACGTGCTCGCGCTCGGCGAGCACCGGACCCTCGAAGCGGGCGATCTTGTCCAGGTCCCACCCCGTGCGCGCGGAGACCTCTTCGGCGGATGCGCCGGCCCGGATCATCGCCTGAACCTCGGCCGGGCGCACGTTGTTGTCGATGGCGATCTGCAGCTGACCCAGCCTGGGTCGGTCCCGCCGCGCGGCGGCACGCAGCGGCTCGTCGATCCGCAGCCGGAACTCCTCGCCGGTGTCGTCGGTCACGACGAGGTGCTCACCGTCGTCGTGCACCCCGATGAGTCGTAGGTCGCGCATCACAGATCCCTCTCGTCCAGCCGTACTGCCACGACTCTGCCACCTGCCCGGGGGGATCCGGCAACGCACACGCCGCGCGTTACCTTGTCTGCATGCCCAACGATTCCTCCGAGCACCCCCTCAGCCCCTATGACGGCGTGCTGCTCCAGTCCTTCGGTGGTCCGGAGGGGCCGGACGAGGTCCTGCCCTTCCTCCGCCGCGTCACGGCCGGGCGGGGTGTGCCCGACGAGCGCCTCGTCGAGGTCGGCTCCCACTACGAGCGCGTCGGCGGCGTCAGCCCGCTGCCCGCCCTCAACCGTCGGCTCGTCGCCGACCTGACCGCCGAGCTGGCGGCCCGCGAGTGCCCGCTGCCGGTCGTCCTCGGCAACCGCAACTCCGCCCCCTTCGTCACGGACGCGCTCGACGAGCTCCAGGCGAGGGGTGCCCGGCGGGTCCTCGTCGTGCCGACCAGTGCCTGGCGCAGCTACTCCTCCTGCCGCCAGTACCGCGAGGGCCTGGCCGACGCGGTCGACGGGAGGGACGGGCTCGTCCTGGACAAGGTCCGACCCTTCGGTGAGCTGCCGGGGTTCGTGGCGACCGTCGCGCGCGACACGGTCGAGGCGGCCCGCGCCGCGGTCGCCGACGTCGGTGCCGATGCCGTCGCCCTGCTCTACGTGACCCACTCCATCCCGGACGCGATGGACGAGACCTCCGGGCCGGGTGATGGTGACGGGCGCGCCTACTCGGGCGACCAGGCGGAGGCCGCCGCGGCGATCACCGCCGAGGTCGACGCGGTCCTCGGCACCGACCTGCCCGCGGGCCTCGCCTTCTGCTCGCGCTCGGGCTCCCCGCGCACCCCGTGGCTCGAGCCGGACGTCAACGACCGCCTGCGTGAGCTGGCCGACGAAGGGGTGCGCCACGTGGTCGTCGTGCCGATCGGCTTCGTCTCCGACCACATGGAGGTCACCCACGACCTCGACTTCGAGGCCGCCGCGACGGCCGAGGAGGTCGGCCTGGACATGACCCGCGTCGCGACGCCGGGCACCGACCCCGCCTTCGTCGCCGGTCTCGTCGACCTGATGCTCGAGCGTGCCGCCCAGGCCCGCGGCGAGCAGCCGGTGCGAGCGACCTGGCGCGACCTCGACTCCCACCCGGCCGTCTGCCCCGTCGGGTGCTGCCCCAACCTGCGCGAGGCCCGCCCCGCGCTCTGCGGGTCGGACTGACGTGGACCGGCTGCCCGCCGGCGTCGACCCCGCCGAGCTCGCCGACATCGCCCTGAAGGTCGCCGTGGAGGCGGGTGTGCTCGTCGTCGACGACCGCCCCCGCGACCTCGGCGTCGCCGAGACCAAGTCCTCGGCGACCGACGTCGTCACGGTCATGGACCAGCGCAGCCAGGACCTGCTGCTGCGCCGGCTCGGGGAGCTGCGCCCGCAGGACGGCTTCCACGGTGAGGAGCGCGGCGCGCGGACCGGTACGTCCGGGATCACCTGGGTCGTCGACCCGATCGACGGCACGGTGAACTACCTCTACGAGATCCCTGCCTATTGCGTCTCCGTCGCCGCGGTCCTCGGCGACCCCTCGGTCGACGGGGCGTGGCGCCCGGTCGCCGGCGCCGTCGTCAACCCGCTGACGGGGGAGCGGTACACCGCCGCCCTCGGTGGGGGCGCGTGGCACCGTGTCGGGGACGGGCCGGCGCAGCGGCTCACGGTCGCCGACACCTCCCTCGACCAGGCGCTGTGCGGGACCGGCTTCGGCTACGACGCCGACCGACGGGCGTGGCAGGCCGCGGTGCTCACCCACGTCCTGCCGAGAGTGCGCGACATCCGCCGGATCGGCAGCGCCGCGCTCGACCTGTGCCGCGTGGCCGACGGGAGCCTCGACGTCCACTACGAGCGCGGTCTCAACCCCTGGGACATGGCCGCCGGGTGGCTCGTGGCGACCGAGGCCGGTGCGGTCGTCACCGACCTCGACGGTGGTCACCCGCGGGCGGGGTTCACGGTGGCCGGGCCGCCGGCCGCCCAGGGCTCGCTGCGCACCCTGCTGCGGTCCGCCGTGGAGCAGGTCGGACCCGAATCGGCCCGTTAGCGCGGAACGAGGTGGCGTCCCGCCGGTGGATGGGGCACAATCCGGCGCGCCGGGCACAAATTCAGCACCTGCTGCGTTGATGACGGCGCACGACCCACACTGCCCCGCTGACCCCCAAGGAATCAGGAGAGATGGCGACCGATTACGACGCCCCTCGCAAGACCGACGACGACCTGTCCGAGGACTCCATCGAGGAGCTCAAGTCCCGTCGCGGTGACGCGACCTCCGCAAACGTCGACGTCGACGAGACCGAGATGGCCGAAGGCTTCGAGCTGCCCGGCGCCGACCTCTCCGGTGAGGAGATGTCGGTGCGGGTCGTCCCGCGCCAGGCCGACGAGTTCACCTGCACGAGCTGCTTCCTCGTCCACCACCGCAGCCAGCTGGCGAGCGACGGCAAGAACGGCCCGGTCTGCACCGAGTGCGCTGCGTGACCCGTGGCTGACGGACCCCGTCAGGTCGCGGTACCGGTGCAGCTGCTGCACCGGCACGCCGTCGTGCCCGCGTACGCCAAGCACGGCGACGCGGGCGCGGACCTCAGCTCCGTCGCGGAGCTGACCCTCGAGCCCGGGGAGCGGGCCCTCGTGCCCACCGGGGTCGCGCTCGCGCTGCCCCACGGGTGGGTCGGCCTCGTGCACCCGCGCTCGGGACTGGCCGCGCGCCACGGGATCTCGGTCGCCAACGCCCCCGGGACCGTCGACTCCGGCTACCGGGGCGAGGTCCTCGTCAACCTCGTCAACCTCGACCCTCGGGAGTCCTTCACGGTGCGGGTCGGCGACCGGATCGCCCAGCTCGTGCTCCAGCAGGTGGGCGAAGGGGAGTTCCTCCCCCTCGATTCGCTTCCACCCAGCCCACGGGGCGAGACTGGACATGGATCAAGTGGGGGCTTCGGCCCACCCTCGAGGACAGGACGAGAGTGATGTTCGGGCGCAAGAAGAAGACTGCCGATGCCGACGTGGCGTCGACCGAGCAGGACACGACCACGCAGACCGCGGCCACGAGCGAGCCGGGGTCCTCGTCGCAGCCGCTGACGGCCGGTCCGCACGACATCTCCGACGTCGCTGACACGAGCACCCGGGTCGACCTGGGTGCCCTGCACCTGACGCCCGCGCCGGGCACCGAGCTGCGGCTCGAGGTCGACCAGAAGAACGACGAGGTCTCGGCCGCCCAGGTCGGCGACGACCACGGCGCCGTCCAGCTGCAGGTCTTCGCCGCCCCCCGCTCCTTCGGCATCTGGGACGAGATCCGCGAGGAGATCGCCGAGATGATCGGCGGCAACGGGGGCACCGTCGAGGAGGTCACCGGCCCCTTCGGCACCGAGCTGCGCGCCCGGCTGGCCCAGCCCGGACCCCAGGGACGCACCGTCTTCGCCCCAGTCGTCTTCGCCGGCGTCGACGGGCCGCGCTGGTTCCTGCGCGCCGTGTACTCCGGCGCCGCCGCCGTCGACGAGTCGGCCCGGGCGGCCCTCGACGAGGTCGTGCGATCGGTGGTCGTCGACCGCGGCGAGGAGCCGCGCGCACCGCGCGAGATGCTGCCCCTGACCATGCCGAGCACCCAGCGCGCGGCGCGCCCCGCCGCGGACGAGCCGGCCGACGCTCCCGTCGAGGACGACCTCAGGCCCTTCGAGCGCGGCCCCGAGATCACCGAGGTCCGCTGATGTCCGCCCTGCTGCGACGACTGGTCGACCTCACCCGGTCCGACGACGACCTCGCGGCGGGGGAGCTGCGCGAGGCCGCCCACGCCCACGGCTGCCGGCCCATCACCGACGAGACCGACCGCGAGGTGGTCACCGTGGCGGGCACGATCACTGCCGTCACGCTGCGCCCGCGGGCCACGGTCCCGGCCCTCGTCGCCGACCTCTACGACGGGTCGCACACCGTGCAGCTCGTGTGGCTCGGACGACGCAGCATCCGGGGGATCGACCCGGGGGCCTACCTCAAGGCCAGCGGGCTCATCTGCCGTCCCGAGGGGGAGCCGACGATCTACAACCCCGCCTACGAGCTGCTGACCCACCATGGCTGAGAGCGCCGGCGTCTCGATGCCGGTGCACCCGACGGTCGAGGCACTCATCCGCCATCGCCTCGGCGAGGCGCTCGGGGGGTTGCGCGGCTCGATCGAGACCGCGTTGCCGATGCTCGTCTTCGTCATCGCCTGGGCCGGGACGACGGACCGCGCCATCTCGCTCGGCTCGGCCGGGGCCGTGACGGCGGTGCTCGCCATCGCCCGGCTCGTGCAGCGGCAGACGCTGCAGTTCGTCCTCGGCTCGCTCGTCGCGACCGGCCTCGCAGCCTTCTTTGCCCTGCGCTCGGGGCAGGCTGAGGACGCCTTCCTGCCCGGCATCCTCACCTCGTGCGCCTACCTCGTCGGCTCGCTGCTCTCGGTCGTCGTGCGGTGGCCGGTCGTCGGGATCATGGTCGGCGTGGCCGACCAGGCGGCCGTCGCCGCGGGCGACCCCTTCCGCTGGCGGCGCAACGACGCCGCCGTGCGGGTCTGCACACGCCTGACGCTCGTGCTCGTCGCGGTCTACGTCATCCGCGTCGGGATCATGGGTCCGCTCTACCTCGCCGACAACCTCGCCGGGCTCACCGTGGCCAAGGTGCTCCTCGGCTGGCCCCTCTGGGCCGGAGCCGTGGCGGTCATGGGCGCGATGCTCCTCAAGGGACACACGCCGATCGACCCCGACGACGAGCTCGTCCAGCCGGTCGACGTCCGCCGCGCCTGACCCTCAGGGGGCAGGACGCCGGCGCGCCTTGGCGCCCGGCCGCAGCATCGCCTCGAGCTCCGGCTCGGCCTCGGCGGTCGTGAGGAGCAGCAGCTCGTCGTGCGCCTCGAGCGAGTCGTCCGCCGTCGGGCCGAAGGGCCGGCCGTCCCGGATGATCCCGACGAGCAGCGTGTCCGCCGGGAAGGTGATGTCGCCGACGCGCCGACCGACGTTGGGGTTGTCCGCCGGGAGGGTGATCTCGGTCATCGACGCGCTGCCCTGCTGGAAGTCGAAGATCCGCACGAGGTCACCCACGCTGACGGCCTCCTCGACGAGCGCCGTCATCAGGCGCGGTGTCGAGACGGCGACGTCGACGCCCCAGGACTCGTCGAACATCCACTCGTTCTTCGGGTTGTTGACGCGCGCGACCGTGCGCGGCACGCCGAACTCGGTCTTGGCGAGCAGCGAGACGACGAGGTTGGCCTTGTCGTCACCGGTCGCGGCGACGACGACGTCGCAGCCCTGGATCTCGGCCTCCTGGAGGGTCGAGATCTCGCAGGCGTCCCCCGAGAGCCAGCTGGCCTGCGGCACCTTGGCGACCCGGGCCTCGTCGGCGTCCCGGTCGATGAGCAGGATGGCGTGGTCGTTCTCGAGCAGCTCCTTGGCGATGGAGCGGCCGACCGACCCGGCACCGACGATGGCGACGCGCATCAGATCTCCTCCGTGGGGGCGGCGTCGAGGACGCGCTCGACGTCGTGGACGCGATCACGTGGGATGACCAGGTGCACGAGGTCGCCTTCCTGGTGGACGGTCTCGGGCGAAGGGAGCATCCCCTCGCCGAGTCGGGTGATGTAGGCGACCCGCGACCCGGTCGCCTCCTCGAGCGAGGTGAGGCGGCGGCCGACCCACGCGGGGGAGACGTGGATCTCGGCGACGACGAGTCGCCCGGAGGCATCGGTCATCTCGGGGGCCTGGCCCTGGGGGAGCAGCCGGCGCAGCACCTGGTCGGCGGTCCACCGGACCGTCGCGACCGTGGGGATGCCGAGGCGCTGGTAGACCTGCGCGCGGTCCGGGTCGTAGATGCGCGCGACGACGTGCTCGACGCCGAAGGTCTCGCGGGCCACCCGGGCCGCGAGGATGTTGGAGTTGTCACCGCTGGAGACGGCGGCGAGGGCGTAGGCCTGCTCGACCCCCGCCTGGACCAGGGTGTCCCGGTCGAAGCCGACGCCGGCGACCCGGCGGCCGCTGAAGTCGCTGCCGAGGCGGCGGAAGGCCGCGGGGTCCTGGTCGACGACCGCGACGTCGTGCCCGATGCGTTCGAGTGAGCGGGCGAGCGAGGCGCCGACGCGGCCGCAGCCCATGATGACGAAGTGCACGGGACGACGGTACCCCCGGGAGCAGGCCTACACTCGCGTGGTGTCTTCCGGACGACTCATCAAGCGCGTCCTCGTCGGCCGCGCCATGCGCAGCGATCACCTCGGCGAGACCCTGCTCCCCAAGCGCCTTGCGCTCCCCGTCTTCGCCAGCGACGCGCTCAGCTCCGTCGCCTACGCCCCTGACGAGATCCTGCTGACCCTCGGCCTGGCCGGTGGGGCGCTGGCGATGACCCACTCGTGGCCCGTCGCGCTCGCCGTCGTCGCCGTCATGGTGGTCGTCGTCGCGAGCTACCGCCAGAACGTGCACGCCTACCCCTCCGGGGGCGGCGACTACGAGATCGCCAGCACCAACCTCGGCCCCCGGGCGGGTCTGACGGTCGCGAGCGCCCTCCTCGTCGACTACGTGCTCACGGTCGCGGTCTCGATCTCCTCGGGCGTGCAGAACGCCGCGGCCGCCTTCGCCTGGTTGCGTGGCCACGAGGTCCTGGCCGCCGTCGTCCTCATCGCGGCGCTCACCGCGATGAACCTGCGCGGCGTGCGCGAGTCCGGCACGGCCTTCGCCGTCCCCACCTACCTCTTCATGCTGTCGGTCCTCGCGATGGCCCTCGTCGGCATCGTGCGTCGCACGACCGGCACCCTACCGTCGGCCGAGAGCGCCTCCCTGACGCTGGCGCCCGAGCCGGGGATGGAGCAGCTGGGCACACTGGCGATGGCCTTCCTGCTGCTGCGTGCCTTCAGCTCCGGCGCGGCGGCCCTGACCGGTGTCGAGGCGATCAGCAACGGTGTCCCGGCCTTCCGCAAGCCCAAGAGCAAGAACGCGGCGACGACCCTGCTGCTCATGGGCGCCGTCTCGGTGACGATGCTGCTGTCGATGATCGCGCTCGCCAGGTGGACCGGCGTCAAGATCGCCGACGACCCGGCCCAGCAGCTGCTCCGGGACGGTGTGCCGGTCGGTGACGGCTACGAGCAGCACACGGTCATGGCCCAGGTCGCGACCGCCGTCTTCGACGGCTTCCCTGCGGGCGTCGTCATCGTCTCGATCGTCACCGGCCTGATCCTCGTGCTCGCCGCCAACACCGCCTTCAACGGCTTCCCCGTGCTCGGCTCGATCCTGGCGCGTGACGGCCTCCTGCCCAGGCAGCTGCACACCCGGGGCGACCGGCTCGCCTTCTCCAACGGCATCATCCTGCTCGCGGGCGCGGCGGGGTCCCTCGTCATCATCTTCGACGCCAGCGTCACCCGGCTCATCCAGCTGTACATCGTCGGTGTCTTCGTCTCCTTCACGCTCAGCCAGACCGGCATGGTGCGGCACTGGAACCGCCACCTGGCGGTCGAGAAGGACCGGGCAGAGCAGCGGGCGATGCTGCGCCGTCGGGCGATCAACGCCGTCGGTGCCGCGATGTCCGGCACGGTCCTCGTCGTCGTCATCCTCACGAAGTTCATGCACGGCGCCGGGTTCGCCATGGCGGCCATGGCCGTCCTCTTCGTCCTGATGAGCGCGATCAGCCGCCACTACCAGCACGTCAGGGAGGAGCTCGCCGTGCCGGAGGGGGACACCAAGCACCAGCTCCTCCCCTCGCGCGTCCACGCGATCGTCCTCGTGAGCACGATCCACCGGCCCACGCTCCGGGCGGTCGCCTACGCTTCCGCGACGCGCCCCTCCCGCCTCGAGGCGGTGACGGTCGACGTCGACCACGAGGCGACCAAGGCCCTGCAGGCCGAGTGGGACCGGCGGGGGATCCCCGTGCCGCTCAAGGCCCTCGACTCGCCGTACCGCGAGATCACCCGGCCGGTCGTGGACTACGTCAAGTCGATCCGCTCGGGCAACCCGCGTGACCTCGTCGTCGTCTACATCCCGCAGTACGTGCTCGGCCACTGGTGGGAGCAGGCCCTGCACAACCAGTCCGCGCTGCGGCTGCGCAGTCGGCTGATCTTCACCCCGGGTGTCATGGTGTCCTCGGTGCCCTGGCAGCTCGCGAGCTCCGAGGGTGCCGAGGACAAGATGGACGGCCCGGTGGCCGGCGACGTGCGACGAGGTGGACTGTGACGAGTGCGGACGAGCTCACGACGGGCGACGAGGTGGAGGTCGAGGTCGGGCCGGTGGCCCACGGCGGCCACTGCGTGGCGCGGTACGAGGGGCGGGTCGTCTTCGTGCGGCACTCCCTGCCCGGTGAGCGGGTGCGCATCCGGGTCACCGAAGGGGGGCCCGGCGACCGCTTCCTGCGCGCCGACGCCATCGAGGTCCTTCAGGCCTCGCCGCACCGGGTCCCGGTGCGCTGTCCCGTCGCCGGACCCGGTGGGTGCGGCGGCTGCGACTTCCAGCACGTCTCCACCGCGTACCAGCGCGAGCTCAAGGCCGACGTCGTCGCCGAGCAGCTGCGCCGCCTGGCGGGGGAGGAGCGCCCGGTCGTCGTCGAGCCCCTCGACGACGACGACGGGCTGCGCTACCGCACCCGGGTCGAGTTCGCGGTCGCCGACGGGGTGGTCGGCCTGCGCCGGCACCGCAGCCACGACGTCATCCCGGTGACCGGGTGCCCGATCGCCGTGCCGGACGTCGACGCGGCGCTCGCGGAGACCCTCGCCGAGCTCGCGGTCGCCCCGTCGCAGCTGCGCGGCATCAGCGCCCTGGACGTCGTCGCGGCGTCGGGCGAGGCCGACACGGTCGTCGTCGAGGTGCCGACGGACCAGCCGACGCCGCCCATCGACATCACCGAGGTCGTGCGCACCGACGCGGGGGAGCGCGCGATGGGCGTCGACGCCCGCGGCTTCTGGCAGGTCCACCGCGACGCCCCGCGCGCCTTCGTCGAGACCGTCCTCGCCGCGGCCGGTGTCCGCGAGGGCGAGCGCGTGCTCGACCTCTACAGCGGCGTCGGCCTCTTCTCCGTCCCCCTCGCCGAGGCCGTCGGCCGGGACGGCCAGCTCGTCGCCGTCGAGTCCGACCGGCGCGCGGTGGACCACCTGCGCGACAACCTCGCCGGCCACCCCTGGGCGCTCGTCGTGCCGGGCCGGGTGGACGACCTGCTCGGTGTGGCCCGCAAGGGCCGTCGTCGCGGGCCGCGCCGGCCGGCGCGCTCCGACCTGCTGCCGCCGAGCGCGGACGTCATCGTCCTCGACCCGCCCCGCACGGGGGCCGGCCGCGAGGTCGTCGCCGCGCTCACCTCCCTTCGTCCCCGCCGCCTGGTCTACGTGGCCTGCGACCCGGCGGCCCTCGCCCGCGACACCGCCTACCTCGCCGACCTCGGGTACGCGCTGGTGGGCCTGCGCGCCCTGGACGCCTTCCCGATGACCCACCACGTCGAGTGCATCGCGACCTTCGAGACGAAGGGGGAGGACGCGCAGCCGTGACGTGCGGCCGGGTTTGCGCAAGAGTGGCAGGGAGCGGCGGGCGGCCCCGGGGCCGTCGACGCCCTGTGATAGTTTTATCTTGACGTCAAGATAACCACGACAGAGGAGTCGACTGTGGCCAGTGCGAACACCTTCAACGCCAAGGACCAGCTCACCGTCGGTGACGAGTCCTACGAGATCTACCGGATCGACGCCGTCGAGGGGTCCAAGGACCTGCCGTACAGCCTCAAGGTCCTGCTGGAGAACCAGCTGCGGACCGAGGACGGCGAGAACGTCACCGCCGATCACATCACCGCGCTCGGGTCCTGGGACAAGGACGCCCAGCCGAGCACCGAGATCCAGTTCACGCCCGCCCGCGTGATCATGCAGGACTTCACGGGCGTGCCCTGCGTCGTCGACCTTGCCACCATGCGCGAGGCCGTCGCCGAGCTCGGTGGCGACCCGACGAAGATCAACCCGCTCGCGCCCGCCGAGCTGGTCATCGACCACTCCGTGCAGATCGACGAGTTCGGGACCGCCGGGGCCTTCGCGCACAACGTCGACCTCGAGTACGAGCGCAACAACGAGCGCTACCAGTTCCTGCGCTGGGGCCAGACCGCCTTCGACGACTTCAAGGTCGTCCCGCCGGGCACCGGCATCGTGCACCAGGTCAACATCGAGCACCTGGCCCGCGTCACGATGACCCGTGACGGCGTCGCCTACCCCGACACCTGCGTCGGCACCGACTCGCACACGACGATGGAGAACGGCCTGGGCGTCCTCGGCTGGGGCGTCGGCGGCATCGAGGCCGAGGCCGCGATGCTCGGCCAGCCGGTCTCCATGCTCATCCCGCGCGTGGTCGGCTTCAAGCTCTCCGGGGCCATCCCGGCCGGCGCGACCGCGACCGACGTCGTCCTCACGATCACCGAGATGCTGCGTGACCACGGTGTCGTCGGCAAGTTCGTCGAGTTCTACGGCGAGGGCGTCGCGGAGGTGCCGCTCGCCAACCGCGCCACCATCGGCAACATGAGCCCCGAGTTCGGCTCGACCGCCGCGATGTTCCCCATCGACGACGTCACCCTCGAGTACCTGCGCCTCACCGGCCGCTCCGAGCAGCAGGTCGCGCTCGTCGAGGCCTACGCCAAGACGCAGGGCATGTGGCTCGACCCGTCCGTCGAGCCGCGCTTCTCCGAGTACCTCGAGCTCGACCTGTCGACGGTCGTGCCCTCGATCGCCGGCCCGAAGCGTCCGCAGGACCGCATCGAGGTCAGCCGCGCCAAGGAGCAGTTCCGTGGCGACCTGAAGAACTACGTCGTCGACGGCAACGGCATCGAGAAGTCCTCGGTCGACCAGGAGCTCGTCGGCACCTTCCCCGCCTCCGACTCCCCGAGCCACGACGCGCTCGAGTCCTCCGAGAGCGCCGGACGGCCGTCGCACTCGCAGCCCCGGTCCAACGGTGACCGCGCCACCAACCCGGCGAAGGCCGTCATCGACGGCACCGAGGTCGAGATCGACCACGGCCACGTCGTCATCGCCTCGATCACGAGCTGCACCAACACGTCCAACCCGTCGGTGATGATGGCGGCCGCGATGCTCGCCAAGAACGCCGTCGAGCGCGGCCTGCAGGTCAAGCCGTGGGTCAAGACGTCGATGGCGCCCGGCTCCAAGGTCGTCACCTCGTACTACGAGAAGGCCGGCATGTGGCCCTACCTCGAGAAACTGGGCTACCACCTCGTCGGCTACGGCTGCACGACCTGCATCGGCAACTCGGGCCCGATCATCGAGGAGGTCTCCGAGGCGGTCAACGCCAACGACCTCGCGGTGACCTCGGTCCTCTCGGGCAACCGCAACTTCGAGGGGCGCATCAACCCCGACGTGAAGATGAACTACCTCGCGTCGCCGCCGCTCGTCATCGCCTACGCCCTCGCCGGCACGATGGACTTCGACTTCGAGACCGAGGCCCTGGGCCAGGACCCCGACGGCAAGGACGTCTTCCTGCGTGACCTCTGGCCGGCCCCGGCCGACGTCCAGGGCGTCATCGACGAGGCCGTCAACCAGGAGATGTTCGTCGAGAAGTACGCCGACGTCTTCGCCGGTGACGAGCGCTGGACCTCGCTGGAGACCCCGGAGGGCAACACCTTCGAGTGGGCGCAGGAGTCGACGTACGTGCGCAAGCCCCCGTACTTCGACGGGATGACCAAGGAGGTCGACGCGGTCGAGGACATCTCGGGTGCGCGCGTGCTCGCCAAGCTCGGCGACTCGGTCACGACCGACCACATCAGCCCGGCCGGCGCGATCAAGGCCGACAGCCCGGCGGGCGTCTACCTCGCCGAGCACGGTGTCGAGCGCAAGGACTTCAACTCGTACGGCTCGCGCCGTGGCAACCACGAGGTGATGATCCGCGGCACCTTCGCCAACATCCGGCTGAAGAACCTGCTGCTCGACGGCGTCGAGGGTGGCTTCACCCGCGACTTCCTGAACGGTGGCGAGCAGACGACGATCTTCGAGGCCTCCGAGAAGTACATCGAGGCCGGCGTCCCGCTCGTCGTCCTGGCGGGCAAGGAGTACGGCTCCGGCTCCTCGCGTGACTGGGCCGCCAAGGGCACCCGTCTGCTCGGCGTCCGCGCCGTCATCGCCGAGTCCTACGAGCGCATCCACCGCTCCAACCTCATCGGCATGGGCGTCATCCCGCTCCAGTTCCCGGAGGGCCAGAACGCCGACTCGCTCGGCCTGGACGGCACCGAGACCTTCGACTTCACGGGCATCACCGAGCTGAACAACGGCTCGACCCCGAAGACCGTCAAGGTCACGGCGACCAAGGGCGATGCGGACGGGAGTGCTGTGACCTTCGATGCCGTCGTGCGCATCGACACCCCCGGCGAAGCGGACTACTACCGCAACGGCGGCATCCTGCAGTACGTGCTGCGCTCGCTCGTCGGCTGACGAGGCGCGCACGGCGAAGGGGGACGTCCATCGGGCGTCCCCCTTCGTCATGTCGCCACGACGGCGTACACTCGAACACATGTTCGATCAGCAGGAGCGTCCGCCCGTGCGGACCGCGCTGCCCGGGTCACCCGGCGCGCAGACCGCCGCGGCCGGGACGAAGGGGGGACCGCCCGGCTGGCCGGACCGGGTCCCGCCGCCCGGCGTCCGCGGGTGGCAGCCGGCGATCACCTCGTGGCTGCTCGACCTCTGCCCGTCCGAGTACCGCGGTCACGCCGTCCTGCGTCGGCACCCGGTCGCCCTGGCCTGGCTCGCCGAGCTGCACGTCCAGGCGCAGGTCGAGGCGATGCGGCAGGCGTACCGGACGGTCCGCGTCGACCTCGCCGAGGTGCTGCCCGACGGCACCGTCGATGCCCTGCTCGTCTGCCTCGAGCACGAGGGGCTGCGGCTGCGCGCCGCGCAGCGCTCGATCGTCCTCGTCCGGGAGGCGCTCGACGGCAACGTCTTCGTCGAGCGGTTGTGACCCCCTTCGACGCCGTCGTCGTCGTGGGCGGTCGGGGTCACAGCCACTTTCCAGCCCGTGAGACGTAGACTCGTCCGGTCCCCACACCGGAAGGAACGGCCAGCGTGGCAGTCCTCGAGACGATCACCTCACCCGCAGACCTCAAGCGGCTCCCCGCGGAGCTGCTCGACACCCTCGCGGAGGAGATCCGGGCCTTCCTCGTCGCCGAGGTCTCGCGCAGCGGTGGCCACCTCGGGCCCAACCTCGGGGTCGTCGAGCTGACGATGGCGATCCACCGGGTCTTCGACTCCCCGCACGACACGGTCGTCTTCGACACCGGTCACCAGACCTACGTGCACAAGCTGCTCACCGGACGCCAGGACTTCGCCGCGCTGCGCACGCGCGACGGGATCTCCGGGTACCCGAGTCGCGCCGAGTCCGAGCACGACGTCGTGGAGAACAGCCACGCCTCGACCGCGCTGTCGTGGGCCGAGGGCATCGCCACGGGTTACCGCCTGCGCGGCGAGGAGCGCCACGCGGTGGCCGTCATCGGCGACGGCGCACTCACCGGCGGCATGGCCTGGGAGGCGCTGAACAACATCGCCGCGGACAAGGACCTGCCGCTCGTCATCATCGTCAACGACAACGAGCGCTCCTACGCCCCGACGATCGGCGGGCTCGCCGACCACCTGGCGATGCTACGCACCAACCGCCAGTACGAGCAGGTGCTCGACTGGGGCAAGGACCGGCTCAACCGCACCCCCGTCGTCGGCCGCGCGGTCTACCAGGCCTTCCACTCGATGAAGAAGGGCGCCAAGGACTTCTGGGCTCCGCAGGGGATGTTCGAGGACCTCGGCATCAAGTACCTCGGGCCGGTCGACGGCCACGACGAGCCGGCCGTCGAGCAGGCGCTGCGCCGGGCGCGGGCCTTCGGCGGGCCGGTGCTCGTGCACGTCATCACGCAGAAGGGGCGCGGCTACGAGCACGCGGTGGGCGACGTCGCCGACCAGTTCCACGCCGTCGGCAAGATCAACCCCGAGACGGGCCTCCCGCTGGAGATCGCCGGCAGGTCGTGGACCGACGAGTTCAGCGACGAGATGGTCGCGCTCGGCGCGGAGCGGCCCGATGTCGTCGCGATCACGGCGGCGATGATGATGCCGGTCGGGCTGCAGCCCTTCGCCGACGCCTACCCGGAGCGGATCTTCGACGTCGGGATCGCCGAGCAGCACGCGGCGACGATGTCCGCAGGCCTGGCCTACGCCGGCATGCACCCGGTCGTCGCGATCTACGCGACCTTCCTCAACCGCGCCTTCGACCAGCTCCTCATGGACTGCGCGATGCACCGGGCCGGGGTCACCTTCGTCCTCGACCGCTCGGGCGTCACCGGCCCGGACGGTGCGAGCCACCACGGCATGTGGGACATGTCCCTCGTCGCCCTCGTGCCCGGCCTGCGCCTCGCGGCGCCGCGCGACGGGTCCCAGGTCCGCCGCGCCCTGCGCGAGGCGGTCGGCGTCGACGACGGGCCGACGGTGATCCGCTTCCCCAAGGGGAGCGTCGCCGCCCCGCTCGAGGCGATCGCCACGGTCGACGGCCTCGACGTCCTCGCCGGCGACCTCTCCGTCGACCCCGAGGTGCTCATCGTGTCGGTGGGCTCCATGGCCGGGACGGCGACCACCGTCGCCGAGAAGCTCGCCGCCGAGGACCACCCGACCCTCGTCGTCGACCCGCGCTGGGTGCTGCCGGTGCCCGACGCCGTCGTCGAGCTGGCTCGCCGCGCCGGTCGCGTCGCGGTCATCGAGGACAACAACGTCGCGGGCGGGGTGGGGGCCGAGGTGGCGCGGGCGCTCGACGAGGCGGGGGTGGCCGTGCCGGTCCACCGCTTCGGGCTGCCCAAGGAGTTCATCCACCACGCCTCCCGGGCCCAGGTGCTCGAGTCCGTCGGGCTCACCCCCGACCCGATCGTCGAGCGGTTGCGCAGCCACCTCTGAGGTGAGGGGGCATGGCCCCGCAGGACACCCCCTTCGCCCGAATGTGGTCTGACCTCACACACCTCGCTCGGGCTCCGACGGCTTGACTTCCCTCACCGGTCGGACGTCAACGGTTCTCGTTGCAGCAAAGGCGCGAGCGTCCGCCGGAGGTGGAGGTCTTCCCATGTCGACGAAGCGTTGGAGTCTTGCCCTCGCGGGCGCAGCCCTGAGCCTGTCCGTTGCCGCGTGCGGCACCCCCGGTCAGGCGGGAGGTGGCGGGGGAGAGGGTGACGGGGGCGCGGACGGACCCCACAAGGTGGGCCTCGTCTACAGCAAGTCCGGGCCGCTCGCCCCCTACGGCGCGCAGTACAAGGCCGCCTTCGAGGTGGGCCTGGACTTCGCCACCGACGGGACCGGCGAGGTCGGCGGGCAGAAGATCGAGATCACCGAGAAGGACGACGCGGGTGACCCGGCCAAGGCCGTCTCCGCCGTCACCGACCTCATCGGCCAGGACAACGAGATCATCGCCGGCTCGACCGCCTCGGGCGTCGCCCTGCAGGTCGCGCCGCTCGCCCAGGACAACAAGACCCTCTTCATCTCCGGGCCCGCCGCGGCCGACGCGGTCACCGGCGCCAACGACTACACCTTCCGCTCGGGCCGGCAGACCTACCAGGACGTCGCGACGGCCGGCACGATGCTCGGCGACGTCAAGGGCAAGCGGGTCACCGTCCTCGCCCAGGACAGCGCCTTCGGCACCGCCAACATCGACGCCGTCAAGAGCGTGCTCGGGACGAAGGGGGCGAAGGTCACCGCGATCGAGGCGCCGGCCGGCGCGAAGGACTTCACGCCCTACGCGACGAAGATCAAGAGCCAGAAGCCGGACCTGCTCTTCGTCGCCTGGGCCGGTGACAACGCGACCTCGATGTGGGGCACGCTCTCGCAGCAGGGTGTCTTCGACACGACGAAGGTCGTGACGGGCCTCGACATCAAGGCGACCCACGCGCTCTTCGGCGAGGCCGGGACCAAGATCGACTTCCTCTCGCACTTCTTCGCCGGCGCGGCGGACAACGAGGCGTACACCGCGCTCGAGGAGGGCCTGAAGGAGGACGGCGAGGAGGTCGACCTCTTCAGCACCGACGGCTTCGTCGCCGCGCAGATGGTCGTCCGGGCGCTCGAGGAGGGCGACGGTGACGTCGACAAGATGGTCTCCTCGCTCGAGGGCTGGAAGTTCGAGGGACCCAAGGGGCAGATGGAGATCCGTCCCGAGGACCACGCGATGCTGCAGCCGATGTTCACCGTCTCGCTGAAGAAGGAGGGCAAGCAGTTCGTGCCCGAGCTCGGCGAGACCATCGACGCAGCCGACGTGGCCCCGCCCGTCGCGACGAAGAAGTGATCGCCGCCACCGACGTCGGGTGGCGGGTCGGAGGGGCACGGATCCTCGAGGGCATCACCCTCGGCGTCGGGGCCGGTGAGCTGCTCGGCATCATCGGCCCCAACGGCGCCGGGAAGTCCTCGCTCGTCAACATCCTCTCCGGCGTCACCCGACCCACCGAAGGACGGGTCACGCTCGGGGAGCAGGACGTCACCCGGCTCAGCTCCACCCGCCGCGCGCGGCGCGGGCTGGCCCGGTCCTTCCAGACCTCGGCGCTCTTCGACGGGCTGAGCGCTCACGAGAACGTGCGCCTGTCGATCCAGGCGTCGGGCGCCGCGCCGTTCTCCCCCTTCCGGCCTGCGGGCTCGGTGGGAGGGGAGCGGATCGCGGAGCTGCTGACCCTGGTGCGGATGCCGGGGAAGGAGACGGTCCTGGCCCGCGACCTCTCGCACGGAGACCGGCGCAAGCTCGAGCTGGCGATGGCCCTCGCCTCCGAGCCGAGCGTCCTGCTGCTCGACGAGCCGATGGCCGGGGTCTCGGCCGAGGACGTCGACGGGCTCACCGAGATCATCGGTGAGGTCAGGGACAGCGGGGTCGCCGTCGCCATGGTCGAGCACCACATGCACGTCGTGCTCGGCCTGGCCGACCGGGTCGCCGTCCTGCACCACGGACAGCTCCTCGCCGTCGGCAGCCCCACGGAGGTCACCTCCGACGACCGCGTGCAAGAGGCCTACCTGGGAGAAGCGCTGTGACCGACACCGACACGACGGGACCGAGAGCGGTCCTCGCCGTCGACGACCTGCACGTCCGCTACGGCGGCTCGCACATCCTCCAGGGCGTCTCCTTCCAGGTGCCGTCCACCGGCGTCACCGCCCTGCTCGGGCGCAACGGCGTGGGCAAGACGACGACGCTCAAGGCGATCCTCGGGCTCGCCCCGCGCACGGGTCGGATCGCCCTGCAGGGGACCGAGATCCAGGGACGGGCCACCACCCGGATCGTGCGCGACGGCATCGGCTACGTGCCCGAGGACCGCGAGGTCTTCGGCGGGCTGACGGTCGAGGAGAACCTGCGTCTCGTCGAGCCCGCGCTCGGCACCGACGCGCCCATCGTCCAACGGCTCTTCCCCGACCTGGTGGCCCGTCGCGCGCAGCGTGCCGGCACGCTGTCGGGGGGACAGCAGCAGATGGTCTCGCTCGCGCGGGTCCTGCTGCGGGACAACCGGTTGCTGCTCATCGACGAGCCGACCAAGGGCCTGGCGCCCAAGCTCGTCACCGAGGTCGCCGACGTCCTGGCGGAGGTCGGGCGGGAGACGCCGATCCTCCTCGTCGAGCAGAACCTGCCGCTCGTGCGGCGCATCGCCGACACGGTCGTCGTCCTCGACGCCGGGGTGGTCGTCCACACGGGGGCGGCGGCCGAGCTCGTCGCCGACCAGGAGCTGACGCGCGAGTTGCTCGGCGTCTCGATGCGACGGGAGGGGGCGGCATGAGCGAGTTCACCCTGATCCTCGCGACCGGCCTCGGGCTGGGCGCGCTGTACTTCCTGGCGGCCAGCGGGCTGAGCCTGATCTACGGACTCATGGGCGTGCTCAACTTCGCCCACAGCGCCTTCATGATGGCCGGCTCGTACGCCGGCTGGGAGACGATGCAGCGGCTGCCCGAGAGCATGTCGACCTCGCTGCGCCTCGGCGTCGCGGTCCTCGTCGCGCTCGTCGTCGGCGCCCTCATCGGCGTCGTCGTCGAGGTCTGCCTCATCCGGCCGCTCTACAAGCACCACATCCAGCAGGTGCTCGTCACCGTCGGTCTCTCCCTCGCGGCGGTCGCCGCTGCGCAGGCGGTCTGGGGCGCGGACCCCAAGGCGATCGACAAGCCCGGCTGGATGGCCGCCACGACCGACCTCGGCGGGGCACGCCTGCCCAACGACCGGCTGCTCTTCGTCGTCATCGCCATCGCCGTCTTCGTCGGACTGCTCGCGCTGCTGAAGTACACGCGGCTCGGCCTGATCATCCGGGCCGGTGTCGAGAACCGCACGATGGTCGAGGCGCTCGGCATCAACGTGCGCACGACCTTCACCATCGTCTTCGCGATGGGTGGGGCGGCCGCCGCACTGGCGGGAATCCTGTACTCGCAGTACGCGGGATCGGTCTCGCCCGCCCAGGGCGGGTCGCTGCTCATCTACGCCTTCATCGTCGTCGTCATCGGCGGCATGGGCTCGCTCGTCGGGACCGCGGTCGCCGCGGTCGCCGTGGGCCTGGTGCAGCAGCTCGCGAACTACTACGCCGTGAGCGGCGTCGGCGACCTCTCGGTCGTGCTGCTCCTCGCCCTCGTCCTGCTCCTCCGTCCCGCATCGCTGAAGGGTGGTCACGCATGAGCTCCCGGTCCCTGGTCAAGGCCCTGCCGGGTCTGGTCCTCCTCCTGGTTCTCCTCGTCCTGCCCTACGTCAGCGCGACCATCCCCGGAGTCCTGCCGGGGCGGGTCAACGGACCGGGCTCGCTGCAGCTGCTCTCCGTCTGCTTCGTCATCGCGGGCATCGCCCTGAGCTACGACGTGATCTTCGGGCGCACGGGGCTGCTGAGCTTCGGTCACGCGCTCTTCGTCGCGGCGGGCAGCTACCTGCTGACCATCTCGCTGTCGTCGTGGTCGCTCCCGCTGCCGCTCGCGATCCTCGTCGCGCTCGGTGTCACGACGCTGCTGGCGCTCGTCGTCGGGGGCATCGCGCTGCGGGTCGGTGGCATCGCCTTCGCGATGGTCACGCTGGCCTTCGCCCAGGCGGCGTCGATCATCGTGCTGCGCAACCCGGGCGATGTCACGGGTGGCGAGGAGGGGCTGGCACTCAACCGCGAGGCGATCCCCGCGATGCTCGTCGGGGTGCAGAACGCGCCCTACCGCTACTGGCTCGCCCTCGGGTTCGTCGTCCTCGCCTGGGTCCTCGTGGCGCTGCTCGTGCGCTCACGGGCCGGGCACGCGATGGCCGCGGTCCGGGAGAACGAGGCCCGCGCGGCCGTCCTCGGTTACGAGGTCTACCGCGTCAAGCTGCTCGCGATCGTCGTCGGGGCCTTCATCGGCGGCCTCGGGGGAGTGGTCCACGCGATCGTCCTCGGCGGCTCGAGCCCGCACGTCACGACGACCGAGTTCACCCTCTCGCTGCTGCTCATGGTCGTGCTCGGCGGCGCGGGCAAGATGTGGGGTGCGGTCGTGGGAGGGTTCCTCTACCACTACGCCGACGCCCGACTCGTCGAGCTCAGCGGGTCCACGATCCTCGGGGGCCTGCCCGACCTCGTCCAGCGACTGCTGGGGGAGCCGCTCTTCATCCTCGGCATCCTCTTCGTCGCGATCGTGTACTTCGCGCCCCAGGGCATCACGGGCCTGGGAGCGCGGCTGCTCCGGCGGGAGCGGGCATGAGCACCGCGGCGAGCTTCGTCATCGAGCTGCCGGTCGGCAGCCTCGCGATCCACGACCTCACCGTCGGGACCGCCCGGCCCGGGGCGCCGGTCGTCCTGCTCGTCCACGGCATCACGGCCAACGGGCTGTCGTGGCGACGGGTGGCCGACGAGCTGCACCACCGTCACGGGGCGGGGGCCGTGCGGGTCCTCGCCCCGGACCTGAGGGGGCGGGCGGCGAGCCGCGAGGCGCCGGGGCCGTACGGGCTGGCGACCCACGCCGCCGACCTGCGCACGGTCATCGGTGTCTTCGGTGCCCATCCGGTGCTCGTGGGGCACTCCATGGGCGGCTTCGTCGCGGCGCTCGCCGCCGCCGCGGACCCCGACCTGTACCGCTCGCTCGTCCTCGTCGACGGCGGTCTGGCCTTCCCGCCGCCACCGGACCTGGACATCGACGCGGCGCTGACGGCCGTCATCGGTCCAGCGATGGCGAGGCTGTCGATGCGCTTCGCCGACGAGGCGGCGCACCTGGAGTTCTGGCGCCAGCACCCGGCCCTCGGCGCGCTGCTGGCCGGCGGCCCGGTCGCCGACGCCGTCCGGCGCTACCTCGACCACGACCTCGTCCCCGCTCCCGACGCACCGGGGCAGTGGATGAGCTCGTGCCTCCTCGAGGCCGTCCGCGCCGACGGTGCCGACGTCCTCACCGACGAGGCCGCGCACTCGGCCGCCGCCCGCGCGGTCGCGGCGGGCCTGCCCGTCGAGCTCGTCTGGGCGCACCGCGGCCTGCTCGACGAGCCACAGGGGCTCTACGACGAAGGGAGGATCGACGCCCTTCGGCTGCCACCGCAGATCGCGGTGCACGGTGTCGACGCCAACCACTACGACGTCATCCTCCGTGGTGACGGTCTGGCGGCCGTCGTCGACGCGATCGACCGGGGCCTGGCCTGAGCGCACCCCCCCCCGCTCTGCACGATAAACCTCGCCTTCGCAAGAGTTTCAAACTCTTGCGAAGGCGAGGTTTATCGGGTCACCCGAGAATCTTGGGGCGCGCGGGACGACGCTCAGGCAGCGAGCAGACGGCGCAGGCGTAGGGCGAGCTGGATCTCCAGGGCCCGGTCGGGGTGCTGCCAGTCGTCACCGAGCAGCGCCGCGATGCGCGAGAGGCGCTGGGCCACGGTGTTGACGTGGACGTGCAGTTCGGTGGCCGCGTGCCGCGGGCTGGAGCCGGCCGCGAAGTAGGCCGCCAGGGTCCCGACGAGGTCGCTGCCGCGCTCGCGGTCGTAGTTGAGCGCCGGTCCGAGGACCGAGTCCACGTAGTCCTGCACGTCCGGGTCCGACCCGACGATGAGCCCTGCGAAGCCGAGCTCGCGGGCCGCCGCACCCGTGCCGGCGCGCCCCAGCGCGATGAGCGCCGCGACGGTGCGGGCGCCGTCGTCGTGGGCAGCGGGCAGGTCGTCGACGTCCCGGACCGGACCGCAGCCACCGACCGTGATCCGCGGACCGCGCGTCACCCGCTCGGCGAGCGAGCCGGCCAGGCGGTCCGGGTCGTCACCCGGCACGAGGGCGACGATCGAGTCCTCGTGGGTCCCGACGAGGCTGCCCTCGCCGAGCAGGGTGCTCACGGTGAGGGCGAGCGCGCGCTGCTGGGTCGGGTCACCGCCCCGGACGACGAGCAGGCAGTAGGGCTGTCGGTGGTCCAGACCCGCGGAGCGGAGGCACCCGGTGCGGTCGTCGTGGCTGCCCCGTGCCGTGAGGAGGTCGGCGACGACGCGGTTGCGCGCGCTCTGCCGGGCGTCGTCGGCCTGGCGCTCGAAGAGGAGGACGAGCGCGGTGACGACGGCCGCACGCTCGACGGTGCGCTGGTCGCTGTCCTCCAGCGTGCCCTGGCCGCCCACGACGAGCGTGCCGAGCTGCTCGCGCGACGCCGTGACGCCGATGGCGTGGACCCCGGCGTGCTCCGCGAGCCGGGCCGGTTCGCTCCGCGCGCGGTCGACCGCCGCGTTGGCGAGCAGCTCGTCCTCGTCGTCGGCGGTGGGCGCCGGGCCGAAGACGCTGCGGCGCTCCCCGCTGTCGGAGTAGAGGACCGCCCAGCCGCCGAGCAGCTCGACGAGCGCGCGGGTGACGTCCTCGACGCCACCCCCTTCGAGCACCACGGAGGCGAAGCGGTCGTGCGCCGCGGCGGCCCGCTGGACGCCGTGGGACTGGTGACGCATCGTCTCGTGGGCCGCGGAGAGGGCAGCGAGCGCCTCCCGGGCGTCGGCGAGCGCACGGGTCTGCACGATGGCGACCGCTGCGAGCGCGGCGAGGTTGCCGAGGAGCCCGACCTCGTCGTGGGAGAAGGGTCGTGGCGTCCGGTTGGCGGCGAAGAGCACCCCGACGAAGTTGGACTCGACGATGAGCGGCGTGCCGCAGATGGCGATGATGCCCTCGTCGCCCACGCCGTGGTCGATGGTCGACGTGTGGCTGAACCGCAGGTCCGAGGGGTAGTCCGCGGTCCAGTACGGCTTGCGGGTGGAGGCGACGAGCCCGCCGAGCCCGTCGCCGAGGGAGAGCCGCAACGACTGGAAGTCCGCCGACACGGAGCCGTCGGTCACGCGCATGAAGGTGTCGCCGGCCTCCGGGTCGTACAGCGTGAGGTAGGCCAGGTCCGTGCCGAGCAGGGTCCTGGCCCGGCGGACGATCGCCTCGAGGACCAGAGCCGGGTCGATCTCCGAGGCCAGCTCCCGGGCGATGTCGAGCAGAGCGCTCTGCGCGGCCTCCCGCCGCCGGTGGGTCTCGCGCGCACTGCCGATGCGCAGCGCGAGGTCCCGGGCCTGCTCGGGGGCCGGACTGTCGGCGAGCAGGGACAGCGGGGCGTCGGCGGCCAGGAGCTCGAGCAGGCGGATCACCTGCTCCAGGGGCGCGTCCTCGCTCGACATGGGGTGCATCCTAGGCACCGGGCTCAGTGCGCGGTCCAGCCGCCGTCGACCGGGAGCGAGGACCCGGTGATGCTCGTCGCGGCGGGGGTGCACAGGAAGAGGGCCATCGCCGCGACCTCGTCGACCTCGACGAGCCGCTTGATCGCCACGGGCGCGAGCATGATCTGCTCGAGGACCTCGTCCTCGGGGATGCCGTGGGTGCTGGCCTGGTCCGCGATCTGCTTCTCCACGAGCGGGGTGCGCACGTAGGCCGGGTTGAGGCAGTTGCTCGTCACCCCGTGCGGCGCGCCCTCCAGCGCGACCACCTTGCTCAGCCCCTCGAGGCCGTGCTTGGCGGAGACGTAGGCGGACTTGAAGGCGCTGGCGCGCAGGCCGTGCACGCTCGAGACGTTGATGATGCGTCCCCAGCCCTGCGCGTACATGTGCGGCAGGTTGTCGCGGATCAGCCGGAAGGGTGACTGGAGCATCAACCGGTGGATGAGGTCGAAGCGCTCCACCGGGAACTCGTGCACGGGGCTGACGTACTGGATGCCGGCGTTGTTGACGAGGACGTCGACCTCGCCCGGCAGGTCCGCCAAGGCGTCGAGGTCGGCCAGGTCGGCGGCGCGCGTGTCCACGACCAGGCCCGGGAGGCCCTCGACGAGGTGCGTCAGACCCCCTTCGTCCAGGTCGACGGCGGTGACCCGCGCGCCGGCGGCGGCGAACCCGGCGACGCAGGCGGCGCCGATGCCGCTCGCGGCGCCGGTGACCAGGACGTGACGGCCGGACAGGTCGGGGACCAGGGAGGTGTGGGGGGAGCTCATGACGAGCAAGGTACGAGCCGTCAGGTCGGTGGCATGTGGGGCCGGACCACGTGATCTGGGTGAAAGGGTGTGCCGACACACCGAAGGTCCGCCCCGGACGTGGTGCCACGATCGGGGGCGCCACACTGGCGTCGGCAGGGCCGACGTCGTCCCTGAATGACGAAAGTAGGAAGACCGATGTCCCTAGGACTCGTCGGCATCGTCCTGTCGCTCGGCCTGCTCATGTACCTGGCCTACCGCGGCATCAACGTGCTGATCCTCGCCCCGATCCTCGCCCTGCTGGCGACGCTGCTGGCCGGCGGGCCGCTGCTCGCGACGTACACGCAGGTCTTCATGCCGGCCCTGGGCAAGTACGCCATCACGTACTTCCCGCTCTTCCTCCTCGGAGCGATCTTCGGCAAGGTCATGGATGTCAGCGGCTCCGCCAAGGCGATCGCCGACTTCATCGTCGACCGGATCGGCGCCTCGCGCGCGATCCTCGCCATCACCCTGGCCTGCGGCATCCTCACCTACGGCGGCGTCTCGCTCTTCGTCGTCGCCTTCGCGGTCTTCCCGATCGCCGCAGCGCTCTTCAAGGAGTCCGGCATCCCCAAGCGGCTCATCCCCGCGACGATCGCCCTGGGGTCCTTCACCTTCACGATGACCGCCCTGCCGGGCACGCCCGCGATCCAGAACGCGATCCCGTCGCCGTACTTCTCGACGAACGCCTTCGCGGCCCCCGGCCTGGGTCTCGTCGCCGGCCTGATCATGTTCGGCGGCGGTGTCGCGTGGCTGAACCACCGCTCCCGCAAGCTCGTCGCGGCGGGCGAGGTCTACGAGCCCCCGGTGATGCCGGGCGGCGGCGGCTTCCTCGGCCTCGGTGGCAGGAAGAGCGACGACGACGCCCCGCTCGACGGCGGCGACGGCAGCGCCGGCGCCACCGTCGCGGTCAAGGAGAAGGCCCCGGCACTCGAGGTCAGCGAGACCGACGAGGACCTCATGGACCGTCCCGAGGTCCCGTGGGCCATCGCCTTCCTCCCGATCTTCGTCGTCATCGCGCTCAACTACGCGCTCGTCAACTGGATCTTCCCCGCGATGGACTTCGAGTACCTCAAGCAGGAGGCCTACGGGTCGGTCGGCATCGACGACGTCGCCGGCATCTGGGGCATCATCGTCGCGCTCGTCGCCTCCATCGTCATCGCGCTGGGCGCCAACTGGACCCGGATCGCCGACGTCAAGGGTGCGGTCAACGAGGGCACGATGGGTTCGCTGCTCCCGATCTTCAACACCGCGTCCGAGGTCGGCTACGGAGCCGTCATCAGCTCGCTGGCCGCCTTCGCCACGATCAAGGACGCCGTCCTGGGCATCTCGGGCAACCCGCTCGTCTCGCTGGCCCTCTCGGTCAACGTCCTCGCCGGGATCACCGGGTCCGCGTCCGGCGGCATGAGCATCGCCCTCGAGGCCCTCGGCGACCAGTTCAAGACGATGGCCATCGAGCAGGGGATCAGCCTCGAGCTCGTCCACCGCGTCACCGCGATCTCCTCGGGTGGCTTCGACGCCCTGCCGCACAACGGCGCCGTCATCACGCTGCTCGCGATCTGCGGCCTGAGCCACCGGCAGTCCTACAAGGACATCGCGGTCGTCGCGATCGCCGTCCCTGTCCTCGCGCTGGTCGTCGTGATCCTGCTCGGCACGATCTTCGGCAGCTTCTGACCGACCAGAGGACGAAGGGCGCCGCCCTGAGGAGCTTGCTCAGCAAGCGTCTCGAAGGGCGCCGCCCTGAGGAGCTTGCGCAGCAAGCGTGTCGAAGGGGGAGGCCCCACCGGTGATCCGGTGGGGCCTCCCCTTCGTCGTGCGCGGGAACGTCAGCCGATGTCGCGGAAGGGCTGCACGCTGGCCCCGAGCGCGTTGAGGCGCTCGGCCAGGTCCTCGTAGCCGCGGTTGATGACGTAGACGTTGCGCAGGTAGGACGTGCCCGGCGCGGCGAGCATCGCGAGCAGCACGACGACGCCGGGACGCAGCGCCGGCGGGCAGGTGACCTCGTTCGCGCGCCACCGGTTGGGGCCCTCGACGAGCACGCGGTGCGGGTCCATGAGGGTGACCTTGCCGCCGATCTTGTTGAGCTCGGTGAGGTAGATCGCCCGGTTGTCGTACACCCAGTCGTGGATCGTCGTCGTGCCCTCGGCGCAGGCGGCGATGAGGGCGAAGAAGGGCAGGTTGTCGATGTTCAGACCGGGGAAGGGCATCGGGTGGATCTTGTCGATCGGCGCCTTGAGCGGCCCGGGGTGGGTGGTGATGTCGACGAGGCGGGTGCGGCCGTTGTCGGCGAGGTACTCCTGCGAGAGGGAGTACTTCATGCCCATGCCGGCGAGGGTCGCCAGCTCGATCTCGAGGAACTCGATGGGGGAGCGGCGGATCGTGATCTCGGACTTGGTGACGACCGCGGCGGCGATCAGGCTCATGGCCTCGATCGGGTCCTCGCTCGGTGCGTACTCGACGTCGACGTCGATCTCGGTGAGCCCGATGACCTCGAGGGTCGTGGTGCCGATGCCCTTGACCTGGACACCGAGCTTCTCGAGGAAGAAGCACAGGTCCTGGACCATGTAGTTGGGCGAGGCGTTGCGGATCGTCGTGCGCCCCGGGTGACGGGCGGCAGCCATGAGCGCGTTCTCCGTGACGGTGTCGCCGCGCTCGGTGAGGATGATCGTCGTGTCGGTGGCGTCCTGGTCGGTGACCTTCGCCTCGTACCAGCCCTGGGTGGCCGTCACGTCGAGGCCGAAGTGGGTCAGCGAGGTCATGTGCGGCTCGACGGTGCGGGTGCCGAGGTCGCAGCCGCCGGCGTAGGGCAGCCGGAAGCTGTCGAACTCGTGCAGCAGCGGGCCGAGGAACATGATCACCGTGCGGGTGCGCCGTGCGGCCTCCTCGTCCATGGCGTCGAGGTTGATCCGCGCCGGAGGGGTGATCTCGAGGTCGGAGCTGTCGGGGAGCCAGCGGGTCTTGACCCCGATGGAGTCGAGGACCTCGAGGATCCGGTTGACCTCCTCGATGCGGGCCAGGTTGCGCAGGGTCGTCGTGCCCTTGTTGAGCAGCGACGCGCAGAGCAGGGCGACGGCGGCGTTCTTGCTCGTCTTGACGTCGATCGCTCCGGAGAGGCGACGTCCCCCCTCGATCTTCAGGTGGACCGCGCCACTGGTCGGGGTGCGGGTCAGGGCGACGAGCTCGGTGTCGAGCGTCTCGCTGATCCGGGCGAGGTTGTCGAGCGTCAGGTTCTGACCGCCCGCCTCGATGCGGGCGACCGCGCTCTGGCTGGTCTCCAGCTTCACCGCGAGGTCCGCTTGGGAGAGGCCGGCGCGGTGACGCGCCTCCTTGATGGTGGTGCCGATACGGGCCAGGTAGTCATCAGACATGCGCTCAACCGTAACCCATATATGAGATAGAAGCAGATCTTGGGATCCCGTGCGTGTCGTGACGAAGGGGGAGGTCCCGCCGAGCGGCGGGACCTCCCCCTTCGAGACGCTTGCTGAGCAAGCTCCTCAGGGCGGCGCCCTTCGAGACGCTTGATGAGCAAGCTCCTCAGGGCGGCGCCCTTCGAGACGCTTGCTGAGCCCGCGCCTCAGGCCGGGACGCTGGCAGCGCCGCGGGGCAGGAAACGCTGGCCGGTGACCTGCTCCGAGATGCCCTCACGGTCGAGGAGCGGGGTGAGGCCGCCGTTCCAGAACTGGAACCCGGCGCCGGTGATCATCGCCAGGTCGATGTCCATCGGGGCCTGGGCGACACCGTCGTCGAGCATCGTGCGGACCTCTTCGGCGAGGACGCCGAGGACGCGCTCGCGCACCTGCTGGGAGGTCAGCTCGACCGGGGAGGCGGGGACCGTGAGCAGCTCGGCCACGCCGTCGTCGTCGTAGCCACGCTTGCCCGCCTCGACGATCGCCCTGAGGTTCGGCGAGACGTAGAACCGCTCGCCGAGCTCGCGGTGGAGGGTCTGGCTGTTGTGCAGCGCGATCGCCGGCCCGACGAGGCCGACGAGGACCTGCGGGGGCATCGGGGCCAGGCCGGCGACGCCCTCGTTCGCGACCTCGACGGGGGTGCCCTCGTCGACGATCCGGCTGAACTCGCCCATGAACCGGCCGAGCAGGCGGTTGGCGATGAAGGACGGCGAGTCCTTGACGAGGATGCACGTCTTCTTCAGGCCCTTGCCGGTGGCGAAGGCCGTCGCGAGCGCCGCGTCGTCCGTCCGCTCGCCCGGGATGATCTCGAGCAGCGGCATGACCGCGACCGGGTTGAAGAAGTGGAACCCGACGACCCGCTCCGGGTGCCGCAGCCGCGACGCCATCTCGGTGATGGACAGCGACGAGGTGTTGGACGCGAGCACGCACTCGGGCGTGACGATCTGCTCGACCTCGGCCCAGACCTGCTGCTTGACGCCCATCTCCTCGAAGACGGCCTCGATGACGAAGTCCGCGTCGGCGAACCCGTCCTTGCTCGTGGAGCCGGTGATGAGCGCCTTGAGCTGGTTGGCCTTGTCCTGCGTGATCCTGCCCTTGCCCAGGGACGCGTCGATCTCGGCGTGGACGTACGCGACGCCCTTGTCCACACGCGCCTGGTCGAGGTCGGTCATGACGACCGGCACCTTGAGCGAGCGGATGAAGAGCAGCGCCAGCTGGCTGGCCATCAGGCCGGCGCCCACGATGCCGACCTTGCCGACGGGACGGGCGAGGGCCTTGTCCGGGGCGCCGGCAGGACGCTTGGCGCGCTTCTGCACGAGGTCGAAGGAGTACAGGCCGGCGCGCAGCTCGTCGCCCATGAGGAGGTCGGCCAGGGCCTCGTTCTCGGCGGCGAAGGCGGCGTCGCGTCCGGCCGTGCGGGCGGCGGTGACGAGCTCGATGGCACGGTAGGGCGAAGGGGACTTCCCCGCGGTCTTCGCGTCGGCGAGCTGGGTGGCGGCCGCGGCAGCGGCCTCCCACACGGCGGCGTCGTCGCTGACCGGCTCGCGCTCGACCGTCGTCTCCCCGGAGAGGACCCCGGCCGTCCAGATGATCGACTGCTCGAGGAAGTCGGCGCCGTCGAGGAGGACGTCGGCCAGGCCGAGAGAGGCGGCCGCCGGGCCGCTCAGCATCCGGTTGGTGCTCAGCGGGTTCTCGATGATGACCCGCAGCGCCTTCTCCGGTCCGACGAGGCGGGGGAGGAGGTAGCAGCCGCCCCAGCCCGGCACGAGCCCGAGGAAGACCTCCGGCAGGGCGATCGCGGGCACGGCCCTGCTCATGGTGCGGTAGTCGCAGGCGAGCGACAGCTCGACGCCGCCACCCATCGCGGCCCCGTTGACGAAGGCGAAGGTCGGCACCGGCAGGTCCATGACGGCCGCATAGGCGGCGTGGCCGGCGCGGGCGATCTCGAGGGCCTGCTCGCGGGTGGCGACACCCGGGACGCCGGAGAGGTCGGCACCGACGGCGAAGACGAAGGGCTTGCCGGTGACGGCGACCGCGACGATCTCGCCCGCCTCCGCACGCTGCTGCAGGGTCTCGACGACGGCTGACAGGCCGGCCAGGCCCTCGGGACCGAAGGTGTTGGGCCTGGTGTGGTCGTGGCCGTTGTCCAGGGTGATCAGGGCCAGAGTGCCGCCGTCGGCGGGGAGCTGGACGTCCTGGACGAGGGCCCGGGTGACGACCTCGGGGGTGGTGGGGCTCATGCTCGGTCCTCCTTGCCGTAGTCGGCGTGGTGCGGGTTCTCCCAGATGACGGCGCCGCCCATGCCGATGCCGATGCACATGGCGGTCATGCCGTAGCGGACGCTCGGGTCCTCCGCGAACTGCCGGGCGAGCTGGGTCATCAGGCGCACGCCGGAGGAGGCGAGCGGGTGACCGGTCGCGATCGCGCCGCCGTAGCGGTTGACCTTGTCGGAGTCGTCGTCGATGCCGAAGTGCTCGAGGAAGGCGAGCACCTGCACGGCGAAGGCCTCGTTGAGCTCGAAGAGCCCGATGTCGTCGATGCCCAGGCCGGCCTTGGCCAGGGCCTTCTCCGCGGCGGGGACGGGGCCGTACCCCATGACCTCCGGCTCGACGCCGACGAAGGCGAACTCGACGAGGCGCATGCCGATCGGCAGACCCAGCTCGTGGGCCGCGTCCTCCGCGGCGAGGAGGCACGCGGTCGCGCCGTCGTTGAGCCCGGCGGCGTTGCCCGCGGTCACGTTGCCGTGGGGGCGGAAGGGGGTCTTGAGACCGGCGAGCGACTCGAGCGTCGTCTGGGGGCGCGGGGGCTCGTCCGTCGTGGCCAGGCCCCAGCCCTTGTCTGCGTGGCGGGTCGCGGTCGGCACGAGGTCGGGCTGGATCCTGCCGTCCTCGTAGGCCCGGGCGAGCTTGCGCTGGCTGTTGACGGCGAACTTGTCCGAGCGCTCCTTGGTGAGGCTCGGGTAGCGGTCGTGCAGGTTCTCGGCCGTCTTGCCCATGACGAGGGCGGACGGGTCGACGAGCTTCTCGGCGACGACACGCGGGTTGGGGTCGACGCCCTCGCCCATGGGGTGACGGCCCATGTGCTCGACGCCCCCGGCCACGGCGATGTCGATGGACCCGAAGGAGATCGCGCCAGCGACATTGGTCACCGCGGTCATCGCGCCCGCGCACATGCGGTCGATCGAGTAACCGGGGGTCGTGGTGGGCAGGCCCGACAGCAGCGCGGCCATGCGACCGAGGGTGAGGCCCTGGTCCCCGATCTGGGTGGTCGCGGCGATCGCGACCTCCTCCACGCGCTCGGGCGGCAGCTGCGGGTGGCGCCGCATGAGCTCTCGGATGCAGTTGATGACGAGGTCGTCGGCGCGGGTCTGGGCGTACATGCCCTTGTCCCCGGCCTTGCCGAACGGTGTGCGGACGCCGTCGACGAAGACGACCTCACGAGAAGTGCGGGGCACGGTTGGCCTCTCTGTCGTGGTGCAGGTGGCCTCAGGCTACTAAGCGCTTGCTTATCTGCCATCAGCTCGTGCAGTGACGCGTCCCACAGGCGGGCAGACAGCCACGTCCTGGAGGGAGCAACCGGGCAGACACGTTCCCTGAGGGAGCGGCCGGGCAGACACGTTCCCTGAGGGAGCGGCCGGGCAGACACGTTCCCTGAGGAGGTTGCGCAGCAACCGTCTCGAAGGGACGGCCGCACCAGGCGCGCAGGTCAGGCGTCGGGGTGGGCGGCGAAGGCGTCGGCGATCATCGGCGCGACGATCTCGCGCTGCCAGGGGCGCACGCCGAGGTCGGCGAGCGCGGAGGCGAAGGCCTCGGGACTGCGCTCGGCAGGTGGCGACCAGATGACCCGGCGGAGCGGGTCGGGCGAGCAGACGTTCTCGATCGGGATCGTGTGCTCCTCGGCGAAGGCGCCGAGGCTCTCGCGCGTCGTCGTCAGCCGCTCGGCCGCGATCGGGTCACGGTTGGCCCACGAGCGTTGCGGTGGGGGGCCGTCCGACTTCAGCGAGGGTGCGGGCAGCTCGTCGTCGCCGAGGTTGCGGGCGCGCTGGACCGCGTCGAGCCAGGCGCGCTGGCTGCGCTGGATCGCGCGGTGGCCCCGTGGCAGGTCGCCCGCGGACTGCGGGTTGGCCAGCGCGATGTCGACGAGGGAGGTGTCGGGGATGACGCGGCCGGGAGAGGTGTCGCGGTCCCGGGCGATGCGGTCACGCTCGTACCAGAGCTCGCGCACGGTCGCGAGGACCCGGGGCTGACGGATCTTGTGCAGACCCGAGGTGCGGCGCCACGGGTCCTCCTTGACGGCCGGCCGCCAGGTGAGCAGCGCCTCGAACTCCTGGCGAGCCCACTCACTCTTGCCCTGCGCGGCCAGGTCGATCCCCATGAGGTTGCGCAGCTCGGTGAGGACCTCGACGTCGAGGGCGGCGTAGCGCAGCCACGGCTCGGGCAGCGGACGCGTCGACCAGTCGACGGCCGAGTGCTCCTTGGCCAGGCTGATCCCGAGGTAGTGCTCGATGACGGCGGACAGGCCCACCCGGGGCAGCCCGAGGAGCCGGGCGCCGAGCTCGGTGTCGAAGATCTGGCGGGGCGACAGGCCGAGGTCCTGCAGGCAGGGCAGGTCCTGGGTGGCCGCGTGCAGGATCCACTCGCCGGTGCCGATGGCCCGGTCGAGGGGGTCGAGGTCGGGCAGCGTCACCGGGTCGATGAGCCAGGTGCCGGCGCCGTCACGGCGCACCTGGACGAGGTAGGCGCTCTGGCCGTAGCGGTAGCCGGAGGCGCGCTCGGCGTCGAGGGCCACCGGGCCGGTGCCCGAGGCGATCGCCGCTGCGCAGTCGTCGAGCTCGGACTCGGAGGTGATGACCGGCGGCACCCCGTCGGCGGGGGCGGTGAGGACGGGGAGCGGGGCCTCCTCGGCGGCGCTCCCGTCCGGTGCGGGCGGCTGGCTCAACGACGCCGCCCCGGGAGGGCCACCACTCCAGGCGGCAGGGGCGGCAGGCCCCCGACGGTGGCGAGCATGTCGATCCAGGCGAGCAGGTGGGTGCCGACGGAGGCGTCGGCGGGACTCCACGACGCACGGATCTCCATCTCGACGCCCACCTCCCGGTCCTCCAGGTCGCCGAAGGACTCCGACACGACGTGCGTGACGGTGCCCGCGAGGTTGGCGTCGCCGACCCCGTGCGCCTCGAGCGCGTCGGTGAGCCAGGACCAGCCGACGGCACCGAGCATCGGGTCACCGGCGACCTCGGCCTCGAGCTCGGCCCGGGCGAAGGTCACGACCCGCCACGGACCGCCCCAGGGCTCGGGCTCCGCCGGGTCGTGCAGCAGGACGAAGCGTCCGGTCGCGAGGTCCTCGCCGTCCTCGGAGTCGACGATGTCGGCGGTCATCGCGACGGCGTCGGGGGCGAGCCGGGTCGGCGCGGGCACCTCGGTGAGGCGGACCTCGGGGCGCAGGCGGGTCTCGTGCAGGCTCCGCAGTGCGCGGGCGAAGTCCGGCGACGGTGCGTCGGAGATCTCTCGGGTGGCCACCTCGTGAGACTAGGTCGCGCGGGGCCGTTCGCGCGGGAGGGCACGCCGAGGGGCGGCGACGAAGGGGGAGACCCCCTTTCGTCCTGCGGTCACCGTGGGAGGATGCGAGCGTGACCACCACTGCCTCGCCCTCCGACAGCCCCCTCGTCCGCGCGGCGCGTGGCGAGTCCGTGCCCCACACGCCGGTGTGGTTCATGCGCCAGGCCGGGCGGTCGCTGCCCGAGTACCGGGAGATCCGTCGCGGGACGGACATGCTTCAGGCCTGCCGCACCCCCGACCTCGTCACCGAGATCACCCTGCAGCCGGTCCGCCGGCACCGCGTCGACGCGGCGATCTACTTCTCCGACATCGTCGTGCCGCTCGAGGCCACGGGCATCGCCATCGACATCGAGCCGGGGGTCGGGCCGGTACTCGACCAGCCCTTCGAGTCCCGCGCCGACCTCGACCGCATCCCCGAGCTGACGCCGGAGATGATCCCGGACATCACCGAGTCCGTCCGGCGGATCGTCCTCGAGCTCGGTCCGACGCCGCTCATCGGTTTCGCCGGGGCGCCCTTCACCCTCGCCTCGTACCTGATCGAGGGCGGGCCGAGCAAGAACCACGAGCTGACCAAGTCGCTCATGCACGGGGACCCGCAGCTGTGGAACGACCTGTGCGAGCGCCTGACCCAGATCTCGACCGCCTTCCTCCAGGTGCAGGTCGAGGCCGGCGCCAGCGCGATCCAGCTCTTCGACAGCTGGGCCGGGTTCCTGTCCAAGGCCGACTACCGCAGGTACGTCCTACCGCACAGCCGCGCCACGCTCGCCGCCCTCGCCGACTCGGGTGTGCCGCGCATCCACTTCGGCGTGGGGACCGGTGAGCTGCTCCCCGACATGGCCGGCGCAGGGACCGAGGTCATCGGTGTCGACTACCGCGTCAACCTCGCCGAGGCCATCGAGCGGGTCGGCAGCACCCACCCGGTCCAGGGCAACCTCGACCCGGCGCTGCTCTTCGCCCCCTGGGAGGTCGTCGAGCGCGAGGTGCGGCGCATCCTGCAGGAGGGCCGCGCCGCACCCGGTCACATCTTCAACCTCGGCCACGGGGTCCTGCCCGACACCGACCCGGTGGTCCTCACCCGCGTCGTCGAGCTCGTGCACGACGTCAGCGCGCGGTAGTCCCCGTCAGTCCCGGCCGGCGGGTGCGGCGACGCAGCCACCACACGAGCGGGCCGCCGAGCACCAGGCCGGTCACGGCGAAGGGGGTCACCGCGCCCAGCACGGTCGCGCCCACCTCGAGCGCCGAGGTGAAGGCCCGCCAGCCGTCCTGCAGGCCGGCGCCGAAGCCGGTCTCGTCCTCGGCTGGTCCGTCCGCAGGAGGCGGCTCGGTCGACAGGCTCACCGTCACGGGGGCCGTCGTCGTCCGCCGCTCCAGGGCCGTGCGCTGGCTGACCATCGACTCGAGGTCCGCCTCGCGCGTGGACAGCTCGTCCTCGAGCGTGACGATCTGGCTCAGGTCCTCGGTGGAGGCGATGAGCTTGCGCAGGCGCTCGACCGACCGCGTGAGGGTCCGCACCCGCGAGGACGTGTCCGTGTACTGCGAGCTGAGGTCCTCGGCCGTGCTCGTGCGCTGCGTGACGTGGCCGACGTCGGCGAGCGTCGTCATCGTCGCGTCCAGCTCGGCGACGGGCACGGTGACGGTGATCTCGGCCCAGGCGCGGCCCCCTTCGTCGGTCGCGGCCCGCGAGTCCTCGGACGAGACGTAGCCCTCGACCTCGCTCGCCGCCGAACGCACCTTGGCGCTGGCCTGCTCGACGTCCTCGACGGTGATCGACATGCGGGCCGTCCGCGCGACGTGGGCGTTGCTCGGGGCCTTGTAGCTGCCGGCGCTCCTGACGTCCTTCGCGGCCTCGCCCGACCCGGCTGCGGAGTCCGACGCCGCGCTCGCCCCACTCTCCGGCCCGACGGCGTCGCCGCCCTCGGAGCCGCCGGCGCTGCAGCCGGCGAGGGCGATCCCGCCCGCCGCCACGAGTGCCGCCCAGGTCCTCGTCTGCGTGGTCCTCATCGTGCTGCCCCCTGCTGCTCGCGCGGTCGGGCGGTCCCGACCGTCTCGTGCCTCGGACGCGACGAGGGCACCGATCGGTTCCATCTGCGCGGGTGGGAGACTCGGGGCATGGGTTCGCGTGTCGTCGTCGTCGGTGGGGGCCTCGCCGGGCTGGCCACGGCCCACCACCTCCTGAGGGCGCGACCCGAGCTCGAGCTCACCCTCCTCGACGGGGGCGACCGCCCCGGCGGCAAGGTCCGTCGGGCGGAGGTCGGGGGAGTGCTCGTCGACGTCGGTGCCGAGTCGGTCGTGGCCTCGAGCGCCGCGGGGCGCGCCCTCTTCGCCGACCTCGGTCTCGCCGACCGGGTCGTGCACCCCGAGCCCGTCCCCGCCGCCATCTGGTCGCGTGGCGCGCGGCACCCCGTGCCCGGCCGCAGCTTCCTCGGCGTCCCCGGCCTGGAGACGGATCTCGCCGGCCTGCTCGACGAAGGGGAGGTCGCCCGCGCCGCGCGACCGGCTCCCTTCGTCCTCGACGCCGACGACGTGAGCGTCGCCGCGTCCGTGGGCGCCGTGTACGGCCGGGCGGTCGTCGACCGGGTCGTCGAGCCGCTCCTCGGGGGCGTCTACGCCGGCCGGGTCGACCGGCTCTCCCTGCGCGCGACCATGCCGGTGCTGTGGGCCGCGATGAGTGAGGGGCTGGCGATGCCCGAGGCCGTCGCGTCGCTGCTCCCACCCGCCGACGCACCCCCGCGCCCGCGCGTGATGGGACTCGTCGGGGGCATCGGCACGCTCGCGGACGCCCTGGCACGCAGCGTCACCGACGCCGGTGGGCGGATCGACAGCGGTGCCCTCGTGCGCCGCGTCCGCCGCACGAGCACCGGCTGGCAGGTCGTCGCCGGCGCGCCCAAGGCCCCCGTGGTCCATGACGCCGACGCCGTCGTCCTCGCCGTGCCGGCCGCCCCGACGGCCCGCCTGCTCACCGACCACGCCCCGGCAGCCGCCGCTGCGCTCGCAGGGATCGAGTACGCGTCGATGGCGGTCATGACCTTCGCGCTGCCGCGCGCCGGCGCCCCCGACCTGCCGGGGAGCGGGTTCCTCGTGCCGGCCGTCGACGGGCGCACCATCAAGGCCAGCACCTTCGCCGCGACCAAGTGGGCATGGGTCGGCGAGGCGAGCGAGGACGTCCTCCTCCTGCGCGCCTCGGCCGGCCGGGCCGGCGACGTCGCCGCGCTGCAGCGCGACGACGACGAGCTGACCGCGATCGCCCTGACCGAGATCGGCGCGGCCGTCGGCGCACCCCTGCCCGAGCCCGTCGACGTCCACGTGCAGCGCTGGGGCGGCGGGCTGCCGCAGTACGACCTCGGGCACACTGACCGGGTCGCCGCAGTGCGCGCCGCCGTCGCCGCCCTGCCCGGGCTCGAGGTCGCCGGTGCCGCCTACGACGGCGTCGGCATCGGCGCCGTCCTCGCCGGCGCGGCCGCGACCGCCACCACGGTCCTCGACGCACTGCCCCCTTCGTCCACCACCCGACAGGAGTCCGCATGACCACCCGGCCCGCACCCGAGAAGCCCACCCGCGAGCAGCTCGAGGCGATCAACAGCAGCATCCACTACGCGATGTTCTCCGCCTTCGCGCTCACCACCCCGCTCGGCGACACCGACCGGGATGCGCTCGTGCAGGAGGTCGAGGCCCTCTTCGCCGAGGTGACCGACGGCGGCGTGCGCATCCGCGGCGTCTACGACGTGGGTGGCCTGCGCGCCGACGCCGACCTGCTGGTCTGGTGGCACGCCGACGAGATCGAGCTGCTCCAGGACGCGTACAAGCGGCTGCTGCGCACCGAGCTCGGCGCCCACCTCGAGCCGGTGTGGTCCAACGCCGCGGTGCACCGCCAGGCCGAGTTCAACCGCAGCCACGTCCCGGCCTTCATGGCCGGCGAGGAGCCGCGCGACTACGTGTGCGTCTACCCCTTCGTGCGCTCCTACGACTGGTACGTCCTCGACGACAAGGACCGCCGCTTCATGCTCGCCGAGCACGGCGCGATGGCCAAGGACTTCCCGGACGTGCGTGCCAACACCATCCCCGCCTTCGCCCTCGGCGACTACGAGTGGATCCTCGCCTTCGAGGCCGACGAGCTGCACCGCATCGTCGACCTGATGCGCGAGCTGCGCGCCTCCAAGGCCCGCCTGCACGTGCGCGAGGAGATCCCCTTCTTCACCGGCCCGCGGGTGAGCGTCTCGGCGCTGGTGGGTGGCTTGCGCTGAGGGGGGCGCCCCACCTGCCCCAGGATTCTCGGGTCACCCGATAAACCTCGCCTTCGCAAGAGTTTGAAACTCTTGCGAAGGCGAGGTTTCTCTTGCTGAGGCACAGCTGCGTCGCTCGATCCACATCCGGGCACTGCGAGCGGCGACTGTCCCCAGCCCGAAGACCGGCCGGTCAGGTCCTGGTCGGCGACATCAGGGTGAGCCCATGATCGACGTCACCGAGACCCCCTTCGCGCAGCTGCTGACACTGCCCGACGGCATCTTCACGCGGCAGGAGGCGCTGGGCGTCGGCCTGCGCGACGAGGTGCTGATCGCGGGCGTGCGCCGCGGAGTCATCCGTCGCCTCTGTCGTGGCGCGTACACCTCACCCGGGGCACGGACGAAGGGGGAGGAACGTCGCCTGCTCGCCCGGGCGGCCCTGCGAATGTACCCAGACGCGGTCCTCGTCGGTGTCACCGCGGCGGCCGCCCACGGGATCCCGCTCTTCGAGGTGCCCGTCGTGCCTGCCGACCTGGCACGCCCGATCCAGCGGGAGGCGAGTACCCGACACATCCGGCTACGCCCCCTGCGTGACACACCCCTGGACACGCCCTGGGGACCGGCTACCGACACGGCGACGGCGCTCATCCAGATCTGTCTGGACCACGGGGTCCTGCCGGGGGTGGCCTCGATCGACGCAGCCCTGAACGCGCAGAGGGTCGACGTGCAGCAGCTGCAGACGGCGTTCGAGCGGGTGTCCGGGTGGCCGCACGCCGGACGGGCCCGGTGCGCGTTGGCGTGGTCCGACGGTGACGCGGAGTCGCTGGGGGAGAGCGTGACGCGGGCGATCCTCCTCGGGGCCGGCTTCCGGGTGGTCTCCCAGCTGCCCATCGCCGATCGCGACGGGGTGGTGTTCGCCCGCGTCGACCTGGGCATCGAGGACACTCCCGTGCTCCTCGAGTTCGACGGCAAGGTCAAGTACAGCGACGGCGGGCCGGACGCCCTCTTCAGGGAGAAGAAGCGTGAGGACCGCATCCGCGCCCGTGGCTACATCGTCATCCGCGTGGTCTGGGCCGATCTGTTCCACCCGGAACGGATCATCCGTGCCGTCATGGAAGCGCTCGCCCGGGTCGCGTGAGCGCTGGGCAAGAGAAACCTCGCCTTCGCAAGAGTTAGAAACCCTTGCGAAGGCGAGGTTTATCGGGTGACCCGAGAATCCTGAGGCGGGTGAGGCGTTCGCTCAGCCCTGAGCGGGCCGCAGCGTCATCGAGATCGAGTTGATGCAGTAGCGCTGGTCGGTGGGGGTGTCGTACCCCTCTCCCTCGAAGACGTGACCCATGTGGCTGCCGCAGTTGGCGCAGCGGACCTCGATGCGGGGGCGGCCGGGCAGGGAGTCGTCCTGGATGTACTCCACCCGGTCCCCGGCGAGGGGGGAGTAGAAGGAGGGCCAGCCGCAGTGGCTCTCGAACTTGGTGTCGGAGGCGAAGAGCTCGCTGCCGCAGGCACGGCAGGCGTAGACGCCCTCCGTCTGGGTGTCGGTGTACTCACCGGTGAAGGGCCGCTCGGTCCCCGCTGCGCGCAGCACGGAGAACTCGTCGGGGCTGAGCTCGGCCCGCCACTGCTCGTCGGTCTTGGTGACCGCGTAGTCGCGGTCGGTGGGCTCCATCATGCGAAGACTCCTTCTGGCTGGGTGCGTCCATCATGCAACGACGTGGCCCCCGCAGAACTTCCGGGGGCCACGTCGCGCCCGGTCACCTCTTGAGGTCCAGGTGCACGACCTGCGGGTCGTGGTCGCTGTCCTGGTCGGCGAAGGGGGAGTTGGTGTGCACGATGTCGTACGTGAACGCGGGGCGCGTGCCCCGGCCCGTGCCGCTGCCGCTGCCGCTGCCGCTGCCGCTGCCGTCGAGCGTCGCGAGCGCCGGCGAGAGCAGGATGTGGTCGAGCACCTGGCTGTTGCCCTCGTAGACATAGGTCCACTGCTCGTGCTCGGGCAGCGTCCGCGGCAGGTCGGTCATCGCCGTCGGGCCCGAGCCCTCGAGGATGTCCGTGGTCTCGCTGAACTCGAAGTCGTTGACGTCACCGGCGACGACGAGCTTCGCGTCCGGGTCGGCGGCGAGCAGGTCGTCGGTCAGCGCGCGGACCTCACGGGCCTGCGCGTGGCGGTCGTCCTCGCTCGAGCGCACCGGCTGCTGCCAGCGACCGAAGAGCGGGTCGTCGCCCCCCTTCGAGCTGAAGTGCACGGCGGCGACGAAGACGCGCTCGCCGCGGTACCGGTACTCGGCGATGAGCGGCTTGCGGCTGCCGTCGAAGGCGGGCGAGGACGGCGCGATGCGGCCGGGGGACTCGGTGAGGTAGGCGCCCTTCTTGTCCGTGCCGACGCTCGTGGCGTGGTCGACCGCACCCCTGCTGCGCTCGACGAAGTCGATGTCGCGGTCGGTGCGGTGCAGCAGGACGTTGCGGATGTTGCCGCCGGGCTGGCCGCCGTCGGCCTTGTCCTGGGGGTCGACCCAGTGCGCCTCGTAGGTCGGGCCCCCCTGCGCCTCGATGGCCGCGATGAGCTTGTCCGTGGTCGCCGTCGAGTCGACGGTGCCGTCGTCGGCCGGGCCGCTCGCGTCCTGGATTTCCTCCATCGCGATGACGTCGGGGCTGCGCAGGTTGTCGACGACCTGCCCGGCGAGCCGGTCGAACTTGTCCTGCGGGTTCTGCGGCGCGAGGTTCTCGACGTTGAACGCGGCGACGGACAGCTGGCGGTCGTGCTGCTGCGGCGCGACCTCGCGCTCCAGGCCGCCGTCGGCGACCGTCGGGACCTGCGTCGCCAGCAGCTTGAAGTTGGCGAAGGAGTAGTCGAGCGGTCCGGCGACGAGACCGGGGAGGGTGTCGCGCACGTCGGCGTCCGGGAGCGATCCCGAGGGCAGCAGGGCGTCGTCGACGAGGACGCGCATCGCGTTGGGGTGGTCGTAGCCGGAGTACAGGACGCCGCCCGCCTCGGTGCGGGTCGCGTCGACGCCGGAGCCGGGGACGACCGGGATCTCGTAGCCCGTCGGGCCGACGACCTGGGCGTCGCGGACGCCGACCTGCATGCCCTCCATCGACTCGTAGAAGTCGATGGCGTCGCGGTCGGGGCGGAAGTCCGCGTCGTCGTACTCGACGCTCTTGGGGTCCTCGGCGTCGACCGTCTGCTGCGGTGCGGTGCGGTCCTCGCCGAGCACGACGGGGGCAGGGACCTCACCTCGGCCGGTGACGGTGACCGCGGGGGAGACGATCTCGGTGGTCGTCAGGTTGTCCCAGCCACCCGAGCCCCCGGGACGGAACTCGTCGACGAAGCCGTCGACGCTCACCGTGTCCCCGACGGCCACCGACGGGGCGGAGCGGGTGTAGGTGAGGATGCCCTCAGAGGTCGCGGCGTCGTCGTCCGGCGTGGTGCTCTGCATCCAGAACCCGTTGCGCGAGACCGCCGTGACGACGCCCTCGACCTCGTTGACCGCGGTGCCGTCGAGCTCGCTGAGGTGGTGGCTGCCCTGGATCTGCGCGATGGTCTCCGGCTCGTCGACCGGCGGCTCGCCGCCGTCGTCGGGCTCGCAGACCACCGCAGCCGTGCTGGAGCTCTGCGGGGTCGGTGCCCCGACGACGAAGTCGGCCGCGTTGTTGTCCGTGTCCGTGCAGATGTCCCGGCGCGCGACCGAGGTCGCGTTGTTCGTCGCGTCCGCAGAGGCGCCCTCGGCCGGGCTGGCCCCGCCCCAGCCGAGGCGGTCCACGACCTGCCCGTCGGGCCCCACGACCTCGACGCGCGCACCGGAGGAGGACATCGCGACGGTGCCCGTGGCGTCCGCCGTCGGCAGCGGCAGCGCGGTGCCGCTCGTGTTGGCCCCGTCGGCCTGCTTGACGAGGTAGCGCCCGCCGGCGACGACCGTGCCCGACAGGGGCGTGGTCTGCGCGGTGGTGCCGCTCGCCGAGTAGTAGCGCAGCGTCCAGCCGGTGAGGTCGACGTCGCTCTGCGCGCGGTTGGCGAGCTCGACGAAGTCGCTTCTGTGGGTGGCGCCGGAGTTGCCGCCGCCCCCGTAGGCCTCGGAGACCACGAGGTCGGGCGAGGCGGCGGACGCGCTCGGCGCGACGACGGCCAGCCCGGTGAGGGCGAAGGGGGCGAGGGTCAGGGCCGCGAGGGCGCGGCGTCGACGAGAGGGCATCTGGGCGGGCTCCTGGGAGGGATGGGGTGTGGCCCCCGCGACCCTAGGCCGCGCAGGTGCTGTGCGCAGCGCGACGAGGTGAACGTCGGACGTCCATCTCACCGCGCGGCGGTGACCGCCGTGGCCCCCGCGCTGCGAGGAGGGATCCCGACGGGGAGACTCGTGCCCGTGACCGACCAGCCCCGACGTCGTCCCCGACGTGCCCGCTCCCTGCTCGCCGCCGTCGTGGCACTCGCCCTGCTCGTCGCCGTGGGCGGCTACTGGTGGACCCACCGCGACGACGGCACGGACGCCGCGCGCGAGCTGGGTGACCGGGTTGCTGCCGACCTCGCCGCCGGTCGCGTGCCCGCGGCCCTGCAGGTCGATGACCGGACGACCGCCCAGGAGGAGCTCGACGACGTCCTCGCCGGGATGGGGCGGCTGCGCCCCGAGGTGGACGTCACCGACGTCGCGGTCCCCGAAGAGGGCGACGCCGCGACCGTGCGCCTCGACGTCTCGTGGACCGTCCACGAGGGCAAGGAGCCGTGGCGGTACACCTCCGACCTGCCCCTCACCCGCTCCGGGGAGACGTGGACGGGCGAGTGGGCCCCGAGCGTGCTCGCTCCCGACCTGGCCGAAGGGGAGGTCCTGCGCGCCTCGCGCGTGGTCGCCGAGCGCGGCGAGGTGCTCGGCGACGGCGGCGACAGGATCGTCACCCCGCGGGCGGTCGTGCGGGTCGGCATCGACCGGGGCCGGGTGCCGGCCGGGTCGGCCGGCGAGTCCGCCGAGGCGCTCGCCGAGGCAGCCGACGTGACGGTGGCTCCCTTCGTCCGGGCCGTGGAGTCGGCCGGCGACGAGGCCTTCGTCGAGGCGATCGTCCTGCGCGCCGACGCCCGGGAGCTCGACGCGGTGCGCCGTGCCGTGCCCGACATCGAGGGTGCCCGGCTCATCGACGGGACGATGGACCTCGCCCCGTCCTCCGGGTTCGCGGCCCAGGTCCTCGGCCGCGTCGGCCCGGCGACCGCCGAGGTCATCGAGGCGGACCCGCAGGTGCGCGAGGGTGACGTCGTCGGTCTGAGCGGCCTGCAGGCCTCGCGCGACAAGCAGCTGCGCGGCAGGTCCGGCTTCACCGTCGAGGCCGTCGCCGAGGACGGGACCGCGCGCGAGCTGCACCGCGTCGACGCGGTCGACGGCACGGACCTGCGCACCACCCTGAGCATCACCCACCAGGCGGCGGCCGAGGACTCGCTGGCCGACCTGCGCAAGGCCGGGGCGATCGTCGCCGTCCGACCGTCCGACGGGCACGTCCTCGCGCTCGCCAGCGCGGAGGGCGGCGGAGGCCAGACGACGGCGACCCTCGGGCAGTACGCGCCCGGCTCGACCTTCAAGCCGGTCACGGCCCTGGCCCAGCTGCGTGCCGGCGCGACCCCGCGCACACAGCTCGACTGCCCGCGCACGATCGAGGTCGACGGGCGCGAGTTCAAGAACCACGACGACTTCCCCTCCGGCCGCAACGGCGCGATGAGCCTCCAGGACGCACTCGCCACCTCGTGCAACACCGCTCTCATCGGTGCCCGCGACCGGCTCCCGGCCGACGGGATCGGCTCTGCCGCATCGGCGCTCGGCATGACCCAGCAGCCCGCCCTCGGCGTCCCCGCGGCCATGGGTGAGGTGCCCTCGGCCCCCACGGGCACCGAGCTCGCCGCGACGAGCATCGGCCAGGGCGAGGTCGTCGCCACCCCCCTGTCGATGGCCACCGTCATGTCGAGCATCGTCGCCGGTCACCGGGTCGCCCCCGTCCTGCTCCCGGGCCGCGCCAAGGCGCCGGCGAAGGGTGGCTCCGTCACCTCCGCGGAGGCCGATCAGCTGCGTCGGATGCTGCGCGCCGTCGTCACGGACGGGTCGGCCACCTTCCTCGCGGACAACACGGGCGGTCCGGTCATCGCCAAGACCGGCACCGCCGAGTACGGCTCGGACCCGCCCCCGCGCACGCACGCCTGGATGATCGTCGCGCAGGACGACCTGGCGGTCGCGGTCTTCGTCGAGGACGGCGCCGGCGGGGCGTCGGTCGCGGGGCCCATCGCCGATCGCTACCTGGAGCTCGTGCGTCGGTAGGGCGAAGGGGGTCCCGCGCGCCTCCCTTCGTCCGCCCGTGGTCCTACGCTGACCGCATGGCCAAGACCCCCGCCGAGATGGTGCCCGCCGGCGACCGGGAGGTGCGCGTCTCGAGTCCCGACCGGGTCATCTACGAGGCGACCGGTCGCACCCCGGAGCTGACCAAGCTCGACGTGTGCCGCTACGTCGCCGACGTCGGCGAGGCGATGATGCGCACGATCGGTGACCGGCCCACGGCCATGGAGCGCTGGCCGGACGGGTGGCGCGAGGGCATGCGGCTGGCGGTCGGGCCGCGGGACAAGGACGCCGACGGCTTCTACCAGAAGCGGCTCCCGCGGGGCGCGCCCGACTGGGTCGAGACGGTCGAGATCGCCTTCCCCAGCGGGCGGACCGCCGACGAGCTGTGCCCCACGGAGCCCGCCGCACTGGTGTGGGCCGCGCAGATGGGGACGCTGACCTTCCACCCGTGGCCGGTGCGCCGGCCCGACGTCGACCATCCCGACGAGCTGCGGATCGACCTCGACCCGCAGCCGGGGACGAGCTTCGTCGACGCGCAGCGCGTGGCCGACGTCGCTCGCGAGCTGCTCGAGGAGCTCGGGATGCGCGGCTACCCGAAGACGAGCGGCAACCGTGGCGTGCACGTCTACGTCCGGGTCGAGCCACGGTGGTCCTTCGAGGAGCTGCGGCACGCGGCGATCGGCTTCGGCCGTGAGCTCGAGCGGCGCGACGACGGCGTGACGACGGCCTGGTGGAAGGAGGAGCGGGGGAGCCGGATCTTCGTCGACTTCAACCAGAACAACCGGGACCGCACGATCGCCGGCGCGTGGAGCCTGCGCGCCCGCCCCGGCGCCCCCGTGAGCACCCCGATGACCTGGGCGCAGCTCGCGGCCGTCACCGACCCGGCCGAGTACAACCTCACGACCGTGCGCGACCACCTCGCCGAGGGCGACCCGTGGGCGGACATGGACGAGCAGGCGTACTCGCTCGATCCGCTCCTGCAGCTCTGGGAGGACCTGCCCGGCGGCGAGCTGAACTTCCCGCCCGACTACCCGAAGATGCCCGGCGAGCCACCGCGCGTGCAGCCGAGCAAGAAGGTCGCGGAGCACTGGGACAGCGAGGGGAACCGGATCGAGTGACTCAGTCCAGGACCTCGCCCAGGTCGTAGGCCAGCGCCCGGTCGATCTGCTCGAGCGTGCACGACTCGGGCTCGCGGTCGGGCCGCCACCGCAGGAACTGCACGGTGTGCCGGAAACGCGACCCCTCGAGCTGGTCGAAGGCGACCTCGACGACCCGTTCGGGCCGCAGCGGCACGAAGCTCACGTCCTTGGCCGAGGAGAAGCGCGAGCGGTCGGTCTCCGCGTGCTCGACCTCCCCGCTCGCGTCCCGCTTGACGAGCGGCTCGAGCTCCTCGACGAGATCGAGGCGGCGCTGCGCGGTGAAGGCCGCGATGCCGCCGACGTTGAACAGCTGACCCTCGTGGAAGAGCCCGAGCAGCAGCGACCCCACGCCCTGGCCGGACTTGTGCACGCGGTAGCCGGTGACGACGGCCTCGGCGGTGCGCTTGTGCTTGATCTTGAGCATCGTCCGCTTGCCGGGCGAGTACGGCGAGTCGAGCGCCTTGGCGACGACCCCGTCGAGCCCCGCGCCCTCGAAGCGGGTGAACCAGTCCGTCGCCTCGTCCGCGTCCCGCGTCACCCGCGTGAGGTGCAGCGGCGCTCCCTTCGCCATCCCGTCGAAGAGCGACTCGAGCCGCTCCCGGCGCCGGGCGAAGGGGAGGCCCGTCACGTCCTCGCCCCCCACGGCGAGCAGGTCGAAGGCGATGAGCTCGGCGGGCGTCTCGGCGGCGAGCCTGGTGATGCGCGACTCGGCGGGGTGGATGCGCTGCCCGAGCGCCTCCCAGTCCAGGCGCTGCGCGCCGGGCTCGCCGCTGCGCACGACGATCTCGCCGTCGACGACCGCGCTCCCGGGCAGGTGCTCCCGGATGGCCACGACGAGCTCGGGGAAGTACCGGGTCAGGGGCTTCTTGCCCCGGCTGACGAGCTCGACCTCGTCGCCGTCCTTGCGGACGAGGCAGCGGAACCCATCCCACTTCGGCTCGTACGAGTAGCCGCCGTCGACGGCGTCGGCCGCGGGGACCTCCTTGACGGCCTTGGCGAGCATCGGGTCGAGGGCCACGTCGGGCAGCTGTGGTGTCACTCGTCACATTCTGCCTGTGGCGCAGGACTTTTGAGACGATGAGCGCGTGAAGAAGCGCACGGTGGCCGAGCGGGCCCTGACCTACGGCGCCGTCGCTGCCGGATCGGCGCTCGCCGGGGCCGGTTCCGTGTGGGTGGGCAGCGCGTCCTACTTCGCCCGCCGGGTCCTCACCCCCGAGCTGGTGCGCCCTGACGACACGGTGATCCACGTCGTCCACACCGACAGCGTCACGCTCTCCGGCGGGCCCGACCTGCTGGTCCCCGGACGCTACGGACTGTGGTTCGACGGCGGGCGCGGTCACGCGCGCATCGGCGGCGTGCTCGAGGTCGACCACCGGCTCCAGCGGGTGCGTCGCCAGCTCCTCGCCGTCGACGAGGGGATCCTCCAGCCGGGCCCGGCCCGGTTCAACAGCTACTACTACGCGCGGGACCCGGAGCTCGACCTCGGGCTGGCCACCGAGCACGTCCACGTGCCCTCCGACCTCGGTCCCATGCCCGCCTGGGTCGTGCCGAGCGAGCACGGGGACGGGTCGCGGTGGGCCGTGCTCGTCCACGGTCGGGGCGCCCGCCGCCACGAGACGCTGCGCGGCGTCCCCGCCCTCCACGCCGCGGGACTCACCTGCCTCGTGCCGAGCTACCGCAACGACGGTGACGCGCCCCAGGGGCCCGACGGCCGCTACAACCTCGGTCTGTCCGAGTGGCGCGACATCGAGGACGCGGTCACGCTCGCGCGGGCCCGTGGCGCCAAGGAGATCGTCCTCGTCGGCTGGTCGATGGGTGGAGCGATCATCCTGCAGTTCCTCGACCGGTCCGACCTGGCCAGCGTCGTCTCTCGCGCGGTGCTCGACGGGCCCGTCGTCGACTGGGGCGACGTGCTGACCCACCACGCGGACCTGCACCGGGTCCCCTCACCCGTCTCCCGGCTGGGCAATGCCCTCATGGGCCAGCCCTGGGCCCGCAGGCTCGTCGGCGTGTCCGAGAGCGTCGACGTCGCGCGCACCAACTGGGTCAAGCGCGCCGACGAGCTCTCCCACCGGATGCTGCTCATCCACTCGCGCGACGACGAGTTCGTCCCCGTCGGGCCGAGCGAGGCGCTGGCCGCCGCGCGGCCGGACCTCATCACCTTCGAGCCGTGGTCCCTGGCCCGGCACTGCAAGGAGTGGAACGTCGACCCGCGGCGCTGGGACGCCGTGGTGACCGACTTCGTCCGCTAGCGGTCCACGCGCCACAGGCCGAGGAGCGTCCCGCCCTCCTCGAGGAGGTGCCGACTCGACAGCTGCACGTCGAGGTCCGCGCCGTCGAGGATCCGCGGGTGCTCCCCGCGACCACCCCCGACCAGGCGCGGGGTCCACGAGAGCGCGAGCTCGTCGACGAGCCCGGCGGCGACCAGCTCGGCAGCGAGCGTCGGGCCCCCTTCGCACAGGACGTGGGGGCCGAAGGACGACCGGGCGCGCTCGACCACCGTGGCCGGGTCGACGGTGTCCTCGCCGCACAGCCACACGGTCCCGCTCTCGGTGGCGCCGCAGGACGAGCTCGTCGCGAGCACCACGCCCTGCGAGCCGCGGACCGTCTCGGGCAGCTGCGCGGACCGCGAGACGACGACCATTGGCACGCGCGCCGGCCCGTACTCCTCGGCCCGCACCGTCCCGGCACCGATGAGCAGGACGTCGGCGGCCCGGCGCATCGCGGCGAAGCCCCGGTGGTCGGGGGCGGAGTTGATCGTCCCCGACAGGCCGTCACCCCCCGTCGCCGCGCCGTCGAGCGTGGTGACGAAGTTGAGCCGGAGCAGGTCCCCGGTGTGCCCGTAGAGGGCGTCGAGGGTGGCGTCGTCGACCTCGTCACCGGGGGAGCACGGCACCGCCGCGTCGTCCGCGCTGAGGATCCGCATACCCGGCAGTCTGCCGCACGACGCGCCGGGCTGACATGATGCGCAGATGGCCAAGAAGACGTCAGCCACGAAGTCCGGTTCGTCGACCGAGTCGCCGGACACCCCCTTCGGTGACGCCCTGCGCGCGGGCGAGGGCACCGACCTCGGCGCGATCGACCCCCGCAGCACCCCCGGTTTCGACGGGGACAAGGCGGCCGGCCAGGAGGCCCTGGCGGACCTCTCGGACGAGGTCTCGCACCTGCAGGAGCGGTTCTACGCGGAGGCGAAGGGAGGTGGCCAGCGCAGCGTCCTGCTCGTCGTGCAGGGGATGGACACCGCGGGCAAGGGCGGCATCATGCGCCACGTCGTCGGCGCGGTCGACCCGCAGGGCGTGCAGATCCACGTCTTCAAGCAGCCGACGGCGGAGGAGAAGAAGCACCCCTTCCTCTGGCGGATCCGCAATGCCCTGCCCGAGCCGGGCGTGATCGGCGTCTTCGACCGCAGCCACTACGAGGACGTCCTCATCGTCCGCGTCCACGACCTCGTGCCCCGCGCGCAGTGGTCGCGCCGGTACGGCCAGATCAACACCTTCGAGAAGGCCGTCGCCGACAAGGGCACGACGATCATCAAGGTCATGCTGCACATCAGCAAGGACGAGCAGAAGGCGCGCCTCACCGAACGGCTGGAGCGCCCCGACAAGCACTGGAAGTTCAACCCCGGCGACATCGACGAGCGCGGTCACTGGGCGGAGTACCAGGAGGCCTACCAGGCCGTCATCGACCGGACGTCCACGGACGTCGCCCCCTGGTACGTCGTGCCCGCGGACCGCAAGTGGTATGCCCGGCTCGCGGTGATGAACCTGCTCAAGGAGCACCTCACGGACCTCGACCCGCAGTGGCCCGAGGCCGACTTCGACGTCCTCGCCGAGCAGGCCCGGCTCAGGAAGAGCTGACGTCCGAGCGGTCGATCGCGCTCGGCCCGGCCAGCGCGACGAGGCCGGCGTCGAGGGTGCCGAAGGTGTCCCCCTTCGCCCCGCCGAGGCGCGAGGCGACGAAGGCCTCGGCCAACTCCGCGGGGGAGTGCAGCACCATCAGGCTGCCCTGCAGCGTGAGGGCGAGTCGCTCGACCAGCCGTCGGCTGCCCGCCGCGAGCTCGACCGGGTCGACCGACGCCAGCCCGGCGCAGTCGCGCTCGAGGTCGTCGAGCGCGGTGTCGAGCACCGCGATCCGTCCGCGGGCGGCCGACGACTCCTTGAGCAGTGCCATGAGCGCGGCCGGCTCCTTGCCGAGGGCGCGCAGGACGTCGAGTGCGTTGACATTGCCCGAGCCCTCCCAGATCGAGTTGAGCGGGGCCTGGCGGAACAGCCGCGCCATGCCGTGCTCCTCGACGTAGCCGTTGCCGCCCAGGCACTCGAGCGCCTCCGCGACGAAGGGTGCGGTCCGCTTGCACACCCAGTACTTGCCGACGGCGACGCCCAGCCGCGTCAGCTCGCTCTCGCCCTCGTCGAGCGCGTGCGCCAGCCGCAGGCCGAGCAGGGTCGCGGCCTCGGACTCCAGTGCCAGGTCGGTGAGGACATTGCGCATGAGCGGCTGGTCGACGAGTCGCGCACCGAAGGCCGACCGGTACCGCGTGTGGTGCACGGCCCGGGTGAGCGCCGCGCGCATCGTCGCGGCGGAGCCGAGCACGCAGTCCAGGCGCGTCGTCGAGACCATGTCGATGATCGCGCGGACCCCCCTTCCCTCCTCCCCGACGAGCGCGCCCCAGGTGCCGTCGAGCTCGATCTCGGAGGAGGCATTGGACCGGTCGCCGAGCTTGTCCTTGAGGCGTTGCAGGGCGAAGGGGTTGCGCGTCCCGTCCTCGAGGACCCGGGGGACGAGGAAGCAGCTCGGCGCCGCGCCCTCGGCGGTCTTGGCCAGGACGAGGAAGACGTCGCTCATGGGTGCCGAGCAGAACCACTTGTGACCGGTGAGCCGATAGGTCTCGCCGGTGAGCGGGCCGCCGGGACTGCGCACCGCGAGGGTCGAGTTGGCACGGACGTCCGAGCCGCCCTGCTTCTCGGTCATGCCCATGCCGGCGATGGCGCCGGCCTTGGTCTGCACCTCGCGCAGCCCGAAGTCGTACTCGCGGGAGGCGAGCCTGCCCTCCCAGCGTGCGGCCAGCTCGGGGGAGTGGCGAAGGGCGGGGACTGCCGCGTTGGTCATGGTGATGGGGCAGACGTGGCCGGCCTCGACCTGGCTCCAGGTGACGAAGCCCGCGGCCCGGCGCACGTGCGCGCCCGTCCCGACCGGCTGGGTCCACGGGACGGCCGTGAGCCCGGCGCCGGCCGCCACGGTCATCAGCTCGTGCCACGCGGGGTCGAACTCGACCTCGTCGACACGGTGGCCCCACCTGTCGTGCGTGACCAGCCGAGGGGTGTTGCGCTCGGCGAGGTCGGCCCAGCGCCCGGCCTCGTCGGAGCCGGCGCGCACCCCCAGGGCGGTGAGCTCGGCCACGGCCGGCTCGCGCTGCCCGGCCGGGACCCAGCGGTCGACCCCCTCGACGAGGACCTGGTCGGTCGCGAAGACGTCGTGCCCGCCGTAGGGCGGGACCTGGTTGGTGACCTCGTGCGTCGGCATGCGGGCACCCTACGACCCCGATGGGGCGGCCTGCCGGGCGGCTGTTCACCCCCGGTTTGGATTCTGGTGAGACTGTGGGCTAATCTCGCTCAGCGCGGTCACCGCAGTGCGGGGACAGCGAGTGCGGATGTAGCTCAGTTGGTAGAGCGCAACCTTGCCAAGGTTGAGGTCGCCGGTTCGAACCCGGTCATCCGCTCCACGGGCGATTGGCGCAGCGGTAGCGCGCTTCCTTGACACGGAAGAGGTCACTGGTTCAAACCCAGTATCGCCCACCAGCAGGAAAGGCCCCTGACCCGCGGAGACGCCGGGTCAGGGGCCTTCCTCGTGCGTGACGCGCCTGCATCGGCACGTCGCGGAGGTGCTGGCCTCGGCGCCGCCCGGGCCAACCGTGCCGGGATAGGGTCGCGGTATGCCTGACCCGCGGGTCCCGGCACTCCTCCGGGCGGCTCACCCCCTGCCGACGACGGCGGTGACGGTGCTGGCTGCGGTACTTGCCCTCGCGACCCTCTCGGGTCCGGGGAGGGCGGTCCTCGTGACGGCCGCCGTGCTCAGCGGGCAGCTGTCGATCGGTTGGGGCAATGACCTGATCGACGCCCCCCGGGATCGCGCGGTCGGTCGTGTCGACAAGCCGCTGGCGACCGGCGAGCTCCCGACGTCGACCACCCGGGCCGCCTGCGTCGCGGCGCTCGTGGGCACGGTGGTCCTCTCCCTGGCCTGCGGGATCGTTGCGGGGATGGTGCACCTCGTGTGCGTCGCGGCGGGATGGTCGTACAACCTGGGCGTCAAGGCGACAGTGGTGTCCTTCCTCCCGTACGCCATCGCCTTCGGGGGTCTGCCGCTCTTCGTCGCGCTCGTCGAGCCGGGCGCGACACTCCCGCAGTGGTCGACCGTCGTCGCGGGCGCGCTCCTCGGGGTCGGTGCCCACCTGGTCAACGTCCTGCCAGACCTGGTCGACGACGAGGCGACCGGCGTCCGCGGGCTCGCGCACCGCATCGGGCCCCGAGCGGCCACTCTGCTGGCGGTGGGCAGTCTGACCGCGGCGACCGCAGTCATCGCGGTGGGCGCGGGTGCTGTCCCCGCCGGTGTCCTGGTGCTGGTCGTGGCCGCAGTCTTCATCTTGGCTGGTGTCGCCCTGTTCGGCAGCGGCCGGGCGCCGTTCCGCGCGGCGATAGGGATCGCGGTGCTCGACGTGCTGCTGCTCGTGGTCGCCAGATGACGCCGGTGAGCGAGCCGGGCGGCGGGTGGCCCCGGTCGCACCAGCTGGAAGGAGCGGCTGCTGAGGCACCACCTGCGCGCAGCCGCCACCCCGGATCGCGTGCGAGATCTGCTGACCAAGGGCCGGCTGCTGGCCGTCGGTGTGCCGCCGGTGCGCTGGCGGTCAGGTCACCGGCGACCGGCGCCCGGTCGCGCTGGCGACCCTCATGGCGGTCGCTCGTGCTCGGTTGGGAGACTGGACGGTCGATGGGCTAATGTCTCTTCGTGCCCTCGGCGTGAGCAACGCCCGGGGCCGCGCGGATGTAGCTCAGTTGGTAGAGCGCAACCTTGCCAAGGTTGAGGTCGCCGGTTCGAACCCGGTCATCCGCTCGGAAGGTATGACACCTTCGTGGTGGAGTGGCCGAGAGGCGAGGCAACGGCCTGCAAAGCCGTCTACACGGGTTCAAATCCCGTCTCCACCTCGACCATGCAGGACACCTGCATGCACCCGGGCGATTGGCGCAGTGGTAGCGCGCTTCCTTGACACGGAAGAGGTCACTGGTTCAAACCCAGTATCGCCCACCGACCACAGTGACTACTCGACGTCCCCTGCGCGGAAGACGAACCACGCGAGGGACACGAGGAGCGCGGCGAGCGCCGTCAGGACGAGCAGCGGGGGCCACCGCCACGGCTCGATCGGGTACATCGGTACCGCGGAGTACGGCGACAGGTCCTGCAGCCAGACCGGCAGCTCCAGCAGCTCCCCGACGAGCGTCAGCGTGAGCGACAGGACGAAGAAGGCCCACCCCAGCCAGGGCCGACCGACCGCGAGGCCGAGCAGGGCCACCCCGCCGACCACGCCCACTGCGGGGATCCAGCCGAGAGCAGCCGTCATGGCAGACGGCGCGTCGCCACCGCCGGCAGCCCCGTAGCCGATCGAGAGACCGAGCGCGCAGACGATCAGCAGGAACGCGCTGCCGGCCAGGGCGACCCCCGCGATGGCACCGAACCAGCGTGCTCGCGAGACGGCCGTGGCCAGCACGAGCCCGGTGCGTCCTTCGACCCGGTCGTGGTGTGCCGCGGCGACGACGGAGATCGCGAAGGGGGTGACGAGGACGGCGGTGACCGAGAGCAGGGCGCCGATGAAGGACCCGCCGAGCCGGTCGATGAGCTGCTCGCCGCCGGAACCGGCGAGCAGGTCGTCGAAACCCGGGGCCATGGCGCCGAAGGCCAGTCCCATGGCTGCCACACCCACGGTCCACAGGAGCAGGGACGTGCGCTGCAGCCGCAGGGTCAGTCCCCACGGCCCGGCGAGCCGGCTCTGCGCGGGCCCGGGGCGCATGGTGACCAGGCCGGCGCCGAGGTCACGGTGCGAGCGCATCAGCTGCGCCACGGCGACCAGTGCGGCAGAGGTGACGAGGTAGAGGGCGACCACCCACCAGCGGGGCTCGGACCAGGCGCGTAGCTGCGTGTTCCAGCCGAGGGGCGAGAGCCAGGACAGCCAGCCGAGACCCTCGACCGCGTCACCGACCGCCCGCACCGTGTAGGCACCGGCGAGCGCGCCCGCGGCGAGTGCCGAGCAGGTGCGCGCGCTCGCCGAGACCTGGCAGGCCACAGCCGCGACACCCGTCGCCACGACCCCGGTACCGGCCCACACGACGCCGAACCACACCGAGCCGGCCCACGGCAGACCGCCAGCCGTGCCCGCGAGGGCCAGGAGGCACCCCAGCCCGATCGCCAGGGCGGCGCACTCCATCACGGCCGCTGCCAAGGGGGCATCGCGCCCGACGACGGTGCCGCCGACGAGCTCGGCGCGACCGGACTCCTCCTCGACACGCGTGTGGCGTCTCACCACCGCGACGTAGAGGCCGGCGCTGAAGAGGGCGTAGAGGACCGTGAGCTTCGACATCGCCAGCTCGCCCGCGCTGTCGGGGTCGAGGATCGGTCCGTAGAGCGCGAGCAGCCCGGGCTGGCCGTTGATCTCGGTGGCCAGACGGACGCGCTCCGCGCTCGAGCCGAACAGCGCCGTCGTCGCACTCGCCGAGGCGTAGGTCATGACCACCAGGACGGCCACCCACCCCGGGACGAGGACCCGGTCGCGTCGCACCGCCTGACGCAGCAGCAGCGGAGCACCCGTCAGGGTGCTCATCGGTAGACCTCCAGGAACAGCTCTTCGAGGCTCGCATCGGACGTGGCGTGCTGGGTCAGTCGCAGCGAGGGGAGCGTGCCGGTCTCGACCGTGCGGCCCTCACGGATGATCGTGACCCGGTCGGCCAGGCGCTCCACCTCGCTGAGCACGTGGCTGGAGAGCAGTGCCGTGCCGCCACGGGTACGGTGCTCGGCCAGGCACTCGCGGAACACCTGCTCCATGAGCGGGTCGAGGCCGCTCGTCGGCTCGTCGAGCACGAGCAGGTCGGTGTCGACGGCCAGCGCCGCCACGAGGACGACCTTCTGCCGGTTGCCGCGCGAGTAGGCCCGCCCCCGCTTGCGCAGGTCCAGGCGGAAGCGCTCCACCAGCTCGTCCTTGCGACTGGCCACCGGGTCCACGCCGCGCATGCGCAGCAGCAGGTCGAGCGTCTCGCCACCCGAGAGGTTCGGCCACAGCGTGACGTCACCCGGGACGTAGGCCAGCCGGCGGTGCAGCTGCGGGGCCTCGGCCCAGGGATCCCTGCCGAACAGCCGCGCGCTCCCTGCGGTGGGGCGCATGAGACCGAGCACGATCCGCAGGGCGGTCGACTTGCCAGCGCCGTTGGGGCCCAGGAACCCGTGGACCTCCCCGGGACGGACGGAGAGGTCCAGGCCGTCCAGCGCCCGGACGTGGCCGAAGGTCTTGACCAGGGCGCTGACGTCGATCACGGGGTCACCCATCGCACGCCCTCCCTCGTCACCCGTTGCCGGCGATGACGTGCAGTCTTCGCCCGCTGGCGCGGCGGCTGTAGGGCCCTTGGTCCCTCGTCACCGCCCGGGGCCTACCTCGCGGCCACGCGCACCAGCTTGCGGTTGACGAACTCGTTCATGCCGTCCGAGGCGAGCTCTCGGCCGTAGCCGGAGCGCTTGACCCCGCCGAAGGGCAGCCCCGGCATGGTCGTGCCGTGCTCGTTGACGTAGGCCATGCCGACGTCGAGCCGGGCGGCGACCTCCGCGGCCCTGTCCGGGTCGTCGCTCCACACCGACCCGGACAGGCCGAAGGCGGAGGCGTTGGCCTGCTCGAGGGCGGCGTCGACGTCGGTCATCCGGTAGACCATCGCGACCGGGCCGAAGAGCTCCTCGTCCCACGCGCGCATGTCGGGAGTGATGCCGGTGAGGACCGTCGGGGCGTAGAAGGCACCCTCGCGGTCGAGGGGCCGGCCGCCGGTGTGGAGCGTCGCCCCCTTGGAGACGGCGTCCTGGACCTGCTCGTCGAGGTCGTCCCGGGCCTGGCTGGAGGACATCGGGCCCATCCGCGTGGCCGGGTCCAGCGGGTCGCCCACGGGTGTCTGCTCGACGTGGCGGGTCAGCGCCTCGACGAACTCGTCGTGGATCTCGTCCGCGACGAACATCCGCTTCGGCGAGTTGCACGCCTGACCGGCGTTGGACAGCCGGGCCCGCGCGGCCGTCTTCGCCATGGCGTCGACGTCGGCGGCGTCGAGCACGATCATCGCGTCGGAGCCGCCGAGCTCCAGGACCGACTTGGTGAGGTGCTTGCCCGCGGCCTCGGCCACGGAGGCACCGGCGGCCTCGCTCCCGGTGAGCGAGACCCCCTGCACACGCGGGTCGGCGATGACGTCCGGGATGAGCCGGCTCGAGGCGAAGAGGTTGACGTAGCCGCCCTCGGGCAGCCCGGCCTGGCGGAGGACCTCCTCCATGAGGGTCGCCGACGCGGCGCAGATCCCGGCGTGCTTGAGCAGGATCGTGTTGCCGAGCACGAGGTTGGGCGCCGCGAACCGCGCCACCTGGTAGTAGGGGTAGTTCCACGGCATCACGCCGAGGAGCACGCCGACCGGCTCCTTGCGGACGATGCTGCGCAGGGCGCCCTGGGCGTCGAGCTCCTCGTCGCGCAGCAGCTCGGGTCCGTGGTCGGCGTACCAGCGGTAGATGGACCCGGCGAGGGCGACCTCTCCCTTCGCCTCCTTGAGCGGCTTGCCCATCTCGGTGGCGATCGTGCGGGCCAGCTCGTCGGCGCGCTCGTCGTACAGGTCGGCGGTGCGGCGCAGGACCTCGGCGCGCTCCTCGGGCGACCGCTCGCGCCACCCCTCGTAGGCGGCGTGCGCGAGGTCGACGGCGGCGATCGCCCCGTCCCGGTCCACCTCGTCGAAGGTGCGCTCGACCTCACCGGTGGCAGGGTTCTCCGTGCGGTAGCTCGACATGGGTGCCTCTCGTGCTGGGTGTGTCCGGACCGGGTGGGCCTACCCGGTCCGTCCTCGCTCATGCGCGAGGGACTGCTCGGTGATGCCGAAGCGCGCGTGCAGGCCCTTCATCCAGCGGGGCGCCCACCAGTTCCACTCGCCGAGGACGGACATGGTCGCGGGCACGAGGAGCATGCGCACGAGCGTGGCGTCGATGAGGATCGCGAGGACGAGCGCGACCCCGGTCTCCTTCACGGCGAGGACCCGCGCGAGCACGAAGCCCGAGAAGACGATCACCATCAGCAGCGCCGCGCTCGTGATGATCCTGCCCGAGCGCTGCAGGCCCAGGCGCACGGCGTCGTCGGTGGGGTGCCCGCGCTCGTGCAGCTCGACGATGCGCGAGAGCAGGAAGACCTCGTAGTCCATCGACAGGCCGAAGCCGAAGGCCAGCACGAGGACCGGGATCGAGACCTCCACCGCGCCGACGGAGTCGAAGCCGAGCAGCCCCTCGAGGTGGCCGTCCTGGAAGACCCAGACGAGGACGCCGAGCGAGGCGCCGAGCGAGACGATGTTCATCAGCAGCGCCTTGACCGGCACGACGACCGACCCGGTCATGAGGAAGAGCAGGACGAAGGTCGCGAGCACGACCGTGCCCACGGCGAGCGGGGCGTTGTCGACGATGGAGGCGGTGAAGTCCCCGAGATCGGCGGCCTGCCCCCCGACGAGGGCGTCGAAGGGGGGACGCTCGTCCCGCAGCTGCGCCACGACGTCGCGGGTGCCGGGACCGAGCGGGCCGTCGTCGGTGCGCAGGTCGACGCTGCGGACCGTCTGCCCGTCCACCTCGCCGAGCGTGACCACCTCCGCGGACTCGACGTGCGGGAGGTCGGGGGCGGCCCCCTTCGCCCACGCCCCGACCTCGTCGGCGCCGGCGGTCGTCACGACGCGCACGTCCGGGGCGGCGAGCTCGGGGTAGTCCCGCCCGAGGTCCTCGAAGAACTGCCGCTGGTCGCTGTCGGTCGGCAGCAGCTCGACGCCGGAGGAGGTGACCTCCATGCGCGTGGCGGGCAGGGCCATCCCGACGAGGGCGGCGAGGACGAGGGCGACGACGAGCCACGGTGCCCGCTGCACCATCGCCGCGAGTGAGGCGAAGACGCCGGTGTCGGAGGTGCGCTCGGTGCCGCGCGCGAGCAGCCGGCGCGCCGACAGCGCGCACAGGGCGGGGATGAGCGTCACGGCGACGAGCAGGCAGACGAGGACGACCGACACCCCCGCGGCGCCCGCGGCCCGCATGAAGACGGAGGGGAAGAAGAGCAGGCCGGACAGGGCGATCGCGACGGTCACGGCGGAGAAGACGACGGTGCGACCGGCCCGGTCGACCGTGCGGGCCGTGACCTCGACGACGAGCTCCCGGGAGCCGTCCCCGAGCGGCTGCCCGTCGAGCAGCTCGCGGGCCTCCTCCCGGAACCGGGAGACCACGAGCAACCCGTAGTCGATGCACAGGCCCAGGCCGAGGACGCTCACGATGTTGACGACCGTGGCGTCGAGGTCGATGACGTGCGAGAAGCCCCACAGCGAGCCGAGCGCGCCGCCGATCGAGGCGAAGGCCCCGGCGAGGGGGATGCCCGCGGCGAGGAAGCCACCGAAGACGAGGACCATGACGACGAAGGAGACGGGCAGGGCCAGACCCTCGCCGAGCTTCATGTCGCTCGCCACCTGACCGACGATCTCGTCGATGAGCTGCTTGAGGCTGCCGCGCTGGCTGCTCGTCCCCTGCGACCCGGTGACGATCTCGTCGAGCTGGACGTCGACGTCGCGGCGCACCCGCTCCAGCTCCTCGTCCGAGAGGGAGCTGTCGTACTCGACCACGGTGAGGAAGCCGTAGCGGGAGCCGTCCTCCTCGACGACGAGCGGGGCGCCCTGCGGGCCCTCCACCCCGCCGTCGAGGACGAGCGGGTTGACGACGGACGCGACCCCGTCCATCGCGTGGATGCGTCGGACCGGCTCGGCGACCGCCCGCCGGACGAAGGGGTCGGTGGCGGGGGAGCCGGAGACCATCAGCGTGTCGGTGGCCAGCTCACCGCCGCCGGCGTCGACGACCAGGTCCCGCGCCTGCTGCGCCTCGCCCGGCGTCGTCACGTCGCCGCTGTGGAGCTGGTCGAAGAGCCCCTGGCCGGTGACCCCGCCGAGCGCGAGGGCGAAGGAGACGACGACGAGCCCCACCCAGGTGAGCACGACGGTCCGCGGCCGCCGGCCCGTGAGCGCACCCAGGCGGTGCAGGAGGGTGCGGCGCGGGGCGCGGTGTCGGCTCACCGGGACAGCCTGCCACTGCCGATCGACGCGCTGCGCGTGTCAGGCGCAGGTGAGTGGGTAGGGGCCGTGGATGACACACAACGTCTTCGTCCTGGGTCTGACCCCCATGCAGCGTGAGGAGCTCGGCACCGTCCACGAGACCGGTGGGCTGGAGTTCCACGACCTCCTCGACCACGAGTCCCTGGTCGCGACCGAGGAGATCGACTTCGACGCCCTCCTCGAGCGCGCCCGTGCCGAGCTTGACGCCTTCGACGGGAGCGTCGACGCCATCGTGAGCCACTGGGACTTCCCGACCTCCGTCCTCGGGCCGATGCTCGCCGCCGAGCGGGGCCTGCCCGCGCCCTCCCTGACGAGCCTGCTCAAGTGCGAGCACAAGTACTGGAGCCGGCTGGAACAGCGCCGGGCCGTGCCCGAGGTCGTCCCCGGCTTCGTCGCCTTCGACCCCTTCGCCGACGACGTCGCCCAGCAGATCGATCTCGACTTCCCGTACTGGGTGAAGCCGATCAAGGGGCACTCGTCCAACCTGGGCTTCGAGATCCGCGACGACGCGGACCTGCAGGCGGCTCTCGAGGAGATCCGCGCGGAGATCACCGACGTCGGCGACGCCTTCGACCAGGTGCTGGCGCGGGTCGAGCTGCCCGAGGAGCTGCAGGGACTCGGCGGGTCCGCCTGCCTCGCGGAGGAGATCATCCGGGGCACCCAGTTCGCGCCCGAGGGCAGCGTCTCCCGGGGCGAGTACTCGGTGCACGGCGTCTTCGACATGCTCAAGAGCGAGAGCGGCCTGAGCATCGAGCGCATCGACTACCCGGCTGCCACGGTGCCCGACCACGTCCAGCAGCAGGCGCGGGACATCACCGGTCGGCTGCTCGAGCACATCGGCTTCGACGACGGCTGCTTCAACTCCGAGTTCATGTGGGACGAGGAGGAGGAGCGCCTGCGCCTCATCGAGGTCAACACGCGCATCTCCCAGTCGCACAGCGAGATGTTCACCCTCGTCGACGGCCGGTCCAACCACCAGGTCGCCGTGGACGTCGCGCTCGGCCACGCGCCCAGCATGCCGAAGGGGGAGGGTGACCTCGCCGTCGCCGCGCAGTACGTCGTGGTCCACGAGGGCGACGCGATCGTGCGGGGCATCCCCGACGCGTCGGTGCTCGAGCAGCTCGCCGAGCGCTACCCCGGCACCAAGGTCGACTTCCCGGTCTCGGTCGGGGACCGGCTCTCCGAGCTGCCGCACCAGGACTCCTACCGGTACCTGCTGGCCATCGTCTACGTGGGCGCCCCCGACAGGGAGAGCCTGCGCCGACGGATCGAGGACATCGAGGAGACCCTGCAGTTCGACCTCGAGGACTGCGGCGAAGGGAGGAGCTGACGATGACGATGACGCTCACGGACACGGAGGTCCGTCACGAGGTGCAGGTGGAGGAGAACGTCTTCATCCCCCTTCGCGACGGTCACCGGGTGGCCGCGCGGATCTGGCGCCCGGCCGGCGAGGTCGGGCCGCTGCCTGCGGTCCTCGAGTACATCCCCTACCGCAAGCGTGACCTCACGCGCGGTCGGGACGCGGTGAACCACCCGTACATCGCCGCCCACGGCTACGTGTGCGCGCGGGTCGACCTGCGCGGCAGCGGGGACTCCGACGGTGTGCTCGTCGACGAGTACCGCGAGCAGGAGCTCTCGGACGCCGAGGACGTCATCGCGTGGCTCGCCGCGCAGGACTGGTGCGACGGCGCCGTCGGGATGATGGGCATCTCCTGGGGCGGCTTCAACAGCCTGCAGGTCGCCGCGCGCCGCCCCCCGGCGCTCAAGGCCATCGTCAGCGCCTCCGCGACCGAGGACCTCTACGTCGACAACATGCACTACATGGGCGGCTGCCTCCTCGGGGACAACCTCTCCGAGGCGACGGTGATGCTGGCCTTCAACAGCCTGCCGCCCGACCCGGCGATCGTCGGCGACCGCTGGCGGGAGATGTGGCTGGAGCGGCTGCAGGGGAGCGGCCTGTGGCTCGACACCTGGCTGAGCCACCAGCGCCGTGACGAGTACTGGCGGCCGGCGTCGGTCAGCGAGGACTACTCGGCCATCCAGTGCCCCGTCATGGCGGTCGGCGGCTGGGCGGACGGCTACACCAACGCGATCTTCCGCCTGCTCGAGCACGTCGAGGTGCCCTGCCACGGCCTCATCGGCCCGTGGGGCCACAAGTACCCGCACCTCGGGGTGCCCGGGCCGGCCATCGGGTTCCTCCAGGAGCTCGTGCGCTGGTGGGACCACTGGCTCAAGGGCGAGGACACCGGCATCGACGAGGACCCCGCGCTGCGGGCGTGGATGCAGGACAGCGTCCCCCCGCGCGCCGCCTACGAGGAGCGCCCCGGACGCTGGGTCGCCGAGGAGCAGTGGCCCTCGCCGCGCATCACCGAGCGGGAGTTCCGCCTGACCAGAGCCAGCCTCGCGGAGGGCGCCCAGGGCGAAGGGGGGAGCGCCCCGCTCTCGCTCCGGTCGCCGCTCAGCGTCGGCATGTTCGCCGGCAAGTGGGCCTCCTACGCGGCCGTGCCCGACCTGCCGTACGACCAGCGCGAGGAGGACGGCGGCGCGCTCGTGTGGGAGAGCGAGCCGCTGACCGGGACGACCGAGGTCTTCGGCCTGCCGAGCCTCGACGTCGCGCTGAGCGCGGACCAACCGGTCGCCCAGGTCGCCGTGCGCCTGTCCGACGTGGCCCCGACCGGGGAGGCCACGCGCATCACGTACGGGGTCCTCAACCTCACCCACCGCAGCTCGAGCAGCGACCCCGAGCCGCTCGTCCCGGGTCAGCGGTACGACGTGCGGGTGCCGCTCAACGGGGTGGCCCACTCCCTCCCCGCGGGCCACCGGCTGCGGCTGTCGGTCTCCACGTCCTACTGGCCGCTCGTGTGGCCGGCCCCGCGCCCGACGACCCTGACGATCCTGCCGGCCGACAGCGTGCTGCGGGTCCCGGTGCGTCCGCCGCGCCCCGAGGACGGGGACCTTGCCCCCTTCCACGAGCCGGTCACCGCCCCCGAGATCGAGACGACGACGCTCGCCCCGAGCGAGCACGACTGGCGGGTCACGCGGGACCTGGCCACCGACGTCTCGACGCTGGAGATCGTCAACGACCAGGGCGCCTTCCGCATCGAGGAGACCGGCACCGTCGTGCGTCGCTCGACGACGGAGTGGTACTCCTTCCGCTGGGACGACCCGACGTCGGTGCGCGGCGAGACCCGCACCGTGCGCCGTCTGGAGCGCGACGACTGGCGTACCGAGGTCGTCACGACCACCGTCCTCACGTGCACGGAGGACGAGTTCATCATCCGCGCGGATCTCGACGCCTACGAGCTCGACGACGTCCGCGGGCACCGGCGCGTGCACTCCGAGAGCTGGGACCGGGCCATCCCCCGGGACCTCGTCTGACCGAGAAGGAGTCACCATGACCTCTGTGTGGCGCGCCTCCCGCGCAAGCACTCCCTCCGACGAGCCGGTGGAGCGGTGCGACGACGTCGTCGTCGGTGCCGGCATCACCGGGCTGGTGACCGCGCTGCTGCTCGCCCGGGCCGGCCGCGAGGTCGTCGTCCTCGAGGCGCGCGACCTCGGCGCCGTGACGACCGGGCACAGCACCGCCAAGGTCTCGCTGCTCCAGGGCACCCGCTACTCGCAGCTCCTGCGACGGCAGTCCGAGGAGGTGGTCGCGGGGTACGTCGAGGGCAACCGCGAGGGCCGGGACTGGCTGCTGCGGTACTGCGACGAGCACGACGTGCCGTACCAGCTGCGCTCGGCGGTGACCTACGCGGCGGACGACGGGCGCGGTCTGGAGCAGGCGCGGGCCGAGCTCGACGCCGCGTCGCGGATGGGGCTGCCGGTGCGCTGGAGCGAGGAGCTGCCGGTGCCCTTCGAGCACGCCGGGGGAGTGGTGCTCGACGAGCAGGCGCAGCTGGACCCGATGGACCTGCTCGACGCCCTCGTCGAGGACCTGCGTGCTCACGGCGGGCGGCTGGTCACCGGTGCCCGGGTCACGGGGATGGGCCAGTCCCTGCGCCCCGTTGTCCGGCACACACGAGGTCGCACCCGCTGCGACCACGTCGTCCTCGCCACGGGTACCCCGGTGCTCGACCGCGGCGGTTACTTCGCGAAGGTGAGCGCCGAGCGCTCCTACGCCCTCGCGTACGAGCACCCCGCCCCCCCGGAGATGATGCTGATCTCGACGGGTGGGTCGACCCGGTCCGTGCGCGACGCCCCCGGGTCGCGGCTCCTCGTCGGGGGGGAGGGCCACTCCGTCGGCCGCGCCCGCTCGGAGGAGGCGCACCTGGACCGGCTGCGCGCGTGGACCGCCCTGCACTTCCCGGAGGCGGTGGAGACCCACGCGTGGTCGGCCCAGGACTACCGCTCGCACGACGGATTCCCCTTCGTCGGTCCGATGCCGCGCGGCCTCGGTCACGTGCACGTCGCGACCGGCTTCGACAAGTGGGGCATGACCAACGGCGTCGCCGCGGCGCTGGACCTCAGCGCGTCCCTCCTCGGCGGCCAGATGTCCTGGTCGAGCCCCATCCACCGCCGGATCAGTCGGCCGGCCTCCGTCGCCCGCCTCGTCGGCATCAACGCCCGGGTCGGTCTCGACCTCGTCACGCGGGCCGCAGGGGTGGCGCTGCACCCCCTTCGTCCCGGCACGCCGGCAGAGGGCGAAGGGGAGGTCGGCCGCCGGGGCGTGGTCCCCGTGGCGCGCTCCACCGTCGAGGGTCGGACCTGCGCGGTCTCCGCGCTTTGCACCCACCTCGGCGGTGTCGTGGAGTGGAACGACGCCGAGCAGTCCTGGGACTGCCCGCTGCACGGCTCGCGGTTCACCGCGGCGGGGGAGGTGCTCGAGGGGCCCGCGACGCGTCCGCTGCCCGCCCGCGACTGACGCGGGCGGGAGACCCGCACCGGGGTGACGCGCATGTCACGACGTGGCAGGGGTAGTCGGGGAGCCCCCGATCCCACCCGCAGGAGAGATCCATGAGTGCCAAGCAGCCCCACGACGACATCCCCGTCCCCGGCTCGCCGGGGGCCGGTACGCCGGCGGTCGAGGAGCCGACCGAGCCTCGCGAGCCGCTGCCCCCTTCGCCCGACCAGCGGCCGGTCGCGCCGATCTCGCCGACGGGTCGCCCCAGCGGCGCCGAGGGGGACCGCACCCAGGCCGGTGCGTACCTCACGACCGCCCAGGGCGCCCGCGTGCGGGACACCGACCACTCGCTCAAGGCCGGCGAGCGAGGTCCCACCCTGCTCCAGGACCACCACCTGCGCGAGAAGATCACCCACTTCGACCACGAGCGCATCCCGGAGCGCGTGGTTCACGCGCGCGGTGCCGCAGCGCACGGGACGTTCACCGGGTACGGGACCGCGACCGGCGTGTGCCGGGCCGGCTTCCTCGCCGAAGGGGTCCAGACGCCTGTGTTCACCCGTTTCTCGACGGTCGTCGGGTCACGCGGCTCGGCCGACGCGGTCCGTGACACCCGCGGCTTCGCCACGAAGTTCTACACCGACGAGGGCACCTTCGACCTCGTCGGCAACAACATGCCGGTCTTCTTCATCCAGGACGCGATCAAGTTCCCCGACATCGTCCACGCGGCCAAGCCGCACCCCGACCGGGAGATCCCCCAGGCCCAGAGTGCGCACGACACCTTCTGGGACTTCGTCTCGCTGCACACGGAGGCCCAGCACCACGTCATCTGGCAGATGTCCGACCGGGCCATCCCGCGGTCGTACCGGATGATGGAGGGCTTCGGCATCCACACCTTCCGCCTGGTCAACGAGGCGGGGGAGAGCAGCCTGGTGAAGTTCCACTGGAAGCCGCGGCTCGGGGTCCACTCCCTCGTGTGGGACGAGGCGCAGCTCGTCAACGGCGCCGACCCCGACTTCCACCGGCGCGACCTCGCGGACGCCATCGAGGCCGGTGCCTTCCCCGAGTGGGAGCTCGGCATCCAGGTCATGCCCGACACCGAGGAGCAGACCCACGAGGGCATCGACCTCCTCGACCCGACGAAGATCGTGCCGGAGGAGCTCGTCCCGGTGCAGCCGATCGGCCTGCTCCAGCTCAACGCCAACCCGACGAACTACTTCGCGGAGACCGAGCAGGTCGCCTTCCACCCCGGCCATCTCGTGCCCGGCATCGACGTCACCGACGACCCGCTGCTGCAGGGTCGGCTCTTCTCCTACCTCGACACCCAGATCAGCCGGCTCGGCGGGCCCAACTTCGGCCAGCTCCCGATCAACCGTCCGCACGCGCCCGTCAACGACATGCTGCGCGACGGCATGCACCAGAGCGCCGACCATGCTGGCGTCGCGCCCTACCGGCCCAACTCACTCGACGGCGGCTGCCCCTTCCACGCCGGGACGCGGGACGGCGCGCTCATCGAGGTGCCGCAGGCGGTCTCGGGGACGAAGTCCCGGGAGGCAGCTGCCTCCTTCGCCGACCACTTCAGCCAGCCCCGCCTCTTCTGGCTGAGCCTGACGCCGACGGAGCAGGACCACATCGTCTCCGCGTACACCTTCGAGCTGGGGCGCTGCTACGAGCAGGCGGTGCGTGAGCGACAGCTGGCGGCCCTCGCCCAGATCGACACGGACCTGGCCGCCCGCGTGGCGCAGGGGCTCGGCCTGCCCGCCCCGAAGACCCGGGAGCTGGCCGAGGTCGAGCCGAGCCCGGCCCTGTCCCAGCTCGGTGGCCAGTGGCCGGCCGATGGTCGCACCATCGGCCTCGTGGTGGACGAGGACACCGATCTCGCGGAGCTGGCCGGGGTGCGCGCCGCCATCCACGACGCGGGCCTCGTCCCCCTCGTCATCGCGCCGGTGGGCGGGGTCCTCGGCACCGGGAAGCAGGCCGTCCCCGTGCAGCGCACGCTCCTCACGGCACGGTCCGTGGAGTACGACGCCCTCGTGGTCATGGGCGCCCCGGCCTCGGCGGCGGACCCGCAGTCCGGGACGGACGCGCGGGCCTTCGACCCCTCGGGTGGGTCGGCGGGCCCGGCGAGCGACCCCAGGCTGCTGCTGCTCGTCGCCGAGGCCTTCCGCCACGGCAAGGCCATCGGCGCCGTGGGTCGAGGTGGCGACGTCCTGGCCGCCCTCGCCACAGACAGCGCCCCGGGAGTCGTCGTCGGGGAGGACCCGGCCGAGGTCTTCGCCCAGCTGCTGGCCCTGCTGGCCGAGCACCGGGTCTGGGAGCGACTCGCCCCCGCGGGGTGACCCGGGCTCAGCCCGCCCGAGTGGCCCCGGCCAGCGGGCCGTTGAGCACCTCGTCGACGATCTCGACGATGGTGCGGGTGCTGTTGATCAGTGCCCCGTAGACCGGCCACGCGACCTGCGGCAGGTCCTCGCGCGACATCTCGTCCGTGAGGGCCTGCAGGCGCGGCAGCAGGCTGGGCTGGTCCTTCGCCGGCGCGGTGATCCGCGCGCCGAGGTCGTGGAGCAACCGGAGCCAGACGTCGCGGAAGTGCGGGTCCCAGTTGTCCGGCTCGATGTGGGAGTTCTCGACGGTGCGAGCCATGGACCGGGTGTGCGTGAAACCCTCGTCGATGCGCCGCAGGAAGTTCTCGTATGCCGCCGGGTCGATCTCCCGGGACCGCTTGCGCGGGTTGCCTCGCCGTGCCTCACGGGTGTGGCGCAGCAGCCCTCGCGCCTCGCCGACCTGCTCCTCCGCCCGCAGCGTGCGTTCCAACCACGCGGCGGGATCCACGTCCTTGGCGGTCGTCAGGGCGTCGGCCATCTCGTACAAGAGCTCCCCGAGCTCCGTGCGGAGGGCGTCGACCTGGTCCCGAGCGAGACGGTCGTCGAGGGGGGCGAGCACGAGGAGGTTGACGAGGATGCCCAGGGCGACGCCCAACCCGGTGCAGACAACCCGGTCGAGCAGGACCGGAGCCTGCTCGGCCTGGCCGGCGGTGATGACGAAGAGGGCCGTCGTCGCGACCGTGCTGCCCTCGTCGCGGATGGGGCGCACGCGGCCGAGCAGCATGCCGACGAGGAGCGCCAGCCCGAGGGCGGTGGGGGTCTGCCCGACGACCTCGACCGCCGCGTACGAGAGCAGGATGCCCGCGAGCGAGGCGATCATGACCTGCCCGCCGCGGGTGAAGGACCTGAACACCGTCGCGTGGACGGTGAGGAGCGCCGTCCACGGAGCCATGAAGGACTCCTGCAGGCCCAGGACGTGGGCGGCGACCAACCAGGCGAGCACCGCGGCCAGGACCGCCTTGAGGACCTGGGACAGGTCGGAGCGGGTCCGCAGGGAGGTCAGCGTCGGCACGAGGACCGGTCGCGCGCGGACGCGACGGCGTGCGGCACGGTCCTGGTCCACGATCACCTCTGTTCTCTTCACCGATGGGCAGCCACTCCTGTACCCCGTTGCTCGACATGCATGCGGGGTGGACCGCTTTGCCCCGCCGGGTCGTGATCGACGCGATGATCTCCGAGACGCGCGACGACGGTCGCCGACAGCAAGGTCGCGGGCGTCGTCGTCACCGGCAACGAGGACGGTGCGCACCACGTGGTCGCCGAGGTGGCCGGCGCCTTGGGTGGCATCGGGTTCACCGTGCCGGGGCAGGCCTGGACCTACCGGAACATGGGGCCCGGTCCCGGGCCGACGTACCCGGAGACCGAGCACGGCCACGCGTGGTCGGAGCGCACGGGTCGGACGATGGCGAGCAACCTGGTCGCGGTCGCGCAGGCCCTGCGCGAGCACCCGGTGCCGGCGCCGCCGGCGTGACCGACGCTCAGTCGCGGATCTCCAGACCGTCGACGAGGCCTTGGGCGACGTCGTGCAGCTTGGTGTTGGTCTCGTTGGACCGGCGGCGGAGGACCTCGAAGGAGCGGTTGAGGCTCAGTCCGTAGCGCTCCATGAGGATCCCCTGCGCCGCTCCGATGATGAGGCGGTTGTTCAGGGCGCTGCGCAGACCCGAGACCTCGCGGGCCTGCAGGATCGCGACCGAGGCCAGGCGGGCGTACACGACCCCGAGGTCGACCGCCTCACCGTCGAAGCCCCTCGGCTCGCGGGAGTACATGTTGAGGCACGCGAGGTAGGGCTCCTCGATCGCGAGGCGCAGGCTCAGCGCGGAGCGTACGCCGTGCTCCACGGCGCCGTCGGACCACCGCGGCCAGCGGTCGTCGGTCGCGGTGTCCGGCACCGACGCGATCTCGTGCTCCTGCAGGACGGAGAGGCACGGCCCCTCGTCGAACTCGAACTGGAGGTCGTCGACCCGGGTGGCCGACGGGTCGGTCGTCGCCGCGATCTCGACCGTCCCGTTGCGGCGGACGAAGACACTGCCCATGTCGCAGCCGGGCACGTAGCGGACCGCTTGGTCGACGACCTGCTGCAGCGTCAGGCTCTCCTCGGGCTCCATCGACAGCTGCTCGACGATGTGAGCGAGCTCGACATCCTTCATCCGTGGCACTCCTTCTTCGGGACTCTCGAGGGGGAGTGTGCTGCACGGACGGGGCCTCGCGCCACCTGCGCCTAGTGGGTGGTCCAGTGGGCGCGCAGACGTCTTTCCTGGGACGCGGTCAGGGCCCCGCCCAGGCGCACGTGCGGCGCCGCGAGCAGCGTGTGCCGCGTGGTCGGGACGACGAGCTGCCCGCGGACCTCGATCGAGAGGTTGACCGGTATCGCACGGTGACGTCGACGCATCCCGCGCACCCGGAGCACGAGCCACTGCACGGCTCCGCTCCGGGCGTCGACGAGGACGTCGTCGACGTCGCCGAGGACCCGCCCGTCGATCGTGCGCACACGCCGACCGACATAGCGGCAGAGGACTCGCCTCGGTCCCTGTTCCGGTACGACCATGCCTGGGTTCCTTCCGTCGGTCGTCCCTTCGTCTTGAGGCTCGCCGGGGGCTACCCGCGCAGTGCCGGGGTATGCGGGGATCAACGCACGACTTCGGTCGCCTGCGTTGCGGCCGCTGCACCTCTGTGGTTCTCTGGGATGGACGACACCGGCTCGTGACCGTGGCTGGCGCCTTCTTGATCGAAAGAGGCCGCTTCATGTCCGAAACCACCTCCGACGAACGTTCGACCGCCCATCAGGACCGTGAGGCTCACGCCGCGGAGACCTTGGCCGCCGCCCGCCGCGAGGCCGATCCCGCCGAGGCCGCGCGGCTGCGGGAGCGGGTCGTGGTCGACAACCAGGGCCTGGCCATCGGGCTCGCCACCCGCTTCGCCGGCCGCGGCATCGAGATGGACGACCTGGTGCAGGTGGCCATGCTCGGCCTCGTCCTCGCCGTCCGGCGCTACGACCCCGAGCGCGGGTTCGGCTTCACCGCCTTCGCCGCACCGACGATCACGGGCGAGCTCAAGCGCCACTTCCGGGACCACGGCTGGGCCGTGCGCCCGCCGCGGGGCGTGCAGGAGCTGCACCATCGGGTGCGCGAGACGACGACGCAGCTCCAGCAGGACCTCCAGCGCGAACCGACGATCGAGGAGATCGCGGCCGCGGGCGGCGTCTCCGCGCACGAGGTCCGCTCTGCCCGCGCGGCAGGGGAGCGCTACCGGTCGACGTCGCTCGACCAGCCGGTGCACGACGACGCCGGAGCCTCATTGGGTGATGCCTTGGCGGACGACGGGGAGGACGTCTTCGAACGGTCGGCGACGCTCATCTCCCTTCGCTCGGCGATGGAGGAGGAGCTCGACGAGCGGGAGCGCAAGATCGTCAGCCTGCGCTTCGGGGCAGACCTGACCCAGCGTCAGATCGGCGAACGGTTCGGCATCAGCCAGATGCAGGTCTCGCGGATCCTCTCGGGCGTCTGCCGACGGTTGCGAACGCACCTCGAGGTCTGAGGGTGGGCGATGGCCGCCCAGGAGGCAGGACGGGGCCGTAGGGGCCTCACGATCCTGTCGCCCGAGGAGTGCCTGGAAAGGTCGTCATCCTGCCGGTCAACGGCCCCGGCACCTCTCGACGGCCTGCGGGATCCTTGCCCTTGATCCTCAGCTCGCGGCACGGTCAACAGGAGAGGGCGTGGTCGGTGCCGGTGCTCGCAGCGCGGCCGAGACCATGTGCTGACCGCTGGCGATGGTCTCCTCGAGCGTCGTCGCAGCCGCGTCGAGGTGACCGGACTCCAGGGACCACTTGGCGGCGGCCATGCCTTGGATCAGGGAGTCGGTGACCTCCGCCGCCTGCCGGTGGCGCAGCTGCGAGATCTCCAGCGCCTGTCGCTCCTCCTCGGCGTGGACGAGCCGGTCGGCGGCGTCCCCGATGAGCACCCCGAGGAAGAGCATCGTCCCCACCCGGGACACCCACCCGACCAGCGACGGGTCCACGCCGACGATCCACGTCCACGCGACGACGAGTCCTGCTGCGACGAGGCCGGCGAGCGAGCCGACCCGCGCCCCGAAGGTGAGGGCGAGCATGCTGATCGGGAAGATCAGGAGCATCAGCACCGCGTCACTGGCGTCGCCCAACCACAGGCTGGTCGCGAACACCGCGGAGTACATCGCCGCACTGGTACCGGCCACGGTCGCGGGCCTCGCTCGGAACCACGGGTTCGGTCGGTCCGTCCCTGCGGCTGGAGCCTGTCGCGTGCCCATCCGTTCAGTCTTCCGCGCCGCGGTCCCCACGGGATGGGTCGATGGTCCCGTGACGGCGGTGCGGAGAGCTCCGCACAGGTGTGAGGGGCTGTCTGGCGTCAGACAGCCCCTCGGTCTCCCCGTCTCCCCGCGGGAGAAGCGCCGGTACCGGTGCTGCCTCGTCCCCTGACTGGGCGACACCGGTGCCGGCCTGCTGCAACCATGGCCCCCCTCGGCGACCGTCGACAGGGCCGAAGGTCCCGATCAGCGGGGACCGCCCGAGGCACGGTTCTCCACCGCGTAGATGGCCGCCTGGGTGCGACGCTGGAACCCGAGCTTGGACAGGATCGAGGTGACGTAGTTCTTGACGGTCTTCTCCGCCAGGAACATGACCTCGCCGATCTGGCGGTTGGTGAGGCCCTCGGCGACGTGCTCGAGGATCAGCTGCTCCTGGGGGGTCAAGCGGCTGAGCAGCGCGTCAGGAGGGGTCGGTGGCGACCACTTCCTGCGCAGCTCATCGGCGCGCTCGTCGTCCAGCAGGTTCTCGCCCGCGGCGACCCGACGGATCGCATCGATCAACCCGTTGCCCTTGATGTCCTTCAGCAGGTACCCCGAGGCCCCGGCGAGCACGGCGGCCGCCAGCGCCTGGCCGTCGTCGTACGACGTGAGGATGAGGCCCTTGATGCCCGGGTCCACCGACCGCACCTCCCGGCAGGCGTCGATGCCCGAGCCGTCCGGCAGGCGGGCGTCGAAGATCGCGACGTCGGGCCGCAGGGCGGGGATGCGACGGGTGGCCTCCGACGCGGACGCGGACTCGCCGATGACGCTGATGTCGGACGTCGTCTCGAGCAGCTCGCGCAGCCCGCGTCGCACGACCTCGTGGTCGTCCAGGAGAAACACCGTCGTGGCCACCATCGACTCCTTCGCTCTCTCGAGAAGTATCGCCCCGTCGGACCCCCGACCGCCCGGGCCCAAGGTCCTCAGTCGTCGCGGTCCGCCGGGACCGTCCACGACAAGGCGGTGCCGGTCGGGACCCGCGGGCCCAGCTCGAAGCTGCCGCCCCGGGCTGCGGCCCGCGTCCCGAGGTTGACCAGGCCGCTGCGCGCGCTGGCGGGGTCCATGCCGATGCCGTCGTCGGTCACCACGACCCGGACCTCGTCCTCGCACTGCACGTGCACCCGGACCTCCTGGGCACGGGCGTGCTTGGCGACGTTGGCGAGCGCCTCACGGATTACGGCGACGAGATCGGCCGACAGCCCGTCGGTCAGGCCTGTCAGCCTCCCTTCGATGACCAGGGCGGGCTCGAAGCCGAGGCTCTGCGCCGCATCGTCGATCAGCTCGCCGATCGCGTCACGGATCGTCCCGACCGGCAGACGGTGGAGCGCGTAGATCGTGTGCCGGATGTCCTTGATGGCGCCGTCGAGGTCGTCGACCGCGTCGTCGAGCCGCTCGCGCACGGTGGGGTGCACCGCCAGGCGCGCCGCGGACTGGAGCGAGAGCCCGGTGGCGAAGAGTCGCTGGATGACGTGGTCGTGCATGTCCCGGGCGATCCGGTCGCGGTCCTCGAGGAGCGCGACCAAGGCCTGGTCGCGCTGCGAGCGGGCGGCGAGCAGGGCCACGCCGGCGTGCTGCCCGAAATCGGCGAAGGGCTGGATGACGTCGGCCTCGGAGGGGTCGTCGTCCCGCGTCCACACGACCACCAGGAAGCCGAGTCGGTCATGCTGCGGGCCCAACGGCAGGGCGGCGAAGCTGCCCGCCTCGGCACCCATCAGCTCGGCCACGCGCCGGGCCGCAGCGTCCGCCCCCGGCCCCGCACGTCTGCTCCGGTGCACCGGGCCACTGATCCCGTCCCACCCGTCGGCGTCCACTCTGCTGCCCACCGCGAGAGGTGTCTCGTCAGAGGGGGCGGGTGCACGCCGGTTCGTCGCCCGCACCACCAGGAAGTGCTCCTCCTCGTACAGCAGCACGAACGACACGTCAGCGCCGGTGCGTTCGCGGGCGAGGACGGCCATCTGCTCCAGTGCGGTCTGCTCCCCGGGGCCGGCGAGGAAGGCCTGGGTCAACGCGGCCTGGGCCTCGGACCACGCCCGCAGGTTCTTGCTCGAGGCGTACAACCGAGCATTGTCGATGGCCACGCCCGCGGCTGCCGCGAGCGCCGTGAGCAGGGCCTCGTCGTCCTGCGAGAACTCCGCGGCCCCCTCCTTCTCCGTCAGGTACAGGTTGCCGAAGACCTCGTCGCGGATGCGCACCGGCGCACCGAGGAAGCTGTGCATCGGTGGATGATGTGGTGGGAAGCCGTGGGACCTGGGGTGCTCCGACAGGTCCCTCAGCCGCTGCGGTCGCGGTTCCCGGATGAGCAGACCGAGGATGCCGTGCCCGTGCGGCAGAGCACCGATGTCGGACCGTTGCTCGGTGGTGATGCCATGGGTGACGAACTCGGCGAGGGAGTCGCCGTCCTGCCCGAGCACGCCGAGGGCTCCGTAACGAGCACCCACCAGCGCGCACGCCGAGCGGACGATGTGGGCGAGCACCTCGGACAGCTCGAGGTCGGAGCTGATGACGGCGACGGTCTCCAGCAGGTCGACCGCGCCCTTGGAGGTGCTGCCCGCGCCGCTCGTCCCGGTCGCGTGCTCGTCGTCCCCGGAGCCGCTCATTGGCCGATCCTAGGGCGTGGACCCGCTCCGACGGGGCAGGGAGTGACCCCCGGGACCTTGGTCCCGACCTGTCGAAGGGGGACATTGGTCCCTGCCCCAGAGGGCGCTCCCCGAGCAGGATCAGAAGTGTCCGACAGACGGGCGTACTGCCAGCGAGAGGGAGATCAGGTCATGAGCACCCATGCCAAGCACTTCTGGAGCGCTGCGCCCGCGCAGCCCCGGGTCGGGACGACGTCCGCGACGCTCACCGCGGAGCGCGCCGTGCCCTACGTGATGGCCACGCTGCGCCTCAGCCTCGGCTGGGTGTTCCTGTGGGCCTTCCTCGACAAGCTGTTCGCGCTGGGCTTCGCCACCGGCCGCAACCCCGAGACAGGCGTGGTCGACCGGTTCGGTCCCGACGCGTGGATCAACGGCGGCTCGCCCACCCTCGGCTTCCTGAAGTTCGGTACCGACGGCCCGCTGGCCGGCTTCTACCAGAGCTTCGCCGGGGCCGCATGGGCCGACTGGCTCTTCATGATCGGCCTGGCAGCGATCGGTCTGTCGCTGATGCTGGGTGTGGGGATGCGCATCGCCGCCGCAGCGGGCGCGCTCATGCTCGTGCTGATGTGGAGCGCGGCACTGCCTCCGGCGAACAACCCCTTCATGGACGACCACCTGGTCTACGCGCTGGCGCTCGTCGCGCTGGCCCTCATGGGGGCAGGCAGGACGTGGGGGCTGGGCAGGATGTGGGAGCGCCTCCCCCTCGTGCAGCGTCACAGCATGCTGAAGTAGTCGACCACCGCAGCACGGGGCCGGGGAGCCATGGTCTCCCCGGCCCCGTGCCGCACCTGCGCGGCCGTCACCACCGCCAGGTGAACCCGAAGGCCCCCGGGCCGGCGTCCTCGAGCACGAGCGACGCCCGGTGGTGCTCGTCCAGGGCGACCCCGCCGAGGAACCGGAAGTCCTGGCCCGGGGCGCGCTCCACGCGGATCACCTGCGCGGGCGGCACCTCGAACTCGACCGACACGACGAGGGACCGCGCGGTGTGCAGCGGTCCCCAGACGAAGCCGTCGGCGTCGCCCTCACCCGCGGGGCCCTCGTCGCTGATGTCGTACGCGTAGGCGTGGGTCGCCCCCTTCGCCAGCCGCGTGGTGAGCCCGACCTCGAAGACCGCGACATTGCTCTCGGGGAAGATCCGGCGGCTGATGAGGTCGCAGCCCAGCAGCGGCGTGAACCGCAGGTCTGCGGCGTCGGTGGTCGCGTCACCGTTCTGCACGTTGAAGACGCGCTCCAGACCGTCCGCGACGGCGGCGATGCCGCAGTGGCAGGCGGTGTGGACGAGGCGGCGACCAGCGGAGACCCGGGTCCGCCACATCTGGCTGATGACCCGGTACGACCCCAGGGCCGGCCTCGTGAGCGCATCGATCTGCTCGAGCTCGGGCTCGGAGGGGTCGACGAGCAGCTGGTCGAAGCCGGTCGGCTGGGGCGTGGCCCAGGCGTGCAGGAACTCCGCCTGCTCCTGCGGTCCGAGGTGCAGCGCGACTGCGAGCTGCTGCAGGGTCGCGATCTGGGGCCGGTGGATCTCGCCGCGCTCGAGGCCGCGGATCGTGCGTGTGCTCACGCCGGAGTCGTGTCCCAGGTCGTCCTGGGTGCGGCCCCGCTGACGTCGCAGCGCGCGCAGCATCGGGCCGCCGGCCGGTGCACGCGTCATGGGTCCCACCTTGCCAAAGACACCGGGTTCCCGCTCGGTGTCAACCGACCCCGGGTGGTCCCGGGCGCGGAGAAGGGGCCGCCCCCGGGTGCGAGGGACGGCCCCAGATCCCCCCGGAGCGTTGCAACATCAACGAAGTTAGACGGGCAGCTCGCCACACACCAGCATCTGCGTCGAAGTTGCCGCTGGCTTGCCGTTCCTGCCGTCGTCGGCTCGACCGCGCGTACGCTGGGAGCGTGGCGCACCCCCTGATGTTCGACCCGAGGGACCCGCTGCTCCTGCAGGTCCGGGAGATCGCTCTCGACCTGCCGGGGGCGGACGAGAAGATCAGCCACGGCCATCCCGCGTTCTTCACAAAGAAGGTCTTCGCGTACTTCGCAGGCTCCGTGAAGGTGGACGGGGCGTGGTCGCAGCACGAGCACTCCCTGGTCGTCCTGCCGGACGAGGAGGAGGCCCGGGCGCTGCTCGAGGAGCCGCGCTGCTACCGACCGGCCTACCTCGGTCCGAGTGGCTGGGTCGGCGTCGACCTCGACGAGGGTACCGACTGGCTGGAGGTCGCCGAGCTCGTCGAGTCCTCGTACCGGCGCACCGCGCGCACGCTGGACATCGCCCGGCTGGACGCCCGGTGACGCCTATCCTCGGCGGGTGGAGTTCGCGCGCTTCGGGTCGACGACGTGGTCCGACCCGGTGCAGGTCAGCCACGACCCGGCCGACCTGGAGTCCGGGTGCTGGGCGGTCGTGCTCACCTTCGAGGGCGAGCTCACCGCGGTCCGCTTCGCCCGCAGGGACGAAGGGGGAGGACCGCCCGGTGTCGCAGCGCGCTGGCCCGCGGTGACCGGCTGGACGTCCTCCCTCGACCGCGACGGGTACGTCGCCGGGGTCGAGGAGGTCCGCGCCCGCATCGCGGCGGGCACCGTCTACCAGGTCAACCTCACGACGGTCCTCGAGGCGGCCCTGCCGGACGAGGCGCACCTGCCCGACCTGGCGGCCGTGCTCGCGCGGGGCAACCCCGCCCCCTTCGCCGGGGTGCTGCACGTCCCCTCCGCGGGGGTCGACGTGGTGACCGCCTCGCCCGAGCGCTACCTGACCCGCACCGGCGACCGGTTGCTCTCGACCCCCATCAAGGGGACCGCGCCCACGCTCGGGCAGATGCTGCCCAAGGACGTCGCGGAGAACGTCATGATCGTCGACCTCGTGCGCAACGACCTGCAGCACGTCTGCGCGCCGGGCAGCGTCGTCGTCGAGCGGATCTGCGCGCCGGAGGAGCACCCGGGGCTCGTCCACCTCGTGAGCGATGTCGCCGGGACCCTGCGGCCGGGGACGACGTGGGCGGAGGTGCTCCGGGCAAGCTTCCCGCCCGGCTCGGTGAGCGGTGCACCCAAGTCGAGCGCGCTGACCACGATCCGCGACCTCGAACCGGTGCCGAGGGGTCCGTACTGCGGCGCGATCGGCTGGGTTGACGCCGACCACCCGGACGGTCCGCGCGGGGAACTCGCGGTGGGGATCCGCACGTTCAGCGCTGTGGTGGACCCGGACGGGGTGCGCCGGCTGCGCTTCGGGACCGGGGCGGGCATCACGTGGTCGTCGAGCCCGCAGGGGGAGTGGTCCGAGTGCGAGCTCAAGGCCCGCAACCTCGTGGGACTGGCATCTGGAAGAGTGGGGACATGAGCAGCGAGGTCAGGGTCTGGGTCAACGGATCACTCGTGGGGACGCAGGAGCCGGCGCTCGCCGCCCTCGACCACGGCATCACCGTGGGGGACGGTGCCTTCGAGACCTGCAAGATCGTCGACGGGGAGGTCTTCGCCGCCGACCGGCACTACGCGCGCCTGGACCGCACGCTCGGTGGCCTCGGCCTCCCTGCCGCCGACCGCGACGTCATCGAGGAGGGCGTGCGCGCCGTCCTCGGGGCCGGCGAGACGATCGGCTTCGGCCGGCTGCGCTACACCGTGACCGCCGGGCTCGGCCCGCTCGGCTCCGACCGAGGCGACAGCGGGCTGACCTACATCGTCACCGCGGCGGAGGTCCCCCCCTTCGCCCCGAGCGTCGCGATCGCGACGGTGCCGTGGACGCGCAACGAGCGCGCCGCCACCGCCGGTCTCAAGACGACCTCGTACGCGGACAACGTCATCGCGCTGGCCCACGCCAAGGCGAAGGGGGCGTCCGAGGCGATCTTCGGCAACACCCGTGACGAGCTCTGCGAGGCGACCGGCAGCAACATCTTCGTCGTCGTCGACGGTGTCGTGCGCACTCCGCCGCTGAGCAGCGGACCGCTCGCCGGGATCACCCGTGAGCTGACGATCGAGTGGGCGCGGGCGGCGGGCATCGAGGTCGTCGAGGAGGCCATGCCGCTCACCGTCCTCGAGACCGCCGACGAGGTCTTCCTCACCGGCACCACGCGTGACGTCCACCCGGTCCACGACGTCGACGGCCGCTCGCTCGAGGCGCCCGGTCCGGTCACGGCGCTCGTCCGCAAGGCCTTCGCCGAGGCCGCTGCGGCAGACCTCAACCCGTGAGCACGACGGAGGCCACCATGGGGGACGTGGACACCACCGACGAGCACGTCGGCGAGGGCAAGGACGAAGGCGGCCATCGGCGGCCGTACAGGGACATTCGCCGGGAGCACCACGCGATCGTGCGCCAGGAGCTGCTCGACCGCTTCGGCGAGGACGGGCGGATCGACCCGCACGAGGACCCGGTCCGCTGGCGCCGGGCGATCCGCACGCACCCCGTCTCCGGCCCGCTCTACCGCGTCGTCGTCGCCGTGGTCGGCCTCGCGCTGATCATCGCCGGCATCCCGATGGTCCCGCTCGTCGGGCCGGGCTGGGCGGTGATCTTCGTCGGCCTCTACCTCTGGAGCACCGAGTTCTTGTGGGCCCGCCGGGTCACGCAGTTCGTCAAGGCCGAGGTCAAGGCCTTCGACCAGTACGTGCGGGCGCTGCCGTGGAAGGCCAAGATCCCGATGCTGCTGCTCTCGGCGGCCTTCGGCTGGTTCTGCTTCTACCTCGCGCTGCTCGTGACCGGCGTCCCCGGCTGGACGCCCGACGCCGTGGAGCAGTACCTCGTGCAGGTCCCCGGCCTGGGCTGACGCCGACCGCCCCGCGAAGGGAGCCGATTGGCACCTTCGGGAGCGGTCCGGGTACTCTGCTCAGGTTGCCCGGCCGGGACGCTGGTTCGGGGAGCACCATGGACGTATAGCTCAGTTGGTTAGAGCGTTCGCTTCACACGCGAAAGGTCAGGGGTTCGAGTCCCTTTACGTCCACCAGCAAGCCCCCGCTCCGCTTCGCGGTCGGGGGCTTCCTCGTGTCGCTGTCTGCTCACTCCATCCCGGCGTCACGGGCCTCACGGGCGTCGATCCAGGCCAGGCTCTCGTGACAACCGTTGGGGCAGACCTGCCGCGAGCTGCGGTCGTTGGCCTCGCCCGGGTCGGACCCGCTCCTCACCGGCTCGGTCTCGAGGCCGCTACCGCACACGGGACACTTCTCGAAGTCGCTCATGGTCGCCCCGTACCCGCTGCCGCCTGCGCCATGCCACGCGGGGAGCGCGAGCAGGTGCCATACAGTCACCGGCATGAGCGACATCCACTGGACCGAGGACGGCGAGCAGCGCTCGGCCCGGTGGCACTCCGAGAGCTCGGCGGCGCCCCCTTCGCGCGTCGTGGTCGTCGACGACACGCTCACCGCCGACCGGGCGTACCGGATGGCCAGGGCAGGCACCGCGCTGCTGTGGCGCGGTGACCACCACAACGCCCGCCAGCTGCTCAAGGCGCTGGACCGCCGACTCGACAAGGACGCCGCCCGACGTGGCGACGACGGCAGCGACTTCGCGACGCACCGCGCCGCCCGGGCCCGACGCGCGGAGGTCCTCGGCCGGCTCGTCGTCGAGCTCGAGGACGACCACTCGCTGCGCCTGCGTCGTGCCCCGGACGTCCGTGAGGCCGCGACCGCGGCGTACGGCGCGCCGCACCGCAAGGTCATCGCCCTGCAGGAGCTGCTCGGCGTGATCGGCGCCCACCAGTGGCAGACGAAGGGGGTGCCCGTCCCGGCGCTCGGCGAGAGCGTCCACCCGGGCTACGGGGTCTTCTCACCCGTGCGCGGCGAGTACGTCGACCTCGTGGCCGAGGCGCCGCTCGACCGGGTGCCGGCGACGGCCTTCGACCTCGGGACCGGGACCGGTGTGCTCGCGGTCCTCCTCGCGCGTCGCGGTGTCGGCCGGGTGGTCGCGACCGACCTCAACCCGCGGGCAGTGGCCTCCGCCCGCTCGACGATGGAGCAGTTCGACCTCGCCGACCGCGTCGAGGTGGTCGAGGCCGACCTCTACCCGCCGGGTCGCGCGGAGCTCGTCGTGTGCAACCCGCCGTGGCTGCCCGGCGAGCCCACCTCCGACCTCGAGGCCGGTGTCTACGACCGGGACTCGGCGATGCTCCGCGGCTTCATCAGCGGCCTCGTGGAGCACCTGGAGCCCGGCGGCGAGGGCTGGCTGGTCATCTCCGACCTCGCCGAGCACCTCGGCCTGCGCACGCGCGAGGAGCTGCTCGGGTGGTTCGCCGGCGCCGGGTTGGCGGTCGTCGACCGGCTCGACACCGCGCCGCGCCACGGCCGGGCCTCCGACGCCCGCGACGCGCTGCACGCCGCCCGGCGGGCCGAGGTCACCTCCCTCTGGCGGCTGGCGCCCGTCAGCTGAGGGCCGCGCCGATCGCGTCGGCCGCGGTGGCGACGTCCGCCTCGGTCGTCGACCGGCCGAGCGTCAGGCGCAGCGCCCCGAGCGCGGTGTCGTGGTCGATCCCCATCGCGAGCAGCGCCGCCGGCGGGGAGTGCACCCCCGAGTGGCAGGCGCTGCCCGTGGACGCCGCGACGGCCGTGACTGACCCCAGCACCTCGGCGCCGAGGTGACCGGGCACCGCGACCATGAGCGTGTTGGGCAGGCAGCCGGTGGCAGGGGAGACCCGCACGATGCCGGGGACGTCGCGAGCGAGCCTGTGCCACAGGGCATCTCGCAGACGGGACTGTCGACCCCCTTCGTCCTCGAGGAGGCGGGCGGCGAGCTCGGCGGCGACACCGAGACCGACGATGCCCGCGACGTTCTCCGTCCCGGGCCGCAGACCACCCTCCTGACCGGCGCCGCGCAGGACCGGCGTGATCGTCGTGCCGCGGCGGACGTAGAGGGCACCGACCCCCTTCGGCCCGTAGAGCTTGTGGCCGGCGACGGAGAGCAGGTCCACGTCGAGCTCGTCGACGGAGACGGGGACCTTGCCGACCGCCTGCGCCGCGTCCGCGTGGACCCGCCCCCCGGCGTCGTGGACCCGCTGCGCGAAGTCCGCCACGGGCTGGACCGCCCCCGTCTCGTTGTGCGCGAGGATCAGCGTCCCGAGGCCGAGCGGCGTGACAGGGAACTCGTCGAGCCGCACGCGGCACGCGTCGTCCACGGGCAGCTCCTGGACGCGCCACCCCTGCTCCTGCAGGTGCGCCAACGGTGCGACGGTCGCCGGGTGCTCCACGCCGGAGGTGAGCGCCCGGTGCGTCGACGCCACCGCGGCGGCCCCGCGGATCGCGAGGTTGTTGGACTCGGTGCCTCCCGAGGTGAAGACGATCTCGTCGGCGTGGGCACCGATCACCGCCGCGACCTGCTCCCGGGCCGCGGCGACAGCGGCCGCCGCGCGCCGACCTGACGGCGAGGCGCTCGACGGGTTGCCGAAGTGCTCCGTGAGGTAGGGCCACATCGCCGCGGCGACCTCGGGCGCCACGGGGGTCGTCGCGTTGTGGTCGAGGTGGATCGGGTCCTGACCGGCCATGCACCCATCCTGCCGCGCGATGATGGTCCTGTGCCGACCCACATCCCCTTCGCCCAGGTCGACGTCTTCGCGGCCACTCCCTACCGCGGCAACCCGCTGGCCGTCGTCCTCGACGCGTCGGGGCTCACGGACGAGCAGATGCAGGCCGTGGCGCGCTGGACCAACCTCTCCGAGACCTCCTTCGTCCTGCCGCCGACGTCCGACGAGGCCGACTACCTGGTGCGCATCTGGACCCCGCAGGGCGAGCTCCCCTTCGCCGGGCACCCGACCCTCGGGACGGCGCACGCTTGGCTCGAGCACGGGGGGAGCCCCCGGGACGCGGACGTCGTGCGGCAGGAGTGCGGGCTGGGGATCGTCATGGTCCGAAGGGGGGCCGCCGGGCTCGCCTTCGCCGCACCACCGCTGCGCCGGACCGGGCCCCTGGACGACGCCGACGTCGAGCGCGTCGCGGAGGCACTCGGCATCGGCGCCGAGCAGATCCTCGACCACCAGTGGGTCGACAACGGGCCGAGGTGGTGCGCCGTCCGCCTCGGCTCCGCGCAGCAGGTGCGCGCGGTCGAGCCGGACCTCACGCACGCGGGCGACCTCGAGATCGGTGTCGTCGGCATGCACCCGAAGGGCGGTCCCCACCTCTACGAGGTCCGGGCCTTCGTCCCCGGGCTGGGCGTCGTCGAGGACCCGGTGACCGGCAGCCTCAACGCCGGGATCGCCCAGTGGCTGATCGGGGCCGGCGTCGCACCGCGCCGGTACACCGCGACCCAGGGCTCCTGCGTGCAGCGCGACGGGGTCATCTCGATCGAGGCCGACGACGACGGCCGGGTGTGGGTCGGCGGGGCCACCACCCTCGTCCGGGGGGACATCTCCGTCTGAGCGGGGCGCTGGCGCCCGTAGGCTGGTCACATGCCCACGATCATCACCGACCAGAAGACGCGAGTGGTCAGCGCGCCCCTCGCGATCCTCGTCGCGATCCTGTCCGCCGGCTACATGCTGCCCTGGGCGATCGCCGCCGTGCGGGGCAACCGCAACGCCTGGTCGGTGTTCTGGATCAACCTGCTGCTCGGCTGGACCGTCGTCGGCTGGATCGTCGCGCTCGTCATGTCGATCAAGGAGCACCGCGTCCTCGGGGTGCGCTGAGCCGCGTCCGAGGCTGGGCCCGTGGAGAACTCGCTGGTGCCCTGCTGCGCGATCGGAGAGGATCTCCCCTCGTGGGACATGTCGACGTGGCCGGGGTCCGGTACGAGCTCTCGGACGGGCGCGTGCTGCTCGACGAGGTCTCCTTCCGCGTGGGGGAAGGTGCCAAGGTCGCGCTGGTCGGTGCCAACGGCGCCGGCAAGACGACGCTCATGCGGATCGTCACCGGTGAGCTGACGCCGCACTCCGGCTCGGTGTCGCGCACGGGTGGGCTGGGCGTCATGCGCCAGCACGTGGGCGCCGCCCTCGGGGACCGACCCACGGTCGCCGACCTGCTCCTGTCGGTGTCGCCACCCGCCGTGCGCGACGCTGCGGCCGAGGTCGACCGGCTCGAGCTGGCCCTCATGGAGACGGAGGACGAGCGCACCCAGATGCGCTACGCCACGGCGCTGTCCGACTACGCGGACGCCGGAGGCTACGACCAAGAGGTCGTCTGGGACGTGTGCGCGACCGCGGCGCTGGGCGTCCCCTTCGAGCGGTGCCGGTACCGGGAGCTCAGCACGCTCTCCGGCGGCGAGCAGAAGCGGCTCGTCCTCGAGTACCTGCTGCGCGGCCCCGACGAGGTCCTGCTCCTCGACGAGCCGGACAACTACCTCGACGTGCCCGGCAAGATCTGGATGGAGGAGCAGATCCGCGAGAGCGCCAAGACGATCCTCTACATCAGCCACGACCGCGAGCTGCTCGCCAACACCGCCACGCGCGTCGTCACCGTCGAGCTCGGCAGTGCCGGCAACCGGGTGTGGACGCACCCCGGCGGCTTCGGCAGCTACCACGCGGCGCGGCAGGAGAGGTTCGCGCGCTTCGAGGAGCTGCGCAAGCGCTGGGACGAGGAGCACGCCAAGCTCAAGGCGCTCGTGCTCATGTACAAGCAGAAGTCGAAGTACAACTCCGACATGGCCACGCGGTACCAGTCCGCCCAGACCCGCCTGGCGCGCTTCGTCGCCGAGGGGCCACCGAGCGAGCAGCCGCGCGAGCAGAAGGTCACCATGCGCCTGCACGGCGGACGCACCGGCAAGCGCGCGGTCGTCTGCGAGCGGCTCGAGCTGACCGGCCTCATGCAGCCCTTCGACCTCGAGGTCTGGTATGGCGAGCGGGTCGCGGTCCTCGGGTCCAACGGCTCCGGCAAGTCGCACTTCCTGCGGCTGCTCGCCGCCGGTGGGAGCGACCCCGAGCCGGAGAACCTCCCCGTCGGCGAGGCCGTCATCGCGCCGGTCGAGCACAGCGGGCGGGCGCGTCTCGGTGCCCGCGTGCGGCCGGGCTGGTTCGTCCAGACGCACGAGCACCCCGAGCTCGTCGGCCGCACGCTCCTCGAGATCCTCCACCGCGGCGACGACCACCGCTCCGGCCTGGGGCGTGAGGCGGCCAGTCGCGTCCTCGACCGGTACGAGCTCGCGCACGCAGGTGAGCAGGCCTTCGAGTCGCTGTCGGGAGGGCAGCAGGCGCGGTTCCAGATCCTGCTGCTGGAGCTGTCGGGCGCCACCCTCCTGCTCCTCGACGAGCCGACGGACAACCTCGACGTCGAGTCCGCCGAGGCGCTGGAGGAGGGGCTCGATGCCTTCGAGGGGACCGTCCTCGCCGTCACGCACGACCGCTGGTTCGCCCGGGGCTTCGACCGCTTCCTCGTCTACGGGGCCGACGGCCGCGTGCGCGAGACGGATGGCCCCGTCTGGGACGAAGGGCGGGTCGCGCGCCAGCGCTGACGGCCTTCGCCCCGACCCCGCCCCGGCCTCAGAACTCGGCCAGGTCGTCCATCATCTCGGTGGTCAGCCAGGCCCGCGGGATGGCGAAGGCGTCGACGAGCGTGCCGGCGTGGGGGCGGACCTCGCCGAGCAGCTGGTTGGTCCGGGCGATGACCCCCTTCGCCTGCCTCGAGCTGAGGCGACCGTGCTCGATGTACCAGGCGCGGTGTGCCTCGACGGTGCTGAAGACGTAGAGGTCGCAGACGGTCGCGAGCAGCTCACGGGCCGGACCCTCCGGGGCGGTGTCGATCGCGGTGACGAAGGCCTCGAGCGCGATCCGGTCGACGTGGGCCCGGGCGGTCTCGAGCAGGTGGTCCTGTGCGTCGTTGAAGACCGCGAACTGGTCGGCCCCCTCGTCACCGGCCCGGCGCAGACGCATCGCGAGGGTCTCGGTCAGGTGCCGTTCCCGGTCCTCGAAGAGCGCGAGCTGACCTCCGCGGTCGTCGAGCGCGTCGTCCCCGTCCCTGCCCGGCGCGCCCGAGAGCAGGCGCTGGATGAGCGAGCCGCCGATGGTGTGCTCGATGACGGAGGTCGTCGCCTGCCGCGCACCGAAGAGGATCGCCCCGCGGGTGTCGAGATCGGTGAACTCCGTCCTGTAGCTCGTGAGCATGCCCTTGGCGAGCAACTGCAGCAGGACGGTGTTGTCGCCCTCGAAGGTCGTGAAGACATCCGTGTCGGCCTTGAGGTCGGCGAACCGGTTGAGGCTCATGTACCCCGCGCCGCCGCACGCCTCGCGGCAGGCCTGGATCGTGTCGGTGGCGTGCTCGGTGGTCATCGCCTTCAGGCCCGCCGCCCGCGACTCCAGCTCCCGCTGCTCCTGCTCGGAGTCGATCTCGCCGGAGGCGATGGCCGCCAGCTTCTCCACGAGCGCGTTCTGCGCGAGGGCCAGGGCGTAGGAGCGCGCCAGGCGGGGGAGGAGCTTGCGCTGGTGACCGCGGTAGTCGAGGATCGCGACCTCGCGCTCGCTGCCGGGGTGGTGGAACTGCGTGCGCTCGAGGCCGTACCGGACGGCGAGGGTGAGGGCGCTGCGCGTCGCAGCGCCGGCACCGCCACCGACCGTGACCCGGCCGCGCACGAGGGTGCCCAGCATCGTGAAGAAGCGGCGGTTGACGCTCTCGATCGGCGAGCTGTACGTCCCCTCGTCGTCGATCGCGCCGTACGTGTCGAGCAGGTTGTCGCGGGGGACGCGGACCCGGTCGAACATCAGCCGGCCGTTGTCGACGCCGCGCAGGCCCATCTTGGCGCCGCAGTCGCTGATGGTGACACCCGGCATCGGCTGCCCGTCCTCGTCCCGGATCGGGACGAGGACGCAGTGCACCCCCTGTCCCTCCCCGCCGACGACGAGCTGGGCGAAGACCGCGGCGAGCCGGGCGTCGCGGGCGGCCCCGCCGATGTAGTCCTTGCGGGCCGCGGGCGAAGGGGAGTGGACCACCAGCTCGTCGGTGGCCGGGTCGTACGTCGCCGTGGTGAGGATCGACTGGACGTCCGACCCGTGCCCGGTCTCGGTCATCGCGAAGCAGCCGGGCAGGGACAGGTCGGCGGCGCCGGGCAGGTACCGCTGGTGGTGCCGCTCGGTGCCGAGCGCGGCGATCGCGCCCCCGAAGAGGCCGAACTGCACGCCGGCCTTGACGAAGACCGACAGGTCGCCGTGGCCGATCATCTCCAGCCCCGTGACGGAGGCGCCGACGTCGCCGGCCCCGCCCACGGACTCGGGCAGTCCCGCACGGACGAGGTCGCTGCCGCCCAACCGGGTGCACATCTCGAGCGTGCGCCGACGGTGCTCCTCCAGCCCGAGCTCGAGGGCCGGCACCGCGACGGGGAAGTCGGGGTCCGCTCGGAGCTGCTGCCGGACCCCCGCCCACCGACCGTCGAGGACGGTACGGATCTGGTCGGCGACGGGGTCCAGGGGCTGCTCGGCGCTCATGCTCGGCACTCTTCCAGACCCACCGGGCCCGGGCAGTGGCGTGGCGCACCTTGGCGGAGGGTCATCTCATGCACCACCACCACGGTCTTGCTGCATCACGTGACCCTCTGGGGGGTGGGGAGGGGCGAAGGGGACGTCGCCGGCAGGCGGGAGAGGGCGACCGCGGCCAGCAGCGCGGACACCGAGCAGATCCCCCAGACGACGAGGTAGCCGGCCATGGGCGCGTGGCCGGTGGTGGGGTCGGAGATGCTGCCGGTCGACGCGAGGGCGACCGCGAAGAGGGCCGAGGCCAGGCAACCGCCGACCGTCTTGGTCGCGTTGGTCAGTCCCGCGGCCTCGGCGGTACCCCCGTGCTGTGCGGCCTGGGCCGCCGCAGCGGGCAGCGAGGCGACGAGCGCCCCGGACCCCAGGCCGGCGAGGCCCATCGCCAGCATCGCGTGGACGAGCGCGTCGTGGAGTGGGATGAAGGTCCCGTAGCCGATCGCGACGAGCACCGCGGCGGTGACGAGCATCCACCGCACGCCCAGCCGGCGGGCCGCCAGCGGCGAGAGCAGCGCGCCGATCGCCATGGCGACGACGTAGAGGCCGATGAGGTTGGCGATCGCGCCGGCGTCGACCCCGAGGCCGTAGCCGACCTCGGCCGGGTCGGTGCGGGCGAAGGTCGACAGCGGGATCTGGGCGCCGAGCACGCTCATGCCGAAGAGGGCCGCGGCCAGCTGGACCGGCCACATGCCGGGCGCGGCGAGCGAGCGGACGTCGACCAGCGGCGAGTCGCTCGCGCGCTCGACCCGGACGAAGAGCACCATGACCGCGAGTCCTGCGACGACGAGTGCCCAGGCGAGGAGGCTGGCCAGCCCCTGCAGCCGCACGACGACCAGGCCGCCCAGGACGAGCAGCAGGCCCACGCTGAGCAACCCGGTCCCGGCGAGGTCGAGCCGGCCCGTGGCCGGGGCGGACTCGTCGCGCACCCCGAGGACGATGGCGACGAGGGCAATGGTCGTCGCCGCCGCGGGGATGGACAGGATTGCCGTCATGCCCCAGACCGGTTGCAGCGCACCGGCGCTCAGCGCGCCGACGATGACGCCGACCTCGAGCGCCAGGACGAGCAGGGCGGCGCCCCGGCGGACCAGGGCCGGGCGGTCGGGGGAGTCGCGCGATCGCTCGTGGAGGATCGCGATCTCCATCGGCAGCCAGACCGTGTAGGCGCCCTGCAGCCCCCAGCCGACGAGGAAGGTCCAGAAGCCGGGCGCGAGGGCGACGAGCCACCCGCCCGCGGCGGTGACGAGCGTGGCGATGATGAGCACCCGTCGGTGGCCGTGGAGGTCGCCGAGCCGGGAGAGCACGGGCACCGCGAGTGCCGAGACGATGAGCTGCACCGCCTCGAACCAGTTGACGTCGCCGTCGGCGATCCGCAGGTGGTCGGCGATGTCGCTGTAGATCGGCGTGTAGTAGCCCTGCAGGATGCCCGACGCGATCTCGACGGCGGCGAGGAAGCCGACGAGGCGCCAGATGGTGGGGCTCACCGGCCCGCCGCCACGTCGCCCAGACCCTCGAGGAGCGTGCGGTACCAACGGATCCCGTCGAGGAAGTCCGCCACGCCCAGCCGCTCGTCGTAGCCGTGGATCGCCTCACGCTGGTCGGCGTCCATCCGGAAGGGGGCGAAGCGGTAGACCCGCGGGCAGATCGTCGTGAAGTGTCGTGAGTCGGTCGCCGCGTACATGACGTACGGCACGGGCACGGCCTCCGGGAAGACGGTGGTCACGGTGCGCTCGAGGAGGGCGAAGGCCGGGTCGTCGACGGGGGAGACGGGGCTGGGGTCGTGGGCACCCTCGACGTCGACCTCGATGTCGGACCCGACGATGCGTCGCACCCGGGCGGTCGCAGCCGCCGCCGTCTCACCGACGGCGATGCGCAGGTTGAGCCAGGCGCGCACGGAGGTCGGGCTGACGTTGACCGCCGGCGAGCCCGACAGCATCGTCACCGCCACCGTGGTGCGCGCGAGCGCCGCTGCCTCCGGCCCGGCGGCCACGAGGAGGCGTGCCAGCGCGCTCGGGAAGCGGTCGGCGTGCTCGGCGAGCGGCCGCACCGGCCGGGGCAGGTGCGGGGCCAGGCGCCGCAGCATCTCGAGGGCGGCGGGGGAGAGGCGCGCCGGGAAGGGGTGCCGCTCGAGTCGGGTGATGGCGCCTGCGATGCGGGCGGCGGGACCCCCCTTCGCCGGGCGTGAGGCATGTCCTCCGCGGCCGCTGGCGGTGAGGCGAAGGGAGAGGGTCCCCTTCTCGGAGACGCCCACGACCCCGAGCGGCCGGGTGACCCCGGGGAAGGCGTCGGAGGCGACGGCGCCCCCTTCGTCCAGCACGAACCACGGCGTGACGCCACGCGAGCGCAGGATCTCCACGGCCTGCTGCGCGCAGGAGCCCATGACCTCCTCGTCGCTGCCGAAGGAGAGCCAGACCTCCCGCGCCGGACGAAGGCCGTCCGCCAGGAGCGACTCCACCGCCGCGATGACCGCGACGAGCTGCCCCTTGTCGTCGAGCGTCCCGCGACCCCAGATGACGCCGTCGACGACCTCGGCGGCGAGCGGTGGGTGCGTCCACCGCGACTCGTCGCCCAGGGGCACGACGTCCATGTGCGCCATGAGGACGACCGGGTCGGCGGACGCCGCGGGAGAGGCTGGGTCGGGCGGCACCCGGATCAGCAACCCGTGGGGCGGGACGTCGAGGACCTCGCCGGCGGAGTGGGTGCGCGGGAAGTGCTCGCGCAGCAGCCGGTGCAGCTCGAGGAAGGGGGCCGCGTCGGTCTCGCCACCGCGGGGCGCCGCGACGGTGTGCAGCCTCAGGAGGTCGCGAAGGGCGGTGACGCTCGCGTGCTCGGACGCGGCCATGGGAAGGGACATGCGCAGACACTACGCACGGGGGTCAGTCGGTGGGGCGCTTCCAGGCGATCGCGATGCCGGACCACGCGAGGTCGCTGAGGTGCTCGGTCACCTGCTCCCGGCTGAAGTCGGCGGCGAGGCCGGCGAGCCAGGCATCGGCGCCGGCACGCACGAGCCCGACGAGGGACTGGCCCCACAGGATCGCCGGTGCCGGGTCGTTGCCGCGGTCGACGAGGGCGGAGGAGATCAGCCCGCTGATCTGGCCGGCCATCTTGCCGGTCGCGCTCGCCACCGCCTCGGCGGCGTTGCCGGACGTCGAGGAGCCCACGATCGGCGCCGAGACGATGAAGCGGTAGAGCTCGGGGTCGCGCTCGACGAGGGCGAGGTAGGCATCGATCGCCGCCCGGATCACCGAGCGCGGGTCGAGGTCGAGGGCCCCGAGCCCGGTGCCCCTGGTGTTCTCGCCGAGGACATTGCCGATGTCACGGATGATGAGCTCGTCGACGCGCTCGGCGACCGCCAGGTAGAGACCGCGGCGGTCGGTGAAGTGGCGGTAGAAGACGGTCTTGGAGGTCCCGGCCTCGGAGGCGAGCTCGTCCATGCCGACACCGGCGCCCCGGCTGCGGATGGTGCGCATCGCCGACTCGACGAGCTCCTTGCGTCGCTGCTGGCGATGCATCTCCCAGCGGGCGCTGCGGCCGTCGGTGGTGGTCCTCACAGGAGTGGACGGTAGCAGGTACTCGCGGTACCTGCTACCGTCCGTATCGCATAAGTGCAGACAACGATCCAGGAGACCTGTCGTGCCCAACAACCTGCCGCGTCGCGCCGCCGTCCTCGGTGGCAACCGCATCCCCTTCGCCCGTCAGTTCGGCCCGTACGCCGAGGCCTCCAACCAGGACATGTTCACCGCTGCCCTCGACGGGCTCGTCGCCCGGTACAACCTCAGCGGCAAGCACCTGGACGAGGTCGTCGGCGGGGCGGTCATCAAGCACTCCCGCGACTTCAACCTCACCCGCGAGTCGGTCCTCGGCTCCGCCCTGGCCCCGACCACCTCGGCCTACGACCTGCAGCAGGCCTGCGGCACCGGTCTCGAGGCCGCGATCCTCGTGTCCAACAAGATCAAGCTCGGGCAGATCGAGTCCGGCGCCGCCGGCGGCGTCGACACCGCCTCCGACGCGCCGATCATGGTCACCGAGTCGCTGCGCAAGAAGCTGCTCAAGGTCAACCGCGCGAAGGGGGGCAAGGCCCGGGCCCTCGCCCTGGCCAGGGTCCGCCCGACCGATCTGGGCATCTCCACGCCGGCCAACGTCGAGCCGCGCACCGGCCTGTCCATGGGGGAGCACATGGCCATCACCGCCAAGAAGTGGGGCATCACCCGCGAGGCGCAGGACCAGCTCGCGGTCAACAGCCACAAGAATCTCGCCCGCTCCTACGACGAGGGCTTCCACGACGACCTCGTCACCAGCTTCATGGGCCTGTCCAAGGACCAGAACCTGCGTCCCGACTCCTCCATGGAGAAGTTGGCGAGGCTCAATCCGGTCTTCGGCAAGGGCGACGGCGCGACGATGACCGCCGGCAACTCGACGCCGCTCACCGACGGCGCCTCCGTCGTGCTCCTGGGCTCCGAGGAGTGGGCCGCCGAGCAGGGCCTGACGCCCCTCGCGTGGTTCGTCGACGGCCAGGCCGCCGCGGTCGACTACGTGCACGGCGCCGAGGGCCTGCTCATGGCCCCCGCCTACGCCATCCCGCGCATGCTCGAGCGCAACGGCCTGACCCTGCAGGACTTCGACTACTACGAGATCCACGAGGCCTTCGCGGCCACGGTGCTCTCCACGCTCAAGGCCTGGGAGGACGAGGAGTGGTGCCGCGAGAAGCTGGGCCGCGACTCCGCGCTCGGCCCGATCGACCGCGACAAGCTCAACGTCAACGGCTCCTCGCTGGCGGCCGGTCACCCCTTCGCCGCCACCGGTGGTCGCATCGTGGCCTCCCTCGCCAAGACGCTCCACGCCAAGGGCCCGGGCAGCCGCGGCCTGATCTCCGTCTGCGCCGCCGGGGGACAGGGCGTCGTGGCCATCCTCGAGGGCGCCTGAGCCCTCCTACGCACCTGATCAAGGAGACCCCCATGGGATTCGAGTACGGCAAGTTCGTCAGCTCCGGCCTGGGCAAGCAGATGGCCAACACCCTCGGCCTGCCGCGGCCGACGACCCTGCGTCGCCACAAGGCCGGCGCCCCGCTCATCAACGGTGCGGTGCTCCTCGCCGGGCACGGTGACGCCCCTGTCGCCGGGCTGCTCACCGAGGTCCTCTCGGCCGACGGCGTGCAGATCGCGACCTCCCCGTCGACCTCGGTCGCCGGTGTCGTCGTCGACATGACGCAGGCGAGGACCCCGGCCGACCTGGAGACCCTCCGCGGGATCCTCGCCCCGGCCCTGAAGACACTCGCCCCCACGGGCCGGGTCATCGTCCTCGGCCGTCCGGTCGCGGACACCGACGACGTCGCCGAGGCCGCGGCCCGCCGCGCCCTCGAGGGCATCGTGCGCTCCGTCGGCAAGGAGATGCGCGCGGGTGGCACGGCCAACCTCGTGTACATCGCGGAGGGCGCCGACGCCGACGCCGAGGCCACCATCCGCTTCTTCCTCTCCGGCCGCTCGGCCTACGTCTCGGGGCAGGTGGTGACCGTCGGCACGGCCGTCGGCGAGGTCGTCGAGCCCGCGAGCTGGGACGCCCCGCTCGAGGGCAAGGTCGCGGTCGTCACGGGTGCCGCGCGCGGCATCGGTGCGGCCATCGCCGAGGTCCTCGCCCGCGACGGCGCGACCGTCGTGTGCGTCGACATCCCGGCCGCCGGTGGACCCCTGGCCGACGTCGCCAACAAGCTCGGCGGGTCGGCCCTGCAGGTCGACGTCACCGCGGAGGACGCCGGCGCCAAGATCGTGGACCACGCGACCTCGCTCCACGGGGGCTTCGACATCGTCGTCCACAACGCCGGCATCACCCGCGACAAGCTGCTCGTCAACACCGACGCGGACCGGTGGGGCTCGGTGCTCAACGTCAACCTGCTGTCGATCCTCAGGATGAACGAGGTCCTCGTGCCCGCCATCAACGAGGGCGGCCACATCGTCAACGTCGCCTCGATCGCCGGTATCGCGGGCAACCGCGGCCAGGCCAACTACGGGGCGAGCAAGGCCGGCGTCATCGGCATGACCTCGAGCCTGGCCAAGGACCGACAGGTCCTCGCCAAGGGGATCACGGTCAATGCCGTCGCCCCCGGCTTCATCGAGACCGAGATGACCGCCAGGATCCCGCTCGCCACGCGCGAGATCGGCCGCCTGACCAACTCCCTCTCGCAGGGTGGTCTGCCGATCGACGTCGCCGAGACGATCGGGTGGTTCGCCTGGGACAGCAACCGTGCCGTCACCGGCAACACGGTCCGCGTCTGCGGCCAGATGATGCTGGGCGCCTGATGGCCGTCACGACCGTCACGAGCATCCCGGCGCTCGGTCCGATCTACGCCCGCGCCGCACTCCCGGGCAGGCGCACCGGAACGGAGCTCCCGGACCGTGTGCTGCGCCTCGAGGGCCACGCCGTCGACCGCGGCGACCTGCTCGAGTACCAGCGCACATGCGGGTTCAACAACAGCGACGTGCTGCCGCACACCTACCCGCACGTCGTCGGGTTCCCGCTGCAGATGCGGCTCATGGCCGCGAAGGGGTTCCCGCTGCCGCTCATGGGTCTGGTGCACGTGGAGAACGTCATCACGGTCCACCGGGGGATCCACTTCGAGGAGCCGCTCGACATCACCGTGTCCGCGGACCACCTACGGGCCCACCCCAGGGGCAGGGCCGTCGACCTCGTCACCGAGGTGGACGTCGCCGGTGAGCGGGTGTGGGAGGGTCGCTCGACCTACCTCGCCCGCGGTCGCGGGGACGCCGAGGCCGAGCGCGGCGAGCAGCCGCCGGCGATCCCCACGGGCCAGGCCGTCGCGAGGTGGAGCCTGCCGGGCGACCTCGGTCGCACCTACGGCCTCGCCTCGGGTGACATCAACCCGATCCACATGAGCGCCGTCACGGCCAGGGTGATGGGTTTCCCGCGGGCCATCGCCCACGGCATGTGGACGTACGCCCGCGTGCTGGCGGCGATCGGTCCGGCCACGAGCGGGCCCAGCACGAGCCACGTGTGGTTCAAGAAGCCGGTCCTGCTGCCCGGCAAGGTGGACCTCGTGATCGACAAGGGCGGCGACGAGGTGGTGGCCGGTCTGCGCAGCTCGCGCAGCCCGGACACCGAGCACCTCGTGCTCACCCTGGCCTGACCTCCCCGCGGTCGAAGGCCCGTGCCCCTCCGGTGGGGTGCGGGCCTTCCCGTGCCGTGGTGGCAGCCGGTGTGGGCCACGGGCGACCGTTCGCGTCATGGACGTGGCGGCCGTCACACCCCGGTGCCATGCTCGATCCATGGCACACGGAGACATCACGCACATCGACATCCCGGTCACCGACCTGTCGGCGGCCACGAGCTTCTACAGCGGCCTGTTCGGCTGGCAGATCGCCGAGGTCCCCGGCTACGAGGGGTACCCCATGTGGCAGGCGCCCAACAAGATCAGCGGTGGCGGCCTCGCGCCCCGCGGTGAGGGGTTCGAGCACCCTCGCTCCTACGTCGAGGTCGACTCGATCGACGAGGTCCTGGCCAAGGCCAAGGCCACTGGTGGGACCGTCCTGATGGAGAAGTCGCCGATCAGCGAGACGAGCTGGTTCGCCGTGCTGGGCGACCCCGACGGCAACCCCATCGGGATCTACGAGGGCATGACCGAGACCGGCTGACCGACCGCGACGTCGCCGGCGACGAGCACCTCGGCGTCGACGCCGAAGGGGAGCTCGCCCGTCGGGCGCGGCTGGTCCACGAGCGACGCGAGATGGCGGGTGTCCATGACGCCCGTCGCCGGGTTGATGTCGATGACCCGGCAGCGGGGGATGCGCGCGCGCACCCGCAGCGTGGCGTCCCCGAGCCGCAGCACCGTGCCCGGCGCAGGGTCTTGGTCCGCGCGCAGGGTCAGGGTGGCGCGGAACCTGGCGTCCTCGGTCTCGCCGAGCCGGGCCAGGGCGCCCGTGGTGACGATGCTGACCGGCGCGCCGTAGACGACGGCGCCGGGGTCGACGAGCGCCAGCCGGACCCGGCGACCCAGGTGCGCGCCGAGCTGCGCGGCGTGCGGGCAGTCCAGCAGGCGCAGGGTGGCCTCCCGTCCCCAGTAGTCGGCGACGAGCTCCTCGCCGGTGGCGGCGGGCCGAGCGCTCACCTCGCACCCGCCGGGGGTGCGGGTCGTGAGCGTCGTGCCGTCCCACTGCGCGTCCACGAGCAGCATCCGGGGGTTCTCGACGGTACGCAGCACGCGTGCCTCTGCGTCGTCGACCAGGCACAGCGCGCGATCGCCGACGGGCCCGTCGCGCTCGAGGCGCACCCGCCGCAGGTCGCGGTGGCGGGCGCCCTTGAGCGGGGTCAGGCCGATCCGGGAGACGAGCACCCGGCCAGTCAACCAGTCGGCTGCTCGACGCATTGCCCTAGGGGAATGCAGAGTCAGGGGCTCGGGTCAGGGGGCGACGGAGCGAAGGGCGGTGCCCACCCGGTCGAAGGGTCCGGTGAGGTCGTGCTCGATGGCCATCCGGCTCATCGCGACCGGGTCGACGATGTCCGGCGGCAGGTGCAGGTCGAGGTCCCCGACCGGCACGTCGTGCGCGACCCGGACGACGAGCGGGGCCACGTCGAGGTAGGCGGCCGCCTCCTCGAGGCGGGCGCGGCGTGGCCCGCACTGCCGTCGACAAGGTGATGTGGAGCGTCGTCGCGGCCGACCGGCTGGACTGACCTCCCCTTCGCGTGCCTGGACCCGCATTGCCCTAGGGGAATGCAGATCTGAACCCGCATTGCCCTAGGTGTTGCGGGGCATGAGGTTGGTGACACGAGGAGGGGCGTAACAGGGCGGGCAGGTCCCCGTGGCGACAGGATGAGGGTGTCAAAGCCGTTCATCACGAGCCAGCCAAAGGAACCTGCCCTGTGTCCCACGCTAATGCCCCGATGACCCCTGGTGGTCGCCTACGTCTGATCGAGCGAGTGCTGGGTCAGGCCAATGATGAGGCCGGCCCGCGGCCGATCGCGCACGTCGCAGCCGAGGCCGCGATCTCACGCCAGTGCCTGTCCAAATGGGTAGCCCGCTACCGCGAGCACGGCGAGGAAGGGCTGCACGACCGCTCCAGCCGGCCACAACGCTCCCCGAGCGCGACTGCCGAACCGGTGGTCGAGCGGATCATCGAGCTGCGGCGCCGTAAGTGGTCCGCGCGGCGCATCCATCTGGCGCTGGCCGATGAGGGCACGAATGTGGCGGTGTGCACCATCGCCCGGATCCTGCGCCGCGAGGGCTTGAACCGGCTGCGGGACCTGGACGTCGACGGGCAGCCCCTGCGCCAGCAGCCCGCCGGCAAGATCATCGCGCGCTACCCCGGGCACATGATCCACCTGGACGTGAAGAAGGTCGGACGCATCCCGCCCGGGGGCGGGTGGCGCGTCCACGGCCGCGGCTCGGACGCTGACCGGGCCCGCGGCCTGCGAGGACACCACCGCGGCGCCAAGGTGGGCTACACCTACCTGCACTCGGCCGTGGACGGCTTCACCCGGATGGTCTACACCGAGGCCCACGACGACGAGAGCGCCGCGACCGCGATCGCGTTCCTGGCCCGCGCCCGGGTCTTCTTCGCCGCGCACGGCATCACCCGCATCACCCGCATCGTCACCGACAACGGGTCCTGCTACCGCGCCAAGAACTTCACCCGCTCGGTGCTCTCCTTCGCCTCGAAGCACAAGCGGATCAAGCCCTACACGCCCAAGCACAACGGCAAGGTCGAGCGCTACCAGCAGACCATGGCCCGCGAGGTCCTCTACGCCGACGCCTACCCCTCCGAAGAAGCCCGCCGACGACAGCTACAGATCTGGGTGACCCACTACAACTACCATCGCCCACACAGCGCCATCGGGGACCAACCCCCAGCCAGCCGCGCCAAGACCCGTGTCACCAAGGTCATGCCCAGTTACACCTAGGGGAATGCAGACCTGAACCCGCGCTGCCAGGCTCAGGCGACGAACGAGTCGTACTCCCGGTCCCCGCGGAAGGGCATCAGGTGCTGGGCGAGCACGCCGCGGGGCACCGTCTCGAGCGTGAGCACCCCGTACTCCTGCGGCCAGCTGCCGTCGCGCGGGAGCCTGAAGCTGCCCATCAGCATGTCGACGACTGGCAGGTGGATCGCGTAGTTGCGGTCCCAGTAGTCGACGTGCCGGGCATGGTGCCAGTGGTGATAGCGGGGGAGCACCACGAGGTACTCGAGCCACCCGAGGCGCACCCCGATGTTGGCGTGGGCCACGACCGCCTGGAGCCCGACGATGATCACGTAGGCGTTGACCGCGGGCGTCGAGAAGCCCAGGACCATGAGCGGCAGCAGCACGATGCTGCGGGTGAGGACCGTCTCGGCGAGGTGGACACGTGACCCGGCCAGCCAGTCGAGGTCCCTGCTGGAGTGGTGCACCGCGTGGAACCTCCACAGCGTCCTGGTGCGGTGGTAGGTCCGGTGCAGGACGGCCTGGGCCAGATCGGCGACGAAGACGGCGACCAGGACCTGCACCCACAAGGGGAGGTCGACGACGCGTGACTGGACCTGGTCGATCGCGATGGCCGAGGCCACGGTCGTCGTGGACGCCGTCACGACGATGAGGATGAGCTGCACGAGCACGTGGCTGAGGAAGAAGTAGCAGACGTCCGTCCGCCAGCCGGTGCGCAGCACAGGGTGCCGGCGGTGCGCCAGGTAGTGCTCGAGGGGGATGAACACGAGTGCCGAGAAGACCAGCGAGAGGATGAACCAGTCGACGCCCAGCGAGTACGGGGTCGCCTCGATCGGGTCCATCGGCACGTCCGGGCCGCCGAGCAGGAGCGCCACCCCCGCTGCCACGAGGCCGATGATCGCGAGGCGGCGGTGCTGGCCGGCCAGCACGGCCAACGTGCCGACGACGAAGGTGGAGACGAGACCGAGGAGCAGCAGGCCGCGGGCGAAGTGCGAGGTGTACACGGTCCGGAACTCCTGGCTGGTGAGCAGCTCGGGGAAGTGGAAGCACAGGACGGCGAGCAGGCTGAGCGCGCCGAACCAGCAGGCGGTGTGGGGCAGGAGGCGTCGATCCGTGGCGAGCATGCCCCGACCCTAGGTTCGCGGGACAGCGCGGACCTGAGACGTCGTACTCAACGGATGTGGCGAAACGGCGTTGGGGTGGCCCTCACCGCGGGGATAGAGTTCGACGGGTGCCCGGCCGGGCACCGCGAACCGTCCCCCAGGAGCTCCACGTGTCTGCCCAGATCACCATCAACGTCGCCGGAGACGAGCGATCGGTGGACCCGGGCACCACCACGGCGGACCTCTTCGAGGGGGACCGCGCCGTGCTGGTCGCGCGGGTCAACGGCGAGCTGCGGGACCTCGCGCACGAGGTCGCCGAGGGTGACGTCGTCGAGCCGGTGACGGCCGCGGAGCAGGACGGTCTCGACGTCCTGCGCCACTCCACGGCCCATGTCCTCGCCCAGGCCGTCCAGCAGATCAACCCCACGGCCAAGCTCGGTATCGGCCCGCCGATCCGGGACGGCTTCTACTACGACTTCGACGTCGAGGAGCCCTTCACCCCTGAGGACCTCAAGGCCCTCGACAAGGCGATGCAACGGATCATCAACGAGGGCCAGACCTTCGTGCGCCGGGAGATCAGCGACGACGACGCACTCGTTGAGCTGGCCGACGAGCCGTACAAGTGCGAGCTCATCGGGCTCAAGGGCGGCGCCTCCGAGGAGGCCGCCGAGGGCGCGTCCGTCGAGGTGGGCGGTGCGCAGCTGACGATCTACGACAACGTCCGCCGCGACGGCACCCGGGCCTGGGGGGACCTGTGCCGCGGCCCGCACGTGCCGAGCACCAAGGTCATCGGCAACGCCTACAAGATCATGCGCAGCGCCGCGGCCTACTGGCGCGGCAGCGAGAAGAACCCGCAGCTGCAGCGCGTCTACGGGACGGCGTGGCCGAGCAAAGACGAGCTCAAGGCCTACCTCGACCGTCTCGCCGAGGCCGAGAAGCGGGACCACCGCAAGCTCGGTCGTGAGCTCGACCTGTACTCCTTCCCCGACGAGATCGGCTCCGGTCTGCCCGTCTTCCACCCGAAGGGTGGCGTCATCAAGCGCGAGATGGAGGACTACGTCCGCGCGCGGCACATCGAGGAGGGCTTCGAGTACGTCGGGACGCCGCACATCGCCAAGGAGGGGCTCTTCCACACATCCGGGCACCTGCCCTACTACGGCGAGGGGATGTTCCCCGCCCTCGACGTCGACGGCATGGACTACCGCCTCAAGGCCATGAACTGCCCGATGCACAACCTCATCTACCGCTCCAGGCAGCGCTCCTACCGTGAGCTGCCGTTGCGCCTGTTCGAGTTCGGCCACGTCTACCGACACGAGAAGTCCGGTGTCATCCACGGCCTGACCCGGGTGCGCGGCTTCGCCCAGGACGACAGCCACTCCTATGTCACCAAGGAGCAGGCGCCCGACGAGATCCGCCACCTGCTCGACTTCGTCCTCGGGCTGCTGCGCGACTTCGGGCTCGACGACTTCTACCTCGAGCTGTCCACCCGCGACGAGGAGGGCGACAAGAGCGCCAAGTTCATCGGCTCCGACGAGGACTGGGCGGAGGCGACCAGGGTCCTGGAGGAGGTCTGCACCGAGACCGGTCTCGAGCTCGTGCCGGACCCGGGCGGCGCCGCCTACTACGGTCCCAAGGTCTCCGTGCAGGCCCGGGACGCCATCGGTCGCACCTGGCAGATGAGCACGATCCAGTACGACTTCAACCAGCCCTCGCCCGACCGGTTCGCGCTGGAGTACCAGGCCGCGGACGGCTCGCGCCAGCAGCCGGTGATGATCCACTCGGCGAAGTTCGGCTCGATCGAGCGGTTCATCGGCGTGCTCGTGGAGCACTATGCCGGCGCCTTCCCCGTGTGGCTCAGCCCCGTCCAGGTCCTCGGCGTCCCGGTCGCGGAGGAGTACAACGACTACCTGTGGGACGTGCTCCAGCGGATGCGGGCGAAGGGGATCCGCGTCGAGCTCGACGAGAGCGACGACCGCTTCCCCAAGAAGATCCGCAACGCCAGCAAGTCCAAGGTGCCGTTCACCCTCATCGCCGGCGAGGAGGACCGCAGCAACGGCGCGGTCTCCTTCCGCTACCGCGACGGGTCCCAGGAGAACGGGCTGCCGATCGAGACCGCCATGGAGCGCGTGCTCGAGGCGATCTCGACCAAGGCCCAGGTCATCGGTGCGCCGAGCCTGGTCAACCCGGGACCGTCGGCGGGGACCGACCCGGCCTGACCCCCGCCCGACCCCGGTAGGTTGCGGTCATGGACACGCGGATCCGGCCCGTCGAGCGGGACGACGCCTTCGCCCTCGCGGCGCTGCGGGTGCAGCAGGACCGGGAGCGCGGGCACGCCCCGCGCGACGGGTTCCTGCTGGCCTACGCCGACGCCTTCCTCGCCGACTTCGAGTCGTACCGCGGATGGATCGCCGAGCAGGGCGACGGCCGCCCGGTCGGCTGCGTGCTCGCGCTGCGCGTGCGCAAGCTGCCGACGCTCGGCCTGCCCGGGCGGCCGGAGTGGTGGTACGTCCAGCAGGTCTACGTCTCGGCGGACCTGCGGCGAAGGGGGGTGGCCACCCGTCTCGTGCACGCGGTCCAGGAGGCCGCCGCGGCCGAGCGCGTGCGCTGGGTGCGCCTCAACGCGAGCGACGCGGGCCGTCCGTTCTTCGACGCGATGGGCTTCACGGCGCCGCGGGACCGGCTGCGTGAGTGGCTCCCTTCGTCGTGACAGGATCGGGGACATGACCCACTCCCACGACCGACCGCTCGAGGACGAGCGCTCCTTCGCGGGGGTGCCGGACGGCTTCGACCGTCTGTGGACGCCGCACCGCATGGCCTACGTGACCGGGGAGCGGCCGAGCGACGAGGCCGGTGACGGCTGCCCCTTCTGCGCCGCGCCCGACAAGGACGACGCCGAGGGGCTCGTCGTGCACCGCGGCGAGACCTGCTTCGTCGTGATGAACCTCTTCCCGTACAACGCCGGTCACGTGCTCGTCTGCCCCTACCGCCACGTCTCGCTCTACGTCGACCTCACCGACGAGGAGACGGCGGAGTTCACCGCGCTGACCAAGACCGCGATCCGGGTCCTGCAGACGACGTCCAGCCCGCACGGCTTCAACCTCGGCATGAACCAGGGCGCGGTCGCCGGTGCCGGCGTCGCGGCCCACCTGCACCAGCACGTCATCCCCCGCTGGGGCGGCGACATGAACTTCCTGCCGATCATCGCCCAGACGAAGGCGCTGCCGATCCTGCTCGAGGACGCGCGCGCCGCTCTCGTCGACGCGTGGCCCACGGACTGATCCGCTCCAGCGGCGCGAAGGCGGTCAGGCACACCACGAGCGGCAGGAAGTGGATGTGCAGCAGGTAGAGCGTCATGACGTGGAATCCGACGAAGAGTCCCACGCCGAGCGCGAGGAACCGGCCACGCAGCCACATCAGGAGCGGTGAGGCGAGCTCCAGCCCGAGCAGCGCCCACTGGCTGGCGTGGACGAGCCACGGGTAGCCGGCCATCCACTGCGCCAACCAGTTGCCGCGACGGCTGAAGGCCCACACGAAGGTCGCGCCGTTGGCCCAGCCCCACCCGCCGAAACGGAACTTCGCGAGCGCCGAGAGGAAGTAGACCGAGACCGCGCCCGCCTGGATCATCCGGACCGCCCAGCCGGCTGCCCGGCTCGTCACGTCGACCTCGGCCGTCGACGCGCGCCCCACGGTCGGCAGGACGAAGAGCGCGACCATGAGCGCGAAGTGGTCGTGGTCGACCTTGCTGTAGGAGAAGGCGTTGGACACCCAGTCGAGCATCCCGAAGGCGCAGACCCACCCGGCCAAGCGCGGCGCGCGACCCGTCATCGCCACGAGGGCGGCGACGAGGACCACCACCCTCAGAGCCTCGACGTACAGCGGCGTCGGCGCCGGCAGGTGCAGCAGCTCGCGCACGACGAGCGGCCGGTAGAGGTCGGCCGGCACGTCGCCGTGGGGGATGGGGTCCGTGACGTTGACGAGCACGTCGAAGACGACGAAGGCGTAGACGAACCGACGCAGCCACGCGACCCGGGCGAGCGGGACCTGCGGCATGAGCTGGTCCCACAGCCAGCGGCTCACAACCCCCGCTCCGGGTCCTGCGGGGAGCGGACCCGCCAGCGGGCGAGCAGCTCGTCGGTCTCCGTGCGCTCGGCCCCGAGCACGATGCGCCGGGTGCGCACCTCGACTAGTGCCCAGCGCGGCTCGTCGGGGCGGCGGCGCTGGTGGAGGACGGCGACGGCCTGCAGCTTCGACGGGTCGGCGACGATCGAGCCGAGCTGGCCCTCGATCTCGCTGCGCTCGATGCCGAGGGCCTCGCGGCTCAGCTCGACGCGGACCCGATCACCGTCCGTGGTCTCGGCGACCATGTACGGGGAGTCGATGACACCCCCTTCGTCGTCCACCGAGAAGGCGTACTGCGACATCGGGGCCATCGGCCACCACTGGTCGTCGCCGACGAGCGTCCCCGCGGCCACACCCCCGAGCACGAGGCCCCCGACGACGAGGCGCCACATCCGGGACGCCGGGGTCAGGTGCACCCGTTCACCCAACCGGAGTCGTTCGCCTTGGGCAAGCCCCACGCCGGTTACGCTGTCTCCCGAGATGCTCAATCGATACGCACGCGCCGCCGTCACCCGGATCCTGACCCCGGTGGCGAGACTGCTCATCCGCCTGGGCATCAGCCCCGACGTCGTGACCATCGTGGGCACGATCGGTGTCTGCCTCGGCGCCCTCGTCTTCTTCCCCCGCGGGGAGCTGCTCGTCGGCGTCCTCGTCATCACCGCCTTCGTCTTCTCCGACACCATCGACGGCGTCATGGCCCGCCTGCAGGGCCGCACGAGCAAGTGGGGGGCCTTCCTCGACTCGACGCTCGACCGCATCGGTGACGCGGCGATCTTCTCCGGCCTGGCGATCTGGTTCTTCCAGGGCGGCGACGACCGTGTCATGGCCTGGCTGGCGCTGGCCTGCCTCGTCCTCGGCAGCGTCGTCTCCTACGCCCGGGCACGCGCCGAGGGCCTCGGCATGACCGCCAGCGTCGGGATCGCCGAGCGCGCCGACCGGCTCGTCGCCGCACTCGTGACGACCGGTCTCGTCGGCCTCGGCCTGCCGGAGATCGTGCTCAAGGTCGTGCTCGCGGTGCTCGCCGTCGCCAGCGTCGTCACGATCCTCCAACGGGTGCTCTTCGTCCGCCAGCAGTGCATCGCCGCAGAGTCCGCCGACTCCACACCCGCGTCCTCGTGACCCGGCTGCGTCGACGGGTCACGGTCTGGGCCTTCCTCCTGGCGTGGCGGGTCCTGCGGGTCCTGCCGACGGGCGTGGCCTACCGGGTCTTCGACCTCGCCGCCGACCGCACGTACGCCGGCAACGGCACGTCGGTGCAGCGGCTGCGCGCCAACTACGCACGGGTGCGCCCTGAGCTGACCCCCGAGCAGCTCGAGGAGCTCGTGGCGAAGGGGGTCCGGGCCGCCCTGCGCTACTACGTCGAGGCTTTCCGCCTCCCCGCGGTCCGCGGGGACCGCGTCGACTCGATCGTCAGGTACGAGGGCGCGATGCCCGAGCTGAAGTCGCACCTGCTCGCCGGCCGCCCCGTCCTGTGCTTCCTCGGCCACACCGGCAACTGGGACCTCGCCGGCGTGTGGTGCGCCCGCCACCTCGGGACCGTCGTCACGGTCGCCGAGCGCCTGGAGCCGGAGGAGATGTTCCGCGCCTTCCTCGACTACCGCGAGGGCCTGGGCATGGTGATCCACCCGGCGGAGCGAGGCACCTTCGCCAAGCTGCGCGCCCAGCTCGAGACGGGGGACCCGGTCGTCATGCCGTTGCTGGCCGACCGTGACCTGTCCTCGAGCGGCATCGAGGTCGACCTGTGCGGGCACCGCGCCCGGGTGGCCGCCGGCCCCGCCGCGCTGGCGGTCGAGAGCGGCTACCCGCTCTACCCCGTGACGCTGCGCCACGAGCGCGTCGGCCGCACCTGGGGCATGGTCGTGACGATCCACGAGGCCGTCGACGTCCCTCCGCCCGGCGACCCGGGTGCCGTGGCCCGCGCGACCCAGGCCTGCGCCGACGCCTTCGGGCGGGCGATCACGGAGCACACGCAGGACTGGCACATGATGCAGCGCGTCTTCGTCGAGGATCTCGACCCCGCGCGCCCGGCCGCCCGCGAGGAGGCCGCATGAGGATCGGGCTCGTCAGCCCCTACTCCTTCGATGTGCCGGGTGGGGTGCAGTTCCACATCCGGGACCTCGCCGAGTACCTCATCGCCCACGGCCACCACGCGTCCGTCCTGGCGCCCGCAGACGAGGGGACGGTCCTCCCTTCGTACGTCGTGCCCGCGGGCCGGGCGGTGCCGATCCGCTACAACGGCTCGACCGCCCGGCTGCTCTTCGGCCCGGTGGCGGCCGCCCGCGTCGGCCGGTGGCTCGACGAGGGCGACTTCGACGTCGTGCACATCCACGAGCCGCTCGCCCCGAGCCTGTCGATTCTCGCGCTGTGGGCCGCCACGAGCCCGGTCGTCGCGACCTTCCACACGTCCAACGTCCGCTCGCGCGTCATGCAGGCGGCGTACCCGCTGCTGCGCCCGTCGCTGGAGAAGATCCACGGTCGGATCGCCGTCTCGGAGGACGCCCGCCGGACGGTGACGACCCACATCGGTGGCGACGCGGTCGTCATCCCCAACGGTGTCGACACCCGGGCCTTCGCGCAGGCCACCCGCGACCCGCGGTGGACCGGTGCTCCCGGCCGCCCGACCCTCGTCTTCCTCGGCCGGATCGACGAGCCGCGCAAGGGCCTGCAGGTCCTCGCGGCCGCGATGCCGGCGATCCTCGACGAGGTGCCCGGCGCACGGCTGCTCGTCGTCGGCCCGGGGTCCCTCGACGCGGCCAGGGCGCGGCTGACCGAGCGGGTGCTCGCCGCGACGGAGTTCCTCGGGGCGCTCTCCGACGAGGACAAGGCGGCCGCCCTCGCCTCGGCCGACCTCTACGTCGCGCCGCACACCGGGGGCGAGAGCTTCGGGATCGTCCTCGTCGAGGCGATGGCTGCCGGGGCGCCCGTGCTCGCCAGCGACCTCGCCGCCTTCCAGCGGGTCCTCGACGGTGGCCGCTTGGGGATGGCCGGGGCCACCTTCGCCAACGAGCGCCCCGAGGACCTCGCCGCCCGCGCGGTCGAGCTGCTCCGCGACCCGGCGCGCCTGCGGGCACTGTCCGAGCTCGGGCAGGAGCGGGCGCGGGTCTTCGACTGGCAGGTCGTCGCCAAGGAGATCCTGGCCGTCTACGAGACGGTCCTCGACGCACGTCCCGCGCCGCGAGACGTCACCCGCCTGCGGCCGGGGCTCGGCGGTGACCGCGCATGACCGCGCTCAGCTGGGTCGCCGTCGTCGTCTGCGTGCTCCTCGTGCTCGCCTGGTACCTCTCCTACAGCGCCGCGCGCCTCGACCGGCTGCACGCCAAGGTCGAGGGGGCCCTGTCCGCGCTCGACGCCCACGTGGTGCGTCGCGCCGAGGCGAGCCTCGAGCTGGCCAACAGCGGGGCGCTCGACCCGGCGAGCGGCTTCCTGCTCGCGGCCGCCGCGAGCCAGTCGCTGGAGCTAGTCAACGAGCGCACCTTCGAGTCCGACCTCCTCGAGGGCCAGCACTTCGCGGGCCGCGAGAGCGTCGAGAGCGAGCTGACCGAGATCCTCCACGCGGCCCTCCCGCCGGAGGTCACCCGCGAGATCCGGGCGAAGGGGGATCCCGGCGCGGTCACGCTCGAGCGGGTCCGCGAGGCGAGCCTGCGCGTGCAGCTCGCTCGCCGCTTCCACAACGAGGCGGTCAAGGAGGTCCAACGGGTGCGCACCAAGCGCGTCGTGGGCCTCTTCCGGCTCGCCGGCCACGCCGACCTGCCGCAGACCGTGGAGTTCGACGACACCCTGCCGGGGGAGTGACCCCCACCGCTCCCCAGCCGGCCGGTGACGGGGCATGATCGACCCATGACTCCGGCGGACCTGACCCTCGTCGCCCCCATCAACGAGCTGCTGACGCTCTCCGGACTGCCGCGCATCGGGCTGGGGCACCTCCTGGGTGCCCAGCTCGTCGTGCTGCTCGGGGACCAGGCGCTGAGCGCGGTGCCTGCCGCCAGGCGCCGTCGGCGGCGCCGACGCCGTGGCGGAGGTGGGTTCGGCTTCCTCCTGCTGCTGTGCTGCCTCCTGCCGCTCGCGGCCCTCGCGGTCGTGGCCTACCTCGTCTGGAACCGCCGTCGTGGCGGTGGCGGTGGCGGTGGCGGAGGGACGCCTCCCTTCGGGGGCGGGTCGGGACACCAGCCGCCCCCGTCGACCGGGACGCAGCTGCCGCCGCCCGCGCCGGGTGCGCCGGGGACGCCCCCGCCGCCCCCGAGCGGTCCGGGGCACCCACTGCCGTAGGCGCTCAGCCGCTCTCGTGGACGGCAGCGACGATGTCCGTGGCCAGCGTCGCCGCGTCCTCGTCGTCGAGGTCGTGCACGGTGAGGCGCAGGTGGCGCGAGGGCTCGTCGGTCTCCTCGAGACGGAAGTCGTCACCGGTGCGCACCAGCCAGCCCCGCCGGGTCAGCCGCTCGGCGACCTCGCGAGCGGCGACGGGCAGGCCGACCCACAGGCTCATCCCGTCGCCGGCCGCCGTCGCCAGACCCCGCTCGGTGAGCAGCGCTGCGAAGGCGGCATTGCGCTGCGCGTAGTGCGAGCTCGCGCGGTCGATGAGGGCCAGGGCGGCCTCGTCCGTCATGACCGAGTGGGTGATGCGTTGCAGCAGGTGGCTGACCCACGTGGTGCCGGGGCTGAGGCGCATCTCCAGCCGTGAGGCCGTGTCGGCGTCGCACGCCGTCACGGCGAGGCACATGTCCGGTCCGGCGAACTTCGAGACCGAGCGCACGAGCGCCCAGCGCTGGTGCTCCGGCCCGATGATCGAGTGGAAGGGCCGGCGGGACAGGTAGGAGAAGTAGTCGTCCTGCACGACGAGGACGTAGGGATGCGCGGCCAGCACGGCCCGCAGGGCCTCGGCGCGGCGGGCGCTCAGCGACGCGCCGGTCGGGTTCTGGGCCCGGGGCGTGCACACCACCGCCCGCGCCCCCTGCTCCAGGGCGCGGCGCAGTCCGTCGACGGTCATCCCCTCCGCGTCGACGGGGACGGGAACGGCGCGGTAGCCCCCGAGCTGGGCGAGGTGGATGCTCGCGAGGAAGCAGGGGTCCTCGAGCGCGACCGTGTCGTCGCGCAGGAGTGCCTGGGCGAGGAGCCGCTCGACGGCGTCGACCGCACCGCTGGTGAGCGTGAGGCGCAGCTCGTCGGCGTCCGCCGGCACGTCCGGCGCCATCCACTCGCGGGCCCAGGCCAGCAGGTCGCGGTCGATCGTCGGTTCGCCGTAGAGCACGTGCCGTCCGGCAGCGGCCGCCAGGGCCGGACCGAGGTCGGGGATCAGGCGGGGGTCTGGGTTGCCGGTCCCGACGTCGCGCAGGGAGCCCGCGGCCGCGAAGCCCTCCTGCGGCACCCGGGAGCGCCGGGCGACGCGGGTGCCGGCACGGCCCTGGGAGACGACGACACCCGAGCGGGCGAGCACGCGGTAGGCGGCCACTGCCGTGTTGCGGTTGACGCCGAGCTGCTCGGCCAGGGCACGCACCGGCGGGAGGACCTCGCCGGGGGAGAGGTGGCCGCGCTCGACGAGACCCCGCACGCTGTCGGCGATCTCGGCGGCCGTGCCACCCGTGATCAGTGCTGCCTCGGTACCCACGCCCGCAGTCTAGGTGTGGTTCCCACGCCGCGGACGGTCAGGCCTGGTTTGACCTGTGCCGTGCTAGTTTCTGGCCTAGATCAAACAATCGGCCTGCGTGCCGGGCCACGGACGAGGGAGAAGACCATGGGCGACGAGACGACCGAGACCGGGACCGCGCGGGTCAAGCGCGGCATGGCCGAGATGCTCAAGGGCGGCGTCATCATGGACGTCGTCACCCCGGACCAGGCGAAGATCGCCGAGGACGCGGGCGCGGTCGCCGTGATGGCCCTCGAGCGTGTCCCGGCCGACATCCGTGCCCAGGGTGGGGTCTCGCGGATGAGCGACCCGGACATGATCGACGGGATCATCGAGGCCGTCTCGATCCCGGTCATGGCCAAGGCGCGCATCGGGCACTTCGTCGAGGCGCAGGTCCTGCAGGCCCTCGGCGTCGACTACATCGACGAGTCCGAGGTGCTCACCCCGGCCGACTACGCCAACCACATCGACAAGTGGAACTTCACCGTCCCCTTCGTCTGTGGTGCGACCAACCTCGGGGAGGCGCTGCGGCGTATCACCGAGGGCGCGGCGATGATCCGCTCCAAGGGTGAGGCCGGCACCGGCGACGTCTCCAACGCCACCACGCACATGCGCCAGATCCGCCAGCAGATCCGCCATCTCCAGGGTCTGCCCGAGGACGAGCTCTACGTCGCAGCCAAGGAGCTGCAGGCGCCGTACGAGCTCGTCAAGGAGGTCGCGACCGCGGGCAAGCTGCCGGTCGTGCTCTTCACCGCTGGTGGGATCGCGACCCCGGCCGACGCCGCGATGATGATGCAGCTCGGCGCCGAGGGCGTCTTCGTCGGCTCCGGCATCTTCAAGTCCGGCAACCCGGCGCAGCGCGCCGAGGCGATCGTCAAGGCGACGACCTTCTACGACGACCCCGACACCCTGGCCAAGGTCTCCCGCGGCCTCGGCGAGGCGATGGTCGGCATCAACGTCGACGAGATCCCGCAGCCGCACCGCCTCGCCGAGCGCGGTTGGTGACGACGGGCCGAGCGACGACGCCGGCCGGGACGTGCTGTCCCGGCCGGCGTCGGCGTGCGCCCTGCGTCGCGGGCATCAGGCGAAGGTGCCCCCGCCGGGCGTGTCGCTCCCCGTGGTGGGGCGGTGGACATCGCCCACGCCCATCGTGCCCGTGCCCGGGGTCGGGCTCGTCGTGGTCCCCGAGGAGTCGCCTCCCGTGTGCTCCTTGACCTTCGACGTGACCTTCTCCTCGGCCTTGTGACCCAGACCGACGGCAGCCTCCTGGGCCTGACCGGCCTTGCGCTGCACCTTCGGGTCACGCCAGACGCGCTTGGCCTGCGTGCTCAGCTTGTCGTACTGCTCGCGGCCGGCTCGGGTACCGAGCACATAGCCCACGGCTCCTGCAGCCAGCATCGTGATCTTGCCCATGACGTCCTCCAGAGGGGTTGGTGTGGGGTGGTGCGCCCTGTCGCTACCCGACGTCACCGACCTCAAACGGTTACATTCCGCCCATGACAGACCGCACCCGTCCCGTCATCGGCGTCCTCGCCGTCCAGGGCGACGTCCGGGAGCACTTGGCCGCGCTGGCGGGGGCAGGCGCGCAGACCCTCGCGGTCCGTCGCCGCGAGGAGCTGGCGAGCGTGGACGCGCTCGTCCTGCCCGGCGGCGAGTCGACCACGATCGACAAGCTGACCCGCATCTTCGACCTGCGCGACCCCCTTCGCTCCCGCATCGCGGAGGGGATGCCGGTCTACGGCAGCTGCGCCGGGATGATCCTGCTCGCCGACCGCATCCTGGACGGGCACCGGGACCAGCAGACCCTTGGGGGCATCGACATCACGGTGCGGCGCAATGCCTTCGGGCGTCAGGTGGACTCCTACGAGACCGACCTCGACGTCGTCGGCGTCGACGGCGGTCCGGTGCGTGCGGTGTTCATCCGCGCCCCGTGGGTGGAGGAGGCCGGGCCGGGAGTGGAGGTGCTCGCGTCCGTCGAGGCGAAGGGGGAGACCCACCCCGTCGTCGTCCGGCAGGGCCGTCTGCTCGCCACGAGCTTCCACCCCGAGGTCACCGGTGACCACCGCGTGCACCGTCTCTTCGTCCAGATGGTGCACGGCTCCGCGTAGGATCGATCCTCGGACCACCTGCCAGCCAGTACGAGGAGACCAACGTGTCCGGCCACTCCAAATGGGCAACCACGAAGCACAAGAAGGCGGCGATCGACGCCAAGCGCGGCAAGCTCTTCGCCAAGCTCATCAAGAACATCGAGGTGGCCGCCCGCACGGGCGGTGGTGACCTCTCCGGCAACCCCACGCTCTACGACGCGGTCCAGAAGGCGAAGAAGAGCTCGGTCCCCAACGACAACATCGACCGCGCGGTCAAGCGCGGCTCCGGGGCCGAGGCCGGCGGCGCCGACTGGGAGAACATCACCTACGAGGGATACGCACCGGGCGGGGTCGCGATCCTCATCGAGTGCCTCACCGACAACAAGAACCGCGCGGCGACCGAGGTGCGGACCGCGCTGTCCCGCAACGGCGGCAACCTCGCCGACCCCAACTCCGTCGCCTACCTCTTCAACCGCAAGGGCGTCGTCATGGTGCCCAAGACGGAGAAGAGCGAGGACGACCTGCTCGAGATCGTGCTCGAGGCAGGCGCCGAGGAGATCAACGACTTCGGCGAGTCCTGGCAGATCGTCTCGGAGGCGACCGACTTCGTCGCGGTGCGCACCGCGCTGCAGGAGGCCGGCGTCGACTACGACTCCGCCGAGGCCTCCTTCCTGCCGAGCATGCAGGTGCCCCTCGACAAGGAGGGCGCGAAGAAGATGATGCGCGTCATCGACGCCCTCGAGGACAGCGACGACGTGCAGGACGTGTACACCAACGGTGACGTGTCCGACGAGGTCCTCGCCGAGCTCGAGGCCGAAGCCGAGTGACCCCGGCGTGTCGACGGCGCCGCCTGCGCCGTCGACACGTAGTCTCGAGTAGAACAGGTGTTCTAGTCGACGACAGGAGGGTGCACGTGCGCGTGCTTGCCGTGGACCCCGGCCTCACCCGGTGCGGCCTCGGCGTGGTCGAAGGTGAGGCCCGGGCCCTGCGCATGGTGGCCGTGGGCGTCGTGCGCACCTCCAGCGACCGCGACACCGGGGACCGGCTCGCGTACGTCCAGGACGAGCTCGATGCCTGGCTGGACCGCTTCGACCCGGACGCGATCGCGCTCGAGCGGGTCTACGCCGCCGACCACGTGCCGACCGTCATGACCACCGCCCAGGTGAGCGGGCTCGTGCTCCTCGCCGGTGCCCGCCGCGGCCTGCCGGTGGCGCTGCACACCCCGACCGAGGTCAAGGCCGCCGTCACCGGCTCCGGGCGGGCCGACAAGAGCCAGGTGACCTCGATGGTCACGCGCATCCTGTCGCTGCCCGAGGCCCCCACCCCGGCCGATGCCGCCGACGCGCTCGCCCTGGCGATCTGCCACCAGTGGCGTGGGGCCGGCTCCGCCCGGCGCGAGCTCGCGGCGGCCAGCGAGCGGGCACGGCTGCGGGCGGTGGCCGGCCCGTGATCGCCTCCGTCACCGGCACCGCCCGGCACGTCGGGCTCGACCGGGTCGTCGTCGACGTCCACGGCGTCGGCCTGCTCGTGCACACCCCGCCGTCGGTCGCCGCCGGCTGCCGCACCGGAGCCCCGGTCGAGCTCGCGACGACCATGGTCGTGCGCGAGGACTCGATGACCCTCTACGGCTTCGCGACCGTGGGGGAGAGGGACACCTTCGAGCTGGCGCAGACCGTGAGCGGGGTCGGGCCGCGCGTCGCGCTGGCGATCCTGTCCGTGCTCAGCCCCGACGACCTCGCCGCGGCCGTGGCCGGCGACGACATCGCGACCCTGACCAAGGTGCCCGGCATCGGCAAGAAGGGCGCCGAGCGCATCGCCCTCGAGTTGCGCGACAAGCTCCCGCAGGTGCCCGGCGGCGGGGCCGGCCCCGGGGCGGGCGCCCCCGTCGGCTCCTGGCAGGACCAGGTGGTCGAGGCCCTCGTCGGCCTGGGCTACTCGGTGAAGCAGTCCGCCGACGCCGTGGCCAGGGTGGCGGACGACCACGCCGGAGGCGATGTCTCCAGCGCCCTGCGCGCGGCCCTGCAGGTGCTCGCCCGATGAGCGGCTTCAGCTCCGAGATCAAGGTGGCCGACGAGGACCCGCGGCAGGGCGACGGCTCCTTCGACGCGACCGCCCGCATCGTCGACGCCGGCGGGACCGACGAGGACACGACCGTCGAGGCGGCCCTGCGCCCGAGACGGCTCTCCGAGTTCCCCGGCCAGCCCAAGGTGCGAGACCAGCTCGGCCTCGTCCTCGAGGCCGCCCGCCGGCGGGGGTCCCCGCCGGACCACGTGCTGCTGTCCGGCCCGCCGGGGCTCGGCAAGACGACCCTGGCGATGATCGTCGCCGCCGAGCTCGAGCAGCCGATCAGGGTCACCTCGGGCCCGGCGATCCAGCACGCGGGCGACCTGGCCTCGGTGCTGTCCTCGCTCGCGGAGGGCGAGGTGCTGTTCCTCGACGAGATCCACCGCATGTCCCGGCCGGCCGAGGAGATGCTCTACCTCGCCATGGAGGACTTCCGCGTCGACGTCATCGTCGGCAAGGGGCCCGGGGCGACGGCCATCCCGCTCGAGCTGCCCCCCTTCACCGTGGTCGGCGCCACCACGCGCGCCGGGCTGCTGCCCGCGCCGCTGCGCGACCGCTTCGGCTTCACCGGCCACCTCGACTTCTACGAGGTCGCCGACCTCGAGCGGATCCTCGCCCGCAGCGCGCGCCTGCTCGGCGTCGTCGCCGACGAGGACTCGCTCGCCGAGATCGCCACCCGGTCCCGGGGCACGCCACGCATCGCCAACCGGCTGCTGCGTCGGGTGCGCGACTGGGCGCAGGTCCACGGCAGCGGTCAGGTCGACCTCGACGCGGCCCGGGCTGCCCTCACGCTCTTCGACGTCGACGCCGCCGGGCTCGACCGGCTCGACCGGGCCGTGCTGGACGCGCTCTGCCGACGCTTCGGCGGGGGACCGGTCGGTCTGTCGACGCTCTCGGTCGCGGTCGGCGAGGAGACCGACACCGTCGAGACCGTCGCCGAGCCCTACCTCGTGCGACAGGGGTACATCGTGCGCAGCCCCCGCGGGCGCATCGCGACCGCGACGGCGTGGGAGCACCTGGGCCTCACCGCACCGGCGGGCGAGCAGGTCCCCCTTCGCCTCGATGACGGGCCGGAGACCGGGCGGCTGGGCTGATCCCAACCGGAACCCGACGGGGGCGCGTGTCCGTTGGTGAGGGCAACGGCCCTGACCTAGACTCGGCCACTGGCTCGGGCCTCCCCGAGCCACTGCGACGTCGTGCCGACCGACCAGTCCCGACCCAGGAAGTCCTCACTCATGAACCAAGGCTCGCAGACCGCCAGCCTGCTCCTCCTCGTCCTGCCGCTGGTCCTCATCGGATTCATGCTCTGGTCCGCGCGCAGGCGGCAGAAGACCATGGCGGAGTTCTCCGCCTCGCTGCAGGTGGGGGACGAGATCTTCACGACCTCCGGGATCCTCGGTCGGATCACCGAGCTGGACACGGACCGGGTGCGCCTCGAGGTCGCGCCGGGCACCGTGCTCACGCTCGACCGTCGCGCCGTGGGCATGAAGGCGGAGCCGACCGGGCCCGCCGGGCCGACCGGGCCGGTCGACGACCAGGCCGGGCAGGGCTGACATGGCGGAGCGTCGACGCACGCGGGACGTGGCCCGCAAGGACCACGCCAAGCGCACCCTGATGTGGCTGTTCGCCATGGTCGTCGTCATGACCGGTGCCCTGGGCTACGGCGTCCTGCAGAAGGACGCGAGCTGGGCCCCGCGCCTCGGACTCGACCTCGCAGGGGGCACCCAGATCGTCCTCGAGCCCCGCGTCGGCGGCGGCGGGTCGGTCTCCCAGGAGCAGCTCGCCGAGGCGCGCGACATCATCGTGCAGCGCATCGACTCGCAGGGCACCACCGGCGCCGAGGTCACCACGCAGGGTGACTCCAACATCGTCGTCGCGATGCCCGGCACCCCGACCAAGGAGCAGGAGGACGCCATCGCGGCGTCCTCGCAGATGCAGTTCCGCCCGGTCCTGGCCACCGACATCGGCAGCCCTGAGCTCCTCCAGCCGCAGCCCTCCGCGACCGGCTCCGGCTCTTCGAGCCCGACATCGGGTGCCGCGGAGCCGAGCGGGAGCTCGACCTCCCCGCGGCCCAGCGCCAGCCGCAGCAGCGAGACCTCTGCATCCCGCGACCGTGCCCGCACCGCGGCGACGACGTCCCCGAGCACCAGTCCCAAGAGCACCAGCGCCGCGCCCACCGGGGCGCCCACGCAGAGCTGGACGCCGTCCGGCAAGCCCACCGGCCCATTGGACCCCAACAACATCACCACCGAGGTCTGGAACCAGTTCCAGGAGCTCGACTGCTCCAAGCCGCCGGAGCAGCGTCCCGACACCAAGACCACCGAGCCGATCGTCGCCTGCAAGCAGGACGGCTCGCTGAAGTACGTGCTCGGCCCGGTCGTCGTGGCCGGTACCGAGATCGCCGACGCCGAGGCCGGCTACCGGGTCGGCCCGCAGGGCCAGCAGACCAACGAGCCCGAGATCTCCTTGACCCTCACGAGCAAGGGTCGCGGCGAGTACGGGGACATCTCCACGAAGATGGTCCAGCTGCCCGGGCTGTCCCCGGCCTCCCCGACCAACCCGCCCGGCTCCTACAACGCCCTCGCGGCGGTCCTCGACTCGCAGGTCCTCATCGACCCCGGCTTCAACGAGGCGATCCCCAACGGGCAGGCGAGCATCTCCGGCTTCCCGATCGAGGAGGCGCGCGCCCTCGCCAAGTCGCTGAAGTTCGGCGCGCTGCCGCTCTCCTTCGACGTGCAGACCCGTCAGGAGATCAGCCCGACGCTCGGCTCCGAGCAGCTGCGCTACGGCGTCATCGCCGGCATCATCGGCCTCTTCGTCGTGCTGCTGTACTCGCTGCTGCAGTACCGCGCGCTGTCGGTCGTCGTCATGGGGTCGATGCTCATCGCCTTCGGCATGACGTACCTGTCGATCGCCCTGCTGGCGTGGGGGTACAACTACCGTCTCGACATGGCCGGCGTGACCGGCCTGATCATCGCCATCGGTGTCACCGCCGACAGCTTCATCGTCTACTTCGAACGGGTGAGGGACGAGCTGCGCGAGGGACGCAACCTGCGCGCCGCCGTCGAGGCCGGCTGGGCCCGCGCCAAGGGCACGATCCTCGTGGCCGACGGCGTCAACCTCATCGCAGCCGTCGTCCTCTACGTCCTCGCGAGCTCGGGCGTGCGTGGCTTCGCCTTCACGCTCGGCCTCACGACGCTCATCGACCTCATCGTCTTCTGGCTCTTCACGCACCCGCTGCTGACGATCCTCGCGCGCAACAAGTTCTTCGCGTCCGGTCACGCGTGGTCCGGCTTCGACGTCGACACCCTGCGTGAGGTCAAGCTGCGCTACCGCGGCCGGGGCCAGGTGGACGTCCCGCCCGCAGTGTCCGCCGCCGAGGGGAGCGTGTCATGAGCAGTCGGATGGCCCAGTGGGGCAACGACCTGTACACCGGCGACCGGTCGATCAACTTCGTCGGCAAGTCCAGGACCTGGTACATCATCTCGGCCGTGATCATGGCCGTCGCCGCCCTCGGGTTCCTCGTGCAGGGGCTCAACCTCAGCCTCGAGTTCACCGGTGGCTCGGAGTTCCGCGTCGCCACCTCGGGTGCCCCGGCCGACTACGAGGACGAGGCGACCGCCGCGGTCCGCGAGGTCGCCGGCAACGCCGCCTCTGCCAACGTCTCCACCCTCGGCGGGACGACGATCCGCGTCCAGACCGAGGAGCTCGACGGTGACCAGGCGCGCGAGGTCGCGCAGCAGCTCGCCACGACCTTCGGGGTCGAGAGCAACAAGGTCAGCTCCAGCTTCATCGGCCCCTCGTGGGGTGCCTCGGTGAGCCAGCAGGCCCTGCGCGCGCTCGTCGTCTTCATCATCATCACGACGGCGCTCATGGCGCTGTACTACCGCAACTGGAAGATGGCCCTCGCCTCGATGGTCGCCCTCGCCCACGACATGCTCATCACGGTGGGCATCTACACGTGGACCGGCTTCGAGGTCTCGCCGGCGACGCTCATCGGCTTCCTGACCGTCCTCGGCTACTCGCTCTACGACACGGTGGTCGTCTTCGACCACGTCAAGGAGAACACCCGAGCGGCCTTCCAGAACAAGCGCTCGACCTTCGCGAACGCGGCCAACCTCGCCGTCAACCAGACGCTCGTCCGCTCGGTCAACACCACGGTCATCGCCGTGCTGCCGATCCTCGCGGTCCTGGTCATCGGGTTCGCCAAGCTCGGTCCGGGCACCCTCCTCGACCTCTCGCTCGCGCTGTTCATCGGCATGACCGTGGGCGCCTTCTCCTCGGTCTTCATCGCGACCCCGCTCCTGGTGGACCTGCGGCGCAAGGACCCGGAGGTCCTCGCCCTCGACAAGGCCGCGGCCAAGCAGCCGGTGCGGACCCCCCTTCGCGAGTCCGTGCCCGCCGGCGCCGCGCCCACGACGACGAAGGGGGCGACCCCCGCCGCCTCCACGTCGGCGCCGAGCACGTCGGTCTCGTCGAGAGATGCAGAGCCGGTCGCCGGGGAGACCCCGCAGACCGTCACCGGTCGCGCCGTGCACAAGTACGCCCAGTCGGCCGGTCCGCGCAACCAGCCGAAGAAGACGCCGCGCAACCGACGGGGCAGCCGGTGAGCCGGACCCCGATGGAGCAGCGGATCCTCGTCGCGCTGCGGGACGTGCCCGACTTCCCCGAGCCGGGCGTGACCTTCAAGGACATCACCCCGCTGCTCGCGGACGCGGCGCTCTTCGCGGACGTCGTGCGGGCGCACGCACGGCCTTGGCACGGCCGGGTCGACCTCGTCGCCGGTCTCGAGGCCCGTGGCTTCATCTTCGGGGCCGCGGTGGCCCTCGAGCTGGGCGTCGGGTTCGTGCCGGTGCGCAAGGCGGGGAAGCTGCCGGGGACCACCGTGGGGCTCGACTACGCGCTCGAGTACGGCTCGGCCCGGATCGAGGTCCACGAGGACGCGGTCGCCGCGGGCTCGCGGGTCCTCGTCGTCGACGACGTGCTCGCGACCGGGGGCACCGCGCGCGCGGCGTGCGAGCTCCTCGAGTCCTGCGGGGCGGTCGTGCCGGCGGTGGAGATCCTCGTGGAGATCGCGGTCCTCGACGGGCGGGCAGCCCTCGCGGGGCGTGACGTCCGGGCGCTGGTCACGGTCTAGGCTCACTCCATGAGCGAGCGCAGCACGGGCAGCGGAGGCGGGTTCTCACCCCGCTCGCTGGCGCGCGCCTCGCTCGCACGCATCGGCAGTGGTCGCGCCCCGACACCCGGTGTCCTCGACCCGCTGCTGACGATCGTGCGGCAGTCGCACCCCAAGAGCGACCTGTCGATCATCGAGCGCGCCTACGAGGTCGCGGAGCGCGCCCACCGCGGCCAGGTGCGCAAGAGCGGTGACCCCTACATCACCCACCCGCTCGCGGTGACGACGATCCTCGCCGAGCTCGGCATGACGCCGGTGACCCTGGCCGCTGCCCTCCTGCACGACACGGTCGAGGACACCGACTACAGCCTCGACGACCTCGAGGCCGAGTTCGGCGCCGAGGTGGCCAAGCTCGTCGACGGCGTGACCAAGCTCGACAAGGTCACCTACGGGGAGAGCGCCCAGGCCGAGACCGTGCGCAAGATGATCGTCGCGATGGCCCGCGACATCCGCGTCCTCGTCATCAAGCTCGCCGACCGGCTCCACAACGCCCGGACCTGGCGCTACGTCTCGGCGGCGTCGGCGCAGCGCAAGGCGCAGGAGACCCTCGAGATCTACGCGCCGCTGGCGCACCGCCTCGGCATGAACACCATCAAGTGGGAGCTGGAGGACCTGTCCTTCGCCACCCTGTACCCCAAGGTCTACGAGGAGATCGTCCGCCTCGTGGCCGAGCGTGCCCCGGCCCGCGAGGAGTACCTCGCGACGGTCCGCGCCCAGGTCGTGCTGGACCTGCGGGAGGCGCGGATCAAGGCGACGGTGACCGGTCGCCCCAAGCACTACTACTCCGTGTACCAGAAGATGATCGTCGGGGGTCGGGAGTTCGGGGAGATCTACGACCTCGTCGCGGTCCGGGTGCTCGTCGACACCGTCCGTGACTGCTACGCGGCTCTCGGGGCGCTGCACGCGCGGTGGAACCCGCTGCCCGGGCGCTTCAAGGACTACATCTCCCTGCCGAAGTTCAACATGTACCAGTCCCTGCACACGACCGTGATCGGTCCGCAGGGCAAGCCGGTCGAGATCCAGATCCGCACCCACCAGATGCACCGCCGCGCCGAGTACGGCGTCGCCGCGCACTGGAAGTACAAGGACCAGGCGCGACCCGACGGCGGCAAGGTCGACGACGGCCAGATGGGGGAGATGGCCTGGCTGCGCCAGCTGCTCGACTGGCAGAAGGAGACTTCCGACCCGAGCGAGTTCCTCGACTCGCTGCGCTACGAGATCAAGACCCAAGAGGTCTACGCCTTCACGCCCAAGGGGCAGGTTATCGCCCTGCCTGCGGGCTCGACCGCCGTGGACTTCGCCTACGCGGTGCACACCGAGGTCGGGCACCGGTGCATCGGTGCCCGGATCAACGGCCGCCTCGTGCCCCTGGACTCGCCGCTCGAGAACGGTGACGCCGTCGAGGTCCTGACGTCCAAGGCCGAGGGCGCCGGGCCGTCGCGGGACTGGCTGAACTTCGTGCGCTCGGCGCGCGCCCGCAACAAGATCAAGCAGTGGTTCACCAAGGAACGCCGCGAGGAGATGATCGACTCCGGCAAGGAGGCCATCGCCAAGGTCGTGCGCAAGCAGAACCTCCCGCTCCACCGGCTGGTCACCGTCGAGAGCCTCACGGCGGTCGCGAGCGAGCTGCGCCGCCAGGACGTCGACGGCCTCTACGCCGCGGTCGGCGAGGGGCACGTCTCCGCCCAGCACGTCGTCGAGCGGCTCATCGCCGCGGCCGGCGGCAAGGAGGGGGCGACGGAGGACCTCGCCGAGGCCACGCTGCCGGGACCGGTCGGGCAGCGCCGCAGCCACGGTGACCCGGGCGTCGTCGTCAAGGGCATGGACGACCTGTGGGTCAAGCTGGCGCGCTGCTGCACGCCCGTGCCCGGCGACGAGATCATGGGCTTCATCACCCGCGGCAACGGCGTGTCCGTCCACCGGGTCGACTGCCCCAACGCCGACTCCCTGCAGAAGGAGTCGGAGCGGCTCATCGAGGTCGAGTGGGCGCCGAGCAGCTCGAGCCTCTTCCTCGTGCAGATCCAGGTCGAGGCGCTCGACCGCGCGGGGCTGCTGTCGGACGTGACCCGGGTCCTGTCGGAGTCCGGGGTCAACATCCTCTCGGCGGCCGTGCACACCTCGCGCGACCGGGTGGCCGTGCTGCGGTTCACCTTCGAGATGGGCGAGGTGGCGCACCTCAGCCACGTGATGCAGCAGGTGAAGCGGATCGAGTCGGTCTTCGACACCTTCCGCATCACCGGAGGCAGCTCCAAGGGCTGAGGGGCGCGTCAGCCGCCGAACTCGTCCAGGCCCTTGCGTGCCTGGTCCAACCACGCCTGCTGGGCGTCGATCTGCTCCTGGATCTTCGCGGCGCGGGAGGTATCCCCCTTCGCCTCTGCCGTGGCGAGGTCGTCACGCAGGTCGGTGACCCTGGACTCGAGCTGGGCGACCATCGAGGCGGCGCGGGCGGACAGCTCCGGGTTGGACTGCGACCACTTCTTGTCCTCGGCGTCGCGCACCGTCTGCTCGATGCGTCGCATGCCCTTCTCCATCCGGTCGATGTCGGCACGCGGGACCTTGCCCGCGGCCTCCCACCGCTCCTGGATGTCGCGCAGTGCGGCCTTGGTCTTCTCGAGGTCCTTGACCGGCAGCAGCGCCTCGGCCTCGGCGAGGATCGCCTCCTTGACCTGGAGGTTGCCGCGGTGGGCCTCGTCCTCCTTGGCCGCCTCGGCGTCCTTGGCGTTGAAAAAGGTGTCCTGGGCGCTGCGGAAGCGCTCCCACAGGCGGTCGTCATCGGCACGGCCGGCGCGGCCGGCCCGGCGCCACTCGTCCATCAGGCGCTTGTAGGCACCGGCGGTGGCATTCCAGTCGGTGGAGGTGGAGAGACGCTCGGCCTCGGTGGCCAGCTCCTCCTTCGTCGCCTTGGCGTCGCCACGGGTCTGCTCGACGTGCGCGAAGTGGGAGCGACGCGCCTTGTCGAAGCCGTTGCGGGCCTTGGAGAACCGCTGCCACAGGGCGCCCTCGACGTCCTTGTCCAGACGGACCTTGCCGCGCTGGTGGGCCTTCCACTCGTCGAGGAGAGCGCGCATGCGGGCGGTGGACTGCTTCCACTGGACCTTGTCGACGGGTTGGGCGGCGATCTGCTCTGCCTCGGCGACGAGCGCCTCGCGCTCGACCGCTGCGGCCTTCTTGGCCTCGGCGCGCACAGCGGACTCGGCCTCGCGCTTGGTGGCCAGGCCTCCCTCCAGCTCGGCGATGAGGGCGGCGAGGGCCGGCAGGTCACCGACGACGTTGGGTTCCTGCGCGTGCTCGCGCAGGGACTTCAGGCCGTCGGCCAGCTCCTTGGCGGAGACGTCGGGGGAGTCCAGGCGGTGGCGCAGGAGGGTGGCGGAGGCGAAGAGCTCGTCGTACTTGCGGGCGAAGTACTGCAGCGCCTCGTCCGGCGTCGCACCGGGGTAGGAGCCGACCTCGCGCTCGCCCTCGCCGTCCTTGACGAAGACCCTGCCCTCCTCGTCCGCGCGGCCGAAGGCGGCCGACGCCGAGTGGTCGGTGGTCACCGTGGGGACCTCCGCAGCGGGGGTCGCGGGCGGCCGGGGAGCCATGCGGGCCAGGGCCGCAGGCGAGGGCGCCGAAGGGCGCGGGGCGTTGGTCTCGTCACTCACAGGCTCGAGGTTACCCATTCGCGGGGGAGGAGCGGGGGCGCACGTAGGGTTGGACCGTGCTGACCATCTCGTTCCCGGCGCAGGCGTTCGGGACCAACTGCTATGTCCTGGCGGATGCTCCCGGTGAGGAGTGCCTCATCGTCGACCCCGGGATCGGGATCGAGGAGACGCTGCGCGAGGTGCTCACGGAGCACCGGCTGAAGCCCGCGGCCGTGCTCCTCACCCACGGGCACGTCGACCATGTCTTCTCCGTGACGCCGGTCTGCGGCGGTGAGCTCGCGGCCTACATCCACCGCGACGACCGCTACCGGCTCGTCGACCCGCTCGGTGGTTCGTCGCTCGGCCCGCAGCTGACGGGGATGCTCGAGCAGCAGTTCGGCAAGCGGGTCACCTGGCGCGAGCCCGAGCGTGTCGTGGAGGTCACCGACAGCGAGACCGTGACGGTCGCCGGCCTCGACCTCGAGGTCGTGCACGCGCCAGGCCACACGGAGGGCTCGGTCATGTTCGCGACGGGCCGGGTGCCCGAGGGCATCCCCGCAGAGGCGGAGGTGGACCGCACGCTCATCACGGGCGACGTGCTCTTCGCCGGGTCGATCGGCCGCACCGACCTGCCGGGCGGGTCGCACGAGGCGATGCAGGACTCCCTTCGTCGGGCCGTGCATCCGCGCCCCGACTCCAGCCTCGTCCTGCCCGGACACGGACCCGCGACGACGCTGGGCCGTGAAAAGGCGACCAACCCGTACCTGCAAGGACTGTCATGAGCACCCCCCGCGCCACCAAGGTCACCCCGCTGTCGGGCTTCCCCGAGTACCTGCCCGAGCAGCGGGTCGTCGAGCAGCACTTCATCGACGTCATCCGCAGCACCTTCGAGCTGCACGGCTTCCCGTCGATCGAGACCCGCGCGGTCGAGCCGGTCGAGCGCCTGCTCGGCAAGGGCGGCGACGCGGACAAGGAGATCTACGGGATCCACCGCCTCGCGGACGACGAAGGGGGTGCCCCCGGTCGCGAGTCCGAGCTGGGGCTGCACTTCGACCTCACCGTGCCCTTCGCGCGCTACGTGGTCGAGAACGCCGGCCGCCTGAACTTCCCGTTTCGGCGCCACCAGATCCAGAAGGTCTGGCGCGGCGAGCGCCCGCAGGAGGGCCGCTACCGCGAGTTCACCCAGTGCGACATCGACGTCGTCGACGTGGGGGAGCTGGCGCCGCACTTCGAGGCGGAGATGCCGCTGGTGATGGCGGAGATCTTCGCGAAGCTGCCGATCCCGCCCATGGTCATCCAGGTGAACAACCGCAAGATCCCGGAGGGCTTCTACCGCGGCCTGGGCATCGAGGACGTCGCGGGGACGCTGCGCACCGTCGACAAGCTGGACAAGATCGGCCCGGACAAGGTCGCCGCCCTCCTCGTGGAGGCCGGGCGGACGACAAAGCAGGCGCAGGCCGTGCTGGCGCTGGCCGAGATCCGCACGCAGGACACCTCCTTCGTCGAGCGCGTCCGCGCGCTCGGGGTCGAGCACCCGCTGCTCGACGAGGGTCTGGAGGCCCTCGCCGCCGTGATCGACACGGGGGCGGCCGCCGCGCCCGGCGCGATGGTCGCGGACCTGCGCATCGCCCGCGGTCTCGACTACTACACGGGTACGGTCTACGAGACCCAGCTCGTCGGGTACGAGTCGTGGGGTTCCTTCTGCTCCGGCGGCCGCTACGACGAGCTGGCGAGCGACGGCAAGAACACCTATCCCGGCGTCGGCATCTCCATCGGCCTCTCGCGCCTGCTGGGGCTGCTCCTCGGCAAGGGTCTGGTCGGCGCCAGCCGCAAGTCGCCCTCCGCGGTCCTCGTGGCCGTGACGGACGAAGGGAGCCGCCCCGCCTCCGTCGCGGTCGCCACGGCGCTGCGTGCCCGCGGGATCCCCTGCGAGGTCGCTCCGGCCGCGGCGAAGTTCGGCAAGCAGATCCGCTTCGCCGAGCGGCGCGGGATCCCGTACGTGTGGTTCCCCGGCGCCGGTGAGGGAGACGGCGACCAGGTCAAGGACATCCGCTCGGGCGAGCAGGTCGACGCGGACGCCGCGGCCTGGGAGTGCCCGGCGGCGGACCTGCGCCCCCAGGTCGTCGCGCTGGGGGAGTAGCCGATCGCTCCTCCGCATTCCCCTAGGGGAATGCCGCTCGGGGGCGACCGCTCGTCCGCATTCCCCTAGGGGAATGACGATGAGGGGGTCAGCTGGTGGCGTCCGGGGGACGGAGGCCGCAGGCGGCGAGCTCGAGGCCGGCGAGCTCGCGGATCGTCTCGGTGTCGCCGCGGCGCCAGGCGCCGGCGGGGTCGGGGCTGATCCGCGCGAGGCGTTGGAGCGGCTGGTTGGCCATCGCCCGCAGGGCGAAGAGGTCGAGGTCGTCCACGGAGTCGACGAGCGACTGCGCGGCGGTCGCGCGGCGCACGAAGCGCAGGCGCGCGGCGAGCCAGAACGCACCGATGATGACGACCGGGGTGAGAGCGGTGACCCATCCCAGGGTCGTGGCGAGCCGCTCGACGGCGTCGACGAGGTCGCGCCCGGCGTCCTCGATGCTTGTCCCGGCGCCGGCCGCGTCCCGGAACGGTTCGGCCACCCGGTCGTCGAGGAGCGGCAGGTCGTCCACACCCTCGCCCGCGGTCTTCAGCCGTTCACGGAAGCTGCTGCCCGCATCCTGGAGCCGGTGGCCCGGCTCGGCGAGGGACAAGGCCGAGTCGTGGACGGCGTGACCGACCTTGGCCCACAACAGGATCCACGCGACCATCAGCAGGTCGGCGAGGACCTGGCCACGACGACGGGCCGGGAGATCCGCATAGAGCTTCATGCGGGCCATTACACTTGCCCGCAGTGGCCCAGGCCACCCGTGGGCACAACGGCGTGCCCGCGGTTCAACACCCACCGCGCCACACCACACCGCCCCGATGGAGGCCACGGCCCCGTGAGCACGACGCCGATGGAGCGCGCCGTGCGGACCTGGCTGACCCAGATGGACGTCGAGCGAGGGGTCTCCGCGCACACCCTCTCCGCCTACCGCCGCGACGCCGGACGGTACGTCGAGCACCTCGCGGGGCACGGCATCACCAGTCCCGAGGACGTCACCGAGCTGCACGTGTCCGGCTTCCTGGCGGCGCTGCGCACCGGTGACGACGCCCACCCTCCGCTCGCCGCGAGCTCGGCTGCCCGCACGCTCGTCGCCGTCCGCGGGCTCCACAAGTTCCTCGCCCTCGAGGGTGAGACCACGCACGACCCGGCCGAGGACGTGGCGCCGCCGGCACCCCCTTCGCGCCTGCCCAAGGCCATCGCCCTCGACGAGGTGACCCGGCTGATCGACGCCGCCGGGCTCGGCGACGGGCCCGCACCGCTGCGCGACCGCGCGCTCCTGGAGGTCCTCTACGGCACCGGCGCCCGCATCTCCGAGGCCGTCGGGCTCGACATCGACGACCTCGACCTCGACGTCGGTGCCGCCCGCCTGCTCGGCAAGGGCGGCAAGGAGCGGGTCGTCCCGCTCGGCTCCTACGCGGTGGAGTCCGTGCGCGCGTGGCTCGTGCGCGGCCGGCCGACGCTGTCGGCCAAGGGGAAGGCCGGCCCGGCGGTCTTCCTCAACCAGCGCGGCTCCCGGCTCTCCCGGCAGAGCGCCTGGGGCGTCATCACCACCGCCGCCGGCCGCGCGGGCCTCGAGGGCCACGTCTCGCCGCACACGCTGCGACACTCCTTCGCGACCCACCTGCTCGAGGGCGGCGCGGACGTGCGGGTGGTGCAGGAGCTGCTCGGGCACGCCTCGGTGACGACCACGCAGATCTACACGATGGTCACCGTGCAGCAGCTGCGCGAGGTCTACGCGCAGAGCCACCCCCGTGCCCGCTGATAGGGTCGTCGCTGATCAGCGAGAGGCTGACCGACCGCAGACCCGATGGAGTGATCCGACCTTGGCATCCGAGGTGACGCCACAGCTCGACATCGAGCACGACCAGGCACAGCCCGGTCCCACCGGCCGACCCCTGCCCACCTTCCCGGAGCCGCCGCCGCTGGCGTCGCACGGCCCGGCCCGCATCATCGCGATGTGCAACCAGAAGGGTGGGGTCGGCAAGACGACGACCACGATCAACCTCGGCGCCGCCCTGGCGGAGGCCGGGCGCAAGGTGCTGCTCGTCGACTTTGACCCGCAGGGCGCGCTGTCCGTGGGCCTCGGGGTCCCCACCCACACGCTCGACCTGACGATCTACGACCTGCTCGTCACCCGCGGGCACGAGATCACCGAGATCATCCAGCGCACCGCGGTCCCCGGGCTCCACGTCGCCCCGGCCAACATCGACCTCTCCGCCGCCGAGGTCCAACTCGTCGGCGAGGTCGCGCGCGAGCAGATCCTGGCCCGCGTGCTCCGGCCGGTCCTCGACGACTACGACGTCATCCTCATCGACTGCCAACCCTCCCTCGGCCTGCTGACCGTCAACGCGCTCACCGCGGCGCACGGCGTGGTCATCCCGCTCGAGACCGAGTACTTCGCCATGCGTGGCGTCGCTCTGCTCGTGGAGACGATCGACAAGATCACCGACCGCCTCAACCCGGGCCTCGTCGTCGACGGCATCCTCGCGACGATGTACGACGGCCGCACGCTGCACAGCCGCGAGGTCGTCGGCTCGGTCGTCGAGCACTTCGGCGACAAGGTCTTCCACACGGTCATCTCGCGCACCGTGAAGTTCCCCGACGCGACCCTCGCCGCGGAGCCGATCACGACCTACGCGACCGGCCACTCCGGCGCCAACGCCTACCGACAGCTGGCCCGCGAGCTCATCTCGCGCGGCGGTGCTCCCTGACGACCGTGGAGGGGACTGACACCGCCGTCCCCGGTGGCGTCATCACCAAGCGGGGCGCAGAGCAGGCCTTCACCGTCCACCTGGACAACTTCGAGGGACCCTTCGACCTGCTGCTGGGTCTGATCAGCAAGCACCAGCTGGACATCACCGAGATCGCGCTGGCCAGGGTCACCGACGAGTTCATCGCCCACCTGCGCGCCCTGCAGGCGAGCGACCCGGCGTGGGACCTCGGCCAGACCAGCGAGTTCCTCCTCGTCGCCGCGACGCTGCTCGACATCAAGGCCGCCCGGCTCCTGCCCGACATGCGGGAGACCGACGAGGACGACCTCGAGCTCATCGAGGCGCGGGACCTGCTCTTCGCGCGCCTGCTCCAGTACCGCGCCTTCAAGGACGTCGCGGCGCACTTCGGCGAGACGATGGCGACGACCGGTCGCATGACCCCGCGGCAGGCCGGTCTGGAGCCGCACCTGGCCTCGCTGCTGCCCGAGCTGGTCATCAGCGTCACCCCCGAGCAGCTGGCCATGGTCGCCGCGCGGGCCCTGACCCCCCGGGAGCCCGAGACCGTCGGTCTGGCCCACCTGCACGCGCCCGCGGTGAGCGTGCGCGAGCAGGCCGTCATCGTCGTCGACCGCCTGCGGGAGCAGGGCGCGCTCTCCTTCCGCGAGCTCGTCCGCGACGCGGACTCGACGCTCGTGGTCGTGGCGCGGTTCCTCGCCCTGCTTGAGCTCTTCCGCGACCGGCAGGTCGTCTTCGACCAGCCGGAGGCGCTCGGTGACCTCGAGGTCAGCTGGACCGGCAGCGAGGAGGGCACCGTCGACGTCGGTGCCGAGTTCGACGAAGGGGAGGACCCCCCTTCGTCCGATGAGGAGGATGACGATGAGTGAGGCGCCCCCGGAGCCCGAGGTGGAGGGCGACGACGTCCAGGTCGCCTTCGACGTGGTCGACCTGCCCGGCGGTGCGCGCGGGGCGATCGAGGCCGTGCTGATGATCGTCGAGGAACCGGTCACCGACCACGCCCTCTCCTCCGCGCTCGAGCTGCCCGTGGAGGAGATCCGTGAGCACCTCGCCGCGATCGAGTCCGCCTACGCGGACGGCACGCACGGGTTCACGGTGCGCAACGTCGGTGGGGGATGGCGCTTCTACAGCCACCACGCGTACGCGCCAGTCGTCGAGCGCTTCGTCCTCGACGGCCAGCAGTCCCGCCTGACGACGGCCTCCCTCGAGACGCTCGCCGTGGTCGCCTACCGCCAGCCGATCTCGCGGGCGCGGATCGGCGCCGTCCGCGGCGTCAACGTCGACGGCGTCGTCCGCACGCTCCTCACCCGCGGCCTCATCACCGAGGTCACCAAGGACGAGGAGTCGGGTGCGACCCTGTACGGGACGACGCCCTACTTCCTGGAGCGGATGGGTCTGAACTCGCTCGACGACCTGCCCGCCCTCGCCCCCTATCTCCCCGATGCAGCACTACTCGACGATCTCGTGAATGAGGCCCGGCCATGACCCCTCCCACCAACCGCCGACCCGGAGGCCCCCAGGGCGCACCCCGGGGCAAGGGACCCCGCAAGCCCCCGCGGCCCGGCCGCCGCAACCAGCCGGAGCGGGGCACGACCGGACGCAGCCGCCAGGGCCAGCCCGACCTTGCACCCGAGCCGCCGCAGGCCCCGACGATCGACGTCCACGACCCCGAGGGCACCCGCCTGCAGAAGGTCCTCGCCGCCGCGGGCATCGGCTCCCGCCGGGCCTGCGAGCTGCTCATCCAGGAGGGTCGCGTCGAGGTCGACGGGCAGGTCGTCACCGAGCTCGGCCTGCGCGTGGACCCCCTGCGCCAGACCGTGCACGTCGACGGTGAGCGCGTCCACCTCGACGAGTCGCGCGTCTACCTCGCCTTCAACAAGCCCGTCGGCGTCGTCACGACGATGTCCGACGAGCTGGGCCGGCTGAGCATCGGCGACTACGTCGCCGGGCGCCCCGAGCGGCTCTTCCACGTCGGTCGCCTCGACGCCGACACGGAGGGCCTGCTCATCCTCACCAACGACGGCGACCTCGCGCACCGGCTGCAGCACCCGGCGCACGGCGTGCTCAAGACGTACATCGCCGAGATCCCCGGCCCCGTGCCCAAGGACCTCGGCAAGCGCCTGCGCGAAGGCGTCCAGCTCGAGGACGGCCCCGTCGCCGTCGATTCCTTCCGGGTCGTCGACTCGCGCCCGGGCAAGGCGATCGTCGAGGTGATCCTCCACGAGGGCCGCAAGCACATCGTGCGGCGCATGCTCGAGCACGTCGGCCACCCGGTCCTCTCGCTCGTGCGCACCCAGGTCGGACCCATCACGCTCGGCACGACCAAGTCCGGCCGGTGGCGCGCCCTCAGCCGGGCGGAGATCGCCGACCTCTACAAGGCTGCGGGACTGTGACGGCGACCTCCGAGGCGAAGGGGGCTGCGTCCGCGCTGCCACCCGTGCACGTCATCGGGACGGGCCTCATCGGGACGAGCATCGGGCTGGCCCTGACGTCCGTCGGCGTCGACGTCACCCTCGAGGACCAGTCCGAGACCTCGGCCGCGCTGGCGCGCGACCTCGGGGCGGGGCGCACCACGGGGGAGGTGCGACCGGGCCTCGTCGTCGTCGCCGGGCCGCCGGACGTCTCGCCCCGCCTCGTGCTCGGCGCCCTCGAGCGCTGGCCCGAGGCCGTCGTCACCGACGTCACCTCTGTCAAGCAGGTGGTCCTCCTCGACCTCATCCGGTCCGGGGTGCCGATCGACCGCTACCTCGGCAGCCACCCGATGGCCGGCCGCGAGCGCTCGGGCGCGATCAGTGCCCGGGCCGACCTCTTCACCGGCCGCGCGTGGGTCCTCTGCCCGCACGACGGCAGCGACCCGAGCGCGACGGCGCTCGTCGCCCGGCTCGCGCAGGCCACCGGCGCCGCGGTCACGACGCTCAGCCCGCAGGAGCACGACGAGGCGGTCGCCGCGGTCTCCCACGTGCCCCAGGTGGCGGCCTCGCTCGTCGCCGCCCGGCTGGAGCACCTCAGCGACCACGCCATCGGCCTGGCCGGCCCGGGCGTACGGGACGTGACCCGCATCGCGGCCAGCGACCCCGGCCTGTGGACCCAGATCCTCTCGGGCAACGCACCGGCCGTCGCCGCCGTCCTGCGTGACGTCGCTGCCGACCTGGGCCGCGTCGTCGACGCCCTCGAGGCGCTCGGCGCGGGGGAGGACGACGTCGCCGACGCCCCCGGCGCGCGTGCCGTGCTCGCCCGCAGCATCGCCGACGGCAACGCCGGCCACGCCCGCATCCCCGGCAAGCACGGTGCCCCGCCCGCGACCTACGCGGTCGTCAGCGTGGTCGTCGACGACCGGCCCGGCGAGGTCGCCCGACTGCTCACCGACATCGGCGCGGCGGGGGTCAACATGGAGGACCTGCGCCTCGACCACGGGCTGGGCCTCCCCTTCGGCCTGGCGGAGGTCTCCGTCCTCCCGGCGGCCGCCGGACCGCTCACCGAGGCGCTCACGGCACGTGGGTGGCGGATCCACAGCTGAGCGACGACTAGGCTGACCCCTCGTGACCAGCCAGCCCGCCCCCTTCGTCATCGCCATCGACGGACCCTCGGGATCCGGCAAGTCCAGCGTCTCGCGCGCCGTGGCCACGCAGCTCGGCGCCGGCTACCTCGACACCGGGGCCATGTACCGAGCCCTCACGTGGTGGTGCCGGCACACCGAGGTCGACCTTCAGGACCCCGCGGCGATCGCCCACGCGGCCCGCGAGCTGCCGCTGCACATCGGTGACGATCCGCAGGCCCCGACGGTGCGCGTCGCCGACATCGACGTCGCCGAAGGGATCCGCACGAGCGAGATCTCCGCGCTCGTCTCGACCGTCGCGACCGTCCCGGACGTGCGCACCGAGATGCAGCAGCGCCAGCGCGAGCTCATCGCCGACATCGCGGGCCGCCACGGTGCCTGCGTCGCGGAGGGGCGTGATGTCACGACCGTCGTCGCCCCCGAGGCACCCGTGCGGATCCTGCTCACCGCGAGCGAGGAGGCCCGGCTGCGCCGCCGCTCGCTCGAGGTGCACGGCACGAGCGACGCGGCAGCGATCGACGCGACCCGCGACCAGGTCGTGCGCCGGGACCGGGACGACTCGACGGTCTCCCAGTTCACCGTCGCCGCGGACGGGGTCGTCGTCGTCGACACCTCTGACCTCGACTTCGACGGGTCGGTCGACGCGGTGATGGCCGTCGTCATCGCCGCGCGCACGAGCTGACCCACCACGCGGCCCCGGCCGCTGACGGCTGCGACAATGGCCGTGACCACCCCACAGACCAGGAGCATCGTGGACACCACCCCTGACCCCACCGACCCCACCGGGACGCAGGCCCCGGACGCCGAGGGCGTCGAGCGGGTGCTGCGCGCCGGTCTCGAGGACTTCGAGCTGACGCCGGAGGACCGCGCGATCATCGACGGCTTCCAGGAGGACGCGGACGAGACACCCGCCGGGCCCTTGCCGGTCGTTGCGATCGTGGGCCGCCCCAATGTCGGCAAGTCGACCTTCGTCAACCGCGTGCTGCGGCGCCGCGAGGCCGTCGTCGAGGACACCCCCGGTGTCACGCGAGACCGCGTCGCCTACGACGCCGAGTGGTCCGGTCGCCGGTTCACCCTGCTCGACACCGGTGGCTGGGAGATCGGCGCCGAGGGCATCCACCTGCGCGTCGCCGAGCAGGCGGAGGTCGCGATCGAGATGGCAGACGTCGTCGTCTTCGTCGTCGACGCCATCGTCGGCGCGACCGATGACGACGAGGCCGTGGTCAAGCTGCTGCGCAAGTCGGGCAAGCCCGTCGTGCTCGTCGCCAACAAGGTCGACGACCAGCGCTTCGAGGCCGACGCGTCCGCCCTGTGGAACCTCGGTCTGGGCGAGCCCCTGCCCGTCTCCGCGCTGCACGGGCGGGGGAGCGGCGACGCCCTCGACGCGATCCTCGACGTCATGCCGGATGTCTCCGCGAGCGGCAAGGCACAGCCCGAAGGGGGTCCGCGCCGCGTGGCCCTCATCGGCCGCCCCAACGTCGGCAAGTCGAGCCTGCTCAACAAGCTCGCGGGGGAGGAGCGGGTCGTCGTCGACGACGTGGCGGGGACCACGCGCGACCCCGTCGACGAGATCATCGAGCTGGGCGGGCGTCCCTGGCGCTTCGTCGACACCGCCGGCATCCGACGCCGCGTGCACCAGACGCGCGGAGCCGACTTCTACGCGTCCCTGCGCACGCAGGCGGCCTTGGAGAAGGCCGAGGTCGCAGTCGTCCTCATCGACACCCACGAGCCGATCACCGAGCAGGACCTGCGGATCATCAGCCAGGTCACCGAGGCCGGCCGCGCGCTCGTCATCGGGTACAACAAGTGGGACCTGATCGACGAGGAGCGTCGCTTCTACCTCGAGCGGGAGATCGAGCGCGACCTCGTCCAGGTGACGTGGGCGCCGCGGGTCAACCTCTCGGCCCACACGGGCCGGCACGTCGACCGGCTCACCCCGGCCCTCGACACCGCTCTCGACTCCTGGGACCGCCGCGTGCCGACCTCCCGGCTCAACTCCGTCCTCGGCGAGATCGCCTCGGCGCACCCGCACCCGATCCGGGGCGGCAAGCAGCCCCGGATCCTCTTCGCGACGCAGGCCTCGACGCGCCCGCCGCGCTTCGTCATCTTCGCCTCGGGGTTCATCGAGGCGGGCTACCGACGCTTCCTCGAGCGCCGGCTGCGCGAGGAGTTCGGCTTCGAGGGCACGCCCATCGAGATCAGCGTCCGGGTGCGCGAGAAGCGCGGTCGTCGCTCGTGATCCGGTGTGCCGGGGGCCGATTCGGCACCTGTGGCTGGCGTGGGATAAGGTGACGTTCGCTCCTGAGGGAGCAGCCACGGGCTGTGGCGCAGCTTGGTAGCGCACTTGACTGGGGGTCAAGGGGTCGCAGGTTCAAATCCTGTCAGCCCGACCATTGTCCTGAGTCGCGACATCGTTGACACGGTGTCGCGGCTCAGGACTTTTTTTGTAGGTTCGCGGGCTTCTCGTCGATGTCGCGACTCACCGGGTCGACCATCAACTGGGTTCGGGCCATGGCCCCGGGTGCCGCGGTGCAGGTCGTCGGTGGCCGGACCCATGGACGAACTCGTCGATCAGCAGTCGCTGACATCGGACGGGTTCTTCGAGTGGGACGAGCACGGCGCGCTCCCTCTCGACAAGGTCACGGTCGGTACTGAAGCGTTGCGGGTGGCGTCACTTCACCTCTGAGCGCATGACCAGTCCGAGGCCGACGAGCAGGGGGAGGATCAACCAGGTGACACCGGTGACGGCGATGTGTGCCCACTCGGTGCCGGTCAGCGAGTGCTCGAAGACGAACAGCCCGGCCTGGGCGAACTGGATGTCCACCCAGGGCTGCAGGTCGGAGAACCACTGCTGGCTGCTGGCCAACAGACCGAAGACCGTCGGCAAGAGGAACGTGAGGATGAAGTACGTGACGATGGCCCCCGGTCGAGGAGCGGATGAGCACGCCGAGCATGAAGCCCGTGAGCAGACTCAGGACCATGCCCAGGACGTAGTAGAGGCTCTGGGTGAGCGTCACGTCCCACACCAGTGCCTCACCAGTGACCGCCGCACCCACGAGGTTGCCGACGGCGCCGACCGCGAAGGCGAGCCCCATCGCGGCGATCGCGATGAAGACCGCGGAGATCGCCTTGGCGGTGATGATGCGACCGCGGTGCGGGACCAGGGTGAAGGTGGTCAGCCCGGTGCGCTGACTCCACTCGCTGGTCACCGCGAGTATCGCGATGAGCGAAAGGATGATGACGACGGGGAACCGGATAGCGGTCGCGAAGGTGGAGTAGGTGAGCTCGCCCTCGGGCGCCCAGAGGATGACGCCACCCGCGGCCAGAGCCGAGGTGATCGCGATGCTGGCGATCAACCAGAAGCCGGAACGGGTGTCGAACATCTTGCGCAGCTCTACCGCCGTGATGCGCGTCAGCGGGATCCGCCGGACGGCTGCGTGCGGAGGGCGGACCTGGATTTGGGCGATGGTGCTCATGCCGGGACTCCTTCTCGTTGGGTGGAGGCGGTGAGCTCGAGGAACATCTCCTCCAGACCGGCGCCGGTGGCCGCTCGCAGCTCGGTGAGCGCGATACCAGCATCCAGGGCGACTTGTCCGACCAGGGCTGCGTCCCCGTCGGTGCACAGGCCACCGCCGTCCGCGGGCGTAGTGGTCAGACCGGTCGCAGCGAGAGCGAGCTCCAGAGCGAGCAGGTCGACCGCGCGGACGAGGGTGCCGGCTTCGTGCAGCAGTGCGGTCATGGTGCCCATGGAGACGATCCGACCCAGGCCGATCATGACGATGTCGTCGGCGATGACCTCGATCTCGTGGAGCAGGTGGGAGGACAGCGGGACCGTGCCGCCGCGGTCGGCGTAGCCGCGGAGGAGGTCTCGCATCCACCGGATCCCGGCGGGGTCGAGCCCGTTGGCGGGTTCGTCGAGGATCAGCACCTCGGGGTCGCCGATTAACGCGGTGGCGATGCCGAGTCGTTGCCGCATCCCGAGGGAGTAGTCACCGACGCGCCGGGAGGCCTCGGAGGGAGTGAGACTGACGATCTCCAGCATCTCCTCGACCCGGGACCTGGGAATGCCCATGTACTGCTGGGCGAGGGTGAGGATCTCGCGTCCGGTCCGCCCGGCGTGCTGGGCGGAGGCGTCCAGGAGCACACCGACCTCGAGCCCGGGGTTGGGCAGGTCCACGTAGTGGCGGCCGGAGATCGTCGCGGTCCCGGCGTCGGGGCGGGTCAGTCCGACCATGATGCGCAGCGTGGTCGACTTGCCGGCGCCGTTAGGTCCCAGGAAGCCGGTGACACGTCCGGCCTCGGCGGTGAAGCTGACGTCGTCGACGGCGCGGGTCGTGCCGTACGTCTTGGTGAGTCCTTCGATGAAGATCATGGCGTTCTCCCTGGGGGTGGCCGGAGTGGTCGGGGGTCTCAGCTGGTGCCTGCAGGCATCTGGTCGGGTTCGGGAAGCACCTCGGGAGGTACGACTCGGACGGGGTGCAGCGGCGAGGGCTCGACGAAGAGGACGCGTGCGAGCCAGCTGGGCAACCACCAGTTCCACGTGCCGAAGAGGCTGACCAGGGCCGGGACCAGCAGTGCTCGGACGATGACGGCGTCGATGAGGATGCCGACGCCCAAGGCAGTCCCCAGGACCTTCGCGTCGGTGGCCGGGTCTGTTGCGAGTGCGGCGAAGGAGAAGAACAGGATCAGGGCCGCAGAGGTGACCAGTCGCCCGGTCCGGCCGATGCCGGTGATGACCGCCATGCTGGTGTCGCCCGTGCGGTCGTACTCCTCACGCATCCGGGTGAGGATGAAGACCTCGTAGTCCATGGACAGCCCGAAGAGGAACGCGAAGATCACGACCGGAAGCCAGAAGTTGATCGCTCCGGTGGGTGCGACGTCGAAGACCAGGGCCGATCCGTGGCCAAGCTGCCAGAAGAAGACGACCGCGCCGAACACGGCGGCCAAGGAGAGCAGGTTGATCAGTACGGCTTTGAGCGGAAGCAGCACTGACCGGAAGGTGCGGACCAGCAGGGGGTAGGTGATCAGGCCGACCAGGGCCAGCACCCAAGGGAACTTGTCGTAGACGGCTGTCATGTAGTCCTCGATGGTGGGACCGACACCGGTGATCCCGACGTCGCCGTTCACCGTGGGCTCGACCGCTGCCCGGATCTCGGTGACGATCGCCGAGCTGTCGCTGTCGAGCGTCGCCCGGGAGGGGAACACGTCGATGACGGCGCTGTCGCCATTGGTGCTCCCGACGACGGCCATCTGGACACCGTCGACTCCACGAACTGCTTCAGCAGCCGATTGGGCGTCGCCGGCGGGCACGAGCACCGTGATGGGCGTGAGGACTCCGGCACCCACGCCACCGTCGGTGAGCGAGTGGAGCACCTCGACGCGGGGCCCGCCGTTCGCGAGGGACTCCAAGCTGGAGCCGGGTCCGATCTTGAGGCCGGTCACTGGTGCGATGAGCAAGCCGAGCAGGGCGACGGCCGACATGGTGGCGATGAGGCGGTGCTTGACGATGAGACGTGCCCACGCCGACCAGCCGCGCTAGGCGGTGCCTTCCTTGCGGATGCGGGGGTAGTCGATACGAGGGCCGACGCTGGAGAGCAGAGCGGGGAGCAGGGTCAGCACGACCGCCGCGCTCACCAAGGGGATCAACATGCCAGCGAGGCCCATGCTGCGCAGCGCCGGCACCGGCAGCAGGAGCAGGGCCAGGAGGCTGATCGCCACAGTGACGCCCGAGGCCATCACCGCTCGCCCTGCGGTCCTCATCGCGACCACGACCGCTTCCTCGTTGGTGCGACCGTGTGCACGCTCCTCCCTCCATCGGGATACCAGGATCAACGAGTAGTCGATCGCGACCCCGAGCCCGATGAGTGCGATGAGGAAGAGGACGACCATGCTGACCTCGGTGAACGTCGTCATCACGAGCACGAGCATGAACGTCGTCAGGATCGAGACCGCGGCGATGACGAGCGGCAGTACAGCCAGGAACGAGGCGTACACGAAGAGCAGCACCAGCAGCGCCGCGGCACCCGCGAGCAAGGTCTCGAGCAGCACGCTGGAGCTCTCCTGCTCACCCCCTGCGGACAGGAGGGTGTAGGACGTCAGGCCGCTCTCGAAGCCGGCCGTCCGGGCTGCCTCGGCCAGCGCGGGGTCGAGCTGGGTCTCGATCTGGGGACCGAAGGTCACCGGTACGGGTGCCTGGATCAGGGCGTACGTGGTACGTCCGTCGTCGGTGAGGAAGCCCGGGTCGTTGGTGCTCGCGAAGTCCACGACGCGGACCTCGATGTCGGGGACTGCTGCGACGGCGGTGGTGATGACGCGAGCCACAGCGTCGGCGTTGCCCTCGATGGTCTGGCCGCGCGGCACGGTCACGACGGCGATGTAGGAGTCGTAGGTGCTGACGCCATAGGTGTCGATGAGCTGTTGCTCGGCGATGTCACCGGGCTGTCCGGGCAGCGAGAAGTCGACCGACCAGCGATCGTTCAACGGTCCGGTCGAGAGGATGCCCCCGACGAGCAGCGCAAACCACATCGCGCTGATGACGCGGCGGTGGTGCATGACGAGGCGGGCGAAGCGCTCCATGAGGAACTCCTTGACGGGAGCACACTGGAGCTTGCAGCTTGGGCGGCGAGACAACGTGCCTGTTCTCCGAACGGTACCCACGATCCCGTGGGTGGTTCATGCGCCAACGGGACGTCTTGGTCGGTGAAAGGGACGGCCTTGGTCAGGCACGCCACATGGGTCTCCGTCGCCGCGAAAAGAAGGACAAAAGGGACGACCTCCGTGCACTTCGACGTCGGCGAAGCAGGAAAGGGACGGCACGGGTCTACTGTCGGTGGTAGGACGGCTGGCCGCCCATCGTCTCCGTGAACGGAGTGACGACCGGGTTGCCGCCTCACCAGGGGAGGGTCCGATGACCACAGCCCACGCACTCGATCGGCTTCTGACGCCTGCGGAAGTGGCGGCTCTCGTCTTCGTCGACCCCAAGACCGTGAGCCGCTGGGCGTCGGCTGGCAAGATTCCTGCGACGCGCACTGTGGGGGGTCACCGCCGCTTCCGCCGCTCCGACGTCCAAGCACTCTTGTCCAGGGAACACGAGCGAGCGCAGAACCATGGCGACACCGCCAGACCTTCCCCCGGGCTGGACGCCGCAGGGCTCGCCGGCGCTGCCCCGAGTCGCGAGCTCTGTCGCGCTGCGGCTGACGCCGTGGTGGCCGGGGCGATCGCGCTCGCCCTGGAAGCGCACGCGGAGGCGGCCGCAGAGGCTGTGCTGGAGACCGCGACCTCCGTCTTCGCGGCCGCCCAGACGATGGCCCCCGTAGGGACGAGGGCGCGTCGAGCCGACGCCTGCGCCGCCGCTGACGCGGCGCGGCTGGTTGCTGCAGAAGCGGCCAGGGCCGCGGCGTCGATGCGGTCCCGGGCCACAGTCCAGGCCCGGTGCCTCGCAGAGACGGCAGCGCAGGCGAAGAGACTCGCCCTCGCCGTAGGCGACCGGGACCGGACCACCTCCGAGGCTCTCCTCATGGCTGCGACGGTGATGGCCACTGCGGACGCAGCCTCGAGCGACACCGCCCTGGCCGCAGCACGCGTCGCCCAGGCAGTCACTGACGCTGCCGCCCATGTCGCGGCGATGGTTGCCGCCTTCGAGCTCTCCCAACGGTGAGAGACCTCCACGAGGCGGAGCCGCTCCACCACCTGACGATCGAGACCACTTCACCTGGCGCGCCTCGGCCGCTGACATCGACCAGCCCCGCGACCCGTCGGAACGGCCATTGACCTTTCCGGGCATGTGGAGGACTGTCGAAGGGGAGGGGCCTTGCGCGCCGTTCGCGTTTCGCCGTCTTGGTCTGGAGGCACACCTCATGAGCGTCGCAACCTACCCCGTGCGCGTCGACGCACACCTCGATCCCGGGCTCAGCCGTTGGCTCTGGCTGGTCAAGTGGGTGCTCGTCATCCCGCACTACGCCGTACTGGTCTTCCTGTGGCTGGCCTTCGTCGCCTGCAGCGTGGCCGCCTTCTTCGTCATCCTCGCCACGGGCCGCTACCCGCGCCCGATCTTCGACTTCAACGTCGGCGTGATGCGCTGGACCTGGCGAGTGAGCCACTACGCCTACGGCGCCCTGGGCACCGACCGGTACCCACCCTTCACGCTGGCCGACGTCCCGGACTACCCTGCGCACCTCGAGGTCGACTACCCACAGCACCTCTCCCGGGGGCTGGTCCTGGTGAAGTGGTGGCTGCTGGCGATCCCGCACTACCTCGTCGTCGCCTTCTTCGGCGGAGGCGGGGTCTACCTGGCCAACGAAGCCACGACCAGTGAGCAGAGCACCTGGAGCTGGGGAAGCGGACTCATCGGTCTGCTCGTCCTGCTCGCCGCGGTGGGGCTGCTCGTCACCGGCCGCTATCCGCAGTCCATCTACGACCTCGTGCTCGGCATGAATCGATGGATGTTGCGCGTTGCCGGCTACGCAGGCCTGATGACCGACCAGTACCCGCCCTTCCGCCTGGACCAAGGCGGAGACGACCCCGGGGCCGTCCGGTTGATCGAGCCACCCCCGGGTGGAGAGGCGGGCACACCATGAGTCACCGGGGCGCCACCGCCGAGCCGGCCACCATGCGTGCCATCGTGCAAGAGAGGTACGGCGATGCCGGTGCCTTGCGCCACGAGCGCATCGCGCTGCCAGAGGCAGCACCCGACGACGTGATGGTCCAGGTGCACGCCGCGGGCCTCGACCGTGGCACCTGGCACCTCATGACAGGAAAGCCCTATGTGATGAGGGTCGTCGGCATGGGGTTCCGCGGACCGAAGGACCGAGTGCCCGGACGCGACCTCGCAGGCACGGTCGAAGCGGTCGGAGCGACGGTCACCAAGTTCGCCGTCGGTGACGAGGTGTACGGCGTGGGACGGGGCTCGTTCGCCGAGCATGCGGTGGCCCGAGAGGACAAGCTGGCCCGCAAGCCGACCATGCTCTCCTTTGCGCAGGCGGCTGTGGTGCCGATCTCCGCGGGAACGGCCCTCAGGGCGTTGACCGACCAAGGCCGTCTCGAGGCTGGGCAGAGGGTGCTGGTCCTCGGAGCATCTGGCGGAGTCGGCAGCTACGCAGTCCAGATCGCCAAGGCGCTCGGTGCAGAGGTCACCGGCGTCGCCAGCACCGCGAAGCTCGACCTGGTCCGCTCGCTCGGGGCCGACCATGCGATCGACCACACACAGCAGGACTGGGCAGACGGCACCCAGCGCTACGACCTCATTCTCGACATTGCCGGAAACCCGAGCCTGAGTCGACTGCGACGCGCCCTCGCACCGGCAGGAACGGTCGTCCTGGTCGGCGGCGAGGATGGCGGCAACCTCACCGGCGGAATGAACCGGCAGCTACGGGCACTCCTGCTGTCCCCGTTCGTGGGGCAACGATTCACCATGCTCATCGCCAAGGAGCATGCCAGTGACCTCGAGCGGCTCGCTCAGTTCATCGAGGCCGGCACCGTGACTCCGACCGTCGACCGCACCTACCCCCTCGACCAGGTTCCTGAGGCGATGCGCCACCTCGCGGCCGGCAAGGTCCGGGGCAAGGTCGCCATCATCACCCTCTGAACCGTCCATCCGCGTCCAGCCCGGGCACTCCGACCCGGGCCGGCCGACTGGGCGCACGGGTGTCCTGCGCGACCAGACTGAGGACAGGGTCACGGGTGGGCCGCAAATCGGCGGCCGCCAGCGCCATGGGCCGGGTGACGAGGAGGCCCGCCGTCCGGCCACGGCCCGATGTGCAGCACTCCCACCTCGGCCGTTGGGTCGTGAAGGTCGGGATCGTGGGAGTCCTCCTGTGCGCTCCAGTGCGCAGCGGTCCCAGTCGCCGGCGATCGCTGCGGCCTCGTAGCTGTGTTGCAGGAAGTCCAGCAGCACGGCGTCCAGGTTGGTGGCGGTGCGGACGGCTGTGCAGGGCAGCACGAACTCGCCGAGCGTGTCGTCGAAACGCGCTGCGGCCGAACCTGTGAGCATGGTGCGGTAGCCGGCTGGCTCGGGTAGTCGTAGGGGTAGGAGACTCCTTCGCCCCCGCCACCCGGCCAGTACCCGGCGCTGCTGACCTCGTGCGAGTAGGCCTCGTGCATCACGTGTGGGCCGCAGTTGGGCATGCCACCAGGGTGGGGCGGAGCGTCGGCGCCGGAGAACCGTGGACGACGGTGCGCACGTCGACGTCGCGTGCACGTCCGAGGAGCTGTCCGAAGCACTCGACGCGCTGATCGAGAACGTCATCGCCCACACCCCGGAGGACTCGCCGCTGCACGTCGCCGTCGCGGGGACATCCGACGGATGCCGGGTCGACGTCACGGACCGCGGTCCCGGCATCCCCCTCGGGGCGACGCGCCGGGGCCGGAGCGACCGCGGGTCGAGCGGTCTCGGTCTCGACATCGCGCGGAGCTGCGCCGAGTCCACGGGCGGGCGCATGGAGGTGCTGTCGGATGACGACGGCTCGCACACGGTCCGCCTCGTGCTGCTCGGTGCTGGGCGCCGGCCTCGCTGAGTGGGCGCCACGTCGGCGCGGGCGTTGGTACCTCAGGCGGGGGAGGCCCGGTTCACCGTCGGCGTCCCGACCGACTCGTCCGCCGCGACGGCGTCGATCTCGGTGACCAGGCGGGCGAACTCCTCGTCGTCCACGGTCACACCCGCGGCATCGAGCCCCTCGCGCAGCTTGTCGGCGATCTTCGTCTCGCCCGCGCTGTAGTCCCACGACGTCGCGGTGTCGACAGCCTTCTGCGCGGCCTCGCGGGCGGCGTCCCTCTCCTCGGCCGAGTACTGGGTCATCGGTGGGTCCTTTCCTTCGTCGAGCGGTCGTCACCGGCCTACCCCGGTCGTCCCGTTCCATGCACCGTGGTTCTGCCCTGGGCGGAACCCCCGCCCGGGGGACCCGGCCGGATCTACGCTGGGACATGGCCGACCGAGCGCTGACCCGAGACCGTGAGCCGACCCCCTTCGAGCGCGCCCTGCTGGACCGGCGACGTCCGCGCGAGCCCCTGTGGCGCGTGGTCCTCGGGGAGGAGCTGCGACGGCTGCGCCACGAGCGCAACCTCACCCTGGGGGAGACCGCGGTCCGGGCCGGCATCTCCCTGCAGTACCTGTCCGAGATCGAGCGCGGACGCAAGGAGCCCTCCAGCGAGATGATCGCCGCAGTGGGTGGTGCCCTCGACGTCACGCTCGTCGACCTCACCCTGGCCGTCGCCGGGGCGGTGCGGGCCCCGCAGCGCCCAAGCGCCACGGTGTCCGTCCTCACCCTCGCCGCCTGACTCAGCGGACGTCCATCACCTCGTCGACGAGCCCGTGGTCACGCGCAGCGACGGCGGTGAAGACCCGGTCACGATCGGTGTCCGCGCGCAGCTCGGCGACCGGTCGACCTGTCGCGAACGCGAGGACCTCCTCGATGTCCGCGCGCACCCGCACGAGCTCGTCGGCCTGCAGGATGAGGTCCGGGATCGGCCCCCGTCCCTGCGCCGACGGCTGGTGGAGCACCACCCGCGCGTGGGAGAGCGCCGCCCGCTTGCCCGGGGCGCCCGCTGCCAGGAGCACCGCGCCGACGGACACCGCCTGCCCGACGCAGGTCGTGGCGACGTCCGGTCGGATGTAGCGCATCGTGTCCAGGACGGCGAGCATGGCGCTGGGGTCGCCCCCTTCGCAGTTGATGTAGAGCTGCACGTCACGCTCGGGCTCCACCGACTCGAGGTGGATCAGCTGGGCGATGAGCGTGTTGGCGACGCCCGCGTCGATGCCGGTCCCGAGGTAGATGATGCGCTCGGTGAGCAGGTGCGAGTAGACGTCCATGATCCGCTCGCCCCGGGGGTGCTGGGCGATGACGTTGGGGATCGGGTAGCTGCTCATCGCGCGCTCCCCACGAGGGCGCCGCCGAACCCCGTCCGGGCCCGCGCCTGCGGCGAGACCTCGTCGAAGCTCGCGACGACCGCGTCGACGAAGCCGTAGTCGAGCGCCTCCCGCGCGCTGTACCACCGGTCCCGGAGCGAGTCCTCGAAGACCCGCTCCAGCGGCTGCCCGGTGTCCTGCGCGATCAGTCCCAGGACGGTGTCGCGGGTGTGCCGCAGGTCGTCCGCCTGCAGCTCCACGTCGACTGCCGTCCCGCCGATCCCGGCCGAGCCCTGGTGCATGAGGACGCGCGAGTGGGGCAGGGCGTTGCGCCGCCCTCTCGTCCCGGAGGAGAGCAGGAACTGCCCTGCGCTGCACGCGATCCCGAGCGCGAGCGTGCTCACGTCGTTGGGCACGAGGCGCAGGACGTCGCGGATCGCGAGCATCGCGGGCACGGAGCCTCCGGGGGAGTGGATCCACAGGGCGATGTCCGCGAGGGCGTCGGCGGCGGCCAGCGACATGAGCTGGGTGACGAGGAGGGTGCCGTTGTCGTCGTCGAGGACGCCGTCGAGGACGAGCACCCGCTGGTCGTACAGCTCGCGCCGCGTCCGGTCGTCGAAGAGTCGTGGGATCGGTGTGTCAGCCATGCCTCCACCCTGCGCCGGCGAAGGGGGAGGAGGCCCGCCTTTCTGCCGCGGGCAGATCCGCTGTCAGCAGAGGGGTCTAGCCTCGGTGCGGTGAGCACCTCGACTGCCGACCCGACCATCTCGACCGTCGGTGGGCTGCGTGCCGCCGGCCACGTCGCCAAGCCCCTGCGGGTGGAGCTGCGCGACAACCTCCTCGCGCGCCTGCGCGCCGGCGAGGACCCGTGGCCCGGGCTGCACGGGTACGCGGACACCGTCATCCCGCAGGTCGAGCGGGCCCTGCTGGCCGGGCACGACATCGTCCTCCTCGGCGAGCGCGGCCAGGGCAAGACCCGGTTGCTGCGCACGATCGCCGGGCTGCTCGACGAGTGGACGCCGGTCATCGAGGGCTCCGAGCTCGCGGAGCACCCCTTCGAGCCGATCACCCACGCCTCCCGGCGGCGCGCGGAGGAGCTGGGCGACTCCCTTCCCGTCGTGTGGCGCCACCGCGACGAGCGCTATGTCGAAAAGCTGGCCACCCCCGACACCTCCGTCGCCGACCTCATCGGTGACGTCGACCCGATGAAGGTCGCCGAGGGCCGTGCCCTCGGAGACCCCGAGACGATCCACTTCGGGCTCATCCCGCGCAGCCACCGCGGCATCGTGACGATCAACGAGCTGCCGGACCTCGCCGAGCGCATCCAGGTCGCGATGCTCAACGTCATGGAGGAGCGCGACATCCAGGTCCGCGGGTACGTCCTGCGTCTGCCTCTCGACGTGCTCGTCCTGGCCAGCGCCAACCCCGAGGACTACACCAACCGCGGGCGGATCATCACGCCGCTCAAGGACCGCTTCGGGGCCGAGATCCGCACGCACTACCCGCGCGAGCTCGAGTCGGAGATCGCGGTGACCCGGCAGGAGGCCCACCTCGTCGCGCACGTGCCCGACCACCTCCTCGAGGTCCTCGCCCGGTTCACCCGCAACCTGCGCGAGTCCTCGGCCGTCGACCAGCGCAGCGGGGTGAGCGCGCGGTTCACGATCGCCGGGGCGGAGACCGTCGCCGCGTCCGCCCTGCACCGGGCGGCCCGGCAGGACGAAGGGGAGGCCGTCGCCCGGGTCGTCGACCTGGAGACCGCGGTCGAGGTCCTCGGCGGCAAGATCGAGTTCGAGAGCGGCGAGGAGGGGCGGGAGCACGAGATCCTCACCCACCTGCTCCGGACCGCGGTCGCGGACACCGTTCGACACCTCGTGCGGGGGATCGACTTCGGGCCGCTCGTGCGCGCCGTCGAGGAGGGGGCCGAGATCGCCACCGGTGAGCAGGTGACCGCCCACGACTTCCTCGACGGGCTGCCCGCGCTCGGGGAGTCCGATCTCTACGACGAGGTCTTCGAGCGACTGGGCGCCGACTCCGAGGGGGAGCGTGCAGCGGCCCTCGAGCTGGCCCTCGAGGGGCTGTACCTCGCCCGCAAGATCGGCAAGGACACGGCGGGGGGCGAGACCGTGTATGGCCAGTAGCAGTCGATTCCGCCGCTACGACGGCGGCGACCCGCTCGCCCCGCCCGTCGACATCGCCGAGGCCCTCGACGCCATCGGCGACCGGGTCATGGGCGGCTCCTCGCCCGAGCGCGCCCTGCAGGAGTTCCTGCGCCGTGGCGGGAGTGGCCGGACGGGGCTGGACGACTTGGCGCGACGGGTCAACGAGCGCCGGCGCGAGCTCCTCCAGCAGCACGGCCTCGACGGCACCCTGCGCGAGGTCCGCGAGCTGCTCGACCGCGCGGTCCTCGAGGAGCGCAAGCAGCTGGCCCGCGACGCGCACCTCGACGACCTCGAGCGCGACTTCGCCCAGATGCGCCTGGACAACCTCCCCTCCTCGACGGCCGCAGCAGTGGGCGAGCTGCAGGACTACCCGTGGCAGTCCTCGCAGGCACGAGCCGACTACGAGCGGATCAAGGACCTGGTCGGCCGCGAGGTCCTCGACCAGCGGTTCGCCGGGATGAAGCAGGCGCTCGAGGGCGCCACCGACGAGGACCGGGCAGCGATCGACGCGATGCTGCGCGACCTCAACGAGCTGCTCGAGAAGCACGCCCGCGGCGAGGACACCCCGGAGGACTTCGCGCAGTTCATGGACCGGCACGGGGACTTCTTCCCGGAGGGGCCGCAGGACGTCGAGGAACTCATCGACGCCATGGCGCAGCGGGCCGCCGCAGGCCAGCGCCTGCTCAACTCGATGACGCCTGAGCAGCGCGAGGAACTCATGCAGCTCTCGGCACAGGCCTTCGGGTCGCCGGCACTCATGGAGTCGTTGAGCCGGCTCGACGGCAACCTCCGGGCCCTGCGACCCGGTGAGGACTGGGGTGGCGCCGAGCAGCTGTCCGGCGACGAGGGCCTCGGGCTCGGCGACGGCACGGGTCTCCTCCAAGACATCGCCCGGCTCGACGCGCTGGGAGAGCAGCTCTCCCAGTCCTACGGCGGTGCCCGGCTCGACGACATCGACCTCGACGAGCTCGCCCGGCAGCTCGGCGAGCAGGCGGCCGTCGACGCGCGTGCCCTCCGCGACCTCGAGCAGGCCCTGCGGACGAGCGGCTCCGTGCGCCGGGACTCGCAGGGGCAGCTGCGCCTCACCCCCAAGGCGATGCGCCAGCTCGGCAGGTCCCTCCTGCATGACATCGCCCAGCGCATGTCCGGGCGCCAGGGGCAGCGTGACCTGCGTCAGGCCGGCGCGGCAGGGGAGCGGTCGGGGGCGACCCGTCCGTGGGAGTTCGGCGACACCGAGCCGTGGGACATCCCCCGCACGGTGCTCAACGGGGTCCTGCGCCGGGCTGCCGACGGCGGCACCCGGGCGATCACCACCGACGACATCGAGGTCTCCGAGACCGAGGCCCGCACGCAGGCAGCCGTCGCGCTGCTCGTCGACACCTCCTTCTCCATGGCGATGGACGGGCGCTGGGTCCCGATGAAGCGCACGGCCCTGGCGCTGCACACGCTCATCCGCACCCGGTTCCGCGGGGACCGCCTGCAGCTCATCGGCTTCGGCCGGTACGCCTCGGTCATGGACGTCGAGGAGCTCACGGAGCTCGATGCCTTCTGGGACAAGGGGACCAATCTCCACCACGCGCTGCTGCTCGCCAACCGTCACTTCCGCAAGCACCCGTCGGCGCAGCCGGTCCTGCTCGTCGTCACCGACGGTGAGCCGACCGCGCACCTCGAGCCGGGCGGTGAGACCTTCTTCGACTACCCGCCGCACCCGCTGACGATCGCCGTCACCGTCCGCGAGCTCGACAACGCCGCGCGCCTCGGCGCCCAGACGACCTTCTTCCGCCTCGGTGAGGACCCTGGACTGGCACGGTTCGTCGAGACCCTCGCGCGACGCGCCGGTGGCCGGGTGGTCGCCCCGGAGCTCGACGACCTCGGGGCGGCCGTCGTCGGCTCCTACCTCGGCTCGCGTCGTCCGGGCGGCGCCGACGAGTCGAGGTACGGGGACTGGTTCGGCGGACGCGGGTTCTGGTTCGGGACCTGACGTCGCGTCACGGCACCAGGTAGTCGCTGTCCCGCGCGTCGGTGACCGCCATCATCCTCGGGCGCATGGCCGACCGCGAAGGGGGGACGATGCCTCATGGCGGCCGCGTGCGGGTGGCCCCGCGGGCCCAGGAGACGGGGATCTCGCCCTTGCGGACGGTCAACCGCGTCACATCGAAGATGGAGCTGCGCCCGATGAGGCAGCCCACGTGCTCCTCGCGCCGGACGTCGCGCACGTCGGGCACGAGACCTCACCGGGCTCGGTGACGTCGGTTGTCGGGATCAGCCACGGGGGCCGCCTCCGGTGAGGACGAAGCGCAGGTGCTGGCCGGGCTGCGCCTGGGCGGCCAGACCGATGTCCTCACTGAGGACGACGCCGATGACGGGGTAGCCCCCGGTGACCGGGTGGTCGGCGAGGAAGAGCGTCGGTTGCCCCGTCGGGGGGACCTGCAGTGCGCCGGGCACCATCCCCTCGCTCTTGAGCTCCTCGGTGCGCGCGCGCTCGAGGACCGGCCCGGCGAGCCTCATGCCCACCCGGTTGCTCTCGGCCGTCACCTCGTAGGTGCCGCCGGTGAGCACGTCGAGGGCGCCGGCGACGAACCAGTCGGTCCGGGGTCCCGGAGCCACCCTGAGCCGGACCAGGCCGGTGCTCGGGTACCGCACCGGGGCCAGGTCCACCAGGAGCGGCGTGGTCGGTGCCGGGCCGACCGGCAGCAGGTCGCCGGGGGCGGGCACGGCTGGGCCGAGCACGGCCATCGTGTCGGTGGACCGCGAGCGGAGCACCGGCCCGACCGCGATGCCGCCGCGCACGCCGAGATAGCTGCGTAGGCCCGCCGTCGCCGGTGCCAGACGAAGGGAGGACCCGTCCGGGACCCAGGTCACGCCCGCGTGGCCCACCGGCCGCCCGTCGACGGTCATGGGAGTCGTGGCGCCGGTGACGGTCACCCACATCCCTCCGCGCGCCCGCAGCTCCAAGCCCCCGAAGGTCACCTCGAGTGCGGCCGTCCCCTCGGGGTTGCCGAGGAGCCGGTTGGCCAGACGCAGGGACAGCCTGTCGGCGGCCCCGGAGCGACCGACCCCGAGGCTGGCCAGTCCCTCACGACCGAGGTCCTGCACGGTCGTCTGTGGTCCCGTCGTCACGACCTCGAGGGCGCGCGGCCGGCTCACGACCGGACCTCGACGTACCGCACGACGGTGCCGGGCACGAGCAGCGCCGGCGGTTCCCGGTGGATGTCCCACACCTTGAGGGAGGTGCGGCCGATGAGCTGCCAGCCGCCGGGCGACTCGCGGGGGTAGACGCTGGAGAACTCGCCGGCGAGCGCGACGGAGCCCGGCGGGACCCTGGTGCGGGGGTTGTCGCGCCGGGGTACCTGCAGCCGCGGGTCCCCGCCGACCATGTAGCCGAAACCGGGCGCGAAGCCGCAGAAGGCCACCGTCCACGGGGTCCCGGTGTGGGCCTCGATGACGCCGCGCTCGTCCAGGCCGGTGAGCCGCGCCACCTCGGCGAGGTCCTCCCCGTCGTACCTGACGGGGATCTCGACCTCCCCGGTCATGACCAGCTCGTGGGCCCCCACCGTGATCGTCGAGATCTCGCGCGAGAGCCGCTCGACGTCCGTGCGCGAGCGGTCGATCGTGATGAGCAGGGTCGTCGCCGCCGGGACCATGTCGACGACGCCGTCCGGCGGGTCCTCGTCGAGACGGGCGTAGAGGGCCAGCACCTCGTTCATGCCGGCCATCTCGACGAGGACGCCGGCGTCCGCGCAGGGCATGATCCTCACGTCGCCTTCCCGACGAAGGGGGTGAGCTCCACACCGGCCGCCTCCAGGCCCGCCCGGACCTGTCGGGCGATCTCCACGGCCCCCGGGCTGTCCCCGTGCACGCACAGCGAGCCGGCCGGCGCGGCGACGACCGTCCCGTCCACGGCGACGACCTCGCCCTTCGTCGCGATGCGCACGCAGCGCCTGGCGATCTCGGCAGGGTCGTGGAGGACGGCTCCGGGCTCACGGCGGGACACGAGGGTGCCCTCGGGCGTGTATGCACGATCGGCGAAGGCCTCACCCACGGTCGTCAGGCCGGCCTCCTGCGCGAGACGCAACCAGACCGACCCGGGCAGACCCATGACCGGCAGCGTCCGGTCGTAGGCGAGCACGGCCTCGACGACCGCGGCCGCCTGTGCCTCGTGGTGGACGATCGCGTTGTACAGGGCGCCGTGCGGCTTGACGTACTTCACGCGCGTCCCGGCGACGCGGGCGAATCCCTCGAGCGCCCCGATCTGGTAGATCACGTCGTCCGTGAGCTCGGCCGGCGCGACGTCGACGAAACGGCGACCGAACCCCGGGAGGTCCCGGTACCCGACCTGGGCCCCGACCGCGACACCCCGGGCTGCGGCCTGCTCGCAGCTGTGCCGCAGCACCGAAGGGTCTCCTGCGTGGAAGCCGCAGGCGACGTTGGCGCTCGTCACCACCTCGAGCATCGCGTCGTCATCACCGAGGGTCCATCTGCCGAAGCTCTCGCCGAGGTCGGCATTGAGGTCGATCTGCATCACTGCTCCTGTCGTCGGGGTTGGTGGAGAGGTCTACGTCCAGAGGTCGACGCTGCCGCTGGCACCCACCATCGCGGTGGCGCCGAGCCCGGTCCCGCCGATGACCCGCCAGTCGTTCCGAGGAGAGCGCGCCTGCCCGGGATACCCCATTGTGCGCCTGGCGACCAGGGTAGTGATTGTTCAACAATCCCGCAATCACCATTCGATAGGGTCGGTCCACTGGACACGAAGGGTGGTCGCCGTGGGGCGGGACTGGATCGCGGCGCTCGAGGGCGACCGAGCGACGATGGGGCGGACGAGCGCGAGCGAGAAGGTCGCGGACGCGCTGCGCACCCGCATCATCGAGGGCGACCTGCGGCCGGGGACGCGCCTGTCGGAGGAGCGCATCGGCGCAGCGCTCGGCGTCTCCCGCAACACCCTGCGCGAGGCCTTCCACCTCCTCGGGCACGAGCGTCTCGTCGTCCACGAGTTCAACCGCGGGGTCTTCGTGCGCGCCCTCGGCGCGGACGACGTCCGCGACCTCTACCGCTTCCGGCGCATCCTCGAGACCGCTGGGGTGCGACAGTGCGCGATCGAGTCGCCGGACCTGCGGGGACTGCGGTCCGCGGTGGACGAAGGGAGGGCCGCCGCGGGTGCCGAGGACTGGCTGGCCCTCGGCTCGGCCAACATGCACTTCCACCTGGGGCTGGCCGCCCTGGCCGGCAGCCGACGGGTCGACGAGGCGATGCGTCAGGTCCTCGCGGAGATGCGCCTGGTCTTCGCGATGATGGCCGACCCGCGGACCTTCCACGAGCCGTACCTGGCCGGCAACGCCGAGCTGGTGTCGCTCCTGGCCGCCGGCGACCACGTGGGCGCCGAGGACGCACTGCTCGCCTACCTCGATCGAGCCGAGGCCCAGCTGCTCGACGCGATGAGCGCACCTGTCGTTTGACCACCTGCCTCGGGGGTAGTCCCGCTCCGACCACCCCCGACAGCAGGAGCGTGCCATGAGCGAGTCCGATCTGAGCGTCCGCGCCGCCCGGATGGCCACCGGCCCCGACGGCGGATTCCCGGCGCAGCAGCAGTCCCTCCCGGGCTCGACCGAGCGCATGGACCCGGTACCCGACCACGGCGAGGACACGTGGGTGGGGTCCGGTCGCCTCGAGGGCCTGCGTGCCCTGATCACCGGCGGTGACTCCGGCATCGGTCGGGCCGTCGCCATCGCCTTCGCCCGCGAGGGCGCCGACGTGGCCATCGGGTACCTGCCCGAGGAGCAGCAGGACGCGGAGACGACGGCCGGCTGGGTCCGCGACGCCGGTCGCACGGCCGTGCTGTGCCCGGGCGACCTGAGCGAACGCACCACGTGCACCGACGTCCTCGACGCGGCCGTCCAGGGTCTTGGCGGTCTCGACGTCCTCGTCAACAACGCCGGCGTGCAGATGGCCCGTGACGAGGGCCTGGAGGACATGAGCGACGAACGCATCGAGCGGGTCCTGCGCACCAACCTGCACGCGCTCTTCTGGCTGACCCGCGCGGCCCTGCCGCACCTCGGCAGCGGCTCCAGCATCATCAACGTCAGCTCGATCCAGGCCTACCAACCCTCGACCTCGCTGCTGGACTACGCGTCGACGAAGGCCGCCATCAACAACTTCACGGTGAACCTCGCCGCCGAGCTCGGCCCGCGCGGGGTGCGGGTCAACGCCGTGGCACCCGGCCCGGTCTGGACGCCCCTGCAGCCGGCCACCCAGCACGAGGACAAGATCGAGGCCTTCGGCGCCGACACTCCCCTCGGCAGGGCCGGCCAGCCGGGGGAGTGCGCGGGGGCGTTCGTCTTCCTCGCCTCACCTCGCGAGGCGAGCTACGTCTCGGGCACGGTGCTCGGCGTGACGGGCGGCAAGCCCGTCTTCTGACACCGGGTCAGGCGGCGGTCGCACCCGCCCGCTGGGCCCGTCGGCTGCGCATGGCCAGCAGCGCCCCCCCGACGAGCGCGGAGACGAGCGAGCCGAGGAGGACGCCGATCTTGACGTGCTCGTCGGCGACGCTGGCGGCGCCGTAGGAGAGCTCACCCACGAGGAGCGAGACGGTGAACCCCACACCGGCGACGAAGCCCATGCCGATGATGTCCGGCCAGCGGAGCGACTCGTCGAGCTGGAAGGCCGGCAGCCGGCTGAGGACGTAGGTCGTCGTCGTGATGCCGATCGGCTTGCCGATGAACAGGCCGGCGATGATCCCGAGGGTGATCGGGTCCTGCAGGGCGGCGCGGAACCCGTCGAGGCCCCCGACCGTCACGCCGGCGGAGAAGAAGGCGAAGACCGGCACGGCGATGAGCGTGGTGAAGACGCCCCACTGGTCCGCCAGGTGTGCGGCGATCCCGTCGTAGACCGGTGTCCCGTCCTCGTCGGTCGACGCCAGGACGCGCGCCCGCTCGCTGGCGACGACCGGCACGGTGAACCCCAGGAGGACCCCTGCCACCGTCGCGTGGATCCCGGAGGCATGGACGAGCGCCCAGGTGAGCACGCCGAGGGGGACGAGCAGCCACCAGCTGATGACGCCCCGCTGGACGAGGACGGCGAAGAGCGCGAGCGGGACGAGCGCGAGCAGCAGCCACTGCAGCTGCAGGCCCTCGGTGTAGACGATCGCGATGATCGTGATGGCGATGAAGTCGTCGACGATCGCCAGCGTCAGCAGGAAGACCCGCAGTGCAGGTGGCAGGAAGCGGCCGACGACGGCGAGCACGGCGACGGCGAAGGCGATGTCGGTGGCCGTCGGGATGGCCCAGCCGCGCAGCGCGCCCTCGGAGTCCGAGGCGAGCGCGATCGCCGTGAAGATCAGCGCGGGGACGGCGACGCCGCCGAATGCGGCGGCGATGGGCAGCGCTGCCTGGCGCGGGTTGCGCAGCTTGCCGGCGACGAACTCCTCCTTGAGCTCCAGGCCGACGACGAAGAAGAAGATCGCGAGGAGGCCGTCGGCGGCCCACTCGCCGACGGTGAGGTCGAGGTGGAGCGCGTGCGGGCCGAGGGTGAAGTCGCGGACGGAGGTGTAGAGGTCCGCGAGACCGGAGTTGGCGAGCACGAGCGCCACGACGGTGGCGCCCAGCAGGAGTGCACCGCCGACGGCATCGCTCTGCGCCGTCGCGTGGACACCGCGCCAGATCTCGTGGGGAGCCAGCCGGCTGGGGGTCTGGGAGGACTGGGACATGCGTGACGACCTTGTCTGGGGAGGGGAGGGGCTGCCCGGGAGGCGCCGCCGTCGGCGGGGCCTCAGCCGGTGGGGGGCGGGCAGCCGGCGATCTCCCCGTGGGCATTGGTGCCCCAGGTGCTGATCCAGCCGTTGGTCCCCGGGTGGCGCACGGTGCGCATGTGCACGCGCATGCGTGCGGCCTCCGCCAGCAGGCGGGGGTGCGCAGCGGTGCGCGTCGTGGGACCGGTCACCCGACGAGTGTAGGGACATGGCGAAGGGGGGTGAGCACGGTGTCCGCGCTCGCCCCCCTTCGTCCGCGCCCGCGGATCAGCGGCCGGCCGCGTCCATCGCCGCGGCCTCGTCGGCGATCGCGTCCGAGCCGTAGTCCTCGGGCTCGGACTGCGGGACGTGGGTTCCGTGCAGCGACGCCCCCGCGGTCTCCTTGAGGAAGAGGAGGGCGACCATGCCGATGACGCAGGCGATCATCATGTAGACGGCCGGGAACTCGAGGAAGCCGGTCCGGCCGACCACCGCCTCGTTGACCGGTGCCGCCGTGCCACCGAAGGCCGCCGTGAAGACGTTGTACGTCACCGCGAACCCGGCAAACCGTACGTGGGCCGGGAACATCGCCGGGAAGGTCGCCGAGATCGTCGACAGCTGCGGGATGTAGAGCAGGCCGAGCACGGCGAAGCCGATCAGCGCGCCGACGAAGCTGCGGCCCATGAGCCAGTACATCGGGACCGCGAAGACGAAGAGCCCGATCATCGAGAACCACCACATCCTGCGGCGTCCGATGATGTCGGAGTAGTGCCCGCAGAAGGGCAGCAGGGCCATCATGAACAGCTCGCCGACGAGGATGACGATGAGCGACTTGTTGGCATCCAGGCCGATCTTCGTCTCGAGGTAGGTCGGCATGTACGTCAGCAGGGTGTAGTTCACGACGTTGAGCGGGACGACCAGCCCGGCCATCGTGAGCATGGGCTTCCAGTACTCGACCATGAGGTCACGCAGTCCGTGCGCGGCGGACTGCTCGCTCTGGCCCGACTCCTCGAGGTCGGCGAAGACCGGCGTCTCGTCGAGCTGGGAGCGCAGGTAGAGGCCGATGGCGCCGAGCGGGCCGGCGACGAAGAACGGGATGCGCCAGCCCCAGTCCTCCATGGCGGCCTCGCCGAGGAGGACCTGCAGGACGAGCACGACGGCCGTACCGAGGGCGAAGCCGCCCAGGGTGCCGAACTCGAGGAAGCTGCCGTAGAGGCCGCGACGCTTGTCGGGGGCGTACTCCGCCATGAAGGTCGCGGCGCCGCCGTACTCACCGCCGGTGGAGAAGCCCTGGACGAGGCGCAGGACGACCAGGAGCGCGGGCGCCCAGAGGCCGATGGACTCGTACGTCGGCAGCAAGCCGATGCAGAAAGTCGCCGCCGACATCAGGATGATCGTGAGCGCGAGGACGCCCTTGCGCCCGAGCCGGTCACCGAGCGGGCCCCAGAAGAAGCCGCCGAAGGGTCGGGCGACGAAGGACACCGCCAGGGTCGCGAGGGTCAGCAGCGTCGCGTGCTCACCGGGGAAGAAGTTGCTGCCGATGTACGTCGCGACGACCGCGTACGCGCCGTAGTCGTACCACTCGGTCGCGTTGCCCATGGCCGACGCGGCGACGGCCTGCTTGATCGTCCGGCGTGGCGGCAGGTCCTCGAAGGCCGGGCCGTCAGCGCCTGCTGCGGGCCCGCCCGCAGTGGTGTGCGTGCTCATGGATCTCCTTGGGGTTGATCGTCTGCCGCGTCCGGGCGCGGCTTTGCACGTCAGGCGACGTTACGTAGATCCACAGGCACTCGCCATCCGAAACGCGCGTGCCCGCGTTTTGGGACTCTTGTCTCATTGCTCGGATCGGGGCGGTCGACCACCGACGACGAGGGGGAGGAGCACCAGGGACCCCAGGACGAGCAGCACCATGGCGCCGCCGACGACGAGGGCTGCCTCGCGCCCGACCACCACGTCGAAGACGAAGGTCGCGATGCCGGTGACGAGGAGCGAGACGAGCGCCAGGACGAGCCTGGCGATCGTGTGCCCGGCCGCGACGAGCCGATCCTTGCGCTGCCACCGGAAGACGCGGCGGTGGACGGCGATCGGGGCGACGAGGAGCGTCGTGGTGACGGTCGCGAGCAGGACGAGCCCGAGGTAGAGGTTGCGCTGGAAGGAGTCGAGGTCGGCGAAGGCCGACTGGAAGGGCAGCGTGAGCAGGAAGCCTCCGAGCACCTGGACCCCGGTCTGCAGGACGCGGAACTCCTGCAGCAGGTCGTTCCAGTTGCGGTCGGCTCGCTCGGACGCCGTCTCGTCCCTGTCGGTGGGCTCGTCGTGCTCGCTCATCCGGCCATCCTGCCCGCTGCGGACGGTGCATGGGGGGCGTGCACGCGGGTAGGGCGGCGGGGACAGTCACCCCGACGACAGGAGCAGACCATGGCGTCCAACGACGACCGGACCACTCGCCGCATCGCGGTGCTCGTGGCCATGGAGGGCATCGAGCAGGTCGAGCTGACCAGCCCGTGGAAGGCACTGGAGGAGGCGGGCTGGGAGCCCGTGCTCGTCGCCCCGGAGCAGGGCGAGGTCCAGGCCTTCGAGCACCTCGACAAGGCCGACAGCTTCCCGGTGGACCGCACCGTCGCCGATGCCTCCGCCACGGACTTCGCGGGGCTCGTCCTCCCCGGCGGGGTGGCCAACCCGGATGCGCTGCGCCTGGATGCCGGAGCGGTCGGCCTGGTACGCGACTTCGTGCAGGGCGGCCGCCCCGTTGCGGCGATCTGCCACGCCATCTGGTTGCTCGTGGAGGCGGACGTCGTGCGCGACCGCACGGTGACCTCGTGGCCGAGCCTGCAGACGGACGTGCGCAATGCCGGGGGCACGTGGGTGGACCAGGAGGTCGTCACGGACGGGATGCTCGTGACGAGTCGCAAGCCCGACGACCTGCCGGCCTTCAACACCGCCGTGCTCGACGTCCTGGGCGCCACCCCCTGACCGCTCACCGGGCCTCTTCGGCAACCAGGCTCGTGACCCGGCACAGGGCGTCCGCGGACAGCACCGGGAAGCGGTACTCGTCGCGCAGGGCGTCCAGGGTCAGCTCGTGCAGCTCAGGGCGGTGCGAGGCGATGGCGTCACGCACGAGCACGACCTCGAGGTCGACCGCGAAGGCGTGGGCCGCGGTGAGCAGCACGCACGAGTGCGTCGAGACGCCGATGACGACGAGCGCCTCGACACCGAGCCCGCGCAGGGTCTCCTCGAGGTCGGTGCCGACGAAGGCGTCGTCGCGGGTCTTGACGACCTGCGTGGCCGCCGAGAGGTCGAGCTCACCGAGACACGCCGTGTGGTCGTCGCCCTCGAAGAGGTACCCCTGGTCGTCCTCGAGCATGGTGATCGTCCACGTCGACCGGTCGCGCTGGTGGACGGTGCGCACCGTGACCACCGGCAGCTGCTCGCGCTCGGCCCACCGAAGGACCTGGCGGCACCGGGCGACGAGCGTCTCCCGGCGCGCGGCGAGGGACGGGTCCTCGAAGAAGGCCTCCTGCAGGTCGATGGCGAGCACGGCCGTGCGCTGCACGGGCGCACGCCACGGTGCGCGGTCGCGTTGCGGCTCCGGGGTCGGGGTGTCCATGAGGGCCCATCTACCCCGTGGGGGGAGGAACATGTCTCTCGGCCGGTGCATGCAGCCGATGGGCGGGGGTAGGGCCCAGCCACCTGACGACGAGAGGAGCACGTCATGCCTGAGCGCAAGCCGGGACCGAGCGTCAAGGACGCCGAGCTCTACGAGGAGCTGCGCGACGACGGCGCCAGCAAGGAGAAGGCGGCGCGCATCGCCAACGCCGCTGCCAACACCTCCCGCTCCGAGGTCGGCCGGCGGGGTGGTGAGTCCGGCTCGTACGACGACTGGACCGTCGACGAGCTGCGGGAGCGCGCCAAGGAGCTGGAGATCGAGGGGCGGTCGTCGATGGACAAGGCCGAGCTGATCGACGCGTTGCGCAACCACTGACGTCGCGTACCCGCCCACGCACGACGAAGGGGGGCGGACCAGCCGGTTCGCCCCCCTTCGTCGTGCGTGGTGCTCAGTCCTCGGTGAGGACCGGGTACACGCCGTTCTCGTCGTGCACCTCACGGCCGGTGACCGGCGGGTTGAACACGCACGCGCAGTGGATGTCCTCCTCGACGGTCACGGTGTGCTTGTCCGCGTCGTCGAGCATGTACATGACGCCCGGCTCGAGGACGAACTCCTCGCCGGTGTCGCGGTCGAGGAGCGTGCCCTTGCCCTGGTAGACGTAGACCGCCTCGACGTGGTTGGCGTACCAGAACTCCGAGGACGTCCCGGCCTTGAGGATGGTGATGTGGAAGCTGAAGCCGACCTTGTCCTTGGCGAGGACCATCCGGCGGCTCTGCCAGTTGCCGTGCTGGACGTCGTACTCGGTGCCGTCCAGGTCGTTGACGTTCAGGACCTTCATGTGGGTCTCCTTGTCGTGTCGGGTGCGGTGGAGCGAAGGGGGATCAGGCGCCGGCGCGTGCGGGTGCGCCGAGCACCTCGCGGACCGCGTCCTCGAGCTGGTCGAGACCGGCCGCCAGCTCCTCCTCGGTGATGGTGAGGGGCGGCATGATCTTCACGACCTCGCTGGACGGGCCGGAGGTCTCGACGAGCAGCTTCCTGGCGAAGGCCGCCTTCGCGATCTTCTCGGCCGCCTCCTTGTCCGCGAAGGCGACGCCGGCGAGGAGGCCGCGGCCGCGGACCTCGCTGCCCTCGGCGAGACCGGCGAAGAGCTCGAGGCGCTCGTGGAGCTGGGCGGCCCGGGCCGCGACGTCCTGCTGCAGGGCGTCGTCGGACCAGTAGGTCCGCAGCGCCGTGGTCGCGGTGACGAAGGCCGGGTTGTGGCCGCGGAAGGTGCCGTTGTGCTCGCCCGGCTCCCAGTCGTCCACCTCGGGCTTCATCAGGGTCAGCGCCATCGGCAGGCCGTAGCCGGAGATCGACTTGCTGATCGTGATGATGTCGGGGTCGAGGCCGAAGGGCTCGAAGGAGAAGAAGGTCCCGGTGCGGCCGCAGCCGGCCTGGACGTCGTCGACGATGAGGAGCACGCCGTGCTCGCGGCACAGCTCCTGCAGCTCCTTCAGCCACTCGCCGCGCGCGGCGTTGAGGCCGCCCTCGCCCTGGACGGTCTCGACGATGACCGCGGCAGGCAGGTTGTGGCCGGAGCCGCTGTCGGCCCAGATGCGCTTGAGCCAGGCGAAGTCCGAGGTCTCGCCGACGATGTAGTCGTCGTACGGGGCGGACGTGGCGTGGTAGAGCGGCGTCCCTGCCCCGGCCCGCTTGAAGGCGTTGCCGGTGACGGCGAGCGAGCCGAGGGTCATGCCGTGGAAGGCGTTGGTGAAGGAGACGATCTCCTCACGGCCGGTCACCTTGCGCGCGGTCTTGAGCGCGGTCTCGACTGCGTTGGTCCCGGTCGGGCCGGGGAACTGGATCTTGTGCGTCATGCCGCGCGGCTGGAGGATCAGCTCGGTGAAGGTCTCGAGGAACTCGCGCTTGGCCTTGGTGTGCATGTCCATCGAGTGGGTGACGCCGTCGCGCGAGATGTACTCGACGAGCGCCTCCTTGAGCACGTCGTTGTTGTGCCCGTAGTTGAGCGCACCGGCGCCGGAGAAGAAGTCGGTGTAGCGCTCGCCGTCCTCGGTCGTCTGGTACACGCCCTTCGCGGTGTCGAAGACGACGGGCCAGTTGCGGCAGTAGCTGCGCACCTCGGACTCGCGCTCGGTGAAGATGTCGGTGGCGGGGTTGCTCATGGGGGGTCCTTCCGTGGAGGGATCTACAGGGGTGGTCTCTCGTGGCGGCCGGGTCAGAACGGTCCGATGCGGTGCAGCACCTCCGGCTCGTGCCCCTCGTCGGGGAACTGCTCGAAGAGCGCCAGCTCCTCGTGGTGGGCGTCCTGCGTGCGGGCGAACCGCGCGAACAGCGCCCGGGAGGCGGCGTTGTCCTCGGTGATCGTCGTCTCGAGCATCGTCACGCCGGTCACGGACCGCGCCAGGTGGTCGAGCATGCGAGCGGCGAGGCCGTGCCCACGCTGGTCGGCGTCGACGGCCACCTGCCAGACCATGAGGGTCTCGGGTGCCTGCGGCCGCAGGTACCCGCTGACGAACCCCACGACCCGACCCTCGCGCTCGGCGACGACGCTCGTCGCGGCGAAGTCACGCGCCCACAGCAGGTAGGCGTACGAGGAGTTGAGGTCGAGGGTCTGCGAGTCCCTGGCCACGCGCCACATGTCGCCGCCGTCGGCGACGTCGGGGTGACGGAGCGTGAACGGGGACTGCTGGCTCTGGTCGGGCATCTCTGGGTCGGCGATCACCTGTTTCAACCTAACGTGACCAGCGTGGAGATCAAATCGCCGTCCACGCCGGGTGGCGGATTCCGTTGTGGCGCAAGGGGATTCATCCCAAAGTGAGACATCCCACTAGACGGACCGGGCGATCCTGGTCACCGCCTCGGTGAGGATCTGCGGCGACGTGGCGAAGTTCAACCGTGCGTACCCCGCACCCGCCCCGAAGGGGGGTCCGGGGGAGAGGGCGACCCGCGCGACCTCACGCAGGTGATGGGCCGGGTCGTCGCCCAGACCGAGCTCGCGCAGGTCCAGCCACGCGAGGTAGGTCGCCTCCACGGCCTGCCAGCGCACCCTCGGCAGGTGCTCGGCCAGCAGCCCCGCGAGCAGCGTGCGGTTGGCGTCGAGGTCGAGCACGAGGTCCGCCAGCCAGTCCCGAGCACCGACCAGGGCCGCGGTGTGGAGGCGCACGCCCAGGTGGCTCGTCGTGTACTCCAGACCCGGCGGCAGCGCGCGCATCGCCGCCGCTGCCTCCGACCCGCCCATGAGGACCGCCGACTTCGCCCCGGCGAGGTTCCATCCCTTCGCGGGGGAGAAGACCGCGAGCCCGGACTGGCCCTCCGGCAGGGAGAGCAGAGGGGTGAAGTCCGCGCCGGGCAGCACGAGCGGGGCGTGGATCTCGTCGCTGACGATCCGCACGCCGTGGCGGGCGGCAGCCCTCGCGACGTCGGCGAGCTCCTCGCGCGTCGGGACCGTACCGGTCGGGTTGTGGGGGTTGGACAGCAGCAGCGCGCCGCGGCCGCCCTCGACGAACGCGGCCTCGAGAGCGGCTGCGTCGAGGCGCCCGGCGGGTCCGAGCGGGACCGGCACGAGCCGGCGGCCGACCTCGTGCGCGGCCGCGTGGAAGGGAGGGTAGACGGGCACGGTGATGTACACCGGGTCGTCCGGCCCGGTGAGCACGGCGAGCCCGGCGCGGACCCCCGACATGACGTCGGCCACGGGGCGGGCGCGGGATGGCTCGACCTGCGCACCCCACTCGGCGTACAGGGCCACCACGGCCTCGACGTACGGCTGCGTCACCGGGTACCCGAGGTCCCCGTCACGGGCGATCCGGTGCAGCTCGTCGACCACGGCGGGTGCCGGCACGACGTCCATCTCGGCGATCCACAGCGGCAGCACGTCGGGGTCGTGGAGCCGCCACTTGATGCTCGTGCGCCGCCGCAGGGCGGCTTCGTCCAGGGTGAGGACACGTCGTTGCATGCCTCCACTCTGGCAGGACGCCCAGCGCCTACGCTGGAGATCCACCCCCTCGGCAGGAAGGAGCAGGCCCGTGCGTCCCGACGACGACGAGCACCCCCGGCGCGACCGGCCGGCGAGCCTGCGCGAGGAGGACCTCGGCGAGGACGAGGCGGACTACGCCGACGCCAAGGGCGTGGCGCACCCGCGACGACGGCCCGACGCGTCGATGACCCTGCTCACCTCGATGCTCGAGCGACCGCTCGACCCCGGTTATGCCGCGGCCGCGGAGAAGCGCCTGGCCGCCGGCCAGCCCGCCTCCAGCGGCACCCGGCGCCCGCTCCTCATCGTCTGGCTGCTCATCATCGGCCTCGTCATCGGCGTGAGCACCGCCGAGCTGCGCGGCCGCGACGGCGCACGCAACGAGGCCCGCCGGGACCTCATCACGCAGATCGAGGCGCGCCAGCAGACCGTCGACGAGCGCGACACGCAGGTGCGCTCCCTGCAGCGCGAGATCGACGCCGTCACCGCGCGGCTCGACCCGGAGCTGGTGGGTACACGAGCGGCGGAGCTGGACTCCCTTCGCGTCAGCAGCGGCCTCGCGGCCGTCACCGGGCCCGGTCTGCGGATCACGCTCGACGACGCCGCCGGCACGCGCACGTCCGCCGACGGCGATCCCCGCACGGGCGCCTCCTCGGAGGGGCGTGTGCAGTCCAAGGACATGCAGATCCTCGCCAACGGCCTGTGGGACGCCGGCGCCGAGGCGATCAGCATCAACGGCCAGCGACTCACCTCGCGCACCGCCATCCGCTTCGCCGGCGAGGCGATCCTCGTCAACTTCCGCCCGCTCACCCGGCCGTACACGATCGAGGCGATCGGCGACCCGGCCGCCATGCAGACCCGCTTCGCCGAGGGGACCGCCGGGTCCTACCTCACGGGGCTGCGGAGCAACTACGGCATCGAGACCTCGCTGACGACGCAGGACGAGCTGACGCTCCCCAGCGCCGTCAACGTCAGCACCCGAGAGGCGCAGGTCGTCCCCCCGGGGGCCGCCCTGCCGCGGGTCACCCCGTTGGACAAGGAGAACTCATGATCCCCGCCCTGGGGCTCGTCGTCGGGGTCATCCTCGGCCTCGTGCTGCAACCGGACGTCCCGATCTGGTTGCAGCCCTACCTGCCGATCGCGGTCATCGCCGCCCTCGACGCCGTCTTCGGCGCCGTGCGCGCGACGCTCGACGGGATCTTCGACGACAAGGTCTTCGTCGTCAGCTTCCTGTCGAACGTCGTCGTCGCGGCCTTCATCGTCTTCCTCGGTGACCAGCTCGGCGTCGGCTCGCAGCTGTCGACCGGTGTCGTCGTCGTCCTCGGCGTGCGGATCTTCTCCAACGTGGCCTCGATCCGCCGCCACCTCTTCAAGGCATGAGCGCGCAGGGCGGCGGTCCGGAGCCGCGGGAGAGCCCGGAGGAGACGAGCGCCTGGCGGCGTGTGTACCTCATGGCGCGGCCCCGGGCGACCCGCGCGAACGGGTTCGCCCTGCTGCTCGCCTGCCTCCTCGGCTTCGCCATCGCGACCCAGGTGCGCCAGACGCAGTCCCAGGGGCTGGAGGACCTGCGCCAGGACGAGCTCGTGCGCATCCTCGACGACGTGACGCAGAACGGCACCCGCCTCGACGACGAGATCGCGGAGCTGGAGACCACCCGCGACGGCCTGGCCAACAGCGAGGACAACTCGCCCGAGGCGATCGCCGCCGCGCAGGAACGGGCGGACACGCTCGGTATCCTCGCCGGTACCCAGCGGGCCACCGGCCCGGGCATCCGGCTGACGATCGACGACGCCGACGGCCAGGTCGACGCGGCCGCGCTGCTCGATGCGGTGCAGGAGCTGCGTGACGCCGGCGCCGAGGCGATGCAGGTCGGCGACGTGCGCGTCGTCGCGAGCACCTGGTTCCGCGACGGCGAGCGCGGAGTCGAGGCGGACGGCCAGCAGCTGGAGCAGCCGTACGAGTTCATCGTCATCGGCGACCCCCAGACGATGAGCTCCGCGATGGAGATCCCGGGCGGCGTGTCGGAGTCCGTGCGCAGCAAGGGGGGCGAGGTGACGATCAAGGAGTACGCGTCGATCAACGTGGACGCGTTGCACACCGATTCACCCCCTCGTTACGCTCAGCCCGTCCCGGAGCCGACAGACGGCTCGAAGTGATCCGGGCTCGATGAGGAGAGAGATGAGCGACGCGACCTACCCCGAGGACCTGAGGTACACCACCGACCACGAGTGGGTGCGTGAGATGGACGGCGGCTCGGTGCGCGTGGGCATCACCCACTACGCCCAGGAGGCCCTCGGCGATGTCGTCTACGTCAGCCTCCCGACCGTCGGTGACACGATCGACTCCGGCGACTCGTGCGGGGAGGTCGAGTCGACCAAGTCGGTCAGCGACCTGTACGCGCCCCTCGCCGGCAACGTCACGGCGGTCAACGAGGCCCTCGACGCCACGCCGGAGCTGGTGAACTCCGACCCCTATGGTGAGGGCTGGATGTACGAGCTCGAGCTCGCCGAGGGCACCGACCTCTCCGGGCTGCTGGACGCCGCGGCGTACCAGTCGGAGATCGGCTGACGCACCGCCCAAGGACAGACCGTGACCGGCCCGATGTGGGGCCGGTCACGTAGGCTTGACACGGACACGACAGGAGGGAGCGTCGGATGAACGGCGACGACCAGGAGCGCCCCGGGCGGCAGGACCCCGCCACCCAGCAGTTCACGGGGATCGGGGCCAATGTCCCCGGGGACATCTCGGAATCCGACTACCACCTGACGCGGGACGAGCAGGCGACCGTCGATGCCCTGCACCCGGGCACCGCGCTGCTCATCGTGCTCCGTGGACCCAACACCGGCGCCCGCTTCCTGCTCGACGACGCCGAGGTCACGACCGGCCGCGGCCCGGAGAGCGACATCTTCCTCGACGACGTCACCGTCTCGCGCAAGCACGCCGTCTTCTCCCGGGAGGAGCACGGCTTCGGGGTGCGCGACGTGGGCTCGCTCAACGGCACCTACGTCAACAAGGAGCGCATCGACCAGACGGCGCTGCGGACCGGCGACGAGGTGCAGATCGGCAAGTTCCGCCTCGTGTACTACGCCAGCTCCGCGGCCTGACGGGCCGCGCGAGTCGCCGTGCCTGACGACCGCATCGGGATCGGAGCCCTCATCGCCCGGCTCGAGGGCGAGTTCCCCGAGGTGACGATCAGCAAGGTGAGATTCCTCGAGAGCGAGGGTCTGATCACCCCCGCCCGCACCGCATCCGGGTACCGCCGGTACGCGCCCTCTGACGTGGAGCGGCTGCGGTTCGTCCTCGCGGCCCAGCGCGACCGCTTCTGGCCGCTCAAGGTCATCCGTGAGCGGTTGGACGCGCTCGACCGGGGCCTCGTGGTCGACGGCGACGGTGCAGCGGTCGCCCCCACGCGACCCGAGGCGGAGGAGGGGCGACTGGCGGCGCGGGGGCGGACCCCCCTTCGTCTCACCGCGATCGAGCTGCAGCAGGCCGCGGACATCGACACCACGACCTTCCGCGAGCTCGTGTCGTACGGGCTGCTGCCCAAGGCCCGCGAGCACTTCGACGCCGACGACCTCGAGGTGGCGAGGGCGTGCGGCTCACTGGTCGACGCGGGGATCGACGTGCGCCACCTGCGGCCCTTCAAGAGCGCCGCCGAGCGCGAGGTCGGGCTGGCCGAGCACGTCCTCGGGCAGCGGTCGCTGCGCGGGCGGGCCGAGGCCGCGGAGGGGCTCGACGACGACGCCGTGCAGCGGCGGGTCCTCGAGGACTGCCTGGGGCTGCACGAGGCCCTGCTCCGGCGGGCTCTGGGCGCCACCTCCTGACCGGGGCCCGACCGGCGGGATACGGTAGGAGGGTGAAGCCGCTCGACGTCCTCGGGGTCCGGGTGGAGATGCCCACCTCCCAGCCGATCGTGCTCCTGCGGGAGCGTGATGGTGGCCGGCACGTGCCGATCTGGATCGGTGCCGCCGAGGCCACCGCGATCGCCTACGCGCAGGAGGGGGTCCAGCCGCCCCGGCCGCTGACCCACGACCTCCTCGTCGACGTGCTCGAGGCACTCGGCCGCACCCTGACGACCGTGCGGATCGACGCCGTGCTCGAGGGCGTCTTCCACGCCACGCTCGTCCTCGACGACAGCACCGAGATCTCAGCGCGCACCTCCGACGGCATCGCCCTGGCCCTGCGCACCGACGCCGAGATCCTCGCCACGGACGAGGTGCTCGACGAGGTCGGGATCGAGTCCTCGGACGAGGAGGAGGACGAGGTCGCCAAGTTCAAGGAGTTCCTCGACGAGGTCTCCCCGGAGGACTTCGAGGCGCCCGACGAGGGCCCCTCCGCGACCTGATCGTTACCGACACGCGTCGGGCCACCCCGCACGGGGTGTTTGACGACCCCCCCGGACCGCCGTAGCGTCGAAGACATCACCGGAGCACACCGGTGTCATTCCCATCCGCTCGGGATGGGGCGACAGCGAAGCAGGAGGGCGCAGTGGACGCCACCAACGACGAGGGCCCGGTGACCGGCCGCGCCCAGGGCGTGCTCTTCGACGACGACCTGCCCGAGCTGTCCGAGGACATCGGGTACCGGGGCCCGGCCGCGTGCAGCGCCGCCGGCATCACCTACCGCCAGCTCGACTACTGGGCCCGCACCGGTCTCGTCGAGCCCTCGCTCCGGGGTGCTGCCGGCTCCGGCAGCCAGCGGCTCTACGGCTTCCGCGACATCCTCGTCCTCAAGGTCGTCAAGCGCCTGCTCGACACCGGAGTCTCCCTGCAGCAGATCCGCGTGGCCATCGCCCACCTGCGGGAGCGCGGTGTCGAGGACCTGGCCCAGATCACCCTGATGAGCGACGGAGCCAGCGTCTACGAGTGCACCTCCGCCGACGAGGTCATCGACCTCGTCCAGGGCGGTCAGGGCGTCTTCGGCATCGCCGTGGGCCGGGTCTGGCGCGAGGTCGAGGGTTCTCTGCTCGAGATCCCGAGCGAGCGCCTCGGAGGCGACACCGAGGGCGGTTCGCCCACCGAGCTGCCGGGCGACGAGCTGTCGGCCCGACGCCGCGCCAAGCTGGCCTGAGTCCCTGCCGGGTCGCCCGGCGCTGATAACCTGTGGCCGCTGCTCACCCCATGGGGGAGAGTCCTCGCGCACCGCGCGAGGCGCCGAAGGGGCAAACTCCCCGGAACCTCTCAGGCGCCAGGACCTCGTGGATCAGGCACCTCTGGAGCGCTCCCGCGTGACAGAAGGGGAGGCTGGCTTTGTGTCCACCCACGCCCAAGGGAGCCTCATGAGCGCCTCGTCCCCCCTGTCCGAGTTCGTCGGTCGTCACGTCGGTCCCCGCGAGGACGACGTCGAGCAGATGCTGGCCGCGATCGGCCAGCCCAGCCTCGAGGCCCTCTGCGACGCCGCCGTCCCGGGCGCGATCCGGCAGACCGACGCGCTGCAGATCCCGGCCTCGCCGAGCGAGCTCGCCACCATCGAGGAGCTGCGCGCCCTCGCCTCCCGCAACACCGTGCTGACGTCGATGATCGGCTTGGGCTACTACGGGACCATCACCCCGTCGGTCATCCAGCGCAATGTCCTGGAGAACCCGGCCTGGTACACGGCGTACACGCCCTACCAGCCCGAGATCAGCCAGGGCCGCCTCGAGGCACTGCTCAACTTCCAGACGATGGTCGCCGACCTCACCGGCCTGCAGACCTCCGGCTCCTCGCTCCTCGACGAGGGCACGGCGGCCGCGGAGGCGATGACCGTCATGCGGCGCTCGAGCAAGGTGGCCAAGGACGCCGTCCTCGTCCTCGACACCAACACCTTCCCCCAGACCCAGGCCGTGATCCGCACCCGTGCCGTGCCGCTCGGGCTCGACGTCGTCGTGGCCGACCTCTCCGGCGTGGGCTCCGCGGCCGAGCTGCGGGCCGCTGCCGGCGACCGCGAGGTCTTCGGCGTCCTCGTGCAGTACCCGGGCGCCGACGGCATCATCACCGACTGGCGGGCGCTGACGGAGGCGGCCCACGAGGTCGGGGCCCTGGTGACCGCTGCCGCGGACCTGCTCGCACTCACGCTGCTCACCTCGCCGGGGGAGTGGGGCGCGGACGTCGCCGTCGGCACGACCCAGCGCTTCGGTGTCCCGATGGCCTTCGGTGGCCCCCATGCGGGCTACATGGCCGTGCGCGAGGGCCTCGAGCGCACCCTGCCCGGGCGCCTCGTCGGTGTCTCGGTCGACGCCGCCGGTCGTCCCGCCTACCGCCTCGCTCTGCAGACGCGCGAGCAGCACATCCGCCGTGACAAGGCGACGAGCAACATCTGCACGGCGCAGGTGCTGCTCGCGGTCATGGCATCGATGTACGCCGTCTACCACGGTCCCGACGGGCTCCGGGCGATCGCCGAGCGCGTGCACGGCAGCGCGGTGAGCCTGGCCGACAAGCTGCGTGCGGCCGGCCTCGAGGTCGCCAACGGACCGTGGTTCGACACGCTGCGGGTCACCGTGGCCGGTGGCGCGGACGCCGCCGTCGCCGCGGCACTCGAGGCGGGCGTCAACATCTGGAAGCACGACGAGCAGACCGTCCTGCTGTCCGTCGACGAGACGACGGACCCGGGCGAGGTGGCCGCGGTGGAGCGGGCCCTCGGCGCGACCACCGACTCCGTGGACCCGCTCGAGGTCGACGGCTCCCACGCCCCCCGGGTCACCCCCGACTGGCCCAGCCAGCTGCTGCGCACGAGCGAGTACCTCACCCACCCGGTGTTCCACGCGCACCGCAGCGAGACGGCGATGCTGCGCTACCTGCGTCGCCTGTCCGACCGGGACTTCGCCCTCGACCGCGGCATGATCCCGCTCGGTTCGTGCACGATGAAGCTCAACGCGACGACCGAGATGGTCTCGATCACGTGGCCGGAGTTCGCCGGGCTGCACCCCTTCGCTCCCGACGACCAGACGGTCGGGATCCGTGAGCTCATCGCTCAGCTGAGCGGCTGGCTGAGCGAGGTGACGGGCTACCACTCGGTCTCCCTCCAGCCCAATGCCGGCTCCCAGGGCGAGCTCGCTGGCCTCCTCGCCATCCGGGCGCACCACGCGGCCAACGGGCAGGACCAGCGCACCATCTGCCTCATCCCGGCAAGTGCGCACGGCACCAACGCCGCGTCGGCGGTGATGGCGGGCATGAAGGTCGTCGTCGTCAAGACGGCCGACGGCGGCGACGTCGACATGGACGACCTGCGGGCCAAGATCGACAAGCACCGGGACGCGCTCGCGGCCATCATGGTCACCTACCCGAGCACGCATGGCGTCTTCGAGGACACCATCAGCGAGCTCTGCGCCCTCGTCCACGACGCGGGCGGCCAGGTCTACGTCGACGGTGCCAACCTCAACGCGCTCGTCGGGCTCGCCCAGCCCGGCAAGTTCGGTGCCGACGTCAGCCACCTCAACCTGCACAAGACCTTCTGCATCCCCCACGGCGGCGGCGGTCCGGGCGTGGGTCCGGTGGGGGTGCGCGAGCACCTCGCGCCGTACCTGCCCAACCACCCGCTCGCGCCCGCTGCGGGCCCCGGGACGGGCGTGGGTCCGATCAGCGCCGCGCCGTACGGGTCCGCGGGCATCCTGCCGATCTCGTGGGCGTACGTGCGCCTCATGGGCGGCGCGGGTCTCTCCCGCGCGACGCAGGTGGCCGTGCTCAACGCCAACTACATCGCCCACCGCCTCGGCGACGCCTACCCGGTCCTCTACACCGGTCCGGGCGGCGTCGTCGCGCACGAGTGCATCCTCGACCTGCGCGGCCTCACCAAGGACTCCGGCGTGAGCGTCGACGACGTCGCCAAGCGCCTCATCGACTACGGCTTCCACGCGCCGACGATGAGCTTCCCCGTGGCGGGCACCCTCATGGTCGAGCCGACGGAGTCGGAGGACAAGGGCGAGATCGACCGGTTCTGCGACGCGATGATCGCCATCCGCGGCGAGATCGATGCCGTCGCGGCCTCGGGGGACGTCGAGTCCTCCGTGCTGCGCCACGCACCGCACACCGCCGCCGAGATCGCGGGGGAGTGGACGCACGGGTACGACCGCGCGACCGCGGTCTTCCCCGTCGGTGTCGACGCTGCCGACAAGTACTGGCCGCCGGTGGCCCGCATCGACGGCGCCTACGGCGACCGCAACCTCGTCTGCTCGTGCCCCCCGCCGGAGTCCTTCGAGCAGGACTGACCGGCAGGTCCTGCGGGTCGAGGTATGAGCGTCCGGCTATCCGGTCGTTCACACCTCGACCCGGTCGTCAGGCGACGTCGGCGGCAGGCACGCCCTCGACGCTGATGCTCGAGCCGTGAGCGGTCTTGTCGACCCGTACCCGGGTGGCGATGCGGGAGCGCATCTCACCGACGTGGCTCACGACGCCGACGGCACGACCACCGTCGCGGAGTCGGTCGAGGACGTCGAGGACCTGCTCGAGCGAGTCCTGGTCGAGGCTGCCGAAGCCTTCGTCGACGAAGAGCGTGCCGAACTCCTGCCCGCCCGACTCCTCGCGGATCGCGTCGGCCAGACCGAGGGCGAGGGCGAGCGAGGTCGTGAAGGACTCCCCGCCCGAGAGGGTGCTCGTGGGGCGTTCACGGCCGGTCCACAGGTCCCGGACGAGCAGACCGAGCCCTCCGCGGCGCTGGCCGCGGGCCGAGGCGTCGTCGTGGACGAGCTCGTACCGGCCATCGGCCATGACGGCCAGGCGCTCGTTGGCCAGCTCGGCGATGCGCTCGAGGCGGGCCGCGAGCACGTAGGTCGACAGGCGCATCCGCTTGTCGTTGTCGCTGCTCGTGCCGGTCACGAGGTCGGCCATGCGGCGCACGAGGGCAGCCTCCTCGATGGAGGGGCCGAGCGCGGCGCACTCGTCGCGGATGACCTGGGCCAGCCGGTCGAAGCGACGCGTGGTCGCCTCCCACGTCGCCTGGCGGCGTGCGGCCGCGTCGGCCACCTGGCGGGCGGTACGGGAGGCGACCTCCAGGGACTCCAGGTCGGGCCCGTCGTCGGCGAGTGCGGCGACGACGTCCTCGTCCTCGAGCACCCCGCGCTCCGTGGCCAACCGCTGCTCGTGCTCCGCGACACGATGCTCCAGGGTCGCCAGCTCGTCGCGGGGGAGGGCAGCGGCGAGCGCCGCGTCGATGTCGTCGAACGCCTGCTCCGTGAGCGCGGCCGCGAGCAGCTCGGCCGCCTCGGCCAGGGCGTCCTGGCGGAGCGCGTGGGCCCGGCTCACGTCGGCGAGCCGGTGGACCGACCCCACCACGTCCGCGTGGTGCCTCACCCGGACCCCGATCTCGCGCTCGGTCGTCGGGTCGTCCGTCGCCGGGTCCTCGGCTTCCGGCTCGACGAGGGCACAGGGGCAGCCGTCGGCGTCCGCGGTGAGCAGCTCGCGGATCCGCTCGGAGCCCGCGGCGAGCTGCTCGGCGATGCCGTCCCGGCGGGAGACCAGCGAGCCCCGGGCCTGCTCCGCCGCCGCGACGGCGTGCTCGGCGGCCTTGACCGCGGTCTCGCTCCTGCCAGCGGCGTCATCGACCTCCTCGGCGAGGGCGATGACGCCGTGGAGGGCATCGCGCTCGACGGTCAGCGCGGCCACGAGGTCGGCCAGATCGGTGGCGGCCGGGGTTGACTCGCCGGCCTCCTCTGCGTCGGCGGCGACCGCGTCGGCCAGCTCGACGACCTCTGCCTGCACGATCTCCACCCGGGTCGCGAGCTCGGCCCGGTCGGACTGCACCCTCTCGAGGCGGGCCCGGGACCGCTCGGCCACCTGCTGGGCCACCTCGATCTCCTCGGGCGTGACGAGGCGGGCGGACCGGGCCGGGCGCGGGTGCTCCAGGGATCCGCAGACGGCGCACTCCTCACCCGCCCGGAGTCGTCCGGCCAGCTCGCCGGCCATGTTGTCCAACCGTGCGGTGACGAGGGCCTGCACCTCGTCGCGACGGTCCTGGGCGATCTCGCGCTCGTCCTGGGCCAGGTCGGTCGCGTCCCTGAGCTCGCGGGTCAGGACCGACTCGCGCGCGAGCGCCTGCTGAAGGCGCTGGAGGTGCTGCAGGCGGGGGGCGACCCGGGCCAGCGTGGTGCGGGCACGCTCGACACCCGTGGCGAGCGACTCCACCCGGACGGCCTCGGCGCGAGCACGCGCGAGCTCCTCCGCACGCTGCTCGTCGAGCGCGACGTGGCGCTCCAGCCGGCGGTCGAGGCCGGCGGCCTCGTCGCGCAGGCGGGCGAGCGACTCGGCCTCGTGCACCGCCCGGTCGAGGCACGCGCCGTGGGCCTCGGCCGCATCACGGCAGTCCTGCGCGTCGAGCCCCCGCGCACCGGCGGGCACGGCTGCGGTGGCGGCCGCGACGTCCTGCGCGGCGGCCTCCAGCGCGCGCCGGGCACGGGCTTGCGCCTCGACGTGCGGCATGACGAGCGCGGCGGACCGCGCTGCGGCCAGCAGCTCCCGCCGTGCGAAGTGGTCGGCGGACCCGCCCTCGAGGGCCTCGACGGCCGCTGCGGCCCGACGCCCGCGCCGCCGCAGCGCATCGACGCGCCGCCCCTCGTCGAGAGCCGAGCGCGCTGTCGTGTCGGCGGACCGGGAGGCGTCCACGTCCGCCAGCACCTCGCCCGCGTGGGTCGACAGGGCCGTGGCGACCTCGGTGAGCGCGGGGTCGAGTGCCGAAGGGGTCAGCTCGGACCAGGGGCGATCGACGGCAGCCAGCTCGACGTCGAGGCCGGTGAGGTGGTCCACGAGGTGGCCGACGTGCCCGGCGAGACGCGCTCGGCCCTGGCTCACCGCGGCCTCGGCGCGCTGGCGTCGCTCCACGAGGTGCGACTCCACGCCGGTGTAGGCGGTGATGTCGAAGAGCCGCTCGAGGACCTCCCGGCGCTCCTCGTCGGTCGCCCGGAGGAAGGCGGCGAAGTCGCCCTGGGGGAGCAGGACGACCCGGCGGAACTGGTCGAGCCCCATCCCGAGGAGGTCGTCGAGCACCTGCGCGGACTCGTCGATGCGCGTGCTGACGGTCTCCCAGCGCCCACCCGATCGCTCCTCGAGCTCGACCCTGGCCTGGTCCGTCGTCGTGCCCGAGCCGCGACGCTTGGGACGCTCGTGAGCGGGATGCCGGGTGATCCGCAGGCGTCGCCCACCGAGCGTCAGCTCCAGGCGCACGCGGGTGCGCACGTCGTCGGCCGCATGCTGGCTGCGCAGCGTGGCGGTCATCCGGTCGCCCGGCACGTTGGCGTAGAGGGCGTAGCAGATCGCGTCGAGCAGGCTCGTCTTGCCGGACCCGGTCGGACCGTGGATGAGGAAGAGGCCGGCCGACCCCAGGTGGTCCAGGTCGAGGTCGACGTCGTCGGCGAAGGGACCGAAGGCCGTGGCCGTCAGGCGGTGCAACCTCATGCCGCGCCCCGTCGACGCGTGCGGCCGAGGTCCTCGGCGACGTCCTGCCGGCGCCGGCCGGCCTCGAGAGCCGCGGTGAGGAGGTCGCGCTCCGCCTGCTCGGGCTCGTGGCCGCGGCGCACGTCGGCGACGAAGTCGCAGCAGACGTCGATCGGCGCCCGACGCTCGACCCGCGAGGCGTAGGTCCGCACCGGTGTGGCGGCCCCCACGGGGTCGAAGCGCAGCTGCAGCAGGTGCGGGAAGCGCTCCCGAAGCCGGTCGAGGGCGCCCACGGGACGCACGGGGTCGGTGAGGGTCGCCTGGACCCAGGCGGACTCGGCGGCCTCGTGGGCCCGCGAGCCGAGCAGGTCCGCCAGGTCACCTCGCAGCACCGCGAGCTCGCGGTGGACGGGCGCCATGACCTGCTCCACGTGGACGGAGCCGTCCTCTGCCAGGTCGACGAGCAAGGACCCCTTGCGGTGGCCGGCCTCGCTGAAGGACATCGCGACCGGGGAGCCGCTGTACCGCACCGTCGGCGCGACCTGCTGAGGGCGGTGGAGGTGCCCCAGGGCCGCGTAGGCGACGCCGTCGAACACCTCGGCGGGCACCATCGAGACGCCACCGGTCGTGATGTCGCGCTCGGAGTCGCTCGTGAGACCACCACCGGCGAAGCAGTGCGCCATGACGACGGTGCGCGGGCCCCGCGCTGCGGCGTCGGCACGGACCCGCTCCATCGCGGCGCCGAGGACGGCCTCGTGCGTGCGCCGCTCGACACCCAGCTCGTCGGTCACCGTGGCGGCCGCCGGCTCGAGGTAGGGGAGCGGGTAGACCGCGGCGTCGTCGAGGAGCACGGGTCGTCCGACGGAGGAGACCTCGCAGCGGATGTGCAGTCCGGCCCGGGAGAGCAGGTCGGAGGCGAAGCCGAGCCGGATCGCGGAGTCGTGGTTTCCGCTGGAGAGCACGACCTGCGCCCCGGCGTCGATGACCCGGGTGACCGCGTCGGAGAGCAGCGCCACCGCGTCGGGGGAGGGCAGGGCCCGGTCGTAGACGTCGCCCGAGACCAGCACGGCGGCGACCCCCTCCGACCGCACGACCTCGACGAGGTGGTCCACGTACTCCGCCTGGGCACCGAGGAGCCCCACTCCGTGGAAGGAGCGGCCCAGGTGCCAGTCGGAGGTGTGCAGCAGCTTCATGGCGCCCACGCTACGAGCGGGCACCGACAACGCGGCGGCGCGACACCCCCTTCGCCCGACGCACGGGACTCCCGGATCGTCCGGCGGTCTGACAGGGTGTGCCCATGGGCAAGGAAGTCGCCGCGCAGAGCTACTCCCGCGAAGAACGTCAGCGCTACCGCGAGAAGGTGCGCCAGAACCTCGACGTCTTCGAGCGGATGCTCAAGGAGCGCGCTTTCGACGAGGACGTGCCGCTCACCGGCCTGGAGATCGAGCTCAACCTCATCGACGATGAGCAGCAACCCGCCTTCGTCAACAAGGAGGTGCTCCGGGCGATCGCCGACCCCGAGTACCAGACCGAGCTGGCCCAGTTCAACATCGAGCTCAACGTCGCGCCGCGGCCCCTGCCGGGGGACGCCGCGCTGCAGCTCGAGGAGGACCTGCGGACCTCGCTCAACCGCGCCGAGGGCAAGGCACGCGAGGCCGGGGCCCGGATCATCCCCATCGGCATCCTGCCGACGATCCGCCCGGAGCACTTCGCCGGTGAGTGGATCAGCGCCAACAACCGCTACACGGCGCTCAACGACTCCATCTTCGTCGCCCGGGGCGAGGACATCGTCCTCGACATCGAGGGGCCGACGGGGGAGCAGCTGCACACCTTCGCCGCGTCGATCGCGCCCGAGTCGGCGTGCACCTCGGTCCAGCTGCACCTCCAGGTCGGCCCCGGCCAGTTCGCCGACCACTGGAACGCCGCCCAGGTGATCTCGGCGCCGCAGATCGCGCTCGCGGCCAACTCGCCCTTCTTCTTCGGGCGGCGCCTGCACGCGGAGACGAGGATCGCCCTCTTCTCGCAGGCGACGGACACCCGGCCCATCGAGCTGAAGAACCAAGGGGTGCGCCCGCGGGTCTTCTTCGGCGAACGCTGGATCACCTCGATCTTCGACCTCTTCGAGGAGAACGTGCGCTACTTCCCGGCGCTCCTCGCCGAGACGAGCGAAGAGGACCCGGTCGCGGTCCTCGACGCCGGCGGCACGCCGCAGCTCAGCGAGCTCAACCTCCACAACGGCACGGTCTACCGCTGGAACCGCCCCATCTACGACCCCGGTGACGGCCGCCCCCACGTGCGGGTCGAGAACCGCGTGCTGCCCGCCGGGCCGTCCATCATCGACACGCTCGCCAACGCCGCCTTCTACTACGGCTGCGTGCGCACCCTCGCCGCCGAGGACCGTCCGATCTGGACCCGGATGTCCTTCCCGGCCGCACAGGCCAACTTCGAGGCGGCCGCCCGCGACGGCCTGGGGTCCCGCCTCTACTGGCCGGGCCTCGGCGAGCTCGGCGCCGACGAGCTCGTCCTGCGGCACCTGATCCCGCTGGCGCGGCGCGGTCTCGAGGACTGGGGCGTCTCCGACAGGGTCATCAGCCGCTACCTCGGCGTCATCGAGGGTCGGTGCACCAGCGGCGTCAACGGTGCGGTGTGGCAGACCGAGTGCGTCCGTCGCCTCGAGGAGGGCGGTCTGGACCGGGCGGAGGCGCTCGCCGGGATGACCGGTCTGTACACCGAGCACATGCACCGCAACGACCCGGTGCACACCTGGCCGCTGCCCTGAGCCGGCTCAGGCGTTCCAGCTGAGGATGCACGGGTCCTCGCGGTGGTGGCCGAGGACCGACAGGCGCGCTGCGTCGAGGGTCAGCTGCGCCGCCAGGTGCGGCGAGGCCCGCAGCCACACCGTCGCCAGGATGCGGGAGGTGTGCCCGTGCCCGACGAGCACGACATCCCCCTCGGCCAGCCGCGCCCTCACCCGGGCGACCACCCGGGAGGCGCGCGCCGCCACCTCCTCGACGGTCTCGCCCGGGGTTGCCCCTGGCACCACCCCGTCACGGAAGACGTCCCAGTCGGTCCCGCTCTCCTGACGGATCTCGGCGGTCGACCTCCCTTCGTACCCGCCGTAGTCCCACTCGCGCAGGTCGCGGTCGACCTCGGCGACCAGGCCCGCGAGCCGCGCGGTGTCCTTGGCCCGGGCCAAGTCGGAGGTGAGGGTGAGGACCGGCGCCACCCCGAGCTCCTCGAGGCGTCCGGCCGCCGCGGACGCCTGCTCGCGCCCGACGTCGGTGAGGGGGAGGTCGGTCCACCCGGTGTGGCGCCCGTCGCGGCTCCACTCGGTCTCGCCGTGGCGCAGGAGGACGAGTCGACCGGGAGCGGTTGCCATGGTCGTCAGACTAGCCAAGGCCGCGTCTGCGAGGATCGGTCCGGGACCGCGCGCACCGGACCCGACCGACCCACACGGAGGCAGGCATGACGGACGAAGAGACCACCGGCGGCACCGGACCGGGCCACCGCAGCGCCGAGCTGACGCGGCTGGCGCTCGGGCGCTACGAGATCGGCAACGTCCGCGGTGGGACGATCACCATCGGTGACGGCAGCACCGACGACTTCACGCCGGTCGAGCTGCTCCTCGCGGCCATCGCCGGCTGCAGTGCCGTCGACGTCGACCACATCACCTCGCGTCGCGCCGAGCCCGACTCCTTCGTCGTCGTCGCGGAGGGCGACAAGGTCTCGACGCCTGAGCGCGGCAACCACATGAGCGATCTCGAGGTCACCTTCCGCATCGGGTTCCCCGAGGGCGAAGGGGGCGACGCCGCCCGCGCCGCCTTCCCCCGCTCGGTCGTCCAGTCCCGTGACCGGCTGTGCACCGTCTCCCGCACGGTCCAGCTCGGCACGCCCATCGAGATGTCCGCCGAGGACGCCTGAGCGCTCATGCGTGAGGTCGACGTCGCCGTGGTCGGTGGGGGACAGGCAGGGCTGGCCACGGCCTACCACCTGCGTCGCCTGGGCATCGACCACCTCGTCCTCGACGGGCAGCCCCAACCCGGGGGAGCGTGGCAGTCGACCTGGCCCTCGCTGCGGCTCTTCTCGCCCGCGGCATACTCCTCCCTGCCCGGGTGGCCGATGCCGCCGCACCCGGACACCTTCCCGCCGGTCGACCACGTCATCGACTACCTCCGCCGATACGAGCAGCGCTACGACCTGGCCGTCGAGCGTCCGGTCTCGGTGCGGGAGGTGCGCCCGGACGGGACCGCCCTGCGGCTCCTCACCGACCGGGGCGACCTGAGGGCACGCTTCGTCGTCAACGCGACCGGGACCTGGGCCGCCCCCTTCGTCCCGCTCGTCGAGGGTGCCGAGACCTTCGCCGGACGCCAGCTGCACAGCGCGCACTACCGCGGTCCCGAGGACTTCGCCGGGCAGCGCGTGGCCGTCGTCGGCGGGGGCAACTCAGGGGTGCAGGTGGTCGCCGACCTCGTGGGCTCCGTCGAGCGCGTCTCGCTCGTCTCCATCCGTCGGCTGCGGTTCCTGCCGGACGAGGTCGACGGACGGCACCTCTTCGACCGGGCCACTGCGCGCATCGGGACCGGCACGGCCCGGGAGCGGGAGGACGCCTTCGTCGGGGAGATCGTCGCGCTGCCGCGGGTGCGCGAGGCACGCGCCGAGGGGGCGCTGCGGCTGCGCCCGATGTTCGACCGGCTGCTGCCCGCAGGTGCCGTCATCGGCCGCGAGGTGCTCCCCCTCGACGCGATCATCTGGTGCACCGGGTACCGGCCGGCGCTGCGTCACCTGCGTTCCCTGCGGCTGCGCACCTCCCAGGGCGTCCCCGAGGTCGTCGACCAACGCTCCGTGAAGGACCGCCGGGTGTGCTTCGTCGGCTACGGGGACTGGACCGGGCCGGCCTCGGCGACCCTGATCGGGGTCGGCCGCACCGCCAGGGCGCTCGCGGCCTCCATCGCGGCCGACCTGGGTGCCGGCCCCTCCTGAGCGGACGGACGGGTCACCGCACCTCCCGTGCCGGCACGAGGGATCCTAGGGTGGGGGCATGGCCAGCTTCGTGGAAGTGCACCCCGACAACCCCCAGCCCCGCACCGTCGGGCAGGTCGTCGAGCGCCTCAGGCAGGGCGCGCTCGTCGCCTTCCCGACCGACTCCGGATATGCCCTGGGCGGCCGGTTGGACGACCAGGAGATCAAGGACCGCATCCGGGACATCCGGCGTCTGGACGAGCGGCACCACTACACCCTGCTCTGCGCCGACTTCGCCCAGCTGGGCCAGCTCGTCCACGTCGACAACGCCGTCTTCCGGGCGGTCAAGGCCGCGACGCCCGGTCCGTACACGTTCATCCTGCCGGCGACCAAAGAGGTCCCGCGGCGGCTGCTGCACGCGAAGAAGAAGACCGTCGGCGTGCGCATCCCGGACCACCCGCTCACCCTCGCGCTGCTCGCGGGACTCGGCGACCCGATGCTCACGTCGACGCTGCTCCTGCCGGGTGAGGAGCGCACCCCGACCTTCGGCTGGGACGTCAAGGAGGCGCTCGACCACCAGGTCGACATCGTCATCGACGCGGGTGAGGTCACGACCGAGCCGACGACCGTCGTCGACCTGTCCTCGGGGGAGGCCGAGATCGCGCGCTACGGGGCGGGTGACCCCACCCCCTTCGAGTGACCGGGTCTCATCCCTGCCCGGTGTAGAAGCGGTAGGTCTCGTCCGCCGCGGCCGCAGCGGCCACGGGATCCGCGCCTGCGGCGACCTGCGCGCCGCCCCAGGCATCTGCCGCGCCGCGGTAGAAGGCCCGGCCCTCACCGGTGGCTGCCCAGGCCTCGGCCTCCTCGGGACGGAGCGCGCCCTCGACGGCGCCGAGATGGAGGGACAGCCCGAGGAGACCGCCGTCCCAGCCGACGCCCGTGGCCCCGGGGCCGTAGGTCTCCCACATCCCCTCGGGCACGTCCTCCACACGGGCGACGTGCACGAGGCGCAGGCGGGTCGACTCGCCCTCGGCGACGAGGACCACCTCGAGCCAGGACACCGCGCCCATCATCTCCCAGGTCACGCGGTACCCGGCCGTCCCGTCGGCCGGCGGTCGGCACTCGAGCACCTCGCCGCCGGCGTTGCCCTGCAGCTGGTACCGACCTCCGAGGCGCAGGTCGCCGCTCACCGGCAGGAACCACCGGGCGATCCGCTCGGCGGTCGTCACCGCGTCCCACACGTCGTCGATGGGGGAGGGGTAGGACTGGGTCAGTGACTGCGCACGCGCAGGTGCGCCGTCGACCTCGAGCATCTCGAGAGCGCGGTCCACCGCGCCGATCTGGGTCGTGGTGTCCACCATGTCAGGTCTCCTTGGTCGGGTCGGTCCGGTCGGACCCACGACGGGCACGCCGGCCACGGGCGAGCGCGGTGACCTCGTCCCGCGCCGCGACGAACGCTGCTACGCAGGCGCGCACGTCCGCCTCGGTGTGGGCTGCGGAGAGCTGCACCCGGATGCGTGCCTGCCCCCTCGGCACGACGGGGTACGAGAAGGCGATGACGTAGACGCCGTGCCCGAGCATCGCGTCGGCGATCTGCGCCGCCTGCCGGGCGCCGTCCTCGCCCGGGAACATCACCGGGGTGATGGGGTGCTGCCCCGGCAGCAGGTCGAAGCCCTCCTCCGTCATGAGCTCGCGGAACATCAGGGTGTTGCGCCGCAGGACGGCTCGTCCCTCGTGGGACTCCCTGGCGATCTCGACGGCCCGCAGCGAGCCGGCCGCGACGACGGGGGCGACGGCGTTGGAGAAGAGATACGGCCGGGAGCGCTGCCGCAGCAGGGCGACGACCTCGGCCGGCCCGCTGACGTAGCCGCCGCTCGCCCCGCCGAGCGCCTTGCCGAGCGTCCCGGTGAGCAGGTCGACCCGGTCGGCGACACCGCACGCCTCGGGCGTGCCCCCGCCCCCGTCCCCGATGAACCCCACGGCATGGGAGTCGTCGACGAGGACCATCGCGCCGTACTCCTCGGCGAGGTCGCAGATCTGCTCCAGCGGGGCGAGGTAGCCGTCCATCGAGAAGACGCCGTCCGTGACGACGACGGTGCGCCGGGCCCCCTTCGCCGCCTCGAGCTGGGCCCGCAGGTCGTCCATGTCCGCATTGGCGTACCGGTAGCGGGCGGCCTTGCTGAGCCGGATGCCGTCGATCAGCGAGGCGTGGTTGAGAGCGTCCGAGATGATCGCGTCACCCTCGCCGAAGAGCACCTCGAAGACGCCGCCGTTGGCGTCGAAGCAGCTGGAGTAGAGGATCGTGTCCTCGGTCCCGAACCACTGCGACAGGGCGCCCTCGAGCTGCTTGTGCAGCTCCTGCGTCCCGCAGATGAACCGCACGCTGGCCATCCCGAAGCCCCAGTCGTCGAGCGCGGCGGCGGCCGCGGCCCGCACCTCGGGGTGGTCGGCGAGACCGAGGTAGTTGTTGGCGCAGAAGTTGATCGCCGACGTCTTCGTCGTCGTGATGTGCGCGTCCTGCGCGCTCGTCAGCCGACGCTCGTCCTTCCACAACCCGTCGGCGCGGATCTGCCGCAGGGTGGCGGTCAGCTCGTCCTTGAAGGCGTACATCGTGAGCTCCAATCCATGATGACCTTGCCGCACTCACCCGAGGCGGCGGTCGTGAAGGCGTCCTCCCACCGCTCCGCGGGGAAGCGGTGAGTGATGACGGACGAGATGGCCGCCCGCAGGGTCGGGGAGGTCGAGAGCATCGCGCTCATCGTGTACCAGGTGTCGTACATCTCCCGGCCGTAGATCCCCTTGATGGTGATCATGTGGGTGATCACCTTGCCCCAGTCGACGGGGTAGGGGTCCTTGGGCAGCCCGAGCATGGCGATGCGGCCGCCGTGGTTGAGGTGGTCGAGCATGTCGGACACGGCCGGGGGAGCGCCGGACACCTCGAGGCCGACGTCGAAGCCCTCCTTCATCCCGAGGTCGCGCATCGCGGCGCCGAGGTCGGATCGGGTCGCGTTGACGAGCAGGTCGGCGCCGGCCCCCTTCGCCAGCTCCAGGCGGGTGTCGGACAGGTCGGTGACCGCGATGTACCGGGCGCCGACGTGCCGGGCGATTGCCGTCGCCATGACGCCGATGGGGCCGGCGCCGGTGATGACGACGTCCTCGCCGACGAGAGGGAAGGACAGGGCCGTGTGGACGGCGTTGCCCAGCGGGTCGAAGACGGCGCCGAGGTCCGGGTCGATGTCGTCGGGGTGGACCCAGGCGTTGCCCGACGGGATGACGACGTGGTCGGCGAAGGCGCCGTCCCGGTTGACCCCGATGCCGATCGTGTTGATGCACAGGTGCCTGCGCCCCGCGCGGCAGTTGCGGCAGGTGCCGCAGACGAGGTGCCCCTCGCCGGAGACGCGGTCACCGAGCCGCACGTCGACCACGCCGTCGCCGACCTCGTCGACCTCGCCGTAGAACTCGTGGCCGATGACCTGCGGCGTGCGCGGCACGGCGCCGGCCGCCCAGTCGTCCCAGCCGTGGAGGTGCAGGTCGGTGCCGCACAGACCGGCGCGCAGGACGCGGATGCGCACCTCACCGGGACCGGCGTGGGGCTCGGGGACGTCGATGAGCTCGAGTCCGGGGCCGGGGCGGGGCTTGACGAGGGCGCGCATGGGTCTCCTGTGGGGTGGTCGGCGGGGGTGACCGCGCTCACAACCTAGCGACCTCCCGGACGAAGGGGAGTCCTCCCCGTGTGCTGGCGCGTCGCCCGGTCCTACGCTGGCCGCACCATGACCGATCCGAGCCCGTACCCCACGCCGCTGCCCCCGACACCGCCGTGGGCGGCGACGCGCACGCACGGGGGCGCCACCGCGGCGCTGGTCCTGGGCATCCTCGGTCTGTCGGTGCTCCCCGGTCTGGGCGTCGTCGCGTGGATCCTGGGCTCGACGGCGCTGCGCGAGATCGACGCGGACCCGCAGGGCGGCTGGAGCAACCGGGACCATGCCCACATCGGCAAGATCCTCGGGATCGTCGGAACGGTGCTGTTCGTCGGGTTGATCCTCCTCCTGCTCTGCTACTTCGGGTTCATCGTCGCGTTGGTCGCCGGCAGCGCAACGGCCTGACCGCTGGGGTCACATCCGCGTGGCCGGTGGCTAGGCTCGTAGGTGTGCGCACCCTCGTCGTGGTCGCGGTGTCGTGCCTCCTCCTCGTCGGCGTCGCTCTCGCCGTCGGCACGGGGTCGGGGCCGGGCAACCCCGCGTCCTCGACCGTTGGGCTCACGTCGCAGACCCCCGCCCGGCTGGCCGGGGTCGTCGCCCGGGACGTGTACGGAGCCCACGACGCGACGCCTCGCGGCGTCCCCGTCGGCTACTCGTGGCGAGAGGGCGCGGACACCGATCGGGGCACCGCGAGCACCGGGTTCCGCGACTACCGCGCGCTCAACGTCTGGGGTCAGGTCTTCGCCACCGAGAGCACGACCTCCTATGACGCCCGGCTGGAGGTTCGGGCGCCGAGGGTGTGGTGGTTCACCGGTGGCGCCTGGGTCGAGGCCAGCCTCGTGGCCGACCGGGTGGGGGGCGGCTACTACGCGGGCGACTTCCGCTCCGAGCCCGTGGCGGGCACGGCGCGAGCCGACGCCCCTGGCACGTGGTCGATGCCCCTGTCGGGGCTGGACGGGTCGCCTGACGTCCTGCACTTCTGGTGGGAGGGCGACTTCCCGCGGACGCAGATCCCTGAGGGCACGCGGGGGATCCTCGTGCGGCAGGAGATGCGCCTGACCGGTGACACCGCGGGTGCCGGCGTCATCGGCAGCACGGGCGCTGACCTCTTCGCGACACCACGGACGATCGTCGACCCCCGGGGATGGAACCCCGGGATCCCCAACGCCCGTATGAAGTGGGTCACAGCTACGTGGCAGACCTTTTACGCCACGACTCTGGATCTGCCCACGCTGCAAGCGAATCCGCCTCCTCTCGAAGATTCGTGAGGGACCGACCCCGCTCTTGTAGCAGTTGATGTGCTGAGCCACGATTTGCAGCGCCTCGTGCGAGACCTCAACCTTGTGCCCCGTGCGTACCGCTATCACCTCCTCCCTGATCGTGGCGTTCCTCGCCGGTGGCTCTGCCGCCGCGGGCGCCTCCACCCCGTCGATGACCTCCGGGTCGTCGACGACGACCACCGCCCAGCTCGTCGCCAGCGACGCCTACGGCCGGCACGACGCCATCCCCCGTGGTGTCCCTTACGGCTACTCGTGGCGGACCGCCTCCGACGCGAAGGCCTCCGTCGCCAGCACCTCGTTCCGCAACTACAAGGCCATCAACGTGTGGGGCCAGGTCTTCGCGACCAGCCGCACGACGAACTACAGCGCGCGCCTGGTGGCGCGCAACCCGCGTGTCTACTTCTTCGACGGGAAGAAGTGGACGCGCGCCAAGGCGACGGCCTCGCGGATGGAGGGCGCCTACTACACCGGCGACTTCCAGTCCGGTGCCACGACGGGCACTGCCCGCAAGGACCGGACCGCCACCTACTCGATGCCCCTGTCCGGGCTGAGGGGCAAGGCCGACGCCCTGCACTTCTGGTGGTCGGGCATGTACCCGCGCGTCCCGATCCCGGCCGGGACGAAGGGGATCCTCGTGCGGCAGGAGATGCGCCTGTCCGGAGGCACAGCTGGCGCCAACGTCATCGGCTCCACGGGTGCCGACCTCTTCGCCACCCCGCGGACGATCGTCCACCCCCAGGGGTGGAACCCCGGCATCCCCAACCCGCGCATGAAGCGCGTGACCAGCAGGTGGCAGCCCTTCTACGCCACGACCGTCGACAAGGCGACGCTCTTCAACTACCCGCCGCCCGCCGGCGCCTGAGCAGGACCGCCACCTCGTGGTGCCGGGTCTGCGGGAACATGTCGAACAGGCGTGCCCGCACGACCCGGTACCCGGGGAGGGCTGCGAGGTCGCGGGCCAGGCTCGTGGCATTGCAGCTGGAGTAGATGACGTGCGCGGGTGAGGACACCTCGAGGGCCGCGCACAGAGCGGAGCCGATCCCGCGACGAGGTGGGTTGACGACCACGAGCTCGTGGTCGGGCGCCTCCAGGACCCGCGCGTCGCCGACCTCGAAGCGGGCCTCGACGCCGAGCTCGGCGGCCGACCGGCGAGCACTGGCCACCGCGTCGGGTGCGACCTCGACCCCGTCGACACGACGCGTGCGTGCCCCCTGCGTCGTGGTCGCGGTCAGCGCGAACCCGCCGACCCCGCAGTACAGGTCGAGCACGCTCGCCGGGTCGATCTCGGCAATCCACTCACCCACCTGCCGGTAGAGCCCCGCGGCCACCGTGGTGTTGGTCTGGAAGAAGCTGCGTGGTCGCAGGTGGAAGGTGATGTCGTCCAAGCGCATCGGGAGCGTCTCGACCCGGGTCAGGAGGATCTCCTCCTCGCCCTCGAGCACCGCCTTGTGCTCCGGCTGGAGGTTGACGGACACGACCCGCAGGCCGGGGACCGCGGCCCGCAGGTCGTCGAGGCCGCCGGTGATCCTGGGTAGCTGGCCGGGCGAGCGCAGGACGAACCGCAGCATGAGCTCACCGTCGGGGCTCGAGGTGACGATGAGGTGCTTCAGCTCGCCGGAGCGTGCCCGCACGTCGTAGGGCACCAGACCCAGCGCTGCCACGGCGCCGACGAGCGGGGGCAGGGCGGCGGCCAGGACCGGTTCGTACAGACCGCAGTCCCGCAGGTCCACGCCCCGCATCGCGGCGTCGAGGATGCCGAAGGTCGGCTCCCCCTTCGTCCCACCCACGGCCAGCTTGGCCTTGTTGCGGAAGCCGGACTCGGGACCGACGAAGGGGGAGTCCCACACCTCGGCCGGGACGGACGTCGACAGCAGCCGGCGGACCTCCACGTCCAGGTCGGCGACCTGCTGCCCGTAGGGCACCCCCATGAGGGTGCACGAGCGGCACTCACCAGCGTCGAAGTGGGAGCACTGCACCGCGTCAGGTTACGTCCCCGCCCACGACGCCACGCGGGCGGCTGGGATGCTGACACCGTGACTGCCGACCTCGCCATCCGTCCGGCGACCGACGACGACTGGTCGTCGATCTACCCCTTCTGGTCCCGGATCGTGGCGCAGGGGCACTCGTACACCTACCCGACCGGGCTCGACGAGGACGAGGCCAGGCCGTGGTGGATGGAGGAGGCGCCGGGCCGCACGGTCGTCGCGGTCGACGGGCCGAGCGTCCTCGGCTCGGCGAAGATGGGCCCCAACAAGCCGGGACGGGGCGCGCACATCGCGACGGCCAGCTTCATGGTCGACCCCGATTGCCGGGTGAGGGGCGTCGGTCGCGCGCTCGGCGAGGACATGATCGCGTGGGCACGCACCGAGGGGTACGACGGCATCCAGTTCAACGCCGTCGTCGAGACCAACGAGCGCGCCGTCGGGCTGTGGCGCTCGCTCGGCTTCGACGTCGTCGGGACCGTCCCGGGCGCCTTCATGCACCCCGAGCACGGCCCGGTGGGGCTGCACGTGATGTTCCTCGACCTGCGGGTCGGGACGTCGCGCCCTTCGTCCCCGCGACGAAGGGGAGGAGCGTCGCCTCAGCGGGCGGGACGGATGGTGCCCGAGACCTCCCCGAGGCCGATCCGGGCGCCGCGCGGGCCCGGCGCCCAGCCGGTCATCGTCACGGTGTCGCCGTCCTCGAGGAAGGTGCGCGTGCTGCCGTCCGGGAGCGTGATCGGCTCGGTGCCGCCCCAGGCGAGCTCGAGGAGGGAGCCGCGCTCTCCCTTCGTCGGGCCGCTGATCGTGCCGGACCCGAAGAGGTCGCCGTCGCGCAGGCTCGCGCCGTTGACGGTGAGGTGCGCGAGCATCTGCGCGGGCGACCAGTACATGTCGCTGTTGTGCGGGGTGGCGACGACGTGGCCGTTGAGCCGCACCTCGAGGTGGATGTCGAGCCCCCACGCGTCGCCGCGCAGGTACGGCAGGACCGGTACCGCGTCCTGCCCCGGCAGCCGGGTGCGGGCGAGGTCGAAGGCCTCCAGCGGGGTCACCCAGGCCGAGATCGACGTGGCGAAGGACTTGCCGAGGAAGGGCCCGAGCGGCACGTACTCCCACGCCTGGATGTCGCGGGCGCTCCAGTCGTTGAGGATGACGACGCCGAAGAGGTGGTCGGGCGCCTCGTCGACGGACACGCGCGAGCCGAGCTGCGTGGCACCGCCGACGACATAGCCCAGCTCGGCCTCGATGTCGAGGCGCACGCTCGGGCCGAAGACGGGCGTCGGGTCCTGGGGGCCCTTGCGCTGGCCGGTCGGTCGCACGACGTCGGTGCCGTCGACCACGACCGTGCCCGCCCGGCCGTGGTAGCCGATGGGCAGGTGCTTCCAGCTCGGCGGGAGCGCGGCGTTGTCGGGGCGGAAGATCTGACCGACATTGCTCGCGTGGTGCTCGCTCGCGTAGAAGTCGACGTAGTCGGCGACCTCGACGGGCAGGTGCATGGTCACCCGGGCGAGCGGGACGAGGTGCGGGGTGACCACCTCGCGGTGCGCCTCGTCGGTGAGCAGCTCGACGACGCGGGCACGCGCAGCCGTCCACGCCGGGCGGCCGAGGGTGAGCAGGGGGTTGAGCGATGCTGCGGCCCAGACCCCCTCGTGCTCGGGGTCGACCGCCGCGAGGTCGAGGACGAGGTCGCCGACCCGCACCCCGACGCGCGGGTCCGAGCCGGTGGAGAAGACGCCGTAGGGGAGCGTGTCGATGCCGAAGGGGTGATCGGCCGGGATGTCGAGCCACGTGGTCATGGCGCCACCCTAGGGCGGGGTGACATGCTGCCGGTACACCGACGTCCGATAATCGTACGCAAGGGATACATGGCACATGAGGCACCACGTGGCGCCGGAGCACGCACCGTGAGCACGGAGGGCTCGCAGACCCTCGACCGTGGCCTGCGCATCCTCGAGCTGCTCGCCCGGGACGAGCGCAGCGACGGCGTGACGATGAGCGGCCTCGCCGACGCGTTGGGCGTCGGCCGGCCCGTCGTCTACCGCCTCGTCGCGACCCTCGAGGAGCACCGCCTCGTCACCCGCGACGAGGGACGGGTGCGGCTCGGCCTCGGCGTCCAGCGGCTCACGGGCGCCGTCGTGCCCGCGCTGCGTGAGCGGGCCCGCCCCGTGCTCGCGGCGCTCGCCGACGTCGCCCGGGCCACGGCGCACCTCACGGTGGCCGAGGGCGACGACGCGGTGGCGCTCGTCGTCGTGGAGCCGACCGCCACCGACTTCCACATGGCCTACCGCACCGGTGCCCGGCACGCGTTGACGAAGGGGGCCGCCGGGCGGGCCATCATCGTCGCCCGCGAGCACGGGCCGCGCGCCGTCTCCTCGATCAGCGAGCTGCAGTCGGGCGCGCACGGCCTGGCGCTCGCGCTGGAGCGCTCGCCGGGGGACGTCTTCGAGGCGTCCGTGGGCGTGGTCTCCTTCCGCGCGCTCGACGAGCGCGTCCTGGGGCCGCACCTCAGGGCCGCCGCGCGCCTGCTCGCCGCCGGCTGATCCTCAGCATGTGCCGTTTATCTGCTTGGATCGACGGGTCCCTCCCGACCACCCACTGGAGCGCCGATGCCGCACGACGCCGACAGACACGACCTCATCCGCGTGCAGGGGGCGAGGGAGAACAACCTCAAGGACATCAGCGTCGACCTGCCCAAGCGGCGCCTGACCGTCTTCACCGGCGTCTCCGGGTCGGGCAAGAGCTCGCTCGTCTTCGGCACGATCGCCGCGGAGTCGCGACGGCTCATCGACGAGACGTACAGCGCCTTCCTGCAGGGCTTCATGCCCTCCCTCGCGAGGCCCGACGTCGACCACCTCGAGGGCCTGACGACGGCGATCATCGTCGACCAGGAGCGCATGGGTGCCAACCCGCGCTCCACCGTGGGCACGGCGACGGACGCCAACGCGATGCTGCGCATCCTCTTCTCCCGCCTCGGCGACCCGCACGTCGGACCGCCGACGGCCTTCTCCTTCAACGTCCCCACCCGCCGGGCGAGCGGCTCGATGACGACGGAGAAGTCCGGCCACACCGAGCGCAAGACGGTCAAGCAGGCCGTCTACCTCGGCGGCATGTGCCCGCGCTGCGAGGGCATGGGGCAGGTCAGTGACATCGACCGCACTGCCCTCTACGACGAGAGCAAGACCCTGCGCGAGGGGGCGCTCACCGTCCCCGGGTACTCGATGGACGGCTGGTACGGGCGCCTCTTCGAGGGCATGGGGCTGCCGATGGACACGCCGATCGCGAGGTTCACCCCGAAGCAGCTCGAGACGATGCTCTACAGCGAGCCGACGAAGATCAAGGTCGAAGGGGTCAACCTCACCTTCGAGGGGATGATCCCGAGGATCCAGAAGTCGATGCTGTCCAAGGACCCGGAGGCCATGCAGCCGCACGTGCGGCGCTTCGTCGAGCGGGCGGTGACCTTCCAGACCTGCCCGGAGTGCGAGGGCACGCGCCTGACGGCCGAGGCGCGCTCGTCGAGGATCAGGGGCAAGAGCATCGCGGACCTGTGCGCGATGCAGATCGACGACCTGGCGGCGTGGGTGCGCGAGCTCGACGAGCCCGGCTTCGGGCCGTTGCTCGACGGCCTGCAGCACCTGCTGGACTCCTTCACCGAGATCGGCCTCGGGTACCTCTCCCTCGACCGACCGGCCGGCACCCTGTCCGGCGGCGAGGCGCAGCGGGCCAAGATGATCCGCCACCTCGGTTCCTCGCTCACCGACGTCACCTACGTCTTCGACGAGCCGACGATCGGGCTGCACCCGCACGACATCGACCGGATGAACGACCTGCTCCTGCGTCTGCGCGACAAGGGCAACACCGTCCTGGTCGTCGAGCACAAGCCGGAGACCATCGCCATCGCCGACCACGCGGTCGACCTCGGACCCTTGGCGGGGACGCACGGCGGCGAGATCGTCTTCGAGGGGACCGTCGAGGAGCTGCGGGCCAGCGACACCCTGACCGGGCGGCACCTGGACCACCGGGTAGCGCTCAAGGAGCACGTCCGTCCGGCCACGGGGACCCTGGAGATCCGCGGTGCGGACACCCACAACCTCAAGGACGTCGACGTCGACATCCCCCTCGGCGGGCTCGTCGTGGTGACCGGTGTGGCCGGCTCGGGCAAGAGCTCGCTCGTCCACGGTGCCCTCGACCACCGCGACGACGTCGTCATCGTCGACCAGGCCGCGATCAAGGGCTCACGTCGCAGCAACCCCGCGACGTACACGGGCCTGCTCGAGCCCGTCCGCAAGGCCTTCGCGAAGGCGAACGGCGTCAAGCCCGCCCTCTTCAGCTCCAACTCCGAGGGCGCCTGCCCGACGTGCAACGGCGCTGGCGTCATCTTCACCGAGCTCGGCGTCATGGCGACCGTCGAGTCGCCCTGCGAGGACTGCGAGGGGCGACGCTTCCAGGACGCGGTCCTCGAGTACGAGCTCGCAGGCAAGAACATCGCGGACGTCCTCGAGATGTCGATGAGCGAGGCCCAGACCTTCTTCGCCAAGGAGGGCCCGGCGAGCCTGCCGGCCGCGCACAAGGTCCTCACGCGCCTCGTCGACGTGGGTCTGGGCTACCTCACCCTCGGTCAGCCGCTCACGGCGCTGTCGGGCGGCGAGCGCCAGCGGCTCAAGCTCGCCGTCCACATGGGGGAGCAGGGCGACGTGTATGTCCTGGACGAGCCGACCACCGGCCTGCACCTGGCCGACGTTGACAACCTCCTCGCCCTGCTGGACCGCCTCGTCGAGCAGGGCAGGTCGGTCATCGTCATCGAGCACCACCAGGCCGTCATGGCCCACGCCGACTGGATCATCGACCTCGGTCCCGGCGCCGGCCACGAGGGGGGCGAGGTGGTCTTCGAGGGCACCCCAGCCGACCTCGTGGCGAAGGGGGAGACCCTCACCGCCAAGCACCTGCGGGCCTACGTCGAGGGCGTCAGCGCCGCTTCCTGAGCAGCTTCCGCTGCACCCTGCGGCCCCGGGCGGTCATGACCGGCAGGCCGGCCAGGCCCAACGCCGGGAAGACGTCCCCCACGTGGCACACCGTGCCGCGCCAGCCGGGGACGGCGGTGACGAGCCTCGGCTTGTCGAGGAGCTCGTCGACCGCCTCGACGACCTCCTCCGGCTGCAGGAGCCTGCCGGAGAAGGAGAGCGCGGCCCCCGGGTCGTCGAGCCGGTCGTGCAGCATCGGCGTCCAGATGCCGTCCGGGCAGACGCAGGAGATGTGGATGTCCTTGATCTTCGCGGCGCGCAGGTCGGCCACGGCGCTCAGGCTGAAGCCCATGACGGCATGCTTGGAGGCGGCGTAGACCCCTTCGCCCGGGACGGCGCTCAGACCAGCCAACGAGGCGATGTTGATGACGTGGCCACCCCCGGTAGCACGCATGGCCTCGACGGCGGCCAGCGTGCCGTTGATCGTGCCGAGCGCGTTGACCTCGAGCACCCGACGACGCTGCTGCTCGTCGTGCTCCCAGACCGGACCGGTGACGAGGACCCCGGCGTTGTTGACCCAGACGTCCAGGCGCCCGGCCCACTCCACCACCCTGTCTCGGGCGGCAAGGACCGCGGCCTCGTCCCGGACGTCGACGACCATGGCCTCGGCGCGCTCGCCGAGCTCGACGGCTGCCCCCTTCGCCGCGTCCTCGTCCACATCGGCGACGAGGACCTGGTAGCCGCGCCTCACGAGCAGCGCAGAGATCTGCCGACCCAGGCCGCGACCCGCCCCGGTGACGACGGCGCCCGCGGGCCAGCGGTGCTCGGGCGCGCTCATCGGCCGGCTCGGATCGGCGGGGTGGTGAGGGCAGCGGGGGACTGCGTCACGTCGGGGCTCCTGGGTCAGGTGGGTGACGGTGCACGTCCAGCATGCCCCGGCGAGGCGCTGCGTGACGTGACCCGGCGCGACACGGCGGCTCTGGTGGCTTCAGAGGACGACGCCGTCCGCGTCGCTCACGACCCAGCTGCGGGCCGGGGTGCGGCTCCGGCGCCGAGGATGGTGCTCCGAGACCTCCATGCCGGAGCAGACGCGTCGGGCTCCCGAGAGGTTGGGGTCGACTCTCTGACCCTCCACAGACCCGGGCCTGAGGCGTAGGCCGTCCACAGGGGAGACCACGCCCGCCGGGCTTGCTCGGACGCGACCACGCTGGGTGCATGGACGAGGTCAACCACGTGGAGCTCACCGGCCGGGTCAGCGGCGAACCGACGGTGCGGGAGATGCCGAGCGGTGACGAGCTGGTCACCCTGCGGGTCGTCGTCGCCAGGGGAGAGGGGCACCCGGTCGACACGATCGACTGCGCCTGCTGGTCGGCGGGCGCGCGACGAGCGGCCCTGCGTCTGGCGGACGGCACTCGCGTACGGGTCGAAGGGAGCCTGCGTCGCCGCTTCTTCCGGACCCCGGGTGGGGCGTCGAGTCGGTACGAGGTCGAGGTCGCTCGGTTGGTGCGCGATCGACGCTGAGTCACCACGAGCCGGCACCGGCCTAGTCTGGCGAGATGATCCTGTCCTCGGTGCGCGACCCGCGCCTGGTCACGATCCGGCGCGGCGGGACGCTCACCGGCGCCGACCACCGGCTGCTGGCGCTGTGGGCCGCGGACTGCGCGGAGCACGTCGCGGCCCTCTTCGACTCCGGACGCCCCGACGACCCGCGCCCTCGCGAGGCCATCGCCGCCGCCCGGGCGTGGGCCGCCGGTGAGCTGCGGATGATGGACGCCCGGGCCCTCGGCGGGCACGCCATGGGCGCGGCGCGCGAGCTCGTCGGGGCGCCGCGCTTCGCCGCCTACGCCGCCGGCCAGGCCGCCTGCGTCGGGCACGTGGCCGAGCACGACCTCGGGGCGGCCGCGTACGCGATCAAGGCCGCCGTGGCCTCTGCCCCCCGCGGCATGGGGGAGTCCGCTCGCCGGGTCGAGTCTGCCTGGCAGCGGGACCGGCTCCCGGAGCAGGTGCGCGAGCTGGTGCTCGAGGACCAGGCCCGCCGCAACGACATCTGCTGGTCGGTCTTCGACGTCCCCTGAGCTGGTTGCGACCCGCTGCGGAAGGGGACGACAGGGGCACCGTCACGGAGTAGTTTGTTCGACGAAGGGATGTGATCCAGATGGCATTCGAGATCCGCGACCTCGACTCCCGCGTCGAGTCCAGGCTGACCGAGCTGGCGCAGCGCCACGGACGCACGATGGAGGCCGAGGCGGCAGCCATCCTCACCGCCGTCACACAGGGCCAGGCCCAGGACTCCGGCGCCGTGATGGACCTGTACACGGCCGCGCGACGGGTCGTCTCCAAGGAGGCGCTGGCGCCACCGACACAGGTCGACTTCTGCCCCGACGGGTACTGACGGACGTCCGGGACAGCCAGGCCTTGTGCCCGCGCCGGCGCGGGAGAATGCTTGACCCCAGCCAGTCGTCGCCGGCGTCCGCCTGCCCGACCCCTCGCAGCACGGACCCGACCTGGTGCTCTCGGAGGTCCCGCTATGCCCTTCCCCGCCCTGACCCACGTCGCGATCACCGTGACCGACCTGGACGCCAGCACGCGCTGGTACACGCAGCTCTTCGGCGCCGACCCCGTCCTCGACGAGGACGAGGAGTCCGGTGCCTTCCACCACGCCGTCTTCGCCCTCGGTGGCGGGACGCTCTTCGGCGTCCACACCCACACGGGTTCGTCCGCGGCGGGCGCTTTCGACGAGAGGCAGACGGGGTTGGACCACATCGCCTTCGCGATCGAGCGCAGCGAGCTCGAGCCGTGGGTGAAGAGGCTCGACGAGCTCGGCATCGCCCACGGTGGCATCCGGGACGCGTCCTACGGGTCCGGCATCTCCTTCCGCGATCCCGACAACATCGCGCTGGAGCTCTTCGCCCCGCCGGCCTGAGCTCGTGGCGGGGGAGGAGATGACGATGCCACCCCAGGTGGTCGTCTCTCCACCGCCGACACCACCCCTTGTGCTGTCGCCCACCCGTCCTTACCCTTGCGTAAGGAGGTACGGATGTCGACAGGAACCATGACGAGCAAGGGTCAGATCACCATCCCCAAGGACGTGAGGGAGCAGCTGGGCCTCACGCCCGGCACCAAGGTCACGTTCACCCGCAATGCCGATGGCGACTTCGTGCTCAGCACGACCCAGCCGTCCCTCAAGGGCCTGAGGGGTCGCCTGCGGCACGTCGGGCCCGCGGTGTCGCTCGAGACGATGGACGACGCGATCGCGGCCGGCGCCACGGAGGACTCGTGATCGGGCTCGACACCAACGTGCTCGTCAGGTTCCTCGTCCAGGACGAACCCCGCCAGGCCGCCAGGGCCGACTCGCTCATGGCGCAGCTGTCGCCGTCGAGCCCCGGCTACCTGTCGACGGTCGTGCTCGTGGAGACGTACTGGGTCCTGCGGAGCGCCTACAGGCAGAAGCCTGAGGCCGTCGTCGACGTCCTCGGCGAGCTCGTGGGCAACGCGTGCATCGTCACACAGGACCGCGCCATCGTCCTTCGCGCACTGACGCTGGCAGCCGACGGCGCCGACCTGCCGGACGCGATCCTCGCGGAGGCCGGCCGCGCCGCAGGCTGCGCGTCGGTGGCCAGCTTCGACAAGGGTGCACAGCGGTCCCTGGGATTCACCAGCCCCTGACTGCGCCGCCGCCCGCAACGCCGATAATCCACATTATGTCATCTTGGTGCGACCGCACCACCGCCATGCCCCCCGATCGGCCCCTCAGGCAGTCGCCGAGGTGTCAGCACAGACGACCCCGCGGTTGCCGTCCTGGTCGGCGATGACGACGAGCCCGGGCGCACTGCTGTCGTCGACGAGCGTCCCGCCCGCGGCCAGTGCCGCGGCGACCCGCTGCTCGACGACCTCGGGCGCGACGTACACCTCGACGTGGAAACGCTGGCGAGGCGGCGCATCCTCGTCGAGGTCGTCGAACCAGAGGTTGGGCACCCGTCCCGTGAGGTCCCGGATCTCGTCGCCGGGTGTCCCCCAGCCCTGGGCGCCGGCGTCGCCGGTCAGCAGGGCCGCCCACACGGGCGCGACCTTCCCGGACGCCGTGGTGTCCAGGCCGAGCTCGACCTCGCTGACCGACGCTGGGTCGGGCACCGCTCCCTGCTCGGCAGCGATCTCGCTGACCCGACGGGCGAGGTCGACGTCCAGCCGGGTGACCCACTCGACGACGTGCTCGATGCCGTGGTCGTCCCGGTAGACGGCATCGTCGGTGACGAGCTCGAGGTCGACGCACCCGTGGCTGAGCGAGACGCGCGGATGGTGCCCGACCTCGTCGCCTGCCTGCCCCACCGCCGACACGAGCCGGGCGCCGGCCGCGAAGTCCGCCACCCGGTAGCGGGCGTGCAACCCCTGCGCCAGCTTGCGCCAGTCGCCGAGACCGGCCGCGGCGATCTGCTCCCCCGTCATCATGTCCATGCCAAGCGAGGCTAGTCCTGCCCACTAGCCTGTAGGCGATGGACGTGCGACTGCTCTACTTCGACGACTGCCCCAGCTGGCGACTGGTGGACGAGCGCCTGCGGCTCATCGCCACCGAACGGCCCGACGTCACGCTGTCGTACGCCCGGGTCGAGACCCAGGAGGAGGCGGAGCGCCTCGGCTTCCACGGGTCCCCCAGCATCCTCATCGACGGTCAGGACCCCTTCGCCGGGGCGGGAGATCCCGTCGGGCTCACCTGCCGACTCTTCGCCACGCCGGACGGTCTCGCCGGTGCGCCGACGCTCGAGCAGCTGCGCCGCGCGGTAGACGACGCCTGACCCGCCCTCAGGGCGCCTGGGCCCCGAGCTCGTGGCGGATGCGCCGCAGGTCCTCCATGAGCGAGCCGATGAGGATCCACCTCATCCCGTGGGGCGCGCTGACGTCCAGAGGCTCCGTGAGCGCCGGGGCCGTGTCCTCGAGGTGCTCGGCGCCCGGCACGGGCAGTGCCAGGCGCAGCCGCAGGCGGGTGTCATGAGCGGCACGGAGCAGCTCCTCGGCGATGCCCGCGACGATCGGTTCCTCCCGCACCTCGTCGTCGTAGTGGTCGATGAAGGCCCGGGTCATCCCCCGTACCTGGGTCCCGACCCTCGTCAGGAGCACCAGGCTCTCGCGCATCGCCGCCAGCTCGTCCTCGTACCGGCTCGCACGAGGGTTGAGACGCAAGGAGTCCTCGGCGTCGTCCAGAGCCGTCAGGGCGCCGTCGCGAAGGGGGTGGAGCCGCCGGGCGTCCGCGAGCAGGAGCAGCCGGCCGGGCCGGGTCTTGCGCGAGACCAGCGCGTCCGCCAGTCGTTCGATGGCCTGGGCGGTCTCCTCCCCCAGCTCCTCGAGGGCCGTCCGGGCGGGCGCGAGCGTGACCGGCGGGACGAGGAGGAGGTGGACGACGATGCCGACGACCGCGCCGATGCCCGTCTCGACCACCCGGATCAGGGCGTAGTCGGGCGTGGACGAGCCCAGCGCGAGGACGAGCAGGGCGCTGATGGCGATCTGGTTGGCCGACCCCGTCGTGAGGCGCAGCGCCCAGGACATCACCAGCGCGGCCGTCACGGCGACCAGGACCACCCACGATGCGTCGCCGAAGGCGATGCCGAGGCCGGTGGCGAGCAGGACCCCGGCCAGCACGCCGAGGCTGCGCTCGACCCCCTTCGCCAGGGACTGGTTGAGGCTCGGCTGCACCACGAGCATCGCGGCGATCGCGGCGAAGACCGGCGGCGGCCCGTCCGGGATCAGCAGGGCCGACACGACCCACGCGAGGATCGTGGCCAGCGCGGTCTTGACCATCTGCAGCAGGGGGTCGCGCTTCGGCGCGCGGACGGCGGTCAGACGCATGGGGACACCGTAGGACGCGCGGTCCTCGCTCCGGACGCTGCGTCAGGCGCCGGTGAGTCCACCCGGGTCGACGGCGAGGTCGTGCAGCACCATCCGCGAGCGGATCGCCACGACCCCGTGCTCCTGGCGCAACCGGTCGACGATCTCCTCGAACTCCGCCGCGTCGCGGCAGGCGATCCGCACCTCGTAGTCGTAGTCGCCCGTCAGGCGGGAGCCCGAGACGACCTGCGGGATGGACGCGAGGCTGTCCGCGAACTCCCGTCGGACCGCCGAGTCCGCCAGGCGCATCTCGCTGACCATCGTCAGGGGCCGCCCGAGTGCCCTCGCGTCGATCTCGGCGCGGTACCCGCGGATCACGCCGGTGGACCGGAGCCGACGGACGCGCTCCGCGACCGAGCTGGCCGACAGGCGCACCTCGCGGGAGAGCTCCTGGTAGGTCGCCCGACCGTCCGTGACGAGCAGTCGGAGGAGGTGGCGGTCGAGGTCGTCCAAGGTGGTCACCCGCGACATCCTCGCCGATGTCCGGCTCCTGCCGCGACAATCGTGGCGGTAGCCCGCTCACGGGCCGTAGGTCCGCGACACCCACGGTGGATCCTCGTGAAGTGTCGAGGTCGTGGAAACCCTCGCCCTTCGTCTGCTCCTGCCGCCCCTGATCATCACCCTCGCCAGCCTCGCCCAGAGCCGCGTGGGCGACCGCCGGGGTGGGGTGCTCGTCGGCCTGCCCCTCACCTCCGGCACCTTCCTGGTGCTGCTGCACCTCTCCGACGGGGCGACCGCCGTCGGCGTGGCCGCCGTCGGCATGCTCGGCGGGCAGGTGGCGGTGGTCGTCATGGCCACCGCGTACGCGTGGCTCGCCGCGCGCACGACGATGCCCGTCGCGCTCCCGCTGACGCTCCTCGTCTGGGCGATCGCGGTCAGCGCCCTCGGCACGGTGTCGACGGTGTCGGCACTGTGCGGGCTCTTCGTCGTGGTCGCGGCCCTCGTCCTGCGTCGTTGGCCGGCAGCAGCACCCGGCCCGGACGCCGACGCGGGCGCGCCGCCCGCGCTCCTGCCGCGCGTGGCGCTCACCTCGGGTCTCGTCCTCACCCTCATGGCCACCACTCCCCTGCTCGGCGCCCACCTCGCCGGGCTCCTGGCAGCGGCACCCCTCGTCGCCCTCGTCATCGCCCCGACGACGCACCGCGCCCGCGGCGCCGTCGCCACCCGCGCCCTCCTGCGCGGCGTCGTCACCGGGTCGTCGGGTGCCGCGGCCTTCGCCCTCGTCGTCATCCTGCTCGCGGAGCCCCTGGGTGGCGCGGTCTTCGCGCCGGCGACCCTCGCCGCGCTGGCCCCGGCGGTCCTCGCCGGGCGGACGAGGCCTACCGTGGCCGCGTGACCACCCACCAGATCGAGTCCGTGGCCGTCGTCGGAGCCGGTGCCCTCGGGGGCATGTACGCGGCGCACTTCGTCGAAGGGGGCCTGCGCACCTCGCTCGTCGCCTCCGGTGAGCGCGCAGCACGCCTGCGCGACCAGGGCGTCCGGGTCAACGGTCGCCCGCTGACCGCGGCGGTCGTCACCCCGCTCGACGACGACCCGCCCGCGGTGGACCTCGTCCTCGTCGCCGTCAAGCACCACCAGCTGCGGGACGCGCTCGAGGACGTCGCTCCCTTCGTCGGCCCGCGCACGACCCTCGTCTCCGTCCTCAACGGGCTCGAGAGCGAGCACGTGCTCGCCGAGCGATTCGCTCCCGAGCAGGTCCTCGCATGCATCGCGCTCGGCATGGCCGCTGGTCGTGAGGGCACCGAGGTCACCTACCTCTCCCCCGGCCGCCTCTCCCTCGGCACCACCGACGAGCTCGGGACCGCGGACCGGCTCGAGGCCGTCCAGGGCGCCCTGACCACCGCGGGCCTGGCGTGGGAGGCTCCGGCGGACATGGCCCACGAGATGTGGTGGAAGTTCATGGTCAACACAGCGATCAACCAGTCGTCCGCGGTGCTGCGGGCGCCCTACGCCGACTTCACGCACGACGGGCCCGCGCGCTCGCTCATGCTCGCCCTCGTGGACGAGGTCGTCGCCGTCGCCGCCGCAGAGGGGATCACCCTCGACGAGCACGACCGCGAGCGCTGGGACGAGGTGCTCGCGAGCCTGCCGGGCGAGGGCCACACCTCGATGCTCCAGGACGTGCTCGCCGGGCGACCGACCGAGGTCGCCCTGTTCGCCGACCACGTCCTCGCCCTCGGGGCGCGGCACGGCGTCGAGACCCCCTACAACCAGTCCATGTCGTGGATCCTCACGGGCGGTCGCCCGCCCCGGCCCTGACATCCTGTGGTGGTGAGCGAGCTGCGCGTCCCGCCCGGCCCGGGCCTCCCCGGCGGCCTCGTCGTGGCCGCATCCGAGCTCGCGGAGCAGTTCAGCCGCGCGAGCGGACCCGGCGGCCAGGGCGTCAACACCACGGACTCGCGCGTGCAGCTCTCGCTCGACCTCGCGACGACGACCGCCCTCACCGAGCACCAACGGCGGCGGGCCCTCGACCGGCTCGCCCCACGGCTCGTCGGGACCGTCCTCACCGTCGACGCCTCGGAGCACCGGTCGCAGCACCGCAACCGGACGGCCGCGCGGGAGCGGGTCGCGGCCATCCTGCGCGAGGCACTGGCGCCCCCTCCCCCTTCGCGCCGCGCCACGAAGCGCACCCGGGGCGCCCAGCGTCGTCGGCTCGACGCCAAGACCCGGCGCAGCGAGATCAAGCGGCGGCGCTCACGCCCGGACCGGGACGACTGAGCGGCGAAGGGCGGTCCCGGCACCTGTTCGCGCCTGCGGTTGAGCCCGGTCGGGATCCGTGGTGGCCGCGGCCTCGGCGCCGTGCCCGGTGCTCGTGGTGCGGCCCCTCCCCCGCCAGCGACGACGAGGGAAGGGCTGACCCGCTACTCGCCGAAGGAGACGAGGAGCACCGAGGAGTTCACCGGCTTCTTCCCGCCGAGCAGGCCCGTCGTCCGGCCCGCGTTGTTGCGCACGGTCATGTCGTACCCGAAGGAGTGCTCACCGCTCGGGTTCTGCTGGTAGAAGCGCAGCGTGGACTCGATCTTGCGGTACTTGCCCGAGCGGGAGGTGAGGTTGCCGGTCATCGTGGCCGAGCGCCCCGTGGACGAGACGTAGGCACCCGAGCCGGTGTTGCGCATGGACGTCTTCGTGGCCAGCGGGCAGTCCGCGCCGGCGGCCCCGGCGAGCGGGACGGTCGCGCCGGGAGCGCAGCGGTAGGACTCGACGAGGACGTAGTTCTGCTGGTTCTTGCCGAAGGTCGAGGTGTTCCCACGCTTCATGAGCATGGAGACCCGGTGGGTGTTGCCCGGGAAGCCGGTGAAGGCGCCCTCGTAGATGCCGACGTGGGTGACGGTGGCCAGCTGGGGCGGGGTGCTGCTCGTGGCGGCGGAGACGGCTCCGGCGGCCCCGACGAGGGCGGCGGTGGAGGCGAGGGCGATGACGGCGGTGCGGCGCGAGATGGGCATGGCTGGATCATGGCGCCAAAAGCGCAGCAGCACCAGTTGTCCATCGGCCATGCTGTGGGTCATGAAGATCGCTGTTGCCGGCGGGACCGGCGTCGTGGGTCGTGTCGTGAGCGAGGTGGCCGGCCGGCAGGGTCACGAGGTGGTCGTCCTCGCCCGGTCGAAGGGGGTCGACGTCACCTCCGCCGACGGCCTGGCCGAGCACCTGGAGGGCGTCGACGCGGTGATCGACGTGACCTCGATCCAGACGATGTCCGCGCGGGCCTCGCGCGACTTCTTCCGGCGGGTGACCGGCTCCCTGCTCGTCGCGGGTGCCCGAGCCGGGGTCGGCCACCACGTCGCCCTGTCGATCCTGGGCGCGGCCGCGATCGACGCTGGCTACCACGCGGGCAAGGCGCTGCAGGAGGACCTCGTCGCCAAGCAGCCGACGGGGACCTTCGTCCGGGCCGCGCAGTTCCACGACTTCGGCCGGCAGACGCTCGAGCGGACGACGCTCGGCCCGGTGGCCCTCGTCCCCCGGATCCGCTCGCAACCGGTGTCGACCACTGACGTCGCCGAGCTGCTCCTCGAGGTGGCCGCCGGACCGCCGCTGGGGCATGGCCCCTCGATCGCCGGTCCGCAGGAGATCCGGGTGGCCGAGATGGCTCGGCGCTACCTCGAGGTCCGGGGTGAGGGCACGCGGGTCGTGGAGTGGCCCATGCCGGGTGCGCTGGGCCGCGGGATGCGCAGCGAGCTGCTCCTCGCCGAGCGCGACAGCCGCATCGGCGCGCGCACGTACGACGAGTGGCTGGCCACGCCGCGCGTCTGAGCGCAGGTAGGTTGCGGGCATGGACGACGACCACAGCAGCTCTGCCCGCATCGCGGTCCTCATCGACTGCGACAACGTGTCCGCCAAGCACACCGCGGCCGTGCTCGAGGAGCTGGCGAAGTACGGCACCCCGACGATCAAGCGCGCCTACGGCGACTGGACGACCACCCAGCTCGGTGGCTGGAAGTCGGAGCTGCAGCGCAACGCCATCCAGCCGGTGCAGCAGTTCGCGTACACAGTCGGCAAGAACTCCACCGACTCGGCGCTGATCATCGACGCGATGGACCTGCTGTGGCAGGGCAACGTCGAGGCCTTCGCGCTCGTCTCCTCCGACTCCGACTTCACCCGTCTCGCCACCCGCCTGCGCGAGTCCGGCAAGCGCGTGTACGGGCTCGGCGCGCGCAAGACCCCCGAGTCCCTGCGTCGTGCGGTCGACCAGTTCATCTTCCTCGAGCTGCTCCAGGAGCAGTCGCGTGAGGACGAGCCGGACGAAGGGGGTTCCGCCGCGCCTGCCGAGGACGTCGCCGAGCCGACGATCAACCTCCAGTCGGCCCTCACCAGGGCGATCAACGCGACGTCCGGTGACGACGGGTGGAGCGCCCTCGGGCTCGTCGGCCAGCACCTGAGCCGGGCGCACGCCGACTTCGACCCGCGCACCTTCGGCCACCAGAAGCTCTCGAGCCTCGTCGACGAGCAGCCCTATCTCGAGACCCGCGCGGAGGGCTCCCGCCGCCAGGTGCGGCTGCGCACCAAGCAGCGCACCCCCGCTGCCAAGGCGGTGGGGTCGACCACGACGAAGACCGCGACGACGAAGACCGCGGCGAAGAAGGCGAGCGCCAAGAGGTCCTGAGGCGCTCGCCCTTCGCCGGGCGTCGTCCACACGGGCCATGTAACCCCGGGACGATCGCGACTACGATGACGCCGGTCTGCCTCTTCCCAGGAGTTCCCCTTCATGCTTCGTGGCCCTCGCCGACCGGACGGCACCGTCCGGACCGCTCTCGCGCTCTCGCTGGCCACGGCCGTCGTGCTCGCCCCCTCCGCCGGGGCCGAGCCGACCGACCCGACACCGACGTCTCCGGCGAACTCGACCAGCGCCGTCACGGACCCGAGCACGGCCTGGAGCGCCGACACCACAGCCCCGCCGGCCGGGGACGCACCGCTCGAGGGGGCTGACCTCGACGCGCAGGTCGCGGAGGCCGACCGGCTGACCGCCGACCTCGTCAAGGACGACAAGGACATCGCGGCGGCCGTGCGGTCGCTGAAGTCCTACTCGACCAAGGCCAACTCGCTGCTGCAGAAGAAGGCGAAGGCGCGCGACGAGTACGACGCGGCCAAGGACGAGGCCGACGCCGCGCAGCGCGAGCTCGACACCTACCGCAACCGGCTGGCCAAGGGGCGCAAGGACCTGCGCAGCTGGGCCTTCGACACCTACACGCAGGCCGGCGGCTACAGCGACACGATGTCGATGGTCGGCACCCTCACCGACGAGTCCGGGACCTCAGGCAGCTCCGCCGGGGACCTCAGCTACCTCACCGACGAGCGCATCCGCACCGTCGACCTCGTCCGCAAGGACACGGTCACCAAGGCCTCCCTGACGAAGAAGAAGAGCAGGGCCCTGAAGAAGGCGGCGTCGGCCAAGCGCCGTGCCGACCGGGCCAAGGAACGTGCCGACGCCGTCCTCGAGGAGCGAAAGACCGCCCTGTCCGACCTGCGGCGCAAGCACGCGAAGGAGCTGCGCAGGTCCGGCCCCGTCGTCAACGCGCTCATCGGCATCCCCGACGACGAGGCCCAGGGCGCGAGCGACCGGCTCACCAGCGCGCTCGAGGAGCTCGGCCAGGACGTCAGCCAGTTCGAAGATGCCCGGCCCTGCTCGACCAACACGGGCAGCTACCCCAACGGGCAGATCCCGCCGAGCGCGCTGTGCCCCCTGCTCGGGGCTCCCGGCGAGTCGCTGCGCCCGGACGCCGCGGCCGCCTTCAACTCGATGAGCAAGGCCTACCAGCGCGACACCGGCCACCTGCTGTGCGTCACCGACAGCTACCGCTCGTACGCCGAGCAGGTCGTCACCAAGCAGCAGCGCGGTGGGTGGGCGGCGACACCGGGCCGCAGCAACCACGGGCTCGGCAAGGCGCTCGACCTGTGCGGCGGGGTCAACAGCTTCGGTCACCCGGCCCACCTGTGGATGCAGCAGAACGCCCCGCTCCACGGCTGGTTCCACCCGTCCTGGGCCGCTGCCGGTGGCACGCTCCCCGAGCCGTGGCACTGGGAGTACGCGGGCTGATCAGCCGGCCTGCGTGCCCACCTGCTCCTGCGGGGTCTTGACCGGCAGCAGCACGAGCAGACCCGCGAGCAGCACCACACCGATCCCGAGGATGCCCCAGTACTGGGTGTTGTCGTCGCCGGTGACCGCCGCGCCGATGGCGATCGCGACGCCGAAGGCCGCGGGTGACACGAAGGACACGACGCGTCCGGTCGTGGCGTACAGGCCGAAGATCTCGCCACCCTGCCCCTCGGGGATGACCCGCGCGAGGAAGCTGCGCGAGGCCGCCTGGGCGGGACCGACGAAGGCGGTCATCGCGAGTCCCAGCGTCCAGAAGACCATCGTGCCGCCGTCGTGCAGGAGGAAGATCGCCAGGCCGAGCCCGACCAGGGCGACGAGCGAGATGACGATGACCCGCTTCGGGCCGAGCACGTCGTCGAGAAGCCCGAAGAGCATCGTCGCGATGCCGGCCACGATGTTGGCCACCGCACCGAAGATGATGACCTCCCCCGCCGACATGCCGAAGGTCCCCGCCGCGAGGACGGCGCCGAAGGCGAACACGCCGGCGAGCCCGTCGCGGAAGAGGGCCGAGGCGCCCAGGAAGTAGACCGTGTGACGGGACTGCCCCCACAGCCGGCGAAGGGAGTCACCGACGAGCTTGTATGAGTCGATGATCCCGACGCGCGGTGCCTTGTCCCGGGGCGCGTCCTTGAGCACGAGGAAGGTCGGCACGGTGAAGAGCAGGATCCACAGGCCGCAGACGATCATCGAGACCCGGATGTCGAGCGCGTCCTCGCCCGTGACGCCGAAGAGCCCCACCTCCGGGTCGATGAAGACGAAGAAGAGCAGGAGCAGCACGAGGATGCCGCCGAGGTAGCCCATCCCCCACCCGAAGCCGGACACCCGCCCGATGTTGCTGGGCGAGGCCACCTGCTCGATGGACGCGTTGTAGTTGACGCTCGCGATCTCGGAGACGATCGAGCCGGCGCCCAGCAGGACCAGGCCGAGGACGAGGTAGGCCGGCTCGGGCCGCACGAGGAAGAGCGATGCCGACAGGGCCGCGAGGATCCACGTCAACAGGCGCAGGTTGCGCACGCCGCGCCCGGAGCGGTCGGAGTTCTGCCCGAGGACCGGCGCCAGCAGCGCCACGAGCAGCCCGGAGACGGCCGTCGAGATGGCCAGCGCGGTGGAGGTCGTGTTGGTCGAGCCGAAGCTCTCGCTCGTCAGGTAGACGGCGAAGACGAAGGTGGTGATCACCGTGTTGAACGGCTGGGCCCCCCAGTCCCACATCGCCCACCCGACGATCCGACCGACACCGCCCGCGGGTTCGGCGCGCAGGGCGGTCGTCGGCTCGGCCGGGGGCGTCATCGCGTCGGTCACGAGGCGAGGCTATCTGGCGATCCCCCGCCGATGTGCGCGACACGGCCGACCGCGCTATCCTGTGGGGTCGCCCCACATCCCGCCCCGCGAGGGCGGAGGGAGCTGGCCCTTCGACGGGTGCTGGCCGGCGGGCCCCCTGCTCCGCAACGGAGTGAGCAGCAGGGTCGAGGAACATCCAACGCACGCCGTGCGTTGAAGCACGCAGACGGGACCACGCGCAGGGGCGTGGCACCGACGGACACCAGGAGACTCGCAACATGGCAGAGCGCACGCTGCGCGGAACGCGCATGGTCAGCTTCAGCATGGAGACGACGGACAACGTCGTCCCGAGCGACCGTCAGATCACCACCTACGTGTGTGACGACGGCCACCGCACCGAGCTGCCCTTCTCCGTCGAGGCCGACATCCCGGGCACCTGGGAGTGCCGCTGCGGCAAGCTGGGCAAGCTCCTCGACGGTCCCGAGCCGGAGCTCAAGCCCGTCAAGCACGTCCGCACCCACTGGGACATGCTGCTCGAGCGCCGCTCGATCCCCGAGCTCGAGGAGCTCCTCGAGGAGCGTCTGGCGCTCCTGCGCGCCAAGCGTGGCGAGAAGCCGCGCAAGCGCAGCGCCTGACCCAGCACGTACGAAGGGGGGCGCCCACCGATCCGGTGGGCGCCCCCCTTCGTCATGCCCGCTCCCTGAGCTACGCCCGGTGAGTTCCGCCGGTGAGTTCCGCCCGGGTGAGTTCCGCCCGGGTGAGTTCCGCTCCCTGAGGAGGTTGCGCAGCAACCGTCTCGAAGGGCTACTCGTCGACGATCTCGCCCTCGACGACGTCGCCCTCGACGTCGCGGTCGCGGGTGCGCCGCACCCGGGCCTCGCCGGGCGCGACCGACAGGCCAGCGGCGAGCAGCCGGCGGGCCACGATCGTCTCCAGGCCGATGCGCGCTACCGGTCGGGTGAAGGGCAGGACGAAGACCAGACCGATGACCCCGGAGACGAATCCGGGCAGGGTGAGCAACGCTCCCCCGACCCAGACGAGGATCGTGTCGGCGATCTCGCGGCTGGGCATCTGACCGGTGCGCAGCGCCGAGCGCAGCGCGGTCCACGTGCGCCGACCCTCGCGCCGCAGCAGCCAGGCGCCGAGCGCGGACAGCCCGACGACGGCGAGCACGGTCCACAGGACGCCGACCCAGCGGGCGACGAGGGCGAGCACGACCACCTCGAGGACCAGCCAGAGCACGAGCGCGAGCGGGACCAGCGCGACGCGCCGGCGGCGTCGCGGGGTGCGACCGGGACTCAGAGGCGGTGCCACGTGGGCTCTCGGTCGAGGAGGCGGCGCACCTGGGACCTGCGGTGCGCCAGGCCCCAGCGGCTGATCCGCAGCATCGACTCGCGCACGACGTCACCGTCCATCTTGGACTCGCCGATCTCGCGCTCGACGAAGGTGATCGGCACCTCGACGACCTTCAGCCCGGCGCGCACGGTGCGCACGGTCAGGTCGGTCTGGAAGACGTAGCCGGCGCTCTGCACCTGGTCGAGCCCGATGGTGCGCAGCGTCTCCGCGCGGTAGACCCGGTAGCCCGCGGTCGCGTCGTTGACCGGCATGCCGAGGATGGCCTTGATGTAGAGGTTGCCGGCCATGCTGATCGCCTTGCGGTCCACCGGCCAGTTGACGATCTTGCCGCCGCGCACGTAGCGCGACCCGATGACGAGGTCGGCATCGGCAGCGGCCTCGAGCATCGTGGGCAGGTCCTCCGGCCGGTGCGAGCCGTCGGCGTCCATCTCGACGACGGCGTCGTAACCGTGGGCGAGTGCCCACGAGAACCCGGCGAGGTAGGCGGCGCCGAGACCCTCCTTGCCCTCACGGTGCAGGACCGTGACGTGGTCGTCGTGGGCGGCCAGCTCGTCGGCGACCTGCCCGGTGCCGTCGGGCGAGTTGTCGTCGAGGACGACGACGTCGACGCCCGGGACGCTGGCCCGCACGCGCGCGACGATGGGCGGGAGGTTCTCCCGCTCGTTGTAGGTGGGGATGAGCACGGCGACCCGCTCGATGGGCGGGCGCTGGGCGCTGCTGGTCTCAGGCACCTGTGGTGACTTCCTCGGTCGGGTGGGACGTGGGCTGGCCTCCGACCCTACCCGTCGCCCCTCGGCGGACCCGCCAGCCCACGGCGAGGAGGAGGACGAGCGCGCAGCCGATCTCGACCCACGGCCCGAGACGGTCGGAGAGCGTCAGCCCGCTGCGCAGGACGACGTCCTCGACGGGCTGGGCGGCGGTGAAGAGCCCGGTGACCGGGCTGCTGGAGCCGTCGGGGTTGATGAACCCCGAGACGCCCACGGTCGAGACGTGCGCGATGCTGCGCCCGTGCTCGATGGCCCGGATCCGCGAGATCGCGTACTGCTGCGTCGACTCGGCCGTGTAGCCGAAGGTCGCGTTGTTGGTCTGCACGACGAGCAGGCTGGGGTCCCCCTTCGCCTCCGCGTCCTTGACGGCCGAGCGCATGAGGCCGTCGTAGGCCACCTCGAAGCAGATCGTCGGGACGGCGGAGAAGGTCCCGTCCCGGCCCTCCACGGAGAAGGCGGCATTGCGCTCGCCCTTGGCGAAGCCGACGCGCACGAGGTCGACCTTGTCGCTGAAGAGGCGGTAGAAGTCGCGGTGCGGCACGTACTCGGCGAAGGGCACGGGGTGCTGCTTGACGTAGCGCTCGGGCTCTCCGCCGCCGGGCCGGTAGTACAGCGAGGCGTTGGAGACGGCCGGGGCGGGCTCGTCGAGGATCGCCCCGACGATGATCGGGGTGTCGACGGCGTCGAGGGCGCGCTGCACCTGGCGACGGGCGTCGGTGTTGCGCAGGGGGTCGATGTCGGACGAGTTCTCCGGCCAGACGACCAGGTCGAGGTCGCCCTCGCGGCTCGCCAGGCGCTCGGTCCCCGCGACGTGGTTGTCGAGCACCTGGCGGCGCTCCGCGTTGAAGTCGAGGCCGGCGCGCGGCACGTTGCCCTGCACGAGGCCGACCCGGGCCGTCGATTCACCGCTCGTCGGCACGGGGACGAGCGCGGTGCCGACGACCGCGACCACCGCCAGGGCGAGGGCGACGACGGGGGGGCGCCGCGTCACGACGACCAGCACGAGCGGGACCGCGACGACGGCGACGGCGAGGGTGATGAGTGGCGCCCCACCGACCGCGGCCCAGCGGGCGAAGGGGGTCTCCGCCTGGGTGAAGGCGATGCGGGCCCACGGGAAGCCGCCGTACGGCAGGCTCCCGCGGGTCCACTCCTGCAGGACCCACATGACGGGGATGAGGAGCGCAGCGGCCAACGGGTGACCGGCGCGCAGGAGTGGTCGCTGGAGCGCGACGAGGAGGGCACCCATGACGGCGACGTAGAGCGCCTCGAAGGTCGCGAGCGCGAACCACGGGAACCGACCGACGAAGATCCCCGACCAGCTGAGCGTCGGCACGAAGCAGGCCAGACCGGCGACGAGCCCGAGCAGGAAGCCGACCCGGGGACGCACGTCCCACATCGCGATGCCGACGAGGGCCACGCCGACGATCGCGAGGTGGGCGAGGTCGTGGTCGGGGAAGGCGAGCCAGAGCGCCAGGCCACCGAGGAGCGCCAGCACCAGACGCCCGACGAGCTGCACCGTCACTCCCACGGGGTGGTGAGGACGATCGTCGTGCGCGTGGAGACACCGGCCTGGCTGCGCACCCGGGCAAGCAGCTCCTCGAGGTCCTGCGGGGTCCCGACGCGCACGCGCAGGAGGTAGTTGGTGTCCCCCGCGACCGAGTAGCACGCGTCGATCTCGTCGATGTCGCGCAGACGGTCGGGGATGTCGTCCGGGTCGCGCGGGTCCAGCGGTGCCACCGCGACGAAGGCCGTGAGCGGGGTCCCGAGCGCGGAGGTGTCGACGACGGCGGCGTAGCCGGTGATGACCCCGCGCTCCTCGAGCCGTCGCACCCGCTGGTGCACCGCGGAGGTGGACAGGCCGATGGCCTTGCCCAGGTCCGTGTAGCTCATGCGACCGTCGGCGCGCAGGAGGTCGATGATCCGTCGGTCCGCCGGTTCCATGGGTGAACCATAGGCGAGCGACCCGTAAGGTCGGGCCCATGTCCGACTCAGCGTCCTCCCGGCTCCTGCTGCTCGACAGCGCCTCGCTGTACTTCCGTGCCTTCTACGGGGTGCCGGCCCGTAGCGGCGGTCCATCCGGGCTGCCCACCAATGCCGTCGCGGGCTTCCTCGACATGCTCGCCACGCTCGTCACGCGGTACCGGCCGACCCACCTCGTCGCCTGCTGGGACGACGACTGGCGCCCGCAGTGGCGGGTGGACGCGATCCCGATGTACAAGGCCCACCGCGTCGCCGAGGACGCGACCGAGGGCGAGGACGTGCCCGACGAGCTGCTCCCCCAGGTGCCGCTCATCGTCGAGGCGCTCGCCGCCATCGGCATCCCGCGCATCGGGGCGGCCCACTACGAGGCCGACGACGTCATCGGGACCCTGGCCATGGCGCACCGGGGCGTCATGCCGGTCGACGTCGTCACCGGCGACCGGGACCTCTTCCAGCTCGTCGACGACGCCTCCTCCACCCGGGTCCTGTACACGGCGCGCGGTGGCGTGCGCGACCCCGATGTCGTCGACCAGGCCTTCCTCGCCGCCAGGTACGGGGTCGACAGCGGCGACGCGTACGTCGACATGGCGGCGCTGCGCGGCGACACCAGCGACGGACTGCCGGGCGTCAAGGGCATCGGTGAGAAGACCGCCGCCGCACTCATCGCGGAGTACGGCTCGCTCGCCGGCATCCGCGCCGCGGTCGACTCGGGCCACCCCGGGATCAAGGGCGCCCGCCGCGCCCGCCTCGAGGAGGCGGCCGCCTACCTCGACGTGGCCCCGCTCGTCGTCCGGGTCGCGCACGACGTGCCGGTCGGGGACCTCGACCTGCACCTGCCGCCGGACATCGTCGACCCGGTCGCGATGAGCCGGATGGCCATCGAGCACGACCTCACCGGACCCTTCGACCGGGTGGGCACCGCCCTTCGCTCCGTCGCCCCCTGACCCGAGCCCCTGACTCTGCATTCCCCTAGGGCAATGCGGGTTCAGGTCTGCATTCCCCTAGGGCAATGCGGGTCCAGGCAGGCGAAGGGGAGGTCAGTCCAGCCGGTCGGCCGCGACAACGCCCCGCATCACCTTGTCGACCGCGGTGCGGGCCACGCCGCGCAGGTGCGGCTCGGGGGCGGCGTCACCGACCTGATCGAGCAGGTCGACGACCTGCTTGCACCGGCGCACGAAGTCGCCGGCGGTGAGGTCCGAACCCGAGAGCACCTCGTCGAGGCGCCGACCGCTCGCCCAGCGGTGCACGGCCCAGGCCAGTCCCCCGTCGGGCTCGCCGGTCTGCTGCAGCGCGTTCGCGCCCTCGAGGTCCTCCAGCTCGCTCCACCGGCGGACCATGTCCTGCCATGCGTCCGAGACGTTGTCCGTGGGCATCCGCGGGAACGGGTCGTGCTCGTCGCGCCGGGGCTCGTGGACGAGCATCGAGACGACCGCGGCGAGCTCGGCGGGGTCGAGGCGCTTCCACGCGCCGCCGCGCAGGCACTCGGCGGCGAGCAGGTCCTTCTCCGTGTAGAGGCGCCGCAGCCGGCTGCCGAGCTCGGTCACGCTCTCGCCGTCCTCGCCGAGGTAGCCCAGCTGGACGAGCACCGCGCAGATCCGCTCGAAGGTCTGCGCGACCGAGTTGGTCCGCTGCTCGACCTTGCGCTGCAGGGCGGAGCTCTCCCGCTTGAGCTTCCACCACCGGGCGGCCCAGCGCGCGTGGTCCTCGCGCTCCGGGCACTGGTGGCACGGGTGGGCCTTGAGCTCACGGCGCAGCTCGGTGAGGCGTTCGTCCTCGCTCCGGGCGCTCTCGGCCGCGTGCCGCTGCACGCTCGGCGCGTCCTCGTGCGGCGCCTTGATGCGCAGCGTCGCCGCGAGGTCGGCGCGCTGCTTGGCGGACCTCGGGTTGAAGCTCTTCGGCACCGCCAGACGGCCGAAGGGGGTCACCGCCCGGTCGAGGTCGGCGACGGTGAGCCGCCGCACCTGCTTGTGCTCGGTGAGCACGGTGGGCGCCGACTGCTCCCCCTTGTACGAGCGCGGCGGGGCGATGACGAGCGCGATGCCGGACTTGCGACCGCCGATGCGCACGATGTCACCGACCTGGAGGGCCTCGAGGGAGACGGCGATCTCGGCGCGCCGGTTGGCGCCGCGCGCGCGGGCGCCCTCCTTCTCGAGGTCGGTGATGCGCCGGCGGATCGCCGCGTACTCACGGAAGTCCCCGACGTGGCAGTGCATCGCCTCGGCGTAGGCCTCGAGCGACTCCTGCTGCTCACGCACCTGCGTGGCGAGCCCGACGACCGAGCGGTCGGCCTGGAACTGCGCGAAGGAGGTCTCGAGCACCTCGCGCGCCGTCTGGCGCCCGACCTGGGCGACGAGGTTGACCGCCATGTTGTACGTGGGCCGGAAGCTGGAGCGAAGGGGGTAGGTCCGGGTCTGCGCCAGGCCCGCCACCGCCATCGGGTCCATCCCGCGCGACCACACGACGAGCGCGTGGCCCTCGACGTCGATCCCGCGGCGGCCGGCGCGACCGGTGAGCTGGGTGTACTCCGCGGGGGTGATCTCCACGTGGGACTCGCCGTTGAACTTCACCAGCTTCTCGAGCACGACGGTGCGCGCGGGCATGTTGATGCCCAGCGCGAGCGTCTCCGTCGCGAAGACCGCGCGGATGCGGCCGGTGGTGAACAGCTCCTCCACGATCTCGCGGAAGAGCGGGAGCATGCCCGCGTGGTGGGCCGCGAAGCCGCGGGAGATGCCCTCGACGAACTGGTGGTACCCCAGCACGTCCAGGTCCTCGCCCTCGAGCACCGCGGCGCGCTCCTCGACCGTGCGGCGGTTGCGCTCGCCGTCGCGCTCGGGGATGAGTCGCACCCCGCCGGCGAGCATCTGGCCGACGGCGCCGTCGCACCCCGCGCGGCTGAAGATGAAGGTGATCGCCGGGAGCAGACCGTCCCGGTCGAGCCCCTGGATGACCTCGGTGCGCGAGGCCGCGCCGCCGAAGCGGGATCCCCCGCCGCGTGACCCCTGACCGCCTCCTCCGCGCGGACCGGGTCGGCCACGACCACGGCGGTCCCGGCCCCCTCGACCACCGCCGCGGATGTCCCCTTCGTCCCCGAGGCCGCGGGTGCGCGCACGGATGGCGTCGAGCAGCTGCGGGTTGACCTTGGCCGGTGAGTCGTCGTGCCGACCGTCGTCGACGAAGAGGTCGTGGACGTCGCGGCCGACCTGCATGTGCTGCCACAGCGGCACGGGGCGGACCTCCGAGACGATCACCTCGGTCCCGCCGCGCACCTCGGCCAGCCAGGCACCGAACTCCTCGGCGTTGCTCACCGTCGCCGAGAGCGAGACGACCTGGACCGAGCGCGGCAGGTGGATGATGACCTCCTCCCACACCGCTCCGCGGAACCGGTCCGCGAGGTAGTGCACCTCGTCCATGACGACGAAGGCGAGGGTGTCGAGCGTCGAGGAGCCCGCGTAGATCATGTTGCGCAGGACCTCGGTCGTCATGACGACGACCGGCGCCTCGCCGTTGACCGAGATGTCGCCCGTCAGCAGCCCGACGTCGTCGGCGCCGTGGGTGGCGACGAGCTCGTGGTACTTCTGGTTGCTCAGGGCCTTGATCGGGGTGGTGTAGAAGGCCTTCTGGCCGCGCTGCAGGGCCAGGTGCACGGCGAACTCGCCCACGATCGTCTTGCCGGCACCGGTCGGCGCCGCGACGAGGACCCCGTGCCCGGCCTCGACCGCGGCGCAGGCCTCGATCTGGAAGGGGTCGAGGTCGAAGTCCTGCGAGGCGGTGAAGGCGGTGAGCTCGGGAGCGGGCGTGGACATGTGCCCACGCTATGCCAGCGGCTCAGTGCACGATCGACAGCGCGCCGGGTGCCGCCTCGACGGGGAGCGGCAGCGGCGCCACCCGCTCGCCGTCGGCGTAGGTGACGATGCGGTCGGTGGCGAGCGTCACGCGCGCGCCGCGGATGGTCTCGACCGCGGGGTGGGAGGTGTGGGTCCCCTTGAAGACCTTGGGGAAGACCGACAGGAAGGTGTGCATCGGGAGGTCGTGGACGATGACGACGTCGAGCAGGCCGTCCTCGACGTCGGCACCGGGCGCGACCTTCATGCCGCCCCCGAAGGCCCGGCCGTTGGCGATGCACACGAGCATCCCGTCGATCTCGCGCTCCCGGCCGTCGATCGTCAGCTCGTAGTGGATCGGCCCGAAGACGGGCAGCTCGCGCAGGATCGCCAGGTTGTAGCGCTGCGGTCCCCTGGGCCAGACCATCCGGTTGGCGCGCTCGTTGACCACCGCGTCGAACCCGCAGGAGAGGACGCCGAGGAAGTCGCGCACGTGCTCGCCGCCGGTGGTGGTGACGCGGCCGAGGTCGATCCGTCGGGTCCCGCCGGCGAGGATGCGCTCGACGGAGGCCGCGACGTCGTGGACCGGCAGGCCGAGCTCGCGGGCGTTGTCGTTGCCGGTCCCCACCGCGACCACACCGAGCGGGACGTCGGTGTCGGCGCAGAGGTTGGCCCCGAGGCCCGCGGCCCCGTCGCCGCCGGCGACGACGAGCAGGTCGATGTCGCCGCCCGCGATGGCCGCGCGGGCCTTGGCCTCCGCCCGGGCGGCGTCCAGGCCCGTGAGGTCGATGACCTCGCGACCGGCGGCTTCGAGGAGGTCGGCCACGCGCGTGCCGACCTGCTCGCCCCGGTGCCGTCCCGCCGTGGGGTTGACGAGCAGGCCGATGCGGTCGGCAGTCACGCGGTGCATGCGCCGAGACTAGGTGAGCGGCGAGGCCTGGTCGTCCGGGAGGTCGGACCAGTCGGGCTCCTCGCCCGCCGCGACCCGGCGCCGGTCGATGACCAGGCAGATCGCGAGGGCGATGAAGTACAGCGCGCAGAGCGGGCCGGCGAGCAGGAACATCGTGAACGGGTCGGGTGTCGGCGTGATGACCGCGGACGCGATGAAGATCAGCAGGATCGCCATCCGCCACGACTTCTTCAGGGTCCTGCCCGACAGCACGCCGAGCGCGCACAGCCCGACGAGGAAGACCGGGAGCAGCCACGCCAGGCCGAAGGCGAGGATGAAGCGGGTGATAAAGGTGAAGTAGTCGCTCGCCTGCTGGATGTTGCTCGACTTGTTGTCGTCCGGCGTGAACCCGAAGAGGATGAGCAGCGCCTTGGGCAGCGTCTGGTAGGCGAAGAAGCAGCCCGCGAGGAAGAGCGGCAGCGCCGTGGCGAAGACGCCGATCGACATGCGGCGCTCGCGCCGGGTCAGGCCGGGCAGGATGAAGGCCCAGATCTGCCAGACCCACACGGGGCTCGAGATGAGCACGCCGGTGAAGATCGACAGGCCGAGCTGCGTCGTGAAGGCCGAGGTCGCGTTGCCGAAGTTCAGCGTGACGACGCTGTCGGGGTTCGAGGCCTTGTACTCGTCGAAGGGGTAGGTCAGCTGCTTGTAGATGCCCCCGTACGTCCACGCCCCGATGTGCACCGGGTTGTAGATGATCCAGCCGACGATCGCGCCGACGACGATCGCGGCAGCGGCGATCATCAGCCGGTTGCGGAACTCGAGCAGGTGCTCCTTGAGCGGCATCCGCCCTTCGGGATCCTTGGGCGTGTGGGGGCGACGGGCCATGCGTGAGGGGGCGAAGGGGGTGTGACTCAGGCGACCGGGCCGGACTGGTTGTCCGTCCGCGGCTTGGCCTCGTCGATGACGGCGTTGCCGTCGGCGGTGGGCGTGGTGTCAGCCGGCCGCGACTTCTTGGCCTCTTCGCGCTGCCGGTCCTCTTCCTTCATCTCGTTGACCTCGGCCTTGAAGACGCGGGCGGACTTGCCGACGCTGCGCGCGGCGTCCGGCAGCTTCTTGAACCCGAAGAGCAGGAGGATGACGAGCAGGATGAGGATGATTTCCATGGGACCCAGGCTGGGCATGGCAGTGCCTTTCGTCGCGTGTACGTCGTCAGTGTACGACCCGGTGCTGGGTGCGCCGGTCGTCTTCAGGCAGCACCGTAGGCGGTGAGCGCGGCCGCCGCGGCACCCGCGACATCGGCACGGTGGGCCGCCGGCTCGAGGATCTCGACGTCGGCGCCCTGCCGCAGCACGAGACGGCGCAGGAATCCCTCGTCGCCGGTCGGCAGGGTGACGACCAGGTCTTCGCCGGCCGTTTGCCGAGATGTCACCGGGTAGTACTCCGCGATCCAGTGGGCGGACGGGCGCAGCCGCAGCCTCACCGGGACGTCGTCCTCGCTGCGCTGGTACGCACCCGCGCTGAGGTCACGGGCGGCCACGCCGTCCGGTGGCTCGGCGGCCTCGTCGAGCACGTCGACCGCCTCGATGCGGTCCACGCGGAAGAGGCGCACGTCCTGCGCCCGGTGGCACCAGCCCTCGAGGTACCAGTGGCCCTCGACGTGGGCCAGGCGCATCGGGTCGACATCACGCTCGGTGCGCTCGTCGCGGCTCGGCACGTGGTAGGTCAGGTGCACCCGGCGCCCGGAGGACAGGGCGTCGCGCAGCGCGGCCGTCGTCCGCCCGGTGTCGGTGTCGTCCTCGACGACCACCACGCGCTCGACGCCGGGGATCGTCCCGGTCGCGCCCTCGAGCTTGGCGAGGGCGCGCTCCACGGCGCTGCTCTCCCCCGCCCCGCTCGCGGCGAGCGAGCGCAGGCCGACGGTGAGGGCGATGGCCTCGTCGACGGTCAGCCGCAGGGGGCGCGCGATCGCGTCCGCGTTGGTGACGAAGACCCGGCCGCCCTCGTAGCTGACCTCGATCAGCTCGTCGGGCATCTGCCCGTAGCCGCAGACGAAGAGCAGCTCCAGGTCGGCGACGAGCTGCTGCTCGGTGATCCCGAGCCCGGCAGCGGCCTCGTCGATCTCGATGCCCTGACGGCCCACGAGCCACGGGACCATCGTCAGCAGGCGCTGCACCCGACTCGTCGCGGACTCGACGGTGGGACGACTCATCGGGGACTCCCTTCGTGCGTCTCGAGCACCGACCGCAGCCGGGCGACGACCGCCTCCCGCAGCTCCGCCGGACCCTCGACGACGACGTCGGCGCCGTGGCTGGCGATCTCGCCGGCGAAGGCGCCGGTGCCCCCGTGGTCGACGACCACGCGGTCCCACTGCTCGTCGATCGACTCGACCGACGTGGCCCGTCGCCGCAGCCCGTGGCCGGCATCGACGCGGACGCGGAGCACGGACTCGCTCGGCTGCGGCGCGTCACCGTCGACGGCGGCGATCATGCGGACCGGGTCGACGTCCTCGGGGATCTCACCGGTGACGGCCTCGCGGGTCGTCGTGACCGCCGACGCGATCCGGGAGAGGCGGAAGACGCGCGGCGCCTCGCGGTCCAGGTCGTGGCCGACGAGGTACCAGCGACCGTGCCAGGCCGTGAGGTACCAGGGCTCGACGTGGCGGGTCTGCGCGCCGTCGGCGCCGGGTCGGGCATAGTCGAAGCGCACCCGCACGGAGGCGAGCACGGCGTCCTTCAGCGGCTCGAAGGCGGGCTCGGCGCCGCCCAGGCGTGGTTCCAGACCGGCGAAGGGGTCCTCCCCCACCTCGTCGTCCGCGGCGACCTTGCGCCAGGCGGTCGCGGCGGTGCCGGCCATCGCGGCGTGCGCCCACGCACGGCTGGCTAGCCCGACGACGGCGCGCTCGTCGGCGGCCAGCTCGACGGGCGGCAGCGCGTACTCGCGCTGGTCGATGCGGTAGCCCTGCTCGTCCTCGAAGATCCCGATGTCCTCGGTGACGAGGGGGATGCCCATGGCGCGCAGGTCCTCCTTGTCGCGCTCGAACATCCGGTCGAAGGCCTCGTCCGACTCGACCGGGTGGTAGGCCTCGACCATCGTGCGGATCCGCTGCTTGGGCACGGGGATCCGCGCGGAGAGCAGGCTCATCGTGAGGTTGAGCAACCGCTCGGTCTTCGCGGCGGGGGTGTTGGGTGCTGCCACATCGCTCCCTTCGTCACGCTGAGGCTAACCTGCCGCACATGATCCACTGGCGCAGCGGCACCGTCCGCGAGGTCACCGGCTCCCGCCCCGGGGCGGCCCGTCTGCGCGTGGAGGTCGACGGGAGCGACACCCCCGCGCTCGCCCTCACCGGGCTCGTCGGGACCCCCGAGGTCGGCGATACGGTCCTGCTCAACGTCTCGGCCCTGCGCCGCGGCCTCGGCACCGGCGGTCTCGCCCTCGTCGTCGCCGACGCCACCCGCCCGCCCGCCGATCCCGACGACGCCCCCGGCCACATCGTCAAGGCCCGCTACACGCCGCTGCAGGACATGGTCCTCGCGCTCGAGGAGCAGGAGTCGCCGCACCACGAGGCGATGCGCGACCACCCGGCGATCGCCGACGGCGACCTGCAGGGGATGCCGGTGGTCGTCGCCGAGCTGCACTCCGCGCTCCCCGCGGTGCTCGCCGGGATCCGGGCGGCGGCGCCGGGGGCTCGCGTCGCGTACGTCATGACCGACTCGGCGGCCCTCCCCTTCGCCCTGTCCGACAGCGTCGCCCGGCTCGTCGACGCCGGCTGGCTCGCCACGACGATCTCGGCCGGGCAGGCCTTCGGCGCCGAGCACGAGGCGATCACCGTGCACTCCGCGCTGCTCGCCGCCCGCCACGTGCTCGGCTGCGACGTGGCCGTCGTGGCGCAGGGTCCGGGCAATGCCGGGTCGTCGACGACGTGGGGCTGGTCCGGGCTGTCCTCCGGTGACGTGCTCAACGCCGTCCACGTCCTGCGCGGGCACGGCATCGCGGTACCGCGCGTCTCCGGCAGCGATCCGCGGGCGCGCCACCGGGGGCTGTCGCACCACACGGCGACGGTCCTCTCGCGCGCGCTCCTCGGGGCGGCCGACGTCGTCCTGCCCGAGTCCACCGAGATGCCCTGGCCGCAGGTGCGCGAGCAGGTCGACGCCGCCGTCGCGACGGCCGCGGGTTCCCCGCGTGTCATCACGCTCCCGACCACCGGTGTCGCCGAGGACCTCGTGGTCTCCCCCGTGCCGCTCGTGAGCATGGGCAGGGCCGCGGCGGAGGACGTGACGCCCTTCCTCACCGCGGCCCTGGCCGGCCGCCATGCGGCCCACCTCGCTGCATTGCCCTAGGGCAATGCACACCTGAAGCCGCATTCCCCTAGGGCAATGCACACCTGAAGCCGCATTCCCCTAGGGCAATGCGGCTTCAGGTGCGTGCGGGCGAAGGGGAGGTCAGCCGACCTGGACGAGGTCGACGACGAAGATCAGGGTCTCGCCGCCCTTGATGGCCGCGCCGGCGCCACGGTCGCCGTAGCCGAGGTGCGGCGGGATGGTGATCTTGCGACGACCACCCTCCTTCATGCCGAGCAGGCCCTGGTCCCAGCCCTGGATGACCTGGCCGATGCCGGCGGTGAAGGCGAGCGGGGCGCCACGGTTCCACGAGGCGTCGAACTCCTCGCCGGTGGAGTGGGCGACACCGACGTAGTGGGCCTGGATGGGCGACCCGGCGGTCACCTCGGCGCCGTCACCGACGGTGATGTCCTCGACGACCAGCTCGGTGGGCGCGGCGCCCTCCGGGAAGTCGATCTCGGGCTTGGTGGTGCTGGGGTCGAACGGCATGTGCGTCTCCTTGGGTGGGGGTGGCGTACGGGTCGGTGGATCAGGGGGCGCCGAGGATGTCGACGGTGAAGACCAGGGTGGCGTCGGGCTTGATGGAGCCGTCGGGCGTGCCCTGCTTGCCGTAGCCCTCCTTCGGCGGGACGACGACGAGGAGGCGGTCTCCGACCTTGGCGCCCTCGACGGCCTTGTCCCAGCCGGGGATGACGGCCTGCTGGCCGACCGGGAAGGAGAAGGGCCCGCGGCCGTCCTTCATCGAGCTGTCGAAGACCTTGCCGTCATCCCAGGTGACGCCGGTGTAGCTGACGTAGACGGTGTCGCCCTTCTTCACCGTCTCGCCCGTGCCCTCGACGAGCTTCTCGGTGACGAGCTTGGTCGGCTTCTTCGCGTCCTTCGGGATGCTGATGTCGGCCGGGGCGTCGGCCTTCCACTTCACGGTGGGCAGGCCGGCCTGCGGCTCGACCTCCTTGCCCTCCGCCTTCGTCGGCATCTCGTCGCGCACGTCGTAGACGAGGACGAGGTTGTCCTTGCCGTCGACGCCGTACTGCGGCATCCCCTCGTCGCCGAAGAGGTCCTTGGGCGGCATGACGGAGACACCGTGGGTACCGATCTTCTGGCCCTTGATCGACTTCACGAGACCCGGCAGGGCGCCCTTGTTGCCGAGGTCGAGCACGATCGGGTCGCTCGTGTAGGTCTCCGAGCCCTCGATCATCTTGCCGGTCTTGCCGGAGAACATCGCGAGGTCCACCTCGACGAAGGCGTCGTCGGCGAGCGTGTCGCCGGAGCCCTCCTTGATGACCTTCGACGTCGTCTCGCTGACCGACAGCGGCTTCTTCTCGAGCTCGATCGACGGGCCCTTCTTGCCCTTCGCCGCGGTGACCGCGATGTCGTCGACCTTCTTGAGGTCCTCGGGGCTGGGCGCGGCGGCGGTCTCCGAGGCCGACGCGGACGTCGAGGAGTCGCTCGTCGCGTCCCCGCCGGAGTCCCCACCGCAGGCGCTCAGGGCCAGCAGGGCCGCGGTGGACGTCGCGATGGCAGTGGTCAGGCGGGCGGCCTTCGGCACGGATCAACCTCGATGCTCGGGGAAAACGTTCCCGGGCAGCCTAACCACCGAGTCTGGACGATGCCTGACTCGACCGGCGGGGGTGGCTCAGGGTCCGGTCGGCGTCGGGCGCGAGGAGAGGACCTCGATGAGCTTGTCGACCCGCTCGTCCACCGCGCGGAAGGGGTCCTTGCACAGCACGGTGCGCTGCGCCTCGTCGTTGATCTTCAGGTGCACCCAGTCGACCGTCACGTCCCGCGAGTGGGCCCGGGCCGTGCGCACGAAGTCGCCGCGCAGCTTCGCGCGCGTCGTCTGGGGTGGGGTGTCCACGGCCGCCGCGATGTCCTCGTCGGTGACGACCCGCGCCACCTTGCCGGAGCGCTGCAGCAGGTGGTGGACGCCCCGGTCGGGGTTGATGTCGTGGTAGGCGAGGTCGAGCTGGGCCAGGCGCGGGTCCCCCAGCGACAGCCCGTGCCTGGCCGCGTAGGCGTCGAGCAGGCGGTACTTGATGATCCAGTCGATCTCGGTGCCGACCGAGGCGAGGTCGTCGGTCTCGATCGCGGTGAGCGTGCGCTCCCAGAGGTCGAGCACGCGCGTGCTCACCGCATCGTCGATCCCCTCGCGGTCGGCGTGGGCCACCGCCCGCTCGAGGTACTCGCGCTGGATCTCCAGGCCGCTCATCCGACGGCCGTCGGCGAGCTTGACCAGCGTGCGCCCGGTCATGTCCAGGCTGATGTCGCGGATCGCGCGGATCGGGTTGTCGAGGGCCAGGTCGGGCAGCGCCACGCCGTCCTCGAGCATGCGCAGCACGAGGTGGGCCGCGCCGACCTTGAGCAGCGTCGTCGTCTCCGTCATCGTCGAGTCACCGACGATGACGTGCATCCGCCGGTAGTACTCGGCGTCGGCGTGCGGCTCGTCCCGGGTGTTGATGATCGGCCGGGAGCGGGTCGTCGCGGACGAGACGCCCTCCCAGATGTGGTCCGCGCGCTGGCTGACGGAGAACTGCGCGCCGCGCGTGGAGGCCATGATCTTGCCGGTACCGGCGATGAGCTGCCGGGTGATGAGGAAGGGCAGCAGACCGTCGGTCACCGCGGCGAAGTTCGAGGTCCGCGCCACGAGGAAGTTCTCGTGGCAGCCGTAGGAGTTGCCCGCCGAGTCGACGTTGTTCTTGAAGACGTAGATCTCGCCGGCCACCCCGTCCTCGCGCAGCCGCTCCTGGGCGTCGACGACGAGGTCCTGCACGATCCGCTCCCCCGCCCGGTCGTGCGCGATGAGCGTCAGCAGGTCGTCGCACTCCGCGGTCGCGTACTCCGGGTGGCTCCCGACGTCGAGGTAGAGACGAGAACCGTTGGGCAGGAAGACATTGCTCGAGCGGCCCCAGGTCACGACCTTGCGGAAGAGGTAGCGCGCCACCTCGTCCGGCGTCAGCCGTCGCTGGCCACCGGACACGGCGGTGATGCCGAACTCGGTCTCGATCCCGAAGATGCGTCGCTCCACGGTCCGAGGCTATCCGTCGGGTGCGGTGATCCGCCGGAAGCACCGGCGCGGGCGGGAACGCTCGAGCACGGCGATCTCGAGCGCGTCCGCGTGGACGTCGAAGGGGGTGTCCTCCCCTTCGTCGGCATCGGCCAGGACGTCGACCGCCAGCCGGAAGGCCTCCGGGAGCGCCATCCCCGGCCGCCACCCCGCGTCGAGCCGCCCGTTGAGGCGCTCGCTCGCGCCGCCGATCACGACGTGACCGCGCTCGTCGGTGACGGACCCGTCGTAGGTGAGCCGGTAGATGCGGTCCTCCGTCGCGTCGAGCCCGACCTCGGCGACGACGATCTCGACCTCGTACGGCTTCTGGTCCTGGGTGAAGACCGTGCCGAGCGTCTGCGCGTAGGCGTTGGCCAGAGCCCGGGCGGTCACGTCGGAGCGGTCGTAGGAGTAGCCGCGCAGGTCGGCGTAGCGGATGCCGGCCACCCGGAGGTTCTCGAACTCGTTGTACTTGCCGACCGCGGCGAAGCCGATCCGGTCGTAGACCTCGCCCACCTTGTGCAGCGAGCGGTTGCTCGGGTTGTCCGCGACGAAGAGGATCCCCTCGTCGTAGGCGAGGACGACCACCGAGCGCCCCCGGGCGATGCCCGCGCGGGCGAAGTCGGCCCGGTCGGCCATGACCTGCTCGGGCGAGACGTAGAAGGGCGGTTGGGTCATCGAGCACCTCCACGGTCGGCGAGGATCGCCGCGACGACGCCGGCGCACTCGGCGTCCTCGACGAAGCGGACGCCGTCCTCGTCGACGACGCCGACCATCGGCCAGATGCGCCGGTGCACGTCGGGGCCACCGGTCGCCGAGTCGTCGTCGGCCGCGTCGTACAGCGCCTCGACCGCGACCCGCACGGCCGCCGACCGGTCGAGACCCGGGCTCCAGAGCTTCTTGAGCGCGCCGCGCGCGAAGAGCGAGCCGGAGCCCACGCTGTGGTGCTCCTGCTCCTCGTAGCACCCGCCGGTCACGTCGAAGGAGAAGATCCGGCCGCGGCCGACCGCGAGGTCGTAGCCGGCGAAGGAGGGCACGACGGCCAGGCCCTGCATGGCCAGCCCGAGGTTGCCGCGCAGCATGGCGGCGAGGCGGTTGGCCTTGCCCTCGAGCGACATGACGACGCCCTCGACCTTTTCGTAGTGCTCCAGCTCGACCTGGAAGAGACGGACCATCTCGATGGCCACGCCCGCCGTGCCGGCGATGCCGACGAGCGAGTACTCGTCGGCGGCGAAGACCTTGTGCATGTCACGGTTGGCGATGAGGCTGCCCAGGGTCGCCCGCCGGTCGCCTGCCATGACGAGCCCGCCCGACCAGGTGAGCGTCACGATCGTCGTGGCGTGGGGCGCCTCGACGGCGCCGGGGTGGAGCGGCCGACGACCCGGCAGCAGGTGCGGGTCGTGCTGCGCGACGAAGTCGGTGAAGGACGAGCCGCCCGCGGCCAGGAAGGCCGCGGGCAGCCGCCCGTCGGACGACTCGCGGCTCACTGGCCGCCCTTCTGCACGAAGCCCTTGACGAACTCCTCGGCGTTGGTCTCCAGCACCCCGTCGATCTCGTCGAGCACCGAGTCGATGTCCTCGTCACGCGCGGCGTTGGTCGCGCCCACCTGGCCGAAGCCGTCCTCGGGCTCGGCGCCGTCGCCGCCACCGGTGGACTGGGGTCGGATCTGCTCCTGGGCCATCGTTGCTCCTTCGCTGACGGGTCGTGTCCCGAGCCTATGCCCCGAGGGCGGCCACGAGGTCGTCGATGTCGCCGGCGGAGACGAGCGACTCCGTGTCGCCGCGGCCGTGGGCCAGCGGGTCGAGGAGGGAGATCCGGGCGACCCGCCCGGCCCGCGGCAGGCGCACGACGAGCGAGTCCCACGACGCCGAGACGACCCGGTCGCCGAACTCCTCGACGACCCGGCCGCGCAGCCAGGCCCGCGTGTCGGCCGGCGGCGTGGTCACCGCCGCCGCGACCTCCGCGTCCGTCGTCAGCCGGGTGATGCGGCCGGCGGCCTCGAGCCGGTGGTGCAGGCCCTTGGCCGGGCGCACGTCGGACCACTGGATGTCGATGGCCCGCAGCCGGTGGTCGTCCCACGCGAGCCCGTCGCGGTCCCGGTAGCGCTGCAGCAGAGCGAGCTTCGCGACCCAGTCGATGTCGGCCGCGGCGTCCATCGGGTCGCCGGCGAGCAACCCGAGGAGCCGCTCCCAGTGCGCGAGGACCTCGTCGGTGGCAGGGTCGCTCCCTTCGCGCTCGACAAATCCCTTGGCCCGCTCGAGGTACTCGCCGAGGATCTGCACGGCGGTCAGCTCGCGCCCGTCGCGCAGCCGCACCGTCGCCCGGCAGGTCGGGTCGTGGGAGATCACCTTGAGGGACTCGACGGGGTGGAGGACCTCGAGGTCACCCCCGATCTCGCCGGCCTCGATGAGGCGCAGCACGAGCGAGGTGGACCCGAGCTTGACGAGGCCCGCGACGTCGGCCTGGTTGGCGTCGCCGATGATCACGTGCAGCCGGCGCCACGTGTCGGGGTCGGCGTGCGGCTCGTCGCGGGTGTTGATGATCGGTCGCTTGAAGGTCGTCTCGAGACCCACCGCGGCCTCGAAGAAGTCGCTGCGGGAGGCGATCTGGTAGCCCGACCGCTCGCTCTCCTGGCCGATGCCGACGCGGCCGGCGCCGCACATCACCTGTCGCGCCACGAAGAAGGGGGTGAGCCCCGAGACGATCCGGTCGAAGGGGGTCGCGCGCGCCACGAGGTAGTTCTCGTGGGTGCCGTAGGAGGCGCCCTTGCCGTCGGTGTTGTTCTTGTAGAGGTTGATCCCCGGCTCGCGGTCGGCCAGCCGCTCGACGACCTCGCGCATGACGAGCTCGCCGGCCCGGTCCCACACGAGCGCGTCGCGCGGGGAGGTCACCTCGGGAGAGGAGTACTCCGGGTGGGCGTGGTCGACGTACAGGCGCGCGCCGTTGACGAGGACGACGTTGGCCAGGGTCGGGTCCTCGGCGTCGGTGAGCTGGGAGATGTCGGCGCGGGCGCGCGGCATCTCGAAGCCGCGCGCGTCCACGAGCGGGTGCTCGTCGCTGTAGTCCCACGCCCCGTGCCCGGCGCGCAGGCCGTGCGCCCGCGCGTAGGTCGTCACCACGTCCCCGGATGCCGCCATCGGGTTGGCCCACGGCTGCCCGGTCACCGCGATCCCGTACTCCGTCTCGATACCCATGACCCGCCGCACGCTCATGACCTCACCCTAGGCCGACGTGCTGGAATGGCCTCGTGACGAAGACGTGGATGCCCTGGCGCACGCGGTTCCTCGACCGGCTGACCCGCTCCGCCGTGACCGCCGACCAGATGACACCGGCCCACCTGGCCCGGATGCGCGCCAGCGTGCCGATGCGCGCGCCGTACACGTGGGTGCTCGGCCGGCCCACCCCCGGGGTGACGTCGACGTCCCGCCGGATCACCGCGCGCGACGGGTACGAGCTGGAGATCCGGGTCCACCGGCCCGACGACGCGGACGGCCCGCTGCCGCTGCTCCTGCACTTCCACGGCGGCGGGTTCGTCCTGGGCAACATCGGGGTCTACGACCCGTGGTGCACGGCGGTCGCTGACCGCGCCCGCGTCGTGGTCGTCACGGTGGCCTACCGCATGGCACCCGAGCACCGGGCGCCGCTCGCGATCCACGACTGCCTCGACGCGACCCACTGGGCCCTCGACCACGCGGCCGAGATCGGCGCCCGCCGCGACGCGGTCGGCGTCACCGGGGACTCCGCCGGCGGCAACCTCGCCGCGGCCGTCGCCCAGCAGCTGCGGGACGAGGGCGTCACCGGCCTGCGCCACCAGGCCCTGGTCTACCCCGCACCCGACCTCACCGACCGAGAGGAGGAGGCGCTCCAGGAGCTGGACCGGCGCTACGTCCTGCTGACGCCCGCGATGGCGCGCTCCTTCCGCGGGCTCTACCTCGGCGAGGAGGGCGACGACCGCGACCCGCTCCTCTCCCCCGCCCTCGGCGACCTGGCCGGCCTGCCCCCGGCGCTCGTCCAGACGGCCGAGCACGACCCCCTTCGTCCCGACGGTGCGGCGTACGCGCAGGCGCTCGCCGCCGCAGGCGTCGAGGTGCGCCACACGACCTACCGCGGTGCGCCGCACGGGTTCATCACCTTCCCGGGGTTCGCGCCCGCCGCCCACCCGGCGCTCGAGGAGCTGGTCGCCGAGATCCGCCACCACCTGCACGAGGAGACCCCGTGAAGCGCCCCTACCCCGGCCTCCCGCCGCTCGTCGCGGTCCTGACGACCGTCCTCGACAACGTCGCCCGGGTCTCGATCGTCGACGCCACCCAGGCGGACATCGAGGCGGCCCGCGCCAAGGTGTACCCCACGCGGCCGCCGTTCTCCTGGGTCACCGGTCGCGTCGACCCGTCCGTCGCCGTCGACGAGGGCAGCGCGCCGGTCCGCGACGGCGCGAGCGTCCCCCTTCGCTGGTACACGCCCGCGGGGACGAAGGGGGCCACCCCCGTCCTCGTCTTCCTCCACGGTGGCGGGTGGGTCCAGGGCTCGACGAGGATGTACGACCCGCTGTGCACGCACCTGGCCGCCGAGCTCGAGGTCGTCGTCGTGAGCGTCGACTACCGGATGGCGCCCGAGCACCGCGCGCCGGTCGCCGCGCACGACGCGATCGACGTCGTCCGCTGGCTCCACGAGGTGGGTGATCACGGCATCGACCGCGACCGGATCGGGCTGTGCGGCGACTCCGCCGGGGGCAACCTCAGCGCGGTCGTCGCGCAGGAGCTGCGCGACCTGCGCACCGCCGACGGCGAGCCGGTGATCCGCCACCAGGCACTGATCTACCCGGCCACGGACCTGACGATGGCCTCCCCGTCGATCCGGGAGCACTCGGAGGGCGCGATCCTCACCGAGGCCAAGGTCCTCGCCTTCCGCGCCCACTACATCGGGGACGCGGACGACGCCGTGGGGCACCAGGACCCGGTCGTCTCGCCGCTCTTCGGTGACGTCAGCGGGGTCGCGCCGGCACTCGTGCAGACCGCGGACCTCGACCCGATCCGTGACGACGGGCTGCGCTACGCGCAGGCCCTGCGCGAGGCGGGCGTCCAGGTGCGGCTGACCAACTACCTCGGTCTGCCACACGGCTTCGCGAGCTTCCCCGGGGTGGCCCGGGCGGGCGCCCAGAGCCGGCACGAGCTGGTCACCGAGATCCGTCGGCACCTCGTGGGGGGTGCCTCGGGTGCGTGAGCGCGACGAGCCCCTGAGCGCACCCGGTCGGCGCGCCGCGCTCGCCGTCGGACTCGACCTGCTCGTCGTCGCGGCCTTCACCCTCGTCGGGCGGCGCTCGCACGACGAGCCGCTGGACCCGGCGGGTTGGTGGGACACGGCCTGGCCCTTCCTCGCCGGCCTCGCTATCGGCTGGGTCGTCGTGCTGCTCACGAGCCAGGCGTGGCCGACGCGGCTCTGGCACGGGTTCCCGGTGTGGGTCTCGACGGTCTTCGGGGGCATGGCCCTGCGGGACATGGCGGGTCAGGGCACGGCCCTGCCCTTCGTCGTTGTGGCGACGGCCTTCCTCGGCGTGACCCTGCTCGGCTGGCGGGCGGTCCTGTGGATGCTCGACCGCCGTCGTCCCGACCCCGGTCCCGGGCACACGCGCGGCCCCGGGTGGCGAGGCCGGGTCCCGGTCGAGCACACCCGGGTCGGCGACCCGCTCGACCTGGAGCGGCTGAGCGGCCCGCGCAACGAGACCCAGGGGCGTGGCGTCGTGCCGCAGGCCGAGCGGGACCGTGTCGTCGACGAGCTCGGCATCCGGCAGCCACGCTTCCCCGAGGGCGACTGAGCCACCTCATCGGGTGAGCGACCTGCGGCCCGCTCGGCTCAGAGATACTGGCCGGTCCGCGAGCCCGTGTCGATCGAGCGCCCCGGCTCGGCAGCGCCGGTCTTGCCGCCGATGAGCGTGCGGATGTAGACGATCCGCTCGCCCTTCTTGCCCGAGATCTTCGCCCAGTCGTCCGGGTTGGTCGTGTTGGGCAGGTCCTCGTTCTCCTTGAACTCGGCGATGCATGCGTCGAGGAGATGCCCGACGCGCAGGCCCTCGACCTGCGTGCCGAGGAAGTCCTTGATCGCCGCCTTCTTCGCCCGGTCGACGATGTTCTGGATCATCGCGCCGGAGTTGAAGTCCTTGAAGTAGAGGACCTCCTTGTCGCCACCCTGGTAGGTGACCTCGAGGAACTGGTTCTCCGCCGACTCCGCGTACATCCGCTCGACGACGGCCTCGATCATGCCGTCGACGGTGGCCTGCGCGTCACCGTCGTGCTCCTCGAGGTCCTCGGGGTGCAGCGGCAGGTCGGGGGTCAGGTACTTGCTGAAGATGTCGCGCGCACCCTCGGCGTCGGGGCGCTCGATCTTGATCTTCACGTCGAGGCGTCCGGGGCGCAGGATGGCCGGGTCGATCATGTCCTCACGGTTGGTCGCCCCGATGACGATGACGTTGTCCAGGCCCTCGACGCCGTCGATCTCCGCAAGCAGCTGAGGCACGATCGTCGTCTCCACGTCGGAGGAGACGCCCGAGCCGCGGGTGCGGAAGAGGCTGTCCATCTCGTCGAAGAAGACGACGACGGGCGTGCCGTCGCTCGACTTCTCGCGGGCGCGGTGGAAGATCAGCCGGATGTGCCGCTCGGTCTCGCCGACGTACTTGTTGAGCAGCTCCGGTCCCTTGATGTTGAGGAAGTACGCGGTGGCACTCTCCTGACCGGTGCGCTCGGCGACCTTGCGCGCCAACGACGCCGCGACCGCCTTGGCGATCATCGTCTTGCCGTTGCCGGGAGGGCCGTAGAGCAGGACCCCCTTCGGCGCCTTGAGCTTGTGGCGCTCGTAGAGCTCCGCGTGCAGGTAGGGCAGCTCGACGCTGTCGCGGATCGCCTCGATCTGCGCGCTGAGGCCCCCGATGTCGTCGTAGCCGAGGTCCGGGACCTCCTCGAGCACGAGGTCGGCGACCTCGGCCCGCGGGATCCGCTCGACCGCGATGTTGCTGCGCTGGTCGACGAGCACGGCGTCACCGACGCGCACCTGCTTGCCGGTCACCCGCGAGCCGCGACGCACGACGCGCTCCTCGTCCTGGCGCATGAGCACGAGCAGCCGGTCCTCGTCGAGGACCTCCTTGACGACGACCACCTCGCCGGCGACGTCCTCCGCGTGCACGGACACGACGTTCATCGCCTCGTTGAGGCGCACCTCGCGGCCGACACCGAGCTCGGCCGCCTCGACCGCCGGGGAGACGGCGACGTGCATCTTGCGGCCGCCGGAGAGCACGTCGACCGTGCTGTCCTCCGCGTGGACGTCGACGATCACCGCGTACGACGAAGGGGGCTGGGCCAGGCGCTCGATCTCCTCACGGAGCGTGACGATCTGCTGGCGCGCGTCCTTGAGGGTGCGCACGAGGCGCTCGTTCTGCGAGGCGACGCTCGCCATCTGCGACTTCTGCTGGGTCAGCTTGTTTTGCAGGGCGCGTGCATCCTGGGGGCTGGGTTCGGTGGTCATCGGCAGTGCTCCCTTCGGCTCTCCCCCAGTCTCCCCCTTCCGGCTCAGCGTGGCGAAGGGGGGACCACGCCTCGGGCGAGCTTGCGCATCTTCTTCTCCGACGCGACGCGCTCACCGAGGGCCTCGGGGGTCCACTCGGCGTCCTCCGCGCCGGGCTGCGGCTCGACCTGCGGGGCGTCCGCCTCGCCGCCGTCCTCCTGCGCGGCGTAGCCCTTGCCGGGACGGCGCTTGCGCATCGGAGGGGTGACGCCGGGGGCCAGGCGGCGGGTCGTGATGAGGAACCCGGTGTGGCCGTGCATGCGGTGCTGCGGGCGCACGGCGAGGCCCTCGAGGTGCCATCCGCGCACGAGCGACTCCCACGCCTCCGGCTCGGTGAAGGTCCCGAAGTCACGCATGGCCTCGGCGACCTTGCTCAGCTGGGTGGCCGTGGCGACGTAGCAGATGAGCACGCCGCCGGGCGCGAGCGCCTCGGCGACGACCTCGAGGCACTCCCACGGGGCGAGCATGTCCAGGACGACCCGGTCGACGGTGCCGGGCTCGACCGCGTCGGGCAGCGACTCGACGAGGTCACCGACGGTGACGGTCCAGGCCGGGTGGTCCTCGCCGAAGAAGGCGCGAGCGTTCGCCCTGGCGATCTCCGCGAAGTCCGCGCGGCGCTCGAAGGAGTGGAGCGCGCCGCTCTCCCCCACCGCGCGCAGCAGCGACATCGACAGGGCGCCGGAACCCACTCCGGCTTCGACGACGGTCGCGCCCGGGAAGACGTCGGCCATCGTCACGATCTGGCCGGCGTCCTTGGGGTAGACGACCGCCGCACCACGGGGCATCGACATGACGTAGTCGGACAGCAGCGGCCGCAGGGCCAGGTACTCGGTCCCGGCGGTGTTGGTGATCGTGGAGCCGTCCGGCGAGCCGATGAGGTCGTCGTGCTTGACGTGCCCCCGGTGGGTGTGGAACTGCTTGCCCGGGGTCAGGGTGATCGTGTGCATCCGGCCCTTGGGGTCGGTGAGCTGCACCCGGTCCCCCTCACGGAAGGGGCCGCGGCGGTAGGCGGATCCGGTGGCGGTCATGGTGCGCGAGTCTAGTTGCGCGCGAGGGCCGCGTTGACCCGCTCGACCCTGACGATGCCCCGCAGGACTCCCCCTTCGCTCACCGCGACGACCCGCGAGCGCGACTCCTGGAAGGCCGTGACGAGCTCCATCGCCTCCCGGCCGGGGGTCAGGTCCACCGCCCAGCCGTCGGGGCCCCGGGTGGTGACCGCGGAGACGGGCGTGGAGTCGATCGCACCCGGGGGGACGGCCCGCAGTGCGTCGTGGTCGATGAGGCCGACCGGGGCGCCGTGCGCGTCGACGACGACGGGCAGGGCGCGAAGGGAGGACAGCTCGCCGACCGGGCGCTCGGCCGCGATGGCCGCGACCGGCTCGAGGAGCGCGGGCACGTCGAGCCCGCCGACGACGCCGAGGGCGCGGCCGTGGCCGATCGCCTGGGTCGCTCCCGACCAGAGGAAGGAGGCGACGAGCGCGGTCCACAGGATCGTCGTGAGGTCCGGGGACTGGCCGCGCACCAGGGGGACGCCGACGACCGCCACGACGACGGCGATGACGAGCCCGCGGCCCAGGTAGCCCGCGACGACCCGGGCGCGCCCCTGGTCCTTGGTGACCCCCCACACGACGGCCTCGACGACCTGGCCGCCGTCGAGCGGCAGTCCGGGCAGCATGTTGAGCACCGCGAGCGCGCCGTTGACGAAGGCGATGCCGCCGATGACGCTGGCCGTCAGCCCCGAGCCCAGCGCGGCCGAGACGCCGAAGCAGACGACGGCGACGACCGCGTTGCTCAACGGCCCGACCACGGCGATGGCCGCCGCGGTCAGCGGCGTCGCCCGCGACGCCTCGAAGGCGGTGTGCCCGCCCCAGAGGTCCGCCACCACCCGGTGCACGGTGTGGCCGAAGGAGCGGGCGGTCACCGCGTGGGCCGCCTCGTGGACGAGGACGCTCGCCAGCAGGGCGAGGGCGTAGACGACCGCGACGGAGTACCCGGTCACGGCGCCGTAGGTCCGCGCGGTCGACGGGCCCACGAGGAAGACGACGAGCGCGCCCATGAGCAGCCAGGACCAGCCGAGGTAGACCGGGACCGACGAGATCGTGGCCAGGCGGATGCCCCTGGGGTGGTCCTGCGGTGTCTCGGCCATGCCCAGACCCTAGGCGAGCGGACCGGATGGTGATAATGGCAGTTGTCCACCACGCCCTCTGCGACAGGATCATCTGGTGACCGACACCGCCATCCGCCCCGACGCCACCCCCGTCCTCGAGGAGGCGCTCCGCGAGCGCGTCCTCATCATGGACGGGGCGATGGGGACGATGATCCAGCGGCAGGGGCTGTCGGAGGAGGAGTTCCGCGGGGAGCGCTTCGCCGACTGGGGCAGCGACCTCAGGGGCAACAACGACCTGCTCGTCCTGACCCAGCCCGAGCTGATCACCGGCCTGCACCGCGAGTACCTCGAGGCCGGCGCCGACCTCATCGAGACCAACACCTTCAACGCCCAGCGCATCTCCATGGCCGACTACGGCATGGAGGACCTCGCCCGGGAGATGAACGTCGAGGCCGCGCGCCTCGCCCGCGCGGCCGCCGACGAGTACACCGCCAAGGACCCCTCACGGCCGCGGTGGGTCATGGGCGCGCTCGGCCCGACCAACCGGACCGCGTCCATCTCCCCCGACGTCAACGACCCGGGCAAGCGCAATGTCACCTTCGACGAGCTCGTCGCCGCCTACCTCGAGCAGGCCGAGGGCCTCGTCGAGGGTGGCGTCGACGTGCTCATCATCGAGACGATCTTCGACACGCTGAACGCCAAGGCCGCGATCTTCGCCCTCGAGACGCTCTTCGAGCAGCACGGCCGGCGCTGGCCGGTCATCGTCTCCGGCACGATCACCGACGCCTCCGGACGCACCCTCACCGGGCAGACGACCGAGGCCTTCTGGAACTCCGTGCGCCACGCCCGCCCACTGGCCGTCGGCCTCAACTGCGCGCTCGGCGCGGAGGAGCTGCGGCAGTACGTCGCCGAGATGGGCCGGGTCGCCGACACCTTCATCTCCGCGTACCCCAACGCCGGCCTGCCCAACGCCTTCGGCGAGTACGACCAGGACCCCGAGTACATGGCCTCGCTCGTCGCGGAGTTCGCGACGTCGGGCCTGGTCAACCTGCTCGGTGGGTGCTGCGGCTCCACCCCGGAGCACATCGCGGCGATCGCGAAGGGGGCGGCCGCCGCCTCCCCGCACGTCCCGGTCGAGGTCGAGCCGGCCCTGCGCCTCTCCGGCCTGGAGCCCTTCAATGTCACTGGTGACTCGCTCTTCGTCAACGTCGGCGAGCGGACCAACGTCACGGGCTCGGCGAGGTTCCGCAAGCTCATCGAGGCCGACGACTACCCGGCCGCGCTGGCGGTCGCCGCCCAGCAGGTGGAGAGCGGCGCGCAGGTCATCGACATCAACATGGACGAGGGCATGCTCGACGGCGTCGCCGCCATGGGCACCTTCGTCAACCTCGTCGGCTCCGAGCCGGACATCTCGCGGGTCCCGCTGATGATCGACTCCAGCAAGTGGGAGGTCATCGAGACCGGCCTGAAGCGCACCCAGGGCAAGCCGATCGTCAACTCGATCTCGATGAAGGAGGGCGTCGAGCCCTTCGTCGAGCAGGCCCGCCTGTGCCGCAAGTACGGCGCGGCGATCGTCGTCATGGGCTTCGACGAGGAGGGCCAGGCCGACAACCTCGAGCGCCGCAAGGAGATCGCGCAGCGGGCCTACACGATCCTCACCGAGGAGGTCGGCTACCCGGCCGAGGACATCGTCTTCGACCCCAACATCTTCGCCCTGGCGACGGGGATCGAGGAGCACGCCGCCTACGGCACCGACTTCATCGAGGCGACCCGCTGGATCAAGGACAACCTGCCGCACGTCCTCGTCTCGGGCGGAGTCTCCAACGTCTCCTTCAGCTTCCGCGGCAACAACCCGGTCCGCGAGGCGATCCACTCGGTCTTCCTGTACCACGCCATCAACGCGGGCATGGACATGGGCATCGTCAACGCCGGCGCCCTGGTCCCCTACGACACCCTCGACGCCGACCTGCGCGAGCGGATCGAGGACGTCGTGCTCAACCGGCACCCGGACTCCACCGAACGCCTGCTCGAGATCGCCGAGCAGCACCGCGGCAACGGCGAGAAGGTCGAGGAGGCCACGCAGGAGTGGCGCGGGTTCCCCCTTCGCGAACGCATCACGCACTCCCTCGTCAAGGGGATCGACACCTGGGTCGTCGAGGACACCGAGGCGCTGCGCCAGGAGATCGAGGCCGCGGGTGGCCAGCCGCTGGAGGTCATCGAGGGTCCCCTCATGGACGGGATGGGGGTCGTGGGCGACCTCTTCGGCGAGGGCAAGATGTTCCTCCCGCAGGTCGTGAAGTCCGCACGCGTCATGAAGAAGGCCGTCGCGCACCTCATCCCCTACATCGAGGCGTCGAAGCAGCCCGGCGACCAGTCCCGGTCCAAGGGCCTGATCGTCATGGCCACCGTCAAGGGCGACGTGCACGACATCGGCAAGAACATCGTCGGCGTGGTCCTGCAGTGCAACAACTACGACGTCATCGACCTCGGCGTCATGGTCCCGACGCAGAAGATCCTCGAGACGGCCAAGGAGCACGACGCCGACGTCATCGGCCTGTCCGGGCTCATCACGCCCTCGCTCGACGAGATGGTCGGGGTGGCCTCCGAGATGCAGCGGCAGGGCTTCGACATCCCGCTGCTGCTCGGCGGGGCGACGACCTCGCGCGCGCACACCGCCGTCAAGGTCGACCAGCAGTACGAGGGGCCGGTCATCTGGGTCAAGGACGCGTCGCGCTCCGTGCCGGTCGTCAGCCAGCTGCTGAGCGCCACCGGCAAGACCAAGCTGCTCGACGAGGTCGCCGCCGACTACGAGGCGCTGCGGCGCCGGCACGCCGCCAAGCGCGATGACCGGCCGATGCTCACCTACGAGGAGGCGGCCGCCGCGCGCACCCCGATCGACTGGGGCGCCGAGCAGCCCCACCTCGCCGGGATCACCCCGACGCGGCTCGTCTTCGAGGACTACGACCTCGCCGAGCTGCGCGAGTACTTCGACTGGCAGCCCTTCTTCAACGCCTGGGAGCTCAAGGGCTCCTTCCCCGACATCCTCAACAACCCGGCCACGGGTGAGGTCGCGCGCAAGCTCTACGACGAGGCCCAGGTGATGCTGGACCGGATCATCGAGGAGAAGTGGCTCACGGCGAAGGGCGTCATGGGCCTCTTCCCCGCCAACTCCGTCGGCGACGACATCGAGATCTACACCGACGAGTCGCGCTCCGAGGTCGCCCACACCCTGCACATGCTCCGCCAGCAGGGCAAGCACCGCGCCGGTGTGCCCAACCGCAGCCTCGCCGACTTCGTCGCCCCCAAGGAGACCGGCATCAAGGACTGGATGGGCGCCTTCGCCGTCACCGGTGGCATCGGCGCCCAGGAGAAGATCGCCGAGTTCAAGGCCGACCACGACGACTACAACGCGATCCTGCTCGAGGCGCTGGCCGACCGCTTCGCCGAGGCCTTCGCCGAGCGGCTGCACGAGCGGGTGCGCACCGAGTTCTGGGGGTACGCGCCGGACGAGTCCCTCGACAACAAGGAGCTCATCAAGGAGACCTACGACGGCATCCGCCCGGCACCGGGCTACCCGGCATGCCCCGACCACACCGAGAAGAAGACGCTGTGGTCGCTCCTCGACGTCGACGAGATCGGCATCGAGCTCACCGAGGGCATGGCGATGTGGCCGGGGGCTGCCGTGTCCGGCTGGTACCTCGGCCACCCGGACAGCCAGTACTTCGTCGTGGGTCGCCTCGGCAAGGACCAGGTCGAGGACTACGCCGAGCGCAAGGGCTGGACGATGCGCGAGGCCGAGCGCTGGCTCGGACCCAACCTCGGCTACTCCACCGAGTGAGGGCGGCGCTCTCCCCGTCGCGAGCGGCCGACTTCAAGCAGTGCCCGCTGAAGTTCCGCTTCCGCACGATCGACCGCCTCGACGAGGCTCCCTCGCCCGCAGCAGCACGCGGGACGCTCGTGCACGCCGTGCTCGAGGAGATCTTCGAGCTGCCGGCGGCCGAGCGCACCCCCGAGGCGGCGCGTGCGCTCGTCCCCGGCCGCTGGGCGGCCCTCGTCGACGAGCGGCCGGAGCTCGCCGACATGCTGGCGGACGACGCGACGCTCACCGAGGAGGCGTGGTTCGCCGCGGCCGAGCAGCTCGTCGACCGATGGTTCACCCTCGAGGACCCATCGAGGCTCGAGCCTGCTCAACGTGAGGTCAAGGTCGAGACCGAGGTCGAGGGCCTGGTGCTGCGCGGCATCATCGACCGGGTCGACATCGCGCCCACCGGCCAGGTGCGGGTCGTCGACTACAAAACGGGCCGCACGCCGGGGCCGGGCTTCGAGGGCAAGGCCCTCTTCCAGATGAAGTTCTACGGCCTGGTGCTCTGGCGCCGCACCGGGCGGGTCCCCGACCTGCTGCAGCTGGTCTACCTCAAGGACGGCACGATCATCCGGTACGTCCCGGACGAGGCCGACCTCCTCGCGCTCGAGCGCAACGTCCGTGCCGTGTGGGGCGCGATCGAGCAGGCCGTCGCCGCCCGGGACTTCCGGCCCAACCCGTCCCGGCTGTGCGGGTGGTGCGACTTCAAGCCCCTCTGCCCCGCCTTCGGGGGCACCCCACCCGAGCTGCCCGAGACGATCGAGATCATCACCCCGGAGACTGCATTGCCCTAGGGGAATGCGGGTTCGGCCGGCGTCGCGAGGCGCGCGAGCGGCAGCAGGTCGAAGGGGGTGACCCCGGCCAGTCCCGGCACCGGCACCGCCCCCGTGATCTCGGGGATCTCGACGTGGTGCGGGATGGCGAGCGTGGAGACGCCGGCGGCGACCGCCGAGCGGACGCCGGTCGGCGAGTCCTCGAGGGCCACGCAGCCGGCGGCCTCGACCCCGAGCTCGCGCAGGGCCCTCTCGTAGGGCTCCGGGTGCGGCTTGCCGTGCGTCACCAGGTCGCCCGTCACCACCACCGCGAAGGACCCCGGCTCGGTCGCGTCGACGACGGCTCGCGCGAGGTCGGTCCAGGACATCGTCACCAGGGCGCAGGGCACGCCCTCCGCACGACAGGCGGCGAGCAGCTCTCGGGCGCCGGGACGCCACGGCACCGCCGCCGCGATCTGGTCGACGACGCGCGACTGCAGGCGCAGCACGACCTCCTCGGCCGGCAGGTCGACCGGCGAGTTGTCGAGGATGAACTGCGCGGACACGAGCAGCGGGTTGCCGACGAGCTGCAGCCCCAGCTCGTGGGTCCACGTCCCGCCGAACTCCTCGACGAGCTCGTGCTCGGCGAGCATCCAGTAGGGCTCGGTGTCGACGAGGGTGCCGTCCATGTCCCACAGGACGGCCGTCGGGGTGCGTGGCGGGCCGCCGGCCTGCTGGCCTGACGGGAGTGTCGAATCGGACATGTTCAGGATGTTCTCCTCACAGCGGCTTGCGACCATCCGCACCAAGTATGCGGTGGCCGGTTCGTGCCTGCCTGACCTGCCACCGTTGCCCTCCGGCGGGTGCCCGAGGATGATGGAAGGTCGGGCCTCTACCCGGTGCCCGGCTCGAAGGGAGTTCGGCGATGATCCTCGTGGTTGGTGCGTCAGGAGAGCTGGGGAGCCGCGTCGTCCAGCGGCTGCGTGAGGGTGACCATCCGGTCCGGTGCCTGGTCCGTCCGGGCACCGAGGCGCCGCGACTTCGTGAGTGGGGCGCCGACGTCGTCCGCGGGGACCTCGCCGATCCCGCGAGCCTCGCGGTGGCGTGCGAGGGGGTGCACACCGTGGTGGCGTCGGCCACCGCGATCGCCAGGGTGCTCGCGGGCAGCAAGCATCCCAGCATCCACGAAGCGGACGAGCTCGGGATGGCGTCGCTGGTCGAGGCCGCAGAGAACGCTGGCGTCGAGAGGTTCGTCTACGTCTCGTACGCCGGTGCGGACGCGGACCTGGGCACGCCTCTGGAGCGCGCGAAGACCGCCACCGAGAGGCGGCTCGCCCGCTCCCCGATACGGCGGGTCGTCGTGAGGCCGGATGCATTCCAGGACATCCACCTTGCGCCCATCGGGCGCTTCGACATCCATGACGGCAAGGTGTCCGTGTTCGGGAAGGGTGACACCAAACGCCGGTGGGTCGCCACGGACGACGTCGCAGCCCTCGTGGCGGCCGTCGCCGTGGAGGTGGATCCGCCGGACACCATCACCTTCGGAGGGCCCGAGGCGATCAGCCGCAACGAGGCGATCGCCGTCGCCGAGCAGGCGACCGGGAAGAAGATGAAGGTCCAGCGGATGCCGCGCGCCGTGGCACGCCTCGGCATGCGACTGCTGGACCGTCCCAGCCCCGCGATGGCGACGATCCTCGGCACCGGGTTGATGCAGGACCTCCTGTCGGTGACGTGGGACGACGGCCCGCTCCGCGAGCGGGGCATCACGCCGCGCTCGGCCAGCGACTGGATCCGGGAGCAGGCGAGGACCGCGGGGTGAGGCGCTCCCCTTCGCCTCGGTGCCCACCAGCGCTCGCTGGGGCCGACGTAGGCTGACCGATGTGATCGAGATCGAGGACCTGCCCGAGCTGCACGACCCGGTGATGATCTGTGCCTTCGAGGGCTGGAACGACGCGGGCGAGGCCGCCTCCCGTGTCATCGAGCACCTCGCGGACATCTGGGACGCCGAGACGGTCGCGGCCATCGACCCGGAGGACTACTACGACTTCCAGGTCACGCGCCCGCGCGTGACCAACCAGGGCATGGGCCGAGGCATCCACTGGAACACCACGCGGATCCTGCTCGCCTCCCCCGACAGCCTCGGCCGCGACGTCCTGCTCGTCACCGGCATCGAGCCCTCCTTCCGCTGGCGGGCCTTCACCACCGAGATCCTCGACCTCGCCGCGGCCAACGGCGTGGGCACGGTCATCACGCTCGGTGCCCTCCTCGCGGACGTCGCCCACACCCGCCCCATCCCCATCACGTGCTCGACGGACGACGAGGCCACCGCCTACACCTACGAGCTCGAGCCCTCGCGCTACGAGGGGCCGACCGGCATCACCGGCGTCGTCGCCGACGGCGCGACCCAGGCCGAGATGGTCTCCGTCGCCGTCTGGGCGGCGGTGCCGCACTACGCCGCCCAGGTGCCCTGCCCCAAGGCCTCGCTCGCGCTGCTCATCCAGCTCGAGGACCTGCTCGACACCGTCATCGAGCACGGCGACCTCGAGGAGGAGTCCCGCGCGTGGGAGCGCGGGGTCGACGAGCTGGCGAGCACCGACGAGGAGGTCGCCGAGTACGTCTCCGCGCTCGAGAGCGCCCAGGACACGAGCGAGCTGCCGGAGGCGAGTGGGGACGCGATCGCCAAGGAGTTCGAGCGCTACCTGCGCCGCCGCGGCGACGAGACCAACGGGCCGAGCTGACCCCCTTCGCTCGGGTCGAGGTGGTACCGACCGGCTAGAGGTCGGTACCACCTCGAGCCGGCTACAGGCGGATGCCCAGGAGCGCGTCGACCGCACGCGCGAGCTCGCCGGGGGCCGCGCGCACCGTGCCCTCGGCGGCCAGGGACTCGCGGCACCACGCGTCGACGGCCCGCAGCGCGGTGGGCGCGTCGAGGTCGTCGGCCAGGGCCGCACGCACGGCGGCGATCGTCGCGTCCGCGTCGGGCCCACCGTCGGTGGACATCCCCGAGCGCCACAGGTCGAGCCGCTCCTGGCCGGCCGTCAGCACCTCGTCGGTCCACTCCCACTCGCCGCGGTAGTGGTGGTCGAGCAGGACGAGCCGGATCGCCATCGGGTCGACGCCCTCGGTGCGCAGCGTCGAGACGCGCACGAGGTTGCCCTTGGACTTGCTCATCTTCTCGCCGTCGTAGGCGACCATCGCCTGGTGCGCGGTGTGCCGGGCGAAGGGCCGCTCCCCCGTGAGCGCCTCGGCCTGCACCACGGACATCTCGTGGTGAGGGAAGACGAGGTCAGTGCCCCCACCCTGCACGTCCAAGTGGTCACCGAGGTGCTCCATGGCGATGGCCGTGCACTCGATGTGCCAGCCCGGGCGTCCGCGGCCGAGACCGCCTGCCTCCCAGGCCGGCTCGCCGTCGCGCTCCCCGCGCCACAGCAAGGGGTCGAGGGGGTCGCGCTTGCCGGGCCGCTGGGGGTCGCCCCCGCGCTCGGCCGAGTAGGCGAGCATCGTGTCGCGGTCGAGGTGGCTGAGCTCGCCGAGCCCACCGGCCGCCGCGAGGTCGAGGTAGGTGTCACGCGCCCCGTCCTCGACGACCTCGTAGGTCACGCCGCGCTCCACGAGGGCCTGCACCGAGGCGATGATCGTCGGCATCGACTCCATGACACCCATGAAGTGGTCCGGCGGGATGACCCCGAGCGCGGTCATGTCCTCGAGGAAGAGCGCGATCTGCGCCTGCCCGAGCTCGCGCCAGTCGAGGCCGTCGCGGGCCGCGCGCTCGAAGAGCGGGTCGTCGACGTCCGTGACGTTCTGCACGTAGACCACCTCGCGGCCACCGTCACGCAGCGCGCGCCCGACGAGGTCGAAGGTCACGTAGGTCGCGGCGTGGCCCATGTGCGTCGTGTCGTACGGGGTGACACCGCAGACGTAGACCCGCGCGGGACCCTCGGGCTCGACCGGTGCCACGGCCTCCCTGGCGACGTCGTACAGACGAAGGGCGATGGGCTCACCGGGGACAACGGGCAGGGAAGGGGTCGGCCAGGCTCTCACGCGGACAGCCTACGAGGTGCCCGTCACAGCGGCGGCCACGGGATCGAGGGCCAGCCGTGGGTCGGCCCCGGGTGGGTGCCGGTGGCGAGCAGGTCCTCGACCCGCTCGCGCAGGGCGTCCACCTCGAGCGGGGTGAGCAGCAGGCCGAGCTCGGCCCTCACCTCCGGCTCGTCGAGGGCCTCCGTCAGCCGGTGCAGCCGCTCGACGTCCGCCGCCGGGATGGGCTCGCCGGCCCAGCCCCACAGCACGGTCCGCAGCTTGGGGTCGGCGTGCAGCCCGACGCCGTGGTCGATGCCCCACAGTCGTCCGTCGTGCTCGAGGATGTGGCCGCCCTTGCGGTCGGAGTTGTTGAGCACGGCGTCGAGCACGGCCATGGACCGCAGGCGGGGGTCGTCGGGATGGGAGAGCACGAGGGGGGCACCCCCTGCGTCCTCGCCCTCCAGGACCACGAGGTGCCCGGCGGGGACGTCATCAGGTGGCGTGACCGTGACGGGGCTCGGGCACAGGCTGCTCGCCTCGCCGATCCACCGCTGCACCGATCCCGGGCCGACGGGTCCGTCCCGCCAGACCGTCTCCGGCACGAGCCCGAAGCCACCGAGGTCGTCGATGTGCCAGGCCGCCACCTCGCGAGCCGCGAGTGAGCCGTCGGGGAAGTCCCACAGCTCGCGCTCGCCGTCGACAGGCTTGTAGGCGACGGTGACCGGGACGACGCCGGGGGCACGGACCTCGGCGACGAGCACGACATTGCTGGCCAGCGGGTGCCGACCGAGGACGACGAGCTCCCCGTCACCGAGCGAAGGGGGCGACGTCACCTCGTCAGCGCTTGTAGCCATTGGCTCGGGGGCAGATGTGGCCGTCCGGGTCGAGCGGACCGCCGCAGAAGGGGCAGGAGGGGCGGCCGGCCCGCACGATCGTCTCGCAGCGACGGGCGAAGGCCCGTGCCTGCGCCGGCGGGAGGGAGACGCGCATCGACTTCCGCTCCCCCGTCGGGCCCTCGTCCTCGGGCTCGTCGGGATCGTGGTCGTGCGCCTCGATGACGACGACGTGACGCTCCTCGTCCCAGGACAGCGCCAACGCGCTCACCCGGAAGTCCTCCGAGATCGGGGTGTCCAGGGGGGCGTTGTCCGCGGCCTCCGCGGCGGCCGCGACCGTGGCCTCGAGACCCGCGACCTGGTCGAGCAGCTCTCCGATGCGCTCGGCGAGGATCTGCGCGTGCAGCTTCTCGAGGGAGATCTGCAGACGGCGCGTGCTGTCGCTGGCCTGGAGGAAGAAGGCACGCTGCCCGGGCGGGCCCACGGTGCCCAGCACGAAGCGCTCCGGGGGGTCGAAGTCGACGACGATCATGACGTCGACCCTAGTCCCGCTCCGCCCCCGACCGCCGCGTCCCCGCTCGCCGGGGTGTCCCCCTTCGGCCGCGGCGGGGTCAGCACGGAGCTGCCGGTGTCGTTGCTGCGCAGCAGCATCGGCCGCGTCGACGTGTACCGGACGACCGAGATGGACGCCGGGTCGACGTGCAGGCGCTGGAAGTCGTCGAGGGGAGTCGCGACGGCCTCGGCGAGGATCGCCTTGATGACGTCACCGTGGCTCACCGCGGCCCACACCGCGTGCTCGCCGTGCTCGGCCGTCACCGCCGCGTCGATCTCCCGCACCGCCGCGACCGCGCGTGCGGCCATCGCAGCGATCGACTCGCCGACGTGGGTCTCGCCGTCGGGGAAGGTGGCCTCGCTCGGGCGGTCCTGCACGACCCGCCACAGCGGCTCGTCCACGAGGTCCTTGAGCGCGCGGCCGGTCCACGAGCCGTACCGGCACTCGCCGAGGCCCTCGTGGACCTGCGCGGTGAGTCCGTGGGCGGCGAGCAGCGGGTCCGCGGTCTCGCGGCAGCGTTGCAGTGGGCTGGTCGCCAGGTGGACGACAGCGGTCTCCCCCAGGCGCGTCACCAGCCGCTTGGCCTGCTCCCGCCCGGTCTCGTCGAGGGCGACGCCCTCGGTCCACCCCGCGAGGACCCCCTGGGTGTTGGCGGTCGAGCGCCCGTGCCGGATGAGGATGCAGTACGCCACGGCCCCCACCCTAGGCCTCGCCTGACAAGATGCTGCGGTGATCGTCGACCAGGCCCGGTACCGCGACGGGCAGCGCCTGCCCTGCGAGGACATCAGCGACACCCTCGCCGAGATCCGCTCCCGTCGGGGCGGCCTCGTGGCCGGCGAGGACGAGGACTTCCTGTGGATCGGCATGCGGGACCCCTCGAGCGAGAGCTTCGCGCGGGTCTCCGAGGAGCTCGGCCTCCACCCGCTCGCCATCGAGGACTCGGTGACGGGCGACCAGCGGCCCAAGGTCGAGCGCTACGGCGACGGGCACTTCGTCGTGCTGCGGCCCCTGCGATACATCGAGGAGACCTCCGACGTCGAGTCCGGGGAGATCATGGTCTTCATCGGGCCCGACTACATCGTGACGATCCGGCGCGGCGAGGCCAGCCCGCTCGCCGGGCTGCGCACCCGTCTCGAGCAGCACGACCGGGAGTCCTTGCGGCACGGCCCGTGGGGCGTCTTCCACGCGATCATCGACTTCGTCGTCGACCAGTACCTCGAGATCGAGGACGAGATCCAGACCGACCTCGATGACATCGAGACGGGGGTCTTCTCACCCGACGACGGCCGGGTGTCGACGGAGGAGATCTACGCGCTCAAGCGAGAGGTGCTCGAGTTCAAGCGGGCGGCGCTGCCGCTGGCCCGGCCCCTGTCGCACCTCGTCGGCACCACCACTCCCCTGCCCACCGAGGAGCTGCGCCTGCGCTTCCGTGACGTCAACGACCACCTGTCGCTCGTCATCGACAACACCGAGTCCCAGGACCGGCTGCTCTCGGACGTGCTGAGCGCTCATCTGGCGCAGGTCGGCGTGCAGCAGAACCAGGACATGCGCAAGATCTCCGCGTGGGCCGCGATGCTCGCCTTCCCGACGATGATCGCCGGCGTGTACGGCATGAACTTCGAGGGCATGCCCGAGCTGTCGGCGACCGCGCTCATCGGCGGCCGGGAGATCCACTACGGCTACCCGACCGCCGTGCTGGCCATGGTGCTCGTGTGCGTCGGGCTGTACCGGCTCTTCCGCCGCTCCGGCTGGCTCTGAGCCAGGCTCGGGGCGACGCCGCTCAGCGGCGCGAGTCCTCCGCGTCGTACTCCTCGTCGTCCAGGCCCGAGTAGGACTGCTCGTCCTCGTCGTCGTCGTAGTCGTCATCCGACGAGTCGTTGTCCGAGTCGTCGTCGGACCCGTCATCCTCTTCGTCCTCGTCGACCATGAACTGCTCGTCGACGACCACGAGGGGCGTCATCTCCCCCGTCGCGTCGTGGAGGGCGTCGTCGTAGGCCTCGAAGGCATCGGCGAGGTCCTCGTAGGCGGCGACGACGGTGGGGTCATCCTCGCCACGGCGCTGGGCCGAGGCCTCGAGGTGACGCTCGAAGGCGGCGATCAGCTGGTTCAGTGCGGGGCGCGGGTCGCTCATGGGCATGACGGTATCCCATGGGCCACAATGACATCGATGCCCGAGTACGAGTTCCGCACCATCCACTTCCCGCGGGGTGCCGCGCGTGCCGCGATCCGTCAGGAGCTGACGGACCACGCCGAGTACGGCCACTGGGAGCTGCACCGCACGGTCGTCTACATCGACGGGATGCAGAAGGCCTGGTTGCGCCGCAAGATCATCCGCGTGCCGCGTCCGTCGGCGCTGCCCAGCCGCTGAGTCAGCAGTCCTCGACGAGGCGCCACAGCACCCGGGCGCCGAACTCGAGGGACTCCAGCGGGACCCGCTCGTCGATCCCGTGGAACATCGGTGCGAAGTCGAGGTCGGCGGGCAGGCGCAGGGGCGCGAACCCGTAGCCGGTCACCCCGATCGTCGACAGGGCCTTGTTGTCCGTGCCGCCGGAGAGGCAGTACGGCAGGATCGTCGCCTCCGGGTCCTCGGCGAGGAGGGCGGCGCGCATCCGGTCGACGAGCTCGCCCTCGAAGGGCGCGTCGAGGGAGATGTCCTTGTGGTCGACGACGACCTCGACGTGCTCCCCCGCCAGGTCGCGGATGGTCTGCATGAGGTCGTCCTCGTGGCCCGGCAGGAAGCGGCAGTCGAGAGCGGCGGACGCCGACTGCGGGACGACGTTGTGCTTGTAGCCGGCGTCGAGCATCGTCACGTTGGCCGTGTCCTGGAGCGCGCCGCGGACGAATCCCGCTGCGGGACCGATGCGCTCGAGCAGCGCCTCGGCGTCCTCGTCGCTGTACCCGACGCCGGTGAGCTCGGCGAGGCCGTCGAGCAGGCCGCGCACGGAGACGATGAACTCACGGGGCCACTTGTGCGCGTTGATCCGCGAGATGGCCTCGGCGAGATGGACGATCGGGTTGTCGGACGTGGGGACCGAGCCGTGGCCGGCCGTGCCCCTGGCCTCGAGGTGGAGCCAGGCGATGCCCTTCTCCGCGGTCTGGAGGAGGTAGGCGCGGCGAGGCTCTCCCTTCGCGTCCTCGACGGTGACGCTGTACCCGCCGACCTCGCTGATCGCCTCGGTGACCCCCTCGAAGACCTCCGGGTGCTCCCGCACCATGAACTGGCTGCCGAGGACTCCCCCGGCCTCCTCGTCGGCGAAGAAGACGAACAGGAGGTCGCGCGGCGGGACCGTCCCCGTCCGCGCGAGGTGGCGGACGGTCGCGAGCATCATCGCGACCATGTCCTTCATGTCGACCGCGCCGCGACCCCAGAGGCATCCGTCGCGTTCCAGGCCGTCGAAGGGGGGGACGCTCCAGTCCTCGGCGTTGGCGGGCACGACGTCGAGGTGCCCGTGGATGCACAGGGCGCCCCGGTCGCGGTCGGCGCCGGCGATGCGCACGCTCACGGTGGTGCGACCGGGCTCGGACTCGAAGACCTGCGGCTCCAGCCCCACCTCGCGCAGCTGCGCGACGACGTAGTCGGCCGCCTCGCGCTCCCCCGGACCCTCCTGGCCGGGGCCGTAGTTGCTCGTGTCGATGCGCAGCAGGTCGCGGCAGATCCGCACGACCTCCTGCTCGGGCGCGCTGACTTCGCTCATGCCCGCAGGGTAGTGCTCGTGGCGGTGACCGGTGGCCGTGCATACGCGGAGTCGCTCCCCCCGCGGATGACCACGCTGTTGCGTCATCGACCCCGCGCCGGAAGCATCAGCAGCATGGACATGTCCCAGGTCTGGCCGGGCCTCGCCACCTCGACCCAGACATGGCTCACCGAGCACAACGGCGAACCGCTTCCCGGCGACATCTTGAGCGAGATCTTGACTGTCACTGCAGGACAGCGAGACCCGCGCTGGTGGGCGGGGGAATCCCGTGAGGGGGAGACCCAGCTGACCGACGAGGCCGTCGACTGGATCGACGAGACCGCCAACGGCGACTAGCAGACAGTCCGCGCGTGTTTCTGGGGAAATGACCGCGTGTCGGTCCACTGTGATGCAGGTCATCGAACGTATGATCGAGTCATGTCAGTGGGGGACGTGCAGTACCGCGATCGGGGCCTCGTGACGGGCCTGCGGGACGCGGTGCGCGCGCTGCTGTACACGGATGAGTCCACGGCCTGGCAGGCCGCTGACGGGCAGATCGCGGACGCGTTGTCGGCGATCGGGCAGGCGCGTCAGCTGCTGGAGTCGGCCGAGGTCGCGCTGGTCGCCGAGGGCATCTGCCGGGGCCTGCCGGGCGAGTCGTCGTGGTCGGCGCACGACTGGGTCGGGGTCAGCGAAGGGCGCCGCGCGCCCCGCCCCTCGACCCAGCACGTCGCGCAGGTGGTGCGGGTGGCATCGGCCGGCCCGGCCACGCAGGAGGTGCGGGCCGCGGTCTCCGAGGGCCGTCTGCCGTTGGGCAAGGCCGACCAGCTGATGCGCTTCCACGAGTCGGTGCGCCGGGTCGCCGACCCGGGCCTGCTGCAGGAGGACCTGGGGATCCTGCTGGGGGTCGCCCGTGACGAGGTCGTGACCTCCGGCCCGGGAGGGCGGGTCACCGACCGGGTCGGCGGGTTGGACGAGAAGAAGCTCGCGGCCGCGATCACCCAGACCGGGCGGATGCTGCGCCCGGAGCAGGACCTGGACGACGAGGACGCCGCGGCCAGGGCCTCCCGCTCGTTGACCAAGGCCCCCGGACCCTGCGGGATGACCCGCTACCGCGTCGATCTCGACCCCGAGGGCGCCGCGATCCTCGACGCCGCGCTGGCCGCGCTGTCCGCACCGGTCAAAGGGCCCGACGGATCACCCGACGAGCAGACCCCGGCCCGGCGCCGCGCCGACGCGCTGCTGTCGATCATCAGCCGCGGCGTCGCCGCCCCCGAAGGCGTCCCACGGGCCGACAAGGCCCAGATCCTGGTGACCATCAGCCTCCACGCCCTCTCCTCAGCGCACGGCCGGTGCGTCGCCTGCGGGCAGGACCTGCCCGGCCACGCCCCCGGCGCCACCGGCAGCGCGTTCGACCCTCCCAGCGGGGGCCACGCCGGCGGCCTGACCGCCACCGGGCAGGTCCTCACCCCCACCACCGTGCGCAAGCTGGCCTGCACCGCCGGGATCATCCCCGCGATCCTGGGCACCGACCACGAACCCCTCGAGCTCGGCCGCACCACCCGACTGTTCACCCCCGGCCAACGCAAAGCCCTGTGGCTGCGCGACGGCGGCTGCACCTACCCCAGCTGCACCATGCCCCCGCAATGGACCGACGCCCACCACATCACCCACTGGGCACGAGGCGGCACCACCGACCTGTCCAACGCCGCCCTCCTCTGCGAACGCCACCACACCCACGTCCACCAACACGACCTCACCGCCACCACCACCCCCCGCGGCGTCACCTGGCACACCTAGCTGCCACGCTCCGGACCCGGCCCCCGCAGGCCGGGCCACAGGCACGCCCACACTCCCTGGGACACGCAAGAGGCCCCCCGCTCCGATGGAGCGAGGGGCCGATCTCTGCTGTGTCCGAGGGGGGACTTGAACTCTCGTCCTACGGGTGGCATCAGGCTACCTCTCGCGGCAGGAACCGCACCACCAGCGGGGCAAAGGGACGATCCCCGCCCTCGGAGTGGCATCTAGACGCATCTCGCGGCTGTCCGGCGGTATCAGCGCCGGTATCAACAGCCGCCCCAACGAAAAACGGCCGGGCCCGCGGTGCAACGCGGACCCGACCTCGTCCAGATCGCACACCCCTTGGAAGGACAGCACGATCATGAACAAGAACATCATCCCCCGTGTCAGCGACACAGACCCGAGCAACACTGCTCAGATCCACCGCCCCGCCTGGGCCGACCCGACCCTCGACATCGAGAACGTCGACGAGGAGACGCACCCCGACGACCGCGGCGTGTGGATGAAGTCCCAGCCCGTCGACCAGTGGACCGTCAACGACGAGCAGAACGGGCGCACCTTCACGAGCAAGGACCCCGTCGTCGTGTACGTGGACGGGTTCCGGCACTACAACCGTCCCGACCTCGACTGGCCGGACAACGTCCGCATCCAGGGCGACACCGACCCGGGCGGCGACGGAAGCTCCATGCTGCCCCGCACAGGCCGCCGGCTGGCGGCCGCCCTCGTCCAGGCCGCGGACCTCATCGAACCCCCCATCTCCCGCAGCTGGATCGCGAAGAACGGAGGGCGCTACCGCCTCACGCCCGACGCGCGCATCGAGTCGTACCAGTCTCACGCCGACGAGTGGCGAACCTGCGCCGACCTCAACATCGTGGGCGGGAACGGCACAGCCGTGCTCACCTGGGGAACCGCTGACCGCGACCTCGCCGCGGAGCTCGCCGCCTACCGTGACGAGCTGCTCGACAATGCAGCCCTGGACTACGCCGCGACGCAGGTCGCCGACCGCCTCACCGAGCTCCTGGCGGGGGGTGGGCAGCGATGAGCAGCACGCAGCACGACCTCTACCCCGCGCCCGCCGCGCCCTACCCGGCGAACGACGAGAGCCTCGAGGCGCGCCACATGCCAGGCCACTATCTGGCGTACGGCCACCACCGCCGGTGGTGCGTCGAAGGTGATACGGCCGGCACACCCGCCGACGGAGATCACGGCACCCGGTGCGAGTCCCACCCGCTCGCGTTCCACGGGACTCAGGACGACAACGGCAAGGTGTACGCGGGGACGGTGTCGCTGGCCGCTAGCTACCGGCACGGGTTCTACCCTGCGCCTGACCCGCGCACTGGCCAGAACGAGCACGTCCGGATCGAACTGTGGCGCCTGGTGGACGAGCCCAACGACGTCGAGGAATGCGTCTCGGTCAACATCACCCCCGAGTCTGCGCGCTCCCTCGCGGCGAAGTTGGTCGCGCTCGCCGACAAGGCCGAGGGCCTCGACTTCATCGCATCGACGCACGGGGGCGGTGGCCGGAGATGAGCTCTGCACCCGCGCTCGACGATGTAGCCCGCTGGTCCGACAACCTCGAGGAGTGCCTCTGGCTCCTGCCGACGCCCCGTCAACGGCCCCGTCCTGTCTGCGCTGCGCTCACGGCCAGCGGCCGGCGGTGCAGGGCGTCTGCGATGCACGGCAGCGAGCTGTGTGCCGTGCACAGCGGTCGCCTCTGGCGGGAACGTCCCCGTCGACCGTCCAAGCCGCCAGCGGCGTCCGTCGTGAAGGTCCCGGCCGCTCCTCTCGTGCGGGCGGTCAAGGCCAGGCGGGTGGTGCTGCGGGGCCACGTTGCTGCAGCACGAGCGTTCTACCGGGGCCAGCGCTCTGGGTGCCTCACCGTCGACATGGCAGAGAGGCTCACTCACGAGCTTCTCGGCGAGCATCCGGCCACGATCTGGGGAGACGCCTGGTGGGAGGCCAACGGCTGAGCCCTGTGGGAGGAGGGGGCATCGGTAGGGCCGTCGCCCCCTCCTCGTCGCAGTGACCTGCCCCGCTAGAGCGGGTTGACCGTCACGTTCGTGACGGACTCCCCGCTGATCGTGCACCGGTACCGGAGCGTCTTCTCGCCGCCGAAGTCGTTCTCTGCGGTGACCTCACCCGAGATGCTCGTATCCGTGATGGTCGTGTCGAGGACAGCGAAGTCAGCGGTCGACGGGTTCTTGATCTGGGCCTTCACGGCGTTCCGGCACGCGGTCAGCGCGGCCCCGGACGAAGGGTCATCGTCGTCGGTGAAGGCGCCGCTGCAACACGCGAAGATGACGAGGGCCACGATCGCTACACCGAGGAGGACCCAGGTGCTCGACTTGCCCTGCTTGGGCTCCTCGTCCACCGGCTCGTCGTTGCGGGTGGCTCGGTCTCCGGGCTCTGGTGGCGGCTCGTCGCCGTCGCGGTACCGGTCGGTCCACTTGGTCCCGTCCCAGTAGCGTTCCCGGCCGTCCTTCTGCCGGTACCAGCCTTCTTCGATGTCCCCACTCGACTCACCCATGGACGGGAGTGTAGGGGCGAATCGTGCCGGCACGACTGCTCACAGGAGTCCTCCTCGGGATCGGCCGCGGGACGAGTTCGCGGCGTTCGCGAGCTCGGTCTTGCGTTGCTGCGCGGTACCGGCGTACGCGCCGCGGTAGACGGGGTCCTCGATGTGGCGGGCGACGGCCTTGCCGAGACGGTCGTAGTCGATCGCTGCACCTGCCGTGGAGCCGCCGGTCGTCGAGGCGTAGGTCCGTTGCGGTCGGACGTAGGTGCGGCCGGCGTGTGCGTTGGGGGAGCGCATGAACGCGCCCGAGCTCGTGCCGCCCTTAGCGGTGCGCCCGTTCAGGCCTCCCGAGCTCGTGCCGCCCTTGGCGCCGCTGGCGTGGATCGCGTCCCACTCGGCCTGCTTGCGCAGGTAGTACGCCGAGTGCTGCCCGGTGTACCGGCGAGCCTTGGGCTCGCCCCACCCGGCTGGCGCGTAGATCCGCTCCTGACGGTCTCCCGGACGGCCGCGCCACCCCTGCGCCAAGAGCTCCTCCCAGCGCCGCTCGCTGATCTCATCGAGACGGTAGGAACGGATGCCACCGGCAGCCATCTCCGTGAGCGGCACGACGGCTTTGCCGAAGCGCCGCGCGGTCTCCGCGAGGATCATCTCCGCGCGGCCGCGAAGGTCGGGGCGCTCGGGGATGTACGACTCCCACTTAGAGCGGGTGTCCTCGGCCATGAGGATCCCGCGCGTCGACGTCGGGTAGATCCCGGGTCGCACCGACCCGCCAGGGCGCATCCCGCCGGCCGCCATCGGCTCGATGCCGTCGATGCCGCCCGCCCATCGAGATCGCTGCACGCCCATGGGGATGCCGTGCGTTTCGTAGAACGTGCGGTGCCTGGTGTCGATGTTGATCTCGCGGCCGTTCATCTGCGCGATCATCCGGTTCAACCCGTCGATCGCGGAGGTGGCCTGGGACGTGTCCGCGGTGATGTCCACGTCCTTGCCCTTCAGGACCCAGATCTTCTTCCCGAGCTGCACCACCCGGTCCCCCGAGGGGGTGGAGCCGATCTCCGTGACCTTCACCGTCTTGCCGTCCAAGCCGAGGATCGAGCCGTCGAGCTCGAGGACCTTGCCCTTGGCCTCCATCGCGCCGGCCTGCTTCACCGACACGGTCTTCCCGGACAGCAGCATGATCTGCTGGTCCATCGCCATGATGTTGGCCGTCGACTCGGTGACTCCGACCGCCTCGACCATCGTCTTCGCCTCGGACGGGATCAGGCCGATGCTGTCCGCGTAGTCCTCCATGTACTCACGGGAGTAGTCCGCGTCCACGCCGGCTTGGATGACCGCTTCGCGGGCCTTGCTGATGCCCGCGGCGATAGTCTCCGAACCGCGACCCTGCGCAGCCTGCGCCGACGCCACGGAGAGCGCCTTGCCCGCATAGTCATCCATCGCAGCGGACATCTCGGTCCAGCCGCCGCCGTCCTTGAGGACGTCCCGCATCTCCTTGTAGGCGTCCTTGGATGAGCGGATCGCGGCCTGCTCGGCGCGGAACCCTCCGCCGAGCATCTCGAGCTGGTTCTGCACGTCCTTGAGGGCCTTCTCGTGGGCCTCGATCTCCTCGGTCGTGGTGATCCACCCGTCCTTGTTCGAGTCCAGGCCCTCGTCGACCCCGGACAGCGCCTCTCGGACAGCGCCAGCCGCAGGGCCCGTGTTGTCGAGCGCCTCCTGGAAGAGCACGAACTTGCTCCGGACCTCGTCGACCTTGTCGGGATCGACGTCGGACATGAGCTGCTCGAACGCCTTCTGCGCGGCGGCGCGGTCGCCGGTGTTGACCAGGTTGGCCAGGGACTGGTCGAGGGACTGCACCGACTCGTCGAAGGCGCCCGTGCCTTCCATCCAGCGGGCGACGGTGCCCTCGAGGTCCGTGCGGGTCGCCTCGTTCGCGAGGAACCCGAAGCGTTCCATCGCCTCCCCGGTGGAGACGAACTGCTCCTCGGACCGGAACAGCGCGGACACGCCCTGGTCGTGCTCGCGGAACATGTCAGCCACCCCGCCCGCAGCCTCCTCGCTCCCAGACGCGAGGTCCCGCAGGCCCGTGGTGAGGTCCCGCGTGGTGACGTCGGCGAGCTCTCCCGCCTGCGTGTAGTCCCGCAGCTCGACCACGGCATACGCGAGCATGGGGACGGCGGCGACCTTCGCGAGCTGCGCCATGCGGCCCTTCGTGGTGTCGGCGCTGAACCCGACAGCGCGCAGCGACTCGTCGAAGTCCTTGGCGTAGCCGACGGCCTTGATGGTGGCGCCCCCGGCGAGGAGCGCTGCAGCGGAGAAGGCACCGACGTTGAACACCGCGGACTGCACGGACGGCGGCAGGTCGTTGTACGCGCCGACGACGCCCTCGACGCCCTGCACGAGGGACCGGAGGCCGTCCGTGGCGCCGCTGCCGGTCTTGATGAACGCGGTCTCCAGCGCGCCGCCGAGCTCCTCGACGTCGCCCTTCAGGTTGTCGGTCATCCGGGACGCCATGCGCGCCGCGGCGCCCTGGTCGTCGACCGCCGAGACGTAGTCGGCGATGCCCTCGGCGCCCTCCTTGTAGAGGATGTTCGCTGCCCGCACGGCGTCCGACCCGAACATCGTCGTCAACGCCTGGTTCCGTTGGGCCGGGGTGAGCTTCTCGAGGCTGCCCTTCAGCTGCCCCGCGAGGGTGTCCATGCCGACGAACTGGCCCGCGGTGTCGTAGGCGCTGACACCGAGCTCGTCCATGAGCTTGGCCGCTTCACCGGAGGGCGCCGAGAGTCGCTGCAGCATCGTCTTCAGCGACGTGCCGGCGTCGGAGCCCTTCATGCCGGAGTCAGCGAACGCGGACAGGGTCGCGGCGGTCTCCTCGAGCGTCAGCCCGGTCGCGGCGGCCACGGTGCCGCCCTGGGACAGCGCGAGGCCGAGGTCGTCGACGCCGGCCGCCGACTTGTTCGCGGACGCGGTCAGCACGTCGGCGATGTGCGTGACGTCTTCACCTTCGAGGCCGAAAAGGTTCATGCTCGTCGCCGCGATCTCCGCGGACGACGCGAGGTCCAGCCCGCCTGCCGCGGCGAGGTCCAGGGACCCGGTCAGCGCGCCACCGAGGATGTCCGCGGTTGAGACACCGGCCTTGGCGAGCTCCTCTTGGGCCTGCGCGGCCTCGGTCGCGCTGAAGACGGTGTCCTCGCCGGCCTGGAGGGCCGCGTCCGACAAGGCGGACATCTCCGTGGACGTGGCATCCGCGATGGCGCCGACCCGGTCCATGGCCTGCTCGAAGTCGGCGGCGACCTTGACGGTAGCGCCGAGGCCGATCGCGAGCGCACCGCCAGCCACCAGGGCGTTGTTCGCGAGGTTGTCCCAGTGCTTGCGCTGGTCGAGCTTGTCGAACATCTCGTTGAGCGCCTTCGAGTACCCCTCGACGGCCGTCTCACCCTGCTTGAAGCCGGCCACTGCTGGGCTCGCGTCGACCTGGAGGACGCTCTTGATGTACTGCGTCATGCGGGCACCTCCGTGCCGTAGATGTCGGGCGCGGCGCAGGCGAGGTCACCGCGGGTGGAGGACGCCATGGCTGGGGTCAAGGTCCGCTCGCTCACCTTCGATCCCGCCCGGCCAGCGATGCCCACCGGCCGGGCGGGTGACGTTGACGCCGCGCCCGAAGTCATTCCCCGGCCGCCAGTCGCTCCAGGGCGTAGCGCATCTGCTCGCCCGCGGCCTCGATCGTGGCGTGCGCCGCGGTGGGGTCGAGGCCGAACCCGGCCAGGATCCCCCCGCCCACGGCAGCGGCATCGAGCGCCTGCTCGGCGTCGGCCAGGTCAGCGTCCGGGGCCGTGAAGTCGACCATCACTCGCCCCCAGCGCCGAGGTCCAGGCCGAACTCGACTCGCAGCGCCTGCAGCTCCTCCGCGGAGAACTCAAGGCCCCCGTCCCGGAACGACTTCACGTCGCCGTACAAGCGCCAGATCTCGGTCTCCGTGTCCCTGACGAACTCCGCGACCTCCTCCGTCGGCAGCCCCTGGGCTTGCCGCAACTCGAGGTCCTTGCGCCACTCCTTCAGCTGGGAGAGCTCCTCCCGGTACCCCGCGAGCTTCCGCTCCCAGTCCGCCCGCAGCTGGCGCATGCGCCGGATCTCGGCCGGCTCCCAGTTCGGGTCAGCCGCGACCGCGTCGGCCTGCGAACGCAGCGCCGTCTGCTGCTCCTCGATCTGCTGCAGCTCGCGGAGCAGCATCTCGTCAGGTCGTGCCGGACGCGTGTACGGCCCGACGAGCAGAGCGTCTGGGTCAGGCTTGACGATCCACTCCGCACGCGTGAACTCCTCCAGCTCCTTCAGCAGCTTGTCACGCTTGTCCTGGTACTCCGCGAGCTCCTTGCGGATCCGGGCCACCTTCGGCTCGAACGCGTCCGCCTCCTCCCGCAGGCCCGCCACGCGTGCCTCCCGGGCACGACTACGCGCCTCCACGGCCGCACGGCCCTCGAGGTCAGCGCGGGCCCGCAGCGACGCGACACGCTCCGTCAGCGTCTCCGCGGCGTCCGGGTCGTCGAGCATCATCGCGCCCGCCTGCTCCTCCAGGACCGACAGATCCTGCAGGAGCGTCGCCCGCTTCTGGTCGTGCTCGACCGCTCGGGCCGTGAACTCCTCCGGCGTTACCGGCCTCGTCTCCGTCGCAGCGCTCACCGCTGGTCCCCCCTCGTCGCCCGGCCGAACGCTCGAGCGATCGACTCGTCCACCTCGGCCTGCGTGTACCGGCGCCCATCCGAGGCGAACCGCTCCCCACCGAAGGCCCGGTCGAAGTCCTCCACGCTCACCTCCGGCGACGTCGACGGCCCGGACGCCGACAGCGGCACCTCAGCCCGCAGAGCTTCCACCGTCTCCCGCAGCTGGCGCAGACGGTCGAGGTTGGTCACCCGGCGCACCGAGCGCCGACCCTCCGCGACCGTCTCCGACATCAGCACACGCTCCGTGATGGCCGCGTTGTGCGCCGCCTTCCTGGAGTCACCGCGCCGCGACACCCGCAGCTCCTCGTACTCCCTCACCAGCGCCTCCATCTCCTCCGCCGGCGCGCTCGAGCTCGCCCGCGGAGCCTCCGTGAGCTCCGGCACCGGATGGCCAAACGCTCGAGCCACCGCCTGGTCGGCCTCCGTCACCGGACGCGACGGTCCACGACCAAACGCGGCGTCGAACGCCTCCTTGCTGACTTCATCAGACATCGCGGCCTCCTCAGACCTGGGCGGGACGGACGACGGCGACGCCGGAGGTCCCGGCGCGCTGGCCGGTCTCGCCGACCTTGGGGACGGTGTAGCCCCACGGGACATCGTTCGGCGCTGCCTGAGCAGCAACCGTCAACCGCGGAGCCGTGGCACCGCTCCGCGGCACCAGGTACACCGGCGTGAACGGGCCGCCGATCGCGCCCTCCACCTCGTAGAGGTACGACCGCGCGTCGGTGACCACCGACGCGAGCCCGGTCGCGTTGCCGCCCTCACCGACACCGGTCGCGGCGACACCAGTCACCGCACCGACCCGGACAGGGTCACCAGAGCGGGTGCCAGCAACGACAGGCAGCGACAGCTGCGTCGCGGGAGCCATGTACTCGTTACGCATCCGTCAACGCCCCTTCGAAGTCGAGAGACGGTCCACAGTCGAGGTCATGCTGCGCTCCTTCGCGCGTCGAGCAGATCCCCAACGGACCCGCGATCAATGACCCACGACCGGCCACGCCGGGCAGCGACAAGCCGCCCGTCCCGGCACCACCGGCGCACGATGCCATCGGACACCCCAAGGAGGGCCGCGGCCTGCGTCGTCGTGAGTTCATGCCCCGACCCTGCCCTCGGTTCCGCAGACGGCTGTTCCGCAGTTCCGCTAACGGAACCTGCGTCCTCCCGGGCCAGCTCCTCCCACTGCCGGGCTGCCTCCCGCAGCTCCGCCAACATCATCGCCAGCTCCGTCGCCGCCTGCGCACCCGCCACAGCGGCCAACGCCGCCGGCGCGCCAGGAGCCACGTCCTTCACCCGACGCCACAACCACACCGCCGGCATGCCCCGGACCGTCGCCGCCAGAGCAGGCCGGCGAGGCACCGGCGCCCCCGCTCTCACAAGACCTCCGCGGTCCAGGGCGCCACAATCGACTCCGGATAGCGCAGCGCCAGGAACTCCCACAGGTCGTTATCGACGCTCATCCCCGACGACATGCGCCGGAGGTCAAAGGACCAGCCCGTGATGACACGCCGCCCGTCCGGATGAATCACCAGACGACCGACCCGCAGAACCGTCGGCACGTCACGACGACGGCCCTGGCGAACCCACGCCCACCAGTGCCGAGCACGCCGACCCAGACGAAGCCCCGCCCGCAGCACCGACACCTCGCTCATGACGCGTCCCGCTCGCGGCGACCACGCCACCGGCCAGCCCACACGCCCCACCGCTCCCCCGCCGCCACCGCGTACCGGCCGCACTCGACCGCCACCGGGCACCCCGCGCACAGCTCGGCCGCCTCCGCGAGCGTCTCCAGCGACCACCACAGCTCGGGGTCACGGCTGGCGCGGCACGGCACCGACCGCCCCACCCCGCCCAGGGCCTCCTGCAGCGCCTCCCACTCCTCCGCCCCAACGCTCACCGGACGGCCCCACCTGACACGATGACGCCATGTGCAGCCCCGTGGCCGAAGGCGTCGCCCTCACAGCTCCCGAGGTCCTCATCCCCGCCCTCGCAGGACTGATCGGCGCGATCATCGGAGGCGGCGCGTCCTGGCTCGCGGCGAAGAGCCAGATCAAGGCCGCCGCGGGTCAGGCCAGCGAAGACCGCCGAGCGGCCGCTGCGATCGCCGACGACGACCGCCAGGCAGCGCAGCGCCTGATCCGCGAAGAGCGCGTCATCGACGCCGTCAGTGCCCTCTGGGGACTCACCTGGCCCATCGTGGGGGCACAGCCCAAGCGCGGCCAGGTCGGCAGGAACCTGGTCCCCGACTTCCTCGCCTTCGGGGGCGAGGTCTTCCGCACCGCCGGCCTCGTGGAACCCACGGACCCTGCCCTGTCCCGGATCCTCTTCCAGTACGGCAACAGCCTCCAGGCAGAGGAAACGGCAGCCGACTTCATCCACCGGGCGCGTGTCGTCAGTTCGGCACTGCAGCTGTGGCTGAAGGACCCCGTCGAGTTCAGACGACGCGACTGGCACTTGCAGGACTACGGCGCCGAACTGGACGCTGACATCGAGGCCGTCGAGCGCGAGCAGAACCGTTGAGGGGGGACCGGTCGTCCCCTGCTCGACACCGCTACACCCCGCCACTGCAGCGAGTTCCATAGCGCCCTCGCTGCTACCGATCCCGCCCGCGATACCAAGCGGATGCGATTCGGGGCGCATCACTGGGGCACCTGACCAGAGGTGAGGCGCCGCATCTCCTCCGGCACGACGACCGGCACGAGCTCACCCCACCGGGCGCGGATCGCGTCCTGCGCCGTGGCCGGCAAGCCGTCGACAGCCACGACGCCGTCGAGCATCCGGGACAGGATCACCCGCAGCGCCGCAGCGATCATCGCGCCCTGGCGTTCGGCCAGAACCGTGCGCCGCTCCTCGAACCCGCTCTTGACGAGCAGCTCGAGGAACTTCGCCGACCGATCCATGGCCCGCTCGTAGAGAGCGACCTCGGCACGCAGCTGCTCCGTGCCCGCACCGTGGGCCGTGTACCGCCAGGTCGACATGCCGTCGATGACGTCCGCCAGCCGGTCCTTCATTGCCAAGGCCTCGGCGGCGAGGCTCTCAACCTGGGCGAGCGGGTCGAGGATCCGGTCGATGGGCTCCTCGGCCAGCGCACGACGCATCTCCCGCTCGACCTTCTCAGCTGCCAAGCGTCGCTCGGCGGCCGCACGCACCTGCCCGGCCTTGCCGCCGTGGACGTAGCAGACGGTCCCGCCCTTGATCGGTGCTCGCTCGCAGCGCAGACCGGTGGCCTTGGCCTTCGCGGTGCAGCGTCGTGGCTCATCACCATGAGGTCCCATGGCGGGGTCCGGCCACCGTGGGGTCGGCTCCTCGCGGAGTTCGTCGGGTGTCATGGCTGGTTCCGGGTGATGGTGGTGGCGCCGCATTCGGGGCATCGGGTGATGGTGACGCCGGGGATGGCGTGGTTGGTGGAGGTGGTGGGGGTGGGTTGTGGGCAGTTGGGGCGGTGGGTCGTGTGTGTGGACCTCACCCCCACCCCTTTTAGGGGGGTGTGGGTTCGTGAAGGTCCTGTCGCGTGAAGGTCGTGAAGGTCTGCGTGAGGCTTGTTTTCGGGGTTTTGGTGGGGGTTCGTGGTGGTCATGATGCCTCCGTGATGGTGTCGGGCTGGTCATGGGCCGTGAAGGGGGGCGTGATGGTCTGGAAGCGGTCGACGGCTTGCCATCTGGTGGGTGCGTTCTTGGCCTTGTTGCCGGTGTCGTAGACGAAGAGGTGGCCGCTCTTCTCGAGTGCCTGGAGGCGGCGTCGGGCCTTCTCGATCTGGTTGGCGTCGGGCTTGTCGGTGTCGCTGAGTGCTTTGGCTGCGTCGCGTGCGGTGATGTCGCCGTTGCCGCGGGCGAGGGCGACGAGGTCGGTGGCGTGGAAGATGCTGGAGCGGCCGGTGGTGGAGTCGTGGAGGACCTTCAGGGGGCCGATGGTGTCGGCGGGCTGCTTGAGGTGGCGCAGTTGGACGACGGCGTCTCCGGCGTCGCCGTCGAGGACGATGACGCTGCCGGCTCCGGAGGTGAGCCAGGTGGAGCCGTAGACGTCGCCGAGGGTGACGGGTGGTTTCTTGGTGCCGCTGCTGTTGGTGCTCTTGCGGGTGTGGTGGAGCTCGATGAGTTCGATGCCGGCGGCGATGGCGGTTTGGCGGGCGCGGTTGTATCCGGCGGCGGGTCCGTCTTCGGAGACGCCGAGGAAGGCGTCTTTGAGGGAGTCGACGAAGACGGTGTCTGCTCCGTGCTCGTGGGCGAGTCTGGCGAGGGCGTCGGTGTCTTGGGCGAGGTCTGCGGGTGGTGGCCCGGGCCAGAAGATGAGGCGCTCGTGGAGGGTGTCGCGGTGCTCTTCGTGGCGGAGGAGCCGGGCGAGGGCGCGTTGGATCTGGCGGGGTCGGTCCATGGCGAGGTAGAGCACGCGGGAGCCGGTGGGTTCGACGGGTAGGTCGAGGACGCGTCCGGGGCCGAGGCCGAGGCGGGCTTCGAGGAGCTGCCCGGCGATGGTGGTTTTGCCGACGCCGGGGCTGCCGCAGATCATCAGCGGTTCGCCCTTGGCGCAGAGGATGTCGGTGCCTTCGCCCCAGAGGGCGGGGATTTCGTCGGGGTTGTCGTCGAGGAGGAAGTCGGCGCCGTCGCGGGCGTAGGTGGTGGGGCGGTCGCCGCGCTTGAGGTCGGTGTGGCGCTGTTGCGCGGTCTCGATGACCTGGAGGTACTGGAGGCGGTCTGCGACGGCGCGCTCGAAGGTGTCGGCGGGGTCGGGCTGTGCCCAGGTGTCGCTGTCCTCGCGTGGGGCGGTCGAGTGCTGCTCGTCGTGCTGGTCCTGCTCGCGCCGTGCCTGGGTGGTGGTGACGTCGTGGGCGCCGAGGTCCCCGAGGTTGTACGAGCTGGTCGAGGTCATGGGCTTCCTGGGCAGGGGTAGGGCCGCGGCGGCGCTGGTGGACGGGCGGCCGTTGATGGCGTCGTAGATGTCGAGGGCGGCGGCGCGGGTGTCGCCTCGGTGGTGGAGGTGCGCGAAGAGTCGTCCGCGGGTGAGTCGCTGCTGGCCGCCAGTGGGTAGTCCTGCGCCTTCGCTGAAGACGACGAGGACGTGGGGGTTGGCGGTGAGGACGTGGGCGCTGCAGGGGCTGGTGTGCCCGGGCCGGTTCCAGCACCCTTCGATGCCGTGGTGGCTGCGGGTGCAGCGTTCCCAGCCGTCGCTGGTGAGGATGTCGTCGAACGTGACGTGCTGGTCGAGGAGGTCGAAGGCGCTGTCGCCGTGCCGATCGAGGCCGAGGACGTCCCGCCAGGCCGTTGGCCGCGACGCTGGGGCGGTTGCCTGGGGTGTGGGGTTGGCGGTGATCGCGGTGAGGAGCTCGTCGAGGGTGTAGGCGACGCCGGTGTCTTCGACGATGCGGCAGGGCCGGGGCGTGTCTGTCTTGCGGTTGACGGTGCCGGGGATCCGCAGGACGCGGGCGAGGTCGCCGACGCCGGCGCCGTACTCAAGGCCGAGGCGGGCGGCGGAGCGTTTGAGGATCTGCTGCCAGGCGTCGGAGGCGCTGCCCGCGATCGGTCCGGTGGTGGCGTCGAGGACGAGGGGGGCGTCGAGGAGCCACCACGGGTACAGGCCGCCGCCGGAGTGCACCCACAGGGTGGGTGCGGGCAGCCCGGACTCGGTGACGAGGCGACGGGCGGTGTGCTCGTCGGACGGCAGGGGCAGGCCGCGGCCGGGCTTGTGTCCTTCGGTGCCGTAGTCGACGTCTGCCCAGAACCCGGGCAGGGCGTGGGAGTCGGTGGCGGCGCCGCGTTCGTGGGCGGCGAGGGGGCGGGCGAGGGTGGTGGTGCGCAGGTAGATCCCGCGGGCGCCTGCGGCGTCGAGGTGGGCGATGCGCTCGAGGGCGGTGTCGATGTCGGGGACGTCGCCGCCGGTGCCGCGGAAGGCGCCGCTGGCGTCCATGTGGACGATGGACAGGCGCCCGGGGGTGTCGGTGTAGACCCGCTGGAGCCAGTGGCGGGCGTGGTCGAGGTCGAGGTTGGTCACGCGGCATCACGGGGAGCCCTCGAGGGGCGGCGGGTGCGCCGGTAGACCGCGAGCCGGCGGCCGCGGGCGGGTGGGTGGACGGAGGGGATGCACGCGTGCACGTCGCGGGCGCCGAGGGGCAGCAGGACGGGTTCGACCCAGCCGCCGGCGATGGCGTGGCGGATGGCGGCGCGGATCTCGCCGGGGCGCAGCTGCGCGGCGGTGGTGGCGTCGCGGATGGTGTCCCAGGTGAACATCCCGCCGGGCGCGACGTGGACGGTGAGGGCGTCGAGGAGCACCTGCAGCGCGTGGTCCTGGGCGTGCTCGTCGACGCTCATGCCGCGCCGCCGGGGGTGCCGCCTGCGGGGTTCGAAGCGACCTGCTGTGCCGCCAGCCAGTTCGCGTACTCGGCTTGCTGCCGCGCGGTCGGAGTCGCGGCGGCAGGGGCCGCGGGCGCGGGTCGCTCGGGGCGGGGCTCGCCGTCGCCGTAGCGGATGATGACGGCGGTCAGGCCGTGAGCGAGGGGGACGCGTTCGTGGTCACTCGACGGCTGCGAGGCGGAGCGTGGGTGCGGCATGCTGGTCATAGGTCGGCCCTCCAGTGGCTGACTGGGTGGTGGCGATGCCGGGGGTGAGGGCCCCCGGCTCGTCTTCTGTCGTGGGCACGTCGGTGAGTAGCGGGATGAGTTTCCGCACGGGGATGCGCAGGACGCGGCCGACGCGGACGCTCGGCAGGAGCCCGGCGGCGACGGCGCGGGAGACGGTGCGCTCGTCGACCTCGAGGAGCGAGGCGACCTCGGCTGCGTGGAGCACGGCGCGGTCGGTGGCCAGGAGCTCGTCGAGGGTCACGCCGCGACCTCGGTTCGCAGACTCTGGAGGAGCCGGGCGTACTGGATCCGCTCCTTCCCCCTCGGGCGTCGCTCGCCGGACTCCCACCGGTGCAGGGTGGTGCGGTGCACGCCGAGCTCCCGGGCGAGGCGCACCTGGCTGACACCTGCGCTGAGCCGGATGAGTCGCGCCACGGATGGGTCGGGCAGCGACTGGGCCGCTCTCACTTCGTCGATCAGGCTCATGGGGTCGCCTCCTTCTCACCCCATTGAGCCCCATTCGGCTACCGAAGTGAAGCAGTTCCGGCAACACTGTTGCATCTCGTTCCCGACGGTGGTTTGATACACCTATGACGCAACTGCTGCAGAGTCGGCTACCAACCGGCTACTTTGTTCGCATGACGCTTCCCCCGGATCTCAAGGTCAGCGGCCCATTCGCCTTCGACGCCGGCGCCCTGCGTCCGGCGGACGCCGACGACGACCTGTGGGTCTGGATCGAGGGTGGCGAGCTTCCTGTCCCGGTCCTCGTCCGCGTTGACCGTTCACCCGACGGGCGCTTCATCGCGACGGGACTGCACCTGGGCCTACTGCGCGAGGACGAGCTCGGCTGGGACACGATGCGGCGGATCAAGCCAGCGACCCTTCTGAACTACATCTTCGGCGGGTTCGACCCAGCGGACCCCTTCTCCGAGGCCAGCGACGTTGTCCGTGGACTGGCCCAGCCCAGCCTCGATGCTCTCGCAGCTGGGATGCAGGACGCACTACGCGAGTACGGCGCGGAGGCGCTCACCCAGGAGGACTACGAGCGCTGGCGCGCCGAGGACTTCGGGCACATGCTCGCGACGATGCAGCACGACTCCAAGGCTCAACGAGCCTTGACCGCGTACGCGCTGTGGGAGCGCCTCGCCGAGCGCCCGCCGGTGCCTACCGCCGCCGCCGCGAAGCCTCGCGCATCGGTCGCAACCGACCTCAACCAGTTCGCTCAGGTCTACCTCAAGCACCGAGCCGCCACCCCTCGCCGCGCCACCCAGGCCACTGCCGACGAGCTTCACTGCAGCCGGGCCACGGTGATTCGCCGTCTGGCCGAGGCGCGCAAGCTCGGCCTCATCCCAGAGAAGGACTCGAAGTGACCAAGCCACGGCGCCGGCAGGCCGGCGAAGGCTCCATCTCCCAGTACGACACGAAGGCCGGGCCCCGGTTCCTCGCGAAGTACCGCTACACCGCCGAGGACGGCGCACCGAAGCAAGCGATGAAGCGCGGGTTCACCACCCGCAAGGCCGCCGCCGACTTCCTCCGGGAGCGCGTCACCCAAGTGCAGCGCGGCGAGCACGTCGCCCCCAACAAGGTGACCGTCGCCGAGCACTTCGACCAGTGGCTCGACGGCCTGCGCAAAGAGCCCTCGACGATCGCGTCCTACCGCAAGAACGTGCGCCTCCACGTCACCCCACACATCGGGGCCCTGCGCCTCGAGCAGCTCACCGGCACCCGCCTGACGAAGCTGTACCGCCACCTCGAGCAGAGCGGCCGCGTCGACGGGCAGGGCGGCCTGTCCCCCAGGACCGTGCGGTACGTCCACACGATCGTCCACGCCGGCCTCAAGGCTGCTGTCCGTGACGGGCTCGTGCTCGCCAACGCCGCGGACAAGGCCGACCCGCCGTCAGCGAAGGCTGCTGCCGCACCGGAGATGAAGTTCTGGACCGCGCCGCAGCTCCGCTCGTTCCTCGGTCACGACCCGGAGCACGAGCTCGCGATGGCGTGGCGGCTCGTGGCGAACACGGGCATGCGTCGCGGGGAGGCCCTCGCCCTGCAGTGGCGAGACGTCGACTGGGCTACTGGCCGGCTCTCCGTGCGCCGCTCCGTCACCGCAGTGAAGACGAAGGGCGCCGGCGAGCAGCTCGTCACCGGCAAGCCGAAGTCTGGCCGGGCCCGGGTCGTTGATCTCGACCCCACCACGCTCGCCGCGCTGCGCGCCTACCGTGCCCAGCGGGCCGAGATCAGCCTGGCGCTGGCGAAGGACGACGCGCTGGTCCTGGGGACCGTGGACGGTGCCACGCGCCACCCTGAGCGGTTCACACGAGCCTGGTCGGCCGCCGTCGAGCGAGCGCAGCGGGACCTGCCCGACCTGCCCGCGATCCGGTTGCACGACCTGCGGCACACGCACGCCACGATCCTGCTCGGCGCCGGCACCCCGGTGAAGGTGGTCAGCGAGCGGCTCGGGCACGCGTCCGCGACGATCACCCTCGGCGTGTACGCCCACGTCATGCCGGGCATGCAGGCCGAGGCTGCCGCGACGTTCGCTTCCCTCCTGGCCGAGGAGGCGTGACCGTGACGACACCGCACCGCTCCCCCGCTGACGTCGAGATCGAGGCCGAGCTCGCCAAGCGTCCGTGGATCCTGAAGAGGGCTCTCAATCGTCTTGCGGTGGCCGCGGTCGACAACACGCTCGAGGACCGGCGGAACGTCGTGCTGCACCTGCGCGCGCTGGCCAAGCTCGAGACCATGCCGTGCGAGGTGGCGCACTTCCTGACCATGGCCGCGGGCGTCGCCCGGGCGGTGGAAAGCCACACCGCCAGCCAGGCGGAGGGCGCGGGCAGTGTCGTGGATCGTCAGGACGTCGAGCGCCGGTTCGAGGCCCTCCCTCTCCCGCTGCGCCAGGCCCTCTGCCGGGTCGGTGAGGTCGTGTCCAACGCCTCCGACGGTGAACGGGCGACGATCGGCACCGTCTTCGGTCGGCTGGCCGACGAGCCCGGCGTACCGAGCGCGATCGCCCAGGTGGCCGCGGGCATCAAGGATGCCTCCGCCGCACCGAGCTCCTCGGTCGGCTCCCCAGAGGCCGGTGACCCGAAATGAGCACCCGGGGTATCACCGCGGTATCAGAGGCCGGTTTCGTCGCCCCCAGGAACGACGAAACCCCCGGAGAACCGGGGGTAACGATCGTGTCCGAGGGGGGACTTGAACCCCCATGCCCTAATACGGGCACTAGCACCTCAAGCTAGCGCGTCTGCCAATTCCGCCACCCGGACGAGTGGTGCATTCCGGTGGCTGGGGGCCACCGGGGCAACGACGTGAAACTTTACACGCGGATGACCGGAGTGCGAAATCCGGTTCGACGGCGAGATCGCGCGGCTCGTGCGCCGCTCACCCAGGTGTCTGCGCCGCCTCCTCGGCGGCCCCCACGTAGAGGCAGAAAGGATGGCCGGAGGGGTCGATGATGACGCGCACGCCGAGCTGCGGCTGGTGCTCCGCGACGTGCCCGCCGAGCCGCTGGGCGGCGGCCACAGCGGCATCGAGATCGGAGACCTCGATGTCGAGGTGCATCTGCATCTGCTGCTCCCCCGGCTGGGCCGGCCAGGCCGGCGGGGTGTGCTCGCGCTCGAGCTGGAAGCCGAGGTAGACCTTGCCCTGGTCCGGCGCGATGGTCGCCCAGTCCTCCTCGTCGGAGTGGATGCGCCACCCGAGGACCTCGGCGTAGAACCGTGCCAGTCCCCTCGGGTCGGGAGTGCCGAGCACGGTGCCGAGGTAGTCGTGGGGAGGTCGTCGTCCGGACAGCATGCGCTCCAGACTGCGTGAATCGGCGGCCAGACGCCAGCCGGGCGCCTACTGTGGGCCCGTGCTCGAGACCGTCACCGCGACCCGATTCGCCGTACCGCTGCGCGAAGGGGGCTCCCTCCCAGGGCTCGTCGAGGCCGACGACCTCGGGATGTACGTCGTCAAGTTCCGCGGCGCCGGACAGGGCGTCAAGGTCCTCGTCGCCGAGGTGGTCGTCGGTGAGATCGCCCGCGTGCTGGGCATCCCGGTCCCCCGCCTCGCCGTCGTCGACCTCCCGCGTGACATCGCCCGCTACGAGGCCGACGAAGAGGTCCAGGACCTCCTCACCGCCTCTCTCGGCACCAACCTCGGGCTGGACTACCTGCCCGGGTCCTTCGGCTACGACGGCAGCCGACCGGCGACCCCGGAGCAGGCGGCGCCGATCATCTGGCTCGACGCGTTCACCGCCAACATCGACCGGACGTGGGCCAACCCCAACCTGCTGGTCTGGGGCGGCCGCCCGTGGGTCATCGACCACGGGGCCGCGCTCTACTTCCACCACGCGTGGGCGCGACGGGCACCAGATGCCCAGCGCTTCGCCGAGCAGCGCTTCGACGCCTCGGACCACGTCCTCGGAGACCTCGTCGACGACGTGCGTCCGGCGCACGAGGACCTCGCGGCGCGGCTCGACGACTCGACGCTCGCCGCCGTCCTCGACCTCGTCCCCGACGCGTGGCTCGAGACGTCCGAGCAGCTCGCGACCCCGACCGACACGCGCCGGGCCTACCTCGAGCACCTGGTCGCCCGACGTGACCAGCCGGCTGCCTGGCTCCCCGGAGGTGCCCGATGACCCGCCTGCCCTACCAGTACGTCGTGCTGCGCTGCGTGCCGCGCGCTGAGCGCGAGGAGTTCATCAACGTCGGGATCGTCCTGCACAGCCAGGCCGGCGAGCACCTCGAGGCGGCCTTCGCCGTCGACCGCGACCGCCTGCGGGCCTTCGCCCCGGACCTCGACCTCGACGAGCTGGACGCCGCGCTGCGGACCGTCTGCGACGTCGCCGCAGGGCACGAAGGGGGCGGACGCCCACGTCTCGGGGACGACGGGCGACGGTTCGGCTGGCTGAGTGCCCCGCGCTCGACGGTCGTGCGGGCGGGACCGGTGCACAGCGGCCTCACCGACGACCCGGCGGCCGAGGTGCAGCGGCTCCTCGACCGCCTCGTGCGGTGAGCGGTTGACGCACGACGCGCACGTCCTAGGGTCGGGTTCATGGACCTCACCCGACCCACTGCACCAGCCCCCTACGACCTGCTCCCGGAGACCACCCCCTTCGAGGTGACGAGCGAGAGCTTCACCGACGGCGGCGAGCTCGCCGAGGCCCAGGTCTTCGACGACTGGGGCTTCTCCGGCGGCAACCGCAGCCCCCAGCTCAGCTGGAGCGGCGCGCCCGAGGGCACCAAGTCCTTCGCCGTCTCCTGCTTCGACCCCGACGCCCCGACGCCGGCGGGGTTCTGGCACTGGACGGTCGTCGGCCTCCCCGCCGGCACCACGTCCCTGCCCGAGGGCGCCGGGGCCGAGGGTGGGGCTCAGCTGCCCGCGGGTGCCTTCATGACGGCCACGGACTACGGCACCAAGGCCTTCGGCGGCGCGGCTCCGCCGGAGGGCGACGGTCCCCACCGGTACGTCTTCGCCGTGCACGCGCTCGACACCGAGGACCTCGGCATCGACGACTCGGTCAGCTGCACGGTCGCGGCCTTCACCTACCTCCAGCACACGCTCGGTCGCGCGGTGATCACCGGCCTCTACACGGCCTGACCGATCTCAGCGGACCCGCAGCTCCCATGCCGCGACGGCACCGGCCGCCGCGACGTTCAGCGAGTCCACGCCACCGGCCATCGGGATGGTGACCGTGACGTCCACGCGGCCGAGGGTGCGACGGGTCAGCCCGTCCCCCTCGGTCCCGAGGACGAGGGCGAGCCGCTCGGGGGCGTCGGCGGCGAGCTCGTCGAGCCCCACGGCATCGTCCGCCAGCGCCAGCGCCGCGACCGTGAAGCCGGCGGCACGCAGGTCCTCGATCCCCGCGGGCCACGGCTCGACACGAGTCCACGGCACCTGGAAGACCGTCCCCATCGACACCCGGATCGCCCTGCGGTACAGCGGGTCCGCGCACCGGGGGGTGACGAGGACCGCGTCGGTCCCGAGTGCGGCGGCCGAGCGGAAGATCGCCCCGACGTTGGTGTGGTCGACGACGTCCTCGATGACGAGCACCCGGCGGGCACCGTCGAGGACGTCGGCGAGCGAAGGGAGCTCCGGCCGGTGCATCGAGGCCAGCGCCCCGCGGTGGAGGTTGTACCCGGTGATGCCCTCGATGACCTCGGCCGATCCGGTGTAGACCGGCACGCCGTCCGCCTCGGCCTGCTCGACGACGTCGGCGAGGTCGGTGAGCCAGCGCTCCCCCATGAGCAGCGCCCGCGGCCGGTGGCCGGCCGCCAGCGCCCGACGGATGACCTTCTCGCTCTCGGCGAGGTAGAGCCCGCCCTCCGGCTCGAGGACGCGCCGCAGCTTGACGTCGGTGAGCCCGACGAAGTCCCGCAGGCGCTCGTCGGTCGGGTCGGTGATGAGGATCGGCACAGGCGAAGGCTAGAGCAGGGCCCGGGCGATGACGCTCACGCTTGCGACGACGCAGAAGGCGAGGACCCCCCTTCGCACCGCCTCCGCCGGCATCCGGCGACGCAGCGGTCCCGCGAGGAGGTGGCCGACGACCACGAAGGGGATCCACAGCAGCCCGGTGCGCAGCTGCTCCCACGTCGCCTGCCCGGCCAGGGCCAGCCCGCCGATCCCCATCACCGAGCCCGCGATGAAGAAGACGGCGAGCGTCGAGCGCAGCCGGTCCGGCGGCTCGTGGCGCAGGACGAGCGCGAGGAAGGGCCCACCGATCGAGGCGGCCGTCCCGGAGACGCCGCTGATGGCCCCCGCGGCCATCGCGCTCCCCCGCGTCAGCCGGATTTCGATGGCGACGACGGACGCGATCACCGTGACGAGGATGAGCACGCCGACGGCGAGGGCGATGGCGTCCGGGGAGGTCGACGCCACGACGAGCACGCCGATCGGGGTCGCGACCACGCGGGCGGCGACCGCCCAGCCGAGCGGCCGCCAGGCGATGTCCCGCGGCCCGCTCGCGAGCTGCACGACGGGCAGGACGAAGGAGCACACGAGGAGGGCGACCGGCATGAGCTCCGGTCGCAGGACGACGACGAAGGGGGCCGACACGACGGCGATCCCGAAGCCGATGGAGGACTGGACGAAGGAGCCGCAGAGGACGACCAGCCCCAGGGCCAGGATGGTGGGGTCGAGCCAGTCCGTCACGGGAAGAACACGAACTTCACGAGCCCGGCGACGCCGACGACGACGATGACCGCGCGCAGGGCGTTGGGCGGCAGTCGCCGGCCGTACCGTGCGCCGAGCACGCCACCCACGAGGGCGCCGACGCCGACGAGGGCGGCGATGCGCCAGTCGATGAGCTCGGGCGCGGTGACGATGAAGACGAGCGAACCGACGGCGTTGACGATCATCCCGAGCACGTTCTTCAGGCCGTTGAGCGTCTGGAGGGGCTCGGTCGACAGGGCCGACAGCAGCCCGATGAGGATGACCCCCTGGGCGGCACCGAAGTAGCCGCCGTAGATGCCGGCGACGAGCACGCCGGCCATGAGAGCGACGAGGTGACCCCTCGGCATCCGTCCGCCGTCGTGGTGGTGCCGCTTGGACCAGGCCTGCAGCCTGGGTCCGGCGAGGACGAGGACGATGCCGATCCCGATGAGCACCGGGACGATCGCCTCGAAGGCCTCGGCCGGCAGCCAGAGCAGCAGCACGGCCCCCAGGACCGCGCCGAGGACGGACATCGGCACCAGCTGGGCGACCCGCTTGCCCATCCCCTTCAGCTCGGGGAGGTAGCCGATGGACCCGCTCACGCCGCCGGCGACGAGCCCGACGGAGTTGGAGACGTTGGCCGTCACGGCGGGCGTCCCGAGGGCGAGGAGCACCGGGAAGGTCACGAGCGTGCCCGACCCGACGAGGGTGTTGATGCCACCGGCCCACACTCCCGCGAGGACCACGGCACCCATCTCGACCCACGACACCCGGCCACCCTAGATGGGCGGTACCGGGCGTCGCGCGGTGGGCCTCGGACCGAGGATCACCGCGTGGTGTCGGGGCCCTCGACGGGTGGCGTCGGGTCCTCGGGGGGCGCCGGCGCAGCAGGCGCCTGGGGCAGCCGGACGCCCGGGCCCTGGGCGGGCTGGACCCGTGAGGCCGGGGTCGCGTGCTCGGTCGCCTCGCGGCTGGCCTGGCCGGCCTGGCCGCGTGCCTCGGCGAGCGCCTGCGCAGGGTCCTCGAGCGTGGTCTCCCCGAAGGCATTGCCCTCCTCCGGGCCCGGGTCGACCCAGTCCTCCGCGTCGAGCCCGCCGTCGGGGCCCCCGTCGGACTGGCCCAGCGCTCCCCCGATGCCCCGCAGGGCGTCGGTGAGCTCGCTCGGGATGATCCACATCTTGTTGCTGTCTCCCTGGGCGATCTGCGGGAGGACCTGCAGGTACTGGTAGGCGAGCAGCTTCTGCGTCGGCTTGCCGCGGTGGATGGCGTCGAAGACCTGCTTGATGGCCCGGGACTGGCCCTGCGCCTCCAGGACACGCGCCTGGGCCGAGCCCTCGGCCCGCAGGATCTGCGCCTGCTTCTCCCCCTCCGCGGTGAGGATCTGCGACTGCTTGAAGCCCTCCGCGTTGAGGATGGCCGCGCGCCGGTCCCGCTCGGCCTTCATCTGCTTCTCCATCGACTCCTGGATCGACATCGGCGGGTCGATCGCCTTGAGCTCGACGCGGTTGACGCGGATGCCCCAGCGACCGGTTGCCTCGTCGAGCGCGCCGCGCAGCTGGCCGTTGATCTGGTCGCGGCTGGTGAGCGTCTGCTCGAGGTCGAGCGAGCCGATGACATTGCGCAGCGTGGTGACGGTGAGCTGCTCGATGCCCTGGATGAAGTTGGCGATCTCGTACACGGCGCTCTTGGCGTCGATCACCGTGTAGTAGATGACCGTGTCGATGTTGACGACGAGGTTGTCCGAGGTGATGACCGGCTGCGGCGGGAAGCTCACGACCTGCTCGCGCAGGTCGATGCTTGCGCGCACCTTGTCGACGAAGGGCACGAGGATGTGGATGCCGCCCTCGAGGGTGCGGCTGTAGCGGCCCAGTCGCTCGATGATGAGCGCGGTCTGCTGCGGCACGATGCGCACCGTCTTGAAGAGGATGACGAGCGCGAAGACGAGCAGCGCCGCCAGGAAGATCAGGATGCCGCTGGGCATGTCGGTCCTTTCGTCGGGTGGGACGCTCTGCGTGCCTTCACGCGCTGGGTGCTCGGGTGACGATGGCGGTCGCGCCGTCGATGGACACGACCCGGACCTCCTCGCCGGGCTCGCAGGGCGCCTGCCCGGGGGGCACCCGGGCGCTCCAGGTCTCGCCGGCGAGACGGACGCGTCCGTCGGTGTCGGTCACCGTCTCGAGGACGCGGGCGGTGCGACCCGCGAGCGCGCGGGAGCCGATGTCCTTGGAGGCCGCGGGGTCGGTGAACTGACGTTGGACGATCGGGCGCACGACGGCGATCAGGAGGAGCGCGACGACGACGGCCAGGACGATCTGCACGGCGAGCGGCGCCCCGAGCGCGGCGGCCAGGGCACCGACGAGCGCACCACCGGTGAGCATGACGAAGACGAAGTCGACCGTGGCCGCCTCGATCGCGATGAGGACGAGGGCCAGACCCATCCAGACCAGCCAGAGGTTGTCTCCCAGGAAGTCCACGTCATCCCCCTTCGTCGCGTCGTGCCCTCATCATGCCCTGTCGCTCACTGGGTGCGGGCGCGTGCGGACCACCTGTTGCCGTGCTGCTCCAGGACGAGGTCGACCCCGAAGGTCTGCGACAGGTTGGCCTCCGTCAGGGTGATCTCGATCGGTCCCTGCGCGACGACCTCGCCCTCGCGGAGCAGGAGCACGTCGGTGAAGTGCGGCGGGATCTCCTCGACGTGGTGCGTGACCATGACGAGTGCCGGTGCCTCGAGGTCGCCGGCGATGACGCCCAGCCGGTGCACGAGGTCCTCGCGACCACCGAGGTCGAGACCCGCGGCCGGCTCGTCGAGGAGCATCAGCTCCGGGTCGGTCATGAGCGCGCGGGCGATCTGCACGCGCTTGCGCTCTCCCTCCGAGAGGGTGCCGTAGGTCCGGTCGACGAGGTGCCCGGCGCCGAGGGCGTCGAGCAGCTCACGGGCCCGCTCGTGGTCCAGGCCGTCGTACGACTCCCGCCACCGGCCGACGACCCCCCAGGAGGCGGTCACGACGACGTCCGCGACGCGCTCGTCGCCCGGGATGCGCTCGGCCAGCGAGGCGGACGCCAGGCCGATGCGCGGACGCAGCTCGAAGACGTCGACGGCGCCCAGGACCTCCCCGAGGATCCCGACGACGCCGCGGGTCGGGTGCATGCGGGCCGAGGCCAGCTGGAGCAGCGTCGTCTTGCCGGCACCGTTGGGGCCGAGGACCACCCAGCGCTGGCCCTCCTCGACCTCCCAGTCGATGTCGCTGAGGAGGGTCGTCTCCCCGCGCACGACGGTGGCTCCGGCCAGGGCGAGGACGTCACTCATGCTCCGACCCTAACCGCCGCGAACTACCATCTGACAGATGCCCGAGCTGCCCGCCTCCGTCCGTGTCGCCCTGTGGGTCACGCACGCGTGGTCCGTCGGCTCGAGCCCTGCCCGCGCGGTCGAGCGGGCCCTGCCTGACGTCGACCACACCGAGGGGCTCGTGGAGCAGGTCGGCCTCTGGCACGACCTCGGGGAGGGAGCGCTCCTCGTCGCGCTCCCCGGCCCGGGTGACCTCGCCGGGCTCCCCCGCTGCGGACCGGTGGCCGCCGATGCCGCCACCGTGGCCGGCGAGGCGCTCTACGTCGCCGGCATCGGCGGGATGCTCGTGCCGACGGTCTCGACCTACGGCTCGGCCGGCGCCCGGGGCCTGCGCATCGACTGGATGGCGCACGACGCCGACCCCGTGCCGCCGCACCGCGTCGAGGCCCTCGAGCTGTCCCAGCTGGAGCGCCATCTGCGGCGCCAGCTGCTCGAGTCGGTCACCGAGCTCGACGAGATCGGCGGCACCCCGTGGTCCGACGACCTCTCCCGCGACCTCGTCGACGAACGCCTCGGCACCGACTGGGCCCTGCCGGACGCCCTGCCGGACCGGGCGCGCCGGGTCATCGGCCTCGCCGGGACCGTCGCCGTCGCGACCGATCTGGGGCTGCAGGCGTCGGGGGCCGTCACGGCCGCGCACGACAACGCGCGCTCCGCCGCACTTCGCCGACTGGCCCGGGAGTGCGAGCGGACGCTCGCCGACGCGACCAACGCGGCCTGCGCCCAGCTGGCCGGGTGGGTGCCGAGCCGGTGACCCGCCGGCTGCGGACCGGCCGGATGACGCTCGTGCCGGCGACCGCGGCGCACCTCCCCTTCCTCGTCGAGCTCGACGCCGACCCCGAGGTCATGCGACACCTCACCGGTCGGGCGCGGACCGCCCGGGAGGCCAGGGAGTACTGGGCCCCGCGGCTGCCCGGCCCGATGTGGGTCGGGTACGTCGATGGGCGTCCCGTGGGGTGGTGGGCCCTGTGGCCGCGCGAAGGGGGGACCGCCGAGCTCGGCTACCGGCTCGCCCGGCGCGCGTGGCGGCAGGGCCTGGCCGTGGAGGGCTCCCGGGCCGTGCTGGACGACGGCTTCGCCGACCCCGCGCTGCGACTCGTGCGTGCCGAGACGATGTACGTCAACGCCGGGTCACGGGGCGTGATGCGTCGCCTCGGGATGCGGGAGGTGCGCGTCGAGGTCCGTCACTGGCCGGACCCGCTGCCCGGCGCGGAGCTCGGCGAGGTCGTCGCCGAGATGACCCGTCAGGAGTGGCCGAGCACGGCAGAGTAGACCTCGAGGGTGCGTTCGCCGATGCTGCCCCACGAGAAGTGCTCGACCGCCCGCTGCCGGCCGGCGCGACCCCGCTCGGCGGCACGGGCCGGGTCGGAGAGGGCGTCCGTGAGGGCGGCGGCGAGGTCGCTCTCGAAGCGGTCGGCGTCGACGGGCGCCCCGGTCCCGTCCTGGACCTGCTCGATCGGGACCAGCCACCCGGTCCCCCCGTCGACGACGACCTCCGGGATCCCGCCCGTGGCCGTCGCGACGACGGGCAGCCCGCACGCCATCGCCTCGAGGTTGACGATGCCGAGCGGCTCGTAGACGGACGGGCAGGCGAAGACCGCGCCGGCCGTGAGCAGCGCGATGACCTCGGCCCGGGGGAGCATCTCGCGGATCCACACGACCCCGTCGCGCGACGCGCGCAGGTCGCTCATCAGCGCCTCGACCTCGGCGAGGATCTCGGGGGTGTCCGGCGCACCCGCGCACAGCACGAGCTGGACCTCGGGCGGCAGCTCGCGAGCCGCGCGCAGGAGGTGGGGCAGGCCCTTCTGCCGGGTGATCCGGCCGACGAAGACGACCGACGGACGGTCGGGGTCGACCCCGTGGCGTCGCACGACCTCCTCGTCGGGCTGCGCCCGCCACAGCTGCGCGTCGATCCCGTTGTGCACGACGTGGACCCGCTCGGGGTCGATCGAGGGGTAGCTGCGCAGGATGTCGGCCCGCATGCCGTGGCTGACGGCGATGACCCCGGCTGCCGCCTCGTAGGCGGTGCGCTCCACCCACGACGAGAGGGCATAGCCGCCGCCGAGCTGCTCGGCCTTCCACGGGCGCAGCGGCTCGAGGCTGTGCGCCGAGACGACGTGCGGCACGCCGTGCAGCAGCGAGGCGGTGTGGCCGGCGAAGTTGGCGTACCAGGTGTGGCTGTGCACGAGGTCCGCTCCCCCGCAGTCCGCCGCCATGGCCAGGTCGACGCCCATCGTCGTCAGGGCGGGGTTGGCCCCCACGAGGCCGGGCGGGTCGGGGTAGCCGGTCGTCCCCCCTTCGTCCCTGGGGTCGCCGAAGCAGCGCACGCGCACGTCGATGTCACCACGCTCCCGCAGGGCGCGGCTCAACTCCGCGACGTGGACCCCGGCACCGCCGTAGACCGCCGGGGGGTACTCCTTGGACAAGATGTCGACGCGCACCCGCCCAGCGTAGGCCCGGAGGGACTAGGTTCGGCGGTGGAGCGAAGGGAGCACCGCATGGTCAAGCGTGGTCAGCCCAAGGTCCTGGCGATCGTCCTCGCCGGGGGCGAGGGCAAGCGCCTCATGCCCCTCACCGCGGACCGAGCGAAACCGGCCGTCCCCTTCGGGGGGATCTACCGCCTCGTCGACTTCGCGCTGAGCAATGTCGTCAACTCCGGGTACCCGAGGGTCATCGTCCTGACCCAGTACAAGTCGCACAGCCTCGACCGGCACGTGAGCCAGGCCTGGAACCTCGCCTCGCCGCTCGGTCACTACGTGGCCGCGGTCCCGGCGCAGCAACGTCGCGGCAAGAGCTGGTACACCGGCAGCGCGGACGCGATCTACCAGTCGCTCAACGCCATCACCGACGAGCGGCCCCACCTCGTCGTCGTCGTCGGCGCCGACCACGTGTACCGCATGGACTTCTCCCTCATGGTCGAGCAGCACCTGGACACGGATGCCGCGTGCACCGTCGCGGCGATCCGCCAACCGATCGCCATGTCCGACCAGTTCGGCGTGATGGAGGTCGGCGCCGACGGGCGCCGCATCACCGCCTTCCGCGAGAAGCCGACCGACCCGCAGGGACTGCCGGACGCGCCGCACGAGATCTTCGCGTCGATGGGCAACTACGTCTTCAGCACCGAGGCGCTCATGGACGCCGTGACCTCGGACTCCAACCACGGCGGCAGCAAGCACGACATGGGCGGGGACATCATCCCCTCCTTCGTCGCCCAGGAGCGCGCCTACGCCTACGACTTCGCGGACAACGTCGTCCCCGGGTCCACCGACCGCGACCGGGGGTACTGGCGGGACGTGGGCACGCTCGACAGCTACTTCGATGCCCACCTCGACCTGACCTCGATCCATCCGGTCTTCAACCTCTACAACTACGACTGGCCGATCAACACCCTGCACGGCACCTACCCCCCGGCGAAGTTCGTCCACGGTGACGGCGAGCGGGCGGGTGGGGCCACGAACTCACTCGTCTCCCCGGGGGTGGTCGTCTCCGGTGGGCACGTGGACAACTCCGTCCTCTCCCCCGGGGTCTTCGTGCACAGCTACAGCCAGGTCCTCGACAGCGTCCTGCTCGACGGGGTCGACGTGGGGCGCCACGCCCAGCTGCGGCGCGTCATCATCGACAAGGGCGTGCGCCTGCCCGAGGGGATCCGGATCGGGCACGACCGCGAGGAGGACCGCGCCCGAGGGCTGCTCGTCACCGAGTCCGGGATCACGGTGGTCGGCAAGGGCCACGTCTTCGACCACTCCTAGACTGCGGGGCATGCCACGCACCCTCCCCGGCGACGGTCCGCTCGCCCTGGTCATGGACGTCGACAGCACCCTCATCCGGGACGAGGTGATCGAGCTCCTCGCGGAGCACGCGGGGACACGCGAGGAGGTCGCCGCCGTCACCGAGGCGGCGATGCGGGGCGAGCTGGACTTCGCGCAGAGCCTGCACGCGCGGGTCGCGACCCTCGAGGGCCTGCCCGTGGAGGTGCTCGACCGGGTCCGCAGCGCCGTGCGCCTCACCCCGGGCGCACGCACGCTCGTCACGACCCTCACCGAGGCCGGTCACACGGTCGGGATCGTCTCGGGCGGATTCACCGAGGTCGTCGACGACCTCGCCCGTGAGCTCGGCATCCCGTCGGTCCGTGCGAACCAGCTCGAGGTCGTCGACGGGCACCTCACCGGCCGCGTGCTCGGCGACGTCGTGGACCGCGCGGCCAAGGCCGAGTTCGTCATCCGCCTCGCCGCCAGTGCCGGCATCGACATGGACCGCACCGTGGCCGTCGGGGACGGCGCCAACGACCTGGACATGATGGCGGCCGCGCACCTCGGCATCGCCTTCTGCGCCAAGCCCGCGGTCCGCGAGCAGGCCGACGTCGCGATCGACGAGCCGGACCTACGTCTCGTCCTCGACGTCCTCGGCATCGACCCGCTTCCGCAGGCCGACGACGAAGGGGGCCACCCGCTCGCCTGAGCGCCCTTCGAGACGGTCGCTTCGCGACCTCCTCAGGGAGCGGGGCGCGGAGCGCGGGGGCGCGGAGCGGGGGCGGAGCGGAGCGGAGCGCGTGGAGCGGAGCGCGGGGGCGCGGGGCGGGAAGGCGGTCGAGCCTCAGATGCCCATCGCGTGGACGCCGCCGTCCACGTGCAGGATCTCGCCGGTCGTGGCGGGGAACCAGTCGGACAGCAGCATCGTGCAGGCCTTCGCGGTCGGTACCGGGTCGTTGACGTCCCAGCCCATCGGTGCGCGGCCGTCCCAGGACTCCTCGAACTGCTCGAAGCCGGGGATCGACTTCGCGGCGGTCGTGCGGATCGGGCCGGCGGCGACGAGGTTGCAGCGGACCCCCTTCGGCCCGAGGTCACGCGCGAGGTAGCGGTTGGTCGACTCGAAGGCGGCCTTGGCCACGCCCATCCAGTCGTAGACCGGCCAGGCGAAGCTCGCGTCGAAGGTCAGGCCCACGACGGAGCCACCCTCGGTCATCCGCGGCAGCGCGGCGACGGCCAGGGCCTTGAGCGAGTACGCCGAGACGTGGACCGCGGTCGAGACGTCCTCCCACGACGCGTCGAGGAAGTTGAAGGCCCCCTCGGGCGCGAAGCCGATGGAGTGCAGGACACCGTCGAGGCGCTCGGCGTGCTCACCGATGCGGTCGGCGAGGGCGGCGAGGTCCTCCTCGCTCGTGACGTCGAGCTCGATGACGGGCGCCTCCTGCGGGAGCCGCTTGGCGATGGTCCTGGTGATCTTCATCGTCCGGCCGAAGCTCGTGAGGATGACCTGCGCGCCCTGCTCCTGCGCGAGCTTGGCGACGTGGAAGGCGATCGACGACTCCATGAGGACGCCGGTGATGAGGAAGGTCTTGCCGGTGAGCATCTGCTGGTGCCTTTCGTGCTGCGCGGAGGATGGGCTGTTGGGGCTCACTCAGTGGCCCATGCCGAGGCCACCGTCGACGGGGATGACCGCGCCGGAGATGTAGGACGCCTCGTCGGAGGCGAGGAAGGCGACGGCGGCGGCGACCTCGTCGCCCTGGCCGTAGCGACGTGCGGGGATGGCGCTCTGGTACTCGGCGCGGGTCTTCTCGGGCAGCTCGGCCGTCATGTCGGTCTCGATGAAGCCGGGGGCGACGACGTTGGCGGTGATCCCTCGGGCGCCGAGCTCGCGGGTCATCGAGCGCGCCATGCCGACGAGGCCCGCCTTGGAGGCGGCGTAGTTGGTCTGGCCCGGCGACCCGTAGAGCCCGACGACGCTGGAGATCATGATGACCCGACCGAAGCGGGCCTTGACCATGGCGGTCGCGGCCCGGCGGACGCACCGGAAGGTCCCGTGCAGGTTGGTGTCGACGACCGCGGAGAAGTCGTCGTCGGACATGCGCATGAGCAGCGTGTCCTTGGTGATCCCGGCGTTGGCGACGAGCACCTCGATGTCACCGCCGAGCAGCTCCTTGGCCGCGGCGAAGGCCGCGTCCACCGAGTCGCTGTCGGTGATCTCGCAGGCGACGACGTCGAGTCCGTCGACCGCGTCACCCGACCTCGAGGTCACGACGACCCGGTGGCCGTCCGCCTGCAGCCGGCGGGCGATGGCCTCGCCGATCCCTCGGTTGCCTCCCGTGACGAGCACTCGCCGCGATGTCATCCCACTCCCGTCGTCGCTGGACCGGATGTGCCTCCGGTCACCTCGGCTCCGACGCTAGAGCACTACCGCCCGGTACGCGGAGTCCTGCCCGCCCCGCGGGACCCGCTCACGGGCCCGCGGCGTACCCTGAAGACGTGTCCCACGTCCCCGTCCAGTCCGTCACGACGGCCCCGGTCTCGCTGCACGACGAGCAACGCGGCCGGATGCGTCAGTACCTCATGACGATGGCGCTGCGCACGGTGTGCTTCGTGGGGGCCTACTTCTTCGAGGGCTGGCTGCGCTGGACCTGCGTCCTGCTCGCGGTGGTCCTGCCCTACGTCGCGGTCGTCCTCGTCAACGCGGTCAACCCGCGCGACGTCGACCCGGACGCCAGCCTGCGGACCTCCGACGCGCCCCGCCAGCTCGGGCCGCGATGAGCGAGCCCGACCTCGTGTGCAGCCGCAAGGCGTGCCGCGCCGCGGCGACCCGGGCGGTCCTGTGGCGCAACCCCCGCATCCACGACGAGTCCCGCCGCAAGGTCTGGTTGGCCTGCGACGAGCACGAGAGCGTCCTGCAGGAGCACCTGTCGGTCCGCGGGTTCCCCGTCACCACGTGCGCCCTCGACGAGATCCCGGCCGACGCGGGCTGATGCTGCGCCGTGCCCTCACCCCGAGGTGGCTCGGGTGGTTCTCCCTCGTCCTCCTCGTCTCGCTCGCATGCGTCTGGCTCGGCCAGTGGCAGTGGGGCAAGTACGAGGACCGCTCCGCGCGCGCCGACCGGATCACCGAGCACTACGAGGCCGAGCCGGTCCCGGTGGCCGACGTCCTCACCGCGGCACCGGTCGGGGTCGACGACGAGTGGACGCGGGTGAGCGCCACCGGCGAGTACCTCGCCGACGAGCAGCTCCTCGTGCGCAACCGTCCGCTCGACGGGACGTACGGCTACGAGGTGCTCGTCCCCCTTCGCCTCGGTGACGGGGACGTCCTCGTCGTCGACCGGGGCTGGGTCCCCAACAGCCCGAAGGGGGCCGACGTCGCCCCCGAGGTCCCAGCCGTCCCCTCCGGGGAGGTGACCGTGACCGGGTGGGTGCGCCTCGGCGAGGCGAGCCTGGGCCGGGACCTGCCCGCCGGACAGGTCGCGAGCATCAACCTCGACGAGGTGTCCGAGCAGGTCGACGGGCAGGTGCTCGGCGCCTACCTCGAGCTGCAGCAGGAGTCCCCGGAGGGCGAGCGCCCCGAGCCGCTCGAGGTGCCGGACACCGACACCGGGCCGCACCTGGCCTACGCCATCCAGTGGTGGCTCGTGATCCCGGCACTGTGGGTCTTCGTGGTCGTCGCGCTGCGCCGCGAGGCGGAGGAGGCCGACCCGTCCACCCCCCGCCCCAGGAAGGTGCGCATCTGGGACGAGGAGGACGGCTGAGCCGTCAGCCCACCTCGATCGGCTCGTCGCTCTCCGCGTACTGCGTGGTGTACAGGTCGGCGTAGACGCCGCCCCGGGCGATGAGCTCGGCGTGCCGGCCGCGCTCGACGACGCGTCCGTCGTCGACGACGAGGATCTGGTCCGCCTTGCGGATCGTCGAGAGCCGGTGCGCGATGACGATCGCCGTGCGCCCCTCGAGCGCGGTGTCGAGCGCCCGCTGCACGGCCACCTCCGACTCGCTGTCCAGGTGCGCCGTCGCCTCGTCGAGGATGAGCACGGCGGGTGACTTCAGCAGCAGCCGGGCGATGGCGAAGCGCTGCTTCTCGCCGCCGGACAGGCGGTGGCCCCGGTCCCCCACGACGGTGTCGAGGCCGGCGGGCAGCGAGTGCACGAGGTGGCCGATGCGCGCGGCCTCGAGCGCCGCCCACATCTCCTCCTCGGTCGCGTCCGGCTTGGCGTAGGCGAGGTTGCCGCGCAGGGTGTCGTGGAAGAGGTGTGCCTCCTGGGTGACCATCCCGACCGTGTCGGCGACCGACTCCAGGGTGGCCTCGCGCAGGTCGACGCCGCCGATCCGCACGGCTCCCTGCGTCGGGTCGTAGAAGCGGGTGACGAGCGAGGTGATCGTGCTCTTGCCGGCGCCGCTCGGGCCGACGAGCGCCACGAGCTGGCCGGGCTCGGCGCGGAAGGTCACGCCCTGCAGCACCGGGCCGCCCTCCTCGCGGTCACCGGTCGTCGCGCCCTCGAGGGAGCGCAGCGAGATGGTGTCCGCACCGGGGTAGGTGAAGTGCACGTCGTCCAGCTCGACGGCCAGGGCCTCGCCCTCCGGGAGCCGTCGGGCGTCCTCGGTCTCGACGATGCTCGAGGGCATGTCGAGCAGCTCGAAGAGGCGGGCGAAGGAGACGAGCGCGGTGAGCACGTCGACGTGCACGTTGGAGATCGCGGTGAGCGGTCCGTAGAGCCGCGCGAGCAGGGCCGCGAGGGCGAGGAGCGTGCCGACGGTGAGCCCGCCCTCGACGGCCATGAGGCCACCGACGCCGTAGACCATGGCCGTCGCGAGGGACGCGAGGGCGGTGAGCATGACGAAGAAGAGGGCGCGGTTGACGGCGATCCGCACACCGATGTCCCGCACGCGCGCGGCCCGCAGGTCGTACTGCTCGATCTCCCGGGCCGGCTGGCCGAAGATCTTCACGAGCAGCGCGCCGGCGACGTTGAACCGCTCGGTCATCTGCGTGCCGAGGTCGGCGTTGAGGTTCATCTGCTCCGAGGACAGACCGGCGAGACGCCGGCCCATGAGCTTGGCGGGGACGATGAAGAAGGGCACGAGGGCCAGCGCCGCGAGGGTCAGCTGCCACGAGAGCGTGAGCATCGCGCCGATGATGAGCACGAGCGAGATGACATTGCTGACGACCGAGGACAGCACGGTCGTGAAGGCCTGCTGGGCGCCGATGACGTCGCTGTTGAGCCGGCTGACCAGGGCCCCGGTCTGGGCGCGGGTGAAGAAGGCGATGGGCTGACGGAGCACGTGCGAGAAGACCTCGGTGCGCAGCAGGTGGATCAGCCCCTCACCGATGCGCGCGGAGAACCACCGCTGCGCGAGGGTCGTGACTGCCTCGACGACCGCGATGAGCGCGACGAGCAGCGCCAGCGTCACGACGACGCGGCGGTCCTGCGGTGTCACCCCGTCGTCGATGAGGCGCTGCAGGAGCAGCGGCACGGCGACGACCGTGAGCGAGCCGACCGCGACGAGCGCGAGGAAGGCCGCGATCGTGCGCTTGAAGGGTGTGGCGTAGCCCAGGACCCGTCGGGCCGTGCCGGGCGGGAGGGGTGTCCCCTTCGCGCTCTCGCCGTGGCTCATCGACTGCATGAGTCCCCAGGCGCTGTTCATCATCATCTGCTGCTCCTCGTCGTCCGGGGACGACAACCGCCCGGGCGCCTGCGGGATTCCCCCGCACCCCCAGTGTGCGCGGTTCAGCCCAGGACGCGGCGCAGGACGAGTCGTGCGACGGCGCCGGTGTCCGCGAGCCCGCCGGGGACGAAGGGGGCGCCCGCCGCCCGGGCGAGCGCGGCCACCTTGTCGTGGAGCACGCCCTCGGCGAGGGTCGCGGGCACGACGACCCGACCGCTCGCCGCGCCGGCGCGGGGGGCGGCGAGCGTCATCGTGAGCCACCCCGGGCGAGGGTGGGCGTCCAGGAGCGTGCGGATGCTCTGCCCGGCCTGCCCGGAGCTGGACCCGCCGGCGACGAGCAGCACCGCGGCGTCGGCGTCGTGGCCGGCCGCGCGCAGGCGCTCCTCGACGGCGAGCAGGAGGAGCGGGTCGCCGCCCAGTGCCGGCGCGACGCGCACGGGCGCCCCGCCGGCGCCGAGGGCCCGCGCGGCTGCGGGGACGTCGACGCGGGCGTGGAAGGCGGGGGTGATGAGCATCGGCAGGAGGGTGACCTCGTCGGTCAGCTCCGCACCCAGCTCGTGCGGTTGCGGATGGTCGTGCTCGAGGTAGACCAGTCGGGTCGCGCCCCGACCCATCGCCTCGAGCGGGGCCTCGACGCGTTGCCGCAGTCGCTCGAGGGTGCTGGCGTGCCGCGGGTCCGGGGACCCGTGTGCCAGCAGGACGGTCGTCACGGACCGACCATCACGTGTGCAGCCCGCACTCCACCTTGTCCGTGCCGGACCAGCGTCCGGCGCGCGCGTCCTCGCCCTCGGCGACGGGTCGGGTGCACGGGGCGCAACCGATGGAGGCGTATCCGCTCTGGCGAAGGGGGTTGAGGAAGACCGACTGCTCGGCCGCGTACTGGTCGACGTCGTCCTGGGTCCAGCCCGCGATCGGGTTGAGCTTGACCATGGCGCGCTTGTCGTCCCAGCCGACGACGGTGATGTCCGTGCGCGTCGGGGCGTCCTCGCGCCGCATGCCGGTGACCCACGCGTCGTGCTCCTCGAGGGCACGGTTGAGCGGCTCGACCTTGCGCATCGCGCAGCACAGGTTGGGGTCGCGGTCGTGCAGCCGGGGGCCGTGCTCCGCGTCCTGCTCGGGGACGGTGAGCTTCGGGTAGATGGTGCGCAGCCGGATCGGCAGCATGGCCTCGTAGGCGTCCCGCGTCCCGATCGTCTCCGCGAAGTGGTAGCCGGTGTCGAGGAAGAAGACGTCGGCGTCCTGCAGTGTCGTGCCGACGAGGTGGACGAGGACCTCGTCGCCCATCGAGCTGGCGACGGTCAGGCCGGCGCCGAAGGTCTCGTGGGCCCAGGCCAGCGCCTGACGGCCCAGCTCGACCCTCCCTTCGTGCGTGTCGCCGAGCTCGCGCTCGAGCGCGGCGAAACGCTCCTCGCCGGCTCGGGCGAGCTCCTGCAGACGGTCGGTCGAGATGGTGCTCGTCATCGGATGTCGTCCTCCTCGGCGCGCCGGACCCACAGGCGGAAGGGCTCGCCCTCCTCGCGCTGGGCGAGGTAGGTGCGGGCCAGCCGCTCGATGTAGTCGGGCAGGTCGTCGCCGCGGACCTTCAGCGCGCGGGTCTTGCGCGCCAGTGCGGTGTCCTCGGCGAGGGCACCACCGAGGTGCACCTGGAAGACCTCCTCGTGGGAGCCGTCCTCCTTCTTCTCGAGCATGCCCTTCAGGCCCACGTCGGCGACCTGGCTGCGGGCGCAGCTGTTGGGGCAGCCGTTGAAGTGGATGCTGAAGGGGACGTCGATGTCGAGGCGCTTCTCGAGCTCCTCGACGGTCCAGCGGGCCCGGTTCTTGGTGTCGGTGAGGGCGAGCTTGCAGAACTCCAGGCCGGTGCAGGCCAGGACGTTGCGGCGCCACTCGCTCGGGAAGACCTCGAGGTCGAGGTCCTTGAGGTCGACGGCCAGCTGCTCGGACCGCTCGGGCTCGACGTCGAGCACGAGGACCTTCTGGTGCGGGGTGAAGCGGATGCGCTCGCTGCCCGCGGCCTCGGCGAGCTCGGCCAGCCGGGTGAGCTTGGTGCCCGTCATGCGACCGGCGATGGGGGCCGCGCCGACCCACACCCGGCCGTCCTGCTGCTCGTGGATGCCCACGTGGTCACGGCGGCTGCCGGGGGCCGCGACCGCCTCGGGCCCGTCGGGCAGGGCCCGGCCGAGGTAGTCCTGCTCGAGGACCTGACGGAAATTCTCCGGCCCCCAGTCGGCCATGAGGAACTTCAGCCGCGCCTTGTTGCGCAGCCGGCGGTAGCCGTGGTCGCGGAAGATCGAGGTGACGCCGTGCCAGACCGCCGGGACGTCCTCGAGGGAGACCCAGACGCCGAGCCGCTGGGCGAAGATCGGCTTGACCGACAGGCCACCGCCGACCCACACGTCGAAGCCCGGGCCGAGCTCGGGGTGCACGACGCCGACGAAGGAGATGTCGTTGATCTCGTGAGCGATGTCGAGGTGCGGCGAGCCCGAGATCGCCGTCTTGTACTTGCGCGGGAGGTTGGAGAACTCGGGGCTGCCGATGTACTGGCGCTTGATGATGTCCATCGCCGGCGTGCCGTCGATGATCTCGTCCTTGTCGATGCCGGCGACCGGCGAGCCGAGCATGGTGCGCGGGCAGTCGCCGCAGGCCTCGGTCGTCGACAGTCCCACGGACTCCAGGCGACGCCAGATCTCGGGGACGTCCTCGATGCGCACCCAGTGCAGCTGGATGTTCTGCCGGTCGGAGATGTCGGCGGTGTCCCGGGCGAACTCGGTGCTGATGCCCGCGATGGTGCGCAGCTGCTCGGTGCTCACCCGGCCGCCGTCGCTGCGCACGCGCATCATGAAGTACTCGTCGTCGAGGCCGTCCTCACCCGTGTGGGTGCCGTCGAGCCCCTGCTTGCGCTGCGTGTACAGGCCCCACCAGCGGAAGCGACCGCTGAGGTCGTCCGGGGCGATCGAGGCGAAGCCACCCTCGGCGTAGACGTCCTCGATGCGCGCGCGCACGTTGAGCGCGTCGTCCTCCAGCTTGAACTCCTCGTTGTGGTTCAACGGGGTGCGGTCGCCGTCGGCCCAGGCGCCGTTGGACTTGCTGCGGGTGGGGCGGGTCGTCACAGTCACCCGCTCATCCTACGGCCGGACTTATCGAATCCATAACCTGTCGTTATGCATCTCACCTGCCGGGCAGCCGGGGCTCACGCCAGCGTGACGAGGTCCCGGTAGTCCGCGCTGTAGAAGTCCTCGACGCCGTCGGGCAGCAGGAGGATCCGCTCCGGCTCGAGCGCGTCGACGGCGCCCTCGTCGTGCGTCACGAGGACGACCGCGCCCTTGAAGGTCGACAGCGCCCCGAGGATCTCCTCACGGCTCGCCGGGTCCAGGTTGTTGGTCGGCTCGTCGAGGAGCAGGACGTTGGCGCTGGAGACGACGAGCAGGGCGAGCGACAGGCGCGTCTTCTCGCCGCCAGAGAGCACCCCGGCCGGCTTGTCGACGTCGTCCCCGGTGAAGAGGAAGGAGCCAAGCACCTTGCGCACCTCGGTCTCGCCGAGGTCGGGGGCGGCCGACTTCATGTTGGCCAGCACCGTGCGGTCGACGTCGAGGTTCTCGTGCTCCTGCGCGTAGTAGCCGAGCTTCAGGCCGTGGCCCGGCTCGACCTGGCCGGTGTCGGGGGCATCGACGCCGGCGAGCATCCGCAGCAGCGTCGTCTTGCCGGCACCGTTGAACCCGAGGACGACGACCTTGCTCCCCCGGTCGATCGCGAGGTCGACGTCGGTGAAGATCTCCAGGCTCCCGTAGGACCGGGACAGGCCTGAGGCACGAAGGGGGGTCCGCCCGCAGGGGGCGGGGTCCGGGAAGCGCAGCTTCGCCACGCGGTCCTGCGTTCGCTCTCCCTCGACGCCGGCGAGCATCCGCTCGGCGCGCTTGATCATCTGCTGCGCGGCCGTCGCCTTGGTCGCCTTGGCGCGCATCTTCTCGGCCTGGTCCAGGAGGGCGCCGGCCTTCTTCGTCGCGTTCTGCACCTCGCGCTTGCGGCGCCGCTCGTCGGTCTCGCGCTGCTGGAGGTAGTTCTTCCAGCCCATGTTGTACTGGTCGATCTCGCAGCGGTTGGCATCCAGGTGGAAGACCCGGTTGACCACGACCTCGAGGAGCTCGACGTCGTGGCTGATGATGATCAGCCCGCCCTTGTAGCTCTTCAGGTGGTCGCGCAACCAGCCGATCGAGTCGGCGTCGAGGTGGTTGGTCGGTTCGTCGAGCAGAAGCGTCTCGTTGCCGGAGAAGAGGATGCGGGCCAGCTCCACCCTTCGCCGCTGGCCGCCGGAGAGGGTCTCGAGGCTCTGGTCGAGCCGGCCCTCGTCGATGCCGAGGGCGGAGGCGATGCTCGCCGCCTCCGACTCCGCGGCGTAGCCACCGGCTGCCTCGAACTCCTCCTGGAGCCGGCCGAAGCGCGCCATGGCGCGCTCGAGGGTCTCGGGGTCCGCGCTGGCCATCCGCTGCTCCGCGGTCGCCCGGTCGGTGACGATGCGGTCGAGCCCGCGGGCGGACAGGATGCGCTGGCGCGCGGTGACGGTGAGGTCGCCGGTGCGCGGGTCCTGCGGGAGGTAGCCGATGCCACCGCTGGAGGTGACCGAGCCCGCCGCCGCCTGCCCCTGGCCCGCGAGGACCTTGGTGAGCGTCGTCTTGCCCGCCCCGTTGCGCCCGACGAGGCCGACCCGGTCGCCCGCGGCGACCCGGAAGGAGGCGTCCTCGAGCAGGATGCGGGACCCCGCGCGCAGCTCGATGCCGCTGGCTGTGATCACGGGTGGTTCTCCTGCAGGTACGAAGGTGGGTCGGCGGTTAGTGTAAGTCGCAGATCCCACCGTCACCGCATCCGTGCCGGTCCGACCGGACCGCACCCCCCCTGGAGGACCGCCGTGAGCATCAACGACAACGCCTCGCTCGACACCTCGCGCATGGGTGGCGGAGGTGGCGGACGGGGTCGCGGTCCTGTCGTGGCCGGTGGCGGCATCGTCGGTCTCATCATCGCCGTCATCCTCGTCCTCACCGGCAACGGCGACATGCTGAACGGCGGGGGCGCCCCCCAGGACACCAGCGCCCAGGGTGGCGACAACCGCCTCGCCGAGAAGTGCCGGACCGGTGCCGATGCCAAGAAGGACCGCGAGTGCCTCATGGTCCTCGGCGAGAACAGCCTGCACGACTTCTGGAGCCAGCAGCCCGACCTCGCCAAGGCGCTCGAGGGAGCCAACCAGCAGTTCCGCGGACCGGACAAGGTCGTCGTCTACACCGGGCAGACGCAGTCGCAGTGCGGCACCGCGAGCAACCAGGTCGGCCCCTTCTACTGCCCCGTCGACGAGCGCATCTTCATCGACACCGACTTCTTCGACATCATGGAGCAGCAGCTCGGCGCGCAGGACGGCACGCTGGCCGAGCTGTACGTCCTCGCCCACGAGTACGGGCACCACATCCAGAACGTCTACGGCGTCCTCGACGAGGCCCAGAAGGACCCGCAGGGCGCCAGCTCGGGCGCGGTGCGGGTCGAGCTCATGGCGGACTGCTTCGCCGGCATGTGGATCCAGGACGCCACGCAGACCAAGGACGCCAACGGTCAGGTCCTGCTCACCGACATCAGCGAGGCCGACGTGAAGAACGCCATGGGCGCGGCCAAGTCCGTCGGCGACGACGAGATCCAGAAGAAGTCCGGCGGGGGCGTCAACCCCGAGGGCTGGACCCACGGCTCGGCCAAGGCCCGTCAGGCCTGGTTGCTGCGCGGCATGAAGGCCGAGTCGGTGGGCAGCTGCGACACCTTCGAGGTCGCGGACCCCAACAACATCTGACCGGCCGCCACGGCCTACTTCCGTCTGCCCTGCGACTTGGCGGCACCCCAGTCCCCGGCAGCGGGTGCGAAGACCCAGACCGTCGTGCCCTTGGGGTAGTAGCGGTTGACCGCGAAGCGCACGGTCCCGGTGGCATCGGTCGTGGCCGAGCGCACGAACTGCTGCGGCTTCCCCGGCCGCTTCACGAGCAGCCAGACCGTGACGCCCTCGACATCCGGGCCGCCGATGCCGGCCCGGATCCGGGCGCTCACGCCACCGCCGCTGGCCCAGTTGCTCGGCCAGGTCGCCGTGAGGCTGATCGGCGCGGGGCCCGTGGACTCTCCGACGAGCGAGGTGCGGTAGTCGGTCCAGTCCGTGTACGGGCCGGCCATCCACATGACGGAGTACTGGCCGCCCGTGCCGAAGGGGGTCGTCGGGGTCCGCTGCTCACCGGTCTGGGCGGCGACCGGCCGGGCCCGCCACGTGACCCCACCGTCCGCGGTCCGCAGCTCGGACAGCTGGGTGTCCTCACCCTCCCGGGTGACGGCGTAGGCGGTCGTCGCGTCGCTGCTGTCGAGCGAGATTCCCTCCGGGTTTTCCTCCTGCCGGGCGAGGGTCCGCGTCTGCGCTGCCCCACAGGGTCGCCCACTTGTACGTGTACCCGGGGGTGTCCGGGCTGCGGTCGACGGTCGTGAAGGCGACGGTCGGGCGACTGCCGCGCAGCGCGAGGTCGTAGACGCGCACGCGGCCGTCGAGGCTGCGACCGTCGTAGACGAGCGTCCCCGAGCGCGGGTACGGGGGCCGGGCCACCCAGCTGCCGTCCGACCTGCGCAGCGCCTTGGTCTCCGCGTCGAAGGTCAAGTGGTACAGCGAGTTGTCGGGGTCCTGGACCGGGTGCCCGTCGGAGACCGCGAGGTGCATCTCCTTCCACCCCGCGGAGGCGGCCTCGAGGTAGGGTCAGGTGTTGTCGACGGTGTCGGAGTTCTTGAACAGCTGGAGCGGCTTGGTCCACGTCACGAGGTCCTTGCTCGTCGTCAGCACCCAGTTCTGGTCCGAGTAGCGGCGGGTGAGCAGGTGGTACTGGTTCCTCACCCCGCGCATCCGGAAGGCCTGGACGTACGTCGTCGTGACGTCCTCCATCCCCGAGCCCTTGAGCCTGCGCACGGCCGACATCGAGGAGATCGCGCCCTGAGGACCGCTCACCCGGTACCGCACGGGCGCCCTGCCGTGGCCGCCCCAGAAGGCGACGACCCGGCCGTCCGCCGTCTCGACGAGCGCGGGCACGTTGTGGTCGTCGCGCAGCTGATAGCGACTGAGGGTGGTCGTCTCCATCCGCGCGTCAGCGTTGCTCAGGGACGTGAGCATCACCGAGCCGGCCCGGGTGACGTAGGCGAAGTAAGTCGCCCGTGAGGTCTCCAGGACGCGCGGGTCGGAGTACCAGGTCCAGGCACCGTTGCTCGTGAGCCGCACGGGCCGGGCCTCGCGGACCGATCCCGCCGCGGACGCGGGCCGGATGCTCTGGATCGGCTGCGCCTCCCGCTGGAGCGGGGCGTCGGACAGCTGCTCGGCCCGGCGCAGCTGCTGGGTGGTCGGCCGGTGCTCGATGGCCTCACCCCGGTCGATGGGGACCGGCGGCGCGGGTGCGACGGTGCTGAGCGACCCGCTGCCACGCGCTCGTTCGCCATGCGGCTCGGCACCCGCCGATGACGACCACGCCACCCCGAGCGAGATGACGACTGCGGACACAGGGACGACGGCACGAGGTGCCATGAGTGGTTCTCCCCCGGTTCATGGTGGGGCCCTCCCTGGCCCCCTCCCGGTACGGACGATACTCCACACCTGACGTGATCAGGTCCCGGGCTCGTCCACCGCGAGCCAGACGGCACGCGCGCGGCGGGCGGCGTCGACGAGCACCGCGAACCGGGGGTCGGGCAGGCCCCACAGCTCCCGTCGCGGGAGGTCGCGCAGGTGGGCCAGGCGTGGGTCCTCGAGCACCTGCGCGACGAGGCGTCGGTCACCGCCGACGAGGAGTGCGTCGACCGAGCCCCGCGGGAGGTGCCGCAGCGCCAGGCCCACGACCGCGTCGACGACCGCGTCCGACTGGTTGCCGCGGCGGCGCGCGTAGCGCTGCTGGCTCCAGCCGCCCTTCTTGGTCCGGCCCTGGACATACCCGGTGCCGCACGTGTGCGCGAGGAGGTCACCCCCTTCGTCGCGTCCGACGGCGTGGCCGCCGCGGCGCAGGAGCACCAGGCCGATCCGCTCGTGGTCGAAGCGCTCCGCCACGGCGCTCGCGCCGTCACCGCCCCGGAGCACGACACGACCCGGCTCGTCGGCGCGGGTGACGCCGTCGTGCCGGGCCGCGAAGCCCGCCGCCCAGCGGTCGAGTCGAGCGGGGTCGACCTCGACGGTGCGGGGCACGGGAGTGGTGCTCAGATGTTGAAGCCGAGGGCGCGCAGCTGCTCGCGCCCGTCGTCGGTGATCTTGTCCGGACCCCACGGCGGCATCCAGACCCAGTTGATCCGCGAGTCGGTGACGAGGTCGGTGAGGGCCTGGTCGACCTGGTCCTCGATGACATCGGTCAGCGGGCAGGCAGCGGAGGTGAGGGTCATGTCGATGACCGCGTGGTTCTGCGGGTCGACGGTGATGCCGTAGACGAGGCCGAGGTCGACGACGTTGATGCCGAGCTCGGGGTCGACGACATCGCGCAGCGCCTCTTCGACGTCCGCGACATTGCTCGGGGTGGGTGCCTGGGCGGTCATGCGCTCTCTCCTTGGGAAGTGGTCGAGACGTCGACGCCGGCCTGGGCCAGCGCGTCGGTGAGGGCCATCCAGCCGAGCAACGCGCACTTGACGCGTGCCGGGTACTGCGCGACGCCGGCCAGGGCGACTCCGTCGCCGATGACCTCCTCGTCGCCGGCGTCCTGGCCGCGGCTGGTCAGCATGCGCCGCATCGCCTCGTGGACGTCCATCGCCTCGTCGACGGTCTCACCGGTGACCTCCTCGGCGAGGATCGAGGTGCTCGCCATGGAGATCGAGCAGCCCATCGCCTCGTAGGAGATGTCGGTGATCCGAGCGTCGTGACCGGTGCCGTCGAGGTGCACGCGCAGGGTCACCTCGTCGCCGCAGGTCGGGTTGACGTGGTGCACCTCGGACGCGTGCCCCTCGCGCAGGCCGTGACCGACCTTGCGCTTGGAGTGGTCGAGGATCAGCTCCTGGTAGAGGTCCATCAGGCGGCTCCTGCGTCGACGCCGAAGATCTGCGGCACCCGGTCGAGCGCCGCCACGAGCGTGTCGATCTCGGCCGGGGTGTTGTAGACGGCCAGCGACGCGCGGGTGGTGGCCGCGACGCCGAAGGCCCGGTGCAGAGGCCACGCGCAGTGGTGGCCCACCCGCACGGCGACGCCCTGGTCGTCGAGGACCTGCCCGACGTCGTGCGCGTGCACGCCGTCGACGACGAAGGAGACGGCGGCACCGCGGTGCACGGTGTCGGCGGGGCCCACGAGGCGCACCCACGGACGCTCGGCCAGGGCCGCGAGCAGCTGCGCGGTGAGCGCCTGCTCGTGGGCGGCGATGCGCTCGAGACCGATGTCGCGGATCCAGCGCACGGCCGCGCCCAGCCCGATGGCCTGGCTCGTCATCGGCACGCCGGCCTCGAAGCGCGTGGGCGGCGGCGCGTAGGTGCTGCCCTCCATGCGCACGAGCTCGATCATCGACCCGCCGGTGAGGAAGGCGGGCATCTGCTCGAGGAGGTCGTAGCGGCCCCAGAGCACACCGATCCCGCTCGGGCCGTACATCTTGTGGCCGGAGAAGGCGAGCAGGTCGACGCCGAGCTCACGCACGTCCACCGGCAGGTGCGGCACGGACTGGCAGGCGTCGAGGACCGTGATCGCGCCGACGGACCGGGCCGCCGCGACGAGCCGGGGCACGTCGCTCACGGCGCCCAGGACGTTGGACGCGTGGGTGAAGGCCATGACCTTGGTCCGCTCGGTGACCAGCTCGTCGAGCTGGTCGAGGTCGAGACGGCCCTCCTGGGTCACCCCGATCCAGCGCAGAGTCGCCCCGGTGCGGCGGCACAGCTCCTGCCACGGCACGAGGTTGGCGTGGTGCTCGGCCTCGGTGATGAGGACCTCGTCACCCTCGCCGAGACGAAGGGGGGACCCCGTCTCGGCGTTGGAGAAGGCGTACGCGGCCAGGTTCAGCGCCTCGGTGGCGTTCTTCGTGAAGACCACCTCGCGCTCTTGGGCACCGATGAGCGCGGCGATGTCCGCGCGGGCGCCCTCGTAGGCCTCCGTGGCCTCCTCCGACAGCGCGTGCGCGCCGCGGTGGGGAGCCGAGTTGGAGGTCATGAGGAAGTCACGCTCGGCGTCGAGCACGGCGAGGGGCTTGTGCGAGGTGGCGCCGGAGTCGAGGTAGACGAGCGGCTTGTCCCCGCGCACCGTGCGCTCGAGGATCGGGAACTGACCGCGGATCGCGGCCAGCTCACCGTCGGGGATCAGCTGCGGTGCCATCATCAGGCCCCTGCGGTCGTGGCGGGCTCCCCCGTCGCGAGGAACCGGTCGTAGCCCTCGGCCTCGAGCTGGTCGGCCAGCTCGGGGCCGCCCTGCTCGGCGATCCGTCCGTCGACGAAGACGTGGACGAACTCGGGGGTGATGTAGCGCAGGATCCGCGTGTAGTGCGTGATGAGCAGGACGCCGGCGTCGGTCGTGCCCTTGGCCCGATTGACGCCCTCGGAGACGACGCGCAGGGCGTCGACGTCGAGACCGGAGTCGGTCTCGTCGAGGATGGCGAACTTCGGCTTGAGCAGCTCCATCTGGAGGATCTCGTGGCGCTTCTTCTCGCCGCCCGAGAAGCCCTCGTTGACGTTGCGCTCGGCGAACGCGGGGTCCATGCGCAGCTCGTCCATGGTGCCGCGCACCTCCTTGACCCAGGTGCGCAGCTTGGGCGCCTCGCCGTCGATGGCGGTCTTTGCGGTGCGCAGGAAGTTGCTCACCGTGACGCCGGGGACCTCGACCGGGTACTGCATGGCGAGGAAGAGGCCCGCACGGGCGCGCTCGTCCACGGACATCGAGAGCACGTCCTCGCCGTCGAGGGTGACCTCGCCGGAGGTGACGGTGTACTTCGGGTGGCCGGCGATGGAGTAGGCCAGCGTCGACTTGCCCGAGCCGTTGGGACCCATGATCGCGTGGGTCTCGCCGGAGTTGATGGTGAGGGTGACGCCCTTGAGGATCTCCTTGGGGCCGTCTTCGGTCTCGACGCTGACGTGCAGGTCGGTGATCTGGAGAGTTGCCATGTCGGTGTCTTTCGGTGTGGAGGTCTGTGGGTCAGTCGGCCAGGGCGACGAGGACGTCACCGTCGTCGGTCACCTGGACGGTGTGGACCTTGACGGGGACGGTCGCCGGCAGGCCGGTGGGGCGCCCGGAGATGAGGTCGAAGCGCGAGCCGTGCAGCCAGCACTCGATGGTGCAGCCGTCGACCTCGCCCTCGGAGAGCGAGACCTTGCCGTGCGTGCACTCGTCGTCGATCGCGTGGACGGTGCCGTCCTCGACGCGCACGATGGCGAGGAGCCGACCGGAGACGTCCGCCTTGGCGGCCTGCCCCGGCGTCAGCTCGTCGATCCCGCAGACCCGGATGAACTCGGGCTGCGCGACGGCACTCATGCCCGACCCCCTTCGAGCTCGATGTCGATCGCCCGCATGACGCGCTCGCTGATCTCGGCGTCGCCGATCCGCTGGACGATGGTGTTGAAGAAGCCGCGCACGACGAGACGACGGGCCTCGTCCTCGGGCACACCGCGCGACTGCAGGTAGAACAGCTGCTGGTCGTCGAAGCGACCGGTCGTCGAGGCGTGACCGGCGCCGACGATCTCGCCGGTCTCGATCTCCAGGTTGGGGACCGAGTCGGCGCGCGCGCCGTCGGTGAGCACGAGGTTGCGGTTGAGCTCGTAGGTCTCGGTGCCCTCGGCCGCGGCGCGGATGAGGACGTCGCCGACCCACACCGTGTGCGCGGTCTCGCCCTGCAGGGCGCCCTTGTACTCGACGTTGCTCGTGCAGTGCGGCGCCTCGTGGTCGACGAAGAGCCGGTGCTCGAGGTGCTGGCCGGCGTCGGCGAAATAGACGCCGAAGGCCTCGAAGGAACCGCCGGGCCCGCTGTAGGACGCGTTGGTGTTCAGGCGCACGATGCCGCCACCGATCGTCACGGCGATGTGCCGCACGCTCGCGTCCCGGCCGACGACGACGTCGTGCTGGCCGAGGTGCACGGCCTCGTCGTCCCAGTCCTGGAGGGAGACGATCGTCAGCTGCGAGGAGTCACCGGAGAGCACCGACAGCAGCTCGGTGTAGTCGGCGCTGCCACGGTGCTCGACGACGACCGTGGCCTTCGCGAAGGCCCCGACGCGCACGATGTGGTGGGCACGCACCGGGTCGCCGGGCTCACCGGTGAGGTGGACGCGCACCGGCTCGCCGAGCTCGGCCTCGGCCGGGATGTCGATGACGACGACCGAGTCGCCGCTCGCGGCGACGGCCGCGGCGCGGTCGGCCGGCAGCGGGACGCCCGTGGCCCGGGCCTGCTCCGCCGGGATCTGCGAGCGGGTGACACCCTGCGGCAGGGTGTGCTCGACGCCCAGGGCACCGGTCCCCCCTTCGTCGGAGAAGAGGTCGGTGAGACGCCCGACCGGGGTGAACCGCCAGTCCTCCTCCCGGCCCTGCGGCACGGGGAAGTCGGCGAGGTCCCAGGAGCGGGTCCGCTCGGCGCGGGACTGGTCCGGGACCAGCGTCTCGGCGGAATGGGTGTGGGCCTGCTGGCCCGGGTCAGCCAGAAGGCTCATCAGCCGACGGCTCCTTCCATCTGGAGTTCGATGAGGCGGTTGAGCTCGAGGGCGTACTCCATCGGCAGCTCGCGCGCGATGGGCTCGACGAAGCCACGCACGATCATCGCCATGGCCTCCTCCTCGCTCATGCCGCGCGACATGAGGTAGAAGAGCTGGTCGGCGGAGACCTTGGAGACGGTTGCCTCGTGACCCATCTGCACGTCGTCCTCGCGGACGTCGACGTAGGGGTAGGTGTCGGAGCGGCTGATCGTGTCCACGAGCAGCGCGTCGCAGACGACCGAGGACTTGCTGTTGGTCGCACCCTCGAGCACCTGGACGAGGCCGCGGTAGGAGGTGCGGCCGCCACCGCGGGCCACCGACTTGGAGACGATCGAGCTCGAGGTGTTGGGCGCCGCGTGGACCATCTTGGCGCCGGCGTCCTGGTGCTGGCCCTCACCGGCGAAGGCGATCGACAGCGTCTCGCCCTTGGCGTGCTCACCGAGGAGGAAGCACGCGGGGTACTTCATCGTCACCTTGGAGCCGATGTTGCCGTCGACCCACTCCATCGTCCCGCCCTCGGCGACCGTGGTGCGCTTGGTGACGAGGTTGTAGACGTTGTTGGACCAGTTCTGGATCGTCGTGTAGCGCACGCGGGCGTTCTTCTTCACGACGATCTCGACGACGGCGCTGTGCAGCGAGTCCGTCTTGTAGATCGGGGCGGTGCAGCCCTCGACGTAGTGCACGTAGGAGCCCTCGTCGGCGATGATCAGCGTCCGCTCGAACTGGCCCATGTTCTCGGTGTTGATCCGGAAGTAGGCCTGCAGCGGGATGTCGACGTGGACGCCCGGCGGGACGTAGATGAAGGAGCCGCCGGACCACACCGCAGTGTTCAGCGCGGAGAACTTGTTGTCGCCGGCCGGGATGACGGTGCCGAAGTACTCGCGGAAGAGGTCCTCGTGCTCGCGCAGGCCGGTGTCGGTGTCGACGAAGATGACACCCTTCTCCTCCAGGTCCTCACGGATCTGGTGGTAGACGACCTCCGACTCGTACTGGGCGGCGACGCCCGCGACGAGGCGCTGCTTCTCCGCCTCGGGGATGCCGAGCCGGTCGTACGTGTTCTTGATGTCCTCGGGCAGGTCCTCCCAGGAGGTCGCCTGCTTCTCGGTGGACTTCACGAAGTACTTGATGTTCTGGAAGTCGATGCCGGTGAGGTCGCTGCCCCAGCTGGGCATGGGCTTCTTGTCGAACAGACGCAGGGACTTCAGGCGCAGGTCGCGCATCCACTGCGGCTCGCCCTTGCGGTCGGAGATGTCGGTGACGACGTCCTCGCCCAGGCCGCGTTTGGCGCTGGACCCGGCCGAGTCGGTGTCCGACCAGCCGAACTCGTAGCGGCCGATGTCCTTCAGTCCTGGGTTGAGCTCTTCGATGTTCGTGCTCATCGGGGGGACCTCTCTGTGTGGGGACGCATCCCCGGGGTGGGGACGAAGGTGGTGCAGACGTGATCGCCCTGGGCCAGGGTGGCCAGGCGTTGGACGTGGACGCCGAGGAGCCGGCTGAAGGCATCCGTCTCGGCCTCGCAGAGCTCGGGGAACTCCGCGGCGACGTGCCGGACCGGGCAGTGACCCTGGCACAGCTGGAGGCCGACGACGACATCGTCGCCGACCGTGCGGGCGCTGGCAGCGTAGCCCTCGGCGCGCAGGGCCGTGACCAGCGCCTCGGTGCGGGCCCGGGGGTCCTCCCCCGCGGCCTCGACCTGGTCCGCGCAGCGCTCCTCGAGCGCGCTGATGCGGTGGTCGGCGAAGTCGCGCACCGCCTGCTCGCCGACGGACTCGCGCAGGAACCGCATCGCGTCGGCGGCCAGGTCGTCGTAGTCGGAGGTGAGGTGCTCGTGACCGACGTCGCCGACGACCCACTCGCGCGCGGGACGTCCGCGGCCGCGCTTGCCGGCGTGCGGCGCACGGCTGGTGACGGCACCCTCCTCGGCGAGCTGGTCGAGGTGGCGGCGCACACCGGTGGCGGTCAGACCGAGGTGGGCGGCGAGGTCGGCGGCCGTGATCGGGCCGCGCTCGCTGATGGTGCTCAGCACGCGATCGCGCGTGCGGGCATCACGACTGGAGGCGTCGGTGTCCGACGGCCTCGCTGCTCGCGATGCAATAACCACACATCCATGTTACGTAATTGGCGTCCCAACACAACAAAGGCATGCCTAACCGTGGAGCGGCGCGCGCGCTGCCTAGACTCGCCTCCCGTGACACGTGCCGTCGTCGTGGAGGACCTGCGCCGCGTCTTCGGTGACCGGGTCGCCGTGGACGGGGCCAGCTGGAGTGCCGCCGCCGGCGAGATCACCTGCGTGCTCGGCCCCAACGGTGCCGGCAAGACGACGACGATCGAGTGCCTCGAGGGCCTGCAGCGGCCGGACTCCGGCACGGTGCGCGTGCTCGGCAGCGACCCCTGGCAGGCGGATGCGGACCACCGGGCGCGCGTGGGCGTCATGCTGCAGGACGGCGGGCTGCCGCAGAGTGTCTCCGCCCACCGGCTCCTCACGCACCTCGCCCGGCTCTACCGGACCACCTGCGTCGACGAGCTCGTCGACCGGCTCGACATCGCCCCCTTCGCCACGACGCCCGTGCGGCGACTGAGCGGTGGGCAGCGCCAGCGCGTCGCCCTCGCGGCCGCACTCGTCGGCTCCCCTGCCGTCGCCTTCCTCGACGAGCCGACCGCCGGGCTCGACCCACACGCGCGCCTGGACGTCTGGGACCTCGTGCGCGAGCGACGCGAAGGGGGGATGGCGCTCGTCGTCACGACGCACGGGTTCGACGAGGCAGAGCGCCTCGCCGACCGGATCGTCATCCTCGACCGTGGCCGCGTCGTCGCCGACGGCACGCCGAGCGAGATCGCCGGGGACGGCGGGCTCGAGCACCGGTACTTCGAGCTCACCGGAGGCCGACGTGCCGACTGACCCCTCGCTCCCCACCACGGCGCCCGCCGCGCAGTCGCGGCGCCGACGGGTGATCGCCCAGGCGCGCTTCGAGGCCGCGATCCTCCTGCGCAACGGCGAGCAGCTCCTCGTCGCGCTCGTCCTGCCCGCCATGGCGCTCGTGGCGCTCGTCCTCGCGGGCTACCCGGAGCTGCCCGAGCCGCGCATCGCCACCGTGGCCCCCGGCGTGCTGGCGCTGGCCGTCGTGTCCACGGCCTTCACCGGCCAAGCGATCCAGACGGCCTTCGACCGCCGCTACGGCGTCCTGCGCATGCTGGCGACCACCCCCGTCGGGACCGACGGCCTGCTGCTCGGCAAGGCGGTCGCGATCTGCGCGGTCGCCGCGGTGCAGGTCCTCGTCCTCGGCGTCATCGCCGCCCTCCTCGGGTGGCGTCCCGATCCCCTCGGCCTGGTCGTCACCCCGGTCACCGCAGCCCTCGGTGTGTGGGTCTTCGTCGCCCTCGCGCTCCTGCTCGCCGGGACCCTCCGCGCCGAGGCCGTCCTCGCGGTGGCCAACCTCGTGTGGGTGCTGCTCGCCGGCGTCGGCGGGCTGCTCCTGCCCGGCGACACGATCGGCGGGCTCGACGCGGTCGTGCGCTGGCTCCCCTCCGGCGCCCTGGGCGACGCCTTCCGCGACGCCCTCGCCGAGGGCTCCCTGCCCCTGCTGCCGTGGCTCGTGCTCGTCGTGTGGGGTGCCGCGCTCACGCTGGCCGTGGTGCGCACCTTCCGCTGGCGCGACTGACGGGCCCTCGCCGCCCCTCCTCGCGGACGCCGGGCCCGACGCCGGTGTGGCGCCGGGCACGGCTTACCGTTGCTGGGTGAGCACCGCGCAGACCGCAGCCCCGGCACCGACCGGGGGCACTCCCCCTTCGTCCCACCGGTGGCTGGCGCCGCTGCTGCTCGCCAACCTCGTCGTCGAGGTCGGCATCGTCGTCACCGGCGGGCTCGTCCGGCTCACCGGCTCCGGCCTCGGGTGCCCCACGTGGCCGCAGTGCGTGCCCGGCTCCTACGTGCCCACGGTGGAGCAGGAGGAGGGCATCCACAAGGTCATCGAGTTCGGCAACCGCACCCTCACCGGCCTGCTCGGGTTCGTCGCGCTGGCGCTGCTCATCGCCCTCTACCGCTGGGCGCGGGAGCGCCGCGAGCTCATCACCGGCACCTGGGTCGTCATGGCCGGCATCCTCGCGCAGGCGGTCGTCGGCGGCATCACCGTCCTCACCGGCCTCAACCCGTGGATCGTCGCCTTCCACTTCCTGTGCTCCATGGCGCTGATCGCCGTGTCCGCCTGGCTGTACTGGCGCCACACCCAGCCCGCCGGCAGGACCCGCTCCCTGCTCCACCCCCTGGTCACCCGGCTGCAGCAGGTCCTCGTCGCCGCGGCCGCCGTCGTCCTCGTGCTCGGCACGGTCGTCACCGGCTCGGGCCCGCACTCCGGTGACGCCGACACCCCGGCCCGCACCGGCTTCGACCCGCGGACGATCTCGTGGCTGCACGCCGACGCCGTCATGCTCTTCATCGGCATCTGCGTCGCCGTCTGGCTGGGTGCGAAGCTCACCGAGCGCGCCCCCGGTCCCGCCCGCGCCTGGTGGGTCGTCCTCGTGGTCACCCTCGCCCAGGGCCTCGTCGGCTACGTGCAGTACCTGACCAAGCTCCCCGAGGTCCTCGTCCTCGCCCACATGCTCGGCGCCAGCCTCCTCGTCGTCGCCATCGTCCGCGCCGTCGTCCTCTCCCGCGAGCCCGCGACGGCCGTCCCTGCCTGAGCCTCGCAGCTCGTCATACCTGCGATCGTCCGGCACGCAGGGAGGGGCTTCGCTGGGCCGAAGTCCCTTCGTTCACGAGACATCTCACGTCGGTCCGTCGGACTTCGGCTTGATTCGCTTAGCCCCTCCCCGCGCGCCCTCCTCCCCCCGCCTCACCTCAGCGGATGGCCACGCCGGAGGAGGTGGTTGGAGAGCGCCCACGCACCGGCGGACGAAGGGGTAGGTCGGCGCGAATCAAGCCGAAGTCGAGAACGAGAAGGTCACCACGCGACGACGAAGGACTTCGGCGCAGCGCCGGCCTGCCCCCTCGGGAGCCGGGGCTCAGCCGTCCACGCGGCTCAGGCGAGGCCGGGCAGGGGCAGGTGCACGAGGGGGTCGATCGCGACGCCGAGGAAGAGCAGCGTGACGTAGGTGATCGAGAAGTGGAAGAGGCGCATGGGCTTCAGGACGGCCTGGGAGACGCCCTTGGACGCGGCGGAGAGCAGGCGGTGGGCCTCGGTGACGAAGAGCCCGCCGGAGACGAGCGCGGCGACGAGGTAGACCCAGCCCATGTCGGCGACCGGGACGAGGGCCAAGGAGGTCAGGACCATCGCCCACGAGTAGACGACGATCTGCTTGGCCACGGTCGTCTGCTGCTCGAGCACCGGCAGCATGGGGACGCCGGCGGTGGCGTAGTCGTCGATGAAGCGCATCGAGAGCGGCCAGTAGTGCGGTGGCGTCCAGAAGAAGATCACGAGGAAGAGGATGATCGCCGGCCAGCCGACCTCGTTGGTCACGGCGGACCAGCCGATGAGCGTGGGCATGCACCCGGCGATGCCGCCCCAGACGATGTTCTGCGCGGTCCGGCGCTTGAGGATCATCGTGTAGCCGACCGCGTAGAGCACGATCGCGGCGAGCGAGAGCATCGCCGACAGCGGGTTGACGAGGAGCCACAGCCACGCGGTCGACAGGGCGGTGAGGACGAACCCGAAGATCATCGCGCCCCGCGGGGTGGCCTCGCCGGTGACGAGCGGGCGGTTCTGGGTCCGGCCCATCTTCGCGTCGATGTCACGGTCGTAGACCATGTTGAAGGTGTTGGCCGCGCCGGCGCTGAGGCTGCCTCCGACGAGCGTTAGGACGATGAGCCCGAGCGAGGGGACCCCACGCTCGGCGAGGAACATCACCGGCACGGTCGTGACGAGCAGCAGCTCGATGATCCGCGGCTTCGTCAGGGCGACGTACGCACGCACGGTGCGACGCCACGAGCGGGTCGTCGGCGAGAGCTCGCGCGTCGACTCGAGAGTGGTCACGGACAGCCTTTGACGAAGGGGTGGGACGGGGGGTCGCGCAATGCGCGGACTGCCCTGAGTCTACCCGTGCCGGGGGCGAGGGCGGCCCCCACCCCGTGGATCCGTCGTCCACGGCGCCGCGCACTAGGGTTGGTGGCGAGCACATACGCGCCACCGAAAGAGAGATCCCTCCGTGAGCACGGACACCGGCACCTCCCCCAAGGCCCCCGCGAAGAAGGCGGCCGCCCAGTCGCGCCCCTCGGGCACCACCCGCACGGTCGCCTCGGCCAACCCTGCCGGACCGGCCGGGACCTCCTCCCGCTCCGAGGCACTCCCCCGTCCCCTGGCGAAGAAGGCCGGCTGGAGCGACCTCGACGTCCGCGCCGTCGACACCGGACGCCTCCTCGCCGCCGACGCCGTGCAGGAGTGCGGCAGCGGCCACCCGGGCACCGCGATGAGCCTCTCCCCCGTGGCCTACCTGCTCTACCAGCAGGTCATGACGCACGACCCGTCCGACCCGACGTGGCTCGGACGCGACCGCTTCGTCCTCTCCGTCGGGCACTCCTCGCTCACCCAGTACGTCCAGCTCTTCCTCTCCGGTTACGGCCTCGAGCTCAGCGACCTGAAGTCCCTGCGCACGTGGGACTCGCTGACGCCCGGCCACCCCGAGGTGCACCACACCCCCGGTGTCGAGATCACGACCGGCCCCCTCGGCTCCGGCCTCGCCTCCGCGACCGGCATGGCGATGGCGCAGCGCCGCCAGCGCGGCCTGCTCGACCCGGACGCCGCGCCGGGGACCTCCCCCTTCGACCACACGATCTGGTGCCTCGCCTCCGACGGCGACATGCAGGAGGGCGTCTCCGCGGAGGCCGGCTCGCTCGCCGGCCACCAGGAGCTCGGCACCCTCAACGTCATCTACGACGCCAACCAGATCTCGATCGAGGACGACACCGACATCGCCTTCAGCGAGGACGTGGGCGCGCGCTACCGCGCCTACGGCTGGGAGGTCATCGACGTCGACTGGCGCCGCAGCGGTGACGGCAACGCGTACGTCGAGGACATCGACGCGCTGCTCGCCGCCTGCACGCAGGCGAAGGAGAACACCAAGGCCCCCACGCTGATCGTCCTGCACACGATCATCGCCTGGCCCGCCCCGACCAAGCAGGACACCGGGGCCTCGCACGGCTCGGCCCTCGGCGAGGACGAGGTCGCGGCGACCAAGGAGCTGCTCGGTTTCGACCCGAAGAAGTCCTTCGCCGTCGAGAAGGACGTGCTCGCCCACGCCCGTGAGGTCAAGAAGCGCGGCAAGGCCGCCCACAAGGACTGGGACAAGGGCTTCGCCACGTGGCGCAAGGCCAACCCGGAGCGCGCTGCCCTGCTCGAGCGCCTGCAGGCCGGGGAGCTGCCGGCCGGGCTGGACCAGGCGCTGCCGACCTTCGACGCCTCCGACAAGGGGATGGCGACCCGTGCCGCGTCCGGCAAGGTCCTCACCGCCCTCGCCGACGTCATGCCGGAGCTGTGGGGCGGCTCCGCCGACCTCGCGGGCTCCAACAACACGACGATGGACGGCGAGCCCTCCTTCGTGCCCAAGAGCAAGCAGACCGACACGTGGAAGGGCGACCAGTACGGCCGCACCCTCCACTTCGGCATCCGCGAGCACGGCATGGGCATGGCGATGAACGGCATCGCCCTCGAGGGCCTCACCCGGGTCTACGGCGGCACCTTCCTCGTCTTCTCCGACTACATGCGCCCCGCCGTCCGGCTCGCCGCGCTGCAGCAGCTGCCGGTCACGTACGTGTGGACCCACGACTCCATCGGCCTGGGCGAGGACGGCCCGACGCACCAGCCGATCGAGCACCTCGCCGCGCTGCGCGCGATCCCGGGTCTGGACGTCGTGCGCCCGGGCGACGCCAACGAGGTGAGCGTCTGCTGGGGTGAGGTCCTGAGGAACCGCACCACCGCGGCCCTCGCCCTCTCCCGCCAGGGCACCCCGATCGTCGACCGCGGCGAGTACGCGGCGGCGAAGGGAGCGGCCAAGGGCGCCTACGTCCTCGCCGAGTCGAGCACGGACACGCCCGACGTCGTCCTCGTCGCCACCGGCACCGAGGTCGCCGTCGCGCTGGCTGCACGCGCGACGCTCGAGAAGGCCGGGACCGGCACCCGCGTCGTCTCCATGCCGTGCCGCGAGTGGTTCGACCGCCAGTCCACCTCGTACAAGAACAAGGTCCTGCCGCCCGCCGTCCGGGCCCGCGTGTCCGTCGAGGCCGCGACCACCTTCGGCTGGCGCGAGGTCGTCGGCGACGCCGGTGAGTGCGTCGGCATCGACCACTTCGGTGCCTCCGCCGACGCGGCCACCCTGTACGAGAAGTTCGGCATCACGCCGGCGGCCGTCGTCAAGGCCGCCAAGGCATCCATCAAGAACGCGAAGGGATGATCGACATGGCAGAGCAGCTCCCCGCCGCACCCGCCCCCGTCGCCGCGCTGCGCGCGGCCGGTGTCTCCGTCTGGCTCGACGACCTCAGCCGGGAGCGGCTGCGCTCGGGCAACCTCCAGGAGCTCATCGACACCAAGGGCATCGTCGGTGTCACGACCAACCCCTCGATCTTCCAGGCCGCCCTCGCCGAGGGCGAGGCCTACACCGAGCAGCTCTCGGACCTCGCCGCGCAGGGCAAGGACGTCGACGAGGTCGTCTTCGCACTGACCACCGACGACGTGCGCGAGGCGTGCGACCTCTTCGCGCCGATCTTCGAGGCGACCGACGGCGTCGACGGTCGCGTCTCCATCGAGGTCGACCCGCGGCTGGCGCAGGACGCGGAGCAGACCGCGGTCGTCGCCCGTCAGCTGTCCGACGCCGTCGACCGCCCGCAGGTCTACATCAAGATCCCGGCGACCGAGGCCGGCCTGCCGGCGATCACGCAGACGCTCGCCGCGGGCATCAGCGTCAACGTCACCCTGATCTTCAGCCTCGAGCGCTACCGCGCGGTGATGAACGCCTTCGTCGAGGGGATCGAGCAGGCGCTCGCCGCCGGCAAGGACATCTCGAGGATCCACTCGGTCGCCTCCTTCTTCGTCTCCCGCGTCGACACCGAGGTCGACGCCCGGCTCGAGGCGATCGGTAGCGACGAGGCGCTCGCCCTGCGCGGCAAGGCCGGCGTCGCCAACGCCCGCCTCGCGTACCAGGCCTACGAGGAGGTCTTCTCGACGCCCCGCTGGCAGCGCCTGCAGGGCGAAGGGGGGCGCCCCCAGCGTCCGCTGTGGGCCTCCACGGGCGTCAAGAACCCCGACTACCCCGACACGCTCTACGTCACCGAGCTCGTCGCGGCCAACACGGTCAACACGATGCCGGAGAAGACGCTCGACGCGACGATCGACCACGGTGAGATCACCGGTGACCAGGTCACCGACCGGTACGCCGAGGCCGCCGAGGTGCTCGACGCGCTCGACCGCCTCGGGATCAGCTACACCGCGGTCACCGACCAGCTCGAGACCGAGGGCGTCGACAAGTTCGAGAAGGCGTGGGGCGAGCTGCTCGACGGTGTCCGCGCAGAGCTGGACAAGGTGGCCTCGAGGTGACCAGCCTCTCCGTGGCCGCGTCCGGCGCGGCGGCGGAGGCCGTCGCCGCGCACGTCCCGACCCTCGTCGATGACCGCGTCGCGAGCCGGATCTTCGCGCAGGACCCCACCCTGTGGGGCCCGACCGCCGAGGAGGAGGCCGCCAAGCGGCTGTCCTGGGTCGGGCTCGGTCGCACCTCGCGCCACCTGGTGGGCGAGATCGCGGCCCTGCGCGACGACCTGCGCGAGCAGGGTGTCGACCGCGTCGTCCTGTGCGGCATGGGCGGCAGCTCGCTCGCCCCGGAGGTCATCTGCGCCACCGCCGGCGTGCCGCTCGTCGTCCTCGACTCCAGCCACCCGGACGTCGTGCGGGCCGCCGTGAGCGACCTCGAGCGGACGGTCGTCGTCGTCTCGAGCAAGTCCGGCTCCACCGTCGAGACCGACAGCCAGCGCCGGGTCTTCGAGCAGGCCTTCGCCGACGCCGGCATCGATGCCGCCCGCCGGATCATCGTGGTCACCGACCCCGGGAGCCCGCTCGAGGAGGACGCGCGCGCCAAGGGCCAGCGCGTCGTCACCGCCGACCCCGCCGTCGGCGGGCGCTACTCGGCGCTCACCGCCTTCGGCCTCGTGCCCTCCGGCCTGGCCGGCGCCGACGTCGAGGCCCTCCTCGACGACGCCGAGTCGGTCGCCGACCTGCTCGCCGACGACGACGAGGCCAACCCCGCGCTCCGTCTCGGCGCCGCGATGGGCGGGACCTCCCCCCTTCGCGACAAGCTCTACCTCGTCGACCACGGCACTGCCGCCAAGGGACTCGGTGACTGGGCCGAGCAGCTCATCGCCGAGTCCACCGGCAAGGAGGGCAAGGGGCTGCTGCCCGTCGTCCTCGACGCGCCCGGCCGGTCCTCCGCGCCCGACGACGCGACGGTCGTGCGACTGGTGCCCGAGGACGGCGACGAGAGCGCTCCCGGCGCCGTCTCGAGCGTCGACGTCGGCGGCTCGCTGGGTGCACAGTTCCTCCTGTGGGAGACCGCCACGGCGGTCGCCGGGCGACTGCTCGGGATCAACCCCTTCGACCAGCCCGACGTCGAGAGTGCCAAGCAGGCCGCCCGCGACCTGATGGCCGGTGACGGTGCGACCGCGTCCACCCCGGACGCCGTCGATGGCAACGTGACGATCAGCCACCACGGCGGGGACTGGCTCGGGGACGCCGCGACGCTCGAGGACGCGGTCAGCGCGCTCCTCGCGCAGCTCGACCCCGAGCACGGCTACGTGGCCGTCATGGCCTATCTCGACCGCGACCGCAGGGCACCCTTCGCCGGGGTGACCGATGCCCTGGCCGAGCGGGTCCAGCGACCGGTGACCTTCGGGTGGGGACCACGGTTCCTGCACTCCACCGGCCAGTACCACAAGGGTGGACCCGCCACCGGTGTCTACATCCAGGTCACCGACGAGCCGCGCGCGGACCTGGCGGTACCTGGACGCGACTTCACCCTCGGCGAGTTCATCGCGGCGCAGGCGGGCGGCGATGCGCAGGTGCTCGGCGAGCACGGACGGCCGGTCCTCGTGCTGCACGTCGACGACCCGGCGTCGGACCGTCTGACCCGGATCGGTGCCGCCCTGATGGGCGGCCGGGCATGAGCCCCGCGCGCGTCACCGCCGACTCCAACCCCCTGCGGGACCCTCGGGACAAGCGGCTGCCGCGCATCGCCGGTCCGTGCAGCCTCGTCCTCTTCGGGGTCACCGGGGACCTCGCCCGCAAGAAGCTCATGCCGGCGATCTACGACCTCGCCAACCGGGGGCTGCTGCCGCCGGGCTTCTCGCTCGTGGGCTTCGCCCGACGTGACTGGGCCGACCAGGACTTCGGCAAGGTCGTCTACGACGCGGTGCGCGAGCACGCGCGCACCCCCTTCCGCGAGGAGGTCTGGCGCAGCCTGTCCGAGGGCTTCCGCTTCGTGCCGGGCACCTTCGACGACGACGCGGCCTTCGACCTGCTGGCCCAGACCGTGCGCGAGCTCGACGAGCAGCGCGGCACGGGTGGCAACCACGCGTTCTACCTGTCGATCCCTCCGGGTTTCTTCTCCACGGTCTGCGAGCAGCTCCAGCGGTCCGGGCTGGCGGCGCAGACCGAGGACTCGTGGCGTCGGGTCGTCATCGAGAAGCCCTTCGGGCACGACCTGGAGAGCGCGCAGGAGCTCAACAGGATCGTCGAGGCGGTCTTCCCGCCGGACTCGATCTTCCGGATCGACCACTACCTCGGCAAGGAGACGGTCCAGAACCTCCTGGCGCTGCGCTTCGCCAACCAGATGTTCGAGCCGGTGTGGAACAGCCACTACGTCGACCACGTGCAGATCACCATGGCCGAGGACATCGGCATCGGTGGCCGCGCCGGGTACTACGACGGGATCGGCGCCGCCCGCGACGTCATCCAGAACCACCTGCTGCAGCTCCTCGCGCTCACCGCCATGGAGGAGCCGACGAGCTTCAAGGCTGGGGCCCTGCGCACCGAGAAGGAGAAGATCCTCGAGGCCGTCCGCGTCCCCGAGGACCTCGCCGGCGGCACGGTCCGCGGCCAGTACGCCGCCGGGTGGCAGGGCGGGACGAAGGTCATCGGCTACCTCGAGGAGGACGGGGTCGCCGCCGGCTCCGCGACCGAGACCTACGCCGCCATGCGCCTCGACGTCGACACGCGGCGCTGGGCGGGCGTGCCCTTCTACCTGCGCACCGGCAAGCGGCTCGGGCGCCGGGTCACGGAGATCGCGGTCGTCTTCAAGCGCGCGCCGCACCTGCCCTTCACCGACACGGAGACCGAGGAGCTCGGGCAGAACGCCGTCGTGATCCGGGTGCAGCCCGACGAAGGGGTGACGATGCGCTTCGGCGCCAAGGTCCCGGGCAACCAGATGGAGGTGCGCGACGTGACGATGGACTTCGGCTACGGCCGGGCCTTCACCGAGTCCAGCCCCGAGGCCTACGAGCGGCTCATCCTCGACGTCCTGCTCGGCGACCCGCCGCTCTTCCCCCGGCACGAGGAGGTCGAGCTCTCGTGGCGGATCCTCGACCCGATCGAGCGCTTCTGGAGCTCGCAGGAGGGCGGCGTCGAGCAGTATGCGGCCGGCACCTGGGGCCCGGCCGCCGCCGACGAGATGATGCAGCGTGACGGACGCACCTGGAGGATGCCGTGATCGTCGACCTGCCCAACGCCAGCACGTCCCAGATCAGCCACCGGCTCGTCGAGATCCGTGAGGACGTCGGGGCGATGGCCCTCAGCCGCGTCCTCACCCTCGTCATCGTCGTCGGCGAGGACGAGGCCGAGGACGCTCTGGCGGTCGCCAACGCCGCGAGCCACCAGCACCCGGCCCGCATCGTCTGCGTCATCCTCGCCAACGCCCGCGGCAAGGCGCGCCTCGACGCGCAGATCCGCGTCGGCGGCGATGCCGGTGCCTCCGAGGTCGTCGTCCTGCGGCTGTACGGGGAGCTCATCGGCCATGCCCGCAGCGTCGTGACGCCCTTGCTCCTGCCCGACTCCCCCGTCGTCGCGTGGTGGCCCCACGACGCGCCCAAGGACCCCGGTGGCGACCCCGTGGGTGCGATGGCCCAGCGACGGATCACGGACTGCGCCGTCGCTGACAACCCCGGTGCGATGCTGCGGCGGCTGGGCAAGGCCTACCGCCCCGGCGACACCGACCTGGCGTGGAGCCGGATCACCCTCTGGCGCGGGCTGCTGGCCACGGCCCTGGACCGAGCACCCTTCGAGTCGGTCACCGCGGCCACCGTCGTCGGCGGCGCGGACTCCCCCTCGGCCGACCTGCTGGCGGCATGGCTGCGCCACAGCCTGCGGTGCCCGGTCAGCCTGGTCCGCTCCCGCGAGGGCTCGGGCATCGTCAGCGTGCGCCTCGAGCGCGCCTCCGGCCCGACCGACCTGGTGCGGCCGCAGCTCGGGGACACCGCGACGCTCGACCAGCCCGACCAGCCGCAGCGGGCGATCGCCCTGGCCCCGCGCTCCGATGCCGAGTGCCTCGCCGACGAGCTGAGCCGCCTCGACCCCGACGACGTCTACGCGGACGCGCTCATCTCGGGGCTGCCGAAGATCACCCGGCGGCGCACCACCATGACCGACGCGGTCCGGGCCGGCGAGGTCCCCTCGCCGAGCGAGGCCCGTCAGGAGGTCGAGCGACTCACCAAGGAGTCGAGCAAGATCATCCGCAACGCGATGGTCGAGGCCGCCCCCGAGGACGCCAGCAGCTCGACCGAGGCCGTGCGGACCGCTGTACGCGACCGGTTGCGCACCGAGGACGAGGCGTGACCGGGGCGGCCCCCTTCGTCCTCGTCCACCCGGGCGCGCAGGACCTCGCCGCGATGACCGCGAGCCGTCTGCTCGTGGCCCTGCAGGACGCCATCACGGCACGCGGGCGGGCGGACATCGCCCTCACCGGCGGGTCCATGGGGTCGGCGGTCGTCGCCGCGCTCGCCGAGCACCCGGCCCGCCACGCCGTCGACTGGGACGCGGTCCACGTCTGGTGGGGCGACGAGCGCTACCTGCCCGCCGGTGACGCCGAGCGCAACGACACCCAGAACGACGCCGCCGGGCTGACCGGCCTGGGGCTGCGGGCGGAGCACGTCCACCGCCTCGCCGGCCCCGAGGCCTCCGGCTCGCCGGAGGAAGCGGCCGCGGCCTACGAGCGGACGCTGCGCGAGGACGGCAGCGGCAGCTGGGACATCGTCCTGCTCGGCGTCGGTCCGGACGGGCACGTGGCCTCCCTCTTCCCCGGCCACCCGGCCCAGCTGCTCTCCGACACGCTCGTCGTCGCGGTCCACGACTCCCCCAAGCCGCCGCCGACGCGGGTGTCGATCACGCTCGAGTGCCTCGGCAACTCACGTGAGGTGTGGTTCGTCGTCGCCGGTGCGGACAAGGCCGAGGCGGTGGCGAAGGGGGTCGGCGGCGCCCCGGCGCAGGAGAGCACCGCCGCCCGGCTGCGCGGCCTGGAGCGGACCCTGTGGTTGGTGGACGAGGCCGCAGTCAGCGGATGAGGCCGCGGTCGCGCAGCTCGCCGAGGCGCTCCTCGAGGATCGCCTCGCCCTCGCTGTCGGAGCGGCGCTCCTTCACGTAGGCCAGGTGGGTCTTGTAGACCTCGGCCGTGGGCGGGGCGGGCGGGTTGTCCTTGTCCCGGCCGGCAGGCAGCCCGCAGCGCGTGCACTCCCACTGCTCCGGGATCTCGACGCTCTCGTCGAGGGAGAAGGACGGGGTCACCTCGTGCCCCCTGGAGCACCAGTACGTGACGAACGCGCGCGGTGCCGCGTCACCCCGCTCGGCCTCTCCCATGGGTCCGGCGCCGATGCGGCTGCCACGGATAGCGTTTCCACCTGCCATGTCGAAGCTCCTAGGGGTGTGCGGGACGCGGTCAGGCGTCGAAGCGGTCGATGAGTCCGATCCCGACGACGGCCGTGAACCAGATGAGCCCGACGATGACCGTGAACCTCGAGAGGTTGCGCTCGGCGACCGATGAGCTGCCCAGGGAGGCGGACATGCCGCCACCGAACATGTCGGACATGCCGCCGCCCTTCCCCTTGTGCATGAGGATGAGCAGGGTGAGGATCAGGCCGGTGATCACGAGGATCACCTGCAGTCCGATGCGGACGGCGTTCACGCGATCAGGTCCTTGTCGGTCGGGTCAGTCGGTGGGGAGCCGCCGCGGCGGCAGCGCCCGCGTCAGGATACCCCGGTTGCCCGGTCCACCCGCGCTCCGGGCGCCGCCGACACGCTCAGGCGGTGAGGTGCTGCTGGTAGCGGCAGATGGCCGCGAACTCCTCGGGCTGGAGGGAGGCGCCGCCGACGAGCGCCCCGTCGACGTCGCCGCCGGCCATGATCGAGGCGATGTTGCCGGACTTGACCGAGCCGCCGTAGAGGACGCGGACGCCGTCGGCGACCTCCGGCGAGTAGAGCTCGCCGAGCTTGCCGCGGATGGCCTCGCAGACCTCCTGGGCGTCCTCGGGCGTCGCGACCTCGCCGGTGCCGATGGCCCAGACCGGCTCGTAGGCGACGACGACGCTCGCGGCCTGCTCCGGCGTGATCCCGGCGAGGCTGCCCTCGACCTGGGCGAGGACGTGGGCGACGTGCTCGCCGGCCTGCCGCACCTCGAGCCCCTCGCCGACGCAGACGATCGGGACGAGACCGTGGCGGAAGGCCGCGGCGGCCTTGCTCGCGACGACGGTGTCGTCCTCGTCGTGCCCGTCGCGCCGCTCGCTGTGGCCCACGACGACGTAGCTGCACCCGAGCCTGGCGAGGAAGGCACCGGAGATGTCGCCGGTGAAGGCGCCGGAGTCGTGCGGGCTGAGGTCCTGGGCGCCGTAGCGCAGGGCGAGACGGTCGCCCTCGACGAGCGTCTGGACCGAGCGCAGGTCCGTGAAGGGGGGCAGGACGACGACCTCGACCTGCGAGACGTCGTGCTTGGCGTCGCGCAGGGTCCAGTCGAGCTTCTGCACGAGGTGGGTGCCCTGCAGGTGGTCGAGGTTCATCTTCCAGTTGCCCGCCATGAGCGGGGTGCGCGCGCCGGCCATGTCAGGCCCCCTGCCCGTCGAAGACCGCGAGACCGGGCAGCTCCTTGCCCTCGAGGTACTCGAGGCTGGCACCGCCACCGGTGCTGATGTGACCGAAGTCGCTGTCGGCGAAGCCGAGCTGGCGCACGGCGGCCGCGGAATCGCCGCCACCGACGACGGTGAGAGCGCCCCCCTTCGTCGCCTCGACGAGCGCGGCCGCGACCGCGCGGGTGCCGGCCGCGTACGGGGCCATCTCGAAGGCGCCCATCGGGCCGTTCCAGAAGACCGTCCGGCAGTCGGCCAACCGGTCCGCGAAGACCTCGGCGGAGTCGGGGCCGATGTCCAGACCCATCCGGTCGGCCGGGATCGCGTCGGCGGCGACGACCTCGTGGTCGGCGTCCGCGGAGAACGCGGTGGCCGCGACCACGTCGGTGGGCAGGACGATCTCGACCCCGTCGCGCTCGGCGCGCTCGAGGTACTCCCTGACCGTGCCGAGCTGGTCCTCCTCGAGCAGGCTCGTGCCGACCTCGTGGCCCTGCGCCTTGAGGAAGGTGAAGACCATGCCGCCCCCGATGAGGAGGCGGTCGGCGGTGCCCAGGAGGTTGTCGATGACGCCGAGCTTGTCGCTCACCTTGGCACCACCCAGCACGACGGCATAGGGCCGCTCGGGCTCGCTCGTGAGCCGTCGCAGGACGTCGACCTCGGTCTGGACGAGGCCCCCCATGGCCGCCGGCAGACGGGTCGCGATGTCGTACACCGAGGCCTGCGCGCGGTGCACCACGCCGAAGCCGTCGGAGACGTACGCGTCGGCCAGCTCGGCGAGGCGGTCGGCGAAGGCGCCCCGCTCGGCCGCGTCCTTGCTCGTCTCGCCCGGGTTGAAGCGCAGGTTCTCCAGGAGGGCGACCTGCCCGTCCTCCAGGCCGGCGACGACCGACCGCGCCGACTCCCCCACCGTGTCCGTGGCGAAGGCGACGTCCGCACCGAGCAGCTCGCCCAGGCGGGTGGCCACGGGGGCCAACGAGTACTGCGCGTCCGGGGCACCCTTGGGCCGGCCCAGGTGGGCGGTGACGACGACCCGGGCGCCGGCCTCGACGAGCCGGGTGATCGTGGGGAGCGAGGCCCGGATCCGGCCGTCGTCGGTGATCGACGTCCCGTCGATCGGGACGTTGAGGTCGGAGCGGACGAGGACGCGCTTGCCGCGCAGGTCCCCGAGGTCGGCGAGGGTCTTCACAGGTGCCTTTCGGTGGGGGTCCGTCAGTGCGGTCAGAGGGAGGCGCCGACGTGGACCACGAGGTCGACGAGGCGGTTGGAGTAGCCCCACTCGTTGTCGTACCAGCCGACGACCTTGACCTGGTTGCCGATGACCTTGGTCAGGCCGGAGTCGAAGATACAGCTCGCCGGGTCCGTCTCGATGTCCTTGGAGACGATCGGGTCCTCCGTGTAGACGAGCTTGCCGACGAGCGGGCCCTCGGTGGCCGCCGCGCGCATGATCGCGTTGACCTCCTCGACAGTGGTCTCGCGGCCCGCCTCGAAGGTCAGGTCGGTGGCGGAGCCGGTCGGGACGGGGACGCGAAGGGCGTACCCGTCGAGCCTGCCCTTCAGCTCGGGCAGCACGAGCGCGACCGCCTTGGCCGCGCCGGTGGACGTCGGCACGATGTTGAGCCCCGCGGCACGGGCCCGACGCAGGTCCTTGTGCGGGCCGTCCTGGAGGTTCTGGTCGGCCGTGTAGGCGTGGATCGTCGTCATCAGGCCCTTGGTGATACCGAGCGAGTCGTGCAGCACCTTGGCCATGGGCGCGAGGCAGTTGGTCGTGCAGGAGGCGTTGGAGATGATCGTGTGCTTCGCCCCGTCGTACAGGTCGTCGTTGACGCCCATGACGACGGTGATGTCCTCGTTCTTCGCGGGAGCCGAGATGATCACCTTCTTCGCGCCGGCGTCGACGTGGGCCCGGGCCGCGGTCGCGTCGGTGAAGAATCCCGTGGACTCGATGACGACGTCGACCCCGAGGTCGCCCCAGGGCAGCTTGGCCGGGTCGCGCTCGGCGAGCGAGGTGATCAGGCGACCGTCGACCTCGATACCGCCCTCGACGACCTGCACGTCACCGTCGAAGCGTCCGAGGATGGAGTCGTAGCGCAGCAGGTGGGCCTGGGTGGCGTCGTCCCCCAGGTCGTTGAACGCGACGACCTCGACGTCGGCCCCCGAGGCCCTGACGGCGCGGAAGAAGTTGCGGCCGATGCGGCCGAAGCCGTTGATGCCAACTCGAACAGTCACAGTGGGTGCCTCCAGAGAGAGATTCCACGAGCGCCGCGGACGCGGCTCCTGGTCCCTCACACCCTATGGCCTGCGTCACCCCCGGCGTCGAGCCGGGTCACCCGTCGAGCATGTCCGAGGTGAGCGTCGCCTCGGTGCCGGGGATGCCCTCGTCGTCTGCCCGCTTGTCGGCCATCGCGAGGAGACGCCGGATGCGTCCGGCCACGGCGTCCTTGGTCATCGGGGGCTCGGCCCGCTGGCCCAGCTCCTCGAGCGAGGCCTCCTTGTGCTCGAGGCGCAGCTGGCCGGCCTCGCGCAGGTGGTCCGGGATGTCGTCCCCGAGGATCTCCAGGGCACGCTGCACCCTGGCCCCGGCGGCGACCGCGGCGCGGGCCGAACGACGCAGGTTGGCGTCGTCGAAGTTGGCCAGTCGGTTGGCGGTGGCCCGCACCTCGCGGCGCATGCGGCGCTCCTCCCACGCCATCATCGCGTCGTGGGCACCCAGACGGGTCAGCATGGCCGAGATGGCGTCGCCGTCGCGGATGACGACGCGGTCGACCCCGCGGACCTCGCGGGCCTTGGACTGGATGCCGAGGCGTCGGGCGGCACCGACGAGGGCCAGGGCCGCCTCCGGCCCCGGGCAGGTGATCTCCATCGAGGAGCTGCGGCCCGGCTCGGTGAGGGAGCCGTGGGCGAGGAAGGCACCGCGCCACGCCGACTCGGCGTCGCAGACCGACCCGCCGACGACCCGGGGCGGCAGACCGCGGACGGGACGGCCGTCGGCGTCCACGAGCCCGGTCTGGCGCGCGAGGGCCGGGCCGTCCGCCCCGACCTTGACGACGTAGCGGCTGCCCTTGCGCAGCCCGCCGGCGGCGATCACGGTCAGCTCGGAGGGGTAGCCGTAGAGCTCGGCGATGTTCTTGCGCAGACGTCGCGCCGTCTGGGCGGTGTCGACCTCGGCCTCGACGACGATCTGGCGGCTGACGATGTGCAGCCCCCCGGCGAATCGGAGCAGGCTGGCCACCTCTGCCTTGCGGCAGCAGGTCTTGGTCACCTCGAAACGGCTCAGCTCGTCCTTGACCTTGTCGGTCATCGCCATGTGTGGGTTCCTTCCCGGTTGTCGGCCGTGCGGGTCGCGCGCGCGCTCACGAGAGGATGTCACGATAGGCGGCCGCGAGACGCAGCGCATCGTGCTGCCCCGGACGATCCTGCTGGGCGAGCGGCATGGCGACCAGCTCCGCGCCCAACATGCCGCAGGCCCACTCGAGGCGACTGCGGTCCTCGATCGTCCAGGGGTCGGCGAGCACGACGTCGAAGCGCAGGTCCGGCGCCATCGCGTGGAGCGTTCGGATGTGCTGCGTCGCGGAGAACCCCCGCGTCTCGGCGGTGTGCATCTCGAGGTTGAGCGTCAGGATCTTGGTCGCGGTCGTGCGGGTCAGCGCGTCCCGCAGGTCCGGCACGAGCAGGTGGGTCAGCACCGAGGTGTACCAGGAACCCGGCCCGAGGACGATGTGGTCGGCCGCGTCGACGGCCTCCACCGACTCGGGGCGGGCCGGTGGGTTGTCCGGCACGAGGGAGATCGACTCGACGAGACCGCGGGTGCGCGCGATCTCGACCTGTCCGCGCACCTCCTTCGTGGCCGTCGGCGCCGCCGGGTCCAGACCGCTGACGCGGGCGACGAGATCGAGCGGCACGGCGGCCATCGGCAGCACGCGTCCGCGCGAGGACAGCAGCCGCCCCACGAGGTCGAGCCCGGTCACCGGGTCCTCGTGCAGCTGCCAAAGCGCCACGATGAGCAGGTTGCCCAGGGCGTGCCCGGCGAGATCCCCCTCACCGGTGAACCGGTGCTGGAGCACGTCGCTCCACGTCTGGCCCCACTCGCTGTCGTCGCACAGCGCGGTGAGCGCCATCCGCAGGTCGCCCGGCGGCAGCACGTCGAAGTCCGTACGCAGGCGACCCGACGAGCCGCCGTTGTCGGCAACCGTGACGATGGCCGTCACCTGCTCGCACACGAGGCGAAGGGCGGACAGGCTGGCGGCGAGCCCGTGGCCACCGCCGAGGGCGACCACCTTGGCCGAGCGGAGGGCGTCGACCACGTCACTCCTGCCCGAGGTCACGGTGGACGACGAAGGTGGCGACGTCGTTCGACGAGAGCCGCGAGGCCAGCGCCTCGGCGAGGGCCACCGACCGGTGCTTGCCCCCCGTGCAGCCCACGGCGAGGGTGACGTAGCGCCGGTTCTCGCGCAGGTACCCCGCGATGACCGGACGCAGCATGGTGTCGACGCCGTCGATGAACTCGCGCGCACCGGGCTGGCTGAGCACGAACTCGGCGACCTGGGCCTCCCGCCCGGTGTGCTGGCGCAGCTCGGGCACCCAGTGCGGGTTGGGCAGGAAGCGCATGTCGAGGACGAAGTCGGCGTCGAGCGGGACCCCGTACTTGAACCCGAAGGACAGCACCGCCATGCGCAACCGCTCCGAGGAGTCCTCGACGAAGAGCGGGCTGATCTTGCGGCTCAGCTGGTGGACGTTCAGGCCCGAGGTGTCGATGACCGTCTCGGCACTCGCCCGCACGCCCGCGAGGACCTCCCGCTCGCGGATGATCGCGTCGAGCAGCCGGCCCTTGCCCTGCAGCGGGTGCGGTCGGCGCACGCTCTCGAAGCGCCGCACGAGCGACTCGTTGGTCGCCTCGAGGAAGACGAGGTGGGTGGTCCACCCCCGCTCCCGCAGCATCGTGAGGGCCTGGGTCAGGGTGTCGAAACCCTGGGCGCGCACGTCGAGGACGATGCCGATGCGCACCGGGGGCTCGCTCGCGGCGATGTCCTCGCCCCGGCTCACCCCGAGACGCAGCAGCTCCGGGAGCAGGCTGACCGGCAGGTTGTCGATGACGTACCAGCCGTGGTCCTCCATGACGTTGCCGACCGTCGAGCGGCCGGCTCCGCTCATCCCGGTGACGACGACGACCTCCGGGACCCAGTCGCTCTCGGCCGCCGCGGCGGTGTCGGTCTCGTTCACTGGGTTCCTCCTGCGTCGTCGAGCACCTCACCGGTGGTGAGGTTCACGGCCGGCGTGGTCGTCGTCCCGGCCAACTCTGCCGCAATCCGCTCCGCGAGGGCAGGTCCGATCCCGGATGTGGTCGCCAGCTCCTCCGCCGACGCCGCCCGGATCCGCTTGACGGAGCCGAATCTGGCGAGCAGGGCGGCCCGGCGGGCCTCGCCGAGACCGGGGATGCCGTCGAGCGCGCTGCGTGTCATCGACTTGCTGCGCCGCTCACGGTGGAAGGTGTTGGCGAAGCGGTGCGCCTCGTCGCGCAGGCGTTGCAGGAGGTAGAGGGCCTCGCTCGTGCGGGCGAGGATCACGGGATGCTCGTCCCCGGGGACCCAGACCTCCTCGAGCCGCTTGGCCAGGCCGACGACGGCGACGTCGTCGACGCCGAGCTCGTCGAGCACCTGCTGGGCGGCCGCGACCTGCGGGGCCCCGCCGTCGACGACGACGAGGTTGGGCGGGTAGGCGAAGCGGCGCACCTCACCGGTCTCGGGATCGGTCGCGTCGCGCTCGCGGTCCTTGAGGTGGCGGGCGAAGCGGCGCGAGAGGACCTCGTGCATGGCCGCGGTGTCATCGGTGCGTCCGTCGACGTCACCCCGGACGATGAAGCGCCGGTACTCCCCCTTGCGCACCAACCCGTCCTCGAAGACGACCATCGAGCCCACGACGTCGCTGCCCTGCACGTGGCTGATGTCGTACCCCTCGATGCGCAGGGGCGCGTCGTCGAGGCCGAGCGCCTCCTGCAGCTCCTGCAGGGCCTGGCTGCGCGCCGTGAGGTCACCGGCCCGGGCCACCTTGTGCCGGGCGAGGGACTGCTCGGCGTTGCGGGCCACGGTCTCCATGAGTGCGCGCTTGTCGCCGCGCTGCGGGACACGCAGGTCCACGGAGCTGCCACGACGCTCGGTCAGCCAGGCCGCCACCTGCGCGGCGTCCGGGGGCACGACGGGGACGAGCACCTCACGGGGCACGGCCTCTCCCCCTTCGCCGCCGTAGACCTGCTGGAGGAGGTGCTCGACGACCTCCGGGAGGTCCTCGGCCGCCTTCTCCGCGACCCAGCCCCGCTGGCCCCGGATGCGGCCGCCACGGACGTGGAAGACCTGGATGGCGACCTCGAGCTCGTCGTCGGCCAGGGCGAAGACGTCGGCGTCGGTGCCGTCCGGCAGGACGACCGCGGACTTCTCGAGGGCCTTGGTGAGCGCCGCGACGTCGTCACGAAGGCGGGCGGCCTGCTCGAAGTCGAGCTCGGCGGCCGCCTCCTTCATCCGCCGCTCGAGCCGCCGCACGAACCGGGCGGTGTCCCCGGCGAGGAAGTCGCACAGCTCCAGCGCGAGCGCGCGGTGCTCCTCAGGGGTGACGCGGCCGACGCACGGCGCCGAGCACTTGTCGATGTACCCGAGGAGGCAGGGGCGGCCGGACTGCTCGGCCCGCTTGAAGACGCCCTTGCTGCACGTGCGCACGGGGAAGACCCGCAGAAGCAGGTCGAGCGTCTCGCGGATCGCCCAGGCGTGGGTGTACGGGCCGAAGTAGCGCGTGCCCTTGCGCTTGGCGCCGCGCAGCACCTGCGCGCGGGGGAACTCCTCGCCGAGGGTCACCGCGAGGTAGGGGTAGGACTTGTCGTCGCGGTACTTGACGTTGAAGCGGGGGTCGAACTCCTTGATCCACGCGTACTCGAGCTGGAGCGCCTCGACCTCGGTCGCGACGACGGTCCACTCGACCCGGGCGCCGGTGCGCACCATCCGCGAGGTGCGCGGGTGCAGCGCGGAGATGTCCTGGAAGTACGAGGAGAGCCGCGAGCGCAGGGACTTGGCCTTGCCGACGTAGATGACCCGCCCGTGCTCGTCGAGGAAGCGGTACACGCCCGGATCGGTCGGGATGGACCCCGGGGCGGGTCGGTAGGTCGCCGGATCTGCCACCCCCCGAGCCTATGAGACGGTCACGTCAGCGCCCTCGACGGTCGCCGTCCTCGCCGTGAGGCCGGTCGTCGCGGGGCCCTGCGTCACCGCCCCGGTCGCCGGGTCGAAGCGGCTGCCGTGGCACGGGCACTCGATGGCCTCGGCGGTCACGGCGGCCACCGCGCAACCCTGGTGCGGGCACCTGGCGTCGAAGGCCCTGAACTCGCCGGCGCTCGGCTGGGTGACGACGACGTCGTCACGCACGACGCCTCCCCCTTCGGGCACGTCGGCGACCGGGATGCTCACGCGACCCGTGCCCCCTCCGCCGGTCTCGCCGGCCGCGGAGCCGTCACCCCCGCAGGCGGCGAGCAGACCGGCACCACCGGTCGCGGCGAGGGACATGGCGGCGCGTCGCGTCGTGCTCATCTCAGAGCCCTTCCGAAGGGGGATCGGTCCGGCCCCCGATCCTGCCACCGGGGTCCGTGGGTCACCACGGTGATGACCACTTGGTAACGAGCGAGTCACGGTCTTGCGATGTGGGACACATCACGGCCTCCGCAGGCCTACATTCCCTGCACAGCCCGCAGCACCAGAGTTGCGCGCCGAGGCCGCACGGCCGCACATCCCAGCACCAGGAGGACACGTGATCAGGCGTTCCGTCATCTCAACGGGAGCGACGATGCTCGTCGCGACCATGGCCCTGTCGGCTTGCGGCACCCGCGGCGACAGCGGCGGCTCCGACGGCTCCGGCGACTCGGGCGGTGACAAGAAGGTCGTGAAGATCGGTGTCGTCGCGCCGTTGTCCGGCGACCTCTCCGCCCTGGGCCTCGGCATCCAGCACTCGGTCGAGCTCGCGGCCGACCAGGCGAACCAGTCCGGCGACCTCGGCGACTGGCAGATCGAGGTCGTCCCCGAGGACGACGAGGGCAAGCCCGAGGTCGGCAAGAACGCTGCCTCCAAGCTGGCCTCGGACAACGAGGTCATCGGCGTCGTCGGCACGCTGAACTCGTCCGTCGCCGGCCCGGTGCAGCCGATCCTCGACAAGGCGAAGATCACGATGGTCTCGCCCGCCAACACCAACCCGACGCTCACCCGCGGGGCCAAGCCGGAGGACTCCCCGGAGCGGGTCTACGCCAGCTACTTCCGCGTCTGCACCACCGACAGCATCCAGGGGCCCTTCGCCGCCCGGTACCTCTACGAGAAGGCCGGCATCAAGGAGATCGCGACCGTCCACGACAAGAAGACCTACGGCCAGGGTCTCGTCGAGGCCTTCACCAAGGAGTACGAGAAGCTCGGCGGCAAGGTCGTCGCCTCCGAGACGATCAACCCCGACGAGGACAAGTACGACGCCGTCGTCTCCTCCCTCAAGGCCAAGAAGCCCAAGGCCGTCTACTACGGCGGGGAGTACCCCCAGGGCGCACCCCTGAGCCAGCAGCTCAAGGCCGGCGGTCTCGACATCCCGCTCATGGGCGGTGACGGCATCTTCTCGCCGGAGTTCATCAAGCTCGCCGGCAAGGGCTCCGACGGCGACCTCGCCACCTCGGTCGGCGCCCCGACCGAGAGCCTGGACGCCGGCAAGAAGTTCCTGGAGGACTACGAGGCCGCCGGCTACAGCGACCCGGCCGAGGCCTACGGCGCCTACGCCTACGACGCGGGCCAGTCGATCATCGAGGCGATGAAGGTCTCGCTCAAGGACGCCTCCAGCGTGGAGGAGGCCCGCCAGGCCACCATCGACGCGATGAAGGACGTCTCCTTCGACGGGGTGACCGGCAAGGTCGCCTTCGACGAGTACGGCGACAACACCACGCGGGTCCTCACCGTCTACGAGGTCAAGGGCGGCAAGTGGACGGACGTGAACACCGAGGAGTTCAAGTGATCGACCTGATCTGACCGTCCCCGGTCAGGTCATCCGGTGGGGTGGGGAAGCGGCTTCGCATCCTCACCCCACCGCTGAGATCCCCCTTCGTCACATCCCCTCGACGCACGTGGTGGACGCACGACCTGCGTCCACGCCCCAGGAGGACACGTGGAACAAGTCGCCCAGCAGATCGTCAACGGTCTGACCATCGGGTCCCTGTACGCCCTGATCGCCGTCGGCTACACCGTCGTCTACGGCATCATCCAGCTCATCAACTTCGCGCACGGCGAGATCTTCATGATCGGCGCCTTCGGCGCGCTCTCGACCTCGCTGGTCCTCTTCCCCGGGCAGACGGCCCTGTGGACCCTGCCGCTCATCCTCCTCGGCGCCGTCGCGGCCTCGGTCCTCGTGGCGGTGCTCATGGAGCGCGTGGCCTACCGGCCGCTGCGCAACGCGCCCCGTCTGGCACCGCTCATCACGGCCATCGGCATCTCGGTCTTCCTGCAGGAGCTCGTCCGCGTCGGGTACAACGACCCGACGCTCTTCATCTCCTCGGTCAACCCCTTCGACTTCCCCTCTGCGAAGCAGAAGGTCGTCTTCCCCCAGGTCGACGGCATCTCCGGTGAGGCCTTCACCCTCGGCAACGTCACGCTGCAGCGGCCGGCGCTGTTCACGATCGCCTGCCTCGTCATCAGCGCCGTCGGGCTCTGGTACTACATCAACCGCACGCGCACGGGCCGCGCGATGCAGGCCGTCTCGCAGGACCCCGACACCGCGCGCCTCATGGGCATCAACGTCGACCGGATGATCGTCACGGCCTTCGCCGTCGGCGCCGCGCTCGCCGCCGTCGCCGGAGTCGCGTACGGCCTGCAGACGACCAACATCAACTTCAAGATGGGCTTCATCTACGGCCTTAAGGCCTTCACCGCCGCCGTGCTCGGGGGCATCGGCAACATCCAGGGCGCGGTCGTCGGTGGCCTCGTCCTGGGTGTCCTCGAGTCGATGGCCATCCAGTACCTGCCCGGCGGATCGCCGTGGAAGGACATCTGGGCCTTCTCGATCCTCATCCTCGTCCTCGTCTTCCGACCCCAAGGCATCATGGGTGCAAAGGTGGTGGACCGCGCATGAAGTCGCCGTCCCAGAACCCCCGTCTCGCAGCGCCGCTCGCGGTCGCCGGCTCCGTCCTGCTCATCGTCTCCGGTTTCCTGTCGTGGAGCTTCGAGCCCCTCTTCGGTGACATCTCCGTCCGCTTCTGGCCGGTCACCCTGCAGGTCTACGCGATCGTCATCGGTCTCGTCTCGCTCGTGCTGGCGCTCGTCGTGCTGGGTCCCCTGCGTCGGTGGGCCGAGCACATCGACGCCGGCCGCGGGCTGCGCACCATCGGCGTCACCGGCGCGATCTTCTCCGTGGTCTCGCTGGGAGCCATCTCCTTCGAGTCCGGTGGCCTGATCAACGCCAACGAAGGGGTGTGGGTCGCCGTCGTCGGCGGGCTGCTCGTCGCAGTCGCCGGCTTCATGACGCCCGAGCGCAAGGTCCTCGACCCGGCCGCGCTCGCGCTGCCCGCCTGGGTGGAGATCCTGACCATCGCGGCCCTGCTCGGCATCGCGCTCTACACGGCGCAGTACGCCCTGAAGCAGCAGGAACCGTGGGTGCTCGTCCTGCTCGTCGGCATGCTCATCGGCGTGACGCTCACCTTCACGCGCTCCAACATGGCGGCGTGGATCGGTGGCGTGACCCTGCGCCACCGGCGCGTCTTCACGCTCGCGACCTTCGCGGTGGCGCTCGCCTTCCCCTTCACCCAGGGCGGCTCCGAGGGCAACCTGACGATCGCCGGCAATGTGCTGATCTTCGCGGCGACCGCGCTCGGCCTCAACATCGTCGTCGGCCTCGCCGGCCTCCTCGACCTCGGCTACATCGCCTTCCTCGGCGCCGGTGCCTACGTCGGGGCCACGATGTCGTACTCCGCCTTCGCGACGATCGGGTGGAAGCCCCCCTTCCTCGTCGTGATGCTCATCGGCGGTCTCGTCTCGAGCATCCTGGGTCTGATCATCGGCTCGCCGACCCTGCGCGTCTCCGGCGACTACCTCGCCATCGTCACGCTCGCCTTCGGTGAGATCTTCCGTCTGGCGATGTTCAACCTCGACGGCACCTCCGGCCCGCTCATCACGCGGGGGTCCAACGGCATCAACGCCATCCCGGACCTGGACTTCTTCGGGTTCAACTTCGGCGACACGCACACCATCCTCGGTATCGAGATCCCGCGTGCGGGCAACTACTACTTCGTGCTCATCGCGCTCATCGTCTTCGTGATCGTCGTCTTCACCCACCTGAACAACTCCCGCATCGGGCGCGGGTGGGTCGCGATCCGTGAGGACGAGCGCGCTGCCGAGGCCATGGGCGTCAACGTCTTCGGGCTCAAGCTGCTCGCCTTCGCCGGGGGCGCCTCGCTGGCCGGCATGGCCGGCACGGTCAAGGCCCACATGGACCAGGCGGTCTCCCCGGACAGCTACATCTTCCTCGAGTCCGCCTTCCTGCTCGCTGCCGTCGTCCTCGGCGGCATGGGCACGGTCGGCGGTGTGCTCATCGGCGCCGCGATCCTGAAGTTCCTCCCGGAGAAGCTGCGCTTCCTCGAGGACTACCGCCTCCTGATGTTCGGGCTCGTGCTCGTCGTCATGATGCGCGTGCGTCCCGAGGGCCTCGTCGCCAGCAAGCGTCGCCAGCTGGAGTTCCACGAGGACGACGAGGACCTGGCCGAGACAGTGGTCATCGACGAGCTGGAGGCAGCCAAGTGAGCACCGCAACCACCACTCCCCCGACCGCGGAGTCGCAGGCAGCGCCGGGGGTCATCCTCGACGCCCGCAACGTCACGATGCGCTTCGGTGGTCTCGTCGCCGTCGACGACGTCTCGATGGACGTTCGCGAGGGTGAGATCGTCGGGCTCATCGGCCCCAACGGCGCCGGGAAGACGACCTTCTTCAACTGCCTCACCGGCATGTACAAGCCGACCGAGGGCGAGGTGGCGCTCTTCGGCACGCAGATCCCTCCGAAGCCGCGCGCCGTCGTCCGCGCAGGCATGGCACGCACCTTCCAGAACATCCGGCTCTTCGGCAACATGACCGCGCTGGAGAACGTCATGGTGGGTCGCTTCTGCCGGACCTCCTCGGGAGCCTTCACCTCGATCATCCGGGGCCCGAAGTTCCGTCGCGAGGAGCGCGAGACGACCGACCGTGCCCAGGAGCTGCTCGACTACGTCGGCCTCGGGCGCAGCGCGCACCTGCTCGCGCGCAACATGCCCTACGGCGACCAGCGTCGCCTCGAGATCGCGCGTGCCCTGGCAACCGATCCCAAGGTCCTGCTGCTCGACGAGCCGACGGCCGGCATGAACCCCAAGGAGACCGAGCAGGCCATGGAGCTGATCTTCAAGATCCGCGACTCGGGCCTGGCCGTCGTCGTCATCGAGCACGACATGCGGTTCATCTTCAACCTCTGCGACCGGGTGCTCTGCCTCGTGCGGGGCCAGGTGCTCGTCGAGGGCACGCCCGGGGAGGTCCAGTCCGATCCCCGCGTCATCGAGGCCTACATCGGCGTCGCGGACGACGAGGACGATGAGGTGGCCGCACTCGACGTCGACACGACCTTCAGCGCGACCACGGACGAGGAGGAGGGCCGATGAGCGCGATGCTCGAGGTCGATGACCTGGAGGTCTCCTACGGCAAGATCGTCGCCGTGAAGGGGATCTCCTTCACCGTCGACGAGGGGGAGGTCGTCACCCTCATCGGTACCAACGGTGCGGGCAAGACGACCACCCTCCGCACCATCTCCGGCCTGCTGCGGCCGAGCAGCGGCGAGGTGCGCTTCAAGGGCCAGCGCATCGACCAGCTGCCCGCGCACCAGATCGTCACGCTGGGGCTGGCCCACTCGCCCGAGGGGCGGCGGATCTTCCCGAAGATGACCGTCGAGGAGAACCTGCGCCTGGGCGCCTTCGCCCGCCGCGACAGGGGCGTCGACAAGGACATCCAGGCCGCCTTCGAGCTCTTCCCGATCCTCGGGGAGCGCCGCTCGCAACCCGCCGGCACCTTCTCCGGCGGGGAGCAGCAGATGCTCGCCATGGGGCGCGCGATGCTCTCCCGGCCGAAGCTGCTCATGCTCGACGAGCCCTCGATGGGGCTCTCGCCGATCATGATGAAGCGGATCATGTCGACCGTGAAGACGCTCCAGGCGCAGGGCACGACGATCCTCCTCGTCGAGCAGAACGCGCGGGCGGCGCTCAAGCTGGCCAACCAGGGCTATGTCCTCGAGGTCGGCAAGATCGTCACCCAGGGCACCGGTGCGGAGCTGCTGACGAGCGACGAGGTCCGCAAGGCCTACCTCGGCGAGGACTGACCCCGGCACGTCCGGACGGCGAGGGATGGGGCGGCCCCCACCCCTCGCCGTTCGCGTCAGCCCGCCTTCTTCGCACGGCGGGCCGCCGCGCTCGCCGCACTCGAGACGGACTTCTTGGCCGGCGCGGCCTTCTTCGCCGCGGTGACCTTCGTCCCCTTCGTGGCCGCGGTCCTGCGGGCCGCGGTCTTCTTCGCGGAGGCCGACTTCTTCGTGGCCGCTCCCTTCGCCGCGGGGGCCGGGTCGGCCTCGTCGACGACGAGCTCGCCGACGACCGGCGAGACCGACGAGGAGGCGAGCACCGGGGCGAGGAACTGCCCCGTGAAGGAGCGTGGCACGGCTGCGACCTGCTCCGGGCTGCCGCTCGCGACCACCTGGCCACCGCCCGACCCGCCCTCGGGGCCCATGTCGACGACGTAGTCGGCGCACTTGATCACGTCGAGGTTGTGCTCGATGACCAGGACCGAGTTGCCCTTGTCGACCAGGCCCTGGAGCACGAGCAGCAGCTTGCGGATGTCCTCGAAGTGCAGGCCGGTCGTCGGCTCGTCGAGCACGTAGATCGTGCGCCCGTTGGACCGTTTCTGCAGCTCGGCCGCGAGCTTGACCCGCTGCGCCTCGCCGCCCGAGAGGGTCGTCGCCGGCTGCCCGAGGCGCACGTAGCCCAGGCCGACAGCGTTGAGGGTCTTCATGTGGCGGGCGATCGCCGGGACGGCCGCGAAGAAGTCCTCGGCCTCCTCGATCGGCATGTCGAGGACCTCGGCGATGTTCTTGCCCTTGAAGTGCACCTCGAGGGTCTCCCGGTTGTACCGGGCGCCGTGGCAGACCTCGCACGGGACGTAGACGTCCGGCAGGAAGTTCATCTCGATCTTCAGCGTGCCGTCACCGGAGCACGCGTCGCAGCGCCCGCCCTTGACGTTGAAGGAGAACCGGCCCGGCTGGTACCCGCGCACCTTGGCCTCGCTCGTCTGGGCGAAGAGCTTGCGGACGTGGTCGAAGACCCCGGTGTACGTCGCCGGGTTGGACCGCGGCGTGCGACCGATGGGGCTCTGGTCGACGTGCACGACCTTGTCGAGGTGCTCGAGGCCGGTCACCGTCTTGTGCCGACCCGGCACCCGGCGGGCGCCGTTGAGCTTGTTGGCCATGACGTTGTAGAGGATGTCGTTGACGAGGGTCGACTTGCCGGACCCGGACACGCCCGTCACCGCGACGAAGTTGCCCAGCGGGAAGCTGACGTCGATGCCGGCGAGGTTGTGCTCCTTGGCTCCCTTGACCGTGACCTCGCGCGCGGGGTCCTGCGGTCGGCGCACGGCCGGGACCGGGATCTCAAGGTCGCCGGAGAGGTAGCGGCCGGTCACCGAGCGCTCGCTCGTCAGCAGGTCGGCGAGCGGCCCGGAGTGGACGACGTGACCGCCGTGCTCCCCCGCTCCCGGGCCGATGTCGACGACCCAGTCCGAGGCGGCGATGGTGTCCTCGTCGTGCTCGACGACGATCAGTGTGTTGCCGAGGTCGCGCAGCCGGGTCAGCGTCTCGATGAGCCGGTGGTTGTCGCGCTGGTGCAGACCGATGCTCGGCTCGTCGAGCACGTAGAGCACGCCCACCAGGCCCGAGCCGATCTGCGTGGCCAGCCGGATGCGTTGCGCCTCGCCACCGGAGAGCGTGCCCGCGGCCCGCGAGAGGGAGAGGTACTCCAGGCCCACGTCGAGGAGGAAGCCCAGCCGTGCGTTGATCTCCTTGATGACCTGCTCGGCGATCTGCCGCTCACGCTCGCTGAAGTCGACGGTGTCGAGGAACCCGGCCGCCTCGCGGATCGAGAGCGAGGAGACGTCGGCGATGCTCTGCCCACCGACAAGGACGGCGAGGGACTCCGGCTTCAGGCGGGTCCCCCGGCACGTCGGGCACGGGATCTCGCGCATGTACCCCTCGTACTTCTCCCGGCTCCAGTCCGACTCGGTCTCGGTGTGCCGGCGCTTGATGAAGGGGATGACCCCCTCGAAGCCGGTGCTGTAGGAGCGCTCCCGCCCGAAGCGGTTGCGGTACTTGACGTGCACCTTGTGGTTGCGTCCGTGCAGGAGCGCCTCGCGGGCGCGGCTCGGCAGCGCCCGCCACGGCGTGTCCATGTCGAAGCCGAGGTCGTCGCCGAGCGCCGACATCGTGCGCTGGAAGTACTGGGCCGACTGGGTCCCCTGCGCCCAGGGCGCGATGGCCCCCTCCGCGAGCGTCAGGTCGTCGTCGGGGACGACGAGCTCCGCGTCGACCTCGAGCTCCGTCCCCAGGCCCGTGCAGACCGGGCAGGCGCCGAAGGGGGAGTTGAAGGAGAAGGACCGCGGCTCGATCTCGTCGATGTTGAGCGGGTGGTCGTTGGGGCAGGCCATCGTCTCGGAGTAGCGGCGCTGACGCTGCGGGTCGTCCTCGTCGAGGTCGACGAAGTCGATGACGAGCACGCCCCCGGCGAGCCCGAGGGCGGTCTCCACGGAGTCGGTGACCCGCTGCTTCGCGGCCCGGTCCTCCTCCCCCTTCGCCACGAGGCGGTCGACGACGACGTCGATGGTGTGCTTGACCTGCTTCTCCAGCGTCGGCGGCTCCGCCAGCGAGACGACCTCCCCGTCCACGCGGGCCCGGCTGTAGCCCTTGGTCCGCAGCTCGGAGAAGAGGTCGACGAACTCGCCCTTGCGGGCGCGCACGACCGGCGCCAGGACCTGGAAGCGGGTGCGCTCGGGCAGCTCGAGGAGCCGGTCGACGATCTGCTGCGGGCTCTGACGGGTGATCGCCTCGCCGCAGACCGGGCAGTGCGGCCGACCGACGCGGGCGAAGAGCAGACGCAGGTAGTCGTGGACCTCGGTGATCGTGCCGACGGTCGATCGGGGGTTGCGGTTCGTCGACTTCTGGTCGATGGACACCGCGGGCGACAGCCCCTCGATGAAGTCGACGTCCGGCTTGTCCATCTGCCCGAGGAACTGCCGCGCGTAGGCCGACAGGGACTCGACGTACCGGCGCTGCCCTTCGGCGAAGATCGTGTCGAAGGCCAGCGACGACTTGCCCGACCCCGACAGCCCGGTGAAGACCACCAGGGAGTCGCGTGGGATGTCGACATGGATGTTCTTGAGGTTGTGCTCGCGGGCCCCCTGGACGACGATCCGGTCGTGCAGGCGGGAGCCGGCGGCCTTGGCAACAGTCACGCACCCAACCTTAGGCGGGACCACCGACAGCGCTCTCCCCCCTTCGCCGGACGGGCCGAAGCAGGGCCTAGCCTGAGCGGATGACGACACCGATCGAGGACTATGCCGCCATCGGCGACACCGAGACCGCCGCCCTGGTGTCCAAGGGGGGCTCGGTCGACTGGCTCTGCCTGCCGCGCTTCGACTCCTCGTCGTGCTTCACCGCGCTGCTCGGCACCCCCGAGCACGGCCGGTGGCTCATCGGCCCGGTCGGCGAGGCGACGACGACCCGCGCCTACCGCGGCGACTCCTTCATCCTCGAGACCACGCACCGCACCGCCACCGGGGCGGTCAAGGTGACCGATCTCATGCCCCTCGGCGACGGGCGCGCGGACCTCGTCCGCGTCGTCGAGGGCCTCGAGGGCGAGGTCGAGATGCGCCAGGAGTGGGTCGTGCGCTTCGGCTACGGCCGGATCCGCCCGTGGGTGGCGCACTCCCCCGGCCACGAGCAGGACCGCGAGGTCATCACCGCCATCGCCGGCAACGACATGCTCGTCCTGCGCGGCTCCCGGCTGCCCGTGCCCGAGGGCGACCACCACCGCGACCGGTGGACCGTGCGCGCGGGCGAGCACTACAACTTCTCCACGACGTGGTTCGCCTCCTACAAGCCGATCCCCCCGCCGCTCGACATCCGCTCACGCATCGAGGCGACGTACCAGCGCTCGGCGCAGTGGGGTGCCCGCTGCACCTACGAGGGGCCGTACCAGGACGAGGTCGTGCGCTCGCTGCTCACCCTGCGCCTGCTCACCGACACGCGCCGGGGCGGCATCGTCGCAGCGGTCACCACGAGCCTGCCCGAGGACTTCGGCGGCGAGCGCAACTGGGACTACCGCTACTGCTGGCTGCGCGACGCCTCGCTCACCCTCGAGGCGCTGCTCAAGTCGGGCTACGTCGGCGCGGTCAAGCTGTGGCGGGACTGGCTCGTGCGCGCGATCGCCGGCGACCCGGAGGACATGCAGATCATGTACGCGGTCGACGGCGGGCGGGAGCTGCCCGAGCGCGAGCTCGACCACCTCCCCGGGTACGCGGGCAGCCGTCCCGTGCGCATCGGCAACGGTGCCGTCGACCAGAAGCAGACCGATGTCCTCGGCGAGGTGATGATCGCGCTCGAGGACGCCCGCGCCCAGGGCCTGACCGAGTCGCCCCAGTCGTGGGCCGTCCAGCGCGCCCTCGTCAACAACCTCGCCACGCACTGGCAGGACGCGGACAACGGCCTGTGGGAGATCCGCGGACCGCTGCGCCACTTCACCCACTCGCGGGTGATGGTGTGGGCCGCCTTCGACCGCGCCATCCGGGCGGTCGAGCTCCACGGGTACGAAGGGGAGGTCGAGACCTGGCGCGACCTGCGCGAGCGGGTGCGCGCGGACGTGCTCGAGCACGGGTGGGACGAGGACCGGCAGAGCTTCACCCAGCACTACGACACCACCGAGGTCGACGCCTCGCTGCTGCTCATCCCCATGGTCGGGTTCCTGCCCCCGGACGACCCTCGGGTCCTCGGGACGATCGCCGCCGTCGAGCGCGACCTCCTGCGCGACGGGTACCTCCTGCGCTACCGCACGGAGTCGGGCGTCGACGGCCTCGCCGGTGACGAGCACCCCTTCCTCGCCTGCTCCTGGTGGCTGGTGAGCGCCTACGCCCTCACCGGGCAGCTCGACAAGGGGCACGCCCTCATGGCCCGTCTGTGCGGGCTGCTCAACGACGTCGGCCTCGTCGCCGAGGAGTACGACGTCGGGGGCCGTCGGCAGGCGGGCAACTTCCCGCAGGCCTTCAGCCACCTCGCCCTGATCGGCGCCGCCTACGCGCTGCGTGATGCCGACGCCGCCGCGGCCCGTGGCGAGCACCCCAGGACGGACGACACAGCGACCCCCGTTCACCCCGTTGAAGGAGCGATCTCATGACCGACACCTACGACCCCGACGTCACCCCGGGCGGCCCCTGGTCCACCCGGGAGCTGGCCCACCTGACGATCCGCAAGCTCTCCGTGTCCGAGATGCACAACAACGTCTACCTGCTCACCTGCCGGGCGAGCGGTGCCCAGCTGCTCATCGACGCCGCCGACGAGGCCGACCGCATCCGCGAGCTCGTCGCCGCGGGCGGGACGGACCTCGGCCACCTCGTGACGACGCACCAGCACTGGGACCACGTCCGCGCCCTGGCGGAGATCACTGCGGAGTACTCCCCCGAGACGTACGCCGGCGAGGACGACGCCGACGCGCTGCCCCTGGCGCCGGACCACCGTCTGGCGCACGGGGACACGATCATCTTCGGCGAGGCCACGCTGGCCGTGACGCACCTTCGGGGGCACACCCCGGGGTCGGTGGCACTCGCGTACGACGACCCCGAGGGCCATGTCCACCTCTTCACCGGGGACAGCCTCTTCCCCGGCGGGGTGGGCAACACCAAGATGGAGGGCCAGAGCTTCGAGTCGCTGTACGCCGACGTCACCCAGCGGGTCTTCGACGTGTACGACGACGACACGTGGGTCTACCCCGGCCACGGCTCGGACACGACGCTCGGAAGGGAGCGGCCCCACCTCCAGGAGTGGCGCGAGCGGGGCTGGTGAGCGCCCGCCCGGTCAGTGCGTCGTCGCGACCTTGATGCCGAACCCGACCATCGCCGCACCCATGCCTGCCTCGATCCGGCGACGGGCCCTCGGTGCGGACAGGGCCACCCGGGCCCGCTCGGCGAGGACGACGAGACCGGTGAGCCAGAGCCCACCCAGGGCCACCAGGCTCAGCGCGTAGAGGGCGAGCACCGGCACCCCTGCCCCGTCGCCGACGAACTGGGGCAGCACCGCGAGGTTGAAGGCGAGCACCTTGGGGTTGGTGAAGTTGCACAGGAAGCCCAGGGCGAAGGACCTGCCCCGTCCACCGCGCCCCCGTCCGACACCGTCCCCGGGGTCTCCGGGGCGAAGTCGCCCCGCCACGCCGTCCACAGCGCGTGCCCGCCCAGCCACAGCAGGTAGGCCGCCCCAACCCACTTGACCGTGAGGAAGAGCGGCTCGCTCGCCACGACGAGCGCACCGAGCCCGCCGGCGGCCAGCAGACCCTGCAAGGCTCCCGCGGCGCTCACCCCGGCCACGGTCACCAGGCCCGTGCCACGACCCCGCACGAGGGCGGCCCGCAGGGTGAGGGCGGAGTCCGGACCGGGCGCGACGGTGATGACGAGCACCAGCGCGAGGAAGGACAGGTAGGTGGCCATGGGACCGAAGACTAGGGTGACGCCGTGAGTCGTGTCGATGCCGTCCCAGCGCCCTTCCTCGTCCTCGCGGGAGTGCTCTCGGTGCAGTTCGGCGGGGCGCTCGCGGCCACCCTCGTCCCGGAGATCGGCGCGGCCGGCTCGGTCATCCTGCGGCTCGGCTTCGCGACGGCGATCCTCCTGCTCGTCGCCCGGCCGCGCTGGCGCGGCCACACCCGCCGGGACTGGGCGACGGTCACGTGCTTCGGTGCCGCGCTCGGGATGATGAACTTCGCCTTCTACGGCTCGCTCGGTCACCTGCCGATCGGCGTCGCCGTGACCATCGAGTTCGTCGGGCCCCTGGCGCTCGCTGCCGTCCTCTCGCGCCGCCCGCGCGACCTCCTCGCGGTCGGCGCCGCGGGGGTCGGGGTCGTCCTGATCTCCCGGGCCCTGAGCATCCCCCTCGACGAGCTCGAGGGCACGGGCATCGCGCTCGCCCTCGCGGCGGGTGCCTGCTGGGCCGGGTACATCGTCTTCTCCGGACGGACCGGAGCGGCGTTCCCCAAGCTGGAGGGGCTCGCCCTCGCCATGGTCGTCGCGACGCTCCTGGTCCTCCCCTTCGGCCTCCTCGACGTCGCCCGGCACGGGACCGGCGCCTGGGACGCCGAGGTGCTGCTCAAGGGGCTGGGCATCGCCGTCCTCTCCTCCGTCCTGCCCTACTCCCTCGAGCTCTTCGCCCTCCGGCGGCTCGCGCCCGCGGTCTTCGGCATCCTGCTCAGCCTCGAGCCCGCCGTGGCGGCGCTCGCCGGGTTGCTCGTGCTCGGCCAGCGCCTCGACCCCGTGCAGCTCGGCGGGATGGCGCTCGTGGTCCTGGCGAGCATCCTCGTCCTCGGCCTGGGTCAGCGCACCCCCGCCACCGAGCTGCCCGTCTGAGGAGATGAAGAAGGGGGTCGGTCACCGCGGCGTGACCGACCCCCTTCGTCTGCCGGCTCAGTGGTCGGAGCCGATGCCCTCCTTGGCGTCCTTGTTGGACTTCCAGAGGCTGGCGACCGTCGTGACACCGAGGATGAGGACGATGGCGCCGAGGGAGAAGAGCGTCGAGATCTCCGGGACGCTCACGTGCTCGCCGCCGTTGATGAAGGGCAGCGTGTTCTCGTGGAGCGCGTGGAGGATGAGCTTGACGCCGATGAAGGCGAGCAGGACCGACAGGCCCAGGCTCATGTAGACGAGCTTCTTCAGCAGACCACCGATGAGGAAGTACAGCTGGCGCAGACCCATGAGCGCGAAGAGGTTCGCCGTGAGGACGATGTACGGCTCCTTGGTGAGGCCGTAGATCGCCGGGATCGAGTCCAGGGCGAAGAGCAGGTCGGTCATGCCGAGGGCGATGACGACGATGAAGAGAGGAGTCGCGACGCGCTTGCCGTTCTCCTTGGTGAAGAGCTTGGGGGCCCACTCGGTCGTGCTCGGCACGGTCCGCTGGAACCACTTGATGACCGCGTTGGGCTCCCACTCGTCCTCCTCGTCGTGGCTCTCCGTGGCGAGGTTGAACGCGGTGTAGATGAGGAAGGCGCCGAAGATGTAGAAGACCCAGGCGAACTGGTTGATCGCGGCGGCGCCGACGAAGATGAAGATCGTCCGCAGGACGATCGCGATGATGATGCCCCACAGGAGCGCGGTCTGCTGGAAACGGGCCGGCACGCCGAACTTCGCCATGATGATGATGAAGATGAAGAGGTTGTCGACCGAGAGCGAGTACTCGGTCAACCACCCGGCGAAGAACTCGGTCCCGCGGTCACCCCCTTCCATCAACCACAGGCCGATGCCGAAGAGCACTGCCGCCGAGACGTAGATGCTGAGGATCGTCGCGACCTCGCGCGTGGAGGGGACGTGCGGGTTGCGGGCCACCCAGATGACGTCGAAGAGCAGCACCGCGGCGGCGACACCGAGCGTGAGGAGCCACGCCCAGGTCGGCACGTCCATGGTGCCGCCGCTCATGATCGACGGCTGGAGCGATGAGATGGTGGACAACGGGAACCTTCCGGACAGGGAACACAACGTCCGGAGGTCTCTCCCACCCCCGAGGGGGCCGATGACCCGGGTCGGCGGACCGACCGTGCTGACGAGCCAACGCTTGGGGGTACTCCCCTCCGCTCCCTCGAGTCTCTCACGACCCACCCCGGTCCGGCTGCAGGACTCTGCCCGGGCGCCCCCGGCTACCGGGTCGCGGCGGTCATCTGCCGCAGCTCCTTCTTCAGGTCCCCGATCTCGTCGCGCAGGCGCGCCGCGAGCTCGAAGTGCAGGTCGGTGGCCGCCTGGTGCATCTGGTCGGTGAGCTCCTGGATGAGTCGGGCCAGCTCGGTCGCCGGCAGGTCGCGGCCCCGCTCCGTGGTCTCGGCGCCCGCCTTGCCACCGCGACCCTTGCCGCGGGACTGGCTGCGACCGGAGCCGAGCAGCTCGTCGGTGTCCGCGTCCTCGCGGCGCAGCATGTCGGTGATGTCGGCGATCTTCTTGCGCAGCGGCTGGGGGTCCAGGCCGCGCTCACGGTTGTAGGCGATCTGCTTGACCCTGCGGCGGTGGGTCTCGTCGAGGGCCTCCTGCATCGAGGGGGTCACCTTGTCGGCGTACATGTGCACCTCGCCCGAGACATTGCGGGCGGCGCGACCGATCGTCTGGATGAGCGAGCGGGCGCTGCGCAGGAAGCCCTCCTTGTCGGCATCGAGGATGCTCACGAGGGAGACCTCGGGCAGGTCCAGGCCCTCCCGCAGCAGGTTGATGCCGACGAGGACGTCGAACTCGCCGAGCCGCAGCTCGCGCAGCAGCTCGACCCGTCGCAGGGTGTCGATGTCGGAGTGGAGGTAGCGCACCCGCACCCCCTTGTCGAGGAGGTAGTCGGTGAGGTCCTCGGCCATCTTCTTCGTCAGGGTCGTCACGAGGACCCGCTCGTCGCGGTCGGCGCGCTGACGGATCTCGTGCAGGAGGTCGTCGATCTGGCCCTTGGTCGGCTTCAGGACGACCTCGGGGTCGATGAGGCCGGTGGGGCGGATGACCTGCTCGACGTACCCGTCGGACTTGGCCAGCTCGTAGTCGCCGGGGGTCGCGGAGAGGTAGACCGTCTGCCCGATCCGCTCGAGGAACTCCTCCCACTTCAGCGGGCGGTTGTCCATCGCGCTCGGGAGCCGGAAGCCGTGCTCGACGAGGGTGCGCTTGCGGGAGGCGTCGCCCTCGTACATGGCCCCGATCTGGGGCACGGTCTGGTGCGACTCGTCGATGACGAGGAGGAAGTCCTCGGGGAAGTAGTCGAGCAGGCAGTTGGGCGCGGTGCCCGGCAGGCGGCCGTCGATGTGCATCGAGTAGTTCTCGATCCCGGCGCAGCTGCCGACCTGGCGCATCATCTCGATGTCGTAGGTCGTGCGCATCCGCAGTCGCTGGGCCTCGAGCATCTTGCCCTGGCGCTCCATGTCCGCCAGGGTCTGCTCGAGCTCGGTCTCGATGCCCGCGATGGCCCGCTCCATGCGCTCCGGCCCGGCGACGTAGTGGGTCGCTGGGAAGATGTGCATCTGCTGCTCCTCGCGCACCACCTCACCGGTGAGCGGGTGGAGGGTGTGGACGCGCTCGATCTCGTCGCCGAAGAACTCGATGCGCACGGCCAGCTCCTCGTACACCGGGATGATCTCGACCGTGTCGCCGCGCACGCGGAAGGTGCCGCGGGTGAAGGCCAGGTCGTTGCGGGTGTACTGCATCGTGACGAACTTGCGCAGCAGCTCGTCCCGGTCGATCTGGGTGCCGACCTCGAGGGTGACCATCCGGTCGACGTACTCCTGCGGCGTGCCGAGGCCGTAGATGCACGAGACCGAGGCGACGACGATGACGTCCCGGCGGGTGAGCAGGCTGTTGGTCGCGCTGTGGCGCAGACGTTCGACCTCCTCGTTGACCGAGGAGTCCTTCTCGATGTACGTGTCCGTCTGGGGCACGTAGGCCTCGGGCTGGAAGTAGTCGTAGTAGCTGACGAAGTACTCGACGGCGTTGTTGGGCAGCAGCTCGCGGAACTCGTTGGCCAGCTGCGCGGCGAGCGTCTTGTTGGGCGCCATGACGAGGGTCGGGCGCTGGACCTCCTCGATGAGCCAGGCGGTCGTCGCCGACTTGCCGGTGCCGGTGGCGCCGAGGAGGACGATGTCCTGCTCACCGGCCCGCACGCGCGTCGCGAGGTCGGCGATCGCGGTCGGCTGGTCACCGGCCGGCTCGAACTCCGAGATGACCTCGAAGGGAGCCACCGTACGTTGCAGATCGGTCACCGGGCGCATGACCACCACGGTATGTCACCCCACCGACAACCCTCAGAAGTCGACCGGGTGCTCGGGCAGGTCCGCCCGGGAGTGGCCGCTGCGGATGACCTTCCAGTGGCCACCCGGACCGCGACGCAGGGTCCACCGCCCGAGGCGCGCGATGGGCGCCAGCGCCATCACCATGCCGCGGACCGCGTCCTGCGCCTCGTCGTCCTCGGCGGCGTCGTGCCCTCCCGTCACGAGGAAGCGCAGGTGGATCTGGGGCTGCCCCCGCACGATCTCGACGGACCGGTCCTCGACGCGGTGCCCGAGCGCGAGCAGCTCCTCGGCACGCGGCAGGAGGCTCTGCGGCGGCACGCCCGGCGAGACTCCGTGCACGTCGACGGCGACGCGGTAGGACGGCACTCAGGCCCCCCGGGCCCCGGGCGACCACCCGGTCTCGCGGGCCCAGGCCTCGACCCGTCCGTGGGCGGCGGCGAACCACGGCTCCTTGGCGTCGGCGTACTCCCTGCGGGTCAGCCCCTCGGCCGCGAGGCGTTCCTTCTCCGCGCGGTAGTCCGCGCGCGCGGAGGGGTCCTCCCGCAACCAGTCGCGGAATAGCAGCGCCCAGCGCCACCCCGACGAGCCCACCTCGCGCACGTGTACGTGGACCGGCACGGCCGGGTCGCTCCCCAGGTGGTACCGCTTCGGCCAGGTGGCGGAGTCCCGCGAGGTGTCCAGCGGGGTGTCCTCGACGACGCCCTCGATCCGGGGCCATCCCCCTTCGACCGTCGCCGCGAGGAAGGCGGCGGAGTCCGCGACGTCGAGCGAGGCCACCCCGACCTGCAGGTCGATGATCGGCTTGGCGTGCATCGGGACGGCCGTGGACCCGATGTGGTCGAGCGTCACCGCGAGGTCGCCGAGCCGGTGCCGCAGACGAGCGATCTCGCGCGCGGCCCGCCCCGCCCACGCCGGGTCGGGCTCCACGAGGACGAGCTCCTGCGGCGCGCGCACCGGGGTGAGCTCGGCGAGGTTGTCGGCGAAGGGGGCCAGCCGCGCCTCCCACAGCCGGTCCACCGCGGCGACGAGCTCCTCCGGGGACCCGTTGTTGTCGAGGAGGACGTCGGCGACCGCGCGCCGCTCCTCGTCGGTGGCCTGGGCGGCGATCCGCGAACGGGCCTCGTCCTCGGGCATGCCCCGCGACCCGACGAGCCGCTGCACACGCACCTCCTCGTCGGTGTCGACCACGAGGACGAGGTGGTACTCCCCCGCCATCCCCTTCTCGACGAGCAGCGGCATGTCGTGCACGCCGATCGCCGTCCCGGCCGCCTCGGCGGCCGCGAAGCGCTCCGCGGTGCGCGCCCAGATCGCGGGGTGGGTGATGCCCTCGAGCGCGGCGAGGGCCTGCGGGTCACCGAAGACGACCCGCCCGAGCGCCGGACGGTCGAGCGCCCCCTCCACGTCGAAGACGCCGTCACCGAAGCGTTCCCGGACCCGCTCCAGCGCCGCCTCCCCCGGCTCGACGACCTCGCGGGCGATCCGGTCCGCGTCGACGACCACCGCACCGAGCTCGGCGAGCCGGGAGGAGACCGTCGACTTCCCGGAGCCGATCCCACCTGTGAGTCCGATGCGCAGCATGGGCCCGATCCTAGGCAAGACGAAGGGGGGCGCCGCACCGGATCGGTGCGACGCCCCCCTTCGTCGTCAGGAAGCGACCCGGGTCAGTTGCCCGTGAGCTTCTCGCGGAGCGCGGCCAGGGCCTCGTCCGAGGCGAGCGTGCCCTCGGACGTCGGCGCCGGGGCACCAGCGCTCGGCGCGCCCGAGCTGCTGCTGCTGCTGTCCGAGCTGTACGAGGTGGTGCTGACGGAGTCGGCACCACCCTCGGCAGCGGCGGCGTCGTCCGCAGCGGCCTTCTCCATCTGGGCGCGGTGGGCCTCCCAGCGGGCGTGGGCGTCGGCGTACTGCTTCTCCCATGCCTCGCGCTGGGTGTCGTAGCCCTCGAGCCACTCGTTGGTCTCAGCGTCGAAGCCCTCGGGGTACTTGTAGTTGCCCTGCTCGTCGTACTCCGCGGCCATGCCGTAGAGGGTCGGGTCGAACTCGGTGAGGTTGGCGCCGTCCTCGTTGGCCTGCTTGAGGCTCAGCGAGATGCGGCGACGCTCCAGGTCGATGTCGATGACCTTGACGAAGATCTCCTGGCCGACGTTGACGACCTGCTCCGGCAGCTCCACGTGGCGCTCGGCCAGCTCGGAGATGTGGACCAGGCCCTCGATGCCGTCCTCGACGCGCACGAAGGCACCGAAGGGGACGAGCTTGGTGACCTTGCCCGGGACGACCTGACCGATCGCGTGGGTCCGGGCGAAGTGCTGCCACGGGTCCTCCTGCGTCGCCTTGAGCGACAGGGAGACGCGCTCGCGGTCCATGTCGACGTCCAGGACCTCGACCGTGACCTCGTCGCCGACCTCGACGACCTCGGAGGGGTGGTCGATGTGCTTCCAGGACAGCTCGGAGACGTGGACGAGACCGTCGACGCCACCCAGGTCCACGAAGGCACCGAAGTTGACGATCGAGGAGACGACGCCGGAGCGGACCTGCCCCTTCTGGAGCTCCTTGAGGAAGGTCGTGCGGACCTCGGACTGGGTCTGCTCGAGCCAGGCACGGCGGGACAGGACCACGTTGTTGCGGTTCTTGTCCAGCTCGATGATCTTGGCCTCGATCTCCTTGCCGACGTACGGCTGGAGGTCGCGGACGCGACGCATCTCCACGAGGGAGGCGGGGAGGAAGCCGCGCAGGCCGATGTCGAGGATGAGACCACCCTTGACGACCTCGATGACGGTGCCGGTGACGACGCCGTCCTCTTCCTTGATCTTCTCGATGGTGCCCCAGGCGCGCTCGTACTGCGCGCGCTTCTTGGACAGGATGAGTCGGCCTTCCTTGTCCTCCTTCTGGAGGACGAGGGCCTCGACGAGGTCGCCGACGGCGACGATCTCCGAGGGGTCGACGTCGTGCTTGATGGACAGCTCGCGCGAGGGGATGACACCCTCGGTCTTGTAGCCGATGTCGAGAAGCACCTCGTCGCGGTCGACCTTGACGATGTGGCCCTCGACGATGTCGCCATCGTTGAAGTCCTTGATCGTGGCGTCGATGGCGGCGAGAAGATCTTCCTCAGAGCCGATGTCGTTGATGGCGATCTGAGGGGCGGTCGTGTCGACCGTGCTGGCAGTCATGTAGTAGGAACTCCGATTGTGGACAGTTGATCGTATGGAACGGGTGCGGTGCAGGCATTGCACCCGGGTGTCCTGGTGGACACATCTGGGCACACAAGAGTGCCCTCCCATCGTAGTGCTCAGGCACGAGGGGGGCAAAACCCCTGCGTCGGCTAGCGTCCACCCCATGGACGAGGGCCCCGACGAGCACCCGGACGCCGTCAGCCGGCGCGAGAGCGACCAGGGCGAGACGGTCCGCGCCAACCGTGGGTGGTGGGACCGCGAGGCCACGGACTACCTCGCCGAGCACGGCGGCTTCCTCGGTGACGCCGACCTGGTCTGGGGCCCCGAGGGCTGGACCGAGGAGGACCTGCACGTCCTCGGACCGCGCGACCAGCTCGCCGGCCGGCGGGTCCTCGAGTTCGGCGGGGGCGCCGCCCAGGGGGCGCGCTGGTGCGCCGCGCAGGGCGCGCACGTCGTCTCCACCGACCTGTCCGCCGGCATGCTGGCCACCGCCCGCCTGCTCGACGCCCGGCACGACGGCCCCGCTCCCCTCCTCGCCCAGGCGGACGCGAGCCGGCTCCCCTTCGCCGACGCGAGCTTCGACATCGTCTTCTCCGCGTACGGGGCCACCCCCTTCGTCGCGGACTCCGCCGGGCTCATGCGCGAGCTCGCGCGCGTGCTGCGACCGGGCGGCACGCTCGCCTTCTCCACCTCGCACCCGATCCGGTGGGCCTTCCCCGATGTGCCGGGACCGGACGGCCTGACCGCGACCGGGACGTACTTCGACGAGACCCCGTACGTCGAGACCACCGCCGGACGGGCCAGCTACGTCGAGCACCACCGCACGCTGGGGCACCGCATCGCCGAGCTCGTCGAGGCGGGTCTCCTCCTGCGCGCGCTCCTCGAGCCCGAGTGGCCACCGGACAACACCGAGACCTGGGGCGGCTGGTCGCCGCTGCGCGGCGAGCGCCTGCCCGGGACCGCGATCTTCGTCGCCACAACGTGAGCCCGGTCGCCCGCCGGGGTGGCGGAGGACCGGGCTCACTGCGCAGCGCGGCCTCAGCCGCCGTGCAGGTCGCTGCGCCGCGTCGTCGGGGCGTCGGGGTCGGCCATGCCGAAGACCGGGTCCGGCCGGTCGTCCACGTAGGCCGGCTGCGCGTCCAGGTGGTGGCGTCGCCCGATGAGCACCGACAGCAGCACACCGGTCAGCAGGAGCAGGACACCGAGGATCGTGAGGACCAGCGGCAGGGTCGAGTGGACCATCTTGAGCAGGCTCGAGGCACTCTTGTACTCCTCGACGTTCTTGTCGACGGTCTCCTTGGTGAAGCGCGACTCGGTCTCGAGCGCCTTGAGCGACTCGCCCTCGTAGCGGAACTCCTGGTTCTGCAGCTCCAGGCGGTCGAGGACGACGCCCGTCACCGGGTCGACCCAGAAGGTGCGCTTGTTGCTGTAGAAGCGCTCGGCCTCGACGGCACCGTTCTCCTTCGCCTTCGGGAAGAGGCTGCCCGGCAGCTCACGGGTGCCGGTCTTGGTCTCCGGGACCTCCATCGTGAACCGGTAGACGTTCATGCCCTGCAGGTCCTCCTCGCCCTCGTACTTCACGGGGAAGGACTGGCCGGCCGAGCTGTCCCACCACCGGTAGGTGTCGACGGGCTTGGTGTCGAAGGGGAACTTGACCAGCAGACCGTCGCGCTTGACCTCCTGGCCGTCGCGGGCCTCGCCGCAGCAGTTGACGGCCTCACCGGTGTGACGGTCGAAGACGTAGACCTCGGTGGATCCGTCCATCGGCATGTTGTCGCCGTTGTTGTCGCTCACCTGGCCGCTGTTCCAGATCGCCAGGTCGCGGCCGGAGTCCTCGGATGCCTGCTCGGACGCCTCCGGGTCACCGATGATGCGGCTCGTGGTGGTCAGCTCGCCCGAGCCCGGCTTGACGTTGTCGGCGTCGAAGAAGGAGGCGTTGGGGTCCTGCACCACCTGCGTCGTGTTCTGGTCCAGGGGGACGACCGCGAGCTTGGGGTAGGCATAGAACCGCAAGAGCAGCCCCATGGTGAGGATGAAGGCGCCGACGCCCATGATGATCGCCGGCAGCAAGAACTTGCGCACGAAAAGCCTCCTTGGCCCTGAAGAACTTACCGGACGGTAGCACCATTCGGCACACCGCGCCCGGCTGGACGACAGCGTAGGGGACGTGACCTCGGACTCGCCCGATCCGCGGCCTGCGCGAGGCCCCTCATGTCGCGAGGATCCGGGCCACGACGGCCCCGGCGTCGGGTCCCGGAGGGCCGACCCGCTCCGCCCGCATCCCGAGCCCGATGGCCGGCTCGAGGTCGCTCGGCATGTCCCCGACCACGACGCACCGGGCGGGGTCCGCCCACGGTGCCCGGCGCAGTGCCTCGACGAGGAGACCGTCCAGCGGCTTGCGGCAGCGGCAGGCCCCCCGCTCGTGGGGGCACACCGCGATCGCGTCGATGCGTCCACCGTCGGCCGCGAGCAGCTCCCGCAGGCGGGCGTGGACCGCCAGCAGGTCCGTCCGGTCCATGAGGCCCCGGGCGATGCCCCGCTGGTTGGTGACGACGACCGTGCGGCAGCCCGCGGCCGTGAGCGCCGCGACCGCCTCGGACGCCCCGGGCAGGAGCTGGAGCTCGTCCGGCCGGGTGACGTAGCCGTCGGGCACCCGGACGTTGAGCGTCCCGTCCCGGTCGAGCAGGACGAGGTCGAAGGGGGTCCCCTCGCCGGGCGCGGTCAGCGTCCCGGGGCCGAACCACCAGGGCGCCGCGGTCAGGGGTGGTCCTGCAGGGCGTGGTCGACGGCCTCGCACCAGGCGTGGGCCCAGAGCATGTGGACCTCCTGGATGCGCGGCGTCTCCCCGGAGGGCACGACGAGCAGGTGGTCGGCGAGGTGGTCCTGGCCGGCTCCCTTCGCACCCGTCATGAGGATCGTGGTGAGCCCGCGCGCGCGGGCCTCGCCGAGCGCCGCGACGACGTTGGGGCTCGTGCCGGACGTCGACATCGCGAGCAGGACGTCCCCGGGTCGCCCGAAGGCCCGGACACCGCGGAGGAAGACCTGGTCGAAGCCGTAGTCGTTGCCGATGGCGGTGAGCGACGAGTGCGACTCGGCGAGGCTGATCGCCGGGAGCGGGTGCCGGTCGCGGACGCACTTGCCGAGGAACTCGGCGGCGACGTGGCTGGCGATCGCCGCCGAGCCGCCGTTGCCGGCGACGAGCAGGGTCCGCCCGGCGAGCAGGGCGTCCAGGACCGCCCGGCCCGCGGCGTCCGCCGCGGAGCGCAGCAGCGGCTCGGCCACCTGCTCGGCGAGCCGGGCCCAGGCGGCGATGCCCGCGTCCAGCTGCTGCGTCACGAGGGCGTGCCGCTCCTCGGTCGATGTCATGGCTGGCCCTTCCAGGTCGTCACGCCGTGCTTGGTGAAGGTGAACTCGGAGACGGTGAGGCCGAGTCGGATGAGCTCGTCGGCCACGAGGTGGCGCCGCTCGAACTCGCAGATGAAGATCAGGTGCCCGCCGCCGCCGGCGCCGGTCACCTTGCCACCGAGGGCGCCCGTCGCGAGGGCCGCCTCGACCGCGTCCTGGATGAGCGGCGTCGAGATGCGCGAGGACATCCGCTGCTTCTCCTGCCAGGCGATCCCGAGGAGCCGACCGATCTCGTCGACGTCCCCCCGCAGGAGGGCCACGCGCATCGCGTCGGCGAGGTCGCGCTGCGCCCGCAGGCCGGCGACTGCCTCCTCGTTGCCCGTCTCGTAGCGGGAGACCTGGTCCTCGATGATGTGGTCGCTCACCCGCGTGCGTCCGGTGTAGGCGAGCAGCATGTTGTGCTCGAGCTCGTGCACGGTGTCGGGGCGCACCCGCAGGGGGTTGACGACGACCTCGCCGTCGCGACGGAACTCCATGTAGTTGAACCCGCCGAAGGCGGCCGCGTACTGGTCCTGGTAGCCGCCGGGGATGTGCAGGTCGTCCCGCTCGAGCCGGTAGGCCAGCCGGGCGATCTCGTGCGGGCCGAGGTCGAGCCCGCAGTGCCGGGCCACCAGGTCGATGACCGCGACCATGACGGCGCTCGAGCTGCCGAGCCCGGAGCCGGGCGGCGCGTTGGTGTGCAGGAAGAGGTCGAAGCCCTCGGACCGGATCGCCCCGTCGAGGGTCATGATCTGCGCGATCGCCGCCCTGGGCAGGTCGAGCTCCCCGTCGAGGACGAAGGGGGTGCCGACGTCGTAGCCGATCGAGGTCCCGTAGTCGTGGGACTCGACGGTGATGTGACCGTCCGTGCGCGGCCGCAGGGTGGCCCAGGCGTAGCTGCCGATGGTCGCGCTGAGCACCGCGCCGCCCTCGCGCTGCGGGAAGGGGGCGACGTCCGTGCCACCGCCGGCGAAGCTGACCCGCAGGGGCGCGCGGGCACGCAGGACCGGACGCGACGTCATGGGTGGCCTCTCGATACGACGGTGAGCGATGATGACGGAATGGTAAGTGACCCGCAGGTAGGACGGGTGGCGGATGTGGCGGGTCGCATGCTCGGGCTCGACCTGCTGCGTGCAGTGGCGGCCTGGCTCGTCCTGCTCTCGCACGTGGCCTTCTGGACCGGGGCCGGCGCCTCCGGGGTCGTGGGCGGGCTCGCGGTCCGGGGCGAGCTCGGCGTCGCGATCTTCTTCGCCCTGTCCGCCTTCCTGCTGTCCTCCCCCTTCGTGCGTCGTGCCCTCGGTGGCACCGCGGACTGGTCGACCAGGCGCTACCTCGTGCGGCGTGCGGCACGCATCCTGCCCGCCTACCTTCTCGCGCTCGCGGCGGTCGTCGCCGTCGCCGCTCGCCTCGGCGGTGCCGCGGCGAGCGTGCTCGACGTGCCGACCGTGCTCGTCCACCTCGTCATCGGCCAGGGCTGGACGGGGCGCACCTTCCAGTCCTTCACCCAGACGTGGAGCCTCACGACCGAGGTGACCTTCTACCTGCTCCTGCCGCTCGTCGCGTGGCTCCTCGCCCCGCTCGTGCGCGGCGCCTCCCCCACCGCCGCGACCCGTCGCCTGCTGTGGCTCTGCCTCCTCGTCGGGGTGCTCGGGCTCGGCACCCAGACCTTCGCGGCGCTGCTCGAGGGGACCCCGGGCGGGGTGCTCGCCACGAGCGCGGCCGGGCACGCTGCGTGGTTCGCGCTCGGCGTGGCCGTGCGCGTGCTCGTCGAGGCGGAGCGGGTGGACGCCCTGCCGGCCGACCGTCCGTGGCTCGAGGTCCTGCGCACGAGCCCGGGGACCCTCGTCGTCCTCGCCGCCGTCCTGTGGCTGCTCGCCTCGACCCCGGTCGCCGGCCCGCGCGGCATCGAGGCCTCGTCGCCACCGGAGGCGCTCGCCGCCGAGGTGCTCTACGGGCTCGTCGCGGGGTGCCTGCTCCTCGCGGCGACGACGCGCGGCCTGTCCTCGACCCTCGCCGACTCCCCCGTCGCCGGCGCCCTGCGGTGGCTCGGCGACATCTCGTACGGGGTCTTCCTGTGGCACGTGCTCGTGCTGCAGGTCGCCTTCGCGGCCCTCGACCTGCGGCTCTTCGCTGCGCCCTTCGCGCTGACGCTCGCCCTCGTGACGCTCGTCAGCGTGGGTCTGGCGCACCTGTCGTGGATGCTGCTGGAGCGTCCGGTGCTGGCACTGGCCCACCGTCGGCCCGCGGACGCACCAGAGCCGCTGCCAGCACCCCGAGGCTGAGCGCGCCGAGCACCTGGGAGACCATCGCGCCGGCCGACTGGCGCTCGGCGACCCCGAGCACCGCCAGCGCGACCCCCGCTGCCCCGAGGACGAGCACGACCGCGGCCGCCCGCCGCCGCACCGGCACGAGCGCGCCCACCGCACCCGCGAGCAGCCCGGCCCAGCCCGCGACGAGCAGGCCGACGAGTGCCGCGAGCAGGACGCCCACGACGAAGGGGGCCACTCCCCCGGCGGGGACGTCCGTCGGCTCAGGGCCGGCCGGCTCCACGACCCGGTCGTCGACGGCCGACGAGCGCGCAGGACGGCGCGCCCGGACCAGCTCGACGAGCCCCCACAGGAGCAGGAGCCCCGCGAGGACGGCCCCGACGAGCAGGGCGAGCCGGTGCTGCCCGTTGGGCACGAAGTCGATCGTGATCCGCTCGCTCGCTCCCCCGGGCACCACGAACCCCTGGCGCCACCCGTCCACGGTGACCGGCTCGAGCCGCACGCCCTCCTCGTCGACGGCCCGCCAGCCCGCGTTGGCCCCCTGCGACAGGGCCAGGACCGAGGGCCCACCGGCCCCGACGTCCGCGAGCCACCGGCCGGTGTGCTCGCGCTGCGTCGTCACCGTGCGGGTCGGCGCCACCTCGGACCGCACCCAGCCGACGGGCACGAGGGCGACCGACTCGGGGACCAGACCCGGGACGCCGGCCGCCGTCACCGTGCCGCCACCGGCGGGCAGCTCGCCGCAGGCCGTCGCGGCGACCGGTCGGCCGCCGACGAGGTCGGCGCGCGGTGCGGTGAGGGACAGACCGATGCGGCCCTCGTCCCGGCCGACGGCACCTGCGGCGCTGCAGCCCAGCGTCACGGTCGTGGGCGGGGCGCCCGCCTCGGGCAGGGTGACCTCCGGCCCGGACCATGCGGCGCGGCCGGGGGGCCGGGTGAAGACGAGGGAGACCTGGCGTGTCTCCTGCGCCGGGATGCGCAGCTCGGTGCCCGCGGGCAGCACGTGGCGCTGCGTGTCGGTCGCGACGGTCACCGAGCCCACGGACCGGTCGAGCCTGATGGTGCCGACCCGCCGCTCCCGGCCGAGGTCGATCCGCAGCGTGGGCCGCGCGGCACCGACCGCGGGCCGCCACCGTGTCGTGGGGTCGCCGTCGAGGGCGGCGACCGGCCAGTCGGCCAGCCCGGACGCGGCGGGGTCGGTGTCGGGTGCGGTGCTGCCGGTGAGGCTCCACGGTGCGGTCACGAGGTCCTGCGCGGCCTCCCCCGGGCGCACCCGCACGGACGCCTCCACCCGGGTCGTCGGCAGGTGGCCCACCCGACGGACGAGGTCGCCGGGGTCCTCGCCCGCCCCGACGTCGACGCCGCCGCGCGGGTCGCGCGTCAGCAGGGCCGGGCCCCGGCCCGGCGGCAGGGCCAGCCCCGTCCCGAGACGGGGGCCGTCCTCGAGCTGCACCTCGCGCACGCCGACCGGCGCCCCGCGGCGCGTCGGGTCCCCGCCCGCACGCTCGAGGTCGACGGTGACCTCGGTGCGTCCGCGACCGTCGAGGGGGACGCGCCAGGTCTTGGTCCCCTCGAGCAGCTCGCCGTCGCTGCCGGCGACGCGGACGCCCGACAGCGGGGCGAGGGTGCCGCCCCACGCCTCGTGGACGAGCACGGCCGTCGGCCGGTGGGTGTCGGGGAGGCGCAGCGTGAAGGACTGCCGGCCCAGCCCGTCGCCGCTCACCCAGGCGGTCGTGGGGTCGCCGTCGACCATGGCCGCCGGGCCGGTCCCCGCGCCCCCGGGGTCTCGGGCGAAGGGGTCGGCAGCGGTCGAGCTCACGGCGAGCCCGGAGAGCCCGCGCCAGAACCGGGTGGTGCGGGCGACCGCCGAGCCGCCCGGGTCCAGGTCCTTGGTGCCGACGATCTCGGGCCAGAGGTTGGTGGCGGGCAGGGTGGGGCTGCGGCTGTCCGACGGCGGTCGTCCGGAGTTGCGCGCCTGCCACCGCAGCGTGTCGGTGCGCACGTCGGCGTCCTCGCCGCGGGCGGCCGTGGTGAGGGCGTCGGGGTCGACCAGTCCCGAGGCGAGCAGCGCGAACCAGCCCTCGGGCGCGGCGGCGACAGGGACCACCCCGTCCCGGGGCACGAGGACCATGGGCTCGGCCGGGACGTCCAGCCGCCAGATGCTCACCCGGTCCTGGCCGTCGCCCTCGGCCCAGACCCGGGTGATGCCGGGGGTGGCCTGCAGGGTGTCCGCCACCCGCCGGGGGTCCATCGCGCCGACGGCCTGCTGCAGGCCGCCGCGGACGACGACGCGGGAGACGCCGAGCCGCCGCAGCCCGGGGACGATCTCCGGCCGGCTGCGCCCCGTCGCGGTCATCTCGTCGAGGTGGTCGAGGATCCTCGTGGCACCCGGGTGCCCGAGCGGCGCGGCGGCCCGGGTGAGCACCGGTGAGGCCGCGAGCGCCCCGAGGGGCTCGTCGGTGACGCGTCCCCACGTGAAGTCCGCGGTGCGCGCCCCGGGGAGCACCAGCGTCGTCCCGCCGTCGCGGGACGCGAGCTCGTCGACCTCCCGGGCCGCCTCGGTCCACGTCCCCGGCAGGTCCTCCGGTGCCCAGGCATCACCGACGCGACCGACCCACAGCGGCGCGAGCGAGCCGACGAGGGCGAGCACGGTCGCGACGACGACGCCCTGCCGCACCACGGGACCGGCGCCGCCCTCCAAGCGGGTGGCCCAGTGGGCGAGCAGGCCCACGCCGAGGGCGACCGGCAGCCGGATGAGCAGGTCGGCCTTGTGGACGTTGCGGAAGGGGGCGAGCGGCCCGTCGAGCAGGTCCTGCACGACGGACGCGAGCGGCCCGGAGGCCGAGCCGGAGCGCCCGACCGTCATCGCGAGCACGCCGAGCAGCACCAGGACGAGCGCCCAGCGCGTCAGCTGCGCCGCGGGCCGCCCGGACGAAGGGGGCGGGTCGCCCCCTTCGCCCCGGTCCCGGGTACGCACGAGACCGGCGAGGCCGAGCCCGGCGAGCAGGGTCGTCGCGAGGATCGCCGAGAAGGACTGGGCGAGGACCCACCCGCTCTGCCACGTCGGCTGGTCGCTGCCGGTGAGGATGTAGGCGATCCAGTGGTTGGCGCCCCGCAGCACGTTGGTGACGGACGCGACCGCCGTCGTCGTCGACGCCAGCTCGATGTGGTCGAGGAAGGGGTAGGAGTAGCGGCCGAGGACGAGCAGCGGACCCAGCCACCAGGCCGCCCCGGCGACCGCACCGAGGAGCCACCACGCGAGGGCCCGCCAACGGTGCCGGCCCGCCGGCGCGAGGAGCAGCCAGGCGGCCGCGGGGACGAGGGCCACGAGCGAGACGGTCGCGTTGACCCCACCCAGGCATGCGGTGAGGAGTCCGGTGAGCACCGCCGTGCGCCGCCGGTCCGCGGCGAGCGCGCCGGGGGCGACGGCGCGCGCGGCGACGAGGACGAGCCAGGGGGCGAGCGCCTGCGGCCACACCTCGACGGAGATCTCCGAGAGCACGGTGAGCACCCGCGGCGACAGGGCGAAGACCCCGCCGACGAGCAGCGCCGGGACCGGCGCCAGGCCGGCGACCCGTCGGGCCAGGCGCTCGGCGCCGACGAAGGCCACGACGAGCAGGAGCGTCCACCACAGCCGCTGGACCGCCCAGGCCGGCGCGCCCACCGCGTCGCCCACGAGGAAGAAGGTCCCCATCGGCCAGAGGTAGCCGTAGGCCTGGTTCTGCAGCTCGCCGATGCCGGTGTGGTCGTTCCACGCCCACAGCGCCCGGCCGAGGTAGCGCGCCGGTGACAGGACGAGGTCGGTCTTGGTGTCCGGCTGGATCGTGCCCGGCGCGATGAGCCAGGGGATGACCGCGACGAGCAGGGTCGCGGCGAGGCGCTGGAGGCGCTCGCGCAGGACGTCGACCCGGCCGTCAGCCGTCATCGGCGACGCAGGACGAGCAGGAGGTTCCACGTCACGACCTCGCGCAGGCCGGGGACGCGCAGCACGGCCCGCGCCGCGTCCGGCAGGTATCGGGGCCGGGCGACGAGGACGTCCGCGTCGGCCCGGCGCGCCCACTCCAGGCCCTGGCGCACGCTCACGCGGTGCAGGGTCTCGCCGACGCGGTTCTTCGGCGGGTGGCCGTGGCGACGCTCGTACCGACGGACCGCGCGGTCGCCGCCGAGCCAGTGCCACGGTGAGGTCTCGTGCCCGCCCCACGGCGAGAGCCAGTTGGTGTACGAGAGGAGGACGATCCCGCCCGGCCGGGTGACGCGGAGCATCTCGTCGGCGACGGCCTCGGGGTCGGGCACGTGCTCCCACATGTTGCTCGAGAAGACGACGTCGACGCTCCCGTCCGCGAGCGGCAGCCGCAGGGCGTCGCCGACGACCCCGCCGTCCCGCACCGAGGGGACCGCCGGGTCGTGGTCGAGCGGCACGTAGCGCGCGCCCTCCGCGCGGAAGGCGCGGGCGAACTCGCTCGGGCCGGCGCCCACGTCGAGGACGGTCCGGCCGTCGAGGGGGGTGTGCTCGCGCACCAGCCCGATGGAGTCGCGCGCCAGCTCCGAGTAGAAGCGCTCCGGCTCGGTCTGCTCGACGAGGAAGGCCGAGAAGAGGCGCACCGACCGGCGCACCCCGCGACGCATGGGCTGGGAGGTCATCGGCACGACACCCATCATGGACGACGCGCGAGCAGCTGCAGGGTGGGGCGGCTGCGCGGGGAGACGAGGCGCTGGGCCAGGACGAAGGGGAGGCTGGCCACGGCCGCGGCGAGCACCGGTCGCGAGCCGAGGACCCCCTGCGGCCGCTCGCCCGGACGGACCGCCCGGGCCAGGCTCGCGGCGTCGACGCTCAGGCTGTCGAGGAGCAGCCGCCGCACCTCGACGTCGACGAAGCCGGCTGTCCGCGCGGCCCGCGCCAGGGAGTCTGCGGTGAAGAAGCGGATGTGCGTCGGGTCCTCGAGCATCCACCAGGCGGCGCCGTACCGGGTGAGGCCGGTGCTGTCCCCCGCCGGCGTGAGGAAGCTCGCGCGACCACCCGGCCGCAGCAGGTCGAAGGAGGAGCGGAGCGCGGCGTGCGGGTCGACGACGTGCTCGAGGACGTGGATGCCGTACACGAGGTCCTGCTCCCCCGGCAGGTCCGTGGCCTCCTCGATGCCACCGGTGCGCAGGTCCCCCTTCGCGCGCACGACCTCGTCGACGCCGACCTGCAGCTGGTCGGGGTCGACCCCGGCCACCTGCGCGCCGTCGTCGAGGAAACGGCGCAGCATCGTCCCCGCGCCGAACCCGACCTCGAGGACCCGCTCCGGGACACCGTCACGGACGAGCTCGCGGTAGGTGAGGTCGAGGCGGATGCGGTCGAGCGTCGGCTCGCCGCCGTACGCGAGGTCACGGTGGTTCGCCGGGCAGCGGTCGAGGTCCCGCACCAGGTGCCCGCAGCGCTCGCACCGCTCGAGCACGCAGCCCCCGCGCACGGCCTGCCCGCGGACCGGGCCGTCGCACACCTCGCAGCGCGGATCCGCGGCTTCACCTACCCTTGGGTAACTCACGGCGCTAGCCTAACCGTCGGCGTTGCACCCCTGGCAGCGCGACAAGGAGAGACGAATGACCTGGAGCACGACGACCCCGAAGCGGCGGCTGAGGGTGCTCTACCTGTCCTGGCGCGACCGCGAGAACCCCGAGGCGGGCGGCGCAGAGACCTTCACCGAGCGGACCTCCGAGGTGCTCACCCAGCAGGGCCACGAGGTGACGATCTTCACCGCCACCTTCCCCGGCTCCGCCCCGCGCACCCGGCACGGGGACGTCGACGTCATCCGTCGCGGCTCCAAGTTCAGCGTCTACCTCCACGGCATGTGGCACCTGCTGCGCCACGGCCACGACTACGACGTCGTCCTCGACGTGCAGAACGGCGTGCCCTTCTGGTCGCCCCTCGTGACGCAGGTGCCCGTCGTCAACATCGTCCACCACGTGCACCGCGAGCAGTGGACCGCCGTCTTCGGTCGCAAGGTCGCCCGGCTCGGGTGGCTCCTGGAGTCCCGCGTCGCCCCCTGGGTCTACCGCCGCAGCCGCTACGTCACCGTGTCGAAGTCGACCCGCACCGAGCTCGAGGAGCTCGGCGTCGACCCCGGCCGCGTCGACCTCGTCTACTCCGGCAACGACCGGCCCGCCGACCTCGACCGGTTCGCCCGGCTCGAGCGGACGCAGGCCCCGACGATGCTCTTCCTCGGCCGCCTCGTGCCGCACAAGCACGTCGAGCAGGCCGTCGACATCCTCGCCTCCCGGGCCATGTCCCACCCCGACCTCGAGCTGCACGTCGTCGGGGGCGGCTACTGGGAGGACTCGATCGCCGAGCACGCCCGGGCGCGGGGCGTCGCCGACCGCGTCCACCTCCACGGATTCGTCCCCGAGGAGCGCAAGCACGAGCTGCTCGCCCGCGCCTGGGTCGTCGTCATGCCCTCGCACAAGGAGGGCTGGGGCCTGACGATCGTCGAGGCCGGCCTGCACGGCACCCCTGCCGTCGCCTACGGCTTCGCCGGCGGCCCGAGCGAGTCGATCGTCCACGGCCGCACCGGCCTGCTCGCCGACTCGGTCGGGGAGTTCGAGGACCACGTCATCCGGCTCGTCGACGACGCCGTGATGCGTCGCGACCTCGGCCGGACCGCGCGCCTGTACGCGAGCTCCTTCGACTGGGGCCGCGCCGGACGGCGCCTCGAGTCGGTCATCGAGTCCGTCCTGGGTCTGCGCGAGCGCTACCGCGACGACGTCATCGACCTCGACGCGCTCATCGCCACCCGCCCCGTGGAGGACCACGCGCCGGACTTGCAGGCCGTCGCGTCCTGATCGACGGCCCTGCCCGGCCATGACGAAGGGGGCGTCCGCTCGAGCGAGCGGACGCCCCCTTCGTGGGGTCTGGGGCAGATCAGCTGTTGTAGTTGATGATCTGCTGGTTCTCCTGAGGGACGGACTTGTTGCCCTCGTACTGCACGATGCCGAAGATCAGCAGCGCCGCCATCGCCGCGCCGAGCACGGTGCCGACGACGTTGTAGGCCAGCTTCTTGGAGCCGTCGTTGTTCACAGGTGTCCTCCGTCAACGGATGTCGTTCCGGCCATCCTATACCGGCCGGTCACTTCGCGGCGAGTCGTGCGGACGTGTCCCCGGTCCCACCCCGGCGCGTGCGCCAGAGCCCGCCGACGGACCCGATGAGCGCCGCCGCGGTCCCGGCGAGGCCGAGCCCGCGCAGTGCGTCCGCGTCGTCCGAGACGGGGTCAGGGCGTCCGAGGTCGACGACCCGCAGGTCGCCGACCGTGCGCGTCGCGAGCCCGTCGAGGGCCGGCACGGTGCCCTCCGGGGCGGGCTGGTCGGTCTGCACGACCACCCAGCGGACCCCGAGCGACCTGAGCACCCCGGGGACGTCCCCTCCCGACGCGAGCGCCTCCGCGACCCGCGCCGACGCGGGGTCCTCTCCGGCCACCGTGCCATCACGTAGCGGCAGCCGGTCGTCGGAGACGACCTGCTGCGGGAGCAGCCTGTTCCACGGGTCCAGGACGACGCGGTCCCCGTCCCACGCGTAGCGGCGGTAGGTCGACCACGGGAAGACGGCTGCCGGCTCACCGCTGCGGCCCACCTCGCGCGCGACGGCGAGCACGTCGTCGGGGTAGTCGACGCTCCCCCAGGCACCCGCGTGCCCCGCGGCGAGGGTGGGCAGGGTGGCGACCGGCCACAGCACGGCCACGGCCACGAGGACCCGCGGCAGGTCGCGCTCGACGAGTCGGTCGACGACGACGGCCGTGGCCACCGCGAGGAGCAGGACCCACAGCGCGACGAACTTCTGCCCGTCGCGCAGCAGACCGCCGCCGGGGACGGTCGTGACGACGGCTTCGAGCAGGGTTCGCCCGCCCGGCAGGGCCGCGAGGCCCGCGAGGAGCAGCCCGAGCACGCCGCTGGCCGTGGCGGCCCGGGTCACCGGCGCGCGCCACCAGGCGGGGCTGCGCAGCGCGAGCGCGAGGACGAGCAGGACCGCGAGCAGCGCGCCGAGGGCCACCGGCCACGTCGTGCGCTCGACGAACCACGTGCGGTCGTTCCACAGCCCCCCACCGAGCAGCAACGAGCCCAGCACGCCGAAGGGGGTGTCCGCCCCGGCCGCGAACGCCGCGGCGCCTCCCGCGTCGGCTGCGTGCGAGGACGCGCGGAGGAAGGGCCACCACCAGGCGGCGTTGGCGAGCAGCGAGATCCCGGCCACGAGCGCGAGGTCCCGTGACCGGAGGCGGATGCTCCCGTCGAGGGAGAGCACGGTCACCGCGGCGACCAGGGTGGCGAGCACGCCGGGCGTCGACCCGCCGAGGGCCGCCGCCGTGAGGGTCGCGGCGAGGAGCGCGAGGCCACGCGAGGTGCGCACCCTGGTGGCCGCGACGAGGACCCACGGCAGGAGGGCGAAACCGAGGAGGTAGCCCCAGTGGCCGATGCCGAGGCGCTCGCCGACCCACGGGTTCCACGACCACAGCATCGCGGTCGCGACGGCGCCGGGCGCGGTGCGGGCCAGCCGTCCGGCTCCGGCTCCCCCGAGCACGAAGCACCCGAGGAGGACGAGCTTCTGCACGAGCCACCCGGGCAGCACCGTGCCGAGCAGCGCGACGACGAGGTCGTTGGGGACGGCACGCGGCACGCTCCCGTCCGTGCCCAGCGTGCGGGCCGACAGCGGCAGGTCGGGGACGAAGACGAGGTCGTAGTGCAGCGTGTACCCGGGGGCGAGCGCAGGACCGAGGACGACGACGCCGACGAGTGCCCCGACCACCGCGCCCAGGACGCCGGGGCGGGTCACCCCCTTCGTCCTCATCGCGACCGGTGGAGCGCTTCGATCTCGGCGAAGGCGTCGCCCATGGCGACGCACTGCGCCGTGAGGTCGTGGTGCGTCACGACGTGGGCGCGGTTGGCGCGCCCCACCTCGGCACGCCGGTCGGGGTCCTCGAGGAACCCGACGAGGGCGTCCGCGAGGGCCTCGACGTCGTCGTCGACGAGCAGGTTGGGCGGCTGGACGGCCTCGTCGTTGGTGCCGCACCGCGTGGTGACCACCGGCAGGCCGCAGGCCAGGGCCTCCAGGTAGGCCAGGCCCAGCTGCTCGGTCCACTTCCACGTCGGTCGCGGTGCGGTGGCGAAGACCGCGGCGGAGCGCATGAGATCGGCGACGCCGGCGGTGTCGAGGGAGCCCACGAGCTCGACGCCCGTGCGCGGGTCGTCGGCGGCGGTCCGCACGAGGTGCTCGAGCGGACCGCGTCCGGCGACCTTGAGCCGTGCCTCGGGCACCCGTCGGCGCACGAGCGCCATGGCGTCGAGGATGCGGTCGATCCCCTTGTTGGCGGCGAGGGGCGAGGCGAAGACCACGACCGGCTCGGCCACCGGCTCGGCGGCGGGGTGGAAGAGCCCGATGTCGACGCCGGGCTTGACGACGCGGATGAGCTCGTCGTCGAAGTCGTTGGCCAGGAGGTGGTCGCGGGCGGCGTCGACCATGCACAGCAGCAGGTCGGCGTCCCGGCAGGAGTTCAGCGCCTGACGGTACGGCGGGACCTTGTACAGAGGCTGGTCGGGCAGGTTCTCCCACGTGATGACCGCCTGGAGCGGACGGGTGGCGCCGGCGGACCGCGCCCGACGCCGCCAGCCCGAGGCCTGGCCGGTGACGAGCGAGCACAGCTCGAGCGAGGCCACCCAGTCGTACTCGGAGGGGTCCTGCTCCCGCAGCCCGCGCACCCGGGCGAGGGCGCCGGCCTCGACGAACCGCTTGATCGGCCGCACGTAGGTGCTCGGGATCCAGTCGATCCCGCCGACCGGCTCCTGCTGAGCCATCGCGCGCACGTGGGTGCCCGGCATCCGGGACATCCAGTACAGCTCGCGGCGGGGTCGCTGGTCCGGCAGCGACACCCAGAGCATCCGACGAAGGGCGTCGCTCACGTCGCTGCCCGGTCCTTGCGGCCGCGTCGTGCCCCGAGCGCGTAGCCGCCCGCCTCCAGCGCGCGCAGGAGCACCATGCCGGCCGCGTGCGCCGGGTCCCTGAGGAGCCGACGGTGGTTGCGGGCGTAGGAGCGCAGCACGGCCCGGCCCTGGGCACCGACGGCACCCTCGTGCTCCTGCGCGAAGGCCGGGATGCTCCGGCCGTAGTAGTACCGCTTGCTGAGGACCTCGCGGACGGTGAGGCGGCCCTCGTCGTGGTCGATGATGATCGGTGCGAGCTCGATGCCGGCGCCCGAGGCGCGCATCTTCAGCCGCAGGTCGGCGTCCTCCGGGCCGGACATGTCCGTGTGGAAGGCGCCCTCCCCGAGCAGGTACTCACGACGGACGAGGCGCGGGTTGTGCAGCCACGGGTCGTCGAGGTAGCACTCGCGCTCGAGGGCGCGGCAGGCGGTCCAGAAGCCCTCGCCGATCGTCCGCTCCGGCAGGGCGATGCCGCTCGCGCCGGTCGCGCAGGCGGTCTCGAGCGCCATCGCGACGGTGCGTCGCGGCAGCACCATGTCGCTGTCGAGCCAGAGGACCCACTCGGAGCTCGCGGCCTCGATGCCGGTGTTGCGCTGGGCGGAGCGCTCGGGGCCGGCGGTGATGACCCGGTCGGCGTAGCGCTCGGCGACCTCCCGGGTCCCGTCGGTGCTGTGGTTGTCCACGACGACGAGTTCGAGGGGCCGGTGCGTCTGCTCGGTCACCGAGCGCAGGCAGGCCTCGATGGTCCGGATGTTGTCGCGGGTCGGGACCACGACGGTCACCGACCCCGGGATCGGGTGCTGGTCGGGCGCGCTCACGTGGTGCTCTCCTTGGGAGGGTCGGGTCGCATGAAGGTACCGAGGACGGCGAGGACCACGCCGGCCCCGGCCAGGTGGTGCGGGACGAGGGAGGCCTTGATGGTGTCGGCGTCCACGGAGCCGAGGGTGCCCTCGACGAGACCGGCCTGGACGAGGTAGGCGGCCGCCGAGAGGACGACCAGCGCCGCGCCCGCCGCGATGAGGCGACCGGGTCGGGGCCCCTGGCGCCGCACGAGCAGCATCGCAGCCAGCGCCCCGAGGGATCCACCGATGCCCGTGAGGACGAAGGCGCCGAGGACGATGCCCACCTCGACGAGGACCCGCGAGCGGCCGGAGCGGTCGGCGAGGACACGGCCGAGGCCGACGAAGGGGAGCGGGTCGCGTGCGACGACCGGCTCGGGCACGGCGGCCTGCTCGGCCGGGGCAGCGGTCTCGGCTGCAGCTGGGTCGACGAGCGGCTCCTCGGGCCACTCGGTCTCCCGCTCGGTGCGCACCGCGGCGACGCGCCGCCGCACCAGCGGGGTCAGGAGGAGCACGAGCGCGACGAGCAGGCTGAGCCCGCTCACGAGCAGCGCGACGTCCGCGCGGCGCTGCGGACCGTAGCCGATGCTCACCTCGTGGGCCGCGAGGTCGTCGACGTACCACCCGGCGGCGTAGCCGTCGACGACGACGGGCGGGCCGAGGTCGGTGCCGTCCTCGAGCGTCGCGCGCCAGCGCGGGTCGTGCCCCTCGCCGATGGTGAGGAAGTACGGCGTGCGGGCGGCGCCGACGGAGACGGTCATGGACGCGGAGAGCGTCGTGCGGTCGACCTCGACGACGGGCGGTGGGACGGTCTCGGTCGGCTTGGTCCCCTGCCGGTCGCGCAGGGTGAGCCCGTCGAGCTGGATGTCGTCGACCGGACGGAGCCGGTGCTCCCCCCAGGTGATCGACTGTGCGGCGCACCCCTGCCAGGTCGTGGCGGGCCCGTCGCGGCCGGCGATCGCCTCGGGGTCGCTCGGGCGCATGCGGACCGGGTCGCCGTCGATGGTCGCGACGGGGATGCACGGGCGGCTCTGCTCGCCCTGCTCGAGCTCGACCCCGGTGTCGATGCTCGTGAACCGGGGCGGCCGGTTGCCGTCCGAGTCGTCGACCTCGTCGACGGCCACCCGCAGGGTGCGGCCGCTCGTCCTCGGGGGGAGCGTGATCGTGGTGGTGCTCCCACGCCCGATCCGGGCGTCGGCGACCTCCTCGCCGTCGACGAGCACCCGGGCACGCGTGGCCCACATGGTGTCGCCCTCGTCGTCGGGGCCCGGGGCCTGGGTGATCGCCACCCTGTCGAGGTCGCGCTGCGGTCCGGTGACCTCCCACCACGCGTCGGCCAGGTCGCCGCCGGGGACCCACGCGGTCCGCGGGTCGCCGTCGGCGGCCTTGGAGGCGCGCACGTCGAGGGCGTCGAAGTAGGTGCGGTTGGAACGCATCCGGTAGGTGTCGGCCGCGCCGGAGAGCTCGTCGGCGAGGTGCTCGAGGTCGCCGGTGGCGCGCACCCGCGCCTCCATCCGGACCTCGCGGTCGTCGGGCAGGGTGAAGTCGCGTCGCAACCCCTGCTCCGAGTCGTCGGTCGGCGCATCGGTGTTGACCACGCGGGTGAAGCTCACGTCGAGAGGCGTCTGCCCGAACTCGGAGCGCTCACGGGCGTCGAGGCCGGAGTAGAGACGGGACAGGGTGTCCGGCGTCCGCACGGTCCGCTCGGCGACCAGGCCCTCGGCACCGAGGTCGACCTCGGACAGGCCCACGAGGCTGAAGCCCTCCCCCCGCAGCCCGGCGACGGTGATCCTCACCCGGTCGGTCGTGATGCCGCCGAGCTGGACCTCGGCCGTGCCGTCCTCCTCGACCTTCGCGGTGCGGGTGGACTCACCCGCGTCCACGCGCAGGCTGTCGATCTCGACGCCGCCGAGCGCTGTCGTGTCGATGCGGACCCGGCCCAGCTGGCGCTCCCGGGGCAGACGCAGGGTGATCGACTCCCCCTTCGCCCGCTGGAAGTCACCGAAGAGCCACGACGTCCGCCGGTCGCCGTCGATGGCGTGCTCCGCGACGCCGTGCGGCAGGTCGAAGAAGGCCCCGCCGGAGCTCGTCGCGGTGGCGCGCACCCCGTCACGCACGAGGGTGCTCTGGTCCTGGGCGTCGCCGAGCGCGCGGGTGAGCGCAGGGGTCTCGTCGGCGGCGAGGACGGCGCCCTGGTTGGCCGTGAGGCGGTTGGTGATCGCGGCGCGACGCTGGTTGGTGTCGGTGAGCACCATCCGCCCGCCGTCGCGCAGGACCTCGCGCAGCTGCTCGTCGGTGACGTCGTGCGCGTACCGGAGCGCGGGCGTGTCGTCGAGGAGGCCCTGCTCGGCCAGTGGTGGGATCGCCCAGGCATCGCCGGCGACGACGACCGTGCCGGGGGTGGGCGTGGCACGCACGACGCCACGGTGCCCCCGGACGCCGTAGAGCTGCAGGGGCGAGAGCACGGCCTCGTCCTGGGAGACCGGCGGCACCGCGTAGGTGAACATGTTCTGACCCGGGGCGCCGAAGTTGGCCAGCCCCCGCAGGCCGGGGTCGCCGCCGAGCGCACGAGCCGTCTCGCCGGGGCGGGCACCCCCGGTGTCCTCCCAGTTGACGTCGTGGCGCAGCAGCACACGGTCGGCCCCGAGGTAGCGGGCGAAGGGGGAGACCTCGTGGCTGCCCGCGGTGCCCTGCTGCAGGGTGGCGTCGAGGGCCGCGAGGAAGTTGCCACCGGTCGCGGAGGTGTTGGGGATCGTCTCCGGGATGACGGCATCGCGCTGCATGAGCGAGTTGGGCAGGTCGTCCGGCCGCTCGAGGCTCCAGCGGTAGGAGGAGCGCGTCTGGCCGGGCAGGAGCAGCACCCGGCCGTTGGCGTCCCCCTCGTCGGCCGCGGCCGCGGCCCTCTTCCAGTAGTCGGGGACGTCCAGCGGCGAGACGTAGAGGTTGCCCGTGACCGCGGGGGCGACCAGCGCGACGACGACGCCGGTGGCGAGGGTGGCCACGAGCGGGACACCGCCGTTGCGCCGCAGCACCCGTGGGAGCAGCCGGACGAGACCGAGACCGATGACGAGCGCGAAGACGAGGGCGAGGCCGGCCCCGACCTTGTTGGTCGTGCGGAAGGCGACGAGGGGCGTCAGGTGCTCGAAGAGCCACCGCAGGACGATGCTGAAGGCCGAGCTGCCGTTGCCGCCCGGGTAGAGGCCGACCATGATCACGGCGACGATCGCGGTGCCCAGGGCGCTGAAGCGGGCCAGCCGGGCCGGGACGACCCGCAGGGAGGCGAGCGCGGCAGCAGGCCAGAGCATCGTCAGCAGGACGATCACGGCGCTCGTCAGGTACATCGCGTACTGCGGGATCCACGGGCCGGCGTCGGAGGAGCCGTAGTAGGACCACAGACCGAGCCCGCGCAGGACCTCGACGAAGGAGCTGACCCGAGCGATGCCGTCGAGGGACTCCGAGCCCTGGACGATCTGCGAGCCGGTGTCGCTCGCCGCGGCCCCGGGGACGAGCCAGTAGGCGGAGACGAGGACGACGAAGAGGGCGCTCCTGGCCAGCGCGGTCAGGACCTCGGCCCACGTCAACCCCTGCTCGGAGCGCACGTGGAGCACGAGCGGGATGACGAGGAGCAGCTGGTAGACGGGCACGACGCCGACGTTCATCCCGCTCATGCAGAAGAAGACGAGTCCCACGGCGGCCGGCCAGGCCCAGCTGGTCGGCTCACGCAGGGCCTTGGTCATCGCGATGAGCAGCCACGGCAGCAGGGCCATCGGCAGGGCGATGGCGAGGGTGCCTCCCGCGGCCACCGCGTACGGGTTGGCGATGTAGGCGACGCCGGCGAGCAGGCCGGCCCAGGCCCCGGCGCCCGGCACGAGGGTGCGGAGCAACCGGTTGGTCCCCCAGGCGGCGAGCGCCCAGAGCAGCAGGTGGTAGACCTTGAAGGCCATCTCCGGGTCCAGCCCCCCGGCGCGCAGGGCGGCAGTGACGACGAGGACCGGGACGAGCCCCACGTTGAAGTTCGGCGAGCCCAGGTAGGGCGAGGAGGTCCACGCCGACAGGTAGCGCGGCAGCATCTCCTGCGGGGCGAGGTAGACCTCGGGCTTGATGTCGGTCTGGAAGACGCCCCACGAGTTGCCGAAGACGACGACGGCGAGCAGGAGGAGCAGGAGTGCGGACACCAGCCGCACGGAGCCCGCGCGGTCAAGCCGGAACCGGCTGCGCACACTCACCTCTTCCTCTCGGGACGCGTCGTCCGACGGTCTCGCCCCAGTGGAACCTGCAGCACGCCGGACGGCCGATCCTAACCGACCGGGGCATTTCTGCTACCGGGGCGTAACATCGTGTGGTCATCCCCACCGACCGCCGAGGACCCCCATGACGTCACGTGCGCGCCGGGCGCTGCCCGTCGCCGGTCTCGTCCTCGGGGCCTCCATGGGACTGGCCAATGTCATGGGCTACGTCTTCGTGGCCCTCGTCTCGTCCACGCTCGGCCCGGCCGACTTCGGCGGCTTCTCAGCACTCAACACCTACGGCGTCCTGCTCGCCCTGCCCGCCGGCGCGTACCAGCTCGTCGTCGCCCGACGGCAGGGCGCTCGGTACCGCGTGACCGACCGCCACGTCACGGGGCTGCGCTCCGCGCTGGCGGTCGGCAGCGTGCTGGCGCTCGTCACCATCGCCCTCTCCCCCGTGCTCGCCCACCAGCTGCGCCTCGACACCGCGTGGTCGGTCGTGTGGCTGGCCCTCATGCTGCCCCCGATGACGCTGACCGGGGCCCTGCAGGGAGTCCTCCTCGGACGGGGCCTGCTCGGCCGGCTCTCGGTCGTCTACCTCGTGACCGCAGGATCACGACTCGTGGCCGCGGTGGTCGCGACGCTCGCCGGTTTCGACGTCGTCGAGGTCTTCGCGGCCACGCTGCTCGCCTCGGTCGCGACCCTCGGCTGCGCGCTCCTGCTCACCCGGCACGAGCTCGCCGGTGGCAGGTCGGCACGGGGCCTGCTGCGCGACCTCGTGCGCAGCAACCTCGCGCTCGCCGGCCTCATGGCGCTCTCGTCGGTCGACGTCATGCTCGCCCGCAGCGTGCTCACCGACCACGACAGCGGCTCCTACGCCCTGGCCGCGCTCTTCGGCAAGGTCGTCTTCTGGGGCACGCAGTTCGTCGCCCTGGCGATCGTGCCGAGGCTCGCGGAGGGGTCGCCCGGCGCGGTGCGCGCCACGGTCTACCGCTCCGCCGCCGGGGTCCTGGCCATCGGGACCGTCGTCGCGCTGGGCTGCGCGCTGCTCCCGGGCCGGCTCGTCGCCCTGTCGGGAGGCGCCGCCTTCACCGACGCGGAGCCGCTGCTCGTCTGGAGCGCGATCATCGGCACCCTGTGGGCGGTCGTCCAGGTGTGGCTCTTCACCGGGATGACGCGCGGTCACCACGTCCTGACCGTCGTCGTGTGGGTGGCGGCCGGGGTGCAGAGCCTGCTGGTCCTCGTGTGGTTCAACGACTCGCCCTACGAGGTCCTCGCCGCCGTGGGCGGGACCGCCGCCGTCGTCGCGGGGGTGGGGCTGCTCACCACGCCGAAGGGGGATGCCCCCCTCCCCCGTGCGGACCCGGCCGAGGCCCTGGTCGCCTGACCGAGCCCGAGCCCCACGGTCAGTCGATCGAGCTGGCCTTCTTCGAGGGGTAGAGCTTCTTCGCGAGCGGGATCAGCTCGGGGAAGCGGTGGATGGCCGTCCATGCGGCCTTCTGCCCGGGACCCAGCGAGGAGAGGTAGGCCAGCCGGCGCCACCGCACGTCCCACGGCTCGTCGGTGCCCCGCGCCGTCGCCGCGTCGCGGCGGAAGCTCAGCGCATGCAGCCCGTTGGCCCAGCGCGGGTCACCGTTGACCTCGGCGTCCCAGCGGCGCTCGACCCGCCACTGCGGGTGCCGTCGGATGTACTCCTCGTGGGCGCCGCGCACCATCGGGTAGGAGGCGTCGTCGACGAGGATGACTGCCTCGTCGGCGAGCCAGGGCTCGATGATGCCCAGGGCCAGGTAGTGCGACAGGCCGGTGTGCTCACCGTCGTAGAAGTAGACACCCACCGGACGGTCCAGGAGGCCCGGCCGTCGCAGCAGCGAGAAGCAGTTGCCCTCGATGAGGCGCACGTCCGCGTGGGCGGCGTGGGTGCGCAGGTTGTGCTCCAGCTCGGCGCGGGCCTCCCGGCCCTGCATGCCGAACTCGAGGTAGTTCTCCACGACGTAGAAGGCCTTGCCCTCCACGCCCTGGACCGCGGCGCACATCGAGCGCCCCTTGTAGCTGCCGACCTCGAGGTAGCACTCGTCGGCGGGCATGACCCGCGCTGCGGCGTTGAGGACGGCCAGCTCGTTGGCCGAGGTGTAGCCGTTGACCCTGTCTGCCAGCTCGGCGAAGACCGGGTCGGTCGGAGCGCTCGTCCGCGGGTCCCCCTCGAAGGCCTGGTCGACCGCGGCGAGGAAGTCCTCGACCCGCATCAGCGCCAGCCGTCCGAGGACCAGTCGTCGTCGCCGCGTCGGCGCGGCTCGGGGTCGGCGAAGTCGTCGTCGCGCAGGACGGACCGACGGCTGGTGCGGCGTGCGGACCGGTTGTCGTCGCCGACCTCGTCGTCGGTCTCGTCGCGGCGGGGGCGGCGCTCGGCCACGCCGGAGCGCAGCTCACGACGAGCGCGGGGTCCGTCGCCGCGCAGGTCGATGTCGTCGTCGCCACCGCGGCGCGGACCGTCGTCGTCCCACTCCTCCTCGTCGCGCGAGGCCCCCCGGACCATCCACACGACGCCGAGGCCCAGCAGGGTCGCGCCGGAGAGCCCGCTGTAGATCGCCTGGTTGCGCTGGATGCCCTCCGGGTCGTCACAGACGTTCTTGGCGTCGGTGTTGGGCGAGTTCGGGGACCCGCACTTGAAGATCCCCTGGTCCCCGCCGGTGAGGAGCGTGACCGGGGAGGTGTAGAAGTAGATCGCCGCGAAGATCAGGGGGATACCGAGGATGATCGCCAGAGGGGCGAACTGCCGGGAGGGAGTGATCGCCGCGGTGTGATCTGTCATGCGGCGCATATTACCCACGGGTTGGGCATAATGGGCGCGCCCCCTCCGGAATCAGGACATGACCTCGACCTCGCACCCGCACACCTCCCTGCCCTACCGACCGGCCATCGACGGCCTGCGGGCCTTCGCCGTCCTCTCGGTCGTCGTGTACCACATGGTGCCGGCAGCGCTGCCCGGAGGCTGGTTCGGCGTCGACGTCTTCTTCGTCATCTCCGGGTTCCTCATCACGGCGCTCCTGCTCGCCGAGTACCGCAGGCGACGGGGCCGGATCGACCTCCTCGGCTTCTGGATGGCGCGGGCCAGACGCCTCCTCCCCGCCCTCTTCGTCGTGCTCGCGGCGGTCCTCTTCGCCGCGGCCTTCCTGACCCTGCCGGGACGCACCGGCAATGTCGCCGGTGACGTCCTCGCCACGCTCGGCTACGTCGCCAACTGGCGCTTCGTGCTCGGCGACGAGGCCTACTTCGGTCAGGTCGCCTCCCCTTCGCCCGTCCGGCACGCCTGGTCCCTCGCCGTGGAGGAGCAGTTCTACCTCGTCTACCCCCTCCTGCTCATCGGACTGCTCGCGCTCGTGCGCCGCCGCGCGACCCTGGTGACCATCCTCGCGCTCGGCGCCGCCGCCTCTGCGCTGCTCATGTCGCTCCTGCACCACCCGGGGCTCGACCCGAGCCGCGTGTACTACGGCACGGACACCCGCGCCCACCAGCTCCTCGTCGGCGCCGCCGTCGCCGCCTTCACCAGCGGCGGGCCGGGCGCCGTGGACCGCGAGCGGGTGCGCGTGCTCGACCGCTGGTGCCGCCGCCTCGCCCTGCCCGCCCTCGCGGTCGTCCTCTCCGCCTCCTGGTGGGCCGGGCGTGCCCAGAGCGCCCTCTTCGAGGGCTGGGCCGTCGTCCTGTCCCTGCTCATCTGCATCGTGCTGGTCGCCGCGACGAGCCCCTCGAGCTCCCTCGCCCAGCGCGTCCTGTCCTGGGAGCCGCTGCGCCGCATCGGCCTGGTGTCCTACGGCCTCTACCTGTGGCACTGGCCGATCGTCATCTTCCTCAACGACCAGGTCCTCCCCTGGCCCACGCCCGCTCGGGTGGCCCTCCAGGCCTCGCTCACCGCGCTCCTCTCGTGGCTGAGCTACCGGTTCGTCGAGAGGCCCATCCGCAAGCAGGGCATCCGGGCGCTCGTCCCCCGGGTGCCGCGCCTCGGCGCCGTGACCTGCTGGGTCACCGCGCCCCTGCTCGTCATCGGCGCGCTGGCGCTGCCGGCCGCTGCCCGCACCGTCGCCCCCGTGAGCCCGCTGGGGTCGGACGAGATCTCCATCGCGCAGCCGGTCTACCGACCCGACGGGCGGATGACGACCGTGACCTTCATCGGCAACTCGGTCCCCAAGAGCCTCATCGAGAACTTCCGTGCCTCCAACCACCCGGACCTGCGCCTCGTCGACCACACCAACGTCGGCTGCGACCCCCTGGACGCCCCGCGCTACTTCGACGGCTCGCGCCAGCCGGACCAGGCAGGCTGCCAGGAGTGGCGCGACGGCTGGACGAAGGATGTCCCGACCGGCGAGCCCGATGTCGTCGTCTTCTTCGTGGCCCAGACGATGGTCAGCGACCGGCTCGTCGGCGGCAAGGTCGTCGAGTTCGGCTCCGACGCGTGGGTCGAGCTCGTCGAGCGCGCGCTCGATCGCGCCAGGAGGTCCGCGGGCAGCGGCCAGTTCGCGCTGATGAACCTCGCCTGCCACGACATGCCGACCTTCGGCAGCGAGGAGATCAGCCGGGTCAACGACGACGAGTACGTCGAGCGGCTCAACGACACCGTCGCGGGATGGGCCGAGCGCGAGGACGTCCCGGTCCTCGACCAGCACTCCCTCCTCTGCCCGGGCGGCACGGTGCACGACGTGGTCAACGGTGTGCCCCTGTACGACGACTCGATCCACTTCACGTCCGAGTCGGCGCCGATCTTCTGGCGGTGGCTGGCTCCCCGGCTGCAGCAGATCTCCCGCGGGGAGGACCCGTCGTAGCCCGTCTCGACGCAGTCGTCCTCGCCGGTGGCCTCGGCCGGCGGATGGATCCGCTGACCCGCGACCTGCCCAAGCCGCTGCTGCCCGTCGGTCTCCACCCGCTCGTCGAGCACCAGGTCGCGTGCCTGTCCGCGGTCGGGGTGGACCGCGTGGTCCTCGCGACGTCGTACCGCGCGGACGACTTCACCGACCTGACCCGTGCCCTCCGGGCGAAGGGGGTGCACCTCACCACCGTCGTCGAGGAGACCGCCCGGGGCACGGGCGGCGGCCTGCGCGGGGCGCTGCGGGCGCTGCCGGGGGCCGACGAGGTCGTCGTCCTCAACGGGGACCTGCTCACCGGGCACGACCTGGCGGCGCAGATCGCCTCCCTGCGCACAGCCCCCTCGGAGGTCCTCGGCTCGGTCCACGTCCGCGAGGTGCCCGATGCCCGTCGGTACGGCAGCGTGCTCACCGAGGGCCGTCGCGTCCGCGCCTTCGTCGAGAAGTCCCCCGACCCGCCGTCACGGATCGTCAACGCCGGCACCTACGTCGTGCGCGCCGCCCTGCTCGAGGTGCTCGCGGCGGGTGTGCTCTCGCTCGAGCACGAGGTCTTCCCGGCGCTGGCGGCCCGTGACGCCCTGCACGCGTACCGGGAGGAGGCCTACTTCCTCGACGTCGGCACGCCGGCCGCCCTCGTGCGGGCCAACCGCGACCTCGTGCTGGGGGACGGCCCCTCGTGGCTGCTGCGCGACGGATCGGACACCCACGGGGCCCTCGTCGCCGCAGACGCCGACGTCGACCCGAGCTCCACCGTCGCCGGCGGGTCGGTCGTGCACCCGCGGGCCTCGATCGGGCCCGGGGCCAGCCTCGAGGCGGCCGTCGTGCTGCCCGGGGCGACCGTCGCAGCCGGGGCGGTCGTGATCCGCAGCGTCATCGGCCGGGACGCACGGGTCGGACCCGGGGCGCAGGTCGTCGACGCAGCGCTCGGGACCGGGGGGTCCGCCGACTGAGCCGCCCCCCGGACCGTCGTCCTAGTGCGCGGCCTCGTGCCAGCTGCGGCCCAGCCCGACGGAGACGTCGAGCGGGACGTCCATGTCGACGGCGGCGCCCATCTGCTCGCGGACGAGTGCCTCCACCGCGTCGGCCTCGCCGGGGACGATCTCGATGACCAGCTCGTCGTGCACCTGCAGGAGCACGCGGGAGGACAGGCCCCCGTCCGTGAGCGCCCGGTCGACGCGCAGCATCGCCATCTTCATGATGTCGGCGGCGGAGCCCTGGATCGGCGCATTGAGCGCCATGCGCTCGGCCATCTGGCGCCGCTGCCGGTTGTCGCTCGTGAGGTCGGGCAGGTAGCGACGCCGCCCGAGCATGGTCTCGGTGTAACCGGTCGCCCGGGCCCGGTCGACGACCTCCTCGAGGTAGTCCCGCACCCCACCGAACCGCTCGAAGTACTCCTCCATGAGGCCGGTGGCCTCCCCCGTGGAGATCCCCAGCTGCTTGGACAGGCCGAAGGCGCTCAGGCCGTAGGCGAGCCCGTAGGACATCGCCTTGACCTTGCTGCGCATCTCGGGGGTGACGTCCTGCGGCTCGACCCCGAAGACGCGCGCGCCCACGAAGCGGTGCAGGTCCTCTCCGGTACGGAAGGCCTCGATGAGGCCCTCGTCGCCCGAGAGGTGGGCCATGACCCGCATCTCGATCTGGCTGTAGTCGGCGGACATCAGCGACTCGTGGCCGGCGCCGACGACGAAGACCTCGCGGATCCGCCGCCCCTCCTCGGTGCGGATCGGGATGTTCTGCAGGTTGGGGTCGGTCGAGGACAGCCGCCCTGTGGCCGCGATCGTCTGCTGATAGGTCGTGTGGATGCGACCGTCGTCCGCCACGGACTTGAGCAGTCCCTCGACGGTCACCCGCAGCCGGGTCGCATCACGGTGCCGCAGGAGGGCCTCGAGGAAGGGGTGCTCCGTCTTGGCGTACAGGTCGGCCAGGGCGTCGGCGTCCGTCGTGTACCCGGTCTTGGTCTTGCGGGTCTTGGGCAGCGCCAGCGTCTCGAAGAGCACGGTCTGCAGCTGCTTGGGCGAGCCGAGGTTGATCTGCTCGTCACCGATGGCCGCCCACGCGTCGGCCTGGGCGGTCGCGACCTTGTCCGCGAAGTCCGACTCCAGCGCCCGGAGGGCCTCGACGTCCACGGCGATGCCGGCGCGCTCCATCTGGGCGAGCACGTCGACGACCGGCAGCTCGACCTCACGCATGAGGCGCGTGCCCCCGGTCTCCTCGACCTTGCCCTCGAGGACGGTGGCCAGCTCGACGGCGGCGACGGCGCGGGTCATGGCCCCGCGGCCGACCTCCGAGTCGTCGGCGGAGAAGTCGAGCATCCCCTGGTCCCCGGACTCCCCCTCCGCAGCCGTGAGGTCACGACCGAGGTGGCGGACGGTGAGGTCGGCGAGGTCGTAGGAGCGCTGGTCGGGCCGCACCAGGTAGGCGGCGATCGCGGTGTCGACGACCAGGCCCTCGAGCGGCAGCCCGGAGGCGGCGAGGGCCAGCATCGGTCCCTTGGCGTCGTGCAGCACCTTGGGCCGGTCGGTGTCGGCGAGCCACGCGCGCAGCGCGCTCTCGTCCTCGGGGCCGAGCCCGGAGACGTCGACGTACGCCCCGACCCCGTCGGCCGTGCCCAGGCCGAGCCCGGTGACCTCGCCGGTGCCGCGCCCCCACTCACCGACGACGTCGAGGCCGAGACGCTCCGTGCCGTGCTCGGCGAGCCACCCGGCCACCTGGCCCTCGGCGAGGATGGTGCCCTCGACCTCGAGGCCGCCGGTGACCTCGGTCTGCGCCGTGTCGAAGGTCGCGAACAGCCGATCGCGCAGGACGCGGAACTCGAGGCTGTCGAAGAGGGTGTGGACCTGCTCCCGGTCCCACTCCCGGCGCTCGACGTCGGCGACCCCGAGGGGCAGCGCGACGTCCCGCACGAGGGCGTTGAGCCGCCGGTTGCGCAGCACCTGGTCGAGGTGGTCGCGCAGCGACTGCCCGGCCTTGCCGGGGATCTCGTCGACGTGGGCGACGATCCCCTGCAGGTCACCGTGGGCGGTGATCCACTTGGCCGCCGTCTTGGGCCCGACGCCGGGGACGCCCGGCAGGTTGTCGCTCGCCTCGCCGACGAGGGCGGCGAGGTCGCTGTAGCGCTCGGGTCCCACGCCGTACTTGTCGGCCACCGCCTCCGGCGTCATGCGCGCCAGGTCGGAGACGCCCTTGCGCGGGTAGAGGACGGTCGTGCGCTCGTCGACGAGCTGGAGGGTGTCGCGGTCCCCAGAGCAGATGAGCACGTCCATGCCGGCCTCGCGGCCCTGCGTGGCGAGGGTGGCGATGATGTCGTCGGCCTCGAACCCCTCGAGCTGCACGTGGGCGATGTTGAGCGCGTCGAGGACCTCCTGCAGGAGCGGGATCTGCCCCGAGAAGGCGTCGGGCGTCGCGTTGCGACCGGCCTTGTACTCGGCGTACTCCTCGCTGCGGAAGGTCGCCCGCGAGACGTCGAAGGCCACGGCGACGTGCGTGGGCTCCTCGTCGCGCAGCACGTTGATCAGCATGGCGACGAAGCCGTAGACGCCGTTGGTGTGCTGTCCCGTGCTCGTCGAGAAGTTCTCCGCGGGGAGGGCGAAGAAGGCCCGGTAGGCCAGGGAGTGTCCATCCAGCAGCAGTAGTCGACTCACGCCCCACACCCTAGGCGCTTGGGGGGACAGCCCTCACTCGTGGCAGGCTGCTCCGCAGACGTCGTCGACCCACCAGGAGAACTCCATGACCACCGACTCCCTCCCCCAGCCGGGACAGCTCGATGCCGAGGACTTCAGGGGCATCCGCGGCCCCCTCGCCGAGCGGATGGGGATCGAGGTCCTCGAGGCCTCGGCCGACCGGGTCGTGGCCCGCATGCCCGTCGAGGGCAACACCCAGCCCTACGGGATCCTCCACGGGGGCGCGAGCGTCGTGCTCGCCGAGACCCTCGGATCGATCGGGTCGGCGATCCACGCCGCCGGGCTGGGCAAGATCTGCGTCGGCCTCGACATCAACGCCACCCACCACCGTGCGGTCGCCAGCGGCTGGGTCACGGGCACGGCCGTGCCCGTGAGCCTGGGTCGGACCGCCACCTGCTACGAGATCACCATCACCGACGAGGAGGGTCGTCGCACCTGCACCTGCCGGATCACCTGCCTGCTGCGCGACCAGCCCCCGGGCGTCTGAGGCTCCACGGACCGACGAAGGGGGATCCCGTGGACTTCATCGGCGCGGGGACGGTGCTCAACGTCCTGACGGTCGTCGTCGGCGCCGGGCTCGGCATGCTCGTCGGCGGCCGCCTCCCGGAGCACACCCGGTCCGTCGTCACCGACTGCCTCGGTCTGGTGACCTTGCTCATGGCCGCCCTGTCGGTGATGGACGTGCTCTCCCCCGACCTGGCCGCGGCGGTGGGGTCCAGCGCCCCCGTGCTCGTCGTGCTCGGGTCGCTGCTCATCGGGTCGGTCATCGGGTCCCTGCTCGGCGTCGAGCGCTGGCTGGGCTCGCTCGCCGGCCGGGTGCAGGGCTGGGTCGGCCACTCCCCGACCGACGGCGCCGAGAGGGAGCGGTTCATCGAGGGCTGGCTCACGGCCAGCCTGCTCTTCTGCGTGGGACCGCTCACGATCCTCGGCAGCCTCGACGACGGGCTGGGCCGCGGGATCGACAAGCTGGCCCTCAAGTCCGTCCTCGACGGCTTCGCCGCCCTCGCCTTCGCCTCCACCTTCGGCGTGGGCGTGCTGCTGTCCGCCGTGAGCGTGGCCGTCGTCCAGGGCTCGCTCACCGTGCTCGGCGTGGTCCTCGGCGCCCTGCTGCCGGAGGCGCACATCGCGGCCCTCACGGCCACCGGTGGCCTCGTGCTCGTCGGCATCGCCCTGCGGCTGCTGCAGATCCGTCAGATCCCCGTCGGGGACATGCTGCCGGCGCTGGTCGTGGCACCGCTGCTCACGCAGCTCGTCGTCGCGCTCGGCTGAAGGGGCGGGCGCCCCGTCGGGTCAGGACTTGTCCATGCCGGCGACGACGGCGTCGGCGACCTCGCGCATGCCGAGGCGGCGGTCCATCGCCGTCTTCTGGATCCACCGGAAGGCCTCGGCCTCGGTGATCTTCAGCTTCTTCATCAGCACGCCCTTGGCCTTCTCGACCGACTTGCGCGTCTCGAGGCGCTCGCCGAGGTCGGCGACCTCGGACTCGAGGGCCTTCAGCTCGGACCAGCGGGAGGTCGCGACCTCGATCGCGGGGGTGACGTCCGAGACCGTGAAGGGCTTGACGATGTAGGCCATGACTCCGGCGTCGCGGGCCCGCTCGACGAGCTCCTTCTGCGAAAAGGCGGTGAGCATGATGACCGGGCAGATCCGCCGCTCCCCGATGGTCTCGGCGGCGGTGAGGCCGTCCATCACGGGCATCTTGACGTCCATGATGATCAGGTCCGGCTGCAGGGACTCGGCGAGCTCGACGGCCTCCTGGCCGTTGCTGGCCTGACCGACCACCTCGTAGCCGGCGTCGGTGAGCATCTCCGCGAGGTCGAGTCGGATGAGCGCCTCGTCCTCCGCGAGCAGCACCCGCTGGCCCTGCTGTCCGTCGGTGTCCGCCATGTCCATCCTTCGTGATCGATCGGTCGTGTCTGGTGCCGAGGGCGGGACTTGAACCCGCACGCCCTTGCGGGCAGAGCATTTTGAGTGCTCCGTGTCTGCCATTCCACCACCCCGGCCGGAGTGCGCGGCAAGCATACCGAGCGCTCGGGGGTGTCGCGTCAGCCCATCCCGCCGGGTAGTGCGCCCTTCGTCGTCTCGGCGTCGTCGCGGTAGGCGGCCGCCGTCTTGTTGCGGGCGTCGCCGATGCGGTGCACCCGCAGCGCGTTGGTGGAGCCGGGGACGCCGGGCGGGGACCCGGCGACGATGACCACGTGGTCGCCCTCCTGGCACCAGCCGAGGTCGAGCAGCTGCTCGTCGACCATGAGGGCGTACTGGTCGGTGTGCGTCACCGGCGGCGTGAGGAAGGTCTGCATCCCCCACACGAGCGAGAGCTGCGAGCGGGTGTCCTGCACGGGTGAGAAGGCGAGCATCGGCAGGCCCGAGCGGACCTGGGCGAGGCGACGGGCCGAGCCACCGAGCTGGGTGAAGGCGATGAGGTACTTCACCCCCAGGGCCTCGCCGACCTCGGCGGCCGCGGCCGTGACGACACCCCCCTGGCTCGTCGGCGGGGCCATGAGGTCGCGCATCCGGCTCAGCCCCTCCTCCTCGGTCGTCTCGATGATCTTGGACATCGTCTTGACGACCTCGATGGGGAACTTGCCCACCGCGGTCTCGCCGGAGAGCATCAGCGCGTCGGCACCGTCGAGCACCGCGTTGGCGGCGTCCGAGGCCTCCGCCCGGGTGGGGCGCGAGTTCTCGATCATCGACTCGAGCACCTGGGTCGCGACGATGACCGGCTTGGCCTTCTGCCGGCACAGCTCCACCGCACGCTTCTGCACGATCGGGACCTGCTCCAGGGGCAGCTCGACGCCGAGGTCGCCGCGCGCGACCATGATGCCGTCGAAGGCGTCGATGATCTCCTCGAGCGCGTCGACCGCCTGCGGCTTCTCGATCTTGGCGATCACGGGCAGTCGCTCGCCGACCTCGTCCATGATCTCGTGCACCCGGTTGATGTCGTCGGCGGAGCGCACGAAGCTCAGCGCGATGTAGTCGGCCCGCAGCCCGAGCGCCCACCGCAGGTCCTGCTCGTCCTTGTCCGACAGCGCCGGGGCGCTCACCGCGGCGCCCGGCAGGTTGATGCCCTTGTTGTCCGACAGCGGGCCACCGTAGACGACGACGCAGTGGACGTCGGTCTCGTCGACGTCGTGGACGGCCAGGGTGATCTTGCCGTCGTCGACGAGGATCGTGTCCCCCGCGCCCACGTCCCCGGCCAGACCAGGGTAGGTCGTCCCGACGACCCGGTGGTCGCCCGGTACGTCACGGGTGGTGATCGTGAAGTGGTCGCCGGCCGCCAGGTGGATCGGTCCGTCGGCGAAGCGGCCGGTGCGGATCTTCGGCCCCTGCAGGTCGACGAGGACGCCGACGGCGTGGCCGGTCGCGTCGCTCGCGTCGCGGACGCTGCGGTAGTTGGCCTCGTGCACCGCGTACTCGCCGTGGGAGAGGTTGAGCCGGGCGACGTCCATGCCGGCGGTGACGAGCTCACGGATGCGTTCGGGGCTGGAGGTCGACGGGCCGAGGGTGGAGACGATCTTCGCGCGACGCATGTCTCCACCCTATGCCGACGACGAAGGGGGTGTGACCACCGTCGCGGTCACACCCCCTTCGCCCTCGGCCGGGGCTCAGACGACGACCGGACGGTCCGTCGGGTCGACCGGGCGCGGCAGCTGCGACTCGCCCATGAGGTAGCGGTCGACCCCGTGGGCCGCGGCGCGGCCCTCGGCGATCGCCCACACGATGAGCGACTGGCCACGCCCGGCGTCACCGGCGACGAAGACGCCCGGGACAGCGGTCTGGTAGTCCTTGCCGCGCACGATGTTCGACCGCTCGTCGGTCTCGAGGCCGAGCTGGGCGACGACGCCGTCCGGCTCCGGACCGAGGAAGCCCATGGCGAGCAGGACGAGCTGGGCCGGCAGCACCCGCTCGGTGCCCTCGACCGGCTCGAAGCCCCGGTCGCCGCGGCGGACCTCGGTGAGGCGCAGGCCGGAGACCCGGCCCTCGTCGTCACCGATGATCTCGGTCGTCGACACCGCGTAGACGCGGTCACCGCCCTCCTCGTGCGCGGAGGCGACGCGGAAGAGCATCGGGTAGGTCGGCCAGGGCTGGTCCTGCGGTCGGTCCTCGCCCGGCCGGGGCATGATCTCGAGGCTCGTGACGGACCTGGCGCCCTGGCGGATGGACGTGCCGAGGCAGTCGGCCCCGGTGTCACCGCCACCGATGATGATGACGTCCTTGCCCTCGGCGCTCACCTGGTCCTCGACCTCCTCGCCGAGCGCGACGCGGTTGGCCGGCGGCAGGAAGTCCATGGCCTGCACGACGCCCTCGAGCTCGCGGCCCGGGACGGGCAGGTCGCGCGGCACGGTGGCCCCGACGGCGAGCACGACCGCGTCGTAGCGGTCCCGCAGCTGCTGCCCGGTGATCTCGGTGCCGATGTCGACGCCGGAGCGGAAGCGGGTGCCCTCGGACCTCATCTGCTGGAGGCGCCGGTCGAGGATGCGCTTTTCCATCTTGAACTCCGGGATGCCGTACCGCAGCAGGCCGCCCGGTGCGTCGGCGCGCTCGTAGACAGCGACGGTGTGGCCCGCCCGCGTCAGCTGCTGCGCGGCGGCCAGACCGGCCGGGCCGGAGCCGACGACGGCGATGGTCTTGCCGGTGAGGCGATCGGGGATCTGCGGCGGGACGTCACCGCGGCCGAAGGCCTCCTCGATCGTCGTCACCTCGATCTGCTTGATCGTCACGGCCGGCTGGTTGATGCCGAGCACGCACGCGGTCTCGCAGGGCGCCGGGCAGAGACGACCGGTGAACTCCGGGAAGTTGTTGGTCGCGTGCAGGCGTTCGATCGCATCGTGCCAGTCCCCGCGCCAGGCGAGGTCGTTCCACTCCGGGATGAGGTTGCCGAGGGGGCAGCCCGAGTGGCAGAACGGGATGCCGCAGTCCATGCACCGGCCGGCCTGGCGCTGCAGCTGTCCGGTCTGCTGCTCCTCGTAGACCTCCTTCCAGTCACGGATGCGCACGTCGACGGGGCGACGGGCGGGCAGCTCACGCTCTCGGGTGGTCAGGAATCCGTGCGGGTCAGCCACGGGAGGCCTCCATGATCCGGTCCCAGACCTCCGGGCCGTCGACGTCGAGGCCCTCGGCCTCGGCGTCGGCCCGCACATCGAGGACGCGCTGGTAGTCGCGGGGCAGGACGAGCGAGAAGCGGTCGAGACCGGCCTCGCCCTCGTCCAGCAGGCGCCGGGCCACCGCGGAGTCGGTGTGCTCGAGGTGCTGGGTCAGCAGCTCGCGCACGACCTCGCGGTCACCGGTGCGAAGGGGGGTGACGTCGACGAGCTCGCGGTTGACGAGGGACTCGTCGAGGTCGAGCACGAAGGCGTTGCCACCGGACATGCCGGCAGCGAAGTTGCGGCCCGTCGGGCCGAGGACGAGGACGGTGCCACCGGTCATGTACTCGCAGCCGTGGTCACCGACGCCCTCGACGACCGCGGTCGCGCCGGAGTTGCGGACGCAGAATCGCTCGCCGACGATCCCGCGCAGGAAGAGCTGGCCCGACGTGGCGCCGTACCCGATGACGTTGCCGGCGATGACGTTGTCCTCGGCGACGTAGCGGGCGTCCTGCGGCGGGCGCACGATGACGCGACCACCCGAGAGGCCCTTGCCGACGTAGTCGTTGGCGTCGCCGACCATGTCGAGCGTGATGCCCCGGGGCAGGAAGGCGCCCAGGCTCTGGCCGGCCGAGCCGGTGAGGGTCAGCTCGATCGTCCCCTCGGGCAGGCCCTCGGGGTGGCGCTTGGTCACCTCGTGACCGAGCATCGTGCCGACCGTGCGGTTGACGTTGCGGACGGCGAACTCGCCGGTGACCGCCTCGCCGCCCTCGAGCGCCGGGGCCGCCAGCTCGATGAGCTGGTGGTCGAGCGCGGCCTCGAGACCGTGCTCCTGGGCGCGGGAGTGCCGCACCCCGGACCCGTCGAAGGAGCTCACCCTGGCGAAGATCGGGCCGAGGTCGAGCCCGGAGGCCTTCCAGTGGTCGATCGCCTTGCGGGTGTCGAGCAGGTCGACCCGGCCGACGGCCTCGTCGAGCGTGCGGAAGCCGAGCTCGGCGAGCAGCTCGCGCACCTCCTGCGCGATGTACTCGAAGAAGGTCTCGACGAACTCGGGCTGGCCCGAGTAGCGCGAGCGCAGCTCGGGGTTCTGCGTGGCGATGCCGACCGGGCAGGTGTCGAGGTGGCAGACCCGCATGAGGATGCACCCGCTCACGACGAGCGGGGCCGTCGCGAAGCCGAACTCCTCGGCACCGAGCAGCGCGCCGATGATGACGTCGCGACCGGTCTTGATCTGCCCGTCGACCTGGACGACGATGCGGTCGCGCAGGCCGTTGAGCACGAGCGTCTGCTGGGTCGCGGCGAGGCCGAGCTCCCAGGGACCACCCGCGTGCTTGAGCGAGGTGAGCGGCGAGGCGCCGGTGCCCCCGTCGTGACCGGAGATCAGGACGACGTCCGCGTGAGCCTTGCTGACGCCCGCCGCCACGGTGCCGACCCCGATCTCGCTGACCAGCTTCACGTGGACCCGCGCCTGCGGGTTCGCGTTCTTCAGGTCGTGGATCAGCTGGGCGAGGTCCTCGATCGAGTAGATGTCGTGGTGCGGTGGCGGGCTGATCAGGCCCACGCCCGGGGTCGAGTGGCGGGTGCCCGCCACCCACGGGTACACCTTGGGGCCCGGGAGCTGCCCCCCTTCGCCCGGCTTGGCGCCCTGCGCCATCTTGATCTGGATGTCGTCGCTGTTGGTCAGGTAGGCCGACGTGACGCCGAAGCGCCCCGAGGCGACCTGCTTGATCGAGCTGCGACGCTCCGGGTCCATGAGGCGGTCGAGGTCCTCGCCGCCCTCACCGGTGTTGGAGCGCGCGCCGAGACGGTTCATGGCGATCGCCAGGGTCTCGTGAGCCTCCTGGCTGATCGAGCCGTAGCTCATCGCGCCCGTGGAGAACCGCTTGACGATCTCGCTGATCGGCTCCACCTCGTCGATCGGGATGGAGGGACGCTCCTGCCCGTCGGCGAGGGCGAAGAGGCCGCGCAGCGTCATGAGGCGCTCGGACTGCTCGTCCACCCGCTGCGTGTACTGCTTGAAGATGTCGTAGCGCCGCGCCCGGGTGGAGTGCTGGAGGCGGAAGACCGTCTCGGGGTCGAAGAGGTGCGGCTCGCCCTCGCGACGCCACTTGTACTCGCCACCGACCTCGAGCTTGCGGTGCGGCGGACGCATCCCGGCGGGCGGGTAGGCCGTCGCGTGGCGCGCGGCCGTCTCCGCCGCGATGACGTCGAGGCCGACGCCCCCGAGCTGGGAGACGGTGCCGGTGAAGTACTCGTCGACGAGCTCCTGGCTCAGGCCGAGGGCCTCGAACACCTGCGCACCGCGGTAGGAGGCGACCGTGGAGATGCCCATCTTGGACATCACCTTGAGCACGCCCTTGCCGAGGGCCTTGATGAGGTTGCGGACCGCGGTCGTCTCGTCGACTCCGGTGATGACCTCGCGCCGGACCATGTCCTCGACGGACTCCATGGCGAGGTAGGGGTTGACAGCGGCGGCGCCGTAGCCGATGAGCAGCGCGACGTGGTGCACCTCGCGCACGTCACCGGTCTCGACGATGAGGCCGACCTGCGTGCGGGTCTTCTCCCGGATGAGGTGGTGGTGGACCGCGGACGTGAGCAGCAGCGACGGGATCGGCGCGAGGTCACGGCCGGAGTCCCGGTCGGACAGGACGATGAAGCGGGCGCCGTCGGCGATCGCCTCGGAGACCTCGGCGCAGATGCGGGTGAGGGCGGCGCGCAGCGCCTCCTCTCCCCCGGTGACGTCGTACAGGCCGCGCACGACATAGCTCGCCTTGCCCGGCAGCTCCCGTTCGGCGTCGATGTGGACGATCTTGGCCAGCTCGTCGTTGTCGATGACCGGGAAGGGCAGGACGACCTGGCGGGCGTGGTCCGGGTCGGGGGCCAGCACATTGCCCTCGGGGCCGATCGCGGTGCCGAGCGCCGTGACGAGCTCCTCGCGGATCGCGTCGAGGGGCGGGTTGGTCACCTGCGCGAACATCTGGGTGAAGTAGTCGAAGATCAGCCGCGGCTTCTCCGACAGGACCGCCACGGGGGTGTCGGTCCCCATCGACCCGAGCGCCTCGATGGCCTTCTCAGCCATCGGGGTGAGCAGGATCTTCAGCTCCTCCTGCGTGTAGCCGAAGGTCTGCTGGCGCCGCGCGACGGAGGATGGCGTGTGCATGACGTGCTCGCGCGGGGGGAGGTCACCGAGCATGATGCGGCCCTCGTCGAGCCACTCCCCGTAGGGGTGCTCCGCCGCGAGCCGGCCCTTGATCTCCTCGTCCTCGACGATCCGGCCCTCACCGGTGTCGACGAGGAACATCCGGCCCGGCGTGAGCCGGCCCTTCTGCACGACGTGCTCCGGCTCGAGGTCGAGGACCCCGGACTCGGAGGCCAGGACGACGAGGCCGTCGTCGGTGACCCAGTAGCGGCCCGGGCGCAGGCCGTTGCGGTCGAGGACCGCCCCGACGAGGCGGCCGTCGGTGAAGGTCACGCAGGCCGGCCCGTCCCAGGGCTCCATGAACATGGAGTGGAACTCGTAGAAGTCCTTGAGCTCCTGCGGCATCGTCGCGTGGTTCTCCCACGCCTCGGGGATCATCATCAGCACCGAGTGCGGCAGGGAGCGGCCACCGAGGTGGAGCAGCTCGAGCACCTCGTCGAAGGAGGCGGAGTCCGACGCCTCGGGCGCGCAGATCGGCATGATCCGCTGCAGGTCGCCGGGGATGATGTCGCTCGACAGCAGCGACTCGCGGGCGCGCATCCAGTTGCGGTTGCCCTTGACGGTGTTGATCTCGCCGTTGTGCGCGATGAACCGGAAGGGGTGGCTGAGCGGCCAGCTCGGGAAGGTGTTGGTCGAGAAGCGCGAGTGCACGAGCGCGAGCTCGGTCTCGAAGCGCTCGTCCGAGAGGTCCGGGTAGAAGGGCTCGAGCTGCGCGGTGGTGAGCATGCCCTTGTAGGCGATCGTGCGGGCCGACATCGACGCGAAGTACACGCCCGTCTCGCGCTCGGCGCGCTTGCGCGTCACGAAGGCCAGTCGCTCGAGCGTGAGCCCGGAGACCTCGCCGCCGGGTGCGGCGACGAAGAGCTGGTGGAAGTCGGGCATGCAGTCGCGGGCCATCTGGCCGACGATGTCGCGGCGCACCGGCACCTCGCGCCAGCCGAGGACCCGCAGGCCCTCCTCGGCGACGATGGCCTCGATGCGCTGGACCATCTGGTCGCGCTCGGACGGGTCGGTCGGGACGTACGCCGCGCCGACGGCGTAGTGGCCGGCCTCCGGCAGGTCGAAGTCGACGACCTCGCGGAAGAAGCGGTCCGGGACCTGGCACAGGATGCCGGCGCCGTCACCGACGAGCGGGTCGGCGCCGGTGGCGCCGCGGTGCTCGAGGTTGGTGAGCGCCAGGAGTGCGTGGTCGACGATGTCGTGGCCGGCGTGGCCGCGCATCGTGGCGACCATGGCGACACCGCAGGCGTCCTTTTCGGCGTCCCGGCGGTAGAGGCCGGTGTCAGCCGGAAGTGCCGACCAGCGCTCATAGGGGGAGAGGGACACGTCAGTCACGTCGGTCACCGTCCTCGGGGTCTCGATTCGAAAGTACCTGCCGCGTCAGGGACACGACAGGTACGGGGTCAGAGGGCGTGGACGGCGTCGGCCACGGCAAGACGGAGTGTAGCAGCGCCTGTCTTACCTAGTGAGAGACCGCATCTCGGGATGTGAGATATTCGTCTCTTTCGCCCGCGGCGCGTCGACGCCCGCAGACGGTGTAGATGACCACACCGAGCACGAAGACGACCAGGCTCGTCCAGATGTTGACCCGCAGGCCGAGGATGGTGTTGGCGGCGTCGGTGCGCATCGTCTCGATGACGACGCGGCCGAGCGGGTAGCCGGCGACGTACAGGCCCATCACCTGGCCCGGCGCGAGCCGGCGCCGTCGGTCGAGCGCGAGGATGGCGATCGCGAGCACGAGCAGGAAGAGCGACTCGTAGAGGAAGGTCGGGTGGTACGTGCCCAGGACGACCGGGTCACCCGCGGAGTCCACGACCGCCTGCCCGGCGCCGGCATCCCAGTCGTGGATGCGGACGGCCCAGGGCAGGTCGGTCGGCTCGCCGTAGATCTCGTTGTTGAACCAGTTGCCCCAGCGCCCGATCGCCTGGGCGACGAGCACGCCGGGTGCGACGGCGTCGGCGAAGGAGAGGAAGGAGACCCCCTCCCGCCGGGTGCCGATCCATGCCCCGAGGGCGCCGAGGGCGACGGCGCCCCAGATGCCCAGGCCCCCCTGCCAGATCTTCAGCGCGTCGACGGGGCTCCCGCCCTCGCCGAAGTAGGGCTGCGGGGTGGTGATGACGTGGTAGAGCCGGCCACCGACGATGCCGAAGGGCACTGCCCACATCGCGACGTCGAGGACGAGGCCCTCCTCGCCGCCGCGATCGCGCATGCGACGGTCGCCCATCCAGATGGCCACGCCGATGCCGGCGAGGATGCACAGCGCGTACGCGTGGATCGTCAGCGGTCCGAGCGCGAGGACCCCGACGGTGGGCGAAGGGAGCGTGGCCGGGATCACCGCTGCTGCACCAGGTCCTGCGGCACCTCGCCGCTCGTGAGGACCTCGGTCAGGCGCGTGGTGTCCGCCCGGCCCGTCTGCTGGTCCATCAGGGCCCCCCAGCTGAGCTGGGTCCCGCCGACCGCGATGACCGGCGTCCCGGTGATGCCGTCCTTGACGGTCGCGTCGTCGACGCTCCTGACGTAGTCGACGTAGGTGCCCTCGTCCGTGCACTTCTGCCAGGCGTCGAGGGCGTCGCCGGAGAGACCGGCCTCCTTCGCCGCGCGGGTGTAGTCGCCCTCGGCGAATCCCTGCTGCGTCTCCGTCGCGGGCTGCAGGGCGAAGAGCGCCTTGTGGTACTCCTCCCACCTGCCCTGGTCGGCGGCGCAGACGGCGCTCGACCCGGCGACGGCCGAGGAGTCACCGCCGGTGTTGGTGTCGATGACGGTCTTGAGGTGCACGCGCAGCCTGATCCTGCCGTCCTTGGCCAGGTCGTTGATCGTGTCGCCCATCGCCTGCTCGAAGACCTGGCAGATCGGGCACCGGAAGTCCTCGTAGACGTCGACGACCGGCGCGTCGGCCGCGGGTTTCGCGTCCTTGAAGGGTTCGATCGGCTGCCCCTGCTCGACACCGACGGGCTGCTTGCTCGCCGCCGTGTCGCCGCCGCGCGTCGAGGCCCAGATGGCCCCGCCGACGACGAGGGCGATGACGAGGACGACCACCACGCCGGCGACGACGAGGACGTTGGCGCCCCCCTTCGCTCCCCCGGTGGCGGCCTGCGCCTTGGCCTTGCGGTCGGTGGTGCTCACTGCAACTCCTTCGTGGTCCCGAAGAGGACCCGGTCGAGACTCCACGTCGACGCCGGACGGACGACGAGCCACAGCCCGCACAGGGCCAGCGCGAGGTCCCGGGCGATCTCGCTGCCGTACCTGGTCTCGGAGGCGGCCACCTGGCCACCGCCGCCGAAGCAGCCGCAGTCGATGGTCAGCCCGCGGGCCCAGGCCTGCGCGATGCCGACGACGAACGCCGCCATGAGCAGGGTTCCCACGAGCGCGTTGGCGCGGGTGAGGAGGCCGATGACGAGCAGCGCGCCGACCGCGACCTCGAGCCACGGGAGGCCGTAGCCGAGGTACTTCGCGACCTCGAAGGGGAGGACGTCGTAGGCCTGCACCGCCCGGGCCGAGCCGAGCGGGTTGCCGAGCTTGAGCGCACCGGCCCACACGAGGACACCGCCGAGGGCCACGCGGGCGAGGAGGCCGACGTGGTCGCGCCAGCGGGTGGTCACACCCGACCCCGCACGCCCTCGGCGAGCTCGGTGGTGAGCGCGCGGAGCGCGGCCAGCCCCTCGTCGCGGCCGCGGTCCATGAGGGTGGCCACGAGCGCGGAGCCGACGATGACGCCGTCGGCGAAGGAGGCCACCTCGGCCGCCTGCGCACCGTTGCTCACGCCGAGCCCGACGCACAGCGGCAGGTCGGTCGCCCCGCGCAGCCGGGCGACGAGCTCGGGCGCGCTGCTGCCGACGCTGCCCCGGGTGCCTGTGACACCCATCGTCGACGCGGTGTAGACGAAGCCGCTGCTCGCGGCGGTGACGGTCGCGATGCGCTCGGGGGTGGAGCTCGGGGCGACGAGGAAGATGCGGTCGAGTCCGTGCCGCTCGCTGGCCTCGTGCCACTCCCCCGCCTCCTCGGGGATGAGGTCCGGCGTGATCATGCCGGCTCCGCCCGAGGCGGCCAGGTCCGCGGCGTAGCGGTCGACGCCCCGACGGAGCACGAGGTTCCAGTAGGACATGACGACCGGGACGGCGCCCGCCGCGCGGGCGGCGGCCGTCGCCCGGAAGACGTCGTCGACGTGGACCCCCTTCGCCAGTGCCTCGGTCGCCGCGCGCTGGATGACCGGACCGTCCATGACGGGGTCGCTGTAGGGCATGCCGACCTCGATGATGTCGGCGCCGGACTCGGCGAGCGCGGTGATCGCGGCCAGCGAGCCCTCGACGTCGGGGTAGCCGACCGGCAGGTACCCGATGAGGGCGGCCCGGTCCTCGGCACGGCAGTGCTCGAAGACCTTGCTCAGCGCGCTCATGCCCCGCCCTCGGACCCGTCGACGTAGCCGAAGTACTCGGCCGCGGTGTGCATGTCCTTGTCACCGCGACCGGAGAGGTTCACCAGGAGCAGTGCCTCGGGGCCGAGCTCCGTGCCGACATCGAGCGCCGCGGCGAGGGCGTGCGCCGACTCGAGCGCCGGGATGATGCCCTCGGTGCGGGACAGCAGCCGGAAGGCGTCCATGACCTGCTCGTCGGTGGCGTAGCGGTACTCGGCCCGCCCGCTGTCGCGCAGGTAGGAGTGCTCCGGGCCGACGCTCGGGTAGTCCAGGCCGGCGGAGATCGAGTGCGTCTCGAGGGTCTGGCCCTCGTCGTCCTGCATGAGGTAGCTCATTGCGCCGTGCAGGACCCCGGGCTCCGCGGTCGCGAAGCGCGCGGCGTGCCGACCGGTCTCGACGCCCGCACCACCGGCCTCCACGCCGATGAGGCGCACGCCCTCGTCGCCGATGAAGCGGTGGAAGATGCCCATGGCGTTGGACCCGCCGCCGACGCACGCGATGACCGCGTCGGGGAGGCGACCGGTCAGCTCGAGGACCTGGGTGCGGGCCTCCTCGCCGATGATCTTGTGGAAGTCACGGACCATCTCCGGGAAGGGGTGGGGTCCGGTGACCGTCCCGAGGACGTAGTGGGTGTGCTCGACATTGGTCACCCAGTCGCGCATCGCCTCGTTGATCGCGTCCTTGAGGGTGGCGCTGCCGTGCTCGACGGCGACGACCTCGGCCCCGAGGATCCGCATGCGGGCGACGTTGAGCGCCTGCCGCTCGGTGTCGACCTTGCCCATGTAGACCCGGCACTCCAGGCCCATGAGGGCCGCGGCGGTGGCCGTGGCGACCCCGTGCTGTCCGGCGCCCGTCTCGGCGATGACGCGGCGCTTGCCCATGCGCTTGGTGAGCAGGGCCTGCGCGAGCACGTTGTTGATCTTGTGGCTGCCCGTGTGGTTGAGGTCCTCGCGCTTGAGGATGATCCGCGCGCCGCCGGCGTGCGCCGCGAAGCGGGGCACCTCGGTGATGATGCTCGGCCGGCCGGTGTACGTGCGGTGCAGCCGGGCGAGCTCGTCGACGAACTCGGGGTCGACGAGCGCCTTCTGGCGGGCCTCGTCGAGCTCCTCGAGCGCGGGGACGAGCGCCTCGGGGACGTAGCGGCCGCCGAAGGCGCCGAAGCGCCCCGGGACGTGCACCTCGGCGGGGACGTCGGCCTGCTCGGTCTGCTGCTCGGTCTCTCGGGACTCGCTCATGCCTGCTTTCCTGCCGCGATCATCGAGCGCACCCCGGCCTCGGGGTCGCCGCCGACGACGAGGGCCTCGCCGACGAGGATGGCATCGGCACCGGCCCGCGCGAAGACCGCGGCCTCCTCGGGCCCGCGGACACCGGACTCCGCGACGCGCACGCACGACGCCGGGATGAGTGGGGCGATCCGGGCGAAGGTCTCGATGTCGACGTCGAGTGTCTTGAGGTTGCGGTTGTTGACGCCGATGACGCTCGCACCGGCGTCGACCGCGCGGGTGGCCTCGGCCTCGTCGTGAACCTCGACGAGGCAGGTCAGGCCGAGCGACCCGGCGAGGGCCATGAGGTCGGACAGCCGGCGGTCGTCGAGGGCGGCGACGATGAGCAGGACGATGTCCGCCCCGTGGGCCCGCGCCTCCCAGACCTGGTACTCGGTGACGATGAAGTCCTTCCGCAGGACCGGCACGTCGACCGCCGCGCGGACGGCCTCGAGGTCGGCGAGGCTGCCGCCGAACCGGCGCTGCTCGGTGAGCACCGAGATGGCGGTGGCTCCGCCCGCGGCGTACGCGGAGGCGAGGGCTGCCGGGTCGGGGATGTCGGAGAGCGCCCCCTTGCTCGGGCTGGAGCGCTTGACCTCTGCGACGACGGACAGGCCGGGGCGCCTCAGCAGCGCCTCGGCGTCGCGGGGCGCGGGCAGCCCTTCGCACTCGCGCCGCAGGCGCTCGAGCGGGGTCCGGGCCTCGCGCCCGGCGAGGTCCTCACGGACACCATCGATGATCTGGTCGAGGACGCTGGGCATGGCCACAGGCTAGTCGACGCTCGGGTCGTCGCCGAGGGTGACCCGGTCCCAGTCGGAGTCGACCCGCTCCCCCCGGGCGCCGCCCACCTGGCCCCCGTCCCCGTCGCCGACGGGCCGCTCGTACCTGCGACCCAGACCTCCCCAGCGGCGGCCGCCGAGGATGCCGCCGACGCAGGCGAGCAGCAGCAGCCCCGCGGCCACGACCGCGATCCACGGCCAGGCCGTCGCCGACCCGGTCGCCTCGAGGGTCCCGGTCGCGCCGGAGTGGGTCGCCGCGACGCTGCCGAGGACGTCGGGGGCGTCGAGCACGGCACGCAGGGCGAGGGCGATGACGCCCGCCCCGACGGCGCCGAGCACGGCCAGGCTGATCCAGCGCGCGACCCGACCGGAGGTGGTGGCGGCGACGGAGGCGGCCATCGCGACGAGGGCCAGGCCGGCGAGGCCGGGCGCCGCCTCGGTGCCGACCGCGGCTGCGCGCACCGGTCCGGCGACCCCGTCGACGGTCCCGGTGACCCAGTCGGCACGCCCCGCGGCGAGGAGCACGATCCCGGCGGCGAACGCCAGCAGCACGACAACCGGCTTGCGGGCGAGCAGCCTCATCGGCCACCGCCGATGGGGCGAGTCGCCCGGGCCGCCGCGACGGCCGCGAGCGCGGCACTCGCCTTGTGCACCGTCTCCTCCTGCTCGAGGCTCGGCACCGAGTCGGCGACGATGCCCGCCCCCGCCTGCACGTGCGCGACCCCGTCCTTGACGAGCGCGGTCCGGATGGCGATGGCGACGTCCATGTCCCCGTGGAAGTCGAGGTAGCCGACCACCCCGCCGTAGATCCCTCGTCTGCTGCGCTCGTAGCGCTCGATGAGCTCGAGGGCCCGGGGTTTGGGAGCGCCCGAGAGCGTCCCCGCGGGGAAGGTGGAGACGAGGACGTCGAAGGCCCCGACCCCCTTCGCCATCTCGCCGACGACGGTCGACTCCAAGTGGATGACGTGGCTGTAGCGACGCAGGTTCATGAACTCGACGCAGTCGACGCTGCCGGCCGTGCACACGCGCTGCAGGTCGTTGCGCCCCAGGTCGACGAGCATGAGGTGCTCGGCGCGCTCCTTGGGGTCGCCGATGAGGTCCTCCTCGTGCTGGAGGTCCTGCTCTGGGGACGTGCCGCGGGGGCGGGTGCCCGCGATCGGGTGGGTGATCGCCCGGCGCCCGGTGACCTTGACGAGGGCCTCGGGCGAGGAACCGACGACCTCGTAGACCGAGCCGTCGGGGTGCGGCAGGCGCACGAAGTACATGTACGGGCTCGGGTTGCTGCGTCGCAGGGCCCGGTAGACCTCGAGCGCGTCGACCGGGCACGGCATCGAGAAGCGCTGCGACAGGACGACCTGGAAGACCTCGCCGTCGCGGATGTCCTCCTTGGCGCGGTCGACGATCTCCTCGAAGCCCTCGACGCTGATGTCGCTCTCGACCTCCGCCCGCGCGCTCACCACCACCTCGGGGTCGACCGAGGCCACGGTCGACGCGGCGGGCGCGGCGAGGCGCTCGGTCATCGCGTCGAGGCGCGCGACCGCGTCCTGGTGGGCCCACTCGACGCGCTCGTCGGTGTCGTCGTAGTTGATCGCGTTGGCGACGAGCAGCAACGAGCCGTCGCTGTGGTCGAGCACCGCGACGTCGGTCGCGAGGACCATGCCGAGCTCGGGGACGCCGAGGACGTCCGGCAGCTCGCTCGGCACGCGCTCCCAGCGGCGCACGGCGTCGTAGGAGATCGCCCCGACCATGCCGCCGGTGAGCGGCGGCAGGCCCTCGATCGGGTCGGTCCGCAGCGCCTCGAGCGTCGCCCGGAGAGCCACGGTCGGGTCGCCCTCGGTGGGCACACCGGCCGGCGGCTCACCGATCCAGTGCGCCTGGCCGTCGCGCTCGGTGAGGGTGGCTCGGCTCTGCGCGCCGATCATCGACCAGCGCGACCAGACCCCGCCGTGCTCGGCGGACTCGAGCAGGAAGGTGCCGGGCGCGTCCCCGGCGAGCTTGCGGTAGACCCCGACCGGGGTCTCGCCGTCGGCGACGAGCCGCCGGACGACGGGCACGACGCGCCGGTCGCGGGCCAGGTCGGTGAAGGTGTCGAGGTCCGGCCAGGTCTGCCCGTGGTCGAGGGCGGGCAGCTGGGTGCGCGGCGCGCTCATCCGTCCGCCCCCACGACCGCCCCGAGGTCGTCGGCGTCGAAGCAGGTGCGGTCACCGGTGTGGCAGGCGGCGCCGACCTGGTCGACCTGCACGAGCAGCGCGTCGCCGTCGCAGTCGAGGGCCACAGAGCGCACGTGCTGCACGTGGCCCGAGGTGTCGCCCTTGCGCCAGTACTCCTGACGGCTGCGCGACCAGAAGGTCACGCGGCCGCTCGTGAGGGTGCGGTGCAGGGCCTCGTCGTCCATCCAGCCGAGCATGAGCACCTCGCCGGTGTCGTGCTGCTGGACGATGGCGGCGACGAGGCCGGCCGGGTCGCGGCGCAGGCGTGCCGCGAGCTGCTCGGGCAGGGGCGAGGACGAAGGCGTGGACACCCTTGCCATTGTGCACGCCGGGCCCGATCGCCCCCGCGTCGCATCGCATCGTGGTCGGGGCGGGGTTACCCTGCGACGTCAGCACGACCACGTGTCCCAGACCCTCCGGAGGCCCCATGACCCGCCACGCCCGCGCCGAGCGCGAAGCACTGTGCGACACCCTCCTCGACCTCGGCCCCGACGCGCCGACGCTCTGCGGCGACTGGACGAGCGCGGAGCTGCTCGCGCACCTCGTGGTCCGCGAGGGCCGCCCCGACCAGGCCGCCGGCATCCTCGCCGCGCCGCTCGCCGGTCGCACCGAGAAGGCCATGGCCCGGTTGCTCGAGCGCCACTCCTTCGAGGACCTCGTCGCCCGCCTGCGGTCCGGCCCGCCCCGCTGGCACCCGACGAGCGTCGGCGCGGTGGACGAGAAGGTCAACCTCGTCGAGATGTTCGTCCACCACGAGGACCTGCTGCGCGCCCGCCTCGGCGCCCCCCGCCGCACCCTCTCGCCCGAGCTCGTCTCGGCGCTCGGGGACCGGCTCGCCACCATGGGTCGGCTGCTCTTCGGCCGGACGAAGGGGGTGGACGTCGAGCTCGTCACCGCCCGCCGCCGCGACCGCATCGGCTCCGGTGATGGCCCGGTCGTCGAGATCCACGGGCGTCCGGGCGAGATCATCCTCTTCGGCTTCGGCCGCAAGGGCGTCGCCGAGGTCGAGCTCACCGGCCCGCCGGAGGCGGTCGAGACCGTCCGCACGGCCTCCTACGGCATCTGAGCGACCGTTCGTCTGCATTCCCCTAGGGCAATGCAGACCCGGGCCCGCATTCCCCTAGGGCAATGCGGGTTCAGGTACGGGCGAAGGGGGGAGCCTCAGTCCGCGCGACCGCGACGGACCGGCAGCCCGGCGGAGGCGAGGGCGTCCTTGACCTCACCGATCGTCACCTCGCCGAAGTGGAAGATGCTGGCGGCCAGCACGGCGTCGGCGCCGGCCTCGACGGCCGGGGGGAAGTGCGCCGCGGCCCCGGCACCACCGCTGGCGATGACGGGGATGCTCACCTCGGCGCGGACGGCGCGGATGAGCTCCAGGTCGAAGCCGGCCTTGGTCCCGTCGGCGTCCATCGAGTTGAGCAGGATCTCCCCCGCGCCGAGCTGCGCGGCCCGCGCGCACCACTCGACGGCGTCGATCCCGGTGCGGGTGCGACCACCGTGGGTCGTCACCTCGAACCCGCCTGCGGGAGAACCGTCCTCGGCGGTCCGACGGCGCACGTCGGCCGACAGGACGAGCACCTGCGCGCCGAAGCGGTCGGCGACCTCGCTGATCAGCTCCGGCCGCGCGATCGCCGCGGTGTTGACCCCGACCTTGTCGGCGCCGCAGCGCAGCAGCCGGTCGACGTCCTCGACCGTGCGCACTCCCCCGCCGACGGTGAGCGGGATGAAGACCTCTTCGGCCGTGCGGGTCACGACGTCGTAGGTCGTCGCCCGGTCCGAGCTGCTGGCGGTGACGTCGAGGAAGGTCAGCTCGTCGGCTCCCTGCTGGCCGTAGCGCCGGGCGAGCTCGACCGGGTCGCCGGCGTCGCGCAGGTTCTCGAAGTTGACGCCCTTGACGACCCGTCCGGCGTCGACGTCGAGGCAGGGGATGACACGCACGGCGAGGGACACGCGGGGCAGCCTACCGAGCGCCCCGGCTACGCTTCGCCCCGATGTCGCCCCTCGAGCAGCTCCTCGCCCACGCCGCCGGCGCGCCGCCCTCGTGCGGTCCGGTGCACGTCATCGGCATCGACGGGCGGAGCGGGTCGGGCAAGACCTCGCTGGCCCGGCGGCTGGCCCGCCGGTGGGAGGCACCCGTGCTGTCGATGGACTCCCTCTACCCCGGCTGGTCCGGGCTGGCCGCAGCGACCCCGCTGCTCGTCGAGCACGTCCTGCTCCCGCTCTCGCGCGGTGACGAGCCGCTCGTGCCGACGTGGGACTGGCTCGCCGAGCGCCCGGGTCCGCGGCTGCCGCTGCCCGTCTCCGACCGCCTGGTCGTCGAGGGGTGCGGGGCGACGGTGGGCCCGGCGGCGCCCTTCGTCGGGACGCGCGCGTGGCTCGAGGGGCCGGCCGGGCTGCGGCGGGAGCGGGCCATCGCGCGCGACGGCGCGGTCTTCGCCTCCCACTGGGAGATGTGGGCGCGGCAGGAGGAGGCCGTCTTCACCGCGGACCGCACCCGCGAGCGGGCGCACGTGGTCCTGACGATGGCGCAGCTGGACGCTAGCGCCCGATGAGGTCGGCGAGGCGCTGGGCCTCCTCGACCGAGCGCTCGCCGTCCGAGCGCTGGATCGCCATGACGGCGACGTCGGTGCCGTCCGCCAGGTCGATGCGCGGCCAGGGCATCCCCTGGGAGAAGCGGATCGCGAGCATGTCCTCCCACGGCACGACCTCGCCGGGCCCGAGGTTGCGGATGAGGAGACCCTCGGCCCGCGGCCGGGCGTGCAGCGTCGCGAAGCGGGAGAGGAAGGCCGCGACGGCGACCCCGATGCCCGCGCAGGTGAGCCGGTCCATGACCCCGAAGCGCTCGGGGAGGGTCGCCGCCAGCACGACCGACCCGAGGAGGATGACGACAGCGATGACCGCCGAGACCCACCGCCCTCGCACGGGACGGAAGGGGGCGGCGCTCGCGCGGTCGGGGACGGTCACAGCCGGCACGCCGTGATCTCGGTGACGAGGATGGCGCGCGCACCGAGGTCGTACAGCTCGTCCATGATCCGGTTGGTCCGGCCGCGCGGGACCATCGAGCGCACGGCGCACCAGCGCTCGTCGTGCAGGGTGCTCACGGTCGGCGACTCGAGGCCGGGCGTCAGCTGCACGGCCTGCTCGACGAGCTCGGCCGGGCAGTCGTAGTCGAGCAGCACGTACTCGCGGGCGGTGACGACACCGGTGAGCCGCCGGTGCAGCACGTCGATGCCTCCCTCGCTCGCGTCGGCACGGCGGATGAGCACGGCCTCGCTGCGCAGGATGGGCTCGCCGAAGACCTCCAGCCCCTGCTGGCGCAGGGTGGTCCCGGTCTCGACGACGTCGGCGATGGCGTCGGCGACGCCGAGGGTGATGGCGGTCTCCACGGCGCCGTCCAGGCGGACGACGTCGGCGGTGACCCCCTTCGCCGCGAGGTGGTCGCGCACGAGACCGGCGTACGAGGTCGCGACCCGGCGACCGTCGAGGTCGGCGGCGCTGCTCGCCTCACCGGGCCGGCCGGCGAAGCGGAAGGTCGACCCGCCGAAGCCCAGGCCCATGACCTCGGTCGCGGCCGAGCCGGAGTCCAGGAGCAGGTCCCGGCCGGTGATGCCCGCGTCGACCTGGCCCTTGCCGACGTACAGGGCCACGTCACGCGGACGCAGGTAGAAGAACTCGACGTCGTTGTCGGCGTCGGCGACGATCAGCTCCTTGCTGTCGCGGCGGACCCGGTACCCGGACTCGCGCAGCATCTCGACGGCGGGTTCGGACAGGGAGCCCTTGTTGGGCACGGCGATGCGCACGGCGGTCCTCTCAGAGGTGGGTGTAGACGTCTTCGACGGTGAGGCCACCGTCGATCATCAGCACCTGCAGGTGGTAGAGCAGCTGGCTGATCTCGTCGGCCAGCTCCTCCTTGCTCTCGTACTCGGCGGCCATCCACACCTCGGCGGCCTCCTCGACGATCTTCTTCCCGATCGCATGGGTCCCGGCGTCGAGCTGCGCCACGGTGCCCGATCCCTCGGGCCGCTCGGCGGCCTTGCGGGAGAGCTCGTCGAAGAGGGTCTCGAAGGTCTTCACGAGCGCCCAGCCTAGTTCGCCACGAGCGACCGCTCGCCCGCGGGTTCACCGTCCGGACTCTCGACCCGCGAGGCGCGCCGCCAGACGACGAAGCCGTAGACGACGAAGATCGCGTACACGGCGTAGAGGAAGGCGGTCGGCAGGTAGCCGCTGTGCCACAGCAGCGGCACCCCCACGAGGTCCACGCCGATCCAGATGAGCCAGAACTCGTTCCAGCCGCGCGCCATGGCGTAGGTCGCGAGCAGCGAGCCCATGAAGATCCACGCGTCGGCCCAGAAGTACCAGCGCGGCGCCGGCCACCCCGCACCGAGCACGGCGAAGACCTGCTGGACGATCACGATGCCGATGACTGCGGTGACGAGCAGACCGAGGCGCTCGGCCCCCTTCGCCCACCGCGGGGTGATCGCGTGCCCGTCGCCACCTGTCCGCGCCGACCTCACCTGCCGCCAGCGCCACCAGCCGTAGAGCGAGGTGACGATGAAGAAGATCTGCCGGGCGGACTGGCCGAAGAGCGGCGCCTTGTCGTCCACGCCGACGGTGATCCCGATGTAGACGAGGAAGAGGATGGCGTTGCCGACGATGCCGATCGGCCACGCCCACACCCTGCGCAGCATCCCCCCGACGGCGGAGGCGAGACCGAAGCCGATCCCGATGACCTCCATGAGCGAGAGGCGGTAGCCGGCGATGTCGACGCCGGCCGAGTAAATCCATTCGATGATGGACATGCGTCGTCCTTGTCCGCGCGTGCCGCTCTCGTCCGGACTCTCACCGTCGGCCCCGGGGTTCTTGACCGGAGTTCACCGTCCGCGCAGGCGGTCGGGTCGCGGGCTCTCACCGCCGGTGCGGATTTTCACCGCGTCACGTGGCACGTGCAGGGACATTGTGCGAAGGGTTGGCCCGCTCGGCAATTCGGGCGTGCACAACAGGTCGTCCTGACGCAGTCGGTGGCGATATCCGCCACGAGATGCACCAGGACGACTCTTCGTGCACGGCGGGGTGACCAGTCGGTCAGTGGGCGTGCCCCTGCGCCAGCGCGCGCAGCTCCTCGACGGCCGCGGCGGCCGACTCGGCACCGTAGACCGCGGACCCGGCGACGAAGACGTCGGCGCCCGCCTCGGCGCACTGCTCGATGGTCCTGGCCGAGACTCCCCCGTCGACCTGGACCCAGATGTCACCGCCGTGGCGCTTCACGGCCTCGCGGACCTGCGCGACCTTGGGCATCTGGTCGGCCATGAAGGACTGCCCGCCGAATCCCGGCTCCACGGTCATGACGAGCACCATGTCGAGCTCGGGCAGCAGCTCCTCGTACGGGGCGAAGGGGGTCCCCGGCTTGATCGCCATGCTCGCCCGCGCACCCTGGGCGCGGATGTCGCGGGCGAGGGTCACCGGGTCCTTGGCGGCCTCGATGTGGAAGGTGACGCTCTGCGCCCCGGCCTCGGCGTACGGCGGCGCCCACCGGTCGGGGTCCTCGATCATCAGGTGGCAGTCGATCGGAATCGGGCTCACCCGCAGCAGCGACTCGACGATCGGCAGACCGAGGGTGAGGTTGGGCACGAAGTGGGCGTCCATGACGTCGACGTGCGCCCAGTCGGCGGTGGCGATCGCCTGCAGCTCGGACTGCAGGTTGGCGAAGTCGGCGGACAGGATGCTCGGAGAGATCTGCACGGGGTCCTCTGCTGGTGGGGGTCGGGTGGTGGGTCAGTCCTCGTGGATCGAGAGGATGTTGCCGCACCCGTCCTCGATCTGGAAGTGCAGGCCGATGACGTCGCGGGTCAGCTCCTCGCGGAAGACGATGCCCCCGAGGTCCTTGAGCCGGCGGTACTCCATCTCTGCGTCGTCGACCGCGAGCATGATCGCGGCGAGGCCCTCGCGGTACCGGTGCTGGGAGAAGGCCCGGGTCACCTCGTCCTCGACGGGCTCGAGGTTGAGCTGGCAGCCCCGCTCCCAGCCGCTGCCGGGGCCGAGGATGCACAGCTCCTCGTCCGGCACGACGAGCACGTCGCGCCAGCCGAGCACCCGGGTGTAGAACTCGTGGGCGCGGCGGACGTCGGTGACGAAGAGACCGGTGACGAGGGCGCGCACGTTTCAGCCCTTCTTCCGCAGGAGTGCGAGGAACATGCCGTCCGTGCCGTGCAGGTGGGGCCACAGCTGGGCGTGCGGCCCGTCGCCGAGCCCGGTCAGCTCGGCGGTCGCCGCGTCGGCGAGGAAGGTCCGGGCGTCGAGCACCTCGACGTCGTCACGCTTCTTGAGGACGTCGCGCACGACGAAGGTCGTCTCGGACAGGTGCGGGCTGCACGTCGCGTAGGCGATGACGCCACCGGGGCGCGTCGCGTCGATGCCGGCGGCGAGCAGCTCGCGCTGCAGCGGGCCCAGTCCCGCGAGGTCCGTGGGCTGGCGGCGCCAGCGCGCCTCGGGCCGGCGGCGCAGGGCGCCCAGCCCCGTGCACGGGGCGTCGACGAGCACCCGGTCGTAGACCTCCGGCTCGTCCCGGCCGACCTCGCGGCCGTCGCCGGTGCGCACGACGAGCTCGCGACCGTGGTCCCTGGCCTTGGTCAGCGCGGGGCGCAGGCTCTGGCGGACCAGCTCCGTGCGGTGCTCGCTCACCTCGTTGGCGACGAGGTCGGCCCCCTGCCGCAGCGCGAGCGCCGCGAGCAGGCCTGCCTTGCCACCGGGTCCGGCGCACAGGTCGAGCCACCGCTCGGGTGCACCGACGCTGCGCGGGGTGACCGGCACGGCGGCGAGCGCGAGGGCGAGCAGCTGGCTCCCTTCGTCCTGGACCGCGGCGCGGCCCTCGCGGACGGCGTCGAGCGCACCGGGGTCACCGCTCTCGAGCTCGGCGGCGAAGGGGGACCACCGCCCGGGCTGCGCGCCGGCGGCGAGCAGCTCGTCGACGTCGGCCAGCCCGGGACGGGCGACGAGGGAGACGTCGGCGGGCACGTTGTGCGCGGCGAGGAGCTCCTCGAGCTCCGCGTCCGCGTCGTCGGGCGTCGCGGCGCCGTGGCCGATGAGCGCCTGCCGCAGCGCCTTGACGACCCAGACCGGGTGCGACTGCGACACGGCCAACCGTTCGGCGACGGGCTCGGTCGGTGTGACGAGCTCGAGCCACTCCTCGCGGCTGCGCTCGCCGATGCGGCGCATGACGGCGTTGACGAGGCCCGCGGCACCCTGACCGGCCGCGGCGCGGGCGAGGGCGACGGACTGGTCGGCGGCGGCGTGCTCGGGCACGCGCATGCCGAGGACCTGGTGGGCGCCCATGCGCAGCACGTCGAGCACCCCGCCGTCGAGCTTGCTCACGGGACGCTGGGACGCCTCGGCGATGACCGCGTCGTAGAGACCCTGCATCCGCAGGGTCCCGTACGTCAGCTCGGTGGCGAAGGCCGCGTCCCGTCCGGACAGGCGCGCCCGGCGCAGGGCCCTGGGCAGCTCGAGGTTGGCGTAGGCGCCGTCCTGCGAGACGGCACGCAGCACCTGCTGGGCGGTCGAGCGGGGGACGTCGGCGCGACGGGCCCGGGCGGAGGGTGCGGTGCGCGACTTCTGCCGCGGCCCCCGGTGGTGCGGACGGTCCTGGCTCATGCGCTCTCCTCTCCGAGCCGTTCCCCGGCCCCGATGCGGACCCCGCGAGCCCAGTCGGCGGCGGGCATCGGCTTCTTGCCCAGGGGGGTCACCTCGCCCAGGCGCACGGCGCGGTCGGCGGTGCCGACGAGCACCTCGCGCCTGCGGGCGTCGATGGTCCCGGCGGGCAGCTGCTCGTCGGTGATCGTCACGGGTGCGAGCTTCAGGCGCTCCCCCCGGAAGGTCGTCCAGGCGCCGGGTGCGGGCGTGCAGCCGCGCACGAGGCGGTCGACGGCCATCGCCGGGTGGCGAAGGTCGACCCGGGCGTCCTCGACGGTGATCTTCGCGGCGTGGCTCACGCCCTCCTCCGGCTGGGGCCGCGGCTGCAGGTCTCCCGAGGCGATCCCGTCCATCGTCGCGACGAGCAGCGGCGCGCCGGCGCCCGCGAGCCGCTCCAGGAGCGCGCCGGAGGTGTCGTCCGGCCGGATCCGCTCGGTCATCGTGCCGAAGACCGGCCCGGTGTCGAGCCCGGCCTCGATCCGGAAGGTGCTCGCCCCGGTGATCTCGTCGCCGGCCATGAGCGCCCGCTGGACGGGTGCGGCGCCGCGCCAGGCGGGCAGCAGCGAGAAGTGCAGGTTGACCCACCCGTGCGTCGGGATGTCGAGCACCCGGACCGGCAGCAGGGCGCCGTAGGCGACGACCGGGCAGCAGTCGGGGGCGAGCTCGGTGAGGCGGGCGACGAAGTCCTCGTCCTTCGGGCTGGTCGGCGTGAGCACCTCGAGCCCGGCCTCCTGGGCGAGGACCTTGACCGGTGAGGACCCGAGGCGTCGGCCGCGCCCGACCCGTGCATCGGGTCGGGTGACGACGGCGACCACCTCGTGGTCGGAGTCGAGCAGGGCACGCAGGGAGGGGACGGCGACCTCGGGGGTCCCGGCAAAGATCAGTCGCACCTGCGCGAGTCTAGTTGGCCGCCACGCTCACCCGATGCTCAGATGCCCCACCCGGACCGAGGTCAGGTCAGGCGCCTTGCGGGCGCTCTCCCCCGCGCGCACGTCCTTGAGCGCCACGGCGACGAGCGGCCCGTCGGCGAAGGGGGCGGTGACGACGAGTCGTCGTCGTTGGTCCGCGCCGGGTACCGGCAGCGGCCCGAGCACCGCGGCGTCGGGCGCCGCGGCGCGCACGGCCTGCTCGATCGGTTCGACGCGCTTGCGGTCCGTGACCACCTCGGCGGTCCACGTCGTCGGCGGCAGCGACAGCTCGGCCCGCTCGGCCAGCTCGCGCGCCGCGAACCACTGCGGGTCCCACCGCACGAGGGCCTCGACCGGGGGGATCGTCACGTGGCCCGGCGCACCGCAGAGCACCACCGTGCCGCCGTCGGCCCAGGAGCGGGCCAGCCCCGCCGCGGCGAACCACCGCCGCACCGCCTCCTCCCCCGCGCGCAGGTCGGGCCGGTCCAGGCTCGCCCACGCGTCGAGCAGGAGCACGGCGGCGTACCCCCCTTCGGCCACGGGCTCGGCACCGGGGGTGGCCACCACGATCGTCGGCTCCGCGCCGACGCCCTCGCGGACCTCTCCTGCACCCGAGGTGATGACGCGGGTCCCCGGGAAGGACCGCCCGATCTCCTCCGCGGTCCGTCGCGCGCCGATGATCCCGGCGCGCAGCCGGTCGCCGTCGCAGTGCGGGCAGACGAAGCCGCGGGGCACCTTGCCGCACCACCCGCACTCCGGCGACCGGTCGGGCGAGGGCAGCGCGAGCGGACCTCGGCACTCGGGGCACCGCGCCGGCGCTCGGCAGCTCGCGCAGGACATCGCGGGGAGGTATCCGCGGCGCGGCACCTGCAGCAGCACGGGACCGTGCTCGAGGGCGGCGGAGGCGGCGCGGTGCGCGGACGAGGGGATGTGCGCCCGGGCGCCCGGCCCGTCCCGCTCCTCGTCGGTCCCCTCACCGGCGACGAGCACCTGCGGGGCCTCGCGGCGGGAGGTGATGCCGCCGACGAGGTGCACCCGGCCGACGTCGACGAGCGCGGCGAGGTCGGTCGAGAGGGCGAGCCCGCCGGCGAGGAGCGCGGCGTCCTCGATGTCGGCGCGCGTGGTGAGCACCTCGCGGACGTGGGCGTAGGGCGAGCGGGGCTCGAGGTGCAGGTCATCCCCGTCGTCCCACCAGGCGACGAGCCCGAGGTCGCGCACGGGCGCGTAGGCGGCGGCGCGGGTGCCGACGACGACGCGCACGTGACCGCGCAGCACCTTCAGCCACGCGGTGTAGCGCGCCTGCGGTCCCTGGCCGGCGGTGAGGCGCACGTGCTGCCCCGTCCCGAGCACCTCGGTCAGGGCCGCGTCGACGCGGGCGACGTCCCGCTGGTCGGGCACGACGACGACGCTCCCCCGGCCGGAGCGGAGGGCGGCCCCGGCGGCCTCGGCGAGGGCCCGCGGCCAGTCCTGATCCACAGGCCGCCCGGGGGCGGCGAGCCAGGCGGCGCGAGGGGACTCGCCCGCCGCGACCCGTGACCACCACGCGGCCCCCGCCCGGTAGCCCGCCCAGACCTGCGGGACCCCCGCCGTCGTCTCCGGCGAAGGGGGACCCGCCTCCCCTGCCTCGGTGGCCGGGTCGCAGGTGGGCGGGTCGAGCGGCAACGCCTTCTCCGCACGTGCGTGCCGGGGCGGGACCGCGAGGCGCAGGACGTCCATGACCGTGCCGGCCTGGTGCCGGGAGAGGCGTCGGGCGAGCTCGAGGACCTCCGGGGTCAGCACCGGCTCCGGCGAGACGACGGTGCGGACCTCGGCGAGGCGACCGGTGTGCTCGGCGACCTCGGTCCGCTCGAGGACGTAGCCGGGCAGGTCACGCCCGGCGAAGCGCACCTTGACCCGGACACCGGGCTGCGCCGCCTCGTCGAGGGCCTCGGGCACGAGGTACTCGAAGGGCCGGTCGAGATGGACCAGCCCCGAGTCGACGAGGACCTGGGCGACGCGCACGGGGACCAAGGTAACCGGGCGGGGTGTCAGCGACACCCCGCCCGGTCGACCGCTGTGGCTCAGCCCCTGACTGCTGCCTGGAGCGCCTCGACCTTGGTCGTCTGCTCCCACGGGAAGGAGTTGTCGTAGCCGGCGGCCTCGGTCCGGCCGAAGTGGCCGTAGGCGGCGGTCGGGGCGTAGATCGGGCGGAGCAGGTCCAGCTCCTCGACGATCGCGAGCGGGCGCAGGTCGAAGACCGTGTTGACGGCCACCTGGATCCGGTCGACGGGGACGGTCTCGGTGCCGAAGGTCTCGATGTAGAGGCCGACCGGCTGCGCGGCGCCGATGGCGTACGCGACCTGGACCTCGCAGCGGCCGGCGAGGCCGGCGGCGACGACGTTCTTGGCGACCCACCGCATGGCATAGGCCGCGGAGCGGTCGACCTTGGACGGGTCCTTGCCGGAGAAGGCGCCACCACCGTGGCGGGCCATGCCGCCATAGGTGTCGACGATGATCTTGCGGCCGGTGAGGCCCGCGTCGCCCATGGGGCCGCCGATGACGAACTTGCCGGTGGGGTTGATCAGGGTCCGGTAGTCGGAGGTGTCGAGCTCGACGCCCGAGTCCTTGAGCGCGGCCATGACCGGCTCGAAGACGTGCGCCTTGATGTCCGCCGGCAGCTGGGTCTCGTGGTCGACCTCGGCCGAGTGCTGGGTCGACAGGACGACGGTGTCGAGGCGCACGGCGCGGTCGCCGTCGTAGTCGATGGTGACCTGGGTCTTGCCGTCCGGGCGCAGGTAGTCCAGCTCGCCGCTCTTGCGGACCTCGGTGAGGCGCTGCGCGAGGCGGTGCGCGAGGAAGATCGGCAGCGGCATGAGCTCCGGGGTGTCCTGGCAGGCATAGCCGAACATCAGGCCCTGGTCACCCGCGCCCTGCTTGTCCTTGGGGTCCACGCCGCCGGTGCGGTTCTCGTAGGCGGTGTCCACGCCCTGCGCGATGTCCGGGCTCTGCTGGCCGATGGAGATCGAGACGCCGCACGAGCGGCCGTCGAACCCCTTGTCGGAGGAGTCGTAGCCGACGCCGTCGGCGATCACCGTGCGGACGAGCTGCGGGATCTCGACGTAGGCCTCGGTGGAGACCTCACCGGCGATGTGCACGAGCCCGGTGGTCACCATGGTCTCGACGGCCACGCGGCTGCGCGGGTCCGCCTCGAGCATGGCGTCGAGGATCGAGTCCGAGATCTGATCGCAGATCTTGTCGGGGTGACCCTCGGTCACCGACTCTGAGGTGAAGAGACGTCCGGACACGCAGTACTCCCATGATCGTGGAAGGGCGGCCCAGGACCGCCCGGTACGGGCCCGGCCAGTCTAAGCACGCGCGCTCAGCGCGCAGCCGACACGCCCACGACGACGTCCCAGATGCCGTGCGAGACCTCGAGCTTGCTGGCGGGGCCGATCTCCACGACCGCCTCGCTGTCCCGGGTGAGCACCTGGACGCTCGTGTCGTCGGCGCCGAAGGTCTTGTCCGTCCCCACCTCGTTGACGACGAGGAGGTCGCAGCCCTTGCGGGCCAGCTTCTGCCGCCCGAGCTCGAGGACCGAGCCGGTCGCGTCCCCCGTCTCCGCGGCGAAGCCGACGAGGAGCGGTGCTGCCGACGACCCGCGCGCGGCGACGAGACCGGCGAGGACGTCGGGGTTGCGCACGAGCCGGATCGTCGGCGCCGCATCGGGGTCCGCCGGGTCGTGGGTCTTCTTGATCTTGCTCTCGGCGTAGTCCGCGGGCCGGAAGTCGGCCACCGCCGCGACCATGACGACGACGTCGTGGCTCGCGGCCCGGGCGGTCATCTCGGCCTGCAGATCCAGCGCGGTCTGGACCGGCACGACGGTGATCCCGTCGGGGACGGGCAGGGCGAGGTTGGCGGCGACGAGGGTCACCCGCGCGCCCCGGGCGGCGGCGGCCTCGGCCAGGGCCAGGCCCTGCTTGCCGGAGGACCGGTTGCCGAGGTAGCGCACCGGGTCCAGGGGCTCGCGGGTGCCGCCCGTGCTGATGAGCACGGTGCGTCCGGCGAGGTCGGGCCCGCGGGCCGGGTCGGCGGACGGCGAGCCGCCCAGGGCCTCGAGGGCGGCGGCGTGGATCGCCTCCGGCTCGGGGAGCCGGCCGGGGCCGGTGTCGGCACCGGTGAGCCGCCCGGAGGCGGGCTCGACGACGGTCACGCCGCGCTCGCGCAGCGTCGCGACATTGGCCCGCGTCGCCGCGTGCTCCCACATCTCGGTGTGCATCGCCGGGGCGAGCACCACCGGGCAGCGGGCGGTGAGCAGGACATTGGTCAGCAGGTCACCGGCCAGCCCGTGGGCGGCCTTGGCGAGCAGGTCCGCGGTCGTCGGCGCGACGACGACGAGGTCGGCCTCCTGGCCCAGCCGCACGTGGGGCACGTCGGTGATGTTGCTCCAGACGTCGGTCTGGACGGGACGGCCCGAGAGGGCCTCCCACGTGGGGGCCCCGACGAAGCGCAGCGCGGCGTCCGTCGGGACCACGGTCACCTCGTGGCCCTCCTCGGTGAACAGGCGCAGCAGGAGGGCTGCCTTGTAGGCGGCGATGCCGCCTCCGACACCGAGGACGATGCGCACGAAGGGGGGTCCGCTCAGGCCTCGTCGGCGACGGGCGCGTCGGTGGCCGGGAGGTCCTCGCCCTCGGGGGCGCTGGCCTCCTTGGTGAGCAGGCCCTCGTTGATCTCGCGAAGGGCGATCGAGAGCGGCTTGTCGTGGACCTGGGCGTCGACGAGGGGGCCGATGTACTCGAGCAGGCCCTCCTGCAGCTGGGAGTAGTACGCGTTGATCTGGCGGGCCCGCTTGGCGCCGTAGATGACGAGCGCGTACTTGCTGTCAGCCTTGGTCAGCAGGTCGTCGATCGGCGGGTTGGTGATACCGATGGGGTTGGCCGTGGTGCCGGACACGTCGGGGTGGTCCTGTCGTCGGGGTCAGTGGGATCTCATCAATGATACGAGTTCCTCGGCGGCACGACGAATGTCGTCGTTGACGATGACCCGGTCGAACTCGTTCTGGGCCGCCAGCTCGACCTTGGCGGTCTCCAGCCGGACCGCCCGCTCGTCCGCCGTCTCGGTGCCGCGGCCCTCGAGCCGACCGACGAGCTCCTCCCACGTCGGCGGGGCGAGGAAGACGAAGCAGGCGTCGGGCATCGAGGCCCGCACCTGCCGGGCTCCCTGCAGGTCGATCTCCAGCAGGGGGAGCTTGCCCGCGGCCAGGGCCTCCTCGACCGGTCGGCGCGGGGTGCCGTAGGAGGCCCGTCCGTGGACGACCGCCCACTCGAGCATCTGCCCGGAGGCGACCTGCTCGGCGAACTCGTCGCCGGACATGAAGCGGTAGTGCACCCCGTCGACCTCGCCGGGTCGTGGCGGCCGGGTCGTCGCGGACACGGAGAGCCACACCTCGGGGTGGTGCTCGCGGATCCAGGCGGCGACGGTGCCCTTGCCCACGGCGGTGGGTCCGGCGAGGACGGTCAGACGGGGGGTGCTCATGCCCGGGGGAACCTCTCCTGGAGTGCGGTGCGCTGGTGACGGCCGAGTCCGCGGACCCGGCGTGAGGCCGCGATCCCCAGCTCGTCCATGATCCGGGATGCGGTGACGGGCCCGACACCCGGGAGGGACTCGATGAGCGTGCGGACCCGCATCCGGGCCAGCGCGTCGTCGCTCCCGGCGTCCTCGAGGACCTGGGCGACCCCGGTACGACCGGCCTTGAGGTGCTCGCGCACCTCCGCCCGCCGGAGCCGGGCCGAGGCGGCCTGCTCCAGGGCCCGGGCACGCTGCTGCGGGCTGAGGGGCGGGATGCTCACGGCGTGCCTCCGGGGCGTCGGGTCGGCGATCCGGTCACCCTCTCACGCCGCGGTGATGTCGGCGACCTGCGTCGCCACCTCCCGGGCCCGGGCGCGGAGGGAGGACACGTCCGGCCCCGCCCGGAGCACGTCGCGGCTGCTGCTCGCGAGCACCTGGCCGAGCGCCCCGGCGAAGACCGAGCGCACGTCCGCGGCGGTGGCGCCCTGCGCCCCGAGACCGGGTGCGAGGATCGGTCCGCCCATGGCCGGCAGGTCGACGCCGAGGTCCGCGACGGCGGACCCCACGGTCGCGCCGACGACGAGGCCGACGCTGCCGAGCTCGCCACGGGAGCGGGCCCCGGCGTTGTCCGCCGCGGCGTCGTCGGCGATGGCGCCGGCGACGGAGCGGCCGTCGGCGAGCCGGGCGTGCTGCACCTGGGCGCCCTCCGGGTTGGAGGTCAGGGCGAGGACGAAGACCCCGCGACCGGTCTGGTGCGCGAGGTCGATGGCCGGGCGCAGGGAGCCGTACCCCAGGTAGGGGCTGAGCGTGATCGCGTCGGCGGCCGCGGGCGCGTCCGTGCCGAGGAAGGCCTCGCCGTAGGCGTCGACGGTCGTGCCGATGTCGCCGCGCTTGACGTCGAGCACCGTGAGGGTGCCGGCGTCCCGCAGATCGGTGAGGGCCCGCTCGAGGAGGGCCACCCCCTTCGCCCCGAAGACCTCGAAGAAGGCGGACTGCGGCTTGACCGCGGCCACCGCTCCCCCGAAGGCCTCGACGCAGGTCATCGTGAAGCGCTCGAGGCCGGCGAGGTCGTAGGTCAGGCCCCACGACTCGACGAGGCCCCGGTGCGGGTCGATGCCGGCGCACAGCGGTCCGTACTCGGCCATCGCGGCCTGCAGCCGAGCGCCGAAGGGCAGGGGGGGCAGCGGGTCGGCGCTCATGGCGTGAACCTCTCGTGGGCGATCCCGACGACGTCGGACAGGCGGTCGAAGCCGCGCTCGGCGAGCAGCTGCTCGAGCTCGCGCCCGACGCGCTCGGGGGCGGTCGGGTCGTTGAAGGCGGCCGTCCCGACCTGGATCGCGCTCGCGCCCGCCGCGACGAGCTCGAGGGCGTCGCGGCCGTGCCGCACCCCCCCGACCCCGACGATGGGTGCGGTCCTGATCCGGCCGGCGCGCATGGCCCCGGCGACCTGCCAGACCGCCCGGACCGCCATCGGGCGGATCGCCGGCCCGGAGAGCCCACCAGTCGCCGCGATGAGGTGGGGCCGCAGGCGGTCGACGTCGATCGCGACGCCGAGCGTGGTGTTGATCATCGTCAGGCCGTGGGCGCCGGCCCGCAGCACCGTGTCGGCGATCTCGACGATGTCGGTGACGTCGGGGCTGAGCTTGGCGAGCATGGGCAACCCGCGCGGGACCTCCTCGCGCACGAGCGTCATCACCTTGTGCGAGCTCGCGGGGTCGCACGCGAAGACGAGCCCGCGGTTGGCGACGTTGGGGCAGGAGATGTTGACCTCGATGGCGGCGACGGCGCTCGCGTACCGGCTGCGCACGACCGCGCGCGCGACACCCGCGAACTCCGAGGCCGTGCTCCCGGCGATGGAGACGACGACGCGGGCGCCGATCGAGTGCAGCCAGGCGAGGTCCTCCTCGACGAAGGCCTGGACGCCCGGCCCCTGCAGGCCGATGGAGTTGAGCATCCCCGAGGGGGTCTCCGCCATGCGCGGTGTGCCGCGCCCGGAGACGGGCTGGGCCTTGACCGACTTGGTGACGAAGGCGCCCAGCTGCGCCACGTCGATGAACCGGTGCATCTCCCGGCCGTTGGCGGCGCAGCCGCTCGCGGTCATCATCGGGTTGGGCAGGCGCACCCCGGCCAGGTCCACCGACATGTCGACGGACGCCGCGGACGCCGCGGACGTGGACGTGGACGTGGACGAAGGGGGTGTCATCGGGCCTCCTTCGGCGCGCCGACCGCGTCGTCGGGCACGCGGCACAGGCCGTCCGCGAAGGCCTCCCAGCGCACGCGGTCGCCTCGGAAGACCGGGCCCTCGAGGCAGCTGCGGACCATCTTGGTCCTGCCCTGCGCGTCGCTGACGGGCATGACGCACGTCATGCAGATGCCGACGCCGCAGGCCATGGCCTCCTCGACGGCGACCTGCGCGACGATCCCGTGTGCCTCGGCGATCTCGCTCATCGAGCGCAGCATGCCCATGGGCCCGCAGCCGTAGAGCACGCCGGCGCCCGTGCGGGTGATGAGGTCGGGCAGCACGTCCGAGACCCAGCCCTGCGTGCCGGCCGACCCGTCGTCGGTCGTCACGGTGACGCTGTCGGCGGCCCTGCGGGCCTCGACGACGCCGAAGAGCCGGTCGGCCGAGGCCGCACCGAGGACGATCTCGACGGCGCAACCGCGCTCGCGCAGCTGCTCGGCCAGCCAGAAGAGCGGCGCGGAGCCGTAGCCACCGCCGACGAGGATGCACGGCACCGGCTGCGAGGGCAGCGGGAACCCGCGCCCGAGCGGACCGATGACGCTCACGCTCTCCCCCGCCTCGAGCGCGGTGAGCGCCTGCGTGCCGGGCCCGTGCGCCGCCACGACCACCTCGGTCGTGCCGCCGTAGGTGCCGGCCGGGCTCACCCGGTGGATGGAGAAGCTGCGGCGCAGCAGCATCGAGCTCGTCCCGTCACCGACGGACAGCGCCACGAACTGCCCCGGCCGCGCGATCTCGGCCAGACCCGGCGTGACGAGCGTCAGGTGCCGGTAGGCGCCCACGGCGGCATTGCCCAGGACCTCGGCGTCGACCTGGACGACACCGGCCCCCTCGCGGGCCGCGATCGTGCGAGCCGTCACCGCCCCACCCCGTAGAGGTCGAGGTCGCGGGCGTGCTCCTGCAGGGGCTTGACCCGCAGCTCGCCGTGGATGCGCGACTCGATCGACTGCACGGCCGCGCCGAGCTGCTGGACCGTGGTGACGATCGGCTTGTCCATGGCGGTCGTCGCGGCGCGGATCGCGTAGCCGTCGGCGCGGGCGTGCTGCCCGGACGGCGTGTTGAAGACGACGTCGATCTCGCCGGCGAGGATCCGGTCGACGACGCTGACCTCCCCTTCGCGACGCTCGGAGTGCTTGGTGACGACCTCGCACTCGATCGCGTTGCGGCGCAGGACGTCCGCGGTGCCCTGGGTCGCGAGGATCGTGAAACCGAGGTCGGCGAGGCGCTTGATCGGGAAGATCATCGCGCGCTTGTCGCGGTTGGCCACGGAGACGAAGACCGTGCCGGTCGTCGGCAGCCCGCTCGAGAGCGACGCGAGCTGGCTCTTGGCGAAGGCGGCACCGAAGTCGTCGTCGATCCCCATGACCTCGCCCGTCGAGCGCATCTCGGGACCGAGCAGCGAGTCGACGACGTCGCCCTCCTTGGTCCGGAAGCGCTTGAAGGGCAGCACGGCCTCCTTGACCGACATCGGCGCGTGGGCCGGCATCGAGCCACCGTCGGCGTGGCGGGGCAGCATGCCCTCGTCCTTGAGCTCGGCGATGCTCGTGCCGAGCATGACGCGGGCCGCGGCCTTGGCCAGGGGCACGCCCGTGGCCTTGGCGACGAAGGGGACGGTGCGCGAGGCCCGCGGGTTGGCCTCCAGGACGTAGAGCACGTCCTGCGCGAGGGCGAACTGGACGTTCATCAGGCCGCGCACGCCGATGCCTTCGGCGAGGGCGAGGGTCGCCTCTCGCACCCGCTGCAGCTCGGAGGTGCCGAGGGTCGCCGGCGGGAGGGTGCAGCTGGAGTCACCGGAGTGGATGCCGGCCTCCTCGATGTGCTCCATGATCCCGCCGAGGTACATCTCGGTGCCGTCGTACAGGGCGTCGACGTCGATCTCGATCGCGTCGTCGAGGAAGCGGTCGACGAGGATCGGGTGCTCGGGGCTGGCGATCGCCGCCCGGGTGACGTACTCGGAGAGCGTGGCGTCGTCGTAGACGATCTCCATGCCGCGTCCGCCCAGGACGTAGGACGGGCGCACCAGGACCGGGTAGCCGATCTCGCCGGCGATCTCCACGGCCTCCTCCGCGCTGAAGGCGGTGCCGTGCTTGGGCGCGTTGAGCCCGGCCTCGTGGAGCACCCGGCCGAAGTGGCCCCGGTCCTCGGCGAGGTCGATCGCCTCGGGCGAGGTCCCGACGATGGGCACGCCGGCGGCCTTCAGCTGACCGGCGAGGCCGAGCGGCGTCTGCCCGCCGAGCTGGACGATGACGCCCGCGACGGGGCCGGCCTGGGTCTCGGCGTGGATGACCTCGAGGGCGTCCTCGAGGGTCAGCGGCTCGAAGTACAGGCGGCTGCTCGTGTCGTAGTCGGTCGAGACCGTCTCGGGGTTGCAGTTGACCATCACGGTGTCGTAGCCGGCGTCGCGCAGGGCGAAGCTGGCGTGCACGCACGAGTAGTCGAACTCGACGCCCTGGCCGATGCGGTTGGGCCCCGACCCGAGGATGATCACAGCCGGGCGCTCGCGCGGCTCGACCTCCGTCTCCTCGTCGTAGGAGCTGTAGTGGTAGGGGGTGCGGGCCGCGAACTCCGCCGCGCAGGTGTCGACCGTCTTGTAGACCGGCCGCACCCGGAGGGCGTGGCGCACGCCGCGCACGACGGCCTCGTCCATCCGGCGCAGCCGGGCGATCTGGGCGTCGGAGAACCCGTGCCGCTTGGCCAGGCGCAGCACCTGCGGGTTGAGCTCCTCCGCGGCGTGCACCTCCTCGGCGACGGAGTTGATGAGCGCCATCTGGTCGAGGTACCAGGGGTCGATCTTGGTCGCCTCGTAGACCTCCTCCACCGACACGCCGGCGCGCATCGCCTGCTGCACCTGCACGATCCGGCCGTCGGTGGGCGTGCGCGCCGCCTCGAGGAGCTCGCGGCCGTGCTCGAGCGTGGGCTGGTCGCCGTCCCAGTGGAAGGCGGCACCCTTGCGCTCCGCGGAGCGCAGCGCCTTCTGCAGCGCCTCGGTGAAGTTGCGCCCGATGGCCATCGCCTCACCGACGGACTTCATCGTCGTCGTGAGGGTCGGGTCGGCCGCCGGGAACTTCTCGAAGGCGAAGCGGGGCACCTTGACGACGACGTAGTCCAGGCTCGGCTCGAAGGCCGCCGGCGTCTCCTGCGTGATGTCGTTGGGCACCTCGTCGAGCGTGTAGCCGATGGCCATCTTGGCCGCGATCTTGGCGATCGGGAAGCCGGTCGCCTTCGACGCCAGGGCCGAGGAGCGCGAGACGCGGGGGTTCATCTCGATGACGATCATCCGGCCGTCGGCGGGGTTGATCGCGAACTGGATGTTGCAGCCACCGGTCTCGACGCCGACCTCGCGGATGACCGCGATGCCCACATCGCGCATCTTCTGGTACTCGCGGTCGGTGAGGGTGAGCGCGGGCGCCACGGTGATGGAGTCACCCGTGTGCACACCGACGGGGTCGAAGTTCTCGATCGAGCAGACGACGACGACGTTGTCGACGTTGTCCCTCATCACCTCGAGCTCGTACTCCTTCCAGCCGAGGATCGACTCCTCGAGGAGCACCTCGGTCGTCGGGCTGTACTGCAGGCCCTGGCCGGCGATGCGGCGCAGGTCCGTCTCGTCGTAGGCGAAGCCGGAGCCGAGGCCGCCCATGGTGAAGGAGGGCCGCACGACGACCGGGTAGGTGAGGTCCTCCGCCGCCGCCAGGCACTCCTCCATCGTGTGGCAGATGATCGAGCGGGCCGACTCGGCGCCGCAGCGCTCCACGACGCCCTTGAAGCGCTCGCGGTCCTCGCCGAGCTCGATGGCCTCGACGCTGGCGCCGATGAGCGGGCAACCGTACTTCTCGAGCACGCCGGCCTCGTGGAGCGAGATCGCCGTGTTGAGCGCGGTCTGGCCGCCGAGGGTGGCGAGCACCGCGTCGGGACGCTCGCGCTCGATGATCTTCTCGACCACCTCGGGGGTGATCGGCTCGATGTAGGTCGCGTCCGCGAACTCCGGGTCGGTCATGATCGTCGCCGGGTTGGAGTTGACGAGGATGACCCGCACGCCCTCCTCCCGCAGCACGCGGCAGGCCTGGGTGCCGGAGTAGTCGAACTCGCAGGCCTGTCCGATGACGATCGGCCCGGAGCCGATGACGAGGACGCTCGTGATGTCGTCGCGCTTGGGCATCAGGCCTGGGTCTCCTTGGTGGTGGCGGTGGTGGTCTCGAGGAGGTCGACGAAGCGGTCGAAGAGGTACGCGGCGTCGTGCGGGCCGGCCGCCGCCTCCGGGTGGTACTGCACGGAGAAGGCCAAGAGCTGCCCCGCAGCACTCCGTAGTTCCAAGCCCTCGACGACGTCGTCGTTGAGGCACACGTGGCTCACGGCCGCGGCGCCGAAGGGGGTCTGCGTCACCTCGTCGAGGGGCGCGTCCACAGCGAAGCCGTGGTTGTGGGCGGTGACCTCGACCTTGTTGGTCGTCCGGTCGAAGACCGGCTGATTGATGCCGCGGTGGCCGTACTTGAGCTTGTAGGTGCCGAAGCCCAGGGCCCGCCCGAAGAGCTGGTTGCCGAAGCAGATGCCGAAGTAGGGCAGGCCGGCGCGCAGTGCCTCCTGGAGCAGGGCCACCTGGTCGCCCGCGGTCGCCGGGTCGCCGGGGCCGTTGGAGAAGAACAGGCCGTCGGGGCCGACCGCCATGACCTGCTCGAAGGTGGAGGTCGCGGGCAGCACGTGGACCTCGATGCCGCGCTCGGCGAGCCGCTTCGGGGTCATGGTCTTGATCCCGAGGTCGATCGCGGCGACGGTGAAGCGCTTGTCCCCCTTCGCCTCCACGACGTAGGGCTCGGTGGTGCTCACCTGGGTCGCGAGCGCGGAGCCGGCCATCTCCGGGGCGGCCTGCACCCGCTCCAGCAGGGTCGCCTCGTCGGCGAGGGCCTCGCCGGAGAAGATCCCGACGCGCATGGCGCCCCGCTCGCGCAGGTGGCGGGTGAGCGCCCGGGTGTCGATCCCGGCGATGCTGACGATGCCTTGCGCGGCGAGCTCCTCCTCGAGCGAGCGGCGCGAGCGCCAGCTGCTCGGGCGGATCGCGGGGTCGCGCAGGACGTAGCCGGCGACGTGGATGCGGGAGGACTCGTCGTCCTCGTCGTTCCAGCCGGTGTTGCCCACGTGCGGCGAGGTCATGACGACGACCTGGCCGCGGTAGCTGGGGTCGGTGAGGGTCTCCTGGTAGCCGGTCATGCCGGTGGAGAAGACCGCCTCACCGACGGTGGCACCGACGGCGCCGTAAGCCGTGCCGGCGAAGGTCCGACCGTCCTCGAGGACGAGGACCGCGGGGGTGGTGGTGTGGTGACTCAACTGATGACCTCTCCATCGGTGGCCGTGACGCGGCCGCGCAGGATCGTCGTGCGGACCCGCCCGGTGAGGGTGTGCCCGGCGAAGGGGGTGTTGCGGGACAGGGAGAGCGAGGTGGCCGGGTCGACGGTGACCCGCTCGCTCGGGTCGACGAGGACGAGGTTGGCCGGGGAGCCGACCTCGATCGCCCGTCCGTGGTCGGTGAGCCCGGCGATGCGGGCCGGGGCGTGGGACATCCGCTCGGCGAGGGTCGCGAGGTCGGTGCGACCGGAGCCGACCATCACGTCGTGCACGACGGAGAAGGCCGTCTCGAGCCCGAGCATGCCGAAGGCGGCGTCCGGGAAGGCGTGCTCCTTGTCGTGGCGGGCGTGCGGGGCGTGGTCGGTCGCGACGGCGTCGATCGTGCCGTCGGCCAGGGCCTCGCGCAGCGCCTCGACGTCCTCGGCGGGGCGCAGCGGCGGGTTGACCTTGTACACCGGGTCGTAGCCGCTCAGCAGGTCGGTCGTGAGCACGAGGTGGTGCGGGGTCACCTCCGCGGTCACGCGGGCCCCGCGACGCTTGGCCCAGCGCACGGCCTCGACGCCCTCGGCGGTCGAGACGTGAGCGACGTGCACGCGTGAGCCGGTGTGCAGCGCCAGCTCGGCGTCGCGGGCGATGATGCTCGACTCGGCGACGGCCGGCCAGCCGGTGAGGCCCAGGCGGCCGCTCAGCTCGCCCTCGTGGCAGCACGCGGCCGGGCCGGCGAGGGCCGGGTCCTGGGCGTGCTGGGAGATGACGCCGTCGAAGGCCCGCACGTACTCGAGCGCCCGGCGCATGACCCGCGCGTCGTGGACGCAGCGGCCGTCGTCGGAGAAGACCCTGACCTGGGCCCGGGAGCGGTGCATGAGACCGAGCTCGGCCAGCTCGGCGCCCTCGAGGCCCTTGGTCACGGCACCGATCGGCCGGACGTCGCAGTGCCCGGCGGCGACCCCGAGGTCGAGGACACGCTCGGCGGCCTCGGCGGTGTCGGTGACCGGGCTGGTGTTGGCCATCGCGAGGACCGCCGTGAAGCCACCGGCGGCGGCGGCGGCCGACCCGGTGCGGACGGTCTCGGCGTCCTCCCGGCCGGGCTCGCGCAGGTGGGTGTGCAGGTCGACGAACCCGGGCAGCAGGACCAGCCCGTCGGCGTCGAGGCGCTCGGCCTGCCGGGTCGCGTCGGCGGAGGCGTCGGCCCCGAGCGCGACGACGGCGCCGTCGCGCACGAGCACGTCGGTGGCCGCAGCGCCCAGCGGGGAGGCCCCGGTGATCAGCAGGTCGCTCATGCGGCGCCCCCTTCGTCGGTCAGGCCGGAGGCCAGCAGGTGGTAGAGGACGCTCATCCGCACGGCGACACCGGCGCTGACCTGGTCGAGGACCAGGCTGCTCGCGGCGTCCGCCGCGTCGGCGGCGATCTCGAGGCCGCGGTTCATCGGGCCGGGGTGGCAGATGACCGCCTCGGGGTTGGCGGCGGTGAGCGCGGCGAGGCGGTCGCGGGTCAGGCCGTAGCCGACCGTGTACTCGCGGGCCGTGGGGAAGAACCCGCCCGACATCCGCTCGCGCTGGACCCGCAGCATCATCAGGGCGTCGACCCCGGAGTCGATGACCTCGTCGAGGTCGTCGCTCAGGGTGAAGCCGTCGGCCTGCGCCCAGCGCGCGGCCCCGCTCGGCATGAGCGTCGGCGGCGCGACGACCGTGACCTGCGCACCGAGGCGCGGCAGGGACAGGACGTTGGAGCGGAAGACCCGGCTGTGCGTGACGTCCCCGACGATCGCGACCCGCTTGCCCTCGAGCGTGCCGAGGCGCCGACGGATCGTGTAGGCGTCGAGCAGCGCCTGGGTCGGATGCTCATGGGTGCCGTCGCCGGCGTTGACGACCGAGGTGCGCACGTCGGCCTCGTCGAACCAGCGGGCCACCTGGTGGGCGGCACCGGAGGCCTGGTGCCGCATGACGATCGCGTCCACCCCCATGGCGGCGATGGTGCGCACGGTGTCGCGGAGGGACTCCCCCTTCGACGTCGAGGACCCCTTGCCGGTGATGTTGATCGTGTCGGCGCTCATCCACTTGCCGGCGATCTCGAAGGAGCTGCGCGTGCGGGTGGAGTCCTCGAAGAAGAGGTTGATGATCGTGCGTCCCCGCAGGGTCGGGATCTTCTTGACCTGGCGGTGCTGCACCTCGTGCATCTCGGCCGCGGTGTCGAGGACCTCACGCAGGGCGTCGTCGCCGAGGTCGGCGACGGAGAGCAGGTGGCGGGTCATCGGGGGTCACCGCCCGAGATCGTCACGGAGTCCTCGACGCCGTCGTGCCCGGTGAGGCGCACGGTGACGCGCTCGGCCTGGGACGTGGGGAGGTTCTTGCCGACGTGGTCGGCGCGGATCGGCAGCTCGCGGTGCCCGCGGTCGACGAGGACGGCCAGGCGCACCGCCCGCGGGCGGCCGTAGTCGGACAGCGCGTCCAGGGCGGCGCGCACGGTCCGGCCGGAGTAGAGGACGTCGTCGACGAGGACGACGATGCGGTCGTCGACGCCGGCAGCGGGGAAGGTGGTCTGCTGCGGCGCGCGGGTCGGGCGGCCCCGCAGGTCGTCGCGGTACATCGTCACGTCGAGCGAGCCGACGGGTACCGAGGCGCCCTCGATCTCCGTCATGAGCGCTGCGAGGCGCTGGGCGAGCTCGACGCCGCGACTGGGGATGCCGAGCAGGACGACGTCCTGGGCCCCCTTGTTGCGCTCGACGACCTCGTGGGCGATGCGACGCAGCGCTCGGGCGACGTCGGAGGTGCTGAGCACCTCGCGGGCTGGCGGCTCGGGGCCGACCTCAGGGGGCGTGTCCGGACACATGGGTGTCTCGAGACCTCCTTCTCTGCCTCACGGGACAGTGGTTAAAGGATGTCGATCGGCCCCGACTCTACCGCCCGCGGCGGGACCGCCCGACATCCGTCCACGTCCGCCCGGCACCGCCACCCCGCGGGCGAAGGGGGCTCATCATGCGTTTTGCTTATGCCAGGCATAACTTCCTATTATCTTCGACGTGACCGAGACCCCCCTCCTGCAGCTGTCCGGCCTGCGCAAGGAGTTCCCCTCCGCGCGCGGGCCGGTCGTCGCGCTCGACGACATCACCCTGTCGATCGCGCGCGGCTCGATCCACGGCATCGTCGGTCGCTCCGGCGCCGGCAAGTCCACGCTCATCCGCTGCCTCACCGGGCTCGAGCGGCCGACCTCCGGGACGGTGGACCTCGACGGCACCGACATCCCGGCCCTCGCCGGCGAGCAGCTGCGTGCGGTGCGTCGCCGCTTCGGCATGGTCTTCCAGCACGCCAACCTGCTCGACTCGCGCACGGCCGCCGACAACATCGCCCTCCCCCTGGAGATCGCCGGCTGGTCCGCCGACGAGCGCCGGGCGCGCGTCGCCGAGCTGCTCGAGCTCGTCGGGCTCACCGACCGCGCCGACAACCACCCCGGCCAGCTCTCCGGTGGCCAGCAGCAGCGCGTCGGCATCGCCCGCGCCCTGGCGACCCGTCCCGACATCCTGCTGTGCGACGAGCCGACCTCGGCCCTGGACGCCGCGACCACCCGGCAGATCCTGGGGCTGTTGCGCGACCTGCGCGAGCGCCTCGGGATCACCGTCGTCATCATCACGCACGAGCCCTCCGTCGTCCGCGAGGTGTGCGACACGGTGACCCTCCTGGCCGACGGCCGCGTCGTCGAGACCGGCCCCATCGGTGAGGTCGTGGCCGACCCGCGCCGCCAGCTCCACCGCGACCTCGTCCCCCTGCCCCCGCTGCCGCTCGGGCACGAGGGTGGCTACGTCGAGGTCGCGCTCGGCGACAGCCGCTCCGGCACCACGAGCGTCGACGCCGTCCTGGCGCTGCTGCGCGAGGCCGGCATCCCCGCCGAGGTCGCCGCGGCGACGCTCGAGACCATCGCCGGCCGCCGCGTCGGCCGCATCCAGCTCGAGGTCGAGCCGGCGCGCACCGGTGACGCCGTCCGCGTCCTCGAGGCCGCCCACCTGTCCCCGGAGGTGGCCGCATGACCGCCCTGACCACCGTCGCCGCCGAGGGCCGCTGGCTCGACAACGACGTCATCCGCCAGCTCGTCCCCACCGCCGTCTGGGAGACGCTGGCGATGACCGGCCTCGCGGGCGTGCTCACCGCGCTGCTCGGCATCCCCGTCGGTGTGCTGCTCTACACGAGCTCGCCCGGCGGCACCTCGCCCCACCCCACCGTCCACCGTGCGCTCGGGGCGGTCGTCAACGTCGGACGCTCGCTGCCCTTCCTCATCCTGATGATCGCGATCATCCCGTTCACGCGCTTCGTCGTCGGGACCTCGATCGGCTGGCAGGCGGCGGTCGTCCCGCTCACCGTCGGCGCCATCCCCTTCTACGCCCGGCTCGTCGAGACCTCGCTGCGCGAGGTGCCTGCGGGCAAGGTCGAGGCCGTCGCGATGATGGGCGCCACGCGTCGCGAGATCACCCGCAAGGTGCTGCTCCCGGAGGCGCGCTCCGGTCTCGTGGCCGGACTGACGACGACGGTCATCGCGCTCATCGGCTACACCGCGATGGCCGGTGCCATCGGCGGCGGCGGCCTCGGCGCCGTCGCGATGTCCTACGGGTACAACCGCTTCGAGTCCGACGTGATGATCGTCTGCGTCGCCCTCCTCGTCGTCATCGTGACGATCGTCCAGGTCGTCGGCGACCTCGTCGCCCGCCGCCTCGACCACCGCTGATCTCCCCCCCTTCGTACCACCGGCCCGACCGGCCACCCATCGAGAGGAACCACCATGCCCACCACCTGCTCCGCGACCCGCGCTGCTGCGGTCATCACCGTCTCCGCCCTTGCCCTCGCGGCCTGCGGCGCGGTCGAGGACGATGCCGAGGGCCCCGCGGCCGGCGACGGCGGCGTCACCACGATCTCCGTCGGCGCGTCCCCCACCCCGCACGCCAAGATCCTCGAGTTCGTCGACAAGGAGCTCGCGCCCGACGCGAAGCTCGACCTGGAGATCAAGACCTTCGACGACTACGTCCAGCCCAACGTCCAGCTCTCCGAGGGCACGCTCGACGCGAACTACTACCAGCACCTCCCCTACTACGAGGCGCAGGTCAAGGACCGCGGGTACGAGTTCGCGCACTACACGGGCATCCACATCGAGCCCTTCGCCCTGTACTCCGACAAGGTCAAGGACGTCAAGGACCTGCCGGACGGCGCCCAGATCGGCATCAACAACGACCCGTCCAACCAGGGTCGCGCGCTGCAGCTGCTCGCCGACAATGACGTCATCACCCTCAAGGACGGCAAGGACGCGACCAACGCGACCATCCTCGACGTCGCCGACAACCCGAAGGACCTCACCTTCAAGGAGACCGACGCGGCCCAGCTCGCGCGCTCGCTCCAGGACCTCGACGCCGCCGTCATCAACGGCAACTACGCCATCGAGGCCGACCTGTCGGTCGATGACGCGCTGCTCGTCGAGGAGGGCAAGGACAGCCCGTACGCCAACTTCCTCGCGGTGCAGAAGGCCAACGAGGACAACGCGTCGCTGAAGAAGCTCGACGAGCTCCTCCACTCCCCCGAGGTCAAGAAGTACATCGAGGAGACCTGGCCGAACGGTGAGGTCCTGCCCGCCTTCTGATCGACGCGCGGCTCAGGAGGGGTCGGTCGCCCGTGGGCGGCTGCCGGGCCGGTCGTCCCGCACGCCGGTGATGACCGGCCTCAGGGCGAGCACCGACGCGACGTCGCCCAGGTCGGCGAGCTCGCGCAGCAGCACCCTCGTCGGGGTCATCAGCCGCAGCCGCTGCTCCGTCGCCGCGGTGAGGAGGGCGTCGACGCCCTCCCACACGGAGTGCGTGGCCTCGGTCGTGAGGTGCGTCGGCTGGTCGGGAGCGTGCCCGGGCACGGGGAGGACGAAGAAGGCGACGTCGAAGCGCTTGGGCGAGGCCTCGGGGGTCACCCAGCGGTCCCACGGCAGCAGCGCCTCGGGGTCGGCGAGGAGCCCGGTCTCCTCGGCGAGCTCCCGCAGCCCGGTGGCGAGCAGGGTGCGCGCGGACACGCTCGGGTCGACGTGGACGGGGGCGTCGACGGGGACCTGACGCCACCGGCGCACGTGCTCGGCGAGGGTCGCGGCGGACAGGGCGAGGTCCGCTCCCCTCGCCTCGTCGGCCGGGTCGCACCGGCCGCCGGGGAAGACGACGACACCGGCCGCGAAGTCCATCGTCGTCGCGCGGTGCTGGACGAAGACCTCGAGGCCGTCCGGCCCGTCACGCAGCGGGATGACGCTCACGGCCGGGCGGGCGACGACGGGCGTCACGATCTGACCGGGGCCTCGTCCTCGACCTCGTCGGCGACCTCCCCGCCCTCGGCCGACTCGGTGACGACCTCGTCCGCGCTGACGATGCCGGCGCGCAGGTCGACCTGCTCGCTGATGTACCGCAGGACGACCGCCGCGACGGCGGCCACCGGCACGGCGAGGAAGGCACCGACGATGCCGAAGAGCGTGCTGCCCACCGCGACCGCCAGGAGGATCACGCCGGCGTGCAGCTGCATCGAGCGGCCCTGGAGGAAGGGCTGGAGGACATTGCCCTCGATCTGCTGCACCGCGATGATCAGCGCGAGCACGAGCAGCGCCGTCGTGGGGCCCTGGGCGACGAGGGCGACGAGGACGGACAGGACGCCGACGGCGAAGGCACCGACGATCGGCACGAAGCCACCGAAGAAGGTGAGGATCGCCAGGGCGAAGGCGAGCGGCACGCCGAGCAGCGCCAGACCGGTGCCGATGAGGACCGCGTCGACGGCGGAGACGAGCGCCTGGGTGCGGATGAAGCCACCCAGGGTGTTCCACGACCGCGTCGCCACCTCGGTGAGGTGACCACCGGCGCGCTCACCGGCGACCCGACGGACGAAGGGGAGGAACGCCGGTCCGTCCTTGATGAAGAAGAAGACGAGCACGAGGACGAGGACGAGGGTGACGAGGCCGGAGCCGACGGCCGAGGCACCGGCCAGGGCACCGCTCGCGATCTGGCCGCTCCGCTCCTGCAGCCAGGTCGTCGCCTTGCCGACCGCGTCGTCGATCGTCGCGCTGTCGACGTTGAAGGGCGGCTTGGCCGCGAGCTCCTGCAGGTCGCCCAGGCCCTTGGCCGCCTGGTCGGCGAGGTCACCGGACTGCGAGACGAGCGAGGGCGCGATCGCGCCGAGGACCCCGAAGAAGACGAGGAGCGAGCCGACGATGACCAGCGCCGCGGCGAGCGCGGAGGGCACCCCCTTCGCCCGCAGCCAGCGGGTCGGCGGCCACAGGACCGTGGCGACGATGAGCGCGAGGAGCACGGGGAAGACCCCGACCCAGAGCTTGCCGAGGACCCACCAGACCACGACCGCTCCGGCCGCCAGGAGGACCAGGCGCCACGACCACCGGGCGAGCGCGGTCAGCCCCCGTCCGATGACGACGCCGCGGTCCACGGGCTCGGGGCGGTGCTCGACGGTGGTCTCGCTGCTCATGTGTCTCCTCAGACGAGGGTGGGCTTGACCTCGACGATGCGCGCCAGCAGCCCGTTGATGAACTTCGGCGACTCGTCCGTGCTGAGCTCGGTCGCCAGGACGACGGCCTCGCTCACGGCGACCTGGTCGGGGACGTCCTCGCTGAAGAGGATCTCCCAGGCGCCGAGCCGCAGGATGGCGCGGTCGACGTCGGGCATGCGGTCGAGGGTCCAGCCCTGGCTGTACGTGGTCAGGGCGTCGTTGATGTCGTTCCAGTGCGCCACGACGCCCTGGACAGCGGTGATCGTGTACGGGTTGAGCGGCGCCGGCGTGACCGGCTTCGACGCCCGCTCGCTCGCGAGGTCACTCGCGTTCAGGCCCCGGGACTCGGCCTCGAAGAGCAGGTCGACGGCACGCCGACGCGCCTTGGTGCGTGCCCCCACTCAGCTCACTCGACCGAGGTAGGAGCCGTCGCGGGTGTCGACCTTGACCTTGGTGCCCTGCTCGAGGAAGAGCGGGACGGCGATCTCGGCGCCGGTCTCGAGGGTGGCCGGCTTGGTGCCACCGGTCGAGCGGTCGCCCTGGAGGCCCGGCTCGGTGTAGGTGATCTCGAGGACGACCGAGGCGGGCAGCTCGACGTACAGGACGCTGCCGTCGTGGCGGGCGATGACCGCCTCCTGGTTCTCCAGCATGTACTTGGCGGCGTCACCGACGACCTCCGGCGCGACCGGGATCTGGTCGTAGGTGTCGGGGTCCATGAAGACGAAGTCGGTGCCGTCGTTGTACAGGTACTGCATCGTGCGCTTGTCGACGTTGGACGTCTCGACCTTGGTGCCGGCGTTGAAGGTCTTGTCGACGGTCTTGCCGCTCGTGACGTTCTTCAGCTTGGTGCGCACGAAGGCCGGGCCCTTGCCGGGCTTGACGTGCTGGAACTCCACGACGCTCCAGAGCTGGCCGTCGATGTTGAGGACCATGCCGTTCTTGAGGTCATTCGTCGTTGCCACGGGTGTGCTCGCCTTCGCGTCGTCTCGGTCTGGTCTCCCACCGCTGCGCCGAGGGCGCGCGCGGGCCGCCCAGCATCCTAACCGTCGAACGCCTCGGACACCCACGCGCTCACGTCGGCGGCGGCCTCCTCGAGCACCGAGATGTGGTCGGCCCCCCGCACGCGCTCGTACGTCAGGTCCGCGCCCTGCGCCTCGTACTGCTCCGCCAGGCGGTCGCTGAGCAGCGGCGGCACCGTGGTGTCCTTCGTGCCGTGGACGACGAGGACCGGCACCTGCGGGTGCAGCTCCGCCGCGTCGTTGGCGCCGACGACCCGGCGGATGCGGGAGAGGTCGGCGTCGTCCCGCAGGAAGGTCGGCAGGTCCATGCCGCCGAAGGAGTCCTGCCGGAAGAGCTCGGCGATGCAGCGCTCCTCCAGCTGCGGCAGCAGCCTGCGGCCCGCGGGGCTCACCACGTCCTCCTCCGGCACGCCGGCGACGCGGGCGGCGGAGACGATGAGCGGACCGAGGAACCCCGAGCCCGCATCTGCCGCGGCGGCCCGCTCCTGCGCCGTCGTCCCCGCGGGCCGACCGCCGTCGGCCATCTCGACGACGACGCCGAGCTGGCTCGGCGGCGCCAGGGCGACGATCCCGGCCAGGTCGAGCCCGGGTGAGTACCCGGTGGTGAAGCGGCTCGTGAAGAGTGCCGCCTGGGCGCCCTGCGAGTGCCCCATGGCGACCCAGTGCGGGGAGAGGTCCGGGGAGAGCTCGTGCGCGGCCAGGACGATGTCGGTCATGGCCGCCCCGGCCGACTGCCCCATGAGGTACGGGTGCGGCCCCGGCGTGCCCAGCCCCTCGTAGTCGGTGCGCGCGACGGCGTAGCCGTCCCCGACGAGGTCCGCGGTGGCCCGGTCCATGGCCGCGGTGTAGACGCCCGTCTGCTGGTCCACCAGGGAGCGGGAGGGGGCGCACTCGTCGGCCATGCCGGTGGTGCCGTGGCCCCAGCTGATGACCGGCCAGCCGCCCTGCGGGGGCTTCCCGGCCGGCACGGACACCACCCCGGACACGGCGACGGGCTCCCCCTGCGCGTCCGTCGAGCGGTACATGACCAGGTGCGTCGTCCCGCCGATCGTCGGGCCGTCGACGACCCGGCGGGACCAGATGAGGCTGCCGTGGCGCCCTGCGGACAGCTGCTCCGCGCTCGTCGAGTAGAACGCCGCCCCCGCCGGGCCCTGCGGCGCCCCCGGCACGTCGTCGTCGCCGGCGCGCCACAGGACGAGGGCTGCGAGGAGGACCACGACGACGGCCGCTGCCACCAGCAGCCATCGACGCCGGCCGGCGCCGAACGAGGTCGTCATGCGGGGCATCCTCGCATCCACCCCCCGGGAGAGGCAGGATGGCGAGCATGAAGTCGAAGGTCGCCCTCGCCACCGTGCTCGCCGGCACCGCCGGGCTCGCTGCCCGGGACCTGCTGCAGAAGCAGCACTCCCTGAAGCGCAACTTCCCGGTCGTCGCCAACGCCCGCTACCTGCTCGAGCGCATCGGACCCGAGCTGCGGCAGTACATCGTCACGAGCAACGACGAGGAGCGGCCCTTCAGCCGGGACCAGCGGGCCTGGGTCTACGCCTCGTCCAAGATGGAGAACAACTACGTCGGCTTCGGCACGGACAACGACGTGGAGACGGTGGAGGGCTACCCGATCCTCAAGCACCGCACCTTCTCCGACGTCGCCGCGCCCACGGCGGTGCACTCCGCGGACTCCGTGGTCCTGCCGAGCGCCAAGGTCCTCGGGGGACCGCGTGGCCGCCGGCACGCGTTCCGGCCCAACTCGGTCGTCAACATCTCCGGCATGAGCTTCGGCTCGCTGTCCGGTCCGGCCGTCCAGGCCCTCAACGAGGGCGCCCGCCTCGCCGGCGCGCTGCACTGCACCGGCGAGGGGTCGCTCTCGCCGCACCACCGGCAGGGCGGGGACCTGATCTTCCAGATCGGCACGGCCTACTTCGGGTGCCGGGACGAGGAGGGCCGCTTCGACCTCGAGCGGCTCAAGGAGGTCGTGGCGTCCGCGCCGGTCAAGGCCATCGAGGTCAAGCTGAGCCAGGGGGCCAAGCCGGGGCTGGGTGGCATGCTGCCCGCGGCGAAGATCTCCGACGAGATCGCGCAGACCCGCGGCATCGCGCAGGGGCACGACTGCGCCAGCCCCTCCCGGCACACCGAGTTCGACGACGTCGACTCCCTCCTCGACTTCGTCGAGCGCGTCGCCGACGAGACCGGGCTGCCCGTGGGCATCAAGTCCGCGGTGGGCGACATGGGGTTCTGGCAGGAGCTGGTGGACACGATGGCCGCGGACCACTCCCGCGGCGTCGACTTCGTCGTCATCGACGGCGGCGAAGGGGGGACCGGCGCTGCCCCGCTCGTCTTCAGCGACGCGGTGGCGCTGCCCTTCCGGCTGGCCTTCACCCGGGTGTACTCGGTCTTCGCCCGCGCGGGCATCACCGACCGGGTCACCTTCGTCGGGTCCGGCAAGCTCGGCCTGCCCGAGAACGCGCTCGTCGCCTTCGCCCTCGGCTGCGACATGGTGCACGTGGCCCGTGAGCCGATGCTCGCGCTGGGCTGCATCCAGGCACAGCGGTGTCACACGGACCACTGCCCCACCGGTGTCGCCACGCAGAACCCGTGGCTCGTCCGGGGGTTGGACCCGACGCTCAAGGCGCAGCGCGTCAACAACTACCTGCGCACCCTGCGCCGCGACCTGCTCAAGGTCTCGGAGGCGTGCGGCGTCTGGCACCCCGGGCTGCTCACGGTCGACGACGTGGAGCTGCTCCTCGGCAACCGCGCGGCCACCCCGCTCGGCGAGGTCTACGGCTACGAGCCCGGGTGGGGCGCCATCAGCGACGAGGACGCGGCCGCGATCATCGAGATCATGTCGCGGACCGCGCCCCGTGGTGGGACGAGCAGGGAGCGGACTACTTCACCTCGCGCATGAGGACCCGGTGGGTCCCGATCGCCAGCGGGATCCCGACCCAGACGGCGGTGGCGGTCGCCAGCTGCGCCCAGCTCTCGCCGGTCATGCTGCCCTCGGTGAGAGGCGCGGCGACGAGGTTGAGGTCGAGCCAGCGGGCGACATCGCCCATCCAGCCGATCGTCGCGGTGAGGACCGTCCACACCGTCGGCAGCACGAGGCTGGTGACGATGGCGACCGGGGTGTTGAGGAAGGCTGCGCCGAAGGCGACGCCCTGGAGGGTGTAGACGAGGCCGGCGAGGACGATGCCGACCAGCGAGATGCCGGTCAGGGTGAGCTCCCCGCCCGCGAGGAGCGTGCCGAGGACGGCCGCGGCGCCGGCGGCGGCGAGCAGCACGAGGCAGAGCACCAGCGCCCCGGCGACCTTCGCAGCGAGCACCCGACCGCGCCGTGGCACGAGGGCGAAGGTCACCAGCCCGGTGCGGTGGGCCCACTCCTGGGTCGCCGACATGATGCCCACGATCGGCAGCAGGAGCATCGTCGGCATGACGATCAGGCCCAAGAAGGTCGGGAAGGCCGCGCCGCTCCCCTCGCCCCAGACGACGAGGCCGGCAGCGACGAGGAAGCTCATCCCCGCCATGACGACGAGCATCCACGTGCCGGCGCGGGTGTCGACCATCTTGCGCAGCTCGAGGCCGACGAGCCGGGCGAAGGGGATCCGGTCGCCGGAGACGTCGACCGGCGCGGACTCGGACGTGGTGGGTGCGGTGGGTGCGGTGGCGGCGCTCATGCGGCCATCCCCTCTCGGGACTGTGCGGCGGTCAGGGCGAGGAAGAGCTCCTCGAGGCCACCGGCGGAGCCGCTGGCGAGGTCGGTGAGGACGATGCGGGCGTCGAGCGCGATGCGACCGACCGCCTCGCTGCTCGTCGCCGCCAGCAGGCCGGCGGGGCTGGCGGTGACCTCGATGCCCGCGGTGGTCAGCGCTGCGGCCAGGGCCGCGTCGTCGGTGGAGCGCACGCGCGTGCCCTGCTGCTGCAGGAGCTGCTCGACGCTGCCCTGGGCGACGATGCGCCCGTGGCCGATGATGACGAGCTCGTCGGCGACGACCTGCACCTCGGAGAGCAGGTGCGAGGAGAGCAGCACGGTGCCGCCGCGGTCGGCGAAGCCGCGCAGCAGCCCCCGCATCCAGTGGATGCCCTGGGGGTCGAGCCCGTTGGCCGGCTCGTCGAGGACGAGCACCTCGGGGTCGCCGATGAGCGCAGCGGCCAGGCCGAGGCGCTGGCGCATGCCGAGCGAGTAGTTGCGCACCCGTCGACCGGCCTCCTGGTCGGTGAGACCGACGGTGGCGAGCCCGTGCTCGACGGCGGTCGGCCCGACGCCGATCGAGCGGGCGGCCAGGGTGAGCACCTCTCGTCCAGTGCGGCCGGGGTGCTGGGCCGAGGCGTCGAGCATGACGCCGACGTGGCGGCCGGGGTTGGGCAGGTCGGCGTAGCGCCGGCCGAGGACGAGCGCCTCGCCGGAGGTCGGCGGCGTGAGGCCGGTGACCATCCGCATCGCGGTGGACTTGCCCGCGCCGTTGGGGCCGAGGAACCCGGTGACGCTACCGGGGCGGGCGGTGAAGGAGATGTCGTCGACGGCGGCGAAACCGCCGTAGCGCTTGGTGAGGTGGGTGAGCGTGATCATGGCTCCCACGATGCGACGGCGGGGGCGAAGGGGACATCGCCCGCAGGTCTCGACGGCTCCCCCTCCTCAGGTAGGGGCCGCCGGCGTGCGGCCCCCTCCCTGGGGCTGATGTCGTCGCGGTCGGGCTGCGCCTACGGTGGGCCCGTGACAGCCACAGCCCAGCGCGAGGAGCGCGTCCCGGACCGGCTCACGTGGTGGGACACCACGTGGCGGGTCGTCGTCGCGCTGCTCCTGGGCGGGCTGCTGTGGCTCATCACGTCGGCGATGATCTTCTCGGACAGCGGTCTTGAGCCGAGCGTGCTGAGGGGCCTGTGGTTCGTCGTCGTCGACCCGCTCCTCGGTCTCCTCGCCGCGGCTCTGCTCCTGCTGCGCCGTCGGTGGCCGGTCCCGGTGACCACCGCGACGACGGTGTTCGCCGGCGTGTCGATGGTCGCCGCGGGAGCGCAGACCGTCGTGCTCGTCTCGCTCGCGACCCGCCGGCGCTGGCGCGAGATCCTCCCGCTCGCCGGGTTCACCGTGCTCGCGAGCCTCCTCGCGACCCGGGTCGTCTACCCCGACCCCAAGGCGCTGCCGCTCTGGGTGGAGGCCCTCGTCACCCTGCTCGTCATCGTCGTCACCGTGGCGGTCGGGTACGCCATCGGGTCGCGCCGGGCACTCGTGGCCTCGTGGGTCGAGCGGGCCCGCTCCGCGGAGTCGGAGCAGAGCGCGCGCGTCTCCCGGGCGCAGACGGCAGAGCGCTCGCGCATCGCCCGCGAGATGCACGACGTCCTCACCCACCGCATCTCCCTCATCACGATGCACTCCGGGCTGCTCACCTACCGCGAGGACCTGCCCGAGGCGGAGCGGCGCGAGGCGATCGCCGCGATCGACACCAACGCCCGCGCCGCGCTGACCGACCTGCGCGAGGTCCTCGGGGTCCTGCGCGACGAGGACGTGTCCCTCCCCCTTCGCCCGCAGAGCACCCTCGCCGACGTGCCGGAGCTGCTCGAGGAGGCCTGTGCCGGGGGAACCCGGGCGGCGTTCGACGACGGCGGCATCGACCCGACGGCCGTGCCCGAGACGACCGGACGCACGGTCTACCGGGTCGTGCAGGAGGGCCTGACCAATGCCCGCAAGCACGCGCCCGGGGCGGCCGTGGCGGTCACGCTCGGCGGCCGCGCCGGCGGCACGCTGCGGGTCGAGGTCGCCAACCCCCGCGCCGTCGGCCACCAGGCGCCGGCACCAGCCTCCGGGCTGGGTCTCCTCGGGCTCGCCGAGCGCGTCGAGCTGGCCGGCGGTGAGCTGGCGCACGGCTGGCACCCCGACGGGATGCACCGACTCGTGGCCTCGCTACCGTGGCCGGCGTGAGCCCGCCCATCTCCGTCGTCCTCGTCGACGACGACGCCATGGTCCGCACCGCGCTGTCGATGATCCTCGGCGGGGCGCCGGAGATCACCGTCGTCGCCCAGGCCGGGGACGGCCGGCAGGGGCTGTCGGTCATCGCCGAGCACGCGCCCGACGTCGTGCTCATGGACATCCGCATGCCGCGCCTGGACGGGTTGTCGGCCACCGAGGAGCTCGTCCGCAGCGGGGCGCCGAGCAAGGTCATCGTCCTCACGACCTTCGACGCCGACGACGACGTCATGCGCGCGCTGCAGCACGGGGCGGACGGATTCCTGCTCAAGGACACCCCGCCGGACCGGATCGTCGAAGCCGTGCGGCTCGTCGCGGCCGGGCAGTCGATCCTCTCCCCGAGCGTCACGTCCCGAGTCCTGGAGTCCGTGCGCGGGGCCTCCCGACGCGGGGCCGACGCGTCGCGTGACACGGCCCGGTCCCGCCTGGCGCTGCTCACCGAGCGGGAGCTCGACGTCGCCCGCGCCGTCGGCGCGGGCCTGTCCAACGCGGAGATCTCGGCGCAGCTCTACCTGAGCGTCGCGACGGTCAAGGCCCACGTCGGCCGCATCCTCGACAAGCTCGACGCCGACAACCGGGTCCAGGTCGCGATCACCGTGCACGAGGCCGACCTCGACGCCCCCTGACCCTGCATTCCCCTAGGGCAATGCGCGCTCAGGTCTGCATTGCCCTAGGGGAATGCAGGTTCGGGGGGGGGGGGGGGGCGGTCGCGCGCGGGATCGGTCAGGCGAGGGCGGCGTAGGCCGCGCGCAGCAGGGCCTCGTCCGGGCCCTCGAGCCGGGCCGGCTCGGCCAGGCCGTCGAGCACGACGAAGCGCAGGGTGGACCCGCGCGTCTTCTTGTCACGGCGAAGGGCGGCGAGCAGCTCGTCGAAGTCCGCTCCCGAGTACCGGGTCGGCAGACCGAGGAGACCCAGCACGTACCGGTGCCGCTCGAGCAGGGCCGCGTCGATCCGACCCGTGCGATGGGCGATCTCGGCCGCGAAGACCATGCCGATGGCCACGGCCTCGCCGTGACGCATGCGGTACTGCTCGTGGTGCTCGATCGCGTGACCGAGGGTGTGGCCGTAGTTGAGGATCTCGCGCAGGTGCGACTCGCGCAGGTCGGCGGCGACGACGCCCGCCTTGACCGCGATCTTGCGCTCGATGACCTCGCGCAGGGCGGGCGAGGTGGGGTCCTGCACCCCGGACTCGTCGGCCTCGACGATCTCGAGGATGCGCGGGTCCGCGATGAAGCCGCCCTTGACGACCTCGGCGAGCCCCGCGGACAGGTCCGCCGGGGGCAGCGTCGCGAGGTGGTCGAGGTCGCAGAGCACGGCGGCCGGCGTGTGGAAGGCCCCGACGAGGTTCTTGCCCTCGGCCGTGTTGATGCCGGTCTTGCCACCCACGGCCGCGTCGACCATGCCGAGCACGGTCGTCGGCACGTGCACGACCGCCACGCCGCGCAGCCAGGCCGCGGCGGCCCAGCCGCCGAGGTCGGTGACGCTGCCGCCGCCGACGGCGACGACCGCATCGCTCCGGGTGAACCCGGCCTGCCCCATCGTCGCCCACAGACCGGCCGCGACGGTGACCGTCTTGGCCGCCTCGGCGTCCGGCACGGGGGCGACGTGGACCTCGAGACCGGCATCCCGCAGGGCCGTGACGACGGGCTCCGCGAGCCGGGCGAGGGGCGCGCCGTGGACGACGAGGACCCGGGCGACCCCCTTCGGCAGGACCTCGGTGACGCGGCTCGAGACGCCGGGCCCGACGAGAACGTCGTAGTCGTCGCCGACGGGGATGGTGCTCACGTCACTCACGCGCTCTCCTCCAGCAGACGCAGGGCGGCGGTCACGACCTCGTCGACCTGCCGTCCCGCGGTGTCCACGCGGTGCGTCGCCAGCGCCTCGTACGTGGGGCGGCGCGCCTCCATCGTCCGGATCCAGCTCTGCCGCGGGTTGACCGCCAGCAGCGGCCGGCTCGTGTCGAAGCCGATCCGCTTGGCCGCGTCGGCGATGCCGACGTCGAGGAAGAGGACCGTGTGCCCGGCCAGCGCCTCGGTGACCGCGGGGATCATCGGTGCCCCGCCGCCGAGCGCCAGGACGATGCCGTCCTCGGTGAGCGACTCGAGCACGGCACGCTCCTCGGCGGCCCGGAAGTACTCCTCCCCCTCGATGACGAAGAGGTCGGAGATGCTGCGTCCCTCGCGCTGCTCGACGAGGGAGTCGGTGTCGACGAGGGTCCGGCCGAGGCGGTCGGCGAGCTCGCGGGCGACCGTCGACTTGCCGACCCCGGGAGGTCCGATGACGACGACGAAGGGGGCCCCGCTCACGCCTCCCACGTCCGCATGAGCTCGGGGATCGCGTCGAGGTAGGCGCGGTGGTTGCGGGCGGTCTCGGCGACGGAGTCGCCGCCGAACTTCTCGACGCAGGCCTCGGCGAGCACGAGGGCGACCATCGCCTGGGCGACGACGCCGGCGGCGGGCACGGCGCACACGTCGGAGCGCTGGTGGATGGCCGTCGCCGGGTCGGTCCCGGCGACGTCGACGGTCTCGAGGGCGCGCGGGACGGTGCTGATGGGCTTCATCGCGGCGCGGACGCGCAGGACGTCACCGGTGCTCATCCCCCCTTCGGTCCCCCCCGCCCGGCCGGTGCGCCGGTGGATCACGCCGTCGGCGTCACGCTCCATCTCGTCGTGCGCGGCCGAGCCGCGACGGCGGGCGGTCGTGAAGCCGTCGCCGACCTCGACGCCCTTCATCGCCTGGATGCTCATGAGCGCACCCGCGAGGCGCGCGTCGAGGCGACGGTCCCAGTGGACGTGGCTGCCCAGGCCCGGGGGCAGGTCGTAGGCGAGGACCTCGACGACGCCGCCGAGGGTGTCGCCGTCCTTCTTGGCCGCCTCGATCTCGGCGACCATGGCGTCGGTGCCCTCGCGAGTCATCGCGCGGACCGGGTTGGCGTCGAGGGCCGGGGTGTCCTCGGGGGTCGGCAGCGGGCCGTCCGCGGGGGCGGAGCCCTCGCCGATGGCGACCGTGTGCGCGACGAGGCGGATGCCGTACGCCTGCTCGAGGAAGCGCTCGGCGATCTCGCCGAGGGCGACGCGGGCCGCGGTCTCGCGGGCCGAGGCGCGCTCGAGGACCGGGCGGGCCTCGTCGAATCCGTACTTCTGCATGCCGACGAGGTCGGCGTGGCCGGGACGCGGGCGGGTGAGCGGCCGGTTGCGGGCGATCTCCTTCTCCGCGTTGACGTCGTCGGCCGCGGCGAGCGCCTCGCTCTCGACGGGGTCGGCGCTCATCACCGTCTCCCACTTGGGCCACTCGGTGTTGCCGATCATCACGGCCAGCGGCGAGCCGAGGGTCCTCCCGTGGCGGACACCACCGAGGAAGGTCACCTGGTCCTGCTCGAACTTCATCCGGGCCCCGCGCCCGTAGCCGAGACGGCGACGGGCGAGGGCCCCGGCGACGTCCGAGGTCGTGACCTCGACGCCCGCGGGCAGCCCCTCGAGGGTCGCCACGAGGGCCTGGCCGTGCGACTCACCAGCGGTCAACCAACGCAACATGGGCGCAATCCTCGCACTTCGGTCAGCGGGCGCCGTCAGGCGTCCGGGGTGTGGCCGAGCGCCTCCCGGCCGGCGGCCTGCATCGCCTCGACGGGCGCAGTGGCCCCGGTGAAGAGCTCGAACTGCCGGGCCGCCTGGTGGACGAGCATCTCCAGCCCGGAGACGACCGTCGCACCGTGCGCGGCGGCGGCCCGGGCCAGCGGCGTCGGCCAGTCGGCGTAGACGACGTCGAGGAGGGTGACGCCGGAGAGGTCGCCGCGGGTGTGCCCGGCGGCGACGGCGTTGGCCGGTCCCCCCGGGAGGGTGGAGACCACGGCCCGGTCACCCGTGCTCGCCCACTCCCGGAGCGGGACGACCTGCAGATCGACGTCGCACACGTCCCGCAGGGCCTCGGCCCGGGACGGGGTCCGGGCAGCGACGGTGACCCGTCGCGCCCCGAGCCCGACGAGCCCGAGCAGCGCCGAGCGGGCCGTCGCCCCGGACCCGACGATCGTCGCGGAGGAGACGTGCGCGGCACCCGCCTCGGCGAGGGCCGCGACAATCCCGTGGACGTCGGTGTTGTGCGCCGACCAGCCCGCCTGCGTGCGCACGAGCGTGTTGATGGCGCCGGCCGCGCGGGCGAGCGCGCTCACCTCGTCGGCGACGTCGAAGGCCGCGACCTTGAGCGGCATGGTGAGGCTCAGGCCGCGCCAGGAGGCGTCGAGACCGGCGACGAAGGGGGTGAGACCCCCTTCGTCGACCTCGTGGGCGGTGTACTCCCAGTCCGACAACCCGGCCGCCGCGTACCCCGCCCGGTGGAGCGTGGGCGAGAGCGAGTGCCGGATCGGGCTGCCGAGGACGCCCGCGTGCAGCGTCACTTCTCGCAGCTGCCGGTGTTGCGGCAGAACTCCTGGACGTTGCGCTGGTGCTGGGCCTCGTCCGCGGTGAACTTCGTCTCCCCCGACTCCGGGTCGACGGTGACGAAGAAGAGCCAGTCGCCCTCGTCGGGGTTGCCGGCGGCCTCGATGGCGTCGGCGCCCGGGTTGTTGATCGGGCCGGGGGGCAGCCCCTTGTTCTTGTACGTGTTGTACGGGCTGTCGGTGTTGCGCTCCTTGTCGGAGGTCGTCACCGTCCCCCGCTTCTGGAGCATGTAGTGGATCGTCGAGTCCATCTGGAGCATCCCGACCGTCGGTCCGTTGACGTCCTCCAGGCGGTTCTCGATGACCCGGGCGACCTTGCCGCGGTCGGCGGCCCCGGCCTCGCCCTCGACGATCGAGGCGACGGTGAGGGTGCGCTCCCAGTCGCGGCGCGCGACCTTGGCCTCGGTGAGCTGGTCGGTCGTCATCCTGATCATCTGGTTGAGCTGCTCGACCGCGCTCGTGCCCTTCTCGAACTCGTAGGTCGAGGGGAAGAGCCAGCCCTCGACGTCGCCGCCTGCCTCGGCGGGGAGCTCGAGCTGGGCGGACTTCTCCGCCTTCTCGTAGTCGGCGACGGGCACGCCGGTGGCCTTGGAGAGCTTGGGGTAGATCTCCGACCGCCACAGGCCCTCGCTCAGCGTGACGCCCTTGGCGATCCGCGCCTTGGGGTCGAGCAGACGGTCGAAGGCGCTGGCCGCCGACATCTCCTGACGCATCGAGTAGGTGCCCGGCTGGATCGCCGCCGCCTTGTCCGGCTGGGTCGCCGCCACGGAGGTGAAGCTGCTCGTCGACTTCACGACGCCGGCCTCGACGAGGGACTCGCCGATCTCGGAGCCGGACTGCCCGGAGGTGATCTCCACCTCGACGGTGCCGTGGCCGGCGCCCTCGTAGTCGCTTGGCTCGCTGGCGCCGGGGAGGAGCGAGCGCAGGGAGCCGAAGGCGAAGAAGGCCGCCGCGAGCAGGACCGCACCGGCGAGCAGGACCGCCAGGCAGCTCGCCCCGGTGCGGCGCGAGCGGTCGCGGTTGGCCCGACGACGCGACCGGGTGTGCCGGTGCTCGTGCTGGCTCTCGAAGATGTCGTCGTCGAGCTGGTTCATGCCTTCTTGCCCTTCGGTGTGCGTCGGCGCGGCCGACCGACCCGTTCGCCGGGGGGTCCACCGGTTGCGCGTTCCGTGTCCAGCGCAGTCTGCAGGATCAGCACGGCCGCCGCCTGGTCGACCACGCTGCGATGGCGCCGTCCGGCGACGCCGCTCTCCCGCAGACCCCGATGAGCATCCACGGTCGTGAGCCGTTCGTCCACGAGGCGGATCGGTGTGTTGCCGAGCGGTGACGCGTGCAACGCGGTCCCCAGCTGCTTGACCCAGGTCCGGATCCCCGCTGCCGCCGTTCCCTCGCTCCCGTCGAGGGAACGGGGCAGGCCGACGACGAGCTCCATCGCGCCGAGCTCGCCGGCGAGGGTGATGACGCGGTCGATGTCGCTGCCGTGCTGCAGGTCGCGTGCCACGGTCTCGACGGGCGTCGCGAGCAGCCCGCCGGGGTCGCACGCGGCGACCCCGACGCGGGCCTCGCCCACGTCGATGCCGAGCCGCACGCCCGGGCGCATCGCGCCGGGCACCTCGTCAGGCACCGAGCTCCCGCTCGATGGCCGCCAGGGCGTCCTCGACCTTGGTGGCGTCCTGGCCACCGCCCTGGGCGAGGTCGTCCTTGCCGCCACCGCCGCCGCCGAGGACCTGGGCCGCGACCCGCACGAGCGCGCCGGCCTTGACCCCCTTCGCCCGGGCGGACTCGTTGGTGGCGACGACGACGACCGGCTTGCCGGGGCCGTCACCGGTGAGGGCCACGACCGAGGGTCGCTCCTCGCCGAGCTTGGCCCGGGTGTCCGTGACCATCCGGCGCAGGTCGTCCGGCATGCCCCCGGCGACGTGCTGGCCGATGTACGTGGTGCCGCCGACCTCGCTCGCTGCGTCCGTGAGCGCGCCCGCGTTCGCGGCCACCTGCTCGCGACGGACCTTGTCCAGCTCCTTCTCCACCTCGCGCAGGCGGGTGACGAGCTCGCTGACGCGCTCGGGCAGCTCTGCCGAGGGCGCCTTGACGATGCTCGAGAGCTCGGCGACGAGCGCCCGCTCGGTCGCGAGGTGCTGCAGCGCGTTCATCCCGACGTAGGCCTCGAGGCGGCGCACGCCGGAGCCGACGCTGGACTCGCCGGTGAGGGTGAGGGCGCCGATCTGGCTGGAGTGGCGCACGTGGGTGCCGCCGCACAGCTCGCGCGACCACTCGCCACCGATCTCGATGACGCGGACCTGCTCGTCGTAGGTCTCGCCGAAGAGCGCCAGCGCGCCCCGCTCACGGGCCTCGGGCAGGGTCATCCAGTCCGCGGAGACCGGCAGGTCGTCGCGGACCGCGAGGTTGGCCACGTGCTCGATCTCGGCGCGGGCGTCGGCGGACAGGCCCTGGTTCCACGCGAAGTCGAGCCGCAGGTACCCGGGCTTGTTGTACGACCCGGACTGCAGCGCGGAGGGACCGAGCACCTGCCGCAGCGCCGCGTGCACGACGTGCGTGCCGGAGTGCGCCTGGCAGGCGTCCACGCGCCACTGCGGGTCGACCTCGGCCGAGGCCTCGGTGCCCACGCGCACCGGGCCGTCGGCGACCTCGACGGTGTGCACGACGAGGCCCTTCACGGGACGCTGGACGTCGCGCACGAGCAGGCGCGCGCCGTCGACGACGATGACGCCGGAGTCGGCGACCTGACCGCCGGACTCGGCGTAGAAGCTCGTGCGGTCGAGCACGACCTGGCCGGTCTGCCCGGGCTCGAGCTCCTCGACACGGGCGCCGTCGCGGACGAGACCGACGACCGAGCCGGTCGTCGTCAGCTCCTCGTACGCGCGCCAGTCGGTGGCGCCCAGCGCACGCAGGTCCCTCCACACCTCGGTGTGGGCGATGCCGCCCTTCTTGGCCCTGGCGTCGGCCTTGGCCCGCTGCCGCTGCTCGTCCATGAGGCGGACGAAACCGTCGCGGTCGACCTTCAGCCCCTGCTCGGCCGCCATCTCGAGGGTGAGGTCGATCGGGAAGCCGTAGGTGTCGTGCAGGGCGAAGGCCTGGTCACCGCCGAGGGTGTCCCCCCCGCCCTGCTTGGTCCTCGCCACCGCGGTGTCGAGGATCGTCGTGCCCTGCGCGAGCGTGCGCCTGAAGGCCTGCTCCTCGGCGTAGGCGATCTGCGCGATCCGGTCGAAGCCGGTGCGCAGCTCCGGGTACGAGGCGCTCATCCGCTCCATCGAGACCGGCATCAGGTGCGGCAGCGCCGGCTCGTCGTAGCCCAGCAGGCGCATCGCGCGCACCGCACGCCGCAGCATGCGGCGCAGCACGTAGCCACGTCCCTCGTTGCCGGGGGTGACACCGTCCCCGATGAGCATGAGAGAGGAGCGCACGTGGTCGGCCACGACGCGCAGGTGGACGTCGTCGGGGTGCGAGTCACCAGCGGTGTGGCCCGACCGGGTGCCGTAGCTGCGACCGGTCATCTCGGCAGCCTTCTCCAGGACCGGGTAGACCTCGTCGATCTCGTACATGTTGTCGACGCCCTGCAGGATGCTCGCGATCCGCTCCAGGCCCATGCCCGTGTCGACGCTCTGCGCGGGCAGCGGGCCGGCCACGTCGAAGTCGGACTTCGAGCGCACCGCCGACAGCTCGTACTGCATGAAGACGAGGTTCCAGATCTCCATGAACCGGTCCTCGTCGACCGCCGGCCCGCCGTCCCGGCCGTACTCCTCGCCGCGGTCGTAGAAGATCTCGCTGCACGGGCCGCCCGGGCCGGGCACGCCCATCGACCAGTAGTTGTCCGCCTCGCCGCGGCGCACGATGCGCTCGGCGGGGATCGAGGTGAGCTCCAGCCACAGCTGCTCGGCCTCGTCGTCGTCGCGGTAGACCGTCGCCCAGAGACGCTCCGGGTCGAGGCCGTACCCCCCGGCGTCCTGGCTCGTCGTGAGCAGCTCCCACGCGAAGCTGATCGCCTCGCGCTTGAAGTAGTCGCCGAAGGAGAAGTTGCCGTTCATCTGGAAGAAGGTGCCGTGCCGCGAGGTCTTGCCGACCTCGTCGATGTCACCGGTGCGCACGCACTTCTGCACGCTCGTGGCGCGGTCCCAGGGCGCCGTCTCCTGACCGGAGAAGTAGGGCTTGAAGGGGACCATGCCCGCGTTGACGAAGAGGAGCGTCGGGTCCTCGTGGATCAGCGGGGCGGAGGGGACGACCGTGTGCCCCTTCGCCTCGAAGAAGGTCAGCCAGCGGCGCCGGATCTCGGCAGTTTCCATGGGTGTTCGCGTCCAATCTGGTGGTGCAGGTCTGTGCTGCAGGATCTCGGGCAGGAGCGAAGGGGGCGACCGGCGCGTCAGGCGCGGGCCGACCCCGAGGTAGCTCGCCGGGCGATGGTCCGCCGCGGCCGTCCGAGAGGCACGGTCATGGCCCCCACCCTACCCGGGCCCGCCGTCCTACCCCTTGCCGCGCAGACGTCCCCGCAGCCAGGCCCACCGCTCCTGCAGCCGCGCCTCGAAGCCGCGGTCCGTCGGCCGGTAGTACGACCGCTCGGCCATCTCGGCCTGGAGGTCGTCGGGCAGGTACTGCTGTGCCGCCACCGCGTCCGGCTGGTCGTGCGCGTAGACGTAGCCCTCCACCTTCGCTCCCCCGCTGGCACCGGCCGCACGGTCGGAGGCCTGGGTGTACCCGCTGCCGCGCAGGTGCGGCGGCACCGCCTGGACCTTGCCGGCCCGCACGTCGGCGACCGCCTCGTTGATCCCCGTGTAGGCGGCGTTGGACTTGGGGGCCAACGTGTTGTGCACGACCGCCTGGGCGAGGATGATCCTCGCCTCCGGCATGCCGATCTGGGCGACGGCGTGCATGGCCGCGACAGCGGTCTGCAGCGCGGTCGGGTCGCCGAGGCCGACGTCCTCGGACGCGGAGATGACGATGCGCCGGGCGATGAACCTCGGGTCCTCGCCCGCCTCGAGCTGTCGGGCGAGGTAGTGCAGCGCCGCGTCCACGTCGGACCCGCGCATCGACTTGATGAAGGCGGAGGCGACGTCGTAGTGCTGGTCGCCCGTGCGGTCGTAGCGCACCGCGGCACGGGCCACCGCCTGCTCGACGTGGGCCAGGGTGAGCGGCACCGTCTCCGGTGTGCCCGGCCCGAAGGGGACGTCGCCGGCGGCCACGCCGGCAGCGGCCTCGAGGGAGGTGAGCGCGCGACGGGCGTCACCGCCGGCGATCGCGACGAGGTGGTCGCGGGCGTCGTCGGCGAGGTCGTACCCGCCGGCGAGGCCGCGCTCGTCGGTGAGGGCCGCGTCGATGACCTCCGCGACCTCCTCCCGGGTGAGGGAGTCGAGGGTGACGAGGATCGAGCGGGAGAGCAGCGGCGCGATGACCGAGAAGCTCGGGTTCTCCGTCGTCGCCGCGACGAGGACGACCTCGCGGTTCTCGACGCCGGGCAGCAGCGCGTCTTGCTGCGCCTTGGAGAACCGGTGGATCTCGTCGAGGAAGAGCACCGTCTGCCGCCCGTACATCGACCGGTTGGTCGCGGCGCGCTCCATCACCGCGCGCACGTCCTTGACGCCGGCGGTCACCGCCGACAGCTGGACGAAGTCACGGTCGGCGGCCGTCGCGACGAGGTGCGCGAGCGTCGTCTTGCCGGTCCCCGGCGGCCCCCAGATGATCGCCGACATCGGTCCGGCGACGGCATTGGCGCTGCCCTCCACGAGGCGTCGCAGCGGCGAGCCGGGACGCAGCACCTCCCCCTGGCCGCGCACCTCGTCGAGGTTGCGGGGGCGCATCCGCACCGCGAGCGGCGCGTTGAGGTCCGCCCCGGGCGACGCCGCGTCGTCGGAGGCAGAGGCGAAGAGATCGTCGGGCACCACAGGTGGCACGCTATCCCGGTGAGCCAGACCGTCCCCATGTCGCACCTGCTGGAGTGGAGCGGCGGCGACCCGGTCGTGCGGGCCGAGGCCTCGTCCGACGTCGAGGTCCCCGCCCTCGCGATCCGCGCCGGGGCGGCGTGGGCGCTCGCCTTCGTCCGCCCGACCCACACCCACGGCGTCGCGATCATGCTCCGGGGCGACCACGCGGCCCTGCGCGAGCTGGCGGGGTCCGCACCCTTCGCCTCGTGGGTGGACCGGGCGAGGGCGAAGGGGGCCACCTCGGTCACCCTGCCCCGCGGTCTGGAGGACCTCGGCGGGCTGCTCGGGGCGGTCGGTGGCCGCTGGGAGTTCATGAGCACGCGGACCGCGCCGGCCACCGAGCCCGTCGAGGGCCTCGTCGAGCTGGGGCCGTCGGAGCGCGACGAGGTCCAGGCCCTGCTCGACGCGCACAACCCGGGGACCGACGGGCAGCCCTTCGCCCGCGCGGGGCAGCGCTGGCTCGGTGCCCGCGACGCGGCCGGCGCCCTGCTCGCCGTCGGCTGCTGCGAGCGCGAGCGCTCGGGCGCACCGGTGCTCGCCGGCATCACGACGGTGCCCGCCGCCCGCGGCCGTGGGCTCGCGCGGGCGGTCACGACCGAGCTGACCCGGGCCGCCGTCGCCGAGCACGGGTGGTGCACGCTGGGGATGTACTCGCACAACGACCGGGCACGACGGATCTATCTCTCGCTCGGCTACGAGGTGCACGCGGAGTGGACCAGCGGGAGGTTGGCATGAGCGCGGTCGGCGAGCTCCTGCGACCCCTCGTCCGCTGGAACCCCGGCCCCGTGCGGCGCTGGATCGCCCTCAGGGCGGCGACGGCCGCGGCGGTCCCGATGGTCCTCATCTCCCTCCTCGACAACCACCATGATGCCTTCATGGCCGGGTTGGGGGTCTTCGCCGTCCTCTACGGGGCCGGTGGACCGGTCCGGCGCCGGTTCCGGACCATCCCGCTCGCCGGTCTGGGGCTGCTCCTCGCGATCGGCATCGGCATCCTCACCGCGGGCCACGCACTCCTCGGCATCCTCGCGATGGCGGTGGTCGCGACCGTCGCCGCCCTGCTGACCTACACCCTCGGCATCGGGCCGCCGGCCGCGTTCTTCTTCGCCCTCGATCTCGGCATCGCCCACCTCGCGGCGACCGGCGGAGCCGATCCCGGCAAGGTGCTCGGTCTCGCCGCCATCGGCGTCCTGTCGGCGATCGTCGTCGGGACCTCGGATGCGTGGTTCCGCGTCACCGGCATCGAGGAGGCCGCGGTCAGCGCCGCCGAGGGGGCCGTCGACGCCTACGTCCGGGAGACGGACCCGGCGGCCGTCCCCGCGGCCCGCCGGACCGCCGCCGGGGCCCTCAGCCGGGCCTGGACCGCCGTGACCGACGGTGGCACCGAGGAGGCCTTCGCGGGGCGGCTCCAGCGTGTCAACAACCGCTACGCGAGCACGGTCGCCAAGGCGGTCGGCGGGACCGACACCGAGGTGACCGCGGAGATGGCCCTGCACCAGGCCGCGAGCGTGCGGCAGGTCTCCCTCGGGCGCCCCCGCGCCTCGTGGTCCCTGCGCCAGGCCCTGCGCTGGCCGAGCGAGGACCTGCTCGTCGCCGCCCGCGTCGCGGCGGCGACCCTCCTCGCGGGCGGCTTCGCCCTCCTGCTCGACAACGCCCACGCCTACTGGGCGGCCGGGTTCGCCGTCCTCGTCGTGCAGACGGGCGGCACCCGGGTCTCGCAGCACCACCGGGCCCTGCAGCGCACCGTGGGCACCGCCACCGGGCTCGTCCTCTTCGCCGCAGTCCTCTCGCTCGACCTCAGCCACTGGTGGCTCGTGGCGGTCGTCATCGTCTTCCAAGGCATCGTCGAGCTGCTCGTGACACGCAACTACGCGATGGCGGTCACCTTCATCACCCCGCTCGCGCTGGTGATCTCCTCACGGCTGACGGCGATGGACACCGAGACGATCGTGCTCGACCGCGCCCTCGACACGCTCATCGGCGTGGGGTCGGCGGTGCTCGTCCTCTTCGTCAGCGGTCGCCTCGGCCGGCCGGAGCTGCTCCTGCGGGCCCACGGGCGTCGGGTCGTCCTCGCCCTCGACGACGTGCTCGCGGACCTCGCCGAGCGCCGGACCCGCACGGACGCCGGGATGGCCGCCCACCTCGACCACTGCCGCCAGCTGTACGTCGAGCTCATCGGCTCCGACGTCGTGGCCACGCGGGCCGTCGCCGACGCCCCCCGGGCGGTCGCCCCGTACCGCGAGATGGAGCAGCTGCTCGCCGCCATCGGCTACCAGGTCCTCGGTGCGGCGTGGAACCCGCGCGTGCGCGGGCAGCGCGAGCTCATGGCGCAGGCGCGCGAGGCCCTCACGGGCCTCACCGACCACCCGGTGACCCGGCACCGGCCGGCGGAGGCGATCACCGCCGACCTGCGTCGGGTCCACGCGATCCTCGCCGGGGCCTGACGTGACCCGCACGAGTGCGGGACTGCTCCCCTTCGTCCGGGGCGAAGGGGGGAGCGCGCACGTCTTCCTCGGGCACATGGGCGGCCCCCTGTGGACCACGCGGCCGCGCGGCTGGACGATCGTCAAGGGCGAGCACGGGCCGGACGAGCAGCCGCTCGCCGCGGCCGAGCGCGAGTGGCTGGAGGAGACCGGGGCTCCGGCACCGGCTGGTGACCGTGTGCCCCTCGGCGAGATCCGCCAGTCCGGCGGCAAACGGGTCACGGCGTGGGCGATCGAGGTCGGCGCGGCAGCTGACGTCGTCTTCGTCGAGAGCGGCGTGTTCGAGATGGAGTGGCCTCCGCGATCCGGCCGGCGGCAGAGCTTCCCCGAGCTCGACCGCGCGGGGTGGCACGACCTCGACAGCGCCCGGGAGCTCGTGGTGGCCGCGCAGACGGCCTTCCTCGACCGGCTCGTGGAGCTGCTCGGCGACTGACTCAGATCGAGTGGGCGGCGAGCCCCGGCACGAGCGGGGTGAGGCCGTGGACGAGGCCGGCGGCGCCCGAGGCGGGGTCGTGCAGCACCGCCCGGATCCCGACGCCGCGGGCGGCCGTGACGTTGACCGGCACGTCGTCGACGAACCCGACCCGCTCCCCCGGCAGGTCGAGGTCCTGCAGGATGTGCTCGAAGAAGGCGGGGTCGGGCTTCATCGCGCCGAGCTCGCTCGAGTAGTACGAGCCGTCGACGAGGTCGTCGTAGCCGCGCACCTCACGCATGTGCCGCACCCGGTGGTCCTGCTGGTTGGTCGCGAGCATGCACGGCACGCCGAGCTCTCGGACCGCGGTGAGCACCGCCACCGCCTCCGGGTCGAGGTCGAACTGCTCCCAGATCGCCAGCAGGTCCTCGACCGTCAACGGCAGGTGTGTGCGCCGCCGGCCCTCGTGCCGCAGCAGCTCCTCGAGGACCTCGCGCAGCGAACGCTCACCGCGCAGGGCGGGCAGCTCGGCCTCGAAGACCTGCTCGGCGAAGCCGGGGCCGACCGCCCCGTCGAGACGGGCGCGCCAGTCGAAGCGTCCGTGCTGCAGGACGCCGTCGCAGTCCCACAGCAGCGCCTCGACCGGCTCGCCCATCGCTCAGGCGCCTGCCTGCTCCGCGTCCTCGTCGCGGCGCGGCGTGGCGTCGATGCCCGCCTCCTTGCGCTGCTCCGGGGTGATCGGCGCGGGCGCGTCGGTCAGCGGGTCGTAGCCGCCACCGGACTTGGGGAAGGCGATGACGTCGCGGATGGAGTCGGCACCCAGGAGCAGCATGCAGATGCGGTCCCAGCCGAAGGCGATGCCGCCGTGCGGCGGGGCGCCGAACTTGAAGGCCTCGAGGAGGAACCCGAACTTCTCCTGCGCGGACTCCTCGTCCAGGCCCATGACCTTGAAGACCCGCTCCTGCACGTCCTTGCGGTGGATACGGATGGACCCGCCGCCGATCTCGTTGCCGTTGCAGACCAGGTCGTACGCGTAGGCGAGAGCCGGCCCCGGGTCGGAGTCGAAGGTGTCGAGGAACTCCTCCTTGGGGCTGGTGAAGGCGTGGTGGACCGCGGTCCACGCGCCGGCACCCACCGCGACGTCGCCCGCGGCCACGGCGTCGCCGGCCGGCTCGAAGAGCGGGGCGTCGACGACCCACAGGAAGGACCAGGCGCTGTCGTCGATGAGCCCGCACCGCTGGGCGATCTCCTGGCGGGCGGCACCCAGGAGCGCGCGGGCGGCCCGGGGGGTGTCCGCGGCGAAGAAGATGCAGTCGCCGGGCTCGGCACCGACGTGGGCGGCCAGACCGGCCTTCTCGCTGTCGGAGATGTTCTTGGCGACGGGGCCACCGAGCTGGCCGTCCTCGCCGACGGTGACATAGGCCAGGCCCTTGGCCCCGCGCTGCTTCGCCCACTCCTGCCAGGCGTCGAACTGCCGACGCGGCTGGCTCGCGCCGCCCGGCATGACGACGGCGCCGACGTGGTCGGCCCTGAAGACCCGGAAGGGGGTCTCGGCGAAGTACTCGGTGCAGTCGACGAGCTCGACGCCGAAGCGCAGGTCGGGCTTGTCGGAGCCGTAGCGCTCCATGGCCTCCGCGTAGGTCATCCTCGGGAAGGGGGTGGGCAGGTCGACGCCGATCGTCGCCCAGACCGCCCTGGCGATCGCCTCGCCGAGCTCGATGACGTCGTCCTGCTCGACGAAGGACATCTCGATGTCGAGCTGGGTGAACTCCGGCTGCCGGTCGGCGCGGAAGTCCTCGTCGCGGTAACAGCGCGCGATCTGGTAGTAGCGCTCCATGCCGGCGACCATGAGCAGCTGCTTGAACAGCTGCGGGCTCTGCGGCAGCGCGTACCACTCGCCCGGCGCGAGGCGCGCGGGGACGAGGAAGTCCCGGGCGCCCTCGGGCGTGGACCGCGTGAGGGTCGGTGTCTCGATCTCGACGAAGTCGCGCTCGGCGAGCACCGAGCGGGCAGCAGCGTTGACCTTGCTCCGCAGACGCAGGCCGGCGCCGGCGCTCGAGGCACCCGGGCGGCGCAGGTCGAGGTAGCGGTGCTTCAGGCGCGCCTCCTCGCCGACGCTCACGCGCTCGTCGATCTGGAAGGGCAGCGGCGCGGCCTCGGAGAGGACCTCGATCGTCGTGGCGACGACGTCGACCTCGCCGGTCGGCAGGTTGGGGTTGACGTCCTTGGGGTCGCGCGGGGTGACCTCGCCGACGACCTTGATGACGTACTCGTTGCGCAGGTCGTGCGCCGCACCGGTGAGGACCTCGTCACGGGCGACGACCTGGGCGACGCCCGAGGCGTCCCGCAGGTCGAGGAAGGCCACGCCGCCGTGATCGCGCCGGCGACCCACCCATCCGGTGAGCGTGACGGTCTGGCCGGAGTGCTCGGCACGCAGTGTGCCGGCTTCGTGGGTGCGGAGCATGACGTCCTATCGCGAGGGGTGGTTCTCGGCCCGGCGGGCGCCCGGCCACCGCTCATCCTACGAAGGAGCGAGGTGCCTCGGCGAACCCGTGGCCCGCACGGACGGGTCAGCGGTGGGCGGGGTGCTCCGGCCACGGGCTGTTGGCCGGACGAAGGGAGACCCACCCGCCCTCCCGCGCGACCCGGGCGGCCAGGGCCGCGACGATCAGGGTCGAGTTGTGCACCCGTCCCGCGAGCACGGCCTCGGCCACCTCGTCGAGCGGGACCCGGCGGTACTCGAGGTGGGCCTCCTCGCCGTCGCGCGCGTGGCGCTCGCCCTCGGGCACCTCGTGCAGGCCGCGGGCCAGGTAGACCCGGATCGCCTCGTTCATCCCGCCGGGCGAGGGGAAGTAGTCGACGAGGACCCACCACTCGTCGGCGGTGACGTCCGCCTCCTCGAGCAGCTCGCGCTGCGCCCCGACGAGTGGGTCCTCGCCCGCGACGTCGAGCAGTCCGGCGGGGACCTCCCACTCGTGGGCGGCCACGGGGTGGCGGTACTGCCGGATGAGCAGCGCCCGGTCGTCCTCGTCGAGGGCGAGGACGGCGACGGCGCCCGGGTGGTCGACGACCTCGCGCACGAGGGTCTGTCCCTCGAGCTCGAAGGTGTCACGGCGCACGTCCCACACCGCACCGTCGAAGACGACCTCGCTGGCCGTCACCGACAGGCTGACCAGCTCGTCCCGCAGCCTCCCGTCCTCGACCATCAGCCGGCGGAGTCGCTGGTGGCCGCTGCCGGCGCCGTCTCGTGGCTCGGCTCGACCTCGACGAGTCGCGCGTCCTTCTGCGCCTGGACGGCCGCGCCGATGAGCCCGGCGAAGAGCGGGTGCGCCTTGTCCGGGCGGGACTTGAACTCGGGGTGCGCCTGCGTCGAGACGTAGTACGGGTGCACCTCGCGCGGGAGCTCGACGAACTCGACGAGACCGAGCTGAGGATGCGTGCCGCTCACGACGAGACCGGCCTGCTCGAGCTGGTCGAGGTAGGTGTTGTTGACCTCGTAGCGGTGGCGGTGGCGCTCGGTGACCTTGGTCGTGCCATAGGCCTGCGCGGTGACCGAGCCCTCGCGCAGGTCTGCGGGGTAGGAGCCCAGACGCATCGTGCCACCGAGGTCTCCCGCGCCGTCGACGAAGGACTTCTGCTCCTCCATCGTCGCGATGACCGGCGCCGAGGAGTCGGAGTCGAACTCCGTGGAGCTCGCGCCCTGGATCCCCGCGACGTTGCGGGCGTACTCGATGACCATGCACTGCAGGCCGAGGCAGATGCCGAGCGTCGGCACGTGGTTCTCCCGGGACCAGCGCAGGGCACCGAGCTTGCCCTCGATGCCGCGCACGCCGAAGCCTCCGGGCACGAGGACGGCGTCGACGCCACCGAGCGCCCGCGCGGCACCGGCCGGCGTCTGGCAGTCGTCCGAGGGGACCCAGCGGATGCGGACCTTGGCGTCGTTGTGGAAGCCACCGGCACGCAGGGCCTCGGTCACCGACAGGTAGGCGTCGGGCAGGTCGATGTACTTGCCGACGAGGGCGACCTCGATCTCGTGGCGCGGGTGGTGGACCCGGCGCAGCAGGGTGTCCCAGCTGTCCCAGTCCACGTCGGTGAAGTTCAGGCCCAGGCGCCGGATGACGAAGGTGTCGAGGTGCTCCCGGTGCAGGACCTTGGGGATGTCGTAGATGCTCGGGGCGTCGACGCAGGCGGCGACGCCGTCCTGCTCGACGTCGCAGGACATCGAGATCTTGCGCTTGATGTCGGCGCTGATCTCGCGGTCGGCGCGCAGGACGAGCGCGTCGGGCTGGATGCCGACCTGGCGCAGCGCGGCCACGGAGTGCTGGGTCGGCTTGGTCTTCATCTCGCCGCTCGGCGCGATGTACGGCACGAGCGAGACGTGGAGGAAGAAGCAGTTGTCGCGGCCGAGCTCGTGGCGCACCTGGCGGGCCGCCTCGAGGAAGGGCAGCGACTCGATGTCGCCGACGGTGCCGCCGATCTCGGTGATGATGATGTCGGGAGCGCTGGAGGCCTCGACGCCGGGGCTGCCGGCCGCGGGCGCACGCATCCGCGAGGTGATCTCGTTGGTGATGTGCGGGATGACCTGGACGGTGTCGCCGAGGTACTCGCCCTTGCGCTCGCGGGCGATGACCCGGCTGTAGACCTGACCGGTCGTCACGTTGGCGGAGCCGTCGTGGTTGGTGTCGAGGAAGCGCTCGTAGTGGCCGATGTCGAGGTCCGTCTCGGCACCGTCCTCGGTGACGAAGACCTCACCGTGCTGGAAGGGGTTCATCGTCCCCGGGTCCACGTTGAGGTAGGGGTCCAGCTTCTGCATCGTGACCCGCAGGCCACGCGCTCGAAGCAGGTGCCCGAGGCTCGAGGCCGTCAGTCCCTTGCCGAGTGAGGAGACGACTCCTCCGGTCACGAAGATGTGTTTCGTCAGTGCCACCACGGGGTTCCAATCTACGTCACATCGGGCAGTGCTCGGTACCTGGCCACCCACCGTGCCACGCTCTCCTCGAGCCCGTCCCACGTCGCGGCTCGCGTGCGGGCGCGTCCGGCGGCCGCCGCCGCGCGCTCCGGGTGGTCCAGGACTGCGGCGACGGCGCGCGCGATGGGCGCCGCGGCCTGGTCCTGCGGGCCCTCGACGAGCAGCCCGGCCCCGTCGAGCAGGTCCGGCAGGCCGCCGACCCTGCGGGCCACGACGGGCGTCCCGGCTGCCATGGCCTCCTGGACGACGAGGGCCCGGGCCTCCCACTCGCTCGGCACGACGAGGACGTCGGCGGCCAGCAGCCACGGCGTGACGTCGCGGGCCGCGCCGAGCAGGCGCACCGGTCCCGGGTCGGTCAGTGCCTCCTGGCCGGGCCCGACGAGCCCCCATGTGCCGGTTCCGAGCCCCGCCGCCGTCCGCAGCACGTCGATGCCCTTCTGCGGGGCGACCCGGGCGATCGTCAGGACGAAGGGGGTCTCCCCCGCCATCCCGTGCCCCGCCAGGAGCAGGTCACGGTGCGCGGCCCGCCAGGCGGCTCGGTCGGTGGCGAGCAGCCCGGGCACCCGTGGCGAGGGCACCTCCGCCGGCTCCGCCCGCCGGGCGCCGAGCGCTCTCGCGTCGGCGACGAGGTCGCTGCTCGCCCCGGTGACGAGGTCGGCTCGCCGCACGACGAGCCGGGCGGCCGCCTCCCCCGCGAGCCGGCGCGGCGAGGTCCCCGAGCCGCGGACGGGGTTGTGCAGGCTGATGACGAAGGGGGTCCCCCGCGCCGCGGCCGAGGCGACCAGCCCCGCCCGGAACCCGTGGGCGTGGACGACGTCGGCCCCCCGGGCCAGGGCGCGCACGGCGCGTGGGGTGAGGGGCGCCTCCCCCGGCAGGTCGAACCGCTCGCGGGTCCCCGGGTCGGTGGCGACGACGACGTCGTGGTCGGCTGCGCGCAGCCCGGCGGCGAGGTCGGCGACGTGCGTCCCGATCCCTCCGGAGGCGCTCGCGAGGCAGAGCAGGATCCTCATGGGCTCATCCTCCCTTCGTCCGCCGTGCTCCGGGCAGTCGGGCACGCAGGCCGGGGTCGAGTGCGGCCCCCACGAGCAGCACACCCGCGGCGACGGCGGCGGCGGCGAGGCCCCCGGCGACGACGACGAAGGGGGTCTGCTCGGGCCAGTGGTCCCGGCCGAGCAGGTGGACGAGCAGCCCCGCGCCGAGGGCGAGCCCGGCGAGGACGAGGGCGCGCGTCAGCCCGGCGACGGCCTCGACGCCCCAGTCGTGGCGCACCCGCAGGAGCAGGCCCAGGCCCGCGAGCGCCATGCCGAGCGAGGACGCGAGCCCGAGGACCACGAGGGTGCGACGGGCCCCGTCCTGGGGGCCGAGGACGAGCAGCGGCACGACGGCCGCGACGAGCCAGCCCCCGGCCATCGTCAGCCCGGCGAGCAGGGCTCGGCCGCGCGCGTAGAGCGCCCGCAGGGCCACGGCGCACAGCGCGAAGGCGATGAGTCCCGGCACCATGGCGATGAGCGCCTCGGGCATGGCCGCCAGGGCCCGGGAGCCCTCGCCGCGCCGGTCGATGGCGGTGAAGACCCGGCCGATCGGTGCGGCGGCCGCGACGAGCCCGGCAGCCGCCGCTGCCGAGAGCACGACGACGGCGCGCAGGGAGGCCGCGAGGGTGCGGGCGGCCGAGCGCTCGGCCGCGGCGCCGCCGGCCGCCGCGAGCACGGGGAAGACCGCCGTCGCGACGGGGACGGCGAGGACCGCGTAGGGCAGCAGGTAGAGGGCCTGGACGTAGTTCTGCACGACGAGCGCCCCGTCACCGCCGGAGCGGTTGGCCACCCGCAGGGTGACGACGACCGTGACCTGCTGGGCGAGCAGTGCCACCACCCCGGCCCCGGCGAGGGTCCGGGCACGCGCAGCGGTCTCGGGCGCGAGCGCCCAGCGCGGCCGCAGCCGGATCCCGTGCCGGGCAGCCGCCGCGAGCAGGGGCACGGACAGGGCGACGACACCGAGCGTGGTGCCGCCGCCGAGGAGCAGCAGCTCGCGGACCGTCACCTCGTCGGGCGCGGTACCGGCCGGCACCGTGAGGGCCCAGAGCACGTAGGTGACGATGACGACGAGGCTCGACAGCAGGGGGGCGAGGGCCGCGGCGAGGAACCACCGGTGAGCCTGGAGCACACCGCTGACGACGATCCCGAGACCGTAGAGGACGATCTGCGGGCTGAAGAGGACGAGCAGTCGCGTGCCGAGCCCGACGGCACCCTCGACCGCCCCCTCGAGCCCGCCGAGGAGCGCCCGGCTGATCAGCGGGGAGGCCAGCGCGACGAGGGCCGCCAGGGGCAGCAGGACGACGACGGCCCGGGTGAGCAGCGCCGAGGCGACGTCGTCCGCACCCTCTGTCGAGCCGTCCCCGATCCGCGAAGCCACGAGCGGCACGACGACAGCGGCGAGGATGCCGCCCGCGGCGATCTCGTAGACGACGTTGGGCACGGTGTTGACCGTCTGGTAGACCGTCCCGACCCCGGCCGCACCGACGGCCCAGGCGAAGACGACCCACCGCAGGAAGCCCACGACCCGCGCCGCCGCGGTGACGAGCGCGACGGTGCCGGCGTCCCGGGCGACCCGGCTCACCGAGGTCGGCCCCAGGCGTCGAGCTCCCGCAGCACGGGTGTCGACTCGATGACGCGGGTGAAGCTCACCCGTTCGGAGAGCAGGGTGAGCCCGGTGACCGTGGCTGCGGTGGCGAGCCGGCCGCGCGGTCCGAGCCCGCGCACGAGCGCCAGGCCGAGCAGTGCGCCGAGCGCGTTGGCCCCGCAGTCGCCGAGCATGGACTCCCCGGCGAGGTCCTCGGGCAGCAGGCCGGCGCCGGTCCCGACGAGGGCACCGGCCAGGGGGCGCGACCCGGTGGGCAGGAGCAGCAGCGCGCCGGCCGCGGTCGTCACCTTGAGGGCGCGGCCCGGACGCAGGTCGAGCAGGTTGACGAGGTTGCCGGTCCCGGCGATGACGACGGTGTCCACGGCGGTCTGGCCGAGGCGGGACGAAGGGGGTCCCCCCGCCCGCTGCTCCGTCGCGGCGGTGACGAGCGCGACGGCCCCGAGGCCGAGGACCTTGAGCGCGCCGGTGGTGACGCGTCCCGCGCGCAGGGCAGCGAGGTGCCCCCGCAGTCCCTTGGTCGCGGTGTCACCGACGAGGTCGTCGAGTGCTCCGAGCAGTCCGGGGACGAGGACGACGGCGCCGGCGGGGCCGCGGTGGTGCGGTGTCGCGGCCACCCCGGCGAGCGCGCCGAGGACCGCGGCCGGACCCTCGAGCAGGGTCACCGCTCGGCCGGCGTGGTTGGTGCGCTCCCAGGGTCGTCCCCAACCGGGGGGCAGACCCCGGCGGGAGGTGACGAGCGCACGGGCGCCCGCCGCGGCGACGAGCGTCGGCGTGGTCACTGGAAGGTGGGGACCGGGCGGGCGGCACCGGCGCCGGTCCCGTAGTGGCCCGAGTCGCCGGTGAGCTGCTCGACGAGGGCGAGCACGATCGCGGCGCGCCCCATGGGGACGGCCGGGTCGTCCACGGTGGAGACGCCCTCGGCGAGGCTCCCCTGCAGGCGGGCCATGGTCACCGGTGAGGAGTCGCTCGTGCCGTCGGCGGCCTCGTCGGCGGCGAGGACCGTTCCCTGGGCGTGGGTCTCGATGAGGTGGGTCAGCGCGACCCACACGCCGGAGGTGCCCTCGGCCTGGCGGTCGACGGTGTCCGTGTCGGAGGAGTCCTCGGCGGGGACCGGGCCACCCACGACGACGACGAGGTCGGCCGCGTCCGGGGTCTCGTCGGGGCCGTCGACCAGCCCGGCGTCCTTCAGCCGCGTCCACGCCTGCTGCCGCTGCTCGCGCGAGACGCGGTCGCCGCCGTCCTGCGGCGACCGGGTACCGGTGAGCACGACGGCGAGGGCCTGGTCGATGCGCTGGCCGCCGTCCGGGACGGCGGCGCTCACACCGAGGTCGCGCAAGGCGGCCTCGCCGGTCGCGCTGCGGCTGCTCACGGTCTTGTCGGCCGTCGAGGCCCAGGTGGCGCTCACCTCGACGGGCTCCTCGACCGTCGCGCCGGCGTCCTCGAGGGTCTCGCGCAGCGCCTGGACGTCGTCGTCGGCGCCCTCGGGCAGGCGCACGACGGCGACGGTGCGATCGCTCAGGCGTCCCTGGACGACGAGGGGGAGGGTCTGCTCGTCGTAGGTGTCCCGGGCCTCGATCGCGGCGCGCTGCTCGTTGCCGTCCTTGCGCAGGGCCTCCTTCTCCTGGCGGAGCTTGGTCACCTCGCCGGAGAGCGTGCTGCCGATGTTGTCGTTGAGCGGGCCCGCCCCGAGCACGATCCCGATGGACAGGGCGATGAGCACCGCGGCCAGGGAGACGAGGTGGTACCTGAAGTCGATCACGTGATGAGTCCTTCGACGAGGGCCCACAGGTCGTCCCAGCGGGCCCCCAGCAGTTGCAGGGTGGCCTGTCCGGTCGGGGTCGCCCAGAGGGCGACGAAGAGCGAGATGAGGCAGACGATCCCCAGACCGATCAGGGACCACGACGATATCCGGGTCCGGTAGAGGCGGCTGACCCCCTTGGCGTCGATGAGCTTGCTGCCGACGCGCAGGCGGGTGAGGAAGGTGCTCGACATGCCGGCCCGGCCCTTGTCGAGGAACTCGACGAGGGTGGCGTGCGTGCCCACGGCGACGATCAGCGAGGCACCCTTGTCGTCGGCGAGCAGCATCGCGATGTCCTCGCTGGTGCCGGTCGCCGGGAAGACGACCGGGGTCACCCCGAGCGCCTCGACGCGGGCCTCGCCGGGGGCCCGGCCGCTCCGGTAGGCGTGGACGACGACCTCGGCGCCGCTGGTCAGGACGGCGTCCGAGACGGAGTCCATGTCGCCGACGATGAGGTCGGGCCGGTGCCCGGCCTCGACGAGCGCGTCGGCGCCCCCGTCGACGCCGATGAGGACCGGCTTGTACTCGCGGATGTAGTGGCGCAGGGCCGCGAGGTCCTCCTTGTAGTGGTAGCCGCGCACGACGATGAGGACGTGCCGGTCCTGCATGCTCGTCGAGATCTCCGGGACGCCGACGCCGTCGAAGAGGAGGTCACGCTCCTGGGTGATGTACTCCATCGTGTTGTTGGCGAAGTCCTCGAGCTGCTGGCTCAGCCCGGCCCGCGCGGCCTCCATCGCGAGCGCGAGCGCCTCGTCGTCCCAGAGGCGGCCGATGATCGTGTCGTCCGCCGACACGTGGAGCGTGTCGCCGTCCACGCCGACGGTCGTGCCCTCCTTGAGACGGCCGAGCAGCTCCTCGTCGTCGACGTCCAGGAGCGGGATCCCGGCGTCGAGGATGATCCGGGGTCCGACGTTGGGGTAGCGCCCGCTCGTCGAGGGACTGGCGTTGACGACCGCCGCGGGGCGTCGGGCGACGAGGGCCTCGCCGCTCACCCGGTCGATGTCGACGTGGTCGATGACCGCGATGTCGCCGGGCCGCAGCCGCTTGGTGAGGTCCTTGGTGCGTCGGTCGACCCGCACGGGTCCGTTGGTGCCGGGCAGGGCCGGCTCACGGGTCGTGTCGCGGGTCAGTCGGATGGCCATCCGGTGCATCGTCCCATGAAGCCGCGGGGATTCAGCGACGGCACTGCTCCAGCAGCTCGCGGGCGTGGCTCAGGCCGACGCTCGTGTCGTCGCCCCCCATCATCCGTGAGAGCTCCCCCAGCCGGTCGTCGCCGTCCACGGCCCGCACCCCGCTCGAGGTGATCTGGTCGCCGTGCGCCTTGTGCACGACGAGGTGCCGGTCGGCGTGCGCGGCCACCTGGGCGAGGTGGGTGACGACGATGACCTGGCTCGTGCGGGCCAGGGCGGCGAGGCGCGCGCCGACGTCGAGGGCCGCGCGGCCACCGATGCCGGCGTCGACCTCGTCGAAGACGTACGTCGGCACCCGGTCCTGCGCGGACCCGGCGGTCGCGACCTCGATCGCCAGCATGATCCGGCTGAGCTCACCGCCCGACGCGGCCTTGGCCACCGACCGGGGCTCGGTCCCCCGGTTGGCGGCGACCCGGATCTCCACGACATCGGCTCCGTCGGCGCCGACGCGGATGGCCTCGGCCCCCTCGACGTCGACCTCGACCGCGCCCTCGTCGCTGCGCGGGTCGACGGCCACCTGCACGCGTGCCCTGGCCATGCCCAGGTGGGAGAGCTCCTCCTCGACGGTGGTGGCCAATCGGCCGGCTGCCTCGGTCCGGGCAGCGGTGAGCGCGGCGGCGCGCACGGTCAGCCGCGTGGCGGCCTCGGCCACGCGGCGGGTCAGCTCCTCGGTGCGCTCGTCGGCGCCGTGGAGGCCGAGGAGTCGCTCCCGGGCCTGGTCGCGGTGGCGAAGCACCGCATCGATGTCCTCGCCGTAGCGCCGCGTGAGCTCGTGCAAGGCGGCACGCCGCTCCTGCACCGCGCCCATCCGGGCAGGGTCGGACTCGATGTCGGCGGTGTAGGCGGAGAGGTCGGCCGCCACCTCACTGGCCAGCACCCCGATCTCGGTGAGGCGTCGGCGCAGGTCCGCCAGGGAGGCGTCGTGCGCGACCAGTCGCTCGAGCTCCTCTCCGGCTCGGGCGACCCGGCCGACCACGTCGTCCCCGTCGAAGCTGTCGGGATCGGACAGCAGGCGGTGCGCGGTCCCGGCGCCGGAGCGCAGGTCCTCGGCGTGCCCGAGGCGCTCGGACTCCTGGGCCAGCTCGCGGTCCTCCCCCGGCCGCGGGTCGACGGTATCGATCTGCTCGAGCTGGTGGGTGAGCAGCTCGATCTCCTGCAACCGGGTGCGTTCGCCCTCGACGAGCCGGGCCAGCTCCCTCTTCGCCTCCTGCCAGGCGCGGTGCGCGGACCCGACCTCGCGAACGAGGCCGGTCACCGGCTCCCCGCCGAAGGCGTCGAGGAGGGCGCGGTGCTGGGCCGGCCGCCGCAGCCGCCACTGGTCGGCCTGCCCGTGGACGGCGACGAGCCCCTCACCGAGGTCGGACAGGACACCGACGGGTGCCCGGCGGCCGCCGACGTGGGCGCGGCTGCGCCCCGCGGCGGAGAGGGTGCGGCTGAGGATCAGGTCGGGCTCGTCGGCGATGCCACCGACGTCGGCGACGACCTCGCGGGCGGGATGGTCCGGGTCGAGCTCGAGCTCGGCCTCCACGACGGCCTCGTCGCGACCGGTGCGCACGAGGCCGGTGTCGGCCCGCCCGCCGAGCACGAGGCCGAGCCCGGTGACGACCATCGTCTTGCCGGCCCCGGTCTCGCCCGTGACGACGGTCAGGCCGGGGTCGAGGGTGAGGGTCGCATCCTCGATGACGCCGAGGTCGCGGATGCGCAGCTCGCGGAGCACGTCAGGCCGAACCTCTCCGGCCGCGCCACCCGTGGACCGACAGGTCGAACTTCGCGACCAGCCGGTCGGCGAAGGGCGAGCGGCTGAGGCGGGCGAGGCGCACCGACTCCTTCGAGCGACTCACCTCGACGCGGGTGCCGGGCGGCAGGTCGACGGCGCGGCGGCCGTCGCACCACAGGACGCCGTGGCCCTCGGTGCCGGGGACGAGCTCGACCGCGAGGTCGGAGGTCGGGGCGACGACGAGCGGACGCGCGAAGAGCGCGTGGGCACTGATCGGCACGACGAGCATCGCCTCGACACCCGGCCACACCACGGGGCCGCCGGCGCTGAACGCGTACGCGGTGGAACCGGTCGGTGTGGCCATGACGACTCCGTCGCAGCCCCACGTCGACAGCGGTCGACCGTCGATCTCGACGGTGAGCACGAGCATCCGCTCGCGCGAGGCCTTCTCGACGGTCACCTCGTTGAGGGCCCAGCTGCGGGCGATCTCCTGACCGTCCCGGGTCGCGACCACGTCCAGCGCCATGCGCTCCTCGACGATGTACGCGCGGCGCACGATGTGGTCGACGGTCGCGTCGACGTCCTCGCGCTCGGCCTCGGCGAGGAAGCCGACGTGACCGAGGTTGACCCCCAGCAGCGGCGCCCCGCTGCCCCGGGCGACCTCGGCGCCGCGCAGGATCGTGCCGTCACCGCCGAGGACGACGACGAGCTCGACCCCCGCTGCAGGGTCCTCGCCGTCGTGGACGACGACCTCCGGGTGCTGGCCGAGCACGGTGTCGGCGAGCTCGCCCGCCGGCAGACGCACCTGGATGCCCTCCGCGGACAGCCGCTCGGCGACGCCGATGGCGACCTCGAGGGCCTCGGGGCGAGCAGGGTGCGCGAGCAGCAGCACCTGCCTCGGCTCCGCGGTCATCTCTCCTCCTCGCGGGACAGGTCGTGGGCGATCACCTGCAGAGCCTGCCACGTCGGGCCGACACCCGGTCGGGCGGTGAGGTGCACGAGGTACTCGTGGTTGCCCTCACCCCCGCGCAGCGGGCTGCGCGCCAGTCCCAGCGCGGACAGGCCGACCTCGCGGGCGCGCTCGAGCACACCGATGATCGCAGTCTCCCGAGCAGCCGGGTCGGTGACGACCCCCTTGCGACCGAGCCGGTCCCGCCCCACCTCGAACTGCGGCTTGATGAGCAGCACCGCCTCGCCGGTGTCGGTGAGCAGACCGGCCACCTCCGCGAGCACCAGACGAAGGGAGATGAAGCTCAGGTCCCCCACGGCCAGGTCCACGGGGCCACCGATGTCGTCCGCGACCAGCCCGCGGATGGTCGTGCCGCTGCGGTCGATGACGCGCGGGTCCGCGAGGAGCTCCGGCGCCAGCTGGTCATGACCGACGTCGAGGGCGATGACGTGCTCGGCTCCGTGCTCGAGGAGCACCTGGGTGAAGCCCCCCGTGCAGGCGCCGATGTCCAGGCAGCGCTGCCCCCTGACCTGCGGCGTGAAGGCCGTCAAGGCGCCCAGGAGCTTGCCGGCCGCGCGCCCGACCCAGTGATCACCGTCGGAGACGACCGTCAGCCGGGCGTCCGGCCCGACCTGCAGCGAGGTCTTCGTCACCGTCGCGTCGTCGACCCGCACGTCACCGGCGACGACGAGCTCCCGGGCACGCGTCCGACTGCGCGCCAGGCCCCGCTCGACGAGGGCGACGTCGAGGCGAGTGGTCTGCGCCACGGGTCAGGACCCGAGGTCGGACAGGCGCGAGGTCAAGGTGGCGTGCACCGACTCCCCGGCCGCGAGGACGGCGTCCAGGTCTGCGGCATCGACGCCCGCCAGATCGGACAGGGCCGCATCGACGACGAGGTCACCGGTCTGGACGAGCTGACCGGGCTCGTCAGGCATCCGGGAGCACCACGGGGGTCGGGGTCGGCTCCGTCGCCTTCGCCGTGGTCACCTTCGCGCTAGTGACCTTCTTCGGCGTGGCCTTCTTCGTGGCGGCCTTCTTGGTGGCCGTCTTGGTGGCCGTCTTCGCGGCGGCCTTCTTGGCCGGCGTCTTCTTCGCCGGTGCCTTCCTCGCGGCGCTCGAGCTCTTGCGGACCGGCGCCTTCGTCGCCGGGCGAGCGGGAGCGGTGCGACGGGTGGGCGGGGTCGTGGAGACGACCTCCTCCTCGGGCGCGTCGTCGCGGGCCCGCAGCGCCTCGCTCAGCGCGTCGAGGTCCGCCTGCTCCTCGTCGGGCCACGCGCGCTCCGGCGCGTCACCCCGGGCCGGTGGCACCGCACTGGCGACGAGCAGCGTGTCGACGAGCCGCACGACACCGAGGGTGCGGTCGAGGGCGGCCTCGGTGGTCCTGAGGCCCAGGTGGATCAGTCCGCGTACAGGGTCCACGTCGCTCCTTGGGTCGGGGTGGATCCCACGCTACCCGTTCGGGACGAGCCGACCCGCGTCCTGCGCCGTGATCAGACCCGCATCGCGAGCGGTCCACAGTGCGTCGAGCGCGGCGCGCAACAGGTCGGCGCCCGCGCCGACCACCTCGAGCCGGCCACCGCGCGCGAGGCGGGCACGAGCGGATCCGCGCACGTGCCACCCGTCGTCGACGCCTGCCTCGGGGTAGTCCTCGGCGAGGTCGCGCAGGTCGGTCAGGACGTACTGAGGACGATGGTCGAAGGGGGCCGCCGCCAGCTCCGGGGGTCCGTGGACACCGGTGAGCACCAGGGCCCCTGAGGTACCGGCAGCCTGGGCGCCGGCCATGTCCGTCTCCAGACGGTCGCCGATCGCGAGCACTCGAGCCGGTGGCACCCCCAGGACGTCGGCCGCGAGCTCGTACATCGGCGGGTGCGGCTTGCCGATGACCTCTGGATCACGGTCCACCGCGTTGCGCACGGCGCCCACGAGGGAGCCGTTGCCCGGCGCCGGGCCTCGTTCGGTGGGCAGGGTCAGGTCGTCGTTCGTCACCACCCAGCGCGCTCCGGCGCGGATGGCGTGCGCGGCCTCACCGAGGTCGGCGGCGGTCACCTGCGGGCCGTAACCCTGCAGCACCGCAGCGACCTCCCCTTCGTCCCCGGGCGCCAGTGGCCGCAGACCGGCGTCGCGCAGCGCGACGCCCACCCCGGGGCCCCCGACCGCCAGGACCGCGGTCCCGGCGGGCAGGTCCGTGGCCAGCTCTCGCGCGGCGGCAACCGACGAGGTGAGGACGCGCGCCGCCTCGACCCGTACGCCGAGGCGCCGCAGATGGTCCGCGACGTCCGAAGGGGGTCGCGACGCGTTGTTCGTGGCGTAGACCACGGGCACGGCGAGACGGTTGAGCGCGTCGACCGCGTGCTCCACCGCAACCGCACCGGCGTAGACCACGCCGTCGAGGTCACAGATGATCCCCTCGAAGCCCGCGGAGAGGGGGCCTCCCCTCACGGCTGCGGCGTCTCCCCGCCGTCGCCCACGTCATCGAGCTCCTCGACGTGCACGCCGTCGAGCTCCTCGACGCGCTCGACCGCGTCCGTCTCTCCGTCCTGGTCGGCCACCGCCGCCTTGGCGAACCAGGCCCGGGCGTCGTCGCGCCGCCCGACCTCCAGCAGCGCGTCGGCGTAGGCGTACCAGACGCGCGGTGCCCACGGCTTGTTCTTCACCTTGTCCACCTGCCCCTGGAGGGCGAGGACAGCAGCCTGGGGCTGGCCCATGTCACGACGAATGCCGGACCCGACGATGAGCAGCTCGATCTGCTCCTCCTGGCCGAGCTGACGCGCCTCCGGCGAGCCGAGCAGCTCGAGAGCGCGCGCCGGACGGCCGAGCCCACGTTCGCAGTCGACCATGAGCGGCAGTAGGTGCGAGGACCCGCTCAGCCGGCGAACGGTGCGGAACTCCGTGAGCGCACGCGCGTAGTCGCCCATGCGGTAGGCCACGAAGCCAAGCGCCTCACGTGCGGCCGGGACCCGTCCGGCACGCCGCACGGCGGTCTCGGCGTGCGCCAGGGCGCCGTCCAGGTCCTCTGCCTCGAGGAGTGCCGCGACCATCACGAGGTGCTGGGCGACGCCCTCGGCATTCTCCTTGCTCAGGGTGCGCAGCTGCTGCTTGACGCTGCGGTCGATCTCGGCGCCGGTGACATCGGGCGCGATGGCCGGCTCGGGCTTGCGGCCCTCCTTGGGCACCAGACGGGATCCGCCGCGCTCCTGGTCCTCACGACCGGTGCCTCCACGCTCGGGGCGCGAGTCACGCCGGTCCCCGGGTCCACGCTCACCGGCGCGGCGGTCGCGATCGTCTCGTCGGTCCTCACGGAAGGGACGGCCTTGGCCGCCGTCGCGACGCGGCCGTTCCCCGCTGCCGCCGGGACGGCCTCCGCCGGATCGCTCGGAGCGTCCACCGCCCGGCCGCCCTCCACCGGGTCGGCCACGTCCACCTTGGGGTCGGTTCGACCTCTCGTCCACGTCTGATACCTCTCTAGACCTTGTCCCTGCGAGAGCCACACTCCCGTGGATCGGGGCTCAAATGCAAGAAACGCCCTGACAACTCGTCTGTGACGAGCCGACCAGGGCGTTTCTGCTCAATGTTTGTCCGGCTGCGTCCTACTCTCCCACACCGTCACCAGTGCAGTACCATCGGCGCTGAAGGGCTTAGCTTCCGGGTTCGGAATGGGACCGGGCGTTTCCCCCTCGCTATGACAGCCGAAACTCTATGGAAATACGTGGACAGTGTCCCGACCGTATCTCGGGAACTGCACAGTGGACGCGAGTCAATCTTTTGTTACGCAACAGATGTTGTGTGTGTATCAAGTTATCGGCTTATTAGTACCAGTCAGCTCCATGCATTGCTGCACTTCCACATCTGGCCTATCAACCCAGTAGTCTACTGGGAGCCTCTCGGAGCAAGCTCCATGGAAACCTCATCTTGAGACATGCTTCCCGCTTAGATGCTTTCAGCGGTTATCACTCCCGAACGTAGCTAATGAGCGGTGCCCTTGGCAGAACAACTCACACACCAGAGGTTCGTCCAACCCGGTCCTCTCGTACTAGGGTCAGCCTCTCTCAAGTTTCCTACGCGCACAGCGGATAGGGACCGAACTGTCTCACGACGTTCTAAACCCAGCTCGCGTGCCGCTTTAATGGGCGAACAGCCCAACCCTTGGGAGATACTCCACCCCCAGGATGCGACGAGCCGACATCGAGGTGCCAAACCATCCCGTCGATATGGACTCTTGGGGAAGATCAGCCTGTTATCCCCGGGGTACCTTTTATCCGTTGAGCGACGGCGCTTCCACAAGCCACCGTCGGGTCACTAGTTCCGACTTTCGTCCCTGCTCGACATGTCTGTCTCGCAGTCAAGCTCCCTTGTACACTTGCACTCGCCACCTGATTGCCAACCAGGCTGAGGGAACCTTTGAGCGCCTCCGTTACATTTTAGGAGGCAACCGCCCCAGTTAAACTACCCACCAGGCAATGTCCCTGATCCGGATCACGGACCGAGGTTAGATAACCAGAACGACCAGAGTGGTATTTCAACGATGACTCCACACACACTGGCGTGCATGCTTCACAGTCTCCCACCTATCCTACACAAGCCGTCCCGATCACCAATACCAAGCTATAGTGAAGGTCCCGGGGTCTTTCCGTCCTGCTGCGCGTAACGAGCATCTTTACTCGTAATGCAATTTCGCCGAGTTCGCGGTTGAGACAGTGGAGAAGTCGTTACGCCATTCGTGCAGGTCGGAACTTACCCGACAAGGAATTTCGCTACCTTAGGATGGTTATAGTTACCACCGCCGTTTACTGGGGCTTAAATTCTCAGCTTCGCCCACAAGGGGCTAACCGGTCCTCTTAACCTTCCAGCACCGGGCAGGCGTCAGTCCGTATACATCGTCTTGCGACTTCGCACGGACCTGTGTTTTTAGTAAACAGTCGCTTCTCCCTGGTCTCTGCGGCCCATCTTCCTAGCCCGCAAGGGGCTTCAGAATCCGGGCCCCCCTTCTCCCGAAGTTACGGGGGCATTTTGCCGAATTCCTTAACCACGATTCACTCGATCGCCTTAGTATTCTCTACTTATCCACCTGAGTCGGTTTGGGGTACGGGCGGCTAGAACCTCGCTAGAGGATTTTCTCGGCAGCATAGGATCACCCTGCTTCCCGCCAGAGGCGGTCACTATCAGGTCTCAGGATATGTGCCAGGCGGATTTGCCTACCTGACTCCCTACACCCTTGGACGTGGACAACCATCGCCACGCGGAGGCTACCTTCCTGCGTCTCCCCATTGCTTGACTACTACCAGATAGGGTCACACGTTCCACCCACCAACGACACCCCGAAGGGCATCTACGGTGAGCTTCAGGCGTTTAGCATCACTGGATTCATCATGGGCGGTTCTTCGCCGGTTCCGGAATATCAACCGGATGTCCATCGACTACGCCTGTCGGCCTCGCCTTAGGTCCCGACTTACCCAGGGCAGATTAGCTTGACCCTGGAACCCTTGGATATTCGGCGGACGGGTTTCTCACCCGTCTTTCGCTACTCATGCCTGCATTCTCACTCGTGTGGCATCCACGGCTGGATCACTCCGCCGCTTCGCTCGCCACACGACGCTCCCCTACCCATCAACACGCCTGGACACCAAAGGTGCCGAGCAGTGTGTCAATGCCACAGCTTCGGTGGTGTGCTTGAGCCCCGCTACATTGTCGGCGCGGAATCACTTGACCAGTGAGCTATTACGCACTCTTTAAAGGGTGGCTGCTTCTAAGCCAACCTCCTGGTTGTCACGGCAACTCCACATCCTTTTCCACTTAGCACACGCTTAGGGACCTTAGCTGGTGATCTGGGCTGTTTCCCTCTCGACTACGGAGCTTATCCCCCGCAGTCTCACTGCCACGCTCTCACTTACCGGCATTCGGAGTTTGGCTAACGTCAGTAACCTGGTGAGGCCCATTAGCTATCCAGTAGCTCTACCTCCGGTAAGAAACACGTGACGCTGCACCTAAATGCATTTCGGGGAGAACCAGCTATCACGGAGTTTGATTGGCCTTTCACCCCTACCCACAGCTCATCCCCTCAGTTTTCAACCTAAGTGGGTTCGGTCCTCCACGACGTCTTACCGTCGCTTCAACCTGGCCATGGGTAGATCACTCCGCTTCGGGTCTAGACCCAGCGACTAAAACGCCCTGTTCGGACTCGCTTTCGCTACGGCTTCCCCACACGGGTTAACCTCGCCACTGAGCACTAACTCGCAGGCTCATTCTTCAAAAGGCACGCCGTCACCCCACAAGGAGGCTCCGACGGATTGTAAGCGCACGGTTTCAGGATCTATTTCACTCCCCTCCCGGGGTACTTTTCACCTTTCCCTCACGGTACTTGTCCGCTATCGGTCACCAGGGAATATTTAGGCTTAGCGGGTGGTCCCGCCAGATTCACACGGGATTTCTCGGGCCCCGTGCTACTTGGGAAATCTCTCCATGGAGTCCACGACATTTCGTCTACGGGGGTCGCACCCTCTGTGCCGGGCCATTCAAGACCCTTCGACTATGACATGGATTTCTTACTCCACCCCGAAGTGTCAGCTCCGAGCAAAAGCTCCCACAACCCCGGACATGCAACGCCTGACAGCTATCACACATGACCGGTTTGGCCTCATCCGCTTTCGCTCGCCACTACTCACGGAATCACTGTTGTTTTCTCTTCCTGCGGGTACTGAGATGTTTCACTTCCCCGCGTTCCCTCTACCCGGCCTATATATTCAGCCGGGAGTGACTGGACTTGCCTCCAGCCGGGTTTCCCCATTCGGAAATCCTCGGATCAAAGTCTGGTTATCGACTCCCCGAGGCTTATCGCAGATTCCTACGTCCTTCTTCGGTTCCTGGTACCAAGGCATCCACCGTGCGCCCTTAAAAACTTGAGCCACAAAGATGCTCGCGTCCACTGTGTAGTTCTCAACATACGGGCGGCACCCCACCAAACCGTGACGCCAACACCACGCAAACGCGATGCGGTACGCCACCAGGCGAGGCCCACAACCAACCCCCCTCAGAAGGAGAGCCGGCCCGAAGCTTCACTCGCGTGAACCCTCAGGACCCAACAACGTGCCAGACACCCGCCACCCAGCACCAGCTTTCCACCACACCCCCCAAAGGAGCGCAGGTACTCACCAGCACGAGCCACGAGCGTCAAATAATCGATGTTCCACCCAGAGCACTCGGTGCCGGACATACGCCGACAAACCAAGCTCTACATGAACCCAGCCCATCACAGATGGACCAGGCCAGTGCTCCTTAGAAAGGAGGTGATCCAGCCGCACCTTCCGGTACGGCTACCTTGTTACGACTTAGTCCCAATCGCCAGTCCCACCTTCGACGGCTCCCCCCACAAGGGTTGGGCCACCGGCTTCGGGTGTTACCGACTTTCGTGACTTGACGGGCGGTGTGTACAAGGCCCGGGAACGTATTCACCGCAGCGTTGCTGATCTGCGATTACTAGCGACTCCGACTTCATGGGGTCGAGTTGCAGACCCCAATCCGAACTGAGACCGGTTTTTTGGGATTCGCTCCACCTTGCGGTATCGCAGCCCTTTGTACCGGCCATTGTAGCATGCGTGAAGCCCAAGACATAAGGGGCATGATGATTTGACGTCATCCCCACCTTCCTCCGAGTTGACCCCGGCAGTCTTCCATGAGTCCCCACCATTACGTGCTGGCAACATAGAACGAGGGTTGCGCTCGTTGCGGGACTTAACCCAACATCTCACGACACGAGCTGACGACAACCATGCACCACCTGTATACCGACCCAAAGGGGGCAACCATCTCTGGAAGTTTCCGGTATATGTCAAGCCTTGGTAAGGTTCTTCGCGTTGCATCGAATTAATCCGCATGCTCCGCCGCTTGTGCGGGCCCCCGTCAATTCCTTTGAGTTTTAGCCTTGCGGCCGTACTCCCCAGGCGGGGCGCTTAATGCGTTAGCTGCGGCACGGAACTCGTGGAATGAGTCCCACACCTAGCGCCCAACGTTTACGGCATGGACTACCAGGGTATCTAATCCTGTTCGCTCCCCATGCTTTCGCTTCTCAGCGTCAGTAGTGGCCCAGAGACCTGCCTTCGCCATCGGTGTTCCTCCTGATATCTGCGCATTTCACCGCTACACCAGGAATTCCAGTCTCCCCTACCACACTCTAGTCTGCCCGTACCCACTGCAAGTCCGGGGTTGAGCCCCGGATTTTCACAGCAGACGCGACAAACCGCCTACAAGCTCTTTACGCCCAATAATTCCGGACAACGCTCGCACCCTACGTATTACCGCGGCTGCTGGCACGTAGTTAGCCGGTGCTTCTTCTGCAGGTACCGTCACTTTCGCTTCTTCCCTGCTGAAAGAGGTTTACAACCCGAAGGCCGTCATCCCTCACGCGGCGTCGCTGCATCAGGCTTTCGCCCATTGTGCAATATTCCCCACTGCTGCCTCCCGTAGGAGTCTGGGCCGTGTCTCAGTCCCAGTGTGGCCGGTCGCCCTCTCAGGCCGGCTACCCGTCGTCGCCTTGGTGAGCCATTACCTCACCAACAAGCTGATAGGCCGCGAGCCCATCCCAAACCGAAAAACTTTCCAGACGGTACCCATGCAGGTCCGTCACATATCCAGTATTAGACGCCGTTTCCAGCGCTTATTCCAGAGTCTGGGGCAGGTTGCTCACGTGTTACTCACCCGTTCGCCACTGATCCACTCGAAGCAAGCTCCAAGCTTCACCGTTCGACTTGCATGTGTTAAGCACGCCGCCAGCGTTCGTCCTGAGCCAGGATCAAACTCTCCGTTGATGATCAACACCCCCCGAACCCAAAAGGGCTCAAAGGGAGCAATCCATAACCCAACAAAGGGCTGAACCATGACTGAGCAAGAACAACCAGCGCAATCGCTGTTTGAATCTCTTGTCAACCAAAGGAAAAAATTTCACTCCAACCAACCAGGCCCAACCCCACAATAGAGTCGAACCACAATCAGCCAGAACGAGGTATTGGCATCGATTTTTGACACGCTGTTGAGTTCTCAAGATTCACACGCACACCCCACACACACCACCCAAACCAGGCGGCCCGCACAAGGGGCAACTTCTCAAACTTACTTCTTGTGATCGTCGCGGGTCAAACTCGCTCGTCCTCGTGGAGGTCGTTGTGCGGGTCTGGCGCCTGCGGCGGTCTCCCACTCTAGCAGCCGTGCTGCTGAGCTTCCAAGTCCGTCCCACCGGCACCGAAGTGCTGTGGCGACTCGCTCGGAGTGGGTGTCTGCTCGGTGGGACCGGCCTGCTTGGTGCGACCCTGCAAGGGCCACCGCGTGGAGTCCGTTCCTCCCTCTCGGGCTGACATCGAGAACAGTAGATCAAGGATCTGGCAGAAACCAAATCGGCCCCGGATCCCCCGGATTTCCGGGGATTCGGCGCCGTGCCCCGGCGACGGTCAGGGGTGGCGGGCCGCGGCGAGGTTCTTGCGGCCACGCCGCAGGACGGCTACGCGCCCGTGGAGGTAGTCCTCCGGGGCCATCGCGTGTGCCTCGTCGGTGACCTTGGCCCCGTTGATCGAGACGGCTCCGTCGCCGATCGCGCGACGGGCGGCCTTCTTGGAGTCGACGAGGCCGGTCGCGACGAGGGCGTCGAGGACCCCCGTCCCTGTCGATACGTCGGCGCCGGGGAGCTCCGCTGTCGCGTCCAGCAGCGTCGGCTCGTCCAGGGCCGCCAGGTCGCCCTTGCCGAAGAGTGCCTCCGAGGCCGCCTGCACGGCCGAGGTGGCCTGCGCGCCGTGCACCAGCGTGGTCATGTCCGAGGCCAGCGCCTTCTGCGCCGCCCTGCGGTAGGGCTCGTCGGCCACGAGTCGCTCGAGCTCGGCGATCTCGTCACGTCCCCGGTCGGTGAAGACCTTGAGCAGCGTGACCACGGAGGCGTCCTCGACGTTGAGGAAGTACTGGTAGAAGGCGTACGGGCTCGTCAGGTCGGCAGAGAGCCAGATGGCATTCCCCTCGGACTTGCCGTACTTGACCCCGTGCGAGTCGGTGAGGAGCGGCGAGGTCAGGGCATGCACCGAGGCCCCCTCGGCGCGGTGGATCAGGTCGACCCCCGCGGTGAGGTTGCCCCACTGGTCCGAGCCGCCCACCTGAAGGCTGCAGCCGTGGGTCCGGTAGAGCTCGAGGTAGTCGAGCGCCTGGAGCAGCTGGTAGCTGAACTCCGTGTACGAGATCCCCTCCTGGCTCTCGAGTCGCGCCGCGATCGCGTCCTTGCGGATCATCTGGTTGACCCGGAAGTGCTTGCCCACGTCCCGCAGGAAGTCCAGGGCGGACATCGGAGCGGTCCAGTCGAGGTTGTCGACGAGGATCGCCGGGTGCTCGGCTCCCTGGCTGCCGTCGAAGTCGAGGAAGGGCTGGACGAGCTCCTTGATCCGCGCGACGTTCTGCGCCGTGTGCTCCTTGGTCCTCAGCTGGCGCTCGCTCGTCGGCTTGGGATCCCCGATGAGGCCCGTCGAGCCGCCCACCAGGCAGATGACCTTGTGGCCCGCTCGCTGCAGGCGGCGCAGGGCGACGAGCTGGACGAAGTTGCCGAAGTGGAGCGACGGGGCCGTCGGGTCGAAGCCGCAGTACACCGTGACCGGTCCGTCGGCGAGGGCCTGTCGCAGGGCGTCCTCGTCGGTGGTCTGCGCCACCGCTCCGCGCCACTGCAGCTCGTCGAGGATGTCGGTCACGGTGGCCATGGGTCCTTCCGGGAGGTCGCGGGGCGCGCGGTCGCGCCCCTCCCCAGCCTGCCATGCCGCACCGCGTCGTCCCGGAGGCGCACCGGTCCGGCATGTGGAACACCCCGTGACAGGAGACTTCCCCGCTGGGCTAAGGTATGCCTCACCTCAGCAACGAAGGGAGAGTCTCGTGATCGTGTGTCACTGCGCCGTCGTCGGCGACCGGGCGATCGCCGAGGCGGCCGCCCAGGGCGCGACGACACTCTCCCGCGTGTGCGCGAGCACCGGCGCCGGTCGCGACTGCGGGGCCTGTGTCTTCTCCGTGCGGCAGATCCTCTGCGAACATGTGGGGAGCGAGGCCGATCACGGTCTCTTCACCACTTCCGCGGAGGTCCACCGTGCAGCCAGCTGACCCTCGAGTCGTCACCCTCCTCAACGAGGCACTCACCCTCGAGCTCACCGTCGTCAACGCCTACTTCCTCCACGCGCGCATGCTCGACAACTGGGGCCTGCCACGCCTGGGCAAGGTCTTCTACGACCTGTCGATCGGCGAGATGAAGGACGCCGACGAGCTCATCGAGCGCATCCTCATGTTCGACGGCCACCCCAACGTGCAGAAGCTCAACAACATCCAGATCGGCGAGGACGCCAAGGAGATGCTCGAGCTGGCCCTCGCCGGCGAGATCGTCGCGATCAACCAGTTCAACGCCGGCGCCAAGGAGTGCCACGAGCTCGGCGACCACGCCACCGCCTCGATCTTCGAGGAGATGGCCCGCGACGAGGAGCGTCACGGGGACTGGTTCGAGGCACAGCTCGACGCGATCGCCCGCGTGGGCCTGGAGAACTACCTCGCCCAGCAGGTCGACGTCGGGGTCAACCCCGCCTGACGCGGGGCCCGCCGGGCCGGTACGCGGAGACGGTCGGGTCCCCGTCGATCCAGTACCGCCACGGGAAGGCCTCCGCGTCGCCGCCGGGACCCGAGACCCCCACGCGCGGACCCGTGCGGATGCGTTCGGCGGGCACCGGCTCGGCCGGGGCCCGCAGGACGAGGCGCGCGCCCCTCCCCACGACCGCGGCGCCGTCGTCGTCACCGTCGAGTCCCAGGGCCTTGGTGAGCCGCCCCGGTCCACGGGCGAGGTCGCGCACCGCGGCGCCGGGACGTCGCTCCATGGCCAGCCGCTGCCCGACCACGACCTCACCGGCACGCAGCAGGACTGCGGCGCACTCCCCCTTCGTCCCGCAGACGATGTTGGCGCACCAGTGGATGCCGTACGACCGGTAGACGTAGAGGCGTCCGGGCGGCCCGAACATCACCTCGGTGCGCGGCGTCATGCCGCGGTAGCCGTGCGATCCGGGGTCGACGCTCCCCCAGTACGCCTCGACCTCGGTGAGACGCAGCGTCACGTCGCCGACGACGAGGTGGCTCCCGAGCAGGACGGAGGCGACGGTCAGGGGGTCGGCGGACAGGTCCTGCGCGACCAGCCGGCGCCCCGACGGGCCCACGTCAGCGTGCCTCGATGCGGGAGGCGGCGAAGGCCGACAGGTCGCCCATGAGGGACCGGACCGCGGCCAGCTGTTCCCGCACGCGTGCCGGAGCGGTGCCCCCCTTCGCGTCGCGCGAGGCGAGGGAGCCCTCGACGGACAGGACCTCGCGCACGCCCGGGGTGAGGTGCTCGCTGATGCCGACCAGGTCTTCGTCGGTGAGGTCCCAGAGCTCGATCTCGCGCTCCTCGCAGACGCGCACGCACGAGCCGGCGACCTCGTGGGCGACCCGGAAGGGGACGCCTTCGCGCACGAGCCACTCGGCGATGTCGGTCGCGAGCGAGAAGCCCTGCGGCGCCAGGGAGGCCATGCGCTCGCCGTGGTAGGTCATCGTCGCCATCATCCCCGCGAAGGCGGGCAGCAGGACCTCGAGGGTGTCGACCGCGTCGAAGACCGGCTCCTTGTCCTCCTGCAGGTCGCGGTTGTAGGCGAGCGGCAGCGCCTTGAGCGTCGTCAGCAGCCCGGCGAGGTCACCGACGAGCCGGCCGGCCTTGCCGCGGGCCAGCTCGGCGACGTCGGGGTTCTTCTTCTGCGGCATGATGCTCGACCCGGTCGAGAAGGCGTCGTCGAGGGTGATGAAGGAGAACTCCTTGGTCGCCCAGAGGATGACCTCCTCCGCGAGCCGGGAGATGTCGACGGCGGTCATCGCCGCGACGAAGCAGAACTCCGCGACGAAGTCGCGCGAGGCCGTGCCGTCGATCGAGTTGTCGATGGACCCGGCGAAGCCGAGGTCCGCCGCGACGGCCTCCGGGTCGAGTCCGAGGGAGGAGCCGGCGAGGGCACCGGAGCCGTAGGGGCTGAGCGAGGTGCGCGCGTCCCAGTCGACCAGGCGCTGGACGTCACGCAGCAGCGCCCAGGCGTGCGCGAGCAGGTGGTGGCTGAGCAGGACCGGCTGCGCGTGCTGCAGGTGGGTGCGCCCGGGCATCGGCACGTCGATGTGGGTGGTGGCCTGGTCGACCAGTGCCTGGACGACCTCGAGCACCAGCCCCGAGACGATCCGTGCGTGGTCGCGCAGGTACATGCGGAAGAGCGTGGCGACCTGGTCGTTGCGTGAGCGGCCGGCCCGCAGGCGCCCGCCCACGTCAGGTCCGGCGCGCTCGATCAGCCCGCGCTCCAGCGCCGTGTGGACGTCCTCGTCGTCCTGGGCCGGGACGAAGGCGCCCGACTCCACGTCGTCCGCCAGCTGCCTCAGGGCCTCCAGCATGGCGTCCCGGGTCGCGTCGTCGAGCAGCCCGGCGCCGTGCAGCACGCGGGTGTGCGCGCGGGACCCGGCGATGTCGTAGGGAGCGAGCCGCCAGTCGAAGTGCGTCGACTTGCTCAGGGCCGCCAAGGCATCGCTCGGCCCCCCAGCGAAACGGCCGCCCCAGAGGCTGACTCGCTCGCTCGGCTGGGCGGTCTGGTCCTGGCTCACGGTGCCTCCTGGCTGTCGGTGCCCTGGGCGTGCCCCAGCAGCGAAGTGGTGAGGGCCGCGCCCTCGTCGGGGCCGGCGGTGATGATCATGATCGTGTCATCCCCCGCGATGGTGCCCAGCACCTCGGGGAGCCGGGCGTGGTCGATGGCCGACGCGAGGTAGCTGGCCGCGCCCGGCGGGGTGCGCACGACGACGAGCTGGGCGCTGGCCCGGGCCGTGACGAGCAGCTCCTCGCACTGCCGGCGGAGGCGGTCGTCGACCTCGGCGTGGGCGACGGCTGCGCGGGGCGTGCGGTCCCCCCCTTCGCCCGGGACGGCGTAGACCAGGTCACGTCCGACCCGCACCTTCTCGGCGCGCAGCTCGAGGAGGTCGCGCGACAGCGTCGCCTGGGTGACCTCGATGCCGTCCGCGGCGAGGAGCGCGAGCAGGTCGGTCTGGCTGCGCACGGCGTGCTCGCGCAGGAGCTCGGTGATCCGCGCCTGCCGCCCGGACCTCGTCGCGGCGATCACGACGAGGCGCGCAGGAGGAAGGTGAGGAGCGCCTTCTGCGCGTGGAGCCTGTTCTCGGCCTCGTCCCAGACGACCGACTGCTCGCCGTCGATGACCTCGGCCTCGATCTCGAGACCGCGGTAGGCGGGCAGGCAGTGCAGCACGATCGCCTCGGCGGCCGCGTGGGCCATGAGGCCACGGGTCACGGCGAAGGGGGCGAAGGGCGACGCCTGGCCGGTGCGATCGCCCTTCTCGCCCTCCATGCCCATGGAGACCCAGGTGTCGGTCGCCACGACGTCGGCGCCGTCCACGGCGGCCACCGGGTCGTCCGTGACGAGCACCGAGCCGCCCTGCTCGGCGGCGATCCGCTGGGCCCGGACGAGCACGTCCGCTGAGGGCTGGTGGGTCGCCGGGGTGCCGATGCGCACGTGCATCCCGGCGAGGGCGCAGGCGAGGAGGTAGCTGTGCGCCATGTTGTTGGCGCCGTCGCCGAGGTAGGCGATCGTGCGTCCGGCGGTGCTCCCCTTGTGCTCACGGATCGTCAGCAGGTCGGCGAGCAGCTGGCACGGGTGGTAGTCGTCGGTGAGGGCGTTGACGACCGGCACGGCGACGTGGTCGGCCATCTCCTGCAGCCGGTCCTGGCCGTGGGTGCGCCACACGATGGCGCTCACCTGGCGCCCGACGACCCGCGCCACGTCCGCGATCGACTCGCGGGTGCCGATTTGGGCGAGGTTGCCGTCGACCGTCATCGGGTAGCCACCGAGCTCGGCGACACCGGTGGCGAAGGAGAGCTGGGTGCGCAGCGTCGGCTTGTCGAAGATGAGCGCGACGGCCTGCGGGCCGGCGAGCGGCTGCTCCGCGTGGCGGTCGGCCTTGAGCGCGGCGGCGAGGTCGAGCACCTCGGCCTGCTCGGCGGCCGTCAGGTCGTCGTCGGCGAGGAGGTGGCGGACGGTCATGCGGACTCCTTGGCGGCCTGGTCGAGGAGCGCGGGCAGCGCCTCGACGAAGGTTGCGAGCTGGTCGGTGGTGATGGTGAGCGGCGGCGCCAGGCGCAGGGCGTCCGGCGCCACGGGGTTGACGATGAAGCCGCGGGCGCGGGCGGCCAGGGCCACGGCGGGCGCGATCTCCCGGGTCAGGACGACGGCGCGGAGCAGCCCCGCCCCACGGACCCCGGCGACCAACGGGTGGTCGAGCGCGGCGACCTGCGCGACGAGGGCCTCGCCGACGGCCACGGCGTGCGCCATGAGGTCCTGGGACTCGATGGTGGCGATGACCGCCAGGGCCGCGCTGCAGGCGAGCGGGTTGCCGCCGAAGGTGGACCCGTGCTGGCCGGCCGTCAGCAGGCCGGTCACCTCGGGACCGAAGGTGACGAGGCCGCCGATCGGCACTCCCCCGCCGAGCCCCTTGGCGACGGTGATCGCGTCCGGTACGACGCCCTCGAGCTGGTGGGCGAACCACGCCCCGGTGCGGCCGATACCGGTCTGGATCTCGTCCAGGACGAGGAGGGCGCCCACCTCGCGGGTGATCTCGCGGGCGGCGGCGAGGTAGCCGGGTGGGGTGGGGACGACGCCCGCCTCCCCCTGGATCGGCTCGAGGAGGACCATCGCGGTGTCAGGGCCGACGGCGGCGCGCAGGGCGTCGACGTCGCCGGGCGTCACGTGCGTCACCCCGGGGAGCAGTGGCTCGAAGGGGGTCCGGTAGGCCGCCTTGTGGGTGAGGCTCAGCGCGCCGGTGGTCCGCCCGTGGAAGGCACCTCCGGCGGCGACGATCCCCGTGCGACCGGTGCGGCGCGAGAGCTTGATCGCGGTCTCGACGGCCTCCGACCCGCTGTTGCAGAAGAAGATGCCGGACCCCTCCGGGGCCTGCGCGATGCGCAGGACCGCCTCGGCCGCCTCGATCTGCGCCTGGGTCGTGAAGAAGTTGCTGACGTGCACGGCGGTGCCGGCCTGCTTGGAGATCGCGGCGACGAGCTCCGGGTGGCCGTGGCCGAGGGCGTTGACGGCGATGCCGCCGAGCAGGTCGAGGTAGCGGGTGCCGTCGACGTCCCAGACGTAGGGGCCCTCGCCGTGCGAGAGGACGAGCCCGGGGAGGCCGAAGACCCCGATGTGGCTGGCGCGGTAGCGCTCGAGCAGCTGCTGGTGTGCGGGCGAGACGGTGCTCACGAGGGGCTCCCCTCCCCTTCGTCGTCGGGGGCGGTGGTCGGGTCGTCGGGCAGGATCATCGTCCCGAAGCCCTCCGAGGTGAACAGCTCGAGGAGCATCGAGTGCGGCTGGCGGCCGTCGACGACGTGCGCCTGGGGGACGCCGTGGGTGACCGCGCGGATGCACGCCTCGAGCTTGGGGATCATGCCGGAGTCGACCCGGGCCAGGAGGTCGCGGGCACCGGACGCGCTCAGGTGGGACAGCAACGAGTCGCGGTCCGGCCAGTCGGCGTACACGCCGTCGACGTCGGTGAGGACGACGAGCTTGTGCGCCCGCAGCGCCACGGCCAGGGCCGCGGCGGCGGTGTCGGCGTTGACGTTGAGCACCTGCCCGTCCTCGTCCAGGTCGGGCGCGATCGTCGAGACGACGGGGATCCGTCCGGCGTCGAGGATGTCCAGGACGGCAGCGGGGTCGACCGACTCGACGTCACCGACGAGACCGATGTCGACCATCTCGCCGTCGATCTCGACGCCCCTGCGGCGTCCGCCGAAGAGCCCGGCGTCCTCGCCGGAGAGCCCGACCGCGACGGGGCCGTGCTGGTTGAGCAGCCCGACGAGCTCGCGCCCGACCTGGCCGGTGAGGACCATGCGCACGACCTCCATGACCTCGGGGGTCGTGACGCGCAGCCCCCCCTTGAACTCGCTCTCCAGGCCGAGCCGGTCGAGCATGGCCTGGATCTGCGGGCCTCCGCCGTGCACGACGACGGGGCGCAGCCCGGCGAAGCGCAGGAAGACGATGTCCTCGGCGAAGGCCGCCTTGAGGGCGTCGTCGGTCATGGCGTTGCCGCCGTACTTGATGACGACGAGCGCGCCGCGGAACCGCTCGAGCCAGGGCAGCGCCTCGACGAGGGTGGTGGCCTTGCTCTGGGCGACCCGCAGGGCCGCGGCGTCGATGGCGCCGCGCAGGGTGGATTCAGCAGACATGCCGGTCCGATCAGGTGGAGTAGGCGGAGTTCTCGTGGACGTAGTCGTGCGTGAGGTCGTTGGTCCAGACCGTCACCTCGTCGGTACCGGCGTGCAGGTCCACGAGGACGCGCACGTCCCGGGCCTCCAGGTCGACGAGCGTGCGGTCCTCCCCGACCCCGCCGGCGCGGCAGACCTGGACGCCGTTGATCGAGACGTCGAGCTGCGACGGCTCGAAGGCGGCCGCGGTGGTGCCCACGGCAGCAAGCACCCGGCCCCAGTTGGGGTCCTTGCCGAAGATCGCGCACTTGAAGAGGTTGTTGCGGGCGATGCTGCGCGCGACCTCGAGACCGTCGGCCTCGCTGGCCGCACTGCGCACGACGATCTCGATGTCGTGGGCGGCGCCCTCGGCATCACCGATGAGCTGCCGGGCGAGGTCGGCACAGACCTCGCGGATCGCCTCGGTGAGCTCCTCGCGGGTGGCACCGGCGCCGGAGGCACCGGAGGCCATGGCGAGGACCGTGTCGTTGGTCGACATGCACCCGTCGGAGTCGATGCGGTCGAAGGTCGTGCGCGTCGCCTCGCGCAGCGCGGCGTCGAGGTCGCCGGGGCTCGTCACCGCGTCGGTCGTGACGACGACGAGCATCGTCGCGAGGGCGGGGGCGAGCATGCCCGCGCCCTTGGCCATGCCGCCGACGGACCAGCCGTCGCGGGTGGCGGTCGCGGTCTTCGGGACCGTGTCGGTGGTCATGATGGCCTCGGCCGCGGCGGCTCCCCCTTCGTCCGTGAGGGCGGCGGCCGCCGCGGTGACGCCGGCGGTCAGCCTCTCCATGGGCAGGAGCTCACCGATGAGCCCGGTGCTGCACACGACGACGTCGCCGGCGGCGACGCCGAGGGCCGCCGCGGTGTGCTCGGCGGTGGCGTGGGTGTCCTGGAACCCCTGCGCGCCGGTGCACGCGTTGGCGCCGCCGGAGTTGAGGACGACGGCGTCGGCACGACCGTCGACGACGACCTGCCGCGACCACGTGACGGGTGCCGCCTCGACGCGGTTGGTCGTGAAGACCGCTGCGGCGTGGTGGTCCGGGCCGTCGTTGACGACGACCGCGACGTCGGGTCGTCCGCTCGCCTTGAGGCCGGCGGTCACGCCGGAGGCGCGGAATCCTGCAGGGGTCGTCGTGCTCACGGAGCCACTCCCGTCATCGGCAGCCCGGTGGTCTCGGGGAGACCGAGGGCGAGGTTCATGGACTGCACGGCGGCGCCGGCCGTCCCCTTCGTCAGGTTGTCCTCGGCGGCGATCGCGACGACGCGACCGCTGCGCTCGTCGAGGACCACCTGGACGTGCACGAGGTTGGAGCCGACGACGCTGCCGGTGTGGGGCCACTGCCCCTCCGGCAGCAGGTGGACGAAGGGCTCGTCGGCGTACGCGCTCTCCCACGCGGCGCGGACGATCGCGGCGTCGACGCCGGGCACCGCCCGGGCGGTCGTCGTGGCGAGGATGCCGCGGGGCATCGGGGCGAGCGTCGGGGTGAAGGAGACGGTGGCGTCCGCGCCCGCCGCGAGGGCGAGGTTGCGCCGGATCTCCGGGGTGTGGCGGTGCCCGCCGCCGACCCCGTACGGGCTCATCGCGCCCATGACCTCGGCGCCGATGAGATGCGGCTTGCTCGAGCGGCCGGCCCCGGAGGTGCCCGAGGCGGCGACGACGACGACGTCGGTGGGCTCGATGACGCCCGCGGCCAGGCCGGGCGCGAGGGCGAGGCTGACCGCCGTCGGGTAGCACCCGGGGACGGCGATGCGGCGGGCCCCGACGAGGTCGTCGCGGTGCTTGCCACCACCGGCTCGGACCAGCTCCGGCAGTCCGTAGGGCCAGGTGCCGGCGAAGGGGGTGTCGTAGTAGTCGGTCCAGTCCTGCTCGTCGTCGAGCCGGAAGTCGGCGCCGCAGTCGAGGACGGTCACGTCCTCGGGCAGCTGCTGCGCGATCGCGGCCGAGTGGCCGTGGGGCAGGGCCAGGAAGACGACGTCGTGCCCGGCGAGGGTCTCGGCGCTCGTGGGCTCCAGCACCCGGTCGGCGAGCGGCTGCAGGTGGGGCGCGAGGTCACCCATGCGCACCCCCGCGTTGCCCGAGGCGGTGAGCGCCCCGATCTCGACCTCTGGGTGCGCGAGCAGGAGCCGGGCGATCTCAGCTCCTGCGTAGCCGCTGGCTCCGGCGATGGCTGCGGTGATCACAGTGCATGAATATACGTTGTGGGTCGATTCCATGCAAGCTGGGGGGCGTCCCAGGATTATCGGGTCACCCGAGAAACCCCCGCTGAGCAAGAGTTTAAAACTCCTGCTCAGCCGATGATTCTCGGGTGACCCGATAATCCTGAGGTCAGCGCGCTCAGCGCTGCTGGGCCCCCGTGGCGCTCGCCGCGGCCGCGACGGCCCTGTCGCGAAGGGAGGAGACCTCCCCGGTCTTGAGCGTGCGGCCCGCGCGGAAGGTCAACCGGTAGGCCAGGGACTTGCGCCCCTCCCCCACCTGGTCGCCGCGGTAGACGTCGAAGAGCGTGAGCGACTCGAGGTCGTCGCCGGCACCCGAGCGCAGGGCCGAGGCGACGGCGGCTGCCGGGACCCCGTCGTCGACGACGAGCGCGACGTCGGTGTTGGCGACGGGCTGGGTCGAGAGCTGCTCGGGCCGGACCGGCTCTCCGGCGGCCGCGGTGATCGCGTCGAGGTCGAGCTCGGCGGCGACGGTGCGCTCCGGGAGCTCCAGGGCCGAGCAGACCTTGGGGTGCAGCTCGCCCGCGTGGCCGACGACGGTGCCGTCCGGCAGCGAGACAGCGACGCAGCGGCCCGGGTGGAAGGGCGCTTGGTGGGCGGCCTCGACCGTGAGCTCGAGACCGAGGGACGAGCCGACCGCCCGCGACCACCCGACGACATCGGTGGCGTCGGCGGCCCGCGCCGGACCGTGCGGCCCGGCGGGCAGGGTCGCACCCGCCGCGACGATGCCCACGTGCCGCGGCTGCGGCGGGACTCCTTCGGTGAGCCGCGTCAGGGTCGCCGCGTCGGGCTTGACGCCCCCCGGGGGCAGCGGCAGCGGCGTGATGCCGCCGGCCGTGACGAGACCGATCTCGTAGAGCGCCACGTCCCGGTGGCCGCGGGAGACATTGCGCCGCAGGGTGTCGAGCAGCGTGTCGAGGATCGAGGTGCGCATGAGCGGCGCCTCGTCCTGCAGCGGGTTGGCCAGTCGCACCGTCTCACGGCGGGCGTCGTCGGCCGAGTAACCGAGGGCATCGTGCCGCTCCGACGAGGTGAAGGGGTACGACAGCACCTCCACCAGACCGGTCGCCGCGAGCGTGCGCGCGACGACGCGACGGGCGCGCTGGCCGGGCGTCAGGCCACGACCGGCGCTCGCGCGCGGCACGACGGAGGGGATCTGGTCGTAGCCGCGCACCCGCGCGACCTCCTCGACCAGGTCCGGTCCGTCGACGAGGTCGGGGCGCCAGGTGGGGGGCGTGACGAGGAGGGACTCCCCTTCGTCCGTCACGGCGCAGCCGATCGCGGTGAGGGTCGCGAGGACCTCCTCCCGCGGGTACTCGAGGCCGATGTACCGGCTCGGCAGCTGCGGGTCGAAGGTGATCGCCTGCGCCGGCGCGGGCGCGCCCACGTCGGTGGCGGTGGTGTCGGCGACGCCGCCGCCGTGCTCGACGAGCAGGTCGACGGCCAGCTGCGCCGCCGCGGCGGTCACGCCCGGGTCGACGCCGCGCTCGAAGCGCTTGGAGGCCTCGGTCGACAGCCGGTGGCGCCGCGCGGAGCGGGCGACGGAGACCGGGTCGAAGTGCGCGGCCTCGACGAGCACATCGGTGGTCGCGTCGTCGACCTCGCTCGAGGCCCCGCCCATCACGCCGGCGATCGCCAGCGGCGTCGTCCCGCCGTCGGTGATCAGCAGGTCCTCGGGCGCGAGCGCGCGCTCGACGTCGTCGAGGGTCGTGAGCACCTCGCCGGCACGGGCACGGCGGACCTCGATGGCCCCGGAGAGCTTGCCGAGGTCGTAGGCGTGCAGCGGCTGGCCGAGCAGCATCATCACGTAGTTGGTGACGTCGACCGCGAGCGAGATCGGGCGCATCCCGACCTCGGTCAGCCGGCGCTGCATCCACTCGGGCGAGGCGGCCGTGGCGTCGATGCCCCGCACGGTCCGCGCGACGAACCGGTCGCACCCGGGCACGCCGTCGACCGGGGCGCCGTCGGCGAGACGCACCTCGTAGCCGGGGCCGGTGGCCTCGGCGACGGGCAGCTGTGCCGGGTCGACGAAGGGGGTCCCCTCGGAGAGCGCGTACTCCCGCGCGATCCCGCGGATGGAGAAGCAGTAACCGCGGTCCGGGGTGACGTTGACCTCCACCGTCTCGGCGTCGAGGCCGAGGACGGGGATGAGGTCGTCACCCGGTGACAGACCCGCGACCACGTCGGCGGGCAGCTGCTCGGTGAGCACGATGATGCCGTCGTGGTCCTCGCCCAGACCCAGCTCCAGGGCGGAGCAGATCATGCCGGCGCTCACGTGCCCGTAGGTCTTGCGCGCGGAGATCTCGAAGTTCCCGGGGAGCACACCGCCGGGCAGGATGACCGCGACGAGGTCGCCCGCGTCGAAGTTGTGCGCGCCGCAGACGATGCCCTGGGGCTCGCCGGAGCCGTTGGCGGACCCGACGTCCACCTGGCACCAGTTGATCGTCTTGCCGTTCTTCTGCTCCTCGGGCGTGCGCTCGAGGACCCGGCCGACGACGAGGGGGCCGGTGACCTCGCCGCCGGAGATCTCCTCCTCCTCGAGGCCGACGCGCACGAGGGACGCGGCGACGTCCGCCCCCTTCGCCTGCGGGTCGACCTCGGTCAGCTCACGGAGCCACTCCACGGGTGCCCGCATCAGATCTCCATCCCGAACGCCGCCGAGAAGCGGACGTCCCCCTCGATGATGTCGCGCATGTCGGCGACGCCGTGGCGCAGCATGAGCGAGCGCTCGATGCCCAGGCCGAAGGCGAAACCGGTGTACTCGTCCGGGTCGATGCCGCTCGCCGCGAGCACTCGACGGTTGACCATGCCGGAGCCGCCGAGCTCGATCCAGCCGGTGCCGCCGCACGTGCGGCAGCCGGAGTCCTCACCGCGGCAGACCCAGCACTGGCAGTCGATCTCGGCGCTGGGCTCGGTGAAGGGGAAGTAGTTGGGGCGCAGGCGGGTGACGATGCCCTCGCCGAAGAGGCCCTGGACGAAGGCGTCGAGCGCCCCGCGCAGGTGCGACATCGTGATGCCCTTGTCGACGACGAGGCCCTCGAACTGGTGGAAGACCGGGGTGTGGGTCGCGTCGAGGTCGTCGGTGCGGAAGACCTTGCCCGGGCACAGGACGTAGATCGGCGGCTCGCGGTCGAGCATCGTGCGGATCTGCACCGGCGAGGTGTGGGTGCGCAGGACGACCCCGGCGTCGGCCGGCTCGACGAAGAAGGTGTCCTGCTCGCCGCGCGCCGGGTGGTCAGGACCGATGTTGAGGGCGTCGAAGGTCAGCCACTCGGACTCGATCTCCGGGCCCTCGGCCACCTCCCAGCCCATGCCGACGAAGATGTCCTCGACCCGCTCGGTCACGAGGCTGATCGGGTGGCGGGCCCCGAGGCGCTGGTGCGGGCTCGGCACGGTGAGGTCGAGGGTCTCCTCGACGAGGATCCGCTCGTCGCGCTCGGCCTCGAGCTCGACCTGGCGGGCCGAGAAGGCCGCTCCCACGCGGCCCCTCGCCTGCCCGACGCGCTTGCCGGCCTCGGCCTTGGCGCTCGGCGGCAGGGCGCCGATCTCGCGGTTGGCCAGCGCCAGCGGGCTCTTGTCGCCCTGGTGCTGCCCGCGGATCCGCTTGAGCTCGTCGAGGGTCGTGGCACCCGCTGCTGCGGCGAGGGCGGCCGCGACGGCCTCCTCGATCGCCTGCGGGTCGAGCGCGGCGACCTCGACCGGGTCGTAGTTGGTGTTTGGTCCTGACACGAGGCCCGAGTCTACGGGGGGGCGAAGGGGGTCGCGCGACCCCCTTCCGCCCTTTTCTTGACTGGTTCAAGTATCGGTGCGAGTCTTAGAGACGATGAGCACCATGATCGACACCGACGCCGCGGCAGATCTCCTGCGTGGCCGGTCGCTGCGGGTGACCGGCCCGCGCGTGGCCGTGCTGCGCGAGCTCTCCGCGCGCCCCCACGCCGACGTCGACACGATCGCGCGCAGCACGCGCGAGCGCCTCGGCTCGGTGAGCACCCAGGCCGTCTACGACATCCTCGCGGTGTTGTCCGCCCACGGGCTCGTGCGCAAGTTCGAGCCCGCCGGCCACCCCGCCCGCTTCGAGCTCGAGCTCGGCGACAACCACCACCACCTCGTGTGCCGTTCGTGCAGCACGATGGTCGATGTCGACTGCGCCCCCGGCAAGGCACCCTGCCTCGACGCCGCCGACGACCACGGTTTCGCCATCGACGAGGCCGAGGTCATCTACTGGGGCATCTGCCCCGACTGCGCGACCGCGACGGCCGCCACCCCCTGACCAGCACTGCGCCCCACCCCACAGAGAAAGAGGAGCAGCACATGTCCACCACCCCCTCCACCCCGCAGAGCCGCGCGGACGCGCGCGGGACGCTCGACGTCTCCGGGCCCTCGACGCAGCTCAACGGCTCCCCGACGGTCAGCGACCGCAACAGTCTCTCCGTGGGGAGCAACGGCCCCCTCCTGCTCCACGACACCCACCTGGTCGACATGCTCGCGCACTTCAACCGGGAGAACATCCCCGAGCGCAAGCCGCACGCCAAGGGCGCGGGCGCCTTCGGTCACTTCGAGACCACGGCCGACGTCTCGCGGTACACCAAGGCCGCCCTCTTCCAGCCGGGCACGACGACCCGCATGCTCGCGCGCTTCTCGACGGTGGCCGGGGAGCTCGGTTCCCCCGACACGTGGCGTGACGTGCGCGGCTTCGCGCTGCGCTTCTACACCTCCGAGGGCAACTTCGACCTCGTGGGCAACAACACCCCGATCTTCTTCCTGCGCGACCCGCTGAAGTTCCCCAACTTCATCCGCAGCCAGAAGCGCCTGCCCGACAACGGGCTGCGCGACAACACGATGCAGTGGGACTTCTGGACCAACAACCCCGAGTCGGCGCACCAGGTCACCTACCTCATGGGTGACCGTGGCCTGCCGCGCTCGTGGCGCCACATGAACGGCTACGGCAGCCACACCTACATGTGGGTCAACGCCTCGGGCGAGAAGTTCTGGGTCAAGTACCACTTCCACACCCAGCAGGGCGTGCGCGGCATCACGGGCGAGGCGGCCGACCGGATCGCCGGGCAGGACGCGGACTTCCACCGTCGCGACCTCTTCGACGCGATCGCCCGCGGCGAGTCCCCGCAGTGGAAGCTGTCCGTCCAGGTCATGCCCTACGAGGACGCGAAGACCTACCGCTTCAACCCCTTCGACCTGACGAAGACCTGGCCGCACGAGGACTACCCGCTCATCGAGGTCGGCACGATGACCCTCGACGAGAACCCGGTGAACTTCTTCGCGCAGATCGACCAGGCGGCGTTCGCGCCGAGCAACACGGTCCCGGGCATCGGGTACTCCCCCGACAAGATGCTGCTCAGCCGGGTCTTCGCCTACGCGGACGCGCACCGGGCCCGGATCGGCCCGAACTTCCACCAGCTGCCGGTCAACCGCCCCGCGGTCCAGCAGGAGAACCACTACTCCTTCGACGGCCCGATGCGCTACGAGCACTCGGGTGCCGCGCCGACCTACCACCCCAACAGCTTCGGCCGGCCGGTCGCGGACTTCGAGGGACCGGTCGACGACGGGTGGGAGGTCGACGGCGCGATCGTGCGCTCGGCCTACCAGCTGCACCCGGAGGACGACGACTTCGGTCAGCCGGGCACGCTCGTGCGCGAGGTCTTCGACGACGCCCAGCGGGACCGTCTCGTCGACACGGTCGTCGGCTCGCTCGCCGGCGTCGAGGACCCGGTCCTCTCGCGGGTCTTCGAGTACTGGACCAACATCGACGCCACGATCGGTCAGCGGGTCCGGGACGGCAAGGCCGCCGCGGACGAGGCGCCGGTCGACCCGGGCGAGGTCCTCGGTGGTCAGGAGACGCACGCGGTCTCCTGATGCCATGGCACGGCGAAGGGGGTGGACCGGCCGGTCCACCCCCTTCGTCGTCGCGTGCCGGGGTCGTGCTCAGGCGCGCTGCTGGCGCGCCGAGGCGTAGAGGCAGATCGTGCTCGCCATGGCGAGGTTGAGCGACTCGGCATGGCCGTGGATCGGGACCCGGACCACCTCGTCGCACGCGGCGAGGGTGGCGTCCTCGAGGCCCCAGGCCTCGTTGCCCATGACCCACACGTGGGGACCGGTGAGGTCGCAGTCGTCCATGGTCCGCTCGCCCGCGCCGTCGGCGGCGAGGCGGGTGATCCCGGCGTCGCCGAGGGCGGTGAGGGTCTCCGAGATGTCGAGGCCCGTGACCACCGGCAGGTGGAAGAGCGAACCCGCCGTCGAGCGCACCACCTTGGGCGAGGTGACGTCGACCGAGGCATCGCTGACGAGGACGGCGTCGGCGCCGGCCGCGTCGGCGCCGCGGATGACGGTGCCGAGGTTGCCGGGGTCGCGCACGTGGGCGAGCAGCACGAGGAGGCGGGGCGAGCTCGCGAGGACCGAGGCGAGGTCGCTCGGGGCCCACTCGACGACGGCCGCCGTGCCCTGCGGGGTGTCGGCGTCGCACATCGCGGCGAGGACCTCCTCGCTCGTCTCGTGGACGAAGACCCCCTGCTCGCGGGCCGGCTCGACGAACTCGGCGTACCGCTGCGCCGCCTCGGTCGTGGCGTACAGGTCGACGATCCGCTCGGGGGCGAAGCTCACGGCCTCGCGGACACCCTGCGGTCCCTCGACGAGGATCCGGCCGGTCCGCCGACGCACAGGACGCCGGGAGAGTCCGCGCACCGACGCCACCCGCTCCGAGGAGGGATTGGTCAGGGGCGGACGCTCCCGGCGTCCGGTGTGGTCGCTCAGGCCGAGGCCTTGGCGTCGCTCGTCGCCGGCACGTTCGCCTTGGCGACCTCGACGAGCGCGGCGAACGCGGCCTCGTCGTTGACGGCGAGCTCGGCGAGCATGCGGCGGTCGACCTCGACCTCCGCGGCGCGCAGACCCTGGATGAACCGGTTGTAGGTCATGCCGTTGGCGCGGGCGCCGGCGTTGATGCGCTGGATCCACAGGCGACGGAAGTCACCCTTCTTGGCCCGGCGGTCCCGGTAGCTGTAACCGAGACTGTGGGTGACCTGCTCCTTCGCCTTGCGGTAGAGGCGGGACCGCTGGCCCCGGTAACCGCTGGCGCGCTCGAGGACGACCCGACGCTTCTTGTGGGCGTTGACCGCCCGCTTCACGCGTGCCACGTGAGTACTCCTTCAGTCAGTGTGTGTGCAAGGTGCTCAGGTCAGCGACCGAGCAGCTTCTTGATCTTCTTCACGTCGGCCTTGGAGACCTCGACGTCGCTCGCGAGACGACGCGCGTGCTGCGGGCTCTTCTCGTGGAACTTGTGGACGTGGTTGGCGCGCTCACGCATGATCTTGCCCGAGCCGGTGACCCGGAAGCGCTTCTTGGCACCGGAGTGCGTCTTGTTCTTCGGCATGGCGCCGATCTCCTTGTCGTTGCTGTGCTGGTCTGGTGCCGGATCAGGACTCGGCCGGGGCCTCGGTGCTGCCCTCGACCGCGGCCGGGGCCGCGGTGGGCTCCTCCGCCGGTGCCGGGGACTCGGAGGTCCGCTGCTCCGGGGCGTTGGCCTCGGCGGCCACCTTCTCCTCGTCCTTCTTGCGCCGCGCCTCGGCGCGGGCCTCGGACTTCTTGCGCGTCGGGGCAAGCACCATGATCATGTTGCGCCCGTCCTGCTTGGGCGCCGACTCGACCGTGCCGAGCTCGATGACGTCCTCGGCCAGGCGCTGCAGGAGCCGGAAGCCCAGCTCGGGACGCGACTGCTCACGCCCGCGGAACATGATCGTCACCTTGACCTTGTCGCCGGCGCCCAGGAAGCGCTCGACGTGGCCCTTCTTGGTGCCGTAGTCGTGGCTGTCGATCTTCGGTCGGAGCTTGATCTCCTTGATGACCGTGTTGACCTGGTTCTTGCGCGCGTCGCGCGCCTTCATCGCGGCTTCGTACTTGTACTTGCCGAAGTCCATGAGCTTGGCGACCGGGGGCTTGGCCATCGGAGCGACCTCGACGAGGTCGAGGTCTGCCTCGGCAGCGAGACGCAGGGCGTCCTCCACGCGGACGATGCCGACCTGCTCCCCGTTGGGGCCGACCAACCGCACCTCCGGGACGCGGATACGGTCATTGATGCGAGGTTCGCTGATGTGCTGCTCCTTAGCTCGGTGTCCTGCGTACCGACGAAGAAAGGCTCCTCGCCGATCGCGAGGAGCCTCACCAGAGCACGACGACGATGCCGGACGGAGGGTGCCTGGGCACCCGGCGGATCCGGACCGCGTCGAGACCTGAGACCCGGCAACCAGCTGGTTGTCGCGGGTGGGAAGCGAGGCTCCTCTTGCGTCACCACCACGAAGATGGTGACCGGTCGGAGACAACAGTAGCAGCGACCCCCGCGCGAGCCGAAATCGCCGCCCGTCGACTCAGGAGACGGTGAAGGAGAGCCCGTCGACGCGCGCCCGGAGCTCACCGTCGGTGGCCAGCTCCTCGGCGATCGCCGTCACGAGCTCCTCGACCGCGGCCGCGTCGAGGCCGGGGACGAGCGTGAGACCGATCTGCAGGATCCCCTGCCCGTCGGGCACCCCCTCGGCGAGCGTGTGGCCGATGACCTGCTCGACCCCGGCGCAGACCCGCTCCACCGACCGCGCGACGAAGGGGTCCTCGTGCGCTGGCAGCCACGGCCGCTGCTGGGCGAGCGCCCAGACCATGGACGCCCGGACCTCGAAGGCGTGCTCGCTCGCGCAGTCGAGCACGATGAGGTCGGCCTGCTCGCTCACCGCGGCCTGCGCGGCGCGAGCGGCCTTGACCGGCACGGGACGCACGGACGCGTCGAAGGCCGCGAGAGCGGCCATCGAGGAGAAGACGGGCAGCGCGGTGCGTCCGTCGGGGTGCTCGAGGAGGACGACAGCCATGTCGGCCTCCTTGTCAGCGGTGTGGCCGGCCTCGGTCTGCGTGGTCTCCGCCGCGACCGCAGCCACCGGCACGAGCAGCCGCGCGCGCGCGAGGTGCTCGAGCACGTCGGTCTCCGCGCCGGTGGTGAGGGCGCGCAGCAGCGCCGGGTCGGCCTCGCCGGAGTCACCGGCGAAGCCGCCGGCGGGCAGCTCGCGCCCCTGCCAGGGCACACCGGCGGAGTCGGTGGGCCCGCTCACGGCCGCCCGGCCGCGTCGAGGGCCTCAGTCAGGGTGACGCTGCCCTTGTAGAGAGCCGAGCCGATGATCGCGCCCTCGACGCCCTCGGGGACGAGGTCGCGCAGGGCGACGACGTCGTCCACGGTCGTGACGCCGCCGCTCGCGACGACCTTGGCGTCGGTGGCGGCGGCGACCTCGCGCAGCAGCTGCACGTTGGGACCGGCGAGCATGCCGTCCTTGGCGACGTCGGTGACGACGTAGCGGACGCAGCCCTCGGCGTCCAGGCGCGCGAGGGTCTCCCACAGGTCGCCGCCCTCCTGGGTCCACCCGCGGGCGGCGAGCGTCGCGCCCCGCACGTCGAGGCCGACGGCGATGCGCTCGCCGTGCTCGGCGATGGCCCGGGCGGTCCACTCGGGGTTCTCCAGGGCGGCGGTGCCGACGTTGACCCGGGCGCAGCCCGAGGCGAGCGCGGCGGCCAGCGACTCCTCGTCGCGGATGCCTCCGCTCAGCTCGACCTTGAGGTCGAGGCGGCCGACGATGTCGGCGAGGAGCTCACGGTTGCTCCCTTCGCCGAAGGCCGCGTCGAGGTCGACCAGGTGGATCCACTCGGCGCCCTGCTCCTGCCAGGCCTGCGCGGCCTCGAGCGGGTCACCGAAGTCCCACCCCGACCCGGCGACGCCTTGCTGGAGCTGGACGGCGCGGCCGCCCCGTACGTCGACGGCGGGAAGGAGCTCCAGCCGGGGCCGGTCGGTCGTGGTCACAGTGACATCACCCAGTTCTTGAGGAGGTGCAGTCCCGCATCCCCGGACTTCTCGGGGTGGAACTGCGTGGCGGACAACGGACCGTTCTCGACGGCCGCGACGAAGGGGGACCCGTGCTCGCTCCACGTGACGAGCGGCGTGGCGGCGACGAGCGCCCCCGGCGCGGTCGGCAGGTCCCAGGTGGCCACCCCGTAGGAGTGGACGAAGTAGAAGCGCTCGTCCTCGACGCCCGCGAGCAGGCGCGTGCCCTCGGGCGCGGTGACTGTCGACCAGCCCATGTGGGGCACGACGGGGGCGGACAGCCGGGAGACGGTGCCGGGCCACTGGTGCAGGCCCTCCTGCTCGGGCTGGGCCGCGCTCGGCTCGCCGGACCCCTCGAACATCACCTGCATGCCGACGCAGACCCCGAGGACGGGGCGGCCGCCGGCGAGACGGGTGTCGACGAGCGAGGGACCGTCGACGGCCCGCAGCCCGGCCATGCAGGCGTGGAAGTTGCCGACGCCAGGCACGAGCAGCCCGTCGGCGGCGAGCACTGCGGACCGGTCGGCGGTCAGCTCGACGTCCGCGCCCACGTGGGTGAGCGCCCGGACGGCGGAGTGGATGTTGCCGGAGCCGTAGTCGAGGACCACGACACGGGGTTGGCTGCTCATTGGTGCACGTCCTTGACGACGGACTCGAAGGTGGACACGGCGCGCTCGTCGGGCGCGATGACGGGACCGAGCGCCGTGTCGGAGCCGTCGAGGAGACGGACCCCCGGCAGACCGAGGACGGTCATCGCCTCGTCGAGCCACTCCAGGTGGGTGAGGTCGGTACGCCGCCAGAGGGCGCGGATCTCGCGGATCGGCACCAGGCGTGCGCCGGAGCCGGCCGAGAGCGCGCGGTGCAGGTCCTCGGGGGCGAGCGGCGGCAGCTGCGGTCCGCGGACGATCTCGCGGTCCGGGGCACGCAACGCCCACCGGATCGGCGAGCGGCCGGGGGCACGGGCCGTGACGACGGCCGTGTCACCGATCCTGAAGAAGCCGATGGCCGGTGCGAGCCGGGCGCCGGTGTGCCGGGCGGCGAGCACGGTGAGTGCGTCGTCGTAGGGAGCGGCGGTCACCGTCGCCGAGGTCGCGGGCACGACGATCGACCACGTGGGGTGCTCGACGACGTGGCAGGGCACGACGCCGCCCCGCACCCAGTCCACGGCGGCCGCGGACGACGCGGACAGGAGGACCACTCCCCTGTCGGGCTCGGTCATCTCATCCCTACAGCGCGCCCTTGGCGCTCGGGATGCCGCTCACCCGGGGGTCGGGGGCGACCGCCGCGCGCAGGGCGCGGGCGAGCGCCTTGAACTGCGCCTCGACGATGTGGTGCGGGTCGCGCCCGGCGAGCACCCGCACGTGCAGGGCGATGCCGGCGTTGTAGGCGAAGGACTCCAGCACGTGGCGGGTGAGCGAGCCGACGAAGTTGCCGCCGATGACGACGTGCTCCTGGCCGGCGGGCTCACCGGTGTGGACGACGTACGGCCGCCCGGCCACGTCGACGACCGCGTGGACGAGCGCCTCGTCGAGCGGGACGGTCGCGTCGCCGAAGCGGCTGATGCCGCTCTTGTCGCCGAGTGCCTGGCGGACCGCCTGGCCGAGGACGATCGCGACGTCCTCGACGGTGTGGTGGGCGTCGACGTCGACATCGCCCTCGGCGGCGATCGTCAGGTCGATGAGGCTGTGCTTGGCCAGCGACAGGAGCATGTGGTCGTAGAAGCGCACACCCGTCGACACCTGGCCCGCGCCGGTGCCGTCGAGGTCGACGCTCACCTCGACCCGGCTCTCGGAGGTGCCGCGGGTCACCGTCGCGGTACGGGGAGCGGTGCTGCTCACGGGGTCTCCTTGGTGGTGGCGTGCGTGGGGACGAGCTCGGCGAGCGCGGTCAGGAACCGGGTCGTCTCCTCCGGCGTGCCGGCGGTGACGCGCAGGTGGTGCGGGATCCCGACGTCCCGGACGAGCACGCCCCGGTCCAGCAGAGCCTGCCACGTCGCCGCGGCGTCGGCGAGGCCGCCGAAGAGGACGAAGTTGGCATCGCTCGGCACGGGCCGCAGGCCGAGGGCCGTGAGCTCGGTGACGAGCCGGTCACGCTGGTCCTTGATGGCCTCGACCGTCTCCAGGAGCCGGTCCGCGTGCTCGAGCGCGACGCGGGCGATCGTCTGCGTCGGCGCCGAGAGGTGGTACGGCAGTCGCACGAGGCGCAGGGCGTCGATGACCTCGGGGTCGGCGGCGAGGTAGCCCAGCCGTCCACCTGCGAGGGCGAAGGCCTTGCTCATCGTGCGCGTCACGACGAGGCGCGGGTGCCGCTCGAGGAGCGAGAGCGCGGTGGGCGTCCCGGGACGGGCGAACTCCGCGTACGCCTCGTCGACGACGACGATCGCCCGCGGCGCGGCCTCGAGCATCGCCTCGACCACGTCGAAGGGCAGGGCGGTGCCGGTTGGGTTGTTGGGCGAGCAGAGGAAGACGAGGTGCGGGTCGACACCCTTCGCCTGCTCGATCGCGGACTCGACGGTGAGGTCGAAGCTGGCCCGGTCACGCTGCCCGTCGACCCACGTCGTGCCGAGCGTCTCGGCGATGATCGGGTGCATCGAGTACGCGGGGGTGAAGCCGAGCGCGGTCCGCTCCGGCCCGCCGAAGGCCTGGACGAGGTGCGAGAGGACCTCGTTGGACCCGTTGCCGGCCCACAGCTGCTCGGGGCGGAGGGAGACCCCGCTGCGGTCGTGCAGGTAGTCACCGAGCGCCTTGCGCAGAGCGGTGAACTCGCGGTCCGGGTACCGGTTGAGCGTCCCGAGCTCGTCCGCGAGCTCCGCGAGGATGGCCTCGACGACCTCGGGGGGCACCGGGTAGGAGGACTCGTTGGTGTTGAGCTGCACGTCGACGTCGAGCTGCGGCGCACCGTAGGGGGTGCGGCCGCGCAGCCCGGGGCGCAGCAGCTCGGTGATCTCGCTCATCGCCGGACCTCGCCCGTGCGCGCGGTGACGGCCTCGCCGTGGGCGGGCAGGTCCTCGGCCTCGGCCAGGGCCACGACGTGCGGGGCGACCTCGGCGAGGGCCTGCGCCGAGTACTCGACGACGTGGATGCCCCGGAGGAAGGACTGCACGGACAGGCCGCTGCTGTGGGCGGCGCTGCCGCCGGTGGGCAGGACGTGGTTGGACCCGGCGACGTAGTCCCCGAGGCTCACCGGCGAGTTCGGACCGACGAAGATCGCCCCTGCGTTGCGCACGCGCGCCGCGACCTGCGGCGCGTCCGCCGTGATGACCTCGAGGTGCTCGGCGGCGTAGGCGTCGACGACCCGCAGGCCGGCATCGACGTCGTCGACGAGGACGATCGCGGACTGGCGCCCGGTGAGGGCCTCGCCGACGCGCTCGCTGTGCTTGGTCGCGGCCGCGCGCCGCTCGACGGCAGCGGTGACGGCGTCGGCGAGCTCGGTGGAGTCGGTGACCAGGACGGAACCGGCGAGCGGGTCGTGCTCGGCCTGGCTGATGAGGTCGGCCGCGACGTGCTCGGGGTCGGCGCTCGCGTCGGCGAGCACGGCGATCTCGGTCGGCCCGGCCTCGGCGTCGATGCCGATGAGGCCCTTGAGCAGCCGCTTGGCCGCGGCGACGTAGATGTTGCCGGGGCCGGTGACGAGGCTGACGGGGGCGCACTCGTCGGCACCGTCGGTGAACCCGTGGGCGAAGCCGGCGACCGCCTGCGCCCCACCCATCGCCCATACCTCGTCGACGCCGAGCAGCGCGCACGCCGCGAGGATCGTCGGGTGCGGGTAGCCGGCGAAGACGCCGGTGTTCTCGCGCTGGGGGGGGCTGGCGACGGCGAGCGACCCGACTCCGGCGATCTGGGCGGGCACGACGTTCATGACGACGGACGAGGGGTAGACCGCCCGGCCACCGGGCACGTACAGGCCGACCCGCTCGACCGGGACCCAGCGCTCGGTGACGGTCCCCCCGGGCGCGAGCGTGGTCGTGGTGTCGGTGCGACGCTGGTCGGCGTGGACCGCACGGGCGCGCTCGATGGCCAGCTCCAGGGCGGCCCGCACGTCGGCGTCGAGGACCTCCACGGCGGCCTCGAGGACCTGCGCCGGCACGCGGAGGGCGGTCGGCCGCACCCCGTCGAAGCGCTCGGCGAGGTCGTAGAGCGCCTCGGCGCCCCGGTCATGGACGTCGTCGCAGATCGGTCGCACCGCGTCGAGCGCGGCCTCGACGTCGTACTCGGCGCGGGGCAGGGCTGCGCGCAGCTGCCGGGCCCCGAGGGGCTGGGAACGCAGGTCGATCGTGGCGAGCATGGGACAAGTCTAGGTTCGTCCACCGGACGGCCCGTCCGGTGTCCATCGCTCGGGGTCAGGCGACCCCCACCGCACCACCCCGAGAGCAGCAGGCGCTCACTCCTCGCCGTAGAAGATCCGGTCGACGACCTGGCGCGCGTGGCGGGCGGTGCGGCGGTAGGACTCGGCGAGCGCCAGCCCCGACTGCGGCTCCATCCCGACGATGCGCCCCACGCCGTCCGCCTCGCGCAGGTTGGACGGGACGGAGTCGACCGCGCGGCCGCGGAAGAGCATGCCGGCGTTGCGCAGCAGGGAGGCCATGCACCACGCCTGGCGCAGCACCTCGGCGTCCTCGGCGGTGACCAGCCCCGCCTCGACCGCCGCCGTGAGTGCGGGCAGGGTCCGGGTCGTGCGCAGGCCCTCGTGCTCGTGGGCGTGCTCCATCTGCAGCAGCTGCACGGTCCACTCGACGTCGGAGAGACCACCCATCCCGAGCTTGAAGTGCGCCTTGCGGTCGGCGCCGCGGGGCAGCCGCTCGGCCTCCATCCGGGCCTTGAGCCGGCGGACCTCGCGGATCTGTGTGGCGTCGAGGCCGTCGTCGGACCAGCGCAGCGGGTCGATGAGGGCGATGAACCGCTCCCCCAGCCCCGGGTCCCCGGCGACCGGTCGGGCCCGCAGGAGCGCCTGCGCCTCCCAGGTCTGGGACCACCGCGCGTAGTAGGTCGCGTACGACGCCAGGGTGCGCACCATCGGCCCGCTCTTGCCCTCGGGCCGCAGGTCCGCGTCGAGGCCGAGCGGCGGGTCGGAGCCCGGCGCCCCGAGCAGCCGACGCATCTCCCCCACGACCGCGAGCGCGGCCTCCTGGGCGTCCTGGTCGGCGACCCCGTCGTGCGGGTCGTGCACGTAGAGCACGTCGGCGTCCGAGGAGTAGCCGATCTCCCTGCCCCCGAGGCGCCCCATCCCGATGATCAGCAGGTCCGTGCCCAGCGGCCGGCCCAGGTCGGCCTCGACGGAGCGGACGACGACCTCGAGGGATGCCTCGATCGTCGCCTCGCTGAGGTCGGTGAGGGCCTGCCCGACCTGCTCCAGGCTCACCGTGTCCTGCAGGTCCGCGACGGCGACGCGGAAGATCTCGGCGCGGCGGATGGCACGGATCGCAGAGACCGCCGCGTCGGCGTCGTCGCGGCGGCCGGCCGCCGCCCGCATGCGGCGCAGGATCTCGTCCCTGCCGCGGGGGCGCAGCCCGTCCCCGTCGCCGAGCATCTGGACGGCCTCGGGGCTCGCCAGCAGCAGGTCGCCGGCGAACCGGCTGGCCCCGAGGGTGTGGGCGAGGACCTGGGCGGCCTCCCCTTCGTCCCGCAGCAGCCGGAGGTACCAGTGCGTGGAGCCGAGCGCCTCGCTCACCTTGCGGAAGGCGAGGAGCCCGGCATCGGGGTCGGCCATCTCCGCGAACCACTCGAGCATGACCGGCAGGAGCTGGCGCTGGATCGCGGCCGTGCGGTTGACCCCGTCGGTGAGCACCTCGAGGTGACGCAGCGCCCCGGCAGGGTCGCGGTAGCCGAGGGCGCCGAGCCGCGCGCGGGCCGCGTCGGGCGTGAGCCGGGCCTCGTCCGGGCTGAGCCGGGCGACCGCGGACAGCAGCGGCCGGTAGAAGAGCTGCTGGTGGAGGCGGCGCACCTCCCGGGAGCGCTCGGTGCGCAGGGCGACCACCTGCTTGTCCGGCTGGTCGAAGAGGCGCATGGCGCGGCCGAGACGCCGCAGGTCCTGCTCGGACGTCGGCATGAGGTGCGTGCGGCGCAGCCGGTGCAGCTGGATCCGGTGCTCCAGGGTGCGCAGCACCCGGTAGGCGTCGCCGAGGACCCGCGCGTCGCGGCGACCGATGTAGCCGCCGGTGGACAGCGCCGCGAGGGCGTCGAGGGTCGTGCCCGAGTGCAGCGTCTCGTCGGTGCGTCCGTGGACGAGCTGGAGCAGCTGCACGGAGAACTCGACGTCGCGCAGCCCGCCGGGGCCGAGCTTGAGCTGGCGCGCGGCCTCGGCGGCGGGGATGTGCTCCTCGACGCGGCGGCGCATGGCCTGCACGTCGTCGACGAAGTCCTCCCGGGAGGCGGCCTCCCAGACGAGCGGCCGCACGGCACCGAGGTACTCGGCGCCGAGGCCGGCGTCGCCCGCCAGGTGGCGCGCCTTGAGCAGGGCCTGGAACTCCCAGGTCTTGGCCCAGCGCTCGTAGTACGTGCGGTGGCTGGCGACGGTGCGCACGAGCGGGCCCTGCTTGCCCTCGGGTCGCAGGGCCGCGTCGACGGGCCACAGGCTGCCGTGGGCGGTGGCGTCGGCGCAGGCGTGCATCGTGCGCGTCGCGATCCTGGTCGCCGTCTCGAGGGCAGCGGCCTCGTCGGCGCCCTCGACGGGCTCGGCGACGAAGATGACGTCGACGTCGGAGATGTAGTTGAGCTCGCGCCCCCCGGCCTTGCCCATGCCGATGACGGCGAACCGGCAGGTCTGGCCGGCCTCCCCGAGCTCGTCGATCGCGATCCGCACCGCGCCCTCGAGCGCCGACCCGGCGAGGTCGGCCAGGGCAGCGGCGGTCGTCGGCAGGTGCGTCAGCGGGTCCTCGGAGGTCACGTCGCAGGCCGCGATGCCGAGCAGCTGCCTCCGGTAGCCGACGCGCAGGGCGTCCTGGGGTTCGAGGTCCCCGTGCTCGGCGATCTCGCCGAGCAACGCCTCGGTCCGCTCCTCGGGGGTCATCTCGTCGGCGTCGACGGCGTCGCGCCACTGCTCGGGGTGGGCCACGAGGTGGTCCACGAGGGCGCTCGAGATCCCGAGGGCACCGATGACGCGGTGCCGCGCGGCCTCGTCGGAGCGAAGGGCGGCGGCCAGGGGGTCGGTCTCGTCGCCGGCGGCCTCGAGGAGCCGGACGAGACCCAGGAGGGCGGCGTCGGGGTCGGCGGCGCGACCGAGCGCGGCGAGCAGCGGCTCCCGGGCGTCGACGAGCGGCTCGAGCGCCGGGTCGGACAGCAGCGTCTCCGCGCGCGCCGTGTCGTTGAAGCCCCGTCGGGCGAGCCCCGGGACCGCGCGGCGTGGTGGCGTCACGAGGTCACAGCCTGGGCAGCAGGCGCTCGAGCTCGAAGGGGGTGACCTGGTTGCGGTAGTCGTCCCACTCCTGGCGCTTGTTGCGCAGGAAGAAGTCGAAGACGTGCTCGCCGAGGGTCTCGGCGACCAGCTCGCTCTCCTCCATGGCCTCGATCGCCTCGGCCAGGCTCGCCGGCAGCGGCTTGATCCCCATGGCGCGACGTTCGCGGTCGGTGAGGCCCCAGACGTCGTCCTCGGCCTCGGGCGGGAGCTCGTAGCCCTCCTCGATGCCCTTGAGGCCGGCCGAGAGCATCACGGCGAAGGCGAGGTAGGGATTGCACGCGGAGTCGAGGCTGCGGACCTCGACCCGGCTGCTGTTGCCCTTGTTGGGCTTGTACATCGGCACCCGGACCATCGCGGAGCGGTTGTTGTGGCCCCAGGTGAGGTGCGCGGGGGCCTCACCACCGCCCCACAGCCGCTTGTAGCTGTTGACCCACTGGTTGGTGATGGCGGTGTACTCGCGGCCGTGGTGCAGCAGCCCGGCGATGAACTGTCGGCCGACCTTGCTCAGCTGGTACGGCGCTCCGGGCTCGTAGAAGGCGTTGGTGTCGCCCTCGAAGAGCGACATGTGCGTGTGCATGCCGCTGCCGGGGTGCTCGGCGAAGACCTTGGGCATGAAGGTCGCGTAGACGCCCTGCTCGAGCGCGACCTCCTTGACCACCGTGCGGAAGGTCATGATGTTGTCCGCGGTGGACAGCGCGTCGGCGTAGCGCAGGTCGATCTCGTTCTGCCCCGGTGCGCCCTCGTGGTGGCTGAACTCGACGGAGATGCCGACCGACTCGAGCATCGTGATCGCCGCCCGGCGGAAGTCGTGCGTCTCGCCCTTGGGCACGTGGTCGAAGTAGCCGCCGTCGTCGACCGGCTCCGGCCGCCCTCCCTTGGGGGTGCCCTGGCGCAGCAGGAAGAACTCGATCTCGGGGTGGGTGTAGAAGCTGAAGCCCATGTCGGCGGCCTTGTCGAGCGCCCGGCGCAGGACGTAGCGGGCGTCGGCGAGCGCGGCCGAGCCGTCGGGCAGCTGGATGTCGCAGAACATCCGGGCAGTGCCCGGGTGCTCACCACGCCACGGGAGCACCTGGAAGGTCGAGGGGTCGGGGCGCGCGAGCATGTCGGCCTCGTAGACCCTGGTGAAGCCCTCGATGGCCGACCCGTCGAACCCGATCCCCTCGGCGAAGGCACCCTCGAGCTCGGCCGGCGCGATCGCGACCGACTTCAGCGTGCCGAGCACGTCCGTGAACCAGAGCCGGACGAACCGGATGTCGCGTTCCTCGATGGTGCGGAGGACGAACTCCTGCTGACGATCCATGGGCCCATCCTGCCCCACGGGCGGCGTCAGCTCACCCAGGCCCAGCGCAGGACACGGAAGTCGATGTCGGCGGTGCCCTCGGCCTCGACGAAGACCTCGACGGCGTCGGCGCCCTCGACCCGCGACCCCGGGACCCGTCGCAGGTACGTCCCGCCGCGTCCGGGGGCGATGAGGAAGGTGGGCGAGTCCATCCTCGGCCGGGCCTCGCCGGGACGCCACACCCACTTGCCGACCGCCTCCCCCTCGCGCGACCACACGACCCGCAGGGCCCGGACCGCCTCCGGATCCTCGAGGTGGACCTCCAGGCGCGCCCCCTTCGTCCCCTCGGGCACGGCGAAGGCGACCCCGGCGTACGCCGCCCAGCCCTTGCCCGGTCCGCGGGTCGGGCTCTCGTTGCCGGCCCTGACCCGCAGGCCCCGCAGCGGCAGGTCGGGGTCGTCACCGGTACCCGGGCACGGCTCCACCGTGGGGTCGGCGACGCGCTTGATCCACTGCGCCTCGACGCGCTCGAGGTCCTTGACGACGACATTGGCCATCGACCTGAACGGCGGCTCGAGGAAGCGCTCGGGCTCCACCGGCGCGGTCGCCTCGAGCACGCGGGCGGCCCGCGGCGAGGGCGCCGTGCTCGTGGAGGCCAGGACGACCGCCCACGTGTCGTGGAGGACCTCGACGTGGTGCGCCACCAGGCCGGCGGGCGCGAGCATGTCGTGGATGCGCGCGGCGCCGAAGACCTGCGTGTGCCCCCAGACCCCTTCGAGGCGACCGACGAGCGGGATGGAGAACAGCAGGTCGGTGCCCTCCGGCAGGGCCCGGGCGAGCGTCGCGAGCGCCTCCTCCGGCTCGGGCACGTGCTCGATCACCTCGCAGCACACGAGGAGGGTCGCGTCGACGGCCTCGAGGTCCTGCCGGGTCACCGTGTAGAGGTCCTGCTCGGCGACCTCGGCGACGTCCGCGAAGCCGTTGGCCTCGAGCGTCTGGGTCGTCTTGCGCACGCTGTACCGCGAGAGGTCGACGCCCCGGTACCGCTCGATCCCCCCGTCGCGCAGCATCATCGTCGCGAGGAAGCCGTGACCGATGCCGACCTCGAAGACCCGCTCGCCGGCACCGATGAAGTCCAGGACTCGGCGGTAGCGCGTCACGTTGGCCTCGGACTCGTACATCTGGACGATGCCCGGCGGGATCGTGCCCGGCTCCGGTGAGCGGAACCACTCCCGCGCGCGGTCGACGTCGGCGCCCAGCGTCGCGGAGCGGAACCGTCGGGTGCGCGCCGGGCCGAGCCGCTCCACGAGGTCGATGTCGGCCCACCCCCTCGCGACGAGCGTGCGCTCCACGGGAGAGTCGGGCAGGAGGTGGTCAGCGGTCTGCGTCACGTCGAAGGTCCTCTCCCAGCGGTCCCGGCTCCCGTCCGGCGGGGGCCTTCGCCCACAGTATCCGGCGGAGTGGGGGCCCTGTCCGGGCACGAGCCGCGGGCCCGCCCGCCCCCGGTGAAAGGGGGACGGACGGGCCCGTGTGCGTCAGGCCGACGGCCTCACTCGCCGGCGCGGACGTCGAGCTTCATCTCGTCGCCGTGCTGCGCCTTGACCGTGATCCTCGTGCCGGACCCGGCGACCTTGGTCGAGCTCCACGGGTTGTCCGCGGACCAGTAGCGGTCCGGGTCGGAGTCGTCGAAGGTCGCGATGCCCTTGCTCGACGGCACCGTCTCGGCGATGCCGTTGTTGTGGAAGGTCACCGCGTCGGTGCGCTGCTTGCCGAAGGTGGCGTCGAAGGGCTGACGGCGGTTGCCGAGCAGCCGGCCGTTCTCGAAGGTGACCGGCGAGGGGCGGGCGTCGACCGGGAGGGCCAGGCCACCCCCGGGGTGGGAGCTGGTGTTGTTGTCCTTGTACTCGCCGTTGGCGAACCAGACGAGCAGACCGTCCTGGTAGGGGAACCGCTCGACCCAGTCCGGCCGACTGGAGGCCCAGCCGAAGTTGTACGGACCGGTCTTGAGGTTCTCGTCGTAGCCGGAGTACACGCGGTTCTCCGCCAGGTAGTAGTCCTGGACGGCCTCGGTGGTCGACCCCGTCATCCGGGTGAACCCGTCGGCGGTCCAGCCGTTGTCACCCGACTCGACGTCGTCGGTGAGGACGGCCCGGCCGTCGACGGTGATGGTGATGTCGTCGATGAAGGCGCCGGTCTTGGCGAGTCCACCGTCGGTCTGGTAGCGCCAGCGGAAGAGGACCTTGTCGCCCGCGTAGGCAGTGAGGTCCGTGGTCTCCGCGTGCCAGGTCATGTTTTCGGTGTCGTCGGCCGCGAGCTCGGTCCACGTCGAGCCGCCGTCGGTGCTCACCTCGGTGTAGAGGAAGTCGTAGCCGGTCTCGATGTCGGTGGCCATCTGGGCCGTGACCGAGGCCGACGAGGCGCCGGTCAGGTCGATCTCGCGGGTGAGCGAGTTGTTGAGGTCGTCACCGGACCCGGACCACCACTCGTAGCTGCCGGAGTGCGGCGTGTTGTAGTCCGTGGTGACATCGCGCTCGGGGAGCACGACACCGAGGGCCTGCGGCAGCTTGGCGCTGTCCCGGTCGGCCGGGCCGAGGTCGACCTTGGCCCGCTCGCCGGGCTGCATGGCCTTGACGTCCAGCCAGCCGAGCTGCAACTTCTCCCACGCGCCCATGTAGCCGGGGCTGGAGCCGATGTCCTCGGTGCCGTCACCCAGCCACGAGCCGCCCGACATCAGGGTCCAGAAGCCGGTGCCGTTGTCACCACCGGCCGTGTCGTACAGGTCCGGCAGGCCGAGGTCGTGGCCGAACTCGTGGGTGAAGACGCCGAGGCCGCCGTTCTCGGGCTCGGTGGTGTAGTCGCCGATCCAGATGCCGGAGTCGCCGAGGGGCACGCCGCCGAGCTTGTTCTGCTCCGGTCCGGCCTTGCCGAGGTTGTTGGAGAAGGCGTACCAGCGGTGGCTCCAGATGGCGTCCTCGCCCTCCGCGCCGCCCCCGGCCTCCTCCCCTTCGCCGGCGTGGATCGCCTGGAAGTGGTCGATGTACCCGTCGGGCTCGTTGAAGTCGCCGTCACCGTCGAAGTCGTACCGGTCCCAGACGTCGAACTGGGCCAGGTACTCCTTGATCTCGGCGTCGCTCTTGCCCTGGGCCTTCTGGTCGTCGTACCAGGCCTGGGCGGTGTCCTTGATGTAGTTCCAGTAGCCGTCGGCCTCGCTCGTGCCGTCGCCGGCGACGGGGTTGTGGCCGTAGCGGGCCTCGTTGTACGGGACCCTCACCCAGTCGGAGACGTCGCCCTTGGTGAGGAAGCGGCCGTTGGACTGCTTGAGGTAGAAGTCCTTGAAGGACTCCTTGCCCTCGGCGAACATCAGGTCGGTGTAGTGCTCGCGGCCGAAGTCCTCGTCCCAGATCGTCGTGTTGTTCTCGGTGCGGTCGGGCTCGGGGATCGAGTTGTTGACCGGCCCCGGCGCGCCACCTGTCGCGGGCAGGGTCTGGTCGCCGAAATCGGTGAGGATCGTGAAGATCGAGGCCTCACGGTTGACGTCGTACTGCACGTACTTGGTGCGCGGGGGCTTCTTCGCCGTGCCCTTGGCGTGGCGCTCGGGGGCGTCCTCGCTCTTGACCTCGATGACCTTGGTGCCGTTCTTGGTCACGACCTTGGCCTCGCCGCGCATGAGCTGGTCGACCGCGGCCCGGCGCAGCTCCCGCTGCGCGTCGCCGAGCGGGTTCGGCAGGTCGTCGGGCCGGGCCGTCGATGCGGCCCTGTCGTCGGGTGCCACGCCGGCCGTCGTCCCAGCGCTCGCCGACAGCGGGGCGAGGGTGAGGGCGAGGGCGCCAGCGGCGAGTCCGGACACGACATGGGTGTGGCGTCTCTTCACGGATCCTCCTGAGATGTTGTGGCGTCTGCCACAAGCGGTGAGCGCACTCAATCAAGATCTGACGGCACATGGGGGGGTTCGCAGGACTTCCTGAAGGAATCCTTACCCTCGCCGGGACGTCTCCGTGCCCGGGGCGCCGCGGCCTAGCATGTGGCCATGAGCTCGCCCTCCACGCCCGACACCCCCACCCTCGCGGCCGAGACGGCCGCCCCGTACGGCTCGGGGTCCGCCGCCGCCGCACCCGCCGCCCCGCGCCGGCGGGTGCGCATCCCCCACCTGCAGGCCATGAAGGAGAAGGGCGAGCGCTGGGCGATGCTCACCGCCTACGACATGTACGCGGCACAGGTCTTCGACGAGGCCGGCATCCCCGTGCTGCTCGTCGGCGACTCCGCCGGCAACAACGTCTACGGGTACGAGACGACCGTCCCGGTCACGCTCGAGGAGATGATCCCGCTCACCCGGGCCGTCGCCGGCGCGGCCTCCAGCGCGCTCGTCGTGGCGGACCTCCCCTTCGGGACCTACCAGGCCTCCCCCGAGCAGGGCTACCTCTCCGCGGCCCGCCTCATGAAGGAGGGCCTGGCGCACGCGGTCAAGCTCGAGGGCGGCGTCGAGATGGCGCCGACGATCGAGCGGATGGCGAAGGGGGGCATCCCCGTCATGGCGCACATCGGCTTCACTCCGCAGAGCGAGCACACGCTCGGCGGGTACCGCGTCCAGGGTCGCGGCGACGCCGCCGACCGCCTCCTCGAGGACGCTCGCGCCGTGCAGGAGGCCGGCGCCTTCGCCGTCGTCATGGAGATGGTGCCGGCACCGTCCGCGGCCGCCGTCACCCGTGAGCTGCGCATCCCGACCATCGGCATCGGCGCCGGTCCCGACTGCGACGCCCAGGTCCTCGTCTGGCAGGACATGGCCGGGCTGCGCTCGGGCCGGGCCCCCCGCTTCGTCAAGCGCTACGCCGACCTGTCCACCGTGCTGGGCGACGCGGCCCGCGCCTACGCCGCCGACGTCGCGGCCGGCAGCTTCCCCGCGACCGAGCACTCCTTCGAGAGCTGACGATGGCCACCGGCGAGCTGCCCGAGATCCGCACCCGGTGGTCGGAGGTGTCGGGAGGGATCGACGCGGCCTACGCCTACCAGCGGCGCTTCGACGAGCTGGCCGCCCAGGGCGTCGACCTGGACGGTGAGGCGCGTTTCGTCCACGCCCTCCACGCGCCCCCCGCCCGCATCCTCGACGCCGGGTGCGGGACGGGTCGCATCGCCTCCGCCCTCACCGCCCTCGGCCACGACGTCGTGGGTGTCGACGCCGACGGGGCGATGATCGAGGTGGCCCGTGAGCGCGACGACGTGACCCGCTTCGTGCACGCGGACCTCGCGACGCTGTGGCTCACCGCGCAGACCTTCGACGTCGTCGTCCTCGCGGGCAATGTCGTGCCCTTCCTCGCCGACGGGACCCTCGTCGACGTCCTGCGCCGCATGCGCGCGCACCTGGCCCCGGACGGCCGGCTGGTCTGCGGCTGGGCGCTGCCCGGCCACCAGCCGCCGGGTGCCGCCGCGGTGAGCGCCGAGGACTTCGAGCGCGCGGCCTTCGCCGCCGACCTCTCGCTCGTCGCCCGCTACGCGTCGTGGGACGCGCAGCCGTGGCCCGGCGACGGGTCCTGGGCGCTGACGCTCCACCGTCCCCGCTGAGCTGAGCGCGCGAAGGGAGCCGCCCCGGTCACCGGGGCGGCTCCCTTCGTCATGGTGCGGGTCAGGCGCCGGCGTCGCCGGTCTCCCACTCGCGGTCCTTGCGGTCCTGCTCGTCCCAGGCCTCCGTCTTGGCGCGGGCCGTGGCCAGCGCCGCCGCCGCCTCGGCCTCGGTCTCGTAGGGGCCCATGACGTCCTCGCCCTGGGAGCGGTTCTCGTCGGACTCGACCTGACCGGTCTCGATGTTGAACCAGTACGCCATCGTCTGCCGTCCTTCCTCGCGGGTCGCACCCGCAGACCGGAGCGCATCGGCCACGCTCTCGTTGCCTAGACTTCACCGCATGCACGCCCCCGTCGCAACCGTGACCCCCGGCGCCGTGTCCCCGCGCCGCCCCGTGCCGGCGGCGATCACGCGCCCCGAGTACGTCGACCGACCGGCTCCCGAGCCGTGGTCCGGCAGCGAGATCAAGGACCCGGAGACGATCGAGCGGATGCGCCACGCCTCGCGGATCGCCGCGCAGGCCCTCGCCGCTGCCGGCGCCGCCGTCGCTCCCGGCGTCACGACGGAGGAGGTCGACCGGGTCGGCCACGAGTTCCTCCTCGACCACGGCGCCTACCCCTCGACGCTCGGCTACCGCGGCTTCCCCAAGTCGCTGTGCACGTCCGTCAACGAGGTCGTCTGCCACGGCATCCCCGACAGCCGGCCCCTCGAGGACGGCGATCTGGTCAACATCGACATCACCGCCTACGTCGGCGGCGTCCACGGCGACACCAACGCGACCTTCTTCGCCGGCGAGCCGGACGAGGAGTCCCGGCTGCTCGTCGAGCGGACCCATGAGGCGATGATGCGCGGGATCAGGGCCGCGCTGCCCGGACGGCAGGTCAACGTCATCGGTCGGGTCATCGAGAAGTACGCCGAGCGCTTCGGCTACGGGGTCGTGCGCGACTACACCGGCCACGGCATCGGCAGCGCCTTCCACTCCGGGCTCGTCATCCCCCACTACGACGCGGCGCCGCAGTACGACACGGTCATCGAGCCGGGCATGACCTTCACGATCGAGCCCATGCTCAACCTCGGCACCCCGGACTGGGAGCTGTGGGACGACGGGTGGACGGTCGTGACGCGGGACCGTCGGCGGTCCGCGCAGTTCGAGCACACGATCCTGGTCACCGACTCCGGCAACGAGATCCTCACCCTCCCCTGAGCTGGAAGGCACGACGATGAGCAAGAAGTTCGACGCACTCGGCATCGACATCGGGGGGTCGGGCATCAAGGGCGCCCCCGTCGACCTCGACAAGGGCGTCTTCACCGACGACCGGCTGAGGGTGGCCACCCCGGAGGAGTCCACCCCCGAGGCGGTGTGCGACGTCGTGGAGCAGATCGCCGAGCACTTCTCGGTCAAGACGTCGGTGCCCCTCGGCATCACCCTGCCGGCCGTCGTCACCCACGGGGTCGTGCGGACGGCTGCCAACATCGACAAGTCGTGGATCGACACGGATGCGCGCGCGCTCTTCGCCGACCGGCTCGGGCGTGAGGTGCACATCGTCAACGACGCGGACGCCGCGGGCGTCGCCGAGCTGCACCACGGTGCGGCGAAGGGGGTCGACGGCGTCGTGCTCGTGACGACCCTCGGCACCGGCATCGGCAGCGCCCTCCTCGTCGACGGCCACCTCGTGCCCAACACCGAGCTCGGGCACCTGGAGATCGAGGGGCACGACGCGGAGTCCCGCGCGGCGGAGTCGGTGCGCGAGCGCGACGCGCTCACCATGGAGCAGTGGGCCGAGCGGCTGCAGACGTACTACTCCCACCTCGAGTCGCTCTTCTGGCCCGACCTCATCGTCGTCGGCGGTGGCGTCAGCAAGCAGGCGGCGAGCTTCCTCCCGCTGCTGGACCTGCGCACCGAGATCGTCCCGGCCAGGTTGAAGAACAAGGCCGGCATCATCGGCGCCGCCCGCCTCGCGGCGCGGGGGAACTGAAGCCGCCGCGGGGCGCCACGTGCGGCGGCCACCGAGGGTGGGGCAGTCTGGTGCCATGACGAGCGCACCGGGTGGGAGCACGGGCACGCTGCGGCGCGGCTTGGGGCTGCTCGATGCCGTGGGGGTCGGGGTCGCCGCGATGGTCGGTGCGGGGCTCTTCGTCGTCTTCGCCCCGGCTGCTGCTGCGGCCGGTGACGGCCTCCCCTTCGCCATCCTGCTGGCCGCGGCCATCGCCGTCGCCAACGCCGTCTCCTCCGCGCGTCTGGCCGCGGTCCACCCGCAGTCCGGGGGGACCTACGTCTACGGGCGCGAGCAGCTCGGGGTGCCGTGGGGGCACCTCGCGGGCTGGGCCTTCATCACCGGCAAGACCGCCTCGTGCGCCGCCATGGCGATGACGATCGGGGTCCATCTCTTCCCCGACGCGTCGAGGGTCGTGGCCGTCGTGACGGTGCTCGCCGTCCTCGCGCTCAACCTGCAGGGCGTGCAGCGCTCGGCCCGCGTCGCCCTGGCCATCGCGGTCGGCGTCCTCGCGCTCGTCGTGACCTTCGCCGTCGTGCTCCTCGTCAGCCCTCCTGCGCTGGCCGAGGCGCCGCTGGTCGACCCGGTGGTGCCCGGCGGCCCGGTCGGCATCGCCCAGGGCGCCGGGTTCCTGTTCTTCGCCTTCGCCGGGTACGCCCGCATGGCCACGCTCGGCGAGGAGGTCGCCGACCCGCGCCGGACGATCCCGCGGGCCATCGCCATCGCCCTGGGCATCGTGCTGACCGTCTACGTCCTCGTCGCCGTCGCCCTGACCCAGGGCTTCGGTGTCGGGTGGCTCGCGGCCCGGCAGGCGCCGCTGGCCGAGGCCGCGGAGATCTCGGCGTGGCCCTGGCTCGGCCCGGCGCTGCGCATCGCCGCGGTCGTGGCCGCCGGCGGGGCGCTCCTCGCCCTCACCCTGGGGGTCTCGCGCACCGTCCTGGCCATGGCGCGGGACAGGCACCTGCCGCCCGTCCTCGCCCTGGTCGACGGTCCGCACGCGGTGCCGCGCCGGGCGGAGGCGGTGGTCACCGCCGTGGTCATCGTCCTCATCGTGCTCGGGGACCTCGACGGGGCGATCGGCTTCTCGAGCTTCTGCGTCCTCGTCTACTACGCGATCGCCAACGCCAGCGCGTGGACGCTCGAGGGGGGCTGGGGCCACCGGGTCATCCCGACGCTCGGCCTGCTGGGCTGCCTCGGCGTCGCCGTCCTCCTGCCGCCCCCCTCGGTCATCGCCGGCGTCGTCGTGCTGCTCGTCGGGGCGACGACCGGGTGGGTGCGGCACACGACCCGGGAGTGACGCCCGTCTTGCCTCGACCCACCCGGCGCGAAGCGTGCCGACGCACCCGTAGACTGCTCGGCGGATGAGTCGGCCGGACGGCTGCGTCACCACCTCGGTGGTGTCGAGGAAAGTCCGGGCTCCACAGGGCAGGGTGGTGGCCAACAGCCACCCGGGGTGACCCGCGGGACAGTGCCACAGAAAGCAGACCGCCACGACCGCCTCGGCGGTCGCGGTAAGGGTGAAACGGTGGTGCAAGAGACCACCAGCGATCCGGGTGACCGGATCGGCTCGGTAAACCCCACCCGGAGCAAGTCCAGACAGTGTGCGTCCGAGGGCGGCCCGCCCGAGCACACGGGTAGGACGCTGGAGGTCGTCGGCAACGGCGACCCGAGATGGATGGCCGTCACCCCGGCACCGGCGACGGTGCCGGGGGACAGAACCCGGCTTACAGGCCGACTCATCCCCCGCCACCCGCCGATTGGCGGGGTTTCCCCCGGCATACCGGGCGAAACTGGGTAGTCACGGGACGTCACCGGGAGTCGCTAGAAGCCGCGAGATGCGGACCAGGCACGGACCTAGGCGGCCTCGGACGGACCTGAGGCGGACCCAGAAACCGCCCCGTGCGCACCCTCGATTGCCGCCAAGATCGATGACTGATCCGACGGCCACAGATGGGCATACGTGCGCAGGGTCTCCGACGGGTCCGCGTGCCCCAGCCGGTCCGCCACTGCCCGCGGCGACAGGCCCGCCGAGATCAGCAGGCTGGCGTGATGGTGCCGCAGCTCGTGCCACCCCTCCCCCTTCGGCCGGCCCGCCGCCTCACGCCACGCGTACTGCAGATGCGACCGCGATAACGGCCCACCCGACCGGGCCGTGAACACCAGACCCGACGGTCCAGGCGGACGCGCCTCCAGATGCTCCTGGAGGATCCGCGCCGTCGACTCCGCGAGCGGCACCCTGCGCCGCGACCCGGGTCGCTTCAACGGTCCCCACACCAGCCCCTCCCGCGTGGACCCAGCGGCGAGCTGCCGGTCCACGACCAGCACCCCGCCGGCCACGCGGTCCACCGTGAGCGCCCGCAACTCCCCCGGTCGCAGCCCCGACCCCGCACCGAGCCACACCATCGCCCGCAGTGGGCCCGGGACCGCTGCGGCGACCTGCGCGACCTCTTCCACGCTCATCGGCGTGACCGCCTCGGTCTCCGCGCGGGGCATCGTGATCCGTCGGCACGGCGTCACCGCGATCAACCGGTCCTCGACCGCGCTGTCGAAGACCGCGGACACGTAGGTGTAGAGGACCCGCACCGTCGACGGCGCGAGCCCGGACCCCGCGACGAGGTCCTGCACCATCGCCCGGGTGACCTTGGCCAGCTGCACGTCACCGAGCGCCGGGTACGCGTGGTTCTGCAGCCTCGAGCGGACCTGGTCGGCCGTGCTGGGAGCGTGATGCACCTGCCGCCGCCGCCACGCCTCCGCGTACTCGCGGAAGGTGACCGTGGATGGGGTGACGTAGGTGCCGGCGCGCTTGTCGGTGTCGACCTTCGCGAGCACTGCCAGCGCTTCGTCCTTCGACGCGCAGGCCTGGGAGCGTTCGCGGCCGTCGGGCTCGACCCACCGCGCGAGCCACCGCTTGCCTCGGCCGTGGCGCGGGCCCTTGAGCCGGCGTCCACCGTCAGGGTTGGGGACGGTCCACCGATCTACGACGTGCCCCACGGGTCACGCCCTGTCGATGAACGTGATCTGCAGGCCGTCGTCCGGGTGGTAGGTCCAGCGCGCCTCGATGTCGTCCCACTCGTCGGTCTGTTGCCCATCGAGGGCTCGGGTGCTGTTGATGTGCTGGGCGATGTACTCCGGCGCGTCGAGCTCCGTCAACATGCATGAGACATCTTCGATCTCGTCGTGCACCTTGCCGTTTCCTTCGTCGTTCCCCTTGGTGTCGAGGGTCAGGGAGGTCCCTTCGTCTGTAGTGATGTGCCCGCGCATGCACGCGTTGGCCGCGAGCTGCACCCGCTGCATGGCCGCTTGCGTCGTGGTGCTGCTCGTCGAGGTGCTGCTCGTCGAGGTGCTCGTCTCCGTCGGCGTGCTCGGCGCGATGCCGCACCCGCCCAACCCCAGCGCGGCCCCCACCAATGCCGCAGTCACGGCCACTCCCCTGACACGCTTCATGCTGCCCGCCTCACCCTCGAGTCCCTGAGCCGCCGCAGCCTTGCGACGGTCACCGGATCGTACTGATAGGCCGCCGGCTCCGACAGGAGACGGTTCACGACCTGCACCGCCCGCGTCTCCGACAAGCCCACCTCCCGGTAGGCGTTCACCCGCCAATCCCGCTCGTGATCGTGCGGCCACCGCCGCCACACCTCGAGCAGCTGCTCCTCGAGCTCGCTCATGCGCCTACCTCCAGCTCGTTGATCCGGCGCACGATGATGGCCCGCTCTGCCGGGTGTAGATGCCGAGCATCCAGTCGGTGCCGCAGCACCCGCGGAGTGACGAAGAGCTCGTCCGCTGCAGCCTCGATATCGCCGCGGGCCCAGACAAGGGCGTCCGCCAAACCGTGAGGGTCGGGCAGGAGCCACCGCGCGGCCGCGGCGCGCACCGCGGCCTCGACCGGCTCCGGCTGACATCCTTCGTGGCCGCGGTCGTGATGCTCGAGCTCGTGCGCGAGGACGCACCGGCGCTCGACCTGCAGGAGGTCGGCCCGGATCCAGATGCGGTCGCCCTCACTCGCACCGAGCATCGGCTCGGGCAGGTCGTCACGCCAAGAGACGACGACGTGCGTCAAGTCCCGGAGGCGACGCCACGGATGTGGGAAGTGCATGAGCGGGATGCTGGCACCCAGCGGTGACAGCGCCCTGGAAGGTGACACGCCGAAGGTTGCCGAGTGTCGGTGATCGCTCCTATAGTCGTCAACACGTGAGGGTGCCCACTCCCGATCGTCCAGCCTCACCCCCGGAAGCCTTCTTGGCTACCGGGGGTGCTGTGCGTCTCAGGGGAGCCAAACTGGTTTCGCAGCAAGGTGGCGGTGAGCGATGACCGACCAGAGGTCTGCGGTGGCCGCCGCAGATTGGGGCGTGCTGACGTGATCGTGATGGCGCAGGTAGATGAAGGCGACGAGGTCCACAGCTTGGATCAGTCGGGAGTCCTTCGACGCCGCGAAGTGGACGGTGTCGACGATGCTCGTGATCTTGCGACTCCTCCAGCCCCAGGTCCCTGTCGTCCTGAACTTCCGAAGATCGGCCCGCACCGCCGCCTCGCGGCCACACTCGTCTGCGATGCAGAGCATCTTCTCCCCGCGCGACAGGCAGTGCTCGTCCAGCTCTTCGAAGAGGAACGCCATGACCGCCGTGTGCTCGTCGAACCCGCGGCCCTCGTAGCGCGCCTCGAAGCGTTCACGGTTGAGCCCACGGACGTAGAAGCCTTCGATGTGCTCCGCTATGGCCGCGAGCGCCTCCCTGTAGACCTCGATCCTCGCCCGCACTTCGGTCCGCAGCGACTTCCAGTCGCCCTTTCCCTGCATGAGCTCATGGCCGTGGAGCTCGGCCCGGGGGGACAGCTCGATGTGCTTCCAGGACTTGGCGATCATCAGCGCGTCCAGGGCGTCTGATAGCTGGGTCGCCCCGTCATCACCGACGATCATCCCGACGACGTAGTAGTTGCCCCCTGACTTCGGGGCGGTCTCGTCGATGTAGGCGAGCAGCACTACGCGTCGTCGTCTCGCTCAGCGGCCTGCTGCGTGATGTGCTCGACGGACTCCCCGTCGGCGTCCTCCTGCCGGCGCCGCAGCTCTGCGAGTTGGTCCTTCGTTGGGGCCCCGCTCCCCGGGGCCTGTGTGGTGGCGGCGGAACGGTCATCGTTCCCCACGTCCTCTCGAGCATCGACGATCGACCGCACCATCGCGGCGACTGCCCTCTGAACGCCCTCATCGAGATGACGAGTCCCGGCCGGCAACATCAGTCCGAGCGTCGACTCATCACGCTGGACGTCCAGACCGAACGAGCACGCGAACGCGAGAACCACGAGCCGCTCGGGGACGTCGAGTCCCTCCGCGAGCGCTTGGATCGTCTCGGCCCTCTTCGGCCACTCCTTGGGCGGGGTGGTCGCGAGGTTCGCGATGGTCTGGAACTTGATGTGCAGGCCAGCACGCGCCGCGCGCTCGGCCATCTCCCGGTAGGAGAGGCCGGAGTCGCGGCGTTGTCGCTCGATGAGCTCGCTGATTGTGGGCACGCCAGAACTGTCCGTCCTGGACTGCCGATCCTCAACCACGCCCGCCAACCTTCCGTCTACCACCACATGACACGCCGACAGTAGTCCCGCGTCTACTAGTTCGTCGGCACAAATCCCGCGTGTTTACAGGCCCTAAGGAACCACATCGCTGTCATTTGCTTGACAACCGTCTAGCAGTAGACGCATGATCGTCCCGTACTACTTGACAGATAACCGTCTAGCAAGGGACAGTGATGACACGCAGAAACCGATGGCCGAAGGGGGCCTACATGAAGCTCAAGAGCGCGGACACCCTCCGCGCACTCATGGAGCAGGACCAGTTCAGCCTGGCGCGACTGGCCCGCTACGCCGGCTGCTCCAAGGGATTCATCTCCCACCTCCTCTCCGGCCGACGCTCCTCCTGCACCACGGAGCTCGGCGACAAGATCGCGGAGGCCCTCGGGGTCCCCACGACGGTCCTTTTCGAGGTCCGCGTGTCCCCCAGCAGCGGGTCGATCGACAACCAGCAGATGCGGAGGGCGTCCTGATGAGCGCCCGGAAGCCACTGGCGACCGCGGACGAGCTCGCGGAGGTCCTGGCTGAGTCCCTCACCACGGTCCGCAGGAACACCCGCCGCGGTGAGTACAAGGCCTTCGCCGTGAACCTCGGCACCGACCAGCGCCCGAAGTGGCGCTACGACCTCCAACGCCTCGAGCGGTGGCTCGACCTCCGCCGCTCCGCCTGACCCACCCAGAACAGCCGGAGACCCGGCCCAACCGCCAAGTCAGAACCGGGTCTCACGAACCAAAGGAAGTGTCTCAGATGAGCACCACCATCACCACGAACTCGGCATTCGCCAAGGACCCGATCGGCGGCGAGCCCACGGAACGCGTCTCGTCCGTCGAGGGCTTCTGCATCCTCCACGGGGTCCCCCACGTGGACGTGATCTTCCCGCCGGACCGCTTCAACACGCGGCCGCGCACCGCCCGGGTGCCCCTGTCCAGCCTCGCCGTCGTGGCGGTGGCCCGATGAAGGCCCAGGGCGCCGACACCACCGAGTGCTTGCTCGTCGACGAGCGCGCCAACCGTGTCCACGACCTGACCAACTGCCACGACATCCGCCACAACGGACTCGACTGCCCCACCTGCGACGGCGTGAAGATCGCCTGCCGCACCCACCAGACCTCCTCCACGGCAGCTACCGCTCCCCCGCTGGCCACCGTGGAGGCCGGGACGACGAGCGGGGGTAGCAGCCGGACTTCCCCCCACGGCTCCCCCCGCTCGGACGTCAACCCCGAAGACCGCGTCACCCTCAACGCGCCCTTCACCATCGAGCAGACCATCACCCGCGACGACATCCACCTCGTCACCGTCCGCCTCACCGACGACGCCGCACGGCAACTCGCCCGCGACCTCACCCGCCGCCACATGGCCGACCTCGTCCTCCTCGCCCGCCTGCAGACGATGATCCGCCGCCCCCACGCGAGCGCCGAGACCGTCGAGACCCACCACCGCGTCATGGACCGCATCGCGGGCGCCCTGGCCGCGCACGCCACCACCGCGTGGGAACTCACCCTCCCCCAGGCCGAGCAGCTCCTCGAAGACCTCGAGTCCGCCGCCAGCGAACCGGAGATCTGCATCGTCGGGACCTGCACGAGCTACGCCGACGCCGGGTCATACTGCGGCCCCCACGCGGACGGGGTCTGACATGCGACCCGCCAACCGCACCCGCGCCACCCTCACCCTCGCGGTCGCCGCGCTCCTCGCCTGCTCACCCGCTGCAGCCCACGCCCCCACCGCCGCCGTGACGCACGGCCCGGACCGGCCCGACACGTGGGTCAACGAGGGCGCCGTCCTCGACACCACCCGGGTAACGCTCCTGGCCGACGAGGACCGGGACCCGTCCCCCATGGACCTCGCCCGCGCCTACGCCGACCAGCGCGACTGGACCTGCGTGGCCCCCAGCGCCGCGGAGCTCGACGACACGTTCCTCGTCGTGCCCGTCCACCCCCTCGACGGCCTGCCCTACGGCGCGGCCGTCCGGGAGGCCGGCCTCAACGACGCCCTCGACGGGCGGGGCCGGTTCATCGTCCTCCTCGGCTGCGACGCCCCGAAGGGCGGGAAGTGACATGGCCGCGCTCGTCGTCGTCGTCGCCTACGCGTTCATGGGCGCCGTCGCTCTCGCCTTCCACCACACCCACCCCGCCGGCCAGACGTGCGGCTGGTCCGGGTGCCAGGCCAAGGAGGCGTGACGTGGACGCGTACTTCGACCCCGAGACCTACGACCCCGAGATCCCGTGCCGCTCCTGCGGCCGACACCAGGGCGAGTGCGACGGCCCCCCGGCCCGCTGCTGCGAGGCGTGCGAGCACTGGACCCCGCTCCCGCTGCCCGGAGAGGCCGCGTGATGGACCCCGTGCAGATCTGGGCGGCCCTCGCCGCGGCGCTCCTCGTGGCCTACGCCGTGATCGCTGAACGCCACGGCTGGCTCAACGACCCCACCACCTCCGACGACACCGACGACGACAAGGACTGAGAACCGATGACCACCACCGACCACACCGCAACCCCCGCCACCCTCGAGGAGCTCCTCGCGCCCCTGGCCGAGGACCTCGCCAACGCCCAGGCCGACGAGAAGAAGGCCAAGCAGCGCGCCGACGAGATCAAGGCCGAGATGCGGGCCCTGCTCGCCAACGAGGGGCCGGGCACCTACGCCGCCGGCCGCGAGACCGTGCGCGTGTCCATCGCCCACACCCTCGACGCCAAGGCCGTCGCGCGGGACTACCCCTCCGAGGCGTTCCCGTTCCTGTACAAGCTCGCGCCGGACACCAAGCTCGTGCGGGCGCACCTCGACGAGGCGCAGATCGAGCGGTACCTCGTCGCCGGCGAGCCCCGGATCGGGCTGGCGTGATGGACACCCACGCCGACCTGCGGGCCGTCGTCGAGCACGCCGTGAACCACGACCCCCGCACCCTGCAGACCGACCTCGGCCCCTCCGAGCTCGGCGTCGGCTGCGACCGGTGCCTCGCGCACATGCTCGCCGGGCACCTGCGCCGAGAGAACGGCCTGCCGTGGCTCCCCACGATCGGGAACGCCGTCCACGACTGGCTCGAGACGACCGTGCTGCAGCACCTCATGCGCACCGGCACCGACCGGTACCTGCCCGAAGCGACAGTCACCGTCGGGCAGCTGCGCGGGCGGCCCGTCACCGGCCACACCGACCTGTTCGACACCCACACCGGGACCGTCGTCGACTACAAGATCGTCGGCGCCACCACGTTGAAGAAGGTCAAGACCGGCCCGACCGTCACGTACCGCAACCAGGTCCACATGTACGGCCGCGGGCTGGCCGCCGCTGGGTTCCCCGTCGCACACGTAGCGATCTGGTTCCTCCCGCGCAACGCGCTGACGATCGACGCCGGCCGGTACTGGACCGAGCCCTACGACGAGCAGATCGCCCTGGCCGCACTGGCCCGCGCCAACGCAATCGCTGCCGGCGTGGACGCCCTCGGCGTCGACGCGGTCCTCGCCCAGATGCCGCCGCACACCGGCACGGAGTTCACGTGCACAAGCTGGTCGGGCGAGCAGCTCACCCCCAGCACGCCACCCTCAGCGGCCGACTTCCTGGGGGTGCCGTGATGGCACGCCCAAAAGGCTCGGGGGTCACCCCGCCGGTGCAGCGCTTCTGGACCAAGGTCACCGGCCGTGACATCGACACGTGCTGGATGTGGCAAGGCGCCAAGAACGGCGGCGGCTACGGACGGTTCTTCCTGCGCGTCGGGGTGTACGTCGCCGCCCACCGCTTTGCCTACGAGCACCTCCGCTGCGAGATCCCCGCTGGGCTCGAACTCGACCACTTGTGCCGCACGCCTGCGTGCGTGAATCCGTGGCACCTCGAGCCCGTGACCAGCCTCGTCAACCTCCGTCGAGCCGGAGCGGCCATCACCCACTGCGCCCATGGCCACGAGTTCACAGCCGACAACACCGTCCTTCGCCCTGACGGTCGGCGGCGCTGCCGCACCTGCCGCAGCCGAACCGGACGAGCAACCCCACGCCCCACCGCGTGGCCCAACGACTCCTCGACTGCACCCGCGGCCGAGGTCACAGCCGCCGACTTCCTCGGCGTCTAACCAACCAGTTCAGGAGTTCCATCATGACCGCAGCACCTCAGTCCGCAGACGCCTTCCTCCTCGGTGGCGGCGGCAAGTCCGCGTCGTTCGAGAACATCGGCGACTCCATCACCGGGACCGTCGTGTCCACCGAGGTCCGCCAGCAGACGGACCTCGCCGGCAACCCGCGCACGTGGGACGACGGCAACCCGATCATGCAGCTCGTCGTGAAGTTGCAGACTTCACACCGCGAGGACCAGGACGACGACGGCATCCGCGCCGTCTACGTCAAGGGCAGCAAGAAGACCGGGTCCCGGTCCCTGCACGACGCCGTCGCCACGGCCGTGCGGTCCTCCGGCGCGAAGAGCCTCGAGCAGGGCGGCACGCTGACCGTCACCCACGACGGCACGGAGCCGTCGGCGACCCGGGGCTTCAGCGACCGGAAGCTCTACACGGCCACCTACGTGGCGCCGGACCACGCCGCCCAGGCGGGCGACTTCCTCGGAACGGCCCCGGCCCCCGTGGCTGCGGCTGCGCCGGTCGCACAGCCGGTCCAGCAGCCGGCGCCCGCCGCCGTGCCGGCCCCCGTCGCCCAGCCCACCCCGGCGCCCGCACCCGCGGGCACGGCCAACCCCACCCCCGAACAGCTCGCCGCCTTCCAGCAATACATGGCCAGCCAGCAGCAGCCGGGGGCCTGACCGGACCGTCCCCCATCACCACGCGTGGTGGGGGCGCGGCCCAGCCAGGAACACCCCCTCGAGCACCCGGACCCCACGACGGTGCAGGACACGACACCCGCCCCGGGTCCGGGGCACACCACCCATCCACCTACCGAAGGAGACGACCGAGATGCACCACCCCACACCGCCCAGCGTCGAAGCCGAGCCGAAGAGCACCACGCGCACGCTCGTCGCTGGCGCGGTCGCCACGGCCGCGGGGATGGCAGCAGCCACGACCTTCCTCGCGATCGTCGGCGTCGCGGCGCGCGCCCTCGGGATCCTCCAGTGAGCGCCAAACGCATGGTCAACGCGCTGCACGACATCGCCCGCTCCGTCGGCAAGACCCGCACCGACCGTCCCTGCGCGTGCTGGTCCGGGCCCACCACCCTCCACGAGGGCCACTGCTGCATCGCCGACGCCCCCGACGACGTCGTCACCTTCGAAGGCCTGCCGTGCGGCCACGGCGCCGAAGCGAAGGCGATGCACGACGCGTGGAAGGCATCCCAGTGACCCGCCACGAGATCCCCGCCACCGGCCTGCAGCCCGGCGACATCGTCCGCTCTCCCGCCGGGCGCCTCTGGCGCGTCGCCACCGTCACCCGCGGCATCGTCCACGCCGTCGAGCTCGAGACGGGCGTCAAGGCCCACCACGACGCCGACACCCTCACCATCCACGAACGCCACCCCGGAGGACCCCGATGAGCACCCCGACCAGCCACGTCAGCTACTACCACAACCCCGAGGCGGGGGGCGTCCCCGTGCTGACCATCGACGGCGTCGATGTCACCCACGCGATGGAGGCCGGCTTCTCGATCCACGTGCCCGACCCAGGCGCCCCCGCCAGCCTCCGCGTCCGCATCGCCGCCGACGAGTTCACCTTCGACGGCGACGCAACGGTCACCGTGAACGTGCCGGAGGCCGTGCGCGCTGCACTCGTCGCCGCCGGGTGGAACCCTCCCGGGGGCGGCGACCGGCACGGGCTGCGCCTCGAGCTCGCGCCAAGTGCGGCCCGGGAGGTCGACAACGGCGACGGCACCGTCACCGTCCAGCCCTCCACCTGCGCCTTCCATCCTCACTTCCTGCGCCTGGTCGGCCGCAACGGCGAGACCGTCATGCACTCCGAGAACTACGCATCGCGCTCCAACGCCCGCCGCGCCGCCAAGTCCCTCGCCGCGAAGCTCGGGATCGCCGTCGTCCGCGAGATGACGGCATGACCATGATCATCGGCATCGACCCGTCCCTGACCGGCACTGGCCTCGCGCTGCTCGACACCGACGACCACCTCGTCATCCCCACCGAGACCCTGACCAGCACCGGGAAGGTCACCGCCAGCACCGACGAGCGCCTCGAGCGGATCCTCACCATCGTCGAGACCGTCATCTACAAGGCCGTCGAGCACAAGAGCGACCTTGCCGTCATCGAAGCGCCCGCCTTCTCTCGCAACAACGCCGGCACCTGGGACCGCGCCGGGCTCTGGTGGCTCCTCGTCAGCCGCCTCGCCGAAGCGCGCATCGAAACCACCACCATCCCCCCGACGACCCGCGCGAAGTACGCCACCGGCCGCGGCAACGCCGGCAAGGACGAAGTCCTCCTCGCCGTCGCCAAGCGCTACCCACACGTCGACGTCCGCGACAACAACCAAGCGGACGCGCTCGTGCTCGCCGCGATCGGCGCCCACCTCGCCGGGCACCCCATCGACGACCTGCCCAAGACCCACCTCGACGCCCTCGCCAAGGTGGCCCGACCAGCCGGGGTGGCGGCATGACCCTCGCGCTGTTCACCCCCACCCCACACGAGGGCGACACCCTCGCCCTCCCCGGCGGCGCGACCGTCCCCGCCCGCATGGTCGACGCCGTCCCCTCCACCGGCGAAACCATCGTCGTGCTCGGTATCGCTCCCGCACCCGCCGGTGCACCCGCAGGCACCACCGGCGGGTCGCTGTACGGCGTCGTCACCATCGACGAACTCGGCATCATCACCGGCCACACCCTCGACGAGCTCCTGCCCTGCCCCTACCAGGCAGGCGACCGGATCGAGGTCGTGGCATGAGCCCCCACGCCTGCGCCCTCCCCGAGAAGTGCGGCCGCCCCCAGGACGGCCCCGGCCACCCCCGCAAGGGCTGGCTCAACGTCAAAGTCGCCGGCATCGCCGGCTCCACCTGGTGGTGCTCCCCCACATGCCTCGCCGCGAACCTCACCCACGGCGACACACTCCGCGTCGACGTCGCCACCTGCCCGACCTGCATCAACCGCCACGACCGCGCACACCGCTGCCCCGCCTGCGGCACCACCCCCCACATCACCGCACCCGTCGTCCCCGCGCGCCGCCTATACCAGCGCGCCCACGACGCCATCACCGCCGGAGAGGACGCCCGAGCATGAGCACCCGACACCGCGCCGAATGCGACTGCGGGTGGACCGGCACCTACACCAGCCCCGCCAAGGCCGCCTACGCCCTCCGCCGCCACTCCTGCGACGCCCACCGCGCACGCCAAGACCGCGCCGCACGCGTCGCAGCACGCAAGGCAGCATCCGGCCCCGCCCGCGACTGCACCCACCTCGACGAGCACGGACAGCCCCGCCACCAGCACGGCGACCGCAACGCCTACGTCATCGACCGCTGCAGGTGCCGCTCCTGCCGCGACGCCGCCAGCACCTACGAACGACGCCGCGCCAAGGACCGCGCCTACGGCCGCGACGCCTACATCGACGCCGCCCCCGTGCGCGCCCACGTCCAGCAGCTGCAGGCCCAAGGCATGGGCTGGAAGCGCGTCGCCGACGCCGCCGGCCTCGAACGCTCCGTCGTGTGGAAGCTCATCTACGGCGACCCCACCCGTGGCCTCGCCCCCACCAAACGCGTCATGCCCAAGACCCGCGACGCGATCCTCGCCGTCACCCTCGACCTCGCGCCCGGACGCATCATCGACGGCACCGGCACCCGACGCCGCCTCCAAGCACTCGTCGCCATCGGCTGGTCCATGGGCGAGCTCGCCCGGCGCCTGGACATCCGCCCGTCGAACATCGGCGCCACCATCCACGGCCACCGCGAAGTCACCGTCGCCACCGCCACCCGCGCCCGCGACCTGTACGACGCTCTGTGGGACACCCCCGCGCCCCCGTCGGGTCGGCACGGATCCGTGCCCACGCGGGCACGCGCCTACGCGGACCGGATGGGATGGGTCCCGCCGCTGGCGTGGGACGACGAGACCATCGACGACCCCACCGCGACCCCCTTCCGCGACGACCGCGACGCACGCGACCGCATGTCCGGCCGCGGCACCGGCGCCACCAACGCCGACGCCCTCCGCGACTGCGCCATCGACTGGGGCCTGACCATCCAGCAGACCGCCGACAGGCTCCGCGTCAACCGCGCCAACGTCGACACAGCCCTCAAACGCCTCGACACCAACCTCGCCGGCCAGCTGCGCGCCGCGTTCCACCGCAACGCCATCGCCCAAGGCCACGACCAGCCCACCCGCGACGGACTACCGCCCCGCGTGCGTGATCGAGGCCGCAGGAGCGCTGCATGAGACACGCGCTGCAGTGCCTCCCCGACTGCGACGGCTGGCCCTGCACCTGCCCCTGCCACGACGACCCGCCCATCCCCGAGCACGACAAGGACCAGGAGTGACCAGCGTGACCACCCCCCAGCGCGACCCGCAGCCCGGCCCCTACGCCGCGGCGGCGCTGCGCTACCACGCCGCCGGCTGGTCCCCCCTGCCCCTGCCCGCCCACGCCAAGGGCCCCGTCCCGAAGGGCTGGACCGGCCGCGACGGCGCGTGGCCGTCCGGCGCCGACGTGTGGGCGTGGACCGAAGACCACCCCGACGGCAACGTCGCCCTGCGCCTGCCCCCGGACGTGCTCGGCGTCGACGTCGACGCCTACGACCCCAAGCCCGGCGGCCTCATGCTCGCCCAGCTCGAGGCGCAGCTCGGGCCCCTCCCCGCGACGTGGCGCTCCACCTCCCGCGACGACGGCACCTCCGGCATCCGCCTCTACCGCATCCCCACCGGGCTGCTGTGGCCCGGCGTGCTCGGGCCCGGCATCGAAACCATCCGCCACGCCCACCGCTACACCGTCGCCTGGCCGTCCATTCACCCCGACACCGGCGGCACCTACCGGTGGATCACCCCCGACGGCGCCACCAGCCTCGACGGCATCCCCAACCCCAACGACCTGCCCGACCTCCCCGACGCATGGATCGAGCACTTCACCCGCGGCGAAGCGACCGAACAGGCCCGCGCCGGCCTCGACCAGCACACCTCCAGCGCGTGGCTGACCGCCCGCGGCGCCGGCCCCACCTGCCGGCGCGTCCAAGACGCCCTCGCCCGCGCCATGAGCGACCTGACGACCGGCGCCAGCCGCCACGACGCGGCCCTCGCCGCGACCAACCGCCTCGTGTGGCTCGCCGGCGACGGGCACCCCGGCGTCACCCTCGCGCTGCAGCAGCTCGGCGCCACGTTCGTCGCGGCCACCGCGGGCGATCGCGGGCCGGGCGTCGCGGAGGAGGAATGGGACCGGATGATCCTCGGCGCGGTGGACCTGGCCGCCGCCGCGCACCCGCAGGCCCAGCCCGACCCGTGCACCGACCCCTTCGCCGGACTCATCCCGCCCGGCACCCGACCAGACCAGGAGCGACCATGCCCACCGCCCGGCCCTACGGCGACCACCCCGCCTCCTGCCCCAACGACGAGCACGTCCTCAACACCTGCGCCTACTGCGTCGGCTCCGGCATCGTCGTCGACTACGACGGCGAGCGGCCCTGCAGCAGCTGTGACGGCCGTGGGCACGTCCACCGACCCTGCCCCCACCCCGGCGCCGACAGACGCTGCCAGCACTGACGACCTCGAGGCGGAGCGGACCACCTGGTGGCCCCGCACCCTCGCCACCGCCCTCGGCGACACCGACCCCGAACCGCCCCCCACCCACCTGCACCGCAGCGACGGGCACGCCGCGTTCTACGCCGGCCGCGTCAACGGCCTCATCGGCCCCTCCGAGTCCGGCAAGACCTGGGTCGCGCTCCACGCCGTCCACCAAGCCCTCACTGCCGGGCAGCACGTCACCTACCTCGACTTCGAGGACTCCGAGCGGGGCATCGTCGGCCGACTCCTCGCCCTCGGCGTCACCCCCGAGCAGCTCCTCGCCGGCCTCGCGTACATCGGCCCCGACGAGCCCTTCCACCCGCTCCTGCCCACCGGGCAAGACCTGCGCGAGCACCTCCAGCAGCACGCCCCCCACCTCGTCGTCCTCGACGGGTTCAACGCCGCCATGACCATCCAGGGCTGGGACCTCAACTCCAACAAGGACGCCACGGCGTTCATGCAGCAGATCGTCAAGCCCCTGGCCCGCGACGACGCGACCGTCGTCTACGTCGACCACGTCGCCAAGGACACGGAATCCACCGCCAAAGGCGGAATCGGCGCCCAGGCAAAGCGAGCAATGACCACCGGCTGCACCCTGCGCGTGGACGCGATCAAACCCTTCGGCAAAGGCCAAGACGGCAAACTCCGCATTCACGTGGATAAGGACCGCCAAGGTGACGTACGCGGCATTAGCGCACCCGGGAAGACCACCCATTGGTTCGGTGACTTCACCCTCACCCACGCCGGTGACGGGGCCGTGCTGGCCAAGCTCGACGCTCCCGACGGGTTCGACCCGCAGAACCCCGCCACCCCCGCCGCGTTCCGCCCCACCGTCTACATGAGCCGAGTCAGTGCATGGCTGCAGGATCACCCCGACTCGGGACGCAACGAGATCCTCGAGGCCGTCACCGGCAAGGCCATGCACGTCAAGACCGCGCTGCGGCTCCTCGTCGAAGAGGGCTGGATCGACGTCACCAAGGGACCCAACAACAAGTCCCTCCACAGCGTCGCTACCCCCTTCAACGAGCTCCTTCCACCCCCCACCGACAAGTGGGGTCCCGGTGGGGTCCAAGTGGGGTCCGGGACCCCGGTGGAATCGGGTGGGGTCCCTGGGGTCCCCGACCGGGACGTAGTCCCGTCGTCCCAGGACCTCACCGACCAGTCCGACGAGCCAGCCGAGAACAGTAAGGTCCCGGGCCCCCACTCACCGCTTACCGCCGAGCGGGTCGTCGCCGGCCAACGCGTCCGCGTCAACCTCCACACCGGGGAGGTCGACCCGTGACCGCCCCCTGGCAGCGGGTGCGCGAGCACCTCATCAACGACGGCGTGATGACCGAGCAGAACGTCACCCGCACCCCCAAGCCCCGCCACTGCCTTCACTGCGGGCGCGCCGTCATCGCCGCGATCACCGACCTCGGCTTCGAGGTCGCCGTCGAACCCACACCCACCACACCCCTCGGCGAGCTGCACGTCCTCCTAGCCGGCGGCGCGACCTACACCCTCCTGCCCTGGGGAGAAATGGTCCACCGCGACAAGCGCCGCATCACCCACCGCGACGCAAACAACGAGCGCGTCCACGCACAACACCAATGCGGTAATGCCCCACCCGAAATCAATCCGCTATTCCCCGCCAAAAGAATCCACATCGAATTCCCCGACCAGCCGCCATTCTGAGAAAGCGAGAGCGAAATGCCGAAACGCCCCACCGACCCCTTCCACGACCCCACCATCTGCCCTTGGTGCCCCGACGCGGCCGCCGCCACGACCCCGGCGGCACCCATCGACACCAGCCAGGACGACCCACCCATGAACCACACCGACCGCGCCGCCGAGGCCTTCACCTTCGAGGAGAAGCCCACCGAGGCGACGGAACACTCGCACGCGGGCCGAAGCGTCAAGGCCTCGTGCACCCGGTGCGACTACTGGGTCATGACGTGGCTGCCCGATGGCTACCCGAGCGACCTCATCGTCCGCGACCACGCCGCGCAGCACGAGCCCGGCCGAGCCCTCGACATCGACGTCGACTGGGTCCCGCGCGCCAACTGCTCCGTCTGCGAGGACGGCATCGGGCTCATCGAGGTCGATGCCGATGGAGACCTCGCGTGCGCCGCGTGCCGGACGTACTGGTCGATTGAGGGCAAGGGCGGCACCCTCCGCGAAGGGGGCGTGTCCGATGCAGACGTCTGAGGAGTTCGCCGCCCTCATTACCGACTTCAGCGTGCACTCCCCCGAGCGAGCCAGCGACCTCATCCGCGCCCGGGACGCCGAGGTGCGGGCCGAGACGCTGGCAGGGTTCACCGAGGAGCGCGGGTTCCGCGACGACCGTGGCCGGGACCACGCACTGCCTCCCGGCCACGAGCCGGAGGACGTGCCCCAAGTCTTCACGCGCACCCGCCGCCTCGTCGGCCCGTGGGAGCCCGACCCCCGCACCCCCGAGCAGCGCTCCGACGACGCCGTCGACACCCTGCGGGAACGCCTCAGCGGTGAGCGGTCGTGAAGCGCCCCGCCTGCGATCGCCTCGACCGCGAGCTCGCCGTCCTCAACGCCATGCCCCACATCACCAAAGCCGACCGGCGCCAACGGATCCGCGACCACGCCAGGTGGCACCGCACCTGCCCACACGACTACGACCCCGGCCACCTCCCCCGCGAACCAGAGAGGCCAACCCCATGACCACCCCCACCCCATGCGCCCGCTGCGGCCAAGAACACCCCGCCTGCACCGCCCACACCAGCGCCGGCCGGCCCTGCAAGAAACGCGCAGTCACCGGCATGACCGTGTGCGGCACCCACGGTGGCCGCGCACCCCAAGCCATCAAGAAGCGCGACGAGCGCCAGCAGGAAGCACAGGCCCGCGCCGACGCGCAACGGTTCGCCGCCCGCACGGACATCCACCCCGCGGACGCGCTCCTCGAGCTCGTCCACTACCAGGCCGGGATCGTCACGTACTGGCGCGCCCGGGTCGAAGACGTCACCGACGACGACCTCGTGTGGGGCGTCACGAAGCACGAGGACGGGTTCGGCGCCGAGGGCCCCATCGACAAGAAGACCCGCGAGGCCGGCCCGCACGTCGCGTACCGGCTCCTCACCGAAGCCCAGGACAAGCTCGCCGCCTACGCTGCCGCCGCGTTGAAGGCCGGCATCGACGAGCGGCGCGTGCGCATCGCGGAGTCCCAGGGCGCCGCGATCGCCGGCGCGATCCGCGCGATCCTCGACGCCCTGAACCTCACGCCCGAGCAGGCCGAGCTCGTGCCGCAGGTCGTGCCTGCGCAGCTGCGGCTCCTCGCAGGAGACGCGTCATGACCGGCCGCCCGCCGCTCACGCCCCGCCGTTGGCTCGCCGGGCTCATCGAGATCACCGCCAGCACCCTCGAGCACGTCGGCTACCTGTTCGCGTGGGTCGGCGACGGCGCCCAGGCGATCGCGGACCACCTCGACCCCACACCCACCATCGAGACCGAGCCCGAGGTGGCCCAGACCTTCGACGTCAACAACCCCGACCGAGCGTCGACGGCGGGGTGGGCGCGCGTCGTCGACGGCGACCACGTCCACTACGTCCCCCTCGACGACACCATCGATCACGACCGATCCGACGACTGCCCCTGCGGGCCCGCCCTGCGCTGCCAGCAGACCGGCCGCGGCGACATCTGGCACATCGCCCACCACCGCCTCACCCCCACCCCGACCGAAGGAGCCTGACCCGTGACCTCCACCCGCCCACCCATGCTCGCCGCCGACCACATCCGCGAACTGATCCGCACCCACACCACCACCAGCGTCGTCACCCGACCGGTCATGCGACCCATCCCCTCAACCGGCAACCCCCGCCTCTACCCACGTTGGGAGCCGACCGGCGCCACCCGCCAGGAACTGCACCATGTCACCGAGCCCCCGCTCCTCGAGCAGCTCGCCGGCGTCACCGGCACCACCCGCCTCTCCGACACCGACGCCGCCAAGGGAGGATTCGCGTCCAAGCCCGCCGCCCACCTCGGCGCCACCGACGCCCTCACCCGCATCGACCGCCAAGCACGCGCCCTCGCCGACGACCACGGCGTCGACAACACCGGCCCCCTCCCCGGCGTCCTGTCCCGTCTGTCCGGCGCTCTCGGCCACGAACCTCACCGCCGCGTCCGCTCCTGGTGGGCCACCGCGCGCCTCCTCACCCAGCACGACACCCCCGCCTACCGCCCCCACGGCGTGCCGTGCCCCCAGTGCTGGGACACCGACACCCTCCGCATCCGCATCGACGACGAGCTCGCCACCTGCACCGGCTGCGGCGAGACGTGGGACCGCACCGGCGAACCTGACCACGGCAGCCTGGACGTGCTGGGGCAGCACGTGGCGTGGTGCGCTGAGCACGAGGTCACGAAGGCCCGCCACTGGGACATCGACGAGCAGGGCTACCCGACGGAGTGCGTCGAGTGTCTGGCGTTCCGGGTGGCGTGGGCGGAGTGGCGACTCGCCCACGCGGCCGGTGTGGACGTGGCCGCGCGGGCGAGTGCATAATGGGCTCAGCGATTCGTCATGCCCTCGTGCAGGCCGGGTCGCTTTCGTCATGCCCGAGTATCGGTGGCGCGCTCTACGATCAAGGCATGGCCATCCACGTGCACATCCTTTGCGGCGGCAAGATCGCTGTCGGCGAGCAGGCTCTCACCATCGAACAAGCGCAGGCGCTCCCGATGGGCGATCTGGACGCATGGCCGGATGTCGTCCCCTACGACATTGACGGGCCTGCCAAGGCGCGCACCTCGCCGTGGATTGTCATCACTCAGAAGGTGGGCGGCGCGATCACGCTGCGGCGGGACTCCATCGATGCCTTCTGGGTCGCTGAGCCGAGGAAGCCCCGGCCCTGACCTTCTCGAAGGTGGTGGCCCCATGACCACCACCGACAGCGCGTTCGAGTTCGCGGCCCGCTACTTCGAGCCACCCACCCGCGCCTGGGCCACCCCCGGCGACCTCGCCCAACACCTCGACCCCCGCACCGTCCAAACACCCGCGCTCGACCTCATCGACACCGAGCTCGCGCGGCTCCTCGACACCCCCGACGGCCGACTCATCATCACCATGCCCCCACAGGAGGGCAAGAGCACCCGCGCCGCCGGCGACTTCCCCGTCTGGGCCCTCACCCAGAACCCCGACCTGCGGATCGTCACCGCCTCCTACGCGCAGTCCCTCGCCAACCGCAACGGCCGCGCCATCCGCCGCCGCATCACCGAACACCCCGACCTCGGCCTCACCATCGCGCCCGACAACGGCGCCGTCAGCGACTGGACCCTCGACGGCCACACCGGCGGCGTCCTCTCGGTAGGCATCGGCTCCGGCCTCACCGGCCGGCCCGCTGACCTCATGGTCATCGACGATCCCATCAGCAACCGCGAGCAGGCTGACTCGAAGGTCTACCGCGACCGGGCCTGGGACTGGTGGACTGACGTCGCGTCCACTCGCCTCGCGCCCGGGGCGCCCGTCGTCCTCATCCTGACCCGCTGGCATCATGACGACCTCGCTGGCCGGCTCCTCGCCGCCGAAGACGGACACCTGTGGCGCGTGGTGAACATTCCCGCGCAGTGCGTCGACCCTGCGACCGACCCCCTCGATCGTGAGCTCGACGAGTTCATGGCCTCAGCCCGTGGCCGCACCCTCGCGCAGTGGGCCGCGGTCAAGGTCCGCGTCGGCTCCCGCACCTGGGCGTCGCTGTACCAAGGCAACCCGACGCCCGACGAGGGCAACCTCTTCCCCGTCGACGCGTGGGCCCGCTACGAGCTGCCGCTGTGGGTCGAACGCGAGGACGGGTCCCGGATCGTGCCCGAGGTCGGTCGCGACCCGAACCTCGAGCTCGTGCAGTCGTGGGACTTCACGTTCAAGGACACCAAGGCCAGCGACTACGTCGTCGGTCAGGTCTGGCTCCGCCGCGGCGTCCACGCGTACCTCCTTGACCAGGTCCGTCGCCGGGCTGGCTTCACCGAGTCCGTGCAGATGATGCTCGACCTGTCCGCGCGGTGGCCGCAGGCGATCGCGAAGCTCGTGGAGGACAAGGCCAACGGGCCCGCCATCTTGAACGCGCTCCGCTCGCGGGTCGGTGGCCTCATCCCCGTCGAGCCCGAAGGGTCCAAGTACGCCCGCGCCGCCGCGGTCACCCCGTTCGTGGAGTCGAAGAACGTGGTCCTGCCCGACCCGCTCAAGGTCGAGGGCACCGCGTGGGTCACCACCCTGACGGAGGAAGCGCGGGAGTTTCCGGCCGGCGCGAACGACGACACGGTGGACGGGATGTCGCAGGCCGTGCACCGGCTGCTCCTCGTCCCCCTCCTGGGTGACGGTGACGTGCACGACTGGACGGAGCTCCTCGACGACGAGGACGACGCCCTGCCTTGGGCGGCTTCGTACTAGTTGCGGCGCTGGCGGGGCTGTCCGAACAGGGCGCCCACCACACCGAGCAGGCACACGACGAACCCGACGCTCTGCTCGGGACCGTCGAGCATGCGGCCGCCGATCCACAACACGACGCCGATGAGCACGACCAACAGCCAGTGAGTGCGCGTCATGTCATTCATGCGCCCCATCCAACCAGCACCACCCAGGCGAAGGGGGCGACGTGACCGACACCGTGACCCTCCCCCGCCACGAGCTCGCCCAACTCGAGCACCTCGTCGAGTCCCTCGAAGAGGCCGCCCTCGACGCGCAACGCCTCCTGTCCGCCGAGGACCGCGGCTGGGCGAAGCTCACCGCCGGCGACGGCACAGACGTCATCGACCGCGCGTCGATCATGCAGGTCGCCGCCGTCGCCCGCATCAACGTGGCCGCCGACCCCCTCATCAAGCGCGGCGTGAACCTGCGCATCGCGTACCTCGGATCCCCATCCGTGTCCGCGCCCAGCTCAGATGACGGGCAGGACCTCAACGCCGTCGTCCAGGCCTTCTGGGACGACCCGGAGAACGCGGAAACCTTCACCAGCGTGCAGGCCTGCGCCGAACGTGAGCGCGCCCGCAACACCGACGGCAACACGTTCCACGCGCTGCCGACCGACCCCCGCACCGGACGCGTGCGGGTGCGGGTCATCCCCCCGTCGCAGGTCACCGACATCATCACCGACCCGGAGGACGCGGCCACGCCGTGGCTGTACAAGCGGCAGTACACGGCCAAGCGCGTCACGCAGAACGCGCTCGGCACCACGAGCACCGTGACGGAGTCGCGGACCGTGTACTACCCCGACGTGAACTTCCGCCCAGCCACCCGCGCCCGGACGATCGACGGGCACCCCGTCGAATGGGACAAGCCCGTCGTCCACACCGCCGTCAACCGCCCGAGCGAGTCCCGGTGGGGCATCCCCGACGTCCTCGCCGCGCTGCCCTGGGCCGCCGGGTACAAGGACTTCCTGCAGGACTGGGCGAAGCTCCACAAGGCCCTCGCGACCGTCGCGTTCCGTGCGACCGCGAAGATACGCCGTGGGGCCGCGCAGGTCCGCGAGAAGTTCGCGAGCGTCCCCACCGACGGGCAAGGTGTCGGCCAGGTCGCAGTCACCGGCGAGGGCCAGACGTTCGAGGCCGTGTCCAAGTCCGGCGCGACCATCGACGCCGGCTCGAGCAAGCCCCTGGCCGGGATGGTCGCCGCCGCTCTCGACCTGCCCGTCACCATGCTCCTGTCCGACCCGGGCGTCACCGGTGCCCGCGCCACCGCGGAGACCCTCGACCGGCCCCTCGAACTGGAGCGGCAGCTGCGCCGCGCCGTCGACTCCGACCTGATCCGCACCGTCCTCGGGCACGTCATCCGCGAAGCCGTCCGCGCACCCGGCGGCCCCCTTCGCGGCACGATCCTGCGTGACCCCGGCTCCCAGCGAGAGGTCATCGACCTGGCGGGCGACCAGCAGCACGACATCACCGTGGACTGGCCGTCATTGGAGAAGGTCGACGTCAAGACCGTCATGGAGTCCCTGGAGATCGCCGACGGCCTCGACGTTGTCGACCCCCTGACGATCGCGCGGCTCGTGCTCGTCGCGCTCGGCGTCGACGACATCGACGGGGAGCTCGACGCGGTCAAGGACGACAACGGGAACTTCGTGCCTCCGTCCTCCCGTACCGCCGTGGCCGCGCAGGACCCGGGCTATGACGGCGCCGGCAACCCCCAGGGTTGATCTTCGTGGCAATCAACGAGGAGACCCTCGTCCTGCTCGACGGGATGCGCACCGGTGTCGGCACGCACGTCGACCAGGTCACCCAAGACCTCACCCTCGCGTGGTCGAGGGCGTGGAACGAGGTCGCCGCTGAGTGGGAGGCCGCCATCGCGGACCTCGTCGCCGCCAGCAAGGATGGGAAGTGGCCGCCCGCATCGAAGGTGCGCCGTGCTCGTCGGGCGCTGCGTGCTCGCGACGCGACACGTGAGCTCCTCAAGGACCTGCAGGGCCTCGTGCCGGTGCGGGTGGTGCAGGACGTGGACGCGCTCCTCGAGGACGTCACGGAGTGGCAGCGCCGCCTGACCGCAAGCCAGTTCCCGCCGCAGGCTGGCGGGACCGCGGTGGTGGCGTCGGGGTTCGACCTGGTCGACAAGGACGCGATCCGCGCGATCGTGGACCGCACCTCGAAGGATGTCGTCGCGCGGTCGCGGCCGCTGTCCGCACAGGCCGACGCCGCGATGCGCTCCTCCCTCGTCAAGGGCGTCGCCGTCGGTGACCACCCCGAGACCGCGGCCCGGGAGATGGTGGCCCGCGTGCAGGGCGCGTTCGACGGCGGGCTGCAGCGGGCGAAGGTCATCGCTCGTACCGAGCTGCTCGACGCGCACCGTGCAGCGTCCCGCGCCCAGCAGGACCGCCTCGCCGGTCAGGGCGTTGTCACCGGCTGGCAGTGGATCGCGACCCTCGACCAGCGCACGTGCCCGTCCTGCCTGTCGATGCACGGCACGCAGCACCCACCGACCGTGGCCGGCCCCCTGGACCACCAGCAAGGCAGGTGCGACCGGCTCCCGGTCGCAGCGTCGTGGAAGGACTTGGGCTTCCCGGACCTCGAGGAGCCCGAGCCGATCCTGCCGGACGCGCGGGTGTGGTTCGACGGGCTCCCGCAGTCGCAGCGCGTGCAGATCATGGGCGCGCAGCGTCTGGCGCTCCTGGACTCTGGGCAGGTCGGGTGGGCGGATCTGGCGAAGCGCCGCGACACCGACGGGTGGCGGCCGAGCATCGTGCCGACCCCGGTGCGGGACCTCGCGTCCTAGACCCACCCGCCGAGCTCGCGCGGGCCGAGCACGACCAGCGCTCCGCAGCGGGCACACTCCTGCTCGACATAGCCACCGTCGCGGGCGGCGACACCTTGGACGGTCCTCCAGGCGTGCTCGATGCACTCACCCGGGCCAGCCCCTTCGTTGCGGTCGTCAGCGCCCACGCAGCAGCCGCCACACCAGGCCCGCTGCGCACGCGATCGCAAGCAGCAGGAACGCGGCGCCGACGTTGTCCTGGCCTGCAGCTACTGCGACGGCACGCAGCACCCAGAACCCGAGGATCAGCAGCAGCCAGGTCCGCGCCGACCAACCATCCCGCTGGGCGGGTTCCTCTTCGACAGTCATGCCCAACACGATCCCACGCCGAGGAGGCGACCGCCATGCCCAAGCGCATCACCGAGGCGTCCACCCTGACCGTCACCGAGTCCCCCACCCCCGGACGCATCAGCCTGCAACTGATCGACGCAGGCTGGGGCTCCTCGGGCTACTACTCCCCCCAGGTCCTCGAGAACGCCGCCAACGAGCAGGTCTTCCCCGCCGGCACCCACATCTTCTTCGACCACCCCTCCGAGTCCGAGCGCCACGACCGCCCCGAGCGGTCCGTGCGCGACCTCGCCGCGGTCCTCGACGAGGACGCCACCTACGCCGACGGCGCGCTCGTCGCCGAAGCCAAGGTCATCGGCCCCTACCGCGACCTCATCACCGACCCGGTGTTCATGGAGTCCGTCGGCATGAGCATCCGCGCCGCCGCCGACACGACCGTCGGTGAGGCTGAGGGCCGCAAGGGCACGATCGTCACGCAGCTCATCGAGGGCGTGTCCGTGGACCTCGTGACCCGCGCCGGCCGCGGCGGGCGGATCCTCGCCGCTGTCGAGTCCGCTCGCGCGCAGGTCCGCGAGGCCCGCGCCAACGACACCCGCGACGCGCTGCACGGCGCCGTCAAGGTCGCCCACGGCGGCGACGAAACGTGGACGTGGGTCCGCGACTTCGACCCCGACGCCGGCCTCGTCTACTTCGAGGTCGAGGACGACGAGCAGATGCACACCTACCAGCAGCCCTACGAGCTCACCGACGACGGCACCGCGTCCCTGACCGGTCAGCCCGTCGAGGTGCGCGTCTCCACCAGCTACGTGCCCGTGGGCGCCGACAACGGCGCCCCCACAGATGTCCCGGCACCCGCCGGACAGTCCACAGCCACCGAATCTGAGGAGATGAACATGGCTACCACCCAGATCGAGGAGTCGCAGCTCGCGGCCCTCCGTCAGGACGCCGAGCGGGTGCCCACGCTCGAGTCCGAGCGCGACACCGCCACCGCCCGCGCCCAGGCCGCCGAGGCCCGCGTCGCCGCGTTCGAGCGCCGCGAGGCCATCGACCGCGTCGTCAACAGCGTCGAGGGACACGACACCCTCAACGCGCTCGAGCGTCGCGGCATCACCGCCGACGCACTCCAGGCCGACGAGCTCGACGAGGACGCCCTGCGTACCGCCGTCGAGTCCGCCGTCGCCGACCGCGCCGCCGCCCAGGGCGCCGGCCGCATCACCGGCTTCGGCGCCACCGTCATCGACACCGACACCAGCAAGGTCGTGGAGTCCGCGGACGACGCCGTCGCCGCAGCCTTCGGCCGCACCATCAAGGAGGCCTGAGCCATGCGCAACGAGTACATGCGCCCCGCGACCGAGCTGTCCCTCCCGGTCGTCGCCGGCACCAAGTCCGGCGACCCGGTCCGTGTCGGCGCCGTCAACGGCGTCGCTGCCACCAACATCGGCGAGGGCGGCAACGCCGCTGGCAACGCGTCCGTCGTCACCGACGCCCGCTCCTACACGTACGAGGTCGGCGGCGCCATCGCCGGCCCGTTCACCCCGGTCTACCTGACCGCACGCGCCGGCGCGACCGCCCCGGTGCTGTCCACCACCGGAACCGGCGCACCGTGGGGCTACACCGTCCCCAAGGTCGGCGAGACCGGCCAGCGCGCCGGGACCTCCGGCGTCGCCGTCGTTCGTCCGGCTCAGGTCTGAGGAGGCCACCCACCATGAGCAGCAACAGCCAGATCCTCGCCCTCGCCGGCTCCCTCGGCGTCACCGAGCGCGACCTCACCAACGGGATCCGCCGCGGCGTCGTCTCCGAGGCCGAGATCGCCAACACCGCCCGCCTGCTCGCCGCCGCGTGGCAGGGCAACGACCGCGTGCGCTTCGCCGTCAACGAGGCCATCACCAGCAGCGACCTCTTCCGGTCCGCCGCCGGGGACGTCCTCGACCGCGAGATGCTCGCGCAGTACACGCAGATGCCGCGCCAGTGGGACAAGTTCTCCACGCGCACCACGGTCAACGACTTCCGCCCCAAGAAGCTCATCGACCTGGCCGGCGCCCGCACCGTCCTGCCCCGCGTCCCCGAGCACAGCAACTACCCCGAGGCCGGCTACAGCCTGTCCGAGCGGGAGATCAGCGTGCACAAGACCGGCGAGCAGTTCGGGTACTCCTTCGAGGCCCGCGTCAACGACCAGCTGAACGAGCTGCGCAAGGTCCCCGAGTCGTGGGCCGGCAAGGCCGTCGCCACCGAGGACTTCGCGTCCCTCGAGGCGCTCGCCAACCCGCTCACTGGCGTCCCGAACACCGCCATGTTCAACGCCGGCAACGGCAACCTCGGATCGGTCGCCCTGTCCGAGAGCGCGCTCGAGGCCGCGATCGTCCACGTGACGACGCAGACCGACGCCGAGGGCAACCTGCTCTACCCGGGTGCCCTGCAGCTCGTCGTCGGTCCGGCGCTGCAGTTCACGGCGCGGCGCATCCTCAACGCGGTCGAGGTGCGCCACACCACCGGCGACACCACCACGGTCGGGCCCAACCCGTACTCGGGCATCACCCTCACCGTGCTGGACAACCTGCCCGGGACGGCGTGGTTCGTCCTGCCGCTCACGACCACCCCGCGGCCGGCCTTCTACACGGCGTTCCTCGTCGGGTACGAGCAGCCGGACGTGCGGGTGAAGAGCGACCAGGGCAAGTCCGTCGGCGGCGGCGACCTGGGCATCGACTCCGGCTCCTTCGACGACGACACCTGCTACTGGCGGGTCCGTCACATCGTCGGTGCCGCGGGCGGAGACCCCCGCTTCGCCTACGCCAGCCAGCCCGCGTGAGAGGGGATGCCATGAGCAACGGCAAGGTCATCCTGTCCGAGTCCGACTTCGTCGACGTGGTCGACGCGGCGGGCAACATCTCGTCCGTCCCGGAGGTGTGGCTCAAGAACGAGCGACTCCTCCCCAAGGGCACGAAGAAGGCGACCGCCGCGAACGTCCGCGCGGCGAAGGCCAAGACGGCTGCCGCGGCCGGCGAGCAGGTCGACGTCGAGCAGGTCCGTGCCGACGTCGAGGCGTCCCTGCGTGAGGAGCACGAGGCCACCCTGGTCTCGCGTGACAAGCGGATCGCGGAGCTCGAGCAGCAGCTCAAGGACGCCACGAAGGGCACCGACCCGAAGTGACCCGCTTCTCTCGCCCCTCGGCCTGACCGGTCGGGGGGCGGGGGTGGCGCGTCAACACGGGACCCCGCCCGACTGGACATCACCGACTCGTGAAGGTCCGTTCGGGGCGCTTCCTTTCCGCCCTGCCATGAACGTGTCCTGCGCGCCAACCCCTTCCACCACGAGAGGAGCCCTCGCCGTGGCTGACATCGCCGACGTCCGCTTCCTGATCGCCGACCTCGACCCGACCGACCAGCTCCTGCCCGACTCGCAGCTGCAGGCCGCGCTGGCCGCGGAGGGCGGGTCGGTGCTGCTCGCCGCGGCCCGCTGCCTCGACGCCATCGCCGTGTCCGAGGTGCTCGTCGGGAAGAAGATCCGCACGCAGGACCTGCAGACCGACGGCGTGGCCGTCGCGCGGGAGCTGCGCGAGCAGGCCGCCGCGCTGCGCGCCCGGGCCCGCGACGAGGACCCCGACCTGGGGGCCTTCGACGGGTTCGACCTGGTGCCCATCGCGGGCGACGGGCGCCGGCCCGAGCACACGAACGACACCGTGTGGGGCCTGTGATGCGCCGGCGCGGCCAGTGCTCGGCGCGTGGTCCCCGCGGTGAGCAGTGCACCGATCTCGCTGGCCACGACTACGCCCACTACGACACGTCGGTTGACGTGTCGTGGACCGACCACCTCGAGGACCACCCCGATGAGTGCCGATGCGACGGGCACCGCCCCGACGTCTACGAGGGAGTCACGCGGTGAGCCCTTTCCCCGGTACGCGTGTCGTGCCCACCGGCTGGTCCCGCCACCACCAGCCCGTCGCCTCCGGCGGCATGAACGCCGCATGCGTCATCACCGACCCCGCCCGCGCCACCCCCGGCGCGTGGGACGACGACGCCGGCCAGTACGCCCCGTCCACCCCCTTCGTGCTCCTGCCGCCCCCCGCCGCCCCCGACGAAGACGGGTGGCCCTGCCGCGTGCAACGCATCCTCGGCGACCAGGGCGCCGAGCAGGCCGGCCAAGAGTCCACCACCCGCCGCTACCTCGTCCAGCTCCACGACCCCGACCTGGCGACGCTCCCCGACCTCGAGCAGGGCCACGTCGTCACGATCGTCACCGCGACCAACGACCCACACCTGACGGGCCTGGACCTCGTCGTGGAGGACGTCCAGCACGGCAGCGAGCGGTTCACCCGCGACCTCGTCTGCACGCACAACCAGCAGCCACCCACCAGCTGAGGAGGGGTCCACTGTGGCGACCACGACCGGCGTCCTCGAGTACCAGGCCGCGATGCGTCTGGCGTCCGCGACCGTCGGAGCCCGCGCTGCCGCAGCCACCAGACGGACCGCCGCAGCGATCGAGCGGGACGCGAAGACCCTCGCACCCGTCGACACCGGCAACCTGCGCGCCAGCGGCGGCACCGAGTACGCCGGCGACGGCCGCAACGGCGTCATGACCGCCTCCGTGGGATTCACCGCCAGCTACGCGATGTACGTCGAGCAGGGCACCTCCCGCATGGCCGCGCAGCCGTTCCTCGCGCCCGCCACCGACCGGCACGTGCCCGGATGGACCGCCGCCCTCGAACGCATCGCCGGAGGAGGCATCACGTGACCTCGAGCCGCGACCTCCACGAGGCACTCGTCCGCGCCCTCGCGCCCGTCACCCGGTGGCGCCACCCCGCTCCCGGCGACGGACCCCCAGTGCGCGTCAACGACAACGGGCTCGACCTGTGGGAGAACCACGTCGGCGACGCCCGCATCGACCCCGACGGCACCGCCCACGCCTATCTGTTCCTCCAGACGTCCCCTGGCGGGCGCAACCACACCCGAGCCGTCGCCGCCACCACCCTCACCCGGTGGCGGCCCATCCTCACCGTCGCCGGCGGCACCCCCGCCAAGACCCGATGGGGCATCGACCGCGCACGCCCACTCCTCGACGGACTCACCCTCACCACCGTCGACGGCCGCGAACTCACCGCGCCCCTCCACGAGGGCTTCACCGCCTTCGACGACTACGACCCCGGCCCGCTGCGGCTGGACCAAGACCCCAGCCCTCCGCGCTGGTACGTGCCCATCCAGTACGCCACCCAGGCGTCCTGACCCACCCATCCGAATCTCGCCCTGAGGAGGGCCCACGCATGAGCGACACCAAGCACCCGCTCGAGGTGGTGCGCGTCAAGGACCCCAGCACCGGGGCCGAGTACAACGCCACCCGCGCGCACGCCAGCAACATCAACGCCAAGGTGCTCGAGGGGGAGCCGGTCGTCGACAAGCACGGCCGCCCCCGCGCCTCCCACCCCGCGCCGGGCAAGGCCCGCACCGACCTCGCCGGCCAGCCGGTCATCAGCGAGAAGTCCACGCACGACGAGCTCGACGCCTACGCGGCCGAGCGCGGCGTGGACCTGACCGGCGCGACGACCAAGGCCGACAAGGTCGCGGCCATCACCTCCACCACGAAGGAGAGCTGACCCATGCTCAACGTCCCCTCCGGCATCACCGCCGCCGGCAAGCTGTCCCTGACCGTCGTGCCCCGCGCGGGCATCGCCAACCTCGACGCGATCACCGCGACCGAGGTCAACGCGGTCGGCGCCGTCAACGTCTCCTGCGTCCTGCAGGGCGACGGGTACGGCCGCTCCACCAGCGAAAGCACCGGCACCGGCCGCCGCGCCTGCGAGGAGTACGAGTACGACATCCCCGGCACGAAGAAGACCGAGTTCGACCAGACCCGGTTCGTGTACGACCCGCAGGACCCCATCGCCGCCGTGTCCATCGCCTACGCCGCGCTCACCGAGGGCGAGGAGTACGTCCTGATCGAGCGGTTCGGCATCTCCGGCAAGCAGGAGCTCGTCACCGGCGACATCTACTCCGCGTACCCGGTGCGCCTGTCCATCAAGGAGGGCCTGGTGCCCGGCGGTGAGGGCGAGCTCGAGTTCTACGCCCAGTTCCGCTCCACCGGTTCCCCCGCCCGGGACAAGGCCATCGTCGCGGCGGTCTGATCCCCCTCATACGCCGGTGGCTGCCGTTGGGCACGGCGGCAGCCACCGGTCCAAGCATCGCCCCCTTCGTGCCCGCCCCGTGCCCCACCCTCACCAAGGAGATCCGTCGTGCCCGACACCACCACCCCCGAGGCCGTCAAGCCCAAGCCCGCCGACCTCGACCAGTTCGACTTCGACGCGTTCATCGCGGGCGTCGTCAACCCCACCAAGACCGTTGCCGTCGCCCAGAACCGTGCCCTGGGGCAGCAGATCCAGGAGCAGCTCCGCGAGATCCTCATCCTCGAGCGCGCGGAGAGCGACGCCAAGGCCGAGGGCCGTCCCGCGAAGCGTCGCGCCGCCACGACGGCCTCCCCCGAGCTGGAGGAGGCCCGCGCCCGCCTGGCCGACCTGGAGGAGCAGGCCAAGTCCACGTTCGTCTACGTGCGCGTGGAGGGCCTGACCCGCGCGACCCGCCGGCAGGCCGCCGCCGACGCGAAGGCCGGCAGCGGCGAGCTGGACGAGTACAACCAGTCCGCGATCGCGCACTGCGCGCAGGTCTACAAGCTCGACCCCCGCGTGCACCCGGACGCCTCCGGGCGGGTGCTGACCCTGGAGCAGTGGGGCGTCATGGCCGAGAAGATCGGCGCCCTGCAGTGGGAGGCGATCATCGACGCCCTCAACGAGGCGACCGCCGCCGGGGTGGAGCCGGATTTCTCGCAGCCGCCCTCTGCCTCCCCCGCTGGAGACACCTCCTCCAAGAGCTGAGAGCAGCCCGCTCCATCGGGCAGCCGCTGTCCGTCCTGCGCGGGCAGCGGCGCCCGGGAGCGAAGTGGCGGCGCCGTGACCGGCTGCTGCTCCTCGCGTTGCAGGCGTACGAGGACGACCTGTGCCCCTCCTGCGGCACGCCCCGCACCTACGCGATGGACCCGGACGCGGCCGGCCACCTGCACGTCCATGGCGCCACCTGCCAAGGGTGCGCGGCCCTGGAGCGGGAGGACAAGCGCCGCGGTGACCGGGCGGCACCTCCTGGGCACCGCCAGTACGTCACGCCAGACGCCGTCCTCGAGCACGCGATGACGTACCCGATCCACGTACCGCCCTTCCACGCCTGACCGAACCACCCCCGGAAGGGAGGGCCCGTGACGCAGGTCATCCGCACCCGCCTCGAGGTCGACGCGAGCAAGGCCGTCGCCGGATTCAAGCAGGGCGAGCAAGCCGTCCACGGGTACGAGAAGGCCGTCAAGGGCGTCACCGCCGCCGAGCGGGGCATGTCCGGGTCCGGCGGTGGCCTGGACCGGCTGACGACGTCCATCCACGCCAACCGGGCCGCGTGGGACGACCTCTCGTCCAAGGCCATGCTCGGCGGGGCCGTCGTCGCCGGCGGGCTCGGGCTCGCGACGAAGGCCGCGATCGGGTGGGAGTCCGCGTGGGCGGGCGTCACCAAGACCACCGACGGCACCCCCGAGCAGATGGCCCAGCTCGAGGAAGGCCTGCGCGGGCTGGCCAAGGAGCTGCCCGCCACCCACGAGGAGCTCGCCGCCGTCGCCGAGGCCGCCGGTCAGCTCGGCGTCGCCCGCGAAGACATTCTCGGGTTCACCGAGACCGCGGTCGCGCTCGGCGAGTCCACGAACCTGACCGCCGACGAAGCCGCCACGTCCCTCGCGAAGTTCTCCAACGTCATGGGCACCGCGGCCCGCGAAGGCGTGCAGGGCTACGAGCGCATGGGCGCGGCCCTGGTCGCGCTCGGCAACGACGGCGCCAGCACCGAGGCCGACATCATGGCGATGGCGCTGCGGCTGTCCGGCGCAGGCAAGCAGATCGGCGCGACCGAAGCGGACATCCTCGCTCTGTCCAACGCCCTGTCGTCCGTCGGCATCGAGGCCGAGCTCGGCGGCGGCGCCATGTCCCGCGCGCTGCTCGAGATGAACTCCGCCGTCATCTCCGGCGGCGAGGAGCTGGACGCCTTCGCGGAGATCGCGGGCGTGTCCGCGTCCGAGTTCGCCACCGCGTGGCGCAAGGACCCCATCGAGGCCACCAACCTGTTCGTGACGGGCCTGGGCCGCATCGGAGAGTCCGGTGGCGACGCGGCAGCGGCACTCGACGAGGTCGGCCTCGGCGGCACGCAGAACGCCCAAGTTCTCCTGCGCGCGGCCGGCGCGTCCGACCTGGTCACCGAGTCCCTCAAGCTCGGCGCGACCGCGTGGGAGGAGAACGCCGCCCTGGCCGAGGAGGCCGGCAAGCGGTACGCCACCACCGAGTCGCGGCTGCAGATCGCCAAGAACACGATGCGGGACGCAGCGATCGACGCCGGCTCCGTGATCGGGCCGATGTTCGCGGCCGGCGCCGAGAAGGTCGCCGGTCTCGCCAACGCCTTCGTGAGCCTGCCCGAGCCCGTCCAGTCCACCATCACCGGCGTCGCAGGCGTGACCGCCGGCGTGGCGCTGCTCGGTGGCGCGGCCGTCAAGGCCGTCGGCGCCACCCACGACTTCCGCAACCGCCTCGACGAGATCGGGATGCTCACCCCCAAGGTCGAGCGGGGCCTGGACGGCGCAGCGAAGGCCGCCCGCGGGTTCGCTGCCACGCTCGCGATCTCCGCGGCCGTCGGCACCGTCGGGTCGCTCCTGCAGGACAAGGGCAGCGCCGTCGGCGTCGAGGAGCTGACGAAGAACGTCCTGGACGCCGACGACGCGGTGGCCGTCTTCAACAGCTCCATCGCGGCGAACGCTGCCGAGATGGGTTACATGCAGGACAACGTCTCGTCCTTCGACGACGCCCTGCGGGTGGCCTTCAACCCCGACTGGATGGACTCCACGTCCAGCGGGTTCGACGGCGTCTTCAAGGCCATTTCGTTCGGCGCCGCTGACATGCAGACGACCGTCGATGAGTCGAACAAGACCCTGACGCAGCTCGACACGGTCCTCTCCGGGTTGGTGTCTCAGGGCCGCGGTGACGTCGCGGAGGAGCTGTTCGGGCAGTTCGCGGCGAAGGCGAACGCTGCCGGCGTGTCGACGGACGAGCTTCGGTCGAAGCTGCCGCTGCTCACGGAGGCGCAGGCCGCCGCCGGTAACCAGGCGAAGCTGACCGGCGACGAGACAGCCGGACTCGGCGACGACGTGGACGCCCTGGGCGCCGACATGGACCAGGCCGCGGAGGACGCCGAGGAGCTCACGAAGGCCATCAAGGGCCTCGGCGACGCGACCCTCGGAGAGCGCGGGTCCGCGCGTGAGTACCAGGCGGCCCTGGACGCCGTGGGCAAGTCCATCGAGGAGAACGGGCACACCCTCGACATCTCCACGGAGGCCGGCCGCGCAAACGAGGCGGCGCTGGACGACCTGGCCAACTCCACACAGGAGTGGGCCGCGGCCGTCTTCACCGCGACGGGCGACGTCGACAAGGCGCAGGGCATCCTCTCGCAGGGCCGCAAGCGGTGGATGGAGTACGCGACCGCGCTCGGCATCCCGAAGAAGGAAGCCAAGGCCCTCGCCGACGAGCTGTTCAAGCTCGAGGGCATCGACGTCGCCGCGAAGGTCAAGGTCGACACGACGAAGGCCTCCGCGGACATGCAAGAGATCCAGCGCAAGATCAAGGACATCGACGGGCAAGTCGCGCGGGCACAGGTCAAGGAGACCGGCTCGACCGAGGCCCGGAACAAGGTCCTGGACTTCGCCGGCACCCTGTTCGGCCTGCCCAAGGGCAAAGACGTCGGCGTCACGGAGCACGGCGCGACGCCCGCGAAGGCGCGCGTCATGGCCTTCAACGAGATGATCCGCGACACCACCGGCAAGACGGTGACCGTCACGGAGGCCGGGTCCTCGTGGGCGGCGAAGGGCCGCGTCGACCAGTTCCGCTCGTCCATCGCCGAGGTGGACGGCAAGTGGGTCACCGTCACCGAGCTCGGGTCGACCGCTGCCGGTGGCCGGGTCGTCCAGTTCAAGAACAAGATCTACGAGGTGCCGCCGTCACGGACGGTCACGATCGAGGCGAACACGGGCGCGGCGCTGATGGCGCTGGCGGGTGTGCAGGCCGCGATGAACGCGATCCAGCCGAAGACGGTCACGGTCACCACGCAGCACCGCAACGTCGGCCTCAAGGCCGCGGGCGGCATCGACGGCATAGAGCCGATGGCGGCCGGCGGGATGCGCCCCGGCGGGTCCGTGCGACCCGGGATCTACCCGACGTCCACGCGCGGCATCCTCATGGCCGAGGACACCCGCTCTAAGTGGGAGTCGTACATCCCCGAGCGCCCCGACCTTCGCGGCCGCGCGGAGATGATCCTCGCGGAGACCGCGCGGCGCTTCGGCAAGGCCGTCGTGCCGCTCGACCAGATCACCGAGATGGCCGCCGGCGGCGTGTACTCCCGCTGGCAGTCGCAACTCCGCAACGTGCGTGGCCTGGCGGGCAGGTACCGGTGGGAGGACGGCTCGAGCATGGTCCGCCTTTCCGAGGACGGGACCGCGCGGTGGGTTGGGTACGGCTCCCCTCCCGCTGCTGTGGCGCGGGCGATCGCGTCGCTCAACGCGGCGCAGGACGTCTACGAGGATGCTCTCAACGCGCCGAAGCGGACCGGTCAGCGCCGGTACACGGGCCAGCACTCGGCGTACTACCTGCTCAAGCAGGCCGAGTGGGACGCGATCCACGCCAGCGGCGCCAAGGGCGGCACGAGCTCGGGAGGCCTGAACGGGCGCACCGCCGAGGGCGGCACCAGCTCCGGGGCGCTCAACGGCCGCAGCGCGTTCATCCGCACCCCCAACGCGCACGCCAGCCGCACCTACGTCCGCCCGCAACGGACCTACGCCTCCACGCCCGGCGGCTCCACGGCAGGTGCAGCGATCGACTACGACCGTCTCGGCAAGGCCGTCGCCCGCCACATCGAGGGCCCCGTCTACCGCGGCGCGTACGCCGGTACCGCGCAGCAACGCAAGAGCGAGCTCGCGAACGCCGCGAACTCGTCCCGCGGCCGATCCCGAGGAGGACTCCTGTGAGCGTGCACCGCCTGCAGATCACCGCCGCACCCATCGACGGGGCCGCGGTGCACGCCGACCTGGCCACCAACGTTGTCGAGGTCCAGGCCGACGGACTGGACTTCGGCGATCCAGACGTCACGTTCGACGAGGCCGGGTACCCGATCGAGCAGGGCCGACAGATCACGATCCCGCTCCTGATCCGCGGGGCCGACTCCACCGTCGGCCAGGCCATGCAGCAGGTCGCACGCGCCATCTCCGTGCCCGACCGGTGGCTCCTGGCGCAGCGCACCCCGAGCACGGACCCGGTGTGGTTCCGCATCCACCCGCGCTCCCCCGGCTCGTTCTCCATGTCGGACGCCTACGTCGACGGCGGCGGGCACTGGCGCTGGACCCTCACCCTGACCGCGGACTCCACCGCAGTCGGCGCTCGGCGCGCGGTCCCGATGGTCGGCACGGACTCGGTCACGGCGGCGATCACCAACCAGGGCACCGACCGTGGCATCGTCATCGACGCGCCGGGCGAGGCTCCGTGCCCGCTGCAGGTGGACGTGCGCCCGTCGGTGAACATCAACGGCCGCCGGGTCATGGTGAGCAGCTTCTCGGTGCCGTGGGACTCGCCACTCATCAACGGGGGCCGGCCCGCGATCATCCGCGAGGACACCGACTTCGACTCGGGCGGCACTGCGACGCGCACCACCGGCCACGCCTCGATGTCCGGCGGCACGGCGCTGACCCTGCCCCTGACCTCGACGGGCAACTTCAACATCGCCGTCACGAAGGGCTCAACGACCTGGCGCCCCGAGCCCGGCCGGTACCTCGTCATGGCCAGGCTCTTCCGCGAGGGCGGCACCGGTGAGGTCAAGATCCGCATGGGCCAGACCTGGGGCAGCCAGGTCGGCTTCCAGGACTGGCGATCCTGGCGGCCCCTGTCCGGTGGCTCGCGCGCGTCGTGGGTGCCGATCGGCTACCTCCAGCACCCCCTCGGCGACACCGGCGAGGGCCTAGACCCCGCCGTGCTCATGCCGCCGAGCATCCGCATCGACGTCACGCCGACCGTCACCTCGTCCACGAGCCTGCTCCACCTCGACCAAGTCGCGTTCGTGCCCGTCGACCTGGCTCGCGGCGCGAACGCCTCCGCGTGCTTCGCGGACTTCGCGGACGGCATCGGCTTCGGTGACATCTTCACCCTCCGCATGGACGGTGAGCGTCGCCGCGTGGCGATCGTCGACTACGTCGGCCAGCACCACTTCGTGCCGCAGCCCCTACGGCAGGGTGGCTGGCCTGTCGCCACCCCCGGCATGGCGACGTGCGTGTCCGTCTTCCTCGACACGACCGACGCGCCCGTGGGCATCGACACCGTCGCCATCACCTCCACCTTCCGCGTGGACACCTCCCCGCGGCTGCTGCACCTCGGTCAGGAGCGGTGAGGCATGGCTGAACCGGTCGTCACCATCGCCGTCCCCCAGCGCGGCTCCGGCTTCATCCGGCACCTGACACCCCGCGTGGAGGGCACAACGTGGACCGACGAGGTCCGCGGCTGCGGCCCCGCATCCTTCACCGTGCTCGACCCCATGCTGTCATCGCACCTCACCCAGGACTGCAAGGTCGTCATCTCCGACCCCGCGTCCGGCGAAGTGCTGTGGACAGGCCAGATCTCCAACGCCCCCGACGCCGTGCAACGCTCCCCGCTGGGCGCGTCCGCGACCGTCCAGTGTGTCGGCAACTCCAACGACACGATGTCCACCTACTGGTCCCTGCCGTACATCGTGCGGGATTACCGGGAGTGGCAGCGGGAGACGCTCAACTACCGCTCCCACCGGAACTGGGACACGTCCACGGGTGCGCGGCCGATGGACCCGCCGTGGGACTCCGTCGTCATGCAGATCGACCAGGGCAAGGGCATCTACCCGGGTTTCGGTGGGCGCATGGCCTACCTCGGGCACATGGGCTCGGACATGTGGATCGGGTCTTTCCGGTGCCTCCTGGACAGCGGCACCGCGCAGCACCCGCAGGTCAGCTTGGGCGCGCCGTCCTACCTGCGCACAGTGCTCGAGTACGGCAACCGCTTCTACCACGGGACGGCCTTCCAGGTGTCGTGGTCGACGACGGCGGCGACGATCCGCCGGCAGGCTGGCGGCACCGGATGGCCCGACCCTCCAGACCCGGCCGTGTCCCCCTCGGCGGGCGTCGCCGACTCCAACTACTTGATCCTCGCGACGGAGTTCACGGACTCCGCGGGGTACGAGGTCACCAACGAGAACGTGTGGGTGGCTGCGTCGCAGGTCGTCGTGTGCGGGGCCCGCGTGGACCGCCACGGCGCTGCCGTCGGATCGCTCACCGAGGAGGAGATGGACGGCCGCATCCGCGCCGGTGACATCTTCGAGGACCTCGTCGGCCGGTGCCTGCGCGGGATCGTCGACCCCCGCGAGGTTGAGATCCAAATGGATACGTGGCGCCTGACGCAGGCCGACTACCGGGAGCAGACGGCGCCGGGCGAGATCGGTGACGACATGATGCTCGTCCACCCCGACCACCTGTGGCGCATCGGCCGGCGTTCCCCCACCACGGGACTCGCGCCGTTCTGGTGGCGCCTCTGGGAGGACAAGCCGCGGTTCGTCATCGACACCGCCCGCGCGGAGGTCGACATCGACCGGTCCCCCGACACCCTCTTCAACCGGGTAAACGTTGGGTGGGTCGACTGGAAGAACCGGCCCCGCTCCGCGACGTTCGTCGCGGACCCGGTCGCCTACCCGGACATCGCGGACCTCCAGGGGGTCCACTCTGCGCCACCGGTCGAGCTGGACGCCACCCTCGGCGAGTGGGAGACGGTGCAGCGGATCGGCGCGATGATGCTCGACCAGGTCGCCCGCCGCGTCCCCGCGGGCACCATCACGGTGACCGAGCCGGTGCTGGACACGGTGACGCAGCAGATGGTCCCGCCGTCGCAGCTCCTCGCGGCCACGACGTGCGCGTTGACCGCGGACGAGCCGCTCATCACGCACCGCATCCGCGAGGCGACCCACGAGGGCACGGACGTCGTGACCCTCTCCGTTGGGCGGCCCCGCCTGACGCTGGATCAGATCGTCGCCACGCGCGGCAGAAGGAGACGATGATGCCCACGATCATCACTGTCGGCGAACTGTGCGCCACCCACCTCGGGCAGACGCTCACGATCACCGCCCCCGTCGGCCTCAACGGCGCCACGGAGACCTTCACGGACACCCTCGCCAGGGTGCAGCACGACGGCCCGCATGACCCGCCCGAGGGCGACCGCACGCCTGCGCGGACCCTCGTGGCGGTCGGCTCGTGGTCCGGTCCGCTCGACCCGACGCACCCGGTGGAGGTGGGCTGAGATGGCGGACTGGACGGAGCTGCAGGCCGACGGGAGCGAGTCCGGTGGTCTGATCTTCTGGGAGGTTGAGATCCCCGAGGGCCGTGACGTGCTGCTCGAGTTGGGCGCGGTCGTCACGGATTCTGCGGGTGCGGTCTACGACTGGACGGCCTGCACGGAGCCGGTCGCGAACATCTACGACGTGGCGAGCGAGACGGTAGTCGCCGCCCTGACGTGGGTGCCGCGTGCTGACGGGACCTTCGCTTTCACTGCGTCGCGCACCGTCCTCGCCGACAAGGCCGGGTCGCGCGCAGCCTTCCCTGCAGGCCGGTCGCTGGCGTGGTCGGCGAAGGTCACCGTGCCGGGCGGGCTCCACGTCCAGCTCGTGGCCGAGTCGCCCGTGACCATCCGACACAAGGGAGTCTGACGTGGCCCGCTTCGAGCGCAAGACCCGCCCGCCCCGCTTCGTCGTCAAGCCCAACGGCGCGGTCTTCGAGTCGCGCGGGTGGCCGGGGATGCGGGCCGCGGAGGTGCAGGCCATCGCCGACGAGGCTGCCGCGTCTCGCGTGGCCGCCGAGTCCGCCGAGGCCTCGTCCGCGCAGTCCGCCGCCGACGCGCAGACCGCGCTCCAGGCGCAGTTCATGACGCAGGACGAGGGCGTGGCCGCGCTCATCAACACCGGCGCCGGCCCCCTGACCGACGCCGCGCTCGACGCCACGACCGCACGCGGCACCACCCGCGCAGGCGCCGGGTCATACACGCAGGGCGACGTCATCACCCTCGGCCAGTTCGCCCACGTCACCCGCGCAGACACCGGCACGAACCTCGTCCTCGGCGGCGGCTCCGGCGGCCAGGAGAACGTCATCGGCGGCAACCTCGCCAACGTCGACACCGCCACCAGCAACCTCACCGGCGCCCCCACTCTGACCGACACCAACGGCAACTGGAACTTCCTCCTCGGCGGCTACGACACCGTCGTCAACGGGTGGGCCAACATCGTCCACGGCTACCACGCCAAGGTTGGTGTCGACGCCAACCACAACACCATGTCGGGCGGGTCCCGGCACGATTTCGCTGCCGGGTCGTCCTACGGCAGCATCGGCGGCGGCACACAGAACAAGGTCGCCGGCACCAACGCGACCATCGCAGGCGGCAACAGCAACCAGGCCACCGGCAACCAGGCCACCGTCGGCGGCGGCAGCGGCAATGAGGCCACCGGCAACGGGGCACTCGTCTCCGGCGGCGTCTCCAACAAGGCCACCAACTCCCAGGCCACCGTCGCCGGCGGGTCGTCCAACACCGCCTCCGGCAACTCCGCCACCGTCGTCGGTGGCCTGACCAACGCTGCCACCGCGACCGGCGCCACCAGCATCGGAGGCCGCGACAACACCGCCTCCGGCGCCTACTCCGTGACCACCGGGTACGGGGCCGTCGCCACCGAGCACGGCCAGGGCGTCCACGCCGCGCAGCCCTTCGCCACCCCCGGCGACGCACAGACCTCCCGGTGGGTCCTCAAGCGCCAGACCACCGACGCCACCGCGGGCAGCCTCGACACCACCCCCGGCACGCCACCCACCATCCCCGAGAACACGACGTGGGCGTTCACCGCGCTCGTTGTCGCACGCCGCGCCGACGTGGACGGAGAGAACGCCGCATGGGAGGTCAGGGGGTGCTTCAAGCGCGACGCCGGCAACACCGCCGCCTACGTCGGGACACCCACCGTCACCCAGCTCGGCGCATCCGCAGGCGCGACCGCATGGACCCTCACCGCCGCATCGTTCTCTGCCGGCACGTTCCGCCTGCTCGCCACAGGTGAGGCCGGCAAGACCATCCGGTGGGTTGCCGACGTGCGCGCCGCGCACGTCTCTGGCTGACCGGACCGCTCCCCGAGTCGTGCAGGACTCGGGGAGCGGCCGAGCACCACCCTCCCACCCAACCCAGGCCGCCGCACGGGCAAAAGTGCTCAGGCGCCTGCTGCACCAGGAGCGCCGACGATGAGGAGCGACATGCCCAACCGCATCTACCGGGGCTCACACCCCCCGTCCGTGCTGGATCACATGCTCGCCCACCCGTGGGAACTGCTGATCGCGCTGCTGTCCGTGGCCCTCGGCGCGTCGTCCCTCGCCGCGACCGTCGCAGGCTCCCGCACGTCACCGAGCGTCGACCGTCTCCCCGACCCCCTCGTCGTCGCGCTCGCCATCATGCTCATCGTCGGCGGCGCGTGGACAGCCCGAGGCCTCTTCGACAACTCCACCGACCTCATGGTCGGGTACGCGCACGAGCGGTTCGGCCTCGTGCTCATCGGCACCGCGTGGTCGATCTACGCCGTGACCGTCTTCGTCGCCTTCCCCGGGTCCGTCAACTCGTGGGCGCTCGGCGCGGCGCTCGGCATCGGGTCCGCGCTCAGACTCGCCGCGACCGAGCGTGAACTGCGCAAGATGCGGGGCCACACATGAGCGCCGCCGAGCTGACCGCCCTCGCCACCCTCCTCGGCATCGTCGGCAGCGGGGCCGCGTGGTGGCTCAGACGCCGCGACGCGAAGGCCGACCCCCTTCCCCGGCACGCCGCTGAGGTCGCCCTGTCCAAGGAAGCGCTTGGCATCGTGCAGGCGTCCGCGGCGATGCTCGAGGCCGACGTGCAGCGACTGCGCGCAGACCGCGAGGCCGACCGCCTGCGCATCGACGCGCTGGAGACGTCCGTGCGGTCCATGCGCCAGACGTGGGGCGCCTGGTACCGCGACCTCGTCGACCGCTGGCACGTCCACCGGGAGCAGCCCGCACCCCCCACCCCCCCGCCGCTCGACTGACCGCTAGGAGACCCGCCCGTGAGCATCTACCACCTCGCCAACACCAGCGCGCAATGGTTCGCCAAGGCGTACCCCGGTGCCAAGATCACCCCCAACTGCGGCGTCCTCCACACCACCGAGGGCGCGACGTGGCCGGGCTACGGTGGCGGCGCGTCGGCGCCGAGCTACACCGCCCTGCCTGACATCAAGCGGCAGGAGCTCGTCTGGCGCGCGCACTTCCCCGACGAGATGAGCGCGCGTGCGCTCGTCAACTCCCCCGGCGGCGTGGAGACCAACACGGCCAACGTCGTCCAGGTTGAGCTGGTGGGCACCTGCGACGACAAGCACGCTGTCTCGTGGCCCGGCGTCGGCAAGGCGGGCGTGGACTACATCTACTGGCCGGACGCGCCCGAGTGGTGCCTGCAGGGCGTCGCCGACTTCCTCGCGGACATGCACCGACGCCACGGCATCCCCCTCGAGGGCCCCGACGTCTGGCTGCGCTACGGCAAGGACATCCGCCGCCCCGGCGTCTGGCCCGCGTCCTACGGCGCGTCGCCGGCGCGCTTCACCTTCGCCCAGTGGCGCTCCTTCGAGGGCTGGTGCGGCCACCAGCACGTCCCCGAGAACAGCCACGGTGACCCCGGCGCGCTGCCCTTCGCCCGGATCGTCGCCCTCGCCAAGGGCGGCACGACCACCATCACCCCACAGGAAGACGACACTGACATGGCCTCCATCTCCGACATCACCAAGGCTGTCCGCGACGGCATCGGCGCCCACTGGTCCGAGTCCGTCAGCATCCCCGGCGAGACCAAGCCGCGCACCCGCAACCAGATCCTGATCTGGGGCTACACCCGCGCTGGCGCAGCGGCCCGCGACGCGCAGAAGGCGCTCGCCATCGCTCGTGCTGTCGCCCGCCAGCAGGGCCTCACCGACGACCAGCTCGACGAGATCGAGGACAAGGTCGACCGACTCATCGACAAGGCCGACTCGTGACCCCCCGGCCGCTCGTCCTGCGCTGGGCCGACGCCCGCGTGGACCGGCTCCACTGCCGAGCCAACGACGGGCCGACCGCCCGCGCGCTCGGGGTCGTCGCGGGTGCCGCCATGCTCCTGCTCGCCCTCGCCCACCGCATGACCTCACCGAAGATCGGAGCCTGACCATGCGCACCTTCACCCTCGAGCGAGACACCGACGTGTCCGGCGTCTCCGGCACCGGGACCGTCGCCGACGGCGTCGTCTTCCCCGACGGCGTGACCGTCATCCGCTGGCGCGGCGACCGCCAGTCCACCGTCGTCTGGCCGTCCATCGAGGACGTCGAGGCGATCCACGGCCACAACGGGGCCACCCGCGTCGTCTTCCACCACTGAGATCGGAGCTTGACCATGACCACCCCCACCACCCGCGCCTCCCGGCACGCCCTCAAGACCGACGCCCGCAACCGCGCCGCCCGGACCCTCCTGCAGGGCCTCGGCTTCTCCGTCGCGGCCGCGCTCGTAGTCACGCTCTTCACCGCGGTCACAACGGCCGCGTCGTGGAGCGAGTTCGGCGCCACCCTCGTCGGGTTCTCGTTCTTCCAGTCCATCGCAGTGGCCGGCCTGTCCTGGCTCATGCGGACCTACCTCGACCGATCGAGCCTGCCCACACCGCTGCCCCTTGCCGACCCGGGCGAGCCCGACGACGACACCGCCGGCTAACGATCCACACCCACCGGTTCGCTTGCGGCGTGACCTCACGCTGCAGGTGAGAGCACAGGAGCCCCCTTAGCCAAAGTGGCGAAGGGGGCTCTACGTTCGTGTCGGGTAATCAGCAGGGGACGAGTTCGGCGGTTACCTCGCGCTGCTGCATGGCGCCGTCGATCTCGACGACGGCGGAGACGGCCGCGCGGATGCGGGCCACTGCCGCGTGGACAGCATCCTGCTCGTCCACGCCGTCTGAGACGACCTCAACCTCGACGATGCCGTGCTCGGCGTCCGCGCTCACGGCAGCGTCACGGACAGTCCCGTCGGTGTCCTCGCGGCGGACGAGCTCGGCCATGATGCGATCGCACTCGTCGAAGACGGAAGCGGACGTCGTGCTGAAGAAGTGAGTCAGGTGAACCGTCGCAGTCATTACTTGCTCCCCTCGTAGCACGGCTGGCGGTACAGCCATTTCAGTGCGTTCATCGCGTATTTCGGATCGGATGGAGTCAGGTGAATCCACCGCATGTGCGAGCCGCAGGGACAGAGCACACGATAGTACGTCGGCGGGTCCTCGATGCGCCATCCCGCTTCGTGATATTCGCCCAGGACTGCCTCAAGATCCTTTCTGCCGTGCTTCTTCCAATGTCCCACCCAAAGCCTCCCCCTGTCGATGGGCAGTGAGGCTACCCCAGCGCCCCTTCGCCGTATTGGCGAAGGGGCGCTCTTCGTCGTGCCCGCTTGTCACACCTGCGTGCCACGGTTCCGCCTCATGTGGCGCTACACCCTCGCGGACCTCCACCCCGGCGACGACCCCGAAGCCTGGGCCCGAGAGCTCGCCGACGAAGGATGGCGCCTGTGGATCCCCGGCAACACCGGCGCCGACACGGTCATCAACGGCCGCGCGGTGCGCCGCTACAGCCTCCGCAAGTGGACCGGATCCGGTGAGCCGCCACCCAACGACTGGGACTGTCACCGCCCGGTGGCATCCTGACCGCATGACCAAGGGGATCGTGGGGGCAGCGGTGGCCATGCTCGCACTCAGCGCGTGCGCTGCCCCAGCCGGGAGCGAGCCCGAGACGATCACGACCACGGTCACCGCCACGCACGAAGAAGTCGTGGTCGTCGTCGAAGAGCCACCCGTCACCAAGACTGAGACCGTCACGGCCACAGCGGCGCCCAAGCCCACCCGGCCCAGCGCCCCGAAGCCCACGAGCCCACCCGCGGGCACCTCGTCGGCCATGGACGCGCTCTCGCGGCTGCCGGTGAAGGGCCGCGCCCCGAAGACCGGGTACGACCGCGCCATGTTCGGGCAGGCCTGGTCCGACGACGTCACAGAGCAGTACGGCCACAACGGGTGCGACACCCGCAACGACATCCTCCGCCGCGACCTCACCGACGTCACCATCAAGCCCGGCACCAACAACTGCGTGGCCCTCTCCGGCACCCTGCACGACCCGTACACGGGACGCAGCATCCCCTTCGTCCGCGGCCAAGCCACCTCGAGCGCGGTGCAGATCGACCACGTCGTCGCGCTGTCCAACGCCTGGCAGACCGGCGGCCAGCAACTCATGCCCGAGCAGCGCCAGAACTTCGCGAACGACCCCTTGAACCTGCTCGCGGTCGACGGTCCGACGAACGCGCAGAAGCGCGACGGGGACGCCGCGACCTGGCTCCCACCCCGCAAGCCGTACCGGTGTGACTACGCAGCCCGCCAGGTGGCCGTGAAGAAGAAGCACAACTTGTGGGTCACCCCGCCCGAAAAGGACGCTCTGAACCGGATACTCTCCGGCTGCGGGGGCACGCCACTGCCAACCCGCTAGGCATCTTCGGGGAGGAAGATCATGGCTCGCTTCACCACGACCCAGCGTCGTCGCAACAGGGCCCAGAACAAGCTCTTGGCGATCGGCGGCGGCATCGTCGGGTTCGTCATCCTGCTCTGCTGCTGCTTCGGCGCCATCGGCAGTGTCTTCGGTGAAGAGGAGGACACGGACCAGCGCCGGCCGCTGGTGTCGACGAGCACGACCACGACGACGCGCACCTCGAGCACGACGACCAGGTCGACGACGACGAGCACGACCACCACGACGAAGAGCTCGAGCTCGTCCAAGTCGTCGTCGCCGCGCAGCCGCACGTCGTCGAGCTCACCGAAGCCGAAGCCGAGCTCGTCGTCGACCACGCGGGCGCCGCAGCCGCTGACGACTCAGCGGCCCAGCACCACCACCCAGGCACCTCCGCCGCCGCCTCCGCCGGCGGCACCGCCGGCCGCGTACTACGACAACTGCAGCGATGCGAAGGCGGCAGGCGCCGCGCCCGTCTACCGTGGCCAGCCCGGCTACGGCGACCACCTGGACCGTGACGGCGACGGCGTGGGCTGCGAGTCCTAGAGTCACGGTCAGTGTCAGGGTGATTGCACCGCTCACGCGGTGGTTGGATCCTGAGCGCCGGGTGTCTGGCTCATAGAGTCGCTGTCGCCTTCGGGCTGATCAGCATGCGTTATGCCGACGCCTGGTGTGAAGGACCGGCCGGCGTGACTTGATAGGAGCGTGGCATCGCCCCCACTGAGATGTGTCCGCCGACCGGCCCCAACCGTCCAGTCACTGATCAGGTGAAGGAGGCAACCACCATGGTTGTTGTTGGAGCCGATGTCCACAAGCGCACGCACACATTCGTCGCGGTCGATCAGGTCGGCAAGCAGGTCGGGCAGATCACGGTCGAGGCGGTCACGGCCGGGCACCGCAAGGCCTTGGCGTGGGCTCGGGAGCGCTTCGGCGACGAGCTCGTGTGGGCCATCGAGGACTGCCGCCACCTGTCCGCCCGCCTGGAGCGAGACCTGCTCACCAGTGGGCAGCAGGTGGTCCGGGTTCCGCCGAAGATGATGGCCGAGCAGCGCCGGGTCGCGCGTACCCGTGGCAAGTCCGACCCGATCGACGCGTTGGCCGTGGCTCGCGCGTACCTACGCGAACCGTCGCTGCCGGTGGCCTCGCACGACGAGACGTCCCGGGAGCTGAAGTTGCTGGTCGATCGCCGCGAAACCCTTGTCGCGCAACGCACAGCGACGATCAACTCGCTGCTGTGGCGGGTGCACGAGCTCGACCCGGCCCGGGCCCCCAAAGCTCGCTCGTTGGACCTGGCCAAGCACCAGCAGCAGCTGCGTGCGTGGCTGGTAACCCTCGAAGGAATCGTGGCCGAGCTGGCGTTGGAGGAGCTCGACGACATCGTTGCGCTGACCGCGCGAGCCAAGACGTACGAGAAGCGCATCGCGCTCCTGGCCGAGGAGGCGGCACCGACGCTGCTGGCGATGCCCGGGGTCGGGGCGTTGACCGCGGCCAAGCTGATTGGTGAGTCCGCGGGCGCGTCACGGTTCCACAGCGAGGCCGCGTTCGCCCGCCATGCCGGGGTCGCGCCGATCCCGGTCTGGTCGGGCAACACCGCCGGCCGAGTGCGGATGACCCGCTCCGGCAACCGACAGCTCAACGCCGCACTGCACCGCATCGCCATCACCCAAGTACGTCTGCAGGGCTCTTTGGGCAAGGCCTACTACGAGAAGAAGAAGGCCGAAGGCATGTCCAACCGCGAAGCCCTGCGCTGCCTCAAACGACGCCTCGCTCGCGTCGTCTTCCACCACCTGACCACCGACCAAGCAACGACCGCGACTGGACTCGCGGCCGCCGCTTGACATAGGAGTAACTCATGGCGCGCTACCCCTCCGGCATCACACCCCTGCTCGGCGAGCACGTGGACGACGTCCGAGTCCGGGCCGCGCGGATGGCTCTCGAGATGGACGCTCATCCCGTCGGGGCGACCGCGCCGTGCATGAACCCGGAGTGCGCCGGCCCCGTCGACTACGTCGGCACCGGCCATCTCACGCTCTACTGCTCCACCACCTGCCGCAACCGCACCTCCTACCTGCGGACCCTCATCACCGAGGAGCTCGAGCTCCTCGAGGGAACCCTGTCCGAGACCAAGCACAAGCAGGGCATTCCTCGTGAGGAGTACCTGCGACGGGCCCGGATGCTCCGCTGGTGGGCCGCGCGCCTCGGCCCGATCGACGACAGCTGACCCGCCCGGATCGGAAGCCGGGACGGACCACAGACGGACCAGCGCGCCCACAGCCCGCTCACAGAGCGGGCTGCACGGGTACCCGGCTTACAGGCCGGCTCATCCCCCGCACGGCTGTGCACACGAGGTCGTGCTGATGCATCCGGTGGCGTCACGAGCCACGAGATGCACCAGCACGACCTTTCGTGCACACGGGGGCGCCGGTCAGCCGAACCAGCCGAGCCCCTCGGCGATGAGCACCAGCCCGAAGATCGCGAAGGCCGCCGCGGCGCCGTACGTGATGACCTTCTCCGGGAGCTTGCGTCCGAGGATCGCGCCGGCCGCGATGGCCAGGGCGTCCGCGGCGACCATGCCGATCGTCGAGCCGATCCACGTGCCGAACCAGTCCTCCCGCACCGCGAGGGTGATGGTGGCCAGCATCGTCTTGTCACCGAGCTCGGCGAGGAAGAAGGCGACACCCACGGCCAGGAGCGCGGACCCCTTCGCCTTGCGGGCCTTCTGCGCCTCCTCGTCCGTGAGTTCGTCACCGCGCAGGGTCCAGGCGGCGAAGGCCAGGAAGGCCAGGCCGGCCACGATCGCGATGGCTCCTTGGTACTTCTCGAAGCTCGCGCCGATGAAGTACCCGATGCCGACGGACGCCAGGTGGACCACGGCGGTGGCGGCGGTGATGCCGATGATGACATCGCGGGCCCGGTAGCGGGTCGCGAAGGTCATCGCCATGAGCTGGCTCTTGTCGCCGAGCTCGGCGACGAAGATCACCACGGTGCTGAGCACCAGTGCAGAGAACATGAAAAAACTCCTCGTCCGCCCGGACGAGGAGTCGTGGTGCGACGAGCCCCGACCGGGATCGTCGCAAACAAAACCGGTCGAAAGTCTCGTCCGCCAGGTGACTGGCCCGATGTGCCGGAGCCGGGGCCGAGGCCGAGGCTCAGTGTGTCGACACACCTGTTGGGGACTACTCCCTTTCGCTGCCGGTGAGTCTAGACCATGGCGAAGAGGGTCCCTCACGCCACCTCGAAGTCCACCGTCCCGGTGGCCAGGTCGACCTGCGTCAGGCGCACGGTGACCTCGGCGCCGAGCCCGGCCGCCCCCTTCGCGCGGGCGAGGACGGGTGGGTCGAGCAGCTGGACGTCGAGCGCGCCGGCGTCGTCCCTGCCCTCGGGCACGTCGACGACGACCGCGACGAAGTCCTGCCCGACGCGGTCGGCGAGGGTCGCGGCCTCGACCGCGTCGGTCGTCGCGCGCTCGACCCCGCCGGCCCGACGGTCCGAGGCCTCCATGAGCTCGGGCAGCTGCGGCAGCGCCTCCCGCACCCACGAGGGGACCTCTCCTCCGGCGCTGAGGGCCGCGCACAGCGCAAGGCCGAACCGGTCGACGAGCCGACGCAGCGGCGCGGTGACGTGGGCGTACGGGGCGCCGATCGCGGCCTGCTCGACGAGCTCGGGCAGCCCGCCGTCGAAGGCGGTGTAGCCCGCCCCGCGGAAGAGGACGGTCGACTCGTGGATGAGCGCGAGGTGCCTGGGATCGCGGCCGTCGAGGGAGCGCAGGAAGGCCCCGTGGTCGGTCCCCTCCGGCCAGTCGACGCCGAGCGCCCTCGCGACCCGGCGCAGCTGGTTGATCGCACGCTCCTGCGGCGGGGGCATCGTGCGCAGGATGCCGACCCCGGCCGCCAGCATCATGTCCGCGGCGACCATGCCGGTGAGCAGGGAGATCTGCGCGTTCCAGTCCTCCGCGGGCACGAGCGGGCGCAGGTGCAGCCGGAAGCCACCCTCGACCTCCTCGACCTGCTGGTCGGGCATGGGCAGGGAGGCACCGCCACGCTCCTGCTCGAGCGCGATGCGCTTCTCCCCGATCTCCTTGAGCAGGACGAGCCGCTCGTCGTCGGTGCCGGCGTCGATGCTCTCCTGCACGGCCGTGTACTCGAGCCGGTCGACGCTGCGCACGAGCGCGGGGCGGACCTCGGCGGCCGTGTGCTCACCGCGGGCGTCGAGCCGGATGTCCCAGACGTACGCCGGCCGGGTCTCCCCGGGCAGCAGGCTGGCGGCCCCCTCGCTGAGGACGGGTGGGTGCAGCGGGGTGCGCTGGTCGGGGGCGTAGATGGTCTGCCCACGGCGGCGGGCCTCGGCGTCGATGGCTCCCCCGGGCTCGACGAAGGACTCCAGGTGCGCGATGGCGTACCGCACCCGGTACCCGTCTCCGTCGCGCTCGAGGTGCATCGCCTGGTCGAGGTCCATGGACCCGGGTGGGTCGATGGTGAGGAAGGGGACGTCGCTCTCGTCGCGCTCCGGCGTGGACAGCGGCGTCGCCGCGACCCGCTCGGCCTCGGCCACGACCTCGGCCGGGAACTCCCCCGGTACCTCGAGCTCGGCGCGGATCGCGTCGAAGCGCCCGCTGAGACCCGCGGCGGCGACGACGTCGCCCGACTCGGGGTTGGTCGGGCGGAGGGTGACGGGGTGCTTCGCGGCCATGCTCGCCACCCTAGATGGCGAACCCGCCGACGGCCCGGGTCACCGAGCCGTCGTGTCGAGCACCCAGGGTCGTCCGGGTCCGGCGGGTTCGTGCAGCTCCACGTCGAAAGCCGGTGCCAGCGCCGCGGCCAGCGCCCGGGGCGTGCGCGGCTCGCGGTCGACCCCGAGCAGGTGCCGGGCGACGAGACCTCGGGTGTGCTTGGCCATGTGGGTCGCGCCGGGCACCCGGATCTGCACCCACCGCTCGGCGGTCGCGCCGCTCGGTACCCACGCCGCGACGTAGGTGCTGGAGCGGCAGTCGACGACGAGCCCGGTGCCCGCCGCGGCGGTCAGCTCGGCGGCGAGGGCCTCGCGCCAGTGCCCCGCGAGCGGGCCGATCCCGGGCAGGTTGACCGCCATCGACAGCCGGTACGGCGGGATGCGGTCGTCGGGGTGGACCGCGCCGAAGAGCGCCGAGACGACCACCAACCACCGGTTGGCGCGGCGCCGCTGGCCGGGGGTCAGGTCGCCGAGGTCGAGCGCGTCGTAGAGCACGCCGGTGTAGACCTCCGCCGCCGGCGGCGCCGGGGCAGTGGTGAGGGCCGTGTTGCGCGCCACCTCCTCGACGAGGTTGGGGCTGACCCCGAGGACCTCGTGGGCGTCCTCCCTGGCGCTCACCGCGGCCACGGCGTCGAGCACCTGTCGACGATGCCCCGCGAGGTCCGGGTAGGAGAGCGAAGGGAGGTCCAGCGCCTTGCCGCGGGAACGGCCAGCCTTGGACTCCGACGGGGGCAGCAGCACGAGCACGGTCGTCAGCCCAGGGCGCGACGGAGGTCGGCGACGAGGTCGTCGGCGGACTCGAGGCCGATGGAGATGCGCAGGGTCGCGTCGGTGATGCCGATCGCTGCTCGCGCCTCCTCGCCCATCCGGCGGTGCGTCGTCGTCGCCGGGTGGGTGATGAGCGACTTCGAGTCCCCGAGGTTGTTGGAGATGTCGACGGTGCGCAGGGCGTTCATCACCGCGAAGGCCTCCGCCTTGGCCCCGACGACGTCGAAGGTCACGACGGTGCCGCCACCGCTCATCTGCCGCTGGGCGAGCTCGTGCTGCGGGTGCCCGGGCAGCCACGGGTGGACCACGCGCCGGATCCGGGGGTGCTCCTGCAGGGCACGCGCCACGGTGAGCGAGGACTCGGCCATGCGCCGCACGCGCAGGTCCATCGTCTCCAGCCCCTTGAGGAGCACCCAGGCGTTGAAGGGCGACAGCGACGGCCCGGTGTGCCGGATGAGGTTCTTGACCGGCCCGTCGATGTAGTCCTGCGGCCCGAGGATCGCGCCGCCGAGCACCCGTCCCTGGCCGTCGATGTGCTTGGTCGCGGAGTACACGACGATGTCGGCGCCGTGCTCGAGGGGTCGGGAGAAGACCGGGGTGCCGAAGACGTTGTCGACGACGACCTGGGCGCCGGCGGCGTGCGCCAGCTCGCTGACCGCGGCGATGTCGACGAGCTCCTGCATCGGGTTGCTCGGCGTCTCGAAGAAGACCGCGGTCGTCGGCTCGGAGAGCGCCTCGCGCCACTGGTCGAGGTCGGGGCCGTCGACGAGGACGGTCTCGACACCCCAGCGCGGGAGGATCTCGTCGACGATGACGAAGCAGCTGCCGAAGAGCCCGCGCGAGGAGACCAGGCGGTCCCCCTTCCCCAGCAGCGCCGCCAGGGCGGTGAAGACCGCGGACATGCCGGAGGCGGTCGCGTAGGCGGCCTCGGCGCCCTCGAGCAGCCGCAGCCGCTCCTCGAGCATGGCGACGGTCGGGTTGCCGTAGCGCGAGTAGACGAACTTCTCGACCTCGTCGGTGAAGGCCGCCTCGGCCTCCTCGGCGCTGCCGTAGACGAAGCCGGAGGTCAGGAAGAGCGCCTCGGAGGTCTCGTCGAAGGTCGTGCGGGCCTGCCCGCCGCGCACGGCGAGGGTCTGCGGGGACAACCCCTCCGGGTCGAGGTAGGGCCGCGGGTTGCCCGGGCCGAAGGGGGCCGCGCTCACCCCTGCCTCCACGGCAGACCGGCCTGCTTCCAGCCGTTGACCGCGCGGTGGCCGCGCGCGTCCAGCTCACCCTCGAAGCCCTCGCGCACGTTGATCGCCTCGGCGTAGCCGGCAGCGGCGGCGGCGACCTGGGCGGCCGCCGAACGGGCACCCGAGCGGCAGAGGAAGAGGACCGGCGCCTCGGTCGGCACGCTCGCCCGGAGCTCGTCGAGGAAGGCGTGGTTGGGCGCGCCCTCGGGGAAGGTCGTCCACTCGATGGGGATGACCTGCTTGCCGAGAGCGGTGAGGTCGGGGAGTCCGACGAAGGACCACTCGGCGCGGGTGCGCACGTCGACGAGGACCGCGTGCGGGTCGCTGCCGAGTCGCTCCCACGCCTGCTGGGGGGTGAGGTCTGCGGGCGGGGTCATGACGGACAGGTTAGGTTCCGGGACCACCGTCGACGCACACGGGGTCAGGACCCGAGACGCTCAGTGGCCGAGGTCGATGCCGCGGCTGACGAGCCACGACGTCGCCAGGAACCGCAGGAGGCACCCGGCCGTCGTGACGACGAGGAAGACCACGATGTTGAGCCGCTTGATGCCGGCCGCGACGGTGACCACGGCGAGCGGCGGGAAGCCGATGCCCGAGCTGGCGAGCAGGACGAGCGGGCCCAGCCGCGGACGGTCGAGGACGTCGATCATCGCCTTGCTCCACCGGGTGAGGCGCGCGCGGACCGGGCCGGGAGGCGTGCGCTCCACCTGTGCCTCCCGGGCCTCCTTCTCCTCCCGACGACGGGTGTACGCCTCCGCTCCCTTCGCCGCCGCCACGAAGTGGGTCATCTTGCCCGCGACGAGCCCGATCGTCATGACGGTGACGTGCAGCAGCCATGAGTCGGGGAAGATCACCGGCGCGGCGAGGGCGTAGATCTCGGCGTTGAGCGGTGGGAAGAAGGCGGACAGCAGGCCGAAGAGCGCGGCACCGATGAGGCCGGACGCGGTCAGCCAGGTGGGCAGGTCGGTGATGTCCCGCTCCTCACGTGCGGTTGGTGAAGGCCACGACGGCCTCACCACCGGGCCAGGCCTCGACGGCCGTCAGCGAGCCCGGGCTGCCGGCGATGCGCCAGAGCCGCTCGTGCGGCAGGCCGAGGACGTGGGCGAGGACGACGAGGATGGGTTTGCGGTGCGAGGCGATGACGACCGTGCCGCCTCCGGCGACGACCGCCTCCCAGGCCGCGAGGACGCGTTCGGCCATCTGCGTGTGCGACTCCCCGCCCGGTCGGGCGTAGCCGGGGTCCTCGCGCAGCGCGCGGAAGTCCTCGCGGTGGGCGGCGAGGAGGTCGGTGACGGCCTGCCCGTCCCAGTCGCCGAAGGACTGCTCGTCCCAGGCCGGGTCCGCCTGCGGGGTCACGCCGAGACGGTCGGCGATGACACCACCGGTCTGCCGGGCCCGGGCCAGATCGGAGGTGATGACGCGGACCTCGGCGTCACCGACCAGCTCGGCGACGAGCTCGCCCGCCCGGACCGCCTGCGCCCGGCCGGCGTCGGTGAGGCCCGGGTCGAGGCCGCCGCGACCGTCGATGCGGGACTGCTCGGTGAGCTCGGTGACGCCGTGGCGCACGAGGACGACCCGGGTCGCCTCACCGCGTCCGGCGCGCGGGCGCACCGGCTCCTGCTCCCCGTCGCGGGACGGGGAGAGGTCGTCACCCGCCTGCTCGCTGCCGTGGTGGTCCTCGACGTGCTCGCCGTCCATGCCGCGGTTGGACAGCGCGTCGGCATCGGCGTTGTCGGCCCGCGGGACCCAGGTGAACTCGACCGACCCCCCGGCCCGGGTGATCTGCTGGACGAGGTCCCGCCCCTGCAGCGCCAGCTCGCGCATGTCGGGGTGCTTGATCTTCCACCGGCCCGACATCTGCTCGACGACGAGCTTGGAGTCCATCGCCACGACGACGTCCGCGTCGGGGCAGATCCGGTGCGCCGCAGCGAGTCCCGCGAGCATGCCGCGGTACTCGGCGACGTTGTTGCTGGCCGTGCCCAGGGGCGCCGCCAGCTCCACGAGCACGGTGCCGCCCTCGTCCCGCACGAGTGCGCCGTAGCCGGCGACACCGGGGTTGCCCCGGGACCCGCCGTCGGCCTCGACGCGGAGGGCGCGCCCCATCAGTCGTCGGAGTGCGTGCGCACGAGGATGCGGCCGCACTCCTCGCAACGGACGACCTCGTTGGACGCCGCCTTCTCGATCGCGGCCCGGTCGACCGGGTTCAGCTCGAGCCGGCACCCGCCGCAGCGGCCCTGCTGGAACTCGGCAGCGCCCAGGCCGCCCGAGGATGCACGGATCCGGTCGTACAGGGCGAGCAGCGGGTCGTCGATGCTGCCGGTCAGCTCCGCGCGGGGCGCGGACACGCTCGCGCGCTCGGCGTCGAGCTCGGCCACCGCGGCGTCGCGCTCGGCGGTCAGCCGGTCGACCTCGGCCTGGGCCTCCTCGCGGGCGCTCGTCAGCTCGGCGAGACGGGCCTCGGCGCCCTCCTGGCGCTCCATGACCTCGATCTCGACGTCCTCCAGCTCGGCCTGGCGCCGAGCGAGGGACTCGAGCTCGTGCTGCATCGCCGTGAGGTCCTTGGGCGTGCCCTGGCCGGCGTCGAGCCGAGCCTGGTTGCGGGCGGTGCGGTCGCGCACCTGCTGCACGTCGGACTCGGCGCGCTCGACCTCACGGCGGATGTCGGACAGGCCCGTCTCGACGCGCACGACGTCGTCGGAGACGGTCTGCAGCCGGGCGCTCGCCTCCTTGAGGGCGGCGATCTGGGGCACGCGGCCCCGGGCGTGGTCGATCTGCTGCAGGCGCGTGTCGAGCGCCTGCAGCTTCAGCAGCCGGGCCTGGACGAAGGGGTCTGCCTTCACTGCGGGTCTCCTTGGTCGGGTCGTGCGCCGACGGTGAAGCTCCACGGGTCGGTGCAGATGGTGCTCACGTGGGTCTCCAACCCAACCACGTCGCCCCCGGCGGCCGCGAGCGACTCCCCGAGCCGGGTGAGCATCTCCCCCAACCACAGCGACTCGGTCGCCCAGTGGCCGGCGTCGACGAGGAAGGGGGTGCCGCCCCGCGTCGTCGCGTCCTCCCGGGCCTCGAGGGCCGGGTGGTGGCGGAGGTCGGAGGTCACGTAGACGTCGGCCCCGGCCGCCGCGGCCGCGTCGACGAGCCCGTCGCCGGCACCGCCGAGCAGGGCCACGCGGCGGACCCGTCCGTCGGCCGGCCCGGAGACCCGGATCCCCGCCGGTGCGGGCGGGAGCGCCGCCGCCAGGGACCGGGCGAACTGGGCGAGGGAGACCTCCGCGGGCAGGTCGCCGACCCGCCCCATGGCCCGCCCCTCCTCGAGCGTGAGCGGCTCGGTGGCGGTCAGGCCGCACGCCGCCGCGAGGGCGGTGTTGACGCCGGGCTCGGCGACGTCGGCGTTGGTGTGGGCCACGTAGAGCGCGACGTCGCCGACGACGAGGGAGGTGACGGCCGCTCCCTTCGCGCTCGTCGTGGCGACGGAGTGCACGCCGCGCAGCAGCAGGGGGTGGTGCGTGACGAGCAGGTCGGCCCCGGCCTCGCGGGCCTCCTCGATGACCTCGAGGGTGGGGTCGACGGCGGCGTGGATCCGCCGGACGGGCTGCTCGGGGTCACCGGTGACGAGGCCGACCCTGTCCCACGACTGGGCGGTGTCGACCGGGTACATCTCCTCGAGCGCCGTGAGGACGTGCCGCAACCGGATGGTCTCCATGTGGGCCCGGCCGGGCTCGAACCGACGACACCCGCGGTGTAAACGCGGTGCTCTACCACCTGAGCTACAGGCCCCCGGCGCCTCACTGCGCCGGCCGTCATTGTGTCAGGCCGACGCCGCCCTCGAGGACGTCGTGCGTCAGAGCCGCCGCGCGTCCTCGATGAGGTTGATCTCGTAGAGGACGAGGTCGAGGGCGTCGGCCGCGCTGATCGGCGAGAACAGCTGCGGCGTCTGGTCCGTCACGGTCGACACGAGCGGGCTGAGGACGGTCCACGGCGTCGGGTGGGTGAACTGGACCACGGAGTACCGGTCGCCGTCCTGGCCGGGGGAGGCGACGACGCGGTGGATGCCCGGCTCGATGGCGCCGTTGGTGACGACCTCGAGCATGAGCCCGGTGTTGATGATCGCGCCGCCCTCGGGGGCGATGGCGTCGACCCACTCCCCGCTGTCCTTCAGGCGCACCTGCAGCCCGGCCGCGGTGGCGCGGGGCAACGCGGTGATGAGGTTGATGTCGGCGTGCTCGGCGGCCCAGACGTGCGGCGCGTCCGGGGCGGACTCCATCGCCGGGTAGTGGATCGCGCGGGAGAGCGTGGGCCCGTCGACGAGCATCTTCTCGAAGTAGTCCGGGTGCGCGCCCACGCCGGTGGCGATGATCCGCAGGACGCGGCGCTGGAGGTCAGCCACCGACCGGTGGAAGGCCGTCAGCGTCTCGGTGATGCCCGGGACGGCCGACTCCGGGAGCACGGGGTCGTGGTAGCGGTGCGGGTAGCGCGTGCGCAGCGGGTGCCCGGCCGGGATCGAGGGACCCCAGTTGAGCATCTCCTTCCAGTCCGCGACGTCGGCGGTGGCCGCGGTCTCGACGAGCAGGCCCGTGTAGCCGGTCTGGCCGTGCGTGCCGGGGGCGACGAACTGCTCCTTGACCTCGCGCTCGGCGGAGAAGAACTCCTCGAGCATCCCGTAGGCGGAGTCGATGAGGTCCTCGGACAGGTCGTGCCTGACGTAGACGAAGCCGGTCTCCAGCGACGTCATCAGGCCGTCGACGACGGCCCGGGCGCGCTCACCGTCCCCGGACTCGAAGGCCAGCAGGTCCACCTCGAGGATGTCGTCGCTCATGGTGGCGGACGATACCTGCCTCAGGCCGGCTGATCGTCCTGGCCGAGTGCCGCGAGCGCCTCGTGGTAGCCGCTGAGATCCCGGGCCTGGCCGGTGGGGTTGACGAGGGACCAGGCGATCCGAGCGTCGGGGCCGACGAGGAAGGTCCCGCGCAGCGCCATCCCCCGCTCCTCGTCGAGGACGCCGTAGCTGTCGGCCACCGCCCCGTGTGGCCAGAAGTCGGACAGCAGCGGGAAGAAGTAGCCCTCCCGGTCGGCCCAGGCCCGCAGGCTGAACATCGGGTCGCACGAGATCGCCCAGGTGGTCACCCGGTCGGACTCGAAGCGCCCCAGGTCGTCACGGATCTCACCGAGCTCGCCGGTGCAGATGCCCGAGAAGGCGAAGGGGTAGAAGACGAGCAGCACGGCCCGCTCGCCGAGATGCTCGGAGAGGGTGACGTCGCGGCCGTTCTGGTCGCGCAGGGTGAAGTCGGGCGCGTGGGCGCCGACGGCGAGGGCGCTCAGCGTGCACCCTTGCGTGCCGCGAGGCGGGTCGCGACCCACTCCTCGGAGCACATGACGGACCCGGAGGTGTGCAGCCCCGCGGTCTTGGCGGCCTCGTCGACCTCGCTGGGGTCGACCTCGTCCTGCTGGCCGGGTCGCGGCGTCACGAGGACGATCGAGGACCCCTCCGCGAGCGTGCCGAGGGTGTCCACGAGCGCGTCGGTGAGGTCACCGTCCCCGTCGCGCCACCACAGGATCACCGCGTCGACGACACCGGTGTAGTCCTCGTCCTCGAGCTCTTCGCCGATGACGTCCTGCACGGCCGAGCGCAGCTCGTCGTCCACGTCGTCGTCCCAGCCGTACTCCTGGACGACCTGCCCGGTCATGAAGCCCAGCTTCTCGACGGCGGTCGTGGCGAGCTCACCTCCTGAGGTCGACTCCCCGGTCTCCACGCTGGTCCTCTCTGCTGTTCGCTGATCATTCATCGGTCACAGTCCATCGTGTCCGGCGCGGGATCGCAACCACCGGTCCCCTCGTCGTCGTGGCGCGCACCCCGCGCACGCTCCGCCGTGAGCGCCCTCAGGCCCTCCGCCCGTGCCCGGTCCAGTCCCGCGACGCTCGGTCTGACCGGCCCCACCGTGCTCACCACGTCGACCCTGGCGAGGTCCAGCCGGCGGGCGATCGGACCCTGCGCGACGGTCAGGGACTGGACCCGACCCCAAGGCGCGATCGCGAGCCGGCGCTCCAGCCACCCGGACCGGGTGACCAGGGCACGGCCGCCGACGAGGTACCCGATCCGCCGGTGCGCGAAGGGGAAGAGCCACCGGGCGCGCGCCGGCTGGCCGACGAAGCCCGCAGGCGTGCCGTCCAGGAGCGCGGCCACCTCCGCCGTCGTGCCGCGGTCGCGCGTGACGACCTCGAGGAGGGCGAGCACCTCGGGCGTCGTCGCGACCGGCACGAGGACGGTGTCGGCGGCCGACTCGCTCGCCGAGCCGATCCGGGCCCCGGCGACGTTGACCTCGAGGGACCACCACCCCGCCCTCCGCCAGAAGAGCGGCTGCTTGATGGCGACGGCCTGGACGCGCTGCAGCGGCACCGTCGAGGTGCGGGTGTCGGTGAGCCCCCGCTGGCTGCTCAGGGTGTCGCCGCTGCGCGTGACGGTGAGGCCGTACCAGCGCGCGAGCCGACCCAGGGAGCGCAGCCCGCCGAGGATGACGAAGGGGATGAAGCCGGTGACGACCGGCGCGAGGTCGAGCAGCGTGAGCACCAGACCCACGACGGCCGCGACGACCACGAGGACGGCGTCGCCGCTCAGGACGATCGAGGCGAGCAGCCGCGAGACGGGCATCGCGAGGACGAGCTCGCCGACGGCCCGCTGGGCCGGCGGGACGCTGCCCGGCTCGCTCGCCGCGGCCTCGGGGACGGCCCGGACGACGGCCGGCGCGCTGGCCGCGTCGGCGAGCCCGAGCAGCCGCTCGCGCACCTGCTCGGCGTCCCGCAGCGACAGGTAGGCGATCGAGACGTGCGAGTCCCCGCCGCCCGCCGACTCGACGCGCACCTCCGACAACCCCGTGAGGCGGGCGAGCAGCGGCCGCACGAGGTCGACGGCCTGGATGCGGTCGTAGCGCACCTGCCGGTGCTGGCGGAAGACGGCGCCGGTGTGCATCTCCAGGCTCTCCTCGCCGAGGCGGTACCGCGTGAACCACCACGAGACGAGGCCGAGGGCGACGGCGCCGAGCACGACGACGGCCACGCCCGCCAGCTGCAGCAGGCCGAAGCCGATGCTCCCCGCGTCCCCCGGGGCGTCGGTGAGCAGCCCCGCGACCCGGTCCACCTGCTGGGAGACGACGTAGCCGAGGACCGCGAGCACGACGAGTCCGCCACGCACGTACGGCGAGAGCGGGTGCACCCGGACGAAGCCGTCCGCGTCGGGCTCGCTCACAGCCCGGCCCGTTGCGCCTCGCCGCGTGCGGCGAGGCGTACGCGCAGCTCCTCGGCGACCTCGACGGGTAGCCCGGGGATGTCGCCGCTGCTCTGCGGCGAGGCCGTGTTGACGGTGAGGTCGGCGATCCCCTTCGCCCGCTTGAAGGGCCCGGAGACGATGTCGACGTACTGGATCCGCCCGTACGGGATCGTCACCATGTGCCGCCAGAAGCGTCCCTTGCGGATCGCCAGCTCCTCGGGCAGCTCGGCCCAGCTGACGGCGGTGACCTGCCGCGGGATGAGCCACATGAGCCACAGCCACAGCAGCACGAGGACGACGGCGGGGATCGCGCACCACCGCGTGAGCAGCACCGCGCAGACGACCAGGGCGATGACGAAGGGGGCGATCACCACGGTCGTCGAGACGCGGCGCACGTGCGTCAGCGCGGGCGAGACCGGGCGCCAGCGGGCCCCGTGGTCACCGGTCAGCGGGAGCACGGTCGGTCCGGGCGGAGGGGGCGGGGTCGCGGGGTCGTCCACCGCTCCATCTCACCAGACCCTCTCCGTAGGGTGGAGGGAGGTGGCCACCGAAGGAGGCAGGCGGATGGGACGCATGACGCAGCGGCTGCGCGTGGAGCGGCTGGGCGAGCGCCCGGCTCGACGGATCGAGTCCGTCGCCGTCGAGGAACCGCTGGAGATCCGGGTCGCGGCGCTGCCGGACCGGGGCGTGCCGGCCGGGGGCAACCCCCTTCGCCCCGAGTCGACGACCGTGACGACGACGATGCGACTGCCGGGTGACGACTTCGACCTCGCGCTGGGCCACCTCGTCGCCGAGGGCCTGATCGCCGACGGTGACGCGGTCGCGACGATGATGCACTGCACGGACACCGGCCCGGACGGGTCACCGACGTTCAACGTCGTCGAGGTGACGCTCGCCGCGGGCGTCTCCCTGCGGCGACCGATCACCGAGCGCACCGAGATCGCGACGAGCGCGTGCGGCGTCTGCGGGTCGACCTCCGTCGACGACCTGCTGGCCGCGCTCCCCCACAGCCCGTCCACCGACGAGACCCGCGTCGAGCTCGACGCGATCCACGCCGGGATGGACGCGATGCGCACTCGGCAGAAGGTCTTCGAGGCCACCGGCGGCGTCCACGCGGCCGCCCTGCTGGCACCCGACGGCGAGCTGCTCGTCGTCCGCGAGGACATCGGCCGGCACAACGCGGTGGACAAGGTCATCGGGTGGGCGGCCCGCGAAGGGGGTCTCCCCCTGCGTGGGCACACCCTCCTCGTCTCCTCCCGGGCGGGCTTCGAGATCGCGCAGAAGGCGGCCGTCGCCGGCGTCCCCGTGCTCGCCTGCGTCTCGGCCGCGACGACGCTCGCGATCGAGGTCGCGGAGCGGTCCGGGCTGACCCTCCTCGGCTTCGTCCGGGGGGACCGCGCGACCGCCTACGCCCACGCGCGGCGCATCTCGCAGATCGACCCCGGTTTGTGAGCCGCCACACCGCGCGAGAGGATGGCTGTGTCCGCCGTCACCTCGGGCGGATCGGTCTTTTGAAAGGACGACACCCGTGCCCGGCTCAGATCATCTCAGCGACGGCCCCATCCTCAACGGCATCCCCACCCACCTGCCGGACATCGACGCCGAGGAGACGGCCGAGTGGCTGGCCTCCATCGACAGCCTCATCGACGAGTCGGGACGTGATCGTGCCCGCTACGTGATGCTGCGCCTGCTCGAGCGCGCGCGGATGAAGAACGTCGGCGTGCCGTCGCTGACGACGACGGACTACGTCAACACGATCTCCCCCGTCGACGAGCCCTGGTACCCGGGCGACGAGGAGGTCGAGCGGCGCTACCGCGCGTGGATCCGCTGGAACGCCGCCGTCCAGGTGCACCGCGCCCAGCGTCCCGGCGTGGGCGTCGGCGGGCACATCTCCTCCTACGCGTCCGCCGCGACGCTCTACGAGGTCGGCTTCAACCACTTCTGGCGTGGCAAGGACCACCCCGGCGGTGGCGACCAGATCTTCTTCCAGGGCCACGCCTCCCCCGGCATGTACGCCCGCGCCTTCCTCGAGGGTCGGCTCACCGAGCAGGAGATGGACGGGTTCCGGCAGGAGGCCGCTCACCTCGCCGGCGGCACCGACCTCGGCCTCCCGTCGTACCCGCACCCGCGCCTGATGTCCGACTTCTGGGAGTTCCCCACGGTCTCCATGGGCATCGGCCCGATGAACGCGATCTACCAGGCGCAGTTCAACAAGTACCTGCACAACCGCGGCATCAAGGACACCTCGCAGCAGCGCGTGTGGGCCTTCCTCGGCGACGGCGAGATGGACGAGCCGGAGAGCCGCGGCCTGCTCCAGACGGCGGCCTTCGAGGAGCTCGACAACCTCACCTTCGTCGTCAACTGCAACCTGCAGCGCCTGGACGGCCCGGTCCGTGGCAACGGCAAGATCATCCAGGAGCTCGAGGCCTACTTCCGTGGCGCCGGCTGGAACGTCATCAAGGTCGTGTGGGGCCGCGGCTGGGACCCGCTGCTCGCCGCCGACCGCGACGGCGCCCTGGTCAACCTCATGAACCAGACGCCCGACGGCGACTACCAGACCTTCCGGGCCAACGACGGCGCCTACGTGCGCGAGCACTTCTTCAACCGCGACCCGCGCACCCGCAAGCTCGTCGAGGACTGGAGCGACGCCGACGTCTGGTGGAAGCTCAAGCGCGGTGGCCACGACTACAACAAGGTCTACGCGGCCTACCGGGCGGCCATGGAGCACACCGGCCAGCCGACGGTCATCCTCGCCAAGACGATCAAGGGCTACGGCCTCGGCACCCACTTCGCGGGTCGCAACGCGACCCACCAGATGAAGAAGCTGACGCTCGAGGACCTCAAGGGTCTGCGGGACGGGCTGAAGATCCCGATCACCGACGAGCAGCTCGAGGCCGACCCGTACCTGCCGCCGTACTACCACCCCGGCGAGCAGGACGAGGCGATCGCCTATATGCGCGAGCGACGCGACAAGCTCGGCGGCGGGCTGCCCTCGCGCCGCGTCGAGTACAAGACCCCGCAGCTGCCCGGCGACGACAAGTACGCGCAGATGGCCAAGGGCTCGGGCAAGCAGGAGATCGCCACGACGATGGCGTGGGTCCGCCTGCTGAAGGACCTCATGCGGGAGAAGGGGTTCGGCGATCGGATCGTGCCGATCATCCCGGACGAGGCACGCACCTTCGGCATGGACTCCTTCTTCCCGACGAAGAAGATCTACAACCCCCACGGCCAGAACTACACCTCGGTCGACGCCGACCTCATGCTCGCCTACCGCGAGTCGGAGCAAGGGCAGATCGTCCACACCGGCATCAACGAGGCCGGCTCGGTCGCGGCCTTCACCGCGGCGGCGACGAGCTACGCGACGCACGGCGAGCCGATGATCCCCGTCTACATCTTCTACTCGATGTTCGGCTTCCAGCGCACCGGTGACGGGATCTGGGCGGCCGCCGACCAGATGTCGCGCGGCTTCATGCTGGGCGCCACGGCCGGTCGCACGACGCTCACCGGCGAGGGTCTGCAGCACGCCGACGGCCACTCCCCGCTGCTCGCGGCGACCAACCCGGCCGTCGTGGCGTGGGACCCGGCCTACGGCTTCGAGATCGCGCACATCATGCGCAAGGGCCTGGAGACGATGTACGGCGGCGACGCCCCGCAGTCCGACCCGAGCCGCAACGCGATCTACTACCTGACCCTGTACAACGAGCCGATCGTCCAGCCGGCCGAGCCCGAGGGCCTGGACGTGGACGCGCTGCTCAAGGGCCTGTACCGCTACGCCGCCGGCGACGCCTCCGGCCTGGGCGACACCCCGCCGCGCTGCCAGCTCCTCGCGAGCGGCGTCGGCATGGCATGGGCCCTCGAGGCCCAGCAGCTGCTGCGCGACGACTGGGGCGTCGTCGCCGACGTCTGGTCGGTGACGAGCTGGAGCGAGCTGCGGCGCGAGGCGATGGCCTGCGACGAGGAGCGCTTCCTCCACCCGGAGCGCGAGCGCCGCACGCCGTACATCACGCAGGCGCTCGACGGCGCGGTCGGCCCGGTCGTCGCGGTCTCGGACTACATGAAGCAGGTCCAGGACCAGATCCGCCCCTGGGTGCCCGAGGAGTTCTCGGCGCTCGGGACCGACGGCTTCGGGTTCTCCGACACCCGCGCCGCCGCTCGCCGGTACTTCCACGTCGACGGTCCGTCGATGGCGGTGCGCGCCCTGCAGATGCTCGCCGACCGCGGCTGGGTCGCCGAGGACGTCCCGAAGAAGGCGGCCGACACGTACCGCCTCCTCGACGTCACCGCCGGCACCTCCGGCAACGCCGGAGGCGACGCCTGACGCCACAGCGCCGTCGGCACGGTCCCTGAGGAGGCGCGCCAGCGCCGTCTCGAAGGGGGTGCCCACACCCGTGACAGGATCACGGGTGTGGGCACCCCCTTCGTCGTCGCGGTGAGCCGGGACGAGCTGCACCGGTTCAGCAAGGCCCCGTGCGAGGAGATCGAGCTCGTGGCCGGGCTCGGGGTCCGGGGGGACGCCCACGCCGGCACCCTCGTGCAGCACCGCTCGCGCGTGCGGCGGGAACCCAACCAGCCCAACCTGCGCCAGGTGCACCTCATCCAGGCCGCGCTCCTCGACGAGGCGGGCGCGGCGGGTCACGACCTCGGTCCGGGCTCGCTCGGCGAGAACGTCCTGACCGGCGACCTCGACCTGCTCGCACTGCCCGAGGGCACCCGGCTGCGGATGGGTGAGGCGGTCGTGCGGGTCACCGGGCTGCGCAACCCGTGCCGCCAGATCGAGGAGCACTCCCCCGGCCTGCTCCGGCTCGTCGTGCGCCGTGGCGACGGCGTCGGTATCGCGCGTCGCGCCGGCGTCATGGGGGTCGTCGAGGTGAGCGGGACGGTGCGCGCCGGCGACACGATCGGCGTCGACCTCCCGTCCGGGCCGCACACGCCGCTCGCCCCGGTCTGACGGCGGTCGACGGCGTCCGTCAGCCGAGCGTGCCCACGGAGATGAGCACGCGCAGCGCCTGGATCGCCTCGCACCCGCACCGCACGGCCCGCGGGAAGGGCACCCGGATGTCCCGGCGGCTCACCCCCACGTGCTCACGCAGGACGATGCCGTCGGCGTCGGCGTGGACCGGTCGGACGACGGCGACCGGCTGGACCGCGTCGGCGACGAGCTCGCGCAGGGAGTCCCGGTGCGCGGAGTCGAGGTGGACGAGCCACCCGTCCGCCCATCCTGCGAGCGGGTCGGGCTCCGCGGCCGCGTAGTCCCCCGGGTCGACGTCCACCGCGGGCCGGGCGGTCCTGCCGCTCTCGACGGACCACTCGAGGGTGACCTCGGTCGGCTCGAGCCGGGCCACGAGGGATCGCTCCGCCAGACCGAGGTGGGCGCGCAGTCCCACGTCGACGGGCTCGGCCAGCACCTCGGCCCGGCCGGACAGGGTCACCCGGCCGCGGACCCGCCCGGCGTGCGCGACGCCCGAGACGTCGGTCGCCACGGCGTGCACGACCGGACCGGACGTGCCGGGCCGGACCAGGTGGGTGCACTCGGGTGCGGCCTCCCCGAGGGAGAACAGGAGGGCGCCCCCCTCGTCCACGGCATGCGCGGCCAGCGGGGCTCTGTGCCCCATGATCCCGACCTCGACGTGGCTCGCGGATGCGACGACCGTGCGGGCCAGACCCGGTGGATGGTTCACGTGCTCCTCCTCGACGGTTGAGTCGAGGTAAGCCTAGCCTTACCTAGTCGTCGGCGGGGCCGAGTCAGCTGCCGGCGAGGAAGTCCGTGCGGGCCTCGACGCAGATGTCGGGCTGGTCGCAGAAGACCCCGTCGACACCGATCTCGTAGAACCTGGTGACCTCGTCGGCCATCCGGCCGTGGGCCGCCGGGTCCGCGCCGCTGCGGTAGTCGGTCGGGAGGAAGGTGTTCTCCGCGCGGAAGGTCCAGGGGGTGACCTTGAGCCCGGCGGCGTGGGCGTCGCGGACGAACGAGGTCGGCTCGCCGAGGGTGCCGTCGGCGTTGCGGGCGATGACCGCGTTCTTCTCCGGGCCGAAGCCGTCGATCCACAGCGAGAGGTCCTCCATGGACGCGGCGGTGGTCAGCTCGGCGTAGGTCGTGCCCTCCTCGCGCAGGTCGTACGGACCGCCCTTGACCGTGGTGAGGAAGGTGCTCCTGCCCCTGTACCCGTGGGCGACGCGCAGGTCCTTGAGCGCGGTGAGCTCGAAGGACTGCACCCAAATCGGGGCCATGGGGTGGTTGAGGTGGTACTTCTTCGCCAGGCGCACGACCTCTGCCTCGGGGTCGAAGCCCTCCGCGTGCAGGTAGGTCGAGTGCTTGATCTCCGGGATGATCCCGACGACGCGTCCGGTCGAGCGGGAGAGCTCCTCACGCTGGGCGAGGACCTCCTCGAAGGTCGGCACCTCGAACCGCCCGTCGTAGGAGGCAGACCCGGGCCGCATGGCGCCGAGGCGCTCCTTGGCGCGCAGCGTCTTCAGCTCGGCGAGGGTGAAGTCGTCGACGAACCAGCCGGTGACCTGGGTGCCGTCGAGGTTCTTCGTCGTCCGGCGGTCGGCGAACTCGGGGTGCTCGGCGACGTCGGTCGTGCCGCCGATCTCCGGCTCGTGCCGGTCGACGAGGACGCCGTCCTTGGTCATGACGAGGTCGGGCTCGATGTAGTCCGCGCCCTGCCGCACGGCGAGGTCGTAGGCGGCGAGGGTGTGCTCGGGACGGTAGCCGGAGGCACCGCGGTGGGCGAACACCAGCGGGTCGGCCATGCCCTTCTCGCGGTACCCCGGGTTGTCGGAGGCGCTCGTGGCCCCGGGGGCCTTCGCGGGAGCGAGGGTCGGCGCGGCGGACGCGGCGGTGGGGACGAGGAGTGCGGCGGCGCAGGCGACGCCGGTGGCGAGTCGAAGTGGGCTCATGGGCGCGACGCTAGGGACGCTCGTCGTGCCTGCGGCGACCTCGCCGTGTCTGCGACGTGACCAGTCGGTGAAGCCCGGTGGTCGCCCCTGCCGCGCACGTCCTAGGGTGGGGGCCGTGTCCAAGGTACTGAACTCCCTCCCTGTTGGTGAACGTGTCGGCATCGCCTTTTCCGGCGGGCTCGACACCTCCGTGGCCGTCGCGTGGATGCGCGAGAAGGGGGCGGTGCCCTGCACGTACACCGCCGACCTCGGTCAGTACGACGAGGACGACATCGAGTCGATCCCGGGTCGCGCCGGCCAGTACGGCTCGGAGCTCTCCCGGCTCGTCGACTGCAAGACCCCGCTCGTGGAGGAGGGCCTGGCCGCCCTCGCCTGCGGCGCCTTCCACATCCGCTCGGGTGGTCGCACGTACTTCAACACCACGCCGCTCGGCCGCGCCGTCACCGGCACCCTGCTCGTGCGGGCGATGAAGGAGGACGGCGTCTCGATCTGGGGCGACGGCTCGACCTTCAAGGGCAACGACATCGAGCGCTTCTACCGCTACGGCCTCATGGCCAACCCGGGTCTGCGCATCTACAAGCCGTGGCTCGACGCCGACTTCGTCACCGAGCTCGGCGGGCGCCAGGAGATGTCCGAGTGGCTCACCGAGCGCGGGCTCCCCTACCGGGACAGCGCGGAGAAGGCCTACTCGACCGACGCCAACATCTGGGGCGCCACCCACGAGGCCAAGACCCTCGAGCACCTCGACCAGTCGCTCGAGATCGTCGACCCGATCATGGGCGTGCGGTTCTGGGACCCCGAGGTCGCCATCGAGACCGAGGACGTCACCGTGCGCTTCGAGCGCGGGCGTCCGGTCGCCATCAACGGTGACGACTTCGGCGGCGACGCCGTGGCGCTCGTCATGGCCGCCAACGACATCGGTGGCCGCCACGGCCTGGGCATGTCGGACCAGATCGAGAACCGCATCATCGAGGCCAAGTCGCGCGGCATCTACGAGGGTCCGGCCATGGCCCTGCTGCACCTCACCTACGAGCGCCTGCTCAACGCGATCCACAACGAGGACACCATCGCCAGCTACCACGCCGAGGGCCGCCGCCTCGGCAGGCTGCTCTACGAGGGCCGCTGGTTCGACCCGCAGTCACTCATGCTGCGCGAGTCGATCCAGCGCTGGGTCGCCTCGGTCGTCACGGGTGAGGTCACCGTGCGCCTGCGCCGCGGCGAGGACTGGACAATCGTCAACACGGTCGGCGAGCACTTCAGCTACCACCCGGACAAGCTGTCGATGGAGCGCACGGAGAACGCCGCCTTCGGCCCCGTCGACCGCATCGGGCAGCTGACGATGCGCAACCTCGACATCGCCGACAGCCGCGGCAAGCTCGAGGTCTACGCCGCACAGGACCAGCTCTCGGGCGGCTACCTCGAGATCATGGGTCAGCTCGAGGCCGGTGGGGCCGACCAGATCGCCTCCAACCCGGCCGCTCAGGACGTCGACGAGCTCGACGACGCCCTCGACCGGGCGGCCATGGAGTTCGGCACCGACTGACGGGCCGTCCCGCAGCCACGCGAACGCACTCGGGACCCTGCATTGCCCTAGGGCAATGCAGGGTTCCGTGCGTTGTGTGGTTCGCACATAGGATCGGGGCATGCCGCGCCGTGGACTCGTCTCGCTGACCACTCGCCGCCAGGTGCGGCGTTCCGGCGGCGAGCTCGCCACGGCGGCCACGCAGCGCCTGGAGGCCACGCACGAGTGGTACACGCGCCTGTCCGCCCAGGAGCGCTCGTGGGTGGCCCTGGTCGCCCAGGCGGGCATCTCCAACTTCATCGACTGGCTCGACGGGATCGAGCCGGCCGACACCCGCGCGACCTTCGGCGCCGCCCCCCGCGAGCTGACCCGCACCATCAACCTCGCGCAGACCCTCGAGCTGGCCCGCACGGTTGTCGACGTCGTCGAGGAGCAGGTCGAGTCCCTCGCCCGCCCCAAGGACGTCACCGACCTGCGCATCGCCGTGCTGCGGTACGCCCGCGAGATCGCCTTCGGTGCGGCCGAGGTGTACGCCCAGGCCGCCGAGCAGCGCGGCGCGTGGGACGCCCGGCTCGAGTCCCTCGTCATCGACGCCGTCATGCGGGGCGAGGTCGACGAGTCCATCCGGAGCCGCGCCGCTGCGCTCGGGTGGGGCGAGGTCGCGGATGTCGTTGTGCTGGTGGGCAACTCGCCGCACCCAGCGGGCGGGGAAGACCCCGCTGCGGCCATCATCGACGTCCACCGGGCCGGGAACCGGCTCGGCCTGCCGGTCTTGGCCGGGGTGCAGGGCAACCGGCTCGTCGCCGTCCTCGGCGGGGTCACCGAGCCGGCCGCGGCCGCCGCCGGCCTCGCCGGGTGCTTCGCGGACGGGGACCTCGTGCACGGGCCGCGCGTCGCCGATCTCGGCGAGGGTGCCCTGTCGGCCCACGCGGCGGTCGCCGGCCACCTCGCCGCGCCCGGCTGGCCCGCCCGACCGCGCCCGGTCGCCGCGGACGACCTGCTCGGCGAGCGGGCCGTCGCCGGGGACGACCTCGCGAGGGCAACCCTCGTCGAGAACGTCCAGGAACCGCTCGAGGAGCACCCCAGCCTGCTCGAGACCGCCCGCACCCACCTCGACTCGACCGGCCTCGAGGCGACGGCCCGCGCGCTCATCGTCCACGTCAACACCGTGCGGTACCGCCTGGGCCGGATCACCGAGCTCATCGGGTACGACCTGACCGACCCGCACGAGGCCTTCACCGTGCGCGTCGGTCTGACGATCGGAGCCATCTTGGAGGATGCCTCCAAGAGCGCGCGGTGATTCTCTGGAGGCGTCGACCTCGCAGGCTCCCCCCTTCGGCGGCGACTCTTGAGAGGTGCTCGCCATCACCTGTCCCGGCCAGGGCTCACAGACGCCCGGCTTCCTCGCCCCGTGGCTCGAGCTGCCCGGCGTCGCCGACCGCCTCCACTGGCTGTCGACCGTCGCCGGCATCGACCTCGCCACGCACGGCACGACCTCCGACGAGGAGACCATCAAGGACACCGCGGTCGCTCAGCCGCTGATCGTCGCGGCCGGCCTGCTCTCGCTGCTCGCGCTCTTCGAGCACCCCGCCGACGGGTTCCGCGTGGTCGGCGCGGGCGCCGGCCACAGCGTCGGCGAGATCACCGCCGCCTCCGCCGCCGGCGTCATCAGCGCCGAGCAGGCCATGGTCCTCGTGCGTGAGCGCGGACGATCCATGGCCCGCGCCGCCGAGGTCACCCCGACCGGCATGAGCGCCGTCCTCGGTGGGGACGAAGGGGAGGTCCTCGCCGCGATCGAGGCCCACGGCCTCACCCCCGCCAACGTCAACGGCGCCGGCCAGGTCGTCGCCGCCGGCACGCTCGAGCAGCTCGCCGCCTTCGCCGAGGCGCCTCCCGCCAAGGCCCGGGTCATCCCCCTCAAGGTCGCCGGGGCCTTCCACACCCAGCACATGGCCCCCGCGGTCGACGACCTCGCCCGCCTCTCCCGCGCGGTGTCCACCCATGACGCCCGCGTCCCGCTCGTGTCCAACGTCGACGGCAGCGTCGTCCACTCCGGCACGGAGGTGCTGCGCCGCATCGTCACCCAGGTGAGCAACCCGGTGCGCTGGGACCTGTGCATGGAGACGATGCGCGACCTCGGCGTCACGGGCATCATCGAGGTCCCGCCGGCGGGCGCGCTCACCGGCCTGGCCAAGCGCGGGCTCAAGGGCGTCGAGGTCCTCGCGCTCAAGTCCCCCGATGACCTCGAGGCGGCCCACCGCATGGTCCGCGAGCACGGCTCGGCCCGTGACGCGAGCCAGCCGACGTGGCGCCTGGTCACCGCGCCGGTCAAGGGCACCGTGGCGATCGGCGCCGAGGCGGCCGGCACCGCGGTCACCGCCGGCGACGTGGTCGCCCGCATCTCCTCCCTGCGCGACGAGCTCGAGGTCCGCGCCGGGCACCCCGGCACGGTCGTCGAGTGGCTCGTCGAGGACGGCGACCCGGTCTCCCCCGGCCAGCCCATCCTGCGCCTGCACCCCGAAGGGTCGATCGCATGAGCACCCTCGGCGTCCCGGACGTCCTCCACCACGCCCGCATCACCGGCATCGGCGGGTACCGCCCCGCGCAGGTCGTCCCCAACAGCGAGATCGTCGGCCCGATCGACTCCTCCGACGAGTGGATCCGGGAGCGCTCCGGCATCGCGTCGCGGCACAAGGCCGCGCCCGACGAGACCGTCGTCGACATGGCCGAGCACGCGTCGCGGGGTGCGCTCGAGTACGCCGGCCTGGACGCCGCCCAGCTCGACGCCGTCCTCGTCGCGACCGTCACCCACCCGTACCAGACCCCCGCCGCCGCGCCGGAGCTCGCCTCCCGGTTCGGCTCGCGCGCAGCGGCCTTCGACATCTCCGCGGCGTGCGCCGGCTACTGCCACGCGATCTCCGTCGCCAACGACATGGTCCGCGTCGGCACCGCCGAGCACGTCCTCGTCGTGGGGGTCGAGAAGCTGCTCGACTTCACCGACCCGCTGGACCGCGGCTCGGCGTTCATCTTCGGCGACGGCGCCGGCGCCGCGATCGTCTCGCGCAGCGACGTCCCGGGCATCTCCCCGACCGTCTGGGGCAGCGACGGCGAGCAGAAGCACCTCATCGCCCAGCGCGACTCGTGGAACGAGGTCCGCACCGACCGCGACCTGCGCTGGCCCGCGATCGTCATGGAGGGCCCGAGCGTCTTTCGCTGGGCAGTGTGGTCGATGGCCAAGGAGGCGCAGCGCGCCCTCGACGTCGCCGGCGTGCGCGCCGACGAGCTCGCCGCCTTCATCCCCCACCAGGCCAACGTGCGGATCATCGACCAGATGGTCAAGACGCTCGGCCTGCCGGCCGACCTCCCGGTCGCCCGCGACATCGTCACCACGGCCAACACCTCCGCGGCCTCGGTGCCCCTCGCGATGGAGCGCATGCTCCGCGAGGGCGAGGTCGAGCCCGGCGGGCTGGCCCTGCAGATCGGCTTCGGCGCCGGCCTCGTGTGGGCCGCGCAGGTCGTGACGCTCCCCTGAAGTTCAACCCGTCGGTCCGACGGGCTCTCGGACCACCCCACCGATGCACAAGGAGAACGACCCATGGCTTACAGCGACCAGGAGATCCTCGCCGGCCTCGCCGAGATCGTCTCGGAGGAGACGGGTGTCGACGCGTCCGAGGTGACCGCCGACAAGACCTTCACCGACGACCTCGACGTCGACTCGCTGTCGATGATGACGATCGCCGTCACCGCCGAGGAGAAGTTCGGGGCCAAGATCCCCGACGAAGAGGTCAAGAACCTCAAGACCGTCGGTGACGCCGTCAACTTCATCCAGGCCAACCAGGCCGCCTGAGACCGGTGAGCATCCCCCCTTCGCCCTGAGCGAAGGGGGGAACCACCCTCTCTCCCACCCCACCCGACAGGAGCCCCCATGACCTCTCCCCGGCCCACCGTCGTCGTCACCGGACTCGGCGCAACGACCCCGCTCGGCGGTACCGCCGAGGAGACCTGGCAGGCGGCCCTCGCCGGCCGCCCCGGCGCCGCCCCCCTCGAGGCCGACTGGGTGCAGGAGTTCGAGCTGCCGGTGACCTTCGCCGCCCAGCTCGCCGTGCCCGCCGCCGAGGTGCTCAAGAAGGTCGAGACCAAGCGTCTGGACCCCTTCGCCCAGTACGCGCTCGTCGCCGCCCGCGAGGCGTGGGAGAACGCCGGCTCGCCCGAGGTCGAGCCGGAGCGCCTGGCCAGCTCCGTCGGCACCGGCATCGGCGGCGTGCAGACGCTGCTCACCGCGTGGGAGACCCTGCGCACCAAGGGCCCTCGTCGGGTCTACCCGCTGTCGATCCCGATGCTCATGCCCAACAGCGCGGCCGGCACGGTCTCGCTCGAGTTCGGCGCACGGGCCGGGGCGCACACGCTCGTCTCCGCCTGCTCCTCCGGCGCGGAGTCGATCGGCTACGGCGCCCACCTGATCCGCGAGGGGCTCGCCGACGTCGTCATCGCCGGTGGCTCCGAGGCCTCGATCCACCCGCTGCCCATCTCCGGCTTCGCCGCGATGCAGGCGCTGTCGACCCGCAACGACGCCCCCCAGTCCGCCTCGCGCCCCTACGACACCGACCGCGACGGCTTCGTCCTCGGTGAGGGCGCGGCGATCCTCGTGCTCGAGTCCGAGGAGCACGCGAAGGCACGCGGGGCCAACATCATCTGCGAGCTCGCCGGCTTCGGCGTGAGCGCCGACTCGCACCACATCGCCGCCCCCGAGCCGGAGGGGGCGGGCGCCTCCCGCGCCATGGCCGACGCGGTCCGCGACGCGGGCGCCACGCCCGCCGACGTGTGCCACATCAACGCCCACGCGACGTCCACCCCGGTGGGCGACGTGGCCGAGGTCGCCGCGATCCGACGCGCCTTCGGCAAGGACGCCGACCACATGGCCATCAGCGGGACCAAGTCCATGACGGGGCACCTCCTCGGCGCCGCCGGCGCCCTCGAGGCCGTCTTCGCGATCCAGGCGGTCCGCGACCGGGTGGCTCCCCCGACGATCAACATCGACAACCTCGATCCCGCCGTCGACCTCGACATCATCCGGGACACGCCGCGCCAGCTCGGTGACGGAGAGCTGCTCGTCCTGGACAACTCCTTCGGGTTCGGTGGCCACAACGTCGCCCTCGCCTTCAGGACCGTCCGGTGACCCGCCAGCCCAACGCGGCGTCCGCGGCCGTCGGCAAGCGCCCGAAGGTCCCCCGCGAGGAGGACCCCCGCAACCCCAACCACCGGCTCGCGGCCTTCCTCGACGACGGCTCGCTCGAGCTGATCACCCCGGACGACGACTCGGGGATGCTCGCGGCGACGGGCACCGTCGCCGGTCAGCCGGTCGTCGTCTTCGTCTCCGACGCGACGATCATGGGCGGCGCCATGGGCGTCGCCGGCTGCAAGGTCGTCGTGGCCGCGTACGAGCGGGCCCTGGCCGACGGCGTCCCCGTCGTCGGCCTGTGGCACTCGGGCGGAGCCCGCCTGCCCGAGGGCGTCGTCTCGCTGCACGCGGTCGGCGAGGTCTTCGCGATCATGACCCGGGCCTCCGGCAGGATCCCGCAGATCTCCGTCGTCATCGGCGCGGCCGCCGGGGGTGCCGCCTACGGTCCCGCGCTCACCGACATCGTCATCCTCGCCCCGGAGGGGCGGATCTTCGTCACCGGGCCCGACGTCGTCCGTTCGGTCACGGGTGAGGACGTCGACGCCCTTCGCCTGGGTGGTCCCGAGCCCCACGGTCGCCGCTCCGGCGTCGTCCACGTGCTGGCCGAGTCCATCGACGACGCCTTCGCCCGGGCCGGCACGCTCTGCCGGCTCCTCGGCGACCAGGGCGAGTTCGACCTCGGCGCCGTCAACGACGTCGACCTGGCCGAGCAGCTGCCGGAGTCCGCCAAGCGGGCGTACGACGTGCACCCGCTCGTCGAGCAGCTCCTCGACGACGGCCCGCTGCAGGAGCTGCACGGCCGGTGGGCGCCCAACATCGTCACCACCCTCGGGCGCATGGGCGGCCGCACGGTCGGCGTCGTCGCCAACAACCCGATGCGCCTCGGCGGCTGCCTGGACTCCTCGTCCGCGGAGAAGGCAGCGCGCTTCGTGCGCATGTGCGACGCCTTCGGCGTGCCGCTCGTCGTCCTCGTGGACGTCCCCGGGTACCTGCCCGGCGTCGGCCAGGAGTGGGACGGCGTCGTGCGAAGGGGGGCCAAGCTCCTCCACGCCTTCGCCGAGGCAGTCGTGCCGCGGGTGACGGTCGTGACCCGCAAGACCTACGGCGGCGCGTACATCGCGATGAACTCGCGCTCGCTCGGCGCGACGAAGGTCTTCGCCTGGCCCGACGCGCACGTCGCCGTCATGGGCTCGGTCGCCGCGATCCGGATCCTGCACCGCCGCCGGCTCGCGGAGGTCGAGGAGTCCGAGCTCGCCGAGGTCGAGCAGCAGCTGGCCGACGAGCACGACCGCCTCTCGGGCGGCCTGGCGCGGGCCGTCGAGATCGGCGTCGTCGACGAGATCGTCGAGCCGACGCGCACCCGCTCTGCGGTGGCCGCTGCCCTGGCGGAGGCCCCGGCACGACGTGGGGAGCACGGCAACATCCCGCTCTGACCCCAGGGAACGACGCGGCGCCGGCGTGATCGGAGTGTCTCACTCCGATCACGCCGGCGCTGCCGTGTGACGCGGCACACGCTCAGGGCGATAGGTTCGTCGCCATGCCGACCGCGCACGCCACCCATGAACCCCTCGTCGTGCTCACCGACGTCAACAAGCACTTCGGGCAGCTGCACGTCCTCAAGGACATCAACCTGACGATCGGCAAGGGTGAGGTCGTCGTCGTCATCGGCCCCTCCGGGTCGGGCAAGTCGACCCTGTGCCGGACGATCAACCGCCTGGAGACCTTCGAGTCCGGGAGCATCACCATCGACGGCCAGCCGCTGCCCGAGGAGGGCAAGGAGCTGGCCCGCCTGCGCGCCGACGTCGGCATGGTCTTCCAGTCCTTCAACCTCTTCGCCCACAAGACGATCCTCGACAACGTCACCCTGGGGCCGATGAAGGTGCGCAAGAAGTCCAAGGCCGAGGCGCAGCAGCGCGCCCAGGAGCTGCTCACCCGTGTCGGGGTCGAGGCCCAGGCCGCGAAGTTCCCCGCGCAGCTCTCCGGCGGCCAGCAGCAGCGCGTGGCGATCGCGCGCTCCCTCGCCATGGAACCCAAGGTCATGCTCTTCGACGAGCCGACCTCGGCCCTCGACCCGGAGATGATCAACGAGGTCCTCGACGTCATGATCCAGCTCGCCCAGTCCGGCATGACGATGGTCGTCGTGACCCACGAGATGGGCTTCGCCCGACGCGCGGCCGACCGCGTCGTCTTCATGGCCGACGGGCAGATCGTCGAGACGGCCACCCCCGAGGAGTTCTTCACCAACCCGCAGAGCGAGCGGGCCAAGGACTTCCTCGGCAAGATCCTCAGCCACTAGAGCCGCACCGACCCGACAGCACCACCAACCAGGAGGACACCATGACCATGCGACGCATCGGCGCTGCAGGCGCCACCCTCGCCCTCGCAGCCGCCCTCGCCGCCTGTGGCAGCGACGACGGTGGAGGGACCGACGGCGGTGGCGGCGGCGACAGCTCGATCAAGATCGGCATCAAGTTCGACCAGCCCGGACTCGGCCTCAAGGAGGGCAACACCTACTCCGGCTTCGACGTCGACGTGGCCAACTACGTCGCCAAGGAGCTGGGCAAGACCGACGTCCAATTCGTCCAGGCCCCGAGCAAGCAGCGCGAGGACCTCATCGCGACCGGCCAGGTCGACCTGATCTTCGCGACGTACTCGATCACCGACGAGCGCAAGCAGAAGGTCTCCTTCGCCGGCCCGTACTTCGTCGCCGGTCAGGACCTGCTCGTCGCGTCCGACGCCAAGATCACCGGGCCCAAGGACCTCGACGGCAAGAAGCTGTGCTCGGTCACCGGCTCCACGTCGGCCGACAACGTCAAGAAGGAGGTGCCGGGCGTCAACCTGCAGGAGTTCGACACCTACTCCAAGTGCGCGGAGGCCGTGTCCAAGGGCCAGCTCGACGCCCTGACCACCGACAACACGATCCTCGCCGGCTACGCGGCACAGGACCAGTACAAGGGCAAGCTCAAGGTCGTCGGCGCCCCCTTCTCGGAGGAGCGCTACGGCGTCGGCCTCAAGAAGGGCGACACGGCCCTGTGCGAGGACGTCAACAAGGCCCTGACCAAGATGGTCGACGACGGCGCCTGGGACAAGGCGGTCGAGGACAACTTCGGCCCGGCCGGCTTCGAGGTCGACACCAAGACCAACCCGCCGAAGCTCGACGCCTGCTCCTGACGGCGACCGGTCGGGGTGGGCCGCTCGGCCCACCCCGACCGCGGGGACGACGACGCACGCGCACAAGGAGTAGTGGATGAACGAGCTCTTCCAGCAGTTCGACGTGTGGGGGGCCTTCTGGCTCACCATCAGGCTGGCCCTGTTCTCCCTCGTCGGGGCACTGGTCATCGGCACGGTCGTGGCGATCATGCGCGTGAGCCCGGTGGGCATCTTCCGCTTCGTGGGGGCGGCATACGTCAACATCGTCCGCAACACCCCGCTGACGCTGATCCTCACCTTCACGATCCTCGTCATGCTCTACGACCTCGGCATCAACCTCGCGGACGAGTCGAGCCCCACGTCGATCACGGACAACGGGGTGCGCTGGGCCATCGTCGGTCTGGCCGTCTACCACGCGGCCTTCGTGTGCGAGGCGCTGCGCAGCGGCATCAACACCGTCCCACCTGGCCAGGCCGAGGCCGCGCGCTCGCTGGGCCTGGGCTTCGCGCAGAACCTGCGCCACGTGGTCCTCCCCCAGGCCGTGCGCGGTGCCATCGCCCCGCTCGCCTCGGTGATCATCGCGCTCATCAAGAACACGACGGTCGCCGCCGCCATCGGCGTCGCCGAGACCGCCGCGCTGATGAGCTCGGCCATCGAGCTGCGCGCCGACCTCAACTACCTGACCTTCGCCCTCGTGGCCGGGTTCTTCCTGCTCCTCACCCTGCCGATCGGCATCGGGATGACGAGCCTCTCGCGGCGTCTGGCGGTCAAGCGATGAGCACGAGCACCGTCCTCTTCGACAACCCCGGGCCCCGGGCGCGGGTCCGCTACCGCATCGTCGCCCTCCTCGGCCTGCTCGTCGCCGCCGGCATCCTCTGGGTCGTCGTCGGCAAGCTCAACGAGTACGACGAGTTCTCCGGGGCCAAGTGGTCGCCGATGCTCGAGTGGTCCACGTGGCGCTACTACCTGCTCCTGGGCCTGTGGAACACGCTCAAGGCAGCCGGCCTCTCGGTCGTCGGAGCCACGCTCTTCGGGCTGGTCTTCGGCACCGGCCGGCTCTCCGGCAACCGCGTCATCCGCTGGGTCAGCGGGGCGGTGGTCGAGTTCTTCCGGGCCATCCCCGTGCTGATCATGATGATCTTCTTCTTCGGCATCTACGCCTACAACGGCGTCTTCTCCGCCGACCTCAACCCGCTCGCCGCCGTCGTGACCGCGCTGACCCTCTACAACGGCTCGGTCATGGCCGAGCTGCTCCGCTCCGGCGTCCACTCGCTGCCGTCCGGGCAGAGCGAGGCCGGACTGTCCGTCGGTCTCTCGCGTGGCCAGGTCCTGCGCTCGATCCAGATCCCGCAGGCCGTCACGGCCATGCTCCCGGCCCTCGTCAGCCAGCTCGTCGTCATCCTCAAGGACACGGCGCTCGGCACGGTCATCACCTACCCCGAGCTGCTGCAGCAGGGGCAGAACCTCTCCTCGTTGCACTCCAACATCTTCGCCGCGCTCGTCGTCGTGGCGATCATGTTCATCGTCGTCAACTGGGCGCTCACCTCCCTCGCCGGTCTCCTCGAGCGGCGCATCAACCGTCGCGGGCGCACCGCCGGTGACGCGATCGCGGCCGCGCCGACGGTCCCGGGAGCGGAGGACTGACCCGGATCCGGGCATGACGAAGGGGGCCGCGCCAAGGAGGGAGCGCGGCCCCCTTCGTCATGCGGGTGGGCGGGTCTGCTCAGCCGACCTTGTGCAGCCAGCGGACCGGCGCGCCGTCGCCGGCGTGACGGAAGGGCTCGAGCTCTGCATCCCAGGGATCGCCGAGCAGCTCGCTGAGCATGTCCTCGACGGCCTCGCCGGCGCCCTGGGCGAGGGTCATGACCTCACGCAGACGGTTCTCGTGGAGGACGACGTCGCCGGACGCGGAGATCGTCGCGTGGTGGATGCCGAGGGTGGGGGTGTGGCTCCACCGGGACCCGTCGAGGCCCGGCGTGGACTCCTCGGTCACCTCGTAGCGCACGCCCTCCCAGCCGCGGAGGGCAGAGGCGAGCTTGGCGCCGGTGCCGGGCTCTCCCGTCCAGGAGAACTCGGCACGCTTGAGAGACCGGCCGATCGTCTGATCGGTCCAGTCCAGTGACACAGCCTGACCCAGCACGGCCTCGAGCGCCCACGTGATGTGGGGGCACAGGGCCGTAGGGGTGCTGTGGATGAACACCACCCCGCGGGTGCTGACGCGCTTTCCTGCAGACATCCTGATCCTCCTTGAGTGCGATGGACGTCTTCCCCAACGCCAGGCACTCACCCGGAGGACCGAACGGCTGCGCGCTACTGCTTGTCGCGGTGTGCTGCTCGAGCGATATGTGCACGCGGACGTGCTTGTGACGGCCATTGTGCCCCATGGATCACAGGAGCACCAGCCCTCACCTGCGCCTCACCCTCACCACGGGTTGCCGTGCCGCGCGCGGTACTCTCACGCCGACGCCTCAGGGCGCACGGGGCGGTAGCTCAGTCGGTCAGAGCATCGGACTCATAATCCGCCGGTCCTGGGTTCAAGCCCCAGTCGCCCCACCCGTTCGCCCCTCGCTCAGCGCGCGTCATGGGTGATGACGAGCCACCAGCCCGAGCTGCTGCCCAGACGCGATGCGTCCGAGCGCGACGACAGGTCCAAGGCGCGTCGGACGCGCGAGTCGTGGACGGTCAGCTTCGTCGTGTTGCCGCCCCCGGAGGGGCCGGCCGAGATGCCCCGGGCGACGGCGGCCTCGTCGGGCGTCACCTCGATCGAGATGACGGGGTCGGAGGCGTGGTCGACGACGACGCGACCCCGGGCGTCCACGTGCGTGCCCCAGACGCCGCTGCAACCACTGCCGCTCCCACGGTCCAACCGAGGGGCGCGCGCCTGCGCGTCCCACTCGATGTGGCAGGTGATGACCTCGACCTGCGCGGGCGCGATGGCCGCAGGTCGGTTCGTCGACATCGCGTGCGACCCGGCTGCCCCACCGACGAGGCCGACGGCAACCAAGGCCGCGGCACCGGCGAGGCGCCTCACGACAGCACCCGTGTCGAGCTGAACCAGATGTTCGACGAGGCACCGGCCGCCCTGCTGTAGTCGGTGCTGCGGCCCAGGTGCAGGCGCCGCTTCAGGCGCGTGTCGTAGAGGCTCACCGTGGCGTACCGCGACGTGCCGTCGATGCCCGCCGCGATCCCGCGACCGGTGAGCGTCTCGTCCGACCCGGCGGACAAGCCAACCGTGCGCCCCGGTTCGCTGAAGTGGATCTGCAGCCGTCCCATGCCCGTGATGTTGACGCTCTTCACCCCGACGCACGTGTGCGTGTGGTTGGCGTGCACCCGCGGCCCGTACGAGTACAGCCGGATCACGCACCCACCCACGTCGATCGACGACTGCACGCGCGTGACGTTCGCCGCCTCGGCAGGCGCACTCTGCACGACAGCGGCACCGCCGGTGACCCCGATCGCCAAGCCCACGGCCAGCACCGCGGTGCCCACACTCCTGGAACCCATGTCCATCCTCCCCGTCCTGGGCCAGCTCCTTGCCGGCACCGCCATCCCATCGGCCCGCTGTGAAACGATCATGAGATCCGGGTGAGAACTCCTTCATGGGGCCGGCCCCGGGCGCGCCTGCGCAGGGGTTGTCACCGCTCGGTCCTAGGCTGTGGATCGCCGGGGGGAGACGGTTTCCCAGCGGCGCTCCCTTCGTCACTCCCAGAGGACCCTCATGCTCAAGCGCGTCGCGGCTGCTGCCGCTCTCTCCCTCGTCCCGACCGTCATGGTCGCCGCCCCCTCGCAGGCCGCGTACTCCTGCTCGATCAGCGTGCCGAGCAAGGTCTCGGTCACGAGCACCTACCGGGCGATCACCGCGAAGTTCAGTGCCGGCTGCCTGGGGTACACCGAGTCCGCGTGGTGGGACATCATGCACCCGACCCAGGGCTGGGAAGGTTCCTTCAACTTCGACGGCGCCAGCAGCGACGTCGAGGACTGGTACGACTGGTCCCCGCTCGGGACCTACACGATCCGTCCCGACTTCGCGTACGACGACAACTACAACGACGTCAACCAGAACACCCGCACGATGACCGTCCGCCTCGGGTCCCGGACCGCGGCCAGCAGCTCGCGCAGCGGTCGCTACGTCACGGTCAGGGCGACCGCGACCCGCTACTCCCCCAGCGCCGGGACCTACCGCGCCTGGTCGGGCGCCAAGGTCTCCCTGCGGCAGAAGTCCTGCTCGTCGTGCTCGTGGAAGTGGGTCAGGTCCGGCACCACCGACCGCTACGGCCGGGTCTCCCTCAAGGCCTACGCCTCCACCACCCGCTACTGGCAGATCGCGACCGTCGACACCTCCAACACCTGGGGCAAGGCCTCGACGACGCTCAAGCGCTGACGCGCGACGGACTCCCCCTTCGTCATGGCCGTGGGCCTGAGAGGATGGACCGGTCGACGAAGGGGGATGACGTGCGCCGCGCCCGGGTAATGACCGCAGCCGCGCTCGGCGCTGCCCTGCTGAGCGCGTGCGTGCGCCCGGTCGACGTCGAGCCGACCGGGCCGACGAGCCCCGTGGTCTCGACGCAGGCGCCCGCGAGCACCTCGTCCCCGAGCGGCACCTCGTCACCCTCCCTGCACGAGACCGACCTGCCGAGCACGCTGCGCGTGGCGATCTCCTTCGACCAACCGGGGGTCGGGCTGCGCGAGGGGGACACGTACTCGGGTCTGGACGTCGATGTCGCGCGCTACATCGCCCGCCACCTGGGTATCGACCGGATCAGCTTCGTCGAGGGTATGACCGACCAGCGCGAGACGCTGCTCGCGACCCGCCAGGCCGACCTCGTGCTCTCCTCGTACTCGATCACGCCCGAGCGCAAGGACGAGGTGACCTTCGCCGGGCCCTACCTCACGACCGGGCAGGACCTGCTCGTCTCCTCCCGCAGCACGATCCGCTCCCCCGGACAGCTGCGCGGCTTCACCGTCTGCAGCGTGCAGGGGTCCACGTCGACGAGCGAGCTCGTCGACGATCACCCCGGTCTGCACCTGACCGTCCAGCCGCGCGTGTCCGACTGCGTCAAGCTGCTCGAGGAGGGCAAGGTCAAGGCCGTGACCTCCGACGCGGCGATCCTCGCGGGTTTCGCCAGGCGCTCGCGTGCCCCCGACAAGCTGCGCCTCAGCCGGCACAGCTTCGCCCGTGAGCGGTGGGGCGTCGCGATGCGCCCGGCCGACAGCGCGCTGTGCGAGGACGTGAGCGCGGCGCTGGAGGACATGGTCGACTCCGGCGCCTGGAAGAAGGCCGTGCGCAGCAACCTCGCGACGTCGATGCTGCCGACGTCCACGCTCCGGCCACCGAAGCTGCAGGACTGCCCTCCCCCGCCGGCGAGCGAGAGCTCCTCGTCGAGCGTGACCTCCGGGACGAGTTAGCTGACTCACACCACGTCGGGACCGGCCGCCAGGTCGGCGACGTCCAGGCCGGGGAGCTCACGCGAGGTCCGAGCACATGAAAAGGGCCCCGGGCCAGGCACACAGCCTGTCCGGGGCCCTCATCGGGCTCCCCCACTTGGACTCGAACCAAGAACCCTCCGATTAACAGTCGAATGCTCTGCCAATTGAGCTATGGGGGACCGCGCCGAAGCGCTGCGCCACCATAGCAAGAACTCAGCGCGGGACGTAATCGGGATCAGGGCTCGCGACCGACCTGCTCGGCGAGCCGCGCGGCGGCCGCCTCGGTGGCCGCGACGAGCTCCGGGTCGTCGGGGTCGCAGCGGGGGCCGACGATCGTCTGGGCGAGGATCCGGTCGGTCGCGAGGTCCTTGCGCAGCACCACGCGGGCCCGGCGCGTGCGGTCCAGGACGACCTCCTCGACGAGCACGATGCTGGCCTGCACCCGCTCGTGGAAGGCGTCCGGGACGCCCCCCGCCTCGGTGAGCACCCACCGCCCCCCGGGCGCGTGGTCGACCCACGTCACCGACAGGGTGTCGGTCCCGGGGTCCCACCGCCCGCGGTCGACGAGGTGCCAGGCACGCCCTTCGTCCGTCACGCCGGGGACGAGGAGCCGGTGCGACGTGAGCACGAGCGTCGACTCCCCGGCCCGGGCGGTCGCGAGCACCCGCTCGCCGCGCGCGAGCGCCACGTCGTCGGGCACGGGGACGGCGCGCTCGCGCCGCCAGCGGAACCGGCTCACTGGACCGCCTCCCTCAGGGCGGCGCGCTGCCGCTCGAGCGTCTGCAGGGCCAGGGACAGCTCGCGCAGTGCGCCCTGATCCGCGGACGGGTCGGCGGCGAGGCGTCGCATCTGCGACATCGCGTCGGAGATGCGGCGACTGATCGAGACCTCGCGCACGCGCACGAGCAGCGATCGGGTGTAGCTCGGTGGGGGCATGCCGGTCGACTGGTCGTGGACGACGGGAAGAGGGGCGACCGACAGCTCGGCGACGAGCGAGGTCACGGCGAGCGGCGTCGCCTCGTCGATCCGGGCGTGCCACGACGAGAGCGTCACGCCCTGCTCGAGCGGCCCGACCTCGCGGATCGCGTCGAAGACCGACCGGTGGGCCGGCGCGGTGAAGCTCTCCGGCTCGATGGCGTCGAGGTCCTCGGGGCTGAACATCTGCGGGTGCTGGAGCAGCGACTGGAGCAGCTGCCGCTCGGCCATGACGATCGGGTCGCGCAGGTTGGGGGCCGGGATGCCGGAGGAGGCCTCGCCCCGGGTCGGCTCGGGGGTCTCCGGGTTGGCGCGGGAGTCCCCCTTCGCGTCCTCGCGTGCCTGCAGGCGACCGGCCCGGTCGACCGCGCTGCGCATCTGGTCCACCTCGACGCCGACCCAGCCGGCGACCGTGCGCACGTACTCGGGGCGGAGGGAGGTGTCGCGGATGCTGTTGATGACGGGCGCGACGGCGCGCATCCCCTGCACCCGCCCCTCGGCGGTCGAGAGGTCGAAGCGCGCGAGGAGCGTCCGCACGGCGAACTCGAACATCGGCACCGCGTCCTCGACGAGCTCGCGGACGGCGGTGTCGCCCTCGCGCAGGCGCAGGTCGCACGGGTCCATGCCGTCCTTGGCCACCGCGACGAAGCTCTGGCTGGCCCACTTGTCGTCCTGGGCGTAGGCGGCCATCGCGGCCTTCTGCCCGGCCGCGTCACCGTCGAAGGTGAAGATGACCTTGGCGGGTGCGAGGTCCTCCTCGTCCCGCACGATGCGCCGGATGACCTTGATGTGGTCCGCCCCGAAGGAGGTGCCGCAGGTCGCGACGGCGCCCTCGACCCCGGACAGGTGCGCGGCCATGACGTCGCTGTACCCCTCGACGACGACGACGCGACGCTCGTCCCGGATGGCCTTCTTCGCCAGGTCGAGGCCGTAGAGGACGTTGGACTTCTTGTAGATCGGCGTCTCGGTGGTGTTGAGGTACTTCGCGCCGATGCGGTCGTTGTCCCACAGCCGCCGCGCGCCGAACCCGATGGTGTCGCCGGTGATGTCGCGGATCGGCCAGACGAGCCGGCCGCGGAAGCGGTCGTAGAGCCCGCGCGAGCCGCGCCCGCACAGGCCACCGATCGTGAGCTCCTCGTCGCTGAAGCCCTTGCCGCGCAGGTGGCGGGCGAGCTCCTCGCCGGAGCGGGGCGCGTAGCCGATGCCGAAGAGCTTGGCCTCGGGCGAGGCGAACCCCCGCTCCCGCAGGAAGTCCCGGCCGATGCGCGCCTCGGGCGTCTCGAGCAGCCGGGAGTGGTAGAACTCTGCCGCAGCGCGGTGCGCCTCGATGAGCCGCGAGCGCTTGCCGAGCCCCACCCCGTCGCGGGGGCCGCCGCCCTCCTCGTAGCGCAGCTCCATCCCGAGCTTGCCGGCGAGCCGCTCGACGGCCTCGGCGAAGGTCAGGTGGTCGAGCTTCTGCACGAAGGAGATGACGTCACCGCCCTCGCCGCAGCCGAAGCAGTGGTACGCGCCGACGGTCTCGCGGACGGTGAAGCTCGGCGTCTTCTCGTCGTGGAAGGGGCACAGGCCCTTCATCGAGCCGATGCCGGCGGCGCGCAGGTTGACGTGCTCACGGACGACGTCGGTGATCGAGGAGCGCTCCTTGACCGCCTGCACGTCCTCGGCACGGATCCGTCCCGCCACGGCCACCTCCTGGTCTCGCCCTCGTGGCCTCCGAGTCTAGGTGCCGGCGGCGGCCGGGCCGGGCCCGGTCACCAGGGGACGGCGCGCAGCCCGTCGACGAAGGGGGTGAACCCGTCCGTCACGCGGGTCAGGCCGGCCCACGACGGCCCGTCGGCGGACTCCTCCTCGTGCGCCCAGGACCACACGGACCCGGCGTGCTCGCCCGCCACAGCGAGGCAGACGAGGTCGCCGGCGTCGTTGGTCGCGATCGGGGTGACCTCGGGCGGCAGCCGCCGGTCGTACACACCGCGGGCCCCGCCGAGGTCGAGCTCGCGGTCCGCCACCCCGAGCCCGAAGAAGATCGTGACCACGGGGTGGGTGCGCTCCTCGACCGAGAGGTCGTCGGTGCCGTACTTGAGGTCGTCCTCGGTGACGCCACCACCGTTGCCCTGCAACCACGCCCGGTAGTCGGCAGGCAACGGCACGCCGAGGGCGGCCTCGAGGGCGCGCAGGCTCGACTCGTCGGGTGCTGGGTAGCTGGTGCGGAAGTCCATCAGTCGCTCGTCTCGGCTCCGTCGTGCTTGTGCAGTGACCGGCCCCCAGCATGCTTGACCGCGGCGTGGAGGTCACGCGGGACGAGGACGAGCTCACCGCGCCCGCTCTCGGGGTCGTAGGCGTGCGTGTGGTGCCAGACCCAGTCCTCCTGGAGCGCCTTGGCCTCGTCCTTGTCGATGCCGGCCGCCTCGTAGGCGAGCCGGATGTCCTTGCTCGAGGTCTCGGTGAGCTCGATGAGCACCGGCCCGTGCTCCGCGTTGACGTAGGGGTAGAAGTCCGGGAAGCCGAACTCGTCGATCTCCACCCCGTCGGGGTAGCGCTCCTGCAGCTCCTCGCTCCACTGGGGGCCGTCGTACGTCCGCCCCGCGAAGTCGTTGTTCGGCACGGCCCGCCCGCTGACGATCGCCGTCCCCTCCTCCGGGTCGATGTCCCATGCCGGGTTGACGCCGTCGGTGTGCTCCGCCCGCCACCGCTCCGCCTCCCCCTCGGTCATCTGGCCGGTCCCGGGGTCCGGCGCCCCCGCCATGACGGTCCGCGGGGCGGGGTTGGTGTCTGCCGCGGACGTCTTGGTCGACGAAGGGGGTGCCCCGCCCCCTTCGCCCGACGTCGCGTCCTGCGACGCGGCACCCCGGTGCAACGCGGCGACGACCTCGTGCAGGGTCCGGGCCGCATCCGTCAGCCGCGGGCTGAGGTCGTCCCACTCCGAGAGCAGCGCCTCGGTGTCGCCCCCCTGCCAGGCCCCGCGCAGGACCAGGGAGCTCGCCTGCCCGGAGGTCCGCAGGTCCTCGACCGTGCGGGCCTGCGCGCGCAGGGTCGCCGCGACCTCCCGGACCCGCGCGGGGTCCATCGCGTGGGTGAGCATCACGTGCTTCTCCTGCCGGTGGCCTCTCGGTCGCACCGACCCTGTCAGCAGCCCCCGAGGAGCGGGAATGGGGAGGACTCCCCTGTCACCCGGGGTTCACCCGGCGGCTGCTCAGCAGTGCGCGGCGTGCAGCGCGAGCGCGCGCACGTCGGTCAGGCCGGCCACCTGGTCGACGACGACACGCAGCCGGGCGGCGTCGTCGGGGGCGGCCTCGAGGTCGGGGCGCAGGTCGGCGTCCAAGCGCGCCTCGGGGTCGGCCGTGAACCACTGGACGAGGTCGGCCACGACACGGCGCTGGTGGGCGTACTCGTCGTCCCGCTCCCCCGAGAACATGACGAAGTGGGCGGCGACCGCCTTGAGCACGGCCACCTCGGCGCGCGACTCGTCCGGCACGACGAGGCGGGCATCGTAGCGGCCGAGGTCGCCCGGGCCGTGGACCGCGCGCGTCGCCGCCTCGGCGGCGTGGACGAAGCGCCCGATGACCCGTGAGGTCATGTCCTTCAGCCCCGCGAGGGCGACCCGGGACCCGTCGTAGTCCGTGGGGACCGCGCCCGTGGCGAGCAGGCGTTCGAGGCCCGCGCCCACGGCGTCCCGGCCCAGGTCCGGGGCGAAGTGGGTCGCGGCGACCGAGAGCACGGCCTCGGCGTCGCTGCCGTCGCGCAGCCGCCGCAGGTCGAGCCGGCCCGAGGCGACCGCGTCCTCGACGTCGTGGACGGAGTACGCCACGTCGTCCGACCAGTCCATGACGTCGGCCTCGAGGCAGCGCACGACACCGCCGGCCCCCCCTTCGCGCATCCACTCGAAGACCGCCACGTCGTCCTCGTACACGCCGAACTTGGGTGTGGGAGCAGGCCCGTGACCGCGCCGCCACGGGTACTTGGTCGCCGCGTCGAGGCTCGCGCGGGTGAGGTTGAGGCCGGCCGGGCGACCGTCGGGGTGGACCCGCTTGGGCTCGAGCCGGGTGAGGATCCGCAGGGTCTGCGCATTGCCCTCGAACCCGCCGATCCCGGCCGCGACCTCGTCCAGCGCCGTCTCCCCGTTGTGCCCGAAGGGGGGATGCCCGAGGTCGTGCGCGAGGCAGGCGACCTCGACGACGTCGGCCCGGCAGCCGAGGGCCCCCCCGAACTCGCGGCCGATCTGCGCGACCTCGAGGCTGTGCGTGAGCCGGTTGCGGACGAAGTCGTCGCTGCCGGGCCCGAGCACCTGCGTCTTGGCGGAGAGACGGCGCAGGGCGGCCGAGTGGATGAGACGACCCCGGTCGCGCGCGAAGTCGTCACGGTCGGCCCGCTTGTGCACCGGGTCCTCGGAGACCCACCGCTCCCGGTCGCTGCTCTCGCTCACGCTGGCGAGCCTACGACGGGCGACGCGCACTCCACCCTGCGGAACGCCGCCTTCGTCATCGCACCGGTGGGGCTAGCGTCGCGGGGACACTGCCGACACACCCCGGAGGCTCCATGTTCCGCAAGATCCTCGTCGCCAACCGAGGCGAGATCGCCATCCGTGCCTTCCGCGCGGCCACCGAGCTCGACGCGACCACCGTCGCCGTCTACCCGGTCGAGGACCGCATGTCGGAGCACCGGATGAAGGCCGACGAGGCCTACGTCATCGGCGAGGCCGGTCACCCCGTCCGCGCCTACCTCGACCCGCAGGAGATCGTGCGGGTCGCCCGCGAGGCCGGCGCCGACGCCGTCTACCCGGGCTACGGGTTTCTCTCCGAGAACCCCCAGCTCGCCGAGGAGTGCGCCCGCCACGGCATCACCTTCATCGGCCCGCCGGCGGAGGTCCTCGAGCTCACCGGCAACAAGGCCCGCGCGATCGCCGCGGCGAAGGCCGCCGGCCTGCCGACCCTCGTCGGCGCCGACGCGACGACCGACCTCGACGCCCTCGAGGCCGCGGCCGAGGAGATCGGCTTCCCCGTCTTCGTCAAGGCCGTGAGCGGTGGCGGCGGGCGCGGCATGCGCCGGGTGGGACGACGGGAGGACCTGCGCGCCGCGCTCGAGGCGGCCCAGCGCGAGGCCGAGTCCGCCTTCGGCGACCCCACGCTCTACCTCGAGGAGGCCGTGGTCAACCCGCGCCACATCGAGGTCCAGGTCGTCGGTGACGCCTCCGGCGAGGTGCTGCACTTCTTCGAGCGCGACTGCTCGGTGCAGCGCCGCCACCAGAAGGTCGTCGAGATCGCCCCGGCCCCCAACCTCGACCCGGACCTGCGCGCGCGGATGTGCGCCGACGCGGTGGCCTTCGCCCGGTCGATCGGCTACGTCAACGCCGGCACCGTGGAGTTCCTCCTCGGCGAGGACGGCCGCTACGTCTTCATCGAGATGAACCCCCGCATCCAGGTCGAGCACACGGTCACCGAGGAGGTCACCGAGGTCGACCTCGTCGTCATGCAGATGCAGATCGCCGCGGGCGCCACGCTCGCCGGGCTCGGGCACCGGCAGGAGGACATCGGCACGCACGGCTTCGCGCTGCAGTGCCGCATCACCACCGAGGACCCGGCCAACGGCTTCCGCCCCGACTCCGGCACCATCTCGGCCTACCGCTCCGCCGGCGGGTCCGGCGTCCGGCTCGACGGCGGCACGACCTTCGTCGGTGCCGAGGTGAGCGCCCACTTCGACTCGATGCTCGTCAAGCTCACCTGCCGCGCCGCGACCTTCCCGCTCGCGGTCCGTCGCGCCCGCCGGGCGCTCGCCGAGTTCCGCGTGCGCGGCGTGGCGACCAACCTCCCCTTCCTCGAGGCCGTGCTCGCCGACCCGGCCTTCCAGGAGGGGCGCGTCACGACGAGCTTCATCGACGAGCGCCCCCACCTCGTCGACGCGCCCGTCGGCAAGGACCGGGCCACCAAGCTGCTCACCTACCTGGCCGACGTCACCGTCAACCGCCCGCACGGCCCCCGGACGAGCGACCTGCGCCCACGCACCAAGCTGCCCGAGCTGCCGACCGGCGACCGGCCCGAAGGCAGCCGCGACCGCCTCCTGCGCCTCGGCCCGGCCGGCTTCGCCACCGACCTGCGCGAGCGCACCGACGTCCAGGTCACCGACACGACCTTCCGCGACGCCCACCAGTCGCTCCTCGCGACCCGCGTGCGCACCCGCGACCTGCTCCACGTCGCCGAGCACGTCTCCCGCCTCACCCCGCAGCTGCTCTCGGTCGAGGCCTGGGGCGGGGCGACCTACGACGTCGCCCTGCGCTTCCTCCACGAGGACCCGTGGGAGCGGCTCGCGGCCCTGCACGAGGCCATGCCCAACATCGCGCTGCAGATGCTCCTGCGCGGTCGCAACACCGTCGGCTACACGCCCTACCCCACGACGGTCACCGATGCCTTCGTCGCCGAGGCGGCGCGCAGCGGCCTGTCGGTCTTCCGCATCTTCGACTCGCTCAACGACGTCAGCCAGATGCGCCCGGCGGTCGAGTCGGTCCTCGCCACCGACACGGCCGTGGCCGAGGTCGCCCTGTGCTACACCGGCAACCTGCTCGACCCGGGCGAGCGGCTCTACACACTCGACTACTACCTGCGCCTCGCGGAGCAGATCGTCGACACCGGCGCGCACGTCCTCGCGATCAAGGACATGGCCGGGCTCCTGCGGGCGCCCGCCGCCGCCACCCTCGTGCGGGCGCTGCGGGAGCGCTTCGACCTGCCCGTCCACCTGCACACGCACGACACCGCGGGCGGCCAGATCGGCACCCTCCTCGCGGCGATCGACGCGGGCGTCGACGCGGTCGACGCCGCGAGCGCGACGATGGCCGGCACGACCTCGCAGCCCTCGCTCTCCGCCCTCGTCGGCGCGACCGACGGCACCGGCCGGCCGACCGGCCTGGACATCGAGCAGGTCTTCGCCCTCGAGCCGTACTGGGAGGGGGTGCGCCGCCTCTACGCCCCCTTCGAGTCCGGCCTGGCCTCCCCCACCGGGCGGGTCTACCGCCACGAGATCCCGGGTGGCCAGCTGTCCAACCTGCGCCAGCAGGCGATCGCCCTCGGCCTCGGCGACCGGTTCGAGGAGGTCGAGGACATGTACGCCGCGGCCAACGCCATGCTCGGCAACATCGTCAAAGTGACGCCGAGCAGCAAGGTCGTCGGTGACCTCGCGCTCGCCCTCGTCGGCCTCGGCGCCGACCCGGCCGAGTTCGAGGCCGACCCGGCCCGCTTCGACATCCCGGACTCGGTCATCGGCTTCCTCCGCGGCGACCTCGGCGACCCGCCCGGCGGCTGGCCCGAGCCCTTCCGCAGCAAGGCGCTCGAGGGCCGCCGTGAGCAGCCCCCGACCGCTGAGCTGACCCCGGAGCAGGAGCAGGCCCTGCGGGAGCACCCGCGCGAGACCCTCAACGAGCTGCTCTTCCCCGGACCGACCGACGAGATGCGCACGGCGCGAGCCACCTTCGGCGACACCTCGGTCCTCGACACGGGCCTCTTCCTCCACGGCCTGGAGCAGGGCGAGGAGCACGACGTGGAGATCGAGCCGGGCAAGACGCTGACCTTCGGCCTGTCCTCGGTCAGCGAGCCCGACGAGCAGGGCATGCGCACCGTCATGGGCACGGTCAACGGTCAGCTGCGCCCGGTCCAGGTCCGCGACCGCACGGTCGAGGCGGACGTCGTCGCCGCGGAGAAGGCCGACCCGAGCGCCGCCGGTCACGTCGCGGCCCCCTTCGCCGGGGTCGTGACGCTCCAGGTCGCCGAGGGCGACGAGGTCGCGGCGGGGGCCACGGTCGCGACGATCGAGGCGATGAAGATGGAGGCCGCGATCACCACCCCGCAGGCCGGCACCGTCACGCGCCTGGCGATCGGTGGTCGCCAGCAGGTCGAAGGGGGCGACCTACTCGTCGTCGTGGGGTGAGGGTCAGCCGCCGTCGGCGACCGACTGCTCGGCGGCGGCGACCTGCGCCCGCTGGGCCTCGTCGAGCTCCTGCGAGGCGAGCCAGTTGTCCGGCAGGGCGACGACGCGGGCGGAGCCGGCGCGGCCGCGCTGGCCCTCCGCGGCCTCGCCCGGCCAGGGACTGGTGGGGTCCATCGTCGCGATGAGCCGGTCGAGGGCGGCGAGCGAGTCGACGAGCGCGAGCTGGTTGCGCACGGTCGAGCCGGCCGGGAAGCCCTTGAGGTACCAGGCGATGTGCTTGCGGATGTCGCGGCAGGCGCGCAGCTCGTCGCCGTCGTAGAAGTCGGTGAGCAGCTCGGCGTGCCGGCGCAGGGTCGCGGTGACCTCCCCGAGGGTCGGGCGCACCCGCACCTGCGTGCCGGCGAAGGCGGCCGAGAGGTCGGCGAAGAGCCAGGGCCGGCCGAGGCACCCCCGCCCGACGACGACCCCGTCGCAGCCGGTCTCCTCGACCATGCGCAGCGCGTCCTCGGCCGACCAGATGTCGCCGTTGCCGAGAACCGGGACGGAGGTCACGGTCTCCTTCAGGAGCCGGATGTGTCCCCAGTCCGCCTGCCCGGAGTAGGCCTGGCTCGCGGTGCGCGCGTGCAACGACACGGCCGCGACGCCCTCCTCGACGGCGGCGGTCGCGGCCTCGAGGTAGGTGTGGTGCTCGGCGTCGATCCCGACGCGCATCTTCACGGTGACGGGGATCTCCCCCTTCGCCCCCTCGGTGACCGCGGCGGCGACGATCGCGCGGAAGAGGTCGCGCTTCCACGGCAGCGCCGCGCCGCCACCCTTGCGGGTGACCTTGGGGACCGGGCAGCCGAAGTTGAGGTCGATGTGGTCGGCGCGCTCCTCCGTGACGAGCATCCGCACGGCCGCGGCGGTCGTCGCCGGGTCGACGCTGTAGAGCTGCACGCTCCGGGGTCGCTCGTCCCCGTCGTGCTCGATGAGGCGCAGCGACTCGGGCGTGCGCTCGACGAGGGCGCGCGAGGTGACCATCTCGTTGACGTAGAGGCTGCTCGCGCCCGTCAGGCCGCTCGCGGCGAGCCCCGCGTCGCCCGCCTCGCGGCAGAGCCGACGGAAGGCGCGGTTGGTGATGCCGGCCATGGGGGCGAGGACGACCGGTGAGTCGATGACGTGGCGGCCGATGCGAAGGGGAGGCAGCACGCGCTCCCCCGTGGTCGCCGGGGTGGTGGGATCAAGGGTCTGGGTGCTCATCGCGCCTCCCAGTGTCGCACCGCGAGCACGAGCAGGGACAATCGCACACATGGACTCCCCGGCCACCTCCCGACCCAACCTCGAGAAGTTCGCCTGGCTCTCCATCGCCGCGGCCGTGGCGACCATCGCCCTGAAGACGGGCGCCTGGTACATCACCGACTCCGTCGGCCTGCTCGCCGACGCCGCCGAGTCCATCGTCAACCTCGTCGCGGCGATCGCCGTGCTGATCGCGCTGCGCGTGGCCGCGCGGGCCGCCGACGACAACCACCACTACGGTCACAGCAAGGCCGAGTACTTCTCCGCCGCGATCGAGGGCGGGATGATCTTCGTCGCCGCGACCTTCATCATCTGGCAGTCGATCGCGCGCCTGCTCGACCCGCAGCCGATCAGCCAGGCCGGCATCGGCCTGACCATCTCGGTGGTCGCCTCGGTCATCAACGGCGCCGTCGCCTTCGTGCTCCTGCGCGCGGGGCGCGAGCACCGGTCGATCACCCTGCGGGCGGACGGGCAGCACCTGCTCACCGACGTGTGGACCTCCGTCGGCGTGCTCGTCGGCGTGCTCCTCGTCGTGGTCACCGGGATCGAGCAGCTCGACCCGATCGTCGCGCTGCTCGTCGGTGCCAACATCATCTGGACCGGGTGGAAGCTCCTCGACGAGTCCGGACGCGGCCTGATGGACGAGGCGCTCGACCCCGAGGTCAACGCCGCCCTCGCCGCCGTGCTGGAGTCCCAGCGCACCGCTGAGATCGACTTCCACGGCCTGCGCACCCGCGGCGCCGGCCACCTGTCCTTCGCGGAGGTGCACGTCCTCGTCCCCGGCGCGTGGTCGGTGCGCCGCGCCCACGACGTGGTGGAGGACCTCGAGCAGGTCCTCCACCGGGACTTCCCCGACCTCGAGGTCACCACCCACATCGAGCCGCGCGAGGACCCGCGCGCCTACCACGACTTCGGCGACTACGAGATCCCCATCGCCCCCCTGCACCCCCACCCCGAGGAGACCCCATGAGCGCCCTGATCACCGCCGCCGACCTGCAGCACGAGCTGGGTGACGACGACCTCGTCGTGCTCGACGTGCAGTACACGCTCGACGGGCAGGGTCCGGCGCTGTACGCCCAGGGCCACGTGCCGGGCGCTCCCTTCGTCGACCTCGACGCGGTCCTCGCCGGACCGCCCGGGGACGGCGGGCGCCACCCCCTCCCCGACGTCGCGGTCCTGCAGGAGGGCCTGCGCGCCGCCGGGATCGGCGACGAGACGCGGGTCGTCGTCTACGACCAGGCGACCTCCCTCGGCGCAGCCCGCGCGTGGTGGGTCCTGCGGTGGGCGGGGATCGAGGACGTCCGGGTCCTCGACGGCGGCCTCGCTGCCTGGCGCGCCGCCGGCGGTGCCGTGAGCACCGAGCCGGTCACGCCGGAGCCCGGCGAGGTCCACCTCGAGGGCGACGAGCTCGTCGCCCTCGACGCCGAGGACGCGGCCGCGACCGCCAAGCTCGGCGTGCTCGTCGACGCCCGCTCCCCCGAGCGGTTCCGAGGGGAGAGCGAGCCGATCGACCCCGTCGCCGGCCACATCCCCGGAGCGGTCAACGTGCCGATGTCCGAGCTCGTCACCGACGACGGACGACTGCGCCCGGCGGCGCAGCTGCGGGAGCGCTTCGCCCGGGAGGGCATCGACGAGGTGACGGTCGTCGGCACCTACTGCGGCTCCGGCGTCACCGCGGCGCACACCGCCCTGGCGCTGCACGAGGCGGGCGTCGAGGCCGACGTCTACGTCGGCAGCTGGAGCGAGTGGATCACCGACCCGTCCCGCGAGATCGCGACCGGCGCTCAGTAGTCGGGCAGGGCGGCCACGAAGTCGCAGATCGCCTGCGCCACCGGCGCCGGGTGCGTCATCGGGGCGAAGTGCGTCGCGCCGTGCACGTGGACGACCTGCAGGTCCCGCCGCAGGCGACGGGCCGCGGCCTCGCCGACGCGGAACTGGTCGTACTCGCCGTTGATCGCGAGCACCGGCACGTCGACGTCCCGCAGCGAGGCGAGGTCGACCTCGTTGATGACCGCGTCCCAGGCGTCGGGGATCGCGGCGAGCCCCCGTCCCCGCTGGAGGACGGCCTGCGCGGTGCGCGGGCCGATGATCCGGCGCAGGGACGCCGCGTCGGTCTCCTCGATGCGCCCGACGCGCCGCTCGTCCCCGAGGCCGGCGCGCAAGGCGCTGCCGAAGGCGCGGTAGATGCCCGCGAGCCGCGAGGACGGCTGCGCGGTCGAGCCCAGGAGCACCAGCCCCGAGAGGACGTGGTGGTGGCGCGCCGCCCACTCCATCGAGACGTACCCGCCGAGGCTGTGCCCGGCGAGGACGACCCGGTGCGCCTGCGGGTCGAGCGCGGCGACGGCGTCGGTGACCGCGTCGAGCGCCGCCCCCATCGTGAAGGCGTCCGCCCGCCGCAGCCCGTGCCCGGGCAGGTCGAGGTGGTCGCAGACGACCCGGCCGAGGAGGGCCTCCTCCAGCGGGATCCACGCGGCGGCGTTGAGCCGGCTGCCGTGGACGAGCAGGAGGCGAAGGGGGGCTCCCCGCCCGGTCATCCCCGTCAGGCTCCGAGGAGTCTGGGCGCGAGGAAGGACTCGACCTGGTCGATGGAGATGCGCTGCTGCTCCATCGAGTCCCGCTCGCGGATGGTCACCGCGTCGTCCTCGAGGGTGTCGAAGTCGACCGTGATGCAGAAGGGCGTCCCGATCTCGTCCTGGCGGCGGTAGCGCTTGCCGATGGCCTGCGCGTCGTCGAAGTCGACGTTCCAGCTCTTGCGCAGCTGCGCGGCGAGGTCGCGCGCCTTGGGCGAGAGGTCCGCGTTGCGCGACAGCGGGAGGACGGCCGCCTTGACGGGAGCCAGCCGGTGGTCGAGGCGCAGGACGGTGCGCTTGTCCACGCCCCCCTTCGCGTTGGGGGCCTCGTCCTCGGCGTACGCGTCGACGAGGAAGGTCATGATCGAGCGCGACAGCCCCGCCGCCGGCTCGATGACGTACGGCGTGTACCGCTCGTTGTTGGCCTGGTCGAAGAAGACGAGGTCCGTGCCGGAGTGCTTGCTGTGGCTCGTCAGGTCGAAGTCCGTGCGGTTGGCGATGCCCTCGAGCTCGCCCCACTCGCTGCCGGCGAAGTTGAAGCGGTACTCGATGTCGACGGTCCGCTTGGAGTAGTGGGACAGCTTCTCCTGCGCGTGCTCGTAGTGGCGCAGGTTCTCCGGCTTGATGCCGAGGTCGGTGTACCAGCGGGTGCGCTCGTCGATCCAGTACTGGTGCCACTCCTCGTCCTCGCCCGGCTTGACGAAGAACTCCATCTCCATCTGCTCGAACTCGCGGGTGCGGAAGATGAAGTTGCCCGGCGTGATCTCGTTGCGGAAGGACTTGCCGGTCTGCGCGATGCCGAAGGGAGGCTTCTTGCGCGAGGTCTGCAGGACGTTGTTGAAGTTGATGAAGATGCCCTGGGCGGTCTCGGGGCGCAGGTAGTGCAGCCCGGACTCGTCCTCGATGACCCCGAGGTGGGTCTTGAGCATCATGTTGAACTCGCGGGCCTCGGTCCACCGGCCGCGGGTGCCGCAGTCCGGGCAGACGATCTCGCTCGTGGGGATGGAGTCGGGGTCGACCTCCTGACCCTTCTTCGCCGCCTTGTCCGCGATCGCCTCCTGCAGGTGGTCCAGGCGGTGGCGCTTGTGGCAGTTGAGGCACTCGGTGAGCGGGTCGGTGAAGGTCCCGACGTGTCCGGAGGCCACCCAGGTCTCGCGCGGCAGGATGATCGAGGAGTCGAGGCCGACGACGTCGTCGCGGCCGGTGACCATCGACCTCCACCACTGGCGCTTGATGTTCTCCTTGAGCTCGACCCCGAGCGGTCCGTAGTCCCACGCGGAGCGCGTGCCTCCGTAGATCTCGCCACAGGGGAAGACGAAACCCCTGCGCTTGCAGAGGTTGACGACGGTGTCGACGGTGGAGGTCTGCTTGGCCATGGGACAGAGGCTATCCGGGCCGCGGACCGACCCCTGCATCGGCCCGCCTACCCTGTGGGGGTGTCCAGCAGCCCCACGCCCCGTCCCGAGCCCGTCGCGACCAACGCCTTCGAGCGCGCGAGCCTGCCTCTCACCTGGGCGCTGTCCCAGCTGCCGCCGCTCGTGCCGATCGTCGTCGTCTTCGCGCTCGTGCTGCTCGGCAGCTTCCTCGGTCCGTGGGGCGCGATCCCCCTCGGCCTGGTCGTGCTCTTCCTGCTGTGGATGCTCGGGCTGTCCTGGCCGCGCCTCACCGCGAGCGAGCGCCTGATGCGCATCGCCGTCATCGTCCTGCTCGTCGGCCTGACGGTGATCAAGGTCGTACCCCGCTGAAGTTGACAACGATTCTCACGTGCGGTGAGAATCGTTCTCATGAAGTCCCGACACCGTCTCGTCCTCAGCGTCTCCGCCCTCCTGCTCGCCCTCACGGGCTGCGGCTCCGGCGAGGACGCCACGGACGGTGCGGGCGACGCGAGCCTGTCGGTGGCGACGAGCTTCTACCCCCTGCAGGAGGCGGCGGAGCAGGTCGGCGGTGACCACGTCGAGGTCACCAACCTCACCAAGCCCGGCGCCGAGCCGCACGACCTCGAGCTCACGCCCAACCAGGTCCTCGACGTCAGCCGGGCCGACGCCCTGGTCTACCTCAAGGGCTTCCAGCCCTCCGTCGACGACGCGGCGAAGGAGGCGGGCGACTCCGCCTTCGACGTCTCGTCGGCCGCTCGTCTGGACCTCGAGGCACCTCAGGAGGAGGGGCACGAGGGCGAGAGCGCCGAGGAGCACGCGGCCCACGAGGAGGGCCACGGGGCCGTCGACCCCCACTTCTGGCTCGACCCGACGCGCTACGCGGACGTCGTCGACGCCGTCGCCGAGCGCTTCGCCGAGGCCGACCCGGACCACGCCGCGGACTACCGGGCGAACGCCAAGGAGTTCACGGGTGAGCTGACCGCGCTCGACAAGGACCTCAGGGCCGGGCTCGCCGACTGCCGCAGCCAGGACCTCGTGACGGGCCACACCGCCTTCGCCTACTTCGCGGACCGCTACGGCTTCCACCAGGAGTCGGTGAGCGGCCTGAGCCCGGACAGCGAGCCGAGCCCCAGCGCGCTGGCCGACCTCATCAAGCACGTCAAGCAGGAGCGGGTCGACACCGTGTACGCGGAGACCCTCGTGCCCGCCGATGTCGCCCGGACCATCGCCCGCGACTCCGGGGCGAAGGTCGCCGTCCTCGACCCCCTCGAGGGACTGACGGACGAGTCCGCCGGATCGGACTACCTTGAGGTCATGCGCAGCAACCTGGCCACCGTCCGCAAGGGACAGGGGTGCAGTTGACCTCGTCCGCCCCTCCCGTGATCGAGCTGACCGGCGCCGCCTTCGGCTACGGCGACCGCGTCGTGGTCCACGACGTCGACCTCACCGTCCGCCGCGGTGAGGTCGTCGCCGTGCTCGGACCCAACGGGGCCGGCAAGTCGACCCTGGTCAAGGGGTTGCTCGGGATCGCCGAGCAGCACGCCGGCACCGCCCGAGTCCTCGGCCACGAGGTCGGCAGCGCGGACGCGCGGGCCGGTATCGGGTACGTCCCGCAGCGCCACACCCTCGCCTCGGCCGTCAGGGCGACCGCCTCCGAGATCGTGACGACGGGACGCACGGTGCGCACGCCCTGGTGGGCGCCGTGGCGGATCCGCTCCTCGGCCGACCGCGCGCTCGTCGCCGAGTCCCTCGCGGTCGTCGGCCTGGGCGACCTCGCCGACCACGACGTCGCGACGCTCTCCGGCGGCCAGCAGCGCCGGGTGCTCATCGCGCGCGCGCTCGCGAGCCGTCCCGACGTCTTCGTCATGGACGAGCCGACCGCCGGGGTCGACCGCGGCCACCAGCAGGTGCTCGTCGCCGTGATGCGACGTCTCGTCGCCCGTGGGGCGACCCTCGTCATCGTCACCCACGAGGTCGACGCGCTGGCCGACATCGTCACCCGGGCCGTGGTCGTGCGCGGCGGCACGATCGAGCAGGACTGCGCCCCGGACGAGCTCACCGCCGACGCACAGGCCCACACCCACCACGAGGGTGAGGACGAGCCGGCACCCTCGGCCCTCCCTTCGACCATCATCACGACGAAGGGGGGACCCCGGTGATCGACATCCTCGGTCTCGAGTTCATGCGCAACGCACTCCTCGCCGCGCTGCTGGTCGGGGCGTCCGCGCCGCTCGTCGGCGTCTTCCTCGTCCAGCGCGGCATGTCGCTCATCGGTGACGGGATGGGCCACGTCGCGCTCGCCGGCGTCGGCATCGGCCTGCTGACGAGCACCTCGCCCGTGCTCACGGCCCTGGCCGTCGTCGTCGTCGCGGCCGTGGCGATCGAGCTGCTGCGCCACCTCGGGCGGACCGGTGGCGACCTCGCGCTCGCGGTGATGTTCTACGGCGGTCTGGCGGCGGGTGTGGTCATCATCGCCAAGGCGCCGTCCGGCTCGGCGACCAACCTGCAGGGATACCTCTTCGGTGCCCTCACCACGGTCACCCGCAGCGACCTCGTCCAGTTCGCGGTCCTCGCCGCAGTCGTCCTCGTCACCGTGCTCGTGCTGCGCGAGCGCCTCTTCGCCGTCGCCCAGGACGACGAGTACGCCCGCGCCTCGGGACTGCCCGTGCTGGGCACCAACATCCTGCTCGCCGTCCTCACCGGCGTCACGGTCGTCATCTCGATGCGCGTCATCGGCCTGCTGCTCATCAGCGCGCTGATGATCCTGCCCAACGCGACCGGCCAGTACCTCGGGCGGTCCTTCCGCGGGAGCCTGCGGTGGGCAGTCGTCGTCGGCACGCTGACGAGCGTCGGCGGGGTCTTCACGAGCTTCTACGCCGACACCCCGTCCGGCGCGACCATCGTGCTGCTCGCCATCGCGGTCTTCGTCGTCTCGGCCACCGCCGTCACCGCGCTGCGCGCCCTGCGCCGTCGTGGCCACCGCACGGCAGAGGTCCACGAGCACGTCCACTGGGAGGACTGCGGCCACGACGTCGTCCTGCACGGCGACCACGTCGACTACCTGCACGACGGGCACCGGCACGCCCGGCACGGCGACCACTGGGACGAGCACGACCCGGAGCACACGCCCGCCGACACGACCCTCGAGGGGAGCCCCCGATGACCGACACCCGTACCCGCCGACCGACTCGGCAGAGGAACGCGATCGAGGCCGACGTCGATCGCTACGACGAGTTCAGGTCAGCGCAGGAGATCCATGCCAGCCTCGTCTCCGGTGGGGACAAGATCGGCCTGGCAACGGTCTACCGGACCCTGCAGGCGATGGTCGACGAGGAGGCCCTGGACGCCCTGCGCACCGACGACGGCGAGATCGTCTACCGACGCTGCAGCACCGGGCACCACCACCACCTCGTCTGCCGTGACTGCGGCCGCACGGTCGAGGTCGAGGGCCCGGCCGTGGAGCGATGGGCTGACCGGGTGAGCGCGGAGCACGGCTTCAGCGACGTGGCGCACACCCTCGAGCTCTTCGGACGCTGCGAGGAGTGCGCCTCCCGGCCGACGACCTAGAGCTGGAGCTGCCTGACGGACTTGGTGATGTGCTCGCCGTCCTTGGCGAGGAAGACGATCGATCCGTACTCCAGGGGCAACCAGCCATCGCCCTCCTCGCTCAACGGCTCGGAGGCGAAGATGGCCGCCGTGGCCTTCTCCTCGGTGCACTCCTGGAAGCCGTAGTTCGCCTCGTCGTGCTGGAAGTTGCGACCCAGCAACAGGTACATCGGCTCCAGGAGCATGGAGAGGGCGCGGTCGTCGGTGCCGGCGTCAGCCGTGCGCAGCTCCCGCCAGTCCCCCTCCGGGTCGACCTCGCCCTGGTGCCCGAGCCCCCAGTTGATCCCGATGACCCGGTCCTGGGAGACCAGGCCCATCTTCAGCTTGGTCAGCCCCGGCAGCTCGAGGTCCTTCATCGCCTTGGCGATCAGGCGCAGCAGCTCCTCGACCGCGCGCTGGACATCCTCGTCACCGTCACCCTCCAGCAGGGAGAGGAAGAGGGCGTAGATGAACTCCGTGTCGGTCGTGCCGAGCATCTGCGTCAGGTACTCGTCCTTGCAGTGCTGCAGCAGCTCCCGCTGCAGGACCTGCCAGCCCGGCAGGTAGCCGTTCTGCGCCACGATCCACCGGGTCCCCTCGAAGCAGAAGGGGTGGCAGTTCTCGTCGGCCATGACGACCTTGGCCTCGTAGGCGGCAGCGCGGACGTGCGCCAACATGGTGCTGGCCTGCAGGCTGGGGAGCATGCGCGTGGCGTTGTCGTCGTAGAAGGCGGCCGTCGGCCGGCGGTAGATGAAGGGTTCCTCCGGCTTGAGCAGGTGCTCGCTCCACGCTCCGAAACCCCATCCCACGAGCTGGAGCTCGGGATGGGTCTCTGGGTCGAGGGACTGGTTGATCAGGCTGTTCGTCGGCTTGAGCAAGAGATTCTCCAGCGAGATCTCCGGACCGATGTAGGCAAGGACTCGACACATACGTTCTCCTCATGTGACAGATCGATGAACGCAGGTCGCGCGGGCCTCGACAGCGTATGCCACGACGTCGTCTCGGCCCGTGTCGGCGTCGGGTGCACGATCGAGCGCGGCTGGTCCTGAACGCCCTTCGCCGGGTTGATGCACTCGGGGCGACTCAGGAGCCCGATGGTGCGTCGACCGCGCCGCCGTAGCGCCGCTCGCGCTGGGCGTAGGTCTCGATGGCCTCCCACAGGTGGCGCCGGTCGTAGTCCGGCCACAGCGTGTCCTGGAAGACCATCTCGGCGTAGGCCGACTGCCAGAGCAGGAAGTTGCTCGTGCGCTGCTCCCCCGAGCTGCGCAGGAAGAGGTCGACGTCCGGCATGGTCGGCTCGGTGAGGTAGCGCGAGATCGTCCGCTCGTCGATGCCCGAGCCCTTGAGCCGGCCGGCCTTGACGTCGTCGGCGATCCGCCGGACGCCGTCGACGATCTCGGCCCGACCGCCGTAGTTGACGCAGAAGTACAACGTTATCGCGTCGTTGTCGCGGGTCATCTCCTGGGCGATCTCGAGCTCCTTGATGACCGAGCTCCACAACCTCGGGCGACGTCCCACCCAGCGCATGCGCACGCCCCACGCGTCGAGCTGGTCGCGCCGCCGGCGGATGACGTCCCGGTTGAAGCCCATGAGGAAACGCACCTCCTCCGGCGAGCGGCGCCAGTTCTCGGTGGAGAAGGCGTAGGTCGACAGGTGCTTGACGCCGATGTCCAGGGCCCCGGCGACGACGTCGAGGAGCGCGCCCTCCCCCGCCTCGTGGCCCTTGGTCCGGGCGAGGCCCCGCTGGTTGGCCCAGCGGCCGTTGCCGTCCATGACGATCGCGACGTGACCGGGCACGAGATCGGCCGGCACGGGCGGCGGGGTGGCCCCGCTCGGGTGGGCGAAGGGGGTCTCGTAGCGGCTCATCCGGTCCTCTGCGGTTGGGTGCGGTCGACGTGACGAAGGGAGAGCACCCCGCGCTCGAGGTGCCACTGGAGGAAGGCGGCGGTCAGGCCGGACCCCTCCCGTCGGTGCCGGTCGAGGGAGGCATCCGCGACCACCCAGTCACCGGCGAGGAGCGCGGCGAGCAGGGTGAGGGTCTCGGGGGCGGGGGCGTTGGCCCCGGGGACGCGGCAGCTGCGGCACACGACGCCACCGGAGGCGACGTGGAAGGCGCGGTGCGGGCCCTCGTCGCCGCACCGGGCGCAGTCGTGGAAGCTCGGTGCCCAGCCAGCGACCGCCAGCGCCCGCAGGAGGTACGCGTCCAGGACGAGCTCGGCGGCGTGGTCACCCTGGGCGAGCGAGCGCAGCGCACCCGCGAGCAGGTGGTACTGCTGCAGCGCTGGCTCGTGCTCCTCGGTCAGCCGGTCGGCCGTCTCGAGGATCGCGGTGGCCGCCGTCCAGCGCGCGTAGTCGCGGGCGATGACGTCGCCCCACGCGTCGATCGACTCGGTCTGGGTCACGGTGTCGAGGTTGCGGCCCTCGTAGCACTGCAGGTCGACGTGCATGCCCGGCTCGAGGCGGGCGCCGAACTTCGACTTCGTGCGGCGGACCCCCTTCGCCACCGTGCGGATCTTGCCGCGCCCGCGGGTGAGCACGGTGATGATCCGGTCGGCCTCGCCCAGCTTGTGGGTGCGCAGCACGACTCCGGAGTCGCGGTAGAGGGGCATGCACCCCATTGTCCTACGCACGACGGGTCTTCCCACGGCGGGCACGCCGGGCGGACAATGGGAGTGACGCCACGGCGGTGTCGTCCTCAGGAGGCTCACCATGGGCAGGCGCGCGTACGAGGCCCCACTCCCCCTTCGCTCCCGGCAGATCGCCGACGACCTCGTCCGGGCGGGTGTCGTCGCCGAGGGCGACCGGGACCGGGCGGGCGCCGTGCTGGCCCGCCAGGTGGACGTCGGGCCGGAGCCAGCCACTGCGCGCCCGCCTGCGGGCCGGATCGCCGCGGAGATCGCCGGCTACCTCGGCGGCATCCTCGTCATCGCGGCAGCCGCGGTCTTCCTCGCCTCGCAGTGGTCGCGCATGGGCCCGGGCACCCGCGTCGCGGCACTGCTCGTCAGCGCCCTCGTCCTGGCCGCCGGCGCCCTCGCCGTCCGGCTCACGGCACGCTCCGCCGCGACCCTCCCCGAGCTGGCGCGGCAGGCCCGGCTGCTCCTGGCGGGCACGCTGGCCGTGGCGGCCGCCGCTGTCGCGGGAGGCGCGGCGGGGGTGTGGGCGACCCACGTCCTCGACCTGCGCGAGCCCTACACGGTGAGCATCGGCTTCGGCACGGCGTGCGCGCTCATGGTCCTCGGCTACCGCTTCGTGCCGACCGGGCTCGGCCAGCTCGGCGCCGCATTCACCGCGGCCATCACGACGATGACGCTGGCCCTCGGGCCGGACGCCTCGGACAACGCCCCGCTCGTGGCCGCGGCCTCGCTCCTCGGGCTCGCCGCCGCATGGATCGCCCTGACCGAGACCGGGCTGTGGCGCGAGACCCATCTCGGGCGCGCCGTCGGAGGAGTCCTGGCGATCCTCGGCGCCCAGGTCGCCATGGGCTGGGAGCACGCGTGGGTCTCCTACGCGCTGCTGGCGGTCGTCGGCGTCCTCGGCTTCCTCGCCTACGTCCGGACGCAGTCGTGGCCCTACCTCGGCGTCGGAGTCGTCGCGCTGACGATGGCCGCCACCGAGGCCGCGGTGGACTACTCGGACGGTGCGCTCGGCGCCGCCGGGGCCCTGCTCGTCGCCGGGGCCGTGCTGCTCGTGGCCAGCGCCGCCGGCCTGCGCCTGCGCGCGAAGGGCGACCACCCGGTGGCCGCAGGCTGAGCGACACGCCGGTGGCGCTCATCGAACGTGTGTTCGAGGGGCTGCTAGGGTCGTGGGATGCAGGCGCTCCAGTCCTCGCTCTTCGACACGGCCGACTCCCCCACGCTCGGTGACCTCGAGCGGCGTCACCGGCGATTCCTCGACGGCACCGCCTGGCTGGACCTCGTGCCGGGATGGGCGTGCGGCACCGACGAGGTGCTCGACACGCTCCTGCACGAGGTCCCGTGGCGGGCGGAGCGGCGCAAGATGTACGACTCCGTCGTCGACGTGCCGCGCCTGACCTGCTTCTACCGCGCAGGGGAGCCCCTGCCCCACCCGTTCGTCGCCGACATGCGCGAGCGCCTCTCCCAGCACTACGCCAGCGAGCTCGGCGAGCCCTTCGTCACCGCCGGCATGTGCCTGTACCGCCACGGCGAGGACTCGGTCGCCTGGCACGGCGACCGCATCGGGCGCAGCCGCGAGCAGGACACGATGGTCGCGATCGTCTCCCTCGGCTCAGCCCGCCATCTCGCGCTGCGCCCGCGCGACGGCGGCCCGTCGCAGCGGGTCGCGCTCGGCCACGGCGACCTCGTCGTCATGGGCGGCGCCTGCCAGCGCACCTGGGACCACGCGGTGCCCAAGACCTCGGCGGCGGTGGGGCCCCGGGTGTCGATCCAGTTCCGCGTGGCCGGCGTGCGCTGAGACGCACGAAGGGGGAGGCTCGCGCCTCCCCCTTCGCCAGGCTCAGGCCTGGGCGTCGCGCTCGGCGCGGTTGACCGCCGAGAGGATCGCGCGCAGCGAGGCCTTGACGATCGAGTCGTGCAGGCCGACGCCCCACAGCACCCGCTCGCCGACGGCGCACTCGACGTAGGCCGCGGCGCGGGCGTCGCCACCGGCGGACAGCGCGTGCTCGGCGTAGTCGAGGACCCGTACGTCGACGCCCAGCGGGGCGAGCGCGTCGAGGAAGGCGGCGATCGGGCCGTTGCCGCTGCCGGAGATCGCGATCTCCTGGCCGCGGTCGAGGATGTGCCCCTCGATGCGGTCGAGGCCGTTGTCCTCACCGGTCAGCGTGGTGCGCACCGGCTGGAACCGGCCCCACCCGTCCCTGTCCTCGCTGTGCAGGTACTCGTCGTTGAAGACCTCCCACAGCGCGAGGCCGCTCATCTCGCCACCGTCGGTGTCGGTCTTGCGCTGGACGACCGCGGAGAACTCCATCTGCAGGCGACGCGGCAGGTCCAGGCCCTGCTCGGACTTCAGCAGGTAGGCGACGCCGCCCTTGCCGGACTGGCTGTTGACGCGCACGACCGCCTCGTACGAGCGGCCGATGTCGTGCGGGTCGATCGGCAGGTAGGGCACGCCCCAGTCGATGCCGTCGATGTCGGTGCCGGCCTCCTTGGCCCGCAGCTCCATGTCCTCGAAGCCCTTCTTGATCGCGTCCTGGTGCGACCCGGAGAAGGCGGTGTAGACGAGGTCGCCACCCCACGGGTGACGCGGGTGCACGGGCAGCTGGGTGCAGTGCTCGACGGTGCGGCGGATCTCGTCCATCTGGGAGAAGTCGATCTGCGGGTCGATGCCCTGGCTGAAGAGGTTCATGCCCAGCGTCACCAGGTCGACGTTGCCGGTGCGCTCACCGTTGCCGAAGAGGCACCCCTCGATCCGGTCGGCGCCGGCGAGGTAGCCGAGCTCGGCGGCAGCCACCCCTTCGCCGCGGTCGTTGTGGGGGTGCAGCGAGAGCACGATCGACTCGCGCCGCTCGAGACGGCGGCTCATCCACTCGATGGAGTCGGCGTAGACGTTGGGGGTGGCCATCTCGACCGTCGCCGGCAGGTTGATGATCATCTTGTGGTCCGGCGTCGGGTCGATGACGTCGATGACCTCGTTGCAGATCCGCGCGGCGAAGTCGAGCTCGGTGCCCGTGTACGACTCCGGCGAGTACTGGTAGTAGACGTCGGTGTCCGGGATCGTCTCCTCGAGCTTCTTGCACAGCCGCGCACCCTGCAGCGCGATGTCGACGATGCCGTCCTGGCCGGTGTTGAAGACGACACGTCGCTGCAGGACGGAGGTCGAGTTGTAGAAGTGGACGATCGCCTGCTTGCTGCCGGCGATGGCGTCGAAGGTCTTCTCGATGAGGTGGTCACGGCACTGCGTGAGCACCTGGATCGTCACGTCGTCGGGGATGTGGCCGCCGTCGATGAGCTCGCGGCAGAAGTTGTAGTCGGTCTCGCTCGCGCTCGGGAAACCGACCTCGATCTCCTTGTAGCCCATCTTGACGAGCAGCTGGAACATCGCGAGCTTGCGCTCGGCGTCCATCGGGTCGATGAGCGCCTGGTTGCCGTCACGCAGGTCGACGGCGCACCAGCGCGGTGCCTGCGTCATGACCTGGTCGGGCCACGTGCGGTCGGGCAGCTCGACGGCGATCTGGTCCTGGAAGGGGACGTACTTGCGCACCGGCATCGCGGTGGCCTGCTGGGGGTGGATCATGCTCTGTCCTTCGTCGCGTGGGTCTCGTGTGGGCCGGCACCACGAACTCCGCGACGAGGTGGCCGTCTGTCAGGCCTCGCCGCGGCAGAGAAGGAGGAGGTCCGTCCGCATGCCCAGCATGATACTCCTCGCCCCGGCGCGGCATGCCGCGGGTCACGATGCGGACGAAGGGGAGCGGTACCGCCGCTCGGGTCGACCCACCCGTCCGTACTGCTGACGGCCCTCGAGCCGACCCGTCCCGACGTAGTGCTCCAGGTAGCGCCGGGCCGTGACCCGGGAGAGCCCGACCGCCTCCGCGCACTCGCTGGCGGAGAGGTCCCCCGCCCCGCGGACCGCAGCGAGGACGAGCTCGCCGGTCTCCCCGCTCAGCCCCTTGGGCAGGACATCTGTCGGCGTCCCTGCCCCCGGGGTCCCGCCGAAGATCGCGTCGATGTCCTCCTGCGCAGCGGTGTCGGCGTCGACCCGCTGGAGTCGCTGCAGCTCGGCCCTGAAGTCCTGCAGGCGGGCGGCCAGATCGGCCTGGCCGAAGGGCTTGACCAGGTAGCCCACGGCGCCCCCGGTCCGGGCCGCCCGCACCTGCTCGACCTCACGTGCGGCGGTGACCATGAGGACACCGACCTCGTTGCCCTCGGCACGCAGCCGACGCAGCACCTCGATCCCCGTCATGTCGGGCAGGTGGACGTCGAGCAGCACGAGGTCGGGTCCGTGCTCACGGACGGCCTCGAGGGCGGCGGCGCCGGTGGGCGCGGTCGCGACGACCCGGAAGCCCGGGACGCTCTCGACGAAGCGCGTGTGCACCCTGACGACGAGGAAGTCGTCGTCCACGACCACGACGTCGACACTCTCGCTCATGGGTCCTCCTCGCTCCCGGTACCGCCCAGTGATGCGGTGAAGACGGCCCCGAAGTCACCTTGCACGACCGTCACCCGGCCACCGCCCCGGGAGCATACGGCCTGCACCAGGGCGAGCCCGATGCCGCGGCCAGCCGCCCCCGAGGGCTTGGTCGACCACCCGCGCTCGAAGACCCGGTCGACGTCCTCGGGTGCGATGCCCGCACCCGTGTCGGCGACCCGCACGAGCGGGCCGTCGTCCGTCATGAGCAGACGCACCGACGACTCCCGCCCCCCGTTGGCCCGCGTCGCGTCGAGGGCGTTGTCGATGAGGTTGCCGACGACGGTGATGACGTCCGCCGCGACGGCCGGGTCCAGGCGCGGCAGGTGGGACTCCGGCTCGATGGACAGCTCGATGCCGACCTCGGACGCGGCGGTGACCTTGGCGATGAGCAGCGCCGCGACGCGGGGGTCCTCGACGTAGCGGGTCACGGCATCGCTGATCTCACCACGTCGTCGGTTGACGTCGGCGATGAGGGCGACCACCTCGTCGTACTCCTGCAGCTGGACCAGCCCGGAGATCGTGTGCAGCCGGTTGTCGAACTCGTGGGTCTGCGCCCGCAGGGCGTCGGTGATGCTCGCCTGCGCCGACACCTGGCTCTGCAGGGCCAGCAGGTCGCTGCGATCGACCATCGTCGTCACGGTCCCGACCTGCCGCCCGTCGAAGTAGGTGCGACGCCGGGTGAGCACGAGCGTCCGGTCCCCGACGACGATGAGCGTCGGGTCGCTGTCCTCCGCCGAGGCGAGGAACTCGGCGACCCCGCCGTGGACCGGCACCTCGCCCACCGGACGGCCCACGTCCCGTTCGGACAGCCCGAGGAGCTCCTGGGCCGAGGTGTTGACGAGCGTGATGACGCCGGCACCGTTGACCCCCACGACCCCTTCGTGGATCCCGGTGAGCAGTGCTTCCTGGTGGTCGGCCAGCCGCGCGATGTCGGCCGGCTCGAGGCCGCGGGTCTGGCGCCGGATGAGCCGCGAGAGCCCCCACGCACCGGCCACACCCAGCGCCGCGGCGGCCCCGAGGAAGAGCAGCAGGTCGGGGGCCGCCTGCGACAGCCGCTGGGTGAGCGGCGGGTACTCCTCGACGACGAGTGCCGCGCCCAGGACCCGACCGTCGTCGGCGAGCACGGGCGCCTGGCCGCCGACGGCGCGGGCGCCGTCGATCTCCAGGTCCCCCGACCACGACCGACCGTCACTGGCCGCCAGGCCGAGTGCCGGCCGCTTCCCGAGGTCCGTCGCGTCGGTCGACGCGGCCACGGTCCCGTCCGCGTCGAGCAGCTGCACCGTGCGCGCCCCGGACAGGCTCGCCGCCCGCCCGATCTGCCCGTCGAGGGCGCGACGGTTCCCCCCTTCGACCAGCTCGGACCGGACCACCGGTGTGGCCGCCAGCGACTCCGCGACCGCGAGCAGCCGCTGCTCCCGGGACGCCCGGAAGTCCTGCGTCGACTGCTGCACGGTGATCACCGCGACGACGAGGAGGACGAGGAGGAGGGCGGCGAGCTGCCAGACGAGGAACTGGGCGGCAAGGCTCCACCGCACGCGCCGGGACCGCAATGACCACAACCTCCTTTGTGACCGCAATGGTGACGTGGGGCGCGCGCGCCCTCCACCATCGTCAACGACCATCATCGACCACCCACCCCACGAAAGGCGTGCCGACATGTCCCCAGGCCCCACGCGGCGAACCCTGCTGCTGGCCTCGCTCGGAGCGCTCACCGTCCCCACGCTCGCCGCCTGCGGCGTGACGCGCGGCGACGACGCCGGCTCCACCCGGCTGCGCATGATGATCCCCAACTCTCCCGGCGGCGGGTACGACCTCACCGGTCGCGCCGCCGTGCGCGTCATGGAGGACGCCGAGATCACCAGCCGCTTCGAGGTCTTCAACGTCATCGGTGCCGGCGGCACCGTCGCCATGGCGCGCCTGGCCAACGAGCGCGGCAACGAGGACCTCATGATGGCCATGGGCCTCGGGGTCGTCGGCGCGACATTCACCAACAAGTCGCAGGCCCGTGTCTCCGGCATGACGCCCCTCGCCCGGCTCATCCAGGAGTCCGAGGGCGTCATCGTGCCCGCCGACTCCCCCTACAAGGACATCGCCGACCTGATCACGGCATGGCAGCAGGACCCCAAGGCCGTGAGCATCGGCGGAGGCTCCTCCCCCGGCGGCCCCGACCACCTCTTCCCGATGGAGTTCGCCAAGGCGGTCGACATCGACCCACGCAAGGTCAACTACGTGACCTACGACGGTGGCGGTGACCTGCTCCCCGCACTGCTCGGCTCGAAGATCAAGGCCGGCATGAGCGGTCTCGGCGAGTACGCCGAGCAGATCGAGAAGGGCCAGGTCAAGGTCCTCGCCGTCTCGGGCGAGGAGCGGGTGCCCGGCATCGACGCGCCGACGCTCAAGGAGTCGGACGTCGACCTGACCTTCATCAACTGGCGCGGGATCCTCGCCCCTCCCGGCATCTCGACCGCTCGTCGGGAGCAGCTCATCGACCTGCTCCAGCAGATGCATGACAGCACCGGCTGGCAGGAGGCGCTGAAGCTGAACAACTGGACCGATGCGTGGATGACCGGAGACGAGTTCGGCGAGTTCCTCACCTCCCAGGACGAACGCGTCGAGACGACCCTGAAGGAGCTGGGACTGCTGTGAACGACACGATCCTGACCACCACCACGACCCCCGCGCCCGAGCGTCGGCGCGACCTCGCGCAGTTCGTCGTCGTGGGATTCCTCGTCCTCGTCGCGACCGTCCTCGTCGTCGACGCGGCCGGGCTGCGCAACGACTTCGCCGAGACCGACCCGGTCGGACCGAAGTTCTTCCCCTGGCTCGTCGCCGGCTTCCTCTACCTCACCGCCGCCCTGCTGAGCGTCGCCATCCTGCGCGGCTCTCTCCCCGAGGAGGAAGGGGGTGAGGACGTCGACCTCGACCAAGGGGCCGACTGGGTCACCGTGGCCAAGCTCGTCGCCGTCTTCGTCTTCCTCATCGCCACCGTCGACCTGCTCGGGTGGGCGATCTCCGGGGCGCTCTTCTTCGCCGGGTGCTCCCTGACGCTCGGCAGCCGCACCTGGCTGCGTGACCTCGTCATCGGCGCCGTGCTGTCGGTCGCCACCTTCTACGCCTTCTACGTCGCCCTCGGCGTCCCGCTCCCCGCGGGCATCCTGGACGGGATCCTCTGATGGACAACCTCAACCACCTGATCGACGGCTTCGGCTCGGCGATCACCCCTGCCAACCTGCTCTTCGCCTGCGTCGGCGTCCTCCTCGGCACCGCGGTCGGCGTCCTGCCCGGCATCGGCCCGGCCATGACCGTGGCCCTGCTCCTGCCGATCACCTACAACGTCGAGCCCGCCAGCGCGTTCATCATGTTCGCCGGCATCTACTACGGCGGCATGTACGGCGGGTCGACGACCTCCATCCTGCTCAACACGCCCGGCGAGTCCTCGTCGGTCATCACCGCCATCGAGGGCAACAAGATGGCCAAGGCGGGCAAGGCGGCACAGGCCCTGGCCACCGCGGCGATCGGCTCCTTCATCGCCGGTGCGATCGGCACCACCCTGCTGACCTTCTTCGCGCCGTGGATCGCCGTGCAGGCGGTCAAGCTCGGCAACCCCTCGTACCTCGCGATCATGGTCCTGGCGCTCATCGCGGTGACGGCCGTCCTCGGCAGCTCCAAGCTGCGCGGCTTCATCGGGCTCTTCCTCGGCCTCGCCGTGGGCATCGTCGGCATCGACAGCCTCACCGGGCAGAGCCGGGCCACCTTCGGCATCCCGCTCCTCGGCGACGGCATCGACATCGTCGTCGTCGCCGTCGCGATCTTCGCCATCGGCGAGGCCCTGTGGGTCGCCGCCTTCCTCCGCCGACGCCCGCAGGAGATCATCCCCGTGGGTCGCCCGTGGATGGGCAGGGACGACCTCAAGCGCTCGTGGAAACCGTGGCTGCGCGGCACCGCCTTCGGCTTCCCCTTCGGAGCGGTCCCGGCCGGCGGCGCCGAGCTGCCGACCTTCCTGTCGTACATCACCGAGCGCAAGCTCTCGAAACACCCCGAGGAGTTCGGCCACGGCGCCATCGAGGGCGTGGCCGGGCCGGAGGCCGCCAACAACGCCTCGGCCGCCGGCACCCTCGTGCCCATGCTGGCCCTCGGCCTGCCGACCAACGCCACGGCGGCGATCATGCTCGCGGCGATGATGGGCTACGGCATCCAGCCCGGCCCGGCGCTCTTCGAGTCCGAGAGCACGCTCGTCTGGACCCTCATCGCGAGCCTCTTCATCGGCAACCTCCTGCTGCTCGTGCTCAACCTGCCGCTCGCGCCCCTGTGGGCCAAGCTGCTGCGCACGCCGCGGCCGTACCTCTACGCGGGCATCCTCTTCTTCGCCTCGCTCGGCGCCCTCGCGGTCAACCTGCAGTGGTTCGACCTGGCCCTGCTGCTCTTCTTCGGGCTCGTCGGGCTGGGCATGCGGCGCTTCGGTGTCCCCGTGCTGCCGCTGATCATCGGCGTCATCCTCGGCCCGCGCGTCGAGGAGGAGCTGCGCAAGACGCTGCTGCTGTCGAGCGGCGACTGGAGCGGGCTCGTCAGCGAGCCTGCCGCCGTCATCGTCTACGCGATCATCGCCCTCGGTCTCATCGGCATGGCGGTCACCGGACTCCTCCGCGGCCGCAAGGACACCACGACCTCGGAGGTCTCGGCATGACCGTCGTCATCGGCTTCACCCCGGAACCCGCCAGCACCCACGCCCTCGAGCGCGGCCTCTCGGAGGCCAGGCTGCGTGGCGAACGGGTCCTCGTCGTCAACGCCACGAAGGGCGACGCCTTCGTCGACCCGCGCTACGGCGGCGAGGGCGACATCGACGAGCTCCAGCAGCAGCTCGACGCCTCGGGCCTCGAGCACGAGGTCTCCCGCCCGATGGGCCCGGACATCGCCGACCTCGTGCTCGACGAGGCCGCGCGGGTCGACGCCTCGCTCATCGTCATCGGGCTGCGCCACCGCACGCCCGTGGGCAAGCTGCTGCTCGGGTCGACCGCGCAGCGCATCCTGCTCGACGCCACCTGCCCGGTCCTGGCGGTCAAGCCGCCGCGGTGACCGCAGTCGTTCTGTGTCGAACCGGTAGCCCCCGGTGCCGGCAGCGCCCGTGGCGAGGTCCCCGACTCGCCGGGCTACCGGTTCGACACACGAGCACGACGAAGGGAGTGCCCCAGCGGTGGGGCACTCCCTTCGTCGTCGGACGCGTACGGCTGCAGCGCGGGTATCAGCCCTGTCGGGCGACGATCGCCTCGGCGATCTGCACGGCGTTGAGGGCCGCGCCCTTGCGCAGGTTGTCCCCGACGACGAAGAGCGTCAGCCCCTTGCCGTCGACGACCGACTGGTCGGCGCGGATCCGGCCGACGTAGACGTCGTCCTTGCCGGCGGCCTCGAGCGGGTTGGGCACGGCCGTCACGACGACACCTTCGGCGGCCTCGAGGAGCTCGGTGGCGCGCTCGGGCGTGATCTCGCGCTCGAACTCCGCGTGGACCGCCAGCGCGTGACCGGTGAAGACCGGCACGCGCACGCAGGTGCCCGAGACGCGCAGGTCGGGGACGTGCAGGATCTTGCGCGACTCGTTGCGCAGCTTCTGCTCCTCGTCCGTCTCGAGGCTGCCGTCGTCCTGGACGGAGCCGGCGACCGGGACGACGTTGAAGCCGACCGGCACCTCGTAGACCTGCGGCGCGGGCAGGGTGAGGGCCGACCCGTCGAGCGCGAGGTCCTTGGGGTCACCCGAGGCGTACCCGGCGCGCAGCTGGCTGTCGAGCTCGTCGAGCCCCTTGCCGCCCGAGCCGGAGACCGCCTGGTAGGTGGCGACGCGCAGGGCGACGAGGCCCGCCTCGTCGTGCAGCGGCTTGAGCACGGGCATGGCGGCCATGGTCGTGCAGTTGGGGTTGGCGATGATGCCCTTGGGCAGGTCGACGGTGTCCTCGGCGTTGACCTCGGACACGACGAGTGGGACGTCGGGGTCCTTGCGCCACGCGCTGGAGTTGTCGATGACGGTGGCGCCGGCAGCGGCGACCTTGGGGGCCCACTCCTTGCTCGTGGCTCCGCCGTTGGAGAAGAGCGCGATGTCCAGGCCGGAGAAGTCCGCGGTGGCGGTGTCCTCGACCGTCACCTCCTGGTCCTTCCACGGCAGGGTCGTGCCGGCGGACCGCGCCGAGGCGAAGTAGCGGATCGAGGTGACGGGGAAGTCCCGCTCCTCGAGCAGTGCTCGCATGACGTGTCCGACCTGGCCGGTGGCTCCGAAGACTCCGATGTGCATGCGCCCAAGGATAGAGGTCGGGGCCTGAACGCCCACATCGCGTTCAGGCCCCGGACAGGGAGTCGCTCAGCTCGAGGCCGGCGTGCTGCCGTGCTCTTCGCGTCGCTCCGGGTGCTCCTCGTCGGCCTGGGCATCCGGCGCCTCGTCCGTGGCCGAGGCCGGGACGACCTTGTCGCGGTCGATGCCCTCGCCGGGCGCGGTCTGGTCGATGGACAGGACGAAGTCGTCCCCGTGCTCGGTGACACCGGCCACGACGGCCTGCCTGAGCGCCTCGCGGGCGTACGCCCGACGGATGGCCATCGGGTCCGACTGCAGGTCCCGCACGAGCGCGACGGCCATGCCGATCATGATGAGCACGAAGGGCAGCGCCGCGACGATGGTGACCTGCTGCAGACCCGTCAGCGAGTCCTCACCACCGATGACGAGCATGATCGCTGCGGCGGCGCCCGTGGCGACACCCCAGAAGACGACCATGAACCGGTTGGGCTCGAGGGTCCCGCGCTGGCTGAGCGAACCCATGACGATCGAGGCCGCATCGGCGCCGGAGACGAAGAAGATCGCGACGAGCACCATGACGAGGACCGACGTGACCGCGGCCCACGGCATCGAGTCGAGCAGCGCGAAGAGCGTGCTCTCCTCGCCGTCGCCGAACTTGTCGAGCCTCGCTCCCATCTCCTGCGCCTTGATGGCGGCGCCACCGAAGATCGCGAACCAGATCAGGCTCACGGTGCTCGGCACGAGGAGGACGCCGGTGACGAACTCACGGATGGTGCGACCGCGGGAGATGCGGGCGATGAACATGCCGACGAAGGGGGTCCAGCTGACCCACCACGCCCAGTAGAAGATCGTCCAGCCGGACAGCCACGACTTGATGCCGTGCTCGCCCTGCGCGTTGGTGCGGGCGGCCATCTCCATCAGGTGCTGCATGTACGTGCCGAGGGAGGTCGGCACGAGGTTGAGGATGAAGATCGTCGGGCCGGCGATGAAGACGAAGGCGGCCAGGAGGAAGGCCAGCACCATGTTGGTGTTGGAGAGCCACTGGATGCCCTTCTCGACACCGGAGACGGCCGAGAAGATGAAGCAGATCGTCAGCACGACGATGATCACGACGAGCACCGTGTTGGTGATGTCGTTGGCCCAGCCGACGATCTTCGCGCCGGAGGCGATCTGCAGGGCACCGAGGCCGAGCGAGGTCGCAGAGCCGAAGAGCGTGGCGAAGATGGCGAAGATGTCGATGACCTTGCCGACCGGCCCGTGCACCTGGCGCTTGCCGATGAGCGGCTCGAAGACCGCGCTGATCGTCAGGCCGCGGCCCTTGCGGAAGACCCCGTAGCCGATCGCCAGACCGGCGACCGTGTAGATGGCCCACGGGTGCAGCGTCCAGTGGAAGAGCGTCGTCGCCATCGCGGTGCGCGTCACGTGGTCGTTGCCCTCCGCACCCGTCCCCGGCGGTGGGGCGAGGTAGTGCGCCAACGGCTCCGCGGCGCCCCAGAACATCAGGCCGATGCCCATGCCCGCGGAGAACATCATCGCGATCCACGAGATGGTCCGGAACTCCGGCTGCTCGCCATCGGCGCCCAGCGGGATGTTGCCGTACTTGCTGGCCGCGAGCCAGACGACGAAGAAGACGAAGCCGGTCGAGGCGAGGGCGAAGAGCCAACCGGTGTTCGTCACGACCCAGTCGACACCCGATGTCGATGCATCGGAGAGGGAGGCCGTGCTGATGACGCCCCAGAGGACGAAGGCGATCGCGAGGACGGCAGTGATGCCGAAGACGATCCAGTCGATGCCGAGGCGGTCGGTCTTGGCGATGAGCCGCGGCTCGAGGGCCGGGTGGTCGACGCGACGGGTGTCGCGCGGTGCGGCGTCACGTCCGGAGGTCGGCGGTTGCGTAGGTTCGGTCACGTTGTGTACATGGCCCGGTCGGCAGGGGTTCGGCCGGGGCCACTCCTCCTGTTGTCGAGTTGGGTGGCGTCGGGCAGCGCACTGCCCAACCATTCACTCTGACCCACCCACCGGCCTGCGCCCAAATGCTCGTGACCGGCTCGTGACCTCGGGCCGCGGTCTCAGAACCCCAGGCGCTGGAGCTGCTTGGGGTCGCGCTGCCAGTCCTTGGCGACCTTGACGTGCAGGTCGAGGAAGACCTTCTGACCGAGCAGCTTCTCGATCCCTACCCGGGCCGTGGTGCCGACCTCGCGCAGGCGAGACCCGCCCCGGCCGATGATGATCGCCTTCTGGCTGTCGCGCTCGACGAAGACGTTGACCCGCACATCGAGCATCGGGTCGTGCCCGGGCCGGCCCTCCCGCGGGACGATCTCCTCGACGACGACCGCGAGGCTGTGCGGGAGCTCGTCGCGCACGCCCTCGAGGGCGGCCTCGCGGACGAGCTCGGCGATCATCGTCTCGTCGTCCTCGTCCGTCAGCTGGTCCGTGGGGTACAGCGGCGCGGGCGAAGGGGGCAGGTGCTCGCCGAGCACGGCGAGCACGTCCTCGATCTGGTCGCCGCGCACCGCCGAGCAGGGCACGATCGCGGCCCAGTCCCCCAGCTGGTCGATGGCGATGAGGTGCTCCGCGAGGCGCTCCCGGTCGACCTTGTCGGCCTTGGTGGCGATGGCGACGACGGGCACCCGCTTGGCGCGCTGCAGCTCGGCCAGGTCGGCCGCGATGTAGCTGTCCCCCGGCCCGATCTTCTGGTCGGCCGGCAGGCAGAAGCCGATGACGTCGACCTCGAGCAGCGTCTCGCGCACGAGGTCGTTGAGCCGCTCCCCGAGCAGGGTGCGCGGCTTGTGCAGCCCCGGTGTGTCGACGAGGACGACCTGCTGGTGGTCGCGCGTCACGATGCCGCGGATCGTGTGCCGCGTGGTCTGCGGCTTGCTCGAGGTGATCGCGACCTTGTCGCCGACGAGGGCGTTGGTCAGCGTCGACTTGCCGGCATTGGGTCGCCCGACGAGGCAGGCGAACCCCGCCCGCCAGGTGGCCTCGTCCTGGTCCTGCGTCATGCCCCGATCTCCTCCTGCTCGTGGCCGCCGGTGGCGTCGGCCGCGAGGGGCTCGACGATGACGGTGGCGATGCGGTGCTGTCGTCCGGACATCTTCTCAGCAGTGAGCGACAGACCGGCCACCTCGGCGCGGGCCCCGATGATCGGGACCCGGCCCGTGACCTTGCCGATGAGCCCGCCGACCGTGTCGACCTCCTCGTCGTCGAGGTCGACGCCGTACAGCTCGCCGAGGTCGTCGACGTGCATGCCGGCGGGGACGCGGTGGCGCCCGTCACCGAGGTCCTCGATGCCGGGCCCCTCGCGGTCGTACTCGTCGGTGATCTCACCGACGATCTCCTCGAGGATGTCCTCGATCGTCACGAGCCCGGCCGTGCCGCCGTACTCGTCGACGACGATCGCGGCGTGGATCTGGTCGCGCTGCATCTCGCGCAGCAGCTCGTCGACCGGCTTGCTCTCGGGGACGAAGGGGGCCGGCCGCATGAAGTCCTCGACCGCCCGCCCGGAGCTCCTCTCGTCCGCGAGCACCTGTCGCACGACGTCCTTGAGGTAGAGCAGCCCGACGATGTCGTCGGTGTCGTCCCCCACGACGGGCACCCGGGAGAAGCCGGAGCGGATGAAGAGGTTGAGCGCCTTGCGCGCCGGCTTGTCGGACTCGATGGTGATCATGTCGGTGCGCGGCACCATGACCTCGCCCGCGAGCGTGTCCCCGAGCTCGAAGACGGAGTGGAGCATGTCGCGCTCCTCGTCCTCGATGATCGCCGACTCCCCGGCGAGGTCGAGCAGGTCGCGCAGCTCGGCCTCGGAGCGGAAGGGTCCGTCGCGGTACCCGCGCCCGGGGGTCACGGCATTGCCGAAGGTGACGAGCAGGCGGGCGACCGGCCCGAGCAACCGCCGCATCCAGATGACGAAGGGAGCCGTCGCCAGCGCGATCGCGGTGCTGTGCTGGCGACCGAGGGTGCGCGGCGAGACGCCGACGAGCACGAAGGTCACGACGACCATGATCGCGGCGGAGACGAGCAGCGCCAACCACGTCCGCTCGACTTGGTCGACGACGACGAGGGTGATGAGCACCGCGGCCACGGCCTCGGCGACGGCGCGCAGGAAGGCGATCACCGAGATCGGCCCGGCGCTGTCGGCGAGGATCTCGCGGAGGGCGGGGGCCCCCCTTCGTCCCTCGCTGTCCGCCTCCTCGGCGGCGACGCGCGAGGCGGAACCGATCGCGGCGTCGATGAGGGTGAGGCCGAACGCGGCGACGATCGAGACGATCGCGCCGACGATGAGGCTCGTCACCCCGTGTCCCCCCGGCCACGGGTCGCGAGGAAGGTCAGGAGCAGCTGGCGCTGCAGCTCGAACATCTCCTTCTCCTCGTCCGGCTCCGCGTGGTCGTAGCCGAGCAGGTGGAGGATGCCGTGGGTCGTGAGCAGCAGCATCTCCTCGATCGTGGCGTGCCCGGCGGCGACCGCCTGGGCCTCGGCGACCGAGGGGCACAGGACGATGTCGCCGAGGACACCCTCGAGCGGGCTCTCCCCCTCGCGGCCGGGCCGCAGCTCGTCCATGGGGAAGCTCATGACGTCGGTCGGCCCGGCGAGGTCCATCCACTGCTCGTGCAGGACGGTCATCGTCGGCTCGTCGACGAGGCGGATGCACAGCTCGGCCTGCGGGTGCACACGCATCTGCTCGAGCACGTAGCGGCTGAGGTCGACGAACTCGGTCTCGTCGACGGTGTGGTCGGTCTCGTTGAGGATGTCGACGCTCATCGGCGCTGCCCCTTCGTCGCGTCGTAGCGGTCGTAGGCGCCGACGATCTCGCCGACGAGCCGGTGCCGGACGACGTCGGAGGCGTCGAGGTGGACGAACTCGACGCCCTCGATGTCGGTGAGGATGCGCTGGACGACCTTCAGGCCCGACTCGGTGCCGCCGGGCAGGTCGACCTGGCTGGTGTCACCCGTGACGACCATCTTGGAGCCGAACCCGAGGCGGGTGAGGAACATCTTCATCTGCTCGGGCGAGGTGTTCTGCGCCTCGTCGAGGATGATGAAGGAGTCGTTGAGGGTGCGGCCGCGCATGAACGCCAGCGGGGCGACCTCGATGGTGCCCGCGGCCATGAGGCGCGGGATCGACTCGGGGTCGATCATGTCGTGCAGCGCGTCGTAGAGCGGTCGCAGGTACGGGTCGATCTTGTCGCCGAGCGTGCCGGGCAGGAAGCCGAGCTTCTCCCCCGCCTCGACGGCCGGTCGGGTGAGGATGATCCGCGCGACCTGCTTGGCCTGCAGGGCCGCCACGGCCTTGGCCATCGCGAGGTAGGTCTTGCCGGTGCCCGCCGGCCCGATGCCGAAGATCACCGTGTTGTCGCCGATCGCGTCGACGTAGTGCTTCTGGCCCAGCGTCTTGGGGCGGATCGTGCGGCCGCGGTTGGAGACGATGTTCATCGTCAGCACGTCGGCCGGCCGCTCCCGGGTCTGGCCGCGCAGCATGGTGATCGCGCGCTCGACCGCGTCCTTGTTGAGCGGGTGGCCGGCCTCGACGATCTCCATGATCTCGTCGAGGAGCCGGTCGATGACCTCGAGGTCATCGGCGGGACCGCGCAGACGGAACTCGTTGCCGCGCACGAGGATCTCGGTCTTGGGGAAGGCCCGCTCCATGGTGCGCAGCAGCTCGTCGGTCGGACCGAGGACGCTGACCATGGGCATGTTGTCGGGCAGGACGATGGTCTGCTGGACGCTCGGGGCGCCGTCGGGGGCAGCCGCTCGGGGGTCGTCGGAGATCGCGTCGAGCGCGCGCAGGTCGGGATGGTCGGATTGAGGCATCGTGCTCCTGATTCTACGGGCCCGCGGGTCCCGCGGGCGACGGCCGTGCGGCGGTCGGGAGCCCGATCACCGGGTCGGTGAGCTGCCGCTCCCGCTGGATCGTCGGGTCGCGGCGCAGATCACCGGCCGAGTACCGACGCGAGAGGGCGAAGGGGGTGAGCCCGGCGGCCGCGTAGCCGTCGGCGACCATGGCGTGCTCGATCGCGCCGAGCAGCGCTGCCGGGTCGGTGACGCCCAGCTGCCACCAGCCGAACGGGGTCTCGCCCGCCGTCGGCTGGTACCGGTAACCGCCGGAGAAGGCCTCGACGACCTCGTGGGTCCCGGTGGGGCTGTTGGTCCACCCGTTGAGGACCACGCCGGGCGGGAAGGCCGCCCGCTGGCGGTGGAGGGCGATGGGCATGCGGGTCATCGCGCGGACGCTGCGCGCGATGAAGACGCGTCCGGGGTCGAGGCTCGCCCACGGGAGGACGTCGTACCCCCCGCGCAGGCCGCGCAGCACCAGGCCGTGGGCGTGCACGTCGTAGCGGTACCGCCGCGCCGCGAGCAGTGCGCCCGTCGCTGCCAGGACCGCGACGACGACCGTGACGGCGCAGGCGGCGACGGCCGCCACCAGCGCGGCGCCCGGGGCGAGGAGCAGGACGAGGACACCGAGGACGACGCCGACGCCGAGACCGACGCCGACGATCCGCACCCACGCACCGACGCCGATCCCACCACGGAACCGGGCGACGAGCGGACCCATGCGGCCCGGGGTGGCCGACGAGAACCACGCCAGGGCCTCGTGGTCCGCGGGCGTCCCCCCGGACCACCGGTAGAAGGCCCGGCTCACTGGGCGGCGACCCACGATCGCCAGGTGTCGACGACGACCTGACCGGGCGCCCCGCGGAAGGCCATGTGCTCGCCCATGCGGCGCCCGAGGAAGACCGCGGCGTCCTGCCCCACGTGGATGTTGAGCACGTCCGGGGTGGCCTGGCCGGGGCTGATCGCCATGAGCGAGGTCGAGTGCGTGCAGTCGGCGAGGAAGGAGTTGTCCTCGGTCTGCGTCTCGAGCTGCGCAGGCGTCAGGTCGGCCTCGACCGCGGCCGCCGGGGCCCCCGCGGTGACACCGACGACCGTGAGGAAGAGCTCCTCCTCGTCCTCGACCCGCACGATGTGGAAGCTGTGCATCCCGGCGGGCGTGACGACCTCGCGCAGCCACAGCCCACCCTCGAGCGGACGCAGGAGGTACCACCAGGGGCCGTCGTCACGCGCGGTCTGCGCGGACAGGCGCGGCTCGGTGTCGCGCAGGCGCAGCGTCGCCAGCACCGGCTCGGCGAGCCGGTAGGCCTCCTGGCCGCTCTCGTCGACGAGCTGGAGGAACTGACCGCGCGCCGTGAGCGCCCGGAGCGTGGCGAACTGGGTCAGCTGCTTGGCCTCGACGACGAGGGAGGAGTACCAGACGCCCATGGGTCCGGCCGCGTCCTCGGACCCGAGGTAGGCGACGAGCTCCTCGTCGGTGAGGGTGCCGATCTCGAGCGGCAGCTGCGAGGTGCGGGCGGTGTCGAGCAGCTCGGCGCACACGCGCTGGGCCTCGTCGCTCGCCACGAGGTCGAGCAGCGGCGCCTCGGCGGCGGTGGTGTCGGTCACGAGAACAGCCCTCCGATGGTGTTGAGGCCGGACGAGAGGACACTACCGGCGTCCTCGACGAAGCTCTGCGCGCTGTCACCGATGTCGGACAGCCGGTCTCCCGTCCAGTCCCACGCCTGCTGCGCGCCCGCGGCGATGTCGTCACCCCACTGGCTGACGACGAAGGAGCCGATGGCCAGGCCGCCGGCGACGGCCCAGCCGACGGGCCCGGAGGCGATGAGGAGGGGCGCCGCGACCGAGGCGATGCCCAGGCCGCCGGAGATCGCCTGGGACCAGTCGCCCTCCCGGACCCCCCGGACGAGGTCGTAGGCCCCGACACCGACGGACAGCGGACCCAGGAGGCGACCGAACCCACGGGTGAGGGCGGCCAGCCGGCTGGAGTTGAACAGCGGCGCCAGGCGCGAGCTGCCGAAGAGTGCCGCTGCCCCCCTGCCGAAGAGTGGGTGGGTCAGCTCCGCCTGCAGGTAGAGCCCGAGCCGGGCGGCCGGCGAGAGGATCGGACGGGTCAGCGCCGGGATCCCGCTCAGCAGGGCACCGAGGCCGCGACCGGCGTTGAGCGCCCTGATGATGTCGTTGACGCCGTCGAGGGCCCCGACGCGTCCGACCCACGTGGAGAGGTTCTCCAGCCACGGGACCCCCTCGGGACCGGACGGCCCGCCGGGACCGCCCGGGCCGGGGCCGGTGGGCAGACCGCCTCCGCCGAGGACGCTCCCCGTGGAGGACGACGTGTCGTCCTGCTCCCCCGCCTCGGCGCGCAACCGCGTGCTCAGCATCGACAGGGTCTGGCCGGCGGCCTGGAGCGACCTCTCGGCAGCGCCCCACTCGCGTCCGAAGTCCTCCAGGTCGGGACCCGCCCACGCGCCGTGGAGCACCGAGAGCTGCCCGCGCCCCCGCGTCCCGAGCTCCCCCAGCTGCTCGCTGCTGCGCTGCAGCCGACCCGCGATCAGGTGGATGCGAGCCGCATCCATGCCCTCGGTGACGCTCATGTCTGCTCCCCTGCTCCTCGGCCTCGGTCCTGCTGAACACTAGGGGCGCCGCAGCGGCCGCGCGAGGGGGAGGACTCCCCCTTCGCTCAGTGCCAGCGGCCGCGAGAGCTCACCACGGCGATCGCGGCGGGTCCGGCCGTGGAGGCCCGCAGGACCTGCGCGCCGAGACGCACCGGGGTCGCGCCGGCAGCGACCAGGCGCTCGACCTCCTGCGGGGAGATGCCACCCTCGGGACCGACGACGAGGAGGACCTCGCCGGCCTCGGGCAGCTCGACGGTGGCGAGCGGGGTGCTCGCGTCCTCGTGCAGGACGAAGGGGGTCACCCCCGCCCCGCAGAGGTCGGCGAGCCCCGCGGTGGTCACGAGGTCGCCGAGGCGCGGCCACCGGCCGCGCCGGGACTGCTTGGCCGCGCGCTCGACGACGTTGGCCCACTTGCGGCGGCCCTTGTCGACCTTCGGGCCCTTCCACCGGACGATCGAGCGGTCCGCCTGCCAGGGCACGACGGCGTCGACGCCGAGCTCGGTCGCGGCCTCGACCGCGTCCTCGTCCCGGCCGTCCTTGGACAGCGCCTGCACGAGCGTCAGGCGCACGGACGGCTCCGGCTCGTCGGCGCGGGCCGTGACCCGCAGGCGCACGAGGTCGCCGGCCACGGCCTCGGCCGTCGTGAGCACCCGGGCGCCGCCCCGGTCGGCGACGAGCACCTCCTCCCCCACGGCGAGGCGCACGACCGTCGCCGCGTGGTGCGCCTCGGGACCGGTGAGGTCGACGACGCCGTCGACCCCGAGGCCGTCGAGGGCCCCGGGGTCGACGAGGAAGAGCGGTGCGGTCACGCGGTCAGCGTCCCTTGAAGGCGTGGCGCAGGCGCCCGACGAAGCCGGAGTCGACGTCGTCGAGCTCGCCGTCGGGCTGCTCCTCGTCGCGGACCTGCGCGAGCTGGCGCAGCAGCTGCTCCTGCTCCGCGTCGAGCCTGGTGGGCGTGCGCACGTCCATGTGGATGACGAGGTCGCCGCGGCCCTCGACCCGCAGGTGGGTCACGCCCAGACCGGGCAGGACGATCGTGTCGCCCGGCTGGGTGCCGCGCTTGACGGCGATCTCCTGCTCCCCGTCGAGGGTCGCGAAGCTCATCGTCACGCCGAGTGCCGCCGCGGTCATCGGCACCGAGACCGAGGCGTGCAGGTCGTCACCGCGGCGGGTGAAGGTCGCGTGGTCACGCACGCGCAGCTCCACGTAGAGGTCGCCGGCCGGACCGCCACCGGGACCGACCTCCCCTTCGCCCGCGAGGTGGATGCGGGTGCCGGAGTCGACGCCGGCGGGGATGCGCACCTTCATCGTGCGGCGGCTGCGGACCCGGCCCTGGCCGGAGCACTCGTGGCAGGGGTTGGGGATGACCTCGCCGTAGCCCTGGCAGGTCGGGCACGGACGGGTCGTCATGACCTGCCCGAGGAAGGAACGCTGCACCTGCTGGACCTCACCGCGGCCACCACAGGTGTCGCAGGTGCGTCGGCCGGTGCCGGGCTGGGCACCGTCGCCGGAGCACGAGCCGCAGACCGCCGCGGTGTCGATCGTCAGGTCCTCCTGGCCGCCGAAGACGGCGGTCGCGAGGTCGATCTCCAGCCCGACGAGGCCGTCCTGGCCGCGCGAGGAGCGCGAGCGGGGGCCGCGGCCGCCGCCGCCGCCCGCCTGGCCGAAGAACTGCTCCATGATGTCGCTGAAGCTGAAGCCGGCACCGAAGCCCTCGTGCGCACCGCCGTACGGGTCGGCGCCCATGTCGTACTGGCGCCGCTTGGTCTCGTCGGAGAGCACGTCGTAGGCCTGGGAGACGGCCTTGAACCTCTCCTCCGCCTCCGGGCCCGGGTTGACGTCCGGGTGGAGGGTGCGGGCGAGCTTGCGGTAGGCCCGCTTGATCTCCTCGGGCGTGGCCTGCCGGCTGACGCCGAGGTCCTCGTAGTAGTCGTTCACGCGTGACGTCCTCGTGGGTCGTGGTGGTGGTCGGTGCGGGTGGACGCCGGTCAGGCGTCCATGATCCGCGAGAGGTAGGTGGCGACGGCACGCACCTGCGCCATCGTCGCCGGGTAGTCCATCCGGGTCGGGCCGAGCACGCCGACGGCGCCGACCTGCTCGTCGCCCGAGCCGTAGCCCGAGGTGATGAGCGAGGTGCTCTGCAGCCCGGTGACGGGGTTCTCGGAGCCGATGCGCACCGAGACGCCCGTGGCGTCGTGGCCCGCCTCGGCACTGAGCAGCCGCAGCAGCACGACGTGCTGCTCGAGCGCGTCGAGCACCGGCTCGAGCGTCATCGGGAAGTCGCTCGAGCTGCGGGCGAGGTTGGCCGTGCCGGCCAGCGTCACCTTGGTCGCGCGCTCCTCGGCGAGCGCCTCCTCGAGCGCCGCGAGCACCCCCGCCGTCAGGGCGTCCTCGGTCTGGCTGTCCTCCTCGTGGAGGGTCGCCAGCGAGGTGAGGGCGTCGGCGAGACGACGCTCCCGGGTCGCGGCGTTGATCCGGGCCCGGGCGCTCGCCAGGGCGTCGGCCCCCGCCGTCGTCAGGTAGTCGACGCCGATCGGCACGATGCGCTGCTCGACCCGACCGGTACCCATGATGACGACGACCATGAGCCGGGTCTGCGCCATCGGCACCAGCTCGATGTGCTTGACGGTGCTGCGGGTGAGCGAGGGGTACTGCACGACGGCGACCTGGCGGGTGAGCGTCGAGAGCAGCCGCACCGTGCGGTCGAGGACGACGTCGAGGTCGTCGGCGCCCTCGAGGTAGTCGGTGATCGCGGCGCGCTCCCCCTTCGACATCGGTCGGATGGCGGCCAGCCGGTCGACGAAGAGCCGGTACCCGGCATCGGTCGGGATCCGACCGGCCGAGGTGTGCGGCGCGACGATGAGGCCCTCGTCCTCGAGCACCGCCATGTCGTTGCGGACGGTCGCCGCGGAGACGTTGAGCTGGTGCCGGTCGAGCAACGCCTTGGAGCCGACGGGCTCCGAGGTCTGCACGTAGTCCTCGACGATGGCGCTGAGCACGGCCATCCGGCGTTCCTGACTCATGCTGCCTCCTTCGCTGGCACTCGGTCCGACTGAGTGCCAAGTCTACGACCGCGCGCCGCATTCCCCGAAGTCCGGCGTGCCGTCGCCCGGGTGTCCCCCCTTCGTCCTAACGTCGATGCCCGTGAACGATCGATACGGCAAGGATGTCCTCTCCGGCGACTGGAAGTCCAAGGGGAGGCTGTCGCGCCCGACCTCCCGCGCCCTGGAGGCGACCCGCGGCACGGTCGTCGAGGACGTCGAGACCGGCTGGGTCGGCGCCGTCGTCGCGGTCGAGAAGGCCGGTGGCGTCCACGTCGTGCACCTCGAGGACCGCCGCGGCCGGGTCAAGGCCTTCCCGCTCGGCCCCGGGTTCCACGTCGACGGTGCGCCCGTCACCCTGACGGCGCCGAAGGGGGCGCAGCGCGCGGCCCTCGCCGCCGCCCACCAGGCCGCCTCGCGCACCGCGAGCGGGTCGGTGGCGGTGCACGACAAGAGTGCGAAGGTCGCGCGGGCCTCGCGCATCTTCGTCGAGGGGCGGCACGACGCCGAGCTCGTCGAGAAGGTGTGGGGGCACGACCTGCGGGTCGAGGGCGTCGTCGTCGAGCCGCTCGACGGCGTCGACGACCTCGCGGCGGCGATCCGGGACTTCGGGCCCGGCCGGGGCCGGCGGATGGGCGTGCTCGTCGACCACCTCGTGCCCGGCAGCAAGGAGTCGCGGATCGTCGCCGAGGCCAACCGGGTGGCACCCGACCACGTGCTCGTGGTCGGGCACCCCTTCGTCGACGTGTGGCAGTCGGTCCGGCCGCAACGCCTCGGCATGGAGGCCTGGCCGACGATCCCGCGGTCGACGGAGTGGAAGCGCGGGATCTGCGCCCATCTCGGCTGGCCGCACGAGACGCAGGCGGACATCGCCCGGGCGTGGAAGCAGATCCTCGGCACCGTGCGCTCCTACGCCGACCTCGAGCCCTCCCTGCTCGGGCGGGTCGAGGAGCTCATCGACTTCGTCACCGCCCTCGAATGACCTGAACCCGCATTCCCCTAGGGCAATGCGGGTTCACTCTGCATTGCCCTAGGGCAATGCAGGCCGGGGTCAGTCCCTCGGGCCACCGGCCACGTAGATGACCTGGCCCGAGACGAACCCGGCCTCCTCGGACAGGAGGAAGGACGCGGTCGCGGCGATGTCCTCGGGCTGACCGACGCGGCCGACCGGGGTCTCCTTCGCGGCGTGCGCGAGGAAGTCCTCGAAGGGCACGCCGATGCGCTCGGCGGTCGCGGCCGTCATGTCGGTCTGGATGAAGCCCGGGGCGATGGCGTTGGCGGTCACGCCGAACTTGCCCAGCTCGATGGCCAGGGTCTTGGTGAACCCCTGCATGCCGGCCTTGGCGGCCGAGTAGTTCGTCTGACCGCGGTTGCCGAGGGCGGAGGTGGAGGAGAGGTTGACGATGCGCCCGTACTTCTCGGCCGTCATGTGGGCCTGGGTGGCCTTGGTCATGAGGAAGGCGCCGCGCAGGTGGACCGCCATGACGGAGTCCCAGTCGTCGACGGTCATCTTGAAGAGCATGTTGTCGCGGATGATGCCGGCGTTGTTGACCAGGAGGGTCGGGGCGCCGAGCTCCTCGGCGACGCGGGCGACGCCCGCCTCGACCTGGTCGGGGTCGGAGACGTCCACGCCCACGGCGAGGGCGGTGCCGCCCCCTTCGGTGATCTCGTCGACGACCACCTGGCAGGCGGACTCGTCGAGGTCGAGGACGGCGACGTGGTGGCCGTCGGTGGCGAGTCGCAGGGCGATGGCCCGGCCGATCCCGCGGGCGGCTCCGGTGACGATGGCGGTACGCGTGGTGGTCATGGGTCCATCGTGCGCCACGCGTACCGGTCGGTCACAGCGCGGTCCGCAGACCGGTCACCGTCGGTGGACGCGGGGCGGCTTCCACGGCGGCTCGGTCGGCAACATCCAGCCGCGCTTGCGGGCGAGCATGCAGACCCCGCCACCGACCACCAGTGCGCCGAGCGAGGCGACCGGCCCGGACGTCAGGAGGTGGAGCAGGACGAGCGCCGACCCCCCGGCGAAGGCCGCCGTCGCGTAGAGCTCGGAGCGCTGCAGGATCACCGGCACGTTGCCGAGCATCATGTCGCGCACGACACCGCCGCCGCACGCGGTGAGGACACCGAGCAGGACCGCCGGGAGCCAGTGGATGTCGTGGAGCAGCGCCTTCTGCGTGCCGACGACCGCCCACGTGCCGAGCGCGACGGCGTCGACCCACGGGAAGATCTGGCGCCAGCGCCGTCCCTCGAGCGGGACGAGGTAGGCGATGGCCGCGGCCACGAGGGCGACGGTGAGGTAGCGCAGGTCGGTCAGGGCCACCGGCTGCACGTCGAGCAGCACGTCGCGGATCGCCCCGCCGCCGAGCGCGGAGATGATGGCCATCACGGTGAAGCCGACGGGGTCGAGCTGGTAGCGCCGGGCCACCGCTCCCCCGAGCAGGCCGTTGGCGAGGACGCCGAGCAGGTCGAAGAAGCCGATGAGGTCGGGGATCTCCGGGACGTCAGGCACTGGTCACCCGCACGGGGTCGGGGGCACCGGCCACGAGGTGGTGCACGACGGTGTCGGCGAGCAGCCGTCCGCGCCGGGTCAGCACGACCTGCCCGCGCAGGGCGGCCGGCCCCTCGACGAGGCCGTCGGCGACGAGGCCGGCGACCGCCCTCCGTCCGTCGGCCGTGAGGACTGCCGTCGGCAGTCCCTCGCGCAGGCGAACCCCGAGCAGGATCTGCTCGTCGGCCCGCTGCTCCGCGGTCAGCTCCTCGCGCTCGGCCGCGGGGTCGCCGCCGGCGAGGTGCGCCGCCCAGGTGGCGGGGTGCTTGCGGTTCCACCAGCGCACGCCGTCGACGTGGCTGTGGGCACCCGGCCCGACGCCCCACCAGTCGTGGCTGCGCCAGTAGGCCTCGTTGTGCCGGCACCGGTCGGCGTCGGTGCGTGCCCAGTTGCTGATCTCGTACCACTCGTACCCGGCGGCCGCGAGGAGCTCGTCGGCCAGCTCGTACTTGTCGGCCTCGTCGTCACCGGTCGGCATCGGCAGCTCGCCACGCCGGACGCGCACCGCCATCCGGGTGCCCTCCTCGACGGTCAGCGCGTAGGCCGAGAGGTGGTCCGGCCCCAGCGCGATCGCGGTCTCCAGCGAGGTGCGCCACTGCTCCAGGCTCTCCCCCGGCGTGCCGTAGATGAGGTCGAGGCTCACGGAGAGCCCGGCGGCGCGGGCCGCGGCGAGGGCGCGCGAGACGTTGGCCGGGTCGTGGGTGCGGTCGAGGGTCGCGAGGACCTCGGGCACCGCCGACTGCATGCCGATGCTCACCCGCGTGAACCCGCCGTCGGCCAGGACCCGCAGGGACTCCTCGGTGACGCTGTCGGGGTTGGCCTCGGTCGTCACCTCGACGTCGTCGGCCAGCCCCCAGCGCCTCCGGACCGCGTCGAGGAAGCGCACGAGGTCCTGCGGCGGAAGGAGCGTCGGCGTCCCTCCGCCGACGAAGACCGTCGAGACCGGCGGCGCGTCGGGGACCGCGGCGGCGGCGAGGTCGAGCTCACCGATCGCGGCGTCGACGAAGGTGGCGAGGCTCGCCCCCTTCGCTCCTCCGACGGGGCCGAGCTCGGTCGCCGTGTAGGTGTTGAAGTCGCAGTAGCCGCAGCGGACGGTGCAGAAGGGCACGTGCAGGTAGATGCCGAAGGGGGGACGCACCCGCCCATCCTCCCACCCGGTGGCTAGCGTGGCTCCCATGACCAGGTGGATCGAGCTCGATGGCGTCGTCAACATGCGTGACCTCGGTGGCCTGCCCACCCGCGACGGTCGCGGCACCCGGGAGGGCCGGCTCATCCGCAGCGACAACCTCCAGGACCTGAGCGAAGGGGACGTGCGTCACCTCGTCGAGGAGCTCGGCGTCACCGACGTCGTCGACCTGCGCAGCAACGTCGAGTACGAGGTCACGGGTGAGGGTCCGCTGCGCGCGACCCCCCTGACGCACCACCACTTCAGCCTGCTGCGCGAGGACGTCGACGCGCAGACCACGGTCGAGGAGGCGCTCGCGCTGCGCTGGCAGCGCGACGAGCCGGTCGTGCGCGACGGCGAGTTCTGGGGTCGGCACTACACGGGCTACCTCAGCACGCGTCCCGACTCGGTCGCCGCTGCCCTGGCCGCGGTGCGCGACAGCGCTGGCGGCGCCGTGGTGCACTGCGCGGCCGGCAAGGACCGCACGGGCACGGTCGTGGGGATGGCGCTGGCCGTCGCCGGCGTCCCCGAGGAGGAGATCATCGCCGACTACGTGCGCACAGCCGAGCGGATCCACCGGATCATGGAGCGGCTCGTCGAGGTCGAGCCCTACCGCCGCTCGATCCCCCACCACAGCATCGATGACCAGACGCCGCGTGCCGAGGCGATGGAGGCCGTCCTGACCCATCTGCACGAGGGCTTCGGTGGGACCGTCGGCTGGCTGACGGCCACGGGGTGGGAGGAGGCGGAGGTCGAGCGCCTCCGCGCCCGCCTGACGACCTGACGCTCAGGCGGCCTGCTGCGGCTTCGCGGTCACGTAGACGGGGATGACGCCCTCGACGACCACGACGCCGTCGGTGCGCACCGCCCTGACGCGGATGTCGACGTCGTACGGCGCCTCGCCCGCCCACTGCTCGGGGTCGGTCTCGGCGACGCACAGCAGGTCGGTCGTGGACTTCGCGAGGTAGCTCACCTGCAGGCCGCGGGGCAGCCAGCGCTGGTCGGACGGGCAGGTCGCCTCCGCGAGCAGCCCCATCGCGGCCTCGAGCCCGTTGCACACCGCGATCGCGTGCAGGGTGCCGATGTGGTTGTGCACGCGCCTGCGGTTGCTGATCGACAGCTCGGCGTGGTGGGCGCGCACCTCACGCACCTGCGGGCGGACCGTCGCGAAGTACGGCGCCTTGACGCTGTAGAGGAGGGAGAAGATGCGCTTGCCCGCGGGGAGCCGGGTGAGGCGCTGGTACAGGTCGAAGGTCTGCTGGGCCATGCGCACCAGACTAAGCCAGCGCTTACCTGTCCCGACGGATGTGCTACTTCTTGGCCTTGTCCACCGCGTTGTCGTCGGACGAGAGGGCGGCGATGAAGGCCTCCTGCGGGACCTCGACGGTGCCGATGTTCTTCATGCGCTTCTTGCCCTCCTTCTGCTTCTCGAGGAGCTTGCGCTTGCGGGAGATGTCACCGCCGTAGCACTTGGCGAGCACGTCCTTGCGGATCGCCCGGATGTTCTCCCGGGCGATGATCCGCGCGCCGATGGCGGCCTGGATCGGCACCTCGAACTGCTGCCTGGGGATGAGCTCCTTGAGCTTGCCGGCCATCATCGTGCCGTAGGCGTAGGCCTTGTCCTTGTGGACCACGGCGCTGAAGGCGTCGACGGTCTCGCCCTGCAGCAGGATGTCGACCTTGACGAGGTCGGCGACCTGGTCGCCGGACTCCTGGTAGTCGAGGGAGGCGTAGCCGCGGGTCTTCGACTTCAGCTGGTCGAAGAAGTCGAAGACGATCTCGGCCAGCGGCAGCGTGTAGCGCATCTCGACGCGGTCCTCGGAGAGGTAGTCCATGCCGCCGAGCTGGCCGCGCTTGGACTGGCACAGCTCCATGATCGCGCCGATGAACTCGCTCGGGGCGAGGATGGTCGCCTTGACGACCGGCTCGCGCACCTCGGAGACCTTGCCGTGCGGGAACTCGCTCGGGTTGGTCACGGTGATCGTGGAGCCGTCGTCCATCGTCACCTCGTAGACGACGTTGGGCTGGGTCGAGATGAGGTCGAGGTCGAACTCCCGCTCGAGGCGCTCGCGGACGATCTCCAGGTGCAGCAGACCGAGGAACCCGCAGCGGAAGCCGAAGCCGAGCGCCGCGGAGGTCTCCGGCTCGTACACGAGCGCCGCGTCGTTGAGCTTGAGCTTGTCGAGGGCGTCGCGCAGCGTCGGGTAGTCGCTGCCGTCGATCGGGTACAGCCCCGAGAAGACCATCGGGTTGGGGTCCTTGTAGCCGCCGATCGCCCGGTCGGCCGGCGTGCCCGCGTTGGTGACGGTGTCGCCGACCTTGGACTGGCGCACGTCCTTGACGCCGGTGATGAGGTAGCCCACCTCGCCGACGCCCAGGCCCTTGCTCGGGATCATCTCGGGCGAGATGACGCCGATCTCGAGCAGCTCGTGCGTCGCCCGGGTCGACATCATGACGATCTTCTCGCGCGGGTTGAGGTCACCGTCGACGACCCGCACGTACGTGACGACCCCGCGGTAGTTGTCGTAGACGGAGTCGAAGATCATCGCGCGGGCGGGAGCGTCTGCGTCGCCCACTGGGGCGGGGAGCTTGGCGACGATCTGCTCGAGGAGCTCCTCCACCCCTTCGCCCGTCTTGCCGCTCACCCGGAGCACGTCCTCGGGCTCGCAGCCGATGAGGCCGGCGATCTCCTCCGCGTACTTCTCCGGCTGGGCCGCGGGCAGGTCGATCTTGTTGAGCACCGGGATGATCGTGAGGTCGTTCTCCATCGCCAGGTAGAGGTTGGCGAGGGTCTGCGCCTCGATGCCCTGCGCGGCGTCGACGAGGAGGACCGCCCCCTCGCACGCGGCGAGCGAGCGGGAGACCTCGTAGGTGAAGTCCACGTGTCCCGGGGTGTCGATCATGTTGAGGCAGAAGGTCTCCCCGTCCTGCTCCCACGGCATGCGCACGGCCTGCGACTTGATGGTGATGCCGCGCTCACGCTCGATGTCCATCCGGTCGAGGTACTGGGCGCGCATCTGCCGCGCCTCGACGACGCCGGTGATCTGGAGCATCCGGTCGGCGAGCGTGGACTTGCCGTGGTCGATGTGCGCGATGATGCAGAAGTTGCGGATCTGCGCCGGCGGGGTCGCGTTGGGCGGGAGGGCCTCACGGGCCTGCGGTGACACGGGTGGTGGACCTCGGGGTTCGTCGGGACAGGGGTCGGCCTCCATCCTCCCACGGACGGGGAGCCGCTCCGGCAACCCGTCAGAGACGGGAGACGCCGTCGTACCCGCCCGGCAGCCGACCGAGTCCGAAGATCTCCCCGATCGTCGGTGCCACGTCCATCGTGTGCGCGACCGCCGTGCGCGTGCCCGGTCGCACCAGCGGCGAGCCGCCGGCGATGACGAAGGGGATCGGCTCGGTCACCGGGTGGCCGTGGTTGCCCGGGATCGGGTTGTCGAGGACCGTGGGGTCGGAGAAGCGCCAGCCCGCCTTGCAGTAGGCGACGAGGTCACCCGCGACGTCGCTCAGCCGCAACTGCGCCGGGGTGTGGACGGACAGGACGCCGGGTTGCGCGAGCACGAGCCGGCGCAACCGCTCCAGGCCCTGGCTCCGCTCAGCCGCGGGTCCGGTCCAGTACAGGCAGTCCGCGCCGCCGTTCTGCGCGATCTCGACCTTGTCCCGCAAGGACGGGTCGGCCGAGATGGGGGTGCCCAAGGAGATGACGCGGTGCGCGAAGGACCAGTCCATGGAGTGATCCGCGAGGACGATGACGACCGACTGCTCCCATGTCCCCTTCGTCCTCAGGTGGTCGACGAACTGCCCGATCAGACGGTCGGTGCTGAGCAGGGCCGCCGAGCGCAGCGCCGGCAGGTCGACCGCCCCGCCGAGGTCGGCGTGCCCGACCCGGTCGATGTCACCGAAGTTGGCGAGGACGAGGTGCGGGTCGGCCTCGTCGACCATCTCCACGAGCGCGTCGTAGGTGTAGGCGTCGGGCGCGTGGTCGGTGATCGGCATGAGCGGCTCGGGCTCCCACCGGTAGGTCGCCCGGTCGCCGAAGACCCCGAAGAGGTAGTCCTTGGACAGGACGGTGCCGGTGGTCAGCCCCTTGTCCCGCAGTCGCTCCAGGACGGTGCGCACCTTGATGTCGGTGGGCTGGTCCATGTCCCGGACCGTGCCCAGACCACGGTCGTAGATCTTGTTGGCCGGCACGCCGGTGCGGTCCGGTCGCACGCCGCTCATCATCATCACGTGGTTGGGGATGGTCTCCATGATCGGCAGCGACCGGGCGTTCGGGTACCAGGTGCCGTCGCGGCGAAGGGCGTCGATGTTGGGGGTGCTGAGGCCGTTGATCTCGTCGGGGCGGAGCCCGTCGGTGACGAGCACGTAGACGCGACGGGTGTCGACCACGGGCGCGGCAGCGGCCCACGGGGCCCCGGCCCCTCCCGAGATCGCGATGGTCGCGCCCGTGGCCAGGCCCGCCGCGAGGACGGTGCGTCGGGTGGGCGTGCGGGCGTGCTGTTTGGTGTCGGTCATCGTGTCTCCGTCGTCAGCTCGCCGGGTACCAGACACGGCGGGTGCGGTTGGTGGCGGGCAGGGTCTCGAAGCCGGCGCTCCAGCGTACGGCGGAGTCGCGATCGGTACGGTCGGCCAGTGCGTACCAGTCCATCTGGGCGCGCGAGGGCGTCAGGGTGAGCACCGAGTAGCCGTGCCGGTCGAAGTCGAGGTATCGCACGTGCGGGTTGTCGGTGCGGATGGCGGCCTCGACGCCGAGCGAGACGGTGCGCGGCTCGACGCCGAGGATGTCGTCGAGGTTGTCGGAGGTGACCGACGTCCCGACCCACTCGACCGCGACCGACCTGCTGAGCGGGTAGGTGCCGACGTCCTTGGGGATGTCGCAGGCCCACGCGGAGTGGATGTCACCCGTGAGGAAGACGGTGTTGTCGATCGCGTGGTCGGCGAGGTGGTCGATGAGCTCGCGGCGGTCGGCGGTGTAGCCGTCCCACTGGTCGACGTTGTACGGCAGGCCGTCCGGCGGGAGGAGGCCACCCATCTCGTGGAGCGCGTTCCCGACCTCCGCGTCGACCGCCGCGAAGGTCACGGGCGTGATCATCACCGGGTTGCCGACGAGCTTCCAGGTGGCGGTGGACTCGCTGAGCGAGGACTTCAGCCACGTCATCTGTGCGTCACCGGTGATCGTGCGATCCGCGTCGCCGACGGCGCCGGGCGCCGCCGGGGAGGCCTGCTTGCTGCGGTAGCTGCGCAGGTCCAACATCCGCAGGTCGGCGAGCGTGCCGAACCCGAGGTGTCGGTAGATCTGGCTCCCGTCGCCCAGCGCGGTGCTCCCGGACAGACGGATCGGCATCCACTCGTCGTAGGCACGGCGAGACGCGGCCGCGCGGTCCTGCCACGAGCCCTCCGTCCCGGGCTGGTGGTTCTCCGCTCCCCCGCTCCACGCGTCGTTGGCGCTCTCGTGGTCGTCCCACGTGGTGATGCACGGGGCGGCCCCGTGCAAGCGCTGCAGATCCGGGTCGGTCTTGTAGTGACCGTGGCGCACCCGGTAGTCGGTGAGGGTGACGATCTCGCGGGCGGGCTCGCTCGCACGCACCGCGCCGCCCCTGGCGCCGTACTCGCCTGTCGGGTACTCGTAGAGGTAGTCGCCCAGGTGGAGTACCGCGTCGAGCGCGCCGTGGTCGGCCAGGTGGCGGTAGGCCGCGAAGTACCCGGCCTCCCAGTTGGAGCAGGAGACGATCCCCAGGCGCAGCTTGGGGGGCGTCGACGTGGGTGCCGGTGCGGTCGCGGTCCAGCCCGTGCGCGAGATCTGGCCCCCGCTGCGGAAGCGGTAGGCGTAGCGCGTGCCCGGCGACAGGCCGGTGGCGTCGACCTTGACCGTGTGGTCGCGCTCGGTGCCGGTGGAGACCCGGCCCCTGCGGACGATGCGGGTGAAGGACTCGTCCGTGGCGACCTCCCAGTCGACCTGGACGCGCGCACCCCTGCCGGAGCCCGGGGTCGCGTCGGCGCTCGGGGTCACGCGGGTCCACAGCACGACGGCCGTGGGGAGCGGGTCGCCCGAGGCGACACCGTGGAGGAAGCCGGTGGCGGCGGTGGCGGCCTGCGCCGTGGAGGAGCGGGTGAAGGGCGTGGCGCTCGCGGTGACGACGGCGGCGACCGTGGCGCCGCGCACGACGTCACGACGGGCGGGACCGGGCCCGGGGACAGGGGAACTGACGTCGGTGGGCATGCGGGCAAAGTTGGTGCCCCCGGGTGACGCGCAGGTGACGGCCCGATGGCGTGCAGGTCCGCCGACCCGTGAGCCTTTTCACCCCGTGACCACGACCACTACCGTGGGGGGACATGAGCGGCTACCCGGGCGACTTCGTCGGCATCCCCGAGATGCGGTGGGCCCCGACCCCGGACGACCCCACCCCGTCCCCCGGCGAGGTCGTGTGGACGTGGGTGCCCTTCGAGGAGGACCACGCGCAGGGCAAGGACCGGCCCGTGCTGCTCGTCGGCCGGGACGGCGAGTGGCTGCTCGGCCTGCAGCTGACGAGCGCCGACCACGACCTCGATGCCGAGCAGGAGGCCGCCGAGGGGCGCCGGTGGGTCGACGTCGGCGCGGGCGCCTGGGACGGACGGGGTCGTCCGAGCGAGGCCCGCATCAACCGCGTCCTGCGGGTGGACCCGGAGCAGGTCCGCCGCGACGGCGCGGTCCTCGACGAACGCGTCTTCGCCGCCGTGGTCGAGGGCGTGCGCGCGGTCGCCGCCGGCCGCGACTACGACGACGACCCGGCCTGACCCCCTTCCCTGCATTGCCCTAGGGGAATGCAGCTTCACGGGCATGACGCAGGGGGCCGGTCACCTCGCGGTGACCGGCCCCCTGCGTCTGGGGTCAACAGATCAGATCTTGTTGACGGCCTTCGCCAGCGCCGACTTCTTGTTGGCGGCCTGGTTGGCGTGGATGACGCCCTTGCTCACGGCCTTGTCGAGCTTCTTGCCGGCCGTGACCAGCGCGGTCTTGGCGGTCTCGGCGTCGCCGGCCTCGACGGCCGTGCGGACCTTGCGGATCCACGTGCGCAGCTCGGACTTGTGCGCGCGGTTGCGCTCGGTCCGGGCCGCGTTGGTCTTGACGCGCTTGATCTGGGACTTGATGTTTGCCACAAGAATCTTTCTGACTGGGTTGGTCGAGCTTCTGCCGTTAGAGGGCGGCAAGGCATCTCGGGACCGGCGTGGGGACACCGTGGGAGAGACGCCCTGGGTGGTGCTGCGATGCGCGCACGACCATGCGCGCACGCGATGGACAAATCTAGCAGCGGCGAGCAGGCGCGGACAAACCCGGGGTGGTTCAGCCGCCGTTGCGCTCACGCGTGATGGTGAGCACGGCCTTCTCCACGGCGTAGACGGGGTCGCGCCCGCCGCCCTTGACCTCGAAGTCGGCCGCGGCGACGGCCTGGATCGAGCGACCGAGCGCGTCGCCACCCCAGCCCTGCAGCGCGCGGCGGGCCTTGTCGACCTGCCAGGGGGCCATCCCGAGCTCTCGGGCGAGGTCGGCGCTGCGACCGCGCCCGGCTCCCCCGACCCTGGCCAGCTGCCGCAGCTGCTGGGCGATGACCGCGACGATCGGGACGGGGTCGACCCCGACGTTGACCGCGTGGCGCAGCAGGCGCAGCGCCTCACCCGTCTGGCCGGCCACCGCCGCGTCGGCCACCTTGAACCCGGTGGCCTCGACGCGACCACCGTGGTACCGCTCGACGATGTCGGCGTCGATGACACCGGTCGTGTCGTCGACGAGCTGCTGGCAGGCGGAGGCCAGCTCGCGCACGTCCTTGCCCACGGCCTCGACGAGCGCCTGGACGGCCCCCGCATCGGCCTTGCGCCGAGCACGCCGGAACTCGTTGGTGACGAACTCGGCCTTGTCCCGGTCGCTCTTGATGGCGGGCGCCTCGAGGACGAGCGCCCTGGCCTTCTTGAGGGTGTCGAGCACCTTCTTGCCCTTGTTGCCCGAGGCGTGGGTGACGACGAGGGTCACGCCGTCCTCGGGGTCGGCGAGGTAGGCGAGCAGGTCGAGCTGCAGGACGTCGGGGGCCAGGTGCAGGTCCCGCACGACGATGACCTTGTCCTCGCCGAAGAGCGAGGGGCCGGCGTGGATGGAGAGCTCACCCTCCTCGTAGCCCTCGGCGCGCAGGGTCACGACCTCGAGGTCGGGCGCACCGACGCGCACGTCGGCGACGACCTGGTCGACGGCACGGTCGGCGAGGACGGTCTCGGGCCCCTGGACGAGGACGAAGGGGGGCGTGCTCAAAAGAGCGCCACCTTGGGCACCCGCGGGAAGATCTCGTCGAGCTCCGCCTCGTCCTGCGGCGTCGGGACCCACCCCGCGGCCCCGGCGTTCTCGGCCACCTGCTCGGGGCGGGTCGCGCCGGCGATGACGCTCGCGACGCTCGGGCGGGAGGCGAGCCACGAGAAGGCGACCTGCACCTCGGTGAGGCCGCGCTCCCGGGCGAAGTCGCCGAAGGCCCGCAGCTGGTCGAGGTCGGCCCCCTCGATGATCTCGGGGCGGGATGCCAGACGGCTGCCCTCGGGCGCCGTGCCCGAGGAGTACTTGCCGGTGAGCAGCCCCCGGGCGAGCGGGAAGTACGGCAGCACCCCCAGCCCGTACGCCTCGGCTGCGGGCGTGACCTCGAGCTCCGCGCGGCGGTCGAGCAGGTTGTAGTGGCTCTGGCTCGAGATGAAGCGTGGACCGCCGCGCTCGCGGGCGACGTGCTCCGCCTCGGCGATCTGCCACCCGGCGCGGTTGGAGTGCCCGATGTAGCGCACCTTGCCGGAGCGCACGAGGTCGTCGAGCGCGTCGAGGGTCTCATCGATGGGCGTGAGGGGGTCAGGGGAGTGGAACTGGTAGAGATCGATGTGGTCGGTGCCCAGGCGCCGCAGGGACGCCTCGACGGCGCGGACGATGTAGCGGCGCGAGCCGCGCGCGCCGAAGTCCTCGCCGTTGGTCCCGCCCATGTCCATGCCGAACTTCGTCGCCAGGACGGCCTCGTCGCGGCGCGAGCCGAGCGCCCGACCCAGCATGGTCTCGGAGAGCCCCGGCTCCGCGCCGTACACGTCGGCCACGTCGAAGAGGGTGATCCCGCAGTCGAGCGCGGCGTGCACGACGGCGTCCGTACCCTCCTGCGTCTCGCTGGCGGTGCCGCGGCGACCGAGGTTGTTGCACCCCAGACCGACGGCGGAGACGGCGAGACCAGAGCGACCGAGGCGGCGGATGTCCATGGCGCTCAGGCTAGTCGCGGGTGCGGACGACGAGCCCGAGGGTGTCGGCCCGCGCGGTGACCGCGGCCTCGTCGCGGTCGAGCGAGGCGGCCAGCTCGGTGAGCGGCAGACCGAGGTCGATGCCGTCGCGCAGCTCGTCGTCGTCCTGGACGGACCACCCGTCGCCCTGCACCACCGCGGTGCGCACGCTGCCGGCCGGGCCGGGGTCGGCGACCTGGCCGGTCAGGCCGCGCTTGACCGGGTCGGCGACCGGCAGGACGTCGGGGGCGGTCTCGTCGAGGCGAGCGAGGGCCCCGAGCACGAGCTGGCGGTCGGTCGTCGGCCAGAACGGGGGAAGGGAGCGCTGCAGGAACCCGGCGTAGCGGGCCTTGATCATCCGGTGGTCGAGGAAGGCGACGACACCCCGGTCGTCGGACCGTCGGATGAGCCGGCCGGCACCCTGGGCCAGCCGCAGCGCGGCGTGCGTGGCCGAGACCGCCATGAAGCCGTTGCCGCCGCGCCGGGCGATCTCCTGGGTGCGCGCGGATGCCAGGGGGTCATCGGGTCGTGGGAAGGGGATGCGGTCGATGAGCACGAGCTGGCAGCTGCTGCCCGGCACGTCGACGCCCTGCCAGAGCGTGAGCGTGCCGAAGAGGATGGTCCGGGGGTCGCGCGCGAAGTCGCGCACCAGCGTGCCGATCATGTCCTCGCCCTGGCAGAGCACGGTGAAGTCAGGCCCCAGCCGCTCGCGCATCGCCTCGCTGGCCTCCTTGGCCGCGCGCATCGACGAGAAGAGCCCGAGCGTGCGACCGCCGGCCGCCCGCACGAGCGCCTCGATCTCGTCGAGCGTCTGCGGCGCGAGCCCGTCCCGCCCGGGCGCCGGGAGGTGCTCGGCGACGTAGGCGATGCCCTGCTGCTGGTAGTCGAAGGGGGACCCGACGTCGAGGCCGGTCCACTCCGGGGCGCCCGGGCCGCGCAGGCCGAGGGTGCCGGCGACGGCGTCGAAGGTGCCGCCCAGCTCGAGCGTCGCTGAGGTGAGGACGACGGTGCGGTCGCGCACCCCTTCGTCGTCGTCGGTCGCCCCAGTACCGAAGATCCGCTCCCGCATCCGCATCGCCACGCTCATCGGGGCGACCCTCAGCAGCGGTCCGCGACGCAGGTCGCGGCTGACCCAGATGACGTCCAGCTCGTGCTCCTGCAGCATGCGCGCGGCCGTGTCGTGGACCTCCTCGACCGTGACGAGCGCGACCTGCCGGGTGCCGTCGACCTGCTCGCCCTTGGGCGGCTTCATCTCCGTGAGCAGCGCGCGGGCCACGTCACGGCAGCGCCCGAGGACCATCGCGAGCGCGTCGGGGATGCCGGTGGCCAGGCGCCCCTCGGGGGCCTCCTCGAGCACCGCCTCGAGGTCGGTGGCGAGGTCGTCGAGCGCGTCCGAGGTCTCCGCGAACTTGCGCGCCCGCTTGGCCGCCGCGCGCACGCCGCCCGGCGCCAGCTCGTCGGTGACCGTGGACGTGACCCGATCGACGAGCTCGTGCGCCTCGTCGATGACGAGCACGTCGTGGTCGGGCAGCATCGGGCGCCCCTCGAAGGCGTCGATGGCCATGAAGGAGTGGTTGGTGACGATGACGTCGACGTCCTTGGCCGCCTCGCGGGAGCGCTCGACGAAGCACTCACCGACCATCGGGCACTTGGAGCCCAGGCACTCCTGCGCGGAGACCGACACCTGGCGCCAGGCCTTCTCCGAGACGCCGGGGACGAGCTCGTCGCGGTCGCCCGACTCGGTCTCGGCGGCCCACTCGCGGACCCGGACGACCTCCTTGCCGAGCCAGCCGGCGCGGGCGTCCGCCTCGCCGACGTCGAAGAGCCCGTCCTCGTCGTCGGGGAAGCCGCCCTCGACCTTGTGCTTGCACACGTAGTTGCGACGGCCCTTGACGATCGCGTAGGTCGGGCGACGCCGCAGGTGGGGGGTCAGCGCGTCGGCGAGGCGCGGCATGTCACGGTCGACGATCTGGCCCTGAAGCGCGAGGGTCGCGGTCGCGACGACCGCGGGCTTGCCGACGCGCTGGGCGTGCTCGACGGCGGGGACGAGGTAGGCGAGGGACTTGCCGGTGCCGGTGCCGGCCTGGACGAGCAGGTGCTCCTCGGTGTCGATGGCGCGCGCCACCGCGACGGCCATCTCGACCTGTCCCGGGCGGGTCGATCCGCCCACTCCCCCGACGGCGGCGGCGAGCAGGGACTCAACAGTCGAGGACACCGCTCCACCCTAGATGGCCCGGCCGACATCCCGGGTCACCGATCCACAGCCGTCGAGATGGTCCACCAAAAGGTTGACCGCAGGACCAACCTCCCGCGCGATGCGGGCGAGCCCCCTTCGCCGCTGGACTGGGTGCCATGACGACGACCCTGCGACCTCACCGCCCCTACACCCCTCCACGTGGGTCCCGCGAGACCCTCGCGCAGCGCCTGACCGGCCGCCGCGGGGCCGCCCTCGTGCTCGTCCTGACCCTCCTGCTCGTCGGGCTGGCCACCCCCCTGCTCGGCACCGCGCAGGCACCGCCCCGGGGCGACGGCTACCCGGCCACCGCCGAGTCCGCCATCGTGGCCGGGCAGCTGCGGCACTTCCCCGGGAGCGGCGATGCCCCGGTCGTCCTCGTCGCGACGAAGGGAGGAGCCGCCCTCTCCCCCGCCGACACCTCCGCCCTGGCCGACCTCGCCGACGACCTCGGCGCCACCGACGCCCACGCCCGCGTCAGCGAGGACGGCCGGGCCGCGACGGTCACCGTGCCGGTGCCCGTGACCGAGGACAGCGCCGCGGCGGTGCAGACCATCGAGGACCTGCGTGCCGACGTCGCCGAGCACGCGCCGGCGGACCTGACCGTCGAGGTCACCGGTGGGCCCGCCTTCGGTGCGGACATCGCCTCGTCCTTCGACGGCGCGGACCTCACCCTGCTCGCCGTGACCATCGGCGTGGTCGCGCTCCTGCTGCTCCTCACCTACCGCTCACCGGTCCTCTGGCTCGTCCCGCTCGTGGTCGTCGGGACCGCCGACCGGCTCGCCGGCAGGGTCACGGCTGCCGTCGGCGAGGCGAGCGGTCTCCCCTTCGACGCCGGGATCGTCTCGGTCCTCGTCTTCGGCGCCGGCACCAACTACGCCCTCCTGCTGATCTCCCGCTACCGCGAGGAGCTGCACGAGCACGCGGACCACCGCGCCGCCCTCGCGGTCGCCTGGCGCGCCACGGTCCCCGCGATCCTCGCGAGCAACGCCACCGTCGTCCTCGCGCTGGGCACCCTGCTCCTCGCGAGCGTCCCCGGCACCCGTGGGCTCGGGCTGGCCTCCGCCGTCGGCCTCGCCATCGCCCTGGTCGCCGTCCTCGTCGCGCTGCCCGCCGCCCTCGCCCTGGTCGGCCGGCGGGTCTTCTGGCCCTTCGTCCCCCGCCCCGGTGACCGGCCCGGCCACGACGGCGTCTGGGCGAAGGTCGCCCGCCGCGTCGTCGCCCGCCCCGGGGCGCACCTCGTCGGTGGTCTCGCCGTGCTGGCCGTCCTCGCCTCGGGCCTCTCCGGCGCGAGCGTCGGCCTGGCCCAGGCCGACTCCTTCCGCACCGCCTCCGAGTCCGCCGACGGCCTCGTCACGGTCGGCGAGCACTTCCCCGCCGGGTCGCTCGCCCCCTTCGCCGTGACGACGCGCGAGGGGAGCACCGCGGCGACCGTCTCCGCGCTCGAGTCCGTCGACGGCGTCACCACGGTCGTCCCGGCGGGCACCGACGGCGCCGGCCTGGCCCGGCTCACGGTCATCGGCGAGCCCTCCCCCGGCACGCCTGCGAGCCTCGACCTCGCCCGCGACCTGCGCACGAGCGCCCACGCCGTCCCGGGTGCCGACGCCCTGGTCGGCGGTGGCTCCGCCGAGCTGCTCGACGCCCGCCCCGCCGCCGAGAGCGACCTCACGACCGTCGCCCCCCTCGTCCTGCTCGTGAGCCTCGTCGTCCTCGTCCTGATCCTGGGCGCGCTCGTCGGTCCGCTCGTGCTCCTGCTGCTCAACGCGGCGAGCGCGCTCGCGGCGATCGGCCTCGGGGCGTGGCTCGACGAGCACCTGCTCGGACACGCGGCGCTGGACGTGCAGGTCCCGCTCCTCGCCTTCCTTTTCCTCGTCGCGCTGGGGATCGACTACACGATCTTCCTCATGCACCGGGCGCGCGCCGAGACCGGTGGGCACGGCACCCGCGAGGGGGTCGCCCGGGCGGTCGCCCGGACGGGAGCGGTCATCACGAGCGCCGGGGTCGTCCTGGCCGCGGTCTTCGCCGCCCTCGGGGTCCTCCCTCTCGTCGTGCTCGGCCAGCTCGGGCTCGTCGTCGGGCTCGGTGTCCTCCTCGACACCCTCCTCGTGCGCACCGTCGTCGTGCCCGCCGCGACGGCCCTCGTCGGCGACCGCTTCTGGTGGCCCGGGCGGGTAGCGTCACGCCGGTGAGCGCGCCCCTCGACCAGACGGTCACCAGCCGGTGGCTGCGGCTGGGCCGGCACGCCCTCCTCGGCGTGCTGGCCCTGGTCTGCGGACTCCGGGCGATCGTGGACGGGGCCCACCCGCTCGCCGAGATCGCCGCGCTCGCCGCGTTCATCGGTTGGTACTCCGTCGGCCCACGCCTCGCCCGGGCAGGCACCCGCTGGTTCCTCGTGCTGGTCCTGCTGTGGACCCTCCTCGTCCTCGTCTCCCCCGAGAACGTCTGGCTCGCCTTCCCCCTGTGGCTGCTGGCCGGCCACGTCCTGCCGCTGCTGCCGGCCGTGCTCATCTCGCTCGGCGTCTTCGTGGTCGTCGCCCTCGAGCCGGTCCGACAGACCGGCGCGGCCTCCTTCGCCGCGATCATCGGCCCCCTCATCGGCATGGTCGTCGCGCTCGGCGTCGCCTGGGCCCAGCAGGCACTCGTGCGGGACGGCATCGAGCGGCAGCGGCTCATCGCCTCGCTCTACGCGGCGCAGGAGGAGACCGCGGCCCTCACCGACGAGCTCGCCCGCGTGCAGCGTGCCGAAGGGGCGACGAGCGAGCGCACCCGGCTCTCCCGGGACATCCACGACGGCATCGCCCAGGGCTTCAGCTCGATCGTCCTGCTCGCCCGCGCGGCCGGCGCCGAGGAGGACCCCGCCCGGGTCCGCGAACTGCTCGGCCACCTCGAGGACGGCGCCACCCGCGGCCTCGAGGAGTCGCGCCGGGTGGTAGCGGCCCTCGCCCCCGCTGACCTCGACGAAGGGAGCCTCGCCGCGGCCGTGCGCCGGGTCACCGAGCGCTTCGCGCAGGAGTCGGGGGTCGAGGCAGAGGTCGTCGTCGCCGGGACGCTCCCGCCGCTGCCGACGACCGCCGAGGTCACGCTCCTGCGGTGCGTCCAGGGGGCACTCGCCAACATCCGCACCCACGCCGCCGCCAGCCGGGTCGTCGTCACCCTCGACGCGAGCGAGGAGACCGTCCGGGTCGACGTCGTCGACGACGGGCGTGGCTTCGACGCGGACGCGTGGTGGTCGTCCGGACCGAGCACCACCGGCGAAGGGGGCTACGGCCTGCGGGCGACACGAGCCCGCCTGCGCGAGGTCGGCGGCGGCCTGGCCGTCGAGTCCACCCCCGACGAGGGGACGGCCGTCTCGGCCTGGGTCCCCTCGCCCCGCACCGTGAAGGAGACACCGTGAGCGTGCGTGTCGTCGTCGTCGAGGACCACCCGGTGACGCGGCTGGGCATCGTCGCCCTGCTCGGTCAGGACGAGCGGATCGCGGTCGTCGGCGAGGCGGGCACCGGCGAGGAGGCCCTGGTGGTCGCGGAGCGAGAGCGTCCCGACGTCGTCGTCACCGACCTGCGCCTCGGCGACGGGATGGACGGGGTGGGGGTGACGGCCTCCCTCCGCTCCGGGCGGGAGGCGCCGGCGGTGCTCGTCCTCACGACGTACGACACCGACCGTGACATCGTGCGCGCCGTCGAGGCCGGGGCGGCCGGGTACCTGCTCAAGGACGCGGACCCGGCCGACATCGTCGGCGCCGTCGTCCGGGCCGCAGCGGGCGGGACGGTCCTCTCGGCCGAGCTCGCCCAGCGGGTCGTCGCCCGGCTGGGCCGGCCGCGTGCGCAGCTGTCGGCGCGCGAGGTCGAGATCCTCACCGCGGTCGCCCGGGGCCTGGGCAACAAGGAGATCGCCCGCACGCTCTTCATCTCCGAGGCGACGGTCAAGACCCACCTCGTGCACGTCTTCACCAAGCTCGACGTCGACTCGCGCACGGCCGCGGTCGCGCGCGCCCGTGAGGAGGGCCTGATCAGCTGACGACCGCGGTGAGCCGGTAGCCCACGCCGCGCACGGTGACGATCCGCTCGGCGCCGATCTTCGAGCGCAGCGAGCGGACGAAGACGTCGACGACGTTGGACCCCGGGTCGAAGTCCATGTCCCACACCATGCCGAGCAGCTGCTCCCGGGAGAGCACCTGCTCCGGGTGCTCGACGAACGCCTCGAGCAGCGCGAACTCCCGCGCGGTGAGCTCCACCTCGCGCTCGGCCACGCGCGCGGTCCGGCGACGCACGTCGAGGCTGAGGTCGCCGAGGGTGAGGGCGGTGTCCGTGGCGGGTGCGGCGCCCCCTTCGCGCAGCCGCAGGCGCACCCGCGCGAGCAGCTCCGCGAACTGGAAGGGCTTGGTCATGTAATCGTTGGCCCCGCCCTCGAGGCCCGCGACCGTGTCGTCCACACCGTCGCGGGCGGTGAGGATGATGACCGGGATGTCGACGCCGTCGCCGCGCAGCCGCCGCAGCACCTCGAAGCCGTCGAGGCCGGGCAACCCGACGTCGAGCACGAGCAGGTCGAAGGCACCCGTACCGGCGAGCGCCCAGGCCTGACGGCCGTCGGCGGTGATCGTCGTGCGGTGGCCGTTGGCCCGCAGCCCCTTGTCGATGAAGCTCGAGATCTCCTCGTGGTCCTCGGCGATGAGGATGCTGCTCATGGTGCCTCCTGGTCGTCCTGCTCGTGGCGTCCGGTGTCCTCGTCGACGGGGATGACGATCGTGAACACGGCGCCCCCACCCGGTCCGGCTCCCACGTCGACCCGACCGTCGTGCCCCTCGGCGATGGCGCGCACGATCGCCAGGCCCAGGCCGGCCCCGCTGTGGCGGCGACCGTCCGGCGGCTCGCCGTGCGAGAAGCGCTCGAAGATCCGCTCCCGGTCCGCCTGCGGCACCCCCGGCCCCGTGTCCGTGATGGAGATGCTCAGCGCCCGGCCCAGGGCCGGGTCGTCGACCACATCGGACCCGAGCGTGATCGCGTCGCCGTCGTGGGTGTGCTGGACAGCGTTCTGCGCGAGCTGCAGGACGGCCTGGGTGATCCGCTCGGCGTCGAGCCGGGCGGTCCCCTCGGCGACCTGGCTGACCCGCCAGCTGCGCTCGGCCAGGGCGGAGATCTTCGCGTCGAGCGAGACCGTGAGGGCGGACAGGTCGACCCCGTCGACCGGGCGGAGGAAGTCCGGACGGTCGGCCTTGGCCAGCGCGAGCAGGTCGGTGACGATCCGGCTCATCCGGTCCAGCTCCTGGGTGACGATGCGCATCGTGGCCGCCCGCGACCGCGGGTCGTCGTCCATGAGCTCGAGGTGGCCACGGATGACGGTGATGGGGGTGCGCAGCTCGTGGCCGGCGTCGTCGACGAAGCGCTGCTCCGCGAGGAAGGCCTCCTCGAGGCGGTCCAGCATCCGGTTGAAGGTCGCGGCCAGCCCGGACACGTCGTCGTCACCGACGTCGATGCGCCGGGTGAGGTCCTGCTCGGTGATCTCCTCGGCCGCCTCGTGGACGAGGCGCACCGGGCGCAGCAGCCGACCGGCGACGAGCCAGGAGACGACGCCCGCGAAGAGGAGCGCGACCAGCGAGACGAGGGTCAAGGTGCGCACGGTGCGGTCGGCCTCGGCCCGCGCGCCCTCGGTGAAGACGGCGACGAGCATCATCGCGTCGTCGCCGCCGCGTACGTCGACGACGGTGCGGGCCCACCGCATCTCGCCCGCCGGGGTGTCGGTGGTGCCCGAGGTCCGGCGCTCGGCGTCGCGGACGAGCGAGGTGTCCCGGGTGAGGTCGTACTCCTGCGGGTCGGGAGCGCCGGGACCGTACGAGGTCGTGACGACCCCCGACTGGCCGACGTAGCCGACGATGGCCTCGCCCGCCCCGGGCCGCTGGCGGGTGAGGTAGACGGTCAGGAGCCGCTCGGCGGAGGTGAAGGGCTTCGAGGTCTCGGGGTCGACGCCTTCCTCGGTGAAGGTGCGGAACTCCTCGATCTCCTGCGAGACGTCGGCGTTGGCGGCGTCGGTCACGGACCGGTGCAGGCTCTCGCGCACGACGATGATGACGCTCAGCAGGCTGACGAGGAGCATCAGCAGCATCCAGCCGACGATGGTGTCCCTGGCCAGCCTGGGCCGCGGGCGGCGCTCAGCCGCCATCAGTCATCGTCGTACTCGTCATCATCCGCGTCGTCCCCGTCGTCGTCCCCATCATCGTCGTCGTACATCGGCACCGGGGCATCGGAGCGGGTGGTGACGCTGGGCGGGGGCGTCCACGTGGGGCGCGACGACGTGGACGACGAGACGGGCTGCGTCGTCTTGGGGCTGGAGGTCTTGGGGCTCGACGTCTTGGGGCTCGAGGTCTTGGGGCTCGACGTCTTGGGGCTCGACGTCCTGGGGCTGGAGGAGGTCGAGCTCGACGTCGGGCTGGAGGGGCGCGTCTCGCTCGTCAGCTGCAGGGGGCGCTCCTGCACCGGCGGCGGGTCCGAGGGCGCGGCCGCCACGCGGAACCCGAGCAGCACCAGCAGGGGCACGCAGAGCAGTGCCGCCAGCAGCAAGCCGTCTCGTCCGATGCGTCGTCCTGTCCTCATGCCGATGACCCTAGGCAGTCCGGATGATCCGATGATGAGGACGAGATGAGGAGGTCTTCATCGATCGAGCGGGGTCAGCGGGTCGGGCACCGCGCGGGTGACGAGGTTGAGGGCCCGCATGCCGTGGAAGACGAGCAGCGCGGCGGCGGTCCCGAGCGCGATCCCGGCGAACTGCAGGTCACCGATCTGCCAGGTGAAGTCGGCGATGCCGATGATCAGCGCGACTGCGCCGGTCATGAGGTTGATCGGGTTGCCGAGGTCGACCCGTGACTCGATCCAGATCTTCGCGCCGAGCAGGCCGATCATCCCGTAGAGGACGACGCCCGCTCCGCCGAGGACGCCCGCGGGCACGGTCGCGATGGCCTCGCCGAACTTCGGCGAGAAGGACAGGAGCAGGGCGACGACCGCGGCCACCCAGTAGGCCGCGGTGGAGTAGACCCGGGTGGCCGCCATGACCCCGATGTTCTCGGCGTAGGTCGTCGTGCCGGACCCGCCGCCGGCCCCGGCGAGGGTGGTCGCGAGCCCGTCGGCGATGAGCGCGCGCCCGGTGATCGGGTCGAGGTCCTCACCGGTCATCGAGGCGACGGAGCGGATGTGCCCGACGTTCTCGGCGACGAGGACGAGGACGACGGGGACGAAGAGACCTGCCACGGCGAGGTCGAGGTGGGGCGCCTGGAAGTCCGGCATCCCCCACCAGGACGCCTCCTCGACCTTGGCGAAGATGACCTGTCCCTGCAGCAGCGCGGCGACATAGCCGGCCGCGACGCCCACGAGGATCGCTATGCGGGAGAACAGCGTCCGGGTGGCGACGGTGACCACGAGGATGACGGCGATGGTGACCAGGGCGGTCACCGGCCCCTGCTCGACGTTGGCCTTGGCGCTCGGCGCCAGGTTGAGCCCGATGAGGGCGACGATCGCACCGGTCACCGTGGCGGGCATCAGGGCGCGCAGCCACCGGTCGCCGGCGAGCTGCACGGCCAGGCCGAGCAGGGCGAGGGCCACGCCCGCCATGACGACGCCGCCGAAGGCGGTCGCCTGGTCGTGACTCGCCGTCGCGGCGGTGAACGGGGCGATGAAGGCGAAGGAGCTGCCGAGATAGCTCGGCACCCGCCCGGCGGTGAGGACGAGGAAGAGCATCGTGCCGATGCCGCTGAAGAAGAGGGTCGTCGCGGGCGAGATGTCGACGAGCAGCGGGAGGAGGAAGGTCGCGCCGAACATCGCGACCACGTGCTGTGCGCCGAGACCGATCGTCCGCGGCCACGACAGCCGCTCGCCGGGCCGCACGACCTCGCCGGGCCGGACCTCCCGCCCGTCGCCGTGGAGCTGCCACCCGAGGCCGAAGGGGGGTCTGCTCGCGGTGTCCTGATCGGTCTCGGTCATGGGCCGAATGCTAGGTCAGGGACGGCCACCCCTGAGGACGGACCACAGCCACGGGGTGCGCGAGGGCGTGGACAGCCGCTCGCCCGGCGGTGGACCCTCGTCGACGTCGTCGTAGTACACCGCGTTGCCGGGGACCTGGCCGGCGAGGGTCCTGGGGTCGATGCTCTCGGCGGCGGCCCGCGCGAGCACCTCCTCCGGTGCGGCGTCACGGGTCGTGTCGTAGAGGTGCACCCGGGTCCCGAGCAGCGCGGTGAGCGCGCCGAGCCGTCGGGGGGAGATGCCGGACATGCGGTGGCTGATGGCGAGCGTCCAGCGACTGTCCACGCCCGGGACCGGCGGGAGGATGCCCGTGCCCGAGACGGCGCCCACGGCCTCGGCCCCGTCGACCCCGCGCCCGTCCGTCAGGCCCAGCGCCTCGGCGACCTCGGCCTGCGACCGGTCGAGGACGGCGAGCCACGCGGTCCCGTGGCCGAAGGGCTCGAGGTGGGTCACAGCGAGCGCGCCATGATCACGCCGTCCCGGTCGTCACCGGGCGCGACCCGGACCGCCCCCGGCACCCGACCGACCTCCGCGTAGCCGTACCGGGTGTAGAACTCGCCGAGCCCGGTCCCGCCCCGGTAGTCGAGGGTGACGAGCTCGAAGCCGCGGTCGCGGGCCGTGCGGTGCAGGCCCGCCATGAGGAGGGCGCCGTGGTTGGTGCCACGGCGGCCGGGGTCGGTCATGACCCGCTCGAGGGTGGCGCCGTGCGCCATGAGTGCCCCGGTCGACCCGACGACGAAGCCGAAGCCCAGCAGGTCGCCCAGCGGCGAGTTGAGGGCGACGCACACCGTGTCCCCCCGCTCGAGCCTCGCCTCGTAGCCGTCGAGCACGGCCGAGACGTCCTCGCGGGAGGCGCCGGGCAGGAACCCGACCGCACCGCCGGCGTCGTTGACCGCGACCCACATGTCGAGCATCGCCTCGCGCGCCCGGGCCGGGATGCGCTCGGCGACCCGCAGGTACGGCAGCTCGAGGACCTGCCACTCCTCCCCGTCCACGGTGTGGTCCAGCTCGGCGACGTGCATCATCCCGGCGGACTCGGCGACGAGCCTGGTCGCGAGGTCGTCCGGGGCCACCCGCATGCGCAGCGGCAAGTCCGGCAACCACTCGAGGGCGTGCGCGACCGCCGCCCGCAGCGAGCGCGCGGCCAGGTCCTCGCCCCCTTCGCGCTCGAGGACGCGGATCGTCACGCGGATGAACTCGGCGTGCGCCCGGAGCCCGACGAAGCCGGCGCGGGCCCCGGCTCCGTCCTCGACGACCCAGGCGCCGTAGCCGTGCTGGTCCCAGTGCGCGCGCCAGCCCCGGACGATCTCGGCGGCACGCTCGACGGCCTCGGGATCACCCATGAGGTCGGCCACGAGGCGGGCGTCGCCCACGACGGGGGCACGGAGGCCGAACCCGGCCGTGGTGATCGATCGCGGTGGAGGCAGCACTGCAGTCACGTGGGCCATGGTGCACCACCACCCCGGTCACTGGGACGATGGAGCCACGATGACCTCGACGACCACCGCCTCCGCCCCCTTCGCCGTCCCCGTCGGCACCGAGCCCGACGCGCTCTTCGAGCTCTTCGCGACGTGGGCCGCCGACCGCGGCACGCCGCTGTACCCGCACCAGGAGGAGGCGCTGCTCGCCCTCCTCGGCGACGACCACGTGGTCCTCGCGACCCCGACCGGGTCCGGCAAGTCCCTCGTCGCCACCGGCGCGATCGCCCACGCGCTGGCCAGGGACGAGGTCGCCTTCTACACCGCACCGATCAAGGCCCTGGTGTCCGAGAAGTTCTTCGACCTGTGCGCGACCTTCGGCCCCGACAACGTCGGCATGCTCACCGGCGACGCCTCGGTCAACGCCGACGCCCCGATCATCGTGTGCACCGCCGAGGTCCTGGCCAACCTCGCGCTCCGCGAGGGCAGCAGCGCCGACGTCGGCCTGGTCGTCATGGACGAGTTCCACTACTACTCCGAGCCCGAGCGCGGCTGGGCCTGGCAGGTGCCGCTGCTGGAGCTGCCGCAGGCGCAGATGCTCCTCATGTCGGCCACGCTCGGCGACACCCGCGCGATCGCGGCCGACCTGCGCGAGCGGACGGGGCGCGACGTCGCCGTCGTGGCGGACGCCGAGCGGCCGGTGCCGCTGACCTTCTCCTGGGCGCTCACCCCGATCCAGGAGACGATCGAGGAGATCCTCGAGTGGCGTCGCGCCCCGGTGTACGTCGTCCACCAGACCCAGGCCAACGCCGCCGAGCACGCCCGCCTGCTGCAGACGCTCAAGCTGCTCGACAAGGACGAGAAGCAGGCGATCGCCGACCGGCTCGCCGGCTTCCGCTTCTCCGCGGGCTTCGGCCGCACGCTCGGCGGGATGCTGCGCCGCGGCGTCGGCGTGCACCACGCCGGCATGCTCCCCCGCTACCGGCGTCTCGTCGAGCAGCTCGCCCAAGCCGGCCTGCTCAAGGTCATCTGCGGCACCGACACGCTCGGCGTCGGCATCAACGTGCCCATCCGCACCGTGCTCTTCACCTCGCTGACGAAGTTCGACGGGTCCCGCCACCGCGTGCTGCGGGTGCGCGAGTTCCTCCAGATCGCCGGCCGCGCGGGCCGCGCCGGGTACGACACCGAGGGCTACGTCGTCGTCCAGGCGCCGGAGCACGTCATCGACAACCACCGCGCGCTGCTCAAGGCGGGCGACGACGACAAGAAGCGCAAGAAGGTCCAGCGCAAGAAGGCCCCCGAGGGCTTCATCGTCTGGACCGAGGAGACCTTCGCCAAGCTGACGTCCGCCGAGCCGGAGGTCCTGCGCTCGCGGATGAAGGTCGACAACTCGCTCATCCTCAACCTCGTCGCCCGCCCCGGTGACCCGGTCGCCTCGCTCTCGCGGCTCACCAGGGACAACCACGAGGACGCGAAGGGGAGGTCCCGCCTCGCCCGTCGAGCCGTCCGCCTGGGGCGCAGTCTGCTCGACTCCGGTGTGCTGGAGCGTCTCCCCGAGCCGGACGAGACCGGGCGGACCGTCGCGCTGACCCTGGACCTGCCCGCCGACTTCGCGCTCAACCAGCCGCTCGCCCCCTTCGCCCTGGCCGCGCTCGACCTGCTCGACCCGGACTCCCCCACCCACGCCCTCGAGGTCGTCTCGACGATCGAGGCGGTGCTCGAGGCGCCGATGGCGGTGCTCGTCGCGCAGCAGCACGCCGCCCGAGGCGAGGCGATCGCGGAGATGAAGGCCGACGGCATCGAGTACGAGGAGCGGATGCGGCTGCTCGAGGAGATCACCTGGCCGCGGCCCCTCGCGGAGGAGCTCGAGGCCGCCTTCGAGACCTACCGGCAGAGCCACCCGTGGCTGCCCGAGGAGGCACTCGTCCCCAAGTCCGTCGTCCGGTTGATGTGGGAGGAGGGCATGTCCTTCGCGGACTTCGTCCGCCGCTTCCAGCTCGCGCCGCGCGAGGGCCTCGTCCTGCGCTATCTCACCGACGCCTACCGGACCCTGACCCGGACGGTGCCCGAGGCCCACTCCTCGCCGGCGCTCGAGGAGATCATCGACTGGCTCGGCGAGACCGTGCGCCAGACCGACTCCTCGCTGCTGGACGAGTGGGAGGCCCTGTCCGACCCCGACGCGGCCGTCCGGCTCGCGCAGGGCCGCGAGGCCGCCACACCGCCGCGCCCGCTGAGTGCGCGCACCGGTCCCTTCCGCACGATGGTCCGGGGCGCCCTGTGGCAGCGCGTGGAACGCGCCGCGCGCGACGACCTGTCCGGGCTGAGCGCCATCGAGACCGCCGCCGCCGAGCTCGCCGACGACGGTCGGACCCCGGTCATGGGGTATGACGCGTGGGACGGCGCGCTCGGCGACTACTGGGAGGAGCACGACCGGATCGCCACCGACCAGGACGCCCGCGGCCCGCACCACCTGCACGTGGAGGAGGCGAGCGGACCCGCCCCCGGGGTCGACGACGAGGACGCGCCGGACGTGCGGCTGTGGCGGGTGCGCCAGACCCTCGCGGACCCCGAGGGCGACCACGACTGGGTCATCGAGGCCGAGGTCGACCTCGCTGCGTCCGACCGGGTCGGCGAGGCGGTCGTCCTGGCGACCGCGCTGAGACGGTTGTGAGCCGATGATCCTCGTCGACCCGCCCACCTGGCCCGGATGGGGCCGCACCTGGAGCCACCTCGTGTCCGACTCCTCGCTGGAGGAGCTGCACGCCTTCGCGGAGGCGGTCGGGCTGCAGCGTCGGCTCTTCGACGAGGACCACTACGACGTGCCGGTCGAGCGATACGGCGAGGTCGTCGCCGCCGGGGCCCACGAGGTCGCCGGGTCCGAGCTGATCCGCCGACTCATCCGCAGCGGCCTGAGGGTCACGCAGGCGGAGCGAGCCGGGCGAGCTCCCGAGCAAGGTTGACTCGGGCCCGCGCGCTCCAGTGCTCGTGCGCGTGGTCCGTGAGGTAGAGGCGCTCCCGCTCGGCGAAGGGGGTGAGCACCGCGGTCCTCCCCCGCGCGAAGTCCCTCGCCCGCACGTGCCCGTACTCGGCGCGCACCTGGGTGCAGTAGGAGTCGAAGCGCTCGGTCGGCGACGCCAGGATCCACAGGTCCGCGTCGTGGAAGGCCCGGGAGACCGCGTCGTCGACGGCCATCTCGTGCGTGGCGCTGTCGCGGACCAGGCGCGCCACGCGGGTGACCTCCGCCGCCCGGAGCCCGAGGAGGGGCAGGCGCTGCTCCGCGAGCACCGCCGAGGCCTCCTCGGTCGCACCCGATGCGGCGGTGGTCTCGTACACCGCGTCGTGGAACCACGCGACCAGCTCGGCGAGGTGCCGGTCCTCGGCGGGGAGGTCACCTCCTTCGGCCAGCTCGTCGAGGGCCGCGAGGACCTCCGCCAGGTGCACCGGGCCGTGATACGCGCGGTGCGGCTCGCGCCACCGCACGAGCAGCTCGTCGCCGAGCTCGTCCACTGCGGCGGGGTCCGCGCCCGGCACCAGGGCGGTCACATCGGCGTGCCATCGCTCACGCAGGGTCATCACGTGTGGGATTCTGCCCGAATGAGCGCTCCCTCCCCCTCGGGTGACACCCTCGAGTCCGTCCGGCGCGCCGGGGTCGAGACCACGGGCATCGAGATCATCGACGAGGCCGACCGGACCGCGAAGCCCTCCGACCTCTTCTGGCCGTGGTTCGCCGCGAACGTCTCCGTCTTCGGCATCTCGTACGGCAGCTTCGTGCTCGACTTCGGCATCTCCTTCTGGCAGGCGATCCTCGTGTCGATCCTCGGGATCGTCATCTCCTTCCTGCTGTGCGGGCTCGTCGCCGTCGCCGGCAAGCGGGGCTCGGCCCCGACGATGGTCATCTCCCGGGCGGCCTTCGGCGTCCAGGGGCAGAAGCTGCCGGGCGTCGTCTCGTGGATCGTCTCGATCGGCTGGGAGACCTTCCTCGCGATCATGGCCACGCTCGCCACCGCGACAGTCATGCGCGAGCTCGGCTGGGGCGGAGGGACGCCCACCAAGATCATCGCGATGCTCGTCGTCGCCGGGCTCATCGTCGTCGCCTCGGTCGCCGGCTACCACCTGATCATGCGGCTGCAGTCGTGGCTCACCTGGGTGACCGGCCTCGCGACGGTCGTCTACGTGCTGCTGACCGTGGCGCACATCGAATGGTCCGCGCTCACGGCGGTCGAAGGGGGGTCCCCCCAGCAGGTCCTCGGCGCGCTGATCATGGTCATGACCGGGTTCGGCCTCGGGTGGATCAACATCGCCGCCGACTGGTCGCGCTACCAGAGCCGCGAGGCCTCCTCCGGCGCGATCGTCGCGTGGAACACCTTCGGTGGCGCGCTCGCGCCGGCCCTGCTCGTCGCGTACGGCATCGGCCTGGCGGGGTCCGACGCGGACCTGCGGGCAGGCATCGTCGCCGACCCCGTCGGCACCCTCGCGACGATCCTGCCGACGTGGTACCTCGTGGTCTTCGGCGTGGCCGCCGTGCTCGCGCTCGTCTCCGGCGCGGTGCTCGGCATCTACTCCTCGGGCCTGACCCTGCTGAGCCTCGGGGTGCGGATCCCGCGCCCCGCCGCCGCCGGCATCGACGGGCTGCTGCTCACCCTCGGCACGATCTACGTGGTCTTCTTCGCCGAGAACTTCCTCGGCCCCTTCCAGTCCTTCCTCATCACCCTCGGGGTGCCGCTCGCGGCCTGGGCCGGGATCTTCCTGTCCGACCTCGCGCTGCGGCGCCGGGACTACGACGAGGTCGCGCTCTTCGACTCCCGCGGGCGCTACGGGTCGGTCGACTGGATCTCCGTCGCGACGATGGTCCTCACCTCGGCCATCGGGTGGGGTCTGGTCACCAACGCGATGCCGGACTCGACGTGGAACAACTGGCAGGGCTACCTGCTCAAGGCCTTCATGGGCACCGAGCTCGTCGAGGACCCGGCCGGGAGCTACTGGGCCGGGGACTGGTCCTACGCCAACCTCGGCGTGGTCATGGCGCTCGTGCTCGCCTTCGTCATCACCTGGGTGGCGCGACGCGGTGTGGTGCGGCGGCAGGAGGAGCGGCTGTGACGGGCGCCGAGCGGCCCTCGCTGCCCGACCTCGACGACGCCTGGCTCGTCGTCGTCGACCCCCAGCGCATCTTCGCCGACCCTGCCTCCGAGTGGGGCTCGCCGATGTTCGACGCGGCCCTCGGCCCGATCAAGAGCCTGCGCTCCGGATTCGGTGCCGAGCGCACGCTCGTCACGCGCTGGCTCCCGGGGACCTCACGGGAGGGCTCCTGGGGGCCGTACTTCGAGCACTGGGCCTTCGCCGACCGGCCCGACACCGATCCGCTCTTCGACCTCGTCTCCCCCGCCAACGGGTGGAGCAGCCGGGGCACGGTCGACGTCACGACCTTCGGCAAGTGGGGCACGGCGCTGAGGCGCGTCACCGGCGAGACGCCCACGCTCGTGCTCGCGGGGGTCTCGACGGACTGCTGCGTCATCTCCACCGCGCTGCCCGCAGCGGACGCCGGCGCGACGCTCGTCGTCGCCGCCGACGCCTGCGCGGGGTCGAGCGAGGAGGACCACGCGGCCGCACTGCAGGTCATGGGCCTGTACGCGCCGCAGATCGTCGTGTCGACCTCGGCCGAGGTCCTCGCCGAGCGGTAGCTCAGCCGCCGCTCACCGAGCTCCCCGCGACTTTGACCATCCACGGGACGCCGTAGCGGTCGGTGAAGGAGCCGAACTCGTCCCCCCACATCTGCATCTCGAGGGGCACCTCGACGGTGCCGCCGTCGGTGAGCCCCGACCAGTAGCCGCGCAGCCGCTCCGCCTCATCGCCGCTGATGCTGATGGTGATGGCGCTGCCGGGCGTGGCCGTCATGCCGGGTGGCGTGTCGCTGGCGAAGATCGTGTAGCCCGCGTCGGTCTGCAGGCTCGCGTGCATCACCTGGTCGGCGATGTCGCCGGCGTCGGGCATGGATTCGCCGAAGGTGTGCACGACCAGCTCGCCGCCGAGCACGGACTGGTAGAACTCCATCGCCTCACGGGCACTGCCGTCGAAGCTCAGGTACGGGTTGAGTGTCGATGCCATGCCACCCATGGTGGCCCCGGCGCACCGACCGGCGGTAGGCCTCAGCGGGTGCGGACCGGACGCAGTCGCCGAGCGGCGTCGTGAACCGCCTCCGTGAGGCGGGTGAGGCGTGGGGTGCCGAGGGTCCAGACCTGCCAGTACAGCGGCACGTCACGGCGCTCACGGCTGCGCAGGAGCACGAGCTCGCCGGTGTCGAGGTCGTCGCCGAGCTGTGCCTCGGGGACCATCGCCCAGCCGAGGCCGGCGCGCACGGCCGCGACGAAGCCCTCCGACGACGGCACCTGCGACGTCGGCGGTTCGGTCATGACGCCCAGGTCCCGCAGCACCTCGGCCTGCAGGTCGTCCTTGGAGTTGAAGCGCAGCACGGGCATGGCAGCCCAGTCGTGGCCCCGCCCTCGGATGAAGCGCTCGGCCAGGGCCGGCGAGGCCACCGGGAGGTAGCGCATCGCCCCGAGCGGCTCCGTGCGGCAACCGGCGACCGGCGTCGGGTCGGCCGTGACCGCACCGACCACTCCCCCGCGCCGCAGGTGGTCGGCACTGTACTCCTCGTCCTCGACCTCGAGCTGCAGCCGCGTGTCCGGCCAGCCGGCGGCGACCTCGAGCACGGGCGCGAACCACGTCGCGAGGGAGTCGGCGTTGACGGCGACCGGCAGCGCGACGTGCGTGGATCCCCCTTCGCCCAACGCGGCACGCGCCTCGTCCTCGAGCAGGACCATCTGCCGAGCCGTGCGGACCAGCGACTGCCCTGCCTCGGTCGCCCGGCACGGGATCGCGCGCTCGACGAGTACCCGACCCGTGTCGCGCTCGAGCGCCTTGATCCGTTGGCTCACCGCGGAGGGAGTGACGTGGAGGGAGCGGGCCGCGGCGTCGAAGGTACCGGCGTCGATGACGGCGAGCAGGGCTCGCAACTGCTCGAGCTGCATGAAGCCATGCTAATGATCCTGAAGGATCCTTCACTGGCCTGCACGGTGGCGAGCGTCTAGCGTCGTGCCCTGTGCCCGTCTCCGCCCTCGCCGGTCTGCTCACCGGACTCACCCTCATCGTCGCCATCGGCGCGCAGAACGCCTTCGTCCTGCGCCAGGGCATCCGTCGCGAGCACCTGGCACCGGTCGTGCTCATCTGCATCGCCGCCGACGCCCTGCTCATCGGTCTGGGCACTGCCGGCGTCGGCGCGCTGGTGGGTGCCCACCCCGAGCTGGTGCGCGTCGTCACGTGGCTGGGGGCGGCCTACCTGCTCGGGTACGGTCTCGTCGCCCTGCGGCGTGCCGCCCGACCGGAGACGCTGACCGCCGATGCGCCCACCTCGCGCGGGTCGGTCGTGATGACGACGCTGGCCATCACCTTCCTCAACCCGCACGTCTACCTCGACACCGTGCTCATGCTCGGGTCGATCGCCAACGGTCACGGCGAGCAGCGCTGGGCCTTCGCGGGCGGGGCCGCGCTCGGCAGCACCCTGTGGTTCTCGGCGCTGGGCCTGGGCGCACGGGCCCTGGCCGGGCCGCTCGGCCGGCCGGGCACCTGGCGGGTGCTCGACGGCGTCATCGGCGTGACGATGATCGGGCTGGCGGTGCTGCTCGTCACCAGATGAGGCGAGCCACCGCCAGCACGGTGCTCGCGGTGACGCCCACGCAGCAGACCCACCGGACCCAGAGTCCCGTCCAGGAGCGCTGGCCGTGCCCGGGCGCCCGCAACGAGCTGAGGTACCCACCGCCCGGGGCGAGGGCACCACGGTGCCCGCGCGAACGCTCGAAGGGCGCCCACGCATCGCGTGCCCGGACCGCCTGGGCGATCCCGCGCGCCGTCGGGACGACGAAGAGCGCTCCGACGAGGGCGGCGGCCAGGACCGCCAGTGGTTCCACCGGAACGGGTCAGGCGACCGCGACGAAGGGGGCGAGCTCGGCCGCGAGGTCCGGGTGCACCCTGGCACTGACCCGGGTGCCGTCGGCGACGTGGTCCTCCGAGAGGATGTCGGCCTCGTCGTGCAACCGGCTGACGAGGTCGCCGCGCGCGTACGGGACGAGGACCTCGACGTCGATGTCCGGACGGGGCAGCTCGTCCGCGACGAGCGCGAGCAGCTCCGGGATGCCCTCCCCCGTCCGCGCCGAGACGGCGATCGAGTGCTTCTCGTTGCGCAGGATGCGGTCGACGACCTCGGGGTCGGCGGCATCGGCCTTGTTGATGACGATGACCTCCTTGACATCGGTCGCGTCGACGTCGGCGAGCACAGAACGGACCGCGGAGATCTGCCCCTCCGGGTCGGGGTGCGAGCCGTCGACGACGTGCAGCAGCAGGTCGGCCTCGCCCACCTCCTCGAGCGTGGAGCGGAAGGCCTCCACGAGCTGCGGGGGGAGCTCGCGCACGAACCCGACGGTGTCGGCGAGGGTGAACTCGCGCCCGTCGGCCGTCTCGGAGCGCCGCACGGTGGTGTCGAGGGTCGCGAAGAGCTGGTTGTCGACGAGCACCCCGGCGTGGGTGAGTCGGTTGAGCAATGTCGACTTGCCGGCATTGGTGTAGCCGGCGATGGCGACGGACGGCGTGCCGTTGCTGCGGCGCGAGGAGCGCTTGGTGTCACGGTGGGTCTTCATCCCCGCGATGTCGCGCTTGAGCTTGGAGATGCGCGAGTTGATGCGGCGGCGGTCGAGCTCGATCTTGGTCTCACCGGGACCGCGCGACCCCATGCCCTGGCCGCCGGCCGCCTGGCCACCGGCCTGCCGAGACATCGACTCACCCCAGCCGCGCAGGCGCGGGAGCAGGTAGGTCAGCTGGGCCAGCTCGACCTGCGCGCGGCCTTCGCGGGAGGTGGCGTGCTGGGCGAAGATGTCGAGGATCAGAGCCGTGCGGTCGATGACCTTGACCTTGACGACGTCCTCGAGGGCGCGCCGCTGGCTCGGGCTGAGCTCGGTGTCGCACACGACGGTGTCGGCTCCTTCGGCCTCGACGATGTCGCGCAGCTCGAGTGCCTTGCCGGAGCCGAGGTAGGTGCCGGGGTCGGGGTTCTGGCGGCGCTGCAGGACGCCGGCGAGGACCTCGGAGCCGGCCGTCTCGGCGAGGGCGGCGAGCTCGCGCAGCGAGTTCTCCGCGTCCTCGATCGTGCCGTCGTTCCACACCGCGGCGAGCACGACGCGCTCGAGCCGCAGCTGGCGGTACTCGACCTCGGTGATGTCCTCGAGCTCGGTGGACAGCCCTTGGACACGGCGAAGGGCGGAGCGCTCCTCGCGGTCCAGCTGGTCGCCGTCGTAGTCGCTGCGGTCGAGGAAGCCCTCGTCGTCGGCGAGCGCCTGTGCGCGTCGGGAGAGGACCCGGTCGATCGTGGCGTCGAGGCGGATGTCGTCGGCGGACGCGTCGTGGTCGTGAAGTGGTTCTGTCATGTTCTCCTCAGGATCTCACCTTCCAACGCCCACGATCCACCCATTAGTCCTGCGTGGGAGCCGGACGTAGGCTCGGACCTCGTGTCCGCCACCCACGACGTCGTCCCCACGCCCACCGAGGACCACCTGGATCGGGGTCTGAACCCCCGCCACGTGCAGTTCATCGCCCTCGGCACCGCCATCGGCACGGGCTTGTTCTTCGGCTCCTCCGAGACCATCCAGGCCGCTGGCCCGGCCGTGCTGCTGGCCTACCTCGTCGCCGGTGCCATGGTCTTCATCGTCATGCGCGCGCTGGGCGAGATGGCCGTGCGCCACCCCGTCGCCGGGTCCTTCGCCCAGTACACCGGGTCCTTCCTCGGCCCCTTCGCCGGGTTCATCACGGGGTGGGTCTTCTGGCTCGAGCTGGCCGTCGTCGCCATCGCCGACATGACCGCCGTGGCGACGTACATGGGGTTGTGGTTCCCCGGCGTGCCCGGCTGGGTGTGGATGGTCGCCGCGCTCGTGCTCATCGGCTGCCTCAACCTCATGGCCGTGCGGGTCTTCGGTGAGATGGAGTTCTGGTTCTCCCTCATCAAGGTCCTCGCGATCCTCGCCCTGGTCGTCGGTGGCCTCGTCCTGATCTTCTGGGGCAAGGACGTCGGTGGCACCACCCCCGACTTCGCCAACCTGTGGAGCAACGACGGGTTCGCCCCCTTCGGCCTGTGGGGCATCGTCATGAGCCTGAGCGTCGTCGTCTTCTCCTTCGGCGGGATCGAGACGCTCGGCATGACGGCCGGCGAGGCGGACGACCCGGACCGCTCCATCGCGCGAGCGGTCAACACCGTGCCCGTGCGCATCCTGCTCTTCTACGTCGCCGCGCTCGCGGTGATCATGTCGATCATCCCGTGGGACGAGGTGACCGGCGAGACCTCTCCCTTCGTCGAGGTCTTCGCCGCCCTGGACATCCCCGCGGCCGAGCACATCATGAACTTCGTCGTCATCACGGCGGCCCTGTCGGCGATGAACGCGATCTTCTACGCCTGCTCCCGCACGATGTACGGCCTCGCGGAGCAGGGCCACGCGCCACGCGTCTTCCACCACGTCTCGCGCCGGGCGCACATCCCGGTCGTCCCCGTGCTCATCATGTTCGTCACCGGCGCCGTCGGCATCGCGCTCTTCCTGACGATCGAGGACCGGCTCTTCTTCTACGTCGCGGCCATCGCCACCTTCGCCACGGTCTTCACGTGGCTGATGATCCTGCTCGCCCACTGGCGGATGCGGGCGCGGATGATCCGCGAGGGCGCGCCCGACACGCCCTACCGGATGCCCTTCTTCCCGGTGCTCAACAGCATCGCGATCGTCTTCATGCTGGGCGTCATCGTGCTGCTCGCGACCACCGACTCCGGACGCAACGCCTTCTACGTGGGGGCCGGCGCGCTGGTCCTGCTCACGCTGGCGTACTTCACGCTGGTCCGCGGGGAGGGTCGGGCTCCGGTCGACCTGCCCGCGCACACCATCGAGCAGCGCCCGGACGTCGGCTCCAGGGCGTAGGCCTCAGCCCTTGGCCAGGGTGCGGATGTCGGTCGCCTCGGTGCGCTCGGCATCGGCCCGCTCGTCCTCGGTCATCTGCTGGCTCTCGATCTCGGCCTGCACCCGCCGCAGGTAGTGCTGGACCTCCGACTCGGTGCGCTCCGCGTCCCAGCCCAGCTCGGCCGCGAGGACCCGCGCCGCCGGTGCGGCCGCCTGGACGCCGCGGTCGGTCGTCTCGATCGAGATGCGCGTGCGACGGGTCAGGAGGTCGTTGAGGTGGAGCATCGCCTCGTGGCGGGCGGCGTAGACGACCTCGACGACGAGGTACTCCTCCGCTCCCTCGAGCGGCTCGGCGAGGGCGCGGTCCTCGTCGATCATCCGGAAGAGGTCGACGGCGAGGGACCCGTAGCGGTCGAGCAGGTGGGTCAGGCGCCAGACCGGCAGGTCGTGACGGCGACTCAGGGTGTCGAGCTGGTTGACCAGCGCTTGGTAGCCCTCGGCCCCGACGAGCGGGATGTGCTCGGTGACGCTGTCCGGGACCCCGGGCGACAGGTCCACACGGGCCGCGTCGACCGCGTCCTGCGCCATGATCCGGTAGGTCGTGTACTTGCCGCCCGCGATGGAGACCAGACCCGGCTGGGGACGGGCCACCGCGTGCTCGCGGCTGAGCTGCGAGGACTCCTCGGACTCACCGGCCAGCAGGGGGCGCAGCCCGGCGTAGACCCCCTGGATGTCGTCGCGGGTCAGCGGGGTGACGAGCACGCCGTTGATCTGCTCGAGGATGTAGTCGATGTCCGTGGAGGTCGCCGCCGGGTGCGCCCGAGAGAGGTTCCAGTCCGTGTCGGTCGTACCGATGATCCAGTGGGTGCCCCACGGGATGCAGAAGAGGACCGACTTCTCCGTGCGCAGGATCAGGCCCGTCTCGGAGTTGACCCGGTCGCGGGCGACGACGATGTGCACGCCCTTGCTCGCCCGGACGTGGAACCGGCCGCGGCCACCGGCCATCCGCTGGATGTCATCGGTCCACACGCCCGTGCAGTTGATGACGACCGACGCGCTGACCTCCACCTCGTCGCCGGTCTCGACGTCGAGCACCCGCGCGCCGACGACCCGCTCGCCCGCGTGGAGCAGACCGGTGACCTTCGCCGAGTTGAGGACGGTCGCGCCGTAGGACGCCGCCGTGCGCACGACCGTGAGCGTGTGGCGGGCGTCGTCGCACTGGGCGTCGTGGTAGAGCAGCCCGCCGTGGTGGGCGGACGGCTTGAGCGCGGGGACGAGGCGACGGACTCCCCCCTTCGTCAGCTGCTTGGTGCGCGGCACGGACCGGCCGCCGCCCATCGAGTCGTAGAGGGTCAACCCGGCGGTCACGTACGGCCGCTCCCAGACCGGGTGCGCCAGCGGGTAGAGGAAGGAGACCGGCTTGACGAGGTGCGGCGCGATGCGGGTGAGCATGAGCTCGCGCTCCTTGAGCGCCTCGCGGACCAGGCCGAAGTTGAGCTGCTCGAGGTACCGCACGCCGCCGTGGAAGAGCTTGCTCGAGCGGGAGGAGGTCCCCGAGGCGAAGTCGCGCTGCTCGACGAGGGCCACCTTGAGGCCACGGGTCGCCGCATCGAGGGCGACGCCGGCGCCGGTCACCCCACCGCCGATGACCAGGACGTCAAGGTCCTCCTCCGCGATGCGGCGCCAGGCCGCGACGCGCTGCTGGGGGTCGAGGGGCGTGGGATTCGGCATGGCACAACGGTAGTCGCGGTCGGCACCACAGGCGAAAGGGACCTGACAGGATGCCGCACATGAGCGCTGCCAAGACCTACGTGCTGGCCATCGACCAGGGGACGACCAGCACCCGGGCGATGATCTTCGACCGGGACGGCTCGGTCGTGGCGACCGACCAGATCGAGCACGAGCAGATCTTCCCGCGTGCCGGTTGGGTCGAGCACGACGCCATGGAGATCTGGGACAACACCCGGCGGGTCATCGGCGGGGCGCTCGGCAAGGCCAACCTCAACAGCGGGCACATCTCGGCGGTCGGCATCACCAACCAGCGCGAGACCACCGTCGTGTGGGACAGGAGCAACGGCCAGCCGATCCACCACGCCATCGTCTGGCAGGACACGCGTACCCAGGGGATCGTCGACGAGCTGGCCCAGGACGGCGGCCTGGACCGCTTCAAGGAGGTCTGCGGCCTGCCGCTCGCGACGTACTTCGCCGGACCGAAGATCGCGTGGATCCTCGACCACGTCGAGGGGGCGCGCGAGCGCGCCGAGGCCGGCGAGCTGCTCGCGGGGACGATGGACACGTGGGTCCTGTGGAACCTCACCGGCGGCGGCGAGAACGCCGGGGTCCACGTGACCGACGTCACCAACGCCTCCCGCACGATGCTCATGGACCTGCGGACCCTCGCGTGGGACGAGGCGACCTGCGAGGCGATCGGGGTGCCGATGCAGGTGCTCCCCGAGATCCGCTCCTCCTCGGAGGTGTACGGCGAGTGCAAGCCGGGAGTGCTCAAGGGGACGCCGATCGCAGGGGTCCTCGGCGACCAGCAGTCGGCCACCTTCGGCCAGGCGTGCCTGACGCCGGGGACGGCGAAGAACACCTACGGCACGGGCAACTTCATGCTGCTCAACACCGGGACCGAGATCGTCAGGAGCGACAACGGCCTGCTGACGACCGTCTGCTACCAGCTCGGCGAGGAGCCGGCCGTGTACGCGCTCGAGGGTTCGATCGCCGTGACCGGCTCGCTCATCCAGTGGCTGCGCGACAACCTGGGCTTCATCAAGGAGGCCCCCGAGGTCGAGCAGCTCGCCGGGAGCGTCGAGGACAACGGCGGGGTCTACTTCGTCCCGGCCTTCTCGGGGCTCTTCGCACCGCACTGGCGGCCCGATGCCCGCGGCGCGATCCTCGGGCTCACCCGGTTCGCCAACAAGGGCCACATCGCCCGGGCAGCCCTGGAGTCCACCGCGTACCAGACCAAGGACGTGCTCGACGCGATGCAGGCGGACGCCGAGCGCGCCGGCGGCCGTCTCACCGAGCTCAAGGTCGACGGCGGCATGGTGGCCAACGAGACCCTCATGCAGTTCCAGGCGGATGTCCTCGGCGTCGACGTCGTGCGGCCCAGGATCGCCGAGACCACCGCGCTCGGCGCCGCCTACGCCGCCGGCCTCGCCGTCGGGTACTGGGAGTCGACCGACGAGATCGTCGACAACTGGGCCGAGGACCGCCGGTGGTCGCCGGCCATGGACGAGACCGAGGTGGGGCGGCTGCACCGCAACTGGACCAAGGCGATCGGCAAGACCCTGGACTGGGTGGACGAGGACGTCGTCTGAGGTCGGGGTCCGAGGTCGGCGTCCTAGGCCGCGTCGACGAGCCCGTCGAGGTGAACCTCAAGCGGTGACCAGGCCCGGTCGGGCACCGGCTCCGGTCGGCGCCTCACCCTGGCCGCCGAGGTGCCGGGGCGCGTGGGTCTCCCGTGGCCCAGCAGCGGTGGCGCCACGCACGAGTAGTCGTTGCCCGTCGGTGTCGTCAGCCTGACCTGATGTGGGCCACCGCCGGGGTCGAGCCCGTCCGCGACGAGCTCGGCCGACCAGCCCGGCGACTCCTTGGCCAGGTTGTGCCGCTGACAGGTCCCCATCGCGTTGGCCGCGGAGGTCTCGCCCCCGCCCGCGTGGGCGTTGACGTGGTCGATGTCCCTGATCGGGGCACCGCACCACGGCACCCGGCACGACGCGTCCCGCAGCTCGATCAGCCGACGCAGCACCCCGGAGAAGAGGCGCCGCTGCGAGTCCATGGCCACGAGGTCTCGTCGTCCCGGAGCGGTCCACAGGCGGCGCAGCCAGGTCCGGGTGTCGCTGTCACACAGCCGCAGGAGGTGCTCACGAGCCATCGGTCCCGGCATCGCCCCGAAACCCGGGACCTCGACCTCGTCGCTCTCGCCGTCCGTACGCACGATCGCCTCCTCGCGCATCACCAGGGCGACCTCGACGGGCTGCACCTGCCCCGCGTGGCGCCCCGACAGCAGCTCCAACGCCGTGTCAGCCATCCACGCGCCGCGGCCTCGCTCGTCCGCCACGCGCGCGGCGTCGACGACCGGGTCGCCCGTCAGGGTGTGCCGCGCGTGCTCCGCGGCCTTCAGTGCTGCGAACGCGCCGACGACATCCGTCAACGGACCCAGGATGCTCAACCAGGCCATGCCGTCCGGGGCCGGGCGCACCGATACGTTGCGGGAGGCGGCCGCCCGGCGACGACGCCTCACCAATGACTCCTGATCCAGGTCGACCGCCGCCCGGTGCGCCGCAGCGGACAGCTCTCGGTCCCCCGCCGTCGTCAGGCACCCGGCGATCCGCCTGTCGGCCTCCACGCGGTCCTCGTGGGAGAGGCACGCCGTCTCGCGAGCCACGATCGTCGCCCGCCACTCACTGAGCTCACCCGCGGTCAGGGCCGCCATCGTGTGCGGCAGGTCGTGGACCAGACCCTGGACCAGACCGACGTGCCGATCGGCCTGGCTCGGCGAGACCCGCCGTGCCAGGGCCAGCTCCGCCCGCGCCGCGGCACGACGGCACCGGGCCTCACGGGCTGAGATCTCGTCGCTCGCCAGCTGCTCGGCCACCCGCGCGTCGCGGTCATCGACGAACCGAGCGGTCGCGCGGGCCTGCAGAGCCGCAGCCGCCCCCTTCGTCGCCTCCAGCAGGCTGACCACGCGGAGCAGCTCCGCCTGCGACAACCCCTCCGGGCGGGCCGCCGACAAGGCCTCCAGCGAGGCGGCCAACCGGTCCGGCAGGGCGACCGGCGGCATCGACTCGCTCCCCGTGCTGTCGGTCCCTGGATCCGTCATCGCGCCTCCCCTCGCCCTGCATGTCCATCGCTGGCGCCAGCATCCCACCGGGCACCGACAACCGACCTAGGGTTGCTGCGTGACCGACCACTACTTCACCGACTCCCCCGCCGCGACCGACCGCGAGCGCCGTCCGCTCACGCTCGAGCTCGCCGGCCGCGAGGTCACGGTGGAGACGGCCGGCGGCATCTTCTCGCCCGGCGGCCTCGACCGGGCGACGGCGATCCTCCTCGCCGAGGTGCCCGATCCCCCCGCCGCCGGAGACCTGCTCGACATCGGCTGCGGGTGGGGTCCCATCGCCCTGACGCTCGCGATGCGCTCCCCCGAGGCCACCGTCTGGGCGGTCGACGTCACCGAGCGCGCCCTCGACCTGACCCGGCGCAATGCCGCCGGACTCGGTCTGGCCAACGTCCGCACGGCCCGGCCCGACGAGGTGCCGGCAGACGTCGCCTTCGCGGCCATCTGGTCCAACCCGCCGATCCGCATCGGCAAGCCTGCCGTCCAGGACCTGCTGGGCACGTGGCTCCCCCGCCTGGCGAAGGGAGCAGACGCCCACCTCGTCATCGGCAAGAACCTCGGCGCCGACGGTTACGCCCGCTGGATCACCGACGAGCTCGGGCTGCCCACCGAGCGGGTCACGACGAGCAAGGGCTTCAGGGTGCTGCGGTCCACCCGCCCCGCGGCGGGTTGACCGTGTCGCCCTCGTAGCTCAGGTCCGCGTCCGCATCGACCTCGAAGGCCTCGAACCTCTCGTCCGCTAGGACTGCATCGACGAGAGAGCGCGGTCCGGCGACGATCGTGCTGTCCCAGTCGATCTCGCTCGCCACGACCCACGCCCGGTCGGCCGGCCAGAGCAGCTGCGGGCTGATCTCCCACATCCCGTCGTCCGCCCCCAGCCCGGCCCGCTGCGGCCATGTCCGGTCCGCCAGCTCGCTCGTCGACGTGGCGAGGAGGAGCATCTCCCGTCCCGGCCACTGCAGGCACGGCCCGTGATTCACCGCGCGGCGCACCTCGGGTGCGACACCAGCCTGTTGCGCGATGTCGGCCTCGCGCTGCGCCCGCCTGCGTGCCAGCCACCCGCTGCGCTCCTCGAGGTACCGGGCGACCCCACGCTCACCGAGCTGGCCCCACCCCGCCCAGATCCCGGTGACGAGGTCGTCCGGCGTCGTCGTCGCGACCGCCAGGTGCTCGGTCAGCCCGGCGAGCAGGTCGAGGTCGAAGAACCCCTCCTGCGTCTGACCGACCCTCCACCCATCGGCGAGCTCCACGCCCTCGTGAACGTCGGCCAAGCGGTTGAACTGGACGAGCGGGTGCGTCGTCAGGCCCTGTCGGGCTGCGACCTCGGACCACGGCCACCGGGTCTCCTCGAGCAGACGCGGCATGCCCCACTCGTCGACCACGGACCGGTCCCAGCGCGTGACCGGGACCGGGTGCAGGATCCGCGCGTACGAGTCGAAGCCGATCCCCGCGACGCCCCCGACCAGACCCCAGTCACCCACCCGGTCGATCAGCCAGCCACCCGCGGTGACGTCCCTCATCAGCTCCACAGCGGGAGTCTAGGGGCGCCATCCACCCGCGACGGGCTGAGCCGAGAAGGGGAGCGCCTCAGACGAGCGTCGTCGTCCCGTCGGCGACGAGCACGGCAGGACCGGCGAGCTCCACCTCACGGCCGGGCAGCAGGCGCACCCGCAGCGTCCCGCCGGGCACCTCGACCTGCACCTGCCCCGGGGCGTCGACGTCGCCGGACCAGAAGGCGAGCCCGATCGCGGCGGCGCACACGCCGGTGCCGCAGGAGCGGGTCTCCCCGACGCCGCGCTCGTGGACGCGCATCGAGACGTGGCCCGGGCCGAGGACCCGGACGAACTCGACGTTGCTGCCCTCGGGCGGGACCGGGTTGACCTTCGGCGGCTGGCGCAGGCGGAGGCCGTTGAGGTTGACGTTCTCCGGCAGCGCCACGACGGTGTGCGGGTTGCCGAGGTCGAGCGAGAGCGCGGAGTACGGCTCGGTGATGTCCTCGGCCTCCTCGACGTGGACGAGGGAGTCGAACCCCTGCGCCTGCGCCTTGGCCTCGTCGACGAAGCGCCAGGTCCCCATGTGGGTGACGACCTCGTCGCCCTCGAAACGGATCCGGCGGATGCCTGCTCGGGTGGCGATCGTCAGCTCCTCGCCGACCAGTCCCTCGCGGCGCAGCCAGGTCGCGAAGACCCGCGTGCCGTTGCCGCACATCTGGGCCAGCGACCCGTCGGCGTTGCGGTAGTCCATGAACCACTCGGCCCGGTCGGCCAGCGCGCGGACGTCCTCCTCCGCGGCCGCCGCCGTGCGCACGATGCGGATGACGCCGTCACCGCCGATCCCGGCCTGGCGGTCGGCGAGCAGCGCGACCTGCGTCGGGGTGAGCTCGAGCTCGCCGTCGAGGTCGGGGACGAGCACGAAGTCGTTCTCGGTGCCGTGGCCCTTGGTGAAAGGCAGGTTCATGGGACCCATTGTGTCGGACGGCGGGTGAGCTCCAGCGCCGCGTCCGCGAGGTCCGGCGCGGCGGCGTCCAACCACACGGGGCGCGGGTCGGGCCGCCACCACGACTCCTGCCGTCGGGCGTACCGCCGGGTGGCCTGCGCGGTGTCCCTGATCGCCTGCTCCGCGCCCCAGCGCCCGTCGAGCTGACCGAGTGCCTGCGCGTAGCCGATCGCCCGCGAGGCGGTCCGGCCGCCGCGCAGCCCGGCAGCGTCCAGCCGGCGCACCTCGTCGAGCAACCCGCCCTCCCACATCGCGCGGGCGCGCCGCTCGATCCGGCGGGTCAGCGCGTCCCGGTCGTCACGCAGACCGATGACGAGCGAAGGGCGTCGGTACCGCTTCGTGGGCGCCGTCGCCGAGAAGGGACGGCCGGTGATCTCGACGACCTCGAGTGCTCGGACGATCCGGCGGATGTTGTTGGGCTCGATGGCAGCCGCGGCCGCGGGGTCGAGCTCGCGCAGGCGTCGACGCAGGGCGTCGCTCCCCCCTTCGTCCTGCGCCTGCGCCTCGAGCCGCGCGCGCACGACCGGGTCCGTCGGCGGGATGTCGAGGTGATCCAGGGCCGCGCGCACGTACAGGCCGGAGCCGCCGGCGAGCACCGGCACCCGACCGCGCGCGAGCACATCGCCGGTCGCTGCCTCGGCACGGGACTGGAAGTCTGCGAGGGTCGCCTCGTCGGTGACCTCGAGGACGTCGAGGAGGTGGTGCGGGATCCCACGGCGCTCAGCGGGAGGCAACTTGTTGGTGCCGATGTCCATGCCGCGGTAGAGCTGCATCGCGTCGGCGTTGACAACCTCGCCACCCAGCCGCTCGGCGAGGTCGAGCGCCAGGTCCGACTTGCCGGTCGCGGTGGCGCCGACGACGGCGATGACCTGCGGGATCACTCCTGCTCGTCGTCCTGCTCGTCGTCGTGACCGAAGGGGTCCGGGACCTCGCCCGGCATCCACGTGTGGCCGGGGACGCCCCAGCCCTCGGCCCTGACGGCCTTGCGGGCCTTCTTCTTCCACTTCTCGCCCAGCCGGTCGACGTAGAGGAAGCCGTTGAGGTGGTCGTACTCGTGCTGCATGCAGCGGGCGAACCATCCGGTGGCGGTGAAGGCGATCTCGTTACCGTCCCAGTCGTAGCCGCTCACCTCGGCGCTCTCACCGCGGCGCAGCGGGAAGGAGTAGCCGGGCACGGAGAGGCAGCCCTCGGACTCGTTGTCGCGGTCGGGCTCGCCGACGGCGGGCTTGGCTGCCTTGACATAGGGGTTGATGACGTGACCGAGGGTCGGCACGCCGTCGTCGTTGGCCATGCTCCAGGTGAAGACCCGCAGCCCGACCCCGATCTGCGGCGCTGCCAGACCGACGCCGTGCGCGGCCTCCTGGGTCTCGTACATGTCCTCGACGAGGGTGCGCAGCTCGGCGTCGAACTCGGTGACCGGCTGGGCGCGCGTGTGCAGGACCGGTTCACCCGTGATGGTGATGGGGCGGATCGTCATGGGCGGCATCCTATTTGGCCCGCGGGACGGGCATGACGGAGCCGGGACCGGTCAGGGGGTACCGGTCCCGGCTCCGCGGGGGTGGCGGGCGCTACGAGCCCGGGGTCGAGGCTCAGACCTGCTTGATGGCCGAGACCTCGAGGTTGAGGGTGATCTTCTTGGAGACGAGCACGCCGCCGGTCTCGAGCGCGGCGTTCCAGGTGAGGCCCCAGTCCTCGCGCTCGACGACCGTCTGGGCGGTGAAGCCGACACGGACGTTGCCGAAGGGGTCCTGGGCGGTGCCGTCGTACTCGGCCTTCAGGGTGACCGGCTTGGTGACGCCCTTGATCGTCAGGTCGCCGACGAGGTCGAAGCTGTTGCCCGAGGCGTTCTGCACGCCGGTGGAGACGAAGGTGATCTCCGGGTTGGTCTCGACGTCGAAGAAGTCGGCCGACTTCAGGTGGCCATCACGGTCGGCGCTGCCGGTGTCGACGGAAGCGGTCTTCATCGTGGCCGTCGCGCTGGAGGCGCCCAGGTCCTCGGCGACGGTGATGGTGCCCTCCAGGTCGCGGAAGTAGCCGCGGACCTTGGTGACCATCGCGTGGCGGGCGACGAAGCTCACCTCGGTGTGGCTCGGGTCGATGGCGTAGGTACCGGCGGGGATGTTCAGGTCGGTCATGTGGATCTCCTTGGTGGTGGTGCCGTGGTCCGGGAGGCGGTTGGAACACGACATACGTTAGGACCTTTTGCTTGTTGTGTCAACTATTCGTTTTTCAACCACTCACGACCGTACGCCCGTTCCCGTTGAAGCGCCAGAGATGTCGTGCTTGTGTGGTGCCACGGCCCGTACCGGGCATGCCGACACAGAAGGAGAACGCCATGGGGTTCGACGATCTGAAGGGCCAGGCCACCGACGCGCTCGGTGAGCACAGCGACAAGGTCGAGGAGCACAGCGACCAGGGCCTCGACAAGGCCGGCGAGTTCGCCGAGGGCAAGGGCGTTGACGCCGACAAGAGCGACCAGGGCAGGGAGTTCCTCGACGGCAAGATCGGCGAGTGAGACCGCTCTGACGCGAAGGGGGTCGATCACCACGGCGATCGACCCCCTTCGTCGTGTTTTGGCTCCCTCGGCAGGGGTAAGCCAGTGGTGCCTCCGGCCGAACCCCGGCCGTCGACACGACCACGAGAGGAACGGAACATGAGCATCGACCACAACGCCATCGACCAAATCAGCGGGCGGGACGTCCACGGCTCCGACGGGGAGAAGATCGGGAGCGTCGGGCAGGTGTACCTGGACGACCAGACCGGGCGCCCGGACTGGATCACCGTCAGGACCGGGCTCTTCGGGACCCGCTCGAGCTTCGTGCCGCTGACCGACGCGCAGCAGACGGACGAGGGACTGCGGGTGCCGTACACGAAGGACCAGGTCAAGGACGCACCCAACGTCGAGGACGACGGGCACCTCGAGCCCGAGGAGGAGGAGCGTCTCTTCGCGCACTACGGCAGGACGGGCACCACCGGCGCACCCGTCGCCGGTGTGGCCGAGGGCCGTGGCGGCCGGGACCTGGACGACGAGACCGGTGAGCGCGTCGTCGGCCACGACACCTCCGGACCCACGACCGACGACGCGATGACCCGTTCCGAGGAGCGGCTCGACGTGGGGACCGAGCGCCGCGAGACCGGCCGTGCCCGTCTGCGCAAGTACGTCGTCACCGAGGAGCAGCAGGTCACCGTCCCCGTCACCCGCGAGGAGGTCCGCGTCGAGCGCGAGCCGATCACCGACGCCAATCGCGGCGACGCCCTCGACGGCCCCGGTATCTCCGAGGAGGAGCACGAGGTCACCCTCCACGAGGAGCGCCCCGTGGTCGAGAAGGAGACCGTCCCCGTCGAGCGCGTCCGCCTCGAGAAGGAGACCGTCACGGACGAGGAGCAGGTGAGCGGCACGGTGCGCAAGGAGCGCATCGAGACCGAGGGCGTCGACGACGTCCCGGACGACCGTCGCGTCTGACCCGTCCCAGCCCGAAGGGGGTCGGTCACCGTGACGGTGACCGACCCCCTTCGTCGTGCTCGGTCGTGGTCCTGCTCGGGCGGATCAGGCGCTGCAGGCGGGCCCGTTGGCCTCCACGGGCTCCGGAGCCCCGATGCGCGGCATGCCGAGCGAGACGCCGGGCTTGGCGACGGCACCCTCGACGCCCTTGTCCTGGAGGGCGGCCCATGCGTCGCCCCCCTTCGTGCGGCGGACGCTGAAGGTGCCGCCGGACAGGGCGGAGTCGGCGACGAGGTGGTGCGGGGCGCCGTAGGTGACGCCCACCGTGACCATGTCGCCGGGGCGCGGGCGCCCGACCTCGGGCAGGTCCTCGGGGACCGCGAAGTGCACCAGGCGGTTGTCGGGGGCGCGACCGCTCAGACGGGCGGTCTCGCGGTCCTTGCGTCCCTCCCCCGTCGCGACGAGCACCTCGAGCTCGCGCCCCTCCTGCTCGCGGTTGCCCGCCCAGGAGATCTCCTCCTGGAGCGCGACGAGCCGCTCGTAGCGCTCCTGGACGACCTCCTTGGGCACCTGGTCGGCCATCGTCGCGGCCGGTGTCCCGGGGCGGATCGAGTACTGGAAGGTGAAGGCGGAGCTGAAGCGCGACTCGCGCACGACCCGCAGGGTCTCCTCGAAGTCCGACTCCGTCTCCCCCGGGAAGCCGACGATGATGTCGGTCGTGATCGCCGCGTCGGGGATCCGGTCGCGGACCCGCTCGATGATCCCGAGGAAGCGCTCGGAGCGGTAGCTGCGCCGCATCGCCCTCAGCACGCGGTCGGAGCCGGACTGCAGCGGCATGTGCAGGCTCGGCATGACATTGGGCGTCTCGGCCATCGCCTCGATGACGTCATCGGTGAACGCGGCCGGGTGCGGGCTGGTGAAGCGCACCCGCTCCAGGCCCTCGATGTCGCCGCAGGCGCGCAGCAGCTTGCCGAAGGCGAGCTTGTCACCGAACTCGACGCCGTAGCTGTTGACGTTCTGCCCGAGCAGGGTCACCTCGAGGACGCCCTGGGCGACGAGCGCCTCGACCTCGGCGAGGACCTCGCCGGGACGGCGGTCCTTCTCCTTGCCGCGCAGCGCGGGTACGATGCAGAAGGTGCAGGTGTTGTTGCAGCCGACCGAGATCGACGTCCACCCCGAGTAGGCGGAGTCGCGCCGCGTCGGCAGCGTCGAGGGGAAGGTCTCCAGCGACTCGAGGATCTCGACCTGCGCCTGCGCGTTGTGGCGGGCGCGGTCGAGCAGGGCGGGCAGCGAGCCGATGTTGTGGGTGCCGAACACGACGTCGACCCAGGGCGCCCGCTCGACGATGGTCGTGCGGTCCTTCTGCGCCATGCAGCCGCCGACGGCGATCTGCAGGTCGGGGTTGCGCTGCTTGAACGGGCGGAGCTGGCCGAGGTTGCCGTAGAGCTTGTTGTCGGCGTTCTCCCGCACCGCGCAGGTGTTGAACACGACGACGTCGGCGACCTCGCCGCGCTCGTGGCGCGGCAGGCTCGCGATGTCGACATAGCCGGCCGTCTCGAGGAGGCCGGCCAGGCGCTCGGAGTCGTGCACGTTCATCTGGCACCCGTGGGTGCGCACGTCATAGGTCTTGGGCGTCGCAGTCATGGCCCGTCAAGGGTACGTCGGACGAAGGGGGTGCCCTCCCCCTGCGTCCGCGCCTCACCCCAGCCGGGTGTAGGTGATCTCGATGTCGAGGTCGCTGACCGGGGGGCCGACGAAGATGCCGCGGAAGGGCGAGACGTCGTCGTAGTCGCGGCCGCGGCCGATGACGACGTGGTCCAGCCCGACCGGCCCGGTGTTGGTCGGGTCGAGCGCGTGCCAGCCGCCGTCCCACAGCTCGATCCACGCGTGGTTGCGCGCGGGCACCGTCGTGCCGCGCTGGACGTCCGTGTCCTCGGCCGTCAGGTACCCGCTCACGTAGCGGGCGGGGATCCCGGCCGACCGCAGGGCGCCGAGGGTCACGTGGGCGAAGTCCTGGCACACGCCCTTGCCGCCGGCCCAGACGTCGGCGGCCGTCGACTGCCAGCCGGTGATGCCGCTCTCGTAGGTGAGGCGCTCGCGCAGCCGCTCGACGATGGCGAGCCCGGCGGCTCGCGGGGTCGGGTCCTCCACGCGCTCCTGTGCGAGGGCGACGACCTCCTCGGGCGGCGCGGTCCGGCCGGTCTGCGCGAGGAACTCGCTCAACCGGTCGCAGGTCGTCGCGTCCCTGACCGCGGCCCAGCCGACGGCGTCGGCCTGGACGGGCAGCTCGGAGCGCTCGACGGTGCTCGTGGCCTCGATCTCGAGCACCTCGTGGCCGGTCTGGGACTCCATCGCCATGACCTGGGTACCCCAGTGGTCCTCGTAGACGTGGCTCCAGGTGAGGGGCTTGACGCGCACGCGCGCCTCGAGCGTCGCCTGGCCCGGCTCGCTCACCGGGATCATGCGCAGCTCGTTGTGCGCGGCGGTGACCTCGCCCTCGTAGCGCATCGTCGTGCGGTGGACGATGCGGTGGCGCCTGCTGCTCATACGACCTCTCCCATCCACTCCTGGACCGGCGCGGACAAGAAGTAGCGCGCCCTGATCGCGTCCGAGGCGGCCATGACGGCCTCCTGCACCAGTTGCATCCGCTCCGGCAGGTCGTGCAGCACCGTGTCCGGGTTGCTGAACTCCAGCGAGGTGCGGATCTGCCCGAGGATGCGGCGGCCCTCGTCGGAGAAGCCGACCCGGTCCTTGTCGGGCGAGAGGTTGATCAGCCGCTCCTCCGCCTCCTTGAGCGCCGCGATGACCGAGCGCGGGAAGCGCCGGTCGAGCGTCAGGAAGGCGGCCGCGGTGCGGTCGGTGACGACGCCACGCATCGTGCGCAGCATCGCCTGCTGCGCGCCGCAGCTGGCGAGGACCTGCCCCCAGCCGGGGCCCAGGTCGCTGGCGCCCGTCGCGACGAGACGGGCGGTCATGTCGGCACGCTCGAGCGCCCGGCCGAGGACGAGGAAGTCCCAGGCGTCGTCGTGGCTCATCGTCGTGTCGGTGAGGCCGTCGAGCAGCGCGGAGCGCTCGCGCACCCACCCGAGGTGGTACTGCGTCGCGGGTCCCGGGGTGAAGGAGTTCCACCGGTGGTAGGTCGTGTTGATCGCCTCCCACATCTCGGTGGAGACGGTTTCGCGGGCACGCCGGGCGTTTTCGCGCGCGGCGTGCCACGAGCCCGAGACGGCGTTGGGGTTGCCCGCGTCGAAGACGAGCATGCGGCTGGTGTCGGCGTAGTCGACCTCGCCGACGTCGTCGTAGCCCATGATCCCGCGCAGCACCATCGTGCACGCGGTCTGCTCGTCCGCCGCGGGGTCCTCGAGGAGCTGCAGGCGCAGCACGTCGACGATGCGCGCGGTCCCGTCGGCGCGCTCGATGTAGCGACCGATCCAGAAGAGGGAGTCAGCGATCCGGCTCAGCATCAGACGTCCTCCTCGCTCGGGTCCTGCGACTGGCCCTGGTACTGGGACTGGGACTGCGACTGCGGGACAGGGCCGTCGTCGCGCTCGTGCGTGCCCGTCCCGGTACCGAGGAAGATGACCTCGCGCTCGTCGACGTCGTGCGGCAGCCGGTTGTAGCGTCCGGCGAGCACCCAGGTGTCCTTGGAGCCACCCCCCTGGCTGGAGTTGACGACGAGCTGGCCCTCGGGCAGGGCGACGCGGGTCAGGCCACCGGGGAGGACCTGCACGTCGGTGCCGTCGTTGACGGCGAAGGGGCGCAGGTCGACGTGGCGCGGGCGCAGCTGCCCGTCGATGAGCGTCGGCACGGTCGACAGCTGGACCACCGGCTGGGCGATCCACCCGCGCGGGTCCTCGAGCAGCTTGGCCCGCAGCTCGTCGAGCTCGGCGCCGCTGGCCGCGGGTCCGATGACGAGGCCCTTGCCACCGGATCCGTCCACCGGCTTGGTCACCATCTCGTCGAGCCGGCCGAGCACCTCCCGCAGGGCCTCGGGCTCCTGGAGCCGGTAGGTGTCGACATTGGGCAGGATCGGGTCCTCGTCGAGGTAGTACCGCGTGAGCTCCGGGACGTAGGAGTAGACGAGCTTGTCGTCGGCGACGCCGTTGCCGATCGCGTTGGCCAGCGTCACGCGCCCCGCGCGGACGGCGGAGACCAGTCCTGTCACGCCGAGCATCGAGTCGCGCCGGAAGTGCACCGGGTCGAGGAAGTCGTCGTCGATGCGCCGGTAGATGACGTCGACGCGCTCCTCCCCGTGCGTCGTGCGCATGCGCACCTCGCCGCCGCGCACGACGAGGTCACGCCCCTCGACGAGCTCCACGCCCATCATCCGGGCGAGCAGCGTGTGCTCGAAGTACGCGCTGTTGTAGACGCCGGGGGTGAGCACGACGACGGTCGGGTCGACCCTCCCTTCGGGCGCCGAGGCGCGCAGCGCGTGCAGGAGCATGCGCGGGTAGTCGTGCACGGGCCGGATCCGCATCGTCGCGAAGGCCTCGGGGAAGACGTTGGTCATCGCGCGGCGGTTGGCGATGACGTAGGAGACGCCGGAGGGGACGCGGACGTTGTCCTCGAGGACGCGGAAGGTCCCCTCCTCGTCGCGGATGAGGTCGATGCCGCTCACGTGCGCGCGCACCCCACCCGGCGGTCGCAGACCGGTCACCGCACGGTGGTAGTGGCTCGACGTGGCGATGAGCTTCCACGGGACGATGCCGTCCTCGACCGCCCGGGGCAGCCCGCCGGTGCGGCTGTAGATGTCGTCGAGGAAGGCCTCGAGGACCTTGACGCGCTGCGCGACGCCCTGCTCGACCGCCTGCCAGGCGTCCGCGTCGATGACCCGAGGGACGGCGTCGAGGGGGAAGGGGCGTTCCTCGCCGGCGTGGTCGAACGTGACCCCCTGGTCGAAGAACATCCGGGCGAGGGCGTCCGCACGGTCCTTCAGCTCCTGCGGCTCCATCGAGCGCAGCGTGTGGTGGATCGGCTTGTACGGCGGGCGGGGCTCGCCCCCTTCGCCGAGCATCTCGTCCCATGCCGCACTGGGTGCGTAGGTCCCGAAGAGAGAGTCGTTGACGGTCACGCGCCCACCCTACGCACGAGCGGGTGGTGCCACGCGGTCGTAGCGCGGTGCCAGACTCGCGCCATGCCCTACCTCCCCGACCACGACCGGGTCAACGACGAGGACCTGGTGCTCGACGTCATCGCCCAGCACCCGCTCGCCTCGCTCGTCACCCACGACGGCACCTCCCCGGAGGTCGACCTCATCCCCCTGCTCGCGCAGCGGACCGCGTCCGGCATCGAGCTCATCGGGCACGTGGCGCGCGCCAACCCGGTGTGGCAGGTCGGACGGCACGAAGGGGAGTCCCTCGCCGTCTTCCGCGCCACGGACCACTACATCTCCCCCACCTGGTACCCGAGCAAGGCCGAGCACCACCGCACGGTGCCGACGTGGAACTACGTCGCCGTCCACGCCTGGGGTCCGCTGGAGGTGCACGACGACCCGCGGTGGGTGCGGACGGCGGTCGCGAGGCTGACGTCCCACATGGAGGCGGGACGCGAGGAGCCGTGGCGGATGGGCATGGCACCGCCCGGGTACGTGGACGAGCAGCTGGCCCATGTCGTCGGGATCCGCATCCCCGTGCGCCGGGTGACCGGGAAGTTCAAGGTCTCGGCGCACAAGAGCGACCCCGACCGCCTCGGGGCCCGCGACGGCGTCGCGGCCGACGGCCCCGGCCCGGGCGCCGGGTCGAACCCGGACCTGCTCGTCGAGTGGATGAGCCGGCCGCCCGGCGGAACTAGTCGCGCTGGTGCTCCGGCTGCGCGTCGAGCGCCTCGTTGATGACCAGGCGCGCGACCTCGCTGCCGTAGCCCTTGCGGGCGAGCATCCCGGCGAGGCGCCGAGCCTGCACGGTGCGGTCCAGGCCGTGCATGGAGCGCAGCTTCTTCGCGACGAGCTCATGGGCGCGGGCCCGCTCGTCCTCCGGGTCGACCTCGTCGAGCACCGCCTGGGCGAGCTCGTCGTCGACCCCCTTCCTGCGCAGCTCGTGGGAGAGCGCGCGCTTCGCCAGACCGCGACCGGCCTGCTTGGAGCGCACGAAGGCCTGGGCGTAGGCCTCGTCGTCGACGAGGCCCACCTGCTCGAAGCGATCGAGCACATCCGCCGCGACGTCGTCGGGGCAGCCCTTGCGGCGCAAGGCCTTCTCCAGCTCGGCGCGCGACTTGGGCGAACCGGTCAGCAGGCGCAGGACGACGGCGCGGGCCACCGCGTACGGGTCGGCGTCGGAGTCGCTCTCCCGGCCCGCGGGGTCCGGCGGCGGGGCGGCACCGCGCTCGACGGCGGAGACCGCCGCACGCAGGCCCTCGAGCGTGCGCGCGGCGGCTCCCTCGTCAGTGCTCATGTCGCGGCTCAGAAGTCGACCGGGACCTCGGCCGGCTCGTCGGCCTCCTCGACGGGAACGACCCCGATGCCGAGCTTGGTCTTGATCTTGGCCTCGATCTCCTCGCCGAGCTGCGGGTTGTCCTTGAGGAACTTGCGGGCATTTTCCTTGCCCTGACCCAGCTGGTCGCCCTCGTACGTGTACCAGGCTCCGGCCTTGCGGACGAAGCCGTGCTCGACGCCCATGTCGATCAGGCCGCCCTCGCGGGAGATGCCCTGGCCGTAGAGGATGTCGAACTCCGCCTGCTTGAAGGGCGGGGAGACCTTGTTCTTCACGACCTTGACCCGGGTGCGGTTGCCGACCGGGTCGGTGCCGTCCTTGAGGGTCTCGATGCGGCGCACGTCCAGGCGGACGGAGGCGTAGAACTTCAGCGCCTTGCCACCCGTGGTGGTCTCGGGCGAGCCGAACATGACGCCGATCTTCTCGCGGAGCTGGTTGATGAAGATCGCGGTCGTGCCGGAGGTGTTGAGCGCGCCGGTGATCTTGCGCAGCGCCTGGCTCATGAGACGGGCCTGCAGACCGACGTGGCTGTCACCCATCTCGCCCTCGATCTCGGCGCGGGGCACGAGCGCCGCGACGGAGTCGATGACGATGACGTCGAGCGCGCCGGAGCGGATGAGCATGTCGGCGATCTCGAGCGCCTGCTCACCGGTGTCCGGCTGGCTGACGAGGAGGGCGTCGGTGTCGACACCCAGCTTCTTGGCGTACTCGGGGTCGAGGGCGTGCTCGGCGTCGATGAACGCCGCGATGCCCCCACCTCGCTGGGCGTTGGCGACCGCGTGCAGGGCGACCGTCGTCTTTCCGGAGGACTCCGGGCCGTAGATCTCGACGACTCGGCCACGGGGCAGGCCGCCGATGCCGAGGGCGACGTCCAGGGCGATCGCGCCGGTCGGGATGACCGCGATCGGGGGGCGCACGTCGTCGCCCAGGCGCATCACCGCGCCCTTGCCGTGGGCCTTCTCGATCTGCCCCATGACGTTGTCGAGGGACTTGAGCTTCTGCTCGTGGAGCTTGCTGTCGATGGCGGTGACCTCAGCCATGCCACACCTTCCTTGTCATCGTGTCGGGCGCGTCCACCGGCGACCAGTTCCCACACAGTCGGACGTCTCGTGCTGTCTGGTCAGACGCTAGGAGCCACCACCGACAACCGTCCGCAGCTGCCGTGGGGCTGTGGACACCGCGGCTGCCGGATGGGCACCTGTGGACGACGTTACCCGTACAGGTGTTCGAGGGTGGGAGGTGGCGCGCCGACACGCCGTCACGACAGGATGAGGACGTGCAGACCGTCACCCCCGAGGCCCTCGCCCGCGCCCTGACCGCCCTGCCCGACGACCCGCGGGTCGTCGTCTCCGGCAACCACAGCGTCCCGTGGGCGCTCGTGCACCTGCTCGACGCGACCCTCGAGACCTACACGCTCAACATGCTCAACGGCCCGGCCGGCCTCCCCGACCGCGCGGGCGTGACGCTCGAGACGAGCTTCGTCGGGCCCGGGCAGCGGCGCCGCGCCGGGCTGCGGTACGTGCCGAGCCGCCTCTCGCTCGTCCCGGTCCTCTACCGCGACCGGCTCCCCGTCGACTGCGTCCTCGTGCACTGCGCTCCTCCGCGCGAGGGGCACCTCTCCCTCGGCCTCGAGGTCAACCTCCTGCCCGGCGCCATCGAGGCCTGCCGCGAGCGCGGCGGGCTCGTCGTCGCGATGGTCAACGACCGGATGCCCTACACCCACGGTGACGCGCGGGTCCCGCTCGACCACGTCGACCTCGCGGTCGAGGTGAGCGAGCCGCTCCCTTCGCCCACCGCCGGTGCGCCCCTCGGGGAGGAGACGAGCGCCATCGGCCGCCGCGTCGCCGCGATGGTCCCCGACGGCGCCACCCTGCAGATGGGCATCGGGGCCGTCCCCGACGCGGCGCTCGCCGCGCTCACCGAGCACCGCGAGCTGCGGCTGTGGACGGAGATGTTCTCCGACGGCGTGCTGGCCCTCGACGCGGCCGGCGCACTCGACCCGGACCACCCCCTCACCACGTCCTTCATCTTCGGCTCCCCCGAGCTCTACGCCTGGGTCGACGGCAACCCACGGGTGCAGATGGCCCGCACCGAGCGCACCAACGACCCCGGGCTCATCGCGCGGCAGCGCTCGATGACCTCGATCAACACGGCGCTCCAGGTCGACCTCTTCGGGCAGGCCAACGCCTCCCGGCTCGGCGCCCGCATCCACAGCGGCTTCGGCGGGCAGACCGACTTCATCGTCGGCGCGCTGCACTCCCCCGGCGGGCAGGCCTTCCTCGCGCTGCGCTCGTGGCACCCGCGCGCCGACGTCAGCACGATCGTGCCGCTCGTCGACGAGCCGGTGACCTCCTTCCAGGCCACCGCGATCGTCACCGAGCAGGGCACCGCCCCGCTCTTCGGCCACTCCGAGCGGGACCAGGCCCGGGCGCTCATCGAGCAGGCCGCCCACCCCCGCGTGCGCGAGGAGCTGTGGGAGGAGGCCGCGGAGCTCGGTCTGGCGTGACCCCTTCGCTCCTAGGCGCGCAGGAGGGTCTCGATGCGGCGGGAGGTGGCCCAGATGCCGACCACGCCCAGCACGAGCAGGTAGGCGACGTGCCAGAGCAGGCCCCACCCCACCTCGCCGAGCATGAGGCCGCGCTCGAGCGCGACGCCGTGGTAGAGCGGGGTAGCCATGACGACCGGCTGCGCCCAGCCCGGGTAGGTCGCGAGCGGGAAGAAGGTCGCCGAGAGCAGGAAGAGCGGCTGGATGACGAGCATGACCCAGTCGAAGTCGACCCAGGAACGCATGAAGGTCGTCGCGTACATGCCGACCGCGGAGAACGCGAGGCCGATGAAGACCGCCGCCGGCACCGCGAGCACCGACCACCAGGACTCGACGACGCCCACCGCGAGCGCCACGAGGTAGAAGACGAGTGCGTAGACCCCGCCGCGGACGAGGCTCCAGACGACCTCCCCGACGGCGATGTCCCGCGGCCCGAGAGGGGTCGCGAGCATCGCGTCGTAGATCCGCGCGTACCTGAGCTTGAAGAAGACGTTGAAGGTCGAGTCCATGACCGCGCCGTTCATCGCCGAGCTGGCGAGCATCGCCGGGGCGACGAAGGCCGCGTAGGAGACCTGTGTCCCGCCGTCGGTCATGACGAAGGGGACGAGCGACCCGACGCCGATGCCGAGCGAGAAGAGGTAGAAGACCGGCTCGGCGAAGCCGGTGACGAAGGCGATCCACTGCCGTCGGAAGGTCACGACGTTGCGCTCCACGACGGCGCGCCACATGGCCAGGCCGGGCGTGAGGACACCGGTCGTCATGTCACCAACCGCCGGGTCATGCCGGACCGGGCGTAGACCCACCCGAGGGCGACGAAGGCGAGCAGCACGAGCAGGTGCACGAGGTCGAAGGGGGCGAAGCTCCCGTGGGCGGACGAGCGCACCAGCTCGACCCCGTGCCACAGCGGGGTAGCCCAGGCCAGGATCTCGAGGACGAAGGGGAGGCGGTCGACCGGGAAGAAGACGCCCGAGAAGAGCATGAGCGGGGTGATGACGAGGCGGTAGACGATGTTGAAGGAGGAGTCCCCCTTCGCCCGGGCGGTGAAGCCGAAGAGCGGGACGGCGAAGGCGAGGGTCACGAGGACCCCGATGGGCACCGCGAGCAGGACCCACCAGGACGCGAAGCTGCCGAAGAACGAGGCGACGAGGACGAAGGCCGCCGCAGCGAGGCCACCCTGCACGGCGATGACCGTCAGGTGCCCGAGGAGCAGGTCGCTCACCGTGAGGGGCGTGGCGAGCATCGAGTGGTACATGCGGTTCCACGTGAAGAGCCCGTAGACGGGGTAGGTCGACTCACCGACCGCCGTCATCATCGCCTGCACCGCGACCATGCCCGGCGCGACGAAGAGCAGGTAGGAGACGCCGTCCACTCCCCCGGACGACGCGTCCACGAGGGATCCGAGGCCGAGCCCGATCGCGAGCAGGAAGAGCAGCGGCGAGACGAAGCGCGAGAAGAGCGAGCCCATCCAGGTGCGCCGGTAGACGACGAGGAAGTACCCCGCGACGGCGCCGACGCGGCCGAGCATCAGTCGACGAGGGTGCGGCCGGTGAGGTGGAGGAAGACGTCCTCGAGCGTGGAGCGGCGCACGATCGCGCTGAGCGGCTGCAGGCCGCGGTCGTGGACGGCCTCGAGGGCCGCGTCACCGTGGTCGGTGTAGACGAGGAGGCGGTCCGGCAGTGCCTCGACGCGCTCGCCGACGCCCTCGACGAGGTGCGCCGCGTCGGCGTGGTCCGCCTGCTCGTCCAGCGGCAGGCGCAGCTCGAGCACCTCGCGCGTCGAGTAGGACCCGATGAGCGAGCGCGGAGAGCCCTCGGCGACGATGCGACCGCGGTCCATGACGACGAGCCGGTCGCACAGCTGCTCGGCCTCGTCCATGTAGTGCGTCGTGATGATGAGCGTGACGCCCTGGCGCTTGAGCCGGAAGAGCTTGTCCCACAGGACGTGCCGCGCCTGGGGGTCCAGACCGGTCGTCGGCTCGTCGAGGAGCAGGATCTCCGGCTCGTTGATGAGCGAGCGGGCGATGGTCAGGCGTCGCTTCATGCCACCCGACAGGGGCTCGACCTTGTCCTTGCGCCGCTCGGTGAGCTGGGCGAAGTCGAGCAGCTCGTCGATCCGCTCGCGGATCACCCGGCGCGGCAACCCGAAGTAGCGCCCGTAGACGTAGAGGTTCTCCTCGACGGTGATCTCCTCGTCGAGGTTGTCCTGCTGCGGGCAGTTGCCCAGGCGGGCCCGGATCGCGGCGCCGTTGGTCACCGGGTCGAGGCCGAGGATGCGCAGCTCGCCGGCGCTCGGCGGAGAGGTGGCGGCGACCATCTTCATCGTCGAGGACTTGCCGGCGCCGTTGGGACCGAGGAACCCGAAGGACTCCCCCCGCCGCACCTCGATGTCGATGCCGTCGACGGCCGTGAAGTCACCGAAGGTCTTGGTCAGGCCGCGCGCGCTCAGCAGCACGCTCACTCCGGCCTCTCGTTCGCGATCTCCGGCGGGACCTCCATCGGCTCCCGGTCGAGCCCGAGGCGGCGGTGGGGCGGGATAGACAGGTCCTCGCACAGGCTCTCCCACACCCGGCGGGGCGGCTCACCGTCGGCGAGCGCGCGCTCGACCGTGCGGTCACCGAGCGCCTGGACGACGTGCCCGCGGGCGAGGGTGTGGGCATACCCCTCCCCGAACTCGTCCTCCATGAGGGTCCAGAAGTGACTCAGGCGCACCCGGCGAGTGTAGGTGTGTCCGGCGGCCGTCGGTGCGGCGCGGCATACTGCAGCCACGACGACCAAGGAGGTCGCCCGATGGGCGAGACGATCCCGTGGCGGATGCCCGCCGAGTGGACCGAGCACGAGCGCACGTGGATGGCGTGGCCGAGCAACGGCTACACCCTGGGCGACACCCCCGACGAGGTGGAGCGCGCCCGGCGGACGTGGGCCGCGGTCGCGCGGGCGGTGGCCGGCTTCGAGCCGGTGACGATGGTCGTGTCGCCGAGCGACATCCACCTGTGCCGCGAGTACCTGCGCAACGACACCGCGCACCCCATCGACATCGTCATCGCCGACCTCGACGACGCGTGGATGCGCGACATCGGGCCGAGCTTCGTCCTCTCCCCCGACGGCGAGCTCGGTGGCGTGGACTGGGTCTTCAACGGGTGGGGCGGGCAGGACTGGGCGACGTGGGACCTCGACGCCCGGATCGCCGCGCAGGTGGCCGACGCCGCGGGCGCGCACCACCTCCCTTCGTCGATCGTGAACGAAGGGGGCGGGCTGCACGTGGACGGGGAGGGCACCGTCCTGCTCACCGAGACCGTGCAGCTCGACCCGGGTCGCAACCCGGGGGCGACGAAGGGGGACATCGAGGCCGAGGTCGGCCGGCTGCTCGGCGTGGACACCTTCATCTGGCTGTCGCGGGGCCTGACGCGCGACTACGACGAGCTCGGGACGCGCGGGCACGTCGACATCGTCGCGACCTTCACCGAACCGGGGCACGTGCTGCTGCACTGGCAGGAGGACGAGTCGCACCCGGACCACGCGGTGAGCCGCGAGATCGAGCAGGCGCTGCTCGCGGCGACCGACTCCGCCGGACGCCGGCTGGAGGTCACGCGCATCCCTGCGCCCCGGACGCTCACGGACGACGAGGGACCGGTCGACTGGTCCTACGTCAACCACCTGGTGTGCAACGGCGGGGTCGTGGCCTGCGTCTTCGACGACCCGCACGACGAGCGGGCGCTCGAGATCCTGCGCGAGGTCTACCCGGGCCGCGAGGTCGTCGGCGTCGATGCCCGCCCGCTCTTCGACCGCGGTGGCGGCATCCACTGCATCACCCAGCAGCAGCCGGAGTCCTCGTGAGGCCCGACCTGCTCGGCTACCTCCCGCTCGCCGTGGCGACGACCGCGGCCGACGTGCTCGGTCGCGACCGCGCCCACCTCGTGAGCAAGCTGGCGCTCGCCCCGACGCTCGCAGCCGGGGTGCTCTCGACCCGGTCCGGGCGCAGCCCCCGCCGCACCGGCACCCTGCTCATCGCGCTCGTCGGCTCCACCGTCGGGGACTGGTACATGTACCGCTCGAGCCGGACCGAGGGCGAGCTGTCACGGGCGATGATGCGGCGGGGCGCGAGCGCCTTCGCCGTGCAGCAGGCCGGCCTCGTCGCCCTGCTCGTGCGGGACGGCGCACGGCCCCGACGGGTGCCGGTGGGCGTCGCGGCGACCACCCTGGCTGGGCTCGCCGTCCTCGACTCCGACGGAGGGGCTCCCGACGCGGTGCTCACGGGCTACGGTCTCCTGCTCGGCTCGATGTCGGCGCTGGCCTTGGGCGACGGTGGCCGCGCACGCACCGGGCGGGCCGTGGCCCTCGGCGGGGCGCTCTTCCTCGTCTCCGACGCCGCGATCATCGTCGGGCAGCGGTTCGCGACGTCCCCTCGGGCACAGGCGATCTCATCCGGCGTGATCCTCTCGACCTACACGGCGGCGCTGGCGCTGCTCGTCCACGGGCTGCGCGACGAGGTCACCCCCTGATACTTGCGGGCGTAACTTACTGCTGCAAGTATGTAGGTCATGAGCACGCTCGCCCATGACCTCCACCTCCTCGTCAAGGCCCTCGACCGGTCCGCGGAGGTGCGTCTGGCCCCCTTCGGACTGACGTACGCGCGCTACCTCGCCCTGCTCGTGGTCGGCGACGCCCCGGGGCTGACCCAGCGTGACCTCGCCGCGAGGCTCGGGCTGAGCGAGGCTTCCGCCAGCCGCACGACCACCGGGCTGGGCGAGCACGGCTGGATCGACATCGCCCGGATGCCCGGATCCGGCAACCGCCGCACCCTGGCGCTCACCGAGGCTGGTCGCGCGCTGCTGGACCGCGCCGGCACGAGCCTCGGCCGGGACTTCGACGACGCCGTCCGCGCCATCGGACGCAGCCCCGAGGCCCTGGCCCGCGACGTGCGCCGGCTCACCGCCCTCCTCGAGGAGTCACCATGACCCCGCTGCTCGTCGCCCACCTGCTCGCCGCGCTCGTGGCCCTGCCGCTCGGCGGCTACCAGCTCTTCCGGCCGACGAAGGGGGACGCCCGTCACGTCCTCCTCGGCCGGGTCTGGGCGGGGCTGATGATCTGGGTCGCGCTCAGCTCGTACTGGATCCGCGACATCCGCCACGGGTGAGCTGTCCCTGCTGCACATCCTCTCGACCGTCACCCTCGTCACCGTCACCCTCGGGGTGGTCCAGGCGCGACGGGGCAACATCGCCGCGCACAGGGGCAACATGCGCGGCAGCTGGCTCGGGCTGTGCGCCGCCTTCGTCGGCGCGGTGGCCGTGCCGGACCGCGCGATCCCGACCTTCGTCGTGACCCGACCGATCGAGGCACTCGTCGTGGTGGTGCTGGTCGTCGGACTGACCGTCGGGTGGGTCAGGGTCGGGGCGATGCTGGCGCGGGAGCGGGTGACGACCAGCTGACGGTTGTCCACAGATGTGCGACGGGCCCTCGGCGTGTCGCGCCGGGACGCCTATCGTGGAGGGATGACGGCGGCGGACATCGAGCGCAAGGTGCGGCAGCACGAGAACGACATCTCGGCGATCTACACGATGATCGCTGACATCCACAACACCCAGGGACGACACACCAACCGGTTCAACGAGCTGACCGAGGACGTCGGGGCACTGGGCGAGCGCATGTCATCGATCGAGACGCGGATGACCTCGCTCGAGGGCAAGGTCGACTCGCTCGAGGGCAAGGTCGACTCGCTCGAGGGCAAGGTCGACTCGCTCGGGGGCAAGGTCGACTCGCTCGGGGGCAAGGTCGACCAGGTGCTGGAGCTGCTCCAGCGCTGAGCTGTCGGTGGTCGGTGGCAGGCTGTCCCTGCGATGACCAACGACATCCTCGAGAGCTTCTCCCCCGCGACCGCGGCATGGTTCCGCGACAGCTTCGCCGCGCCCACGGAGGCCCAGACCGGGGCGTGGAGCGCGATCAGCGGTGGCAGCCACGCTCTCGTCGTCGCCCCGACCGGGTCGGGCAAGACACTGTCGGCCTTCCTCTCGGCGCTCGACCGGCTCGCCTCCACGCCGCGACCGGAGGACCCGCAGGCGCGCTGCCGGGTGCTCTACATCTCCCCGCTCAAGGCCCTGGCGGTCGACGTCGAGCGCAACCTGCGCGCCCCGCTCGTCGGCATCGGCCACGCCGCCGACCGGCTGGGACTGCCGGCGCCGCAGGTCTCCGTGTCCGTCCGCTCGGGTGACACCCCGGCGAACGAGCGCCGCGCCTTCGCCAAGGCGCCGACCGACGTGCTCATCACGACGCCCGAGTCGCTCTTCCTCATGCTCACCTCGGGGGTCCGCGACGCCCTGCGCGGGGTCGACACGATCATCATCGACGAGATCCACGCGCTCGCCGGGACCAAGCGCGGCGCCCACCTCGCCCTCTCGCTCGAGCGCCTCGACGCCCTCCTCGAGTCCCCCGCCCAGCGCATCGGCCTGTCCGCGACCGTGCGCCCGGTCGACGAGGTCGCCCGCTTCCTCGCCGGCGGCCGTCCCGTCGAGATCGTCCAGCCCGAGTCGACGAAGCAGTGGCAGCTCGACGTCGTCGTCCCCGTCGCCGACCTCACCGACCTCGGGGAGCCGACGGGCGACCTCTCCGGTGCTGCGGCCGGCGAGGAGCGCCGGGCGTCGATCTGGCCGCACGTCGAGGAGCGGGTCGTCGACCTCGTCGAGCAGCACCGCTCGACCCTCGTCTTCGTCAACAGCCGCAGACTCGGTGAGCGGCTCACCGGGCGGCTCAACGAGATCCACTCCGAGCGGGTGGGGCAGGAGACCATCCTGGCCCGCGCCCACCACGGCTCGGTGAGCAAGGAGCAGCGCTCGCTCATCGAGGAGGACCTCAAGGCCGGCCGCCTGCCCTGCGTCGTCGCCACGAGCAGCCTCGAGCTCGGCATCGACATGGGCGCGATCGACCTCGTCGTCCAGATCGAGTCCCCGCCCTCGGTCGCCTCCGGCCTCCAGCGCGTCGGCCGCGCCGGCCACCAGGTCGGCGCCGTGAGCCACGGTGTCGTCCTGCCGAAGTTCCGCGGGGACCTCGTCCAGTCCGCCGTCGTCGTCGAGCGCATGCGCGCCGGCGAGATCGAGGCCCTGCACGTCCCCGCCAACCCGCTCGACGTCCTCGCCCAGCAGGTCGTCGCGATGTGCGCGCTCGACGACTGGCAGGTCACCGAGGTGGAGGCGCTCGTGCGGCGGGCGGCCCCCTTCGCCTCCTTGCCGGCGACGCTGCTGCACGCGACGCTCGACATGCTCGCCGGGCGCTACCCGTCCGAGGACTTCGCCGAGCTGCGGCCACGGATCACGTGGGACCGGGTCGCCGGCACCATCGTCGGGCGGCGCGGGGCGCAGCGACTGGCGGTGACGAGTGGGGGCACGATCCCCGACCGCGGCCTCTACGGCGTCTTCCTCGCGTCCGGCGACGGCCCCGGCCGACGGGTCGGCGAGCTCGACGAGGAGATGGTCTACGAGTCGCGCGTCGGCGACGTCTTCACCCTCGGCACGAGCAGCTGGCGCATCGAGGACATCACCCACGACCAGGTCCTCGTCACGCCCGCTCCCGGGCAGCCGGGCAAGCTGCCCTTCTGGCACGGCGACCAGCTCGGGCGCCCGGCGGAGCTCGGCGCCGCCGTCGGTGGCTTCCTCCGGGAGGTCGGCGGGCTCGACGCGAAGGGGGCGCACGCCCGCCTCGCGCAGGCCGGCCTCGACGAGTGGGCCCGCGACAACCTGCTCGCCTACCTCGACGAGCAGCGCACCGCCACCGGTCACCTGCCCGACGACCGCACGATCGTCGTCGAGCGCTTCCGCGACGAGATCGGCGACTGGCGGGTGGCGCTGCACTCCCCCTTCGGCGCGCAGGTTCACGCGCCGTGGGCGCTCGCGATCTCCGGGCGCATGCGGGAGCGCTTCGGCATCGACGTGCAGGCGATGCACGGGGACGACGGGATCGTCCTGCGTCTCCCGGACATCGAGCTCGACGCAGCGCCGGACTCCGGCGCCGTGAGCACCCAGGTCCTCGACCTCATCACCCTCGACCCGGCCGACGTCGAGCGGGCGGTCACCGAGGAGATCGGTGGCTCGGCGCTCTTCGCCGCGCGCTTCCGCGAGTGCGCCGCCCGGGCTCTGCTGCTCCCCCGGCGCCGGCCCGACCGACGTCAGCCGCTGTGGCAGCAGCGGCAGCGGGCCGCGGCGCTGCTCGAGGTCGCGAGCGGTCACTCCGACTTCCCGATCGTGCTCGAGGCCGTGCGCGAGTGCCTCCAGGACGTCTTCGACGTGCCGGCGCTGACGGAGCTCATGACGCACATCGCCGGGCGCCGGGTGACGCTCGTCGACGTCGAGAGCCCACGGCCCTCCCCCTTCGCCGCGTCACTGATGTTCGGCTACGTCGCCCAGTTCCTCTACGAAGGGGACTCCCCCCTCGCCGAGCGGCGCGCCGCGGCCCTGACGCTCGACCCCAGCCTGCTCGCCGACCTCCTCGGGCGCGGCGAGCAGCTCGCACTGTCCGACCTCCTCGACCCGGCCGCGGTGGAGCGCACCGCCGCCGAGCTGCAGAGCCTCACCCCGGAGCGCGCGGCCCGCGACGGCGAGGACCTGCTGGACCTGCTGCGGGTGCTCGGCCCGCTCTCCGTGGCCGAGCTCGACCGACGCAGCCGGCTCGACGAGGAGGACGTCCGCGCCGCCCTCGCCGAGCTCGAGCGCGGCCGCCAGGTCATCCCCGTGCGCGTCGCCGGCGAGGACCGCTGGGCGAGCACCGAGGACGCCGCCCGCCTGCGCGACGCCCTGGGCGTCAGCCTGCCGCCGGGGCTCGCCGACTCGATGCTCCAGCCGACGAGCGACCCGCTCGGTGACCTCGTCGCACGATATGCCCGCACCCACGTCCCCTTCGCGGCGGCCGACCTCGCGACCCACTACGGCATCGGCCGCGCGGTCGCCACCGACGCCCTGCGGCGCCTCGTCCAGACCGGCCGGCTCGTCGAGGGCGACCTGCTGCCCGTCGAGTGCGGCGGCCGGGGCGGCGAGTTCTGCGACGCCGAGGTGCTGCGGACCCTGCGGCGCCGATCGCTGGCCGCCCTGAGGCACGAGGTCGAACCGGTCGAGCCGCGGCAGTACGCACGCTTCCTGCCGGCGTGGCAGGGCGTCGGGCGTCGCATGCGCGGACGTGACGGCGTGCTGCGGGTCGTCGAGCAGCTGAGCGGGGTCCCGGTCCCGGCCAGCGCGCTCGAGTCGCTCGTCCTGCCCGCGCGCGTCGACGACACGGTCGGGCCGATCCTCGACGACCTCATGGCGACCGGTCAGGTGCTCTGGGCCGGCCACGGCAGCCTCCCCGGTGACGACGCGTGGATCAGCCTGCACCTCGCCGACGGCGCCGACACGACGCTCCCGGTCCCCGACGCGTCCGGTCTGGGCGATGTCGAGGAGCGGGTCCACGCGGCGCTGGCCGGCGGAGGCGCCTACTTCTTCCGCGACCTCTCCGACGCCCTCGCCCGCAGCCGGGCGGAGGACGAGGAGCGGATCGACGACGAGGAGCTCGCCGACACGCTGTGGTCGCTCGCCCACCGCGGGCTGGTCACCGGCGACACGCTTGCCCCGGTCCGGGGTCTGCTCGCCGGTGGACGCACCGCGCACAAGGCGCAGCGCCGGCCGACCCCTCGGGGCCGGTACGGCGGTCGGCCGCGGCTGGGCCGTGCCGCCCTGCCTCAGCGCAGCGGGCCCTCGCGCGCCGCCGGCCGGTGGTCTGCGTTGCCGATCGCCGAGAGCGACCCGACGACGCGCATCCACGCGGCCGCCGAGGGCTTGCTCGACCGGCACGGCGTCGTCACGCGCGGCGCCGTCGTCGCCGAGGAGGTCACCGGCGGCTTCGCGGCGATCCACCGCGTGCTCGGGGCCGCCGAGGAGGCCGGCCAGGTGCGGCGCGGCTACTTCATCGAGGGGCTGGGGGCCTCGCAGTTCGCGGTGCCGGGCGCCGTGGACGAGGTGCGCTCGACCCGCGCTCCCGAGGGGCCGGTCGTGCTCGCGGCGACCGACCCTGCCAACCCGTGGGGAGCGGCGCTGCGCTGGCCCGAGCGGGACTCCGGGCACCAGCCCGGCCGCAAGGCGGGGGCACTCGTCGTCGCGGTGGACGGGCAGCTCGTCCTCTACGTCGAGCGCGGCGGGCGCACGCTGCTGTCCTGGGAGAGCGACGAGGAGTCCCTCGCCCTGGCCGCGCGCGGGCTCGCCGACGCGGTGCACCGGGGCGCGCTCGGCCGCCTCACGGTGCAGCGGGCCGACGGCGCTCCCGTGCTCGGGTCGCAGGACCCGCTCGCGCGGGCCCTCACCGACGCCGGGTTCACGATGACGCCGCGGGGCCTGCGGCTGCGGCCGAGCGGGCGGGGCTGACCGTGCCCGAGGGCGACACCGTCTGGCGGACGGCACAGCGGCTGCACGCTGCCCTCGCGGGCCGGCGCGCGCTGCTCGTCGACATCCGGTGGGGTGAGGTCGACGAGGCGCCCTTGCGCGGGGCGGTCGTCGACGAGGTCGTGCCCCGGGGCAAGCACCTGCTCCACCGCTTCGACTCGGGCTGGACCCTGCACACGCACCTGCGGATGGAGGGATCCTGGCGGGTCGAGGCGGCGGGGTCCGAGGCGGCGAGGCGCTCCCTTCGCCGCCCTGACCTGCGCGCGGCCATCGGCAACGACGACTGGACGACGCTCGGGCTGCGGCTCGGTGAGCTCGACGTCGTGCGGCGTGACGAGGAGCACCGGCTCGTCGGGCACCTCGGACCCGACATCCTCGGGGACGACTGGGACCCCGACCTGGTCGCCCGACGGATCAGCGAGCAGCCGGAGCAGGTCTCGGTCGCCGCGGCGCTGCTCGACCAGCGCGTCCTCGCCGGCGTGGGGACCTTCTGGGCGAGCGAGGGGCTCTTCGTCCAGCGGCTGCACCCGTGGCGTCCGGCGGCGGACCTGGGCGACGACGAGGTCACCGCCCTGCTCGCCCGCCTGCACGAGCTCATGCTGCGCGGCCGGGAGCACGCGGTCCAGTCGGCCACCGGCATCCTGCGCGCCGACCAGCGGGCGTGGGTGCACGGACGGTCGGGTCGCCCCTGTCGACGCTGCGGCCAGACCGTGCGGGTCGCCCCTCTCGGGCGCCAGGGGCCGGACCGGGTCTTCTTCTCCTGCCCGGGGTGCCAGGGAGGGGTGGGGCCGACGGACGACGGCCGACCGCAGGGGCCGCTCGGCTCCCGCCGACGGCCACGGCCCTGAGGCCGAGCCGATCAGGCCGCGGAGACGACGTCCTCGGACCGGTTGGCGACCGGCAGGGTCACCGGAGCCGAGGCGCGCTCGGCGCGGTCGGCCCGCTGGGCGATCTCGGTGAAGACGAGCGACATCGGCATCTCGAGGGCGGTGCAGATCGAGGCGAGCAGCTCCGAGCTCGCCTCCTTCTCCCCGCGCTCGATCTCGCTGAGGTAGCCGAGGGAGACGGAGGCCTTGGCGGAGATGTCGCGCAGGGTCCGGCCCTGGGCACGGCGCGCATCGCGCAGCACGTCCCCGAGCTCCTCACGCAGCAGCACCATCGCGCTCACCTCCTACCTCGCATCTACTGGTTCCAACCGTACCCCGCCACCCCGACAACGGTCAGGGTGAGTCCCGCACGGCGAGGTCCAGTGCCGCCTCCACCGCCCCGGACCGCACGGCGTCCCGATCCCCCGTCAACGCCAGGCGTCGCGTCCGTAATCCGTCGGGGGTCAGGCACGCCAGCCAGACCGTCCCGGCGGGGTGTCCCTCGCTCGGCCCGGGGCCGGCGACCCCGGTCGTCGCGATGGCGACGTCGACGCCGAGGACGCGGGCGGCCCCCTTCGCCATCTGCGTCGCGACCTCCTCGTCGACCGTCCCGACCCGGGCGACCAGCTCGCGGTCGACGCCGAGGACCTCGATCTTGACCGCTGGGTCGTAGGCGACGACGGATCCGCGGAAGACCGCGGAGGCCCCGGGGACGTCGACGATCGTCGCCGCGAGCCGACCACCCGTCAGGGACTCGGCGGTGCCGAGGGACCACCCGACGGCGCGAAGGGAGGCCAGCAGCCCGGCGGCACCCGCCGGCGAGCCGTCAGCGGCCGCCACTGGCCCGACGGGCGCGCTTCATCCGGGCGCGATCGCTCGTGGTCCGCAGGGTCAGGGCCTTCATGACGTAGTCGATCGCAGTCGCGATCGTCACGACGAGCGCGGCGACGAGGATGAGCCAGGCGATCCCCCGCCACAGCCACTCGACGGGCAGGCTGCTCAGCGGGATGACGAAGAGCCCGATCGCCAGTGCCTGGAGGAAGGTCTTGACCTTGCCGCCACGGCTGGCCGGCATGACCCCGTGCCGGATGACCCAGAAGCGCAGGAGCGTGATGCCGAGCTCGCGGGCGATGATGACGACCGTGATCCACCAGGGGATCTCGCCGATCATCGACAGCGTGATGAGGCCGGCGCCCGTCAGTGCCTTGTCGGCGATCGGGTCGGCGACCTTGCCGAAGGTCGTCACCAGCCCCTTGGCCCGGGCCAGGTCACCGTCGACGCGGTCGGTGATGATCGCGACGGCGAAGACGCCCCAGGCCCACCAGCGCGTCGCCGGGTCGTCGCCGCCGTCACGCAGCACGAGCCAGACGAAGACGGGGACGAGCAGGATCCGCAGGACGGTCAGCGCATTGGGGAGGTTCCACGGGCTCGGCTCCGGGATCGGCATCGAGATGCCCTCCGGTGCCTCCGGGGTGGGATGGTCCTGGCTCACGCCAGGACCTCCGCGACGAGGTCGATGCCCTCGGTGCCGACCACCTCGGCAGCGACGAAGGCGCCGATCTCGACACCCTCGAGCGCACCGGTCAGCAGCGTGACGCCGTCGACGTCGGGGCCCTGGTGCGCGGCGCGGCCGCTCACCTCACCGCTCTCCTCGTCGACGTCCTCGACGAGCACCTCGACGACCTGGCCGATGCGCTCCTCGGCACGCTGCGCGGTGAGCTCCTCCACGAGCCGGGTGAGGCGGTCGACCCGCGTGGCGATGACATCGGGGTCGATCTTGTCTGTGAGCAGCTCGCCCTCGGTGCCGTCCTCGTCGGAGTACCCGAAGACCCCGACCACGTCGAGCCGCGCCCCGACGAGGAAGCGCTCGAGCTCGGCGACGTCCTCCTCGGTCTCCCCGGGGAACCCGACGATGACGTTGGAGCGGATGCCGGCCTCGGGCTGGCGCTCACGGATGCCCTCGATGAGGCCGAGGAAGGAGTCGGTGTCACCGAAGCGGCGCATCCGCCGCAGCAGCGGACCGGAGGCGTGCTGGAAGGAGATGTCGTACCACGGCACCACACCCTCGGTGCTCGCCATCGCCCGCAGCAGGCCGGGGCGGATCTCGGCGGGCTGCAGGTAGGACACCCGGACGCGCTCGATGCCCTCGATCGTGGTCAGCTCGGGCAGGACCTGCTCGAGGAGGTCGAGGTCGCCGAGGTCCTTGCCGTAGGACGTGGAGTTCTCGCTCACGAGGAAGAGCTCACGCACGCCCTGGGTGGCGAGCCACCTCCCTTCGGCCACGACGTCGCTCGGGCGGCGCGAGACGAAGGCGCCGCGGAAGGCCGGGATGGCGCAGAAGGCGCAGCGCCGGTCGCAGCCAGAGGCGATCTTCAGCGGCGCCCACGGCTTGTCGTCGAGACGGGCGCGCGGGAGGTCACCAGCGCCGTGACCCGGCACGGAGAGCTCGCTCGCGTCCCGCTCGACCGGGGAGATCGGCAGCAGCCTGCGGCGGTCGCCCGGGGTATGGGCCTCGGGGGCGTGCCCGTCGAGGACCGCTCGCAGGTGGCTGGACATGTCGGCATACGAGTCGAAGCCGAGGACCGCGTCGGCCTCGGGCAGCTCGTCCGCCAGCTCCTTGCCGTAGCGCTCGGCGAGGCAGCCGACCGCCACGACCTTCTGCGTGCGTCCGTGCTCACGCAGGTCGTTCGCCTCGAGGATCGCGTCGATCGAGTCCTTCTTGGCCTGCTCGATGAACCCGCACGTGTTGACGACGGCGACGTCGGCCTCGGCCGCGTCGTCGACGAGGGTCCAGCCCTCCGCCGACAGGCGCCCGGCGAGCTCCTCGGAGTCCACGTCGTTACGGGTACACCCCAGGGTGACGAGGGCGACGCTACGGGTGGGGACGGACATGCCCCCCACTCTAGGTGGTCGGTGCGGGGCGACGGACACCGTCAGCTGCGAGCCCGCATCACGGTGAGAGCGACCAGACGCGAGATGACCATCGCGACGTAGAGCACGCCGCTCAGCTGCTCGATGATCGTGGCCGCGCGGGCGTGGGGCCGCACGGCGGTGATGTCGGACAGCCCGACGCTCGTGAGGTTGGCTCCCGAGTAGTACAAGAGCTCGAGGAAGGTCAGCTGCGGCTCGTTCGAATGCCCGATGAAGGACCCCGGCGCGAGGGTCTGGATCGCGACGAAGAGGTAGGCGAAGCCGAAGAGGAGCACGGTGAAGGCCGCACCGACGGCGAACAGCTCGTCCTTGGTCACCCAGGTGTCGGCGAACATGTACGCGACGAGGCCGTAGGCGACATAGAAGTAGAAGACCGCCAGGAGCAGGTGCGCGGTGAAGCCGACGACGTGGTCGGCAGGTTCGAGGACGGACCAGACCTCGAGGACGAAGGCGGGAAAGCCGATCAGCAGCGCGAGCCACGTCAGGGCCGGGGTGGAGCGCACGACCCAGATGCCGAAGGTCACCGCGAACAGCGACAACGACGTGATGACCACGCGTCCCCAGGGTTCGGACTCGACCCACGGCAGCAGGATGATCGCGAACAGCTGGATCGCGACGAGGACAGCGGATGGCTGCTTGCGCACCACCGCGGCCCAGTACCGGGCACCTGTCGGTCGGCTGTCGAGCTCGTACCAGGCCTTCGTCATGCGGCAACCCTAGACTCGCCCGTCGCCGACGGCCCGCTGATCCTGCCCCCGCTCCTGCGCCGGCCGGTCAGTGACGGTCGGTGATGGACCAGGCGTCCTCGTCGTCGTCCTCGGTCCACTCCTCGACGACCTCGGTACCGATGGGGTCCGTCGGGTAGCGGTTGTGCGGCGCAGCCGGTGATCCCTCGCGCACGTCGATGACCGCGGTGTCCCCGGCGGCGGCCTCGGCCTCGGTGACGACGACGGCCTCGTCCTCGTCGTCGTGGGGGTCGCCCTCGTCCCCGGTGGACGCCGGCGGCTCCTCGCCGCGCATCAGGGCGAGGGTGGTCGGCAGGTCCTCGGGCGTGATGAGCACGTCGCGGGCCTTGGAGCCCTCGGACGGACCGACGACGCCGCGCGACTCGAGCAGGTCCATGAGGCGACCGGCCTTGGCGAAGCCGACGCGCAGCTTGCGCTGGAGCATGGAGGTCGAGCCGAACTGGCTCGTGACGACGAGCTCGGTCGCCTGGAGCAGCACGTCGAGGTCGTCGCCGATGTCCTCGTCGATCTGCTTCTTGGGCGTCTCGGGGGCGACGTCCTCGCGGTAGGTCGGCTTGAGCTGACCGGTCACGTGGCTGACGACGGCCTCGATCTCCGACTCGGTGACCCAGGCGCCCTGGACACGCATCGGCTTGGACTTGCCCATCGGCAGGAAGAGCGCGTCACCCTGGCCGAGCAGCTTCTCCGCGCCCGGCTGGTCGAGCACGACGCGCGAGTCGGCGAGCGACGAGGTGGCGAAGGCCATCCGTGAGGGGACGTTGGCCTTGATGAGGCCGGTGACGACGTCGACCGAGGGTCGCTGGGTCGCGAGCACGAGGTGGATGCCGGCCGCGCGCGCGAGCTGGGTGATGCGCACGATCGAGTCCTCGACGTCTCGCGGGGCGACCATCATCAGGTCGGCGAGCTCGTCGACGATGACCAGCAGGTAGGGGTAGGGCTGGATGACCCGCTCGCTGCCGGGGATCGGCTCGACCTTGCCGGCCCTGACGGCCTTGTTGTAGTCGTCGAGGTGCTTGTAGCCGAAGGTCGCGAGGTCGTCGTAGCGCATGTCCATCTCGCGCACGACCCACTGCAGGGCCTCCGCCGCCTTCTTGGCGTTGGTGATGATCGGCGTGATGAGGTGCGGGATGCCCTCGTAAGCCGTCAGCTCCACGCGCTTGGGGTCGACGAGCACCATCCGCACCTCGTCGGGCGTGGCCCGCATGAGGATCGAGGTGATCATCGAGTTGACGAAGGAGCTCTTGCCGGAGCCGGTGGCGCCGGCGACGAGGAGGTGCGGCATCTTCGCGAGGTTGGCGATGACGTAGCCGCCCTCCACGTCCTTGCCGACGCCCATGACCATCGGGTGCTCGTTGTTGCGGGCGACGTCGGACCGCAGCACGTCGCCGAGGCAGACCATCTCCTTGTCGGCATTGGGGATCTCAATGCCGATGGCGGACTTGCCCGGGATGGGGCTGAGGATGCGCACGTCGGCCGAGGCGACCGCGTACGCGATGTTCTTCGACAGCGCGGTGACCCGCTCGACCTTCACGCCCGGGCCGAGCTCGACGACGTACCGGGTGACGGTCGGGCCGCGGTGGAACCCGGTGACCTGCGCGTCGATGCCGAACTCGTCGAGGACGCTCGTCAGGGACTCGACGACCTTGTCGTTGGCCGCCGAGCGCTCCTTGTGGGGTGCGCCGGGCTTGAGGTGCTGGCTGTCAGGGAGCGTGTAGGTGACGTCGCCGGCCAGGGCCAGCTGCTCGACCCGCTGCGGCAGCTGGGTCGTGGGCGGCGGCTCCAGGGCCGGCTTGTCCGCACTCCTGATCGGCGCGACGACCGGGTTCTTGGTCGGCCGCTTCTCCCCCGGGCGGGGACCGTCGGTGGCCGCGGCATCCGCGGCCGGCTCGTCGACCGCGTCGACGGGCGCGGCGGCGCCCTTGCGCTTGCGTCCCTTCCCCGCGGGCTGGACCACCGCGGCCTGGTCGAAGGCGGTGTCGCCGTCGCGCTCGCCCAGGTTCTCGTCGTCGTCGAAGGTGCGCCGACGCCGGGCCCGCGCGACCGCGGCCTGGGGAGCGTCCCCCTTCGCCGCGACGTCGGCGCTGGTGACGTGCGAGGGGACCTCCCCGGTGAAGGCGGCCCGGACGTAGGCCAGGCGCTGCGGCACCTCGTGCAGGGGGGTGCCGGTGAGCAGGAGGAGGCTGAAGAGGCCGAGGAGGACCAGCAGGACGATGGCCGGCCACTCCGTGACCGCCGTGGTCAGGGGGTCCGCGGCGAGGAAGCCGACGATGCCGCCCGCGTCCCGCATGGGCCCGGCGCCGTCCGGCGGCTGCGGGATGTCCTTGGAGATGTGCGTCAGGCCGGAGACGGCGAAGAGCAGCCCCGCCGTGCCGAAGCCCAGGCGAGCGTCGGCCGCGGACTCGCCGGCCGAGCGCAGCAGGCGGACCCCGAGGAGCAGCAGGACGATCGGCAGCGCGTACGCCACCCGGCCGAAGGTGCCCGCGAAGACCGCGTGCACGACGTCACCGAAGGCGCCCGACAGGCCCCACCACTCGCGGACCGCGACGACCAGGGCCAGCGCGAGGGCCAGGAAGCCCCACCCGTCGCGCCGGTGCTCGGGCTCGATCTCGCCGGCACTCGTGCCGATCCGGCGCACGCCGGCGCCGGTGGCGTGGGCGACGCCCACCCACGTCCTGTGGACCGCGGCCAGCGGCAGCGGGAGACCACCGCCGGACGCGGCCTTCTTGCGCGGGGCGGCGGTCTTCCCCTTCGCAGCGGACGTGCGACCCGACGGACGGGTGCTGCCCTTGGGGCGCGACGAGGCGCCCTTGGTGCTGCGCGAGGAGGTCGACGGACGAGTGGCCATGTTCCGCAGGTTAGGCGAAAGCCCCGCCCGACACACGCGTCACACGCGCAACAACGGCAACCTGTGGAGATCGGGGAGCGGCCCCGGCACCCGCCGAGTAGCGTCGCCGCCGTGGACGCACGCACCCTCATCGTCGCCCTCCTGGCGCTCGTCGGCGGCGTGGTCGGGTACCTCTGGCTGCGCACCGGGACCTACCGGCGGGAGGACGAAGGGGGTCCCCTCCCCCGACACCTGTGGGTCCTGCCGGTCGCCCCCTCCGTCGGGTGGGCGATCGCACGCGGGCTCTCCGACCTGCCGTGGCCGGTGCTCGCGGCACCGCTCTCGCTGGCCCTCGCCGGCCTCGTCCTCGCCGCGGTGGACGCCGACGTCCACCGCCTGCCCAACGCGATCACCCTGCCCCTGGTCCCCGTGCAGGCCGCGCTGCTCACCCTCGCCTCCGCCGCGACCGGCGAGTGGGAGGCGTTGCAGCGGGCTGGGCTCGCGGCCCTGCTCGTCGGGGGCGGGACGCTCGCGCTCGCCTTCCTCCTCTTCGGCCGCTCGATCGGGATGGGCGACGCCAAGCTCATGGTCTCGATCGCGCCGACGCTCGCCTGGCTCGGCTGGACGCACCTCGTCGTGGGGGTCTGGGTGGGCTTCGTCATCGGTGGACTCGCCGCTCTCGCACTGCTGCTCGCGCGCCGGGCCGACCGGGGGACGCACCTCGCCTTCGGTCCCTACCTCGTCGCCGGAGCGGTCATCGCCGTCGCCCTCGGCTGACGTCCCAGGTGGCGAGACGCGCCTCGCCTCCTCTCGACACGGACCCACCGGTGTCCGATATGGTCATCCGCAAGGTCACGAGTACCAGCGACAAGCCCCGGCTAGCTGGTCGGCAACCCTCCTCCGCGGTGGGGTGCTCCGGGTGACGACCTGGCCGGCGACGCCATTGTCGCCCGGCAAGCGCGGACTCGTGGTCGACACCCGGGTCCCTGACGGACCAGGAGCATCCCCAATGACCGTGTCCCACGTGCAGCAGACCTCGACCGACCTCCCCCGCCTCGTCTCGGAGGGCCTGACCTACCGCGACCGCGACGGCTCGACCGTCGAGTACGCGCACCTCGACCACGGGGCGACGACCCCGGCCTTCGAGGCCGTCGCGCAGGAGGTCGCCACCGCCGCGGTGACCTACTCGTCCGTTCACCGCGGTGCCGGCTTCGCCTCCCGGGTGACCAGCTCGCGCTACGAGCAGGCTCGCGAGAGCGTCGCCGACTTCGTCGGGGCGCGTGAGGACGACCAGGTCGTCTTCACCCGCAACACGACCGACTCCTTCAACCTGCTGGCCCGGGCGCTGCCGGCGGGCACGAAGGTCTTCGTCTTCGCCTCCGAGCACCACGCGGCCCTCCTCCCGTGGGGCGACACGCTGCGGCTGCCCGTGCCGCACAGCCGCGACGAGGCCGTCGAGCTCCTCGAGCAGGCCCTGCGCAACCACCCCGCAGAGCACCGCCTCGTCGTCGCCACGGGCGCGTCCAACGTCACGGGCGAGCACTGGCCGATCGAGCGCCTGGCCGCGGTCGCCCGCGAGCACGACGCCCGCTTCGCCCTCGACGCCGCCCAGGTCGCGCCGCACCGTCGGGTCGACATCGCTGCCCTCGGGATCGACTGGGTCGCCTTCTCCGGCCACAAGATCTACGCCCCCTTCGGCGCCGGGGTGCTCGTCGGCCGCAGCGACTGGCTCGACGCCGCCGACCCCTACCTCGCCGGTGGCGGCGCCACCGCCCGCGTCGGTCTCGACACGACAGAGTGGACCTGCGGTCCGGCCCGGCACGAGGCCGGCTCCCCCAACGTCCTCGGCGCGATCGCCCTGGCGAGGGCCTGCGAGATCATCGCCGAGCGCGAGCGGGCGATCATCGACCACGAGCAGGCCCTGCGCATCCGACTGCTGAGCGGTCTGGCCGGGATCGAGGGTGTGCGCGTCCACACGCTCTTCGGCGGTGGAGAGGGCGCCCCCGTCGCGGCGATCACGGTCGACGGCCACGACAGCAGCGAGGTCGCGCGCATCCTCGGCGACGACCACGGCATCGGTGTGCGCGACGGCAAGTTCTGCGCGCACCTGCTCGTCGACGACCTGCTCTCCGAGCACGAGCAGGACACCGCGGTGCGGATCAGCGCGGGCCTCGGCACCACCCCGGCGCACATCGACCGGCTCCTCGGCGCCCTTCGCGCCCTCTGACCCTCCTCGGGTGAGGTCGAAGGGGGGACCCGGCAGTCCCCCTTCGCTCAGCAAGAGAAACCTCGCCTTCGCAAGAGTCTCAAACTCTTGCGAAGGCGAGGTTTATCGGGTCACCCGAGAATCCTGGGACGCCCGGGGCACCGTCTCCTAGGCCGCCACGACCACCGGGATGATCATCGGGCGGCGACGGATCTTGCCGCCGACCCAGCCACCGACGGCGCGGCGCACGACCTGCTGCAGCTGGTGGGTGTCGGTCGTGCCCTTCCTGGTCGCCTCGTCGAGCGCGGCGATGATCTTGGGCTTGACCTGGGTGAAGATCTCGTCGTCCTCGGCGAAGCCGCGGGCGGTGATCTCGGGGCCGGCGATGACCTTGCCGGTCGAGGAGTCGACGACGACCATGACCGAGATGAACCCCTCGTCGCGCAGGATGCGGCGGTCCTTGAGCAGCTCCTCGGTGGTGCCGCCGACGCTCGAGCCGTCGACGTAGACGTACCCACAGGGCACGGCGCCGGCGATGCGGGCGCGGCCGTCGACGAGGTCGATGACGACACCGTCCTCGGCGAGCACGACGTGGTCGGGGTCGACCCCGGTCTGGATCGCCAGCTCGGCGTTGGCCACGAGGTGGCGCCACTCGCCGTGGACCGGCATGACATTGCGCGGCTTGACGATGTTGTAGCAGTAGAGCAGCTCACCGGCGCTCGCGTGACCGGACACGTGCACCTTGGCGTTGCCCTTGTGCACGACGTCGGCACCCAGGCGCATGAGGCCGTTGATGACGCGGTACACGGCGTTCTCGTTGCCGGGGATGAGGCTCGAGGCGAGCAGCACGGTGTCCCCGTCGCCCACGTCGATGCGGTGGTCGCGGTTGGCCATGCGCGACAGGGCCGCCATCGGCTCGCCCTGGCTGCCCGTGCAGATCAGGACGACCTCGTTGTCCGGGTAGTTGTCGAGCTTCTTGACGTCGACGAGCACGCGGTCGGGCACGTGCAGGTACCCCAGGTCCGCAGCGATGCCCATGTTGCGCACCATCGAGCGACCGACCATGGCGACCTTGCGGCCGTTGCGCTCGGCGGCGTCGAGCACCTGCTGGACGCGGTGCACGTGGCTGGAGAAGCAGGCGACGATGATCCGGCGCTGCGCCTTGTGGAAGACGGTGTCGATCGCGGGACCGATCTCGCGCTCGGGCGTGGTGAAGCCCGGCACCTCGGCGTTGGTCGAGTCGGTCATGAAGAGGTCGACGCCCTCCTCACCGACGCGGGCGAAGGCCCGCAGGTCCGTGAGGCGACGGTCCAGCGGCAGCTGGTCCATCTTGAAGTCACCGGTGTGCAGGACCGTGCCGCCCCCGGTGCGCACGAAGACCGCGAGCGCGTCGGGGATCGAGTGGTTGACGGCGATGAACTCGCAGTCGAAGACGCCGAAGGACTCGCGCCCGCCCTCCTTGACCCCGAGGGTCCAGGGCTTGATCCGGTGCTCCTTGAGCTTGGCCTCGACGAGGGCCAGCGTGAGCGTCGAGCCGACGAGCGGGATGTCGGGCTTGTGCTTGAGCAGGTAGGGCACAGCGCCGATGTGGTCCTCGTGGCCGTGCGTGAGGACGATGGCCTGCACGTCGTCGAGCCGGTCGAGGATGTACTCGAAGTCCGGGAGGATCAGGTCGACGCCGGGCTGGTGGTCCTCGGGGAAGAGGACGCCGCAGTCGATGACGAGCAGCTGGCCCTCGTGCTCGATGACCGCCATGTTGCGTCCGACCTCACCGAGGCCGCCGAGCGGGATGATGCGCAGCGCGCCCGGGGCGAGGGCGGGCGGCAGCAGCAGGTCGGGGTGCGGGTGGCTCATGCTGCCCCGATCCCGGAGGCGGCCAGACCCTTGCGCAGGATGTCGAGGTGCTCGTCCGGCCCCTCGACGTAGGGCAGGCGCACGCTCGCGTGCTCGATGACGCCGAGCTCGACGAGGGCGGCCTTGGCCATGATCGCGCCCTGCGAGGTGGACATGATCGCGTTGGTCACGGGGATGAGGCGGTGGTGGATCGCGCGGGCGGCGGCGAGGTCACCGGCGTCGACGGCCTCGACCATCGCCCGGTACTCGCGCCCGGCGACGTGGCCGACGACGGAGACGACGCCGTGGGCGCCCTGGGCGAGGTGCGCGAGGTTGACCTCGTCGGCACCGGAGAACCACAGCAGGTCGGTCGCGGCCATGACCTCGGAGGAGGCCCAGAGGTCGCCCTTGGCGTCCTTGACGGCAAGGATCCGCTCGTGGTCGGCGAGCGCGATGAGCGTGTCCACGGCGAAGGGGGTCGCGGTGCGCCCCGGGATGTCGTACAGCATGATCGGCAGCTGCGCCGCGTCGGCGATCGCGCGGGTGTGGGCGAGCAGGCCCGCCTGCGTCGGCTTGTTGTAGTACGGCGAGACGACCAGCAGGGCGTCGGCGCCGGCGCGGGTCGCGGCCTGCGACATCTCGATGGCGTGCGCCGTGTTGTTGGAGCCGACACCGGCGGTCACGGCCAACCGGTCACCGGCGGCCTCCTTGACGGTCTCGACCATCGCGATGCTCTCGGCGGAGCTGAGGGTCGGCGACTCGCCGGTCGTGCCGTTGACGACGACACCGTCGTGTCCGGTGGCGACGAGGTGCTCGACGAGGTCGGTGACACCCTTCGTGTCCACCGCGCCGTCTGGGGTCATCGGGGTCACCATCGCGGTGATCACCCGGCCGAAGGGGGAAGTCGTCATGCGTCTCAGGGTAGCCGTCGGTGGGGACGTCTATCGTGGCGCCATGCGCCAGTACCTCGACCTCCTCGAGCACGTCCGCGACCACGGGGTCGACAAGTCCGACCGCACCGGCACGGGGACCCGCAGCGTCTTCGGCCACCAGATGCGCTTCGACCTGGCCGCGGGCTTCCCGGTGCTCACGACCAAGAAGCTGCACCTGCGCTCGATCATCGGCGAGCTGCTGTGGTTCCTGCGGGGCGACACCAACGTGCGCTGGCTGCAGGAGCGCGGCATCAGCATCTGGGACGAGTGGGCCGACGAGCAGGGCGACCTCGGTCCCGTCTACGGGCACCAGTGGCGCTCGTGGCCCGCACCCGACGGTTCGAGCATCGACCAGATCGCCGGGGTCATCGAGGGCCTGCGCACCAACCCCGACAGCCGGCGGCACATCGTGTCCGCGTGGAACGTCGCCGAGGTCGGGGACATGGCGCTGCCGCCCTGCCACACGATGTTCCAGTTCTACGTCACGCCGGCGAGCGAAGGGGGCAGGCCCACCTTGTCCTGCCAGCTCTACCAGCGCAGCGCCGACGTCTTCCTCGGTGTCCCGTTCAACATCGCCTCGTACGCGCTGCTGACGATGATGGTCGCCCAGCAGGTCGACATGGAGCCGGGTGAGCTCGTGCACACCCTCGGTGACGCGCACCTCTACCTCAACCACCTCGAGCAGGCCGACCTGCAGCTGACCCGCTCCCCCGGCCCGCTGCCGAGGATGGAGATCGCCCACCGCGACTCGATCGACGCCTACGAGATCGAGGATTTCACGCTCGTCGGCTACGAGGCCGCCCCGAGCATCAAGGCGCCGATCGCCGTATGAGCCGGCCCCGCCCCGTCCCCGAGGACCTGCGTGGCCGCGTGCCGCTCGTCGCCGCCTCGTACGCGGTGATGACCCGCGAGGGCGCCTCCGGCACCGAGGTGCTGCTGCAGCTGCGCCGGGGCACCGGCTTCATGGACGGCTGGTGGGCGTGCGGCGCCGCCGGCCACGTCGAGGACGTCGCACCGCCCAGCGAGGCGCTCACCCGCGAGGTCGACGAGGAGCTCGGCGTGCGGGTCGTCACGGCGTCGCCGCTCACCACCGTGCAGCGCTCGACGCTGGCGGGACGTCTCGAGCAGCGCGCCGACTTCTTCTTCCACGTCACCGACTGGGTCGGCGAGCCGACGTTGCGGGAGCCGGACAAGGCGGCGGACCTGCGGTGGTGGCCCCTGGCCGGGCTGCCGGCGCGGGTCGTGCCGCACGAGCGGGTCGTGCTGGAGGGGCTGCGTGACGGGGGGCTGCCCCCCTTCGTCGAGCTGGGCCACGACCAACGGCTCGTCCTCGTCGCCGCGCTCGGCGCCAACCGTGCCATCGGCGTCGACGGCGGCATGCCGTGGCACCTGCCCGAGGACCTCGCGCACTTCAAGGCCCTGACCATGGGCGGGGTGATGATCATGGGCCGGCGCACCTGGGACTCCATCGGGCGCGCGCTGCCCGGGCGCACGACGATCGTCGTCACCTCCGACCCCGCTTGGTCGGCCCCCGGCGCCGTCGTCGTCCACTCGCTCGCCGAGGCCCTCGTCGCGGGCGGCCCCGGAGAGGTCTTCGTCGTCGGGGGCGGCGAGATCTACCGCCAGACCATCGCCCTGGCCTCGCGGCTGGAGCTGACCGAGATCGACGCCGCGCCCGACGCCGAGGTCTTCTTCCCCGAGGTCGACCCCACGGCGTGGCACGAGACGCGGCGCGAGGCGCGAGAGGGCTTCGACTTCGTGACCTACGAACGGAACCCCTTATCAACCGCAGAGGTTGATTTTTGTTTAGATCAACGTTAGCGGTTGATTTATCGATGAATTCACCTATGGTGTTGACATGAGCACCGTGGCCACCCTCATCGGGGACGTCGTCGGATCCCGGACCACCCCCGACCGTCACGCCCTGCACGACGCCCTCGAGACCGCCCTCGAGACCGTCAACACGATGACCTCGCCCGTCCAGCCGCTGCGGATCACCGTCGGCGACGAGTTCCAGGGTGCCTGGACGCGCCGCGGCGAGGCGGTCCACGCGGCCCTGCTGCTGCGCCTGGCGCTCCTGCCCGCCGTCGACACCCGCTACGGCCTGGGGTTCGGCGAGGTGACAGCACTCAGCGACGACGGCGCCGTCCAGGACGGTCCCGGCTGGTGGCTGGCGCGCGAGGCGATCACCCGCGCCAAGGACGACGAGGAGCGCACCCGCGCCGACGGCCGGGTCGTGCGCACGCGCTGGTGCGAGGACTCCCCCACGGGCCTGGCCATCGACGCCGCCGTGCGCCACCGAGACCTGCTCATCGCCGCGCTCGACGACCGCTCGGTCCGCCTGCTGCGCGGGCTGCTCGCCGGCCGCACCCAGCGCCAGCTCGCGGCCGACGAGGACATCTCCGCGGCTGCCGTCAGCAAGCGCGTCCACGTCGACGCCCTCGACCAGCTCATCCGCCTCGACGCCGACCTGGAGGTCCTCCCGTGAGCGTGCTCGCCGCCCTGCTCGTCGCCGTCGGCGCCGCTGACCTGCTGCGCAGCCTCGGCCCCCAGCCCTCCGACGCCGGCCGCGAGACGCGTGGCGTCCCGGCCGCCGGCCTGCTCGTCCTCGTCGTCGTCGCGGCCGCCGCCGGCCTGCTCACGACCTGGGGCGGGGTCGTCCTCACCGCCCTGGCCGTCGTGGGCCTCGTCGCCTGGCTCGTCTGCGCGGAGCGGGCCGACCGCGGGAGCGGTCACGCCCGGGCCCTCGCGGTCTTCGCCCTCGCCGTGCTCGCGCAGCTCCTCGGGTCGGGGTGGGCGCCGCCGGTCGGCGGGTGGTTCGCCGACTGGCTCGCGTGGAGCCACCTGCCCTGGCAGCCCGATCCCGACCGGGCGCTCCTGCTCGCCGGCCTGGCCCTCGTCCAGCTCGCCACGGGCAACCGCCTGGTGCGCCTCGTGCTCGTCACCACGGGCGCCCTGCCGGCCCGACCGCTCCCGGGACGCAGCGACGGCGAGCTGCGCGGCGGGCGGCTGCTCGGCCCGCTCGAGCGGCTCTTCATCCTCGGCCTCGGCCTCGCCGGCGAGCTGACCGCGGCCGGGCTGGTCATCGCCGCCAAGGGCCTCATCCGCTGGCCCGAGCTGCGCTCGCACGCCGACGACGACACCTCGCCCGGAGCCATCGGGATCGACAAGGTGACGGAGTACTTCCTCGTCGGCAGCTTCGTCAGCTGGCTGGTCGCGATGACCGCCCTCGTGCTCGCCTCCTGACGACCGCGGCCGAGAGGGTGCCTCGCTTCAGCGCGGCACGTCGATCCACGCGAGCGCCGGCTCGACGAGACTGCCCAGCCAGACGCGCCCGTCCTGCTCCCGCACGCCGGTGGCCATGTGCCAGTCGGTGGCGTCCGCCGAGAGGTCGTGCACGAGCACGCCGGAGTCGTCGTGGGCGGTGACCCGGACGGTGCGGCGCGGGCTCGGCTTGAGCGCGTCCGGCAGCCGCAGCGCCAGGTCGCGCACCCGCTGCGGGCCGCGCTGGAGCAGGCCGAGGACCGGGTCCGGCGGGGAGGCGATCGCCGACCAGACGAGGCCGTCGGAGCCACGGGAGATGTTGTCGGGATACCCCGGCAGCCCGTCGACGAAGACCTGCTCCGCGGGAGGCGCGGCGGCACTCCCTTCGTCCCCCACGACGTGACCCGCCGCCGGCCGGCCAGCGTCCAGCCCGACCCGACGGATCCGCCCGAGCGCGCACTCGGCGACGAGGACGGCGCTCTCGTCCGCGAGCAGCGCGACGCCGTTGGCGAAGGCCAGCCCGTCGAGGACGGTCTCGACGCTGCCGTCGACGTCGCGGCGCAGCAGGCGACCGCTGCGGGTGTGGTCGACGAGGTCGGACTTCCACTCGTCGATGCCCCACCGACGCGAGGAGTCGCTGAACCAGACCGTGCCGTCCGCGGCGACCGCCGCGTTGTTGGTGAAGGCCAGACGCGTCCCGTCGACGTGCGTCACGAGCTCGTCGATCCCCAGGTCGCCGTCGACGTCGACGGCGAGCAGGCCGCGGCGTGCGTCGCACACGAGGAGGCGGCCGTCCGGCAGCCACTCCAGTCCGAGCGGTCGGCCGCCGGTCTCGACGACCCGCTCGTTGCGACGGCCGTCCGGGGTGATGACGATCACCGCCCCGTCGGCGGTGCCCGTCCACACCCGCCCGTCCGGCCCGAGGAGGACGTCCTCGGCTCCGGCGCCGGGCACCGGCACCGTGGTGATCTCGACGGTCGTGGGCTCATGGTGGTCCATGACCCCACCCTAGGGACGACGGGCGGAGGAAGGGAGGGCCCGCGGGCCTCCCTTCGCCGCTTCGTATGCTGGCGACGTGCCCATCACCAGCGAGACCACCGATGCCGTCACGGTCCTGACGATCGACCGCACCCATCGCCGCAACGCCCTCGACCTGACGACGCTCGAGGAGCTCCACGCAGCAGTCGTCGCAGCCGTCGGGTCCGGTTGTCGCGCGCTCGTGCTCACCGGTGCCGAGGGGCACTTCTGCGCGGGCGCCGATCTCACCGAGCTCGAGGACGTGTCCTTCACCGAGCGGCTCGCCGAGGTCCTCCAGCACCTCGCCGGCGTCCCGATCACGACCGTCGCCGCGATCTCCGGCTCGTGCATGGGCCTGGGCATGCAGCTGGCCGTCGCCTGCGACCTGCGTGTCGTCGACGCACCAGCCCGTTTCGCGGTACCGGTCGCCAAGCTCGGCCTCATGGTGGACAAGTGGACACTCGACCGGGTCGCGCGCTGCTGGGGCGAGGGCGCCGCCCGCCACATGGTGCTCACCGCCGCCGTCCTCACCGAGGACGACGCGTGGCGCCTCGGCTTCGCCCAGGTCCGCGGCGGCCTCGACACCGCGATCGACCTCGCCCGCTCCGCCGTGCCGCTCGCACCCCTGTCACAGGCCGGGTCCAAGCTCGGGATGGGCGCCGCCCCCGGCCCCGACGGCGACTACTCCGCCGCCTTCGCCCGCGCCTGGGCGAGCGAGGACCTCGTCGAGGGCCAGCGTGCCTTCGGCGAGCGCCGCACCCCCACGTTCGTCGGCCGCTGATGACCACCGCCGACGCCAGCGTCCGCAGCGCCACGGTCAACGACGCACCTGCCGTCGGGCAGACCCAGGCGCTCGTGTGGCAGGAGGCCTACGACGGCATCGTGCCGCCGCAGGTGCACGCCGCCTTCGACCCCCAGTCCTTCGCCACCGCCTGGCGCGACTCCCTGCGCACGCCGCCCCAGGGGGTGCACCGTCTCCTCGTCGCCTGCGCCGGCGAGCAGGTCGTCGGCTTCGTCGCGATCGGTCCGAGCCAGGACCCCGACGCCGGGCAGGCGACCGGTGAGGTCACGGCCCTCGGCGTGCACCCGATGCACCGCCGGCAGGGCCACGGGTCACGACTCGTCAACGCCGCCGTCGACATCCTGCGCGAGGCCGGTGCCGAGCACGTCGCCGCCTGGTGCCTCGTCGAGCACGAAGGGCTGCGCGCCTTCCTCACCGGCTCCGGGCTCGAGCCGGACGGCGCCTACCGCGACCGGGTCGTCTCCCCCGACGGTGCCACCGCACGCGAGGTGCGCCTCACCGCGGCGGTGGCGGACCCCCCTTCGCCCTCGTGAGCGAAGCCGTGCGTGAGGTCGCCGAGGCCCGCAAGCAGGGGCTCTCGATCGGCATCGCGAGCGGGACGTACGGCATCAGCTTCGGCGCCCTGTCGATCGCTGCCGGGCTCGACCTGTGGCAGACGATGGCGTTGTCGCTGCTGCTCTTCACCGGGGGCTCGCAGTTCGCCCTCGTCGGGATCATCGGCTCCGGCGGCAACCCCGTGACGGCCGTCGCGACCTCGACCCTGCTCGGGATCCGCAACGGCCTCTACGGCCTGCAGCTCGCCCGGATCCTGCGACTGACCGGGTGGCGCCGGGTCACCGCCGCGCAGCTGACGATCGACGAGTCGACGGCGATCTCGCTGGCACAGAGCACACCCGAGGGGCGCCGGGCCGGGTTCTGGGCCGGCGGCACCGGGGTCTTCGTCTTCTGGAACCTCTCGACGCTGCTCGGCGCGCTCCTCGGCAACGCCCTCGGCGACCCCCGGGTGTGGGGTCTCGACGCGGCGGCGGCAGCGGCCTTCGTCGCCCTCATCTGGCCCCGGCTGCAGGACCGCACCGGTCGGGTGACCGCGGCGCTCGCCGCCGCGATCGCCCTCGTCATGCTCGTGCCCACGCCTGCCGGCGTACCGGTCCTGCTCGCCGCGATCGCCGCCGTCGTCGTGGGCCTCCTCGACCGCACGCCGAGCACGGCGCGCGACATCGAGCAGCCCGAGGGGGACCTGCTGTGAGCACGACCGCCCTGTGGGTCACCGTCCTCGCCGCGTGCGCGCTCGGCTTCGCGGCGAAGTACGCCGGCTACCTGGTGCCGGAGTCCCTCGTCGACGGACCGAGGCGCTCGCGGATCATCGGCCTGCTGCCGGTCGCGCTGCTCGCCGGGCTGCTCGTCACCCAGAGCGTCGGCGGTGGCGACGGGATCGTCCTCGACGCCCGGCTGGCCGCCGTCGCGCTGGCCGTCGTGCTGATGTGGCTGCGGGCGAACTTCGTCGTCGTCATCTTCGGCGCGGCCGCCCTGGCCGCAGGCCTGCGCGCACTCGGCTGGGGCTGACGGACCCGACCTCGGGTCTCACAGGCCCAGGACGTGCTCCAGGCCGACCGTGACGCCGGGGTGCTTCGCGACCTCACGCACACCGGTGAGGACACCGGGCATGAAGGAGACCCGGTCGAAGGAGTCGTGGCGGATCGTCAGCATCTCGCCCTCGTTGCCGAGGAGGACCTCTTGGTGGGCGACGAGGCCGCGCAGGCGGACCGCATGCACCGGGACGCCCTCGACGCGCGCACCGCGGGCGCCGTCCGGGTCCTCCGTCGTCGCATCCGGGACCTCGCCGAGCCCCGCCTCGGTGCGTGCCTGCGCGATGAGCTCGGCGGTACGGGTGGCGGTGCCGCTCGGGGCGTCGACCTTGCGCGGGTGGTGCAGCTCGACGACCTCGACGGACTCGTAGAAGCGCGCGGCCTGCTTGGCGAACTGCATCATCAGGACGGCACCGATCGCGAAGTTGGGGGCGATGAGCACGCCCACTCCCCCCTTCGCCTCGACCTCGGTCCGCAGGGCGGCGGCGCGCTCGTCGGTCCACCCGGAGGTCCCGACGACGACGTGGACGCCGCGCTCGACGCAGTGGCGGACATTGCGCTCGCTCGCGGACAGGACGGTGAAGTCGATGGCGACGTCGGCGCCGCCGAGGTCACCCAGGTCGTCCCCGTCGTCGAAGCGGGCGACGAGCTCGAGGTCGTCCGCCCCCTCGACCGCCTCGCACGCCGTCCCACCCATGCGCCCCGCGGCGCCGATCACTGCCACCTTCGTCGTCATGGGCACAGCCTACGAAGGGGATCAGCACGCGACGCCACCGGCGGGTTGTTCACCTTCTGTTCATGTCGGTGCTATGGTCCGACATGAACACAAAGTGAACAGGAGGTGTCCGTCATGACCGTTACCCATCTCGAGCAGGCCGATCCGAAGAAGGCCGAGACCACTCGCCCCACCCCGAGGCTGACCTGCACCTGGGTCGCCGTGCGCGGAGAGGACGGCGAGACCCGCATGGAGATGCGCTGGCTCGACGAGACCCGTCGCACCGCACGTCACGCTGCCTGAACGAGCCACCGCTCCCCCAGCCAGGAAGCCCCGCCACCACGTCGCTGGTCGCGGGGCTTCCTCTTGTCCCCACGCACGACGAAGGGGGCCGACCCTCCCGTGGGAGAGCCGGCCCCCTTCAGGGACCCTGGGGTCAGTCGTCCTGAGCAGCACCGGACTCGTCGGAGCCCGACCCGGACACGGACGCGGGGCCCGACTCGCTGGCCTCGTCGTCACCGCGGCGGCGACGACGGCGACCGCCGTCGCGGCCACCCTCACGACCGCCGTCGCGGCCACCCTCACGACCACCGTCGCGACCACCCTCACGGCGACCGCCACGACCACCCTCGTCGTCACCGCCGGAGGCCATCTCGGCCTCCTGCTCGGGGGTGAGGACGGCGGCGAGGCTGAGCTTGCCGCGCGGGTCGATCTCCTTGAGCTCGACCTGGACCTTCTGGCCGATGCCGAGGATGTCCTCGACCGCGTCGATCCGCTTGCCGCCGACGAGCTTGCGCACCTCGGAGATGTGCAGCAGGCCGTCCTTGCCCGGCAGGAGCGAGACGAAGGCACCGAAGGTCGTCGTCTTGACGACGGTGCCGAGGAAGCGCTCACCGACCTCGGGCATCTGCGGGTTGGCGATCGCGTTGATCGCGTTGCGCGCGGCGTCCGCGGACGGGCCGTCGACCGCACCGATGAAGACGGTGCCGTCGTCCTCGATGCTGATGTCGGCGCCGGTGTCGTCCTGGATCTGGTTGATCATCTTGCCCTTCGGGCCGATGACCTCACCGATCTTGTCGACGGGGACCTGGACGGTGATGATGCGCGGCGCGGTCGGCGCCATCTCGTCCGGGGTGTCGATGGCCTCGTTCATGACGTCGAGGATGTGCAGACGCGCGTCGCGGGCCTGGGTGAGCGCGCCACCGAGCACGGAGGCGGGGATGCCGTCGAGCTTGGTGTCGAGCTGGATGGCCGTGACGAACTCACGGGTACCGGCGACCTTGAAGTCCATGTCGCCGAAGGCGTCCTCGGCGCCGAGGATGTCGGTCAGCGCCGCGTACTGCGTCTGGCCGTCGACCTCGTCGGAGACCAGGCCCATGGCGATGCCGGCGACCGGCGCGCGCAGCGGCACACCGGCGTTGAGCAGCGACAGGGTGGAGGCGCAGACGGAGCCCATCGAGGTCGAGCCGTTGGAGCTCAGCGCCTCGGAGACCTGACGGATCGCGTAGGGGAACTCCTCGCGGGGCGGCAGCACCGGCATGAGCGCACGCTCGGCGAGCGCTCCGTGGCCGATCTCGCGGCGCTTCGGGCTGCCGACCCGGCCGGTCTCACCGGTCGAGTAGGGCGGGAAGTTGTAGTTGTGCATGTAGCGCTTCTTGGTGACCGGGCTCAGTGAGTCGATCTGCTGCTCCATCTTGAGCATGTTGAGCGTGGTGACACCCATGATCTGGGTCTCGCCGCGCTCGAAGAGCGCCGAGCCGTGGACGCGCGGCAGCACCTCGACCTCCGCGCCGAGGGCGCGGATGTCGGCGAGGCCACGGCCGTCGATGCGGACCTTGTCGCGCAGGATGCGCTGGCGGACCTGCGCCTTCTGCACGGAGCGGTAGGCGGCGGACAGCTCCTTGTCCCGACCGAAGAACTCGCCGGGAGCCTCCTCGGTGCCCGCGAGGGAGGCCTTCATGGCGTCCTTGATCTCGTCGAGCCGGTCCTCGCGCTCGACCTTGCCGGCGATCGTCAGCGCGGTCGCGAGATCCGCGGAGGTCGCAGCCTCGACGGCGGCGTAGGCGTCGTCCTGGTAGTCGAGGAAGATCGGGAAGTCCTCGACCGGCTTCGCGGCCTTGGCAGCGAGGTCGGCCTGGGCGTCGCACAGGACCTTGATGAACTGCTTGGAGGCCTCGAGGCCCTCGGCCACGACCTCCTCGGTCGGGGCGGTCTTGCCCTCGTTCTTCACGAGGTTCCACGTGGACTCGGTGGACTCGGCCTCGACCATCATGATCGCGACGTCGTCACCCGCGATGCGGCCTGCGACGACCATGTCGAAGGTCGAGCGCTCGATGTCGCTGAAGTTCGGGAAGGCGACCCACTGGCCGTCGATGAGCGAGACGCGCACCGCACCGATCGGGCCCGAGAAGGGCAGACCGGAGATCTGGGTGGACGCGGATGCCGCGTTGATCGCGAGCACGTCGTACTGGTGGTCCGGGTGGACGGACAGGACGGAGATGACGACCTGGACCTCGTTGCGCAGACCCTTCTTGAAGGTGGGGCGCAGCGGGCGGTCGATCAGACGGCAGGTGAGGATGGCGTCCGTGCCGGGACGACCCTCACGGCGGAAGAAGCTGCCCGGGATGCGACCCGCGGCGTACATGCGCTCCTCGACGTCCACCGTCAGGGGGAAGAAGTCGAAGTGGTCCTTCGGGGTCTTGCCGGCCGTCGTGGTCGACAGGAGCATGGTCTCGCCGTCGAGGTAGGCGACGACGGCGCCGCCGGCCTGCTTGGCGAGGCGCCCGGTCTCGAACCGGACCGTGCGGGTGCCGAACTGGCCGTTGTCGATCGTGGCCTCGGCGAACTGGATCTCAGGACCCTCCATCGGGTCCTCCTTTTCTCTCTGCTACCGGGTGCATCGTCGTTGTGCCCCGGTCATGTCTTCGGTGGTGACGGTCTTCAGTTGTCGCATCTTCAGTTGTGGTTCCTCCGGGGTTCACACTGTCCCCGGATACGCGAAGAAGCGGCCCCCAGTCTCGGGAACCGCTCTCCACGACATACTTATCGGCGCAGGCCGAGGCGCTTGATCAGCGCGCGGTAGCGCTCGATGTCGGTGCTCTCCAGGTAACGCAGGAGGCGGCGACGCTTGCCCACGAGGAGCAGCAGACCACGACGGCTGTGGTGGTCGTGCTTGTGCTCGCGGGAGTGCTCGGTGAGGTCCTTGATGCGCTGCGTGAGCATCGCGACCTGGACCTCGGGGGAACCGGTGTCACCTTCGACGGTGGCGTACTCGGTCATGATCTGCTTCTTGACTTCAGCGGTCAGCGGCATGCGGTGACACTGCTCCATTCCTGGGTTGTTGCGCGGCGCGCCCGGGCTGGTTCACCGGGGCTCTTGGATCCGCGGCCGATCTAACGGCAACCCGTGCAGATTACCAGTGCGTCGCCCACGCCCCCTAATCCGCGGGGGGCCCCTCGTCCGCGACGGAGCGGACCGTGATGCGGCGGGGGCCGGTCACCTCGACCTCGACCACCCAGGACGGCTCGCCCGACAGCCTCTCGACGAGCTCCGGGGGGACGAGCGCGGTGTACTCGTCGCCCGCGGCGTCGGTCATGAGGTGGGCCACCTCCCCGACCGGCTCGGTGCGCTCGACGCTCACGGGCACGGTGCACCACCCCGGCGCGGGCCCCTCCTCGGGACGCGAGCCCGGGGCGCACCACACGAGCGAGCGGTTCTCCATCGCCTGCACCATCTCGACTCCTTGCTCCCGGGCCGCGGTCTCAGGCCGCGTCGCGTCCAGCCAACCATGTCGCGAGCGAGTGCGCGATGGGCATCCCGGTCGGCTCCTCGAAGCAGCTGTACGCGGGCGACGGGTTGACCTCGAAGCACCACCACCTCCCGTCCTCGTCGTGCAGCAGGTCGACCCCCGCGAAGGGCAGCTCGAGCTCCTCGGCGAGCCGCACGCAGCGTCGCGCCAGGTCGTCGGGCAGCTCCACGGGCGTCATCACGGTCCCCCCCGCCCCCCTCCGGGTAGCGGTAGTCGAGCGTCTCCGAGTCGACGGCACAGGCATGCACGGTGTCACCGACGACGTGCACCCGCACGTTGGTCCCGGTGAGCAGCCGCTGGAACTGGGTCGGTAGGTGCCGGACCCGCTCGAGGTCGTCCAGGCGCTCCCCCGCCAGCTCGTGCACGACGGACCGCACGCCGCTCACCGACTTGTAGACCACCCGCCCGTGTCGTCGCAGGAAGCGCCGCGCCTCCTCCGGGTCGCTCGTGACCAGCGTCTCCGGCACGTCGAACCCCAGCGCGCGGATCAGCGCAGCCTGGTACGGCTTCGAGGTGTTGCTCGACATCGCACGCGGGCGGTTGGCGACACGCAGCGGAGCGACATCCGCCCACGCGGTCATCGCCGCGAGGGCCGCCTCCTGCCGACGGTCGCGAAGGGGGTCGGGGACCAGACCGGCGACGTCCGGCCCGCTGAGCCGGAGGTAGAGGCCGGTGGCGCGCGAGAGGTCCACGCGCGCGCCGTGCCGACCGCACCAGGCACCGACGACCCCGCCGCGCACCTCGACCTCGAGCTGCCAGGCGTGCGCCTCCTCCTCGGCGAGCAGGAGCACCTCCATCCCCTCCCGGGAGGCCCGGTCGAGCAGGAGGCTCACGGGTGGCTCGCTGGGGCTGCCGACGACGATGATCATGCGACGCGCCTGCCCGCGTGCTCCGCGGCGCGCCCCTCGAGGTGTCGGGCCAGCATCTGCAGACCGGCCGGTGCCGTCGTCGCGGGCACCGGGTCCACCCCGAGGACCTCCGGCCCCCCGGGGCGCGGCCCGGGCACCGACAGCAGCACGCTCGCGACCTCGAGGTCGAGGGAGCGCACGAGGGCGCGAAGGGGACCGACCAGGCCGGCGGGCGCGTCGACGACGTCCCCGCAGACGAGGACCTGCCGGCGCCCGGGCGGGATCTCGGAGCTGCCGACCATCGGCTCGGCGAGCACCGGCCGCCCTGGCCCGCGGCCGGGGGCGTCCACGTGGCGCGGGATCCCCCCTTCGACCCAGGGGCGGCGCTGCCCGCCCGGCCAGCGTTCCCCGGGGACCCGGGCCGCGTCGGCGGCGAGGAGGAGGTCCGGGGTCGCCAGCCCGACCGCGGCACAGGCGGGCGCCAGCCGCAGGAGGTCCGGCGCCGTGCCGCACAGGGCCCCCGGGCTCGGCCGGTTGACGACGACCTCACGACGGCTCCACAACCAGGACAGCCCGGCGGCGTGCATCTCCGCCGCCGCGTACTCCGCGTCGGCCGACCGGGCGAAGGGGCGGGCCCGGAAGGTGACCGCGCGACACCAGATGACGTCGTACCCGGGCGGTTCGGGCTCGAGGTCGCTCGCGCACGGGCCCGACGCCGGGGTGTGGGTCGTGCTCGCCCGCGCGAGGTGCAGGTCGTCGGCGAGCTCGACCCACCCCACCCCCCGGCGGCGCAGCACGGCGGCCACGGCCATCGCGGTGACGTCCCGGGGTGGCGCGATGATCAGGATCGACGGGACCATCGCGGGCTCAGCCGGGCGGCAGGGTGTCGAACTCGGCCTTGGCCCCGGTCGACCCCTCCTCGACCGCCGACCGCAGCGCGTCCGGGTCCGGGCCACCGCTGCTGCGACCGAGGTCCGGCCGCTCCGCCTCGGGGATGAAGGGCTCGGCACCCTCGCTCCAGCCCTCGTCGGGCCCGCTGCCGCCCAGCGCCTCGAGGAGACCGTGGACCGCCGTCTCGAGCGCATCGAGCCGGCCCTCGAGGTCGCCTACCGACTCCGCGGCCGGGTCGGGCGCGGACGACCACCACTGCCCTCGGCCGAAGGGACGTTCGGCGAACTTCTCCCCGAACTTGTTGTCGGGGAACTTCTCCTCACGCAGCCCCTTGCCGTCACGGACGTCCTTGAGCCCCTTGCCGCGGTCGTCGCGCAGGTCCTTGATCGGCTTGCCGTCGCGCAGGTCCTTCATCGGCTTGACGTCGACGTCGGGCCACCGCTTCCACCCGTCCCGGATGTCCTTGATGTCCTTGGCCTCCCGCAGCTTGGGTGCGGTGAAGCAGCGCACCTTCAGCTGGACGGTCATCGCGGCGGACGAGGCCGGGATGGCGGAGATCTCCACGCAGGTGGACGCCCCGGCGAAGGACGTGCTGCTCGGCGTCGACGAGTCGTTGAAGGTGGTGTTGCCGGACGAGCCGGGGAAGGGGTCGCCGGCATCCCCGCGGTTGGTGTTGAGCTCGAGGTGCCGACTGCCGTCGGCCTGGAGGAGCCCGACCTTGTAGTGCGACTCGTTGGTGTTGCCGGTGACCGCCTCGTCGATGTGCCACACGAGCAGACCGGCCCCCGGCAGCGACTGGTCGTAGCCCGTGCGCTGCCGGTTCTCGACGAGGAAGTACTCGTTGCCACCCAGCCCGTCCTTCCACAACCGGTAGGCGGTGCGGCCCGTCTTGATGTCGTTGATCGTGACCGTCGCGTTGGTCGACTGCACGACGACGCTCGCCCACCCCTGGGTGAGCTTGCACCAGGCGGACGGGTGGGTCGGGCGGTCACCGCCGCCGCCCCACGAGCCTCCTCCCATGAGGCACCAGTTGCCCACGCCCTCGGACGTGCCGTCGGTGTCGTACAGGTCGGGCCAGCCGAAGATCAGGTGCCCGATCTCGTGCGCGCTGACGCCGATCTTCGCGTCCTCGGGGATGGTGAGGTAGGCGAAGACCTTGGTGCCGTCGACGGTGCGCTCGGCGGGCAGGACCCACTTGTGCGACCAGATGTCGGTGGCCTGCCCGGTCTGCTCGGCACCGCGGCCGGCGTGCACCACGATGAAGGCGTCGACGAACCCGTTGCCGTCGTTGTCGTAGGGCCCGAAGTCGACGTCGGCGTTGGCCGCGGACAGCGCGTCGTTCGCCATCGTCCGCGCGTTGGGCGTGGTGGCCTGCGTGCCGTTGGCGCTCCCCGCGTAGCTGGCCAGGGTGCCGGGCATCCGGTACGGGCCCACGACCTCCCCGGTGATCGTCACGAGGCCGCCCGACACGTCGGAGAAGTACTCCGTCACGCTCCCGTCGGGGAGCTCACCGTGCGAGAAGAAGAGCCGGCTGAAGCGGTCGTCGGCGTCCGCTGCCATCGTCTTGTCGGAGAAGTCCACGAGGACGACGACGACCCGCACGTCCCCGCGGAGGGGGGCCCGGTCCAGCGCCGCGCGCTGGGCCACGGCGGCCGTCGTCCCGGTCGGGAAGTACGTGCCGGGGAAGATGAGCCCGTCGTCGAAGCCGACGTGGTCGGGCGCCTTGAGGGTCAGGTGGTCGGCGAGGGTCCCGAGCTCCTGGTCGCGGACCTGCTCGCGCAACCGTTGGAACTGCTCCTTGAGCTGTTCGTTGAGCTCGGGGTCCGGCGCGACGACGCACAGGTCGTCGACGCGGTGTGGTCGGATCGTCCGAGGCCGTGCTGCATCGCTGTGACTGTCCATGATGACTCTCCGTCAAAACCATCGACCCCGGGTCCTGTCCGGGGGAACAGCAGCTGCGCCATCTCATCCTGACAGCGCCACCACCGGGCGACAAGGTCCCGGCCAGCCCTGTCGCCCAGCGGTAGTCGGCGCCCTCGGCGGCACCTGGGGAGGACGAGCGAAGGGGGGCGCGGCCGATGTGGCCGCGCCCCCCCTTCGTCAGTGCGTCAGAGGTTGATCATGTGCCCCGCGATGCCCTCGACGGCCTCCTTGACCGCCTCGGACAGCGTCGGGTGCGCGAAGACGTTGCGGGCGACCTCGTCGGCGGTGAGGTCCCACTTCTGCGCCAGGGTGAGGACCGGGAGCAGCTCGGTGACGTCGGGGCCGATCATGTGGGCGCCGAGGATCTCGTTGTGCTCGGCGTCCGCGACGACCTTGACGAAGCCGACCGCGTCGCCCAGGCCCATGGCCTTGCCGTTGGCGGTGAAGGGGAAGGTCGCCGTCTTGACGTCGTACCCCTTCTCCTTCGCCTGCTCCTCGCTGTAGCCGAAGGAGCCGATCTGCGGGTGGCAGTAGGTCGCGCGCGGGATGAAGTCGTACTCGACCGGCATGGTCTCGGCGCCGTTCATGTGCTCCGCGGCGACGACGCCCTGGGCCTCGGCGACGTGGGCGAGCATGAGCTTGGCGGTGCAGTCACCGATGGCGTAGACGTTCTCGACGTTGGTGCGGCAGTACTCGTCGATCTCGATGGCGCCGCGCTCGGTGAGCTGGACGCCGATGGACTCGAGGCCGTAGCCCTGAGTGCGCGGGGCGAAGCCGATGGCGGACAGGAGGCGGTCGGCCTCGAGCACCTGGGAGTCGCCCCCCTTCGCCGGGGTGACGGTGACCTTGACGCCCGAGCCGGTGTCCTCGACGGACTCGACCTTCGTGCCGAGCATGACCTTGACGCCGAGCTTCTTGTAGTGCTTGGCCAGCTCCTTGGACACGTCGGCGTCCTCGGTGGGGACCATGCGGTCGAGGAACTCGACGATCGTCACGTCGACGCCGAAGTTCTTCATGACGTAGGCGAACTCGACGCCGATGGCACCGGAGCCGGCGATGATGATCGAGCCGGGGAGGTTCTCGTCGAGGATCTGCTCCTCGTAGGTGACGACGTTCTTGCTCACCTCGACGCCGGGGAGCATGCGGGTGGTCGCGCCCGCGGCGACGATCAGCTTGTCGAAGGAGACGGTCTTGGTCTCTCCGTCGTTCAGGGCCACGTCGACCGTGTTGGCGGAGGTGATCGTGCCCCAGCCGTCGATCTCGGTGATCTTGTTCTTCTTCATGAGGAAGTGGACGCCCTTGACGATGCCGGCGCTCACCTGGCGGGAGCGGGCGTGCGTCGGCCCGAAGGACATCGTGACGTCGCCCTCGATGCCGAACTTCTTCTTGTCGTGGGTCAGCGTGTGCGCGAGCTCCGCGTTCTTGATGAGCGCCTTGCTGGGGATGCAGCCGACGTTGAGGCAGACACCGCCCCAGTACTTCTTCTCGATCACCGCGACCGTGTTGCCGAGCTGCGCGGCGCGGATCGCCGCCACGTAGCCACCGGGTCCGGCACCGAGCACAACAACGTCGAAATCAGCCATGGCCGACAGCCTAGCCACAGGTGGACTACGTTCAGACACGAGTCCGCATCACACCGCCGTGAGCAGCAGGAGTGACCATGAGCCAGCAGGCCGGGTCGAGTCCCCTCGTCGAGGAGAGGGACGGCGTCGAGCGGGTCCGTACCGACAGCGACCGCCCTCCTGTCGCGGTGCGCGCACCGCACCTCGTGACGGGAAGGGAGAAACTCGTCTTCGTCCTCATCGGCCTGCTCGGGGCGGTCGGCTGGGCGATGATCGCGGTGGTCCGCGGCGAGCACGTCAACGCGGTCTGGTTCGTCTTCGCGGCGGTGTGCACGTACATCATCGGGTACCGCTTCTACGCCCGCCTCATCGAGTACAAGGTCCTCAAGCCGCGTGACGAGCGCGCCACCCCCGCAGAGGAGTTCGAGAACGGCAAGGACTTCATGCCAACCGACCGGCGGGTGCTCTTCGGGCACCACTTCGCCGCGATCGCCGGCGCCGGTCCGCTCGTCGGTCCTGTCCTCGCGGCGCAGATGGGGTACCTGCCCGGCACGCTGTGGATCGTCTTCGGTGTCGTCTTCGCCGGCGCGGTGCAGGACTACATGGTCCTGCACCTGTCGATCCGCCGTGGCGGTCGCAGCCTCGGCCAGATGGCCCGGGACGAGCTCGGCCGGGTCGGTGGCACGGCCGCGATCGTCGGCGTGCTCGCCATCATGCTCATCCTCATCGCCGTCCTCGGCATCGTCGTCATCGGCGCGCTCGCCAACTCCCCCTGGGGCGTCTTCTCCATCGCGATGACGATCCCGATCGCCCTCTTCATGGGGCTCTACCTGCGCTTCCTGCGGCCCGGTGCCGTCGGCGAGGTCTCGCTCATCGGCGTCGTCCTGCTCGTCGTCGCGATCATCGGTGGCGGCTGGGTGTCGGACCACCCGACGCTCTCGGGCACCTTCACCCTCGAGCCGATCACGCTGGCCTGGCTGCTCATCGCCTACGGCTTCGCTGCCTCGGTGCTGCCGGTCTGGCTGCTCCTCGCCCCGCGCGACTACCTGTCGACGTACATGAAGGTCGGCACCATCGCGCTGCTGGCCATCGGCATCCTCGTGGCACGCCCCGAGGTCAGGATGCCGGCGGTCACCGAGTTCGCCTCGACCGGGACGGGGCCGGCCTTCGCCGGCTCGCTCTTCCCCTTCCTCTTCATCACCATCGCCTGCGGAGCGCTGTCCGGGTTCCACGCGCTGATCGCCTCGGGCACGACGCCGAAGCTCATCGAGAAGGAGAGCCAGGCCCGCTTCATCGGCTACGGCTCGATGCTCACCGAGTCCTTCGTCGCCGTCATGGCGATGGTCGCGGCCGTGAGCATCGACCAGCACATCTACTTCGCGATGAACGCCCCGGCGGCCCTCACCGGCGGCGAGCCGGGCAGCGCCGCCGACTACGTCAACGGCCTGCCGCTCCTCACCCCCGGCGGCGGCCCGGTCCCGCCGGTCGACGCGGCGACGCTGCAGCAGGCCGCGGACAGCGTCGGCGAGGAGACGATCATCTCCCGCACCGGTGGGGCCCCGACGCTGGCCTTCGGCATGAGCGAGGTCATGAGCGTCTTCGGCGGCGACTCGCTCAAGAGCTTCTGGTACCACTTCGCGGTGATGTTCGAGGCGCTCTTCATCCTCACGACGGTCGACGCCGGCACCCGCGTAGCGCGCTTCATGACCTCCGACGCGCTCGGCAACCTGCCCGGCCTGGGCCGCTTCAAGGACCCGTCGTGGCGGCCGGGCGCGTGGCTGTGCAGCTTCCTCGTCGTGGCCGGTTGGGGCTCGATCCTCGTCATGGGCATCCTCGACCCGCTCGGCGGGATCTACACGCTCTTCCCGCTCTTCGGCATCGCCAACCAGCTGCTCGCGGCGATCGCGCTGGCGGTGGTGACGACGATCATCGTCAAGCAGGGCAACCTGCGCTGGGCCTGGATCCCGGGAGTCGCCCTCGTGTGGGACCTGGTCATCACGCTGTGGGCCTCCGCGCTGAAGATCTTCAGCAGCAACCCCAAGATCGGCTACTTCGCCCAGCGCGACGCCTTCGTCGAGGCCCGGGACAAGGGTGAGCTGCTCACCGGGGCCAAGAGCGCCGCGGACATGGACAAGATCATCTTCAACTCCGGCGTCCAGGGCGCGCTGTCGATCATCTTCGCGGTGCTCGTCATCATCGTCGTCGTCGCCGCGGTGGCCGTGATGGTCCGCGCGGCCCGCGCCGGTGGCCTGCCGACGAGCGAGACGAAGGGGGTCCCCTCCCGGATCTTCGCGCCGTCCGGCCCGATGGCGACCCCGGAGGAGAAGGCCGTCCTCGCCGAGTGGCGAGAGGCGGGCCTCGAGCCCTCCCCCGCGGCCAGGCGCGGCCACCGATGAACGCGGTGACGGGCTCCCCCTTCGACGTGCTGCGGCGGATCGGCCGCTTCGTGTCGGGGGTGACCGGCGCCGACCGCTACGAGCGGTACGTCGAGCACCTGCAGCGGGTCCACCCGGGCGCTCCCGTGCCGACGCGAGCGGAGTTCTGGCGGGCGCACTACGAGGAGCAGGAGCGCCACCCGGGCACCCGCTGCTGCTGATCAGTCCCGGACGCCCGCGAGCGTCTCGTGGATCTCCCTCGCGATCGGCGCAGCGGACGCACCACCGGTGCCGCCCTGCGACACGACGACCGCGACGACGTAGCGCGGCCTGGTCGTCGGCGCGTAGGAGACGAACCACGCCGTGTCCTCCTTGCCGTAGACCTCGGCGGTGCCGGTCTTGCCGGCAACCGGCCAGCGGCGCAACGGGAAGCCCTCGAAGGCCGAGCGGGCGGTGCCGCCGGGCTCCGAGACGACGTCACCGAGCGCGACCCGCAGCAGCGCGCCCGACTCCCCCGGCAGGTCGACCTCGCGGGCGGTCGGTGCGTCGATCGCGGTCCGGGTGCCGTCGGGGGCGATGCCCGCGCGGGCGAGGTGCGGAGTCGGCGCGCGCCCGTCAGCGGCGATGGTGCCGTAGACGCGGGCCATCTGGAGCAGGGTCGCCGTGACGTCGCCCTGCCCGATCGACAGGTTGGCCTCGTCGCCGGGACGGAACTGGTAGCCGTTGTCGCAGTTCTCCCGGGCGATCGCGGTGAGGTAGGCGCGGCGGGTGGGGTCGGCGATCTCCGGGTGGCCGCGCTCGGCCTCGCGGCAGGAGGCGTCCTTGGTCGTGTCCCACCACTCCTGCTTCCAGGCGCGGTCCGGGATGCGTCCCGCGGACTCGGCGGGCAGGTCGATCCCGGTCGGCTCGCCGAGCCCGAGGTCGCGCGCGGTGTCGATGAGGGGGTCACCGTCGTCGTCGGCGGACAGGCCGCCCTGCTCGCGCCACACGTCCTCGGCGACGCGGTAGAAGACCGTGTCGCAGGAGACCTTGATCGCCTCGCGCCAGGTGATCCACCCGTAGGCCCGCGACTCGAAGTTGTTGAAGGTCCGGTCCCCGATCCGGTGCGAGGCGGAGCAGTTGACCTCGTCGTCGAGGTCGGTACCCGCCGCGACGGCGCCGGGCAGGGTGACCGCCTTGAAGGTCGAGGCCGGGGGCTGCGCCACCCCCGCCACGCGGTCGATGAGCGGGCTGCCATCACCCTCGGTGAGCCGCTCGTACTGCTCCTGGGTCACGCCGCGCGACCAGACCGAGGGGTCGTAGGTCGGCACGCTCGCGGAGGCGACGACCCCGCCGTCGCGCAGGTCGAGGACGACCGCGGCCGCGCTGTCGGCGGCGTTGCCGCGCGCCCTCGCGTCCCGGATCCCCTGGGCGAGAGCGGACTCCGTGCGGCGCTGGATCGGCAGGTCGAGCGTGGTCACCAGGTCCGACCCGGGGACGGGCTCGCTCCGGCCCACCTCCTCGACGGCGACCCCGCGGGCGTCGACGCGCACGTCGCGGTACCCGGGGCGCCCGCGCAGCAGCTCGTCGTACTGCCGCTCCAGGCCGGAGGCGCCGACGAGGTCGTCGGCCGAGATCGCGCCCCCCGAGGCCTCGACGGTCGCGGCATCGGGTCGCGCGAGGTACCCGGTGGTCTGCGGGGCGCCGCCCCCCTTCGCCCGTGGGTAGCCGCGGACCGGCTGCCGGGTGACGGCCACGCCCGGGTAGAGCTCGGGACGCTCGGTGATCGCCGCGGCATCGGCCGGGTCGACGTCGACGGCGACCGGCACCGGGACCAGGGCGGAGCCGGGCCAGCAGGCCGGCGGGTCGGCCGCCCCGGGTGCACCGCAGAGGGTGGTCCTCCCCCACAGCCGCGCGAAGGGGAGGTCCAGCGCCTCGCTGAGTCGGCGGACCGTCGCGCGCCCGCCGTCCGGGGCATCGGCGAGCGAGGCGCGGTCGATCGTCAGGTCGGTGCGCACCGCGTTGTCGACGAGCGGTCGGCCGTCGCGGTCCAGGATCCGGCCGCGCAGGGCGGGCAGCGCCACGCGGGTCGTGCCCGGGCCCTGCACCCCGGGGTCCGCGGCCGGGTGGTCCGTGAGCTGCAGCTGACCGAGACGCCCGAGGAGCACCCCGGCCATGAGCGCGAGGACGGCGAGCGAGGCGAGCATGCGGGCCTGCATGCGGGGCGCGCGAGGCCTCATGCCAGTCCCCTCGTCACGAGGGTGGCCTCGAGGCGCTCGACGAGGCCGACGACGACGAGACCGAGGGTCGCCGTGGCGAGCACCTGCCAGCCGAGCGCTCCCCATGCCACCGGCCGCGCGCTGGCGAGATCGATGAGCACAGGCGCCGCGCGGGTGACGACCACGGCGAGCACGACGACCGGCACCGGCCACCACCACGGGTGGCCGGAGCGCCGTCGGGCGGTGCCGGCGACCCACCCGGCCGCCGCGTAGGCCAGGCCCGAGAGACCGAGCGGCGCACCGACGGGCGGGGCGAGGTCGACGAGCCAACCGCCGACGAGCCCGATGAGCGCCCCGGAGGGCGAGCCCGCGGCGAGGGCGACGCCGACGACGACGAGCAGGACGAGGTCGGGCGGGGCGAGCACCCCTCGGGCGCCGAGCGCGAGCACGGCGACGAGGGCGAGGGCGAGGAGGAGCAGGCGCACCGGCCAGCGCAGGCCGCTCACGGGGTGCGCCGGCTCGTGCGGCCGGGACCGACGACGACCGCGACGACGTCGACGGTCGCGAGGTCGACCGCGGGATCGACGACGGCGGTGTCGGTGAGGGCGCCAGCGGCGTGCTCGACGCGCGTCACCGTGCCGACGTGGATGCCGGGCGGGTACGGCCGTTGCCCGGGGCTGCCGAGCGTCGTGACGTCGTCCCCCTTCGTCGTCCGGGCGCGGGTGAGCTGGGTGATGACGAGCTCGTCCGCGGCGTGCGTCGTCGTGGGGTCCGACCCCGACAGGGTGCCGATGACTCCTCGCGGCCCGGTGCGGACCCCGACGCCCGCATCGGGCGCTCCGACGACGGCGACGTCGGCGCTCCAGTCGGCGACGGAGACGACCCGGCCCACGAGACCGTCCGGGGCGATGACCGCGCTGTCGACGCGCACGCCGTCGCGACGGCCGACGTCGATCGTCACCCGCTCCGGGCCGGACGCCCCGGCGCGGTCGAGCGCGACCACGCGCGCGCTGACCGTGCGCAGCTCGCCCGCGTCGAGCTCGTCGAGAGCCCGTGCCGCACGGCCCTGCTGGCGCAGGGTCCGGACCTCCTCGGCGAGGCGGATGTTGTCCCGCTCGAGCCGGTCGGTCTCGTCGTCACCGGGCGAGACGAGTCGCTCGACGGGCCCCAGGACCGCGTCGCCGGCCCCACGCAGGGGGCCGAGCGGCGCACCGGCGAGGTCCGCCAGCAGCACGAGCAGCGTGAGCGCGAGCAGCACGGGCAGGACGCGGCGACGCATCAGAACCGGTGGCCGTCGACGAGGACGGGTTGCAGTGCGGCGAAGTCGTCGACGCACCGGCCGGCGCCGCGCACCACGGCGCGCAGCGGCGCGTCGGCGACGGTGACGGGGACGCCGAGCTCGTGGCGCAGCCGCGCGTCGAGCCCGCGCAGCAGCGCGCCACCGCCGGTGAGGGTGATGCCGCGCTGGAGCACGTCGCCGGCGAGCTCGGGCGGGCAGCGGTCGAGGACGTCACGGACCAGGCCGACGACCTCACCGACGGGCCCGGCGATGGCCCGCCGGATCTCGGCCGAGCCGACGTCGACGGTCTTGGGCAGGCCCGTGACGAGGTCGCGGCCGCGCACGCGCGTGGACACCTCGGTGGCGAGCGGGAACGCGGAGCCGACCTCGACCTTGATGTGCTCGGCGCTCCGCTCCCCGAGCAGCAGCGAGAGGTGGCGGCGCACGTGGTCGACGATGGCGTCGTCGATGGCGTCGCCGGCGGTGCGGGTGCTGCGCGAGGCGACGATCCCGCCGAGCGCGATGACGGCGACGTCGGTCGAGCCGCCGCCGATGTCGACGACCATCGAGGCCTGGGTGTCGGTCACCGGGAGGCCGGCGCCGATGGCGGCGACCATCGGCTCCTCGACGAGGTAGACGCGCCGGGCTCCGACGCGCAGGACGGCCTCCTCGACCGCCCGACGCTCGACACCCGTGATGTCGCTCGGGATGCACACGACGACGCGCGGGCGGAAGACGCGGGACATGCCGACGCGGTCGGTGAACCACCGCAGCATCTGCTCGGTGGCATCGGGCTCGCTGATGACCCCGGCGCGCATCGGACGCACCGCCCGGACGGCCCCGGGCGTGCGCCCGAGCATCTCCTTGGCCCGGGTGCCCGCGGCGACGAGCTCCCCCGTCTCGGCACTCACCGCGACGACGCTCGGCTCGTCGAGGACGACGCCGCGATCCTGGTGGTGGATCAGGGTGTTGGCGGTCCCGAGGTCGATGGCGAGGTCACGGGCCAGGCGTGGGAGCCCTCGGCGTCCTCCTCGTGCTCCCTCCGCCACGTCAGAGCTTCGGGAACCAGATGCCGATCTCATGGTCGGCGGACTCCGGCGAGTCGGAGCCGTGGACGATGTTCTCGTCCACCGCGCCGGCCCACTTGCGGCCGAGGTCGCCACGGATCGTGCCGGGGGCCGCCTCGGTCGGCTTGGTCGCGCCGGCGAGCGAACGGAAGCCCTTGATGCACTCCTGGCCCTCGATGACGACCGCGGCCACGGGGCCGGAGGACATGAAGTCCAGGAGCGGCTCGTAGAAGGGCTTGCCCTCGTGCTCGGCGTAGTGCGCGGCGAGCTGCTCCCGGGTCGGGGTGACCACGGAGAGCGCGACGAGGGTGTACCCCTTCGCCTCGATCCGGCGGATCACCTCACCGGTGAGGCCACGGCGGAAGCCGTCGGGCTTGACGAGGATCAGGGAGCGTTCGGTCTGCACGGTCTCGGTCACGGGCCCCAGCGTAGTCACGCGCTGATCGTGCCCGTACCCAGCAGGGCGAAGAGGCCGAGCGCCAGGAGGATCCGGTAGACCATGAAGGGGGTGAAGGTGTGGGTGGTGATGTAGCGCATGAACCACGCAATGACGGCGTAGCCGACGACGAAGGCGATGAGGGTGGCCACGATGATCGGCGTCCAGCCGGTCTCCCCGGTCCCTTCTCCCCCGGCGATCTTGACGACCTGCAGGCCGCCCGAGGCGATGACCGCGGGGATCGCGAGGAGGAAGCTGTATCGGGCCGCGGCCTCACGGGTGTAGCCCATGAAGAGACCGCCGGCGATCGTGCCGCCGCTGCGGGAGACCCCCGGCACGAGGGCCAGGGCCTGCCAGAGGCCGTAGAAGATGCCGTGCTTCCACGACAGCTCGGTCAGCTCGCGGCGCTGGGTGCCGAGCCGCTCGGCGGCCATGATGACGAGGGCGAAGACGAGCAGCATCGTCGCGGTGATCCACAGGCTCCGCAGCGAGGTCTCGATCTGGTCCTGGAAGAGGATGCCGAGGAGGCCGATGGGGATGGTGCCGATGATGACGAGCCAGCCCATGCGCACGTCCGGGTCGTCCTTGGCGACCTTGCCGGCGAGTGAGAGGCACCACTTGCGGATGATCGTCGTGATGTCGCGCCAGAAGTAGATGACGACCGCGGCCTCGGTGCCCAGCTGGGTGATCGCGGTGAACGCCGCGCCCGGGTCCTCCTGCCCGAGCAGCTGCCCGACGATCGAGACGTGGGCGCTGGAGCTGACCGGGAGGAACTCGGTGAGCCCCTGGACGAGCCCGAGGATGATGGCGGTGATGAGGTCCAAGGTCAGCTCTCCTGCTGGGTCGTGGCGCGGGCGGCCTGTTCACGATCGACGCGTCGGCCCACGCGCTGGCAGTAGCCGTACAGGAGCGCGAACATCGCACCGACGACGAACATCATCGGCACGAAGAGTCCCGACAGGATGGACAGAACCTGGACGACCCATCCCAGGGCCGGGCCGAAGGGCCGCTTCATGACACCCGCGGAGACGAGCGCGAGGACGGCCAGGCCGCAGAGCAGGACGAAGGGGGTCAGCCCCGCGATCACCGCGTCCTGGTCCGGGTCGAGGCCCCGGCTCGTCAGGGCGCCGAAGAAGATGACGAGCGCCTGGCCGCCCACGACGGTGGCGAGCATCCGCCACATGAACTTGCCCTGGGGGCGCGGCTGCTGGTCGGGAGTCACGGTGGTCAAGGGTAAGCGGCTCACTCGTCGTCGAGATCCACCGGCACCTCGACCGGCGGGGCGACGGGATCCTCGACGTCGGTCACGCCGAGGAGCAGGCGCACCTCACCGACGGTGACGATGGACCCGGTCGCGACGACACCGCCGGCGACTCCCCCTTCGTCCGCCAGCTCGGCCGCGCGGTCGAGCGCGTCGGGCAGCTCGTCGACGACCGTGACGCGGTGGTCACCGAAGACCTCCCCGGCGATCTCGCCCAGGCGGTCGGGACGCATCGCGCGCGGGGAGGTCGAGCGGGTGACGACGACCTCGTCGAGCGCCGGCTCGAGGGCCTCGAGGATCCCGACGACGTCCTTGTCCTTGAAGATCGAGACGACGCCGACGAGGTGGCTGAAGGTGAAGGAGTCCTTGAGCGCCTCGGCGAGGACCGCCGCGCCGTGCGGGTTGTGGGCCGCGTCGACGATGACGGTGGGGCTGCGGCGCACGATCTCGAGACGACCGGGCGAGGTGGCGGTCGCCAGCCCGGCGGCGAGGACCTCCTCCCCGAGCGGCTGCTCTCCCCCGCCGAGGAAGGCCTCGACGGCCGCGACGGCGAGCGCCGCGTTGCCCGCCTGGTGCGCGCCGTGGAGCTTGAGCAGCAGGTCGGGGTGGTCCCCGGCGAGGCCGCGCAGGGAGATGACCTGGCCGCCGACCGCGACCTCGCGCTCGAGGACCCCGAAGTCGGCTCCCTCGACCTTCAGCTGCGCGCCGACCTCCTCGGCCCGCTCGCGCAGGATGTCCAGGACCTCGGGCTCCTGGGGGGCGGTCACGGCGATGGCGCCGGGGTGGATGATCCCCGCCTTCTCCGAGGCGATGTCCTCGATGGAGTCACCCAGGAAGTGCTGGTGGTCGAGCCCGACGGGGGTGATGACCGCGACGTCGGCCTCGAGCACGTTGGTCGCGTCCCACGACCCGCCCATGCCGACCTCGATGATCGCGATGTCGATCGGCGCGTCGGCGAAGGCCGCGTAGGCGAGCGCGACGAGCACCTCGAAGTAGGTCATCCGCGGTCCACCCTCGGCGACCGAGCGGGTGTCGACCGCGTCGACGAAGGGGGCGATGTCCGCCCACGCGTCGAGGAAGGCCTCGCGCGTGATCAGCTCCCCGCCGATGGTGATCCGCTCCCGGATGTCCTGCAGGTGCGGCGAGGTGAACCGTCCCGTCTTCAGGCCCGACTCGCGCAGCACCGACTCGATGATCCGCGCGGTCGAGGTCTTGCCGTTGGTGCCCGTGACGTGGATCGCCGGAAAGGTGCGCTGCGGCTCGCCGAGCAGGTCCATGACCGCCCGGATGCGGTCGAGGCTGGGCTGCAGGTCGTGCTCGGGCGCACGCTCGAGGATGCTCTCCTCCACCTGGCGCATGCGCTTGCGCAGCTCGAGGTCGGCGGCGGCCTGCCGCTGGGCGGCGTCGGGGGCGGGGCTCATGCCGCAGATTGTCCCATCGTCAGGCCCCACGGCGTGCACGCAGCACGACGTCGTGCACGTGGTGCGCGGAGACCGCGCCGGCCGGGCGCTCCCGGCGCTCGTGGACCTCGACGACCCATCCGGGTCGCTCGACGATCGCGGCGACGAGGTCATCGGTGTCGACGAAGGCGTGGTGGTCGAAGGGCCGGGTCCGGTCCGCGTCGCCGTGCGTCGCGGTCTCGTCCATGTCGTGCGTGTCGTGGTTGACGACGACGAGGTGGCCGCCCGGCGCGACGGCGTCGAGCACGTGGGCGACGCCGCGGCCGTCGGGCGTCCGCGGGATGGATGCGTAGGCGGCTGTCACGAGGTCGTGCTGCGCGGAGCCGAAGGGGGCAGCAGCGTTGACGTCGGCCTGCACCAGGACGATGTCGAGGCCGCGGTCGCGGGCGGCGGCACCGACGCGCTCGAGCGCGAGGGTCGAGATGTCGTTCGCCGTCACCCGCCAGCCCTGCTCGGCGAGCCAGAGGGCGTCGCCCCCTTCGCCGGCGCCCACGTCGAGCGCGCTGCCGGGAGTGAGGCCCGTGGCCTCCGCGACGAGCGAGCCGTTGGGGTTGCCGCTCCACTGCAGGTCGCGGGAGGAGTAGCGCCCGTCCCAGTCCGCAACGTGGGCGAGGGGCCGGGCCGCGGCCTCCATGTCCTCGCGGGCCAGGTCGAAGCCGACCATGCTGCCCACGCGGCTGCCCGCCGCGGCTGTCGGCAGGACCTGGAGCATCGGCTCGGCGAGCGTGCCGGCGGCGTAGACGCCGGGGACCGCGGTCTCACCCGTCATGCCGTCGGCCTCGACGTACGTGGCGACGCCGCTCGGGTGCTCGCAGGCCATGAGGCCCACCCCGGCGAAGGGGGCGACGCGGGCGTGCAGCCGCGTCATGACGTGGACGGTGTCGGCGTCGACGACGGTGCCGTCCACGAGGCGGATCCCGCTGAGCGCTCCCGAGTCGTCGCTGATCACGCGCTCCGCCCGGGCCACGACGACGCGCACCCCGGCCTCCCGCAGCTGCTGCAGCTCGAGCGCGTCGGCGACCACGCCATCGTGGACGAGCACGGTGAGGTCGGCGGTGAGCTGCCGGAGCAGCGGCAGCGGGTGCAGACCCGTCGCCGACGTCACCATCGAGACGATCCGCCGGTCCCGGGACTCGTACCCGTGGCAGAACGGGCAGTGGATGACCGCGCCGCCCCAGTGCTCGGCGAGACCCGTCACGTCCGGCAGCTCGTCGGTGAGGCCGGTCGCGGCGACCACCCGGCGGGCGTGCACGACGTGCCCCCCGGAGAGCTCGATGCGGAAGCCGCCCTCCTCGCGGGTCACGGCGGTGGCCCGGCCGGTGAGCACCTCGGCGCCGTAGGAGCGCACCTCCTCGCGGGCGATCCGCAGGAAGTCGGCCGGGGAGCGTCCCTCGTGCCCGAGGTAGCTGTGCATGTGGTCGGCCGGGGCGTTGCGGGGCTCGCCGGAGTCGACGACGATGACCGACCGGCGCTGGCGGGAGAGCTGCAGGGCCGCGGCGAGGCCGGCGGCGGACCCGCCGACGACGGCGACGTCGACCTGCCTCGCGATGACGGGGGCGGAGCGACTGCTGGCGTGACCCTGGGTGCTCATGACGTCCACCGTAGGCTGGTCTGGCGTATGCTGCATACACCCTTGCAGTATTCGCAAGACCGCCGTGGCGCACCCGAGCAGGAGGACCCGTGAGCGAGATCGAGCAGACCGTCCGCACCCGGCTCCGCGGCCTGCGCACGGCCCAGTCGCTCTCGCTCGACGACCTGGCCGAGCGCTCCCACCTCAGCCCCTCGACGATCAGCCGCATCGAGACCGGCAAGCGAGCGATCAGCCTCGACGTCCTCCTGCCCCTCGCCCGGGCCCTGCGCACCGACGTCGAGTCCCTGCTCGCCGAGGACGTCGACGAGGACGTCGTCATCCGCCCGGCGCCGACCCGGGAGGGCGGGCGCACGACCTGGATGCTCACGAAGGCCACGGGCTCGACGGCAGCGATGAAGGTGCGCCTCGAGGCGAGCGCCCGCGCACCGGAGCAGCGCGTCCACCCCGGCCACGACTGGTTCTTCGTGCTCGAGGGCCAGGTCCAGCTCCTCCTCGGCGATCGCACGATCGTCGTCGAAGCCGGTGAGGCGGCGGAGTTCGAGACGATGACGCCCCACTCCTTCGGGGCGCTGGACGGGCCCGCCGAGGTCATCATGATCTTCGACCGGGACGGGCACCGGGTGCACCGCCACGACGGACGGGACTGACACCTCCGTTCACTCGCGCGATTGAGTAGGTTAGCCTCTCCTAACCATCCATCGACCTGAGGTTCTGCCATGCCCCTGCCCCGCCTGCGCACCACCGGTGTCGCCCTCCTCGTCGCCGCACCCGTCGCCCTGAGCGCCTGCGGCTCGGACCCCGCCACCGACGCCGCCGCGACGTCCGGCTCCGACGACTCCGCATTCCCCGTGAGCATCGAGTCCGCCCTCGGCACCGCCGAGATCACCGAGAAGCCGAAGAAGGTCGTCACCCTCGGCCAGGGCTCCACCGAGACCTCGATCGCCCTCGGCACCGTGCCGGTGGGCATGGAGGAGTACGCGTGGGCCGCCGACGAGTCCGGCTACACGCCGTGGGTCCACGAGGCCGTCAAGGACGAAGGGGGCACGCTCCCGGAGTTCGTCGGGGCCGGCGAGGAGCTGGACCTGGAGAAGATCGTCGAGCTCGAGCCCGACGTCATCCTCGCCCCCTGGTCCGGCATCACCCAGGAGCAGTACGACTCGCTGAGCGAGATCGCCCCGACCGTCGCCTACCCGGACAAGGCGTGGAGCACCGACTGGGACGAGCAGATCGAGATCATCGGCGAGGCGCTCGGCGAGGAGGAGCAGGCCCGGGGTGTCGTCGAGGACCTCGAGCAGCAGCTCGCCGACGAGGCGAAGAAGCACCCCGAGTGGGCCGAGCACACCTTCTCGTACGTCTACACGACACCCGACACCCTCGGTGTCTTCCTGCCGACGGAGCAGCGCGCCGCGATCGTGCAGAAGCTCGGGCTGAAGCCCGACCCGGTCGTCAAGACCCTCGAGGAGACCGAGGGAACCGACTCCGCGGTCATCGGCTACGAGAACGCCGACAAGCTGAACGACAGCGACCTGATCTTCACCTTCTACAGCGATCCGAAGGCCAAGAAGCAGGCGATGGACAACAAGCTCTACGCCTCGATCCCGGCGATCAAGCAGGGCGCGGTCGTCGCCGGCGAGGACAACGCCTTCGTCACCGCCTCGTCGATGATCAACCCGCTCACCGTGCCGTACACGCTCGAGCGCTACCCGAAGATGATCGACAAGGCCGTCGCCAAGGCCGACGGCAAGTGATCCTCGGCTGGTGACGAGCACGCCCTCCGCACGACGCACCCCACGGACCGCCTTGGTCCTCGTGGGGTGCGTCGTCATGCTCGCCCTCATCTGCTTGGCCTCCCTCGCCGTCGGATCCAAGTCCACGTCACTGCCCGAGGTGATCGGCGCTCTCACCGGGCGGCCGGACACCTACCTGGCGACCGTTCTCGACTCACGCATCGAGCGCACCCTGCTCGCGCTTGCGGTGGGGGTCGCGCTGGCCCTGTCGGGGGCGCTGATGCAGGGCGTGACCGCCAACCCGCTCGCCGACCCGGGGCTACTCGGCATCAATGCCGGTGCGGCTGCCGCGATGGTGACCGCGAGCGCCTTCTTCGGCGTGGCGACGGGGTCGACGGCCTCGGCATGGGTCGCACTGCTCGGCGGTGGGATCGCGGCGCTCGTCGTCCACACGATCGGCACGGTGGGTGGCGGCGGCGCCAGCCTGGTGCGCCTCGTCCTCGCTGGTGCGGTCGTCGCGGCGGTGCTCAGCGCCTACGTCCAGGGGCTCGCACTGTCGATGCCCCAGCACTTCGACAGCTACCGCTTCTGGGTCGTCGGATCGCTGGGTGACGGTGGGCTCGACCAGCTGCGGTCGGTCGCCCCCTTCCTCATCGTCGGGCTGGTCCTCGCTCTGCTCTCGGCGAGCGGCCTCAACGCCCTCGCCCTGGGCTCGGAGACCGCGACCGGCCTGGGGGTCAACACCACCCTGCTGCGCACTGCTGCTCTCGGCGCGGCAACCCTGCTCTGCGCGGCGGCAACCGCAGCCGTCGGACCGATCGCCTTCGTCGGTCTGGCCGTCCCCCACATCGTGCGGACCCTCGTCGGCCTGGACATGCGCCGACAGCTCATCACCTGCCTGCTCGTCGGCCCGATCGTGCTGCTCGGGGCGGACATCATCGGTCGGGTCGTGCTGCGACCGCAGGAGCTCATGGTGGGGGTGGTGACGGCCTTCGTGGGGGCACCGGTCCTCCTTCTCGCGGTCCGGCGCCTCGGGAAGCGGGCGGCATGAGCACCCCGTGGACCACCTCGGAGCCCGTCATCGGTCTGGGTCGCCGTGTCCGACTGCCGGTGCGCCGAAGGGTGGCACTCCTAGGCCTCGTCCTCGTCGCCCTGGTCGTCGGCGCGGCTGTGGCGACGTTGTCGATGGGGCGGCTCGGCATCCCGGTCATGGAGCTGCCGGCAGGCATCGCCGATGTCCTGGGCGGGGACGCGCAGGGCAAGGCCAACTTCGTCCTCGGCAACCTGCGCGGGCCGCGGCTGGTCGTCGCGCTCGGTGCCGGTGCAGCGCTCGGTGCCTCCGGCGCGCTCTTCCAGTCGGTGACCCGCAACCCCCTGGGCAGTCCCGATGTCATCGGGGTCAGCGCGGGTGCAGGCGCCGGTGCTGCCTTCATCGGGCTGCTCGTGCCCAGCGCCACCTCGATCGTGACCGGCTCCGTGGCCGGCGCCGCGATCGCCGTGGGGCTGGTGGCCGTGAGTACCGGCACCGGCCTGTCCAACCCGACGCGCATGGTGCTCGCCGGCATCGGTGTCTCGGCGATGGCCTACGCCTTCACCCAGTACGTCGTCTACGTCATGGCCCGGGACAAGTCGTCGGTGCTGGCGGCCTACATCAACGGCAGCCTCAACGCCCGCGGCTGGGACCAGGCGGCGACGATCTGGATCGTCCTCGCCGTGACCGCCGTTCCCCTGGCGATGCTGTCGGTGCCGCTCGGGATGACCGAGATGGGCGACGAGGTCGCCGCCTCGCTCGGCGTGCACTCCGGCGCGGTCCGGCGAAGGGCGGTGCTCCTGTCCGTCCTGCTGGCCGGCGGTGCCGTCGCGGTCGCCGGGCCGATCTCCTTCGTCGCCCTGACCGCACCGCACATCACCCGCCGGTTGGCCCGCAGCGCCCGGCCACTGCTCGGGCTGTCCGCGGTGACCGGCGCCCTCCTGCTGTCCCTGGCGGACCTCGCCACCCAGCAGGTCCCCCTCCTCGACGGGCTGCCCGTCGGCATCCTCACCCTGGCGATCGGTGGCGTCTACCTCGGCCTCCTGCTCGTCGGCGAATGGAAGAAGGCCACATGACGCTCCTCGCTGCCCACCAGGTCACCGTCGGCTACGGGGGCGAGCCGGTCATCCCTTCGCTCGACCTGGCGATCGAGCAGGGTGACTTCATGGTCGTCGTCGGACCCAACGGCTGCGGCAAGTCGACCTTGCTCAAGGCGCTGTGCCGGGTCAACCGGCCCTCGGCCGGCCGCGTCGAGATCGACGGCGAGGACGTGCACCGGATGCGTGGACGCGCTGTCGCGCAACGGATCTCGCTGCTGCCCCAGAGCGCGGTTGCCCCCGAGGGCATCACCGTCGCCGAGCTCGTCGCCCGCGGTCGGCACCCGCACCACACCCTGCTGCGGCAGTGGTCCCCCGACGACGACCGGGCCATCGCGGCCGCGCTGCAGCGGACCCACCTGGGCGACCTCGCCGACACCCCGGTCGCCACTCTCTCGGGCGGTCAGCGCCAGCGCGCGTGGGTCGCCATGGTGCTCGCGCAGGACACCGAGGTCATCCTGCTCGACGAGCCGACGACCTTCCTCGACATCGCCCACCAGTACGAGCTGCTCGAGCTCTTCGCCGAGCTCAACCGCGAGGGCCGCACGGTCGTCGCCGTGCTGCACGACCTCAACCAGGCGGCTCGCTTCGCCTCCCGTCTCGTGGTGATGAGCGAAGGGAGGATCCGCGGCGACGGCCACCCCACCTCGGTCCTCACCGCGGAGCTCGTGCGTGAGGTCTTCGGCCTGGCCGCCGACGTCGTCGACGACCCCCGGTCGGGCACCCCGCTCGTCGTCCCGCACGTCCGGTCCGCCGCACTCCCAGCCTCGACCATTGACAGGTGACTAAATAGTCACCTATCCTCGGTGGGGTGACCGACGACCTCGTCTTCAAGGCCCTGGCGGACCCCGTCCGCCGGGCCCTGCTGGACGCGCTCCACGAGCAGGACGGGCGCACCCAGTCCGAGCTCGAGGAGGTCGTGCGGGAGCGCTGGGAGATGACGAGGTTCGGGGTGGCCAAGCACCTGCGGCTGCTCGAGGAAGCGGATCTCGTCGTCACCCGCAAGCAGGGGCGGAGCAAGCTGCACTTCCTCAACGCCGTACCGATCCGGGCGATCCACGACCGCTGGATCGACAAGTACACGGCCGCGCGGGCCTCCGCGCTGCTCGACCTCAAACGTGTCTTGGAAAAGGACAGGGACCAGTCATGAGCGACATCCAGATCCACCGCATCTTCATCAACGCCACCCCGGAGCGCGTGTGGGAGGCGATCACCACCCCCGAGTTCAGCCGTCTCTACGGGTACACCGGCGACGTCTCCTACGACCTGACCCCCGGCGGCCACTACGAGCACCGGGCGAGCGAGGAGATGAGGTCCATGGGCATGCCCGAGGTCGTCGTCACCGGCGAGGTCCTCGAGGCCGACCCGCCGCGTCGCCTCGTGCAGACCTGGGCACCGACCTGGATCCAGGACGAGGAGCCGGGCACCGTCACGTGGGACATCGAGGCCACCGCCGACGGCGCCACCCGCCTCACCCTGACCCACGACCTCACCGGTCGACCGCAGACGGCGAGCCAGGTCGCCGGCAACCCCGACCCGTCGGGCGCCGGCGGTGGCGGCTGGCCGTGGGTCCTCTCCGGCATCAAGTCGGTGCTCGAGACCGGCCGGCCGATGGAGGAGCAGGTCTGGCAGCGGCAGGCCGAGGCCCTCTGACCCGGGCGGACGAAGGGGGGGAGGTCGCCCGCGCGGGCGACCTCCCCCCTTCGTCTGCATTGCCCTAGGGGAATGCAACCCCCGGCGACCGCTCGTCTGCATTGCCCTATGGGAATGCAGGGGTCAGAGCAGCGCGACGACGACCGGCACGAGGATGCTCGTCAGCAGCGCGGTCAGACCCATCGCGAGCCCGGCGAAGGCGCCCTCGACGAGGCTGTCGTGCAGCGAGCGAGAGGTGCCGACTCCGTGCGACACGGCTCCCATCGCCAGGCCGCGGACCCGCCGGTCCTGCACGCCCATCCGGTCGAGCGCCCACGGCCCGAGGACGGCCCCGAGCATCCCGGCGAACATCGTGAAGACCGCGACGAGCGCCGGCACACCACCGATGCTGTCGGCGATCGCGATGGCTACGGGTGTGGTCGCTGCCTTGGGGGCGATGGTGTTGGCCAGCGCCTCCCCGCCCCCGAGGGCGCGCACGGTGAGGACCGCGGAGCCGATGGAGACCAGCGCGCCGGCGGGCAGGGCGACCGCGAGCGGCACGGCCATCTCGCGCAGGTGGTGGGCCTGCCGGTGCAGCGGCACCGCGAGGGCGACGGTGGCGGGACCGAGCACGAGGTGCACCAGCGACCCCCCGTTCATGTACGTGTCGTAGTCGATGCCCAGCAGCGCGAGCAGGGCGATGACGAGCCCGGCGGCGACGAGCACGGGCTGGGCGAGCGGGTGCCCGTGCGTGCGGGCACGCAGCCACAGACCCGCCCGGTAGGCCAGCAGGGTGACGAAGACCCACGTGACCGGGGAGTCACGCAGGAAGTCCAGAGCGTCACCCATGGACGTCCTCCCCGCGACGACGCGTGAGCCACGAGGCGAGCAGCGCCACGGTGACCAGGCCGGCGGCCCACGAGACCACGAGACCGCCGCCGATCGGCAGCCACTGCCGGGCGATCTCGGAGGCGTGGACCATGATCCCGACCGTCACCGGGACGAAGAAGAGCTGGAGGTGGCGCAGCAGCCCGTCGGCGAAGCGCAGGGTGCCCGAGGTCTCCCCCGGCCGGCGCAGGGAGAGGACCCCGAAGAGGAGCACCATCCCCACGACCGGGCCGGGGATCGAGATGCCGAGCGCACGGACGAGGACCTCGCCCACCAGCTGGCACCCGAGCACCCAGAGGATGCCGTTGATCATCGGGGCCTCACAGGCGGGTGACCTTGACCCGCACCCTCTCGTTGCCCGAGAGCTCGGTCTCGACGACGCCGTCGCCCAGCGGCAGTGCCTCGAGGTTCGGCGCCGAGCCGAACTGGCCCGCCAGGGTCTCGTCGACGATGAGCCCCTGGTGGGCGACCGTCGCCTCCCACACCGGCTGCGAGCCGGTGATCGTCAGGCTGATCCGGTCCGAGACCTCCAGACCGGCCTGCTTGCGGGCGTCCTGCACGGCCCGGACGACGTCGCGGGCCAGGCCCTCGGCGGCGAGCTCGTCGGTGACCTCGGTGTCGAGGACGATGAACCCGCCCACGGACCCGGGGAGCATGGCGGTGGCGCGCTGGCTCCCTTCGTCATCGGCGGCGACGGTCTCGAGCGTGTACTCGCCCTCGACGAGCTCGATCCCGCCGGCGGTGACGGTGCCGTCCTCGGCGACCGACCAGTCCCCGGTCTTGGAACCCTTGATCGCGACCTGCACCTGCTTGCCCAGGCGCGGTCCGGCGGCGCGGGCGTTGACCGCGAGTCGCTGGCTCACGCCGAACTCCTGCGCGGCCGGGTCGGTGATGTCGAGCAGGCTCACCTGGCGCACGTTGACCTCGTCGGCGACGATCGCGCCGAAGGCCGTGAGCCGCGCGGCCTCGGGCACGACGACCGTGAGGTCGCGCAGCGGCAGCCGGTTGCGCAGCTTGTTGGCCTTGCGCAGGCCGCTCGCCGAGCTGCAGACCGCGCGCGCGGTGTCCATCGCGACGACGAGCTCGTGGTCGGCCGGCAGGTCCTGCGCCTGTGGCCAGTCGGCGAGGTGCACCGAGCGCTCCCCGGTCAGACCGCGCCAGATCTCCTCGGTCGTGAGCGGGAGAAGGGGGGCGGCGACACGGCAGAGCACCTCGAGCGCCGTGTAGAGCGTGTCGCAGGCGGCCTCGGCGTCCGTCCGGTCTGCACCGGTCGCCCAGAACCGCTCGCGGCTGCGCCGGATGTACCAGTTGGTCAGCACGTCGGTGAAGGTCCGCGTGCTGTCGCAGGCACCCGCGATGTCGTAGACGTCCATCCGGGCGGTCGCGTCCTCGACGAACTCGCGCAGCTTGGCCAGCAGGTAGCGGTCGAGCGGGTCCGACGACGCCGTCGACCACTTCGCCTCGTAGCCGGAGCCGTCGGCCCCGCCCAGCGCGTTGGCGTAGAGCGTGAAGAACGAGTAGCTGTTCCACAGCGGGATGAGCACCTGGCGCACGCCCTCGCGGATGCCCTGCTCGGTGACGACGAGGTTGCCGCCGCGCAGGATCGGGCTGCTCATGAGGAACCAGCGCATCGCGTCGGCGCCGTCGCGGTCGAAGACCTCGGAGACGTCCGGGTAGTTGCGCAGGGACTTGCTCATCTTGTGCCCGTCGTTGCCCAGGACGATGCCGTGGCTGATGACGGAGGAGAAGGCCGGCCGGTCGAAGAGCGCGGTGGCCAGGATGTGCAGCGTGTAGAACCAGCCGCGGGTCTGGCCGATGTACTCGACGATGAAGTCGCCCGGGAAGTGGTGCTCGAACCACTCCGCGTTCTCGAAGGGGTAGTGCACCTGCGCGTAGCTCATCGACCCGGAGTCGAACCACACGTCGAGGACGTCCTCGACGCGGCGCATCGTGCTCCGGCCGGTCGGGTCGTCCGGGTTGGGGCGGGTCAGCTCGTCGACGAAGGGACGGTGCAGGTCCGGCACGTCCGGGTTCTCCGGATCCCTCGGCAGCCGCCCGAAGTCGCGCTCGATCTCCTCGAAGGAGCCGTAGACGTCGATGCGCGGGTACGCGGGGTCGTCGGACTTCCACACCGGCACCGGGCTGCCCCAGAAGCGGTTGCGGGTGATCGACCAGTCGCGCGCGTTCTCCAGCCACTTGCCGAACTGCCCGTGCTTGACGTGCCCGGGCACCCAGGTGATCTGCTCGTTGTTGGCGAGCATCCGGTCCTTGATCGCCGTGACCTCGACGAACCAGGACTCGACGCCCTTGTAGATCAACGGCTGGCGGCAACGCCAGCAGTGCGGGTAGGAGTGCTCGTAGGACTCCCGACGCAGCAGGATCGTGCCGGGCGTGACCGCGTCGGTGGGCTCGCCGCGGGTGGTCGCCTTGAGCGCGTCGATGATCGGGCCGTTGGCGTCGAAGACGAGCAGGCCGGCGTAGTGGCTCACGGGCGCGGTGAAGGTGCCGTCCTTGGCGACGGGCATGACCGCCTCGATGCCCTCGCGGTCGGTCACCTCCTTGTCGACCTCACCGAAGGCGCCGGCGGTGTGGACCAGGCCGGAACCGTCGGTCGTCGTCACCGCGTCGTCCGCAGCGACGACGCGGAAGGCGTTGGCGTGCCCGGAGTAGTACGAGAACGGCGGCTCGTAGGTGCGGCCGAGCAGCTGGCCGCCGGTGTACCGACCGAGCACGACCGGCTCCTCGCCGAGCTCACGGGCGTAGTGGCCCAGACGCGCCTCGGCGAGGAGGTACTTGGCGACCTCCCCCTCGACGCCGGGGACCGGCGCCTCGACGACGACGTAGTCGATCTCGGTGCCCACCATGACGGCGAGGTGGCTCGGCAGGGTCCACGGCGTCGTCGTCCACACGAGCAGGTGGGCACCGTCGAGCACCGGGTCCTCGCCGGTCGTGTGCATCCGCAGACCGACGGTGACGGCGGGGTCCTGGCGCTGCTGGTAGACGTCGTCGTCCATGCGCAGCTCGTGGTTGGACAGCGGCGTCTCGTCCTGCCAGCAGTACGGCAGCACGCGGAAGCCCTCGTAGACCAGGCCCTTGTCGTACATCGACTTGAAGGCCCAGATGACCGACTCCATGAAGCCGGGGTTGAAGGTCTTGTAGTCGTTGTCGAAGTCGACCCAGCGCGCCTGCCGGGTCACGTAGTCGCGCCACTCGCCGGTGTACTTCAGGACCGACTCGCGGCAGGCGGCGTTGAACTTCTCGATGCCGAGCTCGCGGATCTCGTCGGTCGTCTTCAGCCCGAGCTGCCGCATCGCCTCGAGCTCGGCGGGCAGGCCGTGCGTGTCCCAGCCGAAGCGGCGCTCGACGCGCTTGCCGCGCATCGTCTGGTAGCGCGGGACGACGTCCTTGACGTAGCCGGTGAGCAGGTGCCCGTAGTGCGGCAGGCCGTTGGCGAAGGGGGGTCCGTCGTAGAAGACGAACTCGTTGGCCCCGTCCTCGCCCGGGTCGCGCGCGTCGATCGAGGCCTGAAAGGTCTGGTCCTCGTCCCAGTAGCGCAGGACGTGCTTCTCGATCTCGGGGAAGCTCGGGGAGGCGGCGACGGTGGTCGCGTCGGTGGTGGAGACCTTGGGGTAGGTCATCGCGGCAGCTCCGGGGTGCTCGGGGTGGTCGTCTCGGCTGTGCCACGAGGACGACGGCCTGGGTCTGATGCGACTGCGGCCACCGCGGTACCACCCCGCTTGTCCACCCCCTTCGCACGCGTCGGGAGCAGACCGCTCTTGGTCCTTCGGTCGTGACGTGACCACCCGCCCGGGTCTAGTGAGGAGCACGGCCCGCGTGGGTCGTGGTCCCGTTCTTCCGGAAGGCTCGCCGGTGATGACGGCTCAGGCGCCTGCAGGGACCAGTGTAAGGGCTTGCGGCGCGCGGGTAGACTCACCCCAGCGTCCCTCGGGGGAAGCCGGTGCGAGTCCGGCGCTGTCCCGCAACCGTGAGCCTCGTGGCGAGCCGGAGCACCTGAGACGACGTGTGGCTCCGCCATCACCCGCCGTGGACAGCGGGTCGAGCCCGACGCATCGCGCCCGGGTCAACGGCATACCGTCCCAAGCCCGAAAGGCACGCTCCCATGCGTCTCCTGCGCACCCTCGCCACCACGGCCTCCGTCGGCGCCCTCGGCCTCGCCCTCGCCCCCACCGCGAGCGCGGCCGCACCCGCGGACTCCGTCGCCTACCTCGCCGACCGTCTGGCGGACGGCGGTGACCGGCTGACCGTCGAGTCCGGCGGGCAGACCTTCGACGACCTCGGCCTGACGATCGACGGGGTGCTCGGCATGAGCGCCGCGGGCTCCGGCGGGGACGCCTCCGCCGCCGCGACCGACTACGTCGTCGCCAACGCAGGCACGTACTACGGGTACGGCGACGAGGTCTACTCGGCCGCGACCGCCAAGCTGCTCACGTTCGCCAGCGCCCGTGGGCTCGACCCGCGGTCCCTCGGTGGCGTCGACCTCGTGGCCCAGCTGCAGTCCCTCGAGGACGCCGACGGCCGCTTCTCCGACCAGTCCCAGTGGGGCGACTACTCCAACACGCTCGGCCAGGCCTTCGGGGTCATCGGCCTGACGCGCGCGGGCGCCACCCCCTCCACGGCCTCGGTCGAGACCCTCCTGTCGCAGCAGTGCGACGACGGCGGCTTCAGCCTCGAGTTCGCCGACGGCTGCGTCTCCGACCCCGACGCCACCTCCCTCACCGTCCAGGCCCTCGACGTCGTCGGGGGGCAGGAGGCCGTCGTGCAGGAGGCCGCGGACTACCTCGAGTCCCGGCAGGGCTCCGACGGCGGTGTCGGCGGCGGCGCCACGACCGAGGGCGCCAACTCCAACAGCACCGGCCTCGCGGCCGTCGCCTTCCGGCTCGCCGGTCGTGACGACGCCCGGGCGAGCGCGCTCGGGTACGTCGACGCGCTGACCTTCGACTGCGCCACCCCGGCCCTCGCCGGCGGCATCGCGTACAACCGCGCCGACTTCGACGCCGCCGTGGCGAAGGGGGCCTCCGCCGCCCCCGACGGGACCATCACCCGCTCGACCGCCCAGGCCCTGCTCGGCCTGACCGACCAGTCGTACGCGACCGTGACCTCGGCCGGGCAGGCCGCCGCCACCCCGGACACCGGCTGCGACACCCCCGCTCCCGGTGGCGACGACACCGACGGTTCCGGTGACGACGGCACCGACGGCACTGGCACCGACGGCACCGGCACCGACGACACCGACACCGACACCGACGGCAGCGACGGCAGCGACGGCACCGGTACGGGCACCGACACCGGCGCCGCCCCGCAGCAGCCGGAGATCCCCGCGGTCGTCCAGACCGACGGCGTGACCGCCCCCTCGGCCGGCTGGCCGGCGTGGGCCCTCGGCCTCGGCGCTGCGGCCACGGCCGCCGGCGCGACCCTCGTGACCCGTCGTCGGGTCGGAGAGCGGGTGCGCTGATGCGGCGGCTGCTCGCCGCCCTCGGCACCTCCTTGGTCGTCGGCGGGGCCGGCCTCACGCTGGCCGCCCCCGCCCAGGCGGCGCCCTGCTCGGGCGGCAGCGGGGTGACCGTCGTCGTGGACTACGGGTCCTCGACCGACGTGCGGTGCGCCTCGGGTGACCCCGCCTCTGCGGGTGCGGCGCTGACCGCCGCGGGCTTCAGCGTGCAGCAGGTCCAGACCCAGCCGGGGGCCGTGTGCCAGATCAACGGCGTGCCCAGCACCTCGTGCGTGCGCATGCCTCCCGCGAGCCAGTACTGGGCCTTCTTCCACGCGCCGGCGGGGGGCTCCTGGCAGTACTCGCAGAGGGGGATCTACGAGTACGACCCGGCGCCGGGTACCTCGGTCGGCTTCCGCCTGGGCTCCAGCCAGTCGCCGAGCGTCGCGCCACCCGCGCCCGCACCCGCGGCCCCGACGACCACCTCGCAGCCGACCGCTCGTGCGACGGCCGACGCGCCCCGCACGACGGCCGCGCCCCGACCCACGTCCGGGGGCGGTGGCGGGGGCTCGTCGACCGCCACGGACCCGACGAGCACCAGCACCCCGGACCCGGGCGGCACGGCGGCACCGACCCCGGGCCGGACGACCAGCAGCACCGCCCTCTCGACCTCGTCGACCACCACCCGTGACAGCGGTTCGTCGGCGACGTCCTCCTCACGGACGTCGAAGCCCTCGCGGACGTCGAAGGGCACGACGTCGTCGACCACGTCGACGTCCTCCACCCAGACCCCGACGCCCGCCTCGTCCACGACCTCCTCGGACGCGACGGTGGCGGCCGGCGCGGACACCTCCGGCGGGGGCGGCGCCCTGCTGCCGACCGCCATCGGCGGCGGCCTGCTCCTCGCCCTCGGCGGGGGCGCCGCTGCGGTGGCCGCACGACGACGCGCGGGCTGACCCCCTTCGTGACCCCACCGACCGCACGCGCCCTCCACCCGGGAGCCTGGTGGCTCTGGGCCATCGGGCTGGCCGTGGCGGTCTCGCAGACGACCAACCCGCTCGTGCTGCTGCTCGCCGCGGCCGCCGTGACCCTCGTCGTCGTCGCGCGCCGCACCGACTCACCGTGGGGCCGGGCCTTCCGGCTCTACGCGGTCCTCGGCGGGTTCATCATCGGGCTGCGGCTCGTGCTGCACGTGCTCGTCGGGCTCAAGTACGGCGAGATCGTCGTCCTGCCGCTGCCGACGATCGGCCTGCCGGGCTGGGCCGCGGGGATCGACCTGCTCGGTGACGTGCGGCTCGAGGGCCTGCTCGGGGCGCTCTTCGAGGGGCTGCGGCTCGCGGTGATGATCCTGTGCATCGGCGCCGCCAACGCGCTCGCCGACCCCAAGCGGCTGCTCGCCGCGCTCCCCGGCGCCCTGCAGGAGATCGGGACGGCGATCGTCGTCGCGATCAGCGTGGCGCCCCAGCTGGCCGAGTCCGCGCGACGGGTCCACCGGGCCCGGCTGCTGCGCGGCGACGCGGCCCGGGGGCTGCGCGCCTTCCGCCGGGTCGCGATGCCGGTCCTCGAGGACACGCTCGAGCGCTCCCTCTCGCTCGCCGCGTCGATGGACTCGCGCGGCTACGGGCGCCGCGGCGCGGTCTCCCCCGCCCGCCACCGCACGACCGGTCTGCTCACGCTCGGCGGCCTGCTGTGCACGGCCGTCGGCAGCTACGGGGTCCTCGACGCGACGAGCCCCGAGTGGGTCGGGACCCCGATGCTGCTCGTCGGCGTCGCGCTCGGCGCCCTCGGCCTGCGCAGCGGGTCGCTCGCCGTCTCCCGCACGACCTACCGCCCCTCCCCCTGGCGGACCCCCGAGACGCTCACCACGGCCTGCGGCGTGCTGGCCGCGGTCGCCGCGCTGGCCAGCGTCCGCTGGGAACCGGCCGCGCTCACCATGCCGCTCGCCCCCCTCGGGCCGCCGCAGCTGCCCTGGCTCCTCACCCTCGGCCTGCTCGTCGCGACGCTGCCCGCCGCGCTCACCCCGCCCCCGCCCGTGCACCGCACCCGCGCCGCCCGCGCGACCGGCACGGCCACGACCACGACCGGGAGGAGCCACGCATGAGCTGGTCACCCGAGCCCGCCGTCGTCCTCGACGGCGTGACGATCACCTACGACGGCGCCGACGCCCCCGCGCTGCGCGACGTCGACCTGACGATCGACGAGGGCGAGCTGGCGCTCGTCGTCGGCCGCACCGGCTCCGGCAAGTCGACCCTGCTCGGCGCGATCAACGGGCTCGTGCCGCACTTCACCGGTGGCCACCTCGAGGGCCGGGTCCTCGTCGCCGGACGCGACACGGCCACGCACCGTCCCCGCGACCTCGCCGACATCGTGGGCGTCGTCGGGCAGGACCCGCTCGCCGGGTTCGTCACCGAGACCGTCGAGGCCGAGCTCGCCTACGGCATGGAGCAGCTCGGCCTGCCCCCGGAGACGATGCGGCGCCGCGTCGAGGAGGCCCTCGACGTCATGGACATCGCCGACCTGCGCGATGCCCCGCTGCGCGACCTCTCCGGCGGACAGCAGCAGCGGGTCGCGATCGGTGCCGTCCTCACCCTCCACCCGCGCGTCATCGTCCTCGACGAGCCGACCTCGGCGCTCGACCCCACTGCGGCGGAGGACGTGCTCGCTGCGATCTCCCGCCTCGTGCACGACCTGTCGACGACGGTCGTCGTCGCGGAGCACCGCATCGAGCGCGTCATCCACCACGCCGACTCGGTCGTGCACGTCGTCGACGGCCGCGTCGAGCACGGCGACCCGGCACGGATCATGGTCGGCTCGACCGTCGCTCCTCCCGTCGTCGAGCTGGGGCGCTGGGCCGGGTGGACCCCGCTGCCGCTGTCCGTGCGTGACGCGCGACGCGCGGCGGGCCCCCTTCGTCGCGAGCTGGGCGGGTGGCCGGCCCCCGCGCCCGCCCCCAGCCTCCCGGCCGGCATCACGGCGAAGGGGGTGACCGTGCGCCACGGCGCCCTGGTCGCCGTCGACACCGTCGACCTGACGCTGCCCGTCGGGGCGATCACGGCCCTCACGGGGCGCAACGGTGCCGGCAAGTCCTCGCTGATGTGGGCACTGCAGGGGTCGGGCGCGCGCGCCGCCGGCACAGTGGCGGTCGACGGGGAGGACCCGGCGACGCTCGCCCCCGCGGCCCGGCGCGGCGTCGTCGGCCTCGTCCCGCAGACGCCCGGCGACCTGCTCTACCTCGAGACCGTCGGCGGGGAGTGCGAGCGCGCCGACCTCGACGCGGACGCCCCCGTGGGGACCTGCGCCGCCCTGCTCGAGACCATCGCGCCGGGCATCCCGCCGCAGCGGCACCCGCGCGACCTGTCCGAGGGGCAGCGCCTGGCCCTCGTCCTCGCTGTGCAGCTGACCGCCGACCCCACCGTCGTCCTGCTCGACGAGCCGACGCGCGGTCTCGACTACACGGCCAAGGCCGCCCTGACGCGCGCGCTGCGCGCCGTCGCGGACCGGGGCCGCACGGTCCTGCTGTCGACGCACGACGTGGAGTTCGTCGCCGAGACCGCCGACCGGGTCGTCGTCATGGCCGACGGCGAGGTCATCGCGCAGGGCCCCACCGCCGAGGTGGTCGTCTCCTCCCCCGCCTTCGCCCCGCAGGTGGCCAAGGTGCTCGCGCCGGCCCCGCTCCTCACGGTCGCGCAGGTGCGCGCCGCGGTGGGTCGACCGTGAGCTCGACCGCGGTCGTGCTGCGACCACGCGCCGTCGCGGCGATCGGGTTGACGAGCGTCGTCGGGCTCTTCGCCTTCCTCTGGCCGCTCGTCATCACGCCCGAGAGCGGGTTGTCGCACGGCGGGGACGCCCCGCTCGTCTTCGCCGCGGTCCTGATCGGGGTGCTCGCGGTCGTCCTCGCCGAGGTCGGCGACGGCGGTCTCGACACCAAGGCGATCGCGATGCTCGGCGTGCTCTCGGCGGTGGGGGCCGCCCTTCGTCCGCTCGGGGGCGGGACCGCGGGGCTCGAGACGGTCTTCTTCCTGCTCATCCTCTCCGGCCGGGTCTTCGGCCCCGGCTTCGGCTTCGTCCTCGGCTCGACGACGCTCGCGGCGAGCGCGCTCATCACCGCCGGGGTGGGTCCGTGGCTGCCCTTCCAGATGCTCGCCGCCTCGTGGGTCGGGATGGGCGCCGGCCTGCTGCCCCGGGCGAAGGGCGCCGCCGAGATCGTGCTGCTCTGCGCGTACGGCGTGGTCACCGGGCTTCTCTACGGGGCGGCGCTCAACTTCTCCTTCTGGCCCTTCACCGTCCAGGGTGAGGCGGCGCTGGCCTTCGTCGCGGGCGACCCGGTCGCGGACAACCTGCGGCGCTTCCTCGCCTTCACCCTCGCGACCTCGTTGGCCTGGGACCTCGGGCGGGCGGGCACCAATGTCGTGCTCATCGCCCTCACCGGCAGACCGGTCCTCGGTGCCCTGCGCCGGGCCGCGCGGCGGGCATCCTTCTCCCGGCCTTGAGGCGGTGGCGGAAATACCCCCACGAGGTATACGGTTGGTCTCATCAGATACCCCCTCGGGGTAGTTCGACCGAGCCAGGAGAGACGACGATGAGCGCCATCGAGTACACCGTGACCGGGATGACCTGCGGCCACTGCGAGATGTCCGTCCGCGAAGAGGTCGGCCAGATCCCCGGCGTCCAGGGCATCGAGGTCAGCCACGAGAGCGGCCGCCTGCTCGTCACCGCCGACGACTCCGTCGACGACGCCGCGGTCCTCGCCGCCGTCGAGGAGGCCGGCTACACGGCGGTGCGGGCCTGATGGAGGCGGGCGCCCGCCTCGCCGCCTACGGCGCGGGCCTGGTGGTGGCCTTCGGCGCGTCCTACGGGATCGCCGCCGCCGCCGTGCCCGACGAGGTCGTCGCCCGCTGGTCCGAGCCCGAGCCGAGCCACGTCGACACCCACGCCGACGCCCCGCCCCACGAGGCAGCCGACCACGCGCCGACCGGCGTCTCGCTGGAGGCCGACGGCTACCGCCTCTCCCCCGTGAGGGCGCCCACCCGCACCGGCTCGGCGGGCACGCTGTCCTTCCGCGTGCTCGACGCGCACGGCGAGCCCCTGACGCAGTACACGCGGTCGCACGAGCAGGACCTCCACCTCGTCGTCGTGCGCAGCGACGGCTCCGGCTACCGCCACGAGCACCCCCGACTCGACCGGGAGAGCGGCACGTGGTCCCTCCCGTGGACCTGGGACGAGGGCGGCACCCACCGCGTCTACGCCGACTTCACCCCCGGCGGCACGCCGGCGAAGGGGGTCACCCTGAGCCGGACGGTCGACGTCACCGGCGCGTACACGCCCGTCGCGCAACGCCCTTCGCGCACCGACGAGGTCGACGGGTACACCGTGACCATCGACGGGGAGCTCGAGGCCGGCACAGCCACCGACCTCAGCGTCTCGATCGAGCGGGACGGACACCCCGTCACCGACGTGCAGCCCTACCTCGGCGCCTTCGGCCACCTCGTCGCGCTGCGCGAGGGCGACCTCGCCTACCTCCACGTCCACGCCCGGGGTGAGGAGCCTGCAGCGGGTGAGACCGCCGGCCCCGGCATCGACTTCACCGCCGAGACCCCGACCGCCGGACGCTACCTGTTGTACCTCGACTTCCGGGTCGACGACGAGGTCCGCACGGCCACCTTCGTGATCGATGCCGAGGAGGGCACCCGATGAGCACCGAAGCCCCCACCGCGACCGGCCCCGACCACGAGCTCCTGATCGGCGGGATGACCTGCGCCTCGTGCGCAAACCGCATCGAGCGCAAGCTCAACAAGCTCGACGGGGTCTCCGCGACCGTCAACTACGCCACGGAGAAGGCACGGGTCAGCGCACCCGAGGGGTACGACCCCGCGCTCCTCGTCGCCGAGGTGGAGAAGGCCGGCTACACCGCCGCCCTGCCGGCGGTACAGCGGCCCTCGGGCGAGGACACCGGCGCCGACGACGACCCCGAGCTGACCTCCCTTCGTCATCGTCTGGTCGGGACCGCGGTCCTGTCCGCGCCGGTCATCGCGATGGCGATGGTCCCGGCACTGCAGGTCGAGCACTGGCAGTGGGCCTCGCTCGCCCTGGCCGCCCCGGTCGTCGTCTGGGGGGCCTGGCCCTTCCACCGGGCCGCCTGGGCCAACCTGCGCCACGGCGCCGCCACGATGGACACGCTCATCTCGATGGGCACGCTCGCGGCCTTCCTCTGGTCGCTCTACGCGCTCTTCCTCGGGACCGCCGGCGAGCCGGGCATGACGCACCCCTTCGAGCTGACCGTGGAGCGCTCCGACGGCGCCGGCAACATCTACCTCGAGGTCGCGGCAGGGGTCACCCTCTTCATCCTCGCCGGGCGGTACTTCGAGAAGCGCTCGAAGCGCCGGGCAGGCGCCGCGCTGCGCGCCCTGCTCGAGCTCGGTGCCAAGGAGGTCGCCGTGCTGCGCGGCGGCACCGAGGTGATGGTCCCGGTCGACGAGCTGCGCGTCGGCGACGACTTCGTCGTGCGCCCCGGGGAGAAGATCGCCACCGACGGCGTCGTCACGAGCGGGACCTCCGCCGTCGACGCGTCGATGCTCACCGGTGAGTCCGTGCCCGTCGAGGTCACCGAGGGCGATGCCGTGACCGGCGCGACCGTCAACGCCGGCGGACGGATCATCGTGCGCGCGACCCGCGTCGGGTCGGACACGCAGCTGGCCCAGATGGCCCGGCTCGTCGAGGACGCGCAGACCGGCAAGGCCGAGGTGCAGCGCCTCGCCGACCGGATCTCCGGGGTCTTCGTGCCGGTCGTCATCGCGATCGCCGTCGTGACCCTCGGCGCCTGGCTGGGTGCCGGCCTCCCCGCCAGCGCCGCCTTCACCGCGGCCGTCGCCGTCCTCGTCGTCGCCTGCCCGTGCGCGCTCGGCCTGGCCACCCCGACGGCCCTGCTCGTCGGCACCGGCCGCGGCGCGCAGATGGGCGTGCTCATCAAGGGCCCGGAGGTCCTGGAGTCCACGCGCCGGGTCGACACGATCGTCCTCGACAAGACGGGCACCGTGACCACCGGTCGGATGGCCCTCGTCGACGTCGTCACCGCGCCGGGCGTCGAGCGCGCCGAGCTGCTGCGCCTGACCGGCGCCCTCGAGCACGCCTCCGAGCACCCCATCGCGCGGGCGATCGCCGCGGGGGCGAGCGAGGAGGTCGGTCCGCTGCCGGCGCCCGAGGACTTCACCAACCTCGAGGGCACGGGTGTCCAGGGCGTCGTCGACGGGCGCGCGGTCGTCGTGGGCCGCGCGAGCCTGCTCGCCGATCGGTCGCAGCCGTTGACGCAGGCGCTCGCGGCGACCAAGGCGGAGCAGGAGGGTGCGGGCCGCACCGTCGTCGCCGTCGGCTGGGACGGGGCCGCCCGCGGCCTGCTCGTGGTCGCCGACACGGTCCGGGCCACGAGCACGGGAGCCGTCACCGCCCTGCGCGGGCTCGGCCTGACGCCGGTGCTGCTCACCGGCGACAACGAGGCGGTCGCCCGGCGCATCGCCGCGGAGGTGGGCATCGACGAGGTCATCGCCGAGGTCCTCCCGAGCGGCAAGGTCGACGTCGTCACCCGCCTGCAGGGCGAAGGGAGGACCGTCGCGATGGTCGGTGACGGCGTCAACGACGCGCCGGCGCTCGCGCAGGCGGACCTCGGCCTGGCGATGGGCACGGGCACCGATGTCGCCATCGAGGCCTCCGACATCACGCTCGTGCGCGGGGACCTGCTCGGGGCGGTCGACGCCATCCGCCTCTCGCGCAGGACGCTCGACACGATCAAGGGCAACCTCTTCTGGGCCTTCGCCTACAACGTCGCCGCGGTGCCGGTCGCCGCCCTCGGCCTGCTCAACCCGATGCTCGCCGGGGCGGCGATGGCCTTCTCCAGCGTCTTCGTCGTCGGCAACAGCCTGCGGCTGAGGGGGTTCCGCAGCATCGCCCGGCCCTGAGGACCTCGGGGGGTTCTGCGAGGATGGCGAGCATGCCGACCGACGTGGAGCGACAGGAAGCGTGGCTGAGCCGCGAGGAGCTGGACAACGTGCGCGGGCGCGTGCCGATCCTCTACGTGGCCGCCGTCCCGGTGCGGGTCTCCGACAACGGTGACGTCACCCGCGTCGGGCTGCTCCTGCGGGCCTCCGAGACGGGCACGATGGAGCGCGAGCTCGTCGCCGGTCGGGTCAACTACCACGAGCGGGTGCGCGACGCCCTGGTCCGCCACCTGGAGAAGGACCTCGGCCCGATGGCGCTCCCCTCGGTCCCCGCCTCGCCCGTGCCGTTCACCGTCGCCGAGTTCTTCCCGACGCCGGGCGTCACCCCCTTCCACGACCCGCGGCAGCACGCCGTGGCGCTGTGCTTCATCGTCCCGGTCCGCGGTGACTGCGCCCCCCAGCACGACTCGCTCGACCTCGCCTGGCTCACGCCGCAGGAGGCCGGGGAGACCGGTCAGCTCGCCGAGATGGCCGGCGGCCACGGCGCGCTGCTGCGCCAGGCGCTCGTCCATGTGGGCCACTCCGCCTTCTGAGGCTGCATTCCCCTAGGGCAATGCACGCGAAGGGGGGTCCTCCAGGCCCTCCTCGAGCGTCGTCAGGGCATCGGTCAGGGCCGCGCGCTGCTGCGCGCTGAGCGCGCCCATCTGCCCGGCGACGCTGCGCCGACGAGCCTCGTGGACGGCGGCCTGGGTGCGGCTGCCCCGGTCCGTCACGACGACGACGCTCGCCCGACGGTCCGCCGGGTCGGGGCGTCGCTCGACCAGTCCCTTCGCCTCGAGGGCGTCGACGACGTCGGTCACCGAGCGCGGGGCGATGCGCAGGGTATCGGCCAGGTCGCGCAGGCGCGGCGCCTCGTCGCGGTCCGCGGCCACCCGCAGGGCGCGCAGCTCGTGCGGCGACAGGTCGTGCGCGGACAGGTCGACCAGCCAGGCGCGGCGCAGGCGGCGGGCGACGCGCAGCAGCTGCTCGCCGAGGTCGTCGCCGTCCGGGGTGGGGGTGCGCGGGCTCATGCCCCAAGGGTAGCGATCTTGACCGCTCACCTCATAGTGAGGTAACCTCAGCATCACGAACCGACCGTGACGAAAGGGGCCCGCATGGACACCCCCGTGAGCTCCCCCAAGACCGGCCGCGGACCGCACCGCGTCGACCCGCGAGACCGCGCCCAGCTCGCCGAGAACCCCGTGAGCGCCCGCCGGGTCATCTCCTGCTTCCGCCCCTACCGCTGGCAGGTCGCCGCGGTCGTGGGCCTCATCGTCGCGAGCTCGCTGATCTCGATGGCCTCCCCCTTCCTCCTGCGCGTGGTCATCGACGACGCGCTCCCCCGCCAGGACGTCCGGCTCCTCCTCCTCACCGTGGGCGGCATGCTCCTCGTGACGATCGCGACCGCCCTCATCGGCGTGCAGCAGACCTGGATCTCCACGCGCGTGGGCCAGGCGGTCATGCACCGGTTGCGCACCGACGTCTTCACCCACCTGCAGCGACAGGCGATGAGCTTCTTCACCCGCACCCGCTCCGGCGAGATCCAGTCCCGCATCACGCAGGACGTCGCCGGCATGCAGTCGATCGTCACGAGCACCGCGGTCTCGATCGCCTCCAACCTCACGACGGCGGTCGCGACCGCCGTCGCCATGGTCGCCCTGAGCTGGCGGCTCTCGCTCTTCTCCCTCCTCGTGCTGCCCCCGGCCATCTGGACCACGCGCAAGGTGGCCTTCGCACGAAGGGAGATCACCGCCCGGCGCCAGCGCCGGCTCGCCGACCTGCAGGCGCAGGTCACCGAGGAGCTGTCGGTGAGCGGTGCGCTGCTGTCGAAGACCCTGGGCGCCTCCGAGCGCGGCGCCCGGCTCTTCGCCGAGACCTCGACCGACCTCGTCGGCCTCGAGGTGCGCTCCGAGCTCGCCGGCCGTTGGCGGATGGCGACGATGTCGATCGTCTTCGCCGCGATCCCCGCGCTGATCTACCTGGCCGCGGGCCTGCCCGCCACGAGCGGCGGCATGACGATCGGCACGATCATCGCCTTCACGACGCTGCAGGCAGGCATCTTCCGCCCGATCATGGGGCTGCTCAACGTCGGCGCCTCGTGGATCGCCTCGATGGCCCTCTTCAGCCGGGTCTTCGGCTATCTCGACCTCGATCCGGAGGTGGCCGCGCCCAGCGACCCGGTGGACATCGACCCCCTTCGCCTCCGCGGGGACCTGCGGATCGAGGGCGTCTCGTACGCCTACCCCGGTGGCCACGGGTGCGCCCTCGACGACGTGTCCGCCACGGTCCCGGCCGGTGGCCACCTGGCCCTCGTCGGCGCGACCGGCAGCGGCAAGTCGACGCTCGCGTCGCTGCTCGTGCGGCTCGCCGACCCGGACACCGGGCGGATCACGATCGACGGGTACGACCTGCGCGACATCGACCCGCAGACGCTGACGCACGTCGTCGGCATCGTCACCCAGGAGACCTACCTGGCCCACGACACGATCCGGGCCAACCTCCTGCTCGCCGACCCCGACGCCACCGAGGCGCAGCTGTGGCAGGCCCTCGCGACCGCCCAGGCCGCGGACCTCGTCGCCGGCCTGCCCGACGGCCTCGACACCGTGGTGGGGGCGCGCGGTCACCGGTTCTCCGGTGGTGAGAAGCAGCGCATCGCCATCGCCCGCACGCTCCTGCGCGACCCGGCGGTCCTCGTCCTGGACGAGGCGACGAGCGCCCTCGACAACGACACCGAGCGCGAGCTGCAGGTGGCCCTGGACGCCCTGGCCCGTGGCCGCACGACGATCACCATCGCCCACCGCCTGAGCACCATCGCGTCCGCGGACGAGATCCTCGTGCTCTCCGGTGGTCGGGTGCTCGAGCGCGGCGGGCACGGCGAGCTGCTGCGCCGCGGCGGCGCCTACGCCCGGCTCGCCGGCAGCGACCTGGCTCTCACCGCCTGAAGGTCAGTCCTTGGTGAACTGGTCCTTGACGCGCGTCATGTCGCGGTGGTCCTTGGCGTACGCGTCCTCGTACGAGGGTGCGGTGCCGCCGAGGCGAGCGGGCAGGAAGCGCAGGTCCTCCCCCGTGAGCGGCGGGTAGGCGGCGATCGTCTCGTCGAGCAGCTGCTTCATGACCTCGCGCAGCCGCTCGGTGACCTCGGTGACGTCCTCGTCCGGACCGACGTGGATCGGCTCGCCGATGGTGATGTGGATCGGGAACCGCGTGCGGCCCAGGCGCTTGGGCACGTCCTTGGTCCAGATGCGGTGCGCCCCCCAGACGATGGTCGGCAGGATCGGCGTGCCGGACAGTTGGGCCATCCGCGCCGTGCCGTTCTTGAGCTCCTTGATCTCGAAGGAGCGCGACATCGTCGCCTCGGGGTAGACGCCGACGACCTCCCCGTCCTTGAGCTTCTGCACGGCCTCCTTGAAGGCCGCGCCGCCCGCGTGGCGGTCGACGGGGATGTGCTTGAGCCCACGCATGAACCACCCGGCCACCTTGTGCTGCCAGATGGACTTCTTGGCCATGAAGCGCACCCACCGGCGGCTCTTGCGGGCGCCGAGACCGGCGAGGACGAAGTCGATGTAGCCGGTGTGGTTGATCGCCATGACCGCGCCCCCCTCCCTCGGGACATTGCGCTCCCCCTTGATGGTGAAGCGGTAGCCGTTCACGAGGAAGATGATCCGGGCGACGATGATGATCGCGCGGTAGAGAGGCTCAGGGCGGCGCATGCCTGCAGCCTACGGTCTCGTAGGTTGCCGCGGTGGACCTTGGCCGATTGGTCCGGTCACACCCGGCAATGGGAAGATCTGGCCCATGACCGAGCTCTCCCCTGCCCCCGACGCCGCCCGCATCCCGGACCGTCCCTCGCTGGACGGCCTCGAGGACACCTGGGGCGCCGCATGGCGCGAGCAGGGCACCTACGCGTTCGACCCCGAGGGGCCCCGCGACCAGGTCTTCTCCATCGACACGCCGCCGCCCACGGCGAGCGGCAGCCTCCACATGGGGCACGTCTTCAGCTACACGCACACCGACTGCATGGCGCGCTACAAGCGCATGCAGGGCTTCAACGTCTTCTACCCGATCGGCTGGGACGACAACGGCCTGCCGACCGAGAAGCGGGTCCAGAACTACTACGGCGTGCGCGGCGACTCCTCGCTGCCCTACGACCCGGACTTCACGCCCCCCTTCGAGGGCACGACGAAGACGATCAAGGCGGCCGACCAGGTCCCGGTCAGCCGGCAGAACTTCATCGAGCTGTGCGACGAGCTGACGGTCAAGGACGAGGAGGCCTTCGAGTCCCTCTTCCGGCGCCTGGGCTTCAGCCTCGACTGGGAGATCCAGTACCGCACGATCGACGACCGCTCCCGCGCGACCGCGCAGACCGCCTTCCTGCGCAACCTCGCCCGCGGCGAGGCGTACACGGCCGAGGCGCCGGGCCTGTGGGACGTCACCTTCCAGACCGCTGTCGCGCAGGCCGAGCTCGAGGCGCGCGACTACCCCGGCGCCTACCACCGCGTCGCCTTCCACGGCGCCGACGGGCCGGTCCACATCGAGACCACCCGCCCCGAGCTGCTCCCCGCCTGCGTCGCCCTCATCGCGCACCCCGACGACGAGCGCTACCAGGGCCTCTTCGGCTCGAGCGTGACGTCCCCCATCTTCGGCGTGGAGGTGCCCGTCGTGGCCCACCCGGCCGCCGAGATGGACAAGGGAGCGGGCATCGCGATGTGCTGCACCTTCGGTGACCTCACCGACGTCATCTGGTGGCGCGAGCTGCAGCTGCCGACCCGCTCGATCATCACCCGCGCCGGTCGCGTCCTCGGCGAGACCCCGCAGTGGGTCGCCGCTGCCGGGAGCGCGAAGGGGGCGGAGGTCTTCGCGCAGATGTCCGGCAAGACCGTGCACTCCGCCCGCGAGGTCGTCGTCGAGGCGCTGCGCGCCTCCGGTGACCTCGAGGGCGAGCCGCAGAAGACCCAGCGCAAGGCCAACTTCTACGAGCGCGGCGAGAAGCCGCTCGAGATCGTCACCTCGCGCCAGTGGTACATCCGCAACGGTGGCCGCGACGCCGAGCTGAACCTGGCGCTGCAGGCGCGCGGCGACGAGATCGACTTCCACCCCGAGTTCATGAGGTCGCGCTACAAGAACTGGGTCGCCGGCCTCAACGGCGACTGGCTCATCTCGCGCCAGCGCTTCTTCGGCATCCCGATCCCCGTCTGGTACGCCCTGGACGGCGACGGCCAGCCGCGGTACGACACCCCGATCGTCCCCACCGAGGACCAGCTGCCGATCGACCCGATGGCCCAGGTCCCCACCGGGTACACCGAGGACCAGCGCGACCAGCCGGGCGGGTTCACCGGCGACCCGGACGTCATGGACACCTGGGCCACGTCGTCGCTCTCGCCGCAGATCGCCGGCGACTGGCTCGCCTCCGAGCGGGGCGAGTCCGACCTCTTCGACAAGGTCTTCCCCATGGACGTGCGCCCGCAGGCCCACGACATCATCCGGACCTGGCTCTTCGCGACCGTCGTGCGCGCCCACCTCGAGCACGGCACCGCGCCGTGGAAGAACGCCGCGATCTCCGGGTGGATCCTCGACCCCGACCGCAAGAAGATGAGCAAGTCCAAGGGCAATGTCGTCACGCCCGAGGACGTCGTCGTCGAGCACAGCGCCGATGCGGTGCGGTACTGGGCGGCCTCCGGGCGCCTGGGCACCGACGCGGCGTACGACACCGGCCAGATGAAGATCGGCCGTCGCCTCGCGATCAAGCTGCTCAACGCGAGCAAGTTCGCGCTCGGCTTCGGCGAGGCCGACGGCGACCTCGCCGCAGCCGTCACCCACCCGCTCGACCAGTCGATGCTCGCCGGGCTGCGGCAGGTCGTCACCGAGGCGACCGCCGGCTTCGAGGCCTGGGACTACACCCGCAGCCTGTCGGTGACCGAGACCTTCTTCTGGACCTTCTGCGACGACTACATCGAGCTCGTCAAGGACCGCGCCCACGGCGGCGAGGGCCAGGACCCGGCCGGTACCGCCTCGGCGCGTGCCGCCCTGCGCCTCGCGCTCGACGCGCTGCTGCGTCTCCTCGCCCCCGTCCTGCCGTACGCCACCGAAGAGGTCTGGTCGTGGTGGAAGGAGGGCTCCGTGCACCGCGCCGCCTGGCCGACCGTCGACGAGCTGCCCGCCGGCGGAGACGCCGCCGTCCTCGGCGCCGTCGGCGAGGCCCTCAGCCAGGTCCGCAAGGCGAAGTCCGACGCCAAGGTCGGCATGCGCAGCGAGATCACCGCGGCGACGCTCGTCGCCCCGGCCGCGAGGGCCGAGCTCGTGCGGGCGGGCGAGAGCGACCTGCGCAGCGCCGGTCGCCTCACGGGGGCCTTCGACTACGCCGAGGGCGAGGAGGTCAGCCTCCGCGACGTCGAGCTCATCCCCTTCGTCAAGCCGCCGAAGGTCTGACGCCGAGGTCCCTCACCCCGTGGCTTCCGTCGGGGCTGCGGGACCCAGGGCCGGGATCCGCCACGCGGCGGTGACCGGCTCACGCACCGGCAGGCGCCGGTGGCCGGTCGGCTGGACGAGCACCCAGGGCACCTTCCAGCCACCGAGCGAGAGTCGCTTGGCGACGAAGGCCTCCTCGTCGAGGACCGACACCCGGCCGCTCGCCGGGTCGTACACCTCGACGTACCTGTTGCGGTCCCCCGGCAGGACGAGCGTCACGTGGCGTGGGGTGAGCCGGTTGCCGACGTAGAGCGCGGCCGGCTCGCCGTCGACCACGAGGTCGACCAGACGCCGGTACCGGGCGCGCAGCCCCTCCTCGTTGTGGCCGCGCACGGGCACCATCGTGTAGCGGGTCCCCGCGCGCGAGGCACCGTGCTCGAGCTCGTGCCGCAGGCCCCACGGCGGCGTCCCGAGCGCCTTGGGCCAGGGCAGCAGCAGGCCACCGGCCGGCGCCCGCCACCCGTTGGTCCGGGCCTGGACCGTCCGCTCCCAGGCGGCGAACCGCTCGGTCTGGTCCCCCCCTTCGGCGCCGGGGACCGGATGACCGTCACCGGCCATGATCCAGCGGGCGAAGGGGGCGTCGACGAGCATCCGCGCCACCGTCGCGCACGCCGCGCCGCACGTCGTCGGACTCTGCTGGCGGGGCCCGGACGCACCCTGCACGAGGTGGAAGGGGGGACTCACCCCACCCATCCTGTCAGGTGCGTCAGGCGGAGCGCTTGTGCTTGCGCTTGGGCGTCTCCTCGTGGCGCACGATCGTCGGCAGGACGTTGTCCCGCACGACCTCGGCGCTCACCACGATCTGCTTGATGCCCTCGTCGCTCGGGGTGTCGAACATGACGGGCAGGAGGACCTCCTCCATGATCGCGCGCAGACCACGGGCCCCCGTGCCGCGGGCCATCGCGGAGTCGGCGATGGCCTCGAGGGCGTCCTCGGTGAACTGGAGCTCGACGCCGTCGATCTCGAACATCTTGCGGTACTGCTTGACGAGGGCGTTCTTCGGCTCGCTGAGGATCTGGACCAGGGCTTCGCGGTCGAGCGGCGTGACCGTCGTGATGATCGGCAGGCGACCGATGAACTCCGGGATGAGGCCGAACTTCATCAGGTCCTCGGGCATGACGTCGGTGATCGCCTCGGCGAGGTCGCTCGCCTTGTGCAGCTCCGAGCCGAAGCCCAGACCCTTCTTGCCGACGCGCGACTCGATGATCTTCTCCAGCCCGGCGAAGGCGCCGCCGACGATGAAGAGGACATTGGTCGTGTCGATCTGGATGAACTCCTGGTGCGGGTGCTTGCGCCCGCCCTGCGGCGGCACCGAGGCCGTCGTGCCCTCGAGGATCTTCAGCAGCGCCTGCTGCACGCCCTCTCCGGACACGTCACGGGTGATCGAGGGGTTCTCGGACTTGCGGGCGACCTTGTCGATCTCGTCGATGTAGATGATCCCCTGCTCGGCCTTCTTCGTGTCGTAGTCGGCCGCCTGGATGAGCTTGAGCAGGATGTTCTCGACGTCCTCGCCGACGTAGCCGGCCTCGGTCAGCGCCGTCGCGTCGGCGATGGCGAAGGGGACGTTGAGCATCCGCGCGAGGGTCTGGGCGAGGTAGGTCTTGCCGCAGCCGGTCGGGCCGATGAGCAGGATGTTGGACTTGGCGATGTCGACGTGGTCCTCGTCGCGCTTGGCGGCGGCACCGTCGTCGGCCTGGATCCGCTTGTAGTGGTTGTACACGGCGACGGCGAGCGCCTTCTTCGCCTTGTCCTGGCCGATGATGTACGTCTCGAGGAAGTCGTAGATCTCGCGCGGCTTGGGCAGCTCGTCGAGGCCGAGGTCACCGGAGTCGGTGAGCTCCTCCTCGATGATCTCGTTGCACAGGTCGATGCACTCGTCGCAGATGTAGACGCCGGGACCGGCGATGAGCTTCTTCACCTGCTTCTGGGACTTGCCGCAGAAGGAGCACTTCAGCAGGTCGCCGCTCTCTCCGACTCGTGCCACGTCAGGTGTCCTCTCCGTACCTCACCGACCGATCTGGTCGTGGGGACGACGCTACCCAAAGGCCCGTCGCTCCACCCCCAATTGGACACGATCAGGCGCGGCGCGTCGCCCCGTTTCGCTGACAGCGGAACACCTCAGCCCCTCCGCCCGCGCAGCAGCCACCAGCACCCACCGAGCAGCGCGAGCACCCCCGTGGCGAGACCTACGAGGAGCAGCCACGGCACCGGCCCCCCGCCACGGTGGCTCTCGACGTGGTCCGACGCGGGCACCGTCCCGGTGCCGTGGCGCTCCTCGATGTCGGCCCGGGTCACGACCACGTCCTTCGCCCCGACCCCGGAGGTGGCGGTGCACCAGCTCGACTGCCACCCGCCGCCGTCACGCTCGTGGGCGAAGAGGAGGTAGCGCTCCCCCTCGACGAGCCGCAGGCCGCAGGCCGTGACGTCGGCGCCAGTTGTCAGCCGGACGGACGCGGCGCCCGACCCGTGCCACTGGCGCACGACGCGCAGGTCGTAGACGCGGTCGTGCCCGACCCGCTCCTCGCCCTCCACGAGGACCTCGGCGATGACCTCGCTCTCCAGGGCGCTCGCGCGCTCCGGACGATCGCACGAGCACGCGTGCGCGGCCGGCGCGGTGAGCACCGCGACGGGCAGCGCCAGCAGGCACGCGAGGAGCGTCATCAGCAACCGTCGCACGGGGCGTCAGCGCTCCCCACGGCGTCGGCCCAGGACGGAGCGGCCCACGACGAGCAGCACGAGGAGGGCTGCACCCACGGCGATCCCGGGCCACGGCGACGGGTCGCCGACGCTGACCGCGTCGTCTCCCGCCGGCTCGGTGACGTCATCACCAGAGCGGGTCCCCCGACCGAGCTCCTCCTCCACCTGTGCAGCCGTCACGTCCCGGATCTGCGTCCCGCCGTCGAAGACCTTGCCGCGGCACAGGTCGGTCCGCCAGGTGCCGTCGGAGCCCACGGCCAGGACCACCTGCGGCCTCCCCCCGGCGTAGGTGCGCCCGCACTCCGCGCCGTCCACGCGCGTGCGGACGGTCACGACATCGCGCCGCGGCCCCTTCCACGAGCGCTGGACGTCGAAGGTGTACGCGCGCTCCCGACCCGTGGTCCGCACCGAGGTCACGGTGCCCTCGACGACGAGGTCCGAGTCGGCGAGGTGCTGCTCGAGCGAGCCCTGCGCGCACGAGCACGCCTGTGCTGCGGGTGCGGTGAGCACGAGGACCGGCACGGTCAGCAGCACCGTGAGCAGGGTGGTCAGCAGACGTCTCATGCTCATCCGACGTCGGCGCCCACCCATCGGTTCCACCTCATCGCGGGATCCGCCCCCGGGCACGACGAAGGGCCCCGGAGGTCCGGGACCCTTCGTCACTGTGGATCAGTCCTCGAGCGAGGCCTTGCGCGGGGTGAGCACCTCATCGATGAGGCCGTACTCCTTGGCCTCCTGCGCCGAGAGGATCTTGTCGCGCTCGATGTCCTCGCGGACCTCCTCGACCGTCTTGCCGGAGTGCTTGGCCCAGGTCTCCTCGAGCCAGGTGCGCATCCGCAGCACCTCGTTGGCCTGGATCTCGATGTCCGAGGCCTGGCCGTACTCGCCACCGGCCAGCGCGGGCTGGTGGATGAGGATGCGGCTGTTGGGCAGGGCGAAGCGCTTGCCCTGGGCGCCGGCGGCGAGGAGCACCGCTGCGGCGGAGGCCGCCTGGCCGATGACGAAGGTCTGGATGTCCGGGCGGATGTACTGCATCGTGTCGTAGATCGCCGTCATGGCGGTGAAGCTGCCACCCGGGCTGTTGATGTACATCAGGATGTCGCGCTCGGGCTCCTGCGACTCCAGCACGAGCAGCTGGGCGATGATGTCGTCCGCGGAGGCGTCGTCGACCTGCACGCCGAGGAAGATGATGCGGTCCTCGAAGAGCTTGGTGTACGGGTCCATCCGCTTCATGCCGTACGAGGTGCGCTCCTCGAAGTTGGGCAGGATGTAGCGGCTGGACGGCCCGGGGCGAAGGGGGGCCGAGCCCGGCTGGTGGGTGCGCAGCTGTGCGTCGAAGTTCATGGGTTCTCCTGGGAAGGCTCGGGTCGGGGCTCAGTCGCTGATGGGGTTGTCGTCCCCGCGGCCGGCCTGGTCGGAGCGCTCGAAGACGTGGTCGACGAAGCCGTACTCCTTGGCCTCCGCCGCACCGAACCAGCGGTCGCGGTCGGAGTCCCGGTGGATCTGCTCGACGGACTGCCCGGTGTGCTCGGCGATGAGCTCGGCCATCTGCGTCTTGACGAAGAGCATCTGCTCGGCCTGGATCTTGATGTCCGAGGCCGTGCCGCCGATGCCGCCGGAGGGCTGGTGCATCATCACCCGGGCGTGCGGCGTGGCGTAGCGCTTGCCGTGCGTGCCCGCGGAGAGCAGGAACTGGCCCATCGAGGCGGCCAGGCCCATGGCCACGGTGGCGACGTCGTTGGGGATCCACTTCATCGTGTCGTAGATCGCCATGCCGGCGGAGATCGACCCGCCCGGGCTGTTGATGTACAGCCAGATGTCCTTGCCGGGGTCCTCCGCGGCGAGGAGCAGCATCTGGGCGCAGATGGCGTTGGCGTTGTCGTCACGCACGTCCGAGCCCAGGAAGATGATGCGCTCCTTGAGGAGGCGCTGGTAGATGTGGTCGTCGAGACCCATCCCGCCCTGCGGGCCGGCCGCGACGATCTCGCTGCTGTTGCTCACGCTCACTCGCTTCTCCGCCGTCCGGCGGTTGCTCTCGTGGTTCACGACTTTCACTGACCCTAACGTCCGCTCCCTGCGCATGTTTCCCGGCTCCCGCACGTGTTCGCCGTGAGCGCAACGCGATCCGCTCACCGCAGGAGCAGGTTGAGCACGACGGTGAGGACCACCGAGGCGATCACCGAGAAGAGGATCATGCCGAGGCAGCCCACGGCGCCGCCGAGGGGTCGGACGCGCACCCGGGGCCGCTCGCTCACGACTGCTCCTTGGGCGGGGTGACGAGCAGCGAGAGCCCGGCGTGGCCCTCGAGCTCGACGTGGAAGCCGTGGAGCTGGTCCACCTCGCCGAAGGTCGAGCCGTCGCCCATGTCCATCAGGCACGACCCCGGCGGCAGGTGCTCGCTGATGACGGTGCCGCTCACCGGCTCCGCGGAGAAGTTGAGGACCGTGACCTGCCCCTGACCCGGCACGAGCTCGTAGTCGTGGACCATCACCAGCATCGCCGGGTGCGCGACGTCGGGGACGTCGACCTGACGCGTCGTCGCGAGACCGAAGTAGCCCCTCAGGTGCAGCATGTCCTTGAGTCGGCTGACGAAGGAGGTCGGGTCCTCCAGCTGCGCCTCGATCGAGCCGTAGAGGGTCCGGGCGCGCGGCATCCCGGAGGCCGAGCCGGTCGCGCCGGGGTCGACGTCGAGCAGGTCGTAGGCGGGACGGTGGATCCAGCGCGTGTCCCCCCTTCGCAGCAGCGGCTCGATCTCGTCCGCGGGGACGGGCAGCGCCCCGACGAGGTCCCACCCCGACAGGGCGAAGACCCCGGGCTGGAGCGCGTTGAACATCGCAAGGAGCAGGTGGGCGCGTCGCACCCGCTCGACGTCCTCCTCGGTGAGTGCGTCGAGGTCGCGCAGCCCGAGGGCCGCGGCCGCCACCGATGCGGTCGTGGAGGCGATCCCGTTGGTCGTGAAGACGAGGTTGTAGGGGGCGGCCTCGCCGGTCAGGGCGTCGGTGAGCTCCTGCCGGATCGTCGCGGCGAGCTCCTCACCCGTCGTCGCCTCCCCGCGGAAGGTGAACTCGTCCTCGCGGTGGCGGCTGGCGAAGTGGACCAGCTCGTAGGTCATCTCGTCGTGGTTCTGCAGGGCGTGGACCAGCCCCGCCGCGTCGACGCCGAGCTCCATCGCCTGGCGCAGCGTCAGGCGCAGGAACTCGGTGTCCCCGGTCGCGAGCGCGTGGTGGTACGCGGGCCGGTTGACGAAGTCGTACGACAGGTCGGCACCCCCGGCCGCGGTGTCGCGGATGTCCTCGATCGAGAGGTTGAGCTCCTGGAAGGTGAACCCGCCGACCTTGCGCACCATCGACCCGATGAGCTGGTTGGCGGCCTCCGAGAGCGGGTGGCCCTCGGACCAGGCCGGGCCGACGTCGAGGGTGCGCTCGACCCCGAGGAAGCCGTTGGCGTCCAGCCGCAAACCCCCTGACCCGAGGTCGCCGAGGCTGTGCAGGGCGTCACCGATGACCAGCCGCATCCCGGCGAAGGTGGGGTCGAGCCAGTTGATCGAGGGCTGCCCCTCCTTGAAGTAGTGCAGGTAGACCCAGCGCCGCGTCACCCCGTCGGGACCGGTCACCGGGGCGGTCGCCGACCAGTTGGTGTCCTTCAGACCGGGCACGTGGAAGATCACCCGCTGCAGCTCGCCGATGATGTGGCCGGCCTCGGCGAGTGCCGCCTCGGCCGCCTCGTCGAGGTTGACCGAGTCGCGGCCCTCGGGCACGTCCGGCAGCAGGTGCCACTCCTCCTGCGGGATCGCGACCATGTGGTAGATCCCGGGGTAGTCGTCGACGCCGAGCTCGGCCAGGCGGAAGTCGGCTCCCTTCCCGGTGTGCCCCGGGACGATGTCGTCGATGACGGTCCCCTCGTGCTGGGCCGCGACCTCGCACATGCGCCGGTAGTCGTCCTCGCTGCCGAAGAGCTCGTCGATGTGCGTGCCGACGCGGTCGAAGTGCCCGTCGACGCTCGGCGTGGGGTTCCACCCCGACAGGCCGCCGGCCCGCTTGACCGGTCCGGTGTGCAGCGCCTGGATCCCGATGCGCTGGAAGGTCTCCCACAGCCGCGGGTCGGCCAGCGAGGCGAGGAAGGACCGACCGGGCCGGGTGATCATCGAGATCGGGTAGGCGGTGAACCACACCGAGGCCGTCTGCACCGCGGCGCGCGGGTCGGGGTGGGCGAAGGGGTTCTGCCACATCGCCCCGATACCGGTGAACTGACCGGCGATCTCCTTGGCGTCCTGGAGCATCGACTGGCCCCGCAGCCACTCCACGTAGACGGGGTTGGAGCCGACCGGCTCGCCCGAGCGCACCTGCGCCGCCGAGGGTGCACCCTGCGGTCGGAGCCGGGCCCTGGGCCGCAGTGCCCTGGGACGGGCGGGGTAGAAGATGTCCGCGAAGTTGGGCGCACCCGGCACCTCGACCTCGAGCGCCTCGGGCTGGTCCACGCCCGGCACGGGGTCGGGCAGGACGTCGTCGGAGTCAGTCATGACGACCACGCTACGGCGTGGTGTCCCCCTTCGCCGCGTCGACCGTGGAGGGGACGTCGATCGCGTCGCCGGTCGGGGGCGCGAGGTGCTCCCGGGCCCAGCGCGGCACGACGAAGAGCGCCTCGACCTCGGCGGTCACCCGGTCCTGGCCGTCGCGGATCTCGCCGCGGACGAAGGTCTTCCACCCGTCGACGCGATCGACCCGTGCCCGGCAGACGTGCTCGTGACCGAGGAGGGTGGGGCGCCGGTAGATCGTGCTCAGGTAGGCGGTGAGACCCGGCCTGCCCAGCCGGGCGGGCACCGAGCCGGCGACCTGGTCGAGGACGGCGGCGACGATGCCCCCGTGGACGCACCCCGGCGGCCCCTCGTAGGCCGCACCGAGGGTGAACGTGCAGGTCGTCGTGCCCTCGTCGTCACCGGTCACGAGCAGCGGCGGGGCGAGCGGGTTGCGCAGGCCGACCATGGGGTTGGCATGGTCACGCAGCCGACCGTCGCTCGAGGTCTCGATGCCGAGCGGCCCGTCCTGGGCGACCTCGAGGAGGCGCGCGGTCAGTGCGTCGACCGCCTCGGCGGTCGTGCCGAGCGTCGCGTCGTCGACGCGGGTGCGCACGCAGGCGTCGACGAGCCGGGCGATGCTGCGGGCGAGACCACCCTGGGCGCGCTCGGTCGCGGCGAGGGCCTGTGGGTCCTCGACGGCGAAGGGGGAGACGAAGGCTCCGTCGGTCATGCGTCCTCCTCGGGGGGCCGGGTTGAACACTCGTTCAACCGCATTGCCCTAGGGTAATGCGGATTCAGGTCGGCGTGCCCGGCGTCCCGGGGGGCCCGCTCGCGCACGGCCGGGACGGCGAGCAGCGCGGGCACGGCGAGGACGCCGACGAGCAGCAGCGAGCGCAGCACGCCGACGTGGTCCCCGAGCAGGCCGAGCAGCGGCGGCCCGACGATGAAGGCGAGGTAGCCGATCGTCGAGACGACGGACAGCCGGGCGGCCGCGCGGGCGGGGTCGTCGGCGGCCGCGCTCATCCCCGTCGGGAAGCCGAGGCTGGCGCCGACGCCCCACAGCACGACCCCGACGAAGGCCGTCACCGTGCCGCCGAGCACGACGAGCAGCGAGCCGACGACGGCGAGCCCGAAGAGCACCCGCAGGACCGGGACGCGGCCGAAGCGGTCGAGCACCCGGACGCCGAGGAGCCGGCCGGCCGTCATGGCCGCGAGGAAGGTCGCGAATGCGAGGACCCCGACCTCCTCCGGCTGGTCGTGCCCCTCGGTCACCGCGAGCGCGATCCAGTCGTTGGCGGTGCCCTCGGTGAGGGCCGCGACGAGGACGACGACACCGATGACCAGGGTGCGCGGCTCGAGCCACGCGCTGCCGGGCCGCTCGGTGACGCCCGCGCCGCCCCCGACCTCGAGGTCGCGCGCGAGGAAGCCGCGCGGCACCCACAGGCCGACGACGAGGGCGACGGCGGCCGCGGCCGCGAGGTGACCCACGACGGGCAGCCCGACGCGGATCACCCCCGCCGCGACGAGGGCGCCGAGCACCGTGCCACCGGAGAAGCAGGCGTGGAAGACCGGCATCATCGTGCGCCCGAGCCGCTGCTCGACGGCGGCGCCCTCGTGGTTCATCGCGACGTCCCACAACGAGATGCCGACGGCGACGACGAAGATCGCCGCAGCGGTCAGGGCGAGGTGCCCGAGGACGTCGACCGCGGCACCGAGCGCGAGCAGGCCGACCGCCACGGTGACCACGCCGATCATCACCGTGCGTGCGGCGCCCACCCGGGTGATGACGCGCCCGGCGAAGGGCAGCGAGACCACCGACCCGAGCGCGCCCACGAGCAGGGTGCGACCGAGCTCGCCCGGCGTGAGGTCGAGCTGCCCGCGGATCGTCGGGATGCGCGCCGCCCACGAGGCGAACGCGAACCCGCTCACGGCGAAGGTCGCCAGCACGGCGTTGCGGGCCGTCGTCGCGGAGGCGGAGGTCATCGGGTGGGCTCCTGGGGGACGGACGAAGGGGGGCCACCACCGGTGATCCGGTGGTGGCCCCCCTTCGTCAGGGGTGCTGGGGCTCAGGCCTGCTCGTCGGCGCGCTCCGGCTCGGCCGCCTCGGTCTCGTCCTCGTCACCGGCGAGGTCCTCGACGTCGGAGACGCGCTCGGACTCGGGGACGATGTCGTCGAGGTTGATCTCGTTGCCGTCGGCGTCGACGATCTTGGCCTTGTCCAGGGCCGCGGCGAGCGCCTTGCGGCGGGCCACCTCGGACACCATCGACTCGACCTGACCCTGCTGGTCGAGCAGCTGGGCGAACTGGTTGGGGTCCATGCCGTACTGCTGCGACTGCATGATGAGGTACTCGATGAGCTCGGGCTGGCCGACCTCGATCTCCTCGGCCTCGGCGAGGGCGTCCAGGAGGAACTGGGTCGTGAGCGTCTTGCGCGTCGACTCGTCGACCTCGGCGCGGTGGGTGTCGTCCTCGAGACGACCCTCCTGCTCGAGGTGCTGGTGGATCTCGGCCTCCACGATGCCCTCGGGCAGCGGGATCTCGGTGTTGTCGAGGAGGTGGTCGAGGACCTTGTCGCGGGCCTGGATGCCCTGCTCGAACTTCTTGGCCTGCTCGGCCTGCTGGGCGAGGTCCGCGCGCAGCTCCTCGGCGGTGTCGAACTCGCTGGCCATCTGGGCGAAGTCGTCGTCGACCTCGGGCAGCTCGCGGACCTTGACCGACTGGACGGTCACGGTGCAGCTGGCCTCACGGCCGGCCTGGTCGCCACCGGCGAGGGGCGCGGTGAAGTCCTTGGTCTCGCCCTTGGCCATGCCGACGAGCGCGTCGTCGAGGCCCTCGAGCATGTTGCCGGAGCCGATCTCGTAGGAGACGCCCTCGACGGAGTCGATCTCCTCGCCGTCGATGTCGGCCTTGAGGTCGATGGAGACGAAGTCGCCGGTCTCGGCGGCCCGCTCGACGCCCACGAGGGTGCCGAAGCGCTCACGCAGCTCGGTGATCTTGGCCTCGACGTCGGCGTCGGTCACCTCGAGGTTGTCGACCTGGATCTCGATGCCGTCGTAGTCGGGCAGCGTGATCTCGGGCCGGACGTCGACCTCGACGGTGAACTCGAGCTGCTCGCCGTCGGCCATCGGCACCTGGGTGATGTCGACCTCGGGCTGACCGATCGGGCTGACGCCGGTCTCGTCGACGGCCTTGCCGAAGAACTCGGGGAGGGCCTCGTTGACGGCCTCCTGGAGGACGGCGCCCTTGCCGACGCGCTGCTCGATGATGCGAGCAGGCACCTTGCCCGCGCGGAACCCGGGGACCTGGATCTGGCTCCCGATCGACTTCAGGGCCGCGTCGACGTGCGGCTGGAGCTCCTCGCTCGGGACCTCGACGGTCAGCTTGACCCGGGTCGGGCTGAGGTTCTCGACGGCACTCTTCACTGCAGGCACTCCACACGTTCTGGACGACGACGGGGGTTGGGCGCAGGCCCTCGGGCCGGTCGGACCGGCCCTGCGGCGCGCACGCACCGTCCCGGTGACCCGGGACACGAGGACCCACTGTATCCGGTGCCCGGCCCCACGCCGAATGCGCGGTCGGGGTAGCCGGATTCGAACCGACGACCTTCCGCTCCCAAAGCGGACGCGCTACCAACCTGCGCCATACCCCGTGCGCGTGCCGATTGGGATCGGGACGCGAGCGGGCACTAGGCTAACCCCTGCTCATCCACCCTTGCGGCGCAGGCCGGCTGGTGGCCGAGCGCGCGGGCGTAGCTCAATGGTAGAGCCCCAGTCTTCCAAACTGGCTACGCGGGTTCGATTCCCGTCGCCCGCTCCGAGTGCCTTCCCACGTCGCCAGACGATCGACGAGAAGTAAGGCTAGGCTCACCAAACCAGCAGTACAGTGCTCCTCGTGCTCGCCAGCCACCTCGTCAGGACCGACCGCCACCTCCTCCCCCACGTCTGGGCAGGCGGGCTGAGCACGCCCGCCTTCGACGTCTTCGACGTCTCCGACGTCATCGACGCCAGCACCTGGTACCCCACGCCACTCAGGGGCGTCCCCAGCTTCGCGCCGCGCACGACGGTGCTGCAGGCGCTCGCCCGGGTCGCCTTCGTGGTCCCCGTCCTCGCCCCCTTCCTGCGCGGCGCCCGCCGCCGCACGGCCGCCGGGCCCGCCCCGCGGGCGAGCCTCCCCGCAGCCTGACCCACCCGCCACCACCCCCTTCGTGAGGATCCCACCGATGACCCGTCGTCCCGTCGCCGCTGCACTCCTGCTCACCGCCGGCCTCGCCGCGTGCACTGCCGGCCCACCCTCCACCGATGGCGCGAAGGGGGACGAGCGCACGATCTCGGTGACCTCCACCGACAACGCGTGCGAGGTCTCCACGGCCGACGTACCCGAGGGACCGTTGACCTTCACCGTCAAGAACGCCGGGACCAGGGCCACCGAGTTCTACCTGCTCGGGGAGGACGGCCTGCGCGTCGTCGGCGAGGTGGAGAACATCGGGCCCAATCTCTCCCGCGACCTCGTCGTCACCGTGCCGGCGGGCACCTACACGACGGCCTGCAAGCCGGGGATGGTCGGCGAGGGCATCCGCGCCGACTTCACCGTCGCGAGGTCCACGGACGGTCCGGTGGCGGCCGGAGACCGGGCGAGCATCGCGCAGGCCGAGAAGAACTACACCGCGTACGTCAAGGACCAGTCCGACCAGCTGCTCACGAAGACGAAGCAGTTCGTCGCCCTCTACCGGGCCGGCAAGGACGAGGAGGCACGCGACCTGTACGCGCGCGCCCGGGTCCACTGGGAGCGCATCGAGACCGTCGCCGAGTCCTTCGGTGACCTCGACCCCAAGATGGACGCCCGCGAGGCCGACCTCGAGCCCGGCCAGCGGTGGACCGGCTGGCACCGCATCGAGAAGGACCTGTGGCCGCAGGAGGCGAAGGGCTACACCCCCCTCACGGACGCCGAGCGGACCACCTACGGCGACGACCTGCTGGAGAACACGAGGACCCTCGACGCGCGGATCCAGAAGATGTCGTTCACCATCGACCAGATCGCCAACGGCTCCCGCGGACTGCTCGAGGAGGTCGCGACGGGCAAGGTCACCGGTGAGGAGGAGGCCTGGTCGCACACCGACCTGTGGGACTTCCAGGCCAACGTCGACGGCGCCAGGGTCGGCTACGACGGCGTCCGCCCGGTCCTCGTCGCGAACGGCGACACCGAGCTGGCCACCCAGCTCGACAGCCGTTTCGAGGAGCTGCAGCAGCTGCTCGACCAGCACGCGGAGGGCGACGGCTTCGTCCTCTACACCGACCTGAGCACGGCCGAGGTCAAGGAGCTCTCCGACGCGGTCAACGCCCTGTCCGAGCCCCTCTCCAAGCTCACTGCGGCGGTCGTCTGAGGATGGGCGAGGAGCAGCAGCACCGCCCGCCCTCCCGCCGCGCGATGCTCGGCACCGGCGCGGTCGCGGCCGCCGCGGGTGTCGTCGGGGGCTTCGGCGCGGGCCGGGCCACGGCCGCGGAGCCGACGAAGGGGGCGAGCGAGTCCCCCTTCGCCCTGCGGGGGAGGCACCAGCCCGGCATCACGACACCGGTGCAGGACCGTCTGCACTTCGCCGCCTTCGACATCACGACGACCTCGCGCGCACGCCTGGTCTCGCTCCTCAAGGAGTGGACCGAGGCCGCCGAGCGGATGATGGCCGGTGGCCCCGCGGGATCGGTCGGGCCCGTCGAGGGTGACTACCGGCTCCCGCCGGACGACACGGGCGAGGCGATCGGGCTGCCGCCCGCACGCCTGAGCATCACCTTCGGGTTCGGGCCGGGGCTCTTCGTCGACGAGGACGGCGCGGACCGCTTCGGCCTGGCCGACCGGCGACCCGCGTCGCTCGAGCCCCTGCCCCACTTCCCCGGCGACGTCCTCGACCCGGCGCGCAGCAACGGCGACCTGTGCATCCAGGCCTGCGCCGACGACCCGCAGGTCGCGGTCCACGCGATCCGCAACCTGGCCCGCGTCGGGTTCGGCACGGTGGCAGTCCGTTGGTCGCAGCTGGGCTTCGGCCGCACGTCGAGCACGACGAGCGGGCAGGAGACCCCGCGCAACCTCTTCGGCTTCAAGGACGGGACCAAGAACGTCCTCGCCGACGAGGGCGCCGCCCTCCAGGAGCACGTGTGGGTCCAGCCCGAGGACGACGGCGGGGACTGGCTCGCCGGTGGCTCCTACCTCGTCGTGCGTCGGATCAACATGACGATCGAGACGTGGGACCGTCAGGGCCTCGGCGACCAGGAGGGGATCATCGGGCGCACCAAGGCCAGCGGGGCGCCGCTCTCCGGCGGCACCGAGCACGACGACCCCGACTTCACCCTGCCCGGTCGCGGCGGGCCGCTCGTGCCGAAGGACTCCCACGTCGCCGTCGTCCACCCGAGCCACAACGACGGGGCTCGCCTGCTGCGGCGCGGTTACAACTTCGTCGACGGGTCCACCGACCTCGGCTCGCTCGACGCCGGGCTGTTCTTCCTCGCCTACGTGCGTGACCCCGCGACGCAGTTCGTCCCCATGCAGACCGCCATGGCCAAGCACGACGCGATGATGGAGTACCTGAGGTTCACCGGCTCCGCGCTCTTCGCCGTCCCGCCCGGCGCCGGCCCCGGCCAGTACGTCGGACAAGATCTCCTCGACTGAGCGCAACCGCACGCCCCCTCCGCGCGTCTGGCCCCACGTGAGGTGATCCACGTCACATCGAGCGGGTGCGAGCCCGCCTATCGGAGGAGAAGGCGTCATGCACGTGCGCAAGATCATCGGACGGGCCGGCATCGGGTCCGTCGCCGCGGCGGGAGCCCTCTTGCTCGCGGCCCCCGCCGCGACCCCCGCGGCCAGTTCCCCCTACTGCGGCATCCGGTGGGGATCCACGGCGAAGGTCAGCGGCTGGGGCCACAGCCTCGGCACGCTCGACGACGTGCGCTCCGGTCGGCACACCTGCTACGACCGGCTCGTCATCGACATCGACCGCCCGCGGCACGACCTGGCCTACGACGTGCGCTACGTCAGCGCCGTCCGCGAGGACGGCAGCGGCCGGCTCGTCCCGCTCCGCGGCGGCGCGGACCTGCAGATCGTCGTGCGGACCCCCGCCTACGACGAGGACGGCCGGAGCACCTACCGCCCGGCCAACCGCCGGGAGCTGGTCGACACCTCGGGGTACCGGACCTTCCGCCAGGTGGCCTGGGCCGGCAGCTTCGAGGGTCAGTCGACGATCGGTCTGGGGACCCGGGCCAGGCTGCCCGTACGCGCCTTCGCGCTCGACGGGCCGGGCGCCGACGCCCGTCTGGTGATCGACGTCGCGCACCGGTGGTGACGCGGAGCGCCGGTCGGGAGGTGGGCGGGCTGCGGGTCAGGCGCTCGCCGTGACCCGGAACTCGTGGATCTCCCGGCCGGCCGCCGTGCCCTTGTCCTCGAAGCCGGCGGTCGGGCGCCAGGCCGGGCGCTCCCCTTCGACCACCGAGACGCCCGGGTGCCGCGCGAGCTGGTCGCGCACGTGCTCGGCGTAGCCGGCGTGGTCGGTCGCGACGAGCAGGTGGCCGCCGGGTCGCAGCCGCTCCAGGACCATGTCGATCGTGTCCTGCTGCACGAAGCGCCGCTTCGCGTGGCGGGCCTTCGGCCAGGGGTCGGGGAAGAAGAGGTGCACGGCCTCGAGCTGGTCGGGGCCGACGCACTGCAGGAGGTACTCGATCGCGTCCCCGCGGAAGGTGCGCAGGTTGCCCAGGCCCTCGCGCTCGGCCTTGTCCATCATCGCTGCGACGCCGGGCACGTGGACCTCGGCCGCGATGACCCCGTGCTCGGGGTGCTCCCGCGCGTACGCGACGGCGGACTCGCCGTAGCCGGAGCCGATCTCGAGGACGACCGGGACGTCACGGCCGAAGACCGCCACCGGGTCGAGCGGCATCGTGGGGACGGCGTAGCGCGGCAGGAGCCGCTCCATCAGCCCTTCGACGCGCGGCGACATCCGCCACCGGGGGGTGAAGGTGCGCACCGTCGCCCGGTGACGGCCGTCCGCGGCGAGCGGGGTGTCGGTCAGGGGCTGCTTGTGCGGGTCGGGCTCGGAGGAGGTCACGGCCGCAAGGATACGAGCCGTCGGGCCACGCCCAGGTGGCGCAGGCCCGCCCCGGCAGTCAGTCCCGCCAGATGAGCACGGCCGCGCGGTCGTCCTCGAGACCCGCCCGGCCCTGCTTGACGAGTCGCTGCGCCAGGCCGGAGAAGCCCTGCGAGAGATGGGCCTCGGCCTGGCCGAGCATCCAGTCGATGCCGTCGTCGAGGTCGCGGGCACGGGACTCGATGATCCCGTCGGTGTACACGAGCAAGGCGTCGCCGCGCTGGAGGACCGTGCGCGAGGACGGGTACTCGGCGCCGGGCTGGAGGCCGAGGGCCGGGCCGCGCGCCTCGTCGAGGGGGCGCCAGCGACCGCACCCGGCGTCGTAGTGCATGGCTGGCGGGTGGCCGGCGGACGCGACGTTCGCTTCGCCGGTGACCATGTCGAGGTGGACGTGCACCGCGGTGGCGAAGCCCTCGTCCCAGTCCTCGCGCTCGAGGAAGTCGTTGGCCATGGGCAGCACCCGCTGGGGCGCGGCCGAGCCGAGCACGCCGCCGAGGGCGCCGGCGAGCACGAGCGCCCGGGTACCCGCGCCCTGCCCCTTGCCGCTGACGTCGACGAGGACCATCTCGAGGCTCTCGCCGCAACGGCTGACCGAGGAGACGTTGAAGTCGCCCGCGAAGGCGTGGTCGTGCGCCGTCGCGAAGGAGCGCTCGGCGTGCCAGCCGCAGGGCAGCTCACGGATCTCCCCCATGCCGTGCAGGCGGCTGCGCAGGTCGCCGAGCATGCGGTCACCAGCGAAGGTCGCCGCCCCGTGGTGGGACCGGGAGGCGGCGAGCACGTACATCAGGGCGAGCGAGACGAGGAAGGGCAGCTGCCGGGCCAGGCCCTCGCCCGCGATCACGGTCGCCCACAGGGCGTACGCCAGGACGACGACGAAGACGAGCTGGACCTCGCGGATCGTGCACAGGGCCGTCGCGAGGAGCACGGGTGGCAGCAGGGTGACGAGCGGGATCGCCCACAGCTCGTGCGCCACGACGATCGCGAAGACGCTGCACAGGATGACGGTGAGCAGGTGCGCACGGTCGAGGGAGGGCGCGACCCGCGGCAACCAGTGACGCTCGGTCCACGCGGGGAACCGGTTGGGCAGGATGGCTGACAAGCTGTGCTTCTCCCCCGGTCGGGCTGCACGGCCACCTCATGAGGCCGTGTCCGCACCATAAGCACCAAGTTACCCGCGTGTGAAGTGTTGTGACCGATCGGATACCAACCACGCGCCCCGCGAGGAGCGTTGTGGTGCTAGGTGATCGGTCACGGCAGGGGCGGCAGGGTCCCGTCGGCCTCGAAGGCGCTCACCATGTCGATGCGGCGCTGGTGGCGCTCCTCACCGGTGAACTCGGTGGCCAGGAAGACGCGCACCATCTCCTTGGACTCCTCGACGGACTGCATGCGCCCGCCCATCGAGATGACCTGGGCGTCGTTGTGCTCGCGGGCGAGCCGGGCCAGCTCCGCGTCGTAGCACAGGGCCGCCCGGATGCCGGCGACCTTGTTGGCCGCCATCTGCTCCCCGTTGCCGGAGCCGCCGAGGACGATCCCGCGGCTGCCCGGGTCGGCCGCCACGGCCTGCGCGGTGCGGATGACGAAGACCGGGTAGTCGTCGACGGCGTCGTACTCGAAGGGCCCGTGGTCGGTGACCTCGTGGCCCTCGTCCGCGAGGAAGGTCAGCAGCTCCTGGTGGAGCTCGAAGGCGGCATGGTCACCGCCGATGTGGACGCGCACGTCAGTGCCTCTCAGTCGAAGATGGGGTCGCGGGTACGGGAACGCTTGAGCTCGAAGAAGCCGTCCGTGCCGGCGACGAGCACGCAGCCGTCGAAGAGGCGGCCGGCGGCCTCGCCCTTCGGGGCCGGGGAGACGACGGGGCCGAAGAAGGCGACGCCCTCGACCGAGATCACCGGGGTACCCACGTCGTCGCCGACGAGGTCGATGGCGCGGTCGTGGCTCTCACGAAGGAAGGCGTCGTGCTCGTCGGTGTCGGCGGCCTCGATGAGCTCGGCGGGCAGCCCGACCTCGGCGAGACCGGCGGCGGTGGCGACGCGGTAGTCCTGCTCACCACCGAGGTGGATCGCGGTGCCGATCGCGTCGTAGAGCGGCTTGGTCACCTCGTCACCGTGCGCCTTGCGCGCCGCGGCGATGACCCGGACCGGCGCCCAGCCCCGGTCCATCATCTCCCGGTACTCCTCGGGCAGGTCACGGCCCTCGTTGAGGACCGACAGGCTCATCTGCGACCAGGTGACCTCGATGTCGCGCACCTGCTCGACCTCCATGAGCCACCGGCTCGTCATCCAGGCCCAGGGGCACAGCGGGTCGAACCACATCTCAACGGGCGTCGTCGTCATGCGCCCATCGTCTCAGACCCGTCCGGGTGCTGTGACAGCATGAGGAAAACGTCCGATGCGAAGGAGCCACACGTGCCCGGCAAGAACCTCACCCGTGAGGAGGCCGCCGAGAGGGCGGCCGTCGTCACCGTCGACAGCCACGAGATCACGCTGGACCTGACGACGTCGGAGACGACCTTCGCCACGACGAGCACCATCCGCTTCAGCGCGAAGGGGGGCGCCTCCACCTTCGTCGACTTCATCGGTGAGTCGGTGGAGTCCGTGGAGCTCAACGGCGTGCAGCTGGACGCCACCGACCTCTTCGCGGACCACCGCATCCGCCTCGACGACCTCGCCGAGGACAACGTCGTGACGATCCGTGCGACGGGTCGGTACATGCACACCGGCGAGGGCCTGCACCGCTTCGTCGACCCGGTCGACGGCGAGGTCTATCTGTACACGCAGTTCGAGGTCCCGGACAGCCGCCGGATGTACCCCGTCTTCGAGCAGCCCGACCTCAAGGCGAGCTTCACCCTGACCGTCACCGCCCCCGCGCACTGGCAGGTCATCGGCAACTCCCCCACCCCCGAGCCGACGCCGGTCCGTGACGGCGTGGCGACGTGGGCCTTCGCCCCGACCGAGCGGATGAGCAGCTACATCACCGCCCTCGTCGCCGGCCCCTACGACGTCGTGCGGGACTCCCTGACGTCGCGGGACAAGGAGGTGCCGCTGGGCATCTTCTGCCGCAAGTCCCTCACGCAGTACCTCGACGCCGACAACCTCTTCGCGCTGACCAAGGCGGGCTTCGCCTTCTTCGAGGAGGAGTTCGACCACGCGTACCCCTTCACCAAGTACGACCAGGTCTTCACGCCGGAGTACAACATGGGCGCGATGGAGAACGCGGGCTGCGTGACCTTCCACGAGATGTACGTCTTCCGCTCCAAGGTGCCCGACGCGCTCGTCGAGCGCCGCGCCCTCACCGTCCTCCACGAGCTGGCCCACATGTGGTTCGGCAACCTCGTGACGATGAAGTGGTGGAACGACCTGTGGCTCAACGAGTCCTTCGCCGAGTGGGCCTCGACGACCTGCCAGGCCGAGGCCACCGGGTGGACCGACGCGTGGACGACCTTCTGCACCCACGAGAAGGCCTGGGCCTACCGCCAGGACCAGCTGAGCTCGACCCACCCGATCGTCGCGCCGATCCGCGACCTCGCCGACGTCGAGGTCAACTTCGACGGCATCACGTACGCGAAGGGGGCCTCCGTCCTCAAGCAGCTCGTCGCCTACGTCGGCCGCGAGCCCTTCCGCGACGGCCTGCGCGCGTACTTCGCCAAGCACGCGTGGGGCAACACGACGCTCGACGACCTGCTCGACGAGCTCGAGGCGACGTCCGGCCGTGACCTGCGTGCCTGGTCGAGGCTGTGGCTGGAGACCGCCGGGGTCAACACCCTGCGGCCGCTCGTCGAGGTCGACGACCGCGGGCACTACGTCGACGCCGTCATCGAGCAGACCTTCGCCGAGGGCTTCGAGACCCTGCGCCCGCACCGTCTCGCCGTGGGTGTCTACGACCTCGTCGACGGCACGCTGCAGCGCCGCGAGCGCATCGAGGTCGACGTCGAGGGCGAGCGCACCCCGCTGCCCCAGCTCGTCGGCCAGCGCCAGCCCGACCTGCTGCTCGTCAACGACGACGACCTGGCCTACGCCAAGCTGCGCCTCGACGAGCGTTCCCTCGCCACGCTGCTCGCGCACCCGACGGCCTTCACCGAGTCGCTCCCGGCGTCGCTGGCCCTGGCCTCGGCATGGGACATGACCCGCGACGGCGAGATGGCGGCGCGCTCCTACGTCGAGCTCGTCCTGCCGGTCCTCGACGGGCTCACCGACTCGGTCCTGCTGCGGGCGCTCATCGGCCAGGTCACGACGGCGGTCCTCACGTACAGCGCACCGGAGCACCGCGAGCAGGTGCGCGCGCAGGTCGTCGCCCACCTCGCCGAGCTGGCGCGCCGGGCCGCGCCCGGCAGCGACGCCCAGCTGCAGCTCGTCACGGGGCACTGCGGCCTGCTCGCACCCGGTGACGACACCGCCTTCGTCGCCGGGCTGCTCGACGGCAGCACGACCCTCGAGGGTCTGGCCGTCGACACGGACATGCGGTGGACCCTGCTCACCGGCCTCGCCGCGGCCGGTGCGGCGGACGCCGACGCGATCGCCATGGAGGCGAAGGGGGACAACACGGCCACCGGTCGTGAGCGCGCCGCCCGCGCCGCCGCGAGCATCCCCACGGCGCAGGCCAAGGAGGCCGCGTGGCAGGCGGGCGTCGTCGCGACCGACACCCCCAACTCGGTCGTCGACGCGCACGCGCTCGGGTTCGGCCGGACCACCGACCCGGCGCTGCTCACCCCCTTCGTCCAGCGCTACCACGACGTCCTCGAGGACGTGTGGTCCACGCGCACGCACGCCATCGCCGAGGGCATCGTCATCGGCTTCTACCCGATGGCGCTGGCCGGGCCGGAGTTGCTCGCGACGACCCAGGCCTGGCTCGACGAGCACGCGTCGGCACCGGCGGGCCTGCGGCGCACCGTCGCCGAGAGCCGCGACGCCGTGGCGCGTGCAGTCGCTGCCCAGGAGCGTGACGCAGACTCGGCCCGATGATCGACCTCACCCAGTTCCTCGCGCTCGACCTGACGTGGGAGTCCACGCTGGACTGGCTCCTCGGCGCCCCGCTGAAGATCGTCGTCACCCTCGTGGTGGCCGTCCTCGCGCGCTGGCTCGCCCACCGGGCCATCACCCGGGCCGTCGCCGCCTCGATCGCGCGCAGCGAGGCGACCCGCGCCAGGCGCGAGCGGCGCGGCACCGGCCGCGAGGCGACGACCGCCCGCGAGCGCTACCGCCAGCGGACGCTGACGATGGGCTCGCTGCTGAGGTCCATCGCGACCTTCGCCATCGGCGTCATCACGGTGCTCACGGTCCTGTCGCTGTGCGGGATCCCGCTCGCCCCGCTGCTCGCCTCCGCCGGCGTCGGCGGGGTCGCGCTCGGGTTCGGCGCGCAGGCCCTCGTCAAGGACTTCCTCTCCGGCATCTTCATGATCCTCGAGGACCAGTACGGCGTCGGCGACCTCATCGACACCGGTGAGGCCGTCGGCACCGTCGAGGAAGTCACGCTGCGGGTCACCCGGCTGCGCGACCACGACGGGGTCGTCTGGTACGTGCGCAACGGCGAGATCATCCGGATCGGCAACCGCAGCCAGGGCTGGTCGACGGTGCTCGTCGACATCCCCTTCAGCTACCGGGAGGACGTCGAGCGCGTCATCGGGATCATCCGCGACGAGGTCGGCCGCATCGACGACGAGCCGCACTGGCGCGAGGTGCTGCGCGAGGAGCTGCAGGTGCTCGGGGTCGAGTCGATCACCGGCGGCACCGTGACCGTCCGCATCCTCGCCCGCTGCGCGCCCGACGAGAACTGGGGCATCCAGCGCGAGATCCGCCGCAGGGTCAAGGAGGCCTTCGACCGCGAGGGCATCGCCGGGCCGCCGATCCCCACCGTGGGTGGGCAGCACCAGATCTGAGAGGCTGGACCCCATGTTCGCCCAGCCCGGAGACAGCTTCTACGAGCAGGTCGGGGGGCACGAGACCTTCGTGCGCCTCGTGCACGCCTTCTACCAGGGGGTGGCCGGGGACGAGACGCTCCGCGCCCTCTACCCCGAGGAGGACCTCGGTCCGGCGGAGGTGCGGCTGCGGATGTTCCTCGAGCAGTACTTCGGCGGCCCGGGCACCTACAGCCAGGAGCGCGGCCACCCGCGTCTGCGGATGCGTCACGTCAACTACGCGGTGACCCCGGACCAGCGCGAGCGGTGGATGCGCCACATGATGGCGGCCATGGACACCCTCGACCTGCCCGAGGCCCACGACGCCGCGATGCGTGACTACTTCGTGCGTGCGGCGGACATGCTCGTCAACGCCGACGACGACGGGAACCGCCTGTGAACGACCCCTCCACGAAGGCCGGGGGCACCCCCTTCGCCCTGCACGAGATCCACGCCGCCGACCCCGCGGGCTCCCCGTGGTGGCGCGACGCCGTGATCTACCAGATCTACCCGCGGTCCTGGGCCGACGGCGACGGGGACGGCGTCGGCGACCTGCCCGGCATCGCCTCGCGCCTGGAGCACCTGCGCGACCTCGGCGTCGACGCGGTGTGGCTCTCCCCCTTCTACCGCTCCCCGCAGCGCGACGCCGGCTACGACGTCGCCGACCACCGGGACGTCGACCCGCTCTTCGGCACCCTCGACGACGCGGACGCGATGATCGCGCGCGCCCACGAGCTCGGGCTGCGCGTCGTCGTCGACCTCGTGCCCAACCACACCTCCAGCGACCACGCGTGGTTCCGGGAGGCGCTGGCCGCCGGCCCGGGCAGCCCCGAGCGCGCACGCTACGTCTTCCGTGACGGGCTCGGCGAGGACGGGTCGCTCCCGCCGACGAATTGGCTGGCCAACTTCGGCGGTGGGGCCTGGACGCGGGTGCTCGAGGCCGACGGGACCCCCGGCCAGTGGTACCTGCACCTCTTCGACCCGAGCCAGCCGGACCTGGACTGGACCAACCCGCAGGTGCGCGCCGACTTCGAGACCACCCTGCGCTTCTGGCTCGACCGCGGCGTCGACGGGTTCCGCGTCGACGTCGCCCACGGGCTCGTCAAGGACCCGGCCTTCCCGCCCTTCGGCAAGCACCCGGGCGGGCTCATGGAGGTCACCCACGAGGCGCCGTACTGGGACCAGGACGGCGTCCACGAGATCTACCGCTCCTGGCGCGCGCTCCTCGACTCCTACGGCGCACCCGAGCGGATCCTGTGCGCCGAGGCGTGGGTCGCGCCCGCCGACCGGCTGGCGCGGTACGTGCGCCCCGACGAGATGCACCAGGCCTTCAACTTCGACTTCCTCGAGACGCAGTGGCATGCGGGGGCGCTGCGTGAGGCGGTGCGGCGCTCGCTCGCGGCCAACGACTCGGTCGGCGCGCCGTCGACGTGGGTCCTCAGCAACCACGACGTGCTGCGGCACGCGAGCCGGTTCGGCCTGCCGGTCGGGCAGCCGCGGCCCAACGGCATCGGCGCCGCCGACCCGCAGCCCGACGCCGAGCTGGGCGTGCGCCGCGCCCGGGCCGCGACGGCCCTCATGCTCGCGCTGCCCGGGGGCGCCTACGTCTACCAGGGCGAGGAGCTCGGCCTGCCGGAGCACACGAGCCTGCCCGACGAGGTCCGCCAGGACCCGACCTTCGCCCGCACGGGCGGGGTCGAGCTCGGACGGGACGGCTGCCGCGTCCCGATGCCGTGGACGAAGGGGGCCCCGGCCCTCGGGTTCAACGACACCGGCGCGTCGTGGCTGCCCCAGCCCGCCTCGTACTCCGAGCTCGCCGTGGACGCCCAGACCGGGGTCGCCGGGTCCACCCTCGAGCTCTACCGCACCCTGCTGGCGCTGCGCCGCGACCGCCGCCTCGGGCTCGGCGGGCTGGCCGAGGTCGAGGGCCTGCCAGAGGAGGTCCTCGGCTACGTCTCGACCGCGCCCGACGGGACCCGCACGCTCGTGCTCGTGAACCTCTCGGGTGCGCCCGTGGACCTGCCCGACGGCGCGGAGGTGCTGGTCTCCTCCGCCGACCTGGGCGACACCCGGGTGCCGGGTGACGTCACGGTGTGGGCCTCCCTTCGCTGAGATGGCCACGATCCTGCTGATGCACTCGGCGCTCGGGCTGCGCCCGGGGGTCCACGCCTTCGCCGACCTGCTGCGCGAGCGGGGTCACGAGGTCGAGGTGCCGGACTACTACGAGGGTCACGTCTTCGACGGCGAGCGCGAGGGCATCGCGCACCGCGACGCCCATCCCGAGTACTTCGAGACGGTGCGCGAGCTCGTCGCGTCCCTGCCGCCCGAGACGGTGCTCGCCGGGTTCTCGCTCGGTGCGTGGTACGCGCAGCGGCTGGCCGCGCGACGACCGCTGGCCCGCGCGGCGGTGCTGCTCCACTCCGTCGCCGCCCCGCGGCACGCGTGGTCGGGCGTGCCCGTCCAGGTGCACCGGTACGCCGACGACCCGTGGATCGCGCCGACCGACGTGACCGCCCTCGGCGCGGCGGTCGAGGCGAGCGGGGCCCCCTTCGAGGACCACGTGGCACCCGGCCGCGGCCACCTCTTCACCGACCCGGACCTGCCGGGGTACGACGCGGCGCTCACCGCGGCGACGGTCGAGAGGGTCGACGGCTTCATCCGCTGAACGCCGGGTGACGGCGCTAGCGTGGTCGGGTGAGACCCGCCTCGGACTTCGCCTACTTCGGCGACGCGCCCCCCATCGCCCTCGCCCACCGCGGCGGGTCGACCTACGGCCCCAACGTCGGTCGGGAGAACACGGTCGCCGCCTTCCGTCACGCCGTCGACATCGGGTACCGCTACCTCGAGACCGACGTGCACGCGACGTCCGACGGCCAGCTCGTGGCCTTCCACGACGACGTGCTCGACCGGGTGACCGATGCGCAGGGCCCCATCGCGCAGCTGCCGTGGTCGGAGGTCTCGACGGCGCGCATCCGCGGTGTCGACGCCGTCCCGACGATGGACGAGCTCTTCGAGACCTTCCCGGGCACGCGCTTCAACATCGACATCAAGTCCCACGACGCCGTCGAGCCCCTCGTCGAGGTGATCCGTCGGCACGACGCGATCGAGCGGGTGTGCATCGGCTCCTTCAGCGACGAGCGGCTGCGGGCGGTGCGCCGGGCGCTCGGCCCGGACCTCGCGACGTCGGCCGGGCCCCGTGACGTGGCCGCCACCCGGCTCCTCCCCCGCGTGCTGCGGCGCCTGCTGCGCTCGCCCTCCCAGGCCCTGCAGATCCCGCTCAGCCAGCGGGTCGGGCCGGTGCCCGTCGCCCTGGCCACCCGACGGCTCGTCGCCGCTGCCCACTCCCTCGGCAAGCACGTGCACGTGTGGACCATCGACGACGCCGACGAGATGCACCGCCTGCTCGACCTCGGCGTCGACGGCATCGTCACCGACCGGATCGACACCCTGCGGGACGTGCTCGCGGAGCGGGGACACCCCCTGCTGTGAGGCGCCGTCAGTCGACGAGCCCCGTCTCGCGGGCCAGCAGGGCGAGCTGCAGCCGGTCGGCGGCCCCGGTCCTGGACAGGACGGACGAGACCTGGTTGCGCACCGTCTTGTCCGCCAACGACATCCGCCGCGCGATCTCGGCGTTGGAGCGGCCGGCGGCGACGAGCCGGACGAGCTGCAGCTCCCGCGGGGACAACCGGGCGAAGGGGGCGGGCACTCCCCCCTTCGTCCCCTCGCCGAGCAGCTCGCCGCTCCCGACGTCCGGCCCCAGGACGAGTCCGCCGTCGGCCACGGTCCGCAGGGCGCCGAGAAGGACGTCGGGCGCGGTCTCCTTGAGTACATAGCCGGACGCACCGGCACCCAGTGCGGCGCGGGCGCTGTCCCCCGAGGAGGTCATCGTCAGGACGAGGACCCGCAGGTCGGGCAGGAGCGCACGCAGGCGTCGCGTCAGGTCGATGCCGTCGCCGTCGGGGAGGCCGAGGTCGACGACGGCGAGGCTGGGAGCGTGCTGGCCGGCGACGTCGAGCGCCGAGACGACGCTCTCGGCCTCGACCGTGCGCGCCACCCAGGGCAGCCCGGCGAGGAGCGCGGTCAAGCCGTTGCGGACGACCGGGTGGTCGTCGACGACGAGCACGACGTGCCCCGCCGTCGTCCCCTCGCCCGGACTGGTCATGGAGGCAGCCTAGGACCCGGGAGCTCTACCCAGCAGCGGGATTCGGGGCCATACTGACCAGACTGGGGGGACCATTCTTCGTCCACCCCATCGCTTCCCAGCCGGAGACGATCACGATGGCCGTTCACGCGCTTGCCCCGGACTCGCTGGTCCTCGCGATCTCCACCGACGACAGCTGGCTGTACGTCGGCACGGTGACCGAGGTCATCGACCACGGGGGGAGGCACCGCACGACCGGTCACGCGCTCGGCGACGCGCCCCGCGACGACCCTCGGGCCCTCGACTTCTACGACGCAGCCGGCCACCAGCTCCAGCCGCTCCTCGACGAGACGCTCGAGGTCCACGGGTTCGCCACCGCCGACGGACAGGCCTCGCCCGTGGAGGTGCGGCACCGCATCGACCGGGTCCTCGCGTCGGCCAGCGCCCACCTGGCCGCGCACCCCCCGAGCAGCAGCACCCACTACCCGGTCGGCACCGTCGTCCCCGAGGTCGGCGGCGAGCTGCCAGAGGTCCTGGCCCAGCTGCACCGGCTGGAGCACCCGCCCGCCAACGCTCACAGCCGGGGGTGGTTCCACAACCTCCTGCACGCGATGGGATGACGCCCGGGGCCGGCACGGTGACCGTCCGCCGGCGCGCCGGTGAGGCTGCGCTCGGCGGGACCGTGGCGGCCGTCCTCGTCCTGCTCGCTCTCGCGGGGCTGCTCACCTCGGACGGGGCCGACACACCGTCGTCGGTGGCCACGCTCACCCTGGCGGCCGGCTTCCTCCCCCTCGGCATCTTCGTCCTCGGTGCCCGGCCCGGCCACCTCGTCGGCCGGGTCGTCCTGGCCATCGGCCTCGTCGCACTCGCCGCCGTCGCGGCCGCGGGGTGGGCCCACCACGTGGTCGCGGCCTGGGCCACCCAGTGGCTGTGGTGGCCACCTCTGGCGCTCATCCCGCTCGCCCTCCTGGCCTTCCCCGGAGGACACCTCCCCACCGGGTCGCGACGGTGGGTGGCGTGGCTGCTGGTGCTCACCACGGCCGTGAGCACGACGACGCTCGCGACGGCCGCCCTCGGCGCCCCTCGCACGCTCCTCACCTCGGCCCAGGCCGCCCCCGTGGCGGCCCGCCCCTGGGTGGTCGCCACCGTCGCCGGCGCCGTGGTCGTCATCCTGCTGACGGTGCTCGTCGTCATCGACATGGTCGCTCGCGCCCGGGCTGACGACGCCGAAGGGTCCGTGCGCAGCCAGATCCTGTGCCTGCTACCTGCCGGGCTGCTGCTCGTCGCCGGCACCGCCCTCGACGCCGGCGGCATGAGCTACTCGCTCGTGCCGGCTGCCCTGGCACTGCCCCTCGGCATGGGTCTGGCGATCCTGCGGTACGGGGTCGACGACCTCGACCTCGTGGTCAACCGCACCCTCGTCTGGCTGGTCATGAGCGGTGCGGTCCTCGTGGCCTTCGCGCTCACGATCGCGGTGACGAGCAGCACCGTCCTGGGTGAGCGGCCCTTCCTCGCCTCCGCGATCGGCACCGGCATCATCGCCGCCGGGTTCGACCCGTTGCGACGCGTGGTGCAGCGGGCTCTGGACCGCTTGCTCTTCGGCGACCGCGACCGACCGCACCAGGTCGTGGGCAACCTGGGCCGGCGGATGCACCAGGCCAGCGACCCGGGAGGCATGCTCACGGAGTTCGTCGAGACCCTGACCGACGCGCTGCGCGTCCCGTACGCGCGCATCCTCGTCACGACCCGCGGTGCCGAGCCGCTCGTCGTGGCGGAGTCCGGCCGTCCGCAGCCCGGGACGCAGGCCTTCCCGCTGGTCGCCCACGGTGACCACGTCGGCACGCTCGAGGTCGCGCCCCGCCGCGCGGGCGGGGCCTTCACCCCGGCCGAGGAGGCCCTGCTGACGCAGGTCGCCACCCAGGCCGCCATCGCTGCCGAGGCGCACCGTCTGACGCTGCAGCTCCAGCGGGCCCGGACCGTCCTCGTGCGCGCCAGGGAAGAGGAGCGGCTGCGGCTGCGTCACGACCTGCACGACGGTCTCGGGCCCGCGCTCGCGGGGACCCGCATGCAGCTGACGGCCGCCCGGGGACGACTCGCGGGCAGCGCCGCACCGGAGGACCCTGCCGTCGGCCTGCTGCTCGCGAACGCCCTCGAGGTCCTCGCCGACTGCACGGCAGAGGTGCGTCGCGTCGTCGACGGCCTGCGACCGCCCGCGCTCGACCGGGGCCTGGGGACGGCCCTCGCGCAACGCGTCGACGTCCTGCTCCCGGATCACCGCACGACGGTGCAGGTCCCCACGGACCTGCCGGACCTGCCACCGGCCGTCGAGGTGGCCGCGTACCGGATCGCCACCGAGGCGATGACCAACGTCGTCCGGCACGCCCACGCCCGCAGCTGCCGCGTGGACGTGTGCGCGCAGGACGACTGGTTGCACGTCACCGTGACCGACGACGGGGTCGGCGGCGTGCGTCCCAGGGACGGTGGGGTCGGGCTCCAGTCGATGGCCAACCGGGCCGAGGAGCTCGGAGGTACCTGCCGAGTGCTCGACGCGGACCCGGGGACGCGGGTCGAGGTGCGGATCCCACTCGCACCGAGCTGACCCCCTTCGCGCGTCCCGGGACATCGTCCCGTCGGCGGCAGGCGCCTGTCCCTTACCGGCGGGACGCCCGCGGACCCACTCTCGTCATGCAGGCCCCGCCACCCAGAGGGCCACGACGAAGGAGATCACGATGACCACCACGACCCGCACCTCGACCACCCCCCGCCTCGGCACGCGCATGGTCGCCGCTCTCGGCACCGCCGCCAGCGTCGTCGCGCTCGGCGCCGCCACCGCCGCCCCGGTCTCGGCCCGACCGGCCGGGACCAGCTCCGCCGGCTCGTCCGCGTCCACGACGAGCGACTGGTGCAACCGCGACCTCGGGGCCGGCAGCGTGTCCTTCAGCAAGCGCAGCTGGCCGCTCTTCGAACCGGCCTGCATCCTCCCCCGCCTCTGACGACCAGGACCAGGCCGCCCGAGGGCGCGTGACAGGTCACGTCGTGCAGCACGATCGCGATCTTGCTGCACGACGTGACCTGCTGCGCGTGTCGAGGCCGGTCGTGCGGCTCGACCCTGATCAGACCCGGCTGCGCAGCGCCGCGAGGACCTGCTCGACGGCCGTGGGGCGCCCGGCGACGCTCCACACGTGGCCGCGCACCTCGACCTGCTCCGCGCGGCCGCCCGCCGCGGTGACGAGGGCGGCACCGGGCAGCCAGTCCCACTCCGGCACCGACTGCTGGGCCCACACGCCGATGCGGCCCGCGGCGACGGCGGCGAGGTCGCACGAGCCGGAGCCGAACATCCGCACCGTCGCCGCGCCAGCGATGGCCGCCAGCCACGGCTCGCGCAGGTCGTCGACGTGCAGGACGGCAGGGTGCAGGTAGGTCGCCATGGCCACCTCGGCGAGCGGCAGGTCCGCGAGCGCCCCCACGGCCGTGCCGTTGAGCGAGGTCGGCAGGTCGCGCCCGCCGAGCCAGGCCTCGTCGACCGCGGGCTGGTGCACGGCGCCCAGGACCAGCCCGTCGGTGTCGCGCAGGGCCAGCGCGCTGCACCACGTCCCGAGCCCGGCGAGGAAGTTGTACGTCCCGTCGACCGGGTCGACGACCCAGGTGCGGCCGGACCGCGACTCGGCCTCGGCGCCCTCCTCGCCGAGGATGCCGTCGTCGGGCCGCAGGCGACGCAGAGCGCCCTCCACGAGCTCCTCGGCCGCGTGGTCGGCGGCCGTCACCACGTCGGAGATCGAGGTCTTGGCCTGCCCCACGAGCCCGTCGGCGCGCATGCGGGCGGCCAGCTGGGCGGCCCGTCGGGTCAGCGCGGCGGCGAGGGCCGCGTCCTCGATGTCGGCGGGCAGGTCGGCGAGGTGGTCGTCCACGCGCCCCACACTATGGCCGTCCTCAGCGGGCGATGACGAAGCCCCGGTCGGTCGCCACCCGGGTCCACGGCCCGGCCGCGTGCACCTGCGCGACGGCACCGGCGGTGGGCCGCAGGAAGCCGAGCGCGTGCAGCCCGAAGGCCGTCCCCACCGGCACCGGCGGCGTCGTCCGGGTGGGCCGTCCCCACACCCGGGCGCGCAGGTCGGCAACGGCCGCGGCGCCCGAGCCGTCGGGAGCCCCCTCGGCGACCTCGGCGACCCCCTCGCGGGCATGGGCGAGCAGCAGCTCGTCCGGCACGCGCCCGACGGGCTCCCAGCCGGAGCGCGGCGGGCTGATCGCGGCCCACGTGGGCGCGGAGGTCATCGGCGGGTCGGGCACCTCGGTGCCGCCGCGCGCGAGCCGGTCGGTCACGGCCGCGATCGGCACGGTGAGGTCGCGCTCGACCGGCTCGGCCAGGGCGAAGGTCCGCAGGCCCAGCACGAGCCCACCGTTGCCCAGGCCGCGGCCGGGCAGCACGCAGGTCCAGGCCGCGAGGACCGGACCGACCGCCTGGAGGCGCACGTCGCCCCCTTCGTCGACCCGCTTGGCCCGGTTGAGGTAGGTCGTGAGGTCGGCCGCGGACTCCTCGTCGGCGAGACGAAGGGGGGTCATCGCCGGCGGCGCATCGCGACGGGCTCGCCGAGCAGCGAGCCGAGAGCGGCCCGCTCGTCCGCAGTCAGCCGTCGAGGGCCCTGCGCGGCGAGGTCGAAGGCGACGAGCGTGGACTCTGCCCGGGCGTACAGCATGTCGCGGTCGCGGATCTCGTAGCCCATGTCCCAGGTGGCGCCGCCGACCTGGGTCACCCACATCTCGATGGCGATCGGCTCGGGCCGGTAGACCATCTGCTCGAGGTACTCGATCTCCTGCCGCGCGAGGAGCACGCCGGAGCGGAGCATCGTGTCGCCGCCGCTGGAGTGGAACCACTCGCCGAAGGCCCTGATGCGTGCCTCCTCGAGGAGCCGGTGGTACTGCACGTTGTTGACGTGGCCGAAGGCGTCCATGTCGCCCCAGCGCAGGACCACCTCCGCCGTGAACCTGGGGTGGGCAGGGCTCTGGCTGGTCATGTCCACAGTCTCCCACCGGCTCGGTCGCCCGTCCCCAGGGTGTCCGCAGCCCACGGCGACGTCGGTGGGCTCGCCTACGGTGGACGTCATGAGCACCTCCCCCACCACGACCCTGGCCGACGACGCGACCGCGGTCCTGCGCCGGCTCGTCGGACGCGACGACGTCACCTTCCGCGACGGCCAGCTCGAGGCGATCGAGGCGCTGGTCGGCGGCGGCCGTCGCGTCCTCGTCGTGCAGCGCACCGGCTGGGGCAAGTCGGCCGTGTACTTCGTCGCCTCGCGGCTGCAGCGGGCGAAGGGAGCCGGCCCCGCCCTCATCGTCTCCCCCCTCCTCGCCCTCATGCGTGACCAGATCGCGGCGGCCGAGCGCGCCGGGGTGCGTGCCGTGTCGATGAACTCCGCCAACGCCCAGGAGTGGGACGAGGTGCGAGACCGCCTCGCGCGCGACGAGGTCGACGTGCTGCTCGTGAGCCCGGAGCGGCTCAACAACCCGCGCTTCCGCGCGGAGCAGCTGCCCGACCTCACCCGACGGTGCGGCCTGCTCGTCGTCGACGAGGCGCACTGCGTGAGCGACTGGGGGCACGACTTCCGGCCCGACTACCGCCGGATCAAGGACCTGCTCGGGGAGCTCCCGCAGGGCACGCCGGTGCTCGCGACGACGGCGACGGCCAACGAGCGGGTCGTGCACGACGTCGAGGAGCAGCTCGCGGCGGGGACGCAGGACGAGGTGCTCACCGTGCGCGGACAGCTCGCGCGAGACAGCCTGCGGCTGGCGGTGCTGCCCCGCGCCGGGATGGACCAGCACCTCGCGTGGCTCGCCACCCACCTCGGGCAGCTCGAGGGCAGCGGCATCGTCTACACGCTGACCGTGAGCGCCGCCGAGGACGTGGCCGCCGCCCTGCAGGCAGCCGGGCACACGGTGGCCGCGTACACCGGGCGCTCCGACGCCGAGGAGCGCGCGTCGATGGAGGAGGCCCTGCGGCGCAACGAGGTCAAGGCGCTGGTGGCGACGAGCGCGCTCGGCATGGGCTTCGACAAGCCCGACCTGGGCTTCGTCGTCCACCTCGGGGCCCCGTCCTCGCCGGTGGCGTACTACCAGCAGGTCGGTCGCGCCGGTCGCGCCACCGAGCGGGCGGACGTCGTCCTCCTGCCCGGGCACGACGACGTGTCGATCTGGAAGCACTTCGCCTCGGCGTCCATGCCGCGCGAGGACCAGGCCGCGGCGGTGCTCACGGCCCTGGCCGAGGCCGGGCGCGCGCTGTCGACCGCGGCCCTGGAGACCATCGTCGACATCCGGCGCACCCGGCTGGAGCTGCTGCTCAAGGTGCTCGACGTCGACGGCGCCGTCCAGCGCGTGAGCGGCGGCTGGATCGGCACCGGCCAGCCGTGGGTCTACGACGCCGAGCGCTACGAGCGCGTCGCCGCAGCCCGCCAGGCCGAGCAGCAGCACATGCTCGACTACATCGCGACGGACGGGTGCCGCATGGCCTTCCTCCAGCGCACCCTGGACGACCCGAGCGCGCAGGACTGCGGCCGCTGCGACCGCTGCGCGGGAGCGTGGATCGACGCGGACGTCGCGGCCGAGGCCCTCGGGTCCGCCCGCTCGACCCTGGACCGCGCCGGTGTCGACCTCGACCCGCGCGCGCAGTGGCCCACCGGCATGGACCGGCTCGGCGTGCCGGTCAGGGGCAAGATCCCGCCGACCGAGGGGATGTCACCCGGCCGCGCCCTGGCCCGCGTCACCGACCTCGGCTGGGGACCGCGGGTGCGCGACCTCCTGGCGCAGGACCAGCCGGTGCCCGACCAGGTGGTCCGCGCCGTCGTCCGCGTCCTCGCCGAGTGGGGCTGGCAGACCCGGCCCGCCGGCATCGTCGTGGTCCCGTCCCGCAGCCGGCCCACCCTCGTCACCTCCCTCGCCGAGCAGCTCGGCCAGATCGGCCGTCTGCCTGTCCTCGGGACGCTCGACCTCGTCGACGGCGGACCGGTCGGCGACCCCGGCGGCAACTCCGCCTACCGGCTCTCGGGCGTGTGGGAGCGGCTCGCGGTCGGCCCGGAGCTCAACGCCGCCCTGCCCGGTCTCAGCGGGCCGGTGCTGCTCGTCGACGACATCGCCCACTCGCGGTGGACCCTCACCGTCGCCGCGCGCGCCCTGCGGCGTGCCGGGGCGCAGGAGGTCCTCCCCTTCGTCCTCGGCCTGGACGGCTGACGACACGTCCCCCACGTCGTCGCCTAGAGTCACGTCGTTGACCACCAGTCGAGGAGCCCCATGACCGCAGAGTCGATCGAGCAGGCACAGCGCATCGCGCTGAGCACGGCCCTGGCGGCCCTGGACCTCGAGGAGGTCGGGCACGCGACGATCCGGGTCGAGGGTCCCGAAGGGGTGGGCGAGCTCGGCGCGAGCGCCGCCGACGTCTTCGAGGGCGAGAGCATCGCGATGCCCCACGGCCGGGTCTTCGGCGGCCAGGTCCTCGCGCAGGCGCTCGTCGCGGCCGGACGCACGGTCCTGCCCGAGATGCCGCACCGCATGCCGCACTCCCTTCACGCGTACTTCATGCGGCCGGGCGACTCCAGCCTGCCGATCCGCTTCGCCGTCGAGCGCATGCGGGACGGCCGGTCCTTCTCGACCCGGCGGGTCCACGCCCTGCAGCACGGACGACCCATCCTGTCGATGACCGCCTCCTTCCAGGACCCCTCCGACGGGTTGGACCACCACCTGTCGATGCCCGAGGTGCCCTACCCCGAGGACCTCGAGTCGGTCGCGGACGCGTTCGCGCAGGTCGACCACCCCCGTGCGGAGTACATCGCCAGCCGGCCCGTCGACCACCGCTACGTCGACGGCGACGTGACGGTCGTCCCCGCACCCGACCACGAGGGCCGTCAGCGGGTGTGGTTCCGCACCGTCGCCCAGCTGCCCCACGACCAGCTGACCCGCTGCGCCGTGCTCGCCTTCGCCTCCGACTACACCCCCATCGACACCATGCTGCGTGCCCACGGGCTGACCTGGGCGGAGCCCGGGCTGACCGCCGCGACGATCGACCACACCATCTGGTTCCACCGACCGGTCGACCCGGGTGCCTGGTTGCTGTACGACCAGGAGTCCCCGTCGACCCGCTCCGGCCGCGGTCTCATGGTCGGCAAGGTCTTCAACGAGGACGGGGCGCTCGTCGCGACCATCGCCCAGGAGGCGATGGTGCGGATCAAGCCGCCCCGGGCCGACGGCACTGCCTGAGCCCTTCCTCTAAATTCGCGTCCCCGGCCCGCCCCGCGCGGCCCGGGTGGGGCTGCCAGTCTGCGGACGACCGGCCGCCCCGCTGCCGAGATCCGCGATGATCCAATGTTCTACGACATCATCCTGTTGCCCAATTCACAGCCGATGCCGCGCCCGCGTCCACCTCGTGCCAATCATTTTTATCTGGCAGACTCCGGACTGTGACGAGCACACCGGCCCAGCCCGGACGCCGTAGCACTGTGGCCCCGCAGGAGGCCGGCGGCAGGAGCGACCTGCTGGACTCGGCCGTGCGTCGTGACCTCGTCGAGACCCTGGCCGCCCTGCCCGCGGGGCGGCGGGAAGAGGGCCTGACCGCACAGGAGCTGGGCGAGCTCGCCGGGCTCCACGTGACCACCGTCCGCTTCCACCTGGAGCGGCTCGTGGCGGGCGGACTGCTGACCACCCACTCCGTGCGCACCCGCGGCGTCGGACGCCCGCGCAAGAAGTACGCCATCGCCCGCGAGAGCCTGCCGGCGCCGCAGCGCGACGAGGCCTTCGTCCGGCTCGCGGAGCTCCTCGCGGAGACCTTCACGGCGCGGACCGAGGACGGCAGCCCGCTCACCCCGGAGCAGGCCGGCGCGGCCTGGGCCCACGAGCACGCCGCCCGGCTGCTCGGCGACCGTCCGCCCTCCGGGCCGGCCACCTCCCCCGGCGCCTGGCTGGCCACGGTCGGCCGGATGATCGACGTCCTGCGCGACTGGGGCTACACCCCGGACCTGCGCACGAGCGCCGAGGGCCACACCGCCGACATCGACATCATCGGCTGCCCCTTCATCGAGCTCGCCCGCAGCCGGCCCGAGGTCGTGTGCGCCGTCCACCGCGGGCTCATGCGCGGCACGCTCGAGGTCCTCGGCGAGCCCGGTGCCGAGCTCGAGCTCACCCCCTTCGCCACCCCCACCCGCTGCACCGCCCACGTGACCACCCGGACCCCGTTCGCCCCTCGAGGAGGCACCGCATGACCCCTTCGCCCACCGGTGGACCCACCACCGACCTCCCCCGCTCCGCCGGGCTCGACGGGCCGCTGTCCGAGGCGCTCGTCGGCACCCGGCGCTTCTTCACCCGGGCGGGGATCTCGCAGGACCACCGGGCGATGTTCGTCGAGGGCGGACGCAGCGGCGACGCCTTCTACCGCGACCGCTGGAGCCACGACAAGGTCGTGCGCTCGACGCACGGCGTCAACTGCACCGGGTCGTGCTCGTGGAAGATCTACGTCAAGGACGGGATCATCACGTGGGAGGCGCAGCAGACCGACTACCCGAGCACCGGCGGCGACCGTCCCGAGTACGAGCCGCGAGGCTGCCCCCGAGGTGCCGCCTTCTCCTGGTACACCTACTCACCCACCCGCGTGCGCTACCCCTACGTCCGCGGCACCCTGCTCCAGATGTTCCGCGAGGCCAAGGAGCGCTACGGCGACCCCGTCGTCGCCTGGGGCTCGATCGTGCAGGACCCCGAGCTGACCCGCACCTACAAGAGCGGCCGTGGCAAGGGCGGGCTCGTCCGCGCCACGTGGGAGGAGGTGGTCGACATGGTCTCGGCCGCCTATGTCTACACGATCAAGCGGTGGGGCCCGGACCGCATCGCCGGCTTCTCCCCGATCCCCGCGATGTCGCAGGTCAGCTACGTCTCCGGCGCCCGCTTCAACGAGCTCATCGGCGCACCGATGCTCTCCTTCTACGACTGGTACGCCGACCTGCCCAATGCCTCGCCGCAGATGTTCGGAGACCAGACCGATGTCCCCGAGTCGGGCGACTGGTGGGACGCGGCCTACCTCATCATGTGGGGCTCCAACGTCCCGCTCACCCGCACCCCCGACGCCCACTGGATGACCGAGGCCCGCTACCGGGGACAGAAGGTCATCGCCGTCGCCCCCGACTACGCGGAGAACGTGAAGTTCGCCGACGAGTGGGTCGCCGCGGCGCCCGGCACGGACGGGGCGCTGGCCATGGCGATGGGCCACGTGCTGCTCAAGGAGTACTTCGTCGACCGGCAGGTCGACTTCTTCACCGACTACAACCGGCAGTACACCGACCTGCCCTACCTCGTCACCCTCGAGCCCACGAGCGAAGGGGGGTACGCCCCCTCGAAGTTCCTCGTCGCCGGCGACTTCGACAACCCGGAGCAGACCTCGCAGAACGCGATGTGGAAGACCGCGGTCATCGACGAGGTGAGCGACGAGGTCGTGATCCCCAACGGCTCCATCGGCCACCGCTTCGGTGACGAGGGCCTGGGCCGCTGGAACCTCGAGCTCGGCGACGTGCGCCCGCGCCTGAGCCTCTACGGCGAGGCGCAGTCGGTGGAGGTCGAGCTGCCGCGCTTCGACAACCTCGACGGCGAGATGGGCACCGAGCGACGCGGCGTCCCGGTGCGCCGCGTCGGCGACCACCTCGTGACGACCGTCCTCGACCTGATGCTGGCCCACTACGGCGTCGCCCGCGAGGGTCTGCCCGGCGCCTGGCCCACGGGCTACGAGGACCCGAGCGTCCCCGCCACCCCGGCGTGGGGCGCCGAGATCACCGGTGTGCCCGTCGAGCAGATCGTGCGCCTGTCGCGCGAGTGGGCGGACAACGCCATCGACACGACCGGCCGCGGGATGATCCTCATGGGCGCCGGCACCAACCACTGGTACCACTCCGACCAGATCTACCGGGCGATGCTCGTCCTGACGACGATCACCGGCTGCCAGGGACGCAACGGCGGCGGCTGGGCCCACTACGTCGGCCAGGAGAAGGTGCGCCCGCTCATGGGCTTCCAGCACATGGCCTTCGCGCTGGACTGGGTCCGCCCGCCACGGCACATGAACCAGACGGCGTACTGGTACGTCAACACGAGCCAGTACCGCTACGACACCTTCGACGCCGACGAGGTCAACGGCAGCACCGGCACCTTCGCCGGACGCACGACGATGGACCTGCTCGCCCAGTCGGTGCGGCTGGGGTGGACCCCGAGCTACCCGCAGTTCGACCGCAGCTCGCTCGTCGTCGCCGACGAGGCCAAGGAGGCCGGCCTGCCGGTCGGCGAGTACGTCGCGCGCTCCCTCACCGAGGGCAGCCTGCGCTTCGCGATCGAGGACCCCGAGGCGGAGGACAACCACCCGCGGATCCTGTCGCTGTGGCGGGCCAACCTCTTCGGCAGCTCGGCCAAGGGCAACGAGTACTTCCTGCGGCACCTGCTCGGCACGGACAACGCCGTCAAGGCGCGTGAGGCCGACGAGGCGCACCGCCCGCAGGACGTCGTCTGGGCCGACGAGGCCCCGGAGGGCAAGCTCGACCTGCTCGTCACCCTCGACTTCCGCATGACGAGCTCGACCCTGCTGTCGGACGTCGTCCTGCCGGCGGCCACCTGGTACGAGAAGCACGACATCAACACCACCGACATGCACCCCTTCATCCACTCCTTCAACCCGGCGATCGCGCCCCCGTGGCAGTCCAAGAACGACTGGGACACGTGGAAGGTCATCGCCAAGCGCTTCTCCGAGCTCGCGGCCGACCATCTCGGCACCCGCACCGACGTCGTCGCCAAGCCCCTGTGGCACGACACCCCCGAGGCCATGGCGACCGTCCACGGGCGCGTCCTGGACTGGGCGAAGGGAGAGTGCGAGGCGGTCCCCGGCAAGACCCTGCCGGTCCTGGCCGAGGTGACCCGCGACTACACCGCGGTGTACGACAAGATGACCTCGATCGGCCCGCTCCTCGACACCGTCGGCATGGTCACGAAGGGGGTGCCCTACGACCCCTCGCGCGAGATCGACCTGCTGCGCCAGCGCAACGGCACGGTCCACGGCGGCGCCGGCGACGGCCGCCCCCGACTCGAGACCGACATCCACGTCGCCGAGGCGATCATGCACCTGTCGGGCACGACCAACGGCCACCTGTCGACCCAGGGTTTCAAGGCGCTCGAGAAGCGCACCGGCACCCGGCTGCACGACCTGGCCGCCGAGCACGAGGGCAAGCTGATCACCTTCGCCGACACCCAGGCGGCGCCCGTGCCGGTCATCACCTCCCCCGAGTGGTCGGGCAGCGAGTCCGGCGGTCGGCGCTATGCCCCCTTCACCATCAACATCGAGCGGCACAAGCCCTTCCACACCCTCACCGGACGCCAGCAGTTCTTCGTCGACCACGACTGGATGCTCGGCATGGGCGAGGGGCTGCCCACCTACCGACCACCGCTCAACATGACCCGCCTGTTCGGGGAGACACCGATCGGCGAGCAGACCGAGCTCGGGGTGAGCGTGCGGTACCTGACCCCGCACAACAAGTGGTCCATCCACTCGGAGTACCAGGACAACCTCTTCATGCTCAGCCTCAGCCGCGGCGGGCAGACCGTGTGGATGTCCGACGTCGACGCCGCCAAGATCGGCGTCAAGGACAACGACTGGATCGAGGCGGTCAACCGCAACGGCGTCGTCGCGGCACGGGCGGTGGTGAGCCACCGCATGCCGGAGGGCACCGTCTTCATGCACCACGCGCAGGACCGGCTGATCGACGTGCCGCTCACCGAGACCGACCAGCGACGGGGCGGCATCCACAACAGCCTGACCCGGATCCTGCTCAAGCCGAGCCACATCATCGGCGGCTACGCCCAGCTGTCCTACTTCTTCAACTACATCGGGCCCACGGGCAACAACCGCGACGAGGTCACGATGATCCGTCGTCGCACCAACCAGGAGGTCCAGTACTGATGCGCGTCATGGCACAGATGGCGATGGTCATGAACCTCGACAAGTGCATCGGGTGCCACACCTGCTCGGTCACCTGCAAGCAGGCGTGGACCAACCGCTCGGGCACCGAGTACGTGTGGTTCAACAACGTCGAGACCCGCCCGGGTCTGGGCTACCCGCGCGGCTACGAGGACCAGGAGGAGTGGAAGGGGGGCTGGGAGCGCGCCGCCAACGGTCGCCTCAAACTGCGGGCGGGGGGACGGATCAACAAGCTGCTCAACATCTTCTCCAACCCGAAGATGCCGAGCATCCACGACTACTACGAGCCGTGGACCTACGACTACGAGACCCTGCTCAACGCCCCGGCCCAGAAGCACTTCCCCGTCGCGCGTCCCTACTCGCTGATCTCCGGCAAGAAGATGAACGTGTCGTGGTCGGCCAACTGGGACGACGACCTGGGCGGCAGCCTCGAGCACGCCGTCAAGGACCCGATGCTCAAGGGCATCGAGGACAAGGTGAAGTTCGAGTTCGACCAGACCTTCATGTTCTACCTGCCGCGGATCTGCGAGCACTGCCTCAACCCCAGCTGCGCGGCCTCCTGCCCCTCCGGCGCGATCTACAAGCGCGAGGAGGACGGCATCGTCCTCGTCGACCAGGACCAGTGCCGCGGCTGGCGCATGTGCGTCACCGGGTGCCCCTACAAGAAGGTCTACTTCAACCACAAGACCGGCAAGGCGGAGAAGTGCACCTTCTGCTACCCGCGGGTCGAGGTGGGCATCCCGACGGTCTGCGCCGAGACCTGCGTGGGACGCCTGCGCTACATCGGGATCATGCTCTACGACGCCGACCGGGTCCTCGACGCGGCCTCGGTGGAGGACGACCACGACCTCTACGAGGCCCAGCGCTCGGTCTTCCTCGACCCCTTCGACCCGCAGGTGCAGCGGGCCGCAGAGCAGGCCGGCATCCCCGGTGACTGGGTCGAGGCCGCCAAGGCCTCGCCGGTGCGCCGGTTGATCATGGACTACAAGGTGGCGCTCCCCCTGCACCCGGAGTACCGCACCATGCCGATGGTCTGGTACATCCCGCCGCTGTCGCCGGTCGTCGACGTCATCAAGGACACCGGGTACGACGGCGAGGACAAGGACAACCTCTTCGCGGCCATCGACACCCTGCGCATCCCGGTCGAGTACCTCGCCAACCTCTTCACCGCCGGCGACGTCCGGCCGGTCGACGAGGTGCTCAAGAAGCTCGCCGCCATGCGCAGCTACATGCGCGACATCAACCTCGGCCGCGACCCCCGGGCGGAGATCCCGGAGGCCGTCGGCATGGAGGAGGAGGCGATGTACGACATGTACCGCCTGCTCGCCCTGGCCAAGTACGACGAGCGCTACGTGATCCCCACCGCCCACGGCGAGCAGGCCCACGGGCTCGAGGAGCTCGCCACGGACTGCGCCGTCTCCGGCTACGACGAGGAGATCGACCTGTCCGGCCCCTTCGGCGAGGGGTCCGGCCGTGGTGCCCTCACCCCGGTGGCGGTGGAGAACTTCCAGATGCTGCAGGAGCGGCAGACCTCCGACCAGCTCGTCGCGGGTGGCACGAAGACCGGCCGGGTCAACCTGCTCAACTGGGACGGCAAGGGCACCCCAGAGGGGCTCTTCCCGGACCAGTCGCGCGGTGACCGGCCATGATGCCCTGGCGACGCCACCGCAGGAGCGAGCCCGCCGTGCAGGGACGGGCCCTCGCCGACGCCTGGCAGGTGATCTCGCTGCTCCTCGACTACCCCGACGAGCGTCTCGTCGCGCTCGTCCCCGTCCTGCGCCAGAGCGCGCAGGGGCTGCCGGCCACGGTCGGCGAGCCCCTCGTCGACCTCCTCGACCACATCGAGCGCACCGACCTGACCGACCTGCAGGCGCAGTACGTCGACACCTTCGACGTGACCCGTCGGTGCGCGCTGCACCTGACCTACTTCCTGCACGGTGACACCCGGAAGCGGGGGGTCGCGCTCGTGCAGTTCAAGCAGGCCTACCGGGCCGCCGGGGTGCAGCTGGACGACGAGGACGCCGAGCTGCCCGACCACCTGTGCGTCCTGCTCGAGTTCGGTGCCACCTGCGACCCGGACACGGCGTGGCGGCTGCTCAACGACCACCGCGTCGGGATCGAGCTGCTGCACACCGCCCTCACCGGCAAGCAGTCCCCGTGGCTGCCCGCCGTCCGGGCGCTGCGCGCCACCCTCCCCCGGCTGCGGGGCGACGACGAGGAGGCGCTCGGCCGCCTCATCGCCGAGGGCCCGCCGCAGGAGGACGTCGGCATCGACACCGCCCCCTACGCGCAGGACCCGGCGCTCGACGAGCACCTGGCCGGCCCCCTTCGTCCCTCGCCTCCCGCCGCGTCCCACCTCGGCGCGACCATCCCCGTAGGAGCCCCCCGATGAGCACCTTCCTCTGGGTCATCGTCCCCTACCTCACCCTGGCGACCTTCGTCGTCGGGCACGTCTGGCGCTACCGGTACGACAAGTTCGGCTGGACGACGCGCTCCTCCCAGCTCTACGAGGACCGGCTGCTGCGCATCGGCAGCCCGCTCTTCCACTTCGGCATGCTCGGCGTCATCGCCGGTCACGTCATCGGCCTGGTCATCCCGCAGGTGTGGACCGACGCGCTCGGCCTGAGCCGGCACGCCTACCACGTCATCGCGCTGGCCGGCGGCATCCCGGCCGGCATCGCGACCCTCGTGGGCCTGGCCATCCTCGTCTACCGCCGGCGCACGACCGGCCCCGTCTTCTCCGCCACCACGACGAACGACAAGGTGATGTACGTCTTCCTCGCCGCCGTCATCGTCCTGGGCATGTGGAACACCGTCGCCGGCTCGCTCCTGCAGTTCGGCGGCGAGTACAACTACCGTGACGGGGTCTCGCCGTGGTGGCGCGGGGTCTTCACCTTCCGTCCGGACGCCCAGCTGATGCAGGACGCGCCGATCGGCTTCAAGCTGCACGCCCTCGTCGCCATGGGGCTCTTCGCGATGTGGCCGTTCACCCGGCTCGTCCACGTCTTCAGCGCACCCGTCGGGTACCTCACCCGGCCCTACCTGGTCTACCGCTCCCGGGACGCCCGCAGCGGGTACGGCACGGGCACCTCGGCGCCGCGCCGCGGCTGGGACAAGCCCGACCTGCCCAGCCGGAGGTGACCGGGCTACCGTCGGCACCATGACCCTCTCCCCGCTCGTGGCTCCCGGTCCGGCGCTCACCGGGGACCAGGTGAGCCGGTACTCGCGCCACCTCCTCATGCCCACGATCGGCGAAAGGGGACAACGTCGCCTCCTCGCCGCCCGGGTCGCCGTCATCGGTGCGGGAGGGCTCGGCTCCCCCTCGCTGCTGTACCTCGCGGGCGCGGGCGTCGGGCGCCTCACGGTGGTCGACGACGACCGCGTCGACGAGACCAACCTGCAGCGACAGGTCATCCACGCGACGGGCGACGTCGGCCGCCCCAAGGTCGACAGCGCTCTGGAGCGGGTGCGGGCGCTCAACCCCGACATCGAGGTCGTCGGCGTGCGCGAGCACCTCGACGCGGACAACGCCCGTCAGCTGCTCGCCGACCACGACCTCGTGCTCGACGGCAGCGACAACTTCGAGACGCGCTACGCCGTCGCCGACGCCTGCGACGAGCTCGGGATCCCGCTCGTGTGGGCGGCGGTGTACCGCACCGAGGCCCACCTGACCGTCTTCTGGCCGGGGGCACCCGAGGGACTGCCGGCGCCCGGTCTGCGGGACCTCTTCCCCGAGCCGCCGGCCCCCGGCAGCGTGCCGGCCTGCGGCGACGCCGGGGTCGTCGGGCCGCTCGTCGGGCAGGTCGGCTCGATGATGGCGACCGAGGCCATCAAGCTCATCACCGGTGTCGGAGCGCCCCTGCTCGGGCGGCTGCTCTTCATCGACGTGCTCGCCGCGACCCAGCGCGAGATCCCCCTCGTCGCGCGGCACCCGCGGGCGGCGGGGACGCCCCGCCCGGCCCGCACGGTACCAGCACCCCCGGAGGAGCCGGGCGTCCCGACGCTCTCCGCCGCGGAGCTGGCCGCTCGTCTGGCTGGGGCGGACGCCCCCTTCGTCCTGGACGTGCGCGAGGATCACGAGCTGGCCGCGGGGGTCGTCCCCGGCGCCGTGCACATCCCCGTCGCTCGGCTGACCTCCGACCCCACCGCGGCGGCGGAGGTCCCGACCGACCGGGACGTCGTCCTCGTCTGCCGCGCTGGGCCACGGGCCCGGCTCGCCGCGAGCGCCCTGCTGGCGCGCGGGCACGACCGGCTGCTCGTCCTCGACGGTGGGATGCTCGCCTGGCCCGACCCCGTCCCGCACACCCCGGAGACCCCATGACCACCGACCGCGTGCTGCTCACGGTCGAGGAGTACCTCGACGAGCTGCTGACCCACCTGCTCGACGGGTCCGGGCCCCTCGACGAGACCGAGGAGGTCCCGCTCCCCGACGCGCTCGGGCGCGTGCTCGCGCAGCCGGTGACGGCGGTCGGCGACGTCCCGGCCTTCGCCAACTCGGCCATGGACGGCTACGCGGTGCGGCGGGAGGACCTGGGCACGCTGCCCACCATCCTCCACGTCGTCGGCGCCGTGCCCGCCGGCTCGGGCGAGGACCCGGCACTCGCACCGGGGCAGTGCGTGCGCATCATGACCGGCGCGCCCGTCCCGACCGGCGCCGACACGATCGTCCCCGTCGAGGCCACCGACGGCGGGACTGCGGAGGTGACGATCGCCCGGGTCGGCGAGCGCGGGCAGCACGTCCGCGGCGCGGGCGAGGACGTGCGCGGGGGCGACGTCGTCGCGGCCGCCGGGACCACCGTCACCGCGCGGGTGCTCGGGTCGCTCGCCGCGGCCGGGACCGCGACCGTCACGGTCCGCCGCCGCCCCGTCGTCGCGATCGCCGCGACCGGCGACGAGCTCGTCGCCCCCGGCACCCCGCTCGCGCGGGGGCAGATCTTCGAGTCCAACGGCACCCACCTCGCCGCCACCCTGCGCGAGCTGGGCGCCGAGGTCCGGGCCACGGTCGTGCTCACGGACGACACCGAGGCCTTCGCCGCGGGACTCGACGAGCTGACCTCCGGCGCGGACCTCGTCCTGCTCACCGGCGGGGTGAGCGTCGGCGACTTCGACGTCTCGCGGATCGTGCTGGAGCGCTCGGGCGCGACCTTCCGCCACGTGCGCATGCAGCCGGGCAAGCCGCAGGGATGGGCCCGCTGGCGCGAGGTGCCGGTGCTCGCCCTGCCGGGCAACCCGGTCTCGACGGCGATCTCCTTCGAGGTCTTCGGCCGTCCGCTGCTCGACCGGCTCCTCGGCCGCGCGCCCCTGCCCGGGCCGACCCGGGCCGTGGCCGGGTCGGCGTGGCGCTCCCCCGCGGGACGCCGCCAGTACGTCCCGGTCGTCCTGTCCAGCGACGACGTCGGACGGCTCGTCGCGACCCCCAGCCACGCGCGCGGCTCGGCCTCGCACATGGTCACCTCGCTCGCCGGCGCGCAGGCGCTGGCGGTCGTCGCCGAGGAGACCGATGCCGTCGAGCCCGGCGACCTCGTGCAGATCAGGAGCCTGTAGATGAATCACCCCCTCACCCACCTCGACCACCGCGGGCACGCCCGCATGGTCGACGTCACCGACAAGACCCCGACCGTGCGATCCGCGACCGCGGCCGGACGGGTGGCCACCTCCCCCGAGACGGTCGCGCTCCTGCGGGACGGCACCGTGCCGAAGGGGGACGTGCTCGCCGTCGCGCGCATCGCCGGGATCCAGGCGGCCAAGAAGACCCCCGAGCTGCTACCGCTCGCCCACGTCATCGGGGTCCACGGGGCGGTCGTCGACCTGGAGATCACCGACGCGGGCGTGGAGATCACCGCGACCGTGCGCACGGCCGACCGCACCGGCGTCGAGATGGAGGCGCTCACGAGCGTCACCGTCGCGGCGCTCGCCGTCATCGACATGGTCAAGGGACGTGACCGCGGCGCCCACATCACCGACGTGCGGCTGCTGGAGAAGACCGGCGGTCGCAGTGGCACCTGGACCCGGGAGGACGCATGAGCGAGCCCATCCCCTTCGACGCCGTCGTCCTCGCCGGGGGTGCCGCCGAGCGGCTCGGCGGGGCGAGCAAGCCCGATGTCGAGCTCGGCGGCGCACGCCTCGTCGACCGCGTGCTCGTCGCCGTCTCCGATGCCCGCGAGATCGTCGTCGTCGGCGACGTCGACGTCCCCCCCGGGGTGCACCGCACCCTCGAGGACCCGCCGCTCGGCGGCCCCGTCGCGGGGGTGGCCGCCGGCCTCGACGCGCTGGCTGCCGACGGTGCCGCCGACTGGACCGTGCTGCTCGCCTGCGACCTCGCCGACCCCCTCCCCGCCCTCGGCCGGCTGCTCGCCGCCTGGTCGTACGCACAGCGCAGCGCGGACGTGGACACGGCAGAGCACGACGGCTGGTGCCTGGAGGACTCCACGGGGCATCCCCAGTGGCTGCTCGGGATCCACCGCACGGCGTCCCTGCGGCGAGCGCTGGAACGGCTGGGCCCGCCCAGGGACCGGTCGATGAAGAGCCTGCTCGGGCAGTCGGTGCTCGTCACCGTGCCGGCGAGCGACGACGACGTGGCCGACATCGACACCTGGACCGACCACGCCCGCTGGGTGGAGCGACTGCGCGACGAGGAGGCACCGTGACCGATCTCGAGACGACCCGCGCGCTGTGGGCGGACTGGATCGAGGACGCCTGCGCCGCGGTCGGCATCGACCCCGAGTGCGTCGACGTGGTGACCATCCACGCGATGACCAAGACGATCGCCCACGGCTTCGAGCGCCCGATGGCGCCGGTCGGCGCCTACATCCTCGGGGTCGCCGTCGGGCACCTGCAGGAGCAGGGCCGGCCGGTCGACGTGGACTCCCTGAGCCAGGCGCTCGAGGCGACGATCACCGACCGTGAGCAGGAGGAGCAGGCATGACGACGATCAGGTACTTCGCGGCAGCGGCCGAGGCCGCCGGCACCGACGAGGAACGCCTGGACGGGAGGACCGTGGGCGAGGTCCTCGCGCAGGCCGAGGCGGCCCACGGTGCCCGGCTGACGGAGGTCCTGCAGCGGTGCTCGGTGCTGCACGCCGGGCGCTACGTCGACGACGGCGACACCCCGGTCACCGCCGGCGCGACGATCGACGTGCTGCCCCCCTTCGCCGGGGGCTGATGCTCAGCCGCCGATCGCGCTCATCGGCCGCGGCGGCTGGAGGAACCCGGGCTCGTTGATCCCGTGCCCGGGACGCTTGGTGGCCAGGCAGGCGTGGACGAGCTCGTGGACCTCGGCCTCGCTCGCCCCGGAGCGCAGCGGTCCACGCAGATCGGTCTCCCCGCGCGCGAAGAGGCAGTTGCGCAGCTGGCCGTCCGCGGTGAGGCGCAACCGGTCGCACGAGCCGCAGAAGGGCATCGTCACCGAGGCGATGACGCCCACGGTCGCCGGCCCACCGTCGACGTGGAAGCGCTCGGCCGGGGCGGCTCCTCGACCGGGCACCTCTGTGAGCTCGAAGGCCGTGCGCAGCTGCTCGAGGATCTCCGCGCCCGTGACCATCTCGGTGCGCTGCCACGTGTGCTGCGCGTCCAGCGGCATCTGCTCGATGAACCGCAGCTCGTACCCGCGCTCGACCGCCCAGCGCGTGAGGTCGACGGCCTCGTCGTCGTTGATCCCCCGTTGCAGCACGGAGTTGACCTTGACCGGCCGCAGGCCGGCGTCGTGGGCCGCCGCCATGCCGGCGACGACCTCGTCGAAGCGGTCGCGGCGGGTGATCTCGTGGAAACGCTCGGGCCGCAGGGTGTCGAGGCTGACGTTGACCCGGGCGAGCCCGGCCTCGGCGAGGGCTGCGGCCACCTTGGTCAGCCCCAGGCCGTTGGTCGTCATCGACACCTCGGGCGCGCCCTCGGGGCCCTCCATCGTCGAGATCGCCGCGACGATCTCGACGACGTCGGGGCGCACGAGCGGCTCGCCGCCGGTGAGCCGCACCTCGCTGATGCCGGCCGTCACGGCCGCCTCGACGAGGGTCAGCAGCTCCGGTGTCGTGAGCAGCTCGTCCTTGGGCAGCCACGGCAGGCCCTCGGCGGGCATGCAGTACGTGCACCGCAGGTTGCACTTGTCGGTGAGCGAGACGCGCAGGTCGCGGTGGAGGCGGCCGTGGGGGTCGACCAGCGGGCGGGTCATCAGCAGCTCAACCCCGACCACGCGTGCGTGCCGTCCGCCTCGAACTGCTGCTTCCACACCGGCAGCTCGTGCTTGACCGCCTCCACGATCGCCCGGCAGATCGTGAAGGCGAGGTCCCGGTGCGCGGTCCCCACGGCCACGACGAGCGCGAGGTCGCCGACCTCGAGGTCCCCGACGCGGTGCACGGCGTGCACGCTCGCCTCGCCCTGCGGGTCGAGGTCGCGCAGGACGCGCTCGACGATCTCGACGACCAGGCGCGGCGCGTCGGGATGACAGGTGTAGCGCAGCGCGACGACCCGGCCGCCGGCCTCGGGGTCGTGGTCGCGCACCTGCCCGACGAAGCTCGCCACCGCCCCGTGGCCGGGGTCGTCGACGCTCGCGAGCACCCCAGCCAGGTCGACCTCGTCGGTCGCGATGCGGGCGATGCGGGTCAGGTCGGCCATCAGTGGTCGCCTCCGGAGATCTGGTCGAGGACGTGGCCGACGAGGGGCAGCAGGACCTGCAGGCCCTGCGTCACCCCCTTCGTGCTGCCGGGGAGGTTGACGACGAGCGCGCCGGGACGCTCGTCGCTCGCGTCGACGATGCCGACGAGACCGCGCGAGATGGCGGCGAAGGGGGTCTGCCGCGCGCCCTCGGCACGGAGCAGCTCCGCCAGCCCGGGCACCTCGCGGTCGAGCACGGGCGCGGTCCCCTCGGGGGTGCGATCGCGCGGGGAGAGACCGGTGCCCCCCGTGGTGACGACGAGTCGGGCACCGTCGGCGAGCGCGGCACGCAGCGCTGCCTCGACGGCGTCCGCGCCGTCGGGCACGAGGCTCGTGGTGACCGTGTGGCCCTCCGCCTGCAGGAGCTCGACTGCGGCGTCGCCGGAGACGTCCTCGCGCGCGCCGGAGCTCACCCGGTCGGAGACCGTGATGACGTGGACGGTGTCGCTCACCGGACCCCCTTCGCTCGTGGTCTCCCCCAGTCTCTCAAACTCGGGTGCGCGCACGGGGGCCGGCGGCTCCGTGTCTCACGGAGCGGCCGGCCGCCGGTGCAGCGTCGGGGGTGCGGACCCGGGTCAGAGCCCGAGGTCGCGCCCGATGAGCTCCTTCATGATCTCGTTGGTGCCGGCCCAGATCTTGTTGATCCGGGCGTCACGCCAGGCGCGGGCCACGCGGTACTCGTTCATGTAGCCGTAGCCGCCGTGCAGCTGGACGCACTCGTCGAGGACCTTGCTCTGGGTCTCGGCGGCCCACCACTTCGCCTTGGCGGCGTCGACGGCGCTGAGCTTGCCCTCGGCGTGCGCGACGACGCACTCGTCGACGTAGGCCCGGGCGACCTCGATGCTCGTGACGAGCTCGGCGATCTTGAACTTGTTGTGCTGGAAGGAGCCGATCGGCTGACCGAAGGCCTTGCGCTCCTTGGTGTACTCGATCGTCTCCTGGAGGATCTGACCGGCGTGGGCGACGCAGCCGATCGCGTTGCCGAGGCGCTCCTGCGGGAGCTTCTGCATCATCGTGATGAAGCCCATGCCTTCGGGACCGAGGAGCCGGTCCGCGGGGAGGCGGACGTTCTCGAAGAAGAGCTCGGAGGTGTCGGACTCGGGCTGACCGACCTTGTCCAGCGGCTGGCCCTTGGTGAAGCCCTCGTCGCTCGCCTCGAGGACGAAGAGCGAGATGCCCTTGGCGCCCTTGGCCGGGTCGGTCCGGGCCGCGACCACCGCGAGGTCGCACTGGTGGCCGTTGGTGATGAAGGTCTTGGAGCCGTTGAGCACCCAGTCGCCGCTGCCGTCGTCGGCCTTGACGGCGGTCGACTTCAGCGCGGCCAGGTCGGAGCCGCCGGAGGGCTCGGTCATGCCGATCGACATGATCGCCTCGCCGGTGACGACCTTCGGCAGCCAGCGCTGCTTCTGCTCCTGCGTCCCCATGGCCACGAGGTAGGGCGCGGTGATGTCGGCGTGGATGCCGAAGCAGGAGGAGACCGCCACGTTGAACTTGGACAGCTCCTCGGCGAGGACGGCGTTGAAGCGGTAGTCCTCGATGCCCGCGCCGCCGAACTCCTCGGGGATCGTCAGGCCGAAGAATCCCTGCTTGCCGGCCTCGAGCCAGACCTCGCGGGGGATGGTGTGCTCGACGATCATCGAGTCCGCCCGGGGCACGAGCGTGCGCTCGACGAACTCCTTGACGGAGGAGCGGAAGGACTCGTGGTCCTCGTCGTAGATGTTGCGGGGCATGGTCACCTCTCTGGAACGTGGTGTGCGTCATCGCACTAAGCGCTTGCTTAGTCTCGCCCCCGGCGGGCATGCTGTCAACGTGACGACGCCGACGCCCTCTCTCCCCGAGCACGACAACCCGACCGTCGTGAGGCTCTTCGTGGCGGCCGCGGACGCCTTCGCGGACAAGGGGTTCCATGCCACGACGACGCGTGACATCGCCTCCCGTGCCGGCCTCTCGCCGGCTGGCGTCTACGTCCACTTCGCGAGCAAGGAGGACCTGCTCTTCCAGCTCAGCCGCGTCGGGCACGAGGGCGCCCGCGACGCGCTGGCCTCGGCCGCGGCCCAGGCGGGCTCGCCCACGGACGCCCTCCAGGAGGTCATCTCCACCTTCGCCCGGTGGCACGCCGAGCAGCACCAGGTCGCCCGCATCGTCCAGTACGAGTTCCGCCACCTCGCTCCCGAGCACCAGCGCGAGGTCCTCACCCTGCGTCGTGAGATCGACGCGGTCGTCGAGGGGATCATCACGGCCGGTGTCGAGTCCGGCGAGTTCGTCGTCGACGACGTGCGCGCCACCGCGCTCGCCGCGCTCTCGCTCGTCGTCGACGTCGCTCGCTGGTACCACCCGGGCATCAAGCGCACCACCCCGGCCGCCATCGGCGAGACCTACGGGGCGCTCGCCCTGCGGCTGGTCGGGGCGCGCACTCCCTGACGTGACATCGGTCCCCGGCCGGCGCCGCCCTACCCCACGACGATGCCGAAGGGGGTGAGGAGCCCGAGCGCACCGGTCAGGTCCGCCCGGAGCCCCTCGACCCTGGCATCGCGCACGTCGACGACGAAGTCGCGCGCAGTGCGCAGGTCGGCGCGCCGCAGGTCCGCCCGGACGAAGCGGGCCCCACCCAGGGAGCACTCGTCGAAGACGACCTCGACCAGGGTGGCCCCGTCGAAGTCGGCGTCCGTCAGCACGCACCGCTCGAAGCGGGTGCCCGTGAGGTCGAGCCCGGCGAAGCTGCCCATCGACAGCTGACAGTCCACCCAGACGCTCGGGTCGGGCACGAGCACCGGGGCGCGCAGCATCGCCCACGACGTCGCGAGTGCCTTGCACCCGACGAACCTGCAGCCATCGACGACCGAGTCGGGCAGGCGGGCACGCGAGAGGTCGACCCGCTCCACGGCACAGCCCTCGAGCCGCACCCCCGACAGCGTCGCTCCCGCGACGGACGCGTCGCGCAGCGTGCACCCGACCATCTCCACGCCGGAGAGGACCTCCCCTTCGCCCAGGGAGCCGGTGAGCACCTCGTCGACGATGCTCGTGCGACCGGCGACCTGCTCCAGGAGTGAGGGCATGACGGCACCCTAGGTGTGGGCACCAGCGGGACCTGGGACGCGAGGGCTGCTTTCGCTATGTCCCTGCTCCCGTGCTGGCGCTATCGTGGCGACATCGTGCTGAATGGGGAGGCCCACACAGAGCTGAACGGGGAGCGGGTATGCGCATCGTGATGCTGGGGACACGAGGTGTACCGGCGCACTACGGGGGCTTCGAGACCGCGGTCGAGGAGATCGGCAGTCGCCTCGCCGACGCGGGGCACGAGGTCACGGTCTACTGCCGCCGCCCGGCGGACGACTCGGCTGCACCGCGGACGACCCATGCCGGGATGCAGCTCGTGCACCTGCCGTGCATCCGCCGCAAGACCCTCGAGACGCTCTCGCACACCGCCTTGTCCGCGTTGCACGTCGCGGCGTCGGGCACCCGCCACGACGTCGCCCTCGTCTTCAACGCCGCCAACACCTTCGCCCTGCCCCTGCTGCACCTACGGGGTCTGCCCGTGGCCGTCCACGTCGACGGCCTCGAGTGGCGGCGGGCGAAGTGGGGGCCCGCCGGGCAGACCTTCTACCGCCTGTCCGAGGCTGCCGCCGTGCGGTGGGCCGACGCGCTCATCGCCGACTCCCCCGGCATCCAGCAGTACTACCGCGACGAGTTCGACGCCGGTACCGCGCTGCTCGAGTACGGCACCGCGGTCATCGCGGATGCTCCCACCGCCCGGCTGGCGGAGGTGGGCCTCGAGCGTCGTCGCTACCACCTCGTCGTCGCGCGGATCGAGCCCGAGAACCACGTGCTGGAGATGATCCGGGCCTACGGGGCGAGCGGCGCCCACCTGCCCCTCGCCGTCGTCGGCAGCATCCCCTACGCCTCCGAGTACGAGGCTGCCGTCAGGTCCGCCGCCGAGCAGACGCCGGGCGTGCGGATGCTCGGGGGCGTCTGGGACCCTGAGCTGCTCGACGAGCTGTACGCGGGCTCGGCGAGCTACCTGCACGGGCACTCCGTCGGCGGGACCAACCCGTCGCTGCTCCGCGCGATGGGCGCCGGTGCCACGACGATCGCCCACGACAACCCCTTCAACCGTGAGGTCCTCGGCGACGACGGGTTCTTCGGCGACACCGTCGAGACGCTGGCGTCGGCGATCGCCCGGATCGACGCCGCACCGGACGCCGACACGGAGCGGCGACGACGTCTCGTCGAGCGTTGCACCCGGCGCTACGACTGGGACAAGGTGGCGGCGGGCTACGCCGACCTGTGCGCCGACCTGGCCCAGGGCGTCTCCCAGCGAGGCAGGCACTCCGGCCGACGCGACCCCTCGTCGCCGTGGCGCCGCGCCTCCGGGCTGCCCGGGACCCGACCGTGGGCGGCCGCTGACGTGCGAGCGGCGGGACCCGCGGTGACGATCGTCGTGCCGACCTACCGTCGGCCCGAGATGCTGCGCTCCTGTCTCGAGGCGCTGCGCACCCAGACCTTCGCCGACTTCACCGTCGTGGTCTGCGACAACGCCGCCCAGCCGGAGGTGGGCAGGGTCGTCGACGAGCTCGCCGATGCGCGCTTCCGCTGGGTACCGCGGGAGTCCAACCTCGGGATCCTCGGCAACGTCTGGCAGGGCTTCATCGACTCGACGACGGACCTCGTCATGGAGGTCGACGACGACGACGTCCTCCGCCCGGACGCGCTCGAGCAGCTCGTGCGACCCATGCTGGAGGACCCGTCCCTCGCCGTCTGCTTCGCTGACGCCGACCTCGTCGACGCAGACGGTCTGCCGCTGCCTCGCACGCACCCGATGCACGCGATGGTCGACCGGCGCCGGGTGCCGGAAGGGAGGCTGCCCGCCTTCGACGACGTGGCGGCGCGCGGAGACATCCTCATGGTGGCCGCGGTCCTGCGTCGTCGCGCCGTCGACTGGAGCGAACACCCCGACTGGGCCGCGACGGCCTACGACCGCTACCTGGCTCTCGCGCTCTCCCGGTCGGGAGGGGCCGCGCTGCACGTCGAGCGCCCCGTCATCGCCTACCGCATCCACGACGCCGCCGACAGCGTCGGCGACTTCACCCGGCAGCTCGACGGGGCCGTGGCGGTCCTCGAGAGGGAACTGCAGTCGAGCGACGATCCACGGCACCTGCGGGCCGTGCGCGACGAGCTCGTCCGCACGAGGATCCTGCGGATCCGCAGCCTCTTCGCCGACGGGCGACGCCGCGAGGCCGCCGGCACCGCCCGCGACGTCCTGCGCAGTCCCCGGGGCCTGCGGGGGAGCGCACGCTTCACCGCCCACTACCTCGAGCGGGTGCTCGCCCGTCCCGCCCGTCGACGCTTCCGCCCGGCCAGCGGGTCGGCATGACCGGACCGTCCCGCGGTGTCAGACGACCTTCCGTCAGCTCCGCCGCCATCCTCGTCGTCACCGCCGGCGTGGCGGCAGCCGTCACGTGGTCCGGGACCGCGGGGTGGTCACCGGCCACCGTCCGTGCGACGGCGGACGTCAACATCGCCCCGCTCATCGGCACCTTCTCCAACTACGAGGTGGCGACGCACGCGGCCGACTTCACCTCGGCCTACGGCGACGACGTGGGTACGGGCGACGTGGCCGGCGACCCCGACGCACCGGGGGCCTTCGTCGACTCCTCTCGTGTCGGCAACGGCACGATCATCCGGGTCACGTACGTGGCCAGCACGGCGGACGCGGCCGAGAGCGGTCTGCGCCGACAGGTGCGCCATGCCCTCGACGAGGTCTCCGACGGCATCGAGCAGCAGCTCGATGCCGATGTCGCCGGTGCCGAGCTCGCCCGGAAGTCGCTCGAGTCGGAGGGGGGCAGGGGCCCTGCGTCCCCGGCGGACACGGCCGCCCTCAACCGCGTCGGGGAGATCGTCGCCGACGCCACCTCATCGCTCAAGAGCATCCAGGTGGCCCAACGACGCAACGCGGACCGGGCCTCGTCGCTCCAGGTGGACACCAGCCGGATGAGCACGACCTCGACCCGGGCCCGCGCCAGCGTCGCCGGCGGACTCGCGGCCCTGGTCCTCACTGGGGGTGCCCTCGCGCTGCTCACCGTCCGCAGGCGCCGGCGTCACGAAGAGCGTGGCGACACCCGGTCGTCGGCGTGACCACCGACCAGAGCCGCCCGTCCACCGGACGGGCCTTCGCCACGACACTGGCCACCAGTGGCACGACGATCCTCCTGGGGCTCGTCTCGGGTGTACTCACCGCCCGTTTCCTCGGCGCCGACGGACGCGGGGTCGTCGCCGCGGTGAGCACGTGGACGCTGACGCTGACCTGGGCGTCCAACCTCAAATTCGCCGACGGCATGATCTTCCTGCAGGGCCGGGGCGCCGACCAGCGCCGGGTGCTCGGCACGACCCTCACCATGGCGCCCGTCCTCGGGGTGCTCGGTGTCGGCATCGCACAGTTCCTGGTCCCCGTGGGCTTCGCCGCGCAGGACGACGAGACGCAGCTGATCGCGCGGATCTTTCTCTGCGCGATCCCCGTCGTCCTCACCACCGAGGCGATGTGGGCCATGCTCATGGCCCGCCACCGCTTCCGCTTCCTCGGAGTCGTGCGCATCACCCAGCCCGCGACCTACGTGCTCACGCTCCTCACCCTGCTCGGTCTCGACCGATTCACCCCGGTGACCGTCCTGTCGGCCCAGGTGGCCAGCTACGGGGTGGCACTCACCGTGGCGGTCGTCGGCCTCGTGGCGGAGGGCATCACCCGTGGCGATCGTCGGCTGGCGCGCGCGTCCCTCGGCTACGGGTTCCGCATGCAGGGGATCAGCCTGAGTGCGCTCCGACTGGACTCACTCGTCCTGCCGGCCTTCGTCAGCGCCTCCCAGATCGGCTACTACTCCATCGCGGTCAACGTCTCCTCCATGGTCGTCTCCCTCTTCGGGAGCGTGGCCATGGTGATCTTCCCGCTGACGGCTGCCGGTCATGGGCCCGCGGCCCGGGGCGCGCTCGAGCGCGGGCTGAGGATCAACCTCGTCGGCGGTGGCCTCGCCATCCTCGCCATCGCTGCCACGGCACCGTGGGTCATCCCCTTCGTCTACGGCGACGAGTTCTCCGCCGCTGTCCCCGCTCTGTGGCTCATGCTGCCGGGTATCGTGCTCTTCTCCGCGAGCATGGCCCTCATGGCGACGCTTCAGGGCCTCGGGGCACCCGGGTGGGCCAGCGTGGCCCACGTGGGCGGCACGATCGTGCTGCTCGTCGGGCTGGTCCTCCTCGTGCCCCGGCACGGGATACTGGGCGCGGCGATCATGAGCACGGTCGGCTACACCACCGTCTTCGTCCTCGGCGAGCGGCTCGTGGCGCGCCACATCGGCCTGTCCGTCCGGGCCGTCCTGTCGCCGGGCGAGCTGCGCCGGGACATGGACTGGTTGCGCAGCCGACTCCTGCGGGCCCGGAGCGGGGCCTGACGTGCGCATCCTCCAGGTCAGCAAGTTCGCGCACCACGTCGGCGGCGTGGAGACCTACGTGGGCTGGCTCGTGCGCTCCCTCGTCGCCGACGGCCACGACGTCGGGGTGGTGGCGATGACGCCGCCACCGGGGCGGTCCCCGATGGACCTGTCGGGGGCGCCCACGTGGTTCACCCGACGTCGGTCCTTCGAGCCCGGCTCCCCCGACCGCTGGCGCAGCGCGGCCGTGTCGGTGTGGTCGCCGGAGGCCGGGGTCACGATGCGACGAGCGATCCGCGAGCACCGTCCCGACATCGTGCACTTCCACGGGACCTGCTACCAGCTGACGTCATCGGTCGTACGAGCCGTCCGCGAGGCGGGTCTCCCCGCCGTCCTCACCGCCCACGAGTACAAGCTGGTGTGCGCCAACCAGACCCTCTTCAGCGATCCGGACGGCACCATCTGCACCGACTGCGTCGGCCGCTCATCGCTGCACCGCGCCCTCGCCCCCGTGCGGCGCCGGTGCATGAAGGGCAGCCTCGCGGTCAGCGCCCTCGGTGCCGCCGAACAGCTCGTCTCCGCCCCGCAGTGGCGACGGTCCGGCCCGCACATCCTCGCGCCGTCGGACTTCATGAGGGGCGTCATCGCCGACGAGGGGTGGCCGGCCGCAGCGGTCGAGTACCTCGACCTGCCGTGGCGCTCGCAGGGCGAGGACGTGCTCCCTTCGGACGGTCCGCGGGACGCGATCGTCTTCGCCAGCCGGCTCGTCCCGCTCAAGGGGCCACACGTGCTGCTGCAGGCGTGGCGGCGGATCGCACACCTCCACCCGGAGGTGCGGGTCGAGCTCATCGGCGAAGGGAGCCAGGCCGGCGAGCTGAGATCGATGATCGCGGCGGACGGCATCCCCCGGGTCGACCTGCCCGGGGTGACCGACGCCGCGGGCGTGCGCCGGGCACTCGACCGCGCGATCGTCACCGCACACCCGTCGCAGTGCCACGAGAACTCCCCCTTCGCCCTCCGCGAGAGCCTCATGGCCGGCGTGCCGGCCGTCGTGTCGCGGGTCGGCGGCATGCCGGAGATGGTCGGTCCGGCGAGCGGCTGGACGGTGCGGCACGACGACGTCCACGGGTGGGCTGCCACCCTCGACACCGCACTTCGCTCCCGGCTGGCCGGGAGCGCCGCGCTCGTCGACGAGGTGCGTCGACGCAGCACGACGACGCAGGAGCACCTCGCCCGCCTCACGACGGTGTACGGCGAGGCGACCCACGGGGTGCGGTCGTGACCCGACGGACCGGGTACGCCGCCGTCATCGGCCTGGGTGCGGGCATCGCCGGCATCGCCTCCGTATGGGTCGGTGTCGACCTCTTCTCCGTCGTGGTCCTCGTCGTCGCGGCGCTCGTCGTCGTCATTGCGGGGGTGCTCGCGGTGCGTCAGTTCGCTGCCCTGGCGCTGCTCCTGCTCGTCGTGCGACCCGAGCTCGACGCGGTGGGCCACGGGACGGCGATTGCCATCGGGCTGATCTTCATCGCTGCCTCCGTGTGGTGGCTGTGGTCGCAGTGGCGCACGGACCAGCTGCGGCGTCCCTCCGTCGCCGTGTGGGCGCTCCTCGGCTTCGTCGGGGCCGCAGCCCTGAGCACGCTCAGCTCGCACGTGCCGGCCCTGTCCGCGGCCAGCGCGGCACGGCTGACCGCAGGCGTGCTGATGTTCGTCGTCATCGAGCAGCTCGTGCGCAGCCGGCAGCTGACCTCGTCCACGGTCCACGCAGCGCTTGCCGCCTCGGCCGTCATCGTGTGCGGCCACGTCATCGTCCAGGTCATCACGGGGACCTCTCCCGTCGACAGCGACACCGGCCTCTCCCGGGTCACCGGGCCCTTCGTGCACCCCAGCGTGCTGGGCAAGTACGCGGCGGTGCTCTGCGTCCTCATGCTGGCACGTCTCGTGTGGTCCCGGTCCGGCCAGCGGCTCCTCTGGGGGTGCGGCACGCTGGCGACGGGCGTCGTCGTCCTGCTCACCTACACACGGGCCGCATGGATCGCCGTGGCCCTCGGTGCCTTCGTCATCGCCTATCGCAGGGACCGGCGCTGGCTGCCCGTCGTCATCGCCGTGTGTGTCGTCGTCGTGGCCCTGACACCCAGTCTCAACCAGCGAGTGGTCGACATCTGGGATCCGCCGCCCCCGCCCCCCGGGGCGCCTGAGAGCTCCCTCGCCTGGCGATGGGGCTACTGGCAGGCGCTCGCCCCCCTGGGCTGGCTCAACCCCCTGACGGGGATCGGGTTCGGCGTGGTACCGACGATGCGCAGCGAGGGCCTGCTCCCGCACAACGTGTGGGTCCAGACCTGGGTCGAGCTCGGCGCGGTCGGGATGGTGGCGCTCGTGACCGTCACCATCGGGGTCACCGTCACGCTCCGCGAGGCCGGCCGGGCACTCCGGCAGCGCGAGGGCGAGGCACGCGCCTCCTTCGAGGCGGCGGCGGCCGTCGCGCTCGGACTCGTCACGGTCACGCTGACCGAGAACCTCCTCGACGAGACCACCACGCTCTGGGTCGCCGGAGCCGTGATCGCCACCGGCTGGTCGGTGTCACCCGACCCACCACACGCCGCTGCCGACTGGTGGCTCGGTCGATCCGGATGGCGAGCCCGTCGATCTCGTCACGCACGAGGCGTGCCCAGCCCGCGATGATCTGCCGGTCGGCACGCCACGGAGCCCTGCCCTCCGCGACGGCGTCCACCTCGCCGAGGATCCAGGCCGCGTCGATCTCGTCCACGGGCCGGTCGGCGTGGTCCAGGCCCACCCGCTCGAGGACGGCGCGGTTCTTGGGTGCGTAGCCCGCCGACACGATCGCGCGGTCGGCCGCGAGGGCGGCGACGACGGTGTGGAACCGGGTCGCGACGACGAGATCGACGCCCTGCACCACCTCGACCAGCTCGTCGAAGTTGCCGACGTCGGCGAGGGGCAGCCGGCCCTGCGGACGTTGCCGCAGGACCTGCCGGCGCACCTCTCGCGCGGGTTCGACGTCGACCGGCTGTCCGACCGTCAGCACCACCCGGCAGCCACGGTCGAGGAGCCCGACGACGACCTCCGCGAGGATGTCCAGGTACTGCTCCGTGCCCCGACCTGAACCAGACCAGCCCCTCCAGTCCATGATGCCGACGGCGACCCGCATCCCCGGTCCGGGCTGCGCGGGCGCCGTCGAGCCGACCGCGCGGCCGAAGGCGAGGTCGCAGGTCACCCGCGCGTCGGGACGGGCCGCGCCCAGGTCGGCCATGGTGCGCATCGAGTCCGCGTCGCGGTAGGTGACCTCGGACGCCAGCCTCACGGTCGCTCGGAATAGCAGCGCACTGGCCCGGCTCCCTATGGGCCCGGCCCCGACGGCCAGCAGCACGAAGGGGCGTCGCCGCGCCCGCGCGGCGGCCGCCCAGAGGAAGAGCGACCACGGCATCCCCCACGGCGGCTCCTCGAGGTCGTCGAGGACCCCGGTGCCGCAGACGACGACGGCCTCCAGCGAGCCCATCCACCCCAGGACCGAACCCACGTGACGCAGCTCGGCGACGACCCTTCGCCCGAGCCGAACGGCCCGTGCACCGCCGCGCGTGCGGTCGGCTCGGAAGGACAGCACGGGCTCGTCGCCGTGGACCACCCCGCGGGCCCGGGCACCGTCGGGCATCGGCGTGACGACCGCGAACCGCAGGTCGGGCCGTGCGGCAGCCAGCTGGTCGTGGACCACGGCGAGACTGACCTCGTTGCCGGTGTTTCCGCCACCGACCCCGCCGACGAGCCCGACCTGCCGCACGTGCGTCATGGCCGTGTGTGCTCAGTCCCGAGCCGGCGGTATGACCATGGCCACACCCTACCCAGGGGGCGGCGACGACGGCAGGGTCGGACGAGCTGCGCTGCCCCTGCCTCGCGGCGCCCTCAGTCGCGGGTCAGGCGGCGGTGCGTCACGCGGTGCGGACGCGCGGCGTCCGCCCCGAGGCGCTCGACCTTGTTGGCCTCGTAGCCCTCGAAGTTGCCCTCGAACCAGTACCAGGAGGCCGGGTTCTCGTCGGTCCCCTCGTAGGCGAGGATGTGCGTCGCGACGCGGTCGAGGAACCACCGGTCGTGGGAGATGACCACGGCGCAGCCGGGGAACTCCAGGAGCGCGTTCTCCAAGGAGCCCAGGGTTTCGACATCCAGGTCGTTGGTCGGCTCGTCGAGGAGCAGCACGTTGCCGCCCTGCTTGAGGGTGAGCGCGAGGTTGAGGCGGTTGCGCTCACCGCCGGAGAGGACACCGGCCTTCTTCTGCTGGTCCGGGCCCTTGAACCCGAACTGGCTGACGTAGGCGCGCGAGGGGATCTCGACCTGGCCGACCTGGATGTGGTCGAGCCCGTCGGAGACGACCTCCCAGACGTTCTTCTCCGGGTCGATGCCGCCACGGTTCTGGTCGACGTAGGACAGCTTGACCGTGTCACCGATGTCGACCACGCCGGCGTCCGGCTGCTCGAAGCCGACGATCGTCTTGAAGAGGGTCGTCTTGCCGACGCCGTTCGGGCCGATGATGCCGACGATGCCGTTGCGCGGCAGGGAGAAGGACAGGTCCTCGATGAGCACCCGGTCGCCGAAGCCCTTCGTCAGGTCCCGGACCTCGATGACCTTGCTGCCGAGGCGCGGGCCCGGCGGGATCGCGATCTCCTCGAAGTCGAGCTTGCGGGTCCGGTCGGCCTCCGCCGCCATCTCCTCGTAGCGCTCCAGACGGGCCTTGTTCTTGGTCTGGCGGGCCTTGGGGTTCGAGCGCACCCACTCGAGCTCGTTCTTCAGCCGCTTGGCGAGCTTCTGGTCCTTCTTGCCCTGGATCTGCAGCCGCTCCTGCTTCTTCTCCAGGTAGGTCGAGTAGTTGCCCTCGTACGGGTAGAGACGGCCGCGGTCGACCTCGGCGATCCACTGCGCGACGTTGTCCATGAAGTACCGGTCGTGCGTCACGGCGACGACGGCACCCGCGTAGGCCGCGAGGTGCTGCTCCAGCCAGAGGACGGACTCGGCGTCGAGGTGGTTGGTCGGCTCGTCGAGGAGCAGCAGGTCCGGCTTCTGCAGGAGCAGCTTGCACAACGCGACGCGGCGACGCTCACCACCGGAGAGGTTGGTGACCGGGCTGTCCGGCGGCGGGCAGCGCAGGGCGTCCATCGCCTGCTCGAGCTGGGAGTCGAGGTCCCACGCGTCGGCGTGGTCGATCTCCTCCTGGAGCTTGCCCATCTCCTCCATGAGCGCGTCGAAGTCCGCGTCGGGCTCACCCATCTCCTCGGAGATGGCGTTGAACCGGTCGAGCTTGGCCTTGATCTCGCCGGCGCCCTCCTCGACGTTGCCGAGGACGGTCTTGTCCTCGTTGAGCGGCGGCTCCTGGAGGAGGATGCCCACGGTCGCGCCCGGCTTGAGGCTCGCCTCGCCGTTGCTCGGCTGGTCGAGCCCGGCCATGATCTTCAGGATGGTCGACTTGCCGGCCCCGTTGGGGCCGACCATCCCGATCTTGGCACCGGGGAAGAAGGACATCGAGACGTCGTCGAGGATGACCTTCTCGTTGTGCGCCTTGCGCGCGCGGACCATGGTGTAGATGTAGTCGGCCATGGGGGCAGGCTATCCACTCCCGCCCCCACGCCCGAATCCACCGTCGTCAGGCCGGCACGGCGACCTCCTCCGCCTCGTCGGCGCCCTGCCCATCCGGCTCCGTCGGGTCGAGCACCTCGCCGGTGCTCTCGTCCACGACCTCGCCCGCCGGGCCCTGAGCCGGCGCCGGGTGCACCGTGCCCCACCCGGGTCCGTCGGACTCCTCCATGCGGGTGCGCATCCGGTCGAAGCCCGCCTCGCTGGCGGCCAGGGCCTCGGCGTCGCCGGCGCCTCGCTGCGCCTTGGAGTACTCGGTCGTGCCGAAGGTCAGGTCGTGCCCGACGCTCATCGCCTCGATGTCGGCAGAGGAGCCCCACGAGCCGTCGGTGCGCTGCCAGTCGTTGATCGTCAGTCTCCCGTGGACGACGACGGGGTCACCCTTGCCGAGGGACTGGTGGGCGTTCACCCCCAGCGCGCGGTAGGTCGCGACGTTGTAGAAGCTCGTCGGCCCGTCGACCCAGACGCCCTCGCGGCTGCGCCGCCGTACCGTGCTCGCGATCCGGAAGATCGTGAACTGGATGCCGTTGCGCGTGGTGCGGTGCTCGGGGTCGGCGACGACCCGGCCGCCCACGGTGATCTCGGTCTCGTTCATCTCGTGTCCCATCCCTGTGCGCCCACCTGCGATCGGGTGGGTCCGTGGGACCAGCGTCGCGCCGGACCAACGGGCGCGACGGGCCGAGTCACCCCCTGTGGACGACCGGGCGGGTCACCCTCCCCCTGTGCACGACGACGGCGGAGCCGTGGTCAACCGTGGGCGCGCTCGATGCCCGCGCGAGCTCGGGCGTGCTCGCCGAGCACGGTCTCGACGGGCTCGATGACCCGGGCGTCCGCGACCTCGCCGATGGAGCGGCGCAGCCGCTTGTCGACGACCCCGGCTCGCTTGCGACCACCGATCCTCGCCAGCCAGCGGGCGATCGCGGCGAGCAGCAGCCCACCCAGCAGCCCGCCGACGAGCAGCAGGAAGGGGGTCGCGAAGGGCCCGACGTCGAAGGTCGGGATCTCCGGCAGCTGCAGCCAGCCGGCGAGCGCGATGACGACGAGCCACACGAGGCCGACGACGGCGGTGATCGCCAGGAGGACCTGCAGCAGCCCGAAGACCGTCCACCACATCGGCTTGCGGCTGCGCAGGGGGGTGCGCATGACGGCCTGGTCGAGCTCGTCGGCGAGGTCGTGGTCGGCAGGTCTCGCGGCATCGGCGACCGCGTCGGCCCAGCGGGTCGGCAGACCCTCGCCGGCGGCGGTGCCGATGCGACGGGCCGCGAGGTCGACGCTCGCGCGGGCCGCGGGCGCCGGTGGCGGGATGGAGGAGCGGCCGAGCACCGCGCGCACGTCCTGCTCGGTGATGTCCGGGGTCCCGTCGCTCGTGCGGTCGAGCCGTAGCCGCTTGAGCGGCGCCGGCCGGAAGGCCCGCACCCAGCGGGTGAAGGGCCAGCCGGTGCGCGCCCAGGCCTCCATGCGGAAGTCCCGGGCCACGGCCTCGACGACGGTCGGGACGCCCGCACTGCGGGCCAGGGCGTCGACGAGCTCCCCGCGGGCGCGGTCGGGGATCGCTGCCTCCCGATCGGCCACGGACGCACGCAGGCCCTCTGCGGCCGTGCGCAGGTCCGCGCCGAGCCGGTGGCGGGCGGCATCGGAGTGCTGGACGGCATCGGCGAGGCGGGCGCGCAGGGTCTCGAGCCCCTCCCCCGTCCGCGTGGAGGTCCCGATGACCTCGTGGGTCTGCAGGCCATCGCGCTCGAGCAGCCGGGAAAGGTCGGCGGCCACCTGGGCCTGGCCCTCCCCACGCAGCCGGTCGACCTGGTTGAGCACGACGATCGTCACGGCGCCGTACTCGCGCAGCACCGCGACGTAGTCGTCGTGGAGCACGGCGTCGGCGTACTTCTGGGGGTCGGTGACCCAGACGAAGACGTCGACGAGCTCGAGGACCCGCCGGGCCTCCTCGCGGTGGGCGGCCTCGCGCGAGTCGAAGTCGGGCAGGTCGACCAGGACGAGCCCGTCGAGGTCGGAGGCACCCTCCTGCACCTGGTGCCGGGTGCCCACGGAGAGCCAGTCGAGCAGCTCGCCGGCGGGCTCACCGCCCCAGACGGCGGCGGTCGGCGTGGACGTCGTCGGGCGCCGCTGGCCCACCCGGGCCACGTCGGCGCCGACGAGGGCGTTGAAGAGCGAGGACTTGCCGGAGCCGGTCGCCCCGGCGAGCGCGACGACCGTGTGCCCGCCGACGAGCGCGGTCCGCTCGGAGACCTTGGCGACGACCTCGCGGGCCCGGCCGGCCGGCTGCGGCTCGAGTCGGCTGCCCCCGGCCTCGAGGGCCTCGGAGAGTGCGTCGGCCCGGGCGGTCAGCTCCTCGACGGACAGCGCGGAGGCGTCCCCACCGCCACGACGAAGGGGGTTGCGCGGGCTCATCGGGTGCCCTCACCGACCGCGGCAGCGGCCTGCTGCAGCCGGCGCAGCTGCGCCTCGCTCACGGCGAGGTCACCGGTGACGTCGGTGTAGCGCGACCGCTCCGCGGTGTAGAGGTCCTCGACCCGCTCGAGGAGCAGCTGGCGGGCCTTCTTGGCCATGTCGCGCACCGCCTGGTCGCCGAAGATCGCCTCGAGCACCTTCTGCGCCAGCGCGGTGGTCCCACCCGCGATGGCGACCTCGGGCGCGACGAGCACGCCCCCGGTGTGCGCGAAGGACACGAGCATGAGGAAGAGGCCGATGCCGTTGACGCCGTAGGCGGCGATCCGGGCGTTGGTGCGCCGGTTGCCGCCCTCGGCCCGGACGATGTCGAGGACATCGCCCTGCCAGTCGCGCACGAGCCGCTCGACCTCGCCCTCGAGCCCTCGCGAGGAGTGCGCCAGCTCGGGGTGCTGGTCGAGGACGACCGGGCCGGCCTCGGTCGAGCGCCACGTCCGGGCGACGGTGCTCGCGGCGGCGTCGGCCTCGGCGATGAGCAGCGCGCTGACGCCAGTGTGCAGGGCCTGGTCGAGCTCCGCGGACGGCGGGGGGCCTCCGCCCACTGCGGCCGTGACGCGGTCGCGGAGGCGCGAGACCCCCTTCTCCACCTTGCGGAAGAACTCACCGGTCCCGACGAACTCCTGCCACCGGGCGAGGACCTCTCCGCGCAGGAGCTGCCCGTCCTTCATGCCCTCGGTGACGCCCTCCTCCGCTTTGTCGTAGGCGTCGTAGGCGGCCTGGGCGAGGGTGTCCGTCTGGTCGCGGTGGCTCTGGGCGGCGTCGACGAGCGCGCGGGTGCGGCCGTCGAGCGAGCGCAGCGCGCCCCGGAGGGTCTGCCGGATGATGATCGAGCGGGCCCGCTGGTCGCCGGCGAGCGCCGTGAGCCAGGCGCGCACCCGCTCGATGTCCTGCTCCGGGATCAGGCCGTCGTCGTCGAGGTCGGTCTCGGGGACGGTGAAGACCGGCGCGGTCTCGAGGCCGTGGTCGCGCAGCATGTCGACGAGGTGCGTGCGCACGTCGGCCATCGCGGGCCGGTCGACCCGGTCGAGCACGATCGCGACCGCGGTCCCCCGCTCGGAGGCCTGCTGCAGCAGGCGCCACGGGATGGCGTCGGCGTAGCGGGCGGCCGTCGTCACGAAGAGCCAGAGGTCGGCGGCCGCGAGCAGCTGGGCGGCGAGCTCGCGGTTGGCCGAGACGACCGAGTCGATGTCGGGTGCGTCGAGGATCGCCATGCCTGGGGGCAGCGTCGGCGACGGCGTCAGGCGGACGGTCCCGGGCTGGGGGTCGGCGCCGGCGCCACCGGTGACGCGGGCGAGGGAAGGGAGGACCCGCGCGTCGCGGAACCACCGCTCGTCGTCGGGGTGGTGGATGAGCACGGGGCTGGTCGTCGTCGGGCGCAGCACCCCGGACCGGCTCACCTCCCGGCGCAGGATCGAGTTGACCAGCGTCGACTTGCCGGAGCCGGTCGAGCCACCGACGACGGCGAGCAGCGGCGCGTCCATCGAGGACAGGCGCGGGATCACGTAGTCGTCGAGCTGGTCGAGGAGCGCCTGCCGCTCCGTCCGCGCCGCGCGGGTGCTCGGCAGGTCCAGCGTGAGCCGGCTGCGAGCCACCTCGTCGCGCAGGCTCGTCACCCGCTGCAGCAGGCCGGCGTCCGCCCCGTTCGCGCTCGAGATCTCAGCCATGCGCCCACCCTATATACGTGCGCCCGGCTGTCCTGCCCGAACGCTCGGCGTGACGGCGCGTGGCGCCCCCGGCAGGACTCGAACCTGCGACCTAGGGATTAGAAGGCCCTTGCTCTGTCCAGCTGAGCTACGGAGGCACGCCCGGCGTGGCGGTGTCCACGCACGGGCGGAGCCCAGTGTAGTGAGCGTCGCGACCTGACATGATCGGGACATGTCCGTCCGCGTCCTGGTCCGTGAGGCGGGGGTGGGCCACTCCCCCGCCGATCTGGCGCTCCTCGACCCCGGCGAGATGTCCCGGGCGCACCGCAAGCGACAGCCGGCCCCCTTCGTCACGGGCCACGCGCTCGTGCGACGGGTCCTCGGCGAGCTGGTCGAGCGCGACCCCGCCGGGCTCGTCCTCGAGCGCCGGTGCACGACCTGCCGCAGCGACCTCCACGGCAAACCGGTCCTCGTCGAGGGCGACGGCTGGCACTTCTCCCTCTCGTACACCCCCGAGGTCGCCGTCGTGGCGGTGGCGAAGGGGGTCGAGGTCGGGGTCGACACCGAGGACCTGACGGATGCCGACTTCGACAGCTTCGCCCGGGCCACGCTGGCGCGCGAGGAGGTCGCCGGCTTCGACGGCCTCGAGGGCCACGAGCTGCTCGTCGCCCGCGCCCGGGTGTGGGCCCGCAAGGAGGCGGTCCTCAAGGCGACCGGTCACGGCCTGGTCGTCGACCCCGCCGAGGTCCTGGTCTCCGGGCCGCTGGAGGCCGCGCTCCTCGTCGACTGGCGGGCCACCGAGCCGCGACCGGCGCGGATCTCGCTCGCCGACGTGACGCTCGACGCCGCGAGCCACCGCGCCGCGGTCGCAGCCCTCACGGACGAGCCCCTCGAGGTCGTCACGACCTGAGGATCGCGTCGACCGCAGTCAGACCGCGCCGGCGAACTCCCGCCGTCGGGCGGTCATCGAGTCCAGCAGGACCCGTTCACGCTCGAGCGAGCGCGGGTCGGCCTCGTGGCTGAGCATCCGGAAGCGCAGCAGCGCCAGCTCCGAGGCGCAGTCCTGGAAGCTGCGCATCGAGCTCAACCCACCCGGCCCCCGGTGGTACTTGGCCCACTGGCGCGCCTGGCGGCGGGCCTTCATGTCCGCGAGCATCCCGACCTCATCGCCCGAGATCCAGCCCGTGTCGACGTAGGCCATGAGGTGCTGGCCGATGACCCGCCCCTCGCGCTTGCGGGTCCACACGACGAAGCAGACGAAGCTGACGAAGGCACCGAAGCCGACGACCAGGCCAATGCCCAGGCCGACCAGCCCGGTGGAGGCGCTGAGGTTCCACAGGCCGTGGAGGAGCACCGCCGCGCACCACCCGAGGACCGGGGCGATGATCTTGACCGGCATCGACCGGGAGACCGCTGCCACGCCGATGCCGATGCCCGTCATCGACGTGAACATCGGGTGGAGGAAGGGGGTGACGAGACCGCGCAGGACGAAGGTCCAGCCGAAGCCCGCGGCGCCGGCCTCGGTGGCCGCCCCCGCGAAGTACTGGATGTTCTCCGTGAAGGCGAAGCCGGCCGCGACGATGCCCGCGTAGACGACGCCGTCGGTGAGCCCGTTGAACTCACGCCGCATGAACCACCACATGACGAGGATGAAGACCCCCTTCGTCGTCTCCTCGACCGGCGGGGCGACGAGCACCGCGGTGAGGGTGCTGACGTCCTGCGGCGACGAGGCGAACGAGCTGATGACCGCCCCGCCGAGGGTGTTGGCGAAGATCGCGAGGAAGGTCGAGACGAGCGCGCCGTAGAGGAAGGCCGTGACGAGGTAGCGCAGCGGCTCCGCCTCGAAGCGGTCCAGCCACAGGAAGATCGGCAGGACGAGACACAGCGGGATGAGCGCGGCGACCAGCGACACGAGCGTGAGGATGACCCCGAAGGCGAACCCGTAGTACAGCGCGAAGAGCAGGACGAGCACGAGCGAGCCGATGAGCACCGTGCCGCCGAGCAGCCAGGTCCGCAGCGTCGGGCGCGGCGTGGGGTTGGCCTGCGCCTGGGCGGTCACGTAGTGGGCGGTGTACTGCTGCTGCTGCAGCCACGCCTGGTGCTGCTGGTACTGCGCGGCGGCGGCCTGCTGCTGGGCAGCCAGGCGCGCAGCCCGCTGCTGCTCCTCGTAGGCCTGCTGCTGGGCGAGGACCTTCGCGCGCGAGTCGGTCCTGGCCTCCTGTTCGGCGAGGGCGATCGAGCGCGAGGCGGTGCGGAACCACTCCGGCTCGTCCGGCGCGGAGCGACGCAGCACGCGTCGGGAGAGGGTGTCCTCCGCCGGGCGGCTCGACGACGGCGGGGCCGGCGGCTGTCCGGGCGGCGGCGGGGGCGTCGGGGTCACGGACGGCGGCGGCGGGGTCGCGGACGCGCCGGCGGTCCGTCCCGGGGGCGGCGGCGGGGGGCCCGCTGGGGCCGGCGGCCGGCCGGGCGGGGGCGGAGGGGGCGTCGCGCTCATGGGCGACACGCTAACCCGGCCGGGGGGCCCTGTCGGCGGGTAGGACTCCCCGTGACGGGGACGACGCCCGGCGGGTCGCTAGGGTGATCGCCGTGACTTCTTCGACCCAGGCCTCGTCCGACCGCATCGTGTGGATCGACTGCGAGATGACGGGACTCTCCCTCGAGCGCGACGCGCTCATCGAGGTCGCCGCCGTCATCACCGACTACGAGCTCAACCAGCTCGACGAAGGCATCGACATCGTCATCCGTCCGCCGGAGGCGGCGCTGGCGCAGATGAACGACTTCGTGCGCGACATGCACACGAGCTCCGGCCTGCTCGACGTCCTCGCCGAGGGCACGACGATGGCCGACGCGGAGGAGGCCGTGCTCGCACACATCAAGGAGTACGTGCCCGACGCCGCCAAGGCGCCGCTCGGCGGCAACAGCGTGGCGACCGACCGCGCCTTCCTCGTGCGGGACATGCCGACCCTCGAGGCCCACCTCCACTACCGGATGATCGACGTCTCCTCGATCAAGGAGCTCTCCCGCCGCTGGTACCCGCGGGCCTACTTCGCCTCGCCGGACAAGAACGGCGGCCACCGCGCGCTCGCCGACATCGTCGAGTCGATCGCCGAGCTGCGCTACTACCGCGAGGCGGTCTTCCGGCCGCAGCCCGGGCTGGAGAGCGCCGAGCTGAAGGAGATCGCCGCGCGCCACCAGGTGCGCTGAGACCTCCGCGCCCGGCGGTGCTGGCCGGTGGCCCGGGCACCGATCACCACGGCGAGGTAACCGACGAGCACCCCGGCGAGGTTGTCGAGCACGTAGTGCCAACCGAAGTAGAGGGTCGCGACGAAGGTCAGGCCGAAGAAGGTCCACGCGGCCAGGCGCAGGTAGCGGGCCGGGCTGGTGCGGTGGAGGAAGAGCGCCAGGGCGAAGGTCACCGACACGTGCAACGACGCGAAGGCCGCGACCCCCTGGATGGCGTCGCTCGTGAGCGGGTCGGCGAGGAACTCCACCCGGTTGCTCAGCAGGGCCTGCTGCAGGTCGGCCACCTCGGTGCGCGGCAGCCCCGCGTACAGGCTGGGCCTGGCGTAGACCGGGCCGAGCGCCGGAAGGACGTAGTAGCTGAGCGTGCCGAGGACCCAGTTGAGGCTCAGCGCCGTCGCGTACCACGCCCCCACCGCCACGTCACGGCTCAGGACGAGGACCGCCATGAGGCTCACCGGGACCAACGGCAGGTAGAGCAGGTAGACGAAGGAGAGCAGACCTGCCGTCCAGTCCACCCCGAGGACCGAGTGGAGGACCACGGCCGGGTCGCTGCCGCCGAGGAACCACTGGTCGACGGCGTGCAGCTGGTGGTCGTAGAGGACTCCCTCCCGGTGGACGGGCAGCACGCTCTTGAGGTTGCGGTAGGCGACGTAGCAGACGTAGAAGGTGACCAGACCGGTGCCGACGTAGGCCAGGCGACGCAGGCTCCACTCGTGGCGCACGACCTCGCCCATGCCGAGCCACAGCTGTCGCACCCCGCGGCGCCGGAGCCCGGCGAAGACCAGGCCGATGCCGAAGAGGACGAGTGCCAGCAGGGGCAGGCGCACGTAGGCGGGGCCCAGGAAGCCCTCCGGGTCCTTCAGGGGGATCCCGAGCGAGGAGGTGCCGGCCACCGCGGCCGCCCCGACGAGGACCGAGACGACCACGGCGACGGAGTAGGGCCACGAGCGCACGGTCTGCATCACGACCACTATGGCCTGAAATGGACGACAAGGTTAAATCCAGGCGTCGAGAGGACGACGAAGGGCCCCCGGCGCACCGGGGGCCCTTCGCCCTTGGGGTGAGTAACGGGACTTGAACCCGCGACCCTCGCGACCACAACGCGATGCTCTACCAGCTGAGCTATACCCACCAAGTTCTGCCTGTCTCAGGCAGCGCGGACCATCGTACCTGTTCCCGAAGGGTGCTCGTGACCACCCACCTCCCGGACGCACGCAGGCCGATCAGGCACGATGGGCCGGTGACCACACCGCACCGCTCCGCTCCCCCCTTCGTCCCCGTCATCACCGCGATCATCGCTCTCGCAGCGATGCTCGCCGCACTGGTCGCCACGGCCGGGCCGGCCTCAGCGCACGCGCGCCTGGACAACTCCAGCCCGCGCGACGGCTCGACCCTCACCGCTACCCCACCCGAGGTGATGCTGCGGTTCAACGAGCCGATCAAGAGCGGTCTCAACCAGGTGACGGTCACGTCCGGGTCGACGGACGCGACGGAAGGGGAGCTCGAGGTCGACGGTGCGACGGTCTACCAGCCGTTGAAGTCCTCGCTGCCCGCCGGCACCTACAAGGTCTCCTACAAGGTCGTGAGCGCCGACGGGCACCCGATCAGCGGGTCGCTGTCCTTCCGCTACGCCCCGCCCGGCGGTGACGAAGGACCGGTCGAGGAGCCGGGCGGCGAGGGCACCCCACCCGCGACGAGCACCACCACCACCACCAGCAGCTCGTCCTCGACGAGCGCGCCCACGGCCAGCACGTCCGCGCCGAGCACGACCTCCGCCACCGCGCCGTCCTCGTCGACCAGCGAGCCGACGTCGTCGAGCACCTCGGAGCCGAGCTCGACGACGAGCTCCAGCTCCTCCTCCACCACCGGTGACGGCGAGACCGAGCCCTCGCAGCGCCCCACCTCGTCCTCGACGACGGCCGCCGTCCCCGCCCAGGACGACACGAGCGACGACGGTGGCGTCCCCACGTGGGTGTGGGCCGCGATCATCGGCGGCCTGCTCGTCGTGGGCGCCGTCGTCGGGCTGCTCGCCCGTCGGCGCGGCGACGACGGCGACGACGAGGACATCCACCTCGAGGAGTGGCGCGGCTGACGCCCGTCAGGGGCGGTCCTCGACCGCCCCCACCGAGGCGTCGGCGTCGACGAGCGTGACGCTCGACGCGTCACCCAGGTCGGCCCCCTCGAGCCGGGCACCGACGTCGACGACGCAGCCCGTCAGGCGCACGCCGCTCGTGACGTGCACGCGGTCGAGCAGGACGCAGTCGAGCACCTCGGCGCCCTCCTCGACCACCACCTCGGGACCGATGACGCTGTGCCGGACCGTGCCGGCGACCCGGCACCCCGGCGACAGGAGGCTCTCGACGGCCTGACCGGTGGCGGCCACCCGGGCGGGCACGAGCTGCGGCTGGGCCGAGTGGATCGGTCGGTCGGGGTCGTCCAGCTCCACCCCCGTGCCGTCGACCAGCTCCATGTGCGCGCGCCAGTACGACGCCAAGGTACCCATGTCGGTCCAGTAGCCCTCGAACGCGACCGCGCGCGTGGAGCGGTGCTCGACGAACCACGGGACGAGGTCCTCGCCGTAGTCGCCGAGCCCGCCGAGCTCGTCATGCAGGCGCTCGAGAGCCCCCGTGAGCTCGTCCGTCGTGAAGCAGAAGATCTCGGTGGCCACGACGTCGGTGCTCGGCTCGTCGGGCTTGTAGTCGAAGCCGGTCACCTCCCCGTCGTCGTCGGACTCGACGACGGCGTGCTGGCTCGCGTCCCCCGCGGTGCGTGTGGTGACGACCGTCAGGTCGGCGCCCGTCGCGACGTGCTCGTCGACGACCGCCCTGAGGTCGGCCGTGTAGAGGTGGTCGGCGCTCAGGACGAGGACGACGTCGGCTCCGCTCGCGGCGATGCGCCTGCGGTGGCGCCACAGCGAGTCGCTGTTGCCCTCGGCGAAGCCCTCGCCCGTCGCGCCGCTGAAGGGCGCCAGGATCTGCAGGCCACCCCGGTTGCGGTCGAGGTCCCAGGGCCGACCGTTGGCCAGGTGCTCGTTGAGCGAGTGCGGCAGGTACTGCTCGACGATCCACACGTCGGTGATGCCGCTGTTGGCCAGGTTGGACAGCGCGACGTCGATGAGCCGGTAGGTGCCCGCGAAGCGCAGCGCGGGCTTGACCCGGTGCTCGGTGAGCGCGCCCAGCCGGGACCCCTTGCCCCCGGCCAGGATGACGGCCAGCACCCTCGGACCTTGCATGTCGTCTCCCTCTGCTCGACTGCCAGCGAAGGTAGCACCGCTGCTGCGACCCGGGACGAAGAAGGACCCCACCGGATCAACCGGTGAGGTCCTTCGTGGGTGGTGCGCCAACAGGGACTCGAAGAGTGATTGTGTCTCGGGGACTCCCGACTTTCCGGGCCTCCCGAGAACAGTCTAGGACCGAATCGGCAGGTTCAGGTGGAAAATCTGTTCCCCGGGGAACAGCCTCGATGCTTCTTCCGAGCATCACGCAGACGCGCCAGCCGACCCACGGTGACCGGGTCCGCCTCCCATGCATCGCGTCGGTCGAGCAGTCGGTTGACGGCCTGGTTCGCCGTGATCTCCGACAGCCCGAGGTCGATGAATGCCATCATCCGCTCGCCCCTCTGGCCGTCGAGTGGCCAGCGCTTCCAGACCGCGAGCAAGGCCCGGTCAGTGTCCGTGAGCATCGGCGATCACCCTCCCCAGGTAGTGACGCTCGCTCGGGTGCAGGTGCACCCACCGCGTGCGCAAGACATCCGACGTGACCCAGCAGGCGTCCGCGACCTCATGCACGTCCTGCGACCAGCGGACCGCGTCGGCCAGAGCCTCGAGCGTGATGAGGCGACGCGCGACCTCCTGCTCGACGGCGGCCTCCTCTCGCGGGTCCTCACCGTGCGGGATGCCACGCTCCTCGTGCAGGAGCTCGTGGAGCACGACGCAGCGTCGCTCCGCCTGCAGCAAGCCTGTGGTCAGGGTGATCGTGTGACCGTCAGTGCAGCCGAGCGGGCCGTCGTCGCCAAGGTCCTCGACGCGCAGGCGCAAGTGCGGCCTCGAGCGGAGGAGTCGCCAAGGGTGGAACATGCCGTGACCACATCACGACGCACCGACATCCTCGTCAGATCGTCTCTGGCTCCAGCATGGACGGTCGATCGGGCGAGGCGCACCTGTAGGCCGTCGGGAGACCCCGCCAGTCCCTGAGCACGTAGGCCACCCCCGGTGCCGCCATCGCTAGGTGGCCAGCGATCTTCTCCGCGCCCTTGCCGTCGGCGCCATTGGAGATGCCCAGCCAGTGCAACCCTGCGGTGCGCAGGCCGTTCCGCTCGTCCGGGTCCTCCAGCTGCCTCTTGTCGAGTGTGATGAGGCAGTCCACATCCCTTGCGGACAGGTCGCCGAAGAGGGGCACATCATCTGTGCTGAGCAGCCCCGTCATCTGAGGAGTGAGGAACTTGTGCTGGAGGAAGACCTTGCTTAGGGAGTGGGCCAACATTGGAGACAGGTTCTCGTCGACGTAAAAGACGGTCACGCAGACACCGCCTCGACCGCGCGGTCGAAGTCGACCGCCTGCAGGGCTTGCTCAGCACTGACCTGCGGGTAGTAGTGCGGCACATCCTCGGGTCGGACGGTCTCGAAGTCCACCAGATCCGCGATGGTGTCGTAGGGGATCCTCGTGCCCTCGATCGTTGGCCAACCTGCCATGCGCTGCAAGCGAACAGAGATCCCCTCGGCGGGCGTGTCGAGAGGGCGCACCTCGCGGTCCCGAAAGTTCCGGAACAGCCCGAGTGCCTCCGCGAAGGGGAACACCTCGATCTTGCCCGGGGCGTCGACCAGGTCCATGGCTCGACCGTCATCCGTCTCTACGAGGATCGTCTTGCCATCCGTGCCGAATCGGTACCGGGAGGGGTGTTCGGTCAGGTCGAACAGGTCGAGCGCCTGGAACGCCCGGCTCACCCGCTGCGCTGATGTCTCTGCGCGCAGGAAGGCGATCGTCCTGATCGCCAGGATGTCCCTGAACGAATAGAGCGGCGGCCGGTAGGGCCTGACCTCGGGGACCACCAGCCCGGATCGTCGCCAACGATGCAGCTGTGAAGGGGTGGCCCCAGTTAGCTTCGATGTCAGTTTCAGCGGGTACGCCAAGTCGTCACCCCCTTCGGGCGTTCGGGTGGTCCTGCACCTGCAGTATGGCAGCGGCCACCCACACGCAGTCGGAGATCACAGGCGCTCACCGGGGTCTTGGCTCTCTTCGCCGACCTCGTCCATGGCCCGGCGACGCCGGCGGCCATCTGACTCTCGTCCCTTCTTCGGGTGCGCGGCCCACGGCAGCTCGGTCACGTTGCTGTCACTAGCACTTTCGCCCGGGCTCTCCCCGGTGCGGGTAATGGAGGCGGCACGTACATCGGGCCCCACGTCCTCTCGCTCATCGGTGACGTATCCCAGATCGCGCAGGAGCGCGTCTGTGAGGTCGGGGTAGGAGATGTGTGTGACCTCAGACAGTCGCCGAAGGTTCTCCGGGGACGGCCTGGTCTCGCCCCGCTTCCACTGGGTGATCGTCTGCCGACCGACGCCGATCGCGTCGGCCAGCTGAGACTGGTTGACCCTGATGACTTGGCCGTCCATCCATCGCTGGATCAACTGCCAGATGCGCGGTTCGCTCATCTCTACCTCCTTCCGGGCACTGATGTTCCGAGAATGCCGACACGGTGGCAACCACCGTGGGCACTAGCAAAATCTACCGCGCGGGCACCACGTAGACCTCATTACATCCTTGTGATTCCGGGGTATACGGCCACTTTCCGCCAGTCGCGGGCACCTGGAGTGTTGACACGGGTGGGCACTACACCCCAAACTGATGTCCAGAGATACTGGACACCACGACAAGGGATGTGTTTGAGTATGGACAAGCGAAGTTGGACATCGACGAAGGAGGTCTGGATGGAACTCGCAGACCGCAAGAAGCTCGCCAAGCTCATGGTCATCCAAGAGGTCTCGCAGCGGGAGCTGGCTCTTGCCGCCGGGTGGCGCTCGCACTCCTACCTCGGTCGCCTCCTGAGAGGCGAGGTCAAGACACTCGACACCAAGCCTGCGCTGCTGATCGCGAAGCGACTTGGCTGCGGCGTGGACGACCTCTTTTTGGTCCGAGTGTCCAGTGATCCCCGACGGCACGACAAGGGAAATGCGGCATGAGCGATGACCTTCGCACCCCCGAGCAACTCGCCGCGCGCTACGGCAAGACCCGCCGTTGGGTCCTCGACAAGGCCCGCACGTCGTGGCCGCACATCGAGGTCGGGCGCACCGTCCGCTTCACCGCCGAGCAGGTCGCGGCCATCGACCAGATGCAGACCGTCACCCCGGAGCCGAGCGTGAAGCACGCGGAGGCATGGGGCCGGCGCACGAGGCAGGCGTCATGACCACCTATCCCAGCACCCCCATCGACCAGCCCACCGCGGACACCCTCGCCCTGATCGATATGGACCTCGTGCACCGAACGGACCGCCAGATCGTCATCGACGCGATCGAGACCGTCGCGGCCCGTCACGGCGGGGACGTCGACCCCAACGAGCTGCGCGGCGAACTGCACGGGCTCGTGCAGCCGCAGGTCATCGGCGCCACGATCCAGGGCCTCGTCAAGCGTGGCCGCCTCGTCGTCACCGGATGGACCGTCACGACCCACTCGACCAGCGGCAACACGGGACGCCCCTGCCGCACGTACCGACTCGTCCCGTAGGCCCTCGCGGGGTCAAGCCCGCCCGGGTCACCAAGGCAAGGCAGCACAGGAACACCGATCGCCGGACGTGAAAGACCCTCCTCTGCCGGAGGGGCGCCGGCCGCCAGGGATTGCCGCCCTGGATACCTCCATAGCGGAATTGAGCGCACCTCCCACGGGTGCCGCAGAGCGCGGTCATAGAGCCCCGCCATGACGCGGCAGCCCATTCCACCCCGGCAGGGAGACAAGGGGTGCGCCACCTACTACTTCCACCGGCTCGCCACCGCGAGCCGGCCCACACCGGACCGCCGGGCACCGAGGTTGAAGCCCCTCGGGTGGGCACTGGACGCCACCCCCCCCTGTGGCGTCCTCGGATCGGGGGCGGCGAGTCCCGCTGACCCTCCCCCGGCGAGCGGACCCCGCCCCCGATCCACCCCCCAGCGGACGTCCTGAGTGGCGTCCTCCCCCCGCCCCAAGCCGGTGCCCTGTCCCGGTCCGGGCGGGGGTCCAAGCCACTGCACGCAGCAGCGCCCGCCCCGTCGCCTGGCAGCACTCGGGCGGGCGCCTACCACCTAGGAGCATCCCATGAGCGACAGCACCACGGACTTCGTCCCCGACCACGTCAAGGCCAAGCAGCACGCGGAGGCCGTCCGCGCCCGCCGCGAGCCCATCCCGCAGCGCATCGAGGTCCACCTGCCCGTCGGTCGGGTCGCCACGGCGACCAACTACAAGGGGGAGACCTTCCAGCCCGACGAGGTCGAGTGGCAGGCCATCCTCGACGACGTCGGCGTGCTCGTCACCGCCGCGGCCGTGAGGTCCAAGCCCTTCGCGTGCCAGACCTTCTACCCCAGCGTCGGCGGTGACGTCCCGGACTGGTTCCCGGCCGCCCCGGCCTGGTTCGTCGCCGAGCTCGCCCGTATGGAACGCGTCGCCGAGCACGACCGGCGCACCGCCAAGCGCGAGGACCACCTCGCGGAGGGCGAGGACCAGTGAGCGCCCCAGCCAGCACCTACGGGTGCACCGCCTGCGGGCGGACGACGGACCGACCTGACAAGTGGGTTCTTCGCGGCCCCGACGTCGTCGTCCAAGGGGTCCACCTCGGCACCTGCGGCTCGTGCTTCGGACGCGCCCCGTCCGAGGTGTGCGACGGCAACTGCGACGGCAACTACGAGTCCGCCGCCGGCACGTACTACCTCGTTGAGCTCCGCGAGGACGGAAGTGGCCGCTGGGAGCACGGGTGGTCCTGCCGCAGTCGCTCGTGCGCCGAAGCCTTCAACCCGGACGACGACGGCAGCGTGTGCGACTGCCCCCACTGCACTGGGGGGCACTACGACATCCGCCTCATCACCGTGATCGACGGAGTCCGACAGAAGGCCCGGCGATGACCGCCCTCCTCATCGCGGTCTCCGCCTGGCCTCGGCTACGTGGCCGCGCTCACCTTCCGCCACACCCACCCCGCCGGACAGTCCTGTGGCTGGTCCGGCTGCCAAGCCAAGGAGACCCCGTGACCAACACCCACGACGCCACGTTCTACGTCCAGATCGAGCCCGAGTTCCGCACCCCGTATGGCGGCGTCGACCCGCAGGTCCGGTCCATCAAGGCCGTCCGGATCACTCAGCAGAAGCCCGAGAGCCCCAAGCCCGGGACCGTCACCACCAAGCTGACCGTCCGCGTGCCGGACGCCGCCTTCCTCCCCCTTCGCCCCGAGGCCGTGATCGTCGTCCCCGACGACATGGTCGCGGCCAACGACCCCATCGAGGTCGAGGCCGGTGACCCGTCGTGAGCCCCCTCGCCTCCGCTGCCCTCTTCGTCGCGCTGCTGCTCATCGCCGTCACGACCGTCATGGACGTCATCGAGGACGCCGCGAACCGGTGGGCCGACCGATGACCGACCCCAAGAAGCCCCGCGTGACGGCAGGCAAGCCCCCGTCCGCGTGCCCCGCGTGCGGCCGGAAGACCGCACTGAACTTCACCCGCCCCGAGCGCGCCGGCCTCCACTGCCACGACGAGAACACCGAGACGTGGGCGAAGTTCTGCGGGGTCGTCCTCTGCACCTGCGGGATCGGCTACCACGCCCGCGGCCACTCCAACGGCCCCATGACCAAGCTCGGGCCCCGGAGATGAGCAGCCCGGAGCCCGGCGACATCGTGCAGACGACCGCTGGCCGGTACTGGCGCGTGGAACACGTCACCCACACCGTGGTCCGTGCCCGCGAGGTCGAGACCGGCGTCGTGTCCCACCACGACATCGAGTCCGTGCACATCGTCGAGCGCCACCCAGGCGGCCGGCGATGATCCGGGACGTCTCGTGGATGGACCACGCCAGCTGCGCCGACCTCGGCGCGGCAGAGGCCTTCTTCCCCGAGAAGGGGGACCCGGCCCTCATCGTCCGCAAGGTCTGCGCCGCCTGCCCGGTCGTCACCGAGTGCGGCGAGTACGCCGCCGCGGAGCTCGACTACGCCGCGGCCGGCATCTGGGGCGGCAAGACCCACCTCGATCGCCGCAAGGAGCGGGCAGGGCGCGCCGCGTCGTCCGACACCACCCTCAAGGAGATGACCCCGTGACCACCACCGACACGCAGGTCGCCCGGATCCGGGTCGACCAGATCCGCGCCCACGGCACCAACGTCCGCAAGGACCTCGGAGACCTCCGCGACCTGTGCGATTCCGTCCAGCGCTTCGGGATCATGCAGCCCATCACCGTCGAGAAGCGCGCCGACCACTGGCTCCTGCGCGACGGCCACCGCCGCGTCGCCGTCGCCACCATGCTCGGCCTCGACCGGATCCCCGCCGTCATCCACGGCGAGCACCTCGACGACGACGAGTGGCTCACCCACGCGGTCCACCACAACCAGCGCCGCCGCCAGATGGACAAGGCCGACCGTGCCCACGCCGTGCACAAGATGCGCGAGGCCGGCATGTCCTGGGACGGCATCGCCCGCGAGTTCGGGGTGAGCGCCTCCGCGGTGCAGAAGTGGATCAGCCCCCGCGAGCGCGACCGCTCCCGCGACAAGGCCGTCCGTCTCACGGCACTCACCTCGTGGCTGGCAGCGTGGACCGACGCAGTCGAGCAAGGGCAAGCGGCGCCGGGCGACGTCATCGACGCGCTGCGTGGCCTCGTCGCGACCGGGACCGTCACCGAGCACCTCCCCATGCGGGACGCGGCGCCATGACGCCTTTCGAGCAGGCCGCGATGCGCGAGTACGGCCACGCCGCCGTGTGCCTCGTCGCCCACGACCGCAAGGCCCTGTCGCTCATCGTCTCCGGGATGCACGGCCGGTCCCACTTCCCCGTCCACGGCACCACTTACTGGATGGACACCAAGCGCGACGGGCTGCACCTGCGGCCGCGCGGCGACGGGGTCCCAGCGCTCGTCCGCTGGACCTCTGTCGTCGAGCACGTCAAGGCCCTGCCCCCGGCCGTGCGCGCCCACGCCCGGGACGTCGACCACGACGCGCACCGGCCGCCCGCGTCCACCCTCGAGTGGCACGACCCGTACCACCCCGTCCCCCGCACCGACGCGCAGCGCCTGGCGTACTCCCTGTGGGCCGACCACGTCAGCGCCCGCGAGGCCGACGTGCTCGAGCGGGCCTTCCCCGACGTGCTCGTCGGCGCCGAAGAGCTGGACCTGTTCTCGGCGGTCGGGCTGTGAACGGCACCGACCCGGCCATGGTCGGCGTCGACTGGACCGGCTGCACCGTCGTCATCCACGCAGACACCGCGGCCTCCCCCCGGCCGAGGTTCGCGCTACTCCAGACCCTCTACCGGGCGCAGTGCCCGTGCGGGTGGACCTTCATCACCCACCAAGACGCCTCGCCAACCGCCCGCCACCACGCAGCCACCCACGCCGGCGACGTCTACCACCTGCAGTGGCGAGGCCCCGAGATCCTCGGCGAGTGGCAAGACGGCGACCCCACCAAGGGCCACGTCCGAGGCCGACTCGACGACTGCCCCGCCTGTCTGGCCGGGGGCGTCCACAGCCAGAACGCACACATCGACCTCATGGCCGACGGCGCACTGCAGGCATCGACCCCAGACGTCGAGCCACTCGACCTCTTCACAGCTACAGGAGTGACCACATGACCCTCGCACCCGAGCTCGACACCCGCACCGTCATGCGGATCGGGCGCAAGCGCACCCAGCACCTGCCCCGGGTCCTCATCGAAGACGGCCACGTCGTCCTCCGCACCCGCTGCGGCATCGACCCCCTCGGCGATGGCTGGACCGAGACCCACGGCATCGCCACCTGCGACGCGTGCATCGACGACGAGACCGCTGCGACCGAGAGGCCCAAGCCGTGACCGATCCCCATCCAGTCCTCGAGCGCATCACCCGGCCCGGGCCCATCGACGACGACCCCATCGACCACGAACCCGACGGCTACACCACGCGCCAGCTCGAGCGGATGGCCGACGAACGGGCCGACCTCGAGCACGCCAGGAGGATGCAGTGACCGACCCAGGCATCTACGACGACGTCGACGAGCTCGTCTACCACGCGGGCACCGACGAGCCGTCCCTGTCCGTGTCCGGCGCGAAGAAGCTGCTCGACTCCCCCGCCCGGTTCAAGTGGGAGCAGGACAACCCGCCCCGCAAGAAGGTCTTCGACTTCGGGCACGCCGCCCACGCCAAGGTGCTCGGCGTCGGCCTCGAGGTCGTCACCGTCCCGCCCGACCTGTGCGCGAAGAACGGTGCCTGGTCGACCGCCGAGGCCAAGGCCTTCGTCGCCGAGGCCGAGGCCGCCGGGGGCGTCGTCCTCAAGCCCTCCGAGATCGAGGTCGTGGACGCCATGGCCCTCGCGCTCGAGTCCAACCGCGACGCCATGAGGCTGCTCAAGGACGGCACCCCCGAGCAGTCCATCTACTGGCGCGACGACGAGACGAAGGTGCTCCTGCGTAGCCGCGCCGACTGGGTCACCGCCCTCGGCGACCAGCCCGTCATCGTCGACTACAAGACCTGCAGCAGCGCCAACCCCGACGAGTTCCGTTGGGAGGCCGGGAAGTACGGCTACCCCCAGCAGGACGACTGGTACCGCGAGGGCTACGAGATCCTCACCGGCACCCCGCACGGCTTTGTCTTCATCGCCCAGGAGAAGACGGCCCCCTACCTGTCCTCGGTCGTCGAGCTCGACGACGAGGCCCGCGAGATCGGCAGGCAGCGCAACGGCGTGGCCCGCCGCCTGTTCCTCGACTGCATGACCCGAGACGAGTGGCCGGCCTACCCGGGCGTCCACCGCGTCTCCGTCCCCAACATCCGACCCGCCAAGGAGTACGTCCATGTCTGAGTCCACCACCGTCACGATCGCCGGGGACCGCCCCGTCACGCTGCGCCAGCAGGTCACGCAGATGGAGCACCAGTTCGCGCTCGCCGCGCCGAAGGGGGTCGAGGCACGGCAGATCGTCCGCGACGTCCTGACCGCCATCTCGCAGAACCCGGACCTGCTCAAGTGCGACCCGCAGTCCGTGCTCGGCGGCGCGATGACCATGGCCCAGCTCGGGCTGCGCGTCGGCGTCCTCGGCCACGGGTGGCTGCTCCCCTTCCACGACTGGAAGACGAAGACCCACAAGGCCCAGCTGGTCATCGGCTACCAGGGCCTCATCGCGCTCGCCCACCGCTCCGGGCAGATCAAGTCCCTGTCCGCGCGGAAGGTCCACGCCAACGACCACTTCGACATCGAGTACGGCGTCAACGAGAACCTCGTGCACCGGCCCGCGGCCGGCGACCGCGGCGAGGTCGTCGGCTACTACGCCGTCGTGAAGTTCCTCCCGGACGGGCACTCGTTCTACTACCTCACCAAGGCCGAGGCCGAGGCCTACCGCGACCGGTACGCCATGGCCAAGAAGCGCGACGGGTCCGTCGTCGGCCCGTGGAAGAGCGAGTTCGACGCCATGGCCATGAAGACCTGCATCCGCCAGCTGTCGAAGATGATGCCGAAGGGCACGGACCTCGCGACGGCCCTCGCGGCGGACGACACGGTCCGGGTCGACGTCAGCCCGACCGCGCTGCCCGAGCACGTGTCCGAGCACCCCGAGCGGTCCGAGGCCGAGCAGACCGTCCACGTCGGCGAGGTCGTCGAGGACTACCCCACCGAGGAGCCGCCGGCGGGTGAGCAGGCATGAGCACCACCGTCTTCCTCGACACCGAGACCGATGGTCTCGGCCCGGCCTGCCGCCCCTGGGAGGTGGCGCTCATCAGGCGCACCGACGAGGGCCAGACCGAGCACCACTGGTTCGTCCCGCTCAACCTCAAGTACGCCGACCCGTTCGCCCTCGAGGTGGGCGGCTTCTGGGACCGGCACCCGATGGGCCGCAAGGTGTCCGGCAAGCCCGAGATCCCCTGCCAGCCCGTCACCCAGGCGCACGACGTGGCCCGGGACGTCATGCGCCTGACCTTCGGCGCGACGCTCGTCGGCTCCAACCCGGCCTTCGACGCTGACGTTCTCGGGCGGCTCCTGCGGGCCGAGGGCTACCTGCCGTCGTGGGACCACCGCCTGCGGGACGTCGCGACCCTCGCGAGCGGTCACCTGCGCCGCGACGTGGGCGGGCTCGACGGGGCCCTCGACGCGGTCGGGCTGGTCATGCCCAAGGAGGAGCGGCACACCGCCATGGCCGACGCCCGCGCCGCGATGTGGGTCTACGACGAGGTGATGAGCCCGTGAGGCCCACCACGGCCCGCATCGAGTCCACGTGCGACCGCTGCCACGGCCCCATCCGCGTCGGCGACCCCATCGTCGAGCGGCGCGGGACGTGGATCCACCGGGCGTGCTGGGAGAGGGACCACGAATGAGGACCGAACCGTTCGCCGACCTCGAACCCGAGGTGATCACCCGCATGACAGAGCGGCAGGTCCTCGACCTCCTCCACAGGCGGTACTCGCAGATCAGCCAGGGCGACAGCATCCGCTACGCCTGCGCCGAGCACGTCGCGGCGCACACCGGGTGGAAGAACCCGCAGGGCGAATGGGCGGACCCGCGACGTGCGGACTTCCTCGCGCAGGACTGCTGGAACGCACAGGGCCTCCTCCTGCACGGCCACGAGGTCAAGGTCTCCCGCTCCGACTGGCTGTGCGAGCTCCGCGACCCGTCCAAGGCCGAGGCGGTCAAGCGCTACTGCGACCGCTGGTGGCTCGTCGTCTCGGACAAGGCCATCGTGCGCGACGACCTACCCGACGGGTGGGGGCTCATGGCCCCCGGGGCGGACGGTCGCCTGCGCGTCTTCAAGCGAGCGCCCGCGCTCACCCCCGAGCCTCACCCTGCCGCGTTCCGTGCGGCACTCATGCGCGCGGTCGCCAAGACGGGGCTGCGCCGAGGCGCCGAGATCGCGAACGGCAACGCCCCGTGACCCGCTCCGCGACCCTGCGCGCCGCGGCCTCCATCGTCGAGGCCGCGGCCGCGCGGGAAGGGCACCCCCACTGGCAGCGGATCGCCGTCGACCTCCACGAGATCGCCGACGAGCTCGCGCCACCGACAGAAGAGGAGGCCACGTGAGTTATCCACACCAGATATCCACAAGCGATCGTGTGGCCGTCCTGGCGGCGATGCATAGTGCGCCTACAACTACATGAGAGGAGGAGCAGGTGTCCCTCGATGACCTGACCCGAGACCTGTTCCGTATGCCCGACGAGCCACCCGCTGGCGTCACCGAGACGTGCCCCGACTGCATGGCCCGAGGACAGCAGCCCGTCGCCTGGCACCGGCCAGACGCCCAGACGCTCGCCTGTGCCTACACCTGCACCAACTGCCGGCGTGAGTGGCAGTGCTCGTGGCGGCAGGAGGTGGCGTAGTGGCGAAGATGCGCGGCTTCAAGCCGGAGATCTGGACCGACGACAAGTTCGTCCACCTCACCCCCCTCGCCCGACTGCTCTTCATGGGCATGTGGAACTACGCCTGTGACAACGGGCACCTCGACGACAAGCCCGTCCAGCTGAAGATGCGGATCCTCCCCGCGGACGACTGCAACGTCGCCGCGCTCGTCGAGGAGATCGTCGGGCAGGGCATGGCGACCCGCAAGAAGGGCGTCCTCACGATCCCCAACCTGCCTGTCCACCAGCGCCTCGACAAGCGGTACTTCACGACGTGCGAACACTGCGCACCCGCCGAGGGCACGTCGGGTGCCCCACGGGGACACGGCGTGGACCCTGCGTGTCCCCCGGATGAAGGAAGGAAGGAAGGAGAGGAAGGTGATAGACCATCCCGCGAGCGGGACGGAATGAGCACGATCGACCGCTTCGACGAGTTCTGGGACGCCTACGACAAGAAGGTCGGGCGCAAGAAGGCCGAGCAGAAGTGGAGGCTCGCGCTCAAGAAGCCCGGCGTCACCGCCGACATGCTCATCGAGCGCGCCTCTGCCTACGTCGCCCGCCAGCGATCCGTCGGCAAGCACCCAGAGTTCACCAAGGATCCGACGACCTGGCTCAACGGTGAGCACTGGTCCGACGAGGTGCCCGACTCCACCACCCCCGAGCCCCTCGCCCACATCAAGTCCGTTGCCGAGATCCGGGCGGAGCGTGGCTTCTGATGGGCCACGAGCAGCAAGTCCTCGCGGCCATGCTCACCACCAGGGCCGCCATCGAGGACGCAGCGGACGTCCTGGCCGGCACCGACTTCGCCGATCCGCGGCACGAGGCCATCTTCGATGCCATCGTCGGCCTCGACAGCGACGGCAAGCCGGTCGACCCACTCAGCGTCAACGACCACCTCGCGGCCAGCGGGGTCCGCGCTGACCTGGCCTACCTGCACGAGCTGCAGTTCAGCCTCGTCACCGCCTCGTCGGCCGGGTACCACGCCGAGCAGGTGAAGGCCGCGTCCACCCGCAACGCCGTCCGCAGGGCCGGCGAGCAACTGGTTGCGATGAAGGACGTCGAGGACCCCCTCGACGCTGTCAACGCGGCCCGGCAGATCCTCGACGACGTCGTCGAGGAGAGGCCGTCCGGCGTGCCCAACGAGCAGGCGGTCTACGAGGCCATCGACTCGCTGGACGCGCCGCTCGGCATCCCCACCCCATGGACGGACCTGTCCGGCCTCATCAACGGGTGGTCGCCGGGGATGCTCTACGTCGTCGGCGCACGACCCGGGGTCGGTAAGACCGTCCTCGGGATCGGCGCGCTCATCGACGTGGCACGACGCAGCAAGGGCGGCGCCGCGGTCATGGTCAGCCTGGAGATGCCCCGCAACGAGCTCTATCTGCGGATGCTCTCCAACACCGGTGGAGTCAACGGTGACCGGCTCGTCCATCGCAAGACCACGCAGGACGACGACCGCCGGCTCAGCGAGGCCGCGGCGAAGATCGCGGCGCTACCTCTCGTGGTCGACGACCGCTCGGCCATGTCGCTCGCCCAGATCCGGGCGCTCGTGCGGGGAGTGCAGCGCACCCGCGCAGTGTCGGTGCTCGTCGTCGACTACCTCGGGCTGGTCAAGCCGCCGGCCGATGCCCCCAAGCACGACCGGCGGGTGCAGGTCGACGCCATCGCGCAGGGCCTGAAGAACCTCGCGCGCGACCTGCGCATCCCGGTCATCGCCCTGGCTCAGCTGAACCGGGGCATCGAAGGGCGGGCGGAGAAGACGCCGACGCTCTCCGACCTGCGCGAGTCCGGCGGCATCGAGGCCGCGGCCGACTTCGTGCTTCTGATGCACCGCACGCAGGAGCAGCCCAACGACCTGCTCGTGACGATCGCCAAGAACCGCCACGGCCCGCAGGGCCACCTCACCCTCAACTTCCGCGGGGAGTTCTCGCGGATCGAGGACCTCTACCCCAACCGCCTAGGAGCAGCATCATGAACGAACCGACCATCATCCTCATCGGCAACGCAACCGGAGACGCCGAGCTGCGCTTCACGCCCAGCGGCCACGCCGTCGCCAACATCAACGTCGCCGTCAACCCCCGGGACAAGCAGGGCGACCAGTGGGTCGACGGCGAGCCGAACTTCTACCGCGTCGCCGCATGGAAGGACCTGGCTGAGAACGTCGCCGAGTCCGTCAAGCGCGGCGACCGCGTCACGGTCGTCGGCCGACTGCGCATCCGCGAGTACGAGCACAACGGCGAGAAGCGCACCAGCCTCGACGTCACGGCTGACAGCGTCGCGCTCGACCTGCGCTTCGCAACGGCGGCCGCGACGAAGGCGCAGCGCAACGGTGGCGGCCAGGGCCAGCAGCCCGCGCAGTCCGGCGCGTGGGGCGGCGGGCAGACGCAGGCCGACCCGTGGGGCCAGCAGCCCGCTCAGCAGCCGCAGACGGGAGGCGCGGGCAATGCTGCCTACGACGAGCCGCCCTTCTGAGGTGTACACCCTCACGATCCCCGCCCCAGACCAGTGGATCAACGCCAACGACCGCACCCACCGCATGGCCGTCGCCCGCCTGACGAAGGCGTGGCGCAACGCCGCGTACTGGGCCGCGAAAGACGCCCGCCTGCCCGTCATCCGCGAGCACGTCCGAGTGACCGCGTCCGTCCACAAGCTCCACGGCCGGCAGTACGACGCCACCAACTGGGCACCGACCGCGAAGGCGTGCGTCGACGGCCTGCGGGACGCCGGCGTGCTGCTCGACGACTCCAACAAGTACGTCACCGGCCCGGACATGCGCCCCGGTGAGCGCGCGACGGGCCGGGCCTACCTGGTCCTGAACCTCGAGCCGACGGGAGTCGCGCTGTGACCCCGCACTTCACGATCGTCCGCCGCCCCGACGGGCGCGCCGTCGTGGTCTGCACGTCCTGCGACCACCCGTCCCAGCTGCTGTCGTCCGACGCGCTGATCGCCGCGCACAAGCGCGACCACCGCTGCACCCCCACCCCGAGCAAGGAGAAGCCATGAGCGCCCCGTCCTGCCCCACCGACTGCGGCCGCTGCGAGACCTGCCAGCGCGGCGACGTGTACGTGGACCTCACGCCCACCTTCCGAGCACCCATGAGCCTGCCGCGTGACGGCGGCGAGAGCGAGACGAGCCGATGACGACCACCGACGCACGCAAGCGCCTGGCCGAGTCCGTCGACCGGCTGGAGCGCACCCGCACCCACAGCATCGACCCCCAGACGGGCCAGTTCACCCGCCTAGACCAGGAGGACACCATGACCGAGCCGCAGACCAAGACCGAATGGCTGGCAGACATCGCAGTCGAGGCGCACCGCGCGAACGAGCTGCTCACCGAGATCCGCGACCGCCTGCCCGAGCGACCCACCTTGCACGCCCTCGTCACCGAGGAGCCGCCCGTTGGCTCGCAGGTGACGAACTCAAAGGGCCGGGTCGCCGAGCGGCGGGATTCTGGGTGGTCGATCTGGATGTCAAGCCGCGGGTACTGGACCGACCTGATGTTCACATGGGAGAGCATCAGCGAAAGCGCCCCCCTTCACCTCACCACCGACGCTGACCGTGAGCGCGTGGGAATCAAGCCCGTGCCCGTGCCCGTGCCGCACCCGGACGAGGCGCATGAGGCGGATGAAGAGCTGGCAAACACGCTCGCTCGTGTCGCCAGAGAGGCGGGGGCCCGGTGGGACTACATCCCATGGGCCGACGTCGCCCGTGACGCCCGCGAGCACATCGAGGCCGAGATGGGTCGGCGAGAGCGGACCGCCGTGGACGAGTGGGACGACATGCTGACCCGCGCCGAGAAGGCGGAGGCCGACCTCGCCCGCGTGACCAAGGAGCGCGACGAGTGGGAGCGGCTGGCGCACGAGCAGGACGACAACGCCAAGCGCCACTGTGCCCGCGCTGACCGCGCCGAGGGGCTGCACAAGGCGCTGCGGGCGGACGTGGAGGAGTTCCGAAGCGACCACCGTGACTGGACGGTCATGCGAGGTCTCGCTGACGCCCTCGCCCGCGACGACGCCCGAGCGGAGGGCCGGTCGTGAGCGGCATGAGCCCGGAGAGGCTGGCGGAGATCGAGGCCGACCGCGCCAAGCACGGCGCGGTCGGCGCTGAGCGCGGCCTGCTCGCCGAGGTCAAGCGGCTGCGGGCGGGCATCGAGGCCGCCGCCGCCGCGTCTGTAGACAGCGCGGATTACGCAGAACTGACGCTGGAGACCCTCCAGACGGACCTGCATGACCTGCTCAACCCGACCGAAGGAGAGACCGATGAGTGACGCAAAGACGCGGCAGCGCTGGGAGGCGCGACGCAAGGAGATCGCGGATGACTTCTTCGCGGGGGATGAAGCGAACGCCGAGACGGTGCTCGACTGCCTCCCTTACAGCGCCATCCCCGACTGGGGTGATGTCGCGCTGCTCATGCAGAGCATGGATGCCGCTGGCCTGCTCGCCACCCCCGAGCACGACGCGGCGGTCTCTGCCCGCGCGTGGGACGAGGGCGTCCTCGTCGGGTACGAGGACCGGATCAGGGACGAGGAAGACCCGCTGCCCGCTGGCGAACTTCACGACACCCCCAACCCCTACGAGCGCGAAGGGGGCGCGTCGTGAGGTCGCCCGAGGAGGTGGCGCGGGAGTGGGAAGCGTGCAGCCGGGAGGAGCACGAGGACGGCCCGGCGTGCCGTGAGCACGACCTGCCGTGGCCCTGCGAGGACCAGGCCGTGCTGAACTTCGCCGACCTCATCCGCGCCCGTGACGCCGAGGTCCGGGCCGAGACGCTGGCGGGGTTCACCGAGGAGCGGAAAGACCTCCGCGACTGTGGGTGTCGGACACCTGTTGGAGCCCTCTGGTCGTGCTGCATCCGCTCCTGGCCCGTCGTCGCCACGGAGCGCCGTCTCGTCGGCCCGTGGAAGCCCGACCCCCGCACCCCCGAGCAGCGCTCCGACGACGCCGTCGACACCCTGCGGGAACGCCTCAGCGGTGAGCGGTCGTGAAGCGCCCCGACTGCGCTCGCCTCGACCGCGAGCTCGCCGTCCTCAACGCCATGCCCCACACCACCAAAGCCGACCGGCGCCAACGAATCCGCGACCACGCCAGGTGGCACCGCACCTGCCCACACGACTACGAGCCCGGCCACCTGGGCCGCGACCCAGAGAGGAAGCCATGACCTGCGAGCACCCGAGCACTGACAAGCCAGTCAGCGACTGGACCAGAGAGGACTACGCCGTGGCCGCCTTCAAGGCCGAGGTGCAGGCGAGCCGTGAACTGACGGCCGAACTGCAGGACGCCCGGTGGTCCGCCGCCTACTGGGAGTACATGGCTCTCCGCAAGAAGCGCGTCTGGTGGCTCGGCTGGGACTGGCGCATCCACCTCGGCGGCGACGAGTACGACCGCCGAACCATCGTCGTCGGCCCCGTGTGCATCGCCCTGTGGCACGACAGCGAGGCCCGGGAGCGCATCGCCGACTGTGAGCGCGTCATGGACGACATCGACGGCGAGGTGGCCCATGGCTGACACCTGCGAGCACGCCGCCACCTACACCGCGCCAGCCATCACCGTCCACGGCCCCTACGTCATCCCATCCACCGAGCCCCTCACACGCTGCTGCACCTGCAAGCAGCTCGTGACCCTGCCCGAGGAGAGCCCGTGACCACCGAGACCCCCCTCACCCCGTGCGTGCGCGGCTGCACCCAGGCCCGGCAGCACGTCACCGACTGCGAGGACCGCGACACCTGTGACGGGTGCCTCCCCCGTCCCGCCGAGCACGGGCACCTGTGCCACAGCTGCCACCGCCGTCTCGTGCAGTGGCTGGCTGACGTGCCGGCGCAGGTGCACCTCCTGCGCCTCGTGACCGGCAAGGCGTCACCCAACTCCCTGCCGGACATCGTCGAGACCAATGCCAAGATCGTCACGACGTGGCGCACCGACAGCGGGCAGGGCTACCCCAGCGGCCTCTACGCCAAGGGCACCCCGCACGCCGTCGCCGAGGGCGAGCCGGTGCGCTTGGCCGCCATCGACGTCGCGCAGGAGCTCGAGGACTGGATCAGCATCCAGATCGAGGAGCTGGTCGAGCGTTACGACGCAGCCGGCCCGGAGAGGGCGCTCACGACCCACGAGCGCCTCAACGGTCGGCACGGACGCATGCGCCTCGGGATGCGCAACACGGAGCGGCCCGAGTACGTGTGGACGCCGCCACCGCCCCGGTACGTCCTCGCACCGGGCGCACGGTGGCTGCTGGCTCAGGTTGGGCGCTTCGAGTACGACCCCGGCATCGGCGATCTGTACGGCGAGCTCGGGGAGATGATGAGCCGGGCGCACGCACTGGCCCCGTGGCGCCAGGAGACCGCGGTGCTCGACGGGATCGAGTGCCCCGAGTGCCACAGGATGGGGCTGGTTAGGTACGGCGGCGACGACTTCGTCTCGTGCACGATGTGCCCGGCCCACATCGAGGAGGACCGCTACTGGGCCTGGGTCCGCATCCTCAACGAGGAGAGGCGGGCCGGGTGATCCTCACGACCGAAGAGGCAGCGCGACGGGTGGGCGTCGAGCCGCGCCTGATCCTGTCGTGGCGAGAGCGTGGGCTGCTGGAGCCAGTGATGCCCGGGTCCAAGCCGCTCAGGTTCCGCGAGGCTGACGTGATCGAGGCCAAGCACCGCGTGACGAGCAAGCGCCGACACGCCGAACTGGACAGGTTGGCCGCACGGCTCGAGATATGTGAAGATAGCCCCTGACGAGGTATGCCCTCACGAAGACGCCCCCACTCCTCACCGAGTCGGGGCGTCTTCGCACGTCCGGGGGCGGTCGCCAGCCATCAGGAACCGCCCGCGCAACCGCCCGACGCCTTCGCGTCAGCGATCATCTGCTCCGCGCTCTTCCCGATGTCCTGGCGGCCCACCTCAGACGGCTTCAGGAGCCAAGTCCCAGCCTCGTAAACCATCGAGCGCGACTGCTTGATCCCCGCCACCTCGAGCCGCACCACAGCCTCGTCGCCCTCGAGCCGCACCCCCGTCGCCGTGATCTCCGGCCCCGACAACGTGCACTCCTGCGAGTACGCCACGAAGTCGTCCCGCTTCACGCCCACCCGGTACTCCCGCGCCATCAGATCCCACGCCCCCGCGTAGTCCTCCGACTGGATGCGATCGGCCCACTCCTGAGCGGAAGCCTGAGCGGCATCGAGCGTCTTCGGCGCAGAGCTCGCCGACGACTGCTCGCCCGCGCCACCCGAGTCGCCGCTACACGCGGCCAGCAGCGGCAACGACAGCGCGACGAGCACAGCGACTGACCTGGACATGGCTCCCCCTCGAGACGACAGTGCCCGGAGCCTAGCGCCCCACCCCACCCGACGAGAGGCGACCATGGCGGACCCGAACCCCACGGGCGACGACGGCGCCCGGCTCAAGGCCTACTGGCTCGTCGGCCCCGGCGCTGCGAAGTGGGACACCTTCACCGACCTGCTCAAGCACCTCGCCAAGTACATGCCCATCGAGAAGGCCAAGCGCACCGCCGCGACATGGTTCCACCTCCGCTACGGCTTCTGGCCCGGCGACGACCGCAACCGCGTCCGCAAGGGCAAGCCACCCCGCGGCAAGCGCATCGGCCCAGGCTGATGCCGCGAGCGCCCAAGCAGTGCGGCCACATCGACTGCACCGAACGCGTCCGAGGTGGCATCGCTTACTGCCCCACCCACGAACGCGACTACCAAAAGCGCATGGCCAACCGCCGCGGAAGCACCACCACTCGCGGCTACGGCGCCAAGCACCAACGGCTCCGCGCCGCGTGGGCCCCGAAGGTCGCGGCCGGCACCGTCCTGTGCTGGCGATGCAAGGAGCCCATCCAGCCACACGAACCATGGGACCTCGGGCACGACGACGAGGACCGTTCGATCACCCGCGGACCCGAGCACGCGAACCGCTGCAACCGAGCGTTCGCGAACTGGAAGGGCCCTCCACCACCCCCTCCCCCGGCCTCTTTCAGTTGACCGGCAAGTTCTGTGGATTCCCACGGCTACGGGATCGGGAGTTCCCCTCTGGTGGTCATTCCCAGCCCGCCACGGGCGCCATTTTCCCGACACGGGAGGTACCGACATGCCTGGTCCTGCACCCAAGCACTCGAGCCGGAGGGCTCGCACCAACTCGGCGAGCTTGACGACACTGCCGTCTGCTGGCCGCAAGGGGAAGGCGCCCGCGTGGCCGCTGCTGCCGGACACGGAGCGGACGGCGCGCAAGGAGCTTGCGGACGACAAGATCTCCTCTCTGGTCGCTGAGATCGAGGAGGCGGAGGACGGTCGCACGAAGGGCCGACTGCGTCGCCAACTGGCGCAGGCTGAGCAGGTGTCGGCGATCCTGTCGCTGCAGATCGAGCAGCAGACGGACTTCGAGATCGACCTGTGGACACTGCTGTGGTCGACGCCGCAGGCCACGATGTGGGACGCGAGCGACGCCTTCGCGCGGATGCTGTCGCAGTTCGTCCGGTGGAACGTCAAGGGCGAGCAGGGCGACCTGGACGCGGCCAAGGAGGCGCGCATCCGAGCCAAGGAGTTCGGCCTGACGCCACTGACGCTGCTGAGCCTCAAGGCCGAGGTGGAGCGTGTCGAGGAGGTCGAGGACAAGGGTCGTCGTCGCCGGGAGCGGTCGACGAAGCCCAAGGGCCCCAGCGAGGGTGACCCTCGCTCGGGCCTGTCTGCTGTGAGCTGACCCCGTGGGCCTGCTGGCCGTCCCTCCGATGGACGAGGAGCCGTGGCCCACCCTTGGCGGAGAGGTGTGCGACTTCATCGAGGACGTCGCGATCTACGGTCCAGGGTCGCTGCAGGGCGAGTCATACGTCATCGACCCTGAGTTCCGGGCCTTCCTCTACCGCGCCTTCGAGGTGTACCCGAAGGGTCACCCCTGGGAGGGCCGGCGACGGTTCAAGCGCGTCGGGCTGAGCGTCCGCAAGGGCCTGGCTAAGACGGAGAAGCAAGCCGTCATCGCGCTGGTCGAACTCCACCCGGATGGGCCGAGTCGATTCGACGGGTGGGACGCCAACGGCGACCCGGTCGGGCGTCCGGTGCGCTCGCCGTACATCCCGATGCTGGCGGTCACGGCAGAACAGGTCGAAGAGCTGGCCTTCGGCGCGCTGAAGTACATGATCGACAACGGTCCCGACGCGGGTCTGTTCGACAGCCAGAAGGATCAGATCTTCCGGCTCGACGAGAACGGTCGCGCCGACGGTCAGGCCGCAGCGCTCGCCAACTCTCCCGGCGCTCGAGACGGCGCGCGGACGACGCTGAATTGCTTCGATGAGCCGCACCGCCTGTACCTGCCGCGCCAAAAGGACGCGCACACGGCGATGGACGCGAACCTACCGAAGCGGCCGCTGGACGACCCGTGGTCGCTGTACGTGGGCACCGCGGGCGAACTGGGGCAGGGGTCCGTGGCCGAGGATCTCCACGAGGAGGCCCTGGCGATCCGGGACGGCCTGGTGGAGCGGCCAGACCTGTTCTACCTCTACCGCACCGACGACGACCCGAAGCGAGACCTGACGGACAAGGCCGAACGGATCAAGGCCGTCGCTGAGGCGACCGGCCCCGCCGGCGAGTGGGGCCCCGGCCAGTTCGACGAGATCGCGTCGAAGTGGGACCGGCCCGGCGCTGACGCGGCCTACCTCGAGCGTGTGTGGCTGAACCGGTGGGTGAAGTCCGGCGCGCAGGCCTTCGACGTGAAGCGCTGGCGGGAGCTGGGCAGCGACGTGCTGATCCCTGACGGTGCGAAGGTCGTCGCTGGCTTCGACGGCGCGCGTTTCCGGGACTCGACGGGCATCGTCTTGACCGAGCTCGCGACGGGCAAGCAGTGCCTGTGGGCAGGGTGGGAGCGTCCGCGGGATCTCACGGTCGACTCCGAGTGGGAGATCGACGAGATCGAGGTCACCGCGGCCGTGGAAGCCATGCACGATCGGTTCAAGGTCATGAAGGTCTACGCCGACCCTCCCCACTGGACCGAGACCGTCGGCGCCTACGCCGGCCGGTACGGCGCGTGGGAAGAGTGGTGGACCAACAACGTCAAGCGCATGGCCTACGCAGTGCGCGCCTACCGGGACGCGATGGCGACCGGGGCCGTGTCGTGGGAGCAGGGCCGCGACGAGGCGAAAGAGACCACGTTCGGGCTGCACATCGGCAACGCGGGCCGCAAGGACACGCAGCTGCACGACGACGAAGGCCAGCGGCTCTTCGTGCTGCAGAAGCTCCACCCAGATCGAAAGTTCGACTTCGCTATGGCCGGGTGCCTCTCTTGGCGCGCCTACCTGGACGCGCTCGCCAAGGGTGCCGGCCGTGAGCGGGAGACCAAGACTTACAGGGCCAAGCGCCTGCGCTGAGAGGAGGCCAGATGTCGACCATCGCCCTCCCCGGCTCTGATGTTGTGGACTCCGACGAGTGGTGGGTGCGTCGTCTGTCGAAGGCGATCCACGATCGCAACCGTGGCGCTGGCTGGAATCGGGCGTCACTGTCGAACAAGGCGGGCACGCGCCCCGGGTTGGCCCTTCTGGACGGGTGGCTCCGGTCTGAGCCACCGCTGCCGATAGGCGCGGACGAGGGGTATGTCGCGGCGTGGCAGCACTTCCTGCGCACGTCGCGCACGAACTACGCCGAGCTGGTCGTCAGCAGCCGCACGGAGCGCATCGTGGCACTCGGGTGGCGCACGGGGGCCGCCGAGGGCGAGGACACGGACGGCGATCAGGTCGCGGAGGAGCTCGCGGTCCACACGGACCTGCGCAACCGCGTCTCAGAGGCCGTGCAGGACATGTGCGGCCTGTCGGTGGGCTACCTCATGGTGGGCCCGGACCTGCAGGAGGAGGGCAAGGCGATTGTGACGCGGGAGTCCCCGCTGTCGACGATCGTCGCGTCTGACTACGCGGGTCGCCCGCGTGCCGGCCTGCGGCTGGTCGTGGACGACTGGACGGGCGAGCACGAGCTGTGGCTGTACCGGCCCCGGGCCAACGGCCGGCCCGGCTACCAGCGCGTGGCGCGCAAGAGCCGCACCGGGTGGTCGTGGAGCGAGCCGGAGAACCTGCCGAGGTTCCCGATCGTCGAGATCCCCAACTATCTCGGCGTCGGCGAGTTCGAGCGGCACCTCGATGTCCTGACGCGCATCAACGACACGATGTTCACGCGGATGGTCCTGACGAAGCTGCAGGCCCACCGCCAGCGCGCCATCGAGCAGGCCATGCCGAAGGACGGCGACGCGCACGAGGTCGACGTCGAGGTCGATCCCGGCGACTTCACCTCTGGCCCGGACGCGCTGTGGCTCATGCCTCCCGGGACGAAGCTGTGGGAGTCGGCGCAGGCGGACCTGACGTCCGTGCGTTCGATGACCGAGGATGACGTGAAGGCTTTGTCGGCGACGACGAAGACGCCGATCTGGCAGCTGCTCCCGGGCTCGCAGAACCAGTCCGCGACGGGATCCGAGCGGGCCAACGAGGGCTTTCTGGCCCTGATCGAGGACCGCCGGCACCGGGTGGACGTCGCACTGTCGAAGGTGATGTCGATGTGCTTCGAGATCATGGACGACTCGCAGCGGTCGAACGCAGCGAAGATCCGCACGATCTGGGCCCCGGTGGAGCGGTACAGCATCACGGAGAAGTCGCAGGCGTTCTCGTCGCTGTACGGCAAGGTCCCGTTCGACGAGCTCGTGCTGGACGTGCTGCAGAAGCGCCCGTCGGACCTCCCTCGCTTGAACGCGGCCCGCGGGCGCGACATCTTCTTCCAGGCCCCGGGCGGATCCGGTGTCAGCGGAGCGTGACCTGTACCTGGTCGACCGTCACACGGTCGGTCGGGATCGCCTCCGCGAGCAGCTGCTCGCGCTCGTGGAGCGCTACCTGCGGTCGCTGTCCAACGACGACTTCTACGGCGACGCGGCGCCCCTCGTGGCCGAGTCCCTGGCGGCGTCGGTGCGCGCGGCGCAGCAGGCGACGGCGGACCTGACGTGGGCGTATCTGGATGCGGCCCTGCAGGAGTCGGGCGAGCGCCCGTCGCCCGGGAGGATGCGCTTGGCGGACCACCCTCGCGGCGTTGACCCGGCGCGCGTGTGGGACCGCCCCCTCAAGGCATACCGGCTGGCGATCGCCAGCGGCGAGACGGCGGAGTACGCCCTCGCGCAGGCGGTCGAGCGCGCCGTGTCGATCGCGGAAGACGACCTGACGCTCGCGGTACGGCAGGCGGCGGCTCAGCACAGCGTGAAGACGCCCTGGGTGACGGGCCAGCGTCGAGTGATCCATCCCGAACTCTCGGCCGGTGGGACGTGCGGGCTGTGCATCGCGGCGTCGGACCGCATCTACCGGCCGGGGAAGCTGCTGCCGGTGCACGACCGCTGCAAGTGCACAGTCGCCGAGGTCACGAAGAGCGTCGACCCCGGCAACTCCCTCAACAACCTGTCCCTCGGCGACCTGTACGAGGCCGCCGGGTCGACTGCGGCCGCCGACCTGAAGGCGACGCGCTGGAAGGTCACGGAGCACGGCGAGCTGGGCCCGGTCCTGTCGCCTCGGGGAGCTGACGTGCGCACCCCCGCGGAGGTCGCGAAGGACACCGGCACCCGCATGGACCCACGCGAGATGGCGCGGCGCCAGGCAGTGGCCGTAGAGCGCGCGATCGCGCGCCTCGAGGAGCGTGCGGCTCGAGGCGAGGACGTGGCGATGGCGCTCAAGCACGAGCGCCGTCTGCTGGAGCGCCTGCGCAAGCGCGCGGCCTGATTCACCTGACTTCCGCCCGCGTGGGCGGCAAGCGCCCGTCACGGGCGACCACCCCCTTCCGACACGGAGGAACACCCCCATGCCCGAGATGACCCAGGCGCGCATCGACGCGCTCGCGCAGTCCGCCAGGGAGCGCGACCCGAACCCCGAGCCGCTGGACGCGCCCGAGCCTGCCCGCGCCGACCGGCGCATCGAGGTGGACTGGACGAAGGGCGACGGCACGCAGTTGCAGACCCACTACACCGGGCCTCTCACCTACGAGGTAAGCCAAGAGGGCGACCTCCACATCTTCTGCCACGACGACGGAGACGACTCGGTCTGCTTCGCGCGCGGGACGTGGCAGCGAGCCGCCAACACTGCAGTGGAGGAGGCCCGATGAGTGCCCCCACCTTCCCGACCGACCTGTCCACCCCCGGAGCGATCGACCGCCTGCTCGCCGCCCACCGCAGCATCTTCGGCGACCTGCGCATGGTCGAAGAGCCCAGCGACGGCGGGTCGCAGGAGACGCCACCCGAAGAGCAGCCGACGCCGCCGGCGGACAAGGGCTTCCCCGCGGACACCCCCCTGTCCGAGATGAGCGTCGAGCAGCGCGAGGCGTACTGGAAGGACAAGGCGCGCAAGCACGAGCAGCGCGCCAACGAGCGCAGCGACTACGACGCGATCAAGGCCAAGGCGGAGCGCCTCGACGAGATCGAGCGCGCCAACGAGTCCGAGAAGGACAGGGCCGTCCGTGAAGCCGCCGAGCAGGCCCGGGCCGCGACCCGCGCCGAGGTGCAGCAGGAGACCACTGCCGCGATGGCGCGCATGGCCCTGCGAGCTCGCGGCGTGAAGGACGAAGAGATCGCCTCCTTCGTCGCAGAGACCAACCTGTCCGTCTTCGTCAACGACGAAGGGCAGGTCGATGACGAGCGCCTCCTGGCGCGAGTCGACCGCTACGCCGGCACGGCGAGCACCACCAAGTGGCCCGGCACGGGCCAGGACCGCCGCGGAGGCGGATCGCAGAAGCCGTCTGGTGACGACCTCTACGAGAAGCACTACGGCACCAAGAAGTAACCACCCAACCTCACAGAACGGAGTCATCCATGCGCGTCAAGGATGAGACTTTCGGTGCGGGCAACCAGTCCTGGCTCGGGTCCAACCACGGCACGGACAACGCTCGCACCTCCACCTTCGTGACGGCCAACTTCACGGCCGGCACGCACTACCCCGACGGGCACGTCCCGTCCGGCCTGGCGGTCAACTGCGCCGACGAGGCCAACCTCAAGCCGTGGACCGACGCCGCCGGAGAGGTGCTTGGCTTCGTGCTGTTCAACCAGCCGGTCGACGGTCAGGCCAAGTTCGCCGTGCCGGTCATCCGCCACGGCCTCATCCGCCGAGCCAACCTCCCCGTCGCGATCACCACCGCCACGGGCAGCACCGGCTCCTTCACCTTCGTTGGGAGTGACGCCTGATGGCACGCCTCTGGACTGACGTCATCGACCCGGAGACCCTCTCCGGGTTCGCCCGCCGCTCGCTGCAGGAGTACGAGGCCAACAAGGGCTCCCTCGCTCGCTGGCTGCCCAACCGTGAGGTCGCCGACACCGTCGTGCGGTTCATGGTCGGGCAGAACGGTCTCGTGGAGGAGGCGCGCTACCGCGCCTTCGACGCCGAGCCCGAGTTCGGTGAGGGCCCCACGGGCAAGCGCCGCACGGTGGACCTGCCGGCGCTCAGCCAGCAGGGCATGATCTCCGAGCGCGACCAGCTGCGCCTGCGCAGCGCCGACGACGAGGTGCGCCAGCGCATCCTGCTCGACAGCACCCGCAACGCGGTCTTCGCGATCGCTGACCGGGTGGAGCGCCAGCGCGGCTCCGTGCTCGTCACTGGCAAGGCGGTCATCGCCCAGGACAACTACGCCGACGAGGCCGACTTCGGGCGCAACCCGTCTCTCGGCATCACGGCGTCGACCCTGTGGGGCACCACGGCCGCCGCCCGCCTCTCGCAGCTCGAGACCTGGGTGGATCACTACACCCAGACGAACGGTGTCGCTCCGGCCACCATGCTCATCTCGACGCGCGTCCTGCGGGCCCTCGCGAGCGGCGACGAGTTCGCCACCGTCTTCGACGGCGGCACCATCCGCCGGCGTGCGACCCGCGGTGACGTGGAGGGCATCCTCGCGGGCGCCGGCCTCCCGTCGCTCGAGGTCTACGACCGCAGCACCAAGGGGGGCAAGGTCATCCCCGACGACCGAGTCCTCTTCCTGCCGGAGGCCGTCGACCCCAACGGCGGCGACTCGGAGCTCGGTGCGACGTTCTGGGGTCAGACCCTCGCGTCGTCCGAGCCGGAGTGGGAGATCGCAGAGAGCGAGCAGCCCGGCATCGTCGCGGCGGCCTTCACCCACGAGGGCATCCCGCCGATCCGGCACACCTACGCGGACAGCATCTCGCTGCCGGTGGGCGCCAACATGAACCTCGCGATGGCCGTGAAGGTTCTCTGATGGCGACGGTCAGCCAGAACACGCTGGTCCGCAAGTCCGACACGGGCGAGGTCGTCGTGCTCAACGCCGGCGAGGAGGTCCCCGAGTGGGCCGTCTCGCAGGTGGGCGACCACCTCGTCGACGCCGACGACCAGGGCGAGGAGGGTGGCTACGAGTCGATGACCGTGGCTGACCTGCGCGCCGAGATCGAGTCCCGCAACGAGGGCCGAGAGGAGGCCGACCTGGTCCCGTCCGACGGGAGGAAGGCGGACCTCGTCGCGGCCCTCAACGCCGACGACGACAACTGAATAGCGAGCAGGGCGCGCCACCTACGGGTGGCCGCCCTGCTCGCACCCCCAACACCTCAGGGAGGGCGGCGCGGTGCAGAGAATCACACAGACCGAGTTCCAGGCCGACGCTGGCCTCACCCTCACCCCCGAGCAGTGGTCACGCGTGCAGGGCCTCCTGCGCCGCGCTGAGCGCGAGCTGACCCTGCTCGTCGGCGACCTCGCAGGCCACGACGGCGAGCTCATCAAGGACACCTTGGTCGACGCCGTCCGCGAGGACGCGATCAACCCCGACCGGTACCAGTCCGAGACGGACGACGCCTACTCCTACCGACGCTACGACCTGCCCGACGGGACGCCCGGCCGCTTCTGGTGGCCCGCGAACGTCCTCGAGCTCTTCGGGATCAAGCGCCCAGGTGGGCGCCTGAGCGTGGTCCGTCTACACCCCTCACCTCGAGGCTGGGCCTGATGCTGCTGGACTCCGGCCCGGACGCGGTCGACTACCTGCCCCAGGTCGTCGTCGAGGGCGAGTACGGCGAGGACGTCGTCGGCTTCGGCGACCCGATCCCCCTGCGCGTGGAGCTACAGCGCCTCTCGTCCGACGAGGCCGCGGCGATCACGTCCCGCGCGGGCGTCACTGCCGGCGGCCCGGTCCGCGTCATGTACCGCTTCACCACGCGCCGCGACCTGCCGACGGGCGCCGGCGCGCACGTCGTGGCCCTCGGCCGACGCTGGGAGGTCGTCGGGGAGCCGACCGTGCAGGGCCGCTCCCTTCGCACCCGACACAACCGCGTGGTCATCCGCGCGCTCTCCCAGGGGGCCTGACGTGGTCAGCGACAAGCGCATGCACAAGACGCTGGCGATGATGCCGGGCGTCCAGGCCGCGGTAAAGGAGAACGCGGACACGGTCGAGGAGCGCGCCAAGACGCTCTTCGCGCAGCATGACCGCCCGGGCGGTCACCGCATCCGCTCGCGCAAGCGTGGCCCGGACCGCCTCGTGTACCTGACGGGCCCGGCTCCGCTGTCGCTCGAGCTCGGCCACTTCACGCGGGCGCCCGCGAGCCCGTCTGGCGACTGGACGCCGACCCGCGTGGAGGGCCTGCACATCATGGGTCGCGCGGCGAGGGTCTGACGTGGACGCCGACAAGAACATGCTGGGCGTCCTGCGCGACGCGGGCATCACGGCCCTCGTCGACATCGAGAAGTTCCCCTTCTCGTCCGTCCCATTCGTGCTGCTCGAGCCACTGCCCGGCACTCGCGCTGCCGGCGACTTCGAGAACGCCGCGTACTCGATGTCGTCGTGGGCGCCTACTCGCGGCGCAGCTCGTCGGCTGTGGCTCGAGGCTGGGGACGCGATCCGCTCGGCGTGGCTCGGCGGCGACCCGCGCATCAACTTCGCGGACACGTCGGCGCTGCCCGTCGTGGTCCCTTCCGGCGTTGACGGCGTGTGGCGCTTCGAGGGCCCGGTCCGCGCGTCGATCCGCCAGTAGCACCCCACCCACAGTCTCCGGCCCGCTTCGGGTCGGGTGGCCCGCTCGCCACTCCCATCACCCCAATGCCCGAGGAGGCATACCACCATGCCCGGAACTCTGAACACCCAGCACGCGCTGGTCGCAGGGCGCGGCGTCGTCCTGCTCGGCGCCGTCAACGCACCTGCCCCGACCCTGGCGGCCCTGACGGCCTTCGTCGCCGACCCCGCCACGTTCCCGACCGGCTTCGCGCCCTTCGGCGACACGTCCGCCGAGAACCTGCCCGAGACGGAGTTCGAGGGCGGCGACGTCACCTTCCTGAGCACCTGGTGGGTCCCCAACGCCGACAGCATCGCCGAGTCCGTGTCGCAGTCGTACACGGTCAACGCGCTGCAGTTCGACAACGACACCATGTCGCTCTACAGCGGTGGCGGCGACGCGACCGAGGCGGACATCTTCTGGACGCCGAAGTCCCCCGTGCCGACCAAGTCCAGTGCGCTGACGATCTTCGTCGACAAGCGCGACGGGCAGGTGCGCGGCATGTACAACCCGCAGGTCGCGATCCGCGCCGCGGACGGCATCAGCCACGCCACGGACAACTACAGCGAGATCCCGCTGCGGTTCTCCGAAGAGCAGCACCCGTCCGCCAAGGGTCCTCGCGCGTGGATCGGCGCCGGGTTCGGCACCCCCACGCCCTGACCCCAAACTCCCCTCCCGGCCCTCACCTGAGCGGGCCAGGGCCGGGAGGGGGTTCGACCTTCGGCCCGCTCACCGATCACGTCACGAAAGGTCCGCTCACCTATGTCCGAGAACATCACCACCCCGCCCCCGCCCACCTACGCCGCGAAGGCCGCCCCCGCGACGGCCGAGCCCGACGAGGCGCCCGGCATGGCCGCCGCACTCCTCGCCGAGGACGTGCGCGAGAAGACGGAGAAGCCGGAGGGCTCCCCGTCCTTCATCCCTGCCGCCGGCCTGCCCCGGCGTACCCGCGCCGACTTCTTCCAGGCGATCCGCTCCATCAACCTCGCGCAGGCCGAGCAGATGCAGGCCAAGGCCGAGGGCGACGGCCCTGGCGTGAGCATGGCCGACGCGGCCGACGCCTACGAGATGCTCGCGTGCATGGAGGAGGCGATGGCCATCGTCGTCGTCCCCGGCGCCGGCGCCGCCTACCGGCGGTGGTGCTCGCAGGCCACGGACGGTGACATCGGCCAGCTCTTCGGCTGGTACATGAACGAGATGAACCCGGGGGAAGCGCAGCCCTCGCCGACCTCGTAGACCGCTACGGCGAGGGCCTGCGGGCCGACTTCGTCCGCTTCTACGGCCGCGATCTCGTCGACTACCTCGCAGGTCGACGCGACCCCGGCGAGGCGCTGGTGCTCATCAACGCTCTGCCGCTGTCGTCGGCGACCAAGGCCATGATGCGCGCCGACCCGGTGATCGGCGGAGACGACGAACGCAAGCCCCCGGCGTGGGTCGGCTTCTACGAGGACGACCCGGCCACGGCCAACGCGATCCGGGACCTGTGGGACCTGGAGGCCGCGAAGAGCACCCCCAAGGGCAAGAAGGCACCGAAGGCGCCTCGCCCGAAGCCAGAGCGCCCCAAGGGCGCGTCCCGCATCGCGCACAGGAGGTGACCCGTGGCCGGTCCTGATGCCCACATCGTCGACCGCGTCGGCGTGCTCGTCATCCCCGACACGAGCAAGTTCCTGCCGAGCCTGCGCAAGTTCCTCGCGCGGGTGGAGCACCAGCTCGAGGCGAGCATCCGGGTCGTCGCGGACACGAAGGGCCTCGTCCAAGAGGTCCGTCAGTCCGCGGCTCAGGCCACGGCGGGCGTCAAGGCAGAGATCCCGGCGACGGTGGACGCAGACCGTCTGCGGCAGCAGGTGTCGACGGCGGCGAAGGCCGCGCAGTCCGCGGCCAACATCAACGTCCCGCTGAACGCTGGCGACCAGGCGGGCCTGTTGCAGTCGGTGCGCTCTGCGGCAGCAGCGGCGGAGAAGGCGACCAACGTCAAGGTCCCGGTCTCCTCCGGCGCCGCCGCGGGGCTGCTGCGAGGCGTGTCGGCTGCGGCGCGTCAGGCTGAGCAGGCGACCAAGGTCAAGGTCCCGATGGAGCCTGAGTCGCTCGGGTTCGCGTCGCGGCTGAAGGCTGACGTCGACCGGGCCGCTCGCGCCATCGAGGCGAAGATCCCGGCCACGGTCGACGGCGAGCGTGCGCGGCGCGAGCTCGCGGCGACAGTGCAGCGGCTGAAGTCCCAGGCCGACGCGATGGACGTCAACGTCCCCGTCGACCTCGGCGAGGCCGCTGCGATGCGCGCGGAGCTGCGCGGCGAGCTCGCGCGCCTGCAGGCGCAGGCGCGGATGCACCCGGTCGAGATCCCAGTGCGCGTCGACACCAACAGCCTGTCGAACGCGCTGCGGGTGGACACGTCGGGCCTGTCCCGGATCGGGTCCGACTCGTCCGGTGCCCGGTCCGCGGTCACTGGCCTCGTGGGCGCTCTCGTGTCGGTCGTGCCGGCGCTGGTGCCGATCGCGGGCGCCGCGGCCGGGGCGTTCGGCGGCATCGCCTTCGGGGCGCTTTCTGCGGTCGCTGGCGCCGGTGCGGTCGCCTTTGCTCTCGGTGGCGTCGTGGACGCCGTCAAGAGCACGATCGCCGCGGAGGATCAGGCGGCGACGGCGGCGACGTCGTCGGCCAACTCGCGCGCGGCGGCGGCCGACGCGATCGTCAACGCACAGGCCGGACTCGCGGACGCGGAAGCATCCGCTGCTGCCGCATCGGTCCGTGCTGCTCGCGCGGTCTCGGATGCGCAGCGTGGCGTCGTGGACGCTCGCCGTGCCGCTGCCCTCGCGACGGAGCAGGCGGCCGAGGCGGTCCGCAACGCGGAAGAGGGTCTCGCGGACGCCCGTCGCGGCGCCGCTCGTGCCGCCGAGCAGTCCGCTCGCGCGATCGAGTCGGCCGAGCGCGGCGTCGTCGAGGCTCAGCGCGCCGCGGCCGACGCTGTCCGGGCCCTGGCCGACGCGCGCCGCGCCGCTGCGGACTCGATGCAGGCCGCTCAGGAGCGGGTCACGGCCGCGATCGACCGCTACAACGGCGCCCAGGAGCGCGAGCGGCGAGCCGCGGAGTCGGCGAAGGCCGCGCAGGAGGCCCTCACCGACGCCCGCGAGGACGCGCGCCGCTCGCTGGAGGATCTCGAGGACCGCGCGCGTGACGGGGCGCTGTCTGAGCGGCAGGCGATCCTGCAGCTGCAGCGGGCCCGGCAGGCGCTGTCGAAGGGCGGCATGTCCGGCCTCGACCGCGCGCAGGCGTGGCTGGACGTGGACCGGGCGCAGGCTCAGCTGGATGAGATTCGGCAAGAGAACGCGCGTCTGGCGAAGGACAAGGCGAAGGCCGACAAGGTCGGCGTCAACGGGTCCGACGAGGTCCGCGACGCGCAGTCCCGCCTCACGGACGCGATCCGCGCGCAGAACGAGGCGTCGAAGGACACGGCCAAGGCTCGCCGCGAGGTCGCCGACGCCGAGCGGGACGTGGCCAAGGCCGCCCGGGACGGCGCGCAGCAGATCGCCGACGCTGAGCGGCGCGTAGCCGACGCGCAGCGCGCCGTGACCGACTCCCAGCGCGACCTGAACGACGCGCGCCGCGACGGTGCGCGGCAGGCGCAGGACTCTGCCCGCGACGTCGCGAAGGCGCAGCGGGCGTTGACCAAGGCGCAGCGCGACCAGGCGCGCGTCGCGCAGGACAACGCCCGCGACATCGACGACGCCCAAAGGCGCGTCAGCGAGGCGCTGGAGGCGCAGAAGGAGACAGCGCGCCAGTCCGCCTCGTCGGTGGCCTCCGCGCAGCGCGCGCTCGCCGCCGCGTACCGGCAGCAGTCCGAGGCCGCTGGGGGCGCCTCGAGCGCCGCCAACAAGGCCGCGGAGGCCATGGCCGGGCTCTCCCCCGAGGCCCGCCGCTTCGTGAAGTACCTGCTGTCCCTGCGTCCGGCGCTGAAGGCCCTGCGCGACGAGGCCGCGAAGGGCTTTCTGCCCGGGCTGCAGAAGGGCATGGAGGAGGCCGGGAAGAACCTGAAGCCACTGCGCGACGCGCTCCCCGAGATCGCGAAGGCGATGGGTGACGTCGTCGAGTCCGCCGGCCGCGCCCTGGGCGACAAGGTGTGGCAGGACTTCTTCAAGCTCTTCGGCAAGAAGGCGCCCGACGACATTCGCACCTTCGGCCGGATCATGGGCGACGTCACTGGCGGGTTCGCGGGCCTCTACGTCGCGTTCCGCCCGATCGTCGACATGATCATCGACGGCACCGAGGACATGGCGCAGTCCTTCCGCGACTGGGCCACGGACAAGGACGGGTCCCTGTCGAAGTTCGTGCGCTGGTTCAAGAAGAACGGGCCGTCGATCTCCTCCTCCCTCGGGTCGATCATCCGCGGCGTAGGGAATCTCATCAAGGCCTTCGCGCCCATCGGCGAGAAGGTGCTCCCGATCATCGCGGACGTCGCGGACTGGTTCTCGGACCTCGACCCGAAGGCTCAGACCGCGATTGCCGCGGCGATGGCCCTCATCGGCCCTCTCGTCGCGGTCTCGTCGGTCGCGAGCATCCTCGGTGGCGCGATCTCCGCGATCGGCGGGGCGCTGTCGCTCCTTGGCTGGCCGGTCCTGCTGGCCATCGGCGCAGTTGCGCTCCTCGCGGGCGGCTTCGCGCTGCTCTACGCCAAGAGCGAGTCCGTCCGCACTGCCGTCTCCGCCATCGGCGGGGCCCTGAGCGAGGCGTGGGCAACGATCTCACCCATCCTGACCGAGCTGTGGGACCAGGTGAAGGCCGACCCTGCCATCGCCGAGACCTGGCAGCACGTACAGGACACCGCGGTGCGGGTCCTGGGCCTCATCCAGCAGGCCATCGAGGGCTTCATCATCGTAGTGAAGTACGTGTGGAATCGCTGGGGCGAGGACATCAAGACGTACAGCCGCAACGCATTCACGGGCGTGCTGAACATCATCCAGGGCCTGCTGACGCTGATCGACGGCGCCATCGACTCCTTCGTCGCGCTGACCAAGGGCGACTTCTCGGGCCTGATGAGCGGGCTGGCCACCATCGTGCGCGGCTCGACGCAGGTCGTCGTCGGGCTCTTCCAGAACCTCGGCTCCCTGTCGCACCTCGCCGGCAAGGTGGGCCTCGATCTGCTCGTCGACCTCTTCTTCGCGGTGCACCGCAAGGCGGTGGAGGCCTTCACGGGGCTGGGGTCGAAGATCGCCGGCCTGATCAAGGGCGCCTTCACAGGCCACGCTCACCTGGCCGTCGAGGCCGGAGCGGCGATCGGCGCCAACTTCAAGAGCGCTGTGACCGCGCCGCTGTCCCTCCTCGGGTCCGCGGTGACCACGCTGATCTCCAGTGGCCTGGCAGTCGCGAAGATGGTCCTGTCCGCATCCCTGAGCGACCTCGGGAAGTACATCGTCGAGGGCATCGTCTGGGGCCTGCTGTGGTCCGGCGGCAAGGTCGGCAGCGTCATCGTCGACATGTGCAGCCGCGCGATCCAGGCGGCCAAGCGCACGCTGGGCATCGCATCCCCGTCGAAGGTCTTCAAGGAGCTCGGTGTCTTCACGGGCGAGGGCCTCATCTTGGGCATCGAATCCATGGCGGGAGCTACGGAGCGCGCCATGTCGCGGATGCTCGCCGTCCCTGACGCGACGCTCTTCGCGGGCGCGTCGATCCCTGTGAGCGTGCAGCCCACCGCTCTGCCGACGCAGCGCATCGAGGCGCCGGAGGGTCGCACCCTGACCGACTTCGACGTCGAGGCGCTGGCGGACGCGATGGCCGCGCGACCCATGTACCCGTCCTCTCGCGCGATGACGCAGGACCTGGCCACAGCAGCAAGGAGGGCACGGTGAGCGTCAACCTCGACGGCTTCTGGATCGGCAAGCCCGGGTCGCTGATCCGCCTGCCCGGGTGGGTCGGCAAGATCGGGGTTGCGCATGAGTCCGGGGTGACGTTCCGGCAGTCCGCGGCAGGGCGCCGGTTCGCGTTCGTGTCGGGCACGCGCCCGGCGCGGAAGTGGTCGGTGGAGATCCCGTACCTGACGCCGGAGCAGGTCGGCGACCTGCAGGCCCTCATGTACGAGCCTGTGCCCGAGTACCTGTGGCTGTCGGTGGAAGCTGCGACGTCCAACGCGCTGACGCCCGAGGCGAGCCTCGGCGGGTCACAGCACCTGCAGCGCATCGGTGCGATGAAGCGCGACGACGGGCGCGTGGCCCCGGTGGCGATCGCCAACCCGGGCGCCGCGACCGGCGACTCGCCCCAAATCGTCGGCATGGCCCCCGTCGTCTCGGGGTCCAAGGTCTCGGCGTCGGTGTGGATGTCTGGCCGACTGGGGCCGTACCTGCTCGTGCAGTGGCTCAACGCCGACGGCGTGTCATTCGCACAGACGCAGACCGCGCGCCTGTCCACGAGCCTGGACGCGCTGCACCGCGCGACGCTCACGCTCGACGTGCCGACGGGCGCGGTCGCTGCCAACGTCGCGCCGATGGCGGCCGAGTACTACGCGCAGACCGCGCTGTCGTGGACACCGCAGCCTGTCGAGTGGGGCCTGGGTGGGCTGTGCCAGCGCGGCATCGTCGATGGGCTCACCGAGTCGATCCGCCGCTCCCGTCCTGACGCCGACCCGATGGGCCGGCTACGCGACATTTCCTTCACGGTCACGGAGGTGGGCTGATGCAGCCCGGTCGCTGGAACGAGGACGCGACGCAGGTCGTCAAGACGCGCATCGTCGTGAACGGCTTCGAGCGCACGGGCCGGGCCCGGATCGACGCGCAGTGCTACGACGGTCACCCGTCGAAGGCTGCACGCTCCCCCGCGGCGACGTGCACCCTGACGCTGGACCCGCCGTGGTCCACGTCGCGCGTGTCGCCGAGCCCCACTCTGGCTCTGGTCGGCATGGTGGACCCGACCTACGCGACCCAGGTGGCGTGGCCCCCGCTCGTCGGGCAGTCCGTGACGGTCGACGTCGGCGACGGTGTGCGCTGGTGGAGGTGCTTCACCGGCCGCGTGGACGAGACGGGCGGCAGCCTGCTCGGCGGTAGCGTGCAGGTCGAATGCGTGGACGAGTCCGTCCTGCTGGACCAGCGTCTGCGCGCCCCCCGCGCTGCGCAGCACCGCTCCGTCGCGTTCTTCGAGACCCCCGGCTTCCTGCCCGGCAAGTACGGCCCGTTCGACCTGACCGCGGCCACCTTGGTCGACTACGCGGCCCGCTCCTGCGGGTGGAGCCCCTCCATCGGGCAGGCGTGGGACACCAACCTCCTCGTCCCGATGGCCGGCAGCGCGCACCCCTACGCCGGGGACGTCTACGCGGCACGTAGCGGCGCGGGCACGGCAGGAGACCGTGCGCAGTGGTCCGCTGACAGCGTCTTCCAGCCCGGGAACAAGCACATCACCTACCAGCTGCGCGGGACCCTCGCGTCGCCCGTCGAGGTGACGATGGACCTCCCGATGCGCGTCAGCGGAACTGGCTGGACGACCGCGTCCCTCCGTGGCTCCGCTGACACGATCAGCGGGCGTGGCCCGTTCATCGCCTACGACCACAACGCGGACGTGATCCGGTTCGGGCTCCGCGACTCCGCGGTCGGCGCGACCGCTGCCACCCCGACGGTGGTCGTGCAGGGCGCCACCATCCCCCGAGGCGCCGCGACCCGCGTCGTCATGCGCTTCACGCCGCGGACCCCCACCGCTACCCAGCACCGCTTCGAGGTCCGCACCAACGCGGGCGCGACCGTTGACGTGAGCCTGACCGACGCCTCCGCGACCATCCCCGCCGGCTGGGTGCCGAAGTTCCTCGAGTACATGTCCGGCGGGCCGATGGGCGCCCTCCAGGCCGTGTGCAACCCGACCGCGCCGTGGGGCCACCTCAACCTGACGCCGAACGTCCGCATCCGTCACCGGCAGCCGCCGTGGCTGGACGCCACCCGTGACCTGGGCACCATGACCGGACGTGACGTGCTGACGAAGCTCGCGGACGCCGAGTGCGGCGCGTTCTGGGTCGACCGCCACGGGAGCCTGCAGTACGCCGGCCCGCGAGTGCGGGAGTCCCAGGAGCCGGTGGCGACCCTGACGACCGACCTCGACGTCATCGACTGGGCGTGGGTGCACACCTTCGAGCAGCGCGCCAAGCGGTACCGCATCGACCGGCTCGAGTGCGCCACGCAGCCGACCAAGCACAACTCGCTGCTGTGGGACAACCCGTCCGGGGGCGAGTCCATCGGCCAGGGCGAGCTCTGGGAGAAAATCGTCGCCGCGGACGACGACGAGGACTGGCTGTGGGTCGACACGACTTCCATCCAGATGTACTCCGACCGCACCCGAAGTGACCTCGTCGGCTCGACCACGCACGGCGGGACGCTCGTCGACAGCGCGGGCGGCGAGGCGTGGGAGGCGTTTCAGGTCACGTGGGCACTGCAGCAGCTGGGCAACCGAGCGGTGAAGTGGTCCGCGCACGCGTCGAACACGCTCGGCCTGGACCGTGCGATCGACCTGCGGATCCCGACGAACGCGGACAACCTGCCGGCCTGGTGGCGCGGGAAGTCGCTCCCGAGACTCCTCGGGTCGCGCATCACGTGGATCAGCAAGTCCGAGGTGAACGACCTGTCGAACCCGCTCGGCAACGAGGAGTACGTCCACGACGCCGGCTGGTACGTGCAGCACCCGGACCGGCTCGCGGACCTGCGGGACTTCGTCTCGGGCGCGCTGTCGTCGTCGCCCATGCCGGTGTTCGAGGACGTGCCCGTGCGCGCCGACCCGCGCATCGACATCGGCGACAAGGTCGCGCTCGAGGACAAGCACTACTCCTTCATCAAGTACTTCTGCGTGGTGCTCGGGTACGTGCTCGACGTGGAGGACGGCGCCGCGTCGATGCGCTTGAAGGTGCGCCCGGACGCGGCCGTCATTACCGACTCTGCCGCGCTCACCGCCGCGCTACACCGCGAGCCGCACTGGCTGCAGAACCAGCCCTCTTTCACGAGGTCGACATGACGAGCGAAGGGAGCGCGACGTGAGCGTGCCAACCGAGGGCCCGTGGGACCACGGCCTGTACTTCCTGCGCAACGGCAGTGCGGAGGCCACCTACGCCAACAACGGGATGCTGCGCCCGACGTCTGTCAAGGCGGCACTGGACCTGATCAAGGGCGCCGCGGACTCAGCCCAGGAGACGGTCGCCAACCTGTCCGGCTCGGCGCAGACGCTCCCCTACGGCACGAACCCGACCGTGTCCGTGACCGGCGAGGGCACGTCGAAGGTCATCAACATCGGCATCCCCCTCGGCATGCCGGAGGACGTCGGCGGGACGCTCGTCGCCCGCGCCGAGTCCGCCGAGGCCTCGTCCGCGCAGTCCGCAGCCGACGCGCAGACCGCGCTCCAGGCGCAGTTCATGACGCAGGACGAGGGTGTCGCCGCGCTCATCGGCACCAACGCCGGACTGGAGACGCAGGTCGCCCTCGACGACCGCGACCGCGGCCCCAAGCCCCCCACGGGCGTCCCCGTCTCCATCCGGGACAGCGCCACCGACGCCCCCTTCTGGATGGGCAAGGACCGCCGCACCCTGTACCGGGGCGGCGGCACCATCCTCAAGACGTCGACCAATAACGGGGCCACCTGGCAGCAGGCCGGCTCGTTCGTCTTCCCCACCTACACGGTCGGCATCCGCGAGCTCGACAACGGCGAGCTCCTTGTCGCCACGTCGGCCAGCGGCGGCAACCCCGGAGCCCTATACCTGTCCAGCGGTGGCCCGGCCGGCACGTGGACGAAGGTGCTGACCGCCGGATACTCCGAGGCCGGCGTGAAGGTCGGCCCGTCCTCGTTCTTCAACGGCGAATGGGGCATGTCTGTCCACGAGAACATCGCCGTCGTCTCCGAGTACGGCATCCAGAACCTCGGCGTCGATCAGGCCCGCTACGTCTACCTCTCGCAGGATTACGGCCAGACGTGGACGCGCATCTACGACATCGGCGACTTCCAGCAGGCGCACGTCCACTCCGCGTTCTACGACCCGTGGTGGAAGGCGATCTGGGTCTCCCAGGGCGACGCCACCAACCGCGCCGTGAAGTACAGCCTCGACATGGGCGCGACGTGGATCACTGTCGCCAACCCGCTGAACTCCCAGATGGTCGGCGGCATCGCGCTGCCGGGCTGCATCCTCTTCCTGTCCGACTTCCAGCCGGACGGGGTCTACCGGGTCGAGCGCACCACCAACCGGATGGGCACGACGCTGGAGTTCGCCTACGGGATCTACAACAACCAGACGGATCTTCGCCGCTACATCGGAGAGATGCCCTACTGGACGGGTCGCAAGGGCGACCCGGTCCTGCTCCCGTTCATCAGCGACGTGTCGTGGACGGGACCGGCCAAGTTGGTCACCACGAACGACGGGTACACCTTCAACACGGTCTGGACGGATACGCAGTCCTACCAGCAGGCGGGGCTCTACAGGGTGCTCGGGCCGACCGTGAGCGGCGCGCTCGTCGGCGAGTTGGACGACAATCGACAGGCCGCAAAGTCGCTCATCTCGTTCTCGTATTTGCCGGACACGAAGCTGGACCCCAACGCCTTCGCCAGCAGCGACTACTACAAGGGCCGTCCGGGTGCGGGTTCGTACACGCAGGGCGACGTGCTCACTCTCGGTTCGTTCGCGTTCAACACTCGCGCCGACACAGGTACGAGTGTCGTGGCGGGCGGCGCGAACGCTGGACAGGAAAACGTGGTTGGCGGCAACACCGCGAACGTGGACACGGCCACATCGAACCTGTCCGGCGCGCCGACGTTGACGGGGACGAACGGCAACTGGAACTTCCTCCTCGCCGGGTATGACACGGTCATCAACGGGTGGGCGAACGTCGTCCACGGCTTCCATTCGAAGATGGAGGTTGACGCGAACCACAACACGTTCGGCGGCGGGTCGAGGCAGTCGGCGACGGCTGGCACGTCTTACGGCACGATCGGTGGCGGCACGCAGAACACGATCAGCGGCGTCAACGCGACCGTGGCGGGCGGCAACGGCAACCAGGCCACGGGCAACGGGTCGACAGTCGGCGGCGGCCAGACCAACACCGCCAGCGCGTCCGGTTCGCTCGTCGCGGGCGGCGTCGCCAACTCTGCGACGGACGCCAACGCGACCGTTGCGGGCGGGTCGACGAACACCGCGTCGGGCAACTCATCCACCGTCCTTGGTGGTCTGACGAACACGGCCAGCGCCACAGGATCGGCCGTGTTCGCTGGCCGGGACAACACAGCCTCCGGCCCGTACTCTGTGGCGTCCGGTCGCGGTGCCGTCGCCCCCGAGGCGCACATGCAGGCCCACGGGTCACAACCCTTCGCGGCGCCCGGTGATGCGCAGATCAACAGGTGGGTGCTCAAGCAGGCGACCACAAATGCGACCGCCGCGAACCTCGACGCCAACACTGGCGCACCGCCCGTCATCCCCGAGAACACGACGTGGGCGTTCACCGCGCTCGTGGCGGGCCGGCGCACTGACGTGGACGGCGAAAACGCGGCGTGGGAAGTGAAGGGCTGCTTCAAGCGTGACGTGGGCAACACGGCCGCGCTGGTGGGCACGCCCACCGTCACACTCCTCGGCGCGTCAACGGGGGCCGCCGCGTGGACCGTGACCGTCGCCTCGTACTCCGTCGGCACACTGCGCCTCGTCGTCACTGGCGAGGCCGGCAAGACGATCCGCTGGGTGGCCGAACTCCACGGCGCTCAGGTGCAGGGATGACGCCACCGACCTAAGGACGACCCCCGCCCGGCATGTGGGTGCCAAGCGGGGGCCGCCGATCACCACCCTTTCGCATGTGACCGGAGACCGCCATGAGCACAAGTGCCCAGCCCACACAGGCCACGCCATGAGGAGCGACATGCCGAACCGCATCTACCGGGGCTCATACCCACCCCGCCGGATCGACCACGTCCTCGCGCACCCCTACGAGGTGCTCATGGCCGCCGCCGGCCTCCTCGCGTGCGCGGCGCTCCTCGCGGCCGAGCTGGGGGCGCCCATCACGATCTCCCCCACCATGCGGGACCTGCCCTCGACCGTCGCGTGGCTCGTCGGCGCGTCAGGCGTCGTCGGCAACGCGCTCGTGATCGCCGGCGTCTTCGATGACGGCGAAGACCTGATGCGCGGCTGGATGATCGAGCGCGTCGGGCTCGTCGCCGCCATCACCTCGTGGGGCGCCTACTCGCTCGCCGTGGCCACCACCCACCCCGGCGCCGCGATCTCCTATGCGGTCACGCTCTTCGTCGCCGGCGCGCACGCCGTGAGACTCGTCGCGACCCTGCGCGAGGAGTCCACGACCCGCACCGCCATCCGCACCCACGGAGACCTCTGATGGACGGCGGCCAGATCACCGCCCTGACCGGACTCCTCGTCACCCTCGGATCCGGCGCGTCATGGCTGATCCTGCGCTGGGACAAGCGCCGCTCCGCTGTGCCCCGCAGCCAGGCCGCGACCGCTCAGGCCGCGCAGTCCATGACCGACGCCCTCGACGTTGTGCAGCGCTCTCTCGGCGAGGACCTGACCAGAGTTCGACGCGAGGCCGACGAGGACCGCAGGAAGCACCGGGCCGACCGCGACGCCGACCGGGCGCGCCTCGACGCACTCGACACGGAGGTGCAGGCCCTGCGACGCGAGGTCCGCACCATCCGCACCGCGTGGGCCGACTGGTACCAGAGCCTCGTCGACCGCTGGCACATCCACCGGGAGCAGCCCGCGCCGCCCATGCCCCCAACGCTCGACGCCTGACCCCCGCTCGCCCTTCGCCCCCGCGCCATCCCGGTCCGGGGGTTTCGTCTTGCCCGAAGGAGTCTGACCATGCTCATGCCCATCCCCCGCTCCGTGTGGGGCGCCCGGTACCCGGACGGGTTCGGCGACCGCCCCATGCCCATCGCCGAGTTCTGGCTCCACCACTCCGTGACCATCGCCCCCGACCTCCTGCCGCCCTTCACCGACGACGACGCGGCCGTGCGCCTGCTCGAGCAGATCGGCCAGTCCCGCTTCGGCGGCGGCATCTCGTACACCCGGCCCGTCACTCCCGTCGGGCGCCTCTACGAGGGCCACTCCCTGCACCGTCGTGGCGCCCACACGAAGGGCCACAACACCGTCGGCGCCGCGTACTGCCTGATCGGCAACTACGACCTCATGGACCCCACCGACGCGCAGTGCCTCGCCATCGCGCAGGACATGGTCGACCTGCACCGCTCCGGCAAGGCCACCCGCCACACCCTCAACGGCGGGCACCGCGACACCTTCGGCACCGCCTGCCCGGGCGCGAAGGGCTACGCCGCCATCCCTAAGATCAACCGCCTGGCCGAGCAGCTGTGGCGCGGCGAGATCGTCCCGGCCGCGGGCACGTACACCCGCGACGACGTCAAGCGACTGCAGCGGGTCCTCGGTCTGGAGGACGACGGCGTGTGGGGTCCCGAGACGGAGCGGCAGGCCCAGGCGATCCGCCGCGCCCTCAAGGCCGGGTCCAAGCCCGGCGTGTGGGACCGCGTCCGGTACTGGCGTCTGCGCCGCTCCCGCCCCAAGAGCAAGCAGTCCAGCGACTCGATGCGCCGCGCGATCCAGTGGGCGCTCAAGGTCGACGTGGACGGCATCTGGGGACCGGGCACGGATGCCGCGTGGCTCGCCATGCGCGCTCAGCACCGGGTGACGAAGTGACCGGCCGCCGCGGTCTCTTCGACCACGTCGCCGACTACCTCGCGGTCCCGGCCCACGACGCCGTGATCGCCAAGTCCCTCGGGCTCGTCGCGGGTGCCGCCCTGTGGCTGCTCTACATCGGCCACCGAATCAGCAACCACTAAGGAGCAACCCCCCCATGAGCATCCTCACGGTCATCCCCGCCAAGCACCGCAAGTACGTTTACGCGGTCCTCGCGCTCGCCGCTCTCGTCCTCGCCGCCTACCAGGCTTCCGATGGTGACTGGCTCCTGATGAGCACGTACATCCTCGGCGCGCTCGGTTTCGGCACCGCGACAGCGAACACGCACCCCGTCGAGCCCGAGCATGACGACACCCTCCGCGTCTGATGGAGGGAGCAAGCGAAGGTGCCGTCCGTGACGCCATAACCGCTGTCGGACTGGCCCATCTCTTGGCCGCCGACGCACCCCGACTGAACGAGGAGTAGCAAAATGCTCACGATCTGGCACACCCTCTACTGCCGCTGGTACGACCACGACCGCGCGGGGCACCCTCGCCGCGCTGCCGCCTACGGGTGGCTCGCCGACAAGTGGTGCCACATCGCATGGCCCGCCTAGCCGACGACCGCCGCCCGCACCCACTCTGGCGCGCGTTCTGGTTCGCCCTCGGTGTGCTGCTCGCCGTCGCCGAGACCGGGGCCCTACGCCGCGCCCTGATCGGCGACACCCTCAGTGAAACCGTGTGGTGGCTGTACGGCGACCCGTTCGGCCTGCGCTGGTGGCTGCTCGGCTGCACGGTCGGCGCGCTCCTGACGTGGGCGGGCCTGCACTTCATGTGGGCACCCGTCGCGGCCCGTGCGCTGATCGGCTTCGAGGTCGTCGCGCTCGGTGTCGCCGCCGCTGGATGGCTGCTCACGCGCTGACCCGCCCGCTAGACAGACTCGCCCCCCTTCGCCTCTCACGAGGACGGAGGGGGGCGATTCGCTGTGCCCGGACGCACGACACCCCACGCTCTATTCGAACGTGGGGCGAAGGCGGGACGATCCCCGATTCCTAGGACGGTTCACGTATGACGAGTGTACCGCGCGTCACCCCCTCTCGCACGCCAGGATCACGACGCGCTTCCCCGCCGAGTCCAGCGCCGTGTCGAGGTCCACGGGGATGATCCTCTCGTTGTACGGCTGCCCGTCCACAGGGTGCACCGGCCGCGTCAGGAAGACGTCGTCCAGCTCGGCGTCCGCGGGCAGGGCGCACGACGTCAGGCCGTGCTCGGTGGCGTAGGCGCGGGCCAGGTCCATCGACGACGCGCCCCGCTCGCCCACGACGATCACGCGGGACGTGTCGAGCCGCGCGGCCTCGTTGACGTGGGTGGTGAGGTCGTCCACACCTACAGCGGTCGGGGCGTGCGCTGCGGCCGGGGAAGCGGACAAGGCGAGGGCGGCGAACAGGACGGGCAGGGTACGGTTGAGCATCGGACTTCCTCCAGTGAAGTTCGGTCACGCCCCCGGCCGGTTGCACCCGGCGCGGGGGTCCTTCTGTGTTGGTGGTCAGGCGTTGGCGTGGTGGTCGACCGCGAGCTTGGCCCAGGTGAGCGAGTGCCCGCCGACCTTGGAGCCGTAGTCGGTGAGGAGGTGCTCGCCGTCCGGGCCGTATGCCCACCACCACTGGCGGTCGGGCGTCTTGCGGATGGTCACGCCGTCGAAGTTGCGGTACTCGCTGCGGCCGGACTTGACCCAGATCCCGAGGGCGTCCTCGTCGCGGTGGGCCTTGTTCTGCTGGGGCTGGGTTCCGTTCGTCATGGAACTAGTATGTAGCGGGTACCCGCTAAATGTCAACCCTACCCGCTACACTTCCTGCATGGACCCCATCGAGCAGGCCAAGGACGCCGCCGCCAAGATCGAGACTGCCCGCGAGGCCATGACCCAAGCGCGCGCCGAGCGCCGCGCCGCACTCACCACGGCCCGCGAGACCATGAGCGCCGCCGAGATCGCCGACGCGCTCGGCATCTCCACCGCGCGCGTGTACCGGATTCTGTCTGGGAAGGAGACGTGAGGGGCTAGGCCTCGAGCGCCGCGACATCGCCCCGAGCGGGCAGCCACGCCGACGTCTTCGCTCCGAGCGCATCGAAGTCGGCCCTGGCGAGATGCCCGTAGGTGTCGATCGTCGTCTGGATGGACTCGTGCCCCATCTGCCGCTGGATGACCGGCAGGGGCGTGCCGGCCTGGATGTGCCAGCTCGCCCACGAGTGGCGAAGATCGTGCACGCGAGGGTGCTTCCCGTCCCCGAGGCTGTGGACGATGATCTTGCGGCCCTTCTCGATCTCGAACTCGTCGCCGGCGAACTCCGCGACAGCCGGCCGCCACGCCTGCTGCCAGAACGTCGGCCCCGTGACGCGGCGGCCACGCCGGTTGACGATGATGAGGTCCCCCGGCGCCTTCCCGCGCAGGAGCGGCTCGAGCACCTCACACGTCCGCTCAGGGACTGCGATCGTCCGTGTCGAGCGCAGCGTCTTCGTCGGGCCGAGCCGACGCTGCCCACCCTCCCCGGTCGGCTTCCACGCCCGCCGGATCCGCGCCTCGCGCGCACCGAGGTCAAGGTCGTGCACCTGCAGCGCGGTCGCCTCCCCGAAGCGGATGCCCGTGCCGGCGAGCAGCATCGACAGCGGCTGGTAGTGGCGCGGGATGAGCGCGTGGATCGTCGCGAACTCGTCGTGCGTCAGGTAGCAGTGCTCGCGCTCGGTGTGGGTCGTGCGCGGCAGGCGCATCCCCCGGCACGGGTTGTCCAGGCGCACGCCGTCGCGGGTGGCCGTGGTGAAGGCGGCCGACATCAACCCGTGGAGGTTCGCGATCGTCTTCCCGGAGAGCCCGCGCTCCTCCTGCAGCCACGTCACCCACGCGCCGACGTCGGCACGGGTCGCGCCCGCCGCCAGCCTGCCGGCGAGCGGGTGCGGCTCGACATGCCGGAGCGCCATGCCCCGATAGTTCGCTCGGGTGCCGGCCTCAACGCCCGTCAGCTGGTCGATGTGAGCGGTCACCATGTCGAGCACGGTGGGCGGCAGCGCGGCGTCGGTGGGCGTCTCGAGCGCGGCGAGGGCCTGCTCGGGGTTGATCTCGACCAGGCGCATCCACGCCTCGGCCGCCTTGCGGGTGTCGAAGGCGAGGCTGCGGTTGCGCTTCTGGTGCCGGAACCGCACGCGGTAACTCGTGCCTGCCCGCGTCTCTCGGGTCTCGATAGATGCCATTTCAGGCTCCCTCGGGTCGCTTGGGAACCGTTACGGTTCCCTCGGTGTTCCCCGAGTCTTCCTGAGAGGTGTGACAGGCCCGGTATCCCGGGCCTGTCAGTGGTGCGCCAACAGGGACTCGAACCCCGAACCCGCTGATTAAGAGTCAGCTGCTCTGCCAATTGAGCTATTGGCGCGCGAGGAGAAACATTAGCACCACGATGCGGCGAGATGAAATCGACTCCGCGACAGGGCTGCCGGGACGTGTCCGGCACATGACGAAGGGCGGGACCCCCGCTGGAGCACCGCCCTTCGCCGTCGTGGTGAGGGGTCACCAAGAGCGCTTGGCGCGCTGCTTCTCCCACTTCCTGTGCTTGCGGCTGGCCGCGATCGCCCGGAGGACGACGAGGCCCACGACCGCGGCCGCCGCGATGGCGACGCGGTCCATGCGCAGCTCACCGGACTCCGTCCGCGTGGCGTGGGCGAAGGAGGCCTTGGCCTGCGCCTTCTGCCGCTCGATGACGTTCTTCGGGGCCGCCCGCACCGACAGCTCGTCGATCGTCTGCGCGAGCCGGTCACGGGTCGTGATGATGTCGTTCTCGAGCCTGGTCGTGCTCGGGTTGTCATTGCTCACGTGAGGATTCCGTCCTTACTCGATGCCGAGGTCGCGGCGGATGCGGGCCACGTGGCCCGTCGCCTTGACGTTGTACTGGGCGTGGGTGACCACGCCGTCTGCTCCGACGACGACCGTCGAGCGGATCACTCCCTCGACGACCTTGCCGTACAACTTCTTCTCACCATAGGCGCCCCAGGCGGTCATGACCGCCTTGTCGGCGTCGGAGAGCAGTGTGATCGTCAGCCCATCGCGCTCGCGGAACCTCGCGAGCTTGTCCGGGGCGTCCGGCGAGATGCCGACCACCTCGGTGTCCGCCGCGCGCAGGGCCTCGAGCGAGTCGCTGAAGTCGCACGCCTGCGTGGTGCAGCCCGGGGTCATCGCCGCCGGGTAGAAGTAGACGATGACGCGCTTGCCGCGGAAGTCGCTCAACGAGACCTCTGCGCCGGTGTCGTCGGTGAGGGTGAAGTCGGGTGCCCGGTCGCCCGGTGTGAGTCGCTCGCCCACGAGTACCTCGCAATCCAGTTGCACATGAGATGCAATAAGGTCGGATGTCTGCACCAACCTATCCCAGCGACCTGCCCCCCGAGGAGCACCAGATGCACGTGCCCGATGGCTTCCTCGACGCCCCGACCTCCGTGGCGACCGCCGCGGTCGCGGTCGGTGGCGTCGCACTGGCGCTGCGTCGCAGCCGTGGTGACCTCGACGACCGGGTCGCCCCGCTCGCCGGGCTCGTCGCGACCTTCGTCTTCGCCGCCCAGATGATCAACTTCCCCGTGGCAGGCGGCACCTCCGGCCACCTGCTCGGCGGTGCCCTCGCCGCGGTCCTCGTCGGGCCGTGGACGGCGACCCTCTGCGTCACCGTCGTCCTGCTCGTGCAGGCCCTCGTGTTCGCCGACGGCGGGCTCACGGCCCTCGGCACCAACGTCACGCTCATGGCGATCGTCGGCGTGTGGGTCGGCTGGGTCCTCTTCGCCCTCGCGCGACGGGTCCTGCCCTCGCGCCCGGCGAGCGTGCCCGCGGCCGCCGCCGTGGGGGCCTTCGTCTCGGTGCCGGCCGTCGCCGCGGTCTTCGCCGGGCTCTTCGTCGTCGGCGGCACCGCCCCGGTCGACGCGGGTGCACTGCTCACCGCGATGCTCTCCTGGCACCTGCTCATCGGCATCGGCGAGACGGTCATCACCTTCCTCGTCGTCTCCGCGGTCGTCTCCGTCCGCCCCGACCTCGTCCACGGGGCGCGGGGCCTGTCGCCGGCCCCCGCCGCCGCCCCGCAGGAGGTCGCCCCGTGAGGTCCCGCATCTCCACACGCACGCTCGTCGTGACCGGGCTCGTCCTCTGCCTGCTCCTCGCGGGCGTCGCGAGCTACTACGCCTCCGCGCACCCCGACGGGCTCGAGCACGTCGCCGGGACCCTCGGATTCTCGGGGTCGGCCGACGAGCACGGGTCCGCGGACTCCCCCTTCGCCGACTACGGGACGAAGGGGGTCGACGACGGCTTCCTCTCCGGTGGGCTGGCCGGGGTCGTCGGCGTCGTCCTCACGGGCGCGGTGATGTGGCTCGTGCTGCGCTTCCTCGCCCGCCGGCGCGACTGAGGTGGGCGGTCCGCACGGTCATGCGCTGAGCCACCACGGCCACTCCCCCGCGCACCGGGCGCCGGCGCACCTGAAGATCCTCGCGACCTTCCTCTTCGTCGTGCTCGTCGTGGCGACGCCGCGGGAGGCCTTCTGGGCCTTCGGCGCCCACGCGCTCGTGCTGCTCACGGTGCTCGTCGTGACGCGGGTGCCCGTGCGGCACCTGGCCCCACGGCTGCTCGTCGAGGTGCCCTTCCTCCTCTTCGCCGCGCTCATGCCCTTCGTCGCCACCGGCCCACGGGTCGAGGTCGGACCGCTCACGCTCTCGGAGGCGGGCCTGTGGGGCGCCTGGACGCTGCTCGCCAAGGCCACGCTCGGGGTCGGCGCATCGCTCCTGCTCGCCGCGACCACGGAGCCGGCCGACATCGTCTCGGGGCTCGCCCGGCTGCGGCTGCCGAGCCAGCTGGTGATGATCCTGGGGTTCATGGTCCGCTACACCGAGGTCGTCACCGCACAGCTGCGCTCGATGCGGGTGGCCCGGGAGTCCCGGGGGTTCCGCGGTGGCGGGCTGCGCTCGTGGCCGGTCCTCGCCGGCACGGCCGGGGCCCTGTTCATCCGCTCCTACGAGCGCGGCGAGCGGGTCCACCTGGCCATGCTCGCCCGCGGGCACGACGGCCGGGTGCACGCCGGGCCCACCGCCCCCGTCGCGCCGCGCGTGCTCACCGCGACGATGTCCGTCCCCCTGGCGGCGGCCGTCATCGCCCTGTCGGCGAGGATGCTCGGATGAGCACACCGGTCATCCAGCTGCGCGGGGTGCGGCACACCTACCCGGACGGGCACTCCGCCCTCGACGGCGTCGACCTGCACATCCACCCCGGCGAGCGGGTGGCCCTGCTCGGCCCCAACGGCGCCGGCAAGACGACGCTCGTGCTGCACCTCAACGGGATCCTCGTCCCGACGAGCGGGGACGTCACGGTCTCCGGGCTCCCGGTGACGCGTGAGCACCTGCTCGACGTGCGCCGCCGGGTCGGCATCGTCTTCCAGGACCCCGACGACCAGCTCTTCATGACGACGGTCGCGCAGGACGTGGCCTTCGGGCCACGCAACCTCGGGCTGCCCGCGGACGAGGTCGACCGGCGGGTCGCCGAGGCCCTCGGTGCCGTCGGCATGAGCGAGGTCGCGGACCGGCCGCCGCACCACCTGAGCTTCGGGCAGAAGCGCCGCGTCGCCGTCGCCACCGTCCTCGCGATGCGACCGGAGATCCTCGTGCTCGACGAGCCGAGCAGCAACCTCGACCCCGCCTCGCGCCGCGAGCTCGCCGAGATCGTCGACGGGCTGGACATCACAGTGCTCATGGTGACCCACGACCTGCCGTACGCCCTCCAGCTGTGCGAGCGGTCGGTGGTCCTCTCCGGCGGGCGGGTCGTCGCGGACGGCGCGACACCGGAGGTCCTGGCGGACGAGGAGCTCATGCACACCCACCGCCTCGAGCTCCCCTACGGGTTCGACCCGCGGTCGGTGCCGGCCCGCACGCGCCGCTGACGTCTGCATTCCCCTAGGGCAATGCAGCCCGAAGTCTGCATTGCCCTAGGGCAATGCAGACGAACGGTCGTGCCCGGGGTCAGCTCGCGACGCCGACGAGGGTCGGCTCGAGCACGATCTCGCTGCGCAGGCTCGCCGCGATGAAGCACTCGCGGTGCGCGACCTCGACGAGTCGCTCGACCTTGGCCCGCGGTGGGTCGCCCGCGAGCGTGATGCGCGGCCGCAGGACGATGCGCGTCACCCACATCGGGTGGTTGCCCTCGGGCATCTCACCGCTCGCCTCGTCCGAGTAGTCGGTGACGTCGAGCCGGGCCCGCGCGGCGACCGCGAGGAAGGACAGCAGCTGGCAGCTGCTCGCCGCCGCGACGAGGAGCTGCTCCGGGTTGGCCAGCGAGGGGTCGCCGAGGAAGGCCCCGGCGCTGCTCGCCCGCAGTCCGCGACCGGCCACCGTCAGCTCGTGCTCACGGTCGTAGGCGTCGTACCCGAGGGCGGTCGACCCGCTCCAGCCCAGGGAGGTCGTGAAGGTGTGCGCGCTCACCCGCCTAGACTGCCAGCCGAGCCGAAGTGGCGGAATTGGCAGACGCGCGTGGTTTAGGTCCACGTGCCCACGGGCGTGCGGGTTCAAGTCCCGCCTTCGGCACCCCCACCCTCGCCGGTCAGGCGAGGTGCGCGCGCAGGAGCGGCGCCATGGCGCGGAAGGCGCGGCCACGGTGGCTGATGGCGTTCTTCTCGACGTCCGTGTACTGCGCCATCGTGCGGGTGCCGCCGTCCGGGACGAAGATCGGGTCGTAGCCGAAGCCGTTGTCCCCCAAGGGTTCCCGGGCGATGACGCCGGGGACCTCCCCTTCGACCTCGACCGTCGCGCCCCCGGGCACGGCGAGGACCGCGGCGCACCGGAAGGCCGCCTGCCGGTGCTCGTCCGGGATGTCCGCGAGCTGGTCGAGGAGGAGCTGCAGGTTGCGGCGGTCCCGGTCCACGCGGGACAGGTCCTCGCCCGCGTGCAGTCCCGACCAGCGCGCGGAGAAGATCCCGGGGCTGCCCCCGAGGACCTCGACGGCCAGACCGGAGTCGTCGGCGAGCGCCGGCAGGGCGGTGCGCCGGGCGACGTGCTCGGCCTTGAGCCGAGCGTTGCCGACGAAGGTCACTGACGTCTCGGGGATCTCCCCGACCTCGGGGAAGGCGGCCATCGAGACGATCTCGAGGTCGTCGGCGACGCCGACCTCGCCGAGGATCTGCTGCAGCTCGTGCACCTTGTGCTCGTTGTGCGTCGCGAGCACGACCCGGCGGGTCACAGCACGCGCTCCCGCGGCGTCTCGGCGAGCGCCGCCTGCTGCCTGGTGGTCAGCTCGTGGCAGCCCGTGGTCGCGAGGTCGAGCAGCTCCCCCAGGAGCGCGCGGTCGAAGGGGGCACCCTCGGCCGTGCCCTGCACCTCGACGAAGTCGCCCGCGCCGGTCATGACGACATTCATGTCCGTCTCGGCGGTCGAGTCCTCGGGGTAGTCCAGGTCGCAGACCGCCCGACCGCCGACGACGCCGACGGAGACGGCCGCGATCGACCCGGTGAGCGGCTGGGCACTCGCGGCGATGAGCCCGCGCGCGCGGGCGTCGTCGATGGCGTCGGCGAGCGCGACGTACGCGCCGGTGATCGCGGCCGTGCGGGTGCCGCCGTCGGCCTGGAGCACGTCGCAGTCGAGCACGATCGTGTTCTCCCCCAGCGCCTTGGTGTCGATGATGGCGCGCAGGCTGCGGCCGATCAGGCGCGAGATCTCGTGGGTGCGACCGCCGACCTTGCCCTTGCGGGACTCGCGGCCGCTGCGGGTGTTGGTGCTGCGCGGGAGCATCTCGTACTCGGCGGTGACCCAGCCGGTGCCCTGGCCCTTGAGCCAGCGCGGGACCCCGGCCTCGAAGGACGCGGCGACGAGGACCCGCGTGCGGCCGAACTCCACGAGGACCGAGCCCTCGGCGTGGTCGAGCCAGTTGCGGGTGATGCGCACCTCGCGCAGCTGCTCGGGGGTACGGCCGTCGTGGCGGGGGGTGGTGTCAGTCATGGGGCTCAGGCTAACGAGGCGACCGCGCCGTCGGCGCACCGCCGTGGGGACGGCTCCGGGTCAGGGACGCCGCAGGTCCTGCGTGATCCGCTGGCCCTGCGGCCCGACCTCCACCCTGGCCTCGGCCCCGAGCACGAGCGGCATCATCGGCTGCTGGTGACCGAAGTCGACGTCGAGCACGACCGGTACGTCGAGGTCGCCGAGGGCGTCTCGGACGGCCTCGTGCTGGGTGAGCGAGGGCGCGTCGGGTGCGGGCGTGCGCCCGACGAGCACGCCGGCGCACCGGTCGAACCACCCCGACAGGCGTAGCCCGTGCAGGACCCGAGCGGTCTCGAACGCGTTGCCCTCGGCCGCCTCGAGCAGCAGCACCGGCGGCCGGTCCTGCTGCCGGGCCCACCCCGGTACGTCCCCGTACGGGCTCCCGGACAGCGGCGAGACGACCTCGAGGCAACCGCCGATCAGCGGACCGGCGAAGGACGCCGTCCCCCCGTCGAGCAAGGACCACCGGGTCGGCTCGGCGAGGGTCAGCTCGTCCACGCCCGGGTCGGCGACGTAGTCGTCCCAGCCGCCCGCACGCCGGTGGGTCGCGGCGGTCTGGGTGAGCTCGCCCCCTTCGCTCGTCGCGACGTCCAGCCAGTGGAGCAGGCCGGGCGCCGGTGCGTACGGCGAGTCCATGAGGTTGAGCCCGTGGAGCGTCGCCCACCCGGAGCGCAGCGTGAGCGGCAGCATCGTCGTGGTCGTGTCGGAGAAGCCCACGTACCAGCACGGGTCGCACTCGGCGAGCAGGTCGAGGTCGAGGTGGCGCAGGACGTCGATGCCCGTCTCGCCGCCCCACGGCGGGATGACCGCGGCGACGTCCGGGTCGACGAGCAGCGCCATGAGCTCGTCGGCGCGCGCCTCCCGGGAGGCGCTCACGTGGTGGTCGCGGTCGTCGCGCAGGCAGACGCCCTCGAGGACCTCGTACCCACGGCGCCGCAGGTCGGCGATCGCGACGTCGAGGCGTGGCTGGAGCGCCGGGGAGACCCCGGAGCTCGGTGCGGTGACGGCGATCGTGTCACCGGGGCGAAGGGGGGCGGGCAGGCGCGCGGGCATGCCCCCACCCCATCAGGTCCGGGCCCCCACGTCGACCTTGCTCAGATGTCGTAGGTGGCGTCCGGCCGGGCCAGCTCGACCTCGCCCGGCCATACCTCCGCTGCCTCCCGCTGGCACACGAGTGGGTCATTCCATGCCGGGATGTGCGTGAGCATGAGCCGCTGGACACCGCCCGCGGCGACGGCCGCCTCGGCCGCACGGCGACCGGTCAGGTGGATGCCGCGCACCTCGTCCCGCCCCTCGACGAAGGCCGAGTCGACGAGGACGAGGTCGGCGTCGGCGAAGAGCGGGCCGAGCGCGTCGCAGGAGTCGGTGTCGCCGCTGTACGCGAGGACCTTGCCGTCCGCCTCGACGCGGAACCCGTAGGCCTCCACGGGGTGCTCCACGAGGTGGGGCCGCACCACGAAGGGCCCGATGTGCGTGGGCACGCTCGTGGAGATCCGACGGAAGTCCAGGACCCCGGTCATCCCCCCTTCGTCGATCCCCTCGTAGGCCGCCGCGAGCCGCTCGGCGGCGCCGACCGGACCGTAGACGGGCAGGCGCTCGGCGAGCGCGCCCTGCGGACGGTAGGTGCGGGTGACGTAGAGACCCGTGAGGTCGATGCAGTGGTCCGGGTGCAGGTGCGAGATCGCGACCGCGTCGAGGTCCGCGAGGTCGGTGTGCCGCTGCAGGGCGCCGAGCGCGCCGTTGCCCAGGTCGAGGACGAGGCGCCAGGTGCGCCCCTCGTGCTCCGCGGTGAGCAGGTAGCACGAGGCCGGCGAGTCGGGTCCCGCGAAGGAACCGGAGCAGCCGACGACGGTGAGCCTCATCTCCCTTCCCCCATGTTGCCGAAGACATCCGCGACCTCGGGTCCGAGGAAGCGGCGGGCCAGCGACCGGAACTGCTCCGGGTCACCGGTCGTGGTGAACCCGTGGGTCGGGGCCGGGAGCGACTCCGGGCGCAGCAGGTCGGGGTCCGCAAGGACACGGTAGACGTCTTTGGCGGTCTCCTCCGCCGATGAGACGAGGGTGACACCCTCGCCCATGACGTACGACAGCGCGCCGGTGAGCAGCGGGTAGTGGGTGCACCCGAGGACGAGGGTGTCCACCTCGGCAGCGCGAAGGGGGTCGAGGTACCGGTGGGCGACCTCGAGCACCTCCGGCCCGGACGTCGTCCCGGCCTCCACGAGCTCGACGAAGCGCGGGCAGGGCTGGGAGATCACGTGCGTGGTCGGCGCGGCCGCGAAGGCGTCGAGGTAGGCGCGGGAGCGGTGCGTGCCCTCGGTCGAGATGACCCCGACGCGGTGGTTGCGGGTGGCGAGCACCGCGCGCCGCACCGCGGGCCGGATGACCTCGATGACCGGCACGTCGTAGCGCTCCCGGGCGTCGTGGAGCACGGCCGCGGAGGCGGTGTTGCACGCGATGACGAGCACCTTGACGCCGTGGTCCACGAGCCGGTCGAGGCACTGCAGCGCGAACTCGCGCGTCTGGGCGATCGGCCTGGGGCCGTAGGGCGCTCGCGCCGTGTCGCCGAGGTAGGCCACCGACTCGTGGGGCAGCTGGTCGAGGACGGCGCGGGCCACGGTCAGCCCGCCGAACCCCGAGTCGAAGATGCCGATCGGCTGGGCCTCGACGGCCCGGGTGTCGCCGTCGGTCACTCCTCGTCCTCCCCCACGAGCGCCCGGGTGAGCGACTCCTGCAGCCAGGTGAGGAAGTCGTAGAGGCTCAGCGCGAAGATCGCCGGGTCGTCCGGGTCGAGGCTCGCGACGAGCTCCTCGAGGCGGTCGGCGTCCTCGTCGGTGCGCAGGCCGAGCCGCTCCCCCATGACGAGGCGCACGTCCGTCAGGGCGACGAGCACCTGCGGCGCCTGGGCCCGGGTCACGACCCAGCGGTCGTCCTGCGCGGACTCGAGCGTGGCGACCGTGGTCCGCAGGCCCGCGTGCTTGCGCTGCCGCAGCCCCTGCTCGGTGAGGCGACGGAACTCCGCCGCCTCCTGCTCGTCCTCGCGGTGGCCGGTCGGGAAGAGCCGGTCGAGCGCGGGGTCGCGGTCGTGGTCGAGGCCGAAGGCCCGGTCGGGGACCTCGCCCCCCGGGTCGACGTCCGTCGCGAGGTCGCCGAGCCCCGCGACGATGGCCTCGAAGGGGTCGGCGGTCTCCCCCTTCGTCCTCGCGGCGGGGGCGACGAGCTCCATGACCTGCAGGCACAACCCGGCCACGACGGCCCGCTCGTGCTCGTCGAGGACGGCGACGAGCACCTCGCCGTCGGGCGCGAAGGCGGTGGCCATCTACACGTCCTTCTGGAAGGTCGCCCACAGGCCGTAGCCCTGCAGCGCCTCGGTGTCGGTCTCCATCTGCTCCTTGGGCCCGGTCGAGACGACCGCCCGGCCCTTGAGGTGCACGTCCATCATGAGCTTCTCCGCCTGCTCCTTCGGGTAGCCGAAGTGCGTCTGGAAGACCCAGGTCACGTACGACATGAGGTTGACGGGGTCGTTCCACACCAGCGTGATCCACGGGGTGTCGACGGCCTCGACGACGTCGGGCTCGCTCGTCTGCTGCTCGGCTGGGGCGATGGACACGCCCTCCACCCTAGAGTGGCGGGCGTGACGACCCGACCCAGCACCGCGCTGCTCACCGATCACTACGAGCTGACCATGCTCCAGGCCGCGCTCCGCAGCGGCGCCGCCTCGCGTGGGTGCGTCTTCGAGACCTTCGCCCGGCGGCTGCCGTCCGGGCGCCGCTACGGCGTCCTCGCCGGGGTCGGCCGCGTGCTCGACGCCATCGAGGACTTCCGCTTCGGGGACGCCGAGCTCGAGGACCTGCGCTCGCGGGAGGTCGTCGACGCGACGACGCTCGACTTCCTCGCGGACTACCGCTTCGACGGCGACGTGTGGGGCTACGCGGAGGGAGAGACCTACTTCCCGTACTCGCCCCTGCTCGTCGTCGAGTCCGACTTCGCGCACGGCGTGATCCTCGAGACCGTCGTGCTGTCGATCCTCAACCACGACTCCGCAGTCGCCTCCGCCGCGTCGCGGATGACCGGCGCCGCCGGGACGCGTCCCGTCATCGAGATGGGCAGCCGGCGCACCCACGAGGAGGCCGCCGTCGCGGCGGCGCGGGCGGCGTACATCGCCGGCTTCGCGTCGACATCCAACCTCGAGGCCGGGCGGCGCCACGGCGTGCCCACGGGCGGGACGGCCGCGCACGCCTTCACCCTGCTGCACGAGAGCGAGCGGGAGGCCTTCGAGGCGCAGGTCGCCGCGCTCGGCACCGGCACCACGCTCCTCGTCGACACCTACGACGTGACCGAAGGGGTGAGGACGGCCATCGAGGTCGCCGGCACCTCGCTCGGTGGCGTGCGTCTCGACTCGGGCGACCTGGTCGTCCAGGCGAGCGAGGTCCGCGAGCAGCTCGACGCGCTCGGCGCGACGGAGACCCGGATCGTCGTCACCTCCGACCTCGACGAGCACGCGATCGCCGCGCTGGCGGCCGCGCCGGTCGACACGTACGGGGTCGGCACCCGGGTCGTCACGGGGTCGGGTCACCCGACCGCGTCCATGGTCTACAAGCTCGTCGCCCGCGAGGACGACCAGGGCCGGATGATCGGCGTCGCGAAGAAGAGCAAGGACAAGCAGTCGATCGGCGGACGCAAGTACGCCCTGCGCCGCCGCAACCAGCACGGCGTCGCGGAGGCCGAGGTGCTCGGCATCGGCGAGCAGCCCGTCGGTGACGGCGACGACCGTGACCTCATGGTCCTGCTCGTCGAGGGCGGCGAGGTGGTCGGCCGCGAGCACTGCACGCTCGAGGCGGCGCGCGCCCGGCACGAGGCGTCGGTCGCCGAGCTGCCGCGGTCGGCGCACCAGCTGAGCGGGGGCCCACCTGCGGTGGAGACGGTCTTCCTCACCGAGACGCCGTAGCCCCTCACACCTCACCCGGCGGCCCTGTGCGGGGCAGGTAACGAAGCCTTTACACCAACCGTGGCACGGCGAAACACGGTCTTGCGAGCCTCCTCGCATGACCTCGACGACCGCCCCTCCCGTCCCCCTCGACGCGACCTCGGTCGGCCCGATCCGCCGGGCCGGACGGTGGATCGACCACTGGGACCCGGAGGACGCCGGCTTCTGGGCCGCCGGAGGGCGGGCCGCCGCGGCCCGCAACCTGCGCTGGTCGGTGCTCGCCGAGCTCCTCGGCTTCTGCGTGTGGGCGCTGTGGTCGGTCGTCGTGCCGCAGCTGCCCGCAGCCGGCTTCACGCTGACCCTCGACCAGCAGTTCTGGCTCATCGCGGTGCCGAGCCTCGTCGGCGCCTGCCTCCGGGTGCCGTACACCTTCATGGTCCCGCTCGTCGGCGGCCGCAACTGGACGATCGTCTCGGCGCTCCTCCTCCTGCTGCCCACGCTCTCGCTGGCGTGGGTCGTGGGGAGGCCGGAGACCCCCTTCGCCGTACTCCTCGGCATCGCCGCACTCGCTGGACTCGGCGGCGGCAACTTCGCGTCGTCGATGACCAACATCTCCTTCTTCTTCCCGGAGTCGGAGAAGGGCAAGGCGCTGGGGCTCAACGCCGCTGGCGGCAACCTCGGCACCGGGCTCGTCCAGCTCGTCATCCCGGCGGTCGTGGCGATGGGTGCCGGGATCCACCTCGAACGGGCCGGCCTGGTCTTCGCGCCGCTCGTGATCCTGGCGGCCGTGGGCGCCTGGCGCGGGATGGACAACCTGAGCACGGCCCGCTCGGACCACCGCAGCTGGGCCCGGGCCGCGTCCCACCCGCACACGTGGATCATCTCGACCCTCTACATCGGCACCTTCGGGTCCTTCATCGGCTACTCGGTGGCCTTCCCGACGCTCCTTCAGACCCAGTTCCCCGAGGCGCCGACCACGCTCGCCTTCCTCGGCGCCGTCCTCGGCGCGGCGAGTCGCCCGCTCGGCGGGGTGGTCGCCGACCGGCTCGGCGGCGCGCGGGTGACCATCGCGGCCTTCGTCGTCATGGGGCTCGCCGCGGGGCTGGCGATCCTCGCCCTCTCCGCGCACTCCTTCGTCCTCTTCCTGCTCGCGTTCCTCGTGCTCTTCACCGGGGCCGGCATCGGCAACGGCGCGACCTATCGGATGATTCCGGCCGTCTTCCGGGCCGGGGTGCGTGACGGGGCCGAGCTCGCGATCGCCCGCCGCAGTGCCGCCGGCTGCATCGGGATCGCCGGTGCGGTCGGTGCCGTCGGCGGCTTCCTCGTGCCGCGTGGCTTCGCCATGTCGACGACGGGCTTCGGCTCGCTCGTGCCGGCGATCGGGGTCTTCATCGCGGCCTACGTCCTCATGGCGACGCTCACGTGGGCGGTCTACGTCCGCCGCGGCGCGCGCCTGGCCGGCGAGGGCATCTGATGGTCGACAGCCACTGCCCCTACTGCGCGCTGCAGTGCGCGATGACGATGGAGCCGGTGGGTCTCGGGACGGCAGGTCTCGAGGGTCGGCCGCGGACGGCCTCCCACCTCGACCAGCGAATTGAGGTGGAGGGCCGCGACTTCCCGACCAACCGGGGCGGCATGTGCCGCAAGGGGTGGACGTCGGCCGAGGTGCTGCGCGCACCCGACCGGCTCACCACTCCCCTGGTGCGCGGCTCCGACGGCGAGCTGCACCCAATGGGCTGGGACGAGGTGCTCGACCTCCTCGCCGACCGGCTGCGGTCGATCGCGGCCGAGCACGGGCCGGACGCGGTGGCCGTCTTCGGCGGTGGCGGGCTGACGAACGAGAAGGCCTACCAGCTCGGCAAGTTTGCCCGGGTCGCGTTGCGCACCAAGCACATCGACTACAACGGCCGCTTCTGCATGGCCTCTGCCGCGGCCGCCGCCAACCGTTCGCTGGGTATGGACCGGGGCATGCCCTTCCCCATCACCGACCTGGACACCTCCGGCGCGATCCTGCTCCTCGGCAGCAATGTCGCCGAGACGATGCCTCCCTTCGTCGGGCACCTCGCGGGAGCTCGCGCGGCCGGTGGGCTCGTCGTCGTCGACCCGCGCCGCTCGGCCACGGCCGACCTCACCGACGACGGGCAGGGCGTCCACCTGCAGCCCGTCCCCGGGACCGACCTCGTCGTGCTCCAGGCGCTGCTGCACGTCGTCCTCGCCGAGTCGCTCGCCGACGAGGCCTACCTCGCCGAGCGGACGAGCGGGCTCGACAACGTCGCCCGCTCCGTCGCCGCGTGGTGGCCCGAGCGGGCCGAGCAGGTCTGCGGGGTGCCCGCTGACGACCTGCGGGCGACCGCTCGGCTGCTCGCGGCGGCCAGCCCCGCACGGGGAGGCGCGGGCGTCCACGTCCTCACCGGGCGCGGCGTCGAGCAGTCCACCCAGGGCACCGCGACGGTCACCGCCGCGATCAACCTCGCCCTCGCGCTCGGCCTCGTCGGACGCGAAGGGAGCGGCTACGGCGCCCTCACGGGTCAGGGCAACGGCCAGGGTGGGCGCGAGCACGGGCAGAAGGCGGACCAGCTGCCCGGCTACCGGATGATCGCCGACCCGGCCGCCCGCGAACACGTCGCCGCGGTCTGGGGCGTCGACGCCGACGACCTGCCCGGCCCGGGCCTGCCGGCCGTCGAGCTGCTGCGCTCCCTCGGCACCCCCGGCGGACCCCGGGCACTTCTCGTCCACGGGGCCAACCCCGTCGTCAGCGCGCCGCGTGCCGACGCGGTCGCCGAGCGGCTGCGTGCCCTCGACCTGCTCGTCGTCTGCGACGTCGTCCCCTCCGAGACCGTCGCCCTCGCCGACGTCGTCCTGCCCGTCACGCAGTGGGCCGAGGAGGAGGGCACGATGACCAACCTCGAGGGCCGAATCATCCGCCGCCGCAAGGCGATCGACCCGCCCGAGGGAGTCGTCTCGGAGCTGTGGGTGTGGTCGCAGCTCGCCGCTCGCCTCGATGCCCCGGGCACGTGGTCGACGGTCCCGTCGGAGGTCTTCGACGAGCTGGCCAGGGCGAGCGTCGGCGGCCGCGCCGACTACTCCGGGCTGAGCCACGCCCGCCTCGACCGCGAGAGCGACCTGCACTGGCCCTGCCCCGCCAGCGGCGAAGGGGAGGCACCTCACCCGGGCACACCGCGCGCCTTCCTCGACGACTTCCCCACGCCCGACGGCCGTGCCCGGCTCGTGCCCGTCGACCACGTCGGCCCGGCCGAGGACCTGCGGCGCGATGCCCCGCTCTTCCTCATCACCGGGCGCGTCCTCGAGCACTACCAGTCGGGGGCACAGACCCGCCGGGTGGCAGCGCTCCTCGCGGCGCAACCGACCCCCTTCGTCGAGGTGCACCCACTCCTCGCCCACCGCCTGGGCATCGAGGAGGGCGACCAGCTCGACCTGCGCACCGCGCGGGCCACGGTCAGCGCGCCCGCGCGGATCACCGACCGGGTCCGGCCGGACACGGTCTTCATGCCCTTCCACTTCGCCGGTGCCGGGAGCGTCAACCGGGCGACCAACGACGCGGTCGACCCGATCTCGTCGATGCCGGAGTTCAAGGTGTGCGCCGTCGACGTCGCCGCCAGCACCACCGATCTCGTCCCCGAGCCGCTGGAGGTCAGCGCATGAGCCACATCGTCGTCATCGGCTACGGGATGGTCGGGTCCCGATTCGTCGAGGACCTCACGGCCGCCGACCACGCCGGCGAACACCTCGTCACGGTGCTCGGCGACGAGGCCTGCGAGCCCTACAACCGGGTGCTGCTCAGCGACGTCGTCGCGGGCACGCGCGGGCTCTCGGCGATCGCCCTCCCCGCGCCCGACCACCCGCGCGTCACGGTGCAGCGCGGCGTCGCGGTGCGGGCGATCGACCGCGAGCGCCGCGACGTCCTGCTCGCCGACGACACCCTGGTCCCCTACGACGAGCTCGTCATCGCCACCGGGGCGGCCGCCCGGGTCCCGACGGTCCCGGGTCTCGGTGACGATCCAGCCGGCGGTGACCTGCCGAGCGGCGTCCACGTGCTGCGCTCCATCGACGACGCCCGCGAGATCATCGCGGCGACGCTCAACGCCCGACGCGCCATCGTCCTCGGGGGCGGCGTGCTCGGTCTCGAGGCCGCGAGCGGGCTCGCCCGACGCGACCTCGCCGTCACCGTCGTCCACCCCTCCCCCGCCCTCATGGAGCGTCAGCTCGACGAGGCCGCCAGCCGCGTCGTCGAGTCGACGCTGCGCCGCACCGGTGTCGACCAGCGCGTCGGCGTCGGGGCGCAGGAGGTCGTCATCGAGGAGGGCCGGCTGCGACGGGTGCACCTGACGAACGGCGAGGTGCTCGCCGCCGACCTGCTCGTGCTGTCGACCGGCACCGTGCCCAACACCCAGCTGGCCGAGGCGGCCGGGATCGACGTCGACCGCGGCATCCTCGTCGACGCCGACATGACGACGAGCGACCCGCACGTGCACGCCATCGGTGACTGCGCCCAACCTCCCGGCGGCGCCACCGGACTCGTCGCCCAGGGGTGGGAGCAGGCCCGTCGTCTCGCCGACCTGCTCACCGGCCGCGACCCCGGGGCCGTGACCACCGGCGTCGGCGACGTCGTCAAGCCCAAGACCCACGGTGTCGACATCGTGACGATGGGTGTGTGCGGCAGCGGGCGGGTCGACGACCCCGGCCTGCGCGTCGTGCAGCTCAGCGACCCCGCCGCCGGACGGCACCTCGAGGTCGTCGTGCGCGACGGCCTGCTCGTGGGCGCCACGACCGTCGGCGCGGGTCGCGTCGGCACCGACCTGATCACCACCTACACCCGTCGCACTCCCCTGCCCGCAGACCCGGCGCACCTGCTGCTGCCGGCCATCGCGCCTGCCGTCACGACGACGCGACGGGACTCCCCTTCGCTCATCCCGGACCGGGCGACGATCTGCCGCTGCAACGGCGTGACGAAGGGGGACATCCGCACCGAGTTCGCCTCCGGCGCAACGACGCTGGAGCAGGTGGCCGCCAGCACCCGGGCGACGACCGGCTGCGGTGGGTGCACCGACGCGGTGTGCGGGATCCTCGACTGGCTCGGCGCCGACGCAGGCCCCTCACAGCGCGCGACCACGCCCGGTGAGGGCGGGTTCACACCGGGGAAACACGACCAAGACCGAGCCGAAACGAGGGCTGTCTAAGTTGAGCGCCATGTCAGAGACCACCACCCCCACCACCGAGCCGCAGCAGCTCGTCGTCGTCGGCGGCGGCATGGTCGCGCGCCGACTCGTCGACGCGCTGCGTGCCCGCGACGACGCCGGCCGGTGGGCCGTCACGCTGCTGTGCGAGGAGCCGCGCGCACCCTACGACCGCGTCGCCCTCACCTCCTACTTCACCGGACGGCACCCCGAAGACCTGGCCCTCGGCGGGCAGGAGCTGTGGGACGACCCGCTCGTCACGCTCCGCCGCGGCGTCCGGGCGGAGAGCATCGACCGCGAGGCCCGGACCGTGACGACGAGCACCGGCCAGGTCCTGCCCTACGACTCCCTCGTCCTCGCGACCGGCTCCTACGCCGCCGTGCCGCCCGTGCCCGGGAAGGACCTGCGCGGGGCCTTCGTCTACCGCACGATCGACGACGTCGCCGACCTGCGCGAGTTCGTCGAGACCCGCCGCGAGGAGCTCGACCGGCCGGTCCGCGGCGCGGTCGTCGGCGGCGGCCTGCTCGGCCTCGAGGCGGCCGGGGCCCTGCGAGCGCTCGAGGTCGAGACGACGGTCGTGGAGTTCGCGCCGCGCCTCATGCCGCTGCAGGTCGACGAGGGGGGCGGCGAGGGCCTCAAGCGGCTCATCGAGGGCCTCGGCGTCTCGGTGCGCACCTCGACCGCGACGTCGAAGATCGTCGGCGAGCGCGGAGCCGTCTCCCGGATGAGGTTCAGCGAGGGCCCCTCGCTCGACGTCGACGTCGTCGTCTTCGCCGTGGGTGTCCGCCCGCGCGACGAGCTCGCCCGCGAGGCCGGTCTGGAGATCGGCGAGCGCGGCGGAGTCGTCGTCGACGACGCTTGTGCCACAGCCGATCCCGCGATCCACGCGATCGGTGAGGTCGCCTGCATCGGCGGTCGCTGCCTCGGCCTGGTCGCTCCCGGCTACACGATGGCAGAGATCGTCGCCGACCGGCTGCTCGGCGGCGCGGGGACCTTCCCCGGGGCCGACCTGTCGACCAAGCTCAAGCTCCTCGGTGTCGACGTCGCGAGCTTCGGCGATGCCTTCGCGCAGGAGCCCGGCTCGCTCGAGGTCGTTATCTCCGACCCGGTGGCCGGCGTCTACAAGAAGCTCGTCATGAGCGACGACGCCCGCACCCTGCGCGGCGGCATCCTCGTCGGCGACGCCAGCGCCTACTCCTCCCTTCGCCCGATGGTCGGCCGTGAGCTCGGCGGCGACCCCGCGGCCTACCTCCTGCCCGAGGGGGCCGCCGCGGCACCCGCCGGGGACCTGCCGGACGAGGCCGCGGTCTGCTCCTGCAACAACGTCACCGCAGGTGAGATCCGCTGTGCCGTCGGCGAAGGGGGCTGCACCGACCTCGCCGGGGTCAAGGCGTGCACCAGGGCGGGCACGAGCTGCGGCTCCTGCCTGCCGCTGGTCAAGAAGCTCGTGACGAGCGAGCTCGCCGCCTCCGGCGTCGAGGTGAGTAGTGCCCTGTGCGAGCACTTCGAGCAGTCGCGGGCCCAGCTCTTCGACATCGTGCGGGTCCAGGGCCTGCGGACCTTCAGCGAGATCATCGAGCGCCACGGGACCGGCCGAGGGTGCGACATCTGCAAGCCGGTCATCGGCTCGATCCTCGCCTCGCTCGGGACCGGCCACATCCTCGACGGCGAGCAGGCGGCGCTGCAGGACACCAACGACCACGTCATGGCCAACCTGCAGAAGGACGGCTCCTACTCGGTCGTCCCGCGCATCCCCGGTGGCGAGGTCACGCCCGAAGGACTCATCGCGATCGGTGAGGTCGCCAAGGACTACGGCCTCTACACCAAGATCACCGGCGGCCAGCGGATCGACCTCTTCGGCGCCCGGATGGACCAGCTGCCCGGCATCTGGCGGCGGCTGGTCGACGCGGGCTTCGAGTCGGGGCACGCCTACGGCAAGTCGCTGCGCACCGTGAAGTCGTGCGTCGGCTCGACCTGGTGCCGCTTCGGCGTTCAGGACTCCGTGGGACTCGCGATCGACCTGGAGCTGCGCTACCGCGGGCTCCGCTCGCCGCACAAGATCAAGCTCGGCGTCTCCGGGTGCGCCCGCGAGTGCGCCGAGGCCCGCGGCAAGGACGTCGGGGTCATCGCCACCGACCACGGGTGGAATGTCTACGTCGGCGGCAACGGCGGATTCACCCCCAAGCACGCACGCCTGCTCGCCGAGGACCTCGACACCGAGACGCTCGTGCGCACCATCGACCGCTTCCTCATGTACTACGTGCGCACCGCCGACCGCCTGCAGCGCACCGCGCCCTGGGTCGAGGAGCACGAAGGGGGTCTGGAGGCGATCCGCGCCGTCGTCATGGACGACAGCCTCGGCATCGCCGACGACCTCGACGCGGCCATGGCCGCGCACGTCGGCAACTACCGCGACGAGTGGGCAGCCACGCTCGCCGACCCCGACAAGCTGGCCCGCTTCGCGTCCTTCGTCAATGCCCCGGACGCCGTCGACGACTCGCTCGCCTACGTCGGCGAGCGCGGCCAGGCCCGCCCGGCCACCCCGCAGGAGCGCTCGGACGAGTCCGTCCTCATCGCCGGCACGACACTGGAGGTCCGCTCATGACCACTGCTCCCCCGCAGACCCGGGTGCATCTGTGCGCCCTCACCGATCTCGTCCCCGAGCGTGGCGCCGTCGCCCTCGTCGACGGGTTGCAGGTCGCGCTCGTCCGCACGCACGACGATCTCGTCCACGGCATCGCCAACCTCGACCCCTACAGCGGCGCCCACGTCATCGCCCGTGGGCTCGTCGGCACGCGGGGCGGGGTCCCGACGGTCATCTCGCCGATGTACAAGCAGGTGTGGGACCTGCGCACGGGCGCCTGCCTCGACGGCGCCGGCAGCGACCCGGTCGACCTGCGGACCTGGCCCGTGGCGGTCGTCGACGGCGAGGTCTGGATCGAGCCGTCCGGCGACGAGGTGACGGGCTCCCCCTTCGACCGCAGCGTCACGTGAGCCTGCCGCAGCTGCTCGCCGGGTGCGTCGTCCTCGTCACCGGGGACCGGCGTGCCGGTGACCTGCGCGCCGCCCTCGAGCGGCGCGGTGCCCGGGTCGTGCACACCCCGGCGCTGACGATCGTGCCGCACACCGCCGACGCGGAGCTCGTGGAGCGGACCCGGGCACTGCTCGCCGCGCCACCCGACATCGTCGTCGTGACGACGGCGATCGGGTTCCGCGGGTGGGTCGAGGCGGCCGACGCCGCCGGGCTCGGCGAGGAGCTGCACGACGTGCTCGACGCCACCCGGATCATCGCCCGCGGGCCCAAGGCCCGGGGGGCGATCCAGGCCGCCGGGCACGACGCCGACTGGGTCGCCGAGTCGGAGACCTCGGTCGAGATCCGCGACTTCCTCATCACCGAAGGCGTTGCCGGACAACGCATCGCGGTCCAGCACCATGGCGCTGGGTGCGAAGAGCTCGACGTCGACCTCGCCGCCGCCGGCGCCTCGGTGACTCCCCTCGTCGTCTACCGGTGGGGCCCACCGCCGGACACCGCCGCGGTGACCTGCGGCGTGGAGCAGGCGGCGGTCGGCGACGTCGACGTCGTCGTCTTCACCTCCGCCCCCGCCGCCGCGGCCTGGCTCGACGCCGCGCAGGACGCCGGCGTCCTGCCGTCGATCATCGGCCGGGCCCGCACCGGGCGCCTCGTCGTCGCCGCCGTCGGGCCGGTCACCGCACGTCCGCTCGAGCACGTCGGCATCGCCCCGCTGCTCCCGGAGCGGGCGCGGCTGGGGTCGCTCGTGCGCGCCGTCGTCGGTCACTACGAGGCGATGGTGTCCACGGCCGTCGAGACCGTCGCCGGACCGCTGCAGCTGCGCAGCACCGCCGCCGTCCTGGGTGATCGCGTGCTCGCCGTCTCCCCGAGCGGCATGTCCGTGCTCCACCTGCTCGTCGCCGCGAAGGGGGACGTCGTCACCCGCGCCGACGTCCTCGAGGTGCTGCCGGGCGACTCCGCCAGCGGTCACGCCGTCGAGGTGGCCGTCGCCCGGCTGCGCGAGGCCATCGGTGACCGTCGCGTCGTCGAGACCGTCGTCAAGCGCGGCTACAGGCTGGCCCTGGCCTGAACCCTTCGGGCTGCGACACCGGCTGGGCGGAGGGCTGAGCCGGCGGCTCTTCAGAGTTGTCCGGGGCGTTGTCGGTGGTCGCACCTAGAGTCGTGGTCATGGACACGAAGGGCGTCTCCACCACCTCGGCAGTCGGTGCCGTCGGGGTGGATGTCGCTGCCGTGCTCGAGGCCGAGCCCTTCTCCCTCGCAGCGCCGTTGGGTGCTCTGACGCGTGAGGACCTGGTCGCGATGACTGCCGCCGAGGCCGAGGTGGTCGTGGCCGCGACGCAGCGGCTCACCAACGCGCTCGCTGCGGTGCAGACCGCAGCCGTGACGACCTTCGCCGACGAGACTGACCGCGATCTCGACCGCTACCGCGAGGAGCGCCGACGGGACTTCGAGGCGCGGCGTGCCGAGGCGCAGGCCAGGGGCGTCGGGTTCAGCGAGCGATGGTTCCCGATCCCGGGCGAGGAGCAGTTCGCGGCGGCGGCGCTGGCTCCGCTGCTGCACGTGTCCCCGCGGACGATGTCCTCACGCATCCACCGGGCGCGCCGGGTCGACCACGAGATGACCGGCACGTGGGAGAGCGCGCGCCGCGGCGACCTCGAGCCGTACCGGACCGACGCGATCGTGCGGGCGAGCGAACCGCTGGACGACCACCAGCTCGAGGAGTTCGAGGCTCGCCTCTTCGCGGACGACGTCCTCGGCCTACCGGTCGCCGACCTCACCCGCCGGGCTCGTCGGGCCGCTGTGGCCACGGACCGCACGTGCGTCGACGAGGCCGCGGCCCGCGCCCGGCGCAAGCGCTCGGTGACCTGCTCCCCGGACCGTGACCTGCCGGGACTCACCACCTGGCGCCTGCGGCTGCCCACCGAGCCCTCGCGGCAGGTGTGGGCCGCCGTCGACGAGCTGGCGCGGGAGTACCACCGCGCCCGGCGCGATGCCGGCGAGCCGGTGACGATGGACCAGGCGCGGGCCGACGCCTTCGTCGACCTCGTGCTGGCCCGCGCCACCGTGGAGACGACCGTCGAGCTCGTCGTCCCCGTGGCCGCGCTCGTCGACGACGAGAGCGACGTGGAGCCGGGTGGCCTCGGGACCTACCGGAGGGGCGAGCGCCGCTCGCCCGCCGACGTGCTGCGCGGGGGCAGCGGCCGCGACGACATCATCCTGCGGTGGGTCAGCGGCGTCGACCTGCACCGCGCCTCCCAGCTCGAGGCCGAGCTCACCCTGCAGCTGACGCGTGACCTGACCGTCCGTGGCAACCCCCACCTGGATCATGCCCCTCCTCCCGGCCGGCCACCCGACGGAGCCGCCGCACAGGTCGGAGCCTGGTTCGTGCCCGGTCACGTCGACGCCCGCCGCGTGGGAGCCCTCCTGCCCGACGACCTCACCGCGCTGCTCGCCGACCCGGCGACCCGCATCCGGGTCGTCGGGGCCGACCCCCTCACGGGCACCGTCGTCACCGACAGCACGCACGCCTACCGACCGGGCCGCACAGTCGCGAGCCGCGTCCGGCGGCGGGACGGCACCTGTCGCTTCCCCGGGTGCGGCACACCCGCCGAGTGCGCCCAGCTCGACCACGTGACCCCCTACCCGGCCGGCGCGACCGAGGTGGGCAACCTCGTCTGCCTGTGCACCACGCACCACGGGTTCAAGCACCATGCGGGCTGGCGCCTGACGATGACGCCCGACGGGACCTGCACGTGGACCGCACCGACCGGTCGGACCCACGTCACCCGCCCGGACGCCGCGCACTCGCTCTCGGTCTGACACCACCCGTCCCACCGTCGGCCCCTCGACGCGGGAGCACCGACCTGTCAGGTTGGGGGGATGACCTCGCTGGAGGACCTCGCCACCGACCTCGACCGCCTCGTCGCCGAGGGCCTGCTCGCCGGCTGGGTGGCCGGTCTGGCCGACGCCGACGACCAGACCGTCCTCACCGGTGGGCACCGGTCGCTCGGTGGTCCGCCGATGAGCGAGGACACGCAGTTCGCGCTGAGCTCCAGCACCAAGCCCTTCGCCGGGGTGCTCACGCTCCGGCTCGCGGAGATCGGGGTGCTCTCCCTAGACGACCCGGTCGCGCGCTGGCTGCCGGAGCTCGCGACACCGCGGGTGCTGTCCTCACCGGGAGCCGACCTGGACGACACCCGACCGGCGGACCGCGCCATCACCGTCGCGGACCTGCTCGGCATGGTCCCCGGCTTCGGCTGGGTCGCCGAGCCCGGCCCCCTCGCCGACGCCATCGCCGCCCAGCCGGAGATCGCCCCCGGCCCTTGGGGCCCGCCGCTGCCGCCCGACGAGTTCGTCGCCCGGATCGCCGCCCTGCCCCTCGCCGACCAGCCCGGGACCGCCTGGCGCTACCACACGAGCAGCGACGTCCTCTCCGTCCTGCTCGCGCGCGCGACCGACGAAAGCGTCGGGCACCTGCTGACCGAGCACGTCCTTGGGCCGCTCGGCCTCACCGACACCGCCTTCCACGGGGACGCGGACCGGATGGCCACGGCCTACGGGGCCCCCGGCCCGGACGAGCCCGGGCTCGCTCCCTTCCCCGTCCCGGCCGGTACCTACGTCGACGTCCCCGTCTTCGAGTCGCTCGCGGCCGGGCTCGTCTCGACCGTGCCCGACCAGCTGACCTTCCTCTCCTCCCTCGTCGGTTCCTCCCCCGCGGTCCTCTCCCCCGCGTCGCTCGGCGACCTGCGCACCGACCACCTCACGACGGAGCAGCGACGCACCGCGACCGGGTTCCTCCAGCCGGGCTGCGGCTGGGGCCGGCACGTCGAGATCCGCCCCGAGGGGTGGATCGGGTGGGCCGGCGGGCTGGGCACGATCGGCTACGCGGACCCGGCGACGGGCCGGGCCGCCTTCCTCGCCACGCAGGTCAGCTTCGACGCGGGCGGGACCTCTCGCGCCTTCGACCGGTTCTGGGGCCTCCTCGCCAGTGCCGGGTGACAACCGTCCGTGGCATCCTCTGTGGGCATGGGGAGAGCACTCGTCCTGGTCGACATCCAGCAAGACTTCTGCGAAGGCGGGAGCCTCGCCGTCGTCGGCGGCGCAGCCGTCGCCGCCCGCGCTGCCGAGCGCGTCCTGACCGATCCCGCGGCCCACGACCTCGGCCACCGCGAGTACGTCGCCGTCGTGGCCACCGCGGACTGGCACCTCGACCCCGGCGGGCACTGGGCGACGCAGGCCGAGCCCGACTTCGCGACGAGCTGGCCGGTGCACTGCGCGGCGGGGACCCCGGGAGCGGAGTTCCACCCGGCCCTCCAGCCCGCGCTGGAGCACGTCGCCGAGGTCTTCCGCAAGGGCCTGACCGAGGCCGCCTACAGCGGGTTCGAAGGCGTCGCTGCCGGGGACGGCCGCACCGACCTGACCACCTGGCTGCGACGGCGCGGCGTCACCGACCTCGACGTCGGCGGCATCGCGACCGACCACTGTGTGCGTGCGACGGTGCTCGACGCCCTCCGCGAGGGCTTCGGCGTCCGGCTGCTCACCGACACCATCGCGGGCGTCGCACCCGACACCACCGAGGCCGCGCTCGCCGAGATGACGGCCGCCGGGGCGACCCTCTCGTGAGCACCCCGCTGCCCGCGGTCATGGCCGGCCGCACCGTGCTCATCACCGCCGACCGGCGCAGCGAGGACCTCGCCGACGCCTTCATCCGCCGCGGGGCCACGATCCGCCACGCCGCGGCGATCTCGATCGTCCCGCACGCCGACGACGAGCGGCTCCTCGACGACACGCGCGCGCTCCTCGCCGACCCGCCCGAGGTCGTCGTCATCACCACCGGGCAGGGGTTGCGGGGGTGGATCGAGGCAGCCGAGGTCGCCGGCCTCGACGCGGACCTCCTCCGGGTGCTCGGCGGTGCCCGGATCCTCGCCCGCGGACCCAAGGCCAAGGGCGCGCTCATCGCGCAGGGGCTGGCCCCCGCATGGGTCGCCGAGTCGGAGACCGCCGCCGAGATCATCGAGCACCTCGCGGGCGAGGACCTCACCGGCACCCACGTGGCGGTCCAGCACCACGGCAACGGCTCGGACGGCATCGACGCCGCGCTCGCCGCGTCCGGGGCGCGGGTCTCCCCCTTCGTCGTCTACCGCTGGGGACCGGCGCCCGACCCCGCCGCCGTCACCGCCTCGGCACAGGCCGTCGCCGCCGGCGAGATCGACACGGTCGTCTTCACCTCCGCGGGGGCCGTCGAGGCGTGGTTCGCGGCCGCGGACGCCGTCGGCGCCACGGCGGAGATCGTGCGCCGCGCGGCGGACTCGGTGCTCTTCGCCGCGGTCGGCCCGGTGACCGCGGCACCGCTGCGGGCGAAGGGGGTCGAGCCGCTCGTCCCCGAGCGCAGCCGGATGGGGGCGCTCGTGCGCGCCGTCCTGCAGCACCGCTCGCCGGGGGCGGGGGCCGACGGCCGGTAGCGTGCCGACCATGCCGAGCAGCCCCGCGCACCGTGCGCTCTTCATCTCACTGGTCAACGACGCCGCGCTCTTCCCGCCGGCGGCGCTGCCGATGGCCGACGCCCTGCACCGCCACGCCACCCACCGCGCGGGCCGCGACGCCGACCTCGTCGGCCCCTTCCTCGTCGGCGTGCCCGCCGTGACCGACCTGCTGTCCGCCCTCGACGCCGGGGCCCCGGTCCCGCCGGGCATCGGCCTGGTCGCCCGCCCCGGCATCCCCGTCGAGGAGACGAAGGGAGCCATCCGCGCCCTGCGCGCGGACCCGCGCGTCCGGCTCGTCTCCCTGGACGCCGGCTGGTACCCGGGCTGGCGCGAGCTCGACCCCGGCGAGCTCCCGCTGCACCTCGAGGTCGGGCGTCGGGACCGCGACGCCGCGCTCGACGACATCGCCGCGGCCCACGACATCGCCGACGTCCGCGCCAAGTTCCGTACCGGGGCCACCACCACGTGGGCCTGGCCGGACGCCAAGGAGCTCACGGACGTCCTGCTCGGGACCGCCCGGCGGTACCTCCCCTTCGTCCTCACGGGCGGCCTGCACCACGTGGTGCGCGGTGAGCACACCGTCGACGGCACCAGCGAGCAGCAGCACGGGCTGCTCAACGTCCTGGTGGCGGTGCACGCCACGGCGGGTGGCGCCGATGCGCGGACGGTGCGCGACCTGCTCGAGGTGCGCGAGGCCGAGGCGCTCGCCGGGATCGTCGCGGGGTGGTCGAGCCCCGACGTGGCGGCGGTGCGCTCGGCCTTCGCCGGCTACGGGTGCTGCGACGTCACGGACCCGATCGGGGAGCTGACCGACCTCGGGCTGCTCGCCGGGTGACCGGCGCCGGCCGTCGTCAGCGCGGTGAGCGCTTGCCCACGACGACCTGGGTACCGGCGATCCTGTCGTGGAGCGCCTGACGGTTGCGGTCCCGCAGTGGCCACACGAGGTCGACCACGCCGATGAGCCCGAGCAGGTAGCCGAGCAGTGGCACGGTCTGGAAGACGCCGACCGTGAGGGGCAGCAGCACCCGCATGAAGGCGACACCCACGCCCATCGGGCCCGGCCGGTCCAGACGCCGCACGGAGATGCCGAGCACCATCTTGCCCGGGGTCGCGCCGCGGGCGGCGAGGAACCCGACGTGGTACAGCATCTGCACGAGCAGCATCAGCCCGAGCGCGATGTAGAAGTACTGCCAGTCGAACAGGCCCCACAGCTCGTCCGGGGACAGGTCGCGGACGGCGTCCTGGTTGCCGGAGACGGCCGCGTCCCACGCGAAGCCCCAGTAGTCGGCGACCCACAGCCACAGGGCCCAGCCGGCGACGACCAGGTTGATGATGGCGAGGATGAACCCGTCGAGGATGTACGCCGCGACCCGGACGCCGTAGCCGGCGAGCGGCTGGCCGTCGGTGGTCGTGGCCTCGGGGGTCGCAGCCGCCGCGTGGCCGTAGCGCGCCTGATCGTGGGGTGCCTGACCGTACGGCGGCTGGGCGCCGCCGGGCGGCGTCGGTCGACCGAAGACGTCGGTCCCCGGCTGTGCCGGTCCGGTCCCCGGCTGTGCCGGGTCCGTCACCGGCTGCGCCCAGCGGGTCTGCTTCGGGACCGTGCGATCGCTCCAGATGATCCCGTCGAAGTACCGCAACCGGGACTCGTCCTCCGGGTCGTCGTACCAGCCGGCGCGCTCGGGGGTGCTCATGCGCTCACGATCTCACGACGCCCGGACGCGCCGGTGCACCACCACCGCGAGCACGGCGGCGACGAGCACCACGGTCACGGTCGTCGCCCCGACGGGCGAGCGTGCGGCGGCCGCCAGCCACGCCTGCGCGGCCGCCAGGCCGACGCTCGCGTAGATCGCCGCCCACAGGAGCGCCCCAACGGTCACCGCCGGCAGGTAGCGGCGCAGCGGCATCCGCGTGACGCCCGCCGTCGCGTTGACCGCCGTCTGGATCCCGATCGTCAGGAAGCACAGCACGACCGCGACCGGGCCCCACCGGTTGACGAGGTCCTGCGCCCTCGTGACGCTCCGGGACGGCGGTGACGCTGATCCGCGCCAGCGCCGCGTGCCCGCCGCCGCGCCACGCCCGATCCAGTAGGTCGCGTTGGCCCGCAGCATCACGATGACGAAGAGCCCCCCGAAGGTGGGCAGGAAGTGCGACCAGGTCACGAGGCTCCTTGGTGAGGGTCACCTGAGTCTATCGACGCCCATGACGAAGGGGGGCGCCCCACCACCGGTGGACCGCCCCCCTTCGGCATCGACTCAGAGGTTGCCGCGCTTGTCCTGCTCCCGCTCGATCGACTCGAAGAGCGCCTTGAAGTTGCCCTTGCCGAACCCGAGCGACCCGTGCCGCTCGATGATCTCGAAGAAGACCGTCGGGCGGTCCCCGAGGGGCTTGGTGAAGATCTGCAGGAGGTAGCCGTCCTCGTCGCGGTCGACGAGGATCCCGCGCGCCTTGAGCTCCTCGATCGGGACGCGGACCTCGCCGATGCGGGCGCGCATCTCCGGGTCGTCGTAGTACGCGTCCGGGGTGTCGAGGAACTCGACGCCCTCCGTGCGCAGCTCGTCGACGGTCCGCAGGATGTCGTTCGTCGCCAGCGCGAGGTGCTGCGCGCCGGGACCGCGGTAGAAGTCGAGGTACTCGTCGATCTGGCTGCGCTTCTTGGCGATGGCCGGCTCGTTGAGGGGGAACTTCACCCGGTGGTTGCCGTTGGCCACGACCTTGGACATGAGCGCCGAGTACTCGGTCGCGATGTCGTCACCGATGAACTCCGCCATGTTCACGAAGCCCATGACCCGGTTGTAGAAGGCGACCCACTCGTCCATCTTGCCCAGCTCCACGTTGCCGACGATGTGGTCGAGCGCCTGGAAGAGCCGCTTGGGCGCACCGTCGCGCTTGACGAAGGTGGACTCCTTGGCGACGTACCCCGGCAGGTAGACGCCGCCGTAGGTCCGGCCGTCGACGGTCCGCTGCACGAGGGAGTGGATCGTCTCGCCGTAGGTCGCGATCTCGGCGATGCGGACGGTGCCGTGCTCGTCGGAGACGTCCTCCGGCTCGCGGACCACCCTGGCCCCGGCGGCCTTGGCCTGCGCGACGCACTTGTCGACGTCGGGGACCTCGAGCGAGATGTCGACGACCCCGTCGCCGTGGGCGGTGTGGTGCGCGACGAGGGGACTGTCGGGGCTGACGGCGCCCTTGACGACGAAGCGGATCGAGCCGGACCTCAGGACGAAGGCCTTGTGGTCCCGGTTGCCGTGCTCCGGCCCCGAGTAGCCGACCAGCTCCATGCCCCACGCGGACTGGTAGTAGTGCGCGGTCTGCGTCGCGTTGCCGACGACGAAGACGATCGCGTCCCACCCCGTCACCGGGAAGGGGTCGGTGCTCTCGTCGTACTCGACGAGCCCGACGAGCTGCTTGAGCTGGGCGAGGTCGAGCTGGGCCTCGCGCTCCTGCCTGGTGAGTTCAACAACGGTGTCGGACATGCGCCCAGCGTGGCGGGGGCTCACGGGCGTGGGCAAGAGGACCAACGGCCCCTGCGCACCCTGCACAATCTGTTGCCGGGCCACCGGGTCGAGGGCGACAATGTGCCCATGACGACGCTACGGTCCCGACGCCCGGTCATCGACGACCTCGACGCCCGCCTCATCGCGCTCTTCTCCGAGCGTCCGTCGATCGGTGTCCTCGGCGCCTCCCGGGAGCTCGGCGTGGCCCGGGGGACGGTGCAGGCGCGCCTCGACCGGCTGCAGACGAAGGGGGTCATCCGCAGCTTCGCGCCGACGGTCGACCCGGCGGCGCTCGGGTACCCGGTCACGGCGCTGTGCACCCTCGAGATCCGTCAGCGCCTCGGCCACCAGGCCGTCGTCGACCACCTGACCGCGATCCCCGAGGTGCTCGAGATCCACAGCACGACCGGCGTCGGCGACCTCATCATCCGCATCGTCGCCACCGACAACGCCGACCTCGGCCGGGTCATCGACGACATCATCGACGACGTCCACGTCGTGCGCGCGAGCACCTCGATCTGCCTGGTGACCCACCTGGAGATGCGTACCGACGCGCTCGTGCAGGCCGCCGCCGGGCCGCGCACCCCCTGAGGCCGCAGGGTCAGAAGGAGAGCAGGCTCAGCAGGACGCCGCCGACCATGAGGACGGCTGGAGCGACGAGCGGCACGGTCGGCGTCAGGTCGACGCTGGCCCCGGGTGGCGAGCGGCGCACCTGTCGGATCATGACCACCCACGCCAGGACCCACCCGACACCCGTGATGACCGCACCCGCCAGCATCGGCCAGATCACCCGGGGCCCCATGACGGCCATCGCCCCGAACATCAGGGGGCCGAGCCAGAAGATGCACATGCCGATGACGAAGGCGAACCCCCTGTGGTCATCGGACCAGGCACTGCGCCCGACGTCTTTGATCCTCATCAGGTCACGCAGACAGTGCGTTGTTGGTCAGAGGGCCACCCGGATGGACCGGGAGCGAGTTGTCCATCACTTCCGCCCGACGAACCAGCGCCGGATCCGCTCGATCCGCTCGGTGACCTGCTCGCTCGTGGCCTGCGCGAGCTCCGGTCCGCCGCACGCGCGGCGCAGGTCCATGTGGATGTTGGCGTGCGGGGAGCCGGTCTTCGTCGCGTACGCCGCGACGAGCTTGTTGAGCTCCTTGCGCTGGGCGGCCAGTGCCCGGTGGGCGGCCATGGGCGCGTCGTCGTCCTGGCGGGTGCGGCCGGTCCGCCTGGACTGCTTCGTCTGCCGCTCGCTGAGCAGGGCGTGCACCTGGTCGGGCTCGAGCAGCCCCGGCAGGCCGAGGTAGTCCTGCTCGTCCTCCGAGCCGACCTCGGCGTGCAGCCCGAACTGCTGCTTGTCGTAGAGCACGTGGTCGAAGTGGGCGTCGGACTCGAGCGCCTCGAAGGACCCGAGCAGGTCATCACTCGTCCCCTCCTCGCGGTTGGCCGCCGCGAGCATGCCCTCCTCCTCGGACCACAGGGGCGCCTCGTCCTCGCTGGCGTCGGGCCGGTCGAGGGCGTGGTCGCGCTGCTCCTCCAGGGCACCGGCGTGGGCGAGGACCACCGGCACGCTGGGCAGGAAGACGCACGCGGTCTCGCCGCGGCCGCGGGCGCGCACGAAGCGCCCGACGGCCTGCGCGAAGAACAGCGGGGTCGACGTCGACGTCGCGTAGACGCCGACGCAGAGTCGGGGCACGTCCACCCCTTCGCTCACCATGCGCACGGCGACGAGCCAGCGCGAGGTGCTCGCGGAGAAGTCCTCGATTCGCTGCGATGCACCGTTGTCGTCGGACAGGACGACCGTCGGCTTCTCCCCCGTCAGCTCGGTGAGGATGCGCGCGTAGGCGCGGGCCTGCGTCTGGTTGGTGGCGATGACCATCGCCCCCGCGTCCGGCACCCCGCGACGGACCTCGGTGAGTCGCTTGTCCGCGGCCGCGAGGACCGAGGGGATCCACTCCCCCTTCGGGTCGAGCGCGGTGCGCCAGGCCTGGGCGACGAGGTCCTTGGTCATCGGCTCGCCGAGCCGCGCGGCCACCTCGTCACCGGCGCGGGTGCGCCAGCGCATCGCGCCGCCGTAGGCCATGAAGAGCACCGGCCGCACGACCCCGTCGCGCAGCGCCTCGGCGTACCCGTAGGTGTAGTCGCTGCTCGAGCGCAGGATCCCGTCGTCGCCGTACTCGTACCCGACGAAGGGGATGGGGTTGGTGTCGGAGCGGAAGGGCGTGCCCGTGAGGGAGAGTCGACGGGTCGCCGGCTCGAAGGCCTGGCGGATGCCGTCGCCCCAGGACTTGTTGTCCCCGCCGTGGTGGATCTCGTCGAGGATGACGAGGGTGCGCTCGGCCCGGGTGCGCTGCTCGTGGACCGAGGGGCGCGAGGCCACCTGCGCGTAGGTGACCGCCACCCCGTCGTAGTCGCTCGAGGTGACGGCCGTGGTGTTGGAGAACCTCGGGTCGAGGTGGATCCCGACGCGGGCCGCCGCGTCGGCCCACTGCGTCTTGAGGTGCTCGGTCGGCGCCACGACGGTGATGTTGGTGACCTCACCCGTGGACAGCAGCTCGGCGGCGACCCGCAGGGCGAAGGTCGTCTTGCCGGCGCCGGGGGTGGCGACCGCGAGGAAGTCGGTGCGGCCCGAGTCGAGGTAGAGCTGCAGCGCCTCGGCCTGCCAGGCGCGCAGGGCGCCGGCGGTGCCCCACGCGGCCCGTCTCGGGAAGGCGGGTGACAGGTGGGAAGCAGCAGACTGACTCATCGCGGGACCACTGTAGATCGCCGCGCCGACAGGACCGAAAACCGGTGGCGCATGGGACCGGCGAGGGGCCTGTTCACGCCCTCGCGTCCATCGCGACCATGGTCTGCACGCCCGTGCCGAGGTCGCCGAGCCGGTCGGACAGGGTCGTGTGCACCGTGCCGCCGTGACCGGGGGTCGCGAGCGCCTGGGAGCTCAGACGCACCCACTCCCCCTCGGGGTCCCGGTCGAGCGCCACGTGCAGGTCGCAGTTGATGTACGTGTGCCGGCGCGGGTCGAGCGTCATCGTGATGCCACCACCGGAGTCCGCGAGGACGAGCGCACGCTCCCACGGTGTCGGCTCCTCGTCGGGCAGCAGCGGGATGAGCTGGCGCCCCCACGCGACGGCCGTGCCGCCGGTGCCGACTCCCCCTTCGACGGTGCGCCACTCGATCGCGCTGACGTAGCCGTCCAGGTGCATGCCCGGGATCTCGAGCCGCCCGTCCCCCGCACCCTCCGGCACCGGGTCGGGACCGCCGGTGCGCCGGCCCTGCAGCCGAGGGAAGTCCTCGGGGGCGCGCACGATGCGCCAGGCCCTGGCGACCGCCACCGGGCGGCCGGCGACACCGGCGCTCGCCTCGAGCAGCTGCATCGACCGCCCGCTTCGCAGGACCCGGACGTCGATGGCCAGCGGAGCCACGGGGATCGGCCCGAGGATGTCCAGGCGCACGTCGGCCAGGCGCGTGCCGGGCTGCGGATCGTGCCGCTCCATCGCCCTCGCGAGCAGGGCCGCCGGCGGACCGGCGTGCTGGGCATGCGGGGTCCATGGGCCGGCCGTGGCGGGAAGGGAGTCGAAGGTCGCGTCGTCGAGCTGCCGGTAGAAGGCCTCCACCGTGGGGATCAGTCCTCCCCGTCCTGCGGGTCGCGCAGACCGTCGTAGATCTCCTTGCAGATCGGGCAGACGGGGAACTTCTCCGGGTCGCGCCCGGGCACCCAGGTCTTGCCGCAGAGGGCCTTGACCGGCTCGCCGGACAGCGCGCTCTCGAGGATCTTCTCCTTGCGCACGTAGTGGCTGAAGCGCTCGTGGTCGCCGGGCTCGGCCAGCTGCGGGGTCGGCTCGGTGCGCTCGAGCAGCGAGGTCGACGTCGACGGGCCACCGGGTTCGGTGACCGGGGAGCCGGGCTGGGTGGGGTCGGCAGGCGTGCTCATGCCACCCATCCTAGATCGGGCCCTAGTTCAGGTCCGGGTCCACCGGGTAGGTCGAGACGAAGGCGAGCGACCCGGCCTGCCGACGCAGGACGCGTCGCCAGAGGGTGCCCGGGTCGCCGTCGAAGACGTCACCGATCTCGGCGTCGACGACGTACCAGCCGCCACGCGCCCGCTCGTCGGCCAGCTGGTCGGCGCTCCACCCGGAGTACCCGGCGAAGATGCGCAGCGCGCTCACCTGCGGCCAGATGATCTCCTGCGGGGAGTCCAGGTCGACGAGCGAGATCGCCCCGAAGAGGCGCTTGAGCCCCGGCGGCGGCTCGACGTCGCCGGGCAGCCCGGCCAGGCCGATGGCCGAGTCGAGCTGGACAGGCCCACCCTGGAAGACGCGCTGCGGCTGGCTGGAGCCGGCCTGCCAGCCGGGCAGCACGTGGTCCACGGGGGTGTCGAGCGGTCGGTTGAGGATGAGGCCCTCGGCGGTCTGCTCGTCGTGCTGGAGCACGAGGATGACGCTGCGGGCGAAGAGATCGTCCGTCAGGTCGGGGGTCGCCACGAGCAGGCGGCCGGCGAGCGAGGTCTCCATGCGCTCAGGTTAGTCCCGGGGGCGTCCGCGGTACCCGCCCTGACGACCGCCGCGGCCACCATCACGGTGGTCCCGCGCGCCGCGCGGCCCGCGGGTGCCGGAGTGACGACGCGCCGGGCGCGGGTCGACGAGCTTGCGGAAGTCCGCGTCGGAGATCGGCACCCCGCTCGGCTCGACGGCACCGACGTCGGAGAGGACCTCGTGGTCGAGCTCGGTCCTCACCGGGCGCGCCTCGAGACCAGCCTCCGCGGCCATGCGCGTGACCTCCTTGCGCTGGTGCGGGAGGACGAGCGTCACGACGCTGCCCTTCTCGCCCGCGCGGGCGGTACGACCGGCGCGGTGGAGGTAGTCCTTGTGGTCACCCGGGGGGTCCACCTGCATGACGAGCGAGACGTCGTCGACGTGGATGCCGCGGGCGGCGACGTCAGTGGCGACGAGGACCGGCAGCGAGCCGGTGCGGAAGGCACCGATCGTCTTGTTGCGCTGCGACTGGCTGAGGCCACCGTGCAGCGGGGCCGCGGCGACGCCGGCCTCCCGCAGCTCGCCGGCGATCCGCTCGCAGCCGAGCTTGGTCCGCGCGAAGACGACGGTACGACCGGGACGCGAGGCGATCCGCGCGGTGATCTGCTTCTTGATGTTGGGCTCGATGAGCATGAGGTGGTGCTCCATCGTCGAGACGCTCGCGGAGGCCTCGTCGGTGCTGTGCGTCACCGGGTCGCTCATGTAGGCCGCGACGAGGTCGCCGACGCCGCGGTCGAGCGTCGCGGAGAAGAGCAACCGCTGGCCACCGGGACGGCAGTCGTCGAGGATCCGCGTGACCGAGGGCAGGAAGCCCATGTCGGCCATGTGGTCGGCCTCGTCGAGGACGGCCACCTCGACCTCGTCGAGCGTCAGCGCGCCGCGGTCGAGCAGGTCGACGAGGCGACCCGGGGTCGCGACGAGCACGTCGACGCCCTTGTCGAGCGCCGCGGTCTGGCCGGTGTAGGACAGGCCGCCGGCGACGAGCTTGATCCGCAGGCCGCTGACGTGGACGAGCGGCTCGAGGGAGTCGCTCACCTGCATGGCCAGCTCACGGGTCGGGACGAGGACGAGACCGCGGGGCTTGCGGCTGCGGGCGCGGCCGCCGGCCAGACGGGCGAGCATCGGCAGGCCGAAGGCCAGCGTCTTGCCGGAGCCGGTCTGGCCGCGGCCGAGCACGTCCTTGCCCGCGAGGGCGTCCGGGATCGCGGCGGCCTGGATGGCGAAGGGGGTGGTGATGGCGTCGCGCGCGAGTCGCTCCACGAGCACCTCGGGCACGCCGAGCGCGGCGAAGCCGTTGTCCTCGGCCACGTCGACGGGTCCGCTCAGCGAGGTGCGGGCGGAGGAGGTCCAGGTGTCGGCCTCCTGGCGCAGGGCCTCGGGGTCCTCGGTGCGCTCGAAGCGGTCCGCTCGGTCGGGACGCTCGAAGCGGGGGGCGGCGCCGCGGCGGTTGTGCTCGCGCTCGAAGCGGGGTGCGGGACCGCGCCGACGGTCGTCGTTGTCGCGGTGGCCGCGCGACGGGCGGCCACCCGTCTGCTCGCGGTCGAAACGCGGGGCGGGGCCGCGCCGGCGGTCCTCGCGGCGCTCGAAGCCGCGGTCGTCCCGGTCGTCGCGGCGCTGGAAACCGCCACCACGACGGTCGTCCCGGTCGTCACGGCGCTGGAAACCGCCGCGGTCCTCGCGACGCTCCCACGTCCGCTGGCCGCGGTCCTCGGTGCCGTCGCGGCGCACGCGCTTGGGCCGGTCGCCGGAGGAGGACTCGTCGCGGTCGCGCCAGCGCTCCTTGGCGCGGGGCGCGTCGGCCGGCGCCTGGCCGCGGTGGTGGGGCTTCTTGGGTCCCTTGACGGGAGCGTTCTTCTTCGCCGAGCTCTTCTGCGCGGTGGTCCAGCGGGGCTTCTTCTTCGGGGGCACGTCAGTGCTCTCAATCTCTTGGTGAATGGGCAAACCCGCACACGTGGGGCGCGGGCGACACCAGAGTCGAAAGCGATCGTGCGAGTTACTAGGAGCGGCGACGACGCGGTCGCCGAATCACCAATGGTACCGCTATTGCTGCGAGGCCGACACCGACGAGGTCGGCGAGGACGTCCCACGGGTCACCGGAGCGGTGCGCGAGGACCGCGTGCTGCATGACCTCGCTCACAGGTGCGTGCACGGCGCACAGCAGGGCCGCGGCGGGCCACCGTCTGCGGCGGGCCAGACCGGCGACGAGCACGGGCAGCCCGAAGACGAAGGCGTGGACCACCTTGTCCCCGTGGGGAACCGGCGACGGCGGCCCCGGCACCTGCGGCGCGTAGAGGACCACGAGCTGGAGGAGGACGACGAGCGCGAACGCCACCCGGAGGAGCCGACGGCGGGTCTGCGGTACGGGCACCGGGCCAGCACAGCACACCACCCCGAAGCACCCGCGCCCAGGTCGGCCTACAGTTGATGTCATGAGCAAGATCACCGACCTCGATCTCGAGACCTTCCGCTCCACCGTCACCGGCGACGGCACGGTCGTCGTGGACTTCTGGGCGTCGTGGTGCGGCCCGTGCCGTCAGTTCGCCCCGGTCTTCGAGGCCGCCGCGGACGACCGCGAGGACATCACCTTCGCCAAGGTCGACATCGACGACAACCCGGAGCTGGCCTCCCTCGCCAATGTCTCCTCGGTCCCGACCCTGATGGCCTTCCGCGACGGCATCCTGCTGCACCAGAGCGCCGGCGCCCTGCCCAAGGCCCAGTTCGAGCAGCTGCTCGACGCCGTCCAGGACGTCGACATGGACGAGGTCAAGGCCCAGGTCGCGGCCCGTGAGGGCTCCGCGGGCTGACCCTCCCCACCGCGTCGACCCGTCCTCCGCGAGGAGCACTGGCGCGTCGGCGCGACCTGTGGTGAGGTGGAGAGACCAACCACGACCAGGAGGACTCCATGGGTATCGACGACAAGATCGAGAACACCAAGGACCAGCTCGCGGGCAAGGCCAAGGGCGCCGCTGGCGACGCCACCGACGACGAGGACCTGCAGGCCGAGGGCCAGGCCCAGGAGACCAAGGGCGACCTCAAGGCCGCCGGCGAGAAGGTCAAGGACGCCTTCAAGTGAGGCGCTGAACCCCACGCACATGACGAAGGGCGGGACCGCGATGGTCCCGCCCTTCGTCGTGCGTGCTGCGTGACGTGCCCCAGGTGGTGGAGGTGGCGGGAATCGAACCCGCGTCCACTGGCAGACAATCAGGACTTCTCCGGGTGCAGTGCGCTATGGATTTTCTCGGCCCCGGGGCTCGCGCGCACACGTTCCCCGACAGGCCCAGTCACGTAAGAGTCCCGCAGTACCCCGTGACATGGCACTGCAGCAAGATCTCTAGCTGACGCTGGGATCTAGGCCGAGATCAAGCCTAGGCCAACGGACTTCGGGCTCGCTCAGGCAGCGAGGGCGAAGTCGGTGCGCTTGGAGTTGGCACCTATGGGTTTTGCACGGGGCGTTGACGAGATGACCGTGCATCCTCGACCCGCTTCTCCTGAAGGACCGGCCAATGTCGAAACCGATCACCCCCATGGGAGGGACACGTCACGCTGTTCAGTTGTGCTCTCTCAGTATCCCCTCAACGACGCGAGAGGCCAAACGCATTCCCGTCAGTCGCGTCCGCGACCGAAGACGGCCCGGTCGGTCTCCCGCCGGTCCTGCCGCTCGCGCAGCGCGTGCCGCTTGTCGTAGGCCTTCTTGCCGGTGGCGGTCGCGATCTCGACCTTGACCCGGCCGTTCTTGAAGTACAGGGACAGTGGGACGATCGTGCGCCCGCTCCCCTGCACCTTCGCGGCGATCTTGTCGAGCTCGGCGCGGTGGAGCAGCAGCTTGCGCCGGCGGCGCGGGGTGTGGTTGGTCCAGGTGCCCTGCACGTACTCCGGGATGTGCACGCCCTCGAGGTAGAGCTCGTCCCCGTAGAAGATGGCGTACCCGTCGACCAGGCTGGCGCGGCCCATGCGCAGCGCCTTGACCTCCGTGCCCATGAGCGCGAGGCCGGCCTCGTACGTGTCCTCGATGAGGTAGTCGTGGCGGGCCTTGCGGTTGCGCGCGACGACGAGCTCGCCCTGGGCGGTCTTCTTGGCCATGGTGGTCCCCCCTTCGCAGGTCCGGTTGGTGACGGGCCACCGTACCCCGTCGGGCGCGCGGAGTCCCGTCAGTTGTGCCGAAGGGAGGTCAGAGCCAGCCGCGCGGGTCGACGGGCGTGCCGTTGGCGCGGGTCTCGAAGTGCAGGTGGCACCCGGTCGACGTCCCGGTGGTCCCGACGTAGCCGATGACCTGGCCGCGGCTGACGTGGCCGCTGCGCACCGCGAAGGACTGCAGGTGGTTGTACGTCGTGGCGAGCGAGGAACCCCGCTTGATGCCGTGGTCGATGACGATCTGGTTGCCGTAGCCGCCGGTCGCGCCGGGTGGGTTCGCGGCGATGATCGTGCCGTCGGTCGCGGCGAAGACCGGGGAGCCGCAGGCGCCGGCGTAGTCGCGGCCGGCGTGCAGCCGCCAGGTCTGGTGGATCGGGTGGAAGCGCAGACCGAACTCCGAGCTGGCGGGAGCACTGCTCGGCGCCTGCAGCACGCCGCTGCTCGTCGGGGCCGGCGGGTTGGGGTCGGCCGGCGCGGCGGCCGCGCTCGGGGTCGAGGCCGCGGCCCGACGGCGAGCCTCTGCCTCGCGGGCGGCCTGGGCCTCGCGGGCCCGGCGGATCTCGGCCTCGCGGATGCGCGCCTTGCGGGCCCGCTCCTCGAGGATCTTGGTCAGCTTGTCCGACTGCGCCTGGAGGCTGTCGACCTGGCGCTTGTCCTTGGCCTTCTCCCGGCGCAACGTCGCGGCCTGGCTCGTCTGGTCGCTCTCGAGGCCCTCGAGCTTGCGCTGCGTGGAGTCGGCCTTGTCGCTGGCGGCCTTCGCCGTGGAGAGCTTGCTCTCCTTGTCGGTCTTGGCGTCCTTGGTCTTCTGCCGCAGCGCCTGCAGCCGGTCCCCGGTCGAGACGAGGTTGGCGCGGGAGGTGCTCAGCTCCTGCAGCGCCGAGCTCTGGGAGTCACCGACGGACTCGGCCATGATCATCTTGTCGACGAAGGTCCCGGGGTCCTCGTTGCCGACGGCGACGGACATCGTCCCGATGCCCTGCTGCTGGTAGACCTGCCCGGCGAAGCCGGCCACCGCGCGCCGCGAGGTGGTGATCTTGGAGCTGGTCGACTTCAGCTGCTTCTCGGCCTTGCGCTCGTTGGCCCGAGCGAGATCGTACGCGGCGACGGCGTCGTCGTACTCCCCCTTCGCCGTCGTCTCGGCCCGCTCGGCGGCGGCCGCGGCGCTGCGCGCCCCGGGCAGCTTGTTGCGGGTGGCCTTGAGCTTCTCGTACGCGCTGACGAGCTCCTTCGACGACTCGTGGAGGTCACCGCGGGCGTCGGAGAGCTGGCTGTCGACCCGGTTTTTCTTCTCCTGCGGGTCCGGGTCGGCCGCGTGGGCGTAGCCGACGACGCCGCCGAGCAGGCAGACCGAGAGCGCTGCGCCGGTGAGGGCACGGGCGCGCGCGGAGACCTGGGGACGTGAGGGGCGGGACATCGAGGTCAACGGTAACGACGAACCCGACCGGTGCACAGCACCCTCGCGCCCTCGGCGCGCCCCGTCACACCCGCAGGTAGCGCCACAGGGTCACCGTCGACGTCCCCACGGCCAGCACGACCACCCCGACGAGCATGAAGGGGGCGATGAGCCAGACATCGCTCGCGGAGATGAAGGCGGTACCGGCGTTCTCCTGCAACAGGTATCGGTCGAAGAGCGCCCACGCCGACAACCAGAGCAGGCCCACCGCCATCACCGCCCCGATGAGGCCGGACGCGACGGTCTCGATGATGAAGGGGGTACGGATCGTCCGGTTGGACGCACCGACGAGCTTCATGATGGCGATCTCACGACGGCGGGTGAAGGCCGCCTGCCGGATCGTCGTCGCCATGAGGAGCACGGCCGAGATGAGGGTGAGCGCCGCCAGGCCGACCATCACGACGGTCATGATGTTGATCGCCCGGAAGAGCGGGGCGAAGACCTCGCGCAGGTTGGGCACGCTCGCCACGCCGGGCGCCCCCTCGAAGGCGGAGGCGACCGTCTCGTACTCCTCCGGGTCGGAGAGCTGGACGCGGTAGCTCGGCGGGATGTCGCCGACGCGGATGTGCCCGGCGAGCGGGGAGTTCTTGTAGTCCTGCTTGAAGCGCTTGTACGCCTCCTCCTCGGACTCGTAGTAGACGTCCTTGACGAGGGGCTTCATCTCCTCCAGCTGCGCGTCCACCGAGTCCTTCTGGTCCTGGGTGGCCGCCCCGGTCGAGCAGTTGGGCTGCGCGGAGGTCTCGGTGCACATGTAGATCGAGACCTGGACGCGGTCGTACCAGTAGCCCTTCATCTGGTCGACCTGCCGCTGGGCGAGCAGGCCCACGCCGAGCAGGTACAGCGAGATCATCGTCACGAGGATCACCGAGACGGCGATCGACTTGTTGCGCCGCAGGCCCTCCCAGGCATCGGCGAGTACCGAGGTCGGCCTCATCGCAGCAGGTCCTCCGCGTCGTCGTCCCAGTCGTCGAGGGCGTGCACCTCACCCAGGGGGCGGTCCGCCGGGTCCTCGCGGGGCTCCACGCCCCCTTCGTGCTCGGCGGCGCGGTCCTCGCGGTCACGCGAGTCCACGATGCGCGGCACGTAGCTCCCGCCCTCCTCGTCGCGGACGATCACGCCGCCCTCGAGCTCGACGACCCGCTTGCGCATCTCGTCGACGATGACGTTGTCGTGGGTGGCCATGACGATCGTCGTGCCGGAGTCGTGGATGCGGCGCAGCAGGCCCACGATGTCGAGGCTGGTCGCGGGGTCGAGGTTGCCCGTGGGCTCGTCCGCCAGGAGCACCGGCGGCTTGTTGACGACCGCGCGGGCGATGGCCACCCGCTGCTGCTCACCACCGGAGAGCTCGTGGGGCATGCGCTTCTCCATGCCCGCGAGGCCGACGAGCTCGAGGGTCTCGGGCACGAGCGCCCGGATCGCGCGGCGCGGGCGGCCGATGACCTGCAGCGCGTACGCCACGTTGTGCTCCACGGTCTTGTTCGGCAGCAGCCGGAAGTCCTGGAAGATCGTCCCCACCTGGCGCCGCAGCTGCGGCACCTTGCGCTGCGGCAGCTTGCGCAGGTCGTGGCCCCCGACGAGCAGCCGCCCGGAGGTGACGATCTCCTCACGGATCGTCAGCCGCACGAGGGTCGACTTGCCCGAGCCCGAGGCGCCGACGATGAAGACGAACTCCCCGCGGTCGATGTTCAGGTCGATCCCGTCGAGCGCGGGGTGGCTCTGGTTGGGGTATCTCTTGGTGACGTTCTCGAAGCGGATCATCAGCTGCAGCAGGCCTCAGGGACGAAGGGGACACGGCCGCCTGCAGGATAAGCCGCACGGGTGGACGGTCCGTGACAATCTCGTGACCTCGGCGCGTTAGGTCCGAGGTCGCGGTCGGCTCAGGCCTCGGCCTTGGCCTGCTCGATGCGCCAGCGGATGCCGGCCTCGATGAAGGAGTCGATCTCACCGTCGAAGACGGCGCTCGGGTTGCCGGTCTCCTGCTCGGTGCGCAGGTCCTTGACCATCTGGTACGGGTTGAGCACGTAGGAGCGCATCTGGTCGCCCCAGGTGGCCTTGACGTCGCCGGCGAGCTCCTTGCGCTCGGCGGCCTCCTCGGCCCGCTTGGCCAGGAGCAGGCGCGACTGCATGACGCGCAGCGCGGCGGCACGGTTCTGGATCTGCGACTTCTCGTTCTGCATCGACACGACGATCCCCGTCGGGATGTGCGTCATGCGCACCGCGGAGTCGGTGGTGTTGACCGACTGGCCGCCCGGGCCGGAGGAGCGGAAGACGTCGATCTTGAGCTCGTTCTCCGGGATCTCGATGGAGTCGGTGCCCTCGATGAGCGGGATGACCTCGACCGCGGCGAAGGAGGTCTGGCGACGACCCTGGTTGTCGAAGGGCGAGATGCGCACGAGGCGGTGGGTCCCCCCTTCGACCGAGAGGTTGCCGTAGGCGTACGGGACGTTGACCTCGAAGGTCGCCGACTTCAGGCCCGCCTCCTCGGCGTAGGAGGTGTCCATGACCTTCGTCGGGTAGCCGTGGCGCTCGGCCCAGCGCAGGTACATGCGCATGAGCATCTCGGCGAAGTCGGCGGCGTCGACGCCCCCGGCGCCGGCGCGGATCGTCACGACCGCCGCGCGCTCGTCGTACTCACCGGAGAGCAGGGTGCGGACCTCGAGCTGGCCGACGGCCTTGCGGATCTTGGCCAGCTCGGCCTCGGCCTCGGTGAGCGTGTCCGCGTCGCGCTCCTCCGTCCCGAGCTCCACGAGCGCCTCGAGGTCGTCGATCCGCGCGTCCATGCTCTGGATCCGCTCGAGCTCGGAGTTGGCGCGGGAGAGGGCGGAGGTCACGCCCTGCGCCTTGTCGGGGTCGTCCCACAGGTCGGGGGCCGCGGCCTGCTGCTCGAGCTCGGCGATCTGCGCCTCGAGGGCGGGCACGTCGGTCACATCGCGCACCGACCCCATGGTCGTGCGCAGGTGCTTGATCTCGGTCTCGAAGTCGACAGCCACAGCAGGCCACCTTACGGCAGGCGCGCCGACGCGTCGGGCGTGCTCGAGATGAACTGGTCGACCCAGCGCACCTTGGGGTCGCGGTCGATGAGCATCGACTTGACGAGCAGGGTGAAGGGGATGGCGAGCAGCGCCCCGAGCGCGCCGAAGACGTACGCCCAGAAGACGAGCGACAGGAAGGCCGTCGAGGCGTTGATGCCGACGGCGTCGCCGGTGAACTTCGGCTGCAGGATCGTCTGGACGACGAAGTTGACGACCGAGTAGACGACGACCACCCACACCATCGTCGAGACCCCTCCCGCCAGCAGCCCGATGAGGGCCGGCGGGACGAGACCGAGGACGAAGCCGATGTTGGGGATGTAGTTGGTGACGAAGGCCAGCAGGGCGAAGGTCATCGCCAGCGGGACGCCGAGCCAGGCCAGGGCGAGGTAGTCGATGACCGCGACGATGATGCCGAAGACCGTGGAGACGATCCAGTACCGGCGCACGCGGTAGCCGAAGTCGACGAGGGCGTCGGCGACGTCCGGTTTTTGCCGGTGGATCGCGTCGAGCCTCCGGCCGAAGCCGCCGGCGTCCATGACGAGGAAGATCATCACCGTCAGCAGGAAGAGCATCGTCGTCGTCAGGCCGGTCACGGTGTTGGCGAGCGAGCTGGCGACCCCCGCGAGGTTGCGCAGGTCGAAGTTGTTGATCGCGTCGTTGATCTCCTCCGTCTCGACCCCTCGCTCGGCGAGCAGCTGCTGGATGTCGGTGACGAACCCGGTGAAGGTGCTCGTGTACGCCGGCTTGGTCAGCTCGTTGGCGAAGCGGGTCGCGGCGATGGCGATCGAGGCTCCGAGCGCGGCGAGGATCCCGTAGAGGATGACGATGAGCAGCAGCCCGGCGACGGCGCTCGGCAGGACCCGCCGCATGCCCTTGTACACGGGGTAGACGGCGATGATCAGCGTGACGGCGAGGAAGGTGGGCGCGACGATCCCGGCGACCTGCTTGAGGCCGGCGATGGCGATGATCCCGGCGGCCAGCCCGAGCAGCAGGGTGAGCGTCGGCGGCAGCGAGATCCGGTGGACCGGCCGCAGCTCCTCGTGGTCGTGGTCGCGCTCGGCGTCGTGCAGCTCGGCGGCGGGGACGGTCGGTGCCTCGGGGCGCTCGTCGGGGTCGAGGACCGTGCCCTGGGTCGTCTGGACCACCTCGGGCTCGTGCTGGTGCTCATCGGGAGCGGTGTCCGGCGCGGCGTCGGGTGCGGCGTCGGGCGCGGCGTCGGGCGCGGTCTCGGCCACCTCGGCCGGGGGCGCGTCCTCCCCCTTCGTCCCGGTCGTGCCGTCCCGCTGCTCGTCCGCCACGTGCATCCCTCCTGCAGGTGCGGGCACGGTCGTGCACCGCTGCCGTCATCGTGTCACCTCGGACCGACGGGCGAGCCGCAACGCGGCTCAGGGTTGGCCGGTGACGACGCCGGCCCGGGCACGCGACTCGACGGTCACCGTCACCGAGCCACCCATCGACTCGAGCAGGCCGCCGATGAGGGGCAGGTCCGCCTGTCCGGTCAGGCGGACGACGGCCGTCTGACCGTCGGGGCTGCCCGTGCCGTCCGCGACGCCCCAGCTCTCGAGGCCGTGCGGCAGCGCACGCGACGCGAGGTGCTCGGAGGCCGCAGCGCGGACCGAGTCGTCGGTGACGGGCAGGGCGGTGCCGAGCCCGCCCTCGTAGATCTGCTCGGCGCTCTCGTCGGTCGCCTCGAGCGCCGCGGAGTCCGCGGCGTCGAGCAGTCGCATCCGGGAGATGTGGACCGAGGTCACGGCGATGCCGCCGATGATCAGCGTCATCGCGATGACGGTGAGCCCGAGGACGAGGATGCTGAGCTGGCCCCGGTCGTCGCGGGCCCGCGCCACGAGGGGACGAAGGGAGGTCATCGCGCCTCGTACTCGGGCACGGGCGAGACCTGCGTGGCCGAGACCGGGATGTCCAGCGGCACGACGTCGCGGAGGAACCCCGGGACGAGCGGCATGGGCACCGAGGTCACCGCCCGGGTGGTCACCGACTCTCCGGGCGACAGGCAGGGCGAAGCGGTGCACTCGAGCGTGAGGCGGCTGCCCTCCCCGAAGCCCTGGTCCTCGAAGGCGATGTCCGCCGCGGCCTGCGAGCGCGCCTGCGCCGACGACTCGTCGCTCGCGGTGACGAAGGCACGACCTGCCTCTCGGGCGGCCTGGGTGACGGCGTAGGACCCGGCCTGGAGGCGGGCGAGGCACAGGACGAGGTAGATGAGGGGGACGAGGAGCAGGATCGCCAGCCAGACGAACTCGATGACGGCGGTCCCCCCGTCGTCGGCCAGCCGTGCGCGCGCCCTCACTGCTCCTCCAGGAAGGCGCGGCCACGGACGTCGAGCGCGTCCCCCGGGCCGACCGGACCGACCACCGGCAGCGGTGCCGTCACGTCGACGACGACGACCTGCACCCCTTCGGCCGTCGTGTCGGTCCTCGCCACGACACCGCCGGAGTAGCGCGGCGAGAGGGAGCGGTCGATGAGGTCACGTGCGCGGGCCGCGCCCTGCTCGGGGCTCGAGCCGGCCCTCGCCCCGTAGCGAGCCCCCTCGGAGGCGCAGGAGACGAGTGTGTTGCGCACGTGGAGGGCCAGTCCCAGCTGGAAGACGGCGAGGAAGACGAAGAGCAGGAGGATCGAGGTCAGGGCGAAGTCGACGACCGCGGATCCGCGGTCGTCCCCCAGACGCTCGATCCGCGTCAACCGTGGACCTGGTCGGGCCCGGTGACGCCCTTGAGGGCGTTCTCGAACATCGACTTCAGCTGCTCGCCCGCGATGGCCCAGATGCCGGTGACGAGGGCCGCGGTCATCAGGGTGATGAGCACCCAGCCGGGCACGTCGCCCGTCTCGTCCTCGAGGCGGGCCATGGCCCGGTGGACGCTGTCGGTGAGGCGCACGTGCGCCTTGATGAGCTGGTCGGTCATGTCATCTCTCCTTGGTGGCGGTGCTGTCGGGTCACATCTGGAACTGGAAGAAGCCGAGGCCGGGGAACAACGCGAAGAGGATGGTGATGGGCAGCACGCCGAAGACGACGGGGACCATCATCGCGATCTCCTTCTTGCCGCCGGCCTCCATGATCAGCCTGCGCCCCTCCTCGCGGACGTCCTGTGCCTGCGCCCTCAGGACGTCGGCGAGGGGCGTGCCGCGCTCGACAGCGACGACGATGCCGTCCACGAACCGGGCGAGGGAGGTCAGCCCGGTGCGGTCGGCCAGGCCCTCCAGGGCGGACGGGAGGCTGGCGCCCGCGCGGGCATCGGCGAGGCAGCGTCCGAGCTCGTCGGACAGCTCACCGTCGGACAGGCGCACGACCCGCTCGAGGGCCCCTGCGGCGCCCTCACCCGCGCCGACTGCGAGTGCGAGCAGCTCGGCGACGGTGGGGAACTCGGCGAGCATGCGCGCCTCGCGACGCTCTGCCTCGCGGGTGAGCAGGGTGTCACGGACGACGACGCCGATGGCGAACCCGAGCACGATGAGCACGAGCAGGAAGAACGGCGAGCGGCCCTGCCCCGTCACGTAGAAGACCCCGAGGGCGCCACCGATGACGGCACCGCCGAAACCGTGCAGGACCTGCTCGGCCCGGAACCGGTCCGTGTCGGGCGCGCGACCGGCCCGCAGCAGACGCCGGCGGACCGAGGAGGTGCCGCCGAGCACCGACTCGACCCGCCGGGCCAGGTCGGTGATGACCGGACGCAGCACGGTCGGGATCACAGCGAGCAGGGCGACCTCGTCGTCGGCGAGCAGGCGCGAGGGCCTCGGGGTGTCGCGCAGGTACGGGGCCAACCGGTCGTCGAGCGTGGGCCGCCGGTGGCGCGGCAGGCCCTGGTGGACCAGGACGGCACCGAGGGCCAGGAGCAACCCGAGGAGGGCGCCGCTGCGCCCCAGGCCGATGGAGTGCAGGACGTCCGTCATCGCAGCACCCGCTCCTCGTCCGGGAGCCGGCCGATGCGCACCATGACGCGATAGGCGATGACGGTCGCGGCGGCGCCGACCGCCAGGACGAGGACACCGGTCGAGGTGTTGTACGCCTGCACCGACTCGGGTCGGGTCGACAGGAGCGCCAGCACGATCCACGGCGCGGCCACGGCCAGCCGGGCCGCGTTGACCGTCCACGACTGGCGCGTCTCCAGCTCGCTGCGGGTGCGGGCGTCCTCGCGCAGGAAGGTCGAGAGGGTGCGCAGCAGGGACCCGAGGTCGGAGCCGCCGACCTCGCGGGCGATCCGCAGCGACTCCACGAGGCGGTCGCCGACGGGGTCGGCGAGCCGGTCCTTGAGCCGGTCGAGGCAGTCGTTGAAGCGGCCGGTCGTGCGGTAGTCGCTCGCGAAGTCGGCGAAGGCCGGGCGCAGCTCCTCGGGGCCGCGCAGCGCGAGCTGGGAGAGCGCCTCGGGCAGCGCCATGCCGGCGCGCACCGCGGAGGTGATGTTGTCGACCGCGTCCGGCCACAGGTCCCTCAGGTGGGCCCGGCGTGCACGCGCCCGCATGCGCACGACGAGCACGGGCACGCCGCCGGCCATCACCGCGAAGCACAACGCGATGGCCGGCACCGCGGTGAGCGCGGTGACGGCGACGAAGATGAGGAGGAAGGCGATGACGCACGCCGCGACGAGGCCCGTGGGACCGATCCCGCGGTAGCCGGCCTGGGCGAGGTCGTCGGAGAGGCGTCGGATGACCCGGTGCTCGCGCGGAGCGCGGACCCGCGTCTCGTCGCTCGGCCACCAGGACCACCAGATGAGGAACAGCCCGAGGCCGAGGACTGCGCCGATGAGGACACCTGTCATCCGCGATCCCCTCCGAGCAGGGCGGTGACGTCGTAGCCGGACGGTCGTCTCCGGCTCCGACGACCTGAGCACCGCCGATGGTCGGATGGTCGCCCGGTACAAGGCGACGGCGGACGCAGCCGAGGCCGAACGCACCGCCGAGCGAGGCGCGCGAGCACAGCTGCAGCGGGCTCAGCAGGGCAGGTACAACGGCCCCCGCCCGTATGGGTACGACTTCGCCGCGGACGACCGCGGGCGGGTGCTGATGGGCCGCGACAAGACACTGGTGATCAACGAGCCCGAGGCACAGGTCATCCGTGAGGTCGTGGCTCGGGTGCTCGAGGGCGAGGCGTTCTGGTCCATCACGAAGGACCTGAACGGCCGCGGCATCGCGACCACAAAGGGTGGCCCCTGGCACACGCAGACACTGCGGCGGATGCTGATGCGGTGGACCCACGCCGGGTACCGCAAGCACCAGAAGTGGGACGGCAAGTACGTCGGCAAAGAGCAGCTCTATGAAGCCACCTGGCAGCCGATCATCGACCGCGACACGCACGAGCGAGTCATCGCCGTGCTCACCGACCCGAGCCGGCGCAAGAGCAGGTCAACCGAGGCGAAGTACCTGCTCACGTCCATCGCCCTGTGCGGTGCGTGCGGCGGCTATCTGGTCGGCACGACGAGCTACGAGTACACGATCAAGGGCACCTACGTTCGCAAGGACGGCACCCGCTCCCCCGACAAGGTGCGTGTGTACCCCGAGACGTACAAGTGCCCGCACGCGGGCTGTCACGCCGTCACTCGTCGGATGGACGCGGTCGACGAGCTGGTGGAGCGTGTGGTTGTCGAGCTGCTGGAGCGCGAGGGGGTCCGGGCCTTTGGTGGCGACCCGGCGGTAGTGGTCGCGGCGCAGGCGCGGGTCGAGGCTCTGCAGGCCAAGTTGGCGCTGCTGACTGATCAGTGGACCGAGGACAAGATCACCGACGAGCAGCTCGAGCGCGGCACGGCTCGGCTCCGGCCACAACTCGAGTCGGAGCAGGCGCGGCTGCGCGCAGCACAGCCGGCCGACGACAGCCTGCGGCGGTTCACCGGCACGGGTGCCGGCGCGGCCTGGGGCAGTGCCGACGTCGCGACGAAGAAGCACGTGCTGCGGGCACTGGGCGACATGATCGGGCTGACGATCACCATCGACCGGATCGGTGCCGGCGCGTCCTCGAGGGCCGACGCGGGTCGGTACGAGGGGATCAGGATCGAGGCAGCTACCGCGCGCGACTTGTGATGGACAGCTAGTCCCCGGCCTCGCCGCTACCCGGCGGCCGGAACCCTTCAAGGCTCGAGAACCACGCCGAGATCCGGGGCCCGTCACCAGGTGGCCCGAAAGCTCGCTCCGCGAGCCGATGGACCTGATCAGGCCACGGACCTGTGGCGAGCTCACCGCCCTCGACCGATGCCAGCACCGTGTCGCCGATCCGCCGAACGCAGGCACTCACGACCGTAGCGTCGCCTTCCTGCCGAGCGATGTCGGTGACATCGCGCCAGCCTGTGTCTCCGAACGTCCGGGTTTCGCCCGTGTGCGAGATGATTTCGGCGTACCACCGAGCGGGGTCGATGACGGCGATGAACTCGTCCTCCTTGAGGCTGGAGTCGTCCACGTCCACGATCTCGCGACGGACACCATGGATGCGGACCCGCAGCAGCGCGCGGCTCGCAACGGCATCCTGGATCGGGCCCATCAAGTCTCGCTCGACAGCGTGCCCGGCGATCATCAACTCGTGCACCGCCTGACGAGCCTTCTCCCAGCGGTCGGTTTCGGCATCGCCCTCGACTATTCGGTGGAGCACGTCGACCAGAGTTCTAAGGGCCTCGATGCAGTCATCGAACGCATCGATAACTGCGTCGAGATCCTCCGTGGTGACAGTGACGAGCTTCGGATCACGACTCCTGAATCGCCGCACTGAGTCGCCGTCATGCTCTTCGTAGTAGGAGTGAACTACCCGGTCACGCTCTGCAGTCCACTTCTCGACATCGCCGAGGCATGCCCGGATCGTGCGCCCCGGTGCGAACTCGAACTCCTTCGTCAGGCCGCTCTCGGTCGCGAGTTCGCGGATGAGCTTGGCCTTCTGGGCCAGGGAACTGCCGCCGACCACCACCTGGACGCGGGAGGGCGGCAGCGGGTGGAGAAGCGCGACAAGCACCTGTACGAGCCACTCGTCGACCTCGGCCTGGCGTAGGGCAACCAGACCGACCTTCGACAGAAACGCTTCATTCATGGGCAACCGCGGACGGTTTGGCCACACTTGTCGGGGGCTCCAAGCGCAGGGCTGCGCTGCCCATCACTCCCGGGAGACTTCGGTAGGGGTCAGAGCTCAAAGCCGCTAGGACCTCAGTCACGCAGGGCCTTCTCCAACTCGTCCTCGGAGTATCCGAAGGCGTGGGCCTCGTCCTTGCCGTTGGACGCCCAAATGTTCGCGGCTTCATGCACACTCAAGGTTTCGTCGGCGTCACCCCCGTCATCTGACTCGAGCCCGTAATGACAACTGCCGCAGTACATCTCCGAGTAGGTGTACTTCTTGGTAAGCGGTGTCCCGCACTGCGGACACGGAGGCGTGTCACCGTCGTATGCGTCCTCCTCTTCCCAACTCTTCGGGCGGAAGGCATCAAAAAGGCCCATAGGTACTCCGATCTCTGGCCCCCCTCGGACTCAGCGGGGTGGGTGGAGCATATTGCGTCGCCGGTCTGGGACGCTCCACCTTCAGGCCCCGAATCGGGCAAGCGAGCAGACCTTCACCGAGGCCCGAGCCTGTCCTCGAGCAGGTCATCGAGCAGCTGGGCGAGCATGCACCACTGGGGCCCTATGGGCTTTAGCGCGACGTGGTGCAGGTGCTCCTGCTCGAAGTCCTGCCACGCCAGCACGAGCTCGGGGTCGCGTAGGCGGTGTGCGTCCTCGACCCGCGCACGCATCTCGACGTAGATGCTCTCGTCGGCCGCGGGCACGAGTGTCACGGCGATGCCATCGTCGGCGACGGTGACTGTCCGAGCCAGGATCCGGCGCGCCTGGGCCGTGGTGATCTCACCGTGGTGCACGTCGATCACGGGAGTGCCGGCCGTCTTGGTCTCCCAGGTGTCCAGCTCGGCGATGACCCGAGCGCAGATCGCCGAGATGTCGCGCAAGTCGGACGGCCGAGGCGGCCAGTGCTCGGGGCGCAGCTCGGTCAGGACACGGGCGAAGTCCTGCGGCGGGCGGGGATGAGCAGGCGCAGCGTCTCGATCGTGGTCGCGGTCGGGCTGGGGCATGGGAGGCCTCCGGGAACGTCTTCGTGAGGTGACGCCGACGCTACGCGGCCGGTGCGACAGCCCGGTATCGACTCACTACTCCACTCTGCGCAGAGTGGGACTCGAGTAGTCATTGCACTGGGACGCACTCGTAAGTACAGTGATATTGGCGAGAGGCCTTGGGTCTCGAGTCGTCCATCGCACTAGCGGTGGGCAGGGGCTGCCGTCCACATCTGACACACCTAGGGCAGTCCCGAGACGAGCACAGTCCCCGACGCCGGACGCACGGGATCTCCACGAGAGGTCCCGTTTTCTATGTCCGCGTACGTCAGGAGCGTCAGCTCGGTCGACGGCCAGATGGCCATCGACCTCGACCGCGACGCCGATCTGCTCATCGAGCCCGCCGACGTCGCCCGCCTCGGCTACGGCACCGCCAACACCGTGCGCCTTCGCATCCGGTCTGGCGAGCTGCCGGCCGTGAAGGTTGGCGGCCGGTGGAAGGTCCGCGTCGGAGACCTGCCGCGCCCCGCAGAGACCGCGACCGACACCGCACCTCCGACCCCCGACGGCCACCAGGACCTCGACGCCCTGGCCAAGGCGCTCGTTGCCACCTTCCCGCCTCTGGGGGCCGAGCAGATCGCCGAGCTCGGCCGCATCCTCAGCGCGGCCGCCGCGAGCAGCGCCTCGGTCGACAGCACCGCGGCATGAGAAGAGCCCCGGCTCTGTGCCGGGGCTCTTCCAGTCTCAGATCTCTCAGTCGCGAGTTCGCAGCTCGTGCATCGACCAAAAGGACACCTACATGGTACCTGAGCACATCCGCGTGACGCCACCCGTCGAGACCGTCGGCGACAGCTCCTGCAGCGCCCGATCGACCGTGGCGATTGACCCCGCAGGACCGGGCGACAGCGTGACGATTGACATCAATCGCCACGATGCGCCTCCGCAGAATCCCCGGAATACCAGGCGAAACGGCCAACGGCGGCACCGCCGTATTGGGCAGGCCCAGTTGCCGCCGTCGCCGCCGTCGCCCGCGACGACCCGATCCGAGTGGTCGTCCACGATCGTGAAGGACACCAAGTTGAACAAGCAGAAGCCTCCGCAGTACGAGGTCCTCACCCGGGTCATCGACCGGGTGCCGAAGAAGACCAGCCCCACCGGAGCGAAGTTCGGTGACTACGCCTCCGTCCGCGCGATGGTCGAGGAGGCCGGGTCGATCGTGATCGGCTTCGACACCGAGTTCACCGACCGGCCCGCCTTCGTCGGCCGCCCCGGTGTCCAGTCTCGAACCATCGACTCCTACCAGGCCGCCGCGATCGACTCGAGCGACCCGACGAAGATCCGCCTGGTCACGATCCTGCCGCTCTACGACCGCCCCGACGAGGCGCTGCCCAACATGAGGATCTCCTTCGAGCTGTTCCTCGAGCTGGTCATCGAGGCCCTCGACCTGCATGAGCACCCGCTCGCGCCGGCCGACTGGACGGCCAAGGGCGTGTCGTGGAAGCACGCCACCGACGCGGACGGCAACAAGCGCGCCGCCGACCTGTTCCGCTCGAACAAGAAGGCCGGCGTCGTCAGCAGGGCGCTGCCGATCACCCTGCTCGCCCACTTCCAGCACGCCGACCTGACGACGTTCGCCGACCACCGGCTCCTGCGGAAGGTCGCGCCCGGCATCGTCGACAAGGACGGCAAGGGTGTCTACCGGAAGGGCGGCGACCCGCACACGTCCGTCCGTGCCGGCTACGCGGGTCGGCAGAGCGTGTGGCTGGACCGGTCCATCCCGGACATCCTGCGCACGGTGATCAGCGCCAGTGGTGGCATGGTCTCGCCCAAGCCGGTGCGGCTCGTGCTGGGCGGTGCCTCGTGGCGCTTCTGCCGGCCGGTGGAGCTGTCGGTGCGCGACACCCTCCCCCACGCACCGCCGAACCTGCGCAAGCTGGCCGACCTCGGTCTGGCCGTCGGCCACCCCAAGCTCGACGTCCCCGACGGGTGGATCGAGCGGATGAGCGACTACCGCCGCGAGCACCGCGAGGAGTTCCTCGAGTACGGGTCCAACGACGCCGTCATCGCCCTCGAGTACGTCAGCGCCATGTACGGCGACCACCGGGCCATCCCCCTGACGCTGCCCACGGCTGCTGCGCGGTCGGTGCGCGAGTCTATCAAGACCGCCGAGGAGATGACGACCACGCGCGCGTTCAACCTCGAGTTCGGGGGGCTCGTGTCCGCGACCGACGCCACCGCCAACATCGTGGGTGTCGAGGACCAGTTGGACTACTACCGCCAGAAGGACCTCGTGCCCGTCGACGGTGCTGCGGCCACCTGGCAGCACGCCTGCGCCAACGCGTTCCGGGGTGGCTTCAACTCGTGCAGCGAGGTGGGCTACTTCGGCCGCCTGACCAACGACCTCGACCTGATCTCGTGCTACCCGACCAGCGAGTCGGCCCTCTTCGACGTGGACTTCACCCACCCCGACGGAGTGATCGTCGAGACCGTCAACAACGTCCCGTTGACGCTGGCCCACATCCCCGACCCGCGCACGCCCTTCGTCGGGTTCGTGCGATTCCGCCACCCCGAGCAGGTGGCCTACCCGGCGATCCCCGTCCAGGTGGACTCCTCGATGGTCTACCCCCGCTCCTCCGGTGAGGGCCGTGGCGTCTGGGTCTCGGGTCCCGAGATCTGGCTGGCGCTGACGCTCGGTGCCGAGGCGTGGTGTCAGATCGGCCACTTCGGCCGGGTTCGTCGCGACGAGCACGGCCGCCCCTCGCGCATGCTGCGCGGTGCCAACCGGCAGCTGGTGCAGGACCGCGCCCGCGCGAAGCGCGACTTCGGCTCTGACTCCCTCGAGCAGGGGACGCTGAAGATCATGGCCAACTCCTCCTACGGCAAGCTCGCCCAAGGGGTCATGGGGCAGAGGGGCTGGGACGCCTGGGCGCAGCAGCGCGACGCCATCGGCGGCTCGGCGATCACCTCCCCGTACCACGCGATGATGACCACCGGGCTCGTGCGAGCGACGCTCCTGGCGGTCCTCAACCAGCTCGCCGACCTCGGCTACTCCACCCCCAGCTGCACCACGGACGGCTTCATCACCGACGCCGACCTGGGCGTGGTCGACGGGCTGGATCTCTACGGCCTGTCCGACATCTGGCGGGAGGCTCGTGCGTCCCTCACCGGGAGCCGCGAGATGTGGGAGCGCAAGCACCACCAGACCGACCTGCTCAACATCACCACCCGAGCCAACTTCTCGCGGCAGTCCACGGGCGTCCTCGCCCACGGCGGCTACAAGCTGCCCGCTGGCATCGTGGAGGACTCCCAGCAGGACCGCGACCTGATGTACCGACTGGTCGCCGGGCGCGAGACCGCCATCCCCTGCTCCCACCGCGCGTTCCCCTCGATGCAGGAGCTGACCCGCATCGACAAGCGCTGGGACTTCGGCGGTGCCATCGTGGAGAAGCAGTTGCAGATGGAGTACGACCGCAAGCGCCGTCCCGTCCCCGACGGCATGACCGTCGACGACGTCGACGTCGACGGCGAGGTCTTCCAAGTCGCGCACGTGCACACCGTGCCGTGGGACACCCCGGAACAGGCCGTCGCCGGTCGCTCCGTCGACGCGGGTCTGAAGGTCTGGGACGACGAGCTCGGTGAGGAGGTCTGGACCCGCTGCCCCGTGCGACGGACCGAGGCCCAGTGGATGGACTACTTCGAGCGCCTCGACGAACTGCTCGACCAGGACGGCTCGATCTCGCACGCGGAGCAGCTCGACCGGATCGCCAAGTCCATCGTCATCGCCCAGCGCCAGGGGCTCATCGACATCCGTGGCTGCGCCACGAGCCCGGCAACGGCGAGGTTGCCTGGCGTCTGCAGAAGCTGACCTGGTTCGGCCTGCCTCTGGTCAAGGAGCGGTTCTGGCACCACGCCAAGAGCGACCAAGAGCGGCAGATCGACGTGGCCCTCGACCTGATCGGGCCGTACGTCGAGCGGATGCAGTCCTCGCACGCAGCCCGGTACCTGGACCTCGATCACTGGGAGCTCGTCGAGGCCGACCAGTTCGACGACGGGGGCATCGAAACTGGCTCACCCTCGAGGTCGCCGGCTGGGAAGGGGTGGCCGCATGAGCATCACCCTGGGCAGCGAGTCGTTCCGCTCGCAGGCTGCTGCCCGCGAGCGGGCCAGCGAGATCCTGCACCAGCACGTCCTGCATGTGCCGATCACCGGTGCGGACGCCGACTTCGCCGCGGCGCTGCTGAACCAGCACCCTCGTGCGCTCGACAAGCGCGGCGTCGGCGTCGACCACTTCGAGGTCCGGCCCAGTCCCGACGGGCGCACGCGCAACCTCTGGGTCGTGCGTCTCGACGGCACCTCCGACAACTACTCCATCAAGGAGTGCGTCGCAGGAGCCGCCCGACGGACGGCAGACGTCTGCAGCACCAGGCGTCCGGGAGGTGGTGCCTGACACCGCCGAGCCCACCTCACCCCCTGACCGAGACCGAGCGGGCGCAGCCCGCGAGCTAAGACAGACCAAGACCGCCCGCACCAGCGGGCGCACGACACACACCACAGACAGGAGATCCTGATGTCCTCCATCGATGACGAGATCAAGAAGGCCGAGGCCGCGCACGCCAAGCGCATCGCCTCGCTGCGCGCCAAGGCCGCGAAGCAGGAAGCCCGCATCCGCGAGGTCATGCTCGACCTCCTCGCCGAGAGTGACACCGAGCACTTCGACCGGCTGCGCGAGGACGCCGTCGCCCGGATCGAGGAGCAGCGACAGCAGCGCAGCGCCTCGGCCAAGGCGGCGACCCAGCGGGTCACTGAGCCGACGCCGGTGAGCACTGATGACGACGACGACGCGTTCCAGGAGCCGCACGCCCTGCGCAGCGCGTAAAGCCACGACGCGGCAGCGGCCATGCGACAGCCCCGGCACCCATGGTGCCGGGGCTGTCGCGTGCTCTGGGCTCGACCCATGGCGCGCGCAGCGCGGTCCTCACCCACTCGGCCCGCAGCGCAGCGAGGACCGAGCAAGCGGCAAGTGCGCGAAGCGCGGCGGGCGAAGCCCGGTATTACTTATTGCCTGCTTGCGTCTCGCACGGATGATAGACTTGATGGTGACAGCGACGATGCTCTCGGACGGAGTCCGAGGGGTGAGGAGGTGACACCGTGTCCGATGTCTACGGCCTGGGATCCGACGGCGCAGCCGACGGGGGCTCCCCTTCTGCCACCGACGGCGCAGCCGGTGGTGACGCCTCTAACGCCACAGCCGGCTCCCGCGGTCTGCCGGGTGTGGGTCGGCGCTCCGACGCTCTTCGCGACAAGCGCGAGATCGTCCTGACGCTGCGGGTCAGTGCCGCGGAGCGGCGACAGATCGAGCGGCAGGCGCAGCGCCGAGGCATCGGCATCAGCGCCCTGCTGCGTGGTGCCGTGCTGGACCTCGACGACGACCAGCGGCTGTCCTCGGTCCAGGCAGTGCAGGAGCCGACTGTCGAGTCGACCGACGTCACCGAGTTGCGGGACGCGCTGCGGGAGCTGCGGGTGCAGTACAAGGGGGTCCACAGCAACCTGAACCAGCTCACACGCCGGGCCAACGCGCAAGGCTCGGTCGCTACCCATGTCACGGTCGACGGCGAGCAGGTGCAGCTGAGTGACGTGCTCCTCGAGACGCGGGCCATCGCGGGACAGGTGCTGACCAACCTCGGCGCGAGAGGGCACGGGTGATGTGCTGTGTCCTCCGTCGACGTGCGTCCCGTGCACAACCTGCGGGACAGGGCTGACTACCTCGAGTACGGAGTCGGTCTCAAGAAGAAGCTTCACTGCGCTGCGGGCACCGATCGACTGGCAGTGATGTACTGCTCGCTCGGGTCCATCGACGAGTTCGTCGAGCGCGGCGAGGCCTTGGCCGAGGCGCACGGTCGGTCAGTGCAGGCGCAGTCGTACCTGCAGAACTTCGAGGTCGTCGAGTTCAAGGTCACCGACCCCGAGGACCTCGCGCGGGTCAACGACCTGGGGTACGAGCTGGCGCGCCGGATGGACGAGATCGAGGGCATCGACACCGACCACCTGGTCGTCACCCACGCCGACGCCGACGGTGGACATGCCCACAACCACATCGTGCGGCTGAACCACGACAACTTGACCGGCCGGGGCATCCGGATGTTCCGTACGCACGCCTCGGTAAAGAAGGCCAACGACCAGCTCATGCGTGAGCAGGGGCTGCGCACGGTGACCGACCGTCAGCAGGAGATCGCGCTGGGCCTCGCGCCCGGTGCCCTGACTCCTGCGCACAAGGAGCAGGTCGCCACGCTCGGACTCCAGCAGCGGCTGGTTTCCAGCATCCGCACGACGCAGGCGGACTACTGGGCGCGCAAGCGCGGAACTCTGAACGAGGGCGAGCAGTCCTTCGACATGCGTCTGGCCGATGCCGTGACCGCGGCCATGCTCGACCCGGACGTCACCGACGACGACGAGCTGGTGGCATCGCTGCGCAGGGTCAAGGTCGCCGGTGCCCCGGACGCCAAGCGGGATGGCATCACGATGACCGTCGACCCGAAGACCCAGGGCACGAAGTTCCGCATGTGGAACGATGCCACGAAGCGCTACAACTACCGCTCGGCATCCAAGCTCTCGCCGATGCTGACCACCGCGGGGCGCGCGCCGCTCTATGCCGAGAAGGCGCTCGAGGTGCAGGCTGCTGTCAAGCCCGCCCGAGTCCCCACGGCAGCCGAGCTGTACGCCGAGCGGGTCGCGCCGGCGATGGCTGACGTGGCATGGATGGAGCCCGAGGTGGACATCGACACGATCCATCCGCGCACCTCGCCGAGCAGCCCGGTGGTCAAGTCGCAGCCCTGCGAGTCGGGGGAAGAGCAGGTCGACGAGGATCTCGCGCAGGAGCAGCGACTCGAGCGGGAGCGCCAGGAGGCGGAGAAGCGTGCGCGCTGGGCACGAGATGCTCAGCACGAGCAGGAGCAGGTCGACGCCTAGGATCGGGGCGAGCTGTCGTACGGGGATCTGGACCACCGGGCCCAGCGGTCGGTGGCTGCCGTCCTCGCGGGGCGGGACGTGGATCCGGCACTCTGGGACCGGCTCAGCGATACCGAGATCACCCGTCGTGTCGATGCTGTCCAAGCCCGCCTGCTCGAGGCGGAGCAGCAGGCGGCGCAGCCGGAGACGGACCAGCCTCCGGAGCCGCCCCGGGCAGTGGCTGTGCGATCGGACGGTGCCGACAGGCGCGGGGAGTTCGCGGTGCACTTCCCGCGGGGTGAGTACCCGCGCGGCGTGGAGATGCTCGCAGTCGTCCGCGAGCACGCCGACGGCGAGGCCTACGTGGACTACCAGGTGGCTGCCGGTGACCCGATGGCCCGCGGCCAGATCGGCCTCCACCTGCAGGCCCGCAGGGCGGCGGGGTCTCCCCCGCGGACGGATGTCAAGCTGACCGCCGAGCAGTACGCGAGGCTGCAGGCGGCGGCCGGGAGCAACCGCGTCGAGGTGCGGGGTGTCTCGGTCCTCGCCGTGCGTGGCGACCTCACGGTGACACGGTCAGGGGGCTACACGCTCAGCCTGCGGTCGGTCGGACCGTCGCGCCGAGGCACCATCAGCACGGACGTGCTTGACCGCCAGCGTGCGGTTGAGGACAAGGCCCGGGCATCGCGGCAGGAGCACGTCCGGCAGCAGAGTGCGATCGCCGCGGAGACCGTCGAGCACGAGTGCGATCGGGATCAGCCCGACGAGGGTGACAAGGGCAGGTGAGCACCGTGTCGATCAGGGTCAACCCGATGGACACCCGGGTGAGCACCGCTGATCGGACGCAGATCACCGTCCAATGAACACAGAACCGACCTGCGTTGACAGGTCCGTAGCGAGGTCTAGAGATGGATGGACATACGAAGGGGCAGGTCGTGGGCTACGCGCGCGTCAGCGCCGCCGACCAGAACATCGACCGGCAGACGAAGGCGCTCACCGGCTGCGACCGGATCTTCTCGGACAAGCTGAGCGGTAAGAACACCGAGCGACCGGCGCTGCAGGAGATGCTGCGATACGTCCGCGAGGGCGACACCCTCGGGTGATGTCGCCGGACCGGCTCTCGCGCTCGACCACCGACCTGCTGGCGCTGGTCAGCCAGCTGAAGGAGCGCGGGGTCGCGGTCGAGTTCGTCGACCAGCCAACGCTCAACACGGACACCCCGCAGGGCGAGTTCATGCTCACCATCCTCGCGGCGGTGGCGCAGCTGGAGCGCTCGGTGATCCGCGAGCGGCAGGCCGAGGGCATCGCCATCGCCAAAGCCCGCGGCGTCTACGAGCGCGCGCCGCGGTTGACCAGCGAGCAGATCGAGCACGCGAGAGATCGCATCGCCGCCGACGTACCCAAGGCCGTCGTCGCCCGCGAGCTCGGGGTCAGCCGACAGACGCTGTACACGGCTCTGGCCGGGCAGGGCAGCTACGGCTGAGGGCCAGACCGTCTCCAGCCGTGCTGGTTCCTTGACGGTGAGGTCGATCTCGAACGCCCGGCCGTCGATTCGAAGGCGACAGGGATCCTGGGCTCGTCGCCGGAGGACCGCAGTGGGATCACGCCACCCATCAGATCTCCGCCAGGGCCCGGCCCAGCTCGCGCAGCCGGGCGTAATGGTCATCCTTGAGACTCTCGTCGTGCGGTCTCTCGGCCTGTCGCCCAGCCGCCGTCGCACACACCTGGCACCACTCGCGCAGGATTACCTGGTCGGCCAGGAGCGGCCGACCATAGACCAGGCCGCCGACGATAGGGGGCCTCTCGAGACCCGTCACCGGCCCGTGCAGCCGGGCTCGCTTGACCTGGGTGCAGCCAGCAGGACCCCCGACATGCTTCTTCACCCCTCCACCTCCGACGATGTCGGTCGCCGGCAGCTGCACGCACAGCACCTCGGGCTCGCCGAGGACGTCGAGCGCCACGTAGTGGGTTTGTGCCAGCGGCACAGCATCGCACCTGGGGCACTGCTCGCGCTCCAGGAAGCGATCGACGGTCAGGAGCGCAGCTGCGTACTCGTCGGCGTCGACCTCGTCTCCGTCCACGGGCGCGGCCTCCCAGCCGAGCCAGTCACCCTCCTGCCTGCGACGCAGCCAAGCCTGGTTCTGCGGCGACCATCGCAACAGCCCCGCGTGGACGTGATTGAGCACGACGCCGTAGAAGTCGTCGAAGATCTCGGTGCGACCGGGGTCGTCTTCCATGGAGCCACGGTGCCACGCCTCGGTGACATCGGCGAAGGCCTGCAGTGCTGCCCGGGCGACCCGGGACTCCGGGCCCTGCTAAACCTGATCGTGTCGAGGTCTGGTGGTTCGGCCCTGGGCGCACGCCCCGTGTCGTGACGGCATCATCGCGATGCAGTCAGGCCAGTACCCTGGGTACCAGCCGTCCAGCACGTCCCCCCAGCAGGCCCCGCCCACCTGCACGACCGAACCCCAGCGCATGTCGCGTCGACGTGCAACCGGAAGGCATGGTCGGAGTTCAGCGCTCGCGCTGCAGAGTCTCCCGGATCGTCCTACGCTCCTCTGGCATGGGAGGGAATCATGGAGGTGGCGTGCCCGTATGGGTGCTCGTCCTCGCGCTGTTGATCACGATCTGTGCCGTGGTGATCGGCGGTCCGCTGCTGAGCTAGCCGCAGGTCATCGCCCCTGCCCGCGGTGCACACGGGTGGTGTGCTCCTTGAGACCGACCTGGGCGATGAAGGCGTGGCGGCAGGTGCGGCACCAGTGCAGGACTCGTCCGTCCTCCCAGTCGTCGATGGTCATCTGCCACCACCATTGGCGCAGGCCGTCTCGCCCGTCCGGAGGCGGCAGGACTCCCTTGCGCCGGTAGAGCGACGCAGCCGACGGGGTCCATCCGAAGCGATCGCGCAGGTCTGCGCTCGTGAGGCGGCGTGGCACCAGGACGGTCTCGCCCGTACGTAATTGGGCGGTCAGCTTCTGCTCCGACAGACCCAGTGCCTCGGCCACGTTGTCGCGCGCTGCTCCGGCCAGCCAGCGTCGGTGCGCCTCGGCGACCTGGGCGTCGCTGGCGGCCTGTCTGCGCCGCTGTGGCCAGCCGTCCAGCGCGAGGTCGACGACCTCGGGGTAGGTGGCCGAGAGACTCGCGACGGACCCCGAGCCCAGACCCGCGGCCCGGGCCCGGTGCCAGCGCGGGATGTCCTCGAGATGAGGCGCGATCAGTTGCAGGACCGTGTCGGTCAGAAGATGCTGCACGCGCGAGTGGGCCACGCCGAGCTCACGACCGAGATCGACGATGCGGGCCTCTCCCCTGGCCCACCGGCGCATCATCTCGACCCGCTCGAGGGCTGGCGGCACGGTGTGATCATCACGCCACAGCGCGAGCTCGGCACTGGTGGAGACACCTTGCCGGCGGAGCTCGTCGACCCACGTGGGGGCCAGGAGCTGCAGCTCGGGCAGGTCGGTCTCAGGCACGGGTCCGACGGTAGCGGCATGGTGGTGCTTCCCCTGTCGGCCCTCGCCAGATCTCCGCTGTCAGGGCCCCGCGCACAGTGCGACGACGGCAGCCCGAATGTCGCCCGACAGGTTCCTGCAGTTGATGTTGTGGCTGTCCCACGTGTACGGGCACCAGCCGTCTGCTGCAGCACTCGTCATACCCACATGACGCAGGTGGTGTGCATTGAAGGACTGATCGAGCGCCGACTGCCCGCGTGCTCCTCGCACCTCAGCCAGTCTCCGCGAGCGGCACGACACAGTCGGCCTGTCAGTGGGTCCGCCCAATGTGACGACGTGGATACTGGAGATGTCGCCCTGCTGATCTCGACCCTGTCGCTGGTCATTGCCGGAGCGTCGCTGGGGTGGCAGGTGGCGCAGTGGCTCCTGTCCGCAGGGCGCGCAAGAGCCGTTCTGATGCACGGCATGCTCCACGGTGCCGGTGCGTTCGTCGGCCCGGTCCGAAAGGACGGATCCGGCTACCACCTGAAGATCCTTCATCGCCAAGGGTTCGAGGGAATCGCCGTCGTCGGTATCCAGGTCACGAACCACGGCCGGGCACCACTCTTCGTCGAGGGGGTCAGCCTCGCCCCGCGAGGCGGTGTCATGAGGTTCGTCCCCATGGCCGAGCTCCACGGTCCAGACCTTCCGCACAGCCTCGAGGCTGGGACGAACGCCAGCTGGTACACCTCTACCGATCACGCTGTGACGCTCGCCGCCAGTTCGCGGGATGTGTTGCGGGAGAAGGTCTCCAGCGTCTACATGACGGCCCAGCTCGGAACAGGGAACACCGTCGAGACCAAGCGAACCTTGCGGGTGTAGCGCATGGGTCGTCGGCGGCGTCGGTCAGCTCGGATGGAGTGACCAGACGGCGGGGGCGAGCTGAGCGTGGGTCAAGTCCCGGGCGTGGCCTGGCCGAGCGTGTTCCTTCGCGATGGTTCAGGCGGTTCTAGCGGCTCATGTCATCACGGACTCTGGACCCTCATTGTCGATGCTGAAACACTCACGACCATGACCGAGGACCTGATCTCTCTTCCATCCGTCGACGACTACGCGTCCGCCTTCACCGAGGTCAAGGACAAGATCACCCCGAAGCAGTTGGATTTGCTCAGGTTCCACCATGCTCAACCCGGTCGTGCCGCCTCGGCCAGCACCATGGCGAGGGCCGTCGGCTTTGAGTCCTTCAGCGCGGTCAACGTCCAGTACGGGACACTCGCGCGGTTGGTCACCGAAGCGGCGGGTCTCGAACTGGAGGATCACGTCAAGGTCGGGGCACTGGTCCAGTTCGTGTATCCGGATCAAGCAGCCAACGAACACTTCCTGTGGTTGCTGCGCGAGAACGTCGCCATCGCGTTGGAGAACCTGGGCTGGGTCCCACGCGTGTCGCAGTACCTCTTCCCCGACCTGGCCCTGAAGCGACTCTCGGCGATCGAGTAGGCCAACACCCGCCGGTCCACCGCGAGGGAGAACGGTCGTCTACTCGGGCTCGTCTGACATCCTCTGACGCCGCGACTGGTACTGGTAGGCACGATGAGCCGGATGAGCTCGTCAGCCCTCGTTCTCGCCCGTGAGCTTGCGCGACGAGTGGATCGTTCGCTTGGCGAACGCCAAGCCCGCAGCACCAGTGGACCGTGCGCCCGCGCCGCCTGACGACCCGAGCTCTGGACCTGCATGTGAGCGCCGGGACTGAGCCCTAGATGCCGCCTCGGGTGACTGAGCGTCCTCCTCCCCGTCAGAGGTCCTCGAGCGCTGCTTCGGCCGGCGGATAGAAGTCGTAGTCAAGGGGATTCAGGTCAGCTTCTTCCGGTTCCCACCTGTAGAGCCGCATCGTGCCGCTGTTGGGATCGACCGAGCCGTCCGCTTGCAGGGTTATTCCGGCAAGGACGCCCATCACGCACTCTCCGGCATGCTTTCGCGCCCAATCGACCTCGCCTCGCGTGACGACCACCCGGTCGCCGCGCGTGACAGTGCCTTTGGCCTCGAGGTAGATCACCTCGCCGGCCCTGGTCGCCTTCGCATCGAACGGGTTGCCGTGGCGGAGGTCCTCCACGGTCCAGCAGTCGTCCTCGTAGATCTTAGTCAGGCGCGCCTGCGCCAGGTCTTCGATCTCCTTGCGCAGCTTGGCGTCGACGCGTCGTCCCTGCCCCTCACCCGTCGCAGCGGAGGGCGTAGCTCTGACCGCCGCGACGTGCTCAGCCCAGAGCTCTTCCAACCGCTCGGTCAATGCAGGCTCAACCTGCGTACCGCTGGCTTGTGGTTCCCACTGTCCCTCTGGAAGCTCACGGAACAGGGTCTCGATCGGGAGGACGTCTTCAGGGTCGAGCACCGTGTCCCACAGGACGTCGGCGTAGTTGGCCATGCGCGGACTGCCGTCAAAGTGTCCGGCTGGGAAGACGTTCGATTCGAGTGTTCCGCTCGCGAAGATGCCCCGGTGCTTGACACCTTGGCGGAGTAGGAACGCGCGGTCACCGGGCGAGATCTTCTTGGTCGTGGCACCCGTAGACCACCTGCCCTCAACGCGATGCCCTGCAGCTGTCGCGACCACCCACTCGGCCAGCTCGTCCGCATCGAGTTCCCATTTCGCTGGGTTGTTGGTGAGCAGGTAGGTGCCTTGGGTCGATGCCGGGTCAGGACTCACGCGTACCACTGTGCCGTGCTTTGCCCCGAGCGCGGCTCTGGACGCATGCGTGTCGGCAACCCCTTCGACTGACGAGCACGCGGCTTCACATCGACTTTGCGCGGTTCATTGCCACGGCTGCGGCCACTCGGTCTGCGGCCTCCGCAGCCGGTGTGTGCTCCCAGACGCGGACGACTGTCCAGCCGGCCTCGGCGAGCCTGGCATCCGTGTCGGCGTCCCGTGCGCGGTTCCGCTCGATCTTGGCCGCCCAGAAGTCGGCGTTGGCCCTCGCTTGGTCCCGTGCTCGGGGCACCCGTGCCAGAAGCAGCCGTCGACGAAGACGGCCACCCTCGCAGGGCCGAATACGATGTCCGCCCTGCGCCGCAAGCCGGGCAGCGGCGCGCGGTCGACTCGGTAGCGGAGGCCCATCGAGTGCAGGCTGCTGCGCAACGCCATCTCGGGTGCCGTGTCCCGGGTGCGCTGCACCTGCATCCGGCTGCGTACACCGGGTGTCGACGCGAACGAGGTGAACTCCGTTTCCGCCCGCCTGATGCGCTTGCTGGACCGTGGCCGCCCGGTCATTCCTCAAGTGTCCCGCAAAGACTCAGTCGTGGAAGCCCATCACCAGCCAGGGAACGGCCCGGTCAGGTGCTCGGCCAGCGCGGGTACTCCGCTCACGACAACGTCGGCAGGGAGCTCGAGCTTTACCGCAGCCCAACTGCCGAACTGACCGCTGTCGCGAGGCACGTTTGCGGCAACCCATTCGCGCGGGATCGACCCGACGCCGACGACCTCGAGTTCGGTCGACAGACGGACGGCAACGAGTTGCCATTGGCGATCACGCAGCATCACTTCGTACTCGTGCCGTGACAGGTAGACAGTGAGTCGGCCTGCACGAGTCGTGCTCTTCACCTCGAGGTGAAGCCTCGTGGTCCCGGCGGTGAAGACAAGGTCATAGCCGTACCCGTCGGACCACGTCGAGACGTGATCGACTCTCCCGTCCGTCGCGGATCGCAGCAGTTCAACCAGCCCGGCCTCGCCAGCCGCCCCCACCAGCTCCCTGGCAGCGGTGTCGACTTTGCCCCAGCTGACCACCAGCTGGTCGAACACTTCGGCCGCGTCGAGGCCGAGGGCTTCCCCGACCTCGACAATGTCCGACGGCAGCTCGTCGGGCGACCGGACGAGTTCGTCGGCATCCTGCACCCAGGGCAGAGTCCCTCCCTCGAAGACGGCGCTGAGCACTCTGGAGGCCGGCGGGAGGGTGGCCCCGAGACCGTCGAGCAGGCCAAGCTCCCGCATCCACGTGAGCGCGGACTCGTACTGGGTCGGCGTCAGGTCGTCGTACTGCGGATGGGTTGTCAGCAGTGCCCGGGCCCGCGCGATCCCCCCGCTGGTCTCGAGCGTCTCCAACCACCGCACTACAGCGATGAGGATCGGCTTAGGAGGGAGTGCCACGCAGGTGACCCATCAGCGCGAGCAGATCACCGCGGTCGAGGCCCCCGCCGACGGCCGGCTCCTCGTCCAGGTCAGCGAGCTGCTGCACCGCGGGGTCGTCCAGGATCCCGCCCATGAAGTCGAGCTTCGCGGCCAGGCGCGCCGCGACAACCTCGTCGATGGTCCCCTCTGACGCAAGCACAGTGACCCTGGTCCGAACGTCCGGCGCGAGCCCCAGCCGGTGGATCCGGTCCAGGCTCTGCAGGAACCGTCCCGCTGCGAAGTCGCGGTCGACGTACACCGCGTCGTGGCAGTCGTGGTGAAGGCTGATTCCCTCGCCGAGCGTGGCCGGGTTCGACAGGAGGACCATGCAGTCGGGGTCGCTCTTGAACCGTTGGATCCGGTCTTCGCGGTCCGGGGTCCCCCCGTGCACCAGCGCGGGGCGGAACTCCCCGAGCAGCCGCTCGAGGGTGTTCAGGCTCCGGATGAACGTCGACCACACGAGGGTCTTGCGACCCTGCGCGGCGTTGGCGCTGACGATGGCGAGGACCTCTTGGTACTTGGGCGACAGCTCGTAGGCAGGCAGGTCCTGCATCAGCTGGTAGAGCGAGGATCCCTCCGGGACCTGCAGCGGCGGCACCTGGTACGCGAGGGGTTCGTACTTGGTGGTCCCGACCGCCAGCAAGGCCGGACTCGTTGCCGCCATCAGCATGTACACGATGATCCGGCCGAGCGCCTGGAAGTCGTCCTCTCCCCCGGCGGCACGGGCGGAGAACTGGCCCACCAGGGCGTCGTAGATCTCGGCGTGCAGCGGCGGCAGCTTCAGCAGCCGGATGCTGCGGTCGACGGGCGGGAGCTCGAGGTCGTGCTTGGTGGTGCGGCTGAACAGGGGCTGTAGGACCCGGCTGGCCGCCGCGAGGTCCCCGCCGTCCACGGCCCGGATGACGCTCTGCCGGCCGGTGCCCGGCCAGACGAACCCGAAGAGGTTCTCCAGGTCCTTGACGCCGTTCGGAGCCGGTGTGCCGGTCAGGATCAGACGCCGCCGGGCCCGCGGGCCGAGCGCGAGGCAGGCTGCGCCGTACGTGCCGTCGGCCCCCAGCTTCATTCTGTGTGCCTCGTCGAGGATGATCATCGAAGGACGTTCGGTCAGCCACCGACCCAGGACGCCGACCATGTTCGCGAGTCGCTCGTAGTTGACGATGAGCACGTCCGCCGTGGCCGACGGGGAGCCGTTCACAACTTCCATGGACAGCGGCGGCTCGAGGCACTCGGCGTTCTCCTCCTGCCAGGCGCTGTAGCTCGACTTCGGCCCGACGACCAGCAGACGCTCGACTCCCTGCTGTCGCCGCAGGGCCTGGAAGACAGCCAGGCCGACCCTCGTCTTGCCCGCGCCCGGCACAGAGAAGTTCGCACCGTGACGCAGGGACAGGAGCTTGGCGATGTCCCGTCGCTGGAAGGACGTCAGGTTGCCCACCCATTCCGGCCCGAGCAGTTCCGGGACCTGTTCCGGGACGACCGGGGCAGGCGCGTCCGGGGACTCAAGTCGCGTCGAGACGGCCCTCGCGTCCTCCAGCGAGTCGACGACCAGCGCCTGGAGGTGCGGGTCCCACACCACCTCCCCGTCGCCGAGGTGCGGCCAGTTGTTGAGTGCCGCCAGGTGAGTGAGGAGGTCGTCGATCTCGACCTCCACGATGCCTACCGAGCGCTGGGCGCTAGTCCTGAAGCTGACCGCCAGCCGACGCAGGTCGTCCTCGAGACCGGGTCGCGCGGTCAGGCGGACACGAGTCACCTCGGGTGCCAGCCCGATGGTCAGGCTGGGGTCAGGCCTGCTCATCCCCTGGTCCGCACGGCATCGAGGAGCCAGGTAACGCCGTCTCCCGGTGCAGTGAAGGTGCGGCCCGCCTGCCGGGCGAGCCGGTCGAGGCTATCCCGCAGAACGATGAGTGCGTCGTCGAAGGCTTCCTCGTCCAGGGCGCGCTTCGCCTTGGCCTCGGCGAACTCGTTCGCGCACTGGGTCACGTAATCCGCAGCGTCGGTCAGCCGCTCGGGGACGGCGGTCTGCCGCTTGACCAACTCGGCATTCTGACCGGCGAGCTTGACGGCCTTGTCGAAGGATCCCTTGGCCTCCTTCATCACCTCCGCAGCTTCAGCGATCTCCTCCGCCGATCCCGAGCCAGCGCCGTTCGACAGCGCCTTGGCACGGAGCAGTCGGTCGGTGAGCGCCTCCACTGCCGCCGAGTCGGCGCTCTGCGTGGGCAGCGTCGCGCCCGGGATGCCGGGAACCGACACCGGCGCGGCCGCCGCGGGCTGCGGCTTCAAGTCTTCCGAGAGCCGGCTCTCGAGGTACCGGCGGTAGAAGTCCTCCTCCGCAAGCCGCAGGGAGGTCTTCGGGTAGTCGAGCAGCAGCATGGACAACCTGGCTTGCAGCAGCCGTTCCGCGGCGTCAGCGTCCGTCGCGGCGAGCTTGGAGTAGTCGCGGTGAAGCTCGCGCAGCTTCTCCTGGTGCTGCTCGAAGTCGATAAGGCGCAGTGACGCCCCGCTCTCGGACGTGCTTCGGTCGATGGCCTTGAGGATCAGGCCGTAGACCCACCGGTCACGCACCAGGGTGTCGCGCTTGATGTTGAAGTCCTTGGCGACGTCCTCCTCGGAGCGCCCGCGGCGAAGCTCCTCCTCGATGGCAATGAGGCGGTTCACGTAGGTGTAGTCGCGGCGACGGTCCTTGCGCAGCTGCAGCGAGAGCTCGACGTCGTTGATGTCGCGCCGTGAGGTGTCGTCCGGAAGCACGCCGACTTTGATGTTCTTCACGCCGAGGTCCCTCAACGCGGCAGCCCGGGTGTTGCCGTCGACGAGGATGCCCTCCGGGCTCACGATCCCGGGCTCTCGCTGGCCGACATCGTCAAGCTCGTCCAGCAGCGCCGTGAAGTCCGGGTCGACCTGGTCGGGGTTCGACGGCCGCTGCTTCAGGAGGTCGTGCAGGTAGGCCTGCGCCTCCTCGCCCCACGGGTCGTCCTCGAGGGACTTGTTCCGGGCCGGGTCCAGGTCGCGCTGGGCCCTGATGCGGTGGGTGTCAGGGTTGAAGTAGAGCATGTCGACCGGCATCGAGATCACATACAGGTGGCGCTGCTCGCCCCGCCAGTCGACGGAGACCTTCGCCCCGGACTCACTCATCGCCTGCTGCAGCCGCTGGTGGATGATCTGCTTGATCTCAGCGCCCTTCGGGGGGATGCCGAAGCCGGACATACAGTGCTCCTGTTCGCTCGTATACGAGGAGATCCTCGATACGGGCATCATGGCAAAGAGCACCGACAGCCTGTCGATCAAGCCAATCGACGGGGGCATTGCCGTCGACCGAAAGAGACTGCACGTGGAACAGCCGACATGGGACGACCCCGCCGCGGGCGGCACGATGATCCGCGGTGCCCTGTGGCTCGTTCAAGTGGTCGGCGAAGGAAACACGTTCACCAAGAACGACCTTCGCGAGGCCTTTCCCGGCGTCGCCCAGGCGGACCGACGCATTCGCGACCTGCGGGACTACGGCTGGATCGTCCACTCGAACACCGAGGACGCCTCCCTCTCCCGGGAGTACCAGCGCTTCGTCAAGGCAGGCGTCGAGGTGTGGGACCCACGGGCGAAACGGGCTGCTGCCCCGCAGAAGGAGCTCTCCGCCAAGGAACGGCAGGCCGTTCTCGCGCGGGACGGATACATGTGCACGCTCTGCGGGATAGCGGGCGGCGAAACGTACCCCGACGACTCAGTCATGACCGCGGTGCTGGCCGTCTCCAGGCGACCGGTAACCGGGGCAGACGGCAACGAGGAGACGACCCTCGTGACTGAGTGCAAGCGCTGCCGCGCGGGCGGGGCTCCGGCACCGCTGACCGTCGATGACGTCCTCGCGTCGGCACGAGATCTCGAACCCGGCGAGCGGCGTCGACTGCTTCGGTGGATGGAGCGCGGCCGTCGGGGAGCGACCGAGCTCGACCGCGCCTGGGCGGCCTACCTCCGTGTCCCGACCGATCAGCGCAAGGGCGTTGCCGACCGGCTCCGCGGCTCGCCGTAGGCGCAGATTCTCAGGTCACGAGCAAACCATCGTCCATCGACAGTCAGGAGAAGCGTGCCCTTCGCCGCGACAACGCCTGACGATGTTCTCGCCCAGTTGTGCGTCACCGACGCAGCCAGGGAGAAGTTCGCGGAGTGGTCCGACACTCGCGCCGAGGTCGCCGAGCACGTGCTGGCCCACACCACGAGGCGGCCGTACACCCTGACGATCGCCGACCTCCGAGAGGTCGCCGCCGGCACCGAACACGCTCTCGGGTCGGCCAGTCGAGCAGTTGGCGAGGGCGTGACCGCGATCCGCAACTGGAACCCGCGGTTCGCCCTGACTCACGTCTTTCACCATGCGCTGGAGTCCCTCGACGAGGCCCCGACCTATCAGGCATTCAGATCGTTCTGCCGCGACGACGCCACTGCCCGGGCGATGCTCTGGCAGCCGGCAATCGACACCATCGAGTCCGTGGGCCGGGAAGTCGGCCGGGACCGAGCCAGAGAGGCCATGCGCTGGCGCGTGGGCAACGCCTACTACTCGTTCCTGCGCGAACTCACAGTCCTGGCCGAGCTGCGCGACCGCGAGGTACACCTCCAAGTGCATCCGCTTGCCGACGCACTCTTCAGGGTCGACGGGTGGGCCGGGAAGGTTGCGGTCAGCCTGTATGTGAAGAACCAGCATTACCGTGACGGTGCGGCGGGCCGAAAGATCCAACCGTCGCGCCTGCTTGGCCCGACGTTCACGTATCTGGAGATCGGCATGAGGAACCAGCACGTGTTCGGCCGTCTTCACGTCCCGGACGCACCCGCGCTTGACCAAGCCGCGACGAGGATCAAGGCGGCCGCGGCGGCGCAACAGCCGCGCTGATCCCGGCCGGACGCGGGTTCCCCAGCGGTGCCCCGGGTCAGGTTTGCCGTGCCTAGCGGGTCAACTGATCTTCGAACGCAACTTGTTCGTCGCGAAGGCCTCGTGACGTGCGTGGCTTTCCTGGCCGCGGAACGCTCGCCACTCGCCCAGGCGGTAGGTCGTCGTAGACCCTCGCCGGCGCTCCTCGAGATCGAAGTCCCGCGTGATGAATGCCAGTCTCCGCTCGATCTCCGCGTCGGTGAGCGTGCCGCCCAACGCCTTGCGCAGGGCAGCCAGCGACATGTAGCCGTCGGCCTCGCGCAGCGCCCGGTACACCTCGTCGTGGAACTCGCCGGACCCGTGCTCGCTCGCGGCGCTGCCCTCCTTGCGGAGCGCGGCAGCGATCGCGACACCGACCGCCCGGGCCACCGGCGGCGGGAACGCGTTGCCGATCTGCCGGTAGGTGGCGGTCTTGCGGCCCTTGGGGTCCCCGAAGTCCCACTCGTAGCCGCGCCCGGACCAGCCCTGCAAGCGCGCGACCATCTCGTTCGTCAGCTTGGGGACAAAGTCGCGTGGCGTCTCGGGACCCGGTGCGGCGTCGGCGACGCCGAGCCCGTCCACACCCATCGAACGCCACTCGCGCTTGGCCCTGGTGGGACCGAGGTCGGGTCCGCCGTGCTTCTTCGAACCGCCCACGATGGTGGGCGCGACGCGGTCGGCTCCGTTGGCCCAGTCCTCCGCGCCCTCCCAGCCGTTCGCGGCCATCAGGTCGTAGAGAGCACCCCCGACGGTCTGAACAGCCGGGGTCGGCTCCGGCCAGTGGAAGTAGGGCGCGAACTCCTCCCGCAGCGCGACAAGGATGAAGCGCGGCCGGAGCTGGGGAACACCGAAGTCCTTGGCCTCCAGCAACCGCCAGTCGGCGCGGTAGCCCAGTTCCGCGAAGCGGTCGAGCACGGCCTGCCGGTAGCCGGCGAAGCGAGGCATGGACAGACCCCGCACGTTCTCCAGCAGCACCGCGTCCGGGAGCATCTCGGCTGCGGCCTCGACGGCCCACGCGAACAGGTCGCGCTCGTCCGAGGACCCGAGCTGCTTGCCCGCGATCGAGAACGGCGGGCAGGGAACGCCGCCGGCGAGGAGCGAGACGCCCTGGTGGTCGGCGGGCTTCCACACGGACTCGTCAGCGACGTCGCCTACGGCGATAACCGGCTCCGGGGCCCCCTCCTCCGTCGCCAGCCGGGACAGGTTGCGCCTGAGCGTGGCGGCCGCGTCCTTGTCCAGTTCCACCGCGAGGGTGTGCCGAAACCCCGCGAGGTGGAGGCCGAGGCTCTGTCCCCCTGCCCCGGCGCAGATCTCGACCGTCGTCAGTTCTCGGGCGTTCGTCTTGCTGTCCATGATGGCGACATTCTCGCAGGGCGCACCGACAGGCACGGGACGCGCGCCGAGGCCCGCGCTGCACCGCCGAAGGTCACTGGCCCGCACCCCGCTCGCCGTACCAGCCGGTGCTGAACGACTCCCCCGTCTCCGGGGTCGCAGGTCTCAGCGCCAGACCGGACGGGCCGAGCGCCACCGGCCCCGACCAGTCGGGCGCTGCGGGGGCCACGTGAGCGGCTACGTACTCGGTGCGGCGCGGGACCGGCAGGCCGAGTTCGCGCGCTGCGGCCCGCTGCCAGTCGTACGCGCCGCCGAGGATCACGATCCACTCCGCTGCCAGCGGGTCCCGGGAACCGCTCTGGCCGCCGCGGATCCGCCTGGTGACGTCGAGCTGCGCGGCGACCGTGGCCACTGCGGCCCGGCCGACGACCTGTCCTGCAGTCCGCCTGAAGAGTTCTGACACCCGGGCCGTGCCTGCACCGGCACCGAAGACGGCAGCGACATCCTCCTCGGGCATGTGCAGCAGCGTGTTGGGCGGCAGGTCGGCGTCCTTCTGCAGCCACGCGATGGTCCCCCGGCCTGCGGCCGACAGGGTCGCCTTGGCGTCCCGGTTGCGGCCGACGTTGAGGAGGTCTTCGCTCGCACGCACGACACCGACAGAGAACCTCGACTCCTGGTCGCTGGCAGTGATGACCATGCAGAGCTCGCCGACGGCCTCGGGCGGGAGCATCCAGCCGCCGGGCGACTGGCTGTACTTGGCGTCGACCTCGTGGCCTGCAATGGAGTAGTCCAGCTTCGCACCGTCGGCGTACTTGAACTCCCGCTGAAGGTTGATCTCCACCAGCGTCCCGAAGTGGGTCTTCTCGGTCTTGAACAACTGATCCCACCGGTAGCGCTGAGTGCGTACCCCGTCGTAGAGCTGGTCGAACGTGTCGCGCAGGACCTGACCGGTGATCAGGCCGCCGGGATCGAGGCGCGTCAGTTCCCCGACGACTTCGTTGCGAGCGGGATCATCGGGGTGCCGTAGGGGCAGCAGGAACGTCACGAATCAGACGGTACTGGCCACGACCTCCGTATGACCGCAGTCTCGAACCAGCGAGCGGCTGGACTGACTATCATCTGGGCATGATTGAAGAGGACGCTCCGAAGGACATCGCCGTCGACGATGCCGCTGACGATACGGCGGGTGCAACGCCTCCGGCCGAGGAGTCTCTGCGGCACTTCACTGCCGACTTCGACGTCGCCGGAATCGTCCGCCGGATGAACGACGGCAACTTCACTGTGCCGAACTTCGACCCACCGCCGGTGTCCGGTACGGGGTACGCAGGGTTCCAGCGAAACTACATCTGGACCAAGAAGCAAAAGGACCGGTTCATCGAGTCCCTGCTCCTTGGGTATCCGGTGCCTGGCATCTTCCTCGTCGAAGAGCCCGGTCGGAAGTATCTGGTTCTCGACGGTCAGCAACGCCTGAAGACCCTGCAGGACTTCATCAATGGCACGGACTCACAGACCGAGCGGGTCTTCCGCCTCCAGTTCGTCGGCGACGAAACGCCATACAGCAAGCGCTCCTTCGCTGAGCTGACAGAGTTCGAGCAGAACCTCCTGCAGAACACGTTCATCCAGGTGACTGTCGTCGTGCCGAAGGTCAGCGGGAATCTGCAGGGCGTCTACCAGCTCTTTGAACGCATCAACAGCGGCGGCACCAATCTCCAGCCCCAAGAGATCCGGATCGCGCTGTATGCAGGGACACGGGTCGACGCCCTGCGCCAATTGAACGCCGACAAGAACTGGCGCTCGATCTTCGGTCCGCCGCACTCACGGCTGAAGGACACCGAGCTCATCCTCCGGTACCTCGCCTTCCGTGAGGTCGCAATCGGGTATGGCACAGCGGGTTGGGAGCGTGACGCGCCCAAGGAAGCCTTGGACGCGAAGACGGGTGCAGTGGAGTCCCAGCAGGTATACCGGGCACCGGTCAATCAGTTCCTCAACTCCTATCTGGAGTCCCTCGGCCCCGAGGGATGCCCGACGGATGAGGCGATGCAGGCGTTCCCCCACGTCTGCGCGGTGCTGGCACCGCTGGGCAAGATGGCACTGCGGCTCGACGATTCCGCCCAGATCAACGCGGCTCACACCGATGCCATCCTTGCGACTCTCAGCCTTCACCCCAAGGTCGCCAACGGGATGCGGGATCCTCAAGCAGTTTCGCGACGTGTCGCTGAGCTGCTCGCCGTACTGGAAGCGGATGCCGCATACACGACGGCAGTCCGGGAGAGCACCTCGCACCTGGCGTCGGTGCACCGCCGCCTCCAACTCGCACACCAGGCATTTCAGGCGCTCTGAGGCAGAGTGGCACGCTCATTCTCCCGGGCCGAAGCGATCCAGGCCATTGACGAGATGCGGGACAACCTGAACTCGGTACTCGACGACATCGACAACCAGAGGCGGAGCGGCGAGCTCTCGCCCGAGCAGCAGACCTATCTGAACGACTACGCCGTTGTGCGGATGGCCGGCTACTTGGAGCAGTTGTGCTTCCATGCGATTTCCGGACGGATCGGAGAGTTGGCCCAGGGGCACCCACAGGCCTTCATCAACAGCTGGTTCTACAAGTCACCCAACCTGACCGCGAGGCAATTCCGGGAGCTCTTCAAGCGATTCGGCCCAGATGTGGATGGTCAGGTGAAGGTGTTCTTGGACTCGGGGTTCAACCGCGAGCTCCTCGATAATCTCCTCGAGATTCGAAACTCTGTTGCACACGGCAAGGAGTACAGCCGCGCCAACCGCGAGAGCCTGGAGACGTTCAGGCAACTTGTCGGCGAAGTAGAGACCCTTGTCGACGTCCTATTGCTGAAGCCATCGGCTGTGGTGTGAGCGGGACGTGACCTCTGACGTCACGCTCCGTCGTGAAGGAGGCCGACGGCCTCGCCGTCGACAACGGTCGCCGGGTCCAGACCGCACTCCGAGCAAGAGGTCGAGCCAGTGAACGCGTTGTGGATCGTCTTGTGCATGTAGTGCGCGGTCCGCTCGACCACGTGCCCGCAGTACAGCCGGAGCCTCCACCGCATGAGCTGCTCCGGTGGAGTGCGGTGGCTGAACAGGCGCGCGATTTCGTCGCGCTGCGAGCGTGACATCGGCGGCGGCGGGCAGCACCTGCCGCAGTGAAAGGTCAGCGAACCCGAGACCGAGTGACGCATCGCGTGACAGTCTGGGTGGCACAGGGCGAAGGCTGCATCCTCGGACTCGCGGCGAGCACGCTCCTCGTCGGTGATGTGCATCGCCCCCCTTGAACTCCCAACGCTCGTCGTCCCGGTACGGCAGGCCACAGCCCGGGCACGGCGCGCCGGCCTCGTACTCCTTCCATGTGAGCATCGGAACGTCGCAGGTCACGGCCGCCCTGATGCGTTCCGCCTCGCGTTGCCTTCGCTCGGCCTTCTTGGAGATCACGAAGGGTGCACTCAAGCCACCCAGGACCTCGTATTCGGCAATGTCGACCATGACGTCGACGCTATGCGGAGGCAGTGACAGGAGACCGCTGGCGAGCCCGAAACGCAGATCCCCGCCAGCGGCTGCGAGGTGCGACTACCCTTGTGCAGCAGCGGCACTCACCCTCGAAGATCGAGGAGACAGTAGCCGACCCGGCTCGGGCTGTTGATCCAGATCTCCTCGACGAGCGGGTCGTCGAAGTAGCGCTGCAGCGGGCCGAAGCCGGCGACGGTGTCCATGACGGACTTGACCGCGGCCTCGAAGTTGCCGAGCAGGGGCAGCCCGCCGTGGGTGCTGCGCTCGTCGTAGTCGGTGACCGCGGCGTGCACGAGGTCGGCGACCTCGCCGGTCTCGCGCACCGGGTCCAGGCCGGAGCGCCGGATGAGCTCGCGGACCTCGCCCTCGACCGTCTTGACGGCGTCCATGCGGACCCCCCTTCGTGCTCGTGATCTGACCGACGGCACTCCCCGATCCGTCGATGTCAGACGCTAGCGACTTCCCGGGCGCTCGCATCTCGAGAATCCACAGACTGTGGGCGGAGGCGCTCGTGAACAGTGTTCACATGTGGTCGCTTCGCGTGCCATGATCGGGCGTCCCCGAACCGAGAGGCCCCACCGTGTCCCACCCCCGATCCACCGGCCGCGAGCTCGCCCAGATCGCCGTCTTCGCCGGCATCATCGCCGTGCTCGGCCTCGTCCCGGCGATCGCCCCCTTCGGCAACGCGGTGCCCATCACCGCCCAGTCGCTCGGGATCATGCTCTGCGGCGCGATCCTCGGCGCCCGGCGGGGCGCCCTCGCGGTCCTCGTCTTCCTCGCGCTCGTCGCCCTGGGCCTCCCCCTGCTCGCCGGCGGGCGCGGCGGCCTCGGCGTCTTCGCCGGCCCGAGCGTGGGCTACCTCATCGGCTACCCGATCGCCGCGTACCTCGTCGGGGTCATGACGGAGGCGGCCGGCCGCCCCTACCGCCTGGTGCCCGGCATCGGCATCAACATCCTGGGCGGCGTCCTCGCGCTCAACGTCCTGGGCATCATCGGGATGATCCTGCGCGCCGACCTCAGCCCCGTCGCAGCCCTCGTGGCGGCAGCCCCCTTCGTCCCCGGTGACCTCGTCAAGGCCGTCATCTGCGCCGTCGTCGCGCGGGGGGTGCACGCCGCCTACCCCGGTCTCATCCGCTCGCGCACGCGGGAGCGTGAGGATGCCCTCGTCTGAGATCGTCCACGTGCTGGCGGCCGAGGACCCCGTGGCCGCCTTCGGGGAGGCCGCGCGAGCCGGCCGGCTCATCGCCCTCGCCACCTCCGGCACCTCCGGGCACGCACGCACGATCGTGCGCACGACCGGCTCGTGGGTCGGGTCCTTCCCGGCCGTCAGCGCGCTGACGGGCACCACCGCGGGCAGCCGGGTGCACGCCCCCGGACCGATCACCTCGTCGATGAACCTCTTCGCCGCCGTCCACGCCGGCTGGGCCCGCGCGACGATGGTCGACGAGCTCGCCGACGCGACGCACGCCCACCTCACCCCCAGCGCGCTCCGGCGGGTCCTCGCGACCCGCCCGCAGGAGCTCGCCGGCACGCACGTCGTCGTCGCCGGCGACCGGGTCGACGCGGCGACCCGGGAGCAGGTCCTCGCCGCGGGCGGCGGCCTGAGCCACTACTACGGTGCGGCCGAGCTCTCCCTCGTCACCTGGGGCGAGCACGCGGACGCGCTGCGTCCCTTCCCCGGCGTCGAGGTCCGCGCGCGCGACGGCGAGCTATGGGTCCGCTCCCCCTACGTCAGCCGCGGGTACCTCGAGCCGGGGCAAGAGCTGCGCACCCGGCCGGGCGGCTGGGTCACCGTCGGTGACCGCGGCGAGGTCGGCGGCGGCGTCGTGCGGGTCCACGGGCGCGAAGGGGGGATCACCACCGCCGGCGCGACCGTCACCGTCGCCGACGTCGAGCGGGTCCTACGACCCCACGCCGAGGGCGAGGTCGTCGTCGTCGGCCTCCCCCACACCGAGCTCGGCGAGGTCGTCGCCTGCGCGGTCACCGTCGCCTCCGACGCCGACCGGCTGCGCCGCGTCGCCCGCGCCGAGCTGACGACGCCCCAGCGCCCGCGACGCTGGGTCCACCTCGAGACGCTGCCGGTCACGCCCAACGACAAGGTCGACCGCGGCGCGGTGCGCGCGAGGCTCGTGGCGGCCGGGTCATGACCACGACCCCCGTGATCGTCGCGGCCGCCCGCACCGCCATCGGGACAGCCGGCCGCTCCCTGTCCACGGTCACCGCCGAGCGGCTCGCCGGACCGGTGCTCGCCGAGGTGACCCGTCGCGCCGGGCTCGACCCCGCCGAGGTCGGCGACGTCGTGCTCGGCAACTGCATGGGTCCCGGTGGCGACGTCGCCCGGTCTGCGGCCCTGCGCGCCGGGCTGCCCGAGCACGTGCCCGCCCTCACCGTCGACCGGCAGTGCGCGAGCGGGCTCGCGGCCGTCGACGTGGCGGTCCGCATGGTCGCCACGGGCTCCCCCGCCGTCCTGGCGGGCGGGGTGGAGTCCGCGAGCACCGCTCCGTGGCGGCACTGGCCGCCCGTCGAGGGCGCCGACCCCGTGCGGTACGAGCGGGCTCCCTTCGCCCCCGCCGGGTGGGACGACCCCGACATGGGGGTCGCCAACGACCTGCTCGCGCAGGAGGCCGGCGTCTCCCGCGAGCGCCAGGACGAGTACGCCGCGCGCTCGCACGCGCGGGCCGTGGCCGCGCAGGAGGCGGGGGTCTTCGACGACGAGATCGTGGCCGTCGGCAGGGTCGTGCGCGACGACCGACCGCGGGCGACGCTCACGGTCGACAAGCTGGCGCGTCTGCGACCGGCCTTCCGGGACGGCGGGTCGGTGACCGCGGGCAACTCCTGCGGCATCAGCGACGGTGCCGCCGCCGTGGCCGTCGTCGACGCAGCGACCCACGCGCGCCTGGGCGGCCCGGGGCTGCGCGTCCTGGCCACCGCCACCGCCGGCGTGGCGCCCCACCGACCCGGCCGGGGCCTCGTGCCGGCGACGCGGACCGTCCTGCAGCGCGCGGGGATCGGGCTCGACGACCTCGACGCGATCGAGGTCAACGAGGCCTTCGCCGGGCAGGTGCTGGCCTGCTGCGACGAGCTGGGGCTGGACCCCCTTCGCGTGTGTGCCGACGGTGGCGCGCTCGCCCTGGGCCACCCGTGGGGCGCCTCCGGGGCCGTGCTGCTCGTACGGCTCTTCCACCAGCTGGTGCCGCGCCCCGGGTCGCTCGGTCTCGCCGCGATCGCCGCCGGCGGCGGGCAGGGAGTGGCGATGGTGGTGCAGGCATGCTGATCGACGTCACCGGCGTGACGCACGGGTTCGACGGCGGCGCACCGGTGCTGCGCGATGTCACCGTGCGTCTCGAGGAGCCCCGGATCGGGGTCATCGGGGCCAACGGGTCCGGCAAGTCGACCTTCGTCCGGATGCTCAACGGCCTCGTCGTCCCCGAGCGCGGCACCGTGACCCTCGACGGTCTCGACACGACGCGGCAGGGGAAGCAGGTGCGCCGGCGCGTCGGCTTCTGCTTCACCGACCCCGACGCGCAGATCGTCATGCCGACGGTCGCGGAGGACGTCGCCTTCTCCCTGCGCCGCCGCGGGCTGACGAAGGGGGAGATCGCCGCCCGTGTCGAGGGGGCCCTGGCGGCCCACGGCCTCGCCGGTCGCGGTGACCACCCGGCGCACCTCCTCAGCGGCGGGCAGAAGCAGCTGCTCGCCCTCGCCGCCGTGCTCGTCACCGAGCCCGACCTGCTCGTCATGGACGAGCCGACGACGCTGCTCGACATCCGCAACGCGCGCCGGGTCGCCGACGCGGTGCGCGCCCTGCCCCAGCAGGTCGTCCTCGTGACCCACCACCTCGACCTGCTCGTCGACTTCGACCGGGTGCTCGTCTTCGACGACAGCCGGCTCGTGCACGACGGGTCGCCCGCGGACTCCATCGCCCACTACCTCGAGCTCATGGACCGCGTCCGGTGATCGGGCTCTACCGCGAGGGTGGCTCGGTGCTGCACCGCCTGCCCGCCGGGGCGAAGCTCGCCGGGCTGCTGCTCGCGGGCCTGCTCTCCCCCTTCGTCCGCTCGCCGGTGGTGACCGCGGTCGCCCTGGCCGTGGTGCTCGCGGGCTACGCGACCGCGCGGATGCCGGCGGCGGTGCTGCTGCAGATGCTGCGCCCGCTGCTGCTCGTCATGGTGCCGCTCGGGGTCTTCCAGACGGTGGTCGCGGGCTGGGAGCGGGCCTTCGTCATCGTCGGGGTCCTCATCGCGCTCGTGCTGCTCGCCAACCTCGTGACGCTCACGACCCGTACGAGCGACCTCATCGACGTCGTCGTGCGGGTGTGCGGGCCGCTGCGACGGGTCGGCGTCGACCCCGAGCGCGTCGGCCTGATGCTGCAGCTGGCCATCCGCGCCGTGCCGCTCGTCATCGACCTGGGCGGCCGCGTGCGCGAGGCGCAGCACGCGCGCGGCCTCGGGGCGAGCCCACGCGCCTTCGCCGTGCCGCTCGTCGTCGGCGCCCTGAGGCGGGCCGACGCCATGGGCGACGCCCTCGCCGCGCGGGGGCTGGACGACTGAGCCCGGCCGGGCCTGTGGACAACTCCCGCGGTCGATGAGGGCGATCGACCTACCGTGCCCTCATGCAGCTGCGGATGACGATCATCGACGCCGGCGGCGGGGGGACCGAGACGATCGACGTCCTCGCCGAGGAGCACCACACCCTCGGTGACCTGCTCGCCGCGGCCGGGCGCCCGGGCGCGACCGTCCGGGTCGGGCCGCAGCGCCTCACTCCCGACGCGCCCGTCGGGCTCCCACCCCTGCTCGACGGCGCCGCGCTCGTCCTCGACGCCATGCGCCCTGCCCGGGAGCCCACCACGCGAGCAGCCCGGCGGTCCCCCCTTCGCCTCGTCACGCTCAGCGGGCCCGACGCCGGTCGCACCCACGAGCTCACCTCCGGTCGTCACACCATCGGCCGCGGCGACGCCGCGACGCTGCGGGTCGCCGACGACGCGCTCTCCCGCGAGCACCTCGAGCTGACCGTCGACCGCGACGGGGTGCATCTGCGCGACCTCGGCACGACCAACGGCACCCGCGTGGACGACGCGACCGTCCCCACCGACGGGGTGCGGGTGCGTGCCGGGAGCCAGCTGCGGGCGGGGCACACGACCTTCGCCGTCGAGGCCCACCGGCCGCGGCCGACCCGACGGGTGGCGACCGGCGACGGCACCCTGGGCGTCAACCCGACGCCGCACCTGCCCCGCACCGGCAAGCCCACGACGATCCGGGTCCCCGAGGAGCCCAGGCCGCCGGCACGCCGCCGCATCCCCTGGGTCATGGTGCTGCTGCCGCTGCCCTTCGCGGGGGTGCTGGCCTACTTCTTCGGGCCGCGGATGCTGCTCTTCGGCCTGCTCTCCCCGCTGCTCGTCCTCGGCTCGACGCTCTCCGACCGCACGAGCTCGCGCCGCGAGCACCGGGAGGCCCACGCGTCGTGGGTCCGCGAGCGTGCCCGCGCCGGGGAGCGGCTCACCGCGGCCCTGGCCGACGAGCGGCGCGAACGCCTGCGCGCCGCACCCGACGCCTCAGCCCTCCAGGACGCGGCTCGCGGCGAGTCGGCACGCCTGTGGGAGAGGCGCGCCCAGCACGAGGAGCACCTGTGTCTGCGGCTCGGCCTCGGGGCGCTGCCCGCCCGGCTCGAGGTCGAGCACCGCGCCGGCGTGCGCGAGCACCCGGTGCTCGAGGACGTCCCCCTGACGGTCGACCTGGCGGACATCGCGGTGCTCGGCATCGCGGGTCCACGCGCCTCCCGTGACCGGCTCGCGCGCCATCTGCTCGGGCAGCTCGTGGTCCTGCACTCCCACCACGACGTGCGGGTGGGCGTGGTCGCGGACGAGGACGGGTGGTGGTCCCCCTTCGCCGGCCTGGTGCACCTGCGCGCGCACGACGACCTGCCCGAGTCCGCGCGGATCGCGACCGACCCCGAGGCGGGCGCGGCGCTGCTCGCCGGGCTCGCTCGCCTGACCACCGAACGCGCCGCGAGCGGGCACGAGCGGCGCCGCGAGAGCGATCCGCTGCCCGTCGCCCAGGTGGTCGTCGTCGACGGGGCCGGTGCGTGGCGGACCGACCCCGGGCTGCGCACGATCATGAGCGAAGGGGGTCCCCAGCGCGTCCTCGTCATCGCCCTCGCCGACACCCCCGCCGACCTGCCGCACGAGGCCCGCGCGGTCGCCGTCCTCGCCGGCGACGACCTGCGGCTGCTGCTCGCCGGCGAGCAGGCGGCACGCGGGATCGTCGACGGGGCGGGTGCGACCTGGGCACGACGCGTCGCCACCGCGCTCACCCCGCTGCGGGACGCCACGCCGGACGCGCAGGGAGGGTCCCTCCCCCTCGCCGCCCGCCTGGTCGACCTGCTCGACCTCTCCCCCGACGACGCGGAGTCGGTCCGTCGGCGGTGGCGGGAGGCCGGCAGGCACCGGCCCACCGACCTCGAGGTCGTGGTCGGCGCGGCCGGCGAAGGAGCCTTCGGCATCGACCTGCGACGCGACGGACCGCACACCCTCGTCGCCGGGACGACGGGGTCCGGCAAGTCGGAGTTCCTCCAGAGCTGGGTCGCCTCGCTCGCCGCGCAGCTGTCGCCGCAGGAGATCACCTTCGTCCTCGTCGACTACAAGGGTGGCGCCGCCTTCGCCGAGTGCGCCCGGCTGCCGCACACCGTCGGCATGCTCACCGACCTCGACCCGGCCGCGGCAGAGCGGGCCCTGACGAGCCTCGACGCCGAGCTGACCCGCCGCGAGCACGTCCTCGCTGCCTCGGGGGCCAAGGACATCGACGACCACCGCGGCGACCCGCTGCCCCGGCTGATGATCGTCATCGACGAGTTCCGCATGCTCGCCGAGGAGCAGCCCGACGTCATGGCCCACCTCATGCGCATCGCCGCCGTGGGCCGCTCGCTCGGCGTGCACCTCGTGCTCGCGACCCAGCGCCCCGGCGGCATCGTCTCGGCGGACATCAAGGCCAACGTCAACCTGCGCATCGCGCTGCGCGTGCGCGACCGCGCCGACAGCGACGACGTCATCGGCTGCCCCGACGCGGCCGAGATCCCCGAGACGTCCCCCGGCCGGGCCCTGGCGAGCACCGGTGGTGGCCCGCCGCGCGCCTTCCAGACGGGCCGGGTCGCCGGGCACGCCGCCGGTGTCGGCGGGGCGCTGCTCGTGCGCCGCCCCGGCGAGGCCTGGCCCGCGCCGCCCGTCGTCGACGACCTCGGGCCGACCGACCTGCAGCGTCTCGCCCGCACCATGACCCGGGTGGCGCAGTCGCTGGCCATCCCGGCACCCCACCGCCCGTGGCTGCCGCCGCTGCCGGAGACCATCGAGGCGGCGCGGCTGCCCGACGACGAGGTGACGGGGGCTCCCTTCGGCCTCGTGGACCTGCCGGCGCAGCAACGCCAGTCACCGCTGGAGTGGGCGACCACCGACGGTCACTGGATGCTCGTCGGCGGCCCCGGCTCCGGTCGGACCACGGCCCTCGCCTCGCTCGTCACCGCCGCCGCGCACCGGTGGTCGGCGGATCGGCTGCAGGTGCAGGTCGTCGGTGACGGGTCCGCGCGGTTGGCCGGGCTGTCCGCCCTGCCGCACGTCGGGAGCATCGTCGACGGGGAGGCAGCGACGGTCGTGGGGCGCTTCCTCGAGCGTCTGGAGTCCGACCTCTCGGCGCGGCGGGCAGCGCTGCGGGCCAGTGGTCACCCGACCCTCGACGCGTGGTGGGCCACCCACGAGAGCGAAGGGGGTCCGCCTCCCCCGCCGCACCTGCTCCTGGCGATCGACGGCTGGGGCCGGGTGACGCGACCGCGGGGCTCGCTCGACCTCGGCGAGACGGCCGAGACCCTCGAGACGCTCATGCGCGACGGCGTCGCCCTCGGGCTGCGCGTCGTCGTCGCCGGTGGCCGCGAGCTGCTGTCCGGCCGGGTCTCCTCCCTCGTCGGCACCCGCCTCGTCCTGCATCTGAGCGACCGGGGCGATGCCGCCCTGGCCGGCCTCACCCGCACCGAGGTCTCGGACCGGCTCGTCCCCGGGCGGGCTCGGATCCAGCCGGGCGGCGACCTGGTGCAGGTGGCGCTGCCGTCACTTGCCCCCACTGGAGGGGGCGAAGCGGCCGCACTCCCGTGGGTCGTCGAGGAGCTGCCCGGGTCGGTGCCGATCGACGTGCTGCCCGCAGCGGCGCGGGAGCGGATCCCGCTCGGGCTCGGCGGCTCCGGTCGCGACCCGGTGGTGTGGCGCACCGACGGCGCGCGGCGGTTCCTCGTCTGCGGCCCGCCGCGCAGCGGTCGATCGACGGCGCTGTCACTGCTCGCCCGCCAGGTGGTCGCCTCCGGGCAGCCACTCGTCGTCATCGGCTCGGGGGCGATCGCCGACGGGCTCGACTGCCCGGTCCTCGGTGCGGATGACCGGGACGAGCTGATCGCCCTGCGCCAGCAGCACCCCGACCTCGCGGTCATCGCCGACGACCTCGACCGGCTCGAGGGCGCACCCGTCGCCGACGTGCTCAAGGAGATCCTGCGTCGTCTCGACGCCGACCGCGGGCTGGTCATCGGCGCGACGGCCACCCAGACAGCCGTCGGCCAGGTGCGCGGGCTGGTCTCCGACCTCGCGCGCAGCCGCACCGGCCTGCTCCTCCAGCCGTCGGCTCGGTCAGACGGCGACGCGCTCGGCCTGCGGGTCCCGCCCCTGCCGCGCGTGGCCGGTCGGGGATACCTCGTCGTCGACGGGCCAGCGGATGAGGTGCAGGTCGCGCTTCCATGGGTCGAGATGCGAGCCACGCACCTCACTCCACAGCGATAACCGAGTCTTCACCGCACGTCTCGTGCACAGCGTCCATCACCGCTGTCTCAGATTCCGAGTTGTCGCCCCTCGACAATGCATAACCGCTCCCCGTGAAGGTGGCGCCCTTCCGCGCGACCTTTCCCTTCGCGAAGGTGATGGTGAAGTTGCCCCGATCTCCGGTCACCTTCGTCCCCTCGTTGCCGACGAACACCCCCTTGAACGGCTTGCCCGAAGGACCATCCACGTGACCGATGACGCAGCCACGATCATTGAGCCCCTTGACGTGGTAGGTCTTGGCAACGTCGGAATGTCCCATGAGCGGGACGATGGGAACCACGACGCCGGACGACGAGACAGCCCGTGGGCTCGAATCCGCCGGGGAAGTTCTCGACCTCGGCGACGTATCAGACGCTTGGCAAGCAGCCAGCACTATGGCGGCTGCAGCGAGCCCTGCCGCACGGGCGCGCCAAGTCACAGCGTCCACACCCTGAATCCATACTGATGAAATGCGCTGACAGGCGTGAATTGGTCGCACAGAACGGTGATCGTCCAGCAGCCATTGCTACCCGAGTGGATACCTGCCGCCGCCGAATTCTGGGACGGTGAATACCACGGCCCCCCACTGTCACCACCTTCGCCTCGGTCGTAGTTCATCGACACGAGATTGTGCGCGGTCTTGCCAGCGTCACGCTCATCGCTGCGAGCCTTCCTGCTAGAGAAGATGCCTCGCGAGGTGCTGCACTTGTTTCCTGAAGTCCGCCCAAACCTGCAGAACGACTTACCCTCATGGAAGTCATTCGTGACCCCGCGAACAGCACGGATCTCACTCACTCCAGCATAGAAACTTGGATAGGGATCGAAAGCGCCCGTACTCGTGTAGGCGATATCACCGTTGGACCCCCAGTGACGCCACATGTACTCGACAGTAGTGAAAGCGGATTGATTCCTATTTTGATACTTAACGCGATCTTGCCGGTAGCCGCAGTGCGCCGCGGTCGCCAATCGTTTGGTGCCGCTGTAATCGCTGCGCAGCACAAATCCAGATGTGCACGACCCCAAGTACCCACCTCCCCGCAACAGCGCGTCCAGCCCCTCTCCAGGCACATCCTTGGACGGCAGGACGGTCACCTGTAGCCCATCAGCAGGATCCGCCAGGTCCACGGACTTCGACGAACTGGCCACCTTGCTCGGCTGATCAGTTCTGATGACGACGGTGGACTCCTTCGGATTGAGTTCCGATGAGAGTCGCTCGATGTCTGGTGCGTCTACTCCCTCGACGATCTCTCGATGCTTCTCGAGCAGCTCACTCTCGGAGTACTGATACCCAGCTACGAAATTCACAGCCACCGACGAGGCGCGCTCGGTCGATGCGAAGTCTCCGGCGTCCCCCGTCACGTAGATGGTCGCGGTCGTGGAGGAAAAGCTCGCGGCCACGTATCGGTTAGGTGCGTCCCGCCGCACCTTTTCGACAAGTTCGTTGAAAACCTGCTCGCGCTGCATCTTTGCCACCGCGTTCGCCGCCGAATCCCCAACAGGTTGAGACATCGTGTGCATGTCGAGGATCTCTGCAGGCGAGAACCCTCCGATATCGCCCCGCCACGTTCCGTCGGGCCCCTGTCGGTCCACGCCATCGAAAGCCTCGTCGAGCGCTGCCGCCCTGTCCGCAGGCTGGGCGTCCAGAATTGTGAAGGCCCGGTCAACCTCCGGATCCAGTGCGTTCGTCGCTACATTCGTGACAGGAGCACCCGCGGTGCGCCCCAACGCTGAGCCCCCTCCGGAGGACGTGACTGCAACAGCGAGAGCTAGCGCCACGCCCCCCCCCTAAGTACCTGATGTCGCACGGCTCCCCCTCCGGATCGCGAACCCACGTCACTGTGGGGCACGTCATACCGTGGCGTCAGACAGTCGGCCCGTCAACGCCTGCCCGCGGCAACCGGGCGATCGAGACCCAACCGGGACCAAGACCCACGCAGACTCACTCCAGCCGCGGCGTGCGCGGCGGCTCGGTGCGCCGCTGACCCGTCGCCTCGAAGGCCGCGGCGATCGTCAGCAGGCGGTTGTCTTCCCAGCCGCGCCCGGCGAAGGTCAACCCGATCGGCATGCCGATGTCGCTCATCGTGCCCATCGGCACCGTGACCGTCGGGATGCCGAGGTGGCGGGGCACGAGGTTGCCGTTGGCCACCCACACGCCGTTGCGCCACGCGAGGTCGGCCGACTCCTCACGCACGTCCGCATCGGCCGGCCCGACATCGGCCACCGCCGGAAAGATCACCGCGTCGAGCCCCAGGTCGTCCATCCACTCCTCGAGGTCGACGCGGCGGGTCTCCTCGAGGCCGCGCAGACCCCCTTCGAGCAGGCGCAGCGTCGTGACGTCCTCGACGACGCCGATCTCGCGCGCCCGGGTGACGTAGTCGGCGAGGTCGAAGTCGAGCTCCCCGTACCGGTACGGCAGCGAGCCTTCCGGGTGGGGGAAGATCTTCGGCCCGTCGACGTCCGCCAGACGGTGCAACGCGGGGTCGCCGTTGGCGCGCAGGAAGGTCTCCCAGCCCCACATCGACTGGTCCCAGATCTCCTCGTCGAGGTACCCCTCGGGCAGCAGCCCCCGGGTGCGCACGGTGGGGGCCCCCACCCGGTCGCCGTCGTAGTTGCTCACCACCGGGAAGTCGGTCTCGACGACCTCGGCTCCCGCGGCCTCGAGGTCCGCCCGGGCCGCTGCGAAGAGCTCCAGCGAGCTCGGGCGCGGCACGATCCGGTCCCCGATCGGGCCGCCGAAGCCGACCCCGGTCCCGGCCTCCTCGTCGGTCCCGAGATACATCCGTGGCACGCCGAGCCGCAGCCCGCGCAGCGGCGCCGCGCCGTCCTGCGCGAGTGCCGGGTAGGACTCCGGCCGCACCTGCGAGGCCGCGGGCACCTCGATCCACGGCTGGGTGCGCCACAGGTCACCCGTGGTGTCCGGATCGTCGGCGACGACGACGTCGAGCACCTCGAGCAGGTCGGCCATCGTCCGCGCGTGCGGCACGACGACGTCCATCGACGGCACGAGCGGCCAGTTGCCCCGCACCGAGATCACGCCCCGCGAGGGCGTGTAGGCGCACAGCGCGTTGTTGCTCGCCGGCGCCCGCCCGGAGGACCAGGTTTCCTCCCCCAGGCCGAAGGCCGCGAAGCTCGCCGCCGTCGCCGTCCCCGAGCCGTTGGAGCTGCCGGAGCCGAAGGCCGCGGTGAGGTAGTCGCCGTTGTAGGGGCTCTCGGCCCGGCCGTAGACCCCGCGCTGCATGCCGCCGTTGGCCATCGGCGGCATGTTGGTCAGGCCGATGAGCACCGCGCCGACGCCGCGCAGCCGCTCGATGGTGAAGGCATCGCGCTGCGCGACGAGGTCGGCGAAGGCCGGCGACCCGCTGGCACAGGTGAGCCCGGTGGCCAGGTAGGAGTCCTTGGCCGTGTACGGGATGCCGTCGAGCGGGCCGAGGGTCTCCCCCTTCGCCCGGCGGGCATCGGATGCGCGCGCCTCCTCGAGCGCGTCCGGGTTCATGACGACGAGCGCGTTGAGCCGGGGCCCGGCCGCGTCGTAGGCGGCGATCCGCGCGAGGTAGGCGGTGACGAGCTCCTCGCTCGTCGTCGCCCCACTCTCCAGCGCAGCCCGGAGGGAGGCGATGTCCGCCTCGACGACGTCGAAGGGAGCCATCTCAGAGGGCCCGGTCCGGCAGCTCGGGCACGGGCGTGAGGAGGGCGGCGGCGATCCCGACGAGCGCGAGGACGGCCAGGCCGAGGCCGAACCAGAGCCCGCTGCTCGTCGCGAGTGTCCACGCGGCGGGCAGGAGCAGGACATTCCACACGATGGTCGGCGTGCGCGGCCACGAGGCGCCCTTGAACCAGGCCGAGGCGAGCACCGCGAGCAGGATCGCGAAGATGATGCACACGACCATCGTCATCGAGGCGGTGCTCGGGTCCTCACCGTCCCCACGCGTCAGCTCCAGGGCGTACAGACCGGCCGTGACGAGCAGCATGAGGACCTGCAGGAGGCATACCCCGGCGGCGGCGAGGACGGCGGGGCGAGGGTGCGAAGGGGGTTGGCTGGGGGTCACGACGAGCAGCGTAGGTGACCGAACACACGCCGCGCGGGAACAATGAGGACGTCCCACACCGTTGGCATCCCGAGCGGTATCTTGGACAATGGTGTGTGTATTGGCCTGTGGACACGCCACGGGCTGTGTGCGCACCATGGTCGTCAGGCCAGTCCCCGGCCGCACACGACCCTCCCGACGACAAGGAGCACCACCCCCATGGATTGGCGCGACCGCGCAGCCTGTCTGGACGAAGATCCGGAACTGTTCTTTCCCATCGGCAACACCGGCCCGGCGATCGCCCAGATCGAGGAGGCCAAGAAGGTGTGCCGTCGCTGCGAGGTCGTCGACACCTGCCTCAAGTGGGCCATCGAGTCCGGCCAGGACGCCGGTGTCTGGGGTGGCCTCTCCGAGGACGAGCGTCGTGCCCTGAAGCGCCGCAAGGCCCGCGCCCGGCGCGCCGGCTGAGCGCACCCGCACCCTGACCGCCGTCTCCGAGCACCTGCTCGGGGGCGGTTTCGTCGTGCTCGGCCCGGTCCCGCGGCTCAGGAGTCCACGCTCCGCAGCCGCACGCTGAACCTCACCCGGGTGCCGCGCGGCTCGGCGTCGTCCCACCGGATCTGGCCCCCGAGGTCGTGGATCATCGAGGTGACGATGCGCGTGCCGAGCCCCGCCCGGCTCGGTCGGAACCCGGTCGGCAGCCCCCGGCCGTCGTCGACGACGCTCACGCGCAGGATGTCCTCGCCCTCCTCCTCGGTCGTGCGCTGGGCGTCGACGTGGACATTGCCCCCGTCGGGGACGCCGTGCTCGACGGCGTTCTGCACGAGCTCGGAGAGGATGAGCCCGACCGCCGTGGCCTCCTCGGCGCGCACCTGGCCGAAGGAGCCGGTGAAGTGGGAGTCGATCGCCCCGGACGTGCGGGCCACCTCGACGATCGCCCGCAGACCGCGCACCGCGACGTCGTCGAAGTCGACGGCCTCGGCGAAGCCGGTGCTGAGGGCCTCGTAGACCATGGCGATCACCCCGACCCGGCGCACGGCCTCGTCCAGGGCCACCTTGGCGGAGGTGTCGGGCACGCGGCGCGACTGCATCCGCAGGAGCGCGGCGACCGTCTGCAGGTTGTTCTTCACCCGGTGGTGGATCTCGCGGATCGTCTGGTCCTTGGTCATCAGCTCCTCGCCGCGACGACGCAGCTCGGAGACGTCACGCGCCAGGACGATGGCGCCGTGGCGCCGGCGACCGCTCATCAGCGGCACGGCCCGCAGGGCGAGCGCCGCCCCCTTGGCGCTCACGTCCGCTCGCCAGGCGGCGCGGCCCATGGCGACGAGCGCGAGGCCCTCGTCCACGTGCCCCTCGAGGTGCGGCAGGCCGCTCAGGACCTGGAGGAGCACCTGCCCCTCGATCGGGCCCTGGTGCCCGAGCTGCCGGACGGCGCTCAGGGCGTTGGGCGAGGCGTACTCGACGACACCGGACTCGCTGAGCCGCATGACGCCGTCCCCGACGCGCGGTGCGCCACGACGCGCCCCGCTCGGCGCCACCTGCGTGGGCCAGCTGCCCTGCGTGACCATGGCGAAGAGCTCGTCGCCCATGCCGGCGTAGTTCTCCTCGAGGCGGGTCTGCGGACGGCCGCTGTCGAGCTGGTCGTGGATGCTCAGGACCCCGATCGTGCGGCCGGCACGCACCACCGTGCGCGCCCGCTCGTGGAGCAGGTCCTGGCCGCGCTCCCGCACGTGCTCGCTCTGCCCCTCGCGCGCCGCCTGGTCGATGAGGTCGCCGAAGACCACGGTCGCGTCCTGCCCGACGACCTCCTCCACGAAGACCATCGGCCCGGTCATCGGCCGGGCGTGCGCGACGGCCACCCAGCTGTTGTCGTTCGGCAACCACAGCACGAGGTCGCTGAAGAGCAGGTCGGCGAGCAGCTGCCAGTCCTCGACGAGCAGGTGGAGCCACTCGGTGTCGGCCGCATCCAGGCCGGGGGTGGTCCTCAGGAAGTCCGCCAGTGTCCGCACGCCGTGATCCTAGTGACGTGCGGGCACCGCCGGCCCGGGCGCCTCGGTCACCGGGTGACGGACCGCAGGGTGCGCAGCGCGACGGACAGCGCGGCGACGCCGGGGCGGTTGAGCTGACGGATGCCCGCGAGCTGGCCCTGCACCCGCTCGAGCGCCTCGTCGTGCTCCTCCGACCACTGGGCGAAACGGGCCGCCGGGTCGTCGCCGGCGTGCCCGAGCACCGACCCGGTGAGCGTGTGCAGCGTCGCGTAGAGGTCGTCGCGCAGCGCGGCACGGGCCATGGCGTCCCACTGCTCCTCCCGGGGCAGCTGGGTGACCATGATGAGCAGCTCGTCGATGCCGAAGGCCTCCGAGACGAGGTAGTACGTCTCCGCCACCTCGCGGGTCGTGCGCCCGCCGTCGCGCGCCATGTCGACCATGTCGAGGACGGGGTAGAGGTCGAGCAGGCCGGCGCTGCGCCGGGCCAGGTCGGTGGGCACCCCGGCGTCGACGAGGTCCTGGGTCTTGCGGGCCAGGCGGTCGGCCTGCTCCCCCCGCAGCAGCTGGGGGATGTGCGGCGCGATCTCGGCGACCGGCTCGCGGAAGCGCTCGATCTCCGCCGTCACGTCCAGGCGCCCGGACCGGTTGGCGAGGAACCACCGCACCGACCGGTCCATGAGTCGCCGCAGCTCCAGGTAGAGGCGCGTCTGCACGCGGGTCGGCACGACGTTGTCGAGCGCTTCGACGGCGGCGACGTACTCGTCGAGGCCGAAGACCTCCCGGCACACGAGGTAGGCGCGCGCCACCTGTACCGACGTCGCACTCGTCTCCTCCGTCGCACGCTGGACGAAGGTGATCCCGCCGCGGTTGACGAGGTCGTTGGCGACGACGGTCGTCACGATCTCCCGACGAAGGGGGTGTGCCCGCAGCTCCTCGCGGAAGCGCTCGCGCAGCGGCGTCGGGAAGTAGTCGACGAGCCGGCGCTCCGTCGCCGGGTCGTCCGGCAGGTCGGAGTCGAGCAGGTCGGTCTTGAGCGCCAGCTTCGAGTACGCGAGGAGCACCGACAGCTCCGGCGAGGAGAGCCCCTCCCCCGCCGCCATGCGGTCGTGGACCTGTGCGCGGGTCGGCAGGAACTCGATCTCGCGGTCGAGCTCGCCGCGTGCCGTGAGCGTCTCCATGAGCCGCTCGTGGACGACGAGCATGGTCCCGTCCTGGGCCCGGGCATTGCCCAGCAGGACGTTCTGCTCGTAGTTGTCGCGCAGGACCTGCTCGGCCACCTCGTCGGTCATCGACGCGAGCAGCTCGACGCGGGCGTCCTCGTCGAGGGTGCCGCGGCGGATCGCCTCTCCGAGGAGGATCTTGATGTTGACCTCGTGGTCGGAGGTGTCGACGCCGGCGGAGTTGTCGACGGCGTCGGTGTTGATGCGCACCCCGGCCACGGCGGCCTCGATCCGACCGCGCTGGGTGGCGCCGAGGTTGCCGCCCTCGCCGACGACGCGGGCGCGCAGCTGGGTGCCGTCGACGCGGATCGCGTCGTTGGCGCGGTCACCGACCTCGGCGTGGCTCTCGTCGGTGGCCTTGACGTAGGTCCCGATGCCGCCGTTCCACAGCAGGTCGACGGGGGCCTTGAGCACGTGGTTGATCAGCTCGTTGGGCGTCAGCGACGTGATCCCTTCGAGGCCGAGCGCACGAGCGGCCTGCTCGCTCACCGGGACCGACTTGGCGCTGCGCGGCCAGACGCCGCCCCCCTCGCTGATGAGCGAGCGGTCGTAGTCGTCCCAGGTGCTGCGCGGCAGGTCGAAGAGGCGGCGGCGCTCGGCGAAGGACGTGGCCGCGTCGGGCTCGGGGTCGATGAAGACGTGGAGGTGGTTGAACGCCGCGACGAGGCGGATGTGCTCGGAGAGCAGCATGCCGTTGCCGAAGACGTCGCCGCTCATGTCACCGATGCCGACGACCGTGAAGTCCTCGGTCTGGGTGTCGTGACCCAGCTCCCGGAAGTGCCGCTTGACCGACTCCCACGCGCCTCGGGCGGTGATGCCCATGCCCTTGTGGTCGTAGCCGACCGAGCCGCCGGAGGCGAAGGCGTCGTCGAGCCAGAAGCCGTACTCGCGGGCGATGGAGTTCGCGAGGTCGGAGAAGGTCGCGGTGCCCTTGTCGGCCGCGACGACGAGGTAGGAGTCGTCCCCGTCGTGGCGCACGACGCGCTCCGGCGGCACGATCGCGCCGTCCACCCGGTTGTCGGTGACGTCGAGCAGCCCGCAGATGAAGGCGCGGTAGGCCGAGCGACCGGCCTCGAGCCAGGCCTCGCGGTCGGCGGCGGGGTCGGGCAGCAGCTTGCCGACGAAGCCGCCCTTGCTGCCGGTCGGGACGATGACGGCGTTCTTGACCATCTGGGCCTTGACGAGACCGAGCACCTCGGTGCGGAAGTCGTCGCGTCGGTCGCTCCACCGCAGGCCACCCCGGGCGACCGCGCCGAACCGCAGGTGGACACCCTCGACCTGGGGGCTGTGCACCCAGATCTCGAAGGCAGGGTGCGGCTTGGGCAGGTCCGGCACCCTGGCCGGCTCGAGCTTGAAGGACATCCGCGGCAGCGGTCGGCCGTCGGCGTCACGCACGAAGTAGCTCGTGCGCAGGGTCGCGCCGACCACCCCGACGAAGGCACGGATGATCCGGTCGTGCTCGAGCGAGGAGACGTGCTCGAGCGCGTCGTCGATGCGCTGGGTGATCTCCTGCTCGGCGGCGGCGCGCGCGTCGTCGGCAAGGCCGGCGTAGCGCTCCGGGTCGAAGCGGGTCTCGAAGAGGTCGACGATGTCGCGGGCGATCTCGTGGTGCTCCACCAGTGCAGCCTCGAGGCTGCGCTGGCTCCGGCTGCCGCCGCCCTGGCGCAGGTAGCGGGCGAGCGCGCGCAGCAGCCCGACCTGGCGCCAGGTGAGGCCGGCCCGGATGACGAGGGCGTTGAACCCGTCGGACTCGGTCCGCCCGGCGCGCACGGCGAGCACGGTCGACTCGACGAGGGCCCGCAGGTCCTCGTGGCTGTACGCCTCCCACAGCGCGGGGTCGGAGACGCGCAGCGCGAAGTCGTAGACGCCGGCGCTCACCCCGTCCGTGCGGGTCAGCGTGTAGGGCTCCTCCTCGATGACCTGCACCCCGAGGTCGCGGAACATCGGCATGAGGTCGTCGAGGATCAGCTCCGCGATGCTGAAGAGCTTGAAGCGGCGCACGGACGGGTCCTCACCCCCTCCGTGGCCACGTCGCGGGTCGTAGAGCGCGCAGGCGAAGGGGGTCCCCTCGTCGAGGGTGACGAGGTTCTTCAGGTCCGCGACGGCCTGGGCGGGCGCGAAGTCCTCCTGGTAGTCGAGCGGGAAGCCGTCGATCCACGACTCCAGCAGGTGCTCGGAGCGGTCACCGACGAGCTCGCGGGCGGTGGTGACGAGGCGCTCCTCCCACGTGAGCACGGCCTGGCCCACGGAGTACTCGAGCTCGGCCCGCACCTCTCCGCGGGGCAGCCGGACCCCCGTCGACCCCCTGAGGATGTAGTACAGCCGCGCCATCGGCTCCTCGGAGACGTGCGCGGTGAAGGAGACCTCGTCGGCCCCCGTCGCCTCGCAGAGCTCCTGCTCGATGCGGTGCCGCACCTTGGTCGTGTAGCGGTCGCGCGGCAGGTAGATGATCGCGGTGACGAACTGCCGACCCGAGTCGAGGCGCAGGAAGGTCGCGGTGCGCATGCGGTGGACCATCTGCTGGATCCGGGTGACGACCCGCAGCAGGTGGTCGACGGGCGCCTGGAAGAGCTCGTCGCGCGGGAAGGTCTCGAACAGGCGCATCGCGAAGCCGCCCGAGTGGCTCTGGCGCGCCCAGCCCGACTCGGCGAGGACCTGCTCGACCTTGTCCTTGATGAGCGGGATCGTCAGGACCGAGCTGGTGTAGGCCGTCGAGGCAAAGAGCCCGGCGAAGCGGCGCTCGACGAGGCGGCCCTCGGCGTCGTGGAACCGCACGGCGATGAGGTCCGGGTGGGTCGCGCGGCGGACCGGCAGCACCGCGTGGGACTTGCCCACGGTGACGCAGCCGAGCTCCTCCGGGTCGACGGGGCTCTCGCCGAGGGGCGTGATCGCCTCGGCCGTCGAGTCCGAGCGCAGGATGCCGATGCCGGTGCCCGGGATGGCCCGCACCCCGTCCGCCTCGACGAGGTGGTCGCGGGCACCGATGAAGGTGAAGTGGTCGTCGACGAGCCAGCGCAGGAAGTCGGCCGCCGCACGCTGCGAGGGCGCGTCCCCCGTGCCGTGCCCGGCGTCCAGCGCGTCGGCCAGCTCGAGGGCCGCAGCGCGCATCGGCTCCCAGTCGTCGACCGCCAGGGCCACGGCGTCGACGACCTCGCTGATGCGCTCCTGGACGACCATCGTGTCGCAGCGCCCGTCGAGCTCCACACGGATCCACGACTCGTCGACCAGCCCGTCCTCTTGCGGGGTGCGCGGGTCGAGGTCGACGACCTCGGTGAGGACCCCGTCCTCGTCGCGACGCACGACGAAGAGCGGGTGGATGAGCATGGAGACACCCAGGCCCTCGCTCGCGAGCTCGCCGAGCACGGAGTCGACGAGGAAGGGCCGGTCCGCGGTCACGATGTGCACGACCCCGCGGACGACCTCGACGACGGACGTGCCCTCGGGTCGGCGGGCGGCGGCTTCCCGGTGGGCTGTCGCGAGTGCGACGAGCTCGGTCGCGCTGCGCTCCCGCAGGACCTCGACGTCGACGTCCCGGAGGTATCGATCGACGAAGGCAGGGTCGGCACCTGCCGCGCGGGCGGCGGCGGCGATGTCCTCGGCCGTGACGGGCGCGGGGTCGATGGCAGGGTGGACAGGCGGCTGGGCCATGGATGAGCGTCCTCGAGATGCATGTCTTCGGTTCCTGCGGGACGTCGTCGTCCCGCCCGACTCCGAGCGTAGTACCCATGGCGCAGATCACATCCACCGGGAGGGACGCGCCTGCGCGAGGCCCGCGGAGGAACTGCGTGGACGCTGTGGACGAGGCCCCCGGCAGGAGCGGGGTGCGCGGATAGGCTGGCCGGACCATGCCCCCTTCGCACCCCCGACCCGAGGACCTGACAGCGCTCGGCGCCGCGCTGTCGAGCCTGGCGGGGCACGCCGTCTCGGCCGACGAGGAGCTGCTCGACCACATGGTGACGGTCGGTGACCGCACCGCCCAGGCGGCCGTCGACGGGCTGGTCGACGACGCGGTCGACGTGCTGCGCGAGCTGTCCTCCGGCTGCCGCGAGGTCGCACTCTCCCTCGGGTCCCACGCGCGCGCCGCGGCCCCGCTGGCCGAGGGCGCGCGGGAGCACCGATGACCCATCCCCTGCTCGGCGACCCGGCCTCGATGAGCGCCCTCGCCTCCACCCTGCGCCGCACCGCGGTGCGGCTGCGCGCCGACGTCGAGGACCTCGAACGGGCCGCGGCGGATGCCGCCCCGGGGTGGACCGGCCCCATGGCCGTCGCGACGCGACGCCGGGTCGACGTCCTCGCCGGTGCGAGCGCCGAGGTCGCCACGGCCCTCGAGGACTCCGGCTCGCGCCTGCAGCTGGCCGCGACCGAGCTCGCGGCGTCGATCGCCCGCCTGCGCACGCTCGAGGAGGAGGCGCGAGAGGCCGGCCTGGAAGTCCGGGACGGCACCGTCGGCCGCCCGTGGGGCATCACCGGTCTGGCCGACCGACGGGCCGAGGAGGACGGGGACCGCATGCGCCAGAGCCTCCAGGAGCGGGTGCACCAGACCGTCACGACGATGTCGCGGCACCGCACGCGCCTCAGCGCCGAGTGCGAGCAGGCGCGCCACGCCCTGACCGCCGCCGGCGACGCGCTGCGCGCCTGACGCGTGCGCGCCGAGGGGCGGGCGGCGCTAGCGTGACCCCATGAGGATCAGCCACACCGCACCCCTGCCCGCTGGCGTCGAGGACGTCTTCGCGATCATCTCGACGACGGAGTACCAGCAGGCCAAGATCGGCGCCGGGCCCGAGGGGCGCGCCTCGGTCACGGAGCAGGTGGGGGGGCTCACGGCCGTGCACACCGAGAGGGTGCTGCCGACACGGGGCATGCCCGGCCCCGTGACCTCGATGGTGGGCGACACGCTGCAGATCACCGAGCAGCAGACCTGGCGACCGCCCGCCGCGGACGGTTCCCGCACCGCGGACCTGGAGATCACCGTCGGTGGCGTCCCGGTGACCCTGCGGGGGCACATCGTGCTCGCTGCCGCGGCCGTCGGCTCGACGATGACCGTCGACGGGGACCTGCGCTGCTCCATCCCCCTCCTGGGTCGCAAGGTCGAGGAGGCCGCGATGACGCCGGTCCAGCAGTCGATGGACACCGAGGTGCGGCTGCTCACCGAGCGTCTGAGCTGACCGGCGCGCCTCGCCCCGAGGGCCGGTGCGTGCCTCAGGTGAGGTCGGACAGCTCCGTCACGTCGTACCAGAGGAGGTCGTCGTAGCCGGCGCCGACCTCCCCCGCCTCCTCCTCGACGTGGAAGGAGACGACGTCCCCGAGCGGGACGACGACGGGCCGGTCGAGCCCGGCACCCCTGCCGGTCGCCGGCGCGTCCGCGATGTCGGCCGCGGCGACGACACGCCGCCCCGGGCCCAGTCCCCGAGCGGCGTCGAGCGCCTGGCACATGGCCTCGAACTCGAGGTCCTCCTCGTCGGCCTCGGTGTCAGCGGCGCGCAGGGCGTCCGAGACGATGTAACCGGATCGCTCCGGCAGGCGCGCGTCGGCGGCGACGGCGCCCAGCTCGGCGAGCAGGAGCGGGAGGTAGACGCGCATCAGTCGCGCGCCGACCGGGCGGCCGAGCTCAGCTCGGCGAGGGCCTCGTGGATCGAGTCCGCGAGCATGTCGACGTCGGGCATCGAGTCCCGGTCGGCCGTGAGCCCGTAGTAGACCTTGCCGTCGTAGGACGTCAGCCCGATGGCCAGCCCCTGGCTGCGCCCGAGCGGCATGACGGGGTAGGTCTCGATGAGCCGGCAGCCCTCGACGTACAGCGCCTGCTGGGGGCCAGGGACGTTGGTGATGACGAGGTTGAACAAGCGCCTGGTCATCGCGCTGCCGAGGCGGGCACCCAGCGAGTGCAGCGTGGGCGGGGCGAAGCCGCCCATGGAGGCCAGGGACGAGGCATCGACCCCTTCGGCGGCCGCGGACTCGATCTGCTGGCGCATCGCGAAGGAGATCTGGTGCAGCCGCATCGACGGGGTGTTCTCCCCGATCGGCAGGTCGATGAAGCACGCCGTCAGCGAGCTGTCGGTGAGCTGGTCACCGGTGCCGTCGACGACGCTCACCGGCACCATGACCCGCAGGCTCGAGGACCCCGTGACCGGCAGGCCGCGGTTCTGCATCCACGCGCGCAGGGCGCCGGTCACGGTTGCGAGGATGACGTCGTTGATCGTCACGTCGGCGACATAGCGCCCGCGCGTCAGCCGGCTGCGGATGCGGCGGTAGTCGTCGAGCTCCGTCTCGACCATGACGTAGCGCCGGGAGGCGCCCACGTGGGCCCGCAGCGGTGAGGGGGGCGCGGGGCGCACGCCGACCCTGGTGAGGGTCACCGCGAGCGCGCCGGCGGTCTCGGTGAGGCGCCGCCCCGTGCGGGAGACGTCACGCACCCCGCGCCCCACCCCGCGGACCACCTTGGCGGGGTTGAGGACGGAGCCGAGCAGGGCGTCGGCCACGAGGCGCAGGTCGGAAGGGGCGGGGACGGACGCCTGGCCACGCTCGTCGACCGGCATGGCATCCGGGTCGACGAGCAGGTGGGCGAGGTCCACCGCGTGGATGCCGTCGATCATCGCCTGGTGCGCCTTGGTGACGACCGCGAACCGACCGCCCTGCAGGCCCTCGACGAAGTAGGCCTCCCACAGGGGGCGGTCCCGGTCGAGCGGTCGGGCCATGATCCGGGCCACGAAGTCCTCGAGCTCGCGCCGGCCACCCGGTGCCGGCGTCCCGGCACGTCGCACGTGGTAGGTCAGGTCGAAGTGCTCGTCGTCGACCCAGACCGGGTTGTCCAGCCCGGCGGGCACCTGACGGATGCGCTGACGGTACCGGCCGTGACCGGCGATCCGGTCCCCCACGACCTCGACGAAGCCGTCGTGGTCGACGACGCCCTCCGCGGGTGGCTCGAAGAGCATGACGGAGCCGACGTGCATCGGCACGGTCGGTTCCTCCACGTGGAGGAACGCGGCATCGACGGGACTGAGTCTGCTCACCACGGACGACATCGTGGCACGGACGGGGCCGCCGGGCACCCCTCGTCCCGCGCCGCCCATGTCAGGCCCTGCGCAGGAGTCCCCTCCGGGCACGGGCGCGGGCCGGCGCCGCGACCCCGGTGAACCCCGCGGCGAGCTCGGCGATCGCGTGGCGCAGCGGCGACTCGGGGGCGCACTCGACGAGGGTGCGCCCGGCGAGCAGGGCGGCATCGGTCGCCATCGGGTCGTCGGGCAGGAAGGCGATGTCCTCCAGACCGGCGAAGCGCGCGAGCGACTCCGCCACGCGGCGTCGCGGGTCGGGCCCGACCGAGGACGCGCGCAACCGGTTGACGACCGGTCGCGGTGGCGGGGAGGCGACCTGCCCGACGGCCTGGACGGCGCGGACCATGCGCTGCAGACCGACCGGGTCGCCCGCCCCGACGAGGAGCAGGTCGTCGGCCTCGGCGAGCGCCGTGAGGGTCGTGGCGTTGCGACGCGGGGCGACGGTGTCGTAGCTGAGCTCCTCGTCGTCCTCGAGGCAGAACGCCAGGTCCAGGACGACGAAGGGGGCGAGCGCCCGGGAGAGCGAGATGACGTGCTCGACCGCCGAGGCCCGTACCTCGGTCCAGCGGGTGGGCGTGGGGATGCCGGTGAGGACGCGGAAGGCCGGCGAGACCTCGACGGCCAGGCGGGCGAGCGAGGGCAGGTCGAGCGTGCCGAGCTCGGAGGCGCGGGCGGCCGCGGCGAGGCCGGGTGCCTCGTCGAGCACGCTGAGCAGCTGGGCCACCGCGGCGCCATAGGTGTCGAGGTCGAGCAGGACGACCGGGTGCCCCGATGCGGCGATCTCGCTGGCGAGGTTGACCGCGAGGGTGCTGCGCCCCGGGGCCCCGGTGGGCCCCCAGACCGCGACGACGCGACCGCGGACGGGCGGTGCCTCCTGCGGGTCGGGGCCGTCGGGGACCGACCTGCGGGGTGCGGTCGGGGGGTCCTCGCCCGGCCACGGCTCGGCCGGGTCCGTGACGAGGGGCAGCCCTCCCCCCGGCGTCGTCGGGCCGGACGTCAGGACCTCGACCAGGTCCTCACCGGGCGTGCCCGTGTGGACGTGTCGCTCGACGCCGAGACGACGGAGATGGCGCTCCTGTGCCTCGTCGCCGTCCCGGCTGGCGCCCACGACGTCGACCCCGTGGGTGCGCAGGTGGCCGAGGGCGTCGCGGTCGAGACCCCGCAGGTCCGCGGAGACCAGGGCGACGTCGCCGAGACCCGCCGAGGCGGCGGCGAGCAGGTCGGCGAGGTCGACGCACCGTCGACCGACGGAGACCCCGGGGAGCCGGTCGACGATCTCGACCATGCGTCCCTCCCAGTCGTGCGCGAGGGCGGTGAGGACGGTGACGCTCATCCGTCCTTCTTCTCCGGGCTGCCCGACTCGAGGACGAGCTTGATGGGCGTCTCGCGGGTGTCGAGCGAGAGCAGCTCGTTCACAACCCCGTCCGGCACGACGATGATGGCCGTCGACCCCGAGGCCGAGGTCATGACGCCACCGCCGCTCGTGGGCAGCGCATGGACCGTCGCCCGCTCGACGATCTCCTCGTAGCGAGGACGGTCGTCGGCCGCCTGCTCGTCGGTGCCCGATGCGGTCGTCGTGCGCGGGTCGACCGCGTGCACCGAGACCCGCGACCCCTTGACGAGGTTGCTCAGGTACGCGGGCTCGACGTGCACGGCGACCTGGCTCACCCGCAGGTCGACCGGGTCGACGACGGCGGCGCGCGGCAGCAGCTCGCCGTCGTGCAGCTCCCGGCCCATGACCGCGCCGTTGGGCAGGCGCTCGTTGGCGAGCACGTACTCCGGTGCGGCGTCGCCGAGCTGGACGTCGACGCGCACGAGATCGCTCTCCTCGATCTGCTGCCCGGGGGTGATCTCCCCCTTCGCCGCCCAGACACCGACGCGGTCGTCGGCCGCGCTCATGGCCACGGCGCCGAGGACGACGGAGAGCAGGACGAGCAGGATCCCGACGAGCAGGCGGGCGTCCTTCCACGACGGCGCCGTCAGGCGGCGTGCGGTGGGGGTGGGCAACGGGCTCACGATGGTCCTCGGGGTCGCGGGTGCTGGCGTCGCTCAGCATCATGCCCAAACCCGGCGCTCCACGCCCGACGACCATCCACAGGCAGCCGCGCCGTCGCCCGGAACCGTCCGGGGGCGATGGCAGACTTGGCCCCATGCCGCGCAAGTTCGTCCCGCTCACCGAGGTCTCCGAGGTCCTCGGCGTCTCCGCCGCCCAGGCCTACGCGCTGGTGCGCAGCGGGGAGCTCCCGGCGATCAAGGTCGGCGGTCGCGGCCAGTGGCGGGTCGAGGTCGACGAGCTCGACGCCTACATCGAGCGGATGTACGCGCAGACCCGCGAGTTCGTCGCCCGCGGCGGCCCGGAGGGCTGATCGCCCCACCTCACGACGAGGCGATCATCGCCACGGCGGCGAAGGGGATGACCCGCTCGCCGCGCAGGTGCTCGGCCCGACGCGGCGCGTCCAGAGGATGCTCGGAGACGTCGAAGGCGTCAGCCCCCACGGCGTCGATCGTCCCGTGCACGGTGCCCCCGTCGACGTCGACGACGACCACGGCCCGGCGGTCCCTGCTGATGCCCCGCACCGCGGACCCGATGCCGAAGCGGCGTGCACGGGTGTCGTCGCGCGGCCGACGCAGCCCCGAGACCCCGAGCACCGCCGCGGTGGCGACGAGGACCTGACGACCGGTGCCCTCGACGAGGAGCAGCCATCCCTCCCCCGTGTCCTCGAGGACGCCGCGCGCGAGCGCCCCGCCGCGTAGGCGCACGACCAGCGGCGCGCCGACGGCTCCGGCGAAGCGTTCGCCGAGGGTGACCCGCGCCCGCTCGGTGCGGGTGCGCTCGGCGACCTCGGCGTCGAGCTCGAGCCGGGCCTGGGCAGCCAGCTGCGCCTCGAGGTCGTCGAAGAGCCGGTCCCAGCGCACGGCCCCAATGTAGGCGCGGTTCGCTGCGCCCACCCGTTGCGCGACGTCGGATGCCATGGTTTGCTATCAATCAACAGCAAACGACATCAAACAGCATCGTTTGCTACCCGGGACACGAAGGGGCGGCGATGCGACGCACGACGACGGTGGCGCTGGCCGGGGCGGGGCTCCTCGGGGGCGCGGCCCTCACGACGGCGACCGCGGCCGGGACCGCGCGGCTGCTCGACGGCGTCGCCGCCACGGGCAGCGACCCGGCCGCGGCGGTCGCCGGACTGGCGTCGCTGCTCGCGACCCTCGTCGCCGGATGGCTCACGTCCTGCCTCGGCCTGAGCATCGCGACCACCCTGCCGGGCGGCCTGGGACGACTGGCCCGCCGGGTCCGCGACCGCGTGACGCCGGCCATCGTGCGCCGGTGGGCGGCCGTCGCCCTCGGGGCATCGGTCACCGCCACGGTCCTGCCCGGCACCGCCGTCGCCGCGGTCCGGCTCGAGCACGGCGACCCGCCGTCACCGGGGTGGGGAGCCACGTCCCGGACCACGCCCACGCCCACGACGGCGGACGCGACGTCACTCCCCTCGCCCGGATGGAGCGCACCAGGCCCCCGGGTCACGGTGACCGCGCCAGCCGCCGGCTGGACACCGCACCGGCCGGTCCGCCGGCAACGCACCGACCCCACCCTGCTCACCGGCAGGCAGCGCGACGCGTCCGGCCCGGAGGTCGTCGTCCGACGTGGCGACACCTTGTGGTCCATCGCCGCGGCCCACCTCGGTCCGGGTGCCTCCGACGCCGAGGTCGCCGAGGCGTGGCCCCGCTGGCACCTCGCCAACGCCGAGCTCATCGGCCCCGACCCGCACATCCTCCTGCCGGGCACCCAGCTGCAAGCACCGAGCGACACGACCCGGGCGACCGTCCCGGCCACGAAGGGGAGACCATGACCACCACCGCACCCATCCAGGTCCTGCCCGCACCGCGGCACAGCCCACCCGGGATCCCGCTGCCGACGCACCGGCAGGGACGGGAGGAGCGCGCCCGCGGGCAGGCCCCCTACGTGCAGGACGCGCTGGCCGTGGACTTCGCGGCGGCCAGCGACGAGCAGGTCTTCGGTCGGCAGCCCACGCGAGCCTGCGACCTGCCGGACCCGCGGGAGTGGGCCGCGCACATCGCCCAGGGCCTCGTCGAGGTCATGCACGGGGTGCGCCCGCCCGGCCAGGTCATGCGCTGGACGAGCCCCGAGGTGTACGCCGTCGTCGCCCGCCGCGGGTCACGCGCCGCGCGACGCGCCACGACGACCGGCCGCAGCCACCGCACGCGGGTCGTGCGTGTGCACACCTGCGAGCCCGCACCCGACGTCGTCGAGGCGGCCGTCGTGCTCGTCGACGGGGGCCGGGTCCGCGCCCTCGCGCTTCGCCTGGTCGGCCGCGACCGCCGGTGGGTGGTCGAGGCGCTGCAGGTGGGCTAGCTCAGCCCCGGCGACCGGCCTTCTTCGCCTTGCGGGCCGCCGCACGACGCTCGGCGCGGGTCCCGCTGGCGGAGCCCCCTTCGTCGTGCTCCTCGACGCCGCCGTCCTCCGACGGGGCCGAGTAGTGCAGGTTGCGCTGGCGCGAGCCGTCCTCCAGGCCCTTGGCCGAGACCTTGGGGCGCTCCGCGCGCCCGCCGAGGAGCGCGTCGACGCTCTTGGGCTGGGTGCTCGACTCCGGCACCTCTGGCACCTGGACCTCGGAGTTGAAGAGGTAGCCGACCGACTCCTCCTTGATCGCCTCGTTCATCGCCTCGAAGAGCTGGAACCCCTCGCGCTGGTACTCCACGAGCGGGTCGCGCTGGGCCATCGCGCGCAGGCCGATGCCCTCCTTGAGGTAGTCCATCTCGTAGAGGTGCTCGCGCCACTTGCGGTCGAGGACGGACAGCACGACCCGGCGCTCGAGCTCGCGGGCCACCGGCTCGCCGAGCTCGGCCTCTCGGCGGTCGTACGCCTCGTGGATGTCGGTGACGATCGCCTCGCGCAGGCTCTGCGCGTTGAGGGCGGCCAGGCTGCCTGCACCCTCGATGAGCTGGGCCGGGGTGAGCGAGGCGGGGTAGATCGCCTTGAGCGCGGTGAAGAGTCGCTCGAGGTCCCAGTCCTCGGAGAACCCACCGACGGTCTCGGCGTCGACGTAGCCCCCGACGACGTCGGTCATGAAGTGGCGGACCTGCTCCTCGAGGTCCTCGCCCCTGAGCACGCGGCGGCGCTCGTCGTAGACGACCGTGCGCTGGCGGTTCAGCACGTCGTCGTACTTGAGGACGTTCTTGCGGGTCTCGTAGTTCTGCCCCTCGAGCTGGCTCTGCGCGCCCTCGATGGACTTCGTGAGCATCTTGCCCGCGATCGGCGTCTCGTCGTCGATCTTGGCGGTCTGCATGACGCGGTCGACGAAGCCGGCGTTGAAGAGGCGCATCAGGCTGTCTTCGAGCGAGAGGTAGAAGCGCGACTCGCCCGGGTCACCCTGGCGGCCGGAGCGACCCCGCAGCTGGTTGTCGATGCGGCGGGACTCGTGCCGCTCGGTGCCCAGCACGTACAGGCCGCCCAGCTCGGTGACCTCCTCGTGCTCGGCCGCGACCGCGGCCTCCGCGGCGGCGAGCGCGTCGTCCCACGCCGCCTCGTACTCCTCCGGCGTCTCCTCGGGGTCGAGACCGCGCTTCTTCAGCTCCGCGACCGCCCGGAACTCCGGGTTGCCGCCGAGCATGATGTCGGTGCCTCGACCGGCCATGTTGGTCGCGACTGTGACGGCGCCCTTGCGGCCGGCGTCGGCGACGATGCTCGCCTCGCGCTCGTGGTGCTTGGCGTTGAGGACGGCGTGCTTGATCCTGCGCCTGGTCAGCTCGGCGGAGAGGTACTCGCTCTTCTCGACGCTCGTGGTGCCCACGAGGACGGGCTGGCCGTTCGCGTGACGCTCGGCGATGTCGTCGACAACGGCGTTGAACTTCGCCTGCTCGGTCCGGTAGACGAGGTCCGCCTGGTCCTTGCGGATCATCGGGCGGTTGGTGCGGATCGGCACGACGCCGAGGCCGTAGATCGAGTTGAGCTCGCCCGCCTCGGTCTGGGCCGTACCGGTCATGCCGGAGAGGGTGTCGTACATGCGGAAGTAGTTCTGCAGGGTGATCGTCGCGAGGGTCTGGTTCTCGTTCTTGATCTCCACACCCTCCTTGGCCTCGATCGCCTGGTGCATGCCCTCGTTGTACCGGCGCCCGGCCAGCATGCGGCCGGTGTGCTCGTCGACGATGAGGACCTCGCCGTCCATGACGACGTAGTCCTTGTCGCGGGTGAACAGCTCCTTGGCCTTGATGGCGTTGTTGAGGTAGCCGATGAGCGGGGTGTTGACGCTCTCGTAGAGGTTGTCGATGCCGAGGAGGTCCTCGATCTTCTCGATGCCCGGCTCGAGGATGCCGACGGTGCGCTTCTTCTCGTCGACCTCGTAGTCGCCCTCGGCCTCGATGCCCCGCATGGGGTCGGCGCCGTGGCCGCGCTCGAGCTTGCGGACCATCTTGGCGAACTCGCTGTACCACTTGGTCGGCTGGTCGGCGGGCCCGGAGATGATCAGCGGGGTGCGGGCCTCGTCGATGAGGATCGAGTCCACCTCGTCGACGATCGCGAAGTTGTGGCCGCGCTGGACGAGCTCCTCGGTGTTCCACGCCATGTTGTCGCGCAGGTAGTCGAAGCCGAACTCGTTGTTGGTGCCGTAGGTGATGTCCTTGAGGTACTCGGCGCGCCGCTGCTCGGGGTTCATCGAGGAGAGGATGACGCCGGTCTCGAGCCCGAGCGCGCGGTGCACGCGGCCCATGAGCTCGGCCTGGTACTCGGCGAGGTAGTCGTTGACCGTGACGACGTGCACGCCCTTGCCCTCGATGGCGTTGAGGTACGAAGGGAGGGTCGCGACGAGGGTCTTGCCCTCACCGGTCTTCATCTCGGCGACATTGCCCTGGTGCAGCGCCGCGCCACCCATGATCTGCACGTCGAAGTGCCGCTTGCCGATGGTCCGACGGCTGGCCTCGCGGACGGCCGCGAAGGCCTCCGGGAGGATGTCGTCGAGCGTCTCGCCGTCCGCCAGCCGGGCGCGGAAGACGTCCGTCTCCCCCCGCAGCTCGGCGTCGGTCATCTTCTCGAAGTCCTCTTCGATGGCGTTGACCTGCACCGCGATGGCCTCGAGCCGCTTGACGGTGCGGCCCTCTCCGGCGCGGAGGATGCGCTCGACGATCTTCACGAAACAAAGCTCCTGACGTCTCTACGACCCGGGCACGGCACGAACGCCGCTGCGCGGAACAGTCTGCCCACAGGCTAATCGGTTGCGGGAGCGGCCACGGACCGGACACCCTGACCCGAGTGAACGACCACCGCAGCCCCGGCGTTCCGACCGGGGCGTTCCCCGACGTCGTGCCCGTGCTGACGCGCGGGGCGGTGCGGCTGCGCCCGATGGCCGAGGCGGACCTGCCCGCACTCGTGGAGCAGAGCAACGACGCCGAGTGCGTGCGCTGGACCACCGTGGCGCAGCCCTACGGCCCGGATCAGGCGCGCGAGTTCCTCCAGCGGCAGGCGCATGAGTGGGGCGAACCCGCCGGCCGCCGCTCCTGGGCCGTGGGAGGTGGGTTTCGCCCTCCACCCGGCGGCCCGTGGGCGCTCGACGATGTCGACCGCGCTGCGGACGGCGGCCGGCTGGGCCTTCGACCACGGGGCGCCGAGCCTGTACTGGTTCTGCGCGCGGGGCAACTTCGCGTCCTGGCGCGTCGCGCACGCCTGCGGGTTCACCCACCACGGGACCCTGCCGGCTCGCGTGGCGCTGCGCGGGGTCGGGGCCGTCGACGCCTGGGTGGCGTCGCTCCTGCCGGACCAGCCGATGGCCCCGCGGCACGTCTGGGTCGATCCGCCGGTCGTCGAGGCCGACGGACTGCGGCTGCGCCCCATCCGCGACGACGACCGGGCCGTCGCGGAGCCGCACGACCACCCGGCGCACCACCTGCCCGCGCGGGGGATCCCGAGCCCGCAGACCTTCGACGACTGGCTGCTGCGGCGTCGCGAGGGCATGTCGCTCGGCCGCGGGGTCACCTGGTGCATCGCGGACGCGGCCAGCGACGACCCGCTCGGCGAGGTCCTCGTCTTCGTCCGCGAGGGGACGCTCGTCGAGGGCGGCACCGCCGAGCTCGGCTACGCGCTGCGGCCGAGTGCCCGCGGACGAGGGGTGGCCGGCAGGGCCGCCCGCGCCGCGGCCGCGCTCGCCCTGCGGCCGGTCGCCGACGGCGGACTGGGACTGCGGCGACTCGTCGCCGAGACCGCCGCGGACAACGAGGCGAGCAACCGGGTGCTCACGGGTGCGGGGTTCACGCAGTGGGGACGCGAGGAGGCCGCCGACGCGCCCGACGGCAGCCAGCGCCCGGTGCTCCACTGGGAGCGCCTCGCCTGATCAGGCCCCCACCACCTCGGTGAGGCCGAGCCAGGTGGCCATCTGCCCGAGCTCCTCGGCGAGCTCCCGGCGGTCGTCCGCTCCCCCGCGCCCCGGCTCCCAGCCGACCCGCTGCGCCCGGAGCGCCCCTACGGCCCGGTCGGCCTTGAGGTCCACCCGGCCGACGAGGTCCTCCCCGAGGAGGAAGGGGAGCACGTAGTACCCGTGGACCCGTTGTGCGGCCGGCGTGTAGATCTCGATCCGGTAGTGGAAGTCGAAGACCCGCTCGACGCGCGGTCGGCACCACACCAGGCTGTCGAAGGGAGACACCAGGGCCCGCGCCCGGACCCACCGCGGTCGGCGGGCGTCCGCGTGCAGCCACGCCTGCGCGCCCCAGCCGTCGACGTCCACCGGTTCCAGCTCGCCGTCGGCCACGAGCCGCTCGACCGCCGGGCGCACGTGCACGCGCTTGATCCGGAAGTAGTCGGCGAGGTCGGTCTCGGTGGCGACCCCCATGGCACGTGCGGAGATGCGCACGAGCTCGGTGTAGGCCGCCTCCTCGGTGGGGCGGGCCGTGGGGTCGAGCCACGCGCGGGCGTCCGCGGGCGGCACGACCCGCTCGAGGGACGCGTAGCGCCGCTCGAACTGGCTGGTCCGCCCCACCGACGAGATCGTCCCGGCCCAGAAGAGGTGCTCGAGTGCGTGCTTGACGAGCGACCAGTTCCAGCCCCAGTGCTCCCGGTCACCCTCGCGCTGGTGACCCAGCGCGGCTTCGATCTCTCGGGCGGTGCGCGGCCGGCCCGCGCGCACCTCGTCGAGCACTGCGGCGACGACCTCCGGGTGGTCGCGGGCCACCCGCTGCATGCCGCCCCAGGAGTCGTCGACGGCACGGCGCATGCGGGGGTGCTCCATCAGCGGCCAGGTGCTCGGGGGCAGCAGGCTCGCCTCGTGGGCCCAGTACTCGACCAGACGTCGCGGCGCCCGGTCACGCATGCGGTCCAGCAGCCCTGTCTCGTACGGGCCGACGCGCGAGAAGAAGGGGAGGTAGTGGCTCCGTGTGAGCACGTTGACGCTGTCGATCTGCACCAGCCCGACGGTGTCGACGACGCGTTGCAGGTCACGGGTGGTGGGCGCGTGATCGGGCCGTGGTCGGGCGAAGCCCTGCGCCGCGAGGGCAATCCTGCGGGCGGCCGGCGCGCTGAGTCTGCGGGTCACGTCCCCCACCCTGCCCTGTCCCGACGACAACCGCGCCGGGCACGGACGATGGCCGCGACCCGGTCGGGTCGCGGCCATCACCGGCTGGGGGTCAGACCCCGACGCGCGCCGTCTCGGTGACGGGCGACTCGACGGCGGTGCCGTTGACGGCCGCGTCGTGGGCGGCGTCCTGGACGTCGAGGTGGATCACGCCGTACGACCAGCCGCGTCGTCGGTAGACGACGCTGGGGCGCTGGGTGTCGGAGTCGTGGAAGAGGAAGAAGTCGTGCCCGACGAGCTCCATCCGTCGCACGGCCTCCGCGAGCGTCATGGGCGCGCTCTCGTGGACCTTCTCGCGGACCTCGATGGGGCTGTCGCCGATGGAGCCGAACTGGTCGGGCGCCTCGACGCTCTCCTCGCTGGGTCCGGTCTGCAGGGTGTCGGTGAGCTCGGCGGTCGCGTCGGCGACCGAGGTGCGCCGGCGACCGCGCAGGACGTGGCGCTTGTCGTGGGCGCGACGGAGACGCTCGAGGAGCTTTTCGGCGGCGAGGTCGACGGCTGCCTGTCGGTCCTCGTGGCAGGCCTCGGCGCGGATGACCGGGCCCTTGGAGCGGCACGTGATCTCGACGCGCTCGCTGAGCTTCGCCTGACGTGGGTTGGCCTCGTGACTCACCATGACCTCGATCCGCTGCACGCGAGGGTCGAGCTGCTGGACCTTCGACAGCTTGGTGTCGACGTAGTCGCGCAGTCGGTCGGAGACGTTGACATGGCGTCCGGTGATGGCAATTTCCACGGAGTCCTCCTTGGGACATCGGTGATGCAGTGGGTTACGCCTGGCGAGGGCGCACTGGCCGTGGCACCACCCCCCGTCCAGGGCGGCCTGTCGTCGCCGGCTGCCGCCCGCGAACGCGAAGGGCCCCTGCACCGCACCGGCTGCGCCGGTCGATCGAGGGACCCATGACGTCACGTTAGTCGGTGGGCCGAGGGAAAGGTAGGGCGGGTCTGCGCGATCTGCGGGGCGTCACCATGCACACCGCCATCCCCACCCGCGCGGCCCCCGCGGCCAGCAGCGCACGCCGGCCCTCGGCGAGCGTGGCGCCCGAGGTGAGGACGTCGTCGACGAGGAGGCAGTCCCTCCCGAGGACCCGCTCGGGCCGCGGCACGGTCATCGCGCCGCGCAGGTTGTCCAGCCGGTGGGCACGGTCGAGGCCCGCCTGGTCGGCCGTCCCCCGAGCCATCACCAGGGCGGGCGCGACCTCGACTCCCGCGACGAGGCGGGCGGCACGACGCGCGAGCAGGACCGTGGGTCGGTCCCCACGCCGGCGGACGGTGGCCGGCGCGGAGGGGATGGGGACGAGCAGCACAGCGCCCACCCCAGAGCCCGTGCCGGCGAAGGGGGGCTCCGCCACCGCGCGGAGCACGGCGTCGGCGAGCAGGCGCCCGAGCGGGTCGGTCAGGTCGCGTCGGTCACCGTCCTTGAAGGACTTCATGACCCGAGCGGCCAGGCCCTCGTAGCGCACCGTCCCGGTGCACCCCGGCCACCCGACGGGGACCGGGTGGGGCGCCACCCGACCGAGGTCCGTGAGCGCCAGGTCCGCCAGCGCGCAGCGGCACGACGCGCACAGGGCGGCGCCGGCGCGCCCGCACCCGGCGCAGCCACGCGGCAGGACGAGGTCGATGGCCGCCGCCACAGCGGCCACCGACCCCTTGCCCTGCCCTGCCACGTGCTCGAGTCTCGAGCCCCATGCGGGCGGGGGCGACCCCCTTCGTCCGACTGTGGACGGGAGTCCGTTGGGGCGAGGGTCTGGGGACCTCTCAGAGACCGGCGCTCACGACGCCGTCGAGGAGCGGCTGCTCGACCCATCGACCTCCGGCGCGCTGGTAGACGCGCCCTCCCGGGGTCGTGAGCACCACGTCCGTGTCGTCACCGGTGGTCATGACCCGGACCGCGCCGGCGCGCTCGGCCATCGCCTCGAACTTGCCGCCGACGTGCACGAGGTACGGCTGGAGCTGTGCCTGCTTGTCCCGACGCCCGAGGACGGCGAGCGTCGTGGGACCGACCCACACCGCGTCGATCATCTCCACGAGCTCCGCGGCGATGCGGAAGGTCTGCGGCGAGAGCTTGGTGGGCAGCCCGTTGGACCGCCGCACCACGCCAGCGACCTCGAGCGTGCTGCCGGTGTGGGGGGACTCCTCGGACACCACGGCGATGCGGCTGCCCTCCGGCGAGACGACCGCCGCACGGACGTACCGCCGGCCGAGCCAGGGCGCGGGGATGCGACGGGGCGCCGACGCCGACTCGTCCTCGGGGTCGGCGGTGGCATTGATCGCCCACAGGCGGTTGCCCGACTCACGGCCCAGCCCCGCCCCACCGACCCAGAGCACGCCGCCGTAGTCGTAGCAGGGACGGGTGAGGTCGGCGGCGAAGGTCGGGACCTCGATCCGGCTGCGGTCGTCACGCAGTCGCACGAGGTCCCGGCCGCGGCCGTCGACCGTGGCCAGCTCCTTGGCGTCGAGTCGCAGGCCGAGACGGGAGACCGACGAGGGGATCGGTGCGAAGCGGGACGTGGCCGCCCGGACGTGCTGCTCCGAGACCGAGGAGAGACGGTCACCGATCGTCAGCACCTTGCTCCCCGAGCGGCCGAGCACGATCGGCGCCGACGCCCGCGTGCGGTCGACGAACCCCAGCTGCTCCGGGGACGTCAACGGGCCGTCGACGCCCAGCTCGAGCGGGTTGCCGGAGAGGGTGATCGCCACCTCGGTGACGGCCGGGAGCGTCATGAGCGTCGCGACGAGCTGGGCGGCGAGCTTCGTGCGGGTCGTGGTGTCCTCGGCGACCGACTCCGCGTCGAGGTCGACCTGGGCCACGCCCTCCCGGACGGGGACGGCGTCGATGACGAGCCGGGCCCCGTTGTCCGTGGAGACCGCGTCCTCGAGGTAGTCCGGCACGCGCCCGAGCTGTGCTCTCACGAGCCGTGTCGCCAGCTGGTCCTGGGGGAACCACCGCTGGTCGACGACGAGGGTGTTCCACCCGATCGCCGGGTAGTGCACGGGGTAGTCCCGGAAGATGAAGCCGACCTCCTGCTCCTGGAGCAGCCGGCCGAAGCCTGCCTCGAGCTGGTCGATGCGCCACTGCCCCTCGACCCGGGTCATCGTGAAGTCGAAGCTCTCCCAGAGGTTGGGCGGGGCCACCTCGTACCGGCCCTCGGTGTCGATCGTCGCCGCCACCCGCACCCGCACCCTGTAGACGTCCTGCTGTCCCCTGACGCGTCGGACCGTGGGGTCACCGCCTACGTAGATGACCGTCTGGCTGTCGGGGATCCACCCCCTGGCGAGGGTGTCGGTCAGGTAGGCCCGGGTGATGTCGAGCCGTTGCCCGCTCGTCGCGCCCGCGTGCAGGAACCCGAGGATGATGTCCTGCGGCGAGGCGCCGGTCTCGGGTCTGTTGGGGATGCGGTTGAGCGGCGCCGGGGGCTCGCCGTCGACCTTGAGCCCCGGCCGCACGGTGGAGTCGGCCCCGAGACCGCACCCCGCCAGCAGGCCGGCGGCTGCGGCGCCGAGCGCCGTGCGCCGGGTCACCTCACCGGGACGACTCATCGGGGCTCCCGGGCAGGTCGCCCTCGCGCGGCGTGAGGGGCAGCGGCGAGGCGGTGAGCGGACCGCCCGCGGTGCGCGGGACGGTGAGACGGAAGCGCGAGCCCTCGCCCGGCTCGCCCCAGGCCTGCAGCCACCCGTGGTGCAGTCGCGCGTCCTCGAGGGCGATGGCCAGGCCGAGCCCCGACCCGCCCGTCGTGCGCGTGCGGGCCGGGTCGGCGCGCCAGAAGCGGTTGAAGACGAGCGAGGCCTCTCCTGCCCTGAGGCCCACACCGTGGTCCTCGACGAGGACTGCGCAGGCCTGGTCGTCGCCACCCACCCAGATGTCGACGGGGCGGCCCTCACCGTGCTCGATGGCGTTGACGACGAGGTTGCGCAGGACGCGCTCGATGCGCCGGGCGTCGACCTCCGCGACCGCGGTCTGGCCCGGCTCGCGGTGGACCGTGACGTCGCTCCCGCGGGCGTCGGCGATGGACTCCGTCGAGCTGACGACCCGGTCGACGATCGCGAAGAGGTCGACGGGGTCCTGCTCCAGCACCGCGGCGCCGGCGTCGTAGCGACTGATCTCCAGCAGGTCCGCGAGCAGCTCCTCGAAGCGGTCGAGCTCGTCGTGGAGCAGCTCCGCCGAGCGCCCGGCGACCGGGTCCATCTCGTCGCGGGAGGAGTGGAGCAGGTCGGCGGCCATGCGGATCGTCGTGAGCGGGGTCCGCAGCTCGTGCGAGACGTCCGAGACGAAGCGCTGCTGGACGCGCGAGAGGCCCTCGAGCTGGCGGATCTGCGTCTGCAGGTTGTCGGCCATGTCGTTGAAGGACTGCCCGAGCAGGGCCAGGTCGTCGTGGCCGCGTGCCGACATCCGCTCGTTGAGGTGGCCCGAGGAGAGTCGCTCGGCCGCGGCGGCGGCCCGCCGCACCGGGGTGACGATCATGCTCGTCACGATGTAGGCGATGGCCGAGACGAGCGCGATGAGGAAGAGGGCTCCGAGGGTGAAGGAGCGCGAGATCGTCCCGAGGGTCGCCTGCTCCTGGTCCATCGGGTAGATGAAGTAGATGTCGTAGGGGCCCGCCGAGGGGATCTCCACCTGGGAACCCACGACGACGGCAGGCACGGACTCGGACACGGACCCGGGGAACTCGGCGCCGACCCCTTCGGTCACCTGGCGGTTCAGCTCGATCGTCACCGTCTGCTGGCGGGCCGGGTCGGCTGCCACGGCGTCCCGCAGGGAGGTCGGGATGGACTCGAGCGTCACCGCCTCGGACTCCTCCGAGGGGATGCGCATGTCGGAGGTGTTGTTACCGCCCCGGGTGAAGATGACGTAGCGGCTGTTGTCCCCTGCCGGTGCCTTGAGGGTGCGGTTGACGAGGGAGTTGGTGAAGACGGGCAGCTCCGGGGTGCCCGTCCAGCCGTTGAAACCCGCCTGGGCGTCGTCGGTGAGCTTGCGTGACTCCGCCTGGGCGAGGCTGATCCGGTTGTCGACCAGTCCGTCCGCGATGGACCGGTACATCGTCAGGCTGATGATCGAGACGACGACGACACCGAGGAGGAGGGTGCTCGTGACGACGCGGAAGCGCAGCGAACGGCGCCACAGGTCGACCAGCGCCTTGATCCTGCGGACGACGAACCCGTCGCCGGACCTGCCCCCGACGGGGCCCTCGGGCCCGGCGGAGTCCGAGACCCCGGTCGGCTCGACCGCGGGTGCGGAGGCCATCGTCAGGACGGCCCCGCCTTGTACCCGACACCCCGGACGGTGACGACGATCTGCGGGTTCTCCGGGTCGTGCTCGATCTTGCTGCGCAGGCGCTGGACGTGGACGTTCACCAGACGGGTGTCGCCCGCGTGCCGGTAGCCCCACACCTGCTCGAGGAGGACCTCGCGGCTGAAGACCTGCCACGGCTTGCGGGCCAGGGCCACGAGCAGGTCGAACTCCAGCGGCGTCAGGCCGAGCGACTGGTCACCGCGCTTGACGGAGTGGCCGGCGACGTCGATCGTCAGGTCGCCGATCGTCAGGCGCTCGGGCTCGGGCTCGTCACCACGACGCAGCCGGGCGCGCAGCCGGGCGATGAGCTCCTGCGGCTTGAAGGGCTTGACGATGTAGTCGTCGGCACCGGACTCGAGGCCGACGACGACGTCGACGGTGTCGGTCCGGGCGGTGAGCATGACGATCGGCACGCCCGACTCCTGGCGCAGCCGGCGGCAGATCTCGATCCCGTCCATGCCGGGCAGCATGACGTCGAGGAGCACCAGGTCCGGTCGGGACTCGTGGAAGGCATCGAGCGCACGGGCGCCGTCCGCGACGTGTGCGACGTCCAACCCCTCCTTGCGCAGCACGATCCCGAGCATCTCGGCCAGTGCCTGGTCGTCGTCGACGACGAGGACGCGTCCCTTCACCTTGATCCCTTTCACACGGTGTCGCTGCCCGCCAATCATCACACAGCGTGCTGCCGGGCCCGGGTACCCGTGCGGCTAGTCTGGTCGTCGAGGCCCGCGACCGGGCCTGCGGACGAGGGAGCCGTACCCGCACCACGACAAGACGGACTCAGCAAGGAACTTCATGTCCTGGCTCGTCCTTGTCGTCTCGGGGATGCTCGAGGCCGTCTGGGCCACCGCGCTGTCCGCATCGCAGGGGTTTCGCCGACCCGGCGCCACCCTCCTCTTCGTCGTCTCGCTCGCTGCCAGCATGGCCGGCCTCGCGTGGGCGATGACCACGATCCCCACCGGCACGGCCTACGCCGTCTGGGTGGGCATCGGCGCGACCCTCACCGTCGTGTGGTCCATGGCGAAGGGGGACGAGCTCGCCTCCCGCGCCCGCACCGCTCTGCTCGTCCTGCTCGTCGGGTGCGTCGCCGGCCTCAAGGTGGTGTCCTGAGATGCCGTGGGCGATCCTGCTCGTCAGCACGGTCTTCGAGGCGGTCTGGGCGACGGCCCTGGGGCGGTCTGACGGGCTCAGCAGACCGCTCCCGACCGTCGTCTTCGTCCTCACCCTCGCGATCAGCATGGGCGGGCTCGGCGTCGCCGTCCGGTCGATCCCCATCGGCACCGGCTACGCCGTCTGGACGGGGGTCGGCGCCGCGCTCACCGTCACCTGGGCCATGGTGACCGGCGACGAGCCCTTCTCCCCCGTCAGGGCCCTGCTCGTCGCGGGCATCATCGCCGCCGTCGTCGGCCTCAAGCTCGTCCCCGCCCGCGAGACCAGCGGCTGACGAGAGCGCGAGGGGCCGCCGTCCGTGTCGGACGGCGGCCCCTCGCGGCCCACGGGTCGGCGCTCAGTAGCGGTAGTGCTCCGGCTTGTACGGCCCGGCGACGTCGACGCCGAGGTACTCGGCCTGGCCCTTGGTCAGCTCGGTGAGCTCGACGCCGAGGGCGTCGAGGTGCAGGCGGGCGACCTTCTCGTCGAGGTGCTTGGGCAGCGTGGTGACGGACGGCTTGCCCTCGTCGTCGACGTACTCGTCGGCCTTGGCGAAGAGCTCGATCTGGGCGATCGTCTGGTTGGCGAAGGAGTTGCTCATGACGAAGCTCGGGTGCCCCGTGGCGTTGCCGAGGTTCATCAGACGGCCCTCGGACAGCACGATGATCGAGTGCCCGTCGGCGAAGGTCCACTCGTGGACCTGCGGCTTGATCTCGATCTTGGTGACGCCCTCGATGCGCGCCAGGCCGGCCATGTCGATCTCGTTGTCGAAGTGACCGATGTTGGAGACGATCGCCTTGTTCTTCATCGAGGCCATGTGCTCGGCGGTGATGACGTCGTAGCAGCCGGTCGTCGTGACGAAGATGTCGCCGTAGGTGGCGGCCTTGTCCATCGTGGTGACCTCGAAGCCCTCCATCGCGGCCTGCAGCGCGCAGATGGGGTCGACCTCGGTCACGACGACCCGGGCGCCCTGGCCGGCGAGCGCGCTCGCGACACCCTTGCCGACGTCGCCGTAGCCCGCGACGACCGCGACCTTGCCGCCGATCAGCACGTCGGTGGCGCGGTTGAGGCCGTCGAGGACGGAGTGGCGGGTGCCGTACTTGTTGTCGAACTTGCTCTTGGTCACCGCGTCGTTGACGTTGATGGCCGGGAAGAGCAGCTCGCCGGCCTCGGCGAGCTGGTAGAGGCGGTGGACACCGGTCGTGGTCTCCTCGGTGACGCCCTTGATGCGAGCGGCCACGGTCGTCCACTTCTGCGGGTCCGCCTCCAGTGTGCGGCGCACGAGCGCCTTGAAGACCGTGAACTCCTCGGAGTCCTCCTCGGTGGTGGGCGGCACCTGTCCGGCGGCCTCCCACTCCTTGCCCTTGTGGACGAGCATCGTCGCGTCGCCACCGTCGTCGAGGATCATGTTGGGACCCTCGTCGTCGGCCCAGGTGAGGATCTGCTCGGTGCAGTCCCAGTACTCCTCGAGGGTCTCGCCCTTCCAGGCGAAGACCGGGACACCCTGGGGGTCCTCGGGGGTGCCGGCGCCGACGACGATCGCCGCGGCGGCCTCGTCCTGGGTCGAGTAGATGTTGCAGCTGGCCCAACGGACCTCGGCGCCGAGCGCCGTGAGGGTCTCGATGAGGACCGCGGTCTGCACGGTCATGTGGAGGGAGCCGGCGATCTTGGCGCCCGCAAGCGGCGCCGAACCAGCGAATTCTTCGCGCAGGCTCATGAGGCCCGGCATCTCGTGCTCGGCGAGACGGATCTGGTGACGGCCGGCCTCGGCGAGGCCCAGGTCGGCGACCTTGTAGTCGAAGGACACGTGAAACTCCTGTGACAGGTGTGGGATCGGACCCGGCGCGGCCCTTCTGGGCTCTCGCGGGGCATCACCCACGCCGGCTCACAGCAGTGTAGGCGCTGGGCCCCGGTGCGCGGGTCGCGTCAGTGCGCGGCGTGCGCGCCCTCGTCCTTCTTCCCGAAGGGCAGCACGTGCATGACGGCGACGACGACGGCACCGACGAGGCCACCGAGGATCGCCGAGGCGACGGTGTTGGTCAACCAGCCGAGCGCACCCCCGAGTGCGCCGGTCGCCTCGTGCACGACCTCCTCGAGGTGGTGGACGAGCTCGTAGGGCTGCGGCAGCCAGCCGGTCTCGTCGAGGCCGACGAGGATGATGTGTCCACCGACCCAGATCATCGCGGCGACGCCGACGACGGACAGCACCGTGAGCAGCTTGGGCATGCCCGTGACGAGGCCACGACCCAGGGTCTGCGCGAAGCCTGACTCCCTCTGCGTGAGGGCCAGACCGATGTCGTCCATCTTCACGATGAGGGCGACGGTGCCGTAGACGACGAACGTGATGGCGATGGCCACGGCGACCATGACCGCGAGCAGGTACCAGAAGGAGTCGTTGAGCCCCTCGTCCAGGACGGCCTTGAGCGAGATGACCATGATCTCCGCGGACAGGATGAAGTCCGTGGTCACCGCACCCTTGACGATCGTCTCCTCGTCGGCGGGCCGTGGCTCGGCGTGCGCACCGTCGTCGTGCCCGGCGATCTTCTCCCAGATCTTCTCGGCGCCCTCGAAGCACAGGTAGGTGCCGCCGAGCATGAGCAGGGGCGAGAGCAGCCAGGGCAGGAAGGCGTTGAGCAGCAGGATCGCCGGGACGATGAAGACGAGCTTGTTGCGCAGCGAGCCGATGGTGATCCGCTTGATGATCGGCAGCTCGCGCTTGGGGTCCAGGCCCTCGACGTAGCGCGGTGTGACGGCGGTGTCGTCGACGACGACGCCCGCGGCCTTGACGCTCGCCCGGCCGGAGGCGGCCGCCACGTCGTCGATGGACGCCGCTGCGGCACGGGCCAGGACGGAGATGTCGTCGAGGAGCGCGACGAGGCCGCCGCTCATCGCAGGGGCCCGGGGGTCACGTGGGTCGTCAGCACGTGCACAGCGTAGCCAGCACACGCCGGCGCCCGGCCTCCAGCCACGCCGAGACGCTCACGCCATCGGTGGCGACTCGAGGACGTCCTCGGCCGGGTTGAGCTCGAGGCCGAGCAGCGCGTTCTCGACGACCTCGGTCAGGGCCGGGTGGATCCAGTACTGACCCCGGACCATGTCGGCGACGGGCTGGTCGAAGGCCATCATCTGGATGAGCGGCTGCACGAGCGTGGAGGCCTGGGGGCCGAGGATGTGCCCCCCGACGAGGGCGCCGGTCCGCCGGTCGGCGATGACCTTGCACACGCTCGTCGTGTCCTCCATGGCCCAGCCGTAGGCCGTGTCGCCGTACCGCTGCACCTTGACGGTGACGTCGATGCCCCGCTCGACGGCCTCGGCCTGGGTCAGGCCCACCGAGGCGATTTGGGGGTGGGTGAAGACGGCGGCCGGCACGGCGTCGTGGTCGAAGGCCCGCAGGTCGTCCGGGTGCGCCAGGTTGTGCGCCACGGCGCGGGCCTCCTGGTTGGCCACGTGCTTGAGCTGGAAGGGGGAGCTGGCGTCCCCGAGGGACCACACGCCGTCGACGCTGGTCCGGCCGTACTCGTCGACGACGACGCGGCCGTCGTCGTGGACGTCCACCCCGGCCGCCTCGAGCCCGAGGTCGTCCGTGCTGGGTGCCCGGCCAGCGGCGACGAGGACGGCGTCGACCTCGACCCTCGACCCGTCGGACAGGGTGGCGGTGATGCCCCCTTCGTCGCGAGTGAGGTCCGTGACGGTCGTCCCGCTGCGCACGTCCCACTGCTCGCGCGCGGCCGCGGTGAAGGCCCGGGAGATGTCCTCGTCGAGGTGGCGCAGCAGCGTGTCGCTGCGCACCGCGAGGACCACCTGGGTGCCGAAGGCGGAGAAGACGTGCGCCATCTCGGCGGCGATGTAGCCCCCACCGATGACGAGCATCCGCCCGGGCAGCTCGGGCAGCCGCATGACGCTGTCGGAGGTGTGCAGGGTGACCCCCGCGCGGGCGGCCGCCTGCGCCAGCTCGTCAGGGACCACCGGGTGCGACCCGGTGGCGATGACGACCTGCCCGGCCCGCACGTCCTGCGTGCTGCCGTCGGGCATCTCGACCGACAGGGTCCGCGGTCCCGTGAACCTCGCGTGGCCGCGCAGCAGGTGGACGTCCTCGTCGTCGCGGCGGTAGGCCTCACCGGCGGCCGCGATCGGGTCGATCCGACCGAAGACGCGGTCGCGCACGTCGGTGAAGCGCACCCGCTCGAGCGTCGCGTCGACGCCGAGGCGTCCCCCTTCGCGCACGGCCGTGGCGATCTCCGCGACGTGGACGAACATCTTGGTCGGGATGCACCCGACGTTGAGGCAGGTGCCCCCGAAGACGTCACCGCCCTCGATCATCGCGAAGGTGCGGTCCGCGAGGTCATCGGTCAGCAGGCTGTTGCCCGATCCGCTGCCGATGACGGCGATGTCGACGTCGATCACTCGGTGGCCTTCCGTGGGAGGTGGAGGTCGGAGATGCCGGGGGCGGTGGCCGGGTCGAGCCCGTGCCCGATGGCGAGGTAGGTCGCGGCGTAGTCGGTGAGCGCGACGAGCTCCGCGAGGCGCTCGAGGTCGTGGCCCGGGCGGGCGGTGTGCTCGAGCACCCGCACCCCGGTCGTGCGGGCGTGGTCGGCGACCGACTGCGCGGTGTTGTGCCGTTCGACCTCCATCGGGTCGGCGTCGTCCGCGGGCACGGGGTCCCGCAGGAGCAGCAGCCCGAGCTGCGGCCCCGACGGGCCGTCCAGGTAGGGGTCGGCGAAGATGTCCCGACCACCGTCGGGCGCCTGCCGCCCGCGGGCCCACGGCCCGGACAGGCAGGCGACGACCTGCGCGGCGGAGTCGGGCAGGCGCCCCCAGGTGCTCGGGGTGCGTGCCGTCCGCGCGAGCATCGCGCTCGTGCGGCGCGCGGCCACCCCCGTGACGGGGCCGTCCCCGAGCACGACGCCGGCGACGTCCGCGAGGTCGGCGGCCAGCACCTTGGCCGGGTTGACGAAGTGCTCGGCATCGGGCCGGAAGCGCTCCGCCTGCTCGTCGAGCCGGTCGGCGACCCCTGCGAGCACTTTCGGGGCGATGTCGACGACACCACTCCCCGTCACCCCGAGGACGGCACGGGCGGCCATGCCCCACAACGCGGTCCGCGAGTGGCCCACCCCCGGGTCCATGGCCAGGTGGAGGCCGCGGGCGGCGTGGGCGGCCTCCGCGAGCGGGCTGTCGGGTGCACCGATCGTCAGGACGTGGGCGCCGCGTCGCGCGGCCTCGCGCGCTTGGCGCACCGGCCCCTCGGCGCGGCCCGAGCGGGAGATCGCGACGACGAGGTCGAGCGTGCCGACCCAGCCGGGGAGCGGCCCCGACCCGTCGGCCGTCAGGAGCACCGGGCCGCTGCGCGAGACGAGCAGGTCGAGGACCGTCCCGACCGTCTCGGCACCGCCGACGGCGGCGACGTGCACGGCACGCGGCCGCTCCCCCGCCGTGACGCTCGCGAGATCGGTCTCCGCCGCCAGGGTCAGCGCGCGTCGCACCTGGGCGCCGGCGCCGGCAAGGGCTCGCAGCATGTCGGTCGTGTCGACGGCGGCGCGACGCCCGTCGTTGTCGAGGAGCCCGGTGTCGAAGGGGGGCATCGCCTCAGGCCCGCGGTCGTGCCTCGTCGACGAGGAGGACGGGGATGCCCTCGTCCACCCGGTAGGCCAGACCGCAGTCCGGACCGGTGCACACCAGCTCGGGCCCCTGTGCCCCGGTCTCGTCGCGCAGCTCGGCGCGGCACGCGGGGCAGCGCAGGATCTCCCGCAGCCAGGGCTCGATGGTCGACTCGCTCATGGTCATGCCTCCCGGATCGTCGTCAGGACATCGTCCCGCACCCGGGCCATGGTCGCCTCGTCGGCGGCCTCGACGTTCAGGCGCAGCAGCGGCTCGGTGTTGCTCGGCCGCAGGTTGAACCACCACATCGGCTCGCGGTCGGTGGCCGGGTGGGTCACGGTGAGGCCGTCGAGCTCGTCGACGACCGCCCCGTCCGTGACGTGGCGCCCGCGTACCACCTCGGTGACGGCGGCGGCGTCCGCGACCGTGGAGTTGATCTCGCCGGAGGCGACGTACCGCTCGAAGGGAGCCATGACCTCGCTGAGGGGCCGGTCGGTCTCCCCGAGGGCGGCGAGCACGTGCATCGCCGCGAGCATGCCCGTGTCGGCGAACCAGAAGTCGCGGAAGTAGTAGTGCGCGGAGTGCTCGCCGCCGAAGACCGCGTCGTGCTCGCTCATGTCGGCCTTGACGTAGGAGTGCCCGACGCGCGTGCGGACCGGTCGGGCGCCGTCCTCGCCGATGATCTCGGGGACCGCGGCGGAGGTGATCGCGTTGTGGACGATCGAGATCTCCGCAAGGTCGCGGCCAGCAGCGACCTCACGGGCGATCTCGCGCCGGGCGATCATCGCGGTGATCGCGCTCGGGCTGATCGGGTCACCGTGCTCGTCGACGACGAAGCACCGGTCGGCGTCGCCGTCGAAGGCGATGCCGATGTCGGCCCCGTGGCTGCGCACGCGCGCCTGGAGGTCGACGAGGTTCTTGGGGTCGAGCGGGTTCGCCTCGTGGTTGGGGAAGGTCCCGTCCAGCTCGAAGTACATCGGGTCGATCGTCAGGGGCAGCTCGGGCAGGCCCGAGCGCGTCCCGAGGACCGCGGGGACGGTGAGCCCCCCCATGCCGTTGCCGGCGTCGACCGTGACCCGCAGCGGGCGCGAGCCCGACAGGTCGACGAGACCGCGCAGGAAGGCGGCGTAGTCGGCGAGGACGTCGCGCTCGGTGACCGCGCCGGGCGTCACGCCGTCGAAGGCCGAGACGCCCGCGTCGAGGTGCTCCTGGGCGAGGTCGCGGACCTGCGCCAAGCCGCTCTCCTGGCCGACCGGCCGCGCGCCCGCGCGGCAGAACTTGATGCCGTTGTACCGGGCCGGGTTGTGGCTCGCGGTGAACATCGCACCGGGCAGGCCGAGGGCCCCGCTCGCGTAGTAGAGCCCGTCCGTGCTGGCCAGGCCGATGAGGATCGCGTCGACGCCCCGGGCGGTGATGCCCCGGGCCAGGGCGTCGACGAGCTCCGGAGAGCTCGGGCGCATGTCGTGGCCGATGACGACCGCCGGGGCGCCCTCGGCGATGGCGACGACCTCGGCGAAGGCCGCGCCCAGTGCGTGCGCGACGTCGATGTTGAGCTGGTCGGGCACGAGGCCCCGCACGTCGTAGGCCTTGACGAAGTCGGCGAGCTGGATGGTCACGGGCAGCAGCCTAGTTCGCGACCGCGTGCCGGGCGTGCGCCGGTCCTGCAGCGCCGGGTCGGGCGCTCAGTCGCGGTCGCGCAGCACGCGCAGGTGGCCGCGCCGACCGGTCTCGGTGACGCTCGCGGGCTCCGGACGCGCGGTCGTGGCGATGCCGCGGGTCCGCTCCGAGTCGGTCATCGGCTCGGGGCGCCGACGGACCACCTCGGCGAGGGCCACGAGGTCGTCGTAGGTGGCCGGGGCGGGCTGGTCCGTGGAGAGCCGCACGACGTCCCAGCCGCGCGGCGCGGTGAGGCGCTGGGCGTGGTCCTGGCACAGGTCGTAGGCGTGCGGCTCGGCGTAGGTGGCGAGGGGCCCGAGGACGACCGTGGAGTCGGAGTAGACGTACGTGAGGGTCCCGGAGGCCGGTCGTGCGCAGGCGGCACGGGAGCACTGGCGGGAGACGGTCACCCGTGCAGGCTAGGCCACGCAGGAGAGGATCGGTGACGCCACGCCGCACCGGGGCACCTACGATCGGGAGGGTGAGTCGTCATCGGGATCGTCGTGGCCGCGGCCTGCGCGGACCGCTCGCCCAGCCGGCCGTGCCGGCGATGGCGACCCGCGCAGAGGCCTTCGACGACCTCGTCGTGGACACCGCGCAGCGCTTCCGCCGGGTCCTGGGCCGACGGTGGGACGACGTGGAGTTCGCCGTCGAGGACATCCCCCCGTCCGACCCGGCCCGCTGGGAGGAGGGGGTCCCCCTCGCCAGGTTGTGGCCGGCCGAAGGGAGGTTGCCCGCCCGGATCGTCGTCTACCGGCGACCGGTCGAGACGATCGCGCGCGGGAGCGACCCGGTCGACGTGGTCCACGAGGTGATGGTCGAGCAGGTCGCGCTCCTGCTCGGCGTCGACCCGGACGAGGTGGACCCCGAGCGCCGATGACCGCCCCCCGGGTCCGCAGCGAGCCTCAGCGGCCCTGGACGACCGGCACGTCGCGCACCGTGACGCGCGAGGGCAGCACGGGGATCGAGGTCGTCTCGGCCCCGGCGCCCTGCTCCCTGCCGATGAGCAGGACCGCCGCGTGCACACGACCGTCCGTCGGACGCACCCAGACGGCGCTCGCCCGACCGATCGACAGGGCCTTGCTGCGGCCGGCCTCGAGGTCGACCTCGCGGGTCGTGATCTCGCCGTCGCGCAGGACGAGCAGGTCGGCGGTGGCCGCCTCCTCGTCGGCGGTCACCTCGACGAAGCGCCGCACGTCGCTCGAGGGGGAGGTCGGCAGGGCCGCTCCCCCGAGGGTGCCGATGGCGGGGGTGGCGACCGACCAGGCCATGTCCCTGCGCCCGCCGGAGTCCTCGGTGGAGACGTGGGCGGCGGCCACGACCGGCTCGTCGGACTCGACGACCCAGGAGTGCACGCCCGGCGACTCGGGCAGCGCGACGTCGACGGCCCGGCCCGCGGGGATGGTGCGCACGCCGGCGCTGCGGGCCCGCTCCTCGCCGACGGCGCGCACCTCGACGACCGCGTCCTGGTCACCCGGCGCCGCGAGGACGATGCCCCGCCGTGCGCCGTTGGCGTTGCCCGGGACGACGAGTCGTCGCGCGGGGGCAGCGGTCGGCCCGACGAGCTCGACCCCGGCGGGCGTCAGCCCGTCGGTGTGGTGGTCGACGAGGGTCGGGACGACGAGGCCATCGGTGGCACTCACGTGGACCGCCTGCGGGGCGTCCGTCCCGCCGACCGCGTCGAGGAGGACGACGCTGCGGCCGTGCGCGGGGACGACGACGGAGCGGCCGCGGTCCTCCCCCTTCGCCCCGACGGGCTCGATGCGGGTCGTGACGGGATTGGCCCCGGGGTTGGTGAGGACGAGCCGCTCCTGGCCGCCCTTGTCGCCACCGCCGCCGACGAGCCACGCGTCGGCGGTCGCGGTGCCGCAGGGCTGCGCGGCCAGGCCCTGGACGCTCTCGCCCGAGGCAGCGAAGCCCTCGGTCGCCACGAGCCCCGGGGCCCGCTCCTGCGTGGCGCGCACCCGCACCGGGCGCGACCCCAGGTCGCGGGTCGACTCGCTCGTCGGTCCGCTGCGCGGCTCGGCGTCAGGGGTCGGGGCCGGCTCGCCCCGCAGGTCCTCGACCGTGATCGTGCCCGGCTCGCCGGGCGGGGTGATGACCCCGTCGAGCACCTGCGCGGGTGCGGCGTGGGCCACGACGCCGCCCGTGAGGTCGACGTCGGGCGCGCCCTCGACACCGGCGAAGGGGTCACCCGGGCAGTACGTGCTCGTGAGGCTCGTCGCGATCGAGGGCGCCCCCACCGGCGGGGACGCCTGGGGGGCCACCGCGCCGAGGCGGTCGGCCCCGAGGACGACGCCGGTCGCCGCGGCGCCCACCACGACGACGCGTGCGGCGGCCGGCAGCCAGGTCGAGCGGGCGGGGCGCGGGCTCATCGCTGCTCCTCCTCGTCGGGCTCGACGCGCCGTTCGGTCGGCAGGGCGAGGTAGAGGGCGAGCAGCAGCGCGACGCCCTGACCGACCTTCCACCACGGGTGGCCGGCGCCGACGGCGACGCTCACCTCGTCGGTGCGCTCGGGCAGCTCGTAGGTCGGGACGGCGCTGTGGGTCTGCGGCTGCAGCCGGCGCCCGTCGGCGCGCACCTCGACGCGGTCGCTCCAGTCGAGGGACTCGGCGATGACGAGCTCCTCCCCGCTCGGGACCTCGACCGGGCCGTCGGTGTCGGCGTGGGCCCCCGAGGCGAGGACGGGGTGGCTGCCGTCCTGCGAGGTGACCCGCAGCCGGGAGGGGAGGGCGCCGTCGGTCTCCTCGGCGCGGACCGCCCAGGTGATCGAGCCCGCGCTCGAGCCGAGGCGCGCCAGACCGGGCGCGGCGTCGACGAGGCGGCGCTGGGACTCGCTGGGGTCGACGACGACGACGTGCGAGACGGCGTGCCGCGCGAGGACGTCGCCCGGGGAGCCCTCGCCCTCGCCGACCCCGAGGAGCTGGGCCACGGCGGAGGCCACCTGCTCCTCGCCGGGGACGGGACGCGTGGCGGGGGGCAGGTCGCGCACGAGCTCTCCCGGCTCCGCACCGACGAGCCGGTAGCGGATGCCGGCGGGAGCGGGCTCCACGACGAGGGTGCGGGAGGCCGAGGGACCCTCCGCGGCGGCGACGGCGACGAGCGGCCGCGGGTCGCGCCAGGTCGTCAGGTCGTCGCCGTAGGAGTGCTGGCCGACGACGACCCCGCTGCCGATGGCCGCGACCGGCAGGGCGAGCGCCGGCAGGACGAGCCAGCGCCGGTGCCCACCCGAGCGCAGTCGCGCGGGCAGGACGTCGGCAGCCAGGAGCACCGCGACGAGCACCGACCCGACGAGCAGGATCTGCCCGGTGCCGGCCCAGGGCGTGATCTCGCTGCCCGCGTCGACGGACCCGGAGGGGCGGTAGCCGATGACGACGCGGGGCGCGGCCACGGCCGCGGCGAGGCCGGCGAGCGCGACGACGGCCGCGACCCAGGTACCCGGCCGGCGGCCCGGGACGAGCAGCGCGAGGAGCCCCAGGGCGAGGATCGCGGCGGTCCACCACGTCGTCGCGGCGCCGCCGTCGAGCTGCCCGAGGGCGAGCTGCGGCGCGGGAGTGGTCACCGGGGCGTCGGTGAGGCCCCATCCGGCGAGCAGGCGCCGCGGGTGGTCACGCAGGGTGAGCAACCAGGGCCCGAGGAGGAGCACGGGGGTGACCGCGAGGACGATGCCCCGCACCCGTCGACGCGCGTCGCCGACGAGGAGCAGCGCGACCCCGACGACGACGAGCACCGGCAGGACGAAGGGGGCGACCGTCGCCAGCAGGGTGGCCCACAGGGCCGTCCGCACGCCGTCGCTGAAGGACGAGCACCCCCGGGCGGCGCGGGCGACGCCGGCGACGACACGCGGCAGCAGGACCAGCAGGAGGAGGGCACCGACCCGCCCTTCGCCCACGGCGAGCGCGGCGGGGACGGTCGTCACCCACGCGAGCGCCGCGGCAGCCCGCAGCCACCTGCGGTCGGTGAAGGTGGCTGTGGCCGACCACGCGACGACGGCCGCGACCGGGAGCGCCAGGATGACGAGGAGCGCGAGGACGAGACCCGCCGGCGACTGCCCGGAGCCGAGGCCGGGGATCCAGCCGACGAGCCGGGCGAGCGCGGCGAGGACGACGAGCGCCGGGCTCTGCTCGGCCCCGTCACCCCAGCCCTGGCCGTGCCAGGCCATCCACCACGAGTCCCAGAGCTGCCCGGCCGTGGCCCGACCGCCCGCGAGCTCGCCCCCGACGAGACCGGCGTCCGGTCGGTGCCGCAGCTCACCGGTGATGTGCCGGGCCGACCACGCCGAGAAGGCGGTGACCCCGATGACGAGCCAGGGCAGCGGGTGGGTGAGCCAGCGCCCACCGCGCTCGACCTCGAGCGAGCGGGCCTCGACGCCCGTGTGCCGCCGGGCGCTCCCCCGCGCGTCGTCCACCAGTCGGCGACGGGCATCGGCGGAGGTGACGAAGAGGGAGTCGAGGTCGCCCCTGGCCACCTCGCGGGGCGCGTGGCCACGCAGGCGGGAGCGCAACCGACGCGGGTCGAGCGTGGCGGGGATGCTCGCGAGCTCCTCCGCCCCCAGCCCGGGCCGCTTCAGGACGACCAGCCCGAGGCCGACGAGCAGGCTGGACACGGCGATCCACAGGGCGAGGAAGGGTGCGGTGACGACGTGCGCGCGGGTGAGGGCGGCGCGTCTCGCCTGACGGCGGTGCTCCGCGCCCGGGCGGCGCTCGGCTGCGGTCGGGCGGACCGCGACGGCGGCTCCGGGCACGAGGACGACGCGCCGCCCGGCGCGCTGCGAGCGCCAGCCGAGGTCGAGGTCGCCGCCGAAGTCGCCCAGGGCCGGGTCGTGGCCGTCGAGGAGCTCGTAGGTGGCCCGGTCGACGAGCAGGCCCTCGAGCGGGGCCGCGACCGCGTCGACATCGGCGTCGTACTGGCCCTGGTCGGTCGTCCCGGCGACGGGATCGGGGACGATGCGTCCCGACCGCGTCACCTGGAGGCCGAAGCGGACGAGGCGGCTCGGGTCCGCCTCGTCGACGAGCTTGGGGGTGGCCATGCCGACGCCCCGCCCCGTCGCGGCGACGAGGCGGCGCAGCGCCTCGGGGTGCGGGCGGGTCCGCGAGGTGAGGATCCACACGAGGTCCCGGCCGACGTCCGCCCGCGGCAGGCTGTCGATCATCGCCGGCAGGATCCGGCGCAGCCCTCGCCGGGGTCCGAGGGTGGTCGTCAGGACGTCGATGCCGGCGCGGTCGACCGGGGCCAGGAGGTCGCTCGGGTCGTCCAGACCGCCGATCGCGCCGTCGACGAGGAGCAGGCGGTCAGGGAGGCGGTCCTGCGCGAGGAGGGCGCTGAGGACCTGTCCGGCTCCTTCCCTGGTGCGCGCCACCACGACCGCGGTCACGGTCACCGGTGGCGCCGTCGTCCGCCGGGAAGGGGTGGCGGAGGGCGTGGGACTGGGCTGCGTCACGACCTCGCCGACGGTCAGACCGCGCGCTTCTTGAGCTTGCGCCGCTCGCGCTCGGACAGCCCGCCCCAGATGCCGAAGCGCTCGTCGTGCGCCAGGGCGTACTCGAGGCACTCCTGGCGGACGTCACACCCGACACAGACCTTCTTCGCCTCGCGGGTGGATCCGCCCTTCTCGGGGAAGAACGCCTCGGGATCCGTCTGGGCGCAGAGCGATCGCTCCTGCCAGGACAGCTCCGTGTCGTCGGTGGCGTCACCGGTGATCAGCTGAAGTTCGTGCATGGTCCCTCCTCGACCTCGACCCTTGGTCCCATGCCGCTCCCGGACGACGGGGTGACGACACGTCTGTAATTACATGCGTGTCATGCGTGCGTCGTCAAGCCGAGCACGGTATGGAGCGGCGAACGGTCGCCCCGTCTCCCCTCCCCTTCGCCCTCCCCGGCGGCGGCTGAGACCATGTGCCCCATGCGCATCACCGTGATCTCCGGCGGGCCGGCCGGCGCCCGATTCGTCCGCGGTCTCCTGGACCACCTCCGTCATCGGGCCGGCGACGACGAGGTGACCGTCATCGCCAACACCGGGGACGACCTCACGCTGTGGGGACTGCGCGTCCAGCCGGACGTCGATGCCCTGCTGGCCGAGCTCGGCGGCTCCCCCGCCGACCCGTCCTCGGTCGTCGCCGACGAGCTCGTCGCGCTCGACGTCCACCCGCAGTGGTACCCGGTCACCGACCGCGAGGTCGCCACCCACCTCGCCCGGACCGCGTGGCTCGGTCAGGGCGCGACACCGACCGAGGTCACCGCGCGCCTCGCGGTGCGCGCCGGGCTGCCCGACCACGTGCGGGTCCTGCCGATGAGCGACGTCCCGGTCGAGACCCACGCGGTCCTGGACGGCGCCGAGGGCCAGCAGGCGGTCCACGTCCAGCGGTGGCGGCACGAGCTCGGCGCGCCGGCGGCCGTGCGCTTCGTCGTCGCCGGCATGGACCGCGCGGCCGCCGCCCCGGGCGTGCTCGACGCCCTCCGCTCCGCGGACGTCGTCCTGCTCCCGCCGAGCGACCCGGTGCTGTCCGTCGGCATCGTCCTCGGCGTCCCCGGTGTGCGGGACGCGCTGCGCGGGACGTCGGCGCCCGTCGTCGGCGTGAGCCCCGCCCTCGCGTCCCTCGGGCCCTCGCTCGCCGCGGTCGGTATCGAGCCCACCTCCGCCGGCGTCGCCGGCCTCTACCAGGACCTCCTCGCGGGCTGGCTCGCGCCCGCGGACGGGGCGCCGGCGCGCGGGTCCCGCTGGGCGACGCGCCAGGTCGACCTCGGTCGGTCCGCCGAGCTGGTGGCCGCCGACGCCCTCGACCTCGCGCTCGGCCTGCGCCCCTGACCGGGGCGCCGTGGGGCGCGGCTAGAACCGCGTCGGCAGGTGCGTGGGCAGCGAGCGGCGCGGCCCACGCCTGGGCCGGTGGCCGGCGGTGGCGGTGACGACCCGCTGCGCGCGGTACCGGTGGCCGGCGTAGGGGGCGAGGAGCTCGGCCATGCGGTCGTCGTCGCCCACCCGACCGTCGAGCGCGAGCGTCACGTCCTTGGCCACGTGGTAGTCGCCGAAGCTCGGCGAGTCCGCGTCCCCGAGCGCCCGCTGGGCCACCTCGGCGGCCGTCCAGACGCCGATCCCCGGCAACGAGCGCATCCGGGCGTGCGCCTGCGTCAGCGGCAGGTCCGCGCACTCGTCGAGGCGTCCGGCCACGCCCATGGCCCGCACGACGACGCGCGAGCGGGCCCCGTCGACGCCCGCCCGCAGCCACTCCCAGGACGGGATGCGGGCCCAGTCCGCGGCACTCGGCGGGCAGACGAGCCCCAGCTCCTCCCCCGGCCCGGGCGCCGGCGACCCGAAGCGGCGCACGAGCTGGCGCTGGCTGCTGAAGGCCTCGCGGCCGGTGACCTTCTGCTCGAGCACCGAGCACACGAGCATCTGGGCGACGAGCCCGTTGGCCGGCACCCGCCAGGTCCGCATCCGCGGCCACCCGCGGGCGACGAGGTCGTGGTGGGGCGTGAACCCCCTCGGGTCGTCCCGGCCCCCCACGAGGTCCGGCAGGCGCTCGAGCATCCACCCCGCGCCGGCACCCCAGGCCGAGGCGAGGACCTCGGCCCCGGCCTCGCGCAGGTGGAGGGTGACCGGGCCGTCGGGCGTCGTCCAGCCGAACCACCAGCCGTCGCGGCCCCTGAGGCTCGTCGGGTCACCCGACCCTCGGACGAAGGGGGGCAGCACCAGGGCGAGGTCGACCGGCGCGGGCGGGCGGTGCCGCCGGACCGTCGCTCCCGGGTGCGTGGTCATCCGGTGCCGGTCAGCGGCGGCGGAAGGTCAGCAGGATGAAGGTGTAGTCGAGGTCGACCCTGGTCCAGTGCACGGGTCGCTCGGTGTGCGCCAGGCCCGCGTCGTCCAGGGTGCCGACGAGCTCGAGGTCGTGCCGCTCGGCCAGCGCCACGAGGTCGCGGATCTCCGTCGGCGAAAAGATGTGGACCTGCGACCCGTAGATCTCCTTGCCGGTGGTGTCCGGCGGGTCCTGGTCGTAGTCGGTCGAGACCGCGAGGACCCCGCCGGGGCGCAGCAGCCGCGCCGACTCGGCGATGAACCCCTCGAGGGGCACGCCGTGCTCGATGACCGACATGCACGTGATGGCGTCGAGGTGGCCACTCGGCAACCCGGTGTCGGTCACGTCTCCGTAGCGGAAGACGACGCCGTCGCGGGTGACCTGCGAGCCGAACTCGAGGTTGATCCCGATGAGCGAGCCCGGCGCGGAGCCGAAGCCGTAGAGCCGCAGCCACGGCAGGACCGGCGAGTAGCGCGCCGAGCCGGCGTCCATGACCCGCGCGCTGCGCGTCCCGTCGTCGACGAGGTCGAGGACGGCGCCGACGGCACCGAGGGCGTCCCAGTTCTTGGGCAGGTCACGGTGGAGCGGCAGGCGCAGGCGCTTGGCCTCGTCGACCGCACGCCGCCACGTCGCGGCGTCGGTGAGCACACCGGTCGGGGCGACGGTCGTCGGCGCGGGACGATCCCCCTTCGCCCTGGCCTCGAGGCGCCGCTGGACCGCGACGCGGCCCCAGAGGGCGTGCTCGGCGGCGCGCTTGGCGAGCGCCAGGAGGCGACCACCCGGGGGTGCGGCGACCTGGCCGGAGGAGGTGGAGTCAGACATGGGAGATCACCTTACGGGGCGGGGTCCGGCCCCGTCGGGGCCGAGCCGGGGGGCGAGGGGAGCAGGTGGTGCGACTTCGCCCAGAGCCAGCCGACGGCGGCCCAGACGACGTCGGCGAGGACGGTGAGGAAGCGCGCGACGACGACGACTGCCGTCGCCGCGGAGAAGGGCATCTGGGTCGCGAGGAGCAGGGCGAGCACGCCGTCGCGCACGCCGACGCCGGCCGGCACGACGATGCTGAACATCCCGATGCCGGCGGCGAGGAGGTACCCGGAGACCGCGACGAGCAGCAACCGCGAGGCGTCGGCGTCGTCGGGCGCGACGTTGCGGGCCATGACCCACACGGCCAGTCCGCCGGTGAGCCAGGACGAGGTGAACCACAGGCTGGACAGGCCGACGGCGGCGTGCGTGAGGTCGTGCTCGAGGGGCTCGCGCCGCAGCAGTCGCAGGAGGGTGCGGATGCCCCGGTTGAGCACCGGCGGCCACAGCAGCGCCCCCAGCACGCCGATGATGAGCAGCAGCGACCACCACGGGATGACGGCTTCGCCCCGGGTGAGCAGGACGGGCAGCGCGGGCAGGCCCGCGATCATGCCGGTGAGCGCGGACAGCGCGATGCACAGCAGACCGACGACCGCCGTCCGCCGTCGGGGGACGCCGAGCCGCGCGGCCATGTCGGTCTGGACGACGACCGACCACACCGACCCCGGCAGGTACTTGCCGAGCTGCCCGACGAAGAAGACCCCGCTCGCGGGGGCGATGTGCAGCCGCGATCCGAGGTCGGCCATGAGGACGCGCCAGCCGAGCACGGTGAAGAAGGGCGAGAGCAGCGACAGCGCCGTCGCCGCGAGGAGCGTGACCGGACCGATCCGGCGCAGGTCGCCGCGCACCTCCTCCCAGTTGGAGCGCAGCGCGATCGCCACCACCACGAGGACGAGCAGCAGGAAGCCGATGCGCAGCACGTCGAGGACCCGCTTGCGCGGGCGGCGCGCGGGGGCGCTCATCGCCGCGCGAAGGTGAGGCGCACGAGGGCGTGGGCGGCCTCGGGCTCGGTGCTCACCCTGGACGCGTGGCGCAGCCGGGCGGTGAGGTCCCCGTCCACGTCGCCGACGAGGGTGAAGCCCGCGTCGGCGGCCCGGGCGACGACCGCCCGCAGGTCGGCCGCCCCGCCGACGACGTCGCTCCCGTTGCCGCCGACGGGCAGGGTGAGGCAGAGCAGGCCGCCGGCGCGCAGCGCCCAGCCCGCCTGGGTCAGCGTCTCGTCGATGTCTGCGGCGGACGCGTCGTCGGGGTGCAGGCGCGTGATGAGGTCGAGGGTCGCGGTGTCGACGTCGAGGAGCGTCATCGACGACCGGGCGCCCCGCAGCTCGACCTCGACGGGCACGTAGCCGGCGGCCCGGGCCCACCGCCCGAAGGGGGACCCCGCGCCGGAGGCGTCGATGATCAGGGCCTCGCGCCGCCGGTCGTCACGCATGCCGACGAGCACCCCGAGGGCCCCGAGGGCGGCCCACTCCGCGATCGCGTCGCCGCCGCGGGGCAGGCCGAGCTCGCGGGCGAGCTCACGGGCGCGGACGGCCTCCTCGTCGTGCGCGAGCACGTCGGTGGCGCGCAGCCAGGACGGGAAGTCGGCCCGACCGAGGTCGAGCCGCGGTCGGCGACGGTCACGGGCGAGCCTGGCGAGCGTCACGAGGTCCTCGGCGCGGTCGGCGACCCGACCCAGGCGCGAGCGCCGGCGCACGACCGGGCGGGCCGTGGGGTCGGCCGGCAGGTCCGCGGCGGCGAGCGCCTCGAGCGAGCCGACGTAGCGGGCCCACGGGGCGTGCAGGTCGGGAGGGGTGACGCCGGCGCGGATGCGCTCGACCTCGGCGGGCTCGCGCAGCCGCTCGAGGACGGCGACGACCGCGTCCTCGTCCGCCGGGGGCACGAGGTAGCCGTCGACCTCGTCGGTGACCTGGTCGCCGAAGGTCCCCACGTCGGACGCGAGCACCGCGAGGCCGTGCTGGTGGGCGAGCAGGACGTTCTGGCTCGCGGTCGCGCTGCGGTAGGTCAGGCCGAGCACGTCGTGCTGCGCGAGGAGGGCGGCGATCCGGTCGGCCGGGACGTAGCCGCTGTGGATGCGCACGCGGTCGCGGAGGGAACGGTGCTCGGCGAGGGTCCGCAGCTCCTCGCCCGCGTCGCCCCAGATCTCGCCGGCGACGGTCAGGGTCACGTCCGGCACGCGCAGCATGGCCCGCATCAGCACGTCGATGCCCTTGTACCCCCGCACCAGGCCGAGCGCGAGGAGCCGGGCGGGGCCGCGGTGCGCGGGGCGCGGGGCGGGGTCACCACCGGGCAGGTGCGGCGGCAGGTCGGTGACGACGACGTGGTCGGCGTCGAGCTCGCGAGCGAGGCGCGACTGCTCGGCGGAGTGGACGAGCACGGCGTCCACGCGCCGGAAGAGGGTCCGCATGAGCGCCGCGTCACCCGGGTGCGGCTCGTGCGGCAGGACGTTGTGCGCGATGACGACGCTGCGCGGGCCCCGTCCGGACATCGCGGTGCGCCCGACGCCGGCGGCCCGCAGCAGCATGAGGTGCAGCGGCACGACCGGCGGGATGACGTGGACGACGATGACGAGGTCGACGTCCCGCAGCCGCCGGCCCGCGCTCAGGAGCGTGTCCGGCCGGGCCCACGACAGCGCGCGGACGGTGCGGGGGAAGGGGGGCACGTCCGGGTCCCCCTGGCTCGGGACCGACTGCTCGCCCGGGTAGAAGAAGCTCGGGTAGAGGTGGCTCCACGACACGAGCGTCACGTCGTGGCCGGCGGCCTCGAGCTCGTGGGCGAGGGTCGTCGTGTGCGAGGCCACGCCGCCCTTGTAGGGGTGGGTGGGACCGACGACGGCGATCTTCAGCGAGGCGTCACCGGGACGGTCGCCGGGATCGGGGGCGAGGTGCGCGCTCATCGCGGGCAGCCTATGCGACCTGCCGGGGTCATCGCGGGACGCGTCCCGTCCACACGGTGAGGCGCAGCGGGTCGAGGCGCTCGGGGCGCTCGGTCAGCACGTGCGGGTCCTCCATGAGCGTGGTGTCGAGGACGGTGCGCACGTCGGTCGCGCCGAGCCGCTGCAGGGTCTGCGGCTCTCGGTGCGCGACGAGCAGCACCCGTCCGCCGCGGGCCCGGACCCGCTCGTCGAGCCGCTGCGCCGCGGCGAGCACCCGGTCGGGGTCGTCCCGCAGGCGGCCGGTGGTGGCGATCGCCGGGACGCCGCACATGCCGCGGGTCACCTGCGTCCAGTGGTTCACGGCCCAGTCGTCGACGGCGAGGACGACGTCGCCGGGCTCGAGCGCCGCGCAGTAGGTCGCCGCCGCGGCGAGCCCTCCCTGCTCCACGCGCTCGGAGCGGTGCGGCCACGTCGCGAGGGCGGTCGGCACGGCGGTGACGGCGAGGAGGGCGACGAGGACCGCTCCCCCGATGACGGAGCCACGACGGTGCCGCGCCTGCCGGGCCGCCCAGGACGCCCCGGCGACCGCGAGCACGAGCGCGAGCGGGAGCGCGACGAGCAGGCGACGGTCGGCCCACGGGTGGTCGGGGGTGATCCCGGGACGGACGAGGGTGAGCAGGGTCGAGCCGGTGGCGACGACGAGGGCGGCGCCCCAGGCGGGCAGGCGCCCTCCCCCGGTCCACCAGCGACCGAGCACGTGGGCGAGCGCGGCGAGGGTCACGAGGGCGACGACGAGGGTGCCCGGCCCGACCCACCAGGCCAGCCAGTCGACGGAGTGCTCGGCGTAGGTGCGCCCGCCGTCGACGGGCAGGCCGAGCTCGGCCTGCATCCGCGCGACGTACATCGCGCCGGGGTCGCGCGGGTCCTGACGGGTGACCTGCACGAGCGGGCGGAGGGAGAGCAGCACCCCGACGAGGACCACGCCCGCGGCGAGGAGCACCGGGAGGCGGGTGGACAACCACACGGGCACGGACCACCCGCGGCGGGAGAGCCGCAGCAGCCCCCAGCAGCCGAGGGACATGAGCACGACGAGCCCGACGAGCGGGACGAGCGAGCTGCCGATCTCGCCCAGGTAGCGCCAGCTCATGACGCCGGCGACCGCGAACCCCCCGAGCGTCGTGCCGACGGCGCCGACGAGCAGCGGCCGGGCCCAGCCGCGCCCGCGGGCCAGGAGCAGGGCGGCGACGGGGATGAGGAGCATCGTCTCCCGGAGGGCATCGATGCGCACGATCGAGGTGCCCCCGACGAGGGCACCGGCGAGGAGGGCGGCCGAGCGGGTCCAGGCCGGCGGCACGTCGCCGACGGGAGCGTCCTCGGCCGCGCGGACGAGCAGGGTCAGGGCGAGGAACCCCGCCCCGAGGGTCAGCGCGGCGAGCGGCTCGGAGTAGGTGGACCGGGCGGTGTGCAGCCACGGGAAGCAGGCGCCGACGAGCACTGCGGCCGGCGCGGCGGCGAGCGGTGAGACGGTCCGCGCGACGAGCAGCCCGAGCGCGAGGAGGGCGAGGCCACCGGCGACGGCCGGGGCCCACAGCGTGGCGGTGGCTCCCCCGGCCCACCACGGCAGGGAGTACGCCACGGCGGGGCCGGGCATGAACTGCGGCTGGACCGTGGGGTCCTCGGGCGACCCCGTCCCGTAGAAGGCCGGAGCCTCGAGCGTCAGCCCCTCCTCCCTCAGCGTCTCGGGGCCACCGATGCTCTCGGGGTCGATCGCGACGGGTCGGCTGCCGGTCTCGGCGAGGTAGATCGTCGCCTGCAGGTAGCTCGCCGAGTCACGCCGTGGGAGCACCTGCTCGGAGTGGGTCACGCCGGTCCACACGGTCACGGCGAGCACGCCGACGACGAGCGCGGCAGCCGGGACGGGACCGAGGCCGGCACCAGCCGGCCGGGGCACGGCGCGGGACAGGCGCACGGCGACCGCGGCGGTGACGACCGCCGCCGCCCACCCGATCACCGGGACCCACACCCCGAGCCGGGCGAGGACCGCCCCGAGGAACCCCAGGAGCACGAGCCAGAGCCCGGCGCCGACGACGACCCGCTCGAGCGCCGGGGCGAGGTCACGGCGTGGGGTCGGGGTCGTCACGGCCGCCACGGTATCCGGCGCGGGTGACCTCCCTTCGTAGGCTGGGTCCATGCCGACCCCCGCCGACGTCCTCGCCGCGATCAACGCCGCCGACTCCGCCGCCCCGCGGATCACCTGCTACGACGACCTGCCCGGCCCGACCGCCGGCGAACGCGTGGAGCTGTCCGGGCGCGTCCTGGGCACCTGGGTGAGCAAGGCGGCCAACGCCCTGCAGGAGGAGTGGGACATCGAGCCCGGCTCCGTCGTGCACGTCGCGATGCGGCCGCACTGGCGGCTGCTCTACTGGGCCTGGGCGGTGTGGTCCGTCGGCGCCGTCCTCGACCTCGAGGACCCGGCCGCCGCCGACCTCGTCGTCACCGACGACCCGGAGCGGCTCCCGGACGACGGCCCCGCCGTCCTCGTGACCCGGGCCGCCCTCGCCCGCTGGGCCGCGGTCGAGGTCCGTGACGGTGTCATGGACGAGGCGGCGGAGCTCGCCTCGCACGGCGACCACTTCACGCCCTGGGCCGAGCCCGAGGGCGACGACGTCGCGCTGCGGGTGGGCGGCGAGCAGGCCACCTACGCACGCGTCGTGAGCACCGGCGGCAGCACGGTCGGGAGCACCGGGTCGAAGGGGGCGCGCGTCCAGCTCGTCGACCCCTCCCCCGAGGCGCTGCTGCGCACCGCCCTCGCCGTGTGGTCCGAGCACGGTTCGCTCGTCGTGCACCTCGGCCAGGATGACGAGGCGACCCTCGCCCGCCGGGCACGCAGCGAGGGCGTCACCGCCTGATCGGCGGCGACGCCCTCGTCGGGCATGCGGGTCAGCCGGCGCGTCGGGCGCGGACCTCGCGCTCGAGGGCCTGCCAGGTCACGCCGCCCACGTAGCCGGTGCGGGCCAGGCCGTGGCGCCCCTGCAGCGCGCGCACGGCGTCCCGCGTCGAGGTGCCGAAGGCTCCGTCGGCCCGGACGCCGAGGTAGGTCTGCAGCACCTTGACCGGGTAGCCCGTCGACCCCGGCTTCAGGACCGTCCTGCGGTACTGGAGGAAGGGGTACTCCCGGGCCTCGAGCGCGTCCCAGGTCTTCCCGTCGACCACGCCGGTCGCGGACAGGCCGGCCGCGCGCTGGAAGCTGCGGACCGCGCGGGCCGTGCCGCTGCCGAAGGCACCGTCGACGGCGACGCCGCCGAGCGCGCGCTGCAGCACCTTGACCGAGCCGCCGCGTGCACCGCTGGCCAGCACGGTCGACTTCACCGCAGCGAACTGGGTCTTGGTGACGACGACCGCGCCCGTGGGGGCGGCCGGCGCCTTGGGGGAGGCGACGGTCGGGTGGTGGACGTGGTCCTTCTCGGGCTCCGGCTTCGGCTTCGGCACGGTGCCGTTCTTGACGTAGGGCACGCCGGCCAGGGCCTTCCACACGTTCTGCGTGACGAAGCCGTCGACCCGCAGCTGCCGGTCCTTCTGGAAGTTGCGCACCGCAGTGTTGGTCGCGGGGCCGAAGGTGCCGTCGACCTTGAGGCCGAGGACCCGCTGGAGGGCCTTGACGGCCTCGCCGGTGGAGCCCAGGCGGATCGAGGTCTTCATGTGCGGGGCGAGGTCGCCGCCCTGGTCGGAGCCGCGGGCGGGGATCTTGCCGAGGAGGACCATCCGGTTCCACGTGGCGTCGTCCAGGACGCCGGTGACCTTGACGCCGTTGGTGCGCTGCCAGGTCTTCAGGGCCGTCTGGGTCGCCGGGCCGAAGGCACCGTCGGCGGTCACGCCGATGACCTCCTGGGCGAGCTTGACGTCGGGGCCGGACGAGCCGACGCGCAGGGTCGGGTACTCCGTCGGGTCCGGGATCGGCATCGAGGGGCCGCCGGGGGTCGTCGTGACACCGGTCCACGCCTTGCCGGTCCACCAGGACGTGCGCTGCATGGCGCCGTCCCAGCTGAAGCTGAAGTGGATGTGGTCGGTGTGCGGACTGACGCCGTTGTACGCCCGCCAGCCCGTGCTCATCTGGTAGGTCCCCCAGATCTGGCGGTTCCAGATGATGTACATGACACCGAAGCGGCGGGCCATCGCCGCCGGCCGTCCCTCGGAGTCGGGCGCGAGCAGCCAGGCGATCACGCCGTCGGCCACGGCGCGCTCGTGCGGGTCGTAGGCGTTGAGCATCCAGTCGAGCGCGCGGCCCTCGGAGTGCTCGGTGAGCCCGTAGTTGCACGCCCGCGAGATGCCGTAGTTGAACTCGTCGTAGTGGTTGGCCATGAGCCGCGCGAAGGCGGTCACACCGGGCTTGGGATCGGGGTCGCACACCGACTGCGGGATGTACGGCGAGGCGACGTCCAGCTCTTTCGGCAGGTTGCGGTTGACCGGCGGCGGCGGGACGTCGGCGGAGCGTGCGACGGCGGACGTGGCGATGGGGAGGGTGAAGGCCGGGATGAGAGCGGCGCCAACCAGGCGGACGGAACGTGACACGCAGGTGCTCCTTGGTGGAAGCGGGCAGGGGAACCCGATCAGGGCGGTGGCGACCCTCGTCCGATCACACGCGTCACAGCGCTCACAGACATCAGGCCAGTCACTCTTATTCCACGAGTCACACCAGACACGCCAGACCCACTGGTGGAATTACGTCCCTGTGGTTCACCGCCGTGACCGGCGGCGACGCACGGGTGGGGCGCACCCCCTTCGCCCGGGACGGTGTGTGCCGAGCACACCCGCGCCGCCTCCCCGGACCTCTAGGGTGACGCCCATGGACAAGGTCATCTCCACTGCTACCGAGGCCGTCGCGGACATCCGTGACGGCGCCACACTGGCGGTCGGCGGGTTCGGGCTCTGCGGGATCCCGAGCGTGCTCATCGCCGAGCTGCAGGCGAAGGGGGTGCGCGACCTGGAGTGCGTCTCCAACAACTGCGGGGTCGATGACTGGGGCCTGGGCGTCCTGCTCGCCGGCGGCCAGATCCGGCGGATGGTCTCCAGCTACGTCGGGGAGAACAAGGAGTTCGCCCGCCAGTACCTCTCGGGCGAGCTCGAGGTCGAGCTCACCCCGCAGGGCACCCTCGCCGAGAAGCTGCGGGCGGGCGGCGCCGGCATCGCCGGGTTCTGGACGCGCACCGGCGTCGGCACCCAGATCGCCGACGGCGGTCTGCCGTGGCGCTACGACGCCGAGGGCAACATCTCGGTTGCCTCGCCGGCCAAGGAGACGCGCACCTTCGCCGTCAAGAGCCGCCAGGCCGACGGGAGCACGACGAGCGAGGACCACGAGTTCGTCCTAGAGGAGGCCATCGCCACCGACTTCGCACTCGTGCGCGCCTGGAAGGGCGACCGGCACGGCAACCTCGTCTTCCGCACCACCTCGCGCAACTTCAACCCCCTGTGCGCCCAGGCCGGCCGCGTGACGATCGCCGAGGTCGAGGAGCTCGTCGAGCCCGGTGAGCTCGACCCCGACTCCGTCCACCTCCCCGGGATCTACGTGCAGCGGGTCCTGCCGCTCACGCCCGAGCAGGCCGCCGACAAGCGCATCGAGAAGCGGACCGTCACGTCGACGAAGGAAGGGGCCTGACCATGGCACTCACCCGTGAGGACATGGCCGCGCGCGCGGCCGCCGAGCTCGCCGACGGCGACTACGTCAACCTCGGCATCGGGCTGCCCACGCTCGTGCCCAACTACGTGCCCGACGACGTCGAGATCGTCCTGCAGTCGGAGAACGGCATCCTCGGCGTCGGCCCCTACCCCACCGACGACGCCGTCGACGCCGACCTCATCAACGCCGGCAAGGAGACGGTCACCCTGCGCAAGGGCGCCTCGATCTTCGACTCGGCGACGAGCTTCGGCATGATCCGCGGCGGCAAGGTCGACGCGGCCATCCTCGGCGCGATGCAGGTCGCCGCCAACGGCGACATCGCCAACTGGATGATCCCGGGCAAGATGGTCAAGGGCATGGGCGGTGCGATGGACCTCGTCCACGGCGCCAAGAAGGTCATCGTCCTGATGGAGCACGTCGCCAAGGACGGCTCCCACAAGATCGTCCAGGACTGCTCCCTGCCCCTCACCGGCAAGGGTGTCGTCCAGCGGATCATCACCGACCTCGCCGTCATCGACGTCACCCCCGAGGGCCTCGTCCTGCGCGAGCTCGCGCCGGGAGTGACCCAGGAGGAGGTCGTCGACAAGACGGGCACCGATCTCGTCATCGACCTCGACTGAGCACGACCACGACGAAGGGGGCCCGGGTCACGTGACCCGGGCCCCCTTCGTCGTCCCCGCTGCGTCGCCTCAGGCGTCGCGCACCTTGACCAGGGCTGCGGAGGTCACCCTCGACGTCGACCCCATCGCCCGCACCTGCGGCCACTGCGGGCTGCGCTGCACGAGCGAGGTCACCGACCCCGGCGCCGAGGTGCCCGTGAGGACGAGGACCGGCAGGCCGTAGCCGGCGGCAGCGACCGGGTCCGAGGTGCGCGTGCTCGTCGAGCGGGCGAGGACGACGGTGTCGCCCCGGTAGCTGTTGCGGAAGTACTCCGCGATCTGCGCGGAGACGAGCGAGGCGCTCGACCCGGAGAACCGGGTCACCCGGAACCCGCGGCCGGTGAGGTCCGTGGCGACGTCGGCGGAGATGCGGCTCGTCGGGCCCAGCAGCCGGACCGTGCGGACGCCCGCGCGCTGGAGCGCGGCCCGCGCCCGCCAGCCGACCTTCGTCGCGCCGGCCCAGACGATCGGCTCTCGGCGCACGCCGGCCACGGCCGAGAAGGCGCCGGCCTCGGGCGCCGTGTCACGGGTCGAGGCGGCGGCCGTGGACACCCCGACCGTGGCCTCCATGAGGTCGACGACGGCCGCGGCCGTGGCGTCCCGGTCGGACAGGCCGACCCGCGTGACGGTGATGCCGCGTCGCTCCAGCTGGGAGACGACCGAGCTGCCGACCATGGGTGAGCCGGCGACGAGGTAGGCACGGGTGATGGTGCCCCCGCGGCGGTCGAGCTCGCGCACGGCGGACGAGGTGAGCGACGAGCGACCGCTGAGCAGCAGCGGGGCGCGCAGCGAGCCGGCGAGCGGCCGGGCCATCAGCAGGTGCGGGACGTCCGCCTCGTAGCTGCTGGCGATGACCACCGTGCCGGCGGTGCTCGGGGCGCTCTGCGCCGAGGCCGCGACCAGGTCGGCCGGTGCACTGCCCGCGACGCGGGAGATCGGCCGGTGGATCGACGCGGACGACAGCCCGAGCGCGCTCCGCATCGCGTTGCCGCTGCGGGTGCTCGTCGCCCCCGAGGAGGAGGTCGCGGTGGCCTGTCGCACCGTCTCCGCGCTCGAGCGGTCGGACAGCCGCAGCGAGACGACGTCCGGCAGGCCGAAGGCCGCAGCGACCCGGCTGCCCGTCACGGTCGTCGTCCACGAGCGCCGGGGGTTGTCCGCGGTCAGGCTCCACGGGTCCGCGACGCTGCGCAGGTAGGGCACGGGGGCGCCGCCGAGCCACACGTCCTCGTTGGCGACCGTGCGGCCGCCGGAGGACGAGGAGTACAGCGCCTCGATGACCTGGCCGCCGTACCGCGGGACGAACCCCGTGCTCGGGTCGCCCCCCACGGCCACCGCGGCACGCCAGCGCGGCCAGGCGGCCGCCTCGGCCCCGGTCGGCACCGATCCGTACACCTGGTCGCCCTGGCCGTCGGTCACGTGGCAGGCGCACGAGGAGCGGACGCCGGCGGCGACCTTGCGCAGCGCGTAGCTGCGTGCGGCGGCGGCCTGCGCCTGCAGCACCGCGTCGGGCCAGGACCACGGGACCTCACGGATCTGGTCGAGGTACTCGCTGGAGAGCTGCAGGTGCAGCACCCCCTCGAGCGTCGCCGCGCCCGGCGTCGGCGTCACGACGAAGGGGGCATGACGGTAGCGACGCCCGCCCACGGACAGGTCGGTCCGGGACTCGTCCCAGGTCACCGAGACGGAGGTGCCGGTCACCGAGGTCGGTGAGCAGGCGGAGCAGGTCGCCACGACACTGCCCGAGGAGCGGCGCAGGCTGACGGTCTGGCCCGCGGCAGAGGTCATCGTGCGCCCGCCGGCGGTGATCGTCAGCCTGCCGCCGCTCGTCCCCGTCGCGAGGCCGGCGATGCTCGCCGTGCTCGCGCCGCGCACGACGTTGACCCGGATCGTCTGGGTGTCGACCACCGCGTCGTAGGTCGTGCCCTGGTAGTAGAAGGCGAGGATCTCCCTGGCCGTCCACCCGGCCTTGGCCTGGGCGTAGGCGCCGTACTGGCTCATCCCGACCCCGTGGCCGAAGCCGCGTCCGGAGAAGGTCCACGACGACGGCACCGCGGCCGCGCCGCTGCTGGCGGTCGTGCCGGTCGTGCCGGTCACGGCGGGCGCGGCGGAGGGTGCTGCGGTGAGCAGCAGGGCGAGGGAGCCGAGGGCCGCGACGAGGGCACGTCGGAACCGCACGGACGAGAGGGGGGGCATGAGGCGTATTGTCCGCCTCTCAGCCCCGATCCGGAAGGGCTTGACCAAGTTCGGCAGGACTCGTGAGGAAACCGAGACCCCAGGCCCAGTGCATCGTGGCGATCGCGGCCGGGACCCGGACGCGCACGGCGGGGTCCTCCCCCTTCGAGATGAGCCACCCGCCGACCGTGACGGCCGCCGCGTAGCCGAGCGGCACGGCCCACGCGGGCCGCCAGACGAGACCGAGCGCACTCGCCGCGAGGGTGCCCGCGACCATCGTCGGCGGGGCGAGGTAGCGGGCGTTGGCGGTGCCCGGGTGACGCCGGGCGACGACCCGCCGCCACCGGCCGTAGCCGCGGTACTGGTCGGCGAGCCGGGCCAGGCTCGGCCGCGGGCGGTAGGTGACGACGAGCTCGGGGGTGAACCAGACCCGGCCGCCGGAGCTGCGGAGGCGGTGGTTCATCTCCCAGTCCTGCGCCCGCTCGAAGTGCGGGTCGTACCCACCCACCCGCTCGAGCGCGGACCGGCGGAAGACCCCGAGGTAGACCGTGTCCGCCTCGCCGGCACCCCCGCCCGTGTGGAATCGGGCCCCACCGACGCCGAGGGGGCTCTTCATCGCGCAGGCGATGGCGCTCTCCATCGGGGTCGTGCCGACCGCGTCCATGATCCCGCCGACGTTGTCCGCGCCGGTCTCCTCGAGGACCGCGACGGCCCGGCTCAGGTAGTCGACCGGGATCTCCGCGTGGGCATCGACGCGGGCGACGACGTCGCCGGTCGAGGCCTCGATCGCCGCGTTGAGCGCGTCGGGGGTGCGCCCGGAGGGGTTGGCGACGGTGCGCACCCGCGGGTCGGTGGCCGCGAGGCCGGCCGCCACCTCGTCGGTCGCGTCCGTCGACGGGCCGAGCGCCAGGACCAGCTCGAGCTCGCCGGGCCAGTCCTGGCGCAGGACCATCCGGACCGCGTCGGCGAGGTGGCGCTCCTCGTTGAGGACGGGCATGACGACACTGACGCGGGGAGGCACGCGCTCCAGTATGGACAAGGTCACGCGGACGGTGCCGCGGACTCGCCGCCACCGTCCTGCGCTCTCCCAGTCATTGCTCCTATCCTCGTCGTCATGTCTGAGCGCCCCTCCCGCCCCGGTCGGTCCCCCGGCGACCGATCTCCTCGACGGCGCGGCGAGGACGACCCGATGGTCTTCGACGTCCGCAGGGGTCGTCGCGACGACGAGACCGCGCGCGCCATCCCGACCGGCAAGCGGTCGCGTCCACGCCCCCAGGGGACGAAGGGGGGCGACGTCCCGACGAGCGGCCGCCCGCGCCCGCGGGGCGCGGCGTCGTCGCGCCCCGCGGCGGCCTCGTCTCGCCGGCCGGCCGAGGAGCCCCGGACGCGGGTCATGCCCGCGGGGACTCCCCCTTCGCGCCCCGTCCGTGAGGACCGTGAGACCCCACGTCGTCAGGGTCCGCCCCCCGGTGGCGGCGGTCCGCGGCGACCCGCCCCCCGGCCGGCGGGCGACGGACCGACGGGCGGCACGCGTCGCCGGCGTCCGATGCGGACCTTCCTCGCGTGCGTGCTCGTGCTGGTCCTCGTCTGGGGCGGCGCGATGGTCTGGGCGGTCAACTCCGCGTGGTCCCACGTCGCCAAGGTCGACGCGACCCCCGCCGGAGAGCGTCCGAGCGGGGGCGAGGGACGCAATGTCCTCCTCGTCGGCAGCGACTCGCGGGAGGGGCTGAGCGCGAAGGAGCGCAACCGCCTCGGCACCGGCCAGGACACCGGCGGGGCCCGCACCGACTCGATCCTCGTGCTGCACACCGGCGGCGACCGCTCGACCCTGCTGTCGATCCCGCGCGACTCCTACGTCGAGATCCCCGGGCACGGGATGAACAAGATCAACGCCGCCTTCAGCATCGGTGGGCCGAAGCTCCTCGGGCAGACCATCGAGCACAACACCGGCCTCGAGCTCGACGGCTACATGGAGATCGGCTTCGGCGGGTTCGCCCAGGTGGTCGACGCCGTCGGCGGCGTCAACATCTGCGTGAAGAACGACATGGACGACCCGAAGGCGCACATCAACCTCAAGAAGGGCTGCCAGGACATGGACGGCCCGACCGCGTTGGGCTACGTGCGGGCCCGCTACTCCGACCCCGAGGGCGACCTCGGCCGGGCCAAGCGCCAGAGGCAGTTCCTCGGCGCGCTCATGGGCAAGGTCGCGACCCCGGGCAACCTGGTCCAGCCGTGGCGGGTCCACTCGCTCGGCAAGGAGAGCGACGGTGCGCTGACCGTCGGCGAGGATGACTCGATGCTCGAGACGGCGCGCTCCTTCTGGGCCTTCCGCAGCATCGCCAAGGGCGAGGGCAACTCCGTGACCGTCCCGGTCTCCGACAACAACCTGCCGACTGCGGCCGGGTCCGCCGTGCAGTGGGACGACGCGAAGTCCAAGCAGCTCTTCGAGGACCTGCGGCAGGACCGGCCGATCACCGTAGAGCCGGACGACTCCTGACCCTCCGGGACCTGGACCTGCGTGCGTGAGTGCGCTCACACGCCGGTAGCGTGCCCTCCATGGACAACACGCTGCACAGGATCGGGGTCGTGGGATGCGGCCTCATGGGCGCCGGCATCGCCGAGGTCTGCGCCCGCGCCGGCTCCGACGTCGTCGTCGTCGAGTCGAGCCAGGAACGCGCCGACGCGGGCCGTGGTCGGATCGAGAAGTCGCTGCGCCGAGCGCAGGAACGCGGCCGGCTCGACAACGCGGACGCGGTGCTCGAGCGCGTCCGGGTCGTCACCGAGCTCGGTGAGCTCGCCGACCGCGACATGGTGATCGAGGCGATCGTCGAGGACGAGGGCGCCAAGGTCGACCTCTTCAAGCAGCTCGACGAGATCGTCGAGAGCCCCGACGCGATCCTCGCGTCCAACACCAGCTCGATCCCGATCATGAAGCTCGCGACCGTCACCAAGCGCCCGGAGCAGGTCCTCGGCGTGCACTTCTTCAACCCGGTGCCGGTGCTCAAGCTCGTCGAGCTCGTCCCCTCGCTCATGACCGCCGACGAGACGCTCGAGCGGGCGCGGACCTACGTCGACGGCGAGCTGGGCAAGCGCGCCATCACCTGTCAGGACCGTGCGGGCTTCGTCGTCAACAGCCTGCTGATCCCCTTCATCCTCAGCGCGATCCGCATGTACGAGTCCGGCTTCGCCACCGCCGAGGACATCGACCAGGGCTTCGTGCTCGGCGCGGCCCACCCCCAGGGCCCGCTGGCCCTCGCCGACCTCATCGGCCTCGACACGACCATGGCCGTCGCGGAGTCGCTCTACCACGAGTTCAAGGAGCCGCTCTACGCTCCCCCGCCGCTGCTCCAGCGCATGGTCGACGCCAACCTGCTCGGCCGCAAGGTCGGGCGCGGGTTCTACACCTACGAGACCTGACGCCTGCCCGGGTCCGCGGTCAGCGTGAGGTCGGCAGGCCCTTGAGGAGCTCACGCGCCATCACGACCCGCTGGACCTGGTTGGTGCCCTCGTAGATCTGGGTGATCTTGGCGTCGCGCATCATCCGCTCGAGCGGGAAGTCGCGGGTGTAGCCCGCGCCGCCGAGGAGCTGGACGGCGTCGGTGGTGACCTTCATGGCCACGTCCGAGGCGAAGCACTTGGCCGCGGCGCCGAAGAAGGACAGGTCGGCGTCGTGGCGCTCCGACTTGGCGGCGGCGACGTAGACCATCTGGCGGGCGGCCTCGAGCTCCATCGCCATGTCGGCGAGCATGAACTGGATGCCCTGGAAGTCGGCGATGTGCTTGCCGAACTGCTTGCGCTCCTTGACGTAGGCCAGGGCCTCGTCGAGGGCGCCCTGGGCGATGCCGACGGCCTGCGCGCCGATGGTGACGCGGGTGTGGTCGAGCGTGCGCAGGGCGATCTTCAGCCCCTCGCCCTCGGCGCCGACGATGCGGTCACCGGGGATGCGGCACCGGTCGAAGTGCAGCTCGCGGGTCGGACTGCCCTTGATCCCGAGCTTGCGCTCCTTCTCCGAGAACCCGAAGCCCTCGTCGGACTTCTCGACGACGAAGGCCGAGATGTTGTTGCCGCGCGGGCCGTCGGGGTCGGTGACCGCGAGCACGGTGTAGAGCTCGGACTCGCCGGCGTTGGTGATCCACGCCTTCTGCCCGCTCAGGACCCAGTCGTCACCGTCGCGGGTGGCCTTGCACCGCATGCCGGCGGTGTCGGACCCCGCTTCGCGCTCGGAGAGGCCGTAGCTGAACCCCTCCCCCTTCGCCAGACGCGGCAGGTAGCGCGCGTTGAGCTCCTCGGAGCCACCGAGGATCACCGGCATGGAGCCGAGCTTGTTGACGGCGGGGATGAGCGAGGAGGACGCGCAGACACGCGCGACCTCTTCGATGATGATGCAGACCGCGAGCGCGTCCGCGCCGACACCACCGTGCTCCTCCGCGACGTGCGCGGCGTGGAAGTCGGCCGCGATGAGGGCCTCGTTGGCCTCGCGCGGGAAGCGCGACTCCTCGTCCACCTCGGCGGCGAAGGGCTTGATCTTCGCCTCCGCGACGGCCCTCACGGCCTCACGGATCGCCTCGTGGTCCTCGGACGTACGGAACAGGTCGAAGTCTGGGTTCGCGCTCACGTCCGCGATCGTACCCGCGTGCCGGCGGCGCTTGCACAGGTGTTCAACGCGGTCAGGAGTCGGTCCCGAAGAGGTCGCGCGTGTAGACCTTGTCGGCCACGTCCTCCAGGTCGGCGGTGCGGCGGTTGGCGATGATGACGTCCGCCGTGGCCTTGAACTCCTCGAGGTCGCGCAGGACGCGGGAGCCGAAGAAGACGTCCTCCTCCATGGCCGGCTCGAAGATGACGACCTCGACGCCCTTGCCCTTCAGGCGCTTCATGATCCCTTGGATGGAGGAGGCGCGGAAGTTGTCCGAGCCGGCCTTCATGATCAGGCGGTGCACGCCGACGACCCGCGGGTTGCGGCGCAGGATGTCCTCGGCGACGAAGTCCTTGCGGGTGCGGTTGGAGTCCACGACGGCCTGCATGAGGTTCTGCGGGACGTCCTCGTAGTTGGCGAGGAGCTGCTTGGTGTCCTTGGGCAGGCAGTAGCCGCCGTAGCCGAAGGAGGGGTTGTTGTAGTGCGTGCCGATCCGCGGGTCGAGCCCGACGCCGTCGATGATCTGGCGGGTGTTGAGCCCGTGGCGGGCGGCGAAGGTGTCGAGCTCGTTGAAGTAGGCGACGCGCATCGCGAGGTAGGTGTTGGCGAAGAGCTTGATCGCCTCGGCCTCGGTGGAGTCGGTGAGCAGCACCGGGGTGTCGGTGTCCTCGGCGCCCTGGACGAGCAGGTCGGCGAAGCGCCGCGCGCGCTCGCTCACCTCGCCGACGACGATGCGGCTGGGGTGCAGGTTGTCCTGCAGCGCCTTGCCCTCGCGCAGGAACTCGGGGCTGAAGATCAGGTTGTCGGTGCCGGCCGACTCCCGCAGGCCCTGGGTGAAGCCGACGGGGATCGTGGACTTGATGACCATGACGGCGTCGGGGTTGATACGCATGACGTCGGCGACGACGCCCTCCACCGTGCTGGTGTTGAAGTAGTTGGTGTCCGGGTCGTAGTCCGTGGGGGTGGCGATGACCACGAAGTCGGCGCCGGTGTAGGCGTCGGTGTTGTCCAGCGTGAACCGCAGGTCCAGGTCGCGGTGGGCGAGGAAGTCGATGATCTCCTCGTCGTGGATCGGGCTCTGGCCGGAGTTGAGCATCTCGACCCGGCGCTCGCTGATGTCGAAGCCGACGACCTCGTTGTGCTGCGCCAGCAGGACGGCCATGGACAGGCCGACGTAGCCCGTGCCGACGACGGCGATCTTGGTAGTCACGTGGTTCCTCACTGCACTTGGTTCCGGGGAAGGACGCCCCGCCGCATTATGGCCCACGTGGGTCAACGCCTCGTGGCAGCCCAGTGGCGTGGTCCGTTGATTCCCGCGGCGCGGAAGCGTTGGATGGACCCATGAGCCTCACGCACAAGAACGACACCGAGACGATGCGGCGCCTCATCGCCGACCCCGGCACGTGGGTCGTCGTGGGACTGAGCAACAACACCGACCGCGACGCGCACCGGGTCGCCCGGTGGCTCAAGCGCGAGATGCACAAGGCGATCATCCCCGTGCACCCCGATGCCGAGACCGTCGACGGGGACCAGGGCTACGCGACGATCAGCGACATCCCGGACGGCGACGTCAAGGTCATCGACCTCTTCGTCAGCTCCGAGCACGTCGGTGCCGTCGTCGACGAGGCGATCGCCCACAAGGACCGGCTGCAGATCGACGCGATCTGGATGCAGCTCGGGGTCGTCGACCCGGCCGCGGCGGACCGGGCCCGCGAGGCGGGACTGCTCGTCGTCATGGACACCTGCCCCAAGATCGAGTGGCGCCAGCTGCGCAACGAGGGCGCCTCGCGCTGACCCGCTGAACCTGCATTCCCCTAGGGCAATGCAGGTTCAGGTCTGCATTGATGCTCCTATAGATCGTCAAGTCGATTAGGCCGCGATTTCGAGCTCTCCATTAACGGGCTTGGCGATGGCGTCCGGGGCCGGCAGCAGGCGGAAGAGCTCGCGAGCGAGGTACCGCTTCAGGCACCGGATGATCTCCCGCTTCGACATGCCCTCGGCGGTGCGACGGGCCACGTAGTCGATCGTCGGCTGATGCCAGCGCATGCGCACGATGACCACGCGATACAGCGCGGCGTTGGCCTGCCGGTTCCCGCCGCGGTACAGACGGTGCCGGCTGTTGGTCTTGCCGGATCCAGCCGGGATCGGGCACGCGCCACACATCTTGGCAAACGCTGCCTCGGACTTGATCCGGTTGGCGTTGTCGCCGGCGGTGATCAGCATCTGTGCCGCAGTGTCGTAGCCGACGCCGACGGCCTCGACGAGCTGGGGCGCAGCGGCCGCAGTGAGTGCCTTCATTGATGCGGCGTGAGCCTTGGCCTCCTCGTGCAGCGCCAGCCAACGCTTCGCCATCGAGGACAGCACGTGTCGCATCGCCACATCCGGGTCGCCCGGCACAACAACGGCAGGTGCGCCACGGCGCACGGGCGGCAGTGGAGTCGGACCCTCCAGCGCCGCGCACGCGAGGATCAGCTTGTGGTCGGTGAGCGTCTCCAGCTCCGCCCGCAACGCCTCGCTCCCGGTCGCGAGGGTCGCCTTGAGCGTGATCATCGCGGTTGTCCGCGCTTGAACGGCACCGTCGTAGGCGATCTTGACCAGCCTGATCGTTTCGACCGCGCCGTCGGCGGTCTTGGGTGTCGACAGCCCGTGCCCAGCCAGGAGCTGGCGTGCAGCGTGCTCGGCATCGATGGTGTCGTTCTTCCCTGCGAGTCGACGTTCCGCGGCCCGTGCTGGGCGGGCGATCTCGTGGACGTCGTGACCGTGGTTGCGCAGGTAGCGCGCCAAGCCGACCCCGTAGGAGCCGGTGCCCTCGACGCCGAACCCGATCAGCCGACCGGCCGACCCGACGAAGGCCAGACAGAAGGCGAGGAGCTCCTCAAACCCGGCGATGGTGGTGGGCACGACGATGTCGCCGAGCCGGCCGCCAAAGCCGTCGATCGCGACCGCTACGTGGTTGTCCTTGTGGGTGTCGACGCCGACGATGACATCGTCACGCCGAAGCTGCATGCTGGGCATCGGGCTGTGGATCCTCTCTCGCACTTTCCGGGCGGGCTGTCCATGGCTCAGCTGGCCGGAGTGGGCGGACAGGACTGCGATGAGGCCCTGGTCGAGTCAGGCTCCTATCAGGTCACTGCCCACCCGGCCAGCAGCCTGGTGAACGCCACCACCCGGGGCCGACACGTCAACGCGAGGGCACCCGCAGGGCCGGTCATAAGCAAGGGTCAGACCCCAGGTGGTGGCGCAGTCACGATGCTCGCAGCCATAGGGGAATGCAGGGGGTGCGCTCAGCCGCCGGCGGCGACCCGCCGGCGCAGGCGCTCCCCCTTCGCGTGCGCCTGCGCGGACAGGTCCGCGGCGAAGGTCTCCAGGGCGGAACGCAGCCGGGCCGCCTCCTCGCCCTCACCCGCGGCGAGGATCCGTGCCGCCATGAGCCCGGCGTTGCGCGCTCCTCCGACCGCCATGGTCGCCACGGGGATGCCGGCCGGCATCTGCACGATCGACAGCAGCGAGTCCATGCCGTCGAGGTGCGCCAGCGGGACGGGCACGCCGACGACGGGCAGGGTCGTCACGGACGCCAGCATGCCGGGCAGGTGGGCGGCGCCGCCGGCGCCGGCAATGATGACCTGCAGGCCGCGGTCCGCGGCCTGCTGCCCGTAGGCGATCATCTCGGTCGGCATGCGGTGCGCCGAGACGACGTCGGCCTCGTAGGCGATGCCGAGGTCCTCGAGGACCTGCGCCGCGGCCTCCATCGTCGGCCAGTCGCTGTCGCTGCCCATGACCAGACCCACGCGGGGGGTCGAGGCGTCGTCACCGGTCATTCGCTGATCACTCCCTGGATGTAGTCGGCCGCGTGCCGGGCCCGCTCGCGCAGGTCGGCCAGGTCGCTGCCGCTGACGTTGACGTGCCCGATCTTGCGGCCGGGGCGCACGCCCTTGCCGTAGAGGTGGATCTTGAGCTCGGGGTCGCGGGCCATGAGGTGCCGGTAGGTCGGGTACAGGTCGGTCGGCTCCCCGCCGAGGACATTGCCCATGACGGTCCACTCGGCACGCGGCCTCGGTGAGCCGAGCGGCAGGTCGAGCACGGCCCGCAGGTGCTGCTCGAACTGACCGGTCACCGCGCCGTCCATGCTCCAGTGGCCGGAGTTGTGCGGGCGCATCGCGAGCTCGTTGACGACGACGCTGCCATCGGCCAGCTGGAAGAGCTCGACCGCCATCACCCCCGTCACGTCGAGCGCGGCGGCGATGTCCAGCCCGATGGCCGTGGCCGACGCGGCCGTCCGGGGGTCCAGGTCGGGCGCCGGCGCGATGACCTCGGTGCAGATCCCGTCGGTCTGCACCGTCTCGACGACCGGCCAGACCGCGGCCTGGCCGGAGGGGCTGCGGGCCAGGAGGACCGCGAGCTCCCGGACGAAGGGGACGCGCGCCTCGAGCAGCAGCCGGTCACCACGCTCCGCAGCGGCGGAGAGCCACTCGCGCACGTCGTCGATCCCGTCGGCGACGAGCACCCCCTTCCCGTCGTAGCCGCCCCGCGGCGTCTTGACGACGACGGGCCACCCGACCTGCGCGGCGAAGGCGAGGACCTCCCCTTCGTCCGTCGCGACCGTCCACGGCGGGCACGGGACGCCGGCAGCGGTCAGGGCCTCCCGCATGACGATCTTGTCCTGGGCGTGCAGCAGCGCTGCGGGCCCGGGGTGGACGGCGACGCCGTCGGCGAGGAGGGCCTCGATGACCGGCGCGGGCACGTGCTCGTGGTCGAAGGTGACGACGTCGCAGTGCCGGGCGAACTCGCGCACCGTCTCGACGTCGCTCGCCTCACCCACCGGCGCGAAGGGGGCGACGAGCGCCGCCGACGAGTCCTCGGCCTCGGCGAGGACGGCCAGGGTGATGCCGAGCTCCGCGGCGGGACCGGCGCACATCCTGGCGAGCTGGCCGCCGCCGATGATGCCGACGACGGGAAAACCTCCGGGGGCGCGTGGGGGGATCGACACGTGCGCAAGGATACGGTGCGCACTTTCGGCCCGTGCCCCGATTACGCTGCTCGAGATGTCCGAACCCACCGACACCTCCCCTGACGCGTCCGGCGCGCCCTCGCCGACCCAGCGGAAGAGCGGTCTGGCGGGCCTCGTCGACACCGTCTGGCACGAGGTGGCGAAGTTCGGCGTCATCGGCGCCCTGTCCTTCGTCATCGACCTCGGCGGGATGAACCTGCTGACCCACACCGTCCTCGGCGACAAGGTGACGACGGCCCGCCTCATCAGCGGTGTCGCGGCGACGCTCTTCGCGTGGTTCGGCAACCGCAGCTGGACCTTCGCCCACCGGCGGTCCCGACCGGTGCACCACGAGGTCTCCCTCTTCTTCGTCGTCAACGGGCTCGCGCTCGTCATCTCGACGCTGTGCCTCGTCATCTCGCACTACGGGTTCGACTTCACCTCGCGCCTCGCCGACAACGTCGCCACCGTCATCGGCATCGGGGTGGGCACGATCTTCCGCTTCTGGACCTACCGTCGCTTCGTCTTCGCCAACGAGCCGATGGACGAGGACACCTCCCCGCTCGAGGGCGGCGGCCGCCACATCGCCTGACGAAGGGGGCCGGACCCGCGGGTCAGCGGCTGCCGGGCGCCGAGAGGAAGACGGCGAAGACCGCCGGGTGGGCCTGCACGAGCTCGAGCCGCCCGCCGTTGCGCTCGGCGAGCTGGCGGGCCAGGCCGAGCCCGAGGCCGGAGCCGTGCGACGTGACCGAGCGCTCGAAGATGTGCGGGGCGATCGCTGCCGGGATGCCCTCCCCCTCGTCGCGCACCTCGATGACGACCGAGCCGCTCGAGCCGCGCATCTCGATCTCCACGCGTCCGGCACCGTGGTTGAGCGAGTTCTCGATGAGGGTCTGCAGGATCTGCGACAGGTCGACCGGGGAACTGCGCACGGCCAGACCGGGCGGCCCGACGACCCGCATCGTGCGGCGGGCCGCGGTGAAGGCCGGCTGGTACTCGCGCTGCAGGCCCGCGAGGACGGAGTCGAGGGAGATCTGCGGGAGGGCCTCGTCCCCCTTCGAGCGGTCGCGCATCGTGTCGACGACGCCCGTGAGGCGCTCGACCTGGGTGACCGCGACCTCCGCCTCGTCCCGGATGGCCTCCAGGTCGTCGATCTGGCTGATCTCCTCCAGGCGCATGAGCAGCGCGGTGAGCGGGGTACGCAGCTGGTGGGAGGCGTCGGCGGCGTAGTCACGATCGAGCGCGCGCTGCTGGGCCAGCTCCCCGGCGAGGCGCGCCAAGTCTCCCGTGGTGGCGTCCACCTCGGGGAGTCCGTGGACCGAGCGCGGCAGGGCCCCCTCGCCGTCGCGGATCGCCGCGATCTGCTCGCGGATGTAGTGCAGGCCGCGCTCACGGCGGCGCTCGACGGACCTCACGACGGGGATGGTGATCCCCGCGGCGATCCCGGCCCCGAGGGCCGGTGCGACGAGGGCCCACGCGACGAGGTCGAGGCCGAGGACGGTGACGCCGTCGAAGCCAGCTGCTGCCACGGCGACAGCGACGAGGACCACCGCGGTGAGGACCGCCGCGGCCACGACCGCCGCGAGGACGATCCGCCAGATCCGCCCCGTGGAGGTCACGCGTCGAATCTGAAGCCGACGCCACGGACCGTGGCGATGTGCCGAGGGTCGGTGACGTCGTCACCGAGCTTGCGGCGCAGGACGGAGATGTGCATGTCGAGGGCCTTGGTCGAGCCGTACCACTCGGTCTCCCAGACCTCGGCCATGAGCTGCTCGCGGGTGACGACGCGCCCGCTCTCGCGCACGAGCACGCTCAGCACGGAGAACTCCTTGGCCGTGAGCGCGAGCTCCTCGCCGTGGAACCACACGCGGCGGCTGTCGAGGTCGATGCGCAGCGGGCCGGTCGCCTCGACGACCTCGTCGCCGCGCCGGCGCAGCAGCGCGCGCACGCGAGCCATGAGCTCGGCGACGCGGAAGGGCTTGGTGACGTAGTCGTCGGCACCCGCGTCGAGCCCGACGACGGTGTCCACCTCGTCGGCGCGGGCGGTGAGGATGAGGACCGGCACGTCGGAGCTCGTCGCCCGCAGCCGTCGGCAGACCTCGAGACCGTCGAGGGTCGGCAGGCCGAGGTCCAGGACCAGCAGGTCGGGCGGCAGGTTGAGCGCGGCATCGAGCGCGTCACGCCCGTCGGCGTGCACCGTGACCTCGTACCCCTCGCGGATGAGGGCCCGGGCCAAGGGTTCGGAGATGGCGGTGTCGTCCTCGGCCAGCAGCACTCGTGTCATGGCTGGATCATAGGAACTCATCCGCGGACGTGCGCGGTGACATCGGCGGCGCGTCGCACACCCGTGACGCGGACGAGCCGGCTGGGCGCGACCTCGCCGATGCCGCGGAGCGAGCGCCGACGGGTCGGCAGGGTCGAGAACCCGCTGAGCGGCTCGAGCAGCCGGGTGAGGGCGTCGTCGACGTACACACCCCCGGGCGGGGCGACCGCGGTGAGCCGGCTGGCGCGGTTGACCGTCGTGCCGAAGACGTCGCCGAGACGCCGCACGACCGGGCCGTGCGCCATGCCGACCCGGGCGGAGGGCAGGAGGTCGTCCTCGCTCATCGCCTCGACGAGGTCGAGGGCGATGGCGGCAGCGGGCGCGACGTCGAAGGTCTGGAAGAGCACCTCGTCGCCCACCGTCTTGACGACCCGTCCGCCGTGCGCGGTGACGATGTCGGTGCACAGGTCCTCGAAGCGCTGGACCATCCGCGCGAGGTCGCGCTCGGTGAGCCGGCGCACCACCGAGGTGAAGTTCACGAGGTCGGCGAAGCCGATGACCGACGGCCGGGAGCCGTCCTCCTCGACCGTGAGCAGGCGCTGGATCGTCGCCGTGAGCTGGCGGCGCCACACGTACACCACGAGCGGCTCCAGCTCGTCGGCCAGCTCGGTGATCCAGGCAGCGGCCGCCTCGGCGTCACGGGCCCGGTCGGGCTCCGGGCCGGCGTCCTCGTCACCGTGGCGCTGACGGGCGACCTCCTCGGTGGCGAGCTGGGCCTGCCACGCCGCGAGCCGGTCCATGGTCCGCGCGATGGCACGGGTCATGTTGAGGGCGAGCTCCTCGGGCAGGTCGTCCTGGCGCACCATCGTCGCGACCCGGGACAGCGCCTCGAGGTCGGCCTCGGTGAACATCGCGTCGCCCTCCTGGACGACGGGGAAGCCCATGGCGTGCCAGAACTTGCGGGCCGAGCGGATCGACACGCCGGCGATGCGGGAGACCTCGCGGCGCCCCATGGAGGCGGGGCGCCCGAGCAGCGAGCGCTCGAAGCCCTCGAGGGCGGCGCGGCCGCTCCCTTCGTCCTCGTCGGGGGCGCCGGCGTGGCGCGGGTCGTGCGACAACGGCACCTCCACGGGTCGCCTCGGGCGGGATCAGGGTGAGGTGGACGTGCCCGCGGGGCGGATGTGCTGCACGTCACCCGCGGCCACGGTATCCGAGCCGCTCGCGCCGCTCACGACGAGGCGCCCGTGGTCGTCGACGCCGGTGGCCGTCACCGGCTCCACGGTGCCGTCCGGGCGGTGCACCTCGATGGCCCGGCCGATGGTGGCGCAGGCGCGGCGGTAGGCGTCGTGGACCCCCTTCGCCCGGTCGCCGGAGGCGGTGAGGTCGGCGTGGAGGCGGCGCAGGTGGAGCAGCACGGAGGCGGCGAGCGCGGTGCGGTCCGCGTCGACGCCGGCGAGGCGAAGGGAGGTCGCCGTCGCCACGGGCAGCTGCTCGCGGGTGTGGTGCACGTTGATCCCGATGCCGACGACGATCCCGTCACCGGCGGGCCGCATCTGGCACAGGACGCCGCAGACCTTGCGCTCGTCCTCGTCCGGCAGGAGGACGTCGTTGGGCCACTTGAGGTCGGCGCGGACCCCGACCTCGGCGACGGCGGCGCGCACGGCGAGGCCTGCGGCCAGCGGCAGCCACCCGGGGTCGGGGACGACCGGCACGAGGACCGACATCGCGAGCCCGGCGCCGCGCGCCTCCTGCCACGGGCGGCCGAGCCGCCCGCGCCCCGCGGTCTGCAGCTCGGCGAGCACGGGGGCCCACGGCTCGGCCCGCTCCAGGGCGACGACGTTGGTCGACCCGGTCTCGTGCAGGTGCACCACGTCGGGCCACTCGTGTGACCTTCGCAACGACGCGGTCAGACGATGGACGTCGATCGGATCCGGCATGTCGGCAAGGCTAGGCTGCCGCCCATGTCCCAGAGCACCGAGACCACTGACGCGCAGGCGATCGGTGGCACCGACGTCCCCAGCGACATCGACATCCACACGACGGCGGGCAAGCTCGCCGACCTCAAGCGTCGGGTGGCCGAGGTCGCGCACGCAGGATCCGAGCGCGCCATCGACAAGCAGCACGCGCGCGGCAAGAAGACCGCGCGCGAGCGTCTCGCCCTCCTGCTCGACGAGGGGAGCTTCGTCGAGATGGACAAGTACGCGCGCCACCGGTCGACCGCCTTCGGCCAGGAGGCCACCCGGCCCTACGGCGACGGGGTCGTCACCGGCTACGGCACGGTCGACGGGCGTCAGGTCGCGGTCTTCGCGCAGGACTTCACCGTCTTCGGCGGGTCCCTCGGCGAGGTCTTCGGCGAGAAGATCACCAAGGTCATGGACTTCGCGATGAAGATCGGCTGCCCGGTGATCGGCCTCAACGACTCCGGCGGCGCGCGCATCCAGGAGGGTGTCGTCTCCCTCGGTCTCTACGGCGAGATCTTCAAGCGCAATGTCCACGCGTCCGGCGTCATCCCGCAGATCTCGCTCATCATGGGCCCCTGCGCCGGCGGTGCCGTCTACTCCCCCGCCGTCACCGACTTCACCGTCATGGTCGACCAGACCTCGCACATGTTCATCACCGGTCCCGACGTCATCAAGACCGTCACCGGTGAGGACGTGGAGTTCGAGGACCTGGGCGGCGCCCGCTCGCACAACACCAAGTCCGGTGTCGCGCACTACATGGGCACCGACGAGGAGGACGCCATCGACTACGTCAAGGCGCTCCTGTCCTACCTGCCGAGCAACAACCTCGAGCAGGCGCCGACCTTCGGCGGCGAGCTCGACCTGACGGTCAACGACACCGACCTCGCGCTCGACACGATCATCCCGGACTCGGCCAACATGCCGTACGACATGAAGGCCGTCATCGAGTCGGTCGTCGACGACGGCGAGTTCCTCGAGGTGCACCCGCTCTTCGCGCCCAACATCATCTGCGGCTTCGCCCGCATCGAGGGCCAGTCGGTCGGTGTCGTCGCCAACAACCCGATGCAGTTCGCCGGGACGCTCGACATCGACGCCTCGGAGAAGGCCGCGCGCTTCGTGCGCACCTGCGACGCCTTCAACGTCCCGGTCCTGACCTTCGTCGACGTGCCGGGCTTCCTGCCCGGCACCGACCAGGAGTGGAACGGCATCATCCGCCGCGGCGCCAAGCTCATCTACGCCTACGCCGAGGCCACCGTCCCGCTCGTCACGGTCATCACCCGCAAGGCCTACGGCGGCGCGTACGACGTCATGGGCTCCAAGCACCTCGGCGCCGACATCAACCTCGCGTGGCCGACCGCCCAGATCGCCGTCATGGGCGCCCAGGGCGCGGTCAACATCCTCTACCGCAAGCAGCTCGCCGCTGCCGAGGCCGAGGGACGCGACGTCGAGACCGCGCGCGCCGAGTTCATCACCGCCTACGAGGACGCGCTGGCGAACCCGTACGTCGCCGCCGAGCGTGGCTACATCGACACCGTCATCACGCCGAGCAACACCCGGATGAACGTCAGCCGCGCGCTGCGGGCCCTGCGCACCAAGCGCGAGACCCTGCCGCCCAAGAAGCACGGGAACATTCCGCTGTGACGTCGTCGCAGGCTCAGACGTCTGATCGGCTCCACGCTGTGACGGGCGCACCCGAGCAGCCCGAGACCGATGCGACGGCTCCGACGGGTCCGCGGATCGAGGTCCTCGGCGATGCCTCGCCCGAGCAGGTCGCGGCCCTCGTCGCGGTCCTGTCCGGCGGCCTGGGCGGCGGCGCGGAAGAGGCCCCGGCGGGCCCCCCTTCGGCCTGGTCCTCCCCGGAGCGGCTCGTCCGCCCGCCGGTGTACCCCTCGCGAGCAGGGTGGGTGGCCTCCGGCCTCCCCCGCTGAGGACCAGATCGAAGGAACGACCCAGTTACCCGCGGGTACGACGCCCACTCGTCGGGGCGCCCACGACTGCACCCCCGGAAATCGGGGCCCACGCAGCATCGGACTCGCACGAGTGGGTGTCGTACCCGCGAGTCACGTCCGGGGCGAAGGGGGCGCGTAGCCTGTCGCGGTGTCCTCACCGCAGCCGCAGGTCCTGTCCGTCAACGTCGGCCGACCGATGGTGCAGCGCATCCCCCGCGGCCGTCCCACCGGGATCGGCAAGCAGCCCGTGGAGGTCATCAGCGTGAGCGACCCGGGGCCCAAGCGCGTCGAGGACGGTGCAGGTGTCTCCGGCGTCTGCGGCGACCACGTCGGCGACGGTCGGCACCACGGCGGTTCGGACCAGGCCGTGTACGCCTTCGCCCGGGAGGAGCTCGACGCCTGGGAGCGGGAGCTCGGCAAGGAGCTGCCGCCCGGGATGTTCGGGGAGAACCTCACGACGGCGGGCCTCGACGTCGACGCCGCCGAGGTCGGGGACCGCTGGCAGGTCGGCACAGCCGTCCTCGAGGTGCGCGGGCCACGCGTGCCGTGCGGGACCTTCGCCGAGCGGATGGGCGAGCGCGGGTGGGTCACGCGCTTCGCTGCGCACGGACGCAGCGGCGCCTACCTCCGCGTCGTCCAGCCGGGTGAGATCCGTCCCGGCGACCCGATCACGGTGACCCTCTCCGGGTCCGGCCTGGACCTGCCGACCCTCCTGCGCACCCTCCTGCGCCGCCCCTGATCAGAAGAGCGAGAGCGGCTCGTCCTGCACCGCCCGCTCCACCACCGTCTCGGCCGTGCCGGAGCGGGCACCCGGGATGCCGGGTCCGGGGACGGGGGCGGCCCCCTTCGCCCACGCGGCTGCGGCGGTCGTGGCGAGCCGGTCGGCATGCTCGTTGAGCTCGTGGCCGGCGTGCCCCTTGACCCACTCGAAGGTCACCGAACGTCCCGCCATCGCGGCGTCGAGCGCCTGCATGATCTCGAGGTTGAGGACCGGCTTGCCGTCCTTCTTGCGCCAGCCCTTGGCCTTCCACCCCGGCATCCAGGAGGTGATCGAGTTGATGACGTACTTGCTGTCGCAGATGACGTGCAGGTCCTCGTCGAGGTGCGCGGTCTGCTGCAGCAGGTCGAGGACCGCGGTCAGCTCACCCATGTTGTTGGTCCCGTGCGCCCAGCCGCCGAGGTCCCAGCGCTCCTCGTCGACGTACCAGCCCCAGCCTGCGGGTCCGGGGTTGCCGAGGGCGGAGCCGTCGGCGGCAGCGGTGAGGGTCATGAGGTCACTCCGGGGACCGTAGGGGGGAACGTGTGCACGCCCGATCCTCTCAGGACCACGATGACCGGGTTGACGAGTAGCCTCGCGCGGGTGACCACCGAGCAGCGTCGCCCGCAGACCGAGATCGACCGCATCGCCGAGGCCCACCTCGACGCCGAGGCCGACCTCTCCCCCATCACCGCGACCTACCTCGGTCTGCCGGGGCACGACGGCGAGCTCGACGACCTCTCACCGGCCGGCTTCGAGGCTGCAGCTCGGCTGCGCCGACGCACCCTCGGCGCGCTCGACGCCGCGGCCCCGGCCGACGACGTGGACCGGGTGACCGTCGAGGCGATGCGCGAGCGTCTGGGGCTCGCCGAGGAGATCCACGCCGCCGGTCTGGACCTGCAGGAGATCAACGTCATCGCCTCGCCGATGCAGTCGGTCCGTGACGTCTTCGACCTCATGCCGACGGCCACCGTGGACGACTGGGCGACGATCGCCACCCGCATGGCCGCTGTCCCCACCGCCCTCGAGCAGTGGACCGACTCGCTCGCCGCCGCCGCGTCGCAGGGCAACATCGCCCCCCGTCGTCAGTACGACCGGTGCATCGAGCAGTGCGCGGACCTCGTCGCGGACGACGGGTACTTCGTCGGCCTGCTGGCCGGCGCCACGCTCGAAGGGGGTGACCCCCTACCCGGGACCGTCGCCACCGACCTGCGGCGCTCGGTGGACGCCGCCGCAGCAGGCTTCGCGGAGCTCGCCGAGCGCCTGCAGCCCCTGCGTGACCTGGCGCCCCGGGCGGACGCCTGCGGGCGCGAGGCCTACCAGCTGTACTCGCGGACCTTCCTCGGCGCGGAGGTCGACCTCGAGGAGACGTACGCCTGGGGTCAGGAGGAGCTGGCCCGCATCAGCGCCGAGATGGGGGCGGTCGCCGAGCGGATCCGCCCCGGGGCCACGGTCAAGGAGGCGATCGAGGCGCTCGACGCCGACCCGCGCTACCAGCTGCACGGCACCGACGCCCTGCGCGCGTGGATGCAGCGCACCGCCGACGAGGCGATCGAGCTGCTCGACCCGCACCTGGACATCCCCGAGCCGGTGCGCACCATCGAGTGCCGCATCGCCCCGACCGAGACCGGCGGGATCTACTACACCGGGCCGAGCGACGACTTCTCCCGGCCCGGCCGCATGTGGTGGTCGGTGCCCAAGGGCGTCACGCAGTTCGGCACGTGGCGCGAGCTGACGACCGTCTACCACGAGGGCGTCCCGGGCCACCACCTCCAGGTGGGCCAGACGATCTTCCGCAAGGAGCTGCTCAACCGCTGGCGCCGGCTGGCGTCGTGGACCTCCGGCCACGGCGAGGGCTGGGCGCTCTACGCCGAGTGGCTGATGGCCGAGCTCGGCCACATGGACGACCCCGGCAACCGGATGGGGCTGCTCGACGGGCAGTCGCTGCGGGCCGCGCGCGTCGTGCTCGACATCGGGGTCCACTGCGGCTTCGAGGCCCCGCCGGAGGTCGGTGGTGGCGCGTGGACCTACGACAAGGCCTGGGACTTCCTCTCGGCCCACGCCAACATGGACGAGGGCTTCCTGCGCTTCGAGCTCGACCGCTACCTCGGCTGGCCCGGGCAGGCCCCGAGCTACAAGATCGGCGAGCGCCTGTGGCTGCAGCTGCGCGCGGAGACGGCGCGGCGGGAGGGGGACGCCTTCGACCTCAGGGCCTTCCACCGTCGCGCCCTCGACATCGGCGGCGTCGGGCTCGACACCCTGCGCACGGCGGTGCTCGGGCGGGGCTGAGGAGGTCTCGCCCGAGCACCGCTCGTCGCTCGGTCAGAGGCGCCAGCAGCTGCTCGCCTGGTTGAGACCGGCGAAGCGCGCCTCGAAGAAGAGCATCGACTTCTCGACGTGCGGGACCATGCCGCCGACGTGCGTCGGGGTCAAGCCGGCGTTGAAGGAGACGCGCGTGCCCTGGTCGCACCAGTCACTGCCGAGCTGCCTGCCGACCGCGTACGGGATGACGTCGTCGCCGAGCGCGTGGTTGATCTGCACCGGGGCGTTGGGCTCGAGCGTCCCGATCCGCTGCTTCGCGACCGCCGACGCGAAGGGCTCCTCCTCGAGCAGCTCCGTGAGCTTGTGCCCGCTCGTCGTGTACCTCGAGGTGTCCAGGTGGGCGTAGGAGAGGAGGTCGAACACGCAGGCACCCTCGACCTCGCTCGCCAGCTGCTGCCCCGCCGGGTTGAGGTGATCGGTGACGTCGATGTGCTCCGCCGCCGCCACGCCGAGCGTGGCGAAGAGCGCGAAGAGGGTGTAGGTCGTGCCGTCGATGTTGGTCCCGACCTCGGCCAGGTCGGCCGGCGGCGCCCCGATGGCCGAGCCCTTGATGTCCAGCTCGGGGGCGTACGTGGACGCCAGCTCGGCGGCCGCGGCCGCCGCCCCGCCGCCCTGGGAGTAGCCCATGAGGCCGACCGGGGTCCTGGCGTCGAGGCCGCTGCCCTGCAGGTCCTGCGCGGCGCGGGCCATGTCGAGCGTCGCCCGTCCCTGCGGCTCGCGGGCCATGTAGGTGTGCGACCCCGGCGTGCCGAGGCCCTGGAGGTCGGTGATGCCCACCGCGTAGCCGCGTCCCACCGCACGAGCGACACCGATCCCCTCGTACTCGACGAAGCTCTCCATCTGCCGGGACGGGGCGCACCGGTCGCCCATGCCCTGGGTGCCTGGGGCGTACGAGATCAGCGGACGCCGCGAGGCACCGACGTAGGTCGTCCTCGGCACGAAGACCGTGCCGGTCACCGCGATCGGGGTGCCGCTGCCGTCCGTGGATGAGTACATGACCCGCGTCGCGGTGACCACCGACGAGGACAGGCCGAAGGGGTCGAGCAGGAAGGGGGCCGGCTCGCTGCGGATGATCGTGCCGGGGGTGCTCGGGATCCTCGCCGGCGGCTCGTAGAAGGCCGGGCGGGGTGGCTCGGGGGTGTCGGTCAACGTCCGGGCACCGGCGGTACCGGGGACGTCGCGGTGGTCGGCGCCGGCCTGACCGGCGAGGGGCAGACCGAGGGCCAGGGCCACCGCAGAGGCGGCCACGGCACGCTTCGTCGTCGAGAACATGCGCATCCTGTCGTCGAGGGAGGGGTCGAGGTCCCCCGGACAGGTGTGGTGGCTCCCTGCGGACGACATCGTCGGTGTGGTGGTGGGCCCTATGTTACCCGTCAGTCATCTCGCGGCAACTGGGTGATGATGTGGCCATGACCTCAGTCGTCCTCGCCTCCGCATCCCCCGCACGTCTGGCCCTGCTGCGTGCCGCCGGCATCGATCCGCAGGTCGTGGTGAGCCACGTCGACGAGCCGACGCTCGAGGCGGCGGCCCGGCAGCGTGACCCGCACCTGTCCCCGGCCGCGCTGGCCCAGCTCCTCGCGGAGGCGAAGGGGGCCTCCGTCGCCGATCGCCTGCCCCCCGGGACCGACCTGGTCATCGCCTGCGACTCCGTCCTCGAGATGGACGGTCGGGTCCACGGGAAACCGGGGACGGCCGAGGTGGCCCGGGAGCGCTGGCGCACGATGCGCGGGCGCTCCGGCGAGCTGCACACCGGGCACCACGTGATCGACCTGCGCACCGGCCGGACGGCCGGCGCCCCGGCGAGTGCACGCGTGCACTTCACCGGGGCGTCGGATGCGGAGGTCGACGGCTACGTCGCCACCGGGGAGCCGCTGCACGTGGCCGGGGGCTTCACGATCGACGGGCTGGGCGCCCCCTTCGTGGAGCGGATCGAGGGCCACCCGAGCACCGTCATCGGCCTGTGCCTGCCGCTGCTGCGGCGCCTGCTCACCGACCTCGACGTGGCGTGGTGGACGGTGTCAGCGGCGCCGCAGGCCTGATCGGCTCAGCCGCGCGGGTAGGCGACGGCCGCCTCGGCGTCGACGATGCCGCGGCCGTAGAGCGGGCTGAAGCCGCCGCGGGTGCCGAGCAGCGGGTCGCGCGAGGTGGCGAGGATGGCCTGCTCGACGTCGGCCAGGTCACGACCCTGTCCGTAGAGGATCGCCGCGACGCCGGCGACGTGCGGGGTCGCCATCGAGGTCCCGGCGAAGGCGGCGTAGTCCGTGCCCTCGCCGCACTCGTCCGTGCCGGTGCCGCGGGGGACGGTGGAGAGGATGTCGTCGGAGCACTCCCCGCCGAGGAGGCGGCCGGACCCGCCGGGGGCGGCCACGCCCTTGCCGCTGAGCTTCACCGGGAGCTCGGAGAAGTAGGACTTCTGCTCGTCGCGGTCGGTCGCGCCCACGCAGATCGAGTCGCTGCTGAAGGCCGGGTCGTTGCAGACGAGGGTCGAGGAGTTGCCGGCCGCGGCGACGGTCAACGTGCCCTTGTCGCGGGCGTACTGGATCGCGTCCATCATCGTCGTGTCGAGACCGAGGATGGAGAAGATCTGCGTGCCGGGCAGGCCGCCGAGGCTGAGGTTGACGACGTCGGCATCGTGGTCGGCCGCGTAGCGGATGCCCTCGGCGATGTCCTCGTTGGTGCCGGAGCCGTCCTCGAGGACCTTGATCGGCATGACCTGGGCGTCGGGCGCGACGCCGGCGACGCCGATGCCGTTGTCCGCCGTGCCGACGATCGTGCCGGCCACGTGGGTGCCGTGGACGTCGGGGTCCTGGCCCACACCGTCCTGCCCCTGCCAGCTGCCGTCGCCGCAGGACCCGGTGGCCTCGCCGCAGACGAAGTCGGCCCCGGGCACGAGACGACCCTGCAGGTCCGGGTGACCGAGGTCGACGCCGGTGTCGACGACGGCGACGACGACGCCCGCACCGCGGCCGGAGGACCAGGCCTGCTCGGCGTGCACCTGGTCGAGCCCCCACAGGTCGGGGCGGAGCGGGTCGTTGGTGGCGGCGCCGGCGGAGCCGGCGGTGGCGACGAGGCCGATCGCACAGGCTGCGGCGGCGAAGGGGGCTGTCCAGCGCGTCATCAGGGTGTTTCCTTCGTCAGGGGACGTGGCTACCCAACGGTAAGGAAGAGCGAGCGATCTCGCAGCGCGAACGGCAGGACCCCGGTCGCCGCCCCAGGTCAGACGGGCGGGATCCCCCGACGGCGCTCGGTGAACCGGCGGTCGCGACCCCGCGCGTGTCGCAGTCGGGCGAGCAGCTCGCCCCGCAGCTCCTCCGGCTCGATGACCTGGTCGAGGACGAGGTCGGCGGCGAGGCGCTCGAGGTCGACGTCCTCCTCGTACTCGGCGCGACGGGCGGCGATGAACGCGTCGCGGGCGGCCTCCCCTTCGTCGGCCTCGACCTGCGCGATCTTGTTGGCGTAGACCGCGTTGACCGCGGCCTCGGGGCCCATGACGGCGATGCGGGCAGTCGGCAGCGCGATCGTCGCGTCGGGCGCGAAGCCCGGCCCGCCCATCGCGTAGAGACCGGCGCCGTAGGCCTTGCGGACGACGACGCAGAACTGCGGCACCGTCGCCGAGGCCACCGCGGAGACCATCTTGGCGCCGTGGCGGATGATGCCACCCCGCTCGACCTCGACGCCGATCATGAACCCGGGGACGTCCGCGAGGTAGATGAGCGGGATCGAGTAGGCGTCGCAGAGCCAGATGAAGCGCGCGGCCTTGTCGGCGCTGTCGGTGAAGAGCACGCCGCCCTTGGCCATGGAGTTGTTGGCGACGATGCCGACGGTCTCGCCCGCCATCCGGCCCAGGCCCACGACGAGCTCGGGCGCGAAGAGCTGCTTGACCTCGAAGAAGGAGTCGTCGTCGACGAGGCCGTCGATGACGTCGTGGACGTCGAAGGGCTGTGACTCGCGCTCCGGGATCGTCGCGGCCGTGAGGGGCACCGCCGGCTCCTCCGGGAGGTAGGTGGGCAGGTCGCTGCGCCAGCTGAGCGGGAGATAGCTCAGCCACAGCCGTGCCGTCTCGATCGCCTCGGCGTCGTCACCGACGAGCACGTCGCCGACGCCGCTCACGGTGCAGTGCATGCGGGCTCCACCCATCTCCTCCAGGGAGACCCGCTCCCCCACGACCATCTCGGCCATGCGCGGGCTGCCGAGGTACATCGACGCGTTGCCCTCGACCATGATCACGAGGTCGGTGAAGGAGGGGATGTACGCGCCGCCCGCGGCGCTCGGGCCGAAGAGGCAGCAGATCTGCGGGACCCGGCCCGACAGCGCGACCTGGTTGTGGAAGATGTGGCCGGCGCCGCGGCGGCCGGGGAACATCTCGACCTGGTCGGTGATCCGCGCCCCGGCGGAGTCGACCAGCCAGAAGACGGGCAACTCCTCGCGCAGCGCGGTCTCGGTGGCGCGCACGATCTTCTCCACCGTGCGGGCGCCCCACGAGCCGGCCTTGACCGTCGGGTCGTTGGCGATGACGATGACCGGCCGGTCGTCGACGAGGCCACGGCCGGTGACGACGCCGTCGGCCGGGAGCCCCGGGGCGAGGGCGTTGGCGTAGCGACCGTCCTCGACGAAGGAGCCCTCGTCGACGAGCAGGGCGATGCGGTCGCGGACGTAGAGCTTGCCCTGCGCCTCGAGCTTGGCGGCGGCCTGCTCGCTCGGGCGCTCGGAGGCCTCGTGGGCCTCGCGGATGCGGCGACGGACGTCCTCGACCTTGGGATCAAGAGGGTAGGTGCTCACGGGTGGTGCTCCCTTCGCTCGTCGCTCGCTCAGACCGGCAGGCCGAGGTGGCGGGCGATGACCATGCGCTGGACCTCGGAGGTGCCCTCGCCGATCTCGAGGATCTTGGCGTCGCGGTAGAAGCGTGCGACCGGGTACTCCTCCATGAAGCCGTTGCCCCCGAAGACCTGGGTCGCGATGCGGGTGGCGCTCACGGCCGCCTCGGAGGTGTAGAGCTTGGCGATCGAGGCCGCCCTGGCGACCTCCTTGGCGGAGCGGCGGCCGCGGTCGGCCTCGTCCTTGAGCCACGCGGCCTTGTAGGTGAGCACGCGGGAGGTCTCGGCCATGACCGCGAGGTCGGAGACCTGGAAGCTCACGCCCTGGTTGGCCCCGATCGGGCGCCCGAAGGAGGTGCGCGTCTGGGCATACTCCGTCGACAGCTCGAGCATCCGCTGGGTCAGGCCGGTGGCGAGCGCGGAGATCGCGATCCGCCCGTCGTCGAGGGTCTTGAGGAACTGACGGAAGCCCTGCCCCTCCTCGCCCACGAGGTGGTCGGCGGGCACGCGGCAGCCGGCGAAGGACAGCCCGTGGGTGTCGGAGATGTGCCAGCCGAGCTTGTCGTAGGGCTCCTCGACGGTGAAGCCGGGGGTGCCGCTCGGCACGATGATCGCCGAGATCTGCGGGCGGCCCTCGGCGCTCGTGCCGGTGCGGACCGTCACGGTGACGAGCGAGGTGATGTCGGTGCCCGAGTTGGTGATGAAGGACTTGGCGCCGTCGATGACCCACTCGTCGCCGTCGCGCCGGGCGGTCGTCCGGGTGCCACCGGCGTCGGAGCCGGCATCGGGCTCGGTGAGGCCGAAGCCGGCGAGCGCGCGCCCGGCGACGAGGTCGGGCAGCCAGGTGTCGCGCTGCTCGTCCGTGCCGTAGGTGAGGATCGGGTTGATGCCCAGGCCGACGCCCGCCGACAGGGTGATGCCGATCGACTGGTCAACCCGGCCGAGCTCCTCGATCGCGACGCACAGGGCGGTGAAGTCGGACTGCACCACGCCGTCGACGGTCTCGGCGGAGCCGCCCCAGCGCTCGGGGACGACGAGGCCGAAGAGCCCCAGGTCGCCCATCCGGCGCACGACCTCGAGGGGCAGGTGGTGGTCCTTGTCCCACCGGGCGACGTGCGGCTCGACCTCCTTGTCGGCGAAGTCGCGCACGCTGGCGCGGAAGTCCTCGTGGTCCTGCGAGAGCTCGAACATGTCGTGTCTTCCGAGACGAAGGGCGCTTGACGTTGACGTCAACGTAAAGCATGCTCCCGTCCATGACAAGCGCGACCTGGACGATCCGCGAGATGGCGGACGAGTTCGGCGTGACGACGCGCACGATCCGCCACTACGAGGCCCTCGGCCTGATCTCCCCGGAGCGGCGAGGGACGACCCGGATCTTCCACCGCCGCGACCGCACCCGCCTGGCCCTCGTGCTGCGGGGGCGGCGCCTGGGCTTCCCCCTCGACGAGATCGCCACGATCATCGACCTCTACGACGCGCCCCGGGGCCACGCCAGCCAGCTCGAGTACGTGCTCGGGCAGATCGGCGAACGCCGCGAGGACCTGCAGCGCCGGCGGCGCGACATCGACGACGCCCTCGCCGAGCTCGACACCTTCGAGCAGCGCTGCCGCGACGAGCTCGACGCGCGCTGACCAATCCGTCCTCCCCCTTCGCTCCGAAGTCCCGGCACGAGGCCCCACCGGTCACCCGAGATCGGCCCGGCCAACGACACAGGAGTCAGGTATGCACACCTTCACCAAGGCCGCTCTCGCCACCCCGGCCGCGTGCGCGATCCTCTTCGCGGGAGCCACCGGCGCGAGCGCCGACGAGACGTGGACGATGAACCTCACCGACACGATGGGCAACGACAGCGGGTCGACGTCCACCGCCACGGTCACCGTGGCGGGCGACCAGATGACGGTCGACATCACGGGCACCGGGTTCACCCCGAGCTCGCCGCACGCCCAGCACTTCCACGGCTCGTTCGACGAGAACAAGGACTTCACGTGCCCCACGCCCGCAGCCGACAAGGACGGCGACGGCCAGGTCGACACCGAGGAGGGCCTGCCGACCTACGGCGACATCATGATCTCGCTGACGACGAAGGGGGACACGAGCCCGAAGAGCGGCCTGGCCGTGGACCGCATGCCCGTCGCGGACGCCGACGGCAACCTGAAGTACTCGCGGACGATCACCCTCCCCGAGGGGGCCGGGCCCAAGCTGAAGAACCTGCACGTCGTCCAGCACGGCCTCGACGCCAACGGCAACGGCAAGTACGACATGGACGCGCTCGGCGAGTCCAGCCTGGCGAAGTCCCTCGGCGTCAAGGGCATCCCGGAGGAGGCCACCAACCCGGCCACCTGCGGCACCGTCACGGGCGCCGCGGTCGCAGCGGCACCCACCGGTGGCGTCCAGACCGGTGGCGGCACGACCGAGGGCCTCGAGGCCAAGGGTGCGCTGGGCGCCGGCGCCCTCGCCATGGCGGGCGCGGCCGGCCTGCTCGTCATGCGTCGTCGCCTGACGCAGGAGAGCTGAGCGCGTCGTGCCACAGCGCACCCAGGGCCGCGACCGCCGCGCGAAGGGCGTGGCGGTCGCGGTCCTCGCCCTCGCCGTGGCCGGCAGCGGCCTGACCGCCTACGGCCTCTCGCAGCAGGAGACCCGGACGCCGCCACCCGCGGCGGTGTCGGAGGGTGGGCACGCCGGTCACCACATGGGCCCGGCCCCCACGAGCCCGTCCCCGTCGTCCGATCCCGCGCCCGAGCCCACCGCCGAGCGGATGTCTCGGTCGCGCCCCACGTCGATCTCGATCCCGTCGCTCGGGGTGAGCAGCTCGATCACCGACCTCGGCCTGCAGGCCGACCGGACGATGGAGGTGCCCCAGGACGGCACGAGCACCGGCTGGTTCACCGGGAGCCCCACCCCGGGCGAGCTCGGACCATCCGTCCTGGCCGCGCACGTCACGTGGGACAAGGAGCCCGCGGTGTTCTTCGAGCTCGGCTCGATGCGCGAGGGCCAGCGGGTCGAGGTCGAGCGGGCGGACGGCTCGACCGCCGTGTTCGAGGTGAGCGACATCGGGCAGTACCCCAAGACGAAGTTCCCCACCGACGACGTCTACGGCGAGGTCGACCACGCCGCGCTGCGGCTGATCACCTGCGGTGGCCACTTCGACGGGGAGACGGGGCACCACGTCGACAACGTGGTGGTCTACGCCGAGCTGGTCGACGAGCGGGCAGCCGCCAGGTAGGCGTCGATCTCCGCGGCGGTGGGCGCGCTCGTCGGCCCCTTGCGGGTCACCTTGATCGCGCCGGCGGCGTTGGCCCGGCGGCAGGCATCCGGCCAGGTGGCCCCCTTCGCCCGCTCGGCGAGGAGGACGCCGGTGTGCGTGTCGCCCGCGCCGTTGGTGTCGACCGGGGTCTCGGGGAACCCGGGCACGACGAAGGTCTCGCCGTCGGCGTGCACCGCGCACCCCCGGTTGCCGTCCCGGACGACGGCCACGGCCCCATCGCGGAGGTGGGCGGCGACGGCCTCGGCGGCCGGACCCATCCCCGGCGCCCCGCCGAAGTCCTCGGACTCCTCTGCATTGCCCGTCCAGACGTCGGTGAGCGCGACGACCCGGGAGCGAAGGGAGGGGTCCAGCTCGGCGAAGACGGCACCTGGGTCGAGCACGACGAGGACCCCGGCGGGAAGTAACTCGAGCCAGGCGACGATCGGGTCCCTGGTGCGACCCACGAGGCTGTAGCCGCTGACGCACACGAGGTCGCCCGCGACGGGTGCGCTCGTCTGCAGGGACTCGACGCTGATCCGCCGCTCGGCGTCCTGGGTCGTGACGAAGGTGCGCTCCGCGGACGGCTCGACCATGACGACGCAGATGCCGGTGTCGAGCTCCTCGACGACGGGCGCGGACAACGAGACCCCTTCTGCCGCAAGGGTCTCGCGCACGAGGTCGCCGTTGGGTCCCCGACCGTGGGCACCGGCGTGGACCGCCTCGGCGCCCGAGCGGGCCGCCGCGAGGAGGGTCGTCACCGCTCCCCCGGCGTACCGGGTGGCGTCCGTCGCCATGGCGTTGCCGCCGCGACGTGGCAGGCCGGGCACCTCGACGACGACGTCGACGAGCGCCTGGGCGGTGTGGATGACGCGGGGCGCCACCTCAGCCCTCCCGCACCACGTGCACCTTGGCCCGGTGCTCGACGCGCCAGCCCGGCCGCCCGTCGAAGTACTCGTCGGTCGCCGTGCGCGCCCCGGACCAGTGGTAGTAGTCGTCGAGGACGATGCGGCCGCCCGGCACGACATGTGGGGCGATCCGCTCGAGGCAGACCTTCGTCGATGCGTACCAGTCGCCGTCGAGGTGCGCCAGGGCGACCGGGCCGTCGACGTGCACGGTGTCCTCGAAGAGTCCGCGCACCAGCTCGATGTCGTTGTCCGCCACCGGGACCCCGTGGCGGGCGAAGGAGGCGGTCACCTCGCCGAGCAGGTCCTCGCGGTAGCCGTAGTACGTCTGGCCGCCGAGACCCCCGGACTCACCGCGCCGGATCGTCTCGTACCGCTCGTGGACGTCGGCCCCGTCCTCCTCGGTGGGCGGCGGGATCATCCCGAAGACGTCGAAGACCCGCATGGGGCGACCTGCGGCCTTGGCCGCCCCCATGACGATCGCGGACCCGCCGAGCGCGGTGCCGCACTCGAGGACCAGGCCCTCGCGACCGGCGCGGTCGGCCTCGACGACGAGCTCGGCGAGCAGGCGCAGGTCCGCCTCCTTGAGGTAGGTCAGGGACTCCTCGCGCACGCCCGTCACCACGTCCGCGACCCGCGGGGGCAGGTCGATGTCGTCGAAGGGGTGCCTGCTGAAGCCGCGCAGCAGGTCGAGCTCCGCGGTCAGGGCCTGGTTCCGGCTCTTCAGGCGCCGGATCTGGTCGTCGCTCACGTGGGGTCCGTCCTGGGAGGTGGCGAAGGGCGTGGCGCCCACCGTACCCATCGACCCCGCGGACCGGAGCGGACGCGCCCCGAGCCCTCCGGCAGACTGGCGCCCATGACGCACACCCCCCGCTTCGCCTCCGTCGACGACGTCCGTGAGCGGCTCGCGGCCCACGGCTACCTCGCCTCCGACGCGATCGCGACGACGGTCTACCTCGCCGACCAGCTCGGCAAGCCGCTGCTCATCGAGGGGCCGGCCGGTGTGGGCAAGACCGCCCTCTCGGCTGCCGTCTCGGGCGCGACGGACGGCGAGCTCGTGCGCCTCCAGTGCTACGAGGGCGTCGACGAGGCCCGCGCCCTCTACGAGTGGAACCACGCCAAGCAGCTGCTGCGCATCACCGCCGCCGGTGCCCACCACGACTCCCGGGGCGCCGACGAGGCCGACTGGACGTCGGTCAAGGAGGACATCTTCACCGACGAGTTCCTCCTCTCCCGCCCGCTGCTCACCGCGATCCGCAACGCGCACCCGACCGTGCTGCTCATCGACGAGCTCGACAAGGCCGACGTCGAGATCGAGGGGCTGCTGCTCGAGGTGCTCTCGGACTTCCAGGTCACGGTCCCCGAGCTCGGGACGATCCGGGCGAGCCAGACCCCCTTCGTCGTCCTGACCTCCAATGCCACGAGGGAGCTCTCCGAGGCCCTGCGCCGCCGCTGCCTTTACCTGCACATCGACTACCCGGAGGCCGAGCTCGAGCGCCGGATCGTCGCGCTCTCCGTGCCCGGCCTCGAGGACGCCCTGGCCGACTCGATCGTGCGGCTCGTGGGTGCGCTGCGCCGGATGCGGCTGCGAAAGTCGCCCTCGGTCGCCGAGACGATCGACTGGGCCCGCACCCTCGTCAGCCTCGGAGCCGGCGACGAGCCCGACCCGCAGCTCCTGCGCGCCACCCTCGGTGTCGTGCTCAAGCACCGCGAGGACATCGACATGGCGATCGCGCAGCTGGACCTGGACCGTGCCCTCGCGTGACCCGCTCGGCGAGCGCCTCGTCGACCTCGCGCGCTCGCTGCGGCTGCACGGCGTGACCGTCGGGACGTCCGAGGTCGCCGACGCGGCCGCGGTCGCCACCGTCCTCGGGCTCGACGACCGCGAACGGCTGCGGGCCGGCACGGCCGCGGCGATGATGCGCCGCTCGGCCGACCGCGCCGTCTTCGACCAGCTCTTCGACATCCACTTCCCGCCGGCCGTCGGCGGTCGCACGGGGGCGGCCGGCGACCCGGTGCCGACCGACACCGCCGGCGCCCGCGCGCGTGCCGCCGCCATCCGCGAGGCCCTCGTGGACGCCCTCGCCCGGGACGACGAGCGCGGTCTCGAGGAGCTCGCCGCGCGGGCGCTCAGCGAGCTCGGCCGCCTGGCCAACGAGGCGACGACGGGCGGGTGGTCCGCGAGCCAGACGCTCGACCGGCTCGCGCCGCAGACGGCGATCGCCGCTGCGCTGCAACGCGCCCGGGACGCCGGCGACGTGCCGGGCGGAGCGGGCGAAGGGGGTGGGGGCACCGGCTCGGGGTCCGGCGCCTCGGGCGGCGGCGGCGCCGGGAGCCCGTGGCGGCCCGAGCGGCTCAGCGACCGCTACGACCGCGACGAGATCCGCGGGCGCGTCGCCGCCTTCCGCCGGGCCGTCGAGACCGAGGCCGCGCGGCGCAACGCGGAGGTCCGCGGCCGCGAGCGCATCTCGCGCTTCGGCGTGCGGGACCCCTTGGAGCGCAAGGACTTCCTGCTCACCGGCACGACCGAGGCGGCCGAGCTGCAGGCCGTCATCGGCCCGCTGTCACGCAAGCTCGCGGCCAAGCTCGCCGCCCGCCAGCGGCGCCATGCGCGCGGCAGCATCGACATCCGACGCACCCTCCGCTCGGCGATGTCGACGGGTGGCGTGCCGGTGCGGCCGGAGTACAAGCGGCGTCACCGCAGCCGCGCCGACATCGTGCTGCTGTGCGACATGTCGGGCTCGGTCGCGGGCTTCTCCCGCTTCACGATGCTGCTGCTCCAGTCGCTCGCCGGCGTCTTCCGCCGGGTGCGGTTCATCGGGTTCGTCAACATCTGCGACGACATCACCGAGCTCGTGCGCGAGTCGCGGGTCGGCGAGGACATCAGCGAGCGCGTGGCCCGCGAGGCGCAGCTGACGCGGTGGCACGGGTCCAGCGACTACGGTGCCGCCTTCGAGGACGCGGTCGAGCACCACCTCGACGCCATCGGTCCCCGCTCGACGGTGCTCGTCCTCGGCGACGCCCGCACCAACGGCACCGACCCACGGGTCGAGGCGCTGCGGACCCTCGTGCGGCAGGCCAAGCACGCCGCCTGGCTCAACCCCGAGCCGGCCCGCATGTGGGACACCGGCGACTCCGTCGCGAGCCGCTACGCCGAGGTCGTCGACATGCACGAGGTGCGCAACATCGAGCAGCTGCGGCAGTTCATCTCCCGTCTGCCGGTGACCTGACCCTCCCCCCCTTCGCACCTGAACCCGCATTGCCCTAGGGGAATGCGCACCTGAACCCGCATTGCCCTAGGGGAATGCGGACTCCCGGATCTGCAGACAATCTCCACACGTCGTCCCCGGGATCCACCGATCGCGCTGCCTAGCCTGAACCCATGACCTCCACCCACGCGCCGCGACGGGTCCTCGTCGTCGAGGACGACCCGACGATCAACCAGGCGCTGACCGACCGGTTCGTCGCGGAGGGCTTCGAGGTGTCGCAGGCCCACGACGGGCCGGGGGCGGTGGCGGCCCACGCCGAGCACCACCCCGAGGTGGTCGTCCTCGACCTCATGCTGCCGGGCTTCGACGGGCTGGAGGTGTGCCGCCGGATCCAGGCCGAGCGCCCGGTGCCGGTGCTGATGCTCACCGCCCGCGACGACGAGAGCGACATCCTCGTCGGGCTCGGTGTCGGCGCCGACGACTACCTCACCAAGCCCTTCCGCATGCGCGAGGTCGTCGCCCGGGTCCGCGCGCTGCTGCGCCGCATCGAGCGTGCCGCGGAGCTCTCGCGCGACGCCGGGCCGGTGACCCTCGACGGCCTCGTGCTCGACGCACGCACCCGGCGCTGCACCGTCGAGGGGCTCGCCGTGCACCTGACACCGACCGAGTTCGACCTCCTCGCCCTCCTCGCCCGCGAACCCGGCTCGGTCGCGCGCCGCGAGCGGATCGTCGCCGACCTGTGGGGCTGGGACGAGAGCCTGGGTCGCGGCAGCCTGGACAGCCACGTCAAGTCGCTGCGCGCCAAGGTCGGCAGCCACCGCATCCGCACCATCCACGGCGTCGGCTACGCCCTCGACGACGGGACGGGTCGATGAGCCGCTCCGCTCCCCTGCTGGAGCTGACCTCGATCCGGACCCGCCTCGGCGTGCTCGTCGGCGCCAGCATCGTCGTCGCGGCCGTCGTCGGCACGATCGGGACCGACGCCGGGGTCCCGCTCTGGCTCGGCCTGCCGGCGACGATCGGCGTGGCGCTCGTCATCACCCGCTGGCTCGCCACCGGGATGACGACGCCGCTGCTCCAGATGACCGAGGCCGCGCAGCGGATGGCGCGCGGCGACTACGACGCACAGATCACGACGAGCGGGCAGGACGAGGTGGGGAGCCTCGCGCGGGCCTTCAGCTCGATGGCGGGCGAGCTGCGCGAGGCCGAGGAGCACCGGCGACGCCTCGTCGCGACGGTCGCCCACGAGCTGCGCACGCCCCTCAGCGCCCAGCAGGCCCTGCTGGAGAACCTCGTCGACGGCGTCGTCGCCCCCGACGACACGACCCTCGGCGCGGCGCTCGCGCAGTCCGAGCGGCTCGGTGCCCTCGTCACCGACCTGCTCGACCTCTCCCGCCCCGACGGCCGCGGGATCCCGTTGTCCCCCAGCCGCATCCGTGTCCACGAGCTCCTCGACGAAGCCATGGACGAGGCCCGCCTCCAGGGCCGCGAGCTCACGCTCGTCGCCGACGTCGAACCCACCGACCTCACCGTCACCGGCGACCGTGCCCGGCTCGCCCAGGTGACCGCCAACCTGCTCGACAACGCCGTCCGGCACAGCCCCGCCGGCGGCACCGTCACCCTCACCGCCCGCGCCGAAGCCGAGCGCTGGCAGCTCACCGTCGCCGACGAGGGTCCGGGGCTCTCGCCCGAGCGCGCCGAGCGCCTCTTCCACCGCTTCGGTCCCGGCGGGGACGAAGGGGGTGGCACCGGCCTCGGCCTGGCCATCGCCGCGTGGGTCGCGTCGATGCACGGAGGCAGCATCCGCACGGTCGGCACGGCTGCCGGAGCGCGGATCCAGATGACGCTCCCGCTCGTCCCGCCACGCCCCTCCCCCTCGCCCGCCCCGCTCACCACCCAGGAGACCGCCATGACCGCCCAGCCCGTACCCACCACGCCCCTTCGAGACGGCGCGAGCGCGCCTCCGGTTCCTGAGGAGGGAGTCCGCGCAGCGGGCGAGCGTCTCGAAGGGCAGGGGGCGGGTGCGGCACCCCCTTCCCTCTCGCTGGCGCGGTGGTGGCCAGAGCGCACGAGCGAAGGGCGGCCCCGGCTGCTGCTCGCCGCGCTCGCCGTCGGGCTGCTCGCCGCGGTCCTCCTGCCGGGCAACGCGATCGGGCTCGGCCTGCTCGTCGTGCTCACCGCCGGCGGCGCGGCGCTGTGGTTCGCCTCGCCGCGTCGCGCCGCGCCCTGGTCGTGGTGCACGGCGGCGCTCGCGCTGCCGCTCGGCCTCACGACGGTGCTGCGCGACGACCCGGCGACGAGCTTCTTCGCGGTCGCCGTCGCCGGCGTGCTCGCCGCCACCGCGTGCACCGACGCACGCACCGTCGCGGGCATCGCGGCCTCGGTCATCGCCTGGCCGCTCTCCGCGCTGCGCGGTCTGCCGCTCCTCGACCGGACGATTCGGATCCTGGCCCGCCGGGGCAGCGCGTGGTCGATCCTGCGTACCGGCGCCGTGAGCCTCGTCCTGCTCCTCGTCTTCGGTGGGCTGCTCGCCTCCGCCGACGCCGTCCTCGGGTCCTGGACCTCGGCGCTCGTCCCCGAGATCAGCGACATGGCCGTCCTGCGCGTCTTCGTGCTCGTCTTCTTCGCCGGGGTGACCCTCGCGGGCCTCTACCTCGCGATCAACCCGCCCGTCGTCGACGGCGCGAGGCCCTCGCCGCGCATCCCAGAGCGCGAGTGGCAGGTCCCCCTCGGTGTCGTCATCGCGATCTTCGTCGCCTTCGTCGTCGCGCAGGCCGCCGCGGTCGTCGGCGGGCACGACTACGTCCTGCGAACCGCAGGGGTGACCTACGCCGAGTCGGCCCGCCAGGGCTTCGGGCAGCTGACGCTCGCCACCGCGCTCGTCCTGCTCCTCGTCGCGGGGGTGCGCACCCTGGGACGCACGAGCACAGACCGCGACCGCACGGTCATGCGGGCGATGAACGCGGCGCTGTGCGTCCTCACGCTGCTCGTCGTCGCCTCCGCCCTGCGCCGGATGGCGCTCTACCAGGACGCGTACGGGTACACGACGCTGCGCGTCAATGCCGACCTCTTCGAGATCTGGCTCGGGCTCGTCGTGCTCGCGGTCCTCGTCTCGCTCTTCACGCCGTCCCGCCGATGGGTCGGTCGGGCGGTGCTCGTCACGGCCGCGGCCCTGACGATCGTCGGCACGGTCGGCAACACCAGTGCCCGGGTGGCCGAGCACAACATCCAGCGGTGGGAGGAGACCGGCAGGCTCGACACCGAGTACCTGAGCAGCCTGCCGGGCGACGCCGTGCCGGCCATCCACACCAGCTCGCTCCCGGCGCAGCTGAAGACCTGCATCCTCTCGCAGCACCAGGTCCACGGCGCGGGCGACGAGCAGAGCCTGCCGGGCTGGAACCTCGCCCGCTCCCGCGCCGGGGAGATCCGGGCGCTCTACCCCGTGCCGACCGCCTGCGCGCCGGGCCGCGGCTCGTCGACGAGGTGAGCCACGCACCCTCCGTCACGGCCTCGCGGCGGAGGGAAAAGGTGGCGCGGGCCACGATGCGGTCGGGTCATCGAGGGGCTGGGGCACGCAGTAGTCTGCGACGCATGGCCATCAACAAAGTCCTCATCGCGAACCGCGGCGAGATCGCCGTCCGCATCGCCCGTGCCTGCGCCGACGCAGGCATCGGCTCCGTCGCCGTCTACGCCGAGCCCGACCGTGACGCCTTGCACGTCAAGGTCGCCGACGAGGCGTACGCCCTCGGTGGGCAGACGCCCGCCGACAGCTACCTGCTCCAGGACAAGCTCCTCCAGGTCGCCAAGGACGCCGGTGCCGACGCGGTCCACCCGGGCTACGGCTTCCTCGCGGAGAACGCCGACTTCGCCCAGGCCGTCCTCGACGCCGGGCTGGTCTGGATCGGGCCGAGCCCGCAGGCCATCGACGCGCTCGGCGACAAGGCTAAGGCCAAGCACATCGCCGTCAAGGCCCACGCCCCGCTGGCCCCCGGCACCAACGACCCGGTCAAGGACGCCGACGAGGTCATCGCCCTGGCGCAGGAGTTCGGCCTGCCGATCGCCATCAAGGCCGTCTACGGCGGCGGCGGCCGCGGCCTCAAGGTTGCCCACACCATGGAGGAGATCCCCGAGCTCTACGACTCCGCCGTCCGCGAGGCCGTCACGGCCTTCGGCCGCGGCGAGTGCCTCGTGGAGAAGTTCCTCGACAAGCCCCGCCACGTCGAGACCCAGTGCCTCGCCGACCAGCACGGCAACGTCGTCGTCGTCTCCACGCGTGACTGCTCCCTGCAGCGCCGCAACCAGAAGCTCGTCGAGGAGGCACCCGCCCCCTTCCTCACCGAGGAGCAGCACGCCGAGCTCGTCCGCGCGTCCAAGGCGATCCTCAAGGAGGCCGGGTACGTCGGCGCCGGCACCTGCGAGTACCTCGTCGCCCAGGACGGCACGATCTCCTTCCTCGAGGTCAACACCCGCCTGCAGGTCGAGCACCCCGTGACCGAGGAGGTCACCGGCATCGACCTCGTCCGCGAGATGCTGCGCATCGCCGACGGCGAGGAGCTCGGCTACGACGACCCTGTCGCCCGCGGTCACTCCTTCGAGTTCCGCATCAACGGCGAGGACGCCGGCCGCAACTTCATGCCGGCCCCCGGCACCGTCACCAAGATGCGCGTGCCCCACGGCCCGGGTGTCCGCTGGGACGCCGGCATCGAGGAGGGCGACACCGTCGCCGGCGCCTTCGACTCGATGATCGCCAAGCTCATCGTCTCCGGCGCCACGCGCCAGCAGGCCCTCGAGCGCTCGCGCCGCGCCCTGGCCGAGCTCGTCGTCGACGGCATGCCGACGGTGGTCCCCTTCCACCGGGCGATCGTCTCCGACCCGGCCTTCGCGCCGGAGGGTGACGCCCCCTTCAGCGTCCACACCCGCTGGATCGAGACCGAGTTCGACAACCAGATCGCCCCCTACGGCGGCGAGGTCGGCGAGGCAGCGGACGAGGGCGAGCGCCAGAAGATCACCGTCGAGGTCGGCGGCAAGCGCCTCGAGGTCGTCCTGCCCGGTGGACTCTCGCTCGGTGGTGGCGGAGGTGCCGCTGCCAAGAAGAAGGCCCCGAAGCGCTCCGGCGGGGGTGGCGGCGGCGCCGCGGCCTCCGGCGACAGCCTCACCGCGCCGATGCAGGGCACCATCGTCAAGATCGCCGTCGAGGAGGGCCAGCAGGTGGCCGAGGGCGACCTGGTCGTCGTCCTCGAGGCGATGAAGATGGAGCAGCCGATCACCGCGCACCGGGCCGGCACCATCACCGGCCTGGCCGCCGAGGTCGGGGCCACGGTCAGCAACGGCGCGGTCATCGCCGAGATCAAGGACTGATGAGCGCCTCCCCCACGAGCCTCGACGCCGCCCCCGGCACGCCCTCGCGGCGTACCGGGGGCGGCCTCGTCATCGCCGTCCTCGCGCTGTGCGGCACCGTCGTCTCGCTCCAGCAGACGATGGTGCTGCCGCTCGTCCCCGAGCTGCCCGCCCTCATCGGCACCAGCACCGGCAATGCCTCGTGGATGGTGACCGCGACCCTCGTCGCCGGCGCCGTCGCGACCCCGGTCATCTCCCGCATGGCCGACATGTACGGCAAGCGGCGGATGATCCTCGTGACCCTGGCGATCGTCGCCCTCGGGGCGCTCGTGGGCGCCTTCGCCACCACCCTCCCGCTCCTGCTCCTCGCCCGTGCCCTGCAGGGCATGGGCATGGCACTCGTGCCGGTCGGGATCGCGACGATGCGCGACGAGCTCGACCCCGACCGCGTGCCCCTGGCCGTGGCCCTGATGAGCGCGACCCTGGCCATCGGTGCCGGCGTCGGCCTGCCCCTCGGCGGCTACCTCGCCGAGGCCTTCCACTGGCACGTCGTGCTGTGGCTGCCGGGCGTGCTCGCGCTCGTCATGCTGGCGCTGGTGCTCGTCACCGTCACGGAGTCGAGCGTGCGCACCGCCGGCGCCTTCGACCACCGGGGCGCCGTGCTGCTCAGCCTCGCCCTCGTCCTGCTGCTCCTCGCGGTCTCCAAGGGCTCGGACTGGGGCTGGACCGACGCCCGAACCCTCACGTCCGTCGCCGCGGGGGTCGCGCTGCTCGCGGTCTTCGTACCGCTCGAGCTGCGCATCCCGAACCCCCTCGTCGACATCCGCACCGCCGCGCAGCCGGTCGTCATGGCGGCCAACGCCATCTCGGTCTTCATGGGGTTCGCGATGTTCGTCAACATGCTCGTCTCGACGCAGCTGCTGCAGACCCCCACGAGCACCGGGTACGGCCTGGGCCTGGACGCACTCCACGCCGGGCTGTGGATGGCCCCGTCGGCCGCGGCCTTCGGACTCCTCGCGCCGCTGTCGGGGTGGGTCACCCGCCGCTTCGGCCCCGAGCTGGCCATCGGCCTCGGCGGCGCGATCATGACGATCTCCTACCTCGCCCGCATCCCGCTGAGCGGCACGGTCACCCTCGTCGTCCTCGGCACGATCACGGTGACCATCGGCACCGCCCTGGCCTACTCGGCGCTGCCGACGCTCATCATGCGCTCGGTCCCCGTCACCGAGACGGCTGCGGCCAACGGCCTGAACACCCTGCTCCGCTCCGTGGGCACCTCGAGCGCCAGCGCGGTCACCGCCGCCGTGCTCGCCGCGAGCGTCTCGGCGGCGACGCAGGGGCACCCGAGCTTCGGCGCGCTGCAGCTGATGTTCGTCCTCGCCGCCAGCGCCGCGGCCGTCTCGACGGGCGTCATCGTCCCCTTCCTGCGCCGGCGGGTCGCGGAGGGCGAGACCCAGTCGACCGAGCGGCTCACCGTCGACCACGTCGTCCGGGGCCGGGTCGTGGACCCGCAGGGCCGTGGGGTGCCCGGCGCGATCGTCACCGTCCTCGGGGGGCGCGGCAGCCACATGGACTGGGCGCACACGGACTCGGCGGGCGACTTCAGCGTCGCCACCGGCGGCCGGATGCGCCACCTCTTCGTCGTCTCGGCCATCGGGTGGGCGCCCGTCTCGGCGTACCCGGACCTCTCCGAGGACCGGACGCTTGCCCCCTTCGTCGTCGGGGAACGGCTCACCGTCTCTGGGCGGGTCACCGACGAGCAGGGGCACGCGGCCGCGGACGCGTCGGTGGTCATCACCCGTCGCACGGGTGGCTCGGTCTCGTGGGTGCGCACGGACGCGGACGGCAGCTACGCGCTCCCCCTGCCGCGCGAAGGGGGCTACGACCTGACCGCGGTCGACCGCGCGTCGGGCGCCACCGCGAGCCGGCTCATCGCCGTCGGAGGACGCTCCATCACCCTCGACCTGCAGCTGGTCGCGGCGGCTCAGCCGGGCAGCTTGCCGCAGCCCGTCGGGTCGGACTGACCCTCGGGGTCGGTCTGACCCTTGGGGTCGGTCTGACCCTCGGGCCCGGTCTCCTGCTCGGTCGGCAGCCCGATCCTGTCCTCGAGGAAGTCGCCGGCCGTGTCGATGATCGACGTGAACCTGCCACCGGTGCGCTGGTCCACGGCGTCCTGGACCTTGTCGATCGCGCTGCGCGCCTGGTCCGGGTGGTCACGCGCCGCGTCCCGCGCCTTGTCGACGTACTCGCCACCGTTGAACTGCTGCGGGGTGTTGCCCATGGTCGGCTCCTTCGTCACGGAGCCGCCGGTCGGCCCCCTTCGACCCTAGCGGCGGATCAGTCCTCGCGACGGGGGTGCAGACGACGCGCGGCCTCCGCGAGCGTCCCCGTGAGCGAGGGGTAGACGGTGAAGGTCGAGGCGACCTGGTCGACCGACAGGCGGTTGTGGACCGCGATGGCGACCGGGAAGATCAGCTCGGAGGCCCGCGGGGCCACGACGACCCCACCGAGGACCGTGCCGGTGCCGCGGTAGGCGAAGAGCTTGACGAAGCCCTCGGTGATCCCGAGCATCTTGGCGCGCGGGTTGCGCGAGAGCGGCATCGTCACGGCCTCGACGTCGGGGTTGTCCGCGGCGTCGGCAGCGGTGAGCCCGACCGTCGCGATCTCGGGGTCCGTGAAGACGTTGGCCGAGACGGCCGAGAGGCGAAGGGGGGCCACCGCGTCACCCAGCGCGTGCGCCATGGCCGTGCGGCCCTGCATGGCCGCGACCGACGCGAGGGCGAAGACTCCGGTGCAGTCCCCCGCCGCGTAGATGCCGCGGACCGAGGTGCGCGAGACCCGGTCGGTGACGACGTGGCCCGAGTCGCTCTGCTCGACCCCGACCTCCTCGAGGCCGATGTCGCGGGTGTTGGGCACGGCCCCGACGGCGATGAGCACGTGGCTGCCCTCGACCTCGCGGCCGTCCTCGAGCGTGACGACGACGCCGTCGCCGCGGCGCTGCGCCGAGGCCATCCGCGAGCGGTTGAGCACGGTCATGCCGCGACGGCGGAAGACGTCCTCGATGACCGCGGCCGCGTCCTGGTCCTCGCCCGGCAGGACGAGGTCGCGCGAGGAGACGAGCGTGACGTCCGCGCCGAGGCCGAGGTAGGCCTGGGCGAGCTCGGCGCCGGTGACACCGGAGCCGACGACGATGAGCCGCTCCGGCATGTCCGGCAGCGCGTAGATCTGCTGCCAGGTGAGGATCCGCTCGCCGTCCGGCTGAGCGGCCGCCAGCACCCGCGGGCTCGCCCCCGTGCTGAGGAGCACGACGTCGGCCTCGACGGTCTCGGTGCCCGTGCCGGTGGTGACCTCGACCGTGCTCGGCGAGGTGAGCCGGCCGGTCCCGGGCAGCACGCGCACGCCCACCTCGGCGAGGCGGGCGCTGATGTCGGCGGACTGCGCGGCGGCCAGATCCAGGACGCGCTGGTTGATGGCCCCCAGCTCCGCGACGGTCTCGGTCGCGACGTCCCCCTCGGGGTCCTCGAGGTGGACGCCGAGCTCGGCGGCGGTCCCGATGCCACCGAGGTAGTCGGCGGTCGCGATGAGGGTCTTGCTCGGGACGCAGTCGGTGAGCACCGCGGCCCCGCCGATGCCGTCCCGGTCGACGACGGTGACGGAGGCGCCGAGGTGGGCCGCGACGAGCGCCGCCTCGTAGCCGCCGGGTCCGCCACCGAGGATCACTACTGAGCTGGTTCGTGTCACGCCACCCATCCAACCACCCTTGTAGATTGCGGCTGTGACCGAGCAGACCCACAGCCAGGACCCCTTCGCCCTCGCCCGTGAGGCGGCGGCCGTCATCGCCGACCGCACCGGTGTCGAGCGCCACGACGTCGCCCTCGTGCTGGGCTCCGGCTGGGGCCAGACCGCGGACCTCGTCGGCGAGACGGTCACGACGATCGAGCAGGCGCAGGTGCCGGGTTTCTCCACCGCCGCCGTCGCCGGCCACTCCGGGCAGATGCGCTCCGTCGACATCGCCTCCTCGGGTCGTCGCGCGCTCGTCTTCGGCACCCGGACCCACTACTACGAAGGGCGGGGCGTGCGGGCCGTCGTGCACGCCGTCCGCACGGCGGCCGCGGCCGGTTGCCGGGCGATCGTCCTCACCAACGGGTGCGGCGGCCTGCGGCCGGAGTGGGGGCCCGGCACGCCGGTCCTCATCAGCGACCACCTCAACCTCACGGCGACCTCGCCGATCGAGGGCGCCAACTTCGTCGACCTCACCGACCTCTACTCCCCCCGCCTGCGCGAGCTGGCCCGCGAGATCGACCCCGAGCTCGACGAAGGCGTCTACGCCCAGTTCCGCGGGCCCCACTACGAGACGCCGGCCGAGGTGCGCATGGCCGGGATCCTCGGCGCCGACCTCGTCGGCATGAGCACGGCGCTCGAGGCGATCGCCGCGCGCGAGGCCGGGCTCGAGGTCCTCGGGCTCTCCCTGGTCACCAATGCCGCTGCCGGCATCAGCGAGACGCCGCTGGCGCACGACGAGGTCGTCGCCGCCGGGCAGGCTGCCGCCGAGCGCTGCGGCACCCTCCTCGCCGACATCGTGGGGCGCATCTGATGAGCGAGTACTCCGGTCGCCACTCCGCCACCGAGCTGCCCGACGACCTGCTCGTCGCGGCCGCGGAGTGGGCGGCCGACGACCCCGACCCGGTCACCCGCGCCGAGCTCCAGGACCTGGTCACCGCGGCCGAAGGGGGTGACGCCGTCGCCGTCGCCGACCTCACCGGCCGCTTCGCCGGTCTCCTGCAGTTCGGCACCGCCGGGCTGCGCGGCGCCCTGGGGGCCGGGCCGCACCGGATGAACCGCTCCGTCGTCATCCGCGCCGCCGCCGGCCTCGTGGCCCACCTGAAGACCCTGGGAGACGGCGCCTTCGTCGTCGTCGGGCGGGACGCGAGACACAACTCCGACGCCTTCGCCATCGACACGGCCGCCGTGGTCGTGGCTGCGGGCGGTCGGGCGGCGGTCCTGCCGCAGCCGCTGCCGACGCCGGTGCTCGCCTTCGCGATCCGTCACCTCGGCGCCGACGCCGGGGTCATGGTGACGGCCAGCCACAACCCGCCGCAGGACAACGGCTACAAGGTCTACCTCGGCGACGGCCGCCAGATCGTCCCTCCGAGCGACGCGCAGATCGCCGCGCAGATCGACCGGGTGGCGAGCGTCGCCGACGTCCCGCGCGCCGAGGGCGGGTGGGAGGTGCTCGGCGACGAGGTGCTCGAGGCCTACCTCGACGCGATCGCCGGAGTCGTCGCCCCGGACACCCCGCGCGACCTGCGGGTGCTGCACACCGCGCTGCACGGTGTCGGCGACGGCACGGTCCAGGCGGCCTTCACCCGGGCGGGTTTCGCTGCGCCCCAGCAGGTCCCGAGCCAGGCCGCGCCGGACCCGGACTTCCCCACGGTGGCCTTCCCCAACCCCGAGGAGGACGGCGCGCTCGACGCCGCCCTGGCCGCCGCCCGCGAGAGCGGGCCCGACCTGGTCATCGCCAACGACCCGGACGCCGACCGGTGCGCGGTGGCCGTCCCGGACGCCGGCGTCGACGGCGGGTGGCGGCTGCTGCGCGGTGACGAGCTCGGCGTGCTGCTCGCCTCCCACCTCATCGTGCGCGGGGTGCCCGAGGGACGTCGCATGGCCAGCTCGATCGTCTCCTCCCGGCTGCTCGCCGCGATGTGCCGCCAGTCCGGGGTGGCCCACGAGGAGACGCTCACGGGGTTCAAGTGGATCGCCCGCGTCGAGGACCTGCACTACGGCTACGAGGAGGCGCTCGGCTACTGCGTCGCGCCCGACCTCGTCCGGGACAAGGACGGGGTCTCGGCCGCTCTCCTCGTCGCCGAGCTCGCCGCGATCCTCAAGGCCGAAGGCAGGACCCTCCAGTCGGTCCTCGACGACCTGCACACCCAGCTCGGCGTGCACGCGACGGACGCCTTCTCCATCCGGGTCACCGACCTCGCCGACATCGTCGTGCTCATGGCGCGCCTGCGCCGGACGCCACCGACGGAGGTCGCCGGCTCACCGGTCACGAGCAGCGAGGACCTGGCGCTGGGGGACGGTCGGCTGCCGCCGACCGAGGGCCTGCGCTACCTGCTCGACGACGGCTCGCGGATCATCGTGCGCCCCTCCGGGACGGAGCCCAAGCTCAAGGTCTACCTCGAGGCCATCGAACCGGTGGCCGCGCCCGAGGACCTCGGCGCGGCTCGCGAGCGCGCGGCGGAGCGCCTGGGCCGGGTGCGGGCAGCGATGGAGGGCCTCACCGCCCTCTAGACTCTCCCTTCGTGCCCACGCCCACCCCTGCCCCCGAGACCGGCCGCATCGTCGTCCTCGCGGGGCCGAGCGGATCGGGCAAGTCACGGCTCGCCGGTCGCCTCCGGCGCCGGCACGGGTGGCCCGTCGTGCGGCTGGACGACTTCTACAAGGACGCCGACGCCCCGGACCTGCCGCTCAGCGAGGAGCTCGGGATGGTCGACTGGGACCACCCGGCCAGCTGGGACGAGGACGCCGCGGTCGCCTCCCTCCGCCGGCTGCTCACGACGGGCCAGGCATCGATGCCCGTGTACGACATCAGCGTCTCGCGCGCCACCGGCGCGCACACGGTGACCGCCCACGCGCACGACCTCGTCGTCGCCGAGGGCATCTTCGCGGCGGAGGCCATCCCGGCGCTGCGCGCGGCCGGGCTGCTGCACTCCGCGTGGTGCATCCGCCACCACCGGCTCAAGACCTTCGTCCTCCGCCTGGCGCGCGACCTCAGGGAGCGCCGCAAGCCCCCGCTCACGCTCGTCCACCGCGGCCTGGTGCTCATGCGCGAGGAGCCGCGCGTCGTGGCCCGGCACGTCGAGCTGGGCGCGCGCTGCGCCACGCCGTCGCAGGCCGAGCGGCTGCTGGCCGGGCACCGTCCGAGCGGCGCCTGAGGACCCGGCGGTGGCGACGACGTCGTACCTGACGATCGCCCACGACGGCGAGGTCGAGATCGAGGTCAGGCGGTCCCGCTTCCGCTGCACGCTCGAGCGCGTCGAGACGCAGGACGAGGCGCGGGCCGTCGTGGAGCGGCTGCGCAAGCAGCACTGGGACGCCCGGCACCACTGCTCTGCCTTCGTCCTCGGGCCCGAGCGCGGGACCACGCGCTCGTCCGACGACGGCGAACCCTCGGGGACCGCTGGCGCGCCCATGCTCGAGGTGCTCCTCGGTCACGGTGTGTCCGACGTCGTCGCCGTCGTGACCCGCTGGTTCGGTGGTGTGCTTCTCGGCACCGGTGGCCTGGTCCGCGCCTACGGCGACTCCGTGCGCGCCGGGCTGGCGGACGTCGGCACCCTGCGCCGCACGCTGGTCACCGAGCACGAGCTCGTCGTCCCGCACGCCGAGGCCGGCCGGATCGACAACGAGCTGCGCGCCCGGGGAGTCCGCGTGCTCGACGCCCGGTACGCCGCCGAGGTGACGCTGCGGCTCGGCGTCGCCGCCGACGACCGGGACACGCTGCCCCCGCTCGTGGCCGAGCTGACCGCGGGCACCGGCCGGTTGCGCGATGTCGGCTCGCGCTGGGTCGACGGTGGGTCCGACGCCACCGCCTAGGCTTGCGGGCATGACGCGACCCCCCTTCGCCCCCGGCAGCACGCTCACCGTCCAGGACGTCGCCGACCTCATCGACCATGCGCTGCTCAAGCCCGAGCTGACGCCCGACGAGGTCGCCGCCTCGGTCCGCGAGCTCGCCGCGCAGCGCATCTGGAGCGTCTGCGTGCGGCCCAGCGACGTGGCCCTGGCCAGGGAGACCGTCGCCGAGGTCGTCGGCAGCCCGACCCGGGTGTGCACGGTCATCGGCTTCCCCCACGGCACGACGTCGACCGCCGCCAAGGTCGCCGAGTCGCGGCAGGCCCTCGCCGACGGCGCGAGCGAGCTCGACATGGTCCTCAACATCGGCCGGCTGCGGGGCGGGGACGTCACCGCGGTGCGTGACGACATCGCGGCCGTCGTCGAGGTCGGGCACGCGGCCGGCGCGATCGTCAAGGTCATCTTCGAGACCGCGCTGCTGGACGAGCGGGCCAAGATCGACGCGTGCCGGGCGAGCGCCGACGCCGGGGCGGACTTCACCAAGACCGCCACCGGGTTCGCCGGCGGCGGCGCCACCCTCGCCGACGTCGCGCTGATGCGCGCCCACACCCCCGAGCGCATGGAGGTCAAGGCCTCCGGCGGCGTCCGTGACATCGCGACCCTCCTGGCGATGCTCGCCGAGGGCGTCACCCGCATCGGCACCTCGAGCACCGCGGCCCTGCTCGCCGAGGCCGAGCAGCTCGGTCCGGAGAGCCTGGTCGTCCCCGAGCCCGGCCGGACCACCGACGCCGCTCCCAGCGACTCCTACTGATCCCCCTTCCTCCCCGGTGGAGGTGAACGCGCTGACCTTTCGTCCGCGCGTCAGCTTCCATTCGTGAGACGCCGGTGCGCGGTGACGACCTGGGCCATGAAGTCCTCTTCCAGGGTGCGGAGCCCGATCGTGTCGATCCGCAGCACGGTGTCCCCGGCCAACGTCGCGAAGTTGTGCCGCAGGTTGTCGTCGCTCACCGCCAGTCCCCACCGGTGGCCGGCTCCGTCGATCTCGACGACGAGGCCGCAGGCCCATCGCACGTCGAGGTAGATCCGGCCCCTGGGACCGCGCCTGACGGCCTGCCGCTGCGGCTCCGGCAGGCCGTGGATCCGGCAGATCCGGGCGAAGTCGAGCTCGCTCAGGGCCTCGGCCCCACCCGCGATGTCGGCGGCGACGAGCCTGATGAACTTCCGTCGGGTGCGACCGCGCACCTCGCGGGTTGCGACGACGAGCTGGTCCCCCGTGACCAGGCGCTGCTGGACGGGCAGCACCATGATGAGCGCCGCCTGTCGGTCCGAGCGGGCCCAGTGCGCTCCCCTCACGGCTGCCGGCCCTGGTGCCGCGACCGGGAGACCGGTCGCGCTGACATGGCGACGAGGGCGCGTCCGCACCTTGTGGAGCACGACCCCGTCGACGGGGTGGGTCCTCGCGGTGTGCGGCACCGAGACGTGGATGCTCGGCTCGGCGAATCCCTTGAGCCCCCTCTGGTGCAGTGCGCTCACGCCGTCGACCACGGCGATGCCCTCGCCCACATCCCAGACCGCGCGCCAGCGCTGGGCGAGCAGGCTCAGGTCGCCCGTGTGGACCGCGATGGTCCATCGTCCGTGCTCACGCCAGCGACCCGCACGGACGTGGCCGCGCACCTCGTCGCGGTCGATCCCCGCCGCCCGCAGCATCCGCCGGGAGGCGACGCCGTCCTGCGCAGCAGCCGCTGCCACGGCGACCCGGTGCACGGCCCTGATGCGTTCGATCACGGACCCAGCACACCGGCTGGGAGCTCACCGAGGGCGGCGGACCACCGGGCTGTGGGTACCCGCGTCGTGAGCTCGCCCCCTGGGGACGAATCGGTGGAGGTGTACGCGCGGGGGTTTCCCCGGCGCGTACACCTCCACCCGGTCAGGGTCGGGAGCCAGCCGCTGCGTAGCCCGGCTTGATCGTCCCTTCGATGAGCTCCAGCCGCTCGTCGAAGGGGAGGAAGGCCGACTTCATCGCGTTGGTCGTCACCCAGCGCAGGTCCTCGAGCGTCCAGCCCGCCTCGGTGACCAGCGCGGTCATCTCCTTGGTCATCGACGTGTCCGACATCAGCCGGTTGTCGGTGTTGAGGGTGACGCGGTAGCGCAGCAGCGCGAGCAGGGTGATGGGGTGGGCGGCGATCGACGGCGCCGCGCCGGTCTGGACATTGCTGTGCGGGCACATCTCGAGCGGCACCCGGGTGTCCCGGACGAAGGACGCCAATCGCCCGAGCCGCAGCTGCGAGGGGTCCTCCCGCGCGGCCTCGTTGGCGGCGAGGGGGTCGTCGGTGACGGTCGCCCCGCGGAAGCCGATGTCGTCGACGATGCGCACCCCGTGCCCGAGCCGGTCGGCGCCGCACCACTGCAGCGCCTCCCAGATGCTCGGCAGCCCGAAGGCCTCCCCGGCGTGGATCGTGAAGTGCGCGTTCTCGCGGCGCAGGTACTCGAAGGCGTCGAGGTGCCGGCTCGGGGGGTAGCCCGCCTCGGCGCCGGCGATGTCGAAGCCCCCGACCCCGCGGTCGCGGTAGCGCACGGCCAGCTCGGCGATCTCGCGCGACTTGGCCGCGTGGCGCATCGCGGTGAGCAGCCCCCGCACGACGATCGGGTGGCCCTCGGCAGCCGCGGCCTCCTCCCCTTCGCGGAACCCGGCGTCGACCTCCTCGACGACCTCCGTCAGGCTCAACCCGCCCTCGAGGTGCTGCTCGGGGGCGTAGCGCGACTCCGCGTAGACGACCCCGTCGCGGGCCAGGTCGAGGACGCTCTCGCGGGCGACGCGGCGCAGCGCGGGGGCGGTCTGCATGACACCCACGGTGTGCGCGAAGGTCTCGAGGTAGCGCACGAGCGAGCCCGAGTCGGCGCACTCGCGGAACCACCGGGCCAGGCCCTCGACCGTGCGGTCGGACCCGCCCACCGGCAGCTCGTGGCCGACCTCGTCGGCGAGGTCGAGCACGGTCTGCGGCCGCACGCCGCCGTCGAGGTGGTCGTGGAGCACCACCTTGGGCAGCGCCCGGACGGCGGCCTCGTCGAGGCTCATGCCTCGTCCTCGCGGTGCACCGTGCCGGGGCCGAGGGCCGGCGTGCAGATGGCGACGCGACCGACGTGCTCGGCGATGACCTTGCCGCCGGCGACGTCGATGATCGACGGGGAGGTGGTGAGCTCGGGCACGTCAGCGCTCCTCTGCGGTGATGCGGTCCAGCACGATCGGGGACGAAGGGGGTGCCTCCCGCGTGATCCGCCACCCGCCCTCGAGCGCCTGCCGGGCGCGCTCGAAGCGCTCCGGGGTGTCGGTGTGCAGCGTCATGAGCGACTGACCGGCGGTGACGCGGTCCCCCGGGCGGGCGTGCAGCTCCACGCCGGCGCCGGCCTGCACGGGGTCCTCCTTGCGGGCGCGACCGGCACCCAGCCGCCAGGCCGCGACCCCGACGGACATCGCGTCGAGCTCGGCCAGGTGGCCGTCCGCGTCCGCGGTGATCGTCTCGGTCTCGCGGGCGGTGGGGAGCTCGGCGCCGGGGTCGCCGCCCTGCGCGGAGATCATCCGCCGCCACACGTCCATGGCGCGGCCGTCGGCCAGGGCTGCGCGCAGCTCGTCGGTACCGATGTCCTTGCCGGCGGCGCGGGTCATCTCGTCGGCGAGCGCGACGGTGAGGTCGACGACGTCGGCCGGTCCCCCGCCGGAGAGGACCTCGACGGACTCGCGCACCTCGAGGGCGTTGCCGGCGGTCAGTCCGAGCGGCACGGACATGTCGGTGATCAGCGCGACGGTGTCGACCCCCGCGTCGGTGCCGAGGTCGACCATCGTGCGGGCGAGCTCGGTGGCGTCCTCACGGGACTTCATGAAGGCCCCGGACCCGACCTTGACGTCGAGGACGAGCGAGCCGGTGCCCTCGGCGATCTTCTTGCTCATGATCGAGCTGGCGATGAGCGGGATGGCCTCGACGGTCCCCGTGACATCCCGCAGCGCGTAGAGCTTCTTGTCGGCCGGGGCCAGGCCCGCGCCGGCGGCGCAGATGACCGCACCGACGTCCTCGAGCTGGGCGAGCATCTCGGCGTTGGTGAGGTCGGCCCGCCACCCGGGGACGGACTCCAGCTTGTCGAGCGTCCCGCCGGTGTGGCCGAGCCCGCGGCCGGACAGCTGCGGGACGGCGACGTCGAAGACGGCTACGAGCGGCGCCAGGGGCAGCGTGATCTTGTCACCCACGCCGCCGGTCGAGTGCTTGTCCGAGGTGGGGCGGCTCAGGGCGGCGAAGTCCATCCGCTCCCCGCTCGCGATCATGGCCGCGGTCCAGCGCGCGATCTCGGGGCGGGTCATGCCGTTGAGGAGGATCGCCATGGCCAGTGCCGACATCTGCTCGTCGGCGACGACCCCACGGGTGTAGGCGTCGATCACCCAGTCGATCTGCCCGTCCGTGAGCTCTCCCCGGTCACGCTTGGTCCGGATGATGTCGACGACGTCGTGCTGCTCGGTCACGGTGCTCCCTTCGTCAGGTCCTGCGCGCCGAAGGCCTGCGGGAGGATGTCGGCGATCGTCAGCTCCCCCTCGGGGGTCTGGATGCGGCACTGCGGCCCACCGTGCTCCCAGAGGAGCTGTCGGCAGCGGCCGCACGGCATCAGGGTCTCACCGCGTGCGTCGACGCACCACACGGCGACGAGCAGGCCGCCGCCGGTGCGCACGAGGTCGCTCACGAGACCGCACTCGGCGCACAGCCCGACGGCGTACGACGCGTTCTCGACGTTGCAGCCGCTCACCAGCCGCCCGTCGTCGGCGAGGCCGGCGACGCCGACCGGGAAGTGGGAGTAGGGCGCGTACGCCCGCTCCATGGCCTCGACCGCGGTCACCCGCACGCGCTCCCAGTCGGCGTCCGTGACCTCCATGTCAGTGGCCCTCTCCCCTGCGGTAGACCTTGCCGTCGGCCGCGGGCATCCGCAGCCGTTGGCTGGCGAAGGCGAGCACGAGCAGGGTCGTCAGGTGCGGGGCGAAGGGGGTGATCTCGCCAGGGACGGTGTCGCTGAGGGCCCAGTAGACGACGACGACGAGGCCCGCCACGACCGCGAAGGTCCCCTGCACGAACGCCCGGCGGCGCAGGACCTGCCACAGACCGATGCCGAGGAGGACGAGCGCGACGAGGAGCAGCAGCGCGTGCAGCGCGGCGCCGCCGCCGCGCAGCTGGAGCGCGTCCATGTAGCCGAAGAGGCCCGAGCCCATGAGCACGCCACCCGGGCGCCAGTTGCCGAAGATCATCGCGGCGAGACCGATGTAGCCCCGGCCGCCGGTCTGGCCCTCGCGGTAGGCGTCGGAGGCGACCATCGCGAGGAAGCCACCACCGAGCCCGGCGAGGCCGCCCGAGGCGACGACGGCGATGTACTTGTAGAGGTAGACGTTGACACCGAGCGTCTCGGCGGCCACCGGCGACTCACCACAGCTGCGCACCCGCAGGCCGAAGGGGGTGCGCCACAGGACGTACCACGTCCCGGCGATCAGCAGCAGGGCGATGACGGTGAGGGCGGACAGGCCCGTCGTCGCGGCGCGCAGCACGGCGGCCACCTCGGAGACGAAGAACCAGCCCTTGGCCTCGACGGTGGCCAGCGGCTCCGAGATGCCGGGGATCCCCAGCTTCGGCAGCCCGGGCAGCTGCGGCGACTGGACGTCGCTGCCGCCCTCGACCTGGCCGAAGAAGCGCGCCGCGAGGTAGCTCGCGACACCGACGGCGACGATGTTCAGGGCCACACCGGAGACGATGTGGTCGACGCCGAAGGTGACGGTCGCGAGGGCGTGGACCAGGCCACCGAGCGCACCGCAGACGAGCGCACCGAGCACGCCGCCCCACGGACCGGCGTGGATCGCCCCGAAGGCAGCGCCCCACGTGCCGAGGACCATCATCCCCTCGAGCCCGATGTTGATGACGTCGGCCCGCTCCGACCACAGACCACCGAGGCCGGCGAGGGCCAGGGGCATGGCCCAGGCGAGGGCGGCGCTCAGGGTGCCGGACGAGGCGATGTCGCCCTGCCCGGTGACGACGCGGATCGCCGAGAGCACGACGATGAAGCCGGCGAGGGCCAGTGGCCAGAACCAGAAGGGCACCCGGCGAGAGGGCCGGGCGGGCTCGACCTCGGTCTCGGTCCCGACGCTGAGGGTCATGCCGGGGCTCCTTCCGTCGTGGCATCGAGCTGACGGGCGACGTGCCGCTGCTCCATGCGCTGCTCGATGCGGTGGACGACCTCGTAGGCGATGACGACCGCCAGGAGGATGACGCCCTGGATGATGAAGACGAGCGCGGGCGAGACGTCGGCGCGCAGCTGCAGCCCGTCGCTCGCCTTCTCCAGCCACGACCACAGCAAGGCCGCGAAGGCGATGCCGATCGGGTGGTTGCGGCCGAGGAGGGCGACGCCGATGCCGATGAAGCCGACGCCCGACTGGAAGTTCATGCCGTAGCTGTGGTCGGCGCCGAAGAAGCCCGGCATGCCGATGAGGCCGGCGACGGCACCCGAGGCGACCATCGCGACGAGGACCATCCGCGGGACCTTCACGCCGCTCGCGACCGCGGCCGACTCGGACTCACCGGTCGCGCGCACGTCGAAGCCGAAGCGGGTGCGGTTGATGACGAACCAGTAGCCGATGCCGAGGAGGACCGCGAGGAGGAGCAGGGTGTAGACCTTGCCCGTCGCGCCCGGGACGAGCCCGAGTCCCTCGAGCTGGCTCGAGGCCGGGATCTCCTGCGTGCTGCGGGTGTTGCTGCCCTCGGCGCGCTGCCCCCACGAGCGCAGGCCCCACGCGACGAGGCCGCCGGAGATCGCGTTGAGCATGATCGTCGAGATGACCTCGGAGACGCCGCGGCGGACCTTGAGCCAGCCGGCGATACCGGCCCAGAGACCACCGACGAGCATCGCGACGAGCAGGGCCAGGACGATGTTGAGCGGCCCGGGCAGCCAGCCGTTGCCGGCGACGAGCGCCGCGGCGAAGGTGGCGATGCGGTACTGGCCGTCGACGCCGATGTTGAACAGCTTCATCTTGAAGCCGACCGCGACGGCGACGGCGGCGATGTAGTAGGTGATCCCGCTGTTGACGATGTTGACGATGGTGCGGGGCTTGGGCTCGGACAGCAGCGTCGCCCACACCTTGCCGACCGGGTCGCCCACCGCGACGAGCACGAGCGAGGTGACGACGAAGGCCACGACGACGGCGAGCACCGGGGCCGCGAGGGTGAGCGCCAGGCGGCGCGGGTCGAGCTTCATGATGCGTCCTTACCGGCGCCGGTCATCGCGCTGCCGAGCTCCTGGCTGGTCACGGTGTCGGGGTCGAACTCACCGGTGATCCGCCCCCGAAGGATGACCTTGATCGTGTCGGAGAGCCCGATGAGCTCCTCGAGGTCGGCGCTGACGAGCAGCACGGCGAGCCCCTCGCGCCGCGCGTCGCGGACGAGGTCCCAGATGGCGGCCTGCGCGCCGACGTCGACGCCTCGGGTCGGGTGGCTCGCGACGAGCACCTTGGGGTGGTGGCTCATCTCGCGGCCGACGATGAGCTTCTGCTGGTTGCCGCCGGACAGCGAGCCGACGGTCACGTCGATGCCCGGGGTGCGCACGTCGTACTCGCGCACGATCCGCTCGGTGTCCGCCTTCGCGGCCGAAGGGGTGAGCAGACCGCGTCTGGAGGACGGCGCCTCCGTCTGGTGGCCCAGCATGCGGTTCTCCCACAGCGGGGCGTCGAGCAGCAACCCCTGGCGATGGCGGTCCTCCGGGATGTAGCCGACGCCCGCCTCGCGGATGGCGCGCACGTCCCAGTCCGAGATGTCGGTGCCCTCGAGGTGGACGGTGCCGGAGGTCGGCTCGAGCATGCCCATGAGGACCTCGACGAGCTCGGCCTGGCCGTTGCCCTCGACCCCGGCGATGCCCAGGACCTCCCCCGCGTGGATGTCCAGCGTGATGTCCTGCAGCAGGTCGCGACCGTGACCCTGCAGGGTGATCTCCCGCATCGAGAGCACGACCCGGTCGGTGACCGTCGACTCCTCGGTCTGCGGGGTCGGCAGCTCCGAGCCGACCATGAGCTCCGCGAGCTGGCGGGCGGTGACACCGGTCGGGTCGACGGTGTCGACCGTCGTCCCGCGGCGGATCACGGTGACCGCGTCGGCGACGGAGAGCACCTCGTCCAGCTTGTGCGAGATGAACAGGACGGTGATGCCCTCGCGCTTCAGCTCGCGCAGGTTGTCGAAGAGCTCCTCGACCTCCTGGGGCACGAGCACGGCGGTCGGCTCGTCGAGGATGATCGTGCGGGCCCCCCGGTAGAGCACCTTGAGGATCTCGACGCGCTGCCGCGCCCCCACGCCGAGGTCGGCGACGAGGGCGTCGGGGTCGATGTCGAGGCCGTACTCGTCGGAGATGCGGGTGATCTCGGCCCGCGCCCCGCCCCGGATGCCGTGCAGACGCTCGGCGCCGAGGACGACGTTCTCGGTCACCGTGAGGTTGTCCGCGAGCATGAAGTGCTGGAAGACCATGCCCACGCCGTGCTTGATCGCCTCGGACGGGCTCGACATCGTCACGGGTTCGCCGTTGATGCGGATCGTGCCCTCGTCGGGCTTCTGCACCCCGTAGAGCATCTTCATCAGCGTCGACTTGCCGGCGCCGTTCTCCCCGACGATGGCGTGGACGGTGCCGCGGCGGACACCGAAGGTGACGTCGCGGTTGGCGACGACGCCCGGGAACCTCTTGGTGATGCCCTCGACCTCGACGGCCAGGCCGTCACCCCCGGTCACTGGCGCTGGGGTGGTGCTGCTCATGATGCCTCCGGTGGTGGCTCCGACAGGGACGGGGCCCGGCGACGCACTCGGCGCCGACGGACCCCGTCTCGGTCAGGGCGTCACTTGGACGGGACGGAGATCTTCCCGTCGATGATCTGCTGCTCGTAGTCGTCGAGGTCCTTGGTGATGTCGTCGATCTTGCCGCCGGTGGTGGCGTAGGAGACGCCACCCTCCTTGAGGCCGTAGACGATGTTGCCGGACTGCGGCTCGCCGTCGACGCTGGCCTTGATGTAGTCGAAGACCGCCACGTCGACGTTCTTGACCATCGAGGTGATGATGACGTCGCGGACGCTCGCGTCGGCCGTCTTCGCCTGGTCGGAGTCGACGCCGATCGCCATCTTCTTGCTCTCGGACGCAGCCTTGAAGACGCCGGAGCCGGACCCGCCGGCCGCGTGGTAGACGACGTCGGCACCCTTGTCGTACATGCCCTGGGCAGCGGTCTTGCCCTTCGCCGGGTCGGCGAAGCCGGAGCCGTCCTCGGCGAGGTACTTGACCTGGATGTCGATCTTGGGGTCGACGGTCTTCGCGCCGGCCTCGAAGCCCGCCTCGAACTTGTTGATCAGCGGCACGTCCGTGCCACCGATGAAGCCGACCTTGCCGCTCTTGGACTTCATCGCGGCGGCCGCACCGACGAGGAAGGAGCCCTCCTGCTCGGCGAAGGTCAGCTGGGCGACGTTGTCGGCCTTGGACGCGTCGGAGGCGTCGTCGATGACGGCGAAGCTGATGTCCTGGTTGGCCTTGGCCGCGGCACCGATCGCGTTGGCGTAGATGAAGCCGACACCGATGATGTTGGTGCACCCGGCGTCGACGAGCTGGTTGAGGCGGTCCTCGCGGGCCGCGTCGTTCTCGCCCTGGCTGGCCTCGACCTCGTCGATCTCGACGCCGAGCTCGTCCTTGGCCTGGTCCAGGCCCTTGGCGGCGGAGTCGTTGAACGACTGGTCGCCGCGACCACCCACGTCGTAGGCGAGGCAGGCCTTGACGTCGCTGCCGCCGCCCTCGCCGGAGGTGGCGTCACCACCGGAGTCACTCCCACCGCACGCGCTCAGGGCCAGTGCGGCGACGGACATGATCGATGCAGCCTTCACGGTGTGACGCAAGGCGCTCTCCTTCTCGAGCAGGGGTACAGGGCACGCGATGGCGCATGCCGTCCGGGGGATGCTACGTCCGGGTACGCCCCGGGTCACCAGCCGATGCGATCCGTGGGCCAACTGTTATGAGACCGCGACCCCTCGCGCTCCTCCGGCAGGGTTTTCCCTCGCAGGGCAGGACCCTGCCGGACGAAGGGGAGGTCAGTCCGCCTCGACCCGCGTCCACTCCCCCGCCGCGGCGATGGCGAGCAGGGCCGTGCCGTTGCGCACCGCGCCCTCGTCGACGACGAGGTCCCCCTGGTGGAGGTCGAAGGTGCGCCCGCCGTGGGTGCGCGTGCCCAGCCGGGCCATGGCGCCCTCGGCGTCGTGCAGCATCCAGGCGAAGTCCTCACCGCCGAGGCTGTGCGGCGTGGGCACCGGCCGCAGGCCCGCGGCCATGGTCGCGCGACCGAGCGCCGCCACGGCGGGTGCGTCGTTGACGACCGGCGGCACGCCGCGCACGTGGTCGACCGCGGCGTCGACGCCGTAGGGGCGCACGACGTCGTCGATGACCTCGTGGAGCAGGGGGCCGATCTCCTCCCAGAGGTTGACGTCGAGCATCCGCAGGGTGCCCTGGGCGACACCGGTGGAGGGGATGACGTTGATCGCCTCGCCGGCGGAGACCTTGCCCCACACGAGGACGAGACCGGCGCGCGGGTCCACCCTGCGGCTGAGCACCCCCGGCACGTCGGTGATGACCTTCGCCAGGGCGTACGTGAGGTCCTCGGTGAGGAAGGGGCGGGAGGTGTGGCCACCCCGGCCGCGCAGCGTGACCGTCACCTGGTCGGCCGCGGCGGTGAGCGCGCCCTCGCGCAGCCCGATCTCGCCGACGTCGAGTGCCGGGTCGCAGTGCACGGCGTAGACGGTGTCGACGCCCTGCATGACGCCGGCCTGCACGAACTGCAGCGCGCCACCGGGCATGCGCTCCTCGGCCGGCTGGAAGAGCAGGCGGACCGCGACGTGCCGGGCGGCGAGCTCGTCGGCGACCTCGGCGAGGGCCAGGCCCGCGCCGAGCAGGGCCGTCGTGTGCACGTCGTGGCCGCAGGCGTGGCAGACGCCGTCGACGGTCGAGCTCCAGTCGAGACCGGAGCGCTCGCGCACCGGCAGCGCGTCGAGGTCACCGCGCAGGGCGACCCGACGTCGCGGCTCGGGGGCGCCGAGGTCGACCACGAGACCGGTCTCGCCGACCGACCGCGGGGTGAGGCCCGCTGCCTCGAGCCGCGAGCGCAGCCGCTCGCTCGTGCGGTGCTCCTCGAAGGAGAGCTCGGGGTGGGCGTGCAGGTCCCGCCGGAAGTCGATCAGCTCCGGCAGCAGCTGGTCGATGACCCGCAGGAGCGTCGGGGCGAGGGGGGCAGTCATATCGGGTGAACTCTACCGACGGCCGGGCACCCGCCCGTGGAGGCGCTCACACGAGGTCGGTGCGTCCGGCGGCCTTGAGCGCCTCGACGACGAGCTTGACGTCCTGGGCGCGCTCACGACTGGCCACGAGGAGAGCGTCGGAGGTCTCGACGACGACGACGTCCTCGAGCCCGACGACCGCGACCATGCGCCCGGACTCGGAGACCACGAGACCGCCCGAGTCGACCGCCTGGACCTGCGCGGGGTCGCCGACGACGGTCATCGAGCCCTCCCCCTTCGGCAGCAGCCCGGAGAGCGACTTGAAGTCGCCGACGTCGTCCCAGTCGAAGACCCCGGGCACGACCGCGACCCTCCCTTCATCCGCAGCGGGCTCGGCGACCGCGTGGTCGATCGAGATCTTCTCGAGCCCGGCCCAGCGCTCCTCCAGGAGCGAGGGGTCCGCGGCGATCTCGCGCAGGCCGGCGGCGAGGTCGGGGTGCCACCCCGCGAGGAGGTCGAGGAGCGTGCTCGCCCGCACGACGAACATGCCGGCGTTCCACCGGAACTCGCCGGTGGCGAGGTAGGAGGCGGCGCGGCGGGCGTCGGGCTTCTCGACGAACTGGCGCACCCGCGCGGCCGTGGGGTGCGCGCGCAGGCGCGGGCCCATCTGGATGTAGCCGAAACCCGTCGAGGGGAAGGTCGGCTCGATGCCGATCGTCACGAGCAGGTCGTCGCGCTGGGCGACGCCGACGGCCTCGGTGACCGCGGCGGCGAAGGCCTCCTCGTCGCGGATGACGTGGTCGGCGGCGAAGGAGCCGAGGATCGCCTCGGGGTCGCGCAGCTCCAGGACCGCGGCGGCCAGGCCGATCGCGGCCATGGAGTCGCGCGGCGAGGGCTCGGCGATGATCAGGTCCGAAGGGAGGTCCGGCACCTGCTCGGCGACCGCGGCGGCGTGGGCCGCGCCGGTGACGACGAGGACCCGCTCGGGGGCCAGGCAGCGCAGCCGGTCGACGGTCGCCTGGATGAGCGTGCGGCCGCTGCCGGTGAGGTCGTGGAGGAACTTCGGCGAGGCCGCGCGGGAGACGGGCCACAACCGCGTCCCGGCACCACCGGCGGGCACCACCGCCCAGAAGCGCTCGAGGTCGGGTGCCGTCGTCACAGGTCGTCCTCCCCGGTCGGTCCGAAGCGCAGGATCCGCAGCTGCTCGAGCGTCTCCTCCATGAGCACGCGGTTGGTGCGTTGCAGGTCGGCGATGACCAGCAGGGCGTACGAGAAGAGGGCCCCGACGATCAGCGCGGTGCCGAAGATCAACGACTGGACGTGGCCGCCCCCGTCACCCATCGCCGCGAGGACGAGGAAGCGGACGAAGGGGATGAGCCCCAGCAGCAGCAGCGCCGTCCCGAGCAGGCCGAAGAACACGTGCGGCTTGAACATGATGTAGGAGCGGATGATCGCCGACCCGGACTTCGCCATGTGCTGCCAGATGCTGGAGAAGAGCCGCGACTCGCGCGTCTTGTCGTTGGTCACCACGGGGATTGAGGCGATGGACATCCGCTTGTGCCCCGCCTGGATGATCGTCTCCATGCAGTACGAGAAGTCGGTGACGATGTTCAGCCGCATCAGCGACGCCGCGGAGTAGGCGCGGAAGCCGCTCGCGGCGTCCGGGAGGTCCGTGCTCGCCACCTTGTTGACCACGGCCGAGCCGAGCGCCTGCATCTGCCGCTTGAACGGGGAGAAGTGCTTGATGGTCCGGGTCTGCCGGTCCGCGACGACGATGTCGGCCTCGCCCGCGAGGATCGGTTGGACGAGGTCACCGATGCGCTCCTGCGGGTACTGGTTGTCCCCGTCGGTGTTGACGAGGATGTCGGCGCCGTGGCGCAGGGCGAAGTCGGCCCCGTCCCGGAAGGAGCGGGCCAGCCCCAGGGGCCGGGTGTGGCTGAGGACATGGGTGACGCCGAGCTTGCGGGCGACCTCGGCGGTGCGGTCGCTCGATCCGTCGTCGATGACGAGGGTCTCGATGACGTCGACGCCCGGGATCGACGCAGGGATCGTGGCCAGGACGAGGGGGAGCGTGGTCTCCTCGTCGAGGCAGGGGATCTGCACGATCACCTTCATGGGTCAGGGAGCCTTCCGGACTGGTGCTGGGATGAGCCGCGTCTCAGGGTAGTCGGCGCGTGCGACGGGCCGGAGCGACCAACGGGTAACCTGACGCGGTGAACGCTCGGGACCGCCAGGGAATGGCTCAGGAGATGGCCGGGCCCCCGCGCCGGGTGATGGTCACCGGTGGCGCCGGGTTCATCGGCTCGCACATCTGCGAACGGCTGCTGGAGCAGGGCCACGAGGTCCTCGTGGTCGACAACTTCTACTCGAGCACCCGACGCAACCTCACGCACCTGCTCGACCACCCCAGCTTCGAGCTGATGCGGCACGACGTGACCTTCCCGCTCTACGTGGAGGTCGACGAGATCTACCACCTCGCCTGCCCGGCGAGCCCGATCTACTACCAGCGCGACCCCGTGCAGACGACGAAGACGAGCGTCCACGGGTCGATCAACATGCTCGGTCTGGCGAAGCGCACCAAGGCCAAGATCCTCCTGTCCTCGACCTCCGAGGTCTACGGCGACCCGCAGGTCCACCCGCAGACCGAGGACTACTGGGGCAATGTCAACCCCATCGGCATCCGCTCCTGCTACGACGAGGGCAAGCGGTGCGCCGAGACGCTCTTCTTCGACTACCGGCGGCAGCACGACCTGGGCATCAAGGTCGCCCGGATCTTCAACACCTACGGCCCCCGGATGCAGCCCGACGACGGCCGGGTCGTCTCCAACTTCATCGTGCAGGCCCTGTCCGGTGCCCCCATCACCATCTACGGCGACGGCAGCCAGACCCGCTCCTTCTGCTTCGTCGACGACATGGTCGAGGGACTCATGGGCCTGATGGCGACCGACCACGAGGTCACCGGCCCCATCAACATCGGCAACCCCACCGAGTTCACCATGCTCGAGCTCGCCGAGCTCGTGCTCGAGCTGACCGGCAGCTCCTCGTCGATCGAGCACCGTCCCCTCCCCGAGGACGACCCGACCCGACGTCGGCCCGACATCACCCGGGCCACCGAGGTGCTGGGCTGGCACCCCCGCGCCCGGCTGCGCGACGGCCTCCAGCGCACGATCGACTACTTCACGCAGCTGCCGACCCGCTAGGGCGCTGGACGCGGGGCCCCGGATGGTCACCTGATGCTCACCGGACACCCACCGCGAGGTCACCGAAGGGGGGTGGCACCGCACGCAGAGTGGGTCCCGTGCGAGTGGCGATTGCGACCGAGTCCTTCCTGCCCAGCCTCAACGGCGTCACGACGAGTGTCTGCCGCGTGGCCGAGAACCTGCGCGAGCAGGGCCACAAGGCGGTGATCATCGCGCCGGGGCCGGCCCCGGCGACGTACGCGGGCCACGTGGTCCGCGCGCTGCCGGCGGTGCCCGTGCGCGGGTTCCGTGCAGGCCTGCCGACTGCGGCGGTGCGCAGGGCCCTGCGCGACTTCCGCCCCGACGTCGTCCACGTCGCCTCCCCCTTCCTCGTGGGGGCTCGCGGGCTGCAGCAGGCCGAGAGCTTCGACCTGCCCACCGTGGCGATCTACCAGACCGACATGCCGGGCTACGTCCGGCAGCACGGCCCCGGGGCCCTCGGTCGCAGCGCGTCGAACCTGGCCTGGGAGTGGGTGCGCCGCATCCACGAGCGCGCGGACCTCACCCTCGCGCCGAGCCGACCCACCCTGGAGGAGCTGCGTGCCCACCGCATCCCGCGCACGGGTCTGTGGGGTCGCGGCGTCGACACGCGCCTGTTCACGCCGGCGTGGAAGGACGACTCCGAGACGCTCGCGCTCAAGCACGCCCTCGCCCCGAACGGCGAGCTCCTCCTCGGCTACGTCGGCCGGCTGGCCCCCGAGAAGGAGCTCCACCGACTCGTCGAGCTCGCCCAGCTGCCGGGCACCCGCCTGGTGCTGGTCGGCGAGGGCCCGAGCCGCAACGAGCTCGGGGCCCGGCTCGCCGAGGCCGTCGCCGCCAGCTCCGGCCGGCCCAACCTCCCACCGGCATTCCTCGGGCCCCGCACGGGCGCCGACCTCGCGCGCGCCTACGCGGCCTTCGACGTCTTCGTCCACACGGGGACCAAGGAGACCTTCGGGCAGACGCTGCAGGAGGCCGCCGCCGCTGGGCTGCCCGTCGTCGCGCCGGGCGTGGGTGGCCCCCTCGACCTCGTGGCCCACGGCGCGTCCGGCTACCTCTTCGACCCCGACCGCCGCGGCGACCTCGCTCGCTGGGTGGGCGAGCTCGTCGAGTCCCCCGGTCTGCGGGAGCGCATGGCCACGACGGGTCCGGGGATGGTCGCGGAGCGCTCGTGGAGCAGCCTGACCACCCAGCTCGTCGGGCACTACGAGAGTGCGATCGCCGCACGCGCGGCCTGACCCGGCAGGGCTCCCCCACACCGTCATTCGCCCCCTTCGGGCTATGGCGTCCACCCGGTGACCGCTGGCATAGTGATGGTGCAGGCACAGGCCGGGGGCCGGTGCCGCCGGACGTGAGGATGTTCAGATGGACGCACCACGGTGCCGGCTCTGCTCCACCGAGCTACGACACACCTTCGTCGACCTGGGCTCGTCGCCGCCCTGCGAGAGCTTCCTGCGGGCCGACCAGCTGGACCAGGGCGAGGTCTTCTACCCGCTCCACGTGCGGATCTGCTCGGAGTGCCTCCTCGTGCAGCTGCCGGCCTACATCCCGGCCGAGGAGATCTTCAGCGACTACGCCTACTTCTCCTCCTACTCCGACTCGTGGGTGCAGCACGCGAAGGAGTTCGTCGACGGCGCCGTCTCCCGGCTCGGCCTCGGCAGCGACGGCTTCGTGGTCGAGGTCGCGAGCAACGACGGCTACCTGCTGCAGCACGTCGTCGCGCGGGGGCTGCGCGCCCTCGGGGTGGAGCCCGCGGCGAACATCGCCGAGGTGGCCCGCGGCAAGGGCATCCCCACCGAGACCACCTTCCTCGGGGAGGAGACGGGGGCCGCAATCGCCAAGGAGCACGGCCGCGCCGACCTGGTCGTCGCGAACAACGTCTTCGCCCACGTCCCCGACATCGTCGACTTCAGCACGGGGCTGCGTCGGCTGGTGGCCGACGACGGCGTCGTGAGCATCGAGATCCCCCACCTCCAACGCCTCATCGAGGGCAACGAGTACGACACGATCTACCACGAGCACTACTCCTACCTCAGCCTGCTCACCACCCAGCGGGTGCTCGCGGCCGCGGGCCTGACGGTGGTCGACGTCGAGGAGCTGTCCACCCACGGCGGCTCCCTGCGCACGTGGTCCAGACCCACGGAGTCTGCAGGTGACCCGAGCGATGCCGTCGCCCGCGTGCTCGCGGCCGAGGAGGCCGCCGGGCTGCACACCCTTCAGGGCCACGACGGGTTCGCGGACTCCGTGGCGACCGTGCGCAACGACCTGCTCGAGTTCCTCATCCGCTGCTCGCGCGAGGGCCTGACCGTGGCCGGCTACGGGGCACCGGGCAAGGGCAACACGCTGCTCAACCACTGCGGGATCCGCCGCGACCTGATGGCCTTCACCGTCGACCGCAACCCGCACAAGCACGGGCTCTTCCTGCCCGGCACGCACATCCCGATCCGCCCGCCGGAGGCCCTCGACGACGAGGCACCCGACGTCGTGCTCATCATGCCGTGGAACCTGCGCACGGAGATCGCCGCCCAGCTGCAGCCCTTGCGCGACCGGGGCACCCGCCTCGTCGTCGCCCTGCCCCACCTCGAGCAACTGTGACGGCCGCCGGCCGTCCGGGAGGGAGCCAACCGTGAAGGTCGTCCTCTTCTGCGGTGGTCTCGGCATGCGCATGCGTGCCGACAACCAGTCGCTGCCCAAGCCGATGATGCCCATCGGGCCACGTCCGGTGCTGTGGCACGTCATGCGCTACTACGCCCACTTCGGCCACACCGAGTTCATCCTCTGCCTCGGGCACGGGGCGGAGGCGGTCAAGGAGTACTTCCTCGACTACCGGGAGACCGCGTCCAACGACTTCGTCATGACGAAGGGGGGCGAGGAGATCGAGATGCTCGGCACCGACATCAGCGAGTGGACGATCACCTTCGTGGACACCGGGCTCAGCACCGCGATCGGTGAGCGCCTGCGCCGCGTGCGTCCGCACCTGGGGGACGACGAGATCTTCCTGGCCAACTACGGCGACGTCCTCACCGATGCGCCGATGAACGAGCTCATCGAGGAGTTCCGGGGCACCGACGCCGTGGGCCAGATGCTCGCGGTGAGGCCGCAGGAGTCCTTCCACGTCATCGAGATGGACGACGAGGGGATCGTGAGCGGTCTAACCCCCGTCGCGGACATGCCCTTCCCGATCAACGGCGGCTACTTCTGCCTGCGGCAGGGGATCTTCGACTACCTCCACGAGGGCGAGGACCTCGTCATGGACGCGTGCGTGCGCGCGGCCGCCGACGGCCGGATGCGAGCCGTCCGGTACGACGGGTTCTGGGCGCCGATGGACACCCTCAAGGAGCGCACCGCGCTGCAGGAGCAGTACCGGCAGGGCACCAGCCCCTGGGCCGTCTGGCGCCCCGACCCCACCCCCGACCCGATCCCCGCGTCGCTCACTCCTGCCGTCGTCATGCCATGACGGCTCGCCGGGGGGCGGCAGGTCGCGACAGAGGTGGGAGGGCCTCATGATCACCCTGCATCCGGGGAGCAGCCCGCTGACCGTGCTGGCCCTGGGGGCCCACCCCGACGACATCGAGATCGGTTGCGGTGGCACGTTGCTCGCCCTGACCGAGCGGGCCGGGACGAGCGTGCACGGCCTCGTGCTCACCGGCACCCCGGCGCGCCGGGCCGAGGCCGGGACCGCGCTCCCCGCCTTCTTCCCCGGGGCGAGCCTGGACGTCCTGGACCTCCCCGACGGGCACCTGCCGAGCCACTGGGGAGCGGTCAAGGAGGCCCTGGAGGACCTGGCGGGCCGGGTCCGTCCCGACGTCGTCCTCGCGCCCCGGGCGGACGACGCGCACCAGGACCACCGCCTGGTGGGTCGGCTCGTGCAGACCGTGTGGCGGGACTCCCTCGTGCTCCACTACGAGATCCCGAAGTGGGACGGTGACCTCCTCCCCCCTTCGCACTACGTCCCGCTGACACCGGAGCAGGCACGGCGCAAGGTGGAGCTGCTCGACGCGGCCTACCCGAGCCAGCAGGCCAGGGACTGGTGGGACGAGGAGCTCTTCCTCGGGCTCATGCGGTTGCGCGGCGTCGAGTGCCGAGCCCGGTACGCCGAGGCCTTCCACGTCGGCAAGGTCGTGCTCGACTGGTCATCGGAGGCGACATGACGAGCTTCACCCGGTCCGACGCCGCGCAGGCGCGGTTGCACGAGCTCGTCCCGGGCGGTGCCCACACGTATGCCCGCGGGTCGGACCAGTACCCGGAGGGGATGGCCCCCGTCATCCGCCGAGGCCGCGGGGCGCGGGTCGAGGACCTCGACGGCAACACCTTCGTCGAGTACGGGATGGGCCTGCGCTCGGTGACCCTCGGGCACGCCCACCCCGCGGTCGTCGAGGCCGTGACGCAGGCCGTCGCCGAGGGAACGAGCTTCAGCCGGCCGACCCATCTCGAGCTCGCCGCCGCCGAGGACTTCCTCGAGCGGGTCCCCGGGGCGGACATGGTCAAGTTCACCAAGAACGGCTCCGACGCCACGACCGCCGCCGTCAAGGTGGCGCGCGCGGCGACGGGCCGCCCCCTCGCCGCCATCTGCCGCTCGCACCCCTTCTTCTCCACGGACGACTGGTTCATCGGGACGACAGAGATGAACGCGGGCATCCTGCCGCAGCACCTCACGACGACCGTCGGCTTCGACTACAACGACCTCGGCTCGGTCCGTGACCTGCTGGCGGCCCACCCGGGCGAGATCGCCTGCTTCGTCCTCGAGGCGGCGACCGCCCTCGCGGAGCCGGAGCCCGGCTTCCTCGAGGGCCTGCGCGACCTGGCCGACCAGCACGGGATCGTCCTGGTCCTCGACGAGATGATCACCGGCATGCGCTGGTCGTCCGGCGGGGCGCAGGCGGTGTACGGCGTCACGCCCGACCTGTCGACCTGGGGCAAGGCGCTCGGCAACGGGGTAGCCGTCTCGGCGCTCGCGGGGCGGCGCAGCCTGCTCGAGCTCGGCGGGCTGAGCACCGACCGCCCGCGCGTCTTCCTCCTGTCGACGACCCACGGTCCCGAGACCATCGGGCTCGCAGCCAGCCTCGCCGTCTCCCGGGTCTACCGCGAGGAGGACGTCGTCGGGACGATGGAGCGCCAGGGCACCCGCCTCGCCGAGGAGGTCAACGCCGCGAGCCGCGAGCTCGGGCTGCAGGACCATGTCGCCGTCATCGGTCGTCCCTCGTGCGCCGTCTTCACGACGAAGGACCACCTCGGCCGGCCCTCCCAGGCCTTCCGCACCCTCTTCCTCCAGGAGCTCCTGCAGCGCGGCGTCCTCGGGCAGTCCTTCGTCATCTCCGCCGCCCACACCGACGAGGACCTCGACCTGACGGTGGATGCGGTCCGCGGTGCCCTGCCCGTCTACGCCCGGGCCCTCGAGCAGGGTGGGGTGGAGGGACTGCTCCGTGGTCGTCCGGTCGCGCCGGCCCTGCGCAGCCTCGCCGAACCCCGCCGGCTGGAGGTGCGTCGATGACCGCACCGACCGCCCTGGCCGGCGACCGCCCGGCTCAGCGGCTGGTGAGCTCGAGCAGCCAGTCACCGTCCCCGTCGGCGTTGGCACCGGGGGTCCGGTACGTGGCCCGCACCGGTACGGACCGCCTGCTGCCGGTCGAGGGGTCCACCCAGGCGGCGCGCACGGAGCCCGCCAGCCGCGAGTCGTCGATGGTGAACGTGCGGGCGGTCGGGACGTAGACGAGCCCGCTCGACCCGTCGGGCGCGAGGGCTGCCGTAGCCAGGTCGCTGTCGAGCACGTCCGTCGTGCCGTCGTCCTCCGTGATGGCCTGCCCCCGGCCCGAGGTGATGAAGTCGCCCTCGGTGTCCGGCTCCCAGGTCCACCACGGCAACCCCTCGACGACGTCGCGCACGTGCCCGACGTCCGCCAGACCGGGTGCGTGGAGCCGGTCCTGCCACCCACTGCGGAACTCCCAGTCGTCGGAGCCGTAGAAGTCCGCCACCGCGCCGCTCGTGAGCGCCCACGCCGTCTGGCGGCGCAGGGTCTCGGGCGTGGTCGGCTGGTTGCCCTGGAGGTTCTCCCGCTCGTAGTTGCCCTCCCCGAAGACCACCGGGCGGGCCGGGTCCGCCGCGCGGGCCCGGCGGACGAGCCGGTAGGTCGGCGAGTACGTGTAGGCGAAGTTGAAGCTGATGCGGTGGCGCCAGAAGGGGTCGTCGCTCGAGGCCATCGGCTGGCCCCCACTCACCTGGATCGTGCGGGGCCGGGTGTCGCCGGATCGACGGATGCCGTCGAGCACCGCGTCCAGGCAGCGGTCGACCTCCGTCCCGCTCTCGGAGGCCCGGTCCGGCAGGTAGTCGCCTCCGACGGACCACATGATGTTGGGCAGGTCCGCGAAGAACTCCCCCACCTTGCGGCCGTAGGCCCGGCACGCGCCGACCTCGGTCGGGACGAGCCCGCTGTCGACGACCCAGGAGTCCACCGGGTACAGGACGAGCGTGATGCCGTGCTGCTGCGCCATCCGGACGTAGGCATGCATCCTGCGCCAGTAGGCGGGGTTCCAGTCGGTGATGCCCCCGTCACGGAAGGGTCGGACACCGTCGTGCGTCGCGCCGTCGTCGCTCGGGCCACCGTTGCCCACGGAGCCGAGCACCGAGACGATCATCGCGTTGACCCCCCGGGACTGCCGGTCGGCGAAGTAGCGCCTCGCCTGGTCGGCCGACAGGTCCGTCATGAGCGACCACGGGGAGTCCCCCCGCACCAAGAGGGGTCGACCGTGCTGGTCGACGAAGTACCTGCCGGATGGGGCGACCGCGGTGACGAGGGGGACGTACTCTCGCACCGGCGGCTTGGACGGCTCGGCCGGCTCGGGCCGCATGGACAGCTCGGACGGCACCGGACCCGCGGTGACCTCGCGCGAGACATCACCCCGCACGACGCCGACGGTCCACATCCCGAGGGCGAGCACCACGGCCAACGCTGTCACGGCGAGAACCCGACGACCCACCTTGTGAAGGCTACCCCTCGAGAACGGCCTGTGAGACGATCGCCGTGCCGGTCGGTACCCGCGCCGACCCTCGGGGTGGAGGGCACATGCGCGTACTCGTCAACGGCGACCGGGGCTACATCGGAGCGGTCCTCGTGCCGATCCTCCAGGAGGCAGGGCACGAGGTCGTCGGCCTCGACGCGGGGTGGTACGACGGGTGTGACTTCGGTCCGCAGCCGACCGGGTACACCTCCCGCACCGGGGACGTCCGGGACGTGGGCGTGGAGGACCTCACGGGTTTCGACGCGGTCGTCCACCTCGCCGCGATCTCCAACGACCCGATCGGCCACCTCAACCCCGAGGCCACCTACTCGGTCAACGCCGACGCGGTCGGCCACATCGGCGCGGTGGCCAAGGCCGCGGGGGTCCCGCGCTTCCTCTTCTCCTCCTCGTGCTCGCTCTACGGTGCCGGCGGCAGCTCGCTCAAGGCGGAGGACAGCGAGTTCAACCCCGTGACGCCCTACGGGGAGAGCAAGGTCCGCGCCGAGGCGCTCCTCGCCCGGCTCGCCGACGACGACTTCAGTCCGACGTACCTGCGCAATGCCACGGCCTACGGCTCCTCCCCCCGGCTGCGCGCCGACATCGTCGTCAACAACCTCACCGGCACGGCACTGACCCGCGGCGAGGTGCGGCTGCAGAGCGACGGCAGCCCCTGGCGACCGCTCGTGCACGTGCGCGACATCTCCATGGCCTTCCTCGCAGCGCTCGAGGCCCCGCGCGAGACCGTGCACGACCAGGCCTTCAACGTCGGCCGCGACGAGGACGTCGTCCAGATCCGCGACATCGCGACCGCGGTGGCCGAGCACACCGGCGCGCCCGTGACCTTCGCCGAGGGAGCCGGACCCGACGCCCGCGACTACCGGGTCGACTTCCGCAAGATCGGCGACCTCCTGCCCGCCTTCACCCCGGAGTGGACGATCGACCGGGGCATCGTCGAGCTCGCCGAGGACATGGAGCGCATCGGCCTGACGAGCGAGGAGTTCGAGGGTCCCCGCTACGTCCGGCTGCGTCGCATCGAGGAGCTCACGGAGCAGGGTCGCCTCGACGCGCTGCTCCACGTGCGGGGCTGACGGTGCCGGGCACGCAGGACGCCGACGGGGCGCTGGGAGCCGTCCTGCTGGAGCGGGTCGCCCGCCTGCGGCCCCACCTGCGCAGCCTCACCGGCGACGGGGTCCGGGGCACGCTCGACGTCATCGCCGAGGACCTGCCCATCGAGCGGCACGCGGTCCCCTCGGGCAGCCGGGCCTGCGACTGGGTCGTGCCCGAGGAGTGGAACGTCACGGCGGCCCACATCACCCACGCGGACGGCCGCCGCGTCGTCGACCTCGCCGACCACGACCTGCACCTCGTCGGGTACAGCGTGCCCGTGCACGAGCGCATGGACCTCGCGGCGCTGCGCCCCCACCTGCACACGCTCCCGGAGCACCCCGACTGGATCCCCTACCGGACGAGCTACTACCACCGCGACTGGGGCTTCTGCCTCACCCAACGCGTGCTCGACGGTCTCGACGAGGGGCCCTACGACGTCGTCGTCGACAGCCGGCTCGGCCCCGGGGAGCTGACCTGGGGCGAGCTCGTCGTCCCCGGCGACACCGACGACGAGGTGCTCGTCAGCAGCCACCTGTGCCACCCGGCCATGGCCAACGACAACCTCAGCGGGCTCGCCACCGCGATCGAGCTCGCCCGCCACGTGTCCGCCCTCCCGGCGCGGCGCCTGACCTACCGGTTCGTCTTCGCTCCCGGCACGATCGGCTCCCTCGTGTGGTTGGAGCACCGCGAGGCCGTGCTGCCCCGGGTGCGGCACGGCCTCGTCCTCACCGGACTCGGCGGGCCGGGACCGCTCGTCTACAAGCGCAGCCGCCACGGTGACCGCGCGATCGACCGCGCCGCCGCCCACGTCGTCACCCGCCGGCACGGTGAGATCCGGGACTACGCACCGTGGGGCTACGACGAGCGGCAGTACAACTCGCTCGGCTTCGACCTGCCCGTCGGGCGGCTGACCCGGACGCCGCACGGTGAGTACCCGGAGTACCACACCTCGGCCGACGACCTGTCGCTCATCTCGGGTGGGCGGCTCGCCGAGTCCGTGCGCGCGCTGACCGAGATCGTGGCCGTGCTCGAGCACGACGGGTTCCACCGCAACCTCCTCCCCCGCGGCGAGCCCCAGCTCGGCCGCCGCGGCCTCTACCCGACGACGGGCGGCCGCTCCGCCGACGACGCGGTCATGGCGATGCTGTGGGTGCTCGCGCTGGCCGACGGCCAGACCTCGCTGCTGGACATCGCCGAGCGGGCGGGCACCGACTTCGGGGCCGTCCACGCCGCCGCCCAGCGGCTCCTGGCGGCCGACGTCCTCGAGCCCGTCGCACGCGACGCCGACGCCTGAGCCGACCGCGGGGAGACCCGGTCAGCGCGGCGCGGGGGCGATCGTCGCCAGCCGTCCCTCCAGCTGCTCCAGCAGCGGCGCGTCGAGGTCCTTGGCCGAGGCCAGGGTCACGGGCAGCGGCCACGGGATGTCGAGCCGGGGGTCGCGGAAGGAGATCGTCAGGTCCTCGGACGGGTCGTGCTCACGGTCGATCCGGTACGTGATGTCCGCCGGCTCGGTGAGTGCCTGGAACCCGTGGGCACACCCCGCCGGGATGTACACCGAGCGTGGCGTCTCGTCGTCGAGGTCGAAGGAGAGCCAGGTCAGGTACGTCGGCGAGCCGGGTCGCAGGTCGACGACGACGTCGAAGATGGCGCCCCGCGAGCAGCGGACCAGCTTCGCCTCGCCGGCCCCGGTCCGCACGTGCAGGCCCCGCACGACCCCCTGCCGCGACCGGGAGACGGAGTCCTGGACGAACCCGTGCGGGTCGATGCCGGCCGAGGCCACGACCTCGGCGTCGAAGGTGCGGGAGAAGAACCCGCGGTCGTCCCGGTACGGGGTGGGCGTGAGGACCAGGACCCCGGGGAGCGACGTGTGCGTGACGTCCATGGGCACGAGTATGCCGCCCGCGCCCCAGTAGTTGATTGTCGCGACAAGCACAGACACAATGAGCCCATGGACCCGCGCTGGCTCGACGACGACGAGATGACCGCCTGGCTCCGGCTCATCGCGCTCGCGGAGCTGCTGCCGGCCCGCCTGGACGCCCAGCTGCGGCGTGACGCGCAGCTGACGCACTTCGAGTACCAGGTGCTCGCCATGCTCTCCGAGGCCCCCGAGCGGACCCTGCGGATGTCCTGGCTGGCCCAGCGCACCCAGGCGACGCTGCCGCGGCTCTCGCACGTTGTGCGCCGTCTGGAGGACCGCGGTCTCGTGCGTCGTCAGCCGAGCGCCACCGACGCGCGCGCCAACGACGCGAGCCTCACCGACCTCGGGTGGCAGACGATCGTCGATGCCGCACCCGGCCACGTCTCCCTCGTGCGCGAGGAGGTCTTCGACGCGCTGACCCCCGAGCAGGTCGGGCAGCTGGCCGACGTCGCGACGGCGATCCTGGAGCGGCTCGACCCGGAGGGTCACCTCACGATGAAGGCTGCAGACGCGTCCCGCTGAGCCGGAAGCCCTGCATCGGGCGCCACACGCCGTCCGCCCCGTGCTGGTACAGGTGGATCTCGCCCACCTCGAACCGGGCGTCGAAGCCCGCGAGCCCGTCGAAGGCCTGGTCGAGGGCGCTCTCGTCGACGTGGTGCGCGATCGTCACGTGGGGGTGGTAGGGGAACTCGAGGTCACGGGTCACCGGCCCCCGGCGCACCGCCTGCTCGAGTCGTTCGCACATCGGGATCCCCTGGGAGACCTGGACGAAGACGACCGGGCTCACCGGGCGGAAGGTGCCGGTCCCCCGCAGCCGGACGGTGAAGGGGCCGTGGGCCCGCACGACCGCCTGGAGGTGCCGGGTGAAGTCGGGCAGCTCGCTCGCCGAGATCTCCGTCGGCGGCATCAGGGTGATGTGCGGCGGGATGGCCCGCGCCATGGGGTCACCGACGTCCTCGCGATGCTGCTGCAGCTGGGAGCCCCAGGGCTCCGGCACGGCGATGGAGACCCCGTGGACGGCCACCTTCAGGCCTTCGCGGCCAGGAGGCCGACCCGATCGTAGACACGGTCCCGGGTGGCGGCGGCCACCTCGCGGGCGCGGGCGGCCCCCTTCGCCAGGATGTTGTCGAGCTCGGCCGGGTCGTCCATGAGCTCGGCCATGCGCTGCTGGTACGGCTCGAGGGCGGCGACGACCACGTCGGCGACCTCCTGCTTGAGGTCCCCGTAGCCGCGGCCGGCGAAGCCGGCCTCGACGTCGGCGACCGACCGGCCGGAGAGGGCCGAGTGGATCGACAGCAGGTTGGAGACGCCGGGCTTGGCCTCGACGTCGAACCGGATCTCGCCGTCGGTGTCCGTGACGGCCGAGCGGATCTTCTTGGCGATGCGCCTGGGGTCGTCGAGCAGGGAGATCAGGCCCTTGTCCGAGGACGTCGACTTGCTCATCTTGGCGCTCGGCTCCTGCAGGTCCATGATCCGCGCCGTCTCCTTCAGGATGTGCGGCTCGGGGACGACGAGGGTCTCGCCGAAGCGGGCGTTGAACCGCTCGGCGAGGTCGCGGGTGATCTCGAGGTGCTGGCGCTGGTCGTCACCGACGGGCACGCGGGCCGCGTCGTAGACGAGGATGTCCGCGGCCATGAGGATCGGGTAGGTGAAGAGGCCGACGTTGGCGCCCATCCCCTTGGCCGTCTTGTCCTTGAACTGCGTCATGCGGCTCGCCTCGCCGAAGGCGGTCTGGCAGGCGAGCACCCACATCAGCTCGGTGTGCTCGCGCACGTGGCTCTGGCAGAAGATCGCCGAGCGCTCCGGGTCGACGCCCCCGGCGATGTACTGCGCGGCCGTGACCCGGCTGCGGCGGGTGATGTCCGCCGGGTCGGTGGGGACGGTGAGGGCGTGGAGGTCGGCGACGAAGTAGTACGCGTCGAAGTCCTCCTGCAGGCCTACCCAGTTGACGAGCGCCCCGAGGTAGTTGCCGAGGTGGAGGGAGTCGCTCGTCGGTTGCATCCCCGAGAGGATGCGCTGCCGTGGTGCCGTGGTCATGGGCGCCATTGTGACAGCCCGTCGGCCGCCTCCAAGGACCGGGCGCACTCGACTCCCCGGCCGTCAGGCGCTCAGACGCCTGACCCCGCCGGGGTACTCGTAGACGATCTCGTCGATCGCCTCGCGCACGTCGACGGCGATCGCGTCCACGATGGCCTCCTCGCTGCCCCCCGTGTCGATCTTGACGAGGTCGATGTGCCCCCCTTCGCCCTCGAGCACACCGCGCAACGCGTCGTCGACGGCCTCGCACCAGACCTCGACGGCGACCCGGCCGTCGGCGGTCGGCAGGTTCTGGGCGAGCGTGCTGGAGCGACCGAGCGGGACCACGAGGAGGGTCGCCGGACCCGCCTGCGGGGCCAGCGCCGCCTCGTGGACCACGCAGCGGTCACCGAAGCGCGCGACGTTGGTGCGCAGCGTCTGCAGGTTGTGCGGCACCGGCTCCCACACGTGCACCCGCGTGTGGGCAGAGCGACTGAGGAACCAGGCCGCGCTGACACCGATGTTGCCGCCGACGTCGACGACCACCCGCGGTCGTCCCGTGCCGTAGTCATGGCGGTGGAAGATGTCGTTGACCGTCCGCACGTCGTGCGGGTGCGGCACGACCAGCCGGACCGGTCCGATCGGCGTCCGCAGCGACGTGGTCCACGGGTACTCACCGGTCCCGCGCACGTACCGGTCCACCGACTCGACCGGCTGCAGGCTCGTCGTGAGCGTGGACCACAGCGCGCGGTAGCTGCGGGGACGGAACGGCGCGCTCCACGTCCGTCGCTGGTCGTCCGTCATCAGTAGGCCCCGTCCCGGGAGACGACGGCGGAGAGGGTGCGCCACAGGATGACGAGGTCCTGGGCGACGGACCAGTTCTCCACGTAGTAGAGGTCGAACCTCACGGACTCGTCCCACGACAGGTCGCTGCGCCCGTTGATCTGCCACAGGCCGGTCATGCCGGGCTTGACGAGCAGGCGCCGTCGCACGTCGTCGGCGTACTCCGAGACCTCCGAGGGCAGCGGCGGACGAGGGCCGACCAGGCTCATCTCCCCGCGCAGCACGTCGAAGAGCTGCGGCAGCTCGTCGATGGAGTACCGGCGGATGAACCGACCGACGGGTGTGACCCGGGGGTCGTCCTTCATCTTGAACAGCACCCCACGGTCCACGTCGGCGTCCTCGTCGCGGGACGTCTCCAGGTCGGCCAGGCGGGCCTCGGCGTCGACGACCATCGAGCGGAACTTCGTCATGCGGAAAAGCTCGCCGTCGAGGCCCACCCGCACCTGCCGGAAGAAGACCGGCCCACCGTCGGACAGCTTCGTCACGAGCGCCACGCCGAGCAGGAGGGGCGAGAACAGGATCACGAGGAGAAGCGCCCCGATCCAGTCGACCATCGACTTGAGGACGAGCTTGGGACCGGAGAAGGTCGGCGCCTCCACGTGCAGCAGGGGCAGCCCCGCGACCGGGCGCGTCAGCACCCGTGGCCCGGCCACCTCGGTGAGCCCGGGCGAGACCACGAGGCCGATGTCGCTGCCCTCGAGCGCCCACCCCAGACGTCGCAGGCCCACGGCGCCGAGTCCGTGCTCCCCCACGCACGCCACGACGTCCACGCCGAGCTCGATGGCCACCTTGGCCGCCTCGCGCGGGGTGCCGAGCACCGGCAGGTCGGGTGGAAGCACCGTCTCCGCCGTCGTGCAGGCACAGACGACGCGGTACCCCGCCTGCGGCACGGCGGCGAAGGCGCCCACCAGCTCGGTCACCGCTGCACCCTCCCCGACGACGAGCACGTCGAGGCTGAGGTCGCCGACCTCGCGACGGTCCCCCAGCCACGTGCGCCAGGCGCGGCGGGCCACGGAGAGTCCGACGACGCCCGCCGGCAGGGCGAGGAGGATGTACCCGCGCGCCACGTCCACCTGCAGGGCGAAGCCCAGCATCGCGACACCGGCGAAGAGCCTCAGGGAGGCGACGCCGATGATGCGGTACTCGGCGGTCCCGTGGCCCAGCACGTGGGACTCGTACGCGCCGTGCAGGCGCAGCATGAGCCACCACGCGATGGCCAGCACGACGCTGAAGGTGGTGTAGCTCAGCGTCAGGTTGCCGGCGGTGGCCGCCACGTCGGTCCGGCCCTCGATGCCGAAGCGGACGAACTGCGCGCCGAAGGTGGCCCAGACGATGACCAGCAGGTCGGTGACGGCCAGCATCCCCTGCAGGGGCCGCAGGGCTGCCCGGCCGGCACCAGCGTCCACGTCGACCAGACGCGGGACGCCGACCACGTCAACCCCGACGAATCATCAGGGCGGCGCTGGCCGCGGCGTTCTCGGCGAGGCGGATCGCCTCGGTCATGCGACCGCGCTCGGTGGCACCGGTCGCGACGCGCTGGGTCCGCATCTCGTCCAGACGCCCTGCGGCGTCGGTCCGGGTCCGCAGGGCACTGCGCTGGTTGGAGTGACGGATGGCCCACTGGGCACTGGTGTAGGCGACCATCGGGACGGTGACCCACCCCACGAAGTACATGATCTCGATGCGCACTGCACAAACCCCTCCCCGAGCCGACCCGGGGCAGGGTCTGCCTCGGGACGAGGTCGTGGACCTCCCCGTCCGCGTCCTCGTGGCGAAACTTTACCAACCTCTTACCAATATTTACCAGACCCTTTACTGAACCAATTGCGGCAAGAACTACCCATTGCGTTCCCCGGGCGACCGGCCGCCGGAGCCGCAGGGCGTCCCCCTTCGCCCGCGTGGGAAGATCTCCACGAGACCCACCCCACACTCCTTGGAGGGACACCCATGACCGAGAAGATCATCTGGACCAAGATCGACGAGGCCCCCGCGCTGGCCACGTACTCGCTCCTGCCGATCGTCCAGGCCTTCACCTCGGGCACCGGAGTCGAGCTCGAGACGAGCGACATCTCCCTCGCCGGCCGCATCCTCGCGCAGTTCCCCGACCGCCTGACCGACGAGCAGCGCGTCCCCGACAACCTCTCCGGGCTCGGCGCCCTGGCCACGACCCCCGAGGCCAACATCATCAAGCTGCCGAACATCTCGGCCTCCGTGCCGCAGCTCAAGGCCGCGATCGCCGAGCTCCAGGGTCAGGGCTACGACCTACCGAGCTACCCCGACTCCCCCGAGAGCGAGGAGGAGAAGCAGGTCGCCGCGGCCTACGCCACCGTCCTCGGCTCCGCGGTCAACCCGGTCCTGCGCGAGGGCAACTCCGACCGCCGCGCGCCGCTGGCCGTGAAGAACTTCGCCCGGAAGCACCCGCACAAGCTCGGTCCGTGGACCGCGGACAACAAGGCCCGCGTCGCCTCGATGCCCGGCGGCGACTTCTACGGCAACGAGAAGTCCGTCGTCATGGCCGAGGACGACACCCTGAAGATCACCCTCACCGCCGCCGACGGCACGGCCACCGTCCTCAAGGACTCCGTCCCGGTGACGAAGGGGGAGATCGTCGACGCGACCTTCCTGTCGGTCTCCGCGCTCCGCGCGTTCTACGACGAGCAGATCGCCGCCGCGAAGGAGGAGGGCCTGCTCTTCTCGCTCCACCTCAAGGCCACGATGATGAAGGTCTCCGACCCGATCCTCTTCGGCCACGGCGTCGCCGCCTGGCTCGGTGACCTCGTCGAGAAGCACGCGGCGGCCTTCGTCGAGGCCGAGGTCGACCTGCGCTACGGGCTGGCCTCGCTCTACACGCAGATCGAGCAGCTGCCGGCCGACAAGCGCGACGAGATCCTCGCCGACATCAAGGCCCTCGCGGACTCCCGCCCGGCCATCGCGATGGTCGACTCGGACAAGGGCATCACCAACCTGCACGTCCCGAGCGATGTCATCATCGACGCCTCGATGCCGGTCGTCATCCGCGACTCCGGGCAGATGTGGAACGCCGAGGGCGGCCAGTCGCAGACCCTCGCGCTCGTCCCGGACCGCTCCTACGGCCCGATGTACGCGGCCGTCATCGAGGAGCACAAGCGCAACGGCGCCCTCGACCCCGCGACGATCGGCACCGTCCCCAACGTCGGCCTCATGGCGCAGAAGGCCGAGGAGTACGGCTCGCACCCGACGACCTTCGAGATCCCGACCGCCGGCACGGTCACCGTCACCGGCACGGACGGCGAGACGCTCCTCGAGCACTCGGTCGAGGAGGGTGACATCTGGCGCATGAGCCGGGTCAAGGACATCCCCGTCCAGGACTGGGTCAAGCTCGCCGTCACCCGCGCCCGTGCGACCGGCGCACCGGCCGTCTTCTTCCTCGACGAGCAGCGGGCCCACGACGCGCAGATCATCGCCAAGGTCCGCGAGTACCTGCCGCAGCACGACACCGAGGGCCTGGACATCCGCATCCTCCCGCCGGTCGAGGCGATCACCTTCTGCCTCGAGCAGATCCGCGCCGGCAAGGACGCGATCTCCGTGACCGGCAACGTCCTGCGCGACTACCTCACGGACCTCTTCCCGATCCTCGAGCTCGGTACGAGCGCCAAGATGCTCTCGATCGTCCCGCTCCTCGCGGGCGGTGGGCTCTTCGAGACCGGTGCCGGCGGCTCCGCCCCGAAGCACGTGCAGCAGTTCGTCAAGGAGAACTACCTGCGCTGGGACTCGCTCGGCGAGTTCTCGGCGCTGGGCGCCTCGCTCGAGCACCTGGCGACGAACTTCGGCAACCCCAAGGCGCAGGTCCTCGCGGACACGCTCGACACCGCCATCGCGACCTTCCTCGAGGAGAACAAGTCGCCGGCGCGCAAGGTCGGCCAGATCGACAACCGCGGCAGCCACTTCTACCTCGCCCTGTACTGGGCGCAGGCGCTGGCCGCCCAGGACGCCGACGCCGAGCTCAAGGAGCGCTTCACCGCGGTCGCCGAGCAGCTCGCGGCGAACGAGGACAAGATCAACGAGGAGCTCGTCGCGGTCCAGGGCTCGCCCGTCGACCTCGGTGGCTACTACAAGCCGGACGCGGACAAGGTCTCCGCCGCGATGCGTCCGAGCAGCACCTTCAACGAGATCATCGACGCGCTCTGAGCGCTCACGGTCCGCACGACGCAGGGGGTCCCGGACGGGGCCCCCTTCGTCGTGCCGCGGACCCATCCACCGGAGGATCGGCTCCGAACCCCGTGGCATGAAGACCTGGATCCTGCCCGCGACCTGCGGCGTGGCAGCCGCCGCCCTCGGGACCGCCGCCGCCCACCTCGTCGCGGCGCTGGTCTCGCCCCCTGCCTCACCCGTCCTCGCCGTGGGCAGCCAGGTCATCGATGCCACGCCCACCCCCGTCAAGGAGTGGGCGGTCTCGACCTTCGGCACCGCGGACAAGCCGGTGCTCATCGGCTCGGTCGCGCTCGTCACCCTGCTGCTCGCAGCGGTGGCCGGTGCGGTCCGACCGCGCTCGCGCCTGCTCTCGACGCTGCTGCTCCTGCTGCTCACGGGGCTGGCGGGCGCGGCTGCGGTCCTGCGCCCCACCGCCGACGCGCTGGCCTGGCTGCCCGCAGTCGTCGCGGCCGTGGTCGGCGTGCTCGCCCTGGACCTCCTCGTGGCCAGGGTGCTGCCCGCGGGAGCGTCCCACGCGGGCCCCGCGCAGCCGACCCGCCGCTCGGTCGTCGCCCTCGGCGGCACGGGTGTCGCGGCGGTCGCCCTCGGGGCCTCCGGGCAGGCGCTCGTCGCGCGCGCCACGCCGCCGACCCTCGCCCTGCCGGACCCGACGCGTCCCCTCGCCCCGCTGCCCGCGGGCGTGGAGGTCGGCACGCCGGGGATCTCCCCCTTCGTCACGCCGAACGCGCAGTTCTACCGGATCGACACCGCACTGCTCGCGCCGAACGTCGACCCGGGCGACTGGTCTCTGACGATCGACGGCGATGTGCCGGACGGGTTCACGATGGACATCGGGGAGCTGCTCGCGACGCCCATGATCGAGCGTGACATCACGCTCAACTGCGTCTCCAACGAGGTCGGCGGCCCCTACATCGGCACTGCCCGCTGGCTCGGCGTGCCCACCCGCGAGCTCCTCGCGCGCGCCGGCCTCGACGTCGACCCGAAGGACCCGGACCTGCAGGTCCTGTCGACGTCGACCGACGGCATGACGATCTCCACGCCCCTGTCCGCGCTGCTCGACGACCGCGACGCGCTCGTCGCGGTCGGGATGAACGGCTCGCCGCTGCCCCGCGAGCACGGCTTCCCCGCACGGCTGGTCACGCCCGGGCTCTACGGGTTCGTCGGCGCGACCAAGTGGCTCACGAGGATGACCGTCACCCGCTACGACCGGGCGAGCGCCTACTGGACCGACCGCGACTGGGCCACCGACGGCCGGGTCAGGACGCAGGCGCGCGTCGACACACCCCGGGCGCTGCGACGCATCGCCCCCGGTCGCACCGTCATCGGTGGCGTCGCCTGGGCCCAGGGGCGCGGCATCACCCGGGTCGACGTGCGCGTCGACGACGGCGAGTGGCGGCGCGCCACCCTCGGCGCCGAGGCCAACGTCGACTGCTGGCGGCAGTGGTTCCTCCCGTGGGACGCCACCCCCGGCCGGCACGACATCACCGTGCGCGCGACCGACGGGACGGGCGAGGTGCAGACGCAGCAGGACGCCACCCCCTTCCCCTCCGGGGCCACGGGCTGGCACTCGATCGCGGTCACGGTCACGGACTGAGCCATCCGGGAACGCGACGGCTCCGAACCCTTGTCGCACAGTCAATCCCGACGCCCTGGAGGCCGACATGTTCCGCATGACCACCACCCGCACCGCCGCTGCCCTCGCCGCGATCACCCTCCCCTTCGCCCTCACCGCCTGCGGTGGCGACTCCGCCGGGTCGGGGGCCTCCTCGAGCGCCAGCTCCGCGAGCAGCTCCGAGTCCATGGGCTCCGACGACTCGATGACCACCTCGGGCGGGGCCACCGAGGCAGCCGCTCCCTTCGGCGAGGGCTGCCAGGCCGTCCCCACGAGCGGCAAGGGCTCCTTCGACGGCATGGCCAAGGACCCGGTCGCCACCGCTGCGAGCAACAACCCGGCCCTGAAGACCCTCGTCAAGGCGGTCACGGAGGCCGACCTGGCCAAGACGCTCAACTCCTCGAAGGACATCACCGTCTTCGCGCCGACCGACGACGCCTTCGCCGCGATGGACAAGGCCACGCTGGACAAGGCGATGGGCGACCCCAAGGGCCTGCTCACCACGGTCCTGACGCACCACGTCGTCGACGGCCGCCTCGCCCCCGAGGACCTCGCCGGCACCCACGAGACCCTCGCCGGCGACGAGGTCACGGTCAAGGGCTCCGGCGAGGACTTCACCGTCGGCGAGGCCGAGGTCGTCTGCGGCGACGTGCAGACCGCCAACGCGACCGTCTACATCATCGACTCGGTCCTCATGCCGACCGCCAAGTGATCTGATAGACCACGATGGACCTCGTGCCCCCTCCCCACCAGCAGGACCTCCCGGACGCCCTCACCGGCGCCCAGGGGGAGCCTGCCGGCGGTGTCGGCGACCCGCTCGCCCAACGCCTCAAGCAGGTGGCGAAGGGGGACGAGGCGGCCTTCGCGGCGGTGTACGACGAGACCGCACCGCGGCTGCACGGACTCGTCCTGCGGGTCCTGCGCAACCCCGCGCAGTCCGAGGAGGTCACGCAGGAGGTCTTCCTCGAGGTCTGGCGCCGGGCCAGCCACTTCGACCCGCGCAAGGGGTCGGCGATCGGCTGGATGCTGACCATGGCCCACCGCAGGGCCATCGACCGGGTGCGCTCGAGCCAGGCGGCCGTCACCCGTGACGACACCTGGCACGCGCGCACCCGTGAGGTCGACTTCGACACCACCGCCGAGCTGGCGACCGCCCGCATCGAGGCCAGACGGGTGCGCTCCGCGCTCGACGGGCTGACCGCGGCGCAACGGGAGGCGGTGAGCCTCGCCTACCTGGGCGGCTACACCCACACCGAGGTGGCCGGCCTCCTCGACCTGCCGCTCGGCACCGCCAAGACACGCATCCGCGACGGACTCATCCGCCTGAGGGACCAGTTGGGAGTGACGCCATGAGCGAAGACCTGCACAGCCTCTCCGGGGCCTACGTCCTCGACGCCCTCGACGACGGGGAACGAGCCGACTTCGAGCAGCACCTCGCGCGGTGCTCGACCTGCCGCGACGAGGTGGACTCCTTCCGCCTGGTCACACCGCTGCTCGCGGAGACGGTCGCCGTCACCCCGCCGCCCGCGCTGCGCGCCGACGTGCTGGCCGCGGTCCGCACCACCCGGCAGGACCCGCCACCGGTGCCCGGGCCGGAGCCCGCGGCCGAAGCCGAGGCCGAGCAGGCGACCGTGACTCCCCTGCGTCAGCGGGTGCGGCGACGCTGGGTCGCCCTCGCCGCGGCCGCCGCCCTCGTCGTCGGCGGTGGCGCCACCTGGCAGGTGGTCGAGCGCACGAGCCAGAGCCTGACCGAGCAGGTCGTGGCTGCGGACGACGCCCACAGCTGGTCCGCGACGACGGCAGACGGTGGCACCGTCAGGATCACCCGCTCCGAGGACATGGGCCGGGCCGTGCTGCGCGTCGAGGGCCTCTCCGCGCCCGGCGAGGGCCGGGCCTACCAGGCCTGGCTGCAGGACGCCTCGGGCGAGATGACCTCCGCCGGGATGGTGCCCGGCACCGACGGCGAGATGCTCCTCGAAGGGGATGTCTCGACAGCCGCGGGGGTGGGCCTGACCATGGAGCCGGCCGGTGGGTCGAGGCAGCCGACGAGCGACCCGGTGGCACTCGTCGAGCTCGGCTGACCCCGGAATCGGCCGGCGTCACCAGAGGCGCTGGGCGCGCACCCGCTCGGCGACGACGCAGTACTTGCGGATCCGACCGGAGGCGAGCCACTCGGCCCAGAGCCGGTGCCCCGCGACGATGTCGCGACGTGCGCCCGCACCGACCACCGCGTCGAGACGGGGTGCCCGGCGCTCGTAGGACGCGGCGAGCGCCAGCGCCACGCGCGCGTGGTCGAGGCTGCGGTCGGTGCGGGCGACCAGCCGCAGCCCGGCTGCCTCGAGGTCGGCCCGCAGCTGCGCGAAGGGGGTCGGCCACACGGTGTCCGACCCCGGCATCACCGCGCGCTCCGCAGGGCCCAGCGGGTCCCCTGCCTCGACGGTCAGGGCGCACCGGCCGCCCGGCTCGAGGGCGGCCGCGATGCGGACCAGCAGCGTCGCCTTGTCCCGGAAGGCGAGCAGGGTCTCGAGCAGCAGCACGACCTCGAAGGTGCCCGGCGGCAGCGGCGGCACCCGGCCCACGACGAACCGGGCCCCCACCCCCAGCTCGCTCGCCCTCCGACGTGCCGTCGCGATCGCGTCCGCGTCGGCGTCGACCCCGAGGTATTCGCACCCGAGCACCCCGGTGACCCACAGACCGGGCCCGGCGAGGCCGCAGCACAGGTCGAGCACCCGAACGCCCGGGGCGACCCGCGCCCGGGAGGCGAGCCAACCCACCTCCGACGCCGAGACGAAGCTCTGCTGGCCGACGAACTCCCCCGGCGCGAACGCCTCGCGTCGAGCCTGCCAGAGCACCCGCTCCGGGGTGGCCGGCGCGGTCATCGGGTGCTCTGCGACGTGAGGAAACGGTCGCGGAAGTCGGCCATCGGCCACACCGGGGCACCGCGGTCCGGGACCAGGCCCGGGGTCCACCCCCACGCGGCGATGCGGTCGACCACCGTCCGGTCGCGGGCGACCACGCTCACCGGGACGTCGCGGTTGCCTCCGTGCCCGCTCACCACGGACGCCGGTTGGTGGTCCCCCAGCAGGACCACGACGAGATCCTCGTCGTCGTGGGCCCGGAGCAGGTCCAGGACGCTAGTCAGCGAGTAGGCGATGGACTGCCGGTAGGCCGCCGGCACGTCCTCGCGATGGCGCAGGAGCTGCGCCGGGCCCACCGCGCGGGCCGCCATGTCGTCGTAGACCGACCCGTCACCGAGGTCGGTCGGGTCGACGCGCGTGGGCAGCGGCGCCCACGGGCCGTGGCTCGAGGTGAGCTCGATCTGGGCCACGACGGGCGCACGGCGGGAAGGGGTGAGCTCACGTCGACCGAACTCGGTGAGGGCGAACTGGTCCGGCACCTTCGAGAAGCCGAAACGGGGACCCGCGTAGCCGAGGTCGTGGGTGCCGTAGACGCGGTCGAAGTCGTAGAACCGCTGCCCCTGCGGCCACGGTCGGTCCACCGACGGCAGGAGGGCGACCGAGCGCCACCCACCGCGCCCGAGGATCGACGACACCGTGCTGCGCCCGCTGCCGAGCAGGACCTCGTAGCGCAGCTGGTCCGTCACGGGCACGCCGGCCTGCACGGTCGCGTGGGCCAACCAGCTGCTCCCACCGAAGGTCGGCGACGTGAGGTAGCCGCTCCTCGCCGCGAACCCGCGTGACCCCAGAGAGTCCCCGCCCGCGCGCACCAGACCCCGTACCCGGCCGGACCCCGGTCCCTCGACGGCGACGCGTCCGTAGCTCTCGACGAAGACGACGAGCACGTCCTTGCCGGCCAGACCGGCCAGGTCCGGTGGCGCCGAGGCGAAGGGGTCGTCGGCGACCTGCTGCTCGAACTGCGCCAGGTCGTGCCGCGCCTCGAGCGATGCCCGTCCCTTGTCCACGACATAGGGCCCGGAGCCGGTGACGGCCACGGGACCGGCGGACGACCGCAGGCCCGCTCCGGCGGCCACCACCCACACGGTCGCCGAGACGAGGACGAGCCGCTCCGCGACCCGGCGGTGGTGCCGGGCGGCGCGCACCAGCCGTGTCGTGGCCCGGGGCAGGCCGGCGAGGGCAGCGAGGACGAGGACCGCCGTCACGACCACAGCGCCTCGCGCCGCCCACGGACCCGCCGAGTCGTCGACGAAGGACAGCCCGGACGCCAGCAGCGGGCCGTCCGTCGTCACCTCGAAGGGACGCCCGAGCACGGTGACGGCGCCCAGGTCGAGGACCTTGAGGACGGTCACCACCCCGAGGACGAGGCCCGCGCCTGCCCCGAGCACCGCAGCCCATCGTGACGGGAGCAGGACCGCCAGGCCGGCGAGCGCCACGGCCTCGAGCGGGATGCGCAGCAGGGCGAGCACCGACATGCGGGCCGGGTCGGCCGGCGCCACGAGTGCGAACCACAGCGCGGCCAGGGCCACCACGCCGAGGACGAAGGGGGCCACCCGCCGCCGGCCCGGGTGACGGGCACGCCACAGCGTCCGCACGTCGCGCCCGAAGGACTCGGTGAGGAGGGCGAGGGCACCGACCAGCGCGGCCTCCATCCACCCGTGCGGCAGCACGCCGGAGGCGGCCACCGCGAGGACAACGCCTACCGTGGCCGTGACGACCTTGCGCCAGTAGCGGTACCCCAGGGGTCCGCGCAGCCAGGGCAGGACCACCCCGGCCGCGGCGAAGGCGTAGCGCGCCAGGCCTGCCGCCAGGACCCACCACCCGTAGGTCGGCGCGACGAAGACGCTGAGCGCGAGGATGAGGAAGGCGTCGACCTCTCCGTCGAAGCGCGCACCGAAGGGCGAGACCGTCCCGGTCCGGCGCGCCAGCCTCCCGTCGACCGCGTCGAGGACGAGACCCGGGGCGGCCAGGACGAGGACGGCCGCGGGCTGGGGTTGCGCGACCAGGGACTCTGCCGCCAGCCCCGCGACCCCGCAGGCGAGCAGCCCCCGGCCGTAGGTGATGAGATCGGCGGGGCCCGGTGACCGGGAGCCCGCGGCCGCGAGTCCCCGCAGCAGGTAGAGGGTCAACGCGCCACCGCACACGGACCCGACGGCCCAGCCCGGCGCGGTGAGCCCGGCGACCTCGCCCAGCAACGCGAGCAGGGTGGCGAGCCCGGCCGTCCCGACCGAGGCACAGGTCCCGGTGCGCGGAGCCCCCACGGCCCGTGCGGGGACGAGCACGCGCGGCGTGGTCACGGCCGAGGCGGTGCGAACGGCGCGAAGCGGTGCGCGCCCCGGGCGGCCTTCGTCGCGAGGTACCGGGCGTTGGCCGGGCTCCGGTGCACCGCGGTCGGCACCTGCTCGACGACCCGGATGCCGAGCCGCTCGAGCTGGGCGGCCTTGTCCGGGTTGTTGCTGAGCAGGGACACCCGCTCCAGCCCGAGCGCCCGGAGCATCTGCACCGCCACGGTGTAGTCGCGGGCGTCCGCCTCGAAGCCCAGCGCCTCGTTGGCCTCGTAGGTGTCCAGCCCCGCGTCCTGGAGCGCGTAGGCGTCGAGCTTCGCGGACAAGCCGATGCCTCGGCCCTCCTGCCGCAGGTAGAGCAGGTGGCCACCGACCTCGGCGATCCGCTCGACGGCCTCCCGCAGCTGGGGCCCGCAGTCGCACCGCTCGCTGCCGAGGACGTCACCGGTGAGGCACTCGCTGTGGATCCGCACGAGCGGGTCGCGCGCTGCGTCGACCGCGCCGAGGGCGACCGCGATGTGCTCGCGGCCGTCGATGAGCCCGGTGAAGCTGATGACGCGGCCCTCGACGCGGTAGCCGTCGGCGAAGGCCAGCGGAAGGGGGACCTCGGTCCTGATCGCGGCAGCGGCGAGTCGGTGCCTCATGGCCGGACCCCCAGGAGGCGCTCGGAGGCACTGACGGCAGCGTGCCCGTCCCCGTCGCAGCGCGCGGACAGGGCGTAGCGCATGAGCACGACGTCCCCGATCCGACGCACCTCGGCCAGGCGCGCGCGGTGGTCCCGGTTCCACGGGAGGGGCCCGTCCGCGACGACGCGGTGCGCGTGCGAGTCGCCGACGAAGATCGGGGCCAGGACGAGGTGGAGCTCGTCGGCGAGATCCTCGGCGATGAACTGGGTGTGCACCTGCTGGCCGCCCTCGACGAGGAGCCGCCGCACCCCCCTTCGCCCCAGGTCCGCGCTCACGGTGCGCAGGGTCGGCCGTGGGCCCGCGTCGACGACGTGCGCCCGGACGCCCAGCCGCGCCCGGGTCCGCGGGGCTGCCGCCGAGGAGCAGTAGACGAGCTTGTCGGCCCCGTCGTCGGCGAAGAACCGCGCCGCCGGGTCCAGGGCTGCGCGCCGGGTCACCGTGACCTTGCAGGGCGACCCGGGGAGCCCGGCGAGGACCCGGGCGGCGCGCCGGTGCTCGGAGCGGACGAGGAGACGTGGGTCGTCGGCCCTGATCGTCCCCGCGCCCACGAGGATCGCGTCGCACCCGGCCCGGACGTCGTCGACGCGGTCGAGGTCGGCGGCGTTGGACAGGACGAGCCGGGTGCCGGTGGCGTCGTCGAGGTAGCCGTCGAGGGAGACGGCACAGCTGAGGATCGTGTAGGGCCGATCAGCCACGGGTGCCCACCCCCGGTGCCGGGGCGAGGGCGTGCCCGCCGCGCACCACCCGCGGCCGGTGCAGCAGGACCACCGCACCGGGCAGCGTCGCGACGGTGACGACTGCGCCGAAGGCGACGGCCACGGCCAGGCCCTGCGCCGCCGTGGCTCCGGCCGCGGCGAACGCCCACGCCGCGGCGCCCTCACGCGGGCCCCACCCGGCGATGCTGAGCGGGATGCCCGCGACGAGGAGCACCACGAGCGTCAGCGGGAGCAGCACCCCCAGGGGCAGGCTCACCCCCACGGCGCGGGCCACGAGGACGAAGATCGCGACGTGACCTGCGACCGCGACGACCGAGGCGAGGACGACGCGGGCGATGACCGACCAGCCGTGACGACGCTCGAGCCACAGCCCACCCACCACCAGCGCCAGGACACCCGCAGCGACCGGGACCGGCACGATGCCCGCGGCCGCGGCTGCCACGACGGCCAGGGGGACGAGCACGGCCTGACCCACCAGACGCTCGACGGCGACCGCACCCAGGCCGGCGCGCAGGTCGGCCGCGCTGCGACCGTGCCGCACCGCGCGCTCCACATCACCCACGACACCTCCCGGCAGCGTGAGGTTGACCAGCTGTGACCGGTAGCAGGCCGCGACGGCGGTGCGCAGCGGCAGACCGACGCCGAGGCGCCCCGCGACGACCTGCCAGCGCCACGCGCTGCTGGTCGTCGTCACCGCCGTCAGCACCACGGCGACGGCGACCGCGAGGGCGTCGACCGACAGCAGGCCCTCCACCACTGCTCCGGCGCCGACCCGGGCGAGGAGCACACCGAGGATCGCGGCGCCGACGACGGGACGCACCCACCGTCGCCACGACCTCGTCCACGAGCCCGGTGTCTCCACAGCAGTGACACGCACGACGACCCCTCCCGGTTCAGCGAGGCGGCAGGACCAGCAGGTCGACGTGGTCGACCAGGACGCCCAGCCCGCCCCCGGCCAGCTGCGCCCGCCGGAGCCCGGCGTACCCGGCGACGGGGTCGAGCAGGTCCGGACGCTGCTCGACCGCCGCTGCCAGCCACCCGGTGAGCCACTCGGCCGCGAGCGCCGCCGCGTCGGCGCCGAGGCACCACGGGCTGGCCGCCACCAGCACCCGTGCACCGCGGCCCCGCGCCAGGTCGCGGGCCGCTGCCGCCGCGTCGGGTCCGAGCAGGGCGCGCTCCCCCGCGCGGCGGCGCTGGTGGTCGTTGAAGGCCGTCTCGATGCGCGCGTCGAGCAGCGCCCCCGGCGTGAGCCGGACCCGACCCGTGACGCTGAGGGTGAGCAACACCGGGCACCGCGCCTGCACGCACCGCGCCACGACCCGCTCCATCTCCTCGAGCGTGAGCATGTCGAGGAGGGCAGAGGCCGTGATCAGCGTGGCGTCGGCGACGTCGTCCGCACCGAGGCGGGTGAGGTCCCCCGTGCGCGTCTCGACGCTCACGGCCGCACCGTCCAGCGCTGCGGCCGGCGGGTGCGCGGCGGCGACGGCGAGGAGGGCGGCGTCCCGGTCGTGCAGGACCCAGTGCTGCCGACCGGGCAGGCGCGGGGCGAGCCAGCGCCCCATGGACCCGGTGCCGCTCCCGAGGTCGTGCACGACGTGGCGCGGGGTGTCGGCGAGGACCCGCCCGAGCGTCCACCGCAGGCCGAGGGACCGGGCCGCCGCGTCGGCCGGCTCCCGCAGCCGCAGCCAGTCGGGGCTCACCGTGACCGTCGACGCGCTCATGCGGCCGCCCCGGCCCGCACGGTCGACAGCACGGCGGACACACCGTCGGCCGTCGTCGACCAGTCCGCGAGGGCCTCCCGCCGCGCGCGTGCCGCCGACCTCAGGTCGGCACGTCGCCCCGCGTCCGTGAGCCATCGCCGCAGCGCACGGGCGAGGCCGGCGGGCTCGTCGGGTGGCACCAGGACCCCGGGCCGACCGAGCGGCGTGTCACCCAGCGCCTCGGGCAGGCCACCCACGTGCGACGCGACGACGGGGATGCCCCTCGCGAGGGCCTCGGTCACGACCAAGCCGTACGTCTCGATCCTCGACGGGACGACGAGGAGGTCGCTGTCGGCGTACACCGCGTCCACCTCCGGTCCCGGGAGCGGTCCACGCAGGCGCACCCGCTCCCCGAGGCCACCCCCTTCGACCCTCCGCCCGAGACGTCGGGCCCACGACGGCTCGACATCGAGCGACCCGACGACCTGGCAGGACCAAGACAGGTCCGTGACGTCCGCGAGCGCGTCGACGAGCCGGTCCTGCCCCTTCGTCGGGACCACGGCCCCGATGCACGCCAGGCGGCTCCCCGCTGGTCCGCCCGCCACGAGCGGTGCGGCGTCGACGCCCGGCGCCACCACGTCGACGCGGTCGGCCGCGAGGCCGTAGGCCTCGACGACCCAGTCGCGCGTCCACCGGCTCGGGACGATGACCCCCGCCGCCGCGCGCAGGACCGTGCCTTCGTCCGCCCGGGTCCGGCGGCGGAGTGCCGGGGCACCGTCGACGCCCCCGGCCGCGTCGTGGCCGCGGGGCAGGTGCAGCAGCACGACCACCCGCAACCGACGGGCCTCGGCGACGAGGACCTCGGGGACCGCCGAGGCCACGAGCCCGTCGACGAGGACGAGGGAGCCGCGCGACAGGCCCGCCAACCTGGCCCCCAGCGCCTGCCGCGCGGCAGCGTCCGGTCCGGGCCACCGCCCGGCGGCCTCGTGGCGGCTCACCGCCCAGCCACGACGGGCCAGCCCCGCGCAGACCCGGAGGTCGTAGGTGTTGCCGCCGCTCGGCCGGGTCGGGTCGTCCACGCCCTCCGGGACGACGACGTGCACGGCGGTCACGGCGCACGCTCGTAGCTCGCCCACGCGACGTGGGACTCGTGGAGGGTGACGGCCAGGCCGGTCAGGTGGCCGACATCGGCACCCAGCTCCCCGCCCGCGACCCGGTCCGCGAGCCGGTCCGCGACGACCTGCGCCAGCCGCTCGGTCGTGGTGTTGACGTCTACCAGCGTCGGGTCGTCGTCGAGGTTGCGGTGGGCCAGGTCGGCGAGGACGGCCGCCAGGGCCACCGTCGCCGCGCCGATGTCGACGACGAGCCCGTCGTCGTCGAGCTGCGCGGCGCGGAAGGTCGCGTCGACGACATAGGTCGCGCCGTGCAGCCGCTGCGCGGGGCCGAAGACCTCTCCCCGCAGGCTGTGGGCCACCATCACGTGGTCCCTCACCGTCACGCTGAACATCTCATCCCGCCTCCTCTGCCGTCGGGTAGGTGATCGTGTGGCACAGGGCCGGGAGGGCCCCCGAGGCGATCCGCGGCATGACCTCGGGCAGGTCGTCGAAGGAGGAGCTGCCCGTGATGATCGCGTCGAAGGCGGGGTCACGCAGCAGCTCCATCGCGAGCAGGAGCCGCTCGTGGGTCGTGCGCCCGGGACGGCGCCGCGGCGAGACGCTCCCCACCTGGCTCGCCCGGATCGACAGCCGGCGCGCGTGGAAGGCACCACCGAGCCGCAGGCCCACCTCGGTGTCGCCGTACCAGCTGACATCCAGGACGCTGCCCCCTGCGGCGAGCAGGTCGAGCGAGAGCTGCAGGCCGGCGCCGGTGGCGCTGGCGTGGACGACGAGGTCACGGTCGCGCGGCGCGTCGGGGGGAAGGGAGAAATCCGCACCGAGCGCTCGGGCCACCGGCTCCCTTCGCGGGTCGAGGTCGACGACGGTCACCTCGGTGCCGGGGATGCCCACGAGCAGCCGGGTGGTGCACAGGCCGACCATGCCGGCGCCGACGACGACGACACGGTCCCCCACGAGGGGCGCGGCGTCCCAGAGGGCGTTGACGGCCGTCTCGACGGTCCCGGCGAGGACGGCCCGGTCATCGGGCACCTCGTCGGGCACCGGGACGACCGCGCCGACGGGGACGACGTAGGCCGTCTGGTGGGGGTGCAGGCAGAAGACGCGGCGGCCCAGCAGGTCGCTCGGTCCCTGCTCGACGACGCCGACGCTCAGGTAGCCGTACTTCACCGGTCCGGGGAAGTCCCCTGCCTGGAAGGGGGCCCGCATCACCGCGTACTGGTCGGGTGGGACGCCTCCGCGGTGGACGAGGGCCTCGGTGCCCCGGCTGACGCCGGAGCGCACGGTGCGCACCCGGACCTCACCGGGACCGGGGGCGCGCAGGACGACCGGCCGGATCTCCCCGGACCCGGGGGCACGCAGCCAGTAGGCCCGGTCCGGGCCGCTCACCGTGGCACCTCGCGACGTCCTCGCACGGTGGAGACACGGGGCGTGCCGGGCGATGGTTCATCCGCGCTCGTGCCCACCTGGGGCCTTGAACCGCAGGGCCGCCGCGGCCGTGATCAGGTCAGGGGTGATGGCGGTGTCACCCGGAGATGAAGGAGCACCATGCGCACCCGACTCATCACGGCAACGGCAGCCCTCGTCTCGGCGGCGGTGCACCTCGTCCTGTGGGCGTTCGAGGGCTACCGGGACCTCGACGTCATCGGTCCGGCCTTCCTGCTCAACGCGATGGCGGGCGTCGTCATCGCCGGCCTCCTCATCGGGTGGCGGCACTGGGTCCCGGCCCTCCTCGTGCTGGGCTTCGGCGCGAGCACGCTGGGCGCCTTCATCACCTCCGCCACCGTCGGGCTCTTCGGGGTCCAGGAGCGGTGGACGGGTGGCTGGGTGCTCACGGCTGCGGTCGCCGAGGTCGTCTGCATCGTCGGCGGCCTGACCCTGCTGCGCCGCCACGCGCCGGCCCGTCGACCGCTCCTGCGCTCTCGCACCCTGCGGACCCACTGACGCGGGGCTCAGATCGTCAGTCGCAGGAGGGTGGTCCCGTCCTCCGAGCGCATCTCCACGCTCTCGATGTCCCCCCGTCCGGTGGCGGTGGCCGCCGACAGGTGCATCGTCCGCCCGGGCAGGCCCCGCCAGGTGGCCACCCTCTCGGTCGCCCCGCCCTCCCTCCGCACGACGAGGGCGTACTCGGGTTCGTAGGCGAGCGTGTGGCCGGCTTCCTGCTCGTAGGTGCACGTCACCTCGATCCGGGTGCCCCAGGCCACGCTCTCCAGCTGCAGGTCCGCCTCCACCGGCACGCGTCCGACGGCGGTCATCGGGAGCGAGGGCACCGGGCTCGTGGCGACCGGTGGCGCCGCCACCCCCGGGTCCGGGGCGGTGCCGTCGCCGAGCGCGGCCATGCCGAGCGCCGCGGCGGAGACCGTGAGCGCGGCGACGGAGGCGGCGAGGCCGGCCACGACGACGGTGCGCCGTCGCTGCTGGTGCCGCACGTCGGCGACGAGCCCCGGCAGGAGCGTGCGCGGGACGGGGGGCACGGGCAGCAGGTCGTCGGGGCCGACCTGCGCGAGCAGGCCCGGCACCCCCGCGAGCTCGCGCACCGACCGGCTGCAGTCGTCGCACCGGGTGAGGTGCTCCTCGAACTCGAGGCGCTCGGTCGGGGACAGCGCACCCAGCACGTAGGCGCCGTCCCAGTGGGCGAGCTCGCAGGTCATGCGCCGACCCCCTTCTCCTGCAGGGCGAGCCGCAGCGCGCGCAGGGCGTAGTGCGTCCGGGACTTGACCGTCCCCTCGGGGATCCCGAGGGACCGCCCCGCCTCCGCGACCGACGCCCCGCGGAAGTAGCACTCCTGCAGCACGGCGCGGTGGTCAGCAGACAGGGACATGAGCGCATCGGCCACCACCCACGACAGCAGCAGCTGGTCGGTGTGGTCCCGGGCGTCCCGGGCGTCCGGCACGTCGGCCACGCTGAGCTCGCTCTGCGACCGCTTGGTCCGCCACTCGTCGATGACGATGTTGCGGGCCACGGTGAACAGCCACGCCCGCACCGACCCGTGGCTCTCGTCGAGACGAGCACGGTTTCGCCAGGCCCGGATCATCGTCTCCTGCACGACGTCCTCGGCACGCGCGTGGTCACGCCCGGTGAGGCTGAGGCAGTAGCCCCAGAGTGCGGCAGCGTGCTCGTCGTGCAGCTGCTGCATGAGCGCCGTGCCGGTGTCCGTCATGAGACCTCCTGGGAGGCCGTACGCAGGGAGCCCGTCCGCGGTTCACGACCGCGGCCCACCCGCGCCCGGACCCCGAACCCTCCTCCCGCGGACGTGGCCTGTCAACGACGGCCGAGGTGGCCGGAGGGTGAACCTGCCGCACTCGCCCCGCCGCGGCGCTGCTAGCGTCGCAGGGACAGCATTTCCCTGTTTCCGCACGAAGGGGTCCACCAGTGAGCACCACTCCCGTCAAGGTCGCCGTCACCGGCGCCGCCGGCCAGATCGGCTACAGCCTGCTCTTCCGCATCGCCAGCGGATCGCTCTTCGGTCCCGAGACCCCGGTCGAGCTGCGCCTGCTCGAGATCACCCCGGCCCTGAAGGCCCTCGAGGGTGTCGTCATGGAGCTCGACGACTGCGCCTTCCCGACCCTCGCCGGTGTCGAGATCGGCGACGACGCCGACAAGGTCTTCGACGGCGTCAACCACGCCCTGCTCGTCGGCGCCCGCCCCCGCGGCCCCGGCATGGAGCGCGGTGACCTCCTGGAGGCCAACGGCGGAATCTTCGCCCCGCAGGGTGCGGCGCTGAACAACGTCGCTGCCGACGACGTGCACGTCACGATCACGGGCAACCCGGCGAACACCAACGCGCTCATCGCGATGAACAACGCGCCTGACATCCCCAACGAGCGCTTCAGCGCGCTGACCCGTCTGGACCACAACCGGGCCATCAGCCAGCTGTCCGCCAAGCTCGGCGTGCCGGTCACCGAGATCAAGAAGATGACGATCTGGGGCAACCACTCGGCCACCCAGTACCCCGACCTCTTCCACGCCGAGGTCTCCGGCAAGAACGCCGCCGAGACCGTGGGCGACCAGGAGTGGCTGGAGTCGACCTTCATCCCGACCGTCGCCAAGCGCGGCGCGGCGATCATCGAGGCCCGCGGCGCCTCCTCCGCCGCCTCCGCGGCGTCGGCGACCGTCGACCACGCCCGCGACTGGGCGCTCGGCACCCCCGAGGGCGACTGGGTGTCCATGTCGGTCTGCTCCGACGGCTCGTACGGCGTCCCCGAGGGCCTCATCTCCTCCTTCCCCGTCACCGTCAAGGACGGCAGCTGGGAGATCGTCCAGGGCCTGGAGATCGACGACTTCTCGCGCGCGAAGATCGACGCCTCGGTCGCCGAGCTGGCCGAGGAGCGCGAGGCCGTGACCAAGCTCGGCCTCATCAAGGGCTGACACCGCGCACCCCAACAAGGAGGGCCCCGCACCGGTCGGTGCGGGGCCCCCTTCGTCGTGCTGGGGACCTGCCTCAGCGGGCGGTGAGGTCCAGCGAGAAGCCCGCGACGAGGACCGCGACCGCGAGGACGACGAGCGTCACGACGTCGACGAGCGGACCGCGCACGGCGATGCCGCCGGCGCGCGAGCCCGGGAGGGTCACGCGCAGGACCGCGGCGAGCAGCAGCGAGCCCGCGCAGGCGAGCGTGGCCCGCAGCACGTGGTCGGTGAGGATGAAGAGCAGGGCGACGGCGAGGCCGCCGGCGATGAGCCACCAGGCGGCGAGCGGGCGCACGTCGAGCGCCGGTCGGGCCGGCGCCGTCGGCCGATGCTCCCGCTCGCCCGGGCCGGTCATCGCAGGGCCCGCTCCGCGGCCTCGACGACATTGGTGAGCAGCATGGCGCGGGTCATCGGGCCGACGCCGCCGGGGTTGGGGCTGACCCAGCCGGCGACCTCGGCGACGTCCGCGGCGACATCGCCGGCGACCTTGGACGTACCGTCCTCGGCGACCAGCCGGCTCACGCCGACGTCGAGCACGGCCGCACCCGGCTTGACCATGTCGGCGGTGATGATGCCCGGCACGCCGGCGGCGGCGACGACGACGTCGGCCTGGCGCACCTCGGCCGCGAGGTCGCGAGTCCCGGTGTGGCACAGGACCGTCGTCGCGTTCTCGCTGCGGCGGGTGAGGATCAGGCCGAGCGGGCGCCCCACCGTGATGCCGCGACCGACGATGACGACCCGGGCGCCGGCGATCGGCACGTCGTGCCGCCGCAGGAGCTCGATGCAACCCATCGGCGTGCACGGCAGCGGCGCCGGCTCGCCGAGGACGAGCCAGCCGAGGTTCGTCGGGTGCAGGCCGTCGACGTCCTTGGCCGGGTCGACGGCGGAGAGGATCGCGTTCTCGTCCAGGCCGGTCGGCTGCTGCACGAGGAACCCGGTGCAGGCCGGGTCCTCGTTGAGCTCGCGCACGACCGCCAGGACCTCCTCGAGCGTCGAGGTCGCCGGCAGGTCACGGCGGATGCTCGTGATGCCGATCTCTGCGCAGTCCCGGTGCTTCGCGCCCACGTACCAGCGGCTGCCCGGGTCCTCGCCCACGAGCACGGTGCCGAGCCCCGGGGTGACGCCCTGCTCCTTGAGAGCGGCCACCCGGCCGCGCAGCTCGTCCTTGATCGACGCGAGCGCCGCCTTGCCGTCGAGGATCTGTGCTGTCACGACCCCATCCTTTCGTCGGTGTCCGGTGCTCAGTGGGCGAAGTGGCGGGTGCCGGTGAAGTACATCGTGATGCCCGCGGCCTGCGCCGCGGCGACGACCTCGTCGTCACGCACGGACCCACCCGGCGCGACGACGGCGCGCACTCCCGCGTCGAGCAGGACCTGGAGCCCGTCGGCGAAGGGGAAGAAGGCGTCCGAGGCCGCGACGGCCCCCTTCGCCCGCTCCTCGCCGGCCCGGCCGACCGCGAGGTGGCACGAGTCGACCCGGTTGACCTGGCCCATGCCGATGCCCACCGAGCCGCCGTCCTTCGCGAGGAGGATCGCGTTGGACTTGGTCGCGCGCACGGCGCGCCACGCGAAGGCGAGGTCAGCGAGCGTCTGCTCGTCGGCGGCATCACCGGTCACGAGCGCCCAGGCGCGCGGGTCGTCCCCGTGCCCCTGCGTCGGCTTGTCCTCCCCCTTCGCCTCGACGACGCCGTCGATCGCGTCGCGCTGCTGCACGAGCAGGCCACCGGAGATCGGTCGGGTCTCGACGCCACCGGGCGTGGGGGTCGCGACCTTGAGCAGGCGGCGGTTCTTCTTCTCCTTGAGGATCGTCAGGGCGTCGGGCTCGAAGTCCGGCGCCAGGACGACCTCCGAGAAGGTGTCGTTGAGGGCGGTGGCCATCGCCGCGGTGATCGGGCGGTTGCTGGCGACGATGCCGCCGTAGGCGGAGACCGGGTCGCAGGCGTGCGCCCGCTCGTAGGCGGACTCGATGCTCTCCCCCACCGCGATGCCGCACGGGTTGGCGTGCTTGATGATCGCGACGGTCGGCTGGTCGCCGTGGTCGTGCGCGGCGCGCAGGGCCGCGTCACCGTCGATGTAGTTGTTGTACGACATCTCCTTGCCGTGCAGCTGCTCGGCGTGCGCGAGGCCAGCGGCGCCCTCGGTCACGTACAGCGCGGCGGCCTGGTGCGGGTTCTCGCCGTAGCGCAGGCCGGAGGACTTGGTGTACGTGCCGCCGATCCAGCCCGGGAAGGGGGTGTCGTCGCTCGGGCTGAGCACCGAGCCCATCCACGACGCCACCGCGACGTCGTACGTGGCGGTGTGGACGAAGGCCGCCGCCGCGAGGCGCTCGCGCTGGGCCTGGATGAAGCCGCCGCCGCGCACGGTCTCGAGGACGTCGGCGTAGCTGCTCGGGTCGGTGACGATCGCGACGGACGCGTGGTTCTTGGCCGCGGCGCGCACCATCGTCGGCCCACCGATGTCGATCTTCTCGATGCAGTCCTGGATGCCGGCGCCCGAGGCCACGGTGTCGGCGAAGGGGTAGAGGTTCACGACGACGAGGTCGAAGGGGGTGACCTCCAACTCCTCGAGCTGGCGGACGTGGTCGGGCAGCCGGGTGTCGGCGAGGATGCCCGCGTGCACGCGCGGGTGCAGGGTCTTGACCCGGCCGTCGAGGCACTCGGGGAACCCGGTGAGGTCCTCGACCTTCGTCACGGGCAGGCCCAGCCCGGCGATCGTGGCCGCGGAGCCGCCGGTCGACACGAGCTCGACGCCCGCGTCGGCGAGACCCCGGACGAGGTCCTCGAGGCCGGTCTTGTCGTAGACGGAGACGAGGGCACGGCGGACGGGACGGCGTTCTGACACGAGTACTCCTGGAAGGTCGCTTGCATCTGCAGATGGGCGCACCCAGGCGGGCGATGCACCTCGACTTCGTCACTCCCCGGTGGTGATCCACCTTCGCCAGTCGTGTGCCCCCAGTCTACGAGAGGTCGCGCGACTCAGCGCACCCCGCCGAGGAGGACCCGGCGACCCTCGACCCGCCAGCCACCAGTGGCCATCGCGGCGACGACGTCGACGAGCATCTCGCGCTCGACAGCCTTGATCCGCTCGTGCAGCGACTCCTCGGTGTCGTCAGCGGAGATCGCCACGGTCCGCTGCTCGATGATCGGGCCGGTGTCGACGCCGGCGTCGACGAGGTGGGCAGTCGAGCCGGTGACGGTGACGCCGTACGCCAGCGCGTCCCGGACGCCGTGGGCGCCGGGGAAGGCCGGCAGCAGCGCCGGGTGGGTGTTGAGGAAGGTGCCGCTCGCGAGGGCCCGCGGCCCGAGGATCTTCATGAAGCCGGCCGTGACGACGAGGTCGGGCTCGTGCCGGGCGATGTCGGCCGCGAGCGCCGCGTCCCAGGCCTCCCGGTCGGGGTGGTCCGCGACCCGCTCGACGAAGGTCTGCACGCCCGCCGCCGCGGCCCGCTCCAGGCCCACGCACTCCCGGTCGGCGCCGACCGCGACGACCTGCGCGGGCAGGTCGGGGGCGTCGAGCAGGGCCTGCAGCAGGGTCCCCGAGCCGGAGACGAGGACGACGAGACGAAGGGGGGCGCTCACCCGCCGCAGTCTAGGTCGAGCGCTCAGCGGCGCAGGACCCACCACTCGCGCGCCAGGACGATGAAGGCCCCGATGCCGAGCTCGAGCACGAGCACCCCGCCGAGCGCCGGCGCCCGGGCGCCGAGGTCGGCCAGGCGCAGGGCACCCAGCGAGCCGCCGGCGAGGGCGTCGAGCAGGACGACGAGGAGTGCGGCCACACCGACCGCGACCGACAAGACGGCGAGCTTGGTCTGGGTCGGGGCCAGCCGCGGCACCCACTGCAGCGCCTCACGGCCGAGCCAGGCGCCGGCGAGGACCGGCAGGAGGACGAGCAGGTGGGTCACCCAGGGCAGGTCGCCCGGCTGGGGCTGCGCGGCGAGGACGGGCACCATCGGCAGCAGGCCGGACTCCGCCCCCGACCACGTCGTCATCGCACCGCCCGCGGTCGAGAAGCCCGGACCGGCGGCGAAGGACAGCGCCCAGATCCCGAGGTTGGGCAGGAGCATCAGCTGCAGGAGCACCAGGAGCGTCCCGCCGAAGACCCCCGCGTCGAGGCCAGCGTGCAGGTGCGCCACCCGGCCGAGGTGCACGGCCGTCGCGACGAGGACCAGTGCGGAGCCGAGGAGGACGAGGAGGGCGGCCCCCTTCGCCCCCGGCACGACGCCGCGACGCAGCGAGGTCGGCGCCCGCTCCCACACCCGCGCGGCCTCCTCGGGCAGCCCGTGCGCGAGGACCAGGCCGAGCGCGGGGAGGACGACGAGCGGGAGGAGCACGCTGGGGACCACAGGTCCGGCCGGCGACAGCAGACCGAGGAGGGAGACGAGCAGGCCGACACCGGCGTAACCGCCGAGCCAGGCGCCCTGGAGCGCGCGCGACGGCTCCTGCGGCAGGCCGCGCCGGGCACCGGCCCGGGCCAGGAGGAGCAGCAGGAGGGTCCCGACGAGGGGCGTCATGGCGAGCGTGCCGTCGCCGAGGTGCAGCCGCGCCCCACCGAGGACCAGCCACAGGAGGCTGCCCGATCCGAGGGCGTCGCCGACGCCGGCGGAGGCACGGGGCACCGCCAGGGCGCCGAGCAGGACGAGGACGACGGGCACGAGCCACCCGGCGAGCGCCGTCAGCGCACCGGCGGCCGCGGCCGCCACCTCGGGCCGCCTGCGAGTAGCGTCTTCTCCCGTCGTGGCCGACCGGATGTGTTCCATCACCGTCACGGCCCCATCGTCACCGACGGGGGACGGCTGGTGGTGGAGGCCAGCCGGGGAGGACTAAAAGAAGTGGGAAAGGACCACGCACCCGCGGGGCAACCGCATCGCCGGCACACGCGTCTGGAGAGGTGATGGAGGGAGGTCGGGCATCAGCCGAGGACGAGTTCGACGAGTTCTACCGGGCGACCGCACCGCGCGTGGTGCACCTGGTGTACGCCGCGACGGGCGACCTGGAGCTCGCGCGCGACTCCACCCAGGAGGCCTTCGCCCGCGCGTGGCAGCGCTGGGACCAGGTGCGGACCGCGGACGAGCCGGGCGCGTGGGTCCGGACGGTGGCTCGCCGGATCGCCATCTCGACATGGCGCAAGGACTCCAACCGCACCAGGGCGATGGAGCGGCGCGGCGAGGACGCCCGACCGGCCGCGCCGACGGTGGACCGGGTCGCGGTCGTCGCCGCCCTGCGCACCCTCGGCCCCGACGTGCGCGAGACCCTGGCCCTGTACTACCTCGCCGACCTGTCGGTCGACGAGATCTCCCGGCAGACGGGCATCCCGTCGGGGACCATCAAGGCACGGCTGCACCGCGGCCGTGCCCAGCTGGCCACGGCCCTCGCCGACACGGAGGCCCACGATGACTGACCGTCACGACACCCCGCGCGGCCCCGACGACGACGAGCTCGTGCGTGCCGCCCTCATGGAGCTCATGGACGACGTGGGCGCGCACCCGCTGCCCGAGCCGTCGGCCGTGCGGGCCCGCGCCGAGGTCGACGGGGCGAGCTTCACGCCCGACGACATGCGCCACCTCGCCCGAGCCGTCCTCGGGGAGGTCGACCTCACGCAGGAGCCCTGTCCGCCGGCCACCCCCTCCTCGGCCGCGACGGGCGCAGCCGCGGACCACCCGGGCAGAACAACGCCGACCCGGGAGCAGGGGGGATCGACCGGGTCGGCGCTGTGGGAGACAGGCTAAGCCCGTCAGGTCGTCCGCGTCACCAGTGGGCCGGACCGGGGGCCGTGTCGTGCATCACGCCCGCAGGCCGGCGAGCAGGGCGGCCGTGGCGACGGCGGCCTCTGCGGCCTCGCGGCCCTTGTCCTCCCGGGATCCCGGCAGGCCGGCCCGGTCGAGTGCCTGGGCGTCGTCGTCGCAGGTGAGCAGGCCGAAGCCGATGGGCGTACCCGAGTCGAGCGCCACCCGGGAGAGCCCGTCCGTCGCCGCGGCGCACACGTAGTCGAAGTGCGGTGTGCCGCCACGGATCACGACGCCGAGGGCGACGACCGCGTCGTGCGTCCCGGCCAGCTCGGCCGCGACGAGCGGCAGCTCGAAGCTGCCCGGGACGCGCACGAGCATCGGCTCGATGCCCGCCTCCGCGAGCGCTGCCCGCGCGCCACCGACGAGACCGTCCATGACCTGCGTGTGCCAGCTCGAGGCGACGACCGCCACGCGCAGGTCGCCGGCCGCGGCGATGTCGATCCTCGGTGCTCCGTGCCCGCTCATCGGGTGCTCCCTTCGTCCGTGTCCGGCAGCCACGGGAGGTCGTGGCCCATCCGGTCGCGCTTGGTGCGCAGGTAGTGCAGGTTGTCACTCGTGACGCCCGCCGGCAGCGGGTCGCGACCGGCGACGGTGATGCCGAGCGCCTGGAGGGCGTCGACCTTGGCCGGGTTGTTGCTCAGCAGCCGCACCGTCGTGACGCCGAGCCGGCGCAGCACCTGGGCGGCGTGGGTGTAGTCCCGTGCGTCGACCGGCAACCCCAGGTCCGCGTTGGCGTCGACGGTGTCGGCACCACGGTCCTGGGCGGCGTACGCCCGCAGCTTGTCGACGAGGCCGATGCCCCTGCCCTCGTGCCCGCGCACGTAGACGATGACGCCGGAGCCGGCCGAGACGACGGCCGCCATGGCCGCCTGGAGCTGCGGTCCGCAGTCGCAGCGCAACGAGCCGAAGACGTCCCCGGTGAGGCACTCGCTGTGCACCCGCACGAGCGGCGTGCCCCGGCCGATGTCGCCGTGGACGAGCGCCATGTGCTCGGAGCCGTCGACGGCGCTGCGGTAGCCGTGCGCGACGAACTCGCCGTGGGAGGTCGGCAGCCGGGTCGAGACGACGTGCTCGATGAGCGCCTCGGAGCGGCGGCGCAGGTCGACGAGGTCGGCGATGCTCACGAGCGGCCAGCCGCGCTCGTCGGCGAGGCGGCGCAGCCCGGGCAGCCGCGACATCGAGCCGTCCTCCTCGACGACCTCGCAGATGACGCCGGCGGGCGCCCGTCCGGCGAGCCGGCAGAGGTCGACCGCCGCCTCGGTGTGGCCGCGGCGCACGAGCACGCCCCCGTCCCGGGCGCGCAGCGGGAAGACGTGCCCGGGCCGCGCGAGGTCCCCGCGACCGGTGCTCGGGTCCGCGAGCAGCCGCGCCGTGCGGGCGCGGTCGGCGGCGCTGATGCCGGTGGTCACGCCGGTCCGCGCGTCGACGGAGACCGAGTAGGCCGTCCCCTTGGAGTCCTCGTTGATCGCGGTCATCGGCGGCAGCGCGAGCCGGTCGAGCTCGGCACCGGTCATCGCGACGCAGATCACCCCGCTGCCCAGGCGCACCGTGAGGCCCATGAGCTCGTCGGTCGCGGCGTCGGCCGCGAAGATGATGTCGCCCTCGTTCTCCCGGTCCGCGTCGTCGACGACGAGCACCGGGCGGCCGGCCGCGATCGCCTCGATCGCGGTCTCGATCGGGTCGAGCAGGTCGTCGTCGTGGGTCATCGCGGGTCCTTCGGGTCGAGTGCGAGCATGCGCTGCACGTACTTGCCGAGGATGTCCACCTCGACGTTGACGCGGTCGCCGACTCCCTTGCGTCCCAAGGTCGTCAGCTCCATCGTCGTGGGGATGAGGGCCACCTCGACGTGGTCGTCACCGGCGGCGGTCAGGGTGAGGCTCACGCCGTCGAGGCAGATCGAGCCCTTCTCGACGACGAAGGGGGCCAGCCCGGGGTCGATCGCCAGGCGCACCTCCTCCCACCGGTCGCCCGGGCGGCGCTGGGTGATCGTCGCGGTCCCGTCGACGTGCCCCTGCACGAGGTGGCCGTCGAGGCGGGCGCCGAGCACCATGGCCCGCTCGAGATTGACCACGTCGCCGACGGCGAGGTCGCCGAGGACGGTGCGGCGCAGGCTCTCGGCCATGACGTCGAAGGTGACCTCACCCCCCTTCGCCTCCGTGTCGGTGACGGTGAGGCAGGCGCCGTTGACGCCGATGGAGGCCCCGTGCGGTGCGTCGGTCGTCGTGACCTGCCCTCGCACGGTGATGCGGCTGGAGTCGGCCCCCTCCTCGACGGCGACGACCTCCCCCAGCTCCTCGATGATCCCGGTGAACATCAGTGGTCCCTTCTGACGGTGGCGGTGAGGGCGACGTCGTCGCCCAGCCGCCGCACGTCGGTCGTGTCGAGGCGCAGCGCGCCGGTCATGGTCGTGATGCCCGCGTCGGCGAGGACCGAGGTCCCGGCGCCGAGCAGGGCGGGGGCGATGTGGGCGACGACCTCGTCGACGAGGTCGTGCGCGATGCAGGTGGCGGCAAGGCTCGCGCCGCCCTCGAGGAGCAGCGAGCGCACCCCGCGCTCGTGCAGGGTCGTGAGGACGGCTGCGACGTCGAGGCCGCGCGGGCCGCGCGGCGCGGCGAGGACGTCGACGCCGGCGGCGAGCAGCCGGGAGGCGTCGGCGTCGTCCGCGACGACGACGAGGGTCGGTGCGACGTCGTCGAGCACGCGGGCGTCGAGCGGGATCCTCGCTCCGGAGTCGAGGACGACGCGCAGTGGCTGGTGGGCGCCCGGCAGGTCCCGGACGGCGAGGTGGGGGTCGTCGGCCCGCAGCGTCCCGCCCCCGACGAGGACCGCGTCGCGCTCCGCGCGCAGCCGGTGCACGGCGGCCCGCGCCTGCGGCCCGGTGATCCACCGGCTCGTCCCGTCGGCGGCGGCGGTGCGGCCGTCGAGGGTGCTCGCGAGCTTCCACGTGACGTGCGGTCGACCGGCGACCGTCGCGCGCAGCCAGGCCCGGTTGACGTGCGCGGCGGCCTCCCGACCGACTCCCTCCACGACGTCGACACCGTTGTCCCGCAACAGGTCCGCTCCCCCGCCGGCGGTGCGCGTGGGGTCGGGCACGGCGATGACGACGCTCGCGATGCCCGCCTCGAGCAGCGCGCTCGTGCACGGTCCGGTGCGGCCCGTGTGCCGGCACGGCTCGAGGGTGACGACGGCGGTGCCGCCGCGGGCGGCGTCGCCGGCGGCCCGCAGGGCGACGACCTCGGCGTGCGGTCCCCCGGCCCGCTCGTGGTGGCCCTCGCCCACGATGCGCCCGCTGGCGTCGAGCACGACGCAGCCGACGACCGGGTTGGGGCTGGTGCGACCGAGGCCGCGCGCGGCCAGCCCGACGGCTCGCGCCATCGCGGTCTCGATGATCAAGCGGTGCTGCATGTGCCTCTCCGTGGTCCGACGCGGACCACGGGGGCGAAGGGAGACACGCCCGTCGGGCGTGGCGGCGTGCGCCGGGCCACCGGCACCCCGGTGGGACCGCGCCGGGTGTGGAGGACCCACGCACGGCACGGCAGGCGACGCCGCGTGCTGCCTCCCATCCGGACTTTCACCGTCGGTCCCGGAATTTCACCGGCTCGGCCCGACCTCGGTGAGGAGGACGGGTTCGCGGACTGTCACCGCCGGCTCGGAATTGCACCGACCCCGGAGCACGCGTACGACAACTCGTACGCCGTGAAGGATACTCGCGCCCCGCAGCAGGGTCACCCGCGGTCCACGTGGTGGCGCCCACGTGGACCGCGGGGTGTCTCAGTGCGTGGCGACGTACCTGAGCCTTGCCCCGATTGCGTCAGGTCTTCGTCCGCCCACGTCCTCACGACGAAGGGCGCCGCACACGTGGTCGTGTGCGGCGCCCTTCGTCAGGCCGGGACGTCCTCAGCTGGACAGGCCCTTCATGATCTCGCGCATGAGGTCCGCCGTCTCAGACGGCGTCTTGCCGACCTTGACACCGGCGGCCTCGAGGGCCTCCTTCTTGGCGGCCGCCGTACCGGAGGAGCCGGAGACGATGGCGCCGGCGTGGCCCATGGTCTTGCCCTCCGGGGCGGTGAAGCCGGCGACGTAGCCGACGACCGGCTTGGTCACGTGGTCCTTGATGTACGCCGCGGCGCGCTCCTCGGCGTCGCCACCGATCTCGCCGATCATGACGATCGCGTCGGTCTCGGGGTCGTTCTCGAACGCCTCGAGGCAGTCGATGTGCGTCGTCCCGATGATCGGGTCGCCACCGATGCCGACGCCCGTGGAGAAGCCGAACTCACGCAGCTCGTACATCATCTGGTAGGTCAGCGTGCCCGACTTCGACACGAGACCGATGCGCCCGGCGCCGGCGATGTCCGCCGGGATGATGCCGGCGTTGGCCTTGCCGGGGCTGATCAGGCCCGGGCAGTTGGGGCCGATGAGACGCGTGGCCTTGCCCTTGGAGTAGTTGTAGAACTCCGCCGAGTCCTTGACCGCGATGCCCTCGGTGATGATCACGGCGAGGCCGATCTCGGCGTCGATCGCCTCGACGACGGCGGACTTGGCGAAGGCCGGCGGCACGAAGATGACCGACACGTCGGCGCCGGTCTCCTTGATGGCGTCGGCGACGGAGCCGAAGACGGGGACGGACTGGCCACCCGGGAAGTCGACGCTCTGGCCGGCCTTCTTGGGGTTGACGCCGCCCACGACGTTGGTGCCGGAGGCGAGCATGCGCGTGGTGTGCTTCATGCCCTCGGAGCCGGTCATGCCCTGGACGATGACCTTGGAGTCAGCGGTGAGGAAGATTGCCATGTCTGTGTCTGCGTCCTTTACTTCGCGGCCAGCTCGGCGGCCTTGCGGGCGGCGCCGTCCATGGTGTCCTCGATGGACACGAGGGGGTGGTTGAACTCGGCGAGGATGCGGCGACCCTCTTCGACGTTGTTGCCGTCGAGGCGGACGACGAGCGGCTTGGTCGCCCCGTCGCCCAGCGTCTTGAGCGCGCCCACGATGCCGTCGGCGACCGCGTCGCACGCGGTGATGCCGCCGAAGACGTTGACGAAGACGGACTTGACCTGCTCGTCGTGGAGGATGACGTCCAGACCGTTGGCCATGACCTCGGCCGAGGCGCCGCCACCGATGTCGAGGAAGTTGGCCGGCTTGGCCCTGCCCGCGGTGTAGTCCTCACCCGCGTAGGCGACGACGTCGAGGGTGCTCATGACGAGCCCGGCGCCGTTGCCGATGATGCCGACGTTGCCGTCGAGCTTGACGTAGTTGAGGCCCTTGGCCTTCGCCTTGGCCTCGAGCGGGTCCGCGGCCTCCTTGTCCTCGAGCGCGGCGTGCTCGGGCTGGCGGAAGTCCGCGTTGCCGTCGAGCGTCACCTTGCCGTCGAGGGCCACGATGTCGCCCTGCTGCGTCTTGACGAGCGGGTTGACCTCGACGAGGGTCGCGTCCTCCTCGCGGTAGACGACCCAGAGCTTCTTCAGGACGTCAGCGATCTTGGCCTGGTCCGCGGCGTCGAAGCCGGCGGCCTGGACGATCTCCGTGGCCTTGGCGTCGTCGATGCCGACGTTGGGGTCGACCTCGATGCGCGCGAGGGCCTCGGGGCGCTCGACGGCGAGCTGCTCGATCTCCATGCCGCCCTCCTTGGAGCACATGGCGAGGTAGGAGCGGTTGGCCCGGTCGAGCAGGATCGAGAAGTAGTACTCCTCGGCGATCTGGGCGCCCTGGGCGATCATGACCTTGTGGACCGTGTGGCCCTTGATGTCCATGCCGAGGATGTTCTCGGCCGCCTCGGTTGCTTCGTCAAGGGTCTTGGCGACCTTGACGCCACCGGCCTTGCCACGTCCACCGGTCTTGACCTGGGCCTTGACGACGGTGACGCCGCCGCTCTTGGCCCCGATGGTCTCGGCGGCCGCGCGGGCCTCCTGCGGGGTGGTGGCGACGGCGCCGGCAAGAACCGGGACGCCGTGCTTCTCGAACACGTCGCGTGCTTGGTACTCGAAGAGATCCACGAGGGTGATTCCGTCCTCTGCTGTGGTAACGGGGGTGCGGGTCGAGACTAGCCCCCGGACGGGGGCCGAGCATCCTCCGGTCCGCGACGCGGCCGCGAGGCCCGCGAGCAGCCGACCGGTCACGGAGTCGTCACGACGCCTCGCACCGCCCTCCCACCGGGGTTACCCTCGAGTCACCATGGCCCCGCACCAGCCCCACGTGAGGCAGACCCACCCCACCAGCGACCCGGCGACGACGCCGGCCGCGCTGCGGTCCGGCGTGTACCAGCAGGTGCGCCAGATGGTCTCCGCGCAGGCGATGGTCTTCGCCGCGGTCGAGCTCGTCTGGGCCGCGACCCACGTCTCGCTCTACCCCTTCGGCACCCGGGCGCCGCGCCGCGGCGGCGACCGGCACGGCTACCGCATCGAGCACCTCAGCCCCGTGCAGCGCGGCATGCTCGTCAACGGCGTGACCGAGGTCGGGACCCCGATCCTGTTGCTGCACGGCTACGCCGACAACCACTCGATCTTCACCCTGCTGCGCCGCGGCCTCCTGCGGCGAGGCTTCAGCCGGGTCTTCGCGATGAACTACTCCGTGCGCACCCGGGACGTGCGCACCGCCGCCGTGCAGCTGGCCGAGGAGATCGAGGCGATCGCCGCGGAGACCGGCTACGAGCGCATCCACATCGTGGCGCACAGCCTCGGTGGCGTCGTCGCCCGCTACTACGTCACCCGACTCGGGGGCGACGAGCGCATCCACACCCTCGTCACGCTGGGCGCACCGCACACCGGGACGCTCCTCGCGCACCTCGTGCCGGCCTCGCTCACCCGGCAGCTGCGCCCGGGCAGCGCGCTCATGCAGGAGCTGAACGCCCCCGCGCCCGGCTGCCTCACGCGGATCATCGCCTTCTGGTCCGACACCGACGAGGCGATCGTCCCCGCGGTCAACGCCTCGCTCGTCCAGGAGGGCGTCGAGGTCAGCAACATTCGCCTGCACGGCGTCGGCCACCTCTCGCTGCCGATCCTGCCGTCGGTGGTCCACCGCATCGCGACGAGCCTGACGATGCTCGACCACGACGGCAACCAGACGGCTTCGGTCACCGACATCTCCCAGCGCCCGGCCTGAGCCGGAGCCACCCCGTGACCGGGGTCACGTGACGCCCACCACCCGGTTTTGCATAACGAAAAGGTCACGCTAGGGTTTCGCAAGATTTGTCCGAGACCCCCTGCGAGGACGTCCCCCTTCATGAGTGACTACACCGGACGGCACCGGCCGCCCACCCGAGCCGAGCGCCGCGCGATCGAGCGCCGTTCGCGCCTGCCCAAGAGTTTTAGCCCTGCCTACGCGCTGCCCACCGCCGCCGCCGCGACCCTGGTCCTGTCGGCCGCGGGTGCGACCGCCGCCCAGTCCTCCACGTTCGCGGGCGGGACCGTCCAGGCACAGGGTGCGCTCGCCGCACCTGCGCCCTCGGCCGCCGCCGCCTTCCTCGAGGACCCGAAGGTCAACGAGGCCGCCCGGGCGGAGGTCGCCGACTCGACCGCCGAGGCCGACGACCTCGCGCAGCGCCGCCAGGCCGTCTCCACCGAGGTCGCCCGCGACCAGGGCCGCCTCCAGGAGCGTCAGCGCATCGCCCGCGACAAGGCCCGCAAGGAGCTCGCTGCCAAGCGCGCCAGCGCCGAGAAGAAGAAGGAGAAGGAGCAGGCCCAGGAGACCGGTTCCGCCCCGGGCGGGACCGCGACCAAGGGGCCGGAGGCCACCAACGCCTCGGTCGGCTCCCAGGGCTGGGTCAAGCCCCTGGACAACGCGGTCTTCACCTCCCCCTTCGGCATGCGCTGGGGCCGCCTCCACGCCGGCCAGGACTACGCGGCCTCCGTCGGCACGCCCCTGAAGGCGATGAGCAGCGGCACCGTCATCGCCGCCGGCCCGATGAGCGGCTACGGCGTCTACATCGACGTCAAGTACTGGGACGGCTCGGTCTCCCGGTACGGCCACCTGAGCTCCGTGTCCGCCTCGGTCGGCCAGCAGGTCGCCCCCGGCGACGTCGTCGCCCTCTCGGGCAACACCGGTCGCTCCACCGGACCGCACCTCCACATGGAGATCCACCCCGGTGGCGGCGGCGCGATCGACCCGGCCGGCTGGCTCGCCGAGCGCGGCATCAGCTGACCCACCCGCGCGAAGGGGGCCGACGACCACTGGTCGTCGGCCCCCTTCGTCGTGCCCGGGACCCGCATTCCCCTAGGTGTTGCGGGGCATGAGGTTGGTGACACGAGGAGGGGCGTAACAGGGCGGGCAGGTCCCCGTGGCGACAGGATGAGGGTGTCAAAGCCGTTCATCACGAGCCAGCCAAAGGAACCTGCCCTGTGTCCCACGCTAATGCCCCGATGACCCCTGGTGGTCGCCTACGTCTGATCGAGCGAGTGCTGGGTCAGGCCAATGATGAGGCCGGCCCGCGGCCGATCGCGCACGTCGCAGCCGAGGCCGCGATCTCACGCCAGTGCCTGTCCAAATGGGTAGCCCGCTACCGCGAGCACGGCGAGGAAGGGCTGCACGACCGCTCCAGCCGGCCACAACGCTCCCCGAGCGCGACTGCCGAACCGGTGGTCGAGCGGATCATCGAGCTGCGGCGCCGTAAGTGGTCCGCGCGGCGCATCCATCTGGCGCTGGCCGATGAGGGCACGAACGTGGCGGTGTGCACCATCGCCCGGATCCTGCGCCGCGAGGGCTTGAACCGGCTGCGGGACCTGGACGTCGACGGGCAGCCCCTGCGCCAGCAGCCCGCCGGCAAGATCATCGCGCGCTACCCCGGGCACATGATCCACCTGGACGTGAAGAAGGTCGGACGCATCCCGCCCGGGGGCGGGTGGCGCGTCCACGGCCGCGGCTCGGACGCTGACCGGGCCCGCGGCCTGCGAGGACACCACCGCGGCGCCAAGGTGGGCTACACCTACCTGCACTCGGCCGTGGACGGCTTCACCCGGATGGTCTACACCGAGGCCCACGACGACGAGAGCGCCGCGACCGCGATCGCGTTCCTGGCCCGCGCCCGGGTCTTCTTCGCCGCGCACGGCATCACCCGCATCACCCGCATCGTCACCGACAACGGGTCCTGCTACCGCGCCAAGAACTTCACCCGCTCGGTGCTCTCCTTCGCCTCGAAGCACAAGCGGATCAAGCCCTACACGCCCAAGCACAACGGCAAGGTCGAGCGCTACCAGCAGACCATGGCCCGCGAGGTCCTCTACGCCGACGCCTACCCCTCCGAAGAAGCCCGCCGACGACAGCTACAGATCTGGGTGACCCACTACAACTACCATCGCCCACACAGCGCCATCGGGGACCAACCCCCAGCCAGCCGCGCCAAGACCCGTGTCACCAAGGTCATGCCCAGTTACACCTAGGGGAATGCAGGTGAGCGGTCGGTCAGAGCTTCTCGAGCGGCGCGTAGCGCAGCAGCAGGCGCTTGACGCCGTCCTCACCGCCGAAGTCGACGTGGGCCATCGCCTTGTCCCCCTCGCCCTCGACGCGGATGACCGTGCCGAGGCCGAAGCTGTCGTGGGTCACCTTGTCGCCGTCGGCGAGCGCGATGGGGGGTCGGTTGCCCGGCGAGCGCACCCCCGGTCGGGCCGCCAGGCGCGCGACCGCCGGCTCGCGGCGCGAGCGCGACGGACCGACCGGTGGGCCGGTGCGCTCCCAGCGCACGAGGTCCGCGGGGATCTCGTCGAGGAAGCGCGAGGCCGGGTTGTACTGGGGCGCGCCGTAGGCGCTGCGCACCGCCGCCCGGGAGAGGTGCAGCCGCTCGCGGGCGCGGGTGATGCCGACGTACGCGAGGCGCCGCTCCTCCTCCAGCTCCTTGGGGTCGCTCAGGCTGCGGCTGTGCGGGAAGGTGCCGTCCTCCATGCCGGTGAGGAAGACGACGGGGAACTCCAGGCCCTTGGCGGTGTGCAGCGTCATCAGGGTGACGACTCCTTGGTCGACACGGCCCTCCCCTGCCGTTGGTTCCTCCGGGATCTCGTCCGCGTCGGCGACGAGGCTCACCTGCTCGAGGAAGTCGTCGAGGCTGATCACCTCGCCGGTCGCCTCGCGGGTGGCGTCGAACTCGCGGGCCACGCCGACGAGCTCCGCGAGGTTCTCCAGCCGGGTCTCGTCCTGGGGGTCGCGGCTGGCCTGCAGCTCGGTGACGTAACCGGTGCGGTCGAGGACGGCCTCCAGCAGGTCCCCGATGCCGGCCCCGGACTCGTGCAGCTCCCCCAGGCCCTCCAGGAGCGCGGTGAACCCCTTGACCGAGGTCACCGAGCGCGTGGCGATGCCGGGCGCGTCCTCGACCCGCCCGAGCGCTGCGACGAAGGGGATGCGCTCGCGCTCCGCCAGCTGCGCCACGGCCGCCTGGGCCCGGTCGCCGATGCCCCGCTTGGGCACGTTGATGATCCGGCGCAGGTTGACCGTGTCGGCGGGGTTGGCGACGACGCGCAGGTAGGCCAGGGCGTCCTTGACCTCGCGACGCTCGTAGAAGCGGGTGCCGCCCACGACCTTGTACGGCAGGCCGACCCGCACCAGCACCTCCTCGATGGCGCGCGACTGGGCGTTGGTTCGGTAGAAGATCGCGACATCGCCGGGGCGGACCCCGTGCTGGTCGTGCAGCTCGTCGACCGTCTTGGCGATGAACGCGGCCTCGTCGTGCTCGTTGTCCCCGACGTAGCCGATGATCGGCTCGCCGGCGCCCGCCTGGGTCCACAGGTTCTTCTTGCGGCGCGACTCGTTGCGCTCGATGACGGCGTTGGCCGCGGTGAGGATCGTCTGGGTGGAGCGGTAGTTCTGCTCGAGGAGGATCGAGCGGGCGTCGGGGTAGTCCTCCTCGAACTCGACGATGTTGCGGATCGAGGCGCCGCGGAAGGCGTAGATCGACTGGTCGGCGTCGCCGACGACGACGAGCTCGCTCGGCTCGACGGCGTGCTCGCCGCGGGCCTGCCCGTCGGCACCACCGACCAGCTCGCGCACGAGCTGGTACTGCGCGTGGTTGGTGTCCTGGTACTCGTCGACGAGCACGTGGCGGAAGCGGCGGCGGTAGTGCTCGGCGACGTCCGGGAAGGCCTGCAGGATGTGCACCGTCATCATGATGATGTCGTCGAAGTCCAGCGCGTTGGCCTGGCGCAGGCGGCGCTGGTACTCGGTGTAGACCGCGGAGAGCGTCTGCTCCTGGTGCGTGCCGCCGGGTAGCTGCGCGTCCTCGTCGGCGGCGACCGTGCGGGCGAAGTCCTCCTCGTCGACCAGCTCGTTCTTGAGGTTGCTGATGCGGTGGGAGAAGGACCGCGGCGGGAAGCGCTTGGGGTCGAGGTCGAGGTCGCGCATGACGAGCGCGATGAGTCGCTGGCTGTCGGCCGCGTCGTAGATCGAGAAGTTGCTCTTCATCCCGACCTTGGTCGCCTCGCGACGCAGGATGCGCACGCACGCCGAGTGGAAGGTCATGACCCACATCGCCTTGGCCCGCGGGCCCACGAGGTCCTCGACGCGCTCGCGCATCTCGGCGGCGGCCTTGTTGGTGAAGGTGATCGCCAGGATCTGCCCCGGCTGCGCGCCGCGCGCCGCGAGCAGGTGCGCGATGCGGTGGGTGAGCACCCGGGTCTTGCCCGAGCCGGCACCGGCGATGATGAGGAGGGGACCGCCGTCGTGCAGCACGGCCTCGCGCTGGGCGGGGTTGAGGCCGGCGACGAGCTCCTCTGGGTCCGGCTGCGCCGGGCGCCCGTGGCGACTGTGCGCCGCGCGGGTGGGACCCTCGTCGGACATGGCCCACGTGGGGACACCGGTGTCGGTCACGTCCTTGGTCCAGTCACCGGGCAGGGCATCGGGGAGGTCGTCGAAGAGGCTGCTCATGTCGGCGTCCAGCCTACGTGGCGCAGGTGACAGCCCTAGGTGTAACTGGGCATGACCTTGGTGACACGGGTCTTGGCGCGGCTGGCTGGGGGTTGGTCCCCGATGGCGCTGTGTGGGCGATGGTAGTTGTAGTGGGTCACCCAGATCTGTAGCTGTCGTCGGCGGGCTTCTTCGGAGGGGTAGGCGTCGGCGTAGAGGACCTCGCGGGCCATGGTCTGCTGGTAGCGCTCGACCTTGCCGTTGTGCTTGGGCGTGTAGGGCTTGATCCGCTTGTGCTTCGAGGCGAAGGAGAGCACCGAGCGGGTGAAGTTCTTGGCGCGGTAGCAGGACCCGTTGTCGGTGACGATGCGGGTGATGCGGGTGATGCCGTGCGCGGCGAAGAAGACCCGGGCGCGGGCCAGGAACGCGATCGCGGTCGCGGCGCTCTCGTCGTCGTGGGCCTCGGTGTAGACCATCCGGGTGAAGCCGTCCACGGCCGAGTGCAGGTAGGTGTAGCCCACCTTGGCGCCGCGGTGGTGTCCTCGCAGGCCGCGGGCCCGGTCAGCGTCCGAGCCGCGGCCGTGGACGCGCCACCCGCCCCCGGGCGGGATGCGTCCGACCTTCTTCACGTCCAGGTGGATCATGTGCCCGGGGTAGCGCGCGATGATCTTGCCGGCGGGCTGCTGGCGCAGGGGCTGCCCGTCGACGTCCAGGTCCCGCAGCCGGTTCAAGCCCTCGCGGCGCAGGATCCGGGCGATGGTGCACACCGCCACGTTCGTGCCCTCATCGGCCAGCGCCAGATGGATGCGCCGCGCGGACCACTTACGGCGCCGCAGCTCGATGATCCGCTCGACCACCGGTTCGGCAGTCGCGCTCGGGGAGCGTTGTGGCCGGCTGGAGCGGTCGTGCAGCCCTTCCTCGCCGTGCTCGCGGTAGCGGGCTACCCATTTGGACAGGCACTGGCGTGAGATCGCGGCCTCGGCTGCGACGTGCGCGATCGGCCGCGGGCCGGCCTCATCATTGGCCTGACCCAGCACTCGCTCGATCAGACGTAGGCGACCACCAGGGGTCATCGGGGCATTAGCGTGGGACACAGGGCAGGTTCCTTTGGCTGGCTCGTGATGAACGGCTTTGACACCCTCATCCTGTCGCCACGGGGACCTGCCCGCCCTGTTACGCCCCTCCTCGTGTCACCAACCTCATGCCCCGCAACACCTAGGGTGCCTCCCATGGCCCAGATCGTGCGACCCGATGCCCGCTACCAGCGCTCCTACCTCGAGGCGCACGACGAGTTCGGCGGCGCGCACCGCGACGGTGACGGCGAGTGGCAGCAGGCGGGGGACGAGGCGACGGGCTTCGCCGGCCACGTCTTCACCCGCGAGGGCCTGGAGGACCCCGACGAGTTCCGCCGCCTCGTGCAGGTGCGGCGTGCGGCCGAGCTGCCGGAGACGCCCCGGCCCACCGGCCACGTACCCTGCACCTTCCTGTGGGTCGTCGACGGTGACGACTACCTGGGGTCGATCGCCCTCCGGCACGAGCTGACCGACGTCCTCCGCGAGCAGGGCGGGCACATCGGGTACTCGATCCGCCCCTCGGCGCGGCGGCAGGGGCACGCGGGCACCGCCCTTCGGCAGGTCCTGGAGCTCGCGGCCGAGATGGGGCTCGAACGGGTCCTCATCACGTGCGACGAGGACAACCTCCCCTCCCGCGCGACGATCGAGGGCGCCGGCGGGGCCTACGAGGACTCCCGCGTCGGAAAGCGGCGCTACTGGGTGCCGACGGTCGCGACCGACCGGCCCGCGGGCGCCGTCATCGGCTGAGGCGGCCCTAGGCTCGGGGGCATGGCCAAGGAGCACGGTGAGGACGTCCACCTCGACGTCGGCGGTCGGGATGTGCGCATCTCCTCCCCCGACCGCGTGTACTTCCCCGAGCGCGGTGAGACCAAGCTCGAGCTCGCGCAGTACTACCTCGCCGTCGGCGAGGGGATCCTGAGCGCGCTGCGCGAGCGGCCGACGATGCTGCACCGCTTCCCCAAGGGCGTCGCGGGCGCCAAGATCCACCAGAAGCGCCTGCCCAAGGGTGCGCCCGACTGGGTCGAGACCGTGCGGCTGCACTTCCCCCGGTACGACCTGCACGCCGACGAGCTGTGCCCGACCGAGCTCGCGCAGATCATCTGGGCCGTGCAGATGAGCACGGTCGAGCTGCACCCGTGGAACGTCCGCCGCGCCGACGTCGACCGCCCCGACGAGTGGCGCATCGACCTCGACCCCATGCCGGACGCCCCCTTCGAGCGGGTGCGACGGGTGGCCGGCGTGGTCCACGAGGTCCTCGACGAGCTCGGGGTCGTGGGCTACCCCAAGACCTCCGGCGGGTCCGGGCTGCACGTCTACGTGCGCGTCGAGCCGAGGTGGGAGTTCGGCGAGGTGCGAAGGGCGGCGCTCGCCTTCGCCCGCGAGGTCGAGCGGCGCGTGCCGAAGGACGTGACGACGACGTGGTGGCGCAAGGACCGCGACCCGGCGGCGGTCTTCGTCGACTACAACCAGAATGCCCGCGACCACACGATCGCCGCGGCGTACTCGGTGCGCGGCAACGCCGCCGGCACCGTCTCGACGCCGATCACCTGGGACGAGGTCCCCGACGTCGAGCCGCGGGACTGCACGATCGCGACCGTGCCGGAGCGGTACGCGCGGCTCGGCGACCTGCACGCCACCATCGACGACGTGGCGCACGACCTCACGCCGCTGCTCGAGTGGGCCGACCGGGACGAGGCCGAGGGCGCGGAGCCGCCGATCGACCCGGAGGACTAGCGACGCAGGGCCGCGTCGACCCAGTGGCCCAGGCCTGCCTCGTCCTCGACGGCGTCCGGCGAGACGTCGAGCCAGCTCGGCCCCATGTCGCGGCCGCCCATGTCGGCGACCTGCACGTAGTACGGGCCGGCCCGCGCCACGAGCTGCTCGCTCTCCTCCGGCGCGACCCTGACGAGCAGGCCTCCCCCACCGCGGCAGCCGACGAGGATCGACCCGCCGACCATGAAGATCAGAGCGCCGAACATGCGCTTCTCCTCCCACTGCACACCTCGGTCGAACAGCGCGGTGCGGACCCGGTCCGCAAGGACCTCGTCGATCGCCATGGCTCCACGATGGCAGGTGCCTAAGGTGGAGGGGTGGCTGACGACGTGCTCCTCCCGCACCCGGTGACGGGTGCCCCCTTCGCCTCGCCGGTCGTGCCGGGGACCGGGTGGCCGGACGACCTCGCGACGAGCGCGACCCCCGTCGCGCGGACCGCCGCCCAGGTCCGCCGCCTGGCCGCCGGTGCGGTCGGGCAGGGCGAGCTCGACGCGCGGATCTCGGTCTGCCGCGCCTGCCCGCGACTCGTCACGTGGCGCGAGGAGGTGGCGGTGACCAAGCGCGCGGCCTTCGCCGACCAGCCGTACTGGGGCCGCCCGGTGCCCGCGCTCGGCCCGCCGGACGCGCCCGTGCTCGTCGTCGGCCTGGCGCCGGCGGCGCACGGCGCCAACCGCACCGGGCGCAACTTCACCGGCGACCGCTCGGGCGACTGGCTCTACGCCGCGCTGCACCGGGCCGGGTACGCCAACCAACCGGTCTCGTGGGCGGCCGGGGACGGTCTCGAGCTCGACGGCGTGCGGATCATCGCGCCGGTGCGCTGCGCTCCCCCGCAGAACAAGCCCACCCTGGTGGAAAGACAGACGTGCGCACCGTGGCTCGACGCCGACCTGGCGAGGAGCGCCCCCTTCGTCCGCTCGATCATGTGCCTCGGGTCCATCGGCTGGGACGCGACGATCGCCGGGGTGCGGCACGCGGGCTGGGAGGTGCCGCGACCGAAGCCGAAGTTCGGGCACGGCGCCCGCGCCACCCTGCGCACGCCCGAGGGCCGCGAGGTCGCGCTCGTCGGCTGCTACCACGTGAGCCAGCAGAACACCTTCACCGGCAAGCTCACCGAGTCCATGCTCGACGAGGTCATCGCCTCGCTCTGACCGGCGCGTCCTAGGGTGGGCCCATGACCACCACGACAGCGCTCGTCGTCACCGCCCACGGAGGGCCCGAGGTCCTCGCCCTCGAGGAGAGGCAGGTGGCCGACCCCGGGCCCGGGGAGGCGCACGTCGAGGTCGTGGCCGCGGGGGTCAACTTCATCGACGTGTACCAGCGCGAGGGGGTCTACCCCACCCACCCGCCGTACGTGCAGGGCTACGAGGCAGCGGGCACCGTGCGGGCCGTCGGCGAGGGCGCCGTCGTGGCCGTGGGCGACCGGGTCGCCTGGTCGATGACGCTCGGCCTGCACGCGGGCCTCGTCATGGCCGACTCGGCCCGACTGGTGCCTGTGCCCGCTGGCGTCGACCTCGAGACCGCCTGTGCCGCAACCCTGCAGGGCATGACGGCGCATGCCCTCGTGACCGACTGCTTCCCGGTCGGCGAGGGGACCGTGGCACTCGTCCACGCCGCCGCGGGCGGCGTGGGTCAGCTGCTCACGCAGATGATCACCTCGCGCGGCGGACAGGTCATCGCCACGGCCGGGTCCCCGGCCAAGCTGGACATCGCCCGCTCCCGCGGAGCCGTCGAGCTCGTCGACTACTCGGCGACCGACGACCTCGCCGGGGACATCCGCGCGGCGGCGGAGCGGCTCGGTGCCGCGAAGGGGGTCGACGTCGCCTACGACGGCGTCGGCAAGGCGACCTTCGACGCGTCGCTGGCCTCGCTGCGGCGGCGCGGGATGCTCGTGCTCTTCGGTGGCGCGTCGGGGCAGGTGCCGCCCTTCGACCTGCAGCGGCTCAACGCCGGTGGCTCCCTCTTCGTCACCCGCCCGACGCTGGCGCACTACATCGAGGAGCGCGAGGACCTGCTCCGGCGCGGGCGCGAGGTCTTCGGCGCGATCGCCGCCGGGGAGCTGGAGGTCTCCGTCGGCGGGCGCTACGGGTTCGCCGACGCGGCCGAGGCCTACCGGGCGCTCGAGGGACGGGCGTCGACCGGGAAGCTGCTGCTCATCCCCTGACGCGTGTCGCACTGCAGTTCACGGCTCGCCTCACGAGATCCCGGGCCGGGTAGGGCCACGGCGGGATGAACTGCAGTCCGACACCCACCTGTGGACAAGCCGGACGGGCGGATCGCCGACCGGGCCACGCTGTGGTGATGAGCATCGTCACCCATCTCGTGGGCCAGCACGGCGGCTCCGCCACCCGCGCCCAGCTGCTCGAGCTCACGACGGCCGCGACGGTGGCGAGCGCACTCCGCTCCGGGGAGGTCGCTCGACACCGACGCGGGGTCTACGGACTTCCGGCGGACGGTGCCCCGGCCCGCGCGGCGCAGCTCGGGGTGCACCTGAGCCACCGGACCGCCGCCCTGGACCACGGCTGGGGCGTCCTTCATGTCCCTGACCGCCCCGAGGTCATCGCCTCGCGCACGCGCCGCATCCGGCGGCCCACCGATCTCGACCTGCGCTACCGGACCCTCGCCGACGACGACCTGGGGCTGCACGCCACGACTGCGTTGCGCACCGTGATCGACTGCGCCCGCGACCTGCCCCTGCCCGACGCCCTCGCGGTGGCGGACTCGGCCCTGCGATCGGGCACCGTGACCGTCGACAAGCTCAGCCGCGCCGTCCTGCCGAGGACCGGTCGCGCAGCCGCCCGCCGGGTGCTCGACCTCGCGTCGGCGCAGGCTGTCAACCCCTTCGAGTCGGGCCTGAGGGCCCTGGCCGTCGAGGCCACCGATGTCGCGTGGGCGCCGCAGCAGCCGATCACCCTGCGCAGCGGTCAGGCCCTGCACGCCGACGTCGGGTGTGACGACGTGCGGGTGGCCCTCGAGGCCGACAGCCACGAGTTCCACAAGAGCCGTCTGGACGTGCGCCGGGACTGCTGGCGCTACGACGAGATGATCATCTCCGGCTGGATCGTGCTGCGCTTCGCGTGGGAGCAGGTGATGTTCAACCCGGAGTGGGTGCGCGAGGTCATCGGCTGGGTGGTGCGGCAACGCGTGTCGTACTGCAGTTCACTCGGCGCGTGACGAGCTCGCGGGCCGGATCGAGCGTCGGTGTGACGAGCTGCAGTCCGACACACCGTCAAGGTCACCAGAGGAAGGCGATGGCGGCGTTGACCAGCGCCAGACCGGCAGCGGCCCAGGCGAGCTTCGACGCGGCGGCCTCGCCTCGCTTGGCCTTGGCGTTGCCGATCTCGGCGCAGGCCAGGACGGCGATCATGATGACGAGCTTGGTGCCGATCTTGGCGTGGTTGACCTCGGCGTCACCGGCCTCGGCGATGCCGGTCAGCCCGAGGCCGAGCAGCAGCTGGATGCGGGCGCCCCACACCTGGACCAGGTGACCACGACCGGCGACGGCCGGGCCGACGAGGATCGCCAGCATGGCGATCATGTGCAGGACGTACAGGACGAGACGCAGGGCTTCCATGGCCGCCAGCGTAGGCGAGCGGACGCGGCCGCTCCTACAGCGGGTAGGAGTGGCTGCCGGGCACCCACGGCCACAGCGGCGCCATCATGCTCCCGAGCGGGAGGCCGGGCACCTCCTCGATCGGCACCCAGGCCGCGGCACCGGTGGACCCGTCGACCTCCACGACCCGCGCCGGTCCCGGGTCGGGGCAGTGCGCCAGGTGGATCAGCCGCACGGCATGGAAGTCCTCGGACCCGTCGGCCGCGACCCGGTGCACGGACTGCACCTGGACGAGCCCTCCGGGCACGACGTGCTGGCCGGTCTCCTCGTGCACCTCGCGCACGAGACCGGCCACCGGCTCCTCCCCGGGGTCGACCCCGCCCCCGGGCAGGGTCCACCGGCCGGCCCCGCCGACGACGCCGGCCGCCAGCCGTGACATCAGCAGCCGCCCGGACGCGACGACGATCGCGTACGACCCGAGGCGCTGCAGCCGGCGGGCACCCGGACGGCCCGGCTCGACGGGGACCGGCGGTCGCGCGTCGACCGGCGCGACGTCGTAGTGGACCTCGACCTCCCCCCTTCGCCCGAGCCGAGAGCCCACCGGCTCGCCCACCCAGCCGTGCTCCGCGAGGAGGTCCACCGGGTGCTGCCCGTGCCGCAGCGGCAGGCGCTCGTCACCGGCGACGACGACGACGCTCATGCACCGGCCCTGCGGTACTCGGCGACGGCCAGGTCGACGACCCGCTCCCAGGTCTGCGCCGGAGGCGTGCGCGTGTTGTGCCGCGCGATGCGGGTCCGCAGGGTCTCGTCGGCGACGAGCCGCACGAGCGCGTCGGCCAGACCCGTGTCGTCGTCGGCGAGGAGCCCCGAGCGTCCGTCCGCCACGACCTCGCGCACGCCCGAGTCACCGCGCGCGACGACGGGCAGGCCAGCGGTGCGGGCCTCGAGCGCGGCGATGCCGAAGGCCTCCAGCCGGGTCGGCGACAGGTACACGTCGGCCTCGCGCCACGCCGCCGCGAGCTCGGTGCGCGTGACCCGCCCGCGCAGGTGCACGACGTCCGTCAGCCCGAGAGCTGCGACCCGCGCCTCGAGCCACGGTCGCAGCGGGCCCTCGCCGTAGACGTCGAGGACCATCGTCCCCGGACCCAGGCGCCGGTGGGCCGCGGCGACCACCGAGAGCATGGCGCCCACCCGCTTGCGCGGTGCGAGACGCGAGGCGGTGACGACCCGCACCGGGCCGCCCGTGCGGACCGGGCCGGGCGGCCACGCGCTCGGGTCGATCCCGTTCGGCAGGACGGTGACCGGTCCACCGCGCGCGGCCCGCCGCACGCCGTCCGCGGCGAAGGCCGACACCGCGGACAGCACGGCGCCCCGGCGCACCCACCGCCGGACCGCGGGTCCGATCGCCGGCGCCGCCCCGTCGAGCACGCAGTGCCAGGTCAGGGCCGTCGGCAGACCGAGCGAGGTCGTCACCCGCGTCATGTCCCAGGCGAAGGGCGAGACCACCCCCAGGTGCACGTGAGCCACGTCGAAGCCGCCGGCGGCCAGCAGACGTCGCGCCTCCGGCGGGGCGAAGGGGTTGACCGGCAGGCCCATCGAGAGCGGCGTGCTGAGCCGGTGCACGCGCACCCCCTCGGTGCCCGCTCCCCCGGCAGTCGCCGTGAAGACCTCGACCTCGTGCCCGGCGGCCGCGAGCTGCGCGGCCAGGTCGCCCACCTGCGACTCGATCCCCCCGGTGCGCGGCGGGTAGCAGTCGGAGAGCAGGGCGACCTTCACGGGTCCAAGGGTGCCACGCGGTGGTGTGGCAGGGTTTCACCCGATGGACGAGCCGACCCGCACGCTCGTGGTCTTCCACGCGCACCCCGATGACGAGGCCCTGCTGACCGCGGGCACCATGGCGCGCGCCGCCGCAGCGGGGCACCGCGTCGTCCTCGTCGTCGCCACCGACGGCGCGCTCGGGCTCACCGACGAGGCCTCCTTCGGGACGAAGGGGGATGCCCTCGCCGCCACCCGCAGCCGGGAGCTGGCGGCGAGCGCCCGCGCGCTCGGCGTCGTCCGCACCATCGAGCTCGGGTACGCCGACAGCGGCAGCGGGCCGCAGGTGTCGGCCGACCCGCCGGGCGGACGACGCTTCGTGCGGGTCCCCGTGGACGAGGCCGCCGAGGCGCTCTGCGGGATCCTCCTGCAGGAGCGCGCGGACGTCCTCACGACCTACGACCCCCGGGGCGGCTACGGCCACCGTGACCACGTGCGGGTCCACGAGGTCGGGGCCCGCGCGGCCGAGCTCGCCCGCGAGCGCGGCCTGCCCGTGCGGGTGCTCTGGGCGACGGTCCCCCGTGACCTCATCTGCCGCGCCATCGACCTGGTCGCCAGGGTCTACCGCTTCCCGCCCGAGTTCGACCGCAGCAGCTTCGACCGCGCCTTCGTCGCCGGCGCCGAGATCACCCACCGGGTCCCGGTGCGCGACTTCGCCGCCGCCAAGCGGGCGTCCATGCGCGCCCACGCGAGCCAGGGCGCCGACTCCGGCGGCGGGGACCGCACGCTCGGCATGCTCGTGCGCATCCCGCGGCCGCTCTACGACCTCGTCTTCCGCCGCGAGTGGTACGTCGACCCCGACGTGCCGGCCGGGACGACCCGGACCGACGTCTTCGAGGGGCTGGCATGACGGCCGCGCCGGGCGAGCCGGTGGCGGCGACGACCCGGAGGACCTCCCCCGTCGTCCGGGGGGCGCAGGTCGTCCTCGGCCTCGGGCTCGCGGTCGTCATGCTCTGGTGGGGCCTGCCGCACTTCGCCAAGACCTCCTGGTCGGAGGTCCTCGCCGTCCTCGACACCGTGCCGCTGTGGAGGGCCGCTCTCTTCGTCGCGCTCGTCCTGAGCGGGCTCTACTGCTACACCTTCGTCATGACCGGCGCGATGCACGGACTGGGTCACGTGCGCGCGCTCATCCTCAACGTCTGCGGCTCGTCCGTGTCCAACCTGCTGCCCGGTGGCGGCGCGGTCGGCCTCGCGGCGACCTACTCGATCGCCAAGTCCTGGGGCTTCTCCGCCGCGAGCGTCACGACGATGGCCGTCGTGACCGGCGTGTGGAACGTCCTGGCGCGGGTCGCCCTGCCGATCATCGCCGTCCTCGCGCTGGCCTGGGGCGCCACCGACCTGCCCTCCGCGATGCGGGAGGCCGCGTGGGCCGCGGTGCTCTCCGGCACGGCGATCGCCGTCCTCTTCGCGGTGGCCATCGGCACCGACGCGGGTGCCCGCCGTCTCGGCCACGGCATCGACCGTCTCGTCCGCCTCGTGCGGCGGGGGCACGGGGACTCCGTCGAGCGGGGCCTCACCGGCATGCGCGAGCGCACGGCCGACACGGTCCGCACCGGCTGGCTGCAGATGACGCTCGGCATGGTCGGGTTCTTCGGCCTGTACTACGTGCTCTTCCTGCTGTGCACGGACACGACCGGCATCGAGCTGCCCTTCGGTCAGCTCTTCGCCGCGTACGCGATCGGTCGGCTGCTCACGGCCGTCGGCGTCACGCCCGGAGGGCTCGGGGTGACCGAGACGGGTACCGCGGCCGCGCTCGTGGCGTGGGGCGCCGACCCGGCCGCGTCGATGGCGGGGGTCGTGCTCTTCTCGATCTTCACGCACTTCCTCGAGATCCCGCTCGGGGCGCTCGGGTGGGTGGCGTGGAGCCTCATGCCCAAGGCCAGCGCCCGGGAGCTCGCCGAGACCGAGGCCTGATCAGCCGAGCAGGCGGCGCACCTGGCGCGTCTGCGCCTGCCGGGCCACCTCGTCGTCGAGCACGCCCGGCTCGAAGCCGCGCCCCGTCGCCGACTCGGCCGCCCACCCGATGAGCGTGTCCGCGAGCTGCGGGTTGGCGGGGAGGATCGGGCCGTGCAGGTACGAGCCGATGACGTGGCCGGTGATCGCGCCCTCGGTGCCGTCGTTGCCGTTGTTGCCCAGGCCGTGCCGCACCCGGCCGAAGGGAGTCTGCCCCGCCCCGAGCGTCGTGGATCCCGAGTGGTTCTCGTAGCCGACGACGTCACCGTGGTCGGTGGAGAGCACGACGGGGCCGATCATCCGCTTCTCGTTGCCCTGGGTCGTGACGTCGAGGATGCCCAGGCCGGGCAGGCGCTGGCCCTGCACGGTGATGAAGGCATTGCCGAAGAGCTGGTACATCCCGCAGATCATGAGCATCGGCGTGCCGTCGGCGGCCAGGGCGCGCAGCCGGTCGGCGATCCGCTCGAGGTCCTCCTCCACCTTCGCCTGGCCGGAGTCCTGGCCGCCGCCGCCGACGAGCAGGTCGACCTGCTCGGGCAGGTCCTGCCCGGGGTGGTGCTGGTGGACGACGGGCACGTACCCGTGGCGCCGGATCCGCGAGGCGAGACACCGGGTGTTGCCGAGGTCGCCGTAGATGCTCATCTCGCGCGGGTAGAGGTGCACGAGGTGGATCTCGCCCTTGCCCTCGCTGCCGGGCTCGGCCGGCAGGTCGGAGCCGGCGGGCTCGCCGAGGATCGTGATGTCGCGGCTCATGCCGCACCTCCGGTGGGCTCGGGGGCGTCGACGCCCATCTCGGGCAGGTCGTACCGCTCCCCCAGCATGCGTCGCAGCGCGAGCATCGCCGTGTAGGTGCAGAAGATCCGCTTGGGCTCGTCGCGGTGCGCGGCGAGGAAGCCGTCCAGGGCTCGCGCGAGGTCGACCTCGGTCCCGCCGACGGGCACCTCGTCGTACTGCAGGCGCAGCGCCATGTCCCAGCCGCGCACGCCGCTGGTGACGGCGACGCCCTGGTCCCGCAGGGACTCGAAGCTCACGTCGTAGAGCCACGACACGTCGCGCCCGTCGGCGTAGTCGTCGTTGATCGCGATCATCGACGCGACGGGGGTCGACCCGTAGGTGCCGAGCGCGACCGTGAACCCGGCGGGGTTCTTGACCAGGACGAGCTCGAGCGGGGTCCCGTCGGCGTCGATGACCTCACCGCGGCCGAAGGGGGGCGCCACCGTGCGCAGGGCCTGCTCCGCGGCGTCGGTGCGGAAGTCGTCGCCGAGCAGCGCGCGGGCGGTGGCGGTGGCGGCCGTCGCGTTGATCATCGCGGCGAGGCCACGCTGGCGCAGCTCGACGGGGCCGACGGTGCCCCCTTCGCCGTGCTCGCCGAAGTCCACGCGCAGGCGCTGCTCGTCGAGCGGCACCAGGAGCGCGTCCTCGGCGGTGACCGCCGGTGGCGTCCACGCGTCGTGGGCGCGGGAGTCGTGCTCCTGCAGCTCACCGAGGCGCTCGGCGACGGAGGCGTCGAGGCCGAACCACGAGACCCCGACGCCGGGGGCGAGGGTCGTCGCGATGCGGTTGACGAAGGGGTCGTCGCGGTTGAGCACGACCCCCCGGGTCGTCATGCCGGCGAGCTGCTCGAGCAGCCCCGCGGTGTGGTCGATCTCGGCGAAGCGGTCGAGCTGGTCGCGGGCGACGTTGAGCAGGAGGGCGTGCGTCGGTGCGACCGCCCGGGCGAAGTGCAGGGCGTGGGCCTCGTCGAGCTCGAGCACCGCGATGTCGGCCTCGAGCCGGCCGCGCAGCGGCATCTCGGCGAGCATCGCGGAGATCACCCCGCGGGTGAAGTTGCTGCCCGTCGGGTTGGTGAAGACCGTGCGCCCGTGCGCCCGCAGCAGCGCGACGAGCATCTTGGTCGTCGTCGTCTTGCCGTTGGTCCCGGACACGACGACGATGCCGCCCGGCACGTCCGCCAGCGCGTGCGCGAGGAACCCGGGGTCGATCCGCTCGGCGACGAGACCGGGGAGCGCGGAGCCCCCGGAGCCGCCGCCGCGGAGTCGGGCGGCACGGCGGGCGGCCTTGCCGGCGAGGGCGGCGACGGTGGTCTTCAGCACCGCGCCAGCGTACTCAAGCGTGCCTCAGGCCGAGTCGGGGCGGTTGGCGTAGTCGTCGGAGCGCTCTTGCGGGGAGCGCTGCGCGATCGCGTCCATGACCTCGTCGGTGATCGCGCGCAGCAGCCGGGCCTTGGTGTACTGCGCCTGCAGCGCGGCGACGTCGACCGGTGGCGCGAAGCGCACGGTGACCCGGTGCGGACGGATGCCGCGGGAGTCGACCGGCTGCGCCTTGTCGGTGCCGACGAGCGCGCACGGGACGACCGTGGCCCCGCTGGCCAGGGCGAGCCGCCCGACGCCGGTGCGTCCCTTGTGCAGCCGGCCGTCCCGGCTGCGGGTCCCCTCGGGGTAGATGCCGAAGGCTCCCCCGCGGGCCAGGTGCTCCTCGGCGAGCTCGATCGAGCGGGCGGCGGCCCGGGCGTCCGAGCGGTCCACGGGGATCATGCCGCCGAACTCCCCGAACCACAGCCGACCGAGCCAGCCGGAGACCCCGGTGCCCTGCACGTACTCGGCCTTGCCGAGGAAGCCGACCTTGCGGCCGGCCGCGATCGGGATGACCATGGAGTCCACGAAGCTCAGGTGGTTGCTCGCGATGATGACCGGACCGGTGGCCGGGATGTGCTCGGCGCCCTCGACCCGCAGGCGCAGGTAGGCGCGAAGGGGAGGTCCCACGAGGACTCGACGCAGGAGCCACTCGAGCCCGCGCATGGGGAGGTTGCCGTTCACCCGGCCAGAGTAGTCACTAGCCTCGCTGCCATGACGAACGTTCCACCGCCGCACCAGCCCCAGCCCCACCAGCAGCCGGTCATGCCGGTCACCGGGCCGCAGGCCGCGTTCCTGCAGCCGCCCGCCGGCCACGGCGCCCTGGTGCTCACCCTCCAGGGCAATGCGATGACCGCGGGGCTCACCCCGTCGGTCCACATCGACGGCTACCCGGTGCCGGGGGGCTTCGGACCCAACTTCTACCCCCTTCGCCCCGGGCGCCACCGCGTCGACGTGCACACCCAGTGGCTGCGGCAGTACGGGCAGGCGTCGATGGACCTCGACATCCGTGAGGGCCAGACGGTCCCCGGGTACTACGCCGTGCCGTGGCACCAGTTCACGACCGGCTCCATCGGCCACGTCAAGCAGACGCGCAAGGGACTCGGCGTGGTGCTCGCGCTCCTCGCGCTCGTCACCGTGCTCGTCCTCGGCTGCGCGCTCGGCGCAGCGCTGCTCGGCTGAGCGCGGCCCCCGGGGCGCCTGCGCTCACTCCCACTCGATGGTGCCCGGCGGCTTGCTCGTCACGTCGAGCACGACCCGGTTGACCTCTTCGACCTCGTTGGTGATCCGGTTCGAGATGTGCGCGAGGACGTCACCGGGCACGCGAGTCCAGTCGGCCGTCATGGCGTCCTCGGAGGAGACGGGGCGCAGGACGATCGGGTGGCCGTAGGTGCGGCCGTCGCCCTGGACGCCGACCGAGCGAACGTCGGCGAGCAGGACGACCGGGCACTGCCAGATCTCCTTGTCGAGACCGGCCGCGGTCAGCTCCTCGCGGGCGATCGCGTCGGCCCGGCGCAGGATGTCGAGGTTGGTCTCGGTGACCTCACCGATGATGCGGATGCCCAGCCCCGGCCCGGGGAAGGGCTGGCGGTCGACGATCGGGTCGGGGACACCGAGCTCGCGACCGACCTGGCGCACCTCGTCCTTGAAGAGAGCGCGCAGCGGCTCGATGAGCTTGAACTGCAGGTCGTCGGGCAGGCCACCGACGTTGTGGTGCGACTTGATGTTGGCCGCACCGGTGCCGCCCCCGGACTCGACGACGTCCGGGTAGAGCGTGCCCTGCACGAGCCACTTGACGGGGTGGCCCTCGTCGGCGCCCTCACCGACGACGTCGCGGGCCGCCTGCTCGAAGACGCGGATGAACTCGCGGCCGATGATCTTGCGCTTCTCCTCCGGGTCGGTCACCCCGGCGAGCGCGGAGAGGAACCGCTCCCGGGCGTCGACGACGACGAGGTGGACGCCGGTCGCGGCGACGAACTCCTCCTCGACCTGCTCGGCCTCGCCCTGGCGCAGCAGGCCGTGGTCGACGAAGACGCAGGTGAGCTGCTCGCCGACGGCCCGCTGGACGAGCGCGGCGGCGACGGACGAGTCGACGCCGCCGGAGAGGGCGCACAGGACCCGGTCCTCGCCGACGGTCTCGCGGATGGTCGCGACCTGCTCGTCGATGACGTTGTCCGCGGTCCAGTCGGGGGTGAGCCCGGCGCCGCGCAGGAGGAAGTTCTCCAGGACCGGCTGGCCGAAGGTCGAGTGCATGACCTCGGGGTGCCACTGCACGCCGTAGAGACGGCGCTCGTCGTCCTCGAAGGCCGCGACGGGTGCGCCGGACGTGCTCGCGGTGACCCGCATGCCCTCGGGGGCCTCGGTGACGGAGTCGCCGTGGCTCATCCACACCGACTGCTCGGCGGGCTGGCCGTTGAAGAGCGTGGACTCGCGGTCGCTGACCTGTGCGCGGGTCGAGCCGTACTCGCGCAGGCCGGTCCGCTCGACGGTGCCCCCGAGCGCCCGGACCATCGCCTGGAAGCCGTAGCACATGCCGAAGACGGGGACCCCGGCCTCGAGCAGCGCGACGTCCAGACCCGGGGCGTCCTCGGCGTAGACCGACGAGGGCCCCCCGGAGAGGATCACCGCGGCCGGCTCCTTGGCGAGGATCTCGGCCACGGGCATCGTGTGCGGCACGACCTCGCTGTAGATCTTCGCCTCACGCACCCGTCGGGCGATGAGCTGGGCGTACTGGGCGCCGTAGTCGACCACCAGGACCGGCGAGGTCTTGAGGGAGTCGGCCGGGGAGGTCTTGAGCGAATCCGTCACGCGCACAGGTTACCGGGGCGCGGTGAGCGGGCCGACCTCGCGCACGACCCGACGCTCCTCGACGAAGGCGAGGAACGGGATGCAGGCCAGCAGGAGGATGAGGACCATCCGCCCGACCGACCAGCCGACCTTGAACCCCAGGTTGGCCGTCGCCACCGCGAAGACCATGAAGATCAGGCCGTGGACGGGCGACCACCAGGTGAGCACGTCGTTGTCCAGGCCGTACTTGAGGACCATCTCGACGATGAGGACGAACATCGCCAGACCGGCGACGATCGCCGCGCCACGGAAGAAGGTCAGCGCACCCGCGATGGCCCGCGGGTGGGCTGCGGGTCGGGTCCTGTTGTCCGTGCTCACGTGCTCTCCTCCATCTGGACGGCGGCTGCCGTCTGCTCCGGGCGCGCCGCCTGGCGCACCATCTTGACCCACATCCACAGCGCGAAGACCGAGAACATCCACCACTGGAAGGCGTACATGACGTTGCGCCACTGCAGCGAGGTGTCCGGCAGCGGCGGGGGGACGCGCTGGACCCCCTTCGCCTCCGCCGTCCCGTCCTCCGTGACGGCGAACGCGAAGCCGTTGTAGATCTCGCCCGGCCAGACGTTGACGAGCTGGGCGACGTCGACGGAGGTCAGCTCGCCGTCCCGCACGCCACCGGTCTCGTCCGGGGCCTCCGCAGGAGCCAACGACCCGACGAGCTCGATCGTGCCCGACGGCGCCGCCGGTGCGTCCTCGCCCTCCGGGACCCAGCCGCGCACGACCGGCAGGTTGGCGCCGCTCTCCGCGACGACGAACCGGTCGAGGACCCACTCGACCGGCCGGCCGTCGAGTCGACGATCGAGGATGCGAAGGGGGTCCCCCACGTACTCGCCCCGCGTCGAGACCCGTTGCCCGGACCCGTCGTCGGGGAAGCCCTCGTGGGGGGCCACGACGTCGGCGAGCGGCCGCACCGGACGGTCCTGGACCTCGCGCACGGCGTCGGCGCGGGCCTCGTCGTGGGCGACGGACCACTGCCAGCGCCCGGCGGTGATGCCGAGGGCCACGAGGACCAGCGCCACGACGAGCAGCCCCAGCCAGCGGGGTCGAGCGGCGGTCCTGAGCACCCGCTCAGGCTACGTGAGCACTCCGGACGCCCTGGACACACCGTCGCGGACGGTGGGCACGGGCAGGGTCACCCTGGCGCTGGCGTGGGTGTACTCGCGCACCGCCGGCTGCCGGGCCACGACCGCGTCGACACGGCGGTAGGCCTCGCCCTGCGGCGGACGCGGGTCCGCGTCGCCGGCGTTGGGCCACATCGAGAAGGCCCGCTCCGACTGGGCGGTGATCGTCAGCGACGGGTTGACGCCGAGGTTCGCCGAGACCGCGGACCCGTCGACCACGCTGATGCCGGGGTGGCCCCACAGGCGCTGGTAGGGGTCGATGACCCCGGTCGAGGGAGAGTCGCTGATCGGGGCGCCGCCGAGGAAGTGCGCGGTGAGCGGGATGTCGAAGGCCTCGCTCCACGTGCCGCCCGCGTAGAAGGGCTGCCCGAGCCGCGACGAGAGCTGCTCGGCGATGACCTTGATGCCCTCGTGCCCGGCCGCGATGTACGTGGGGTTCTCCTCGCCGTGCCCCTGCCGGGACGTCAGCCGACGACCGCGGGGGCCCTGGGTCAGGTAGGTCGTCAGCGAGTTGTCCAGGGACTGCATGACCAGGCCGATGACCGTGCTGTCCGCGAAGTGGGTCCCCGGCGGGAACCACGCCCTGAGCGCGGGGAGGTTGCGCGGCAGGTCGGCAAGGAGCTTCAGGACGCGGGGGGTGCGCCCGGTCCTCGGCGGCGCCAGGAGCGTGGTCAGCAGGCCCATGGCGTCCGACCCGCGCCCGTAGCGGACGTTCTCGATGTGGGTGGCCTCGTCCGGGTGGAAGGAGGAGGTGATCGCCACCCCCTTCGTCAGGTCGTCCTCGCCGGTGGGCGGGGTGCTGGCGAGCGCGCCGACGAGGGCCTCCGAGTTGGTCCGGGTCAGCTCACCCAGCCGGTCGCTGGTGCCCGGCAGCTCGCCATCGGCCTTCATGGCGTGGAGCAGGTGCTGCGTGCCCCACGTCCCGGCCGCGACGACGACCTTGCCCGCGGTGACGACCCGCGCGCTCCGGTCACCCGGGGCGTCCGTGGCCTCGTGCCGCACCCGGTAGACCTCGTCGGGGCCCTCGGTCCCGGGCACGACGCCCACCCGGGTCACCGTGCGCATCGGGACGATCTGGACGCCCAACCCCTCGGCGAGGGCCAGGTAGTTCTTGACGAGCGTGTTCTTGGCGCCGACGCGGCAGCCGACCATGCAGTTGCCGCACTCGGTGCACGTCGTGCGGGTGGGCCCGGCGCCCCCGAAGTACGGGTCCGCGACGGTGCGCCCCTGCTGCTCGCTCGAGTCGTCGTCACCGAAGAGCACACCCACGGGCGTCTTGCGGAAGGTGTCGGCGACGCCCATCTCGGCGGCGGCGCTGCGCATGACGTCCTCGACGACGGACTCGCAGGGGTTGGTCACGACCCCGAGCATCGTGCTCGCCATGTCGTAGTGGGGCTTCAGCTCGGACTGCCAGTCGGTGATGTGGCCCCACTGGCGGTCCGTGAAGAAGACCTCCGGCGGCACGTAGAGCGTGTTGGCGTAGTTGAGCGACCCGCCGCCGACGCCCGCCCCGGCGAGGACCATGACGTCCTTGAGCAGGTGGATGCGCTGGATGCCGTAGCACCCGGCCCGGGGGGCCCACAGGAAGTTCTTCAGGTCCCAGCTCGTCTCGGCGAAGTCCTCGTCGGCGAAGCGTCGCCCGGCCTCGAGCACCATGACGCGGTAGCCCTTCTCCGCCAGGCGCAGGGCGGCGACGGAGCCGCCGAAGCCGGACCCGATGACGAGCACGTCGGTGTCGGTGGTCTGCACCGGGCTCACCTCATCCCTGCCGTCTTCATCAGGCGCAGGCCCGCGGTGAGGACCTTGGCGTGCACCCTGTCGCTCATCCCGAGGGCCGGGGCGATCGGCAGGAGGTGCTGCGCGGCGACGGTCTGCGCCTCGGTGTACTTCAGGATCCCCTCGGCTCCGTGACGGCGGCCCATGCCGGAGTCCTTCATCCCGCCCATCGGCGCGCCCATCGACGCCCACGCGGCGGCGTAGCACTCGTTGATGTTGACCGTGCCCGTGCGGATGCGGGCGGCGATCTCCCGGCCGCGGCGCACGTCCCGGGTCCAGACCGAGGAGTTGAGGCCGTACTCGGTGTCGTTGACCAGCGCGATCGCGGCCGCGTCGTCGGCGACCCGGTAGATCGAGACGAGCGGGCCGAAGGTCTCCTCGTCCCGGCAGGTCATCGCGGAGGTGACGCCCTCGAGCACGGTGGGCTCGAAGACGAAGGGCCCGATCTCGGGGCGGTGGCGTCCGCCGGTGAGGATCCTCGCCCCCTTCGCCACGGCGTCCTCGAGGTGGGCGGTGACGGTGTCGAGCTGGGCCTGGTTCACCAGCGAGCCCATGTCGTACCCGTACTCGAGCGCCGTGCCGAGCGTCATGGCGTCGACCGCGGCGACGAACCGCGGGACGAACTCGTCGGCGACGGCCTCGTGGACGACGACCCGCTCGGTGGAGATGCACAGCTGCCCCGCGCTGGAGAAGCATGCCCGCACGGCGCCCTCGACGGCGCGGTCGAGGTCGGCGTCGGCGGCGACGTAGACGGAGTTCTTGCCGCCGAGCTCGAGGCTGAAGGAGACCAGCCGGGCCGCCGCCGACCGGGCGACACCGCGCCCCGTGCGGGTCGACCCGGTATAGCTGACGTAGTCGGTGGAGTCGACGACCGCCTGGCCGGCCTCCTGACCGGAGCCGAGGACCACCTGGAGGACGCCCTCGGGCAGGCCGGCCTCGCGCAGCAGCTCGACGCCGGCGAGCGCGGTGACCGAGCCCTGCTGGTCCGGCCGCAGGACGACGGCGTTGCCGGCCATGAGCGCGGGCAGCGCGTCGGTGATGGCCAGGCTCAGCGGGTAGTTCCACGGGGAGACGATCCCGACGACGCCCTTGGGGTGGTGGAGCACGCGGGTCTGCGTCAGCACCGGGTAGGCACCGGCGACCCGGCGCGTCCGCAGGTGCGCCTCGGCGGTGCGGGCGTAGTAGCGCGCGGCGAGCGCGGTGTCGAGGACCTCCTCGAAGGCCTGCTTGCGCACCTTGCCGGACTCGATCTGGACCAGGTCGAGCAGCTCGACCTGCTTGGCCAGGACCAGGTCGTGGAAGCGCAGCATGATGCGCCGGCGCTCGTCGAAGGAGGTCGCCGCCCACCGGGGCTGGGCCGCGCGGGCCGCGGCCACGGCCCGGTGGACGTCCTCGGTGGTCGACATCGGCAGCGAGGCGATCGGGCCGCCGGTGAGCGGCGAGGTCCGCGTGAAGGCCTCCGCCCGGGGTGAGGCCACCACCCGACTGGCGTACCGGCGGGTGCGGCCCGGGTCCACGGCGTAGGTGGCCGTCGGGTCCAGCTCAGGGTCAGCGATGATCTCCGAGGTCATTACCCAAGGGTAACCGTGCGCGCCGCCGCAGGCCATGGGGAGCGCCCCGGATGGGACGAAGGGGGATCAGCTCGGCTGGTGCGGCGCGACGACGACCTCGATGCGCTGCAGCTCCTTGACCTCGGTGTACCCGGTGGTGGCCATCGCCCGGCGCAGGGCGCCGATGAGGTTGGTCGAGCCGTCGGCCACCCGGCTGGGGCCGAAGAGGACCTCCTGGAGGGGCGCGACCGAGCCGACCTCGACGCGGGCGCCGCGGGGCAGTTCCGGGTGGTGCGCCTCGGCGCCCCAGTGGTACCCGCGACCCGGCGCGTCGGCGGCCCGAGCCAGGGCGGCCCCCAGCATGACCGCGTCGGCACCGCAGGCGATGGCCTTGACGATGTCGCCGCTCGTGCCGAGGCCGCCGTCGGCGATGACGTGCACGTACCGGCCGCCGGACTCGTCGAGGTAGTCGCGGCGGGCGGCGGCGACGTCGGCGACCGCGCTCGCCATCGGGGCGTGGATGCCCAGCGCCTTGCGCGTCGTGTGCGCCGCACCGCCACCGAAGCCGACGAGGACGCCCGCGGCGCCGGTGCGCATGAGGTGCAGGGCCGCGGTGTAGCCCGCGGCGCCGCCGACGATGACGGGCACGTCGAGCTCGTAGATGAAGCGCTTGAGGTTCAGCGGCTCGGCGCGGCTGCTCACGTGCTCCGCGGAGACCGTCGTGCCCCGGATGACGAAGAGGTCGACCCCGGCGTCGACGACGCACTTCCAGTGCTGCTGGGTGTTCTGCGGGCTGAGGGCACCGGCGACCGTGACCCCGGCGGCGCGGATCTGCCTCAGCCGCTCGGTGATGAGCTCGGGCTGGATCGGCGCGGCGTAGATCTCCTGCATGCGGGCGGTGGCCACGGCCGGGTCGAGCGAGGCGATCTCGGCCAGGAGCGGCTCGGGGTCCGGGTAGCGCGTCCACAGGCCCTCGAGGTCGAGGACGGGCAGGCCACCGGCCTCGCCGAAGGCGATGGCCGTGGTCGGCGACATGACCGAGTCCATCGGGGCCGCGATGACCGGCATGTCGAAGTGGTAGGCATCGATCTGCCAGTCGAGCGAGACCTCCTCCGGATCGCGCGTGCGGCGGCTCGGCAGCACGGCGATGTCGTCGAAGGAGTAGGCCCTGCGGCCCCGCTTGCCCCGGCCGATCTCGATCTCGTTCACCCACCCACCCTAAAGGGCTTGGTCGTCGCACCCGCAGGGGCGCATACTTGCTTGGCCGATGCATGCATCTTCTGCCCCGGCCAGGGTGGCGACGAGGCCGCCGCCTCCCCCTTCGCACCCCCTCAGGAGACCCCTGTGCCCGTCACCGCGCCCGACCCCTCCCTGCCACAGGAGTACCCGGAGAAGATCGACGCCGCCGTGCTCAAGGTGGCCGGTGTCGTCGTCCTCGGCGCCATCATGTCGATCCTCGACATCACGGTCGTCAACGTCGCCCTCCCCCACTTCCAGACCGACCTCGCCACGGGCCCCGAGCCGCTGCAGTACTCGACCGTCGCGTGGACCGTCACCGCCTACACGCTGGCCCTCGCCACGGTCATCCCGCTCACCGGCTGGGCGGCCGACCGCTTCGGCACCAAGCGCCTCTACCTCGCGGCCATCGCCTTCTTCGTGGCCGGCTCCGTGCTGTGCGCCTTCGCGCCGTCGATCGAGATGCTCATCGGCGCGCGCGTCCTGCAGGGCCTCGGCGGCGGCATGCTCATGCCGCTCGGTATGACGATCATGACCCGCGCGGCCGGCCCCCAGCGCATCGGCCGCCTCATGGCCATCCTCGGTGTCCCGATGCTCCTCGGCCCGATCGGTGGCCCGATCCTCGGTGGCTGGCTCATCGACAACGCCCACTGGCTGGGCCGTCCGAGCTGGACCTGGATCTTCCTGATCAACCTGCCGATCGGCGTCATCGCCCTGGCCTACGCCGCGATCGTCCTGCCCAAGGACCACACCGAGCCCACCGAGTCCCTCGACGTCGTCGGCCTGCTGCTCATGTCGCCCGGCTTGGCGCTCTTCCTCTACGGCGTCTCCTCGATCCCCGAGGAGGGCACGGTCAGCTCGCCCAAGGTCTACGGCACGGCGCTCGCCGGGCTCGTGCTCATCGCCGCCTTCGGGTGGTGGTCGATGCGCCCGAAGCACCCGCTGCTCGACCTGCGCCTGCTCGCCAACCGGCGCTTCTCCGTCGCGGCCCTGACGATGTTCCTCTTCGCCGCGGCCTTCTTCGGTGGCCTGCTGCTCATGCCCACGTACTTCCAGCAGGTGCGCGGCGAGAGCACGACGATGGCGGGCGTGCTGATGATCCCGCAGGGCCTCGGCGCCCTCATCACCATGCCGATCGCCGGCGCCCTCGTCGACAAGTACCCGGTCGGCCGCATCGTGCCCGTGGGCATCGCCCTGATCACCGGCGGCATGTTCGCCTTCACCCAGCTCTCCGCGGACTCCAGCTACTGGGGCTTCGTCATCCCCGCGCTCTTCGTCATGGGTCTGGGCATGGGCGCGACGATGATGCCGCTCATGACGAGCTCGCTCAAGGCCCTCACCGCCCACCAGGTGGCCCGCGGCTCGACCCTGCTCAACATCACCCAGCAGGTCGCGAGCTCCTTCGGTGTCGCCATCGCCTCCGTCGTCCTGACGCGTGGCTTCGAGGACCGCCCGCTCATCGGCCAGGCCCAGGCCTTCGGCGAGGAGAGCGCCCAGGTCAGCGACCCCAACGCGATGCAGCAGCTGCTCGCGAGGTTCCCCGAGGTCGCCCAGGTCCTCGGCCAGTACGCGACCGACCCGCAGGCGGGCGCGCAGGCGCTCGTGCACGCGGTCCGCGTCGACATGGCCGAAGCCTTCGCCGCGACCTACTGGGTCTCCGCCTTCATGTGCCTCGCGACGCTGCTCGTCGCGGCCTTCCTCCCGCGCAAGCACGAGGAGAGCCACCTGCTCGACGAGGAGACCCCCGAGGTGACCACGGTCGCCGTCCACTGACGGCTCCATGACGAAGGGGGGCGGCGCAGGAATCCTGCGCCGCCCCCCTTCGTTGTCATGCTGGAGTGACCACCGACAGATGAGGACGTCAGATGGCCAAGTTCAAGAACGCAGCAGCCATGCTCACCGCGCTCGAGGCCGCCCGGCAGTGGGCCCGGTCCAACCCGGACAAGGCGGGCACGTACATCGACCGGGCCGCCGGCTTCGTCGACGGCCGCACCAAGGGCAGGTACCACAAGCAGGTCGAGGGCTTCTCGCGGACCGCGAAGAAGAACCTGACCGGCAGCCAGACGGTGACCGGGTCGACCGTGCACGGCTCGAGCGGGAACGCCGCGACGCCGCCCCCGCCGCAGGACAAGCGCTTCTTCCCCGACGGGCGCGCCTGACCTACCGCACCTCGGTGGCCTCGAGGACCCGCAGCACGTTGCCGTGCGCGAGGGCCTCGAGGTCGCTGCGTGACCAGCCCCGCTCCCCCAGGGCCGCGAGCAGCCGCGGGTAGCTCGCGACGTCCTCGAGGCCGACCGGTGTCTCGTCGACCCCGTCGTAGTCGGCGCCGATGCCGACGTGCTCGATGCCCACGACCTCGCGCAGGTGCTCGAAGTGGGCGAGGACGTGCTCGGTGGTCGCCACCGGGTCGGGGACCACGTCGGTGCGTCCGAGGTCCACGTCGGCCCGGGCCTGGTTGACGAACTTGGGCACGACATTGGCCATGACGATCCCGCCGTTGCCGGGGATGCGCTCGAGGACGTCGTCCGGGACGTTGCGCGGGTGGTCGCAGATCGCGCGGGCGCCGGAGTGGCTGAACATCACCGGCAGGCGGGTCGCGTCGAGCGCGTCGTGCATCGTCTCGGCGCTCACGTGGGACAGGTCGACGACGACGCCGAGGTCGTTCATCCGCGCCACGACCTCACGACCGAAGTCCGTCAGCCCACCGTGGACGCGCTCGTCCGTGGCCGAGTCGGCCCACGGGGTGTTGTCGTTGTGCGTGAGGGTCATGTAGCGAGCCCCCCTGCCCGCGAAGGCCTCCAGCGTCTGGAGCGAGCCGTCGATGCAGTGGCCGCCCTCCATCCCGATGAGCGCCGCGTGCCTCCCCGCGTCCCACGCGGCCCGGACCTGCGCGGCGGTGCGCGCGGGGACCATCTCCTCGTAGCGCGCGCACATCGCCTCGACGAAGTCGATCTGCTCGTGCGTCGCGGCGACCGCCTCCGCGCCCTGCACCGTCGTCGGGACCCAGACCGACCACAGCTGCGCCGCGAGACCGCCCTCACGCATCCGGGGCAGGTCGGTGTGCAGGTGCGGCTGCGGCCGCGCGATGTCGCACGCGTCGAGGTCGTAGCCGGCCACCTCGCGGTGGTGCCACGGCAGGTCGTTGTGGCCGTCGAGGACGCGGATCGGGGTGCTGCTCGTCGTCATCGCTCCAGTCAACCACCGACCCACCACGCTCCCCGAACCTCGAAGGGTGTCCCCTCGCCACACGTGGACGCGCACCAGAGCGCCCCGACCAGGAGTGGGCAGGCGGCACATTGCCCCTCGCCCGCGCCGGCGACGAACGTGGCGGACACCCATGACACCGGCGTCAGCGTGGACGTCGGTGCACGACGAGGAGACACACATGCGTTCAGTGCGGTTGCTACTCGGATCGGTCCTGCTCGGCGGAGCCCTGGTGGGCGCCTCCTCGGTGCCGGCGACCTCGGCCCCGCCACCGGGCTCGTCGGCTGCGCTCGCGGCCGGGACGTTGACGCCGGTCACCGGCTTCGGCTCCAACCCCGGCAACCTGTCGATGTACGAGTACGTCCCCGCCGACCTGCCCGCAGGCGCGCCGACCGTCGTCGCGCTCCACGGGTGCACGCAGTCGGCGTCGGCGTACCACGTGGGCTCGGGCTGGTCGCAGCTGGCGGACGAGCACGGCTTCGCGGTGGTCTACCCGCAGACGTCGTCGGGCAACAACGCCAACTCGTGCTTCAACTTCTTCGAGGCGGCGGACACGACGCGTGGCCAGGGCGAGGTCGCCTCGATCGCACAGATGGTGCAGCACGCGCGCTCGAGCCACGGGTTGGGCAGCGACAACACCTTCGTCACCGGGCTGTCGGCCGGGGGCGGGATGACGTCTGCGGTGCTCGCGACCTATCCGGATCTCTTCGCGGGCGGGTCGGTCATCGCCGGTCTGCCCTACCGGTGCGCGACCTCGATGATCGACGCCTTCGGCTGCATGAACAACCCGCCGGACCGGACCCCGACGCAGTGGGGCGACCTCGCCCGGCAGGGCTTCCCCGGGTACTCCGGTGCGCGTCCCCGGGTGGCGGTCTGGCACGGCACCGCCGACTCGACGGTCGTCCCGGCCAACGCGCGGGAGCTCGTCGACCAGTTCACTGACGTCGCGGGGGTGGGCACGACGCCGACCGCCACGAGCAGCCTGCCCGGCGGCACGACCCGCACGTCCTACGGCGACGCCGTCGTGCGCTACTCGGTCCAGGGCATGGGCCACGGCACCCCCGTCGACCCGGGCACCGGACCGGAGCAGTGCGGTCAGGCCGGCGCCTACTTCCTCGACACCATCTGCTCGGCCAGGTACGACGCGGCCTTCTTCGGGCTGACCGGCGCCGTCGACCCGGGCGACCCGAGCGACCCCGGAGACCCGGGCGACCCGGGCGACCCCGACCCGGAGCCGGGCGCGTGCGTCACCTCGAGCAACTACACCCACACCGTCGAGGGGCGGGCGCACCAGAGCGGTGGCCTGACCTACGCCAACGGCTCGAACGACCCGATGGGCCTGTGGAACGTCTACACGACGACCGAGCTCGAGGAGACCTCGCCCGGGTACTGGGAGCTCGGCTGCTGAACCGCTCCGGGGTGCATGCTGGGGGCCATGCACCCCGGAGCGCACAATGCCATCACCGACGTCCCGGGCATCCGGGTCGGGCACGCCACCCGTGACGAGACCGACTGGCTGACCGGGACGACGGTCGTGGTCCCGCCGGTCGGCACCGTCGGCGGCGTCGACGTCCGCGGCGGCGGGCCGGGCACCAGGGAGACCGACCTGCTGGACCCGCGCAACCTCGTCGACGCCGTCGACGCGGTCGTGCTCTCCGGCGGCAGCGCCTACGGCCTCTCGACGGCCGACGGGGTCATGGCGGCCCTGGCGGACGAGGGCCGCGGCTGGCAGGTCGGCCGCCCCGGCGAGATCGTGCCGATCGTCCCCGCCGCGATCCTCTTCGACCTCGACCGCGCCGGGACCTGGCGCCACCACCCCGGCCCGGACGAGGGCCGGGCGGCCTACCTCGCCGCGAGCGACGGCCCGGTGGACGAAGGGGGTGTCGGCGCCGGCACCGGAGCCCGCGCCGGTGGTCTGCGCGGAGGCATCGGGAGCGCCAGCCTCGTCCTCGACTCGGGGATCACCGTCGGCGCGGTGGTCGCGGTCAACGCGGTCGGCTCACCGCTCCTGCCGAGCGGTGAGCTCCTCGGCGCGCGTCACCTGCTCGACGGTGAGGTCGTCGTCCCGCAGCCGGATCCCGTTGCCGTGCAGGGCCACTGGCAGAGGCAGGCCGCCGAGGCCCAGGCCCTGCAGGCAGGCACGGCGACCACGCTCGCTGTCGTCGCGACCGACGCGACCCTCGACAAGGCCGGCTGCGCGCGGCTCGCCGGCGTGGCCCATGACGGCTTCGCGCGGGCGCTCTCACCGGTCCACACGGCCTTCGACGGCGACACGGTCTTCGCCCTGGCGACGGGTGGACGCCAGGGACCGACCCCCTTCGAGCTCGTGGCCCTGCAGACCGCGGCAGCCGACTGCGTGAGCCGGGCGATCGTGCGGGCGGTGCTCGCCGCGCGGACCGTCGACCGCACCGACGAGGGCGGGCTGCGCCTGCCCGGCTACCGGGAGACGATCAGTCGAGGAAGCTGACCACGTCGGTGACGTCCGACGACCCGCCGTCACCGTGACCGCTCGGGATGTGGTGCCTGAGCTCGTTCTTGCCGACCCACCCGAGCACGACGACGAACGGCAGACATAGCACCGTCACGATGATGAACTCGCGGTCGACGAGACCGGCGAAGGCGAAGATCGCGAGGAATAATGCGGCGATGAGGGCGCTCATCCCCTGGAAGCCCGCGAGGTCGCTGCGTGACTCACGGGTGCCGAGCCAGCGGTGCCGCAGCAGGTCGTGCGCCCACATGAGCACCCAGCCGACCGGGAGGAGCAGGAAGCTCAGGAGTGCCCACTCACGCGGGAACGCAGGATCGAGCACGTCCAGGACGACCACGAGGACCACGGCGAAGGGGATGGAGGCGACCATGCACACCTTCGCCACCATCCGCAGCCGCTGCAGCGGCCGGGACCACCGTCCTGCCCGCACCGACGTGGGGATGCCCGGTCCGAGCTCCCGACGCCGCAGCGCGGCCGCACGCAGCTCCTCGGACGTCGGCTCCGGTCGCGGTGCCCGCGGGTGCGCCTGCTCGTGCCCGGCCTGCTCCTGCCGGTGGCGCTCACGGATCCGCTCGTCGGCGGCCCAGCGCTGGGCGAGCCGCTCACGCTCGTGCGGTGGCGACCAGCGGTCGACCCGCAGCTCGTTGCCGGCGAGGTCGGTGTAGACCCGCTCGTCCTTGAGCTGGCGCCACGACGAGCGCAGCATCCCACCGACGAGGAGCACGGTGCACAGCACGAACCAGACGGCGAAGGTGGGCCAGTGCGGGTCCGGCTCGGAGGTCCCCTCGAGGGGCATGCGGGTGAGCATCATCAGGGCGAAGGCCAGCACCCCCATGAGAGCGAGGGTCAGGACGAGGCCGACGAGCTGCTGCAGCCACCAGCCGGTGCCGATGCTCCGCGGTGCGCGCCAGTCCGGCCGCGACGTCGAGCTGTCCCCCATGACGCGACCCGTCAGCCGAGGCTGTAGTTGGGAGCCTCGACGATGCCCTGGATGTCGTGCGGATGGCTCTCCTTGAGGGAGGCGGAGGTGATCCGGACGAACTGCCCTTTCGCCTGCAGCTCGGGGATGGTGCCGGCACCGACGTAGAACATCGACTGGCGCAGGCCCCCGACCATCTGGTGGGCCACCTGGGCCAGGGTGCCGCGGTAGGAGACGCGGCCCTCGATGCCCTCGGGGACGAGCTGGTCGTCGCTGGTGACCTCGGCCTGGAAGTACCGGTCCTTGGAGAAGGACTTCTTGCCGCGGCTGCTCATCGCGCCGAGGCTGCCCATGCCGCGGTAGGCCTTGAACTGCTTGCCGTTGACGAAGATCAGCTCGCCCGGGCTCTCCTCGCAGCCGGCCAGGAGCGAACCGACCATGACGGAGTCGGCGCCGGCGACGAGCGCCTTGGCGATGTCGCCCGAGTACTGCAGCCCGCCGTCGGCGATGACCGGGACGCCGGCCGGCTTCGCGGCGAGGGAGGCGTCGTGGACCGCGGTGATCTGCGGGGCGCCGACGCCGGTGACGATGCGGGTGGTGCAGATCGAGCCCGGGCCGACGCCGACCTTGATCGCGTCGACGCCCGTGTCGATGAACGCCTGAGCGCCCTCGCGGGTCGCGACGTTGCCGCCGATGACCTGGACGTGCCGGGTCGCCGGGTCCTTCTTGAGGCGCTCGACCATCTCCAGCAGGAGCTTGACGTGGCCGTGGGCGGTGTCGGCGACGAGGACGTCGACGCCCGCGTCGATGAGCGTCGTCGCGCGCTCCCACGCGTCACCGAAGTAGCCGATGGCAGCGCCGACGAGCAGGCGTCCCTGGGCGTCCTTGCTCGCGTCGGGGAACTGCTCGCTCTTGACGAAGTCCTTGACCGTGATCAGGCCCGCGAGCCGGCCGTCGCCGTCGACGATGGGCAGCCGCTCGCGCTTGTGCTGGCGCAGCAGCAGGGTCGCCGCCTCGTTGGAGATCCCCACGGGAGCGGTGATGAGCGGCATCGGGGTCATGACGTCGCGCACCAGCGTGGTCGACCACTCGGCGACCGGCGTGAAGCGCAGGTCGCGGTTGGTGATGATGCCGATGAGGACGTTGTCGCCGTCGACGACCGGCAGGCCCGAGACGCGGTACTCGCCGCAGCGCTGGTCCAGGTCGTCGAGGGTCGCGTCCGGACCGATGACGACCGGGTTGGTGATCATGCCGGTCTGGGTCCGCTTGACGAGGTCGACCTGGTAGGCCTGGTCCTCGATCGAGAGGTTGCGGTGGAGGACGCCGAGGCCACCCTGCCGCGCCATGGCGATGGCCATGCGGGACTCGGTGACCGTGTCCATGGCGGCGGAGATCAGCGGCGTCTTGATGGAGATCTCACGCGTCAGGCGCGTCGTCGTGTCGAGGTCGCCGGGAGCCAGCTCGCTGTACCCGGGGAGCAACAGGACGTCGTCGTAGGTCAGACCGAGCTTGGCGAAGGGGTTCGGGGCCGCGGCCCCGGAGTCGTCAGGGGCGGGCGTTGCACCGAAATCCATCTCCCTATCCTAAGCCACCGCGCACACGCGCTCGGACGTGACCCTTTCCTGACGAACTCCCGCAATTCCGGGGCGAATCCATACCTTCCCGACCACCTGCGTTTGCGTTGCCGTCCTTAGGTTGGCTGCAGACAGGGGAGGCGTCGTCAGGGCCGCCCCAGGCACGGAGGTGGAGCAGAGATGGCGCACAACGACAAGGTGCCGGGTCCCGTGGCGGACCACTGGGAGTGGCAGTTCGAGGGCGCCTGCCGGGACACCGGCAGCGAGTCCTTCTACCACCCGGACGGTGAGCGCGGCGCCGCCCGACGCCTGCGGGACGCCGCTGCCAAGGAGATCTGCGCCGGGTGCCCCGTCGTCGCGGCCTGCGGCGAGCACGCGCTCGCCATCCGTGAACCCTTCGGCGTGTGGGGCGGCATGACCGAGGACGAGCGCCACGCCCTGCTGGCCGAGCGCGACATCGCCGCCGCCGGCCTCGCCGGCTGAGGCTCCCCTTCGCCGCCTAGGCTGGTGGGGTGAGCTCTCCCGCACCGGTCCACATCCGCGACGAGTCCATCCGTCTCGGCCAGCTGCTCAAGCTCGCCGGGCTCGTGGAGGACGGCGCCATGGCCCGTGAGGTCATCGCCGCGGGCGAGGTGAGCGTCGACGGGTCCCCCGAGACGCGTCGCGGCGCGCAGGTCCGGGCGGGCAGCGTCGTCGAGTTCGCCGGGCAGCAGGTCGAGGTCGTCACGGGCGAAGGGGAGGTCGACGTCCCCTGGTGACGGTCACCCACCGCGACGTCCCCTGGTGACGGCCCCCGAGGAGGTCGACGTCCCCTGGTGACGGTCCCTGAGGAGGTTGCGCAGCAACCGTCTCGAAGGGTCAGCCCTCGGTGAGCATCCAGTCCAGCGCCCGGTCGACGTGGACCGCCGTCGTGTCGTGCAGCGGCACCGGACAGTCGTCCTCCTCGATGAGCAGGCCGATCTCGGTCCCGGCCAGCACGACGCACTCGGCGCCGCGGTCGGACATCCCCTCCATGACGGCGCGCAGCTGGCGGCGCGAGCTGTCCTTGATGACTCCGTGGACGAGCTCCTCGTAGATGATCCGGTCGACCTCGGGGCGTTGCTGCTCCTCGGGCAGGATCACCTCGATCCCGCGCTGCTCGAAGGGGGTCGTGTAGAAGTCCCCCGCCATCGTCGTCGCGGTGGCGACGAGCCCGACCTTGCGCTGGTGCGAGGCCTCGACGCGGCTCGCGGTGGCCTTCGCGATGTGGAGGAAGGGGATGTCGACGGCCGCCTCGACCCGGTCGGCGACGGCGTGCATCGTGTTGGCAGCGAGGAGGAATCCTTGTGCGCCAGCGGCCTCCAGGCCGCGGGCGGCCTCGACGAGGGTCTGCGCCATGGCGTCCCAGTCGCCGGCGTTCTCGGCGTCGTCGATCGGCTGGAAGTCGACGCTGTGGATCAGGACGCGGGCGCTGTGCAGACCGCCCAGGCGCGCCTCCACCCCTTCGTTGAGACGGCGGTAGTACTCCGCCGTCGCAGACCAGCCCATACCGCCGATGACACCGAGGAGACGCATGGCCACACCCTAGCCAGCGAGCGCGCCGTCGTGGGGTCCGTTCCGCACGGTGGTGCGCGCCCGCATCGCGGGCGAGTGCCAGGTCACACCGCGGCCGGGCATACCCTGCAGGGCGTGAAGGTGCTGCTGCTCGAAAACATCCATGACGCTGCCCGCGAGGCCCTGACCGACGCCGGCTTCGACGTCGAGACCCGCTCCGGGGCCCTCGACGAGACCGAGCTGATCTCCGCCCTCGAGGGCGTCGACCTGCTCGGCATCCGCTCGAAGACCAAGGTGACCCAGGCGGTCATCCAGGCCCGCCCCGAGCTCAAGGCGGTCGGTGCCTTCTGCATCGGCACCAACCAGATCGACCTCGACGCGGCTGCCCAGGCCGGCACGGTCGTCTTCAACGCCCCCTTCTCCAACACCCGCAGCGTCGTCGAGCTGGCACTGGGCGAGATCATCTCGCTGGCCCGCCACCTGACCGACAAGAGCACCGCCCTGCACGCCGGGGTCTGGGACAAGTCGGCGAAGGGGGCACACGAGGTCCGCGGGCGCACGCTCGGCATCATCGGCTACGGCAACATCGGCGCCCAGCTGTCGGTCGTCGCCGAGGCCTTCGGGATGCACGTCTCCTTCTACGACCTCGAGGACAAGCTCCCCCTCGGCAACGCCAAAAAGTGCGAGACCCTCGACGAGCTCCTCGAGACCTGCGAGACGATCACGCTCCACGTCGACGGCCGGGCGGGCAACGCCGGCAACTTCGGCGCGGCGCAGTTCGCCAGGATGCGCCCCCGCAGCCTCTTCCTCAACCTCTCGCGCGGTTTCGTCGTCGACCTCGAGGCACTGCGCGACAACCTGCTCTCCGGCCACATCGCCGGTGCCGCGATCGACGTCTTCCCGAGCGAGCCGAAGAAGGCGGGCGACGCCTTCGAGAACTGCCTGCAGGGCATCCCCAACGTCATCCTCACCCCGCACATCGGCGGTTCCACCGAGGAGGCGCAGCTCGACATCGGCCGCTACGTCTCCGGCAAGCTGCGTGACTGGGCGACCACCGGTGCCACGACGATGTCGGTCAACGTCCCGGCCGTCGCCGCCCCCGTCGCCCAGGGCGGCACCCGCATCCTCCACCTGCACCAGAACGTCCCCGGAGTCCTGGCCCGGGTCAACACGATCCTGTCCGAGGGCGACGTCAACATCGACAGCCAGCAGCTGAGCACCAAGGGCGAGTACGGCTACGCCGTCACCGACCTCGCGAGCAGCCTGCCCGCCGACACCGAGCAGCGCCTGCGCGAGCTTCCGGAGACCATCGAGGTCCGGGTCATCGTGACGGCCTGAGGCTGCACCCGCCCGGGGCAGTGCAGCGCCGGGCACGACGAAGGGGGCCACGCACCGGATGGTGCGTGGCCCCCTTCGTCGGATCAGGAGATCAGTGGGAGTGGCCGTGACCGTGGGTCTCGGGCTCCTCCTCCTTCTTCTCCACGACGAGCGTGTCGGTGGTGAGGACCATCGACGCGATCGACGCGGCGTTGATGAGCGCCGAGCGGGTGACCTTGACCGGGTCGATGACGCCCTGGCCGATGAGGTCGCCGTACTCGCCGGTCGCCGCGTTCAGGCCCTGGCCGGGGGCCAGCTCCTGCACCTTGGCGACGGCGACGTAGCCCTCGAGGCCGGCGTTCTCAGCGATCCACCGCAGGGGCTCCACAGCGGCCTTGCGCACTATGTTGGCGCCGACCTTCTCGTCGCCCTCGAGCTCGATGCCGTCCAGGACGGCGACCGCGTGGGCGAGCGAGGAGCCACCGCCGGCGACGATGCCCTCCTCGATGGCCGCGCGGGTCGCGGAGATCGCGTCCTCGATGCGGTGCTTCTTCTCCTTGAGCTCGACCTCGGTGTGGGCACCGACCTGGATGACGCAGACGCCACCGGCGAGCTTGGCGAGGCGCTCCTGGAGCTTCTCGCGGTCCCAGTCGGAGTCGGTGCGCTCGATCTCGGCCTTGATCTGGTTGACCCGGCCGGTGACGTCCTCACCGTTGCCCTGGCCGTCGATGATCGTCGTGTTGTCCTTGGTGACGACGACGCGACGGGCCTGGCCGAGGTCCTCGAGACCGGCCTGGTCGAGCTTGAGGCCGACCTCCTCGGCGATGACCTGACCACCGGTGAGGATCGCCATGTCCTGCAGCATCGCCTTGCGACGGTCGCCGAAGCCGGGGGCCTTGACGGCCACGACGTTGAAGGTGCCGCGGATCTTGTTGACGACGAGCGTGCTCAGGGCCTCGCCGTCGATGTCCTCGGCGATGATGAGCAGCGGCTTGCCGGACTGGACGACCTTCTCCAGCACGGGCAGCACGTCGGCGATCGTGGAGATCTTGCCCTGGTTGATCAGGACGTAGGCGTCCTCGAGGACGGCCTCCATGCGCTCGGGGTCCGAGACGAAGTACGGGCTGATGTAGCCCTTGTCGAACTGCATGCCCTCGGTGAAGTCGAGCGAGGTCTCGGCGGTCGAGGACTCCTCGACGGTGATGACGCCGTCCTTGCCGACCTTGTCGAAGGCCTCGGCGATGATCTCGCCGATGCCCTGGTCCTGGGCGGACAGGGAGGCGACCTGGGCGATCTCGTCCTTGCCCTCGACCTCACGGGCGTTCTCGAGCAGGCGGGCGGCGACGGCCTCGACGGCCTGGTCGATGCCGCGCTTGAGGCCGGACGGTGCGGCACCCGCGGCGACATTGCGCAGGCCCTCGCGGACCATGGCCTGGGCGAGGACGGTCGCGGTCGTGGTGCCGTCACCGGCGACGTCGTTGGTCTTGGTCGCGACCTCCTTGGCGAGCTGGGCGCCGAGGTTCTCGTACGGGTCCTCGAGCTCGATCTCCCGGGCGATCGTCACGCCGTCGTTGGTGATGGTCGGCGCGCCCCACTGCTTGTCGATGACGACATTGCGGCCCTTGGGGCCGAGCGTCACCTTGACGGCGTTGGCGAGCTGGTCGACGCCGCGTTGGAGGGCGTCACGGGCGGAGTCGTTGAACTCCAGTTCCTTGGCCATGTCTGTCCTTTGGTTCTACGAAGGGGGAAGAAGCGACGGCCCCGGAGGGACCCGGGAGGGCCCGCACCCGGGGCGTGCGCTGCAAGCGGAGAGAGGTCGTCAGGAGACGATCGCGAGGACGTCGCGGGCGGAGAGGATCAGGTACTCCTGGCCGCCGTGCTTGATCTCGGTGCCGCCGTACTTGGAGTAGATGACGCGGTCGCCGACGGCGATGTCCATGGGGATGCGCTCGTCGCCGTCCTCGTTGAAGCGGCCGGGGCCGATCGCAACGACCTCGCCCTCCTGCGGCTTCTCCTTGGCGGTGTCCGGGATGACGAGGCCGGAAGCGGTGGTCTGCTCGGCCTCGACGGCCTGGACGACGATGCGGTCCTCGAGCGGCTTGATGGAAACCGACACGGTGACTCCTTAGTGAAGTGAGGGTCGTGAGTATGAGTTCTGGCGTGCCGGGCCGGGCGCCGTCGCGGGGGTCGACCAGCCGTGGCATCTGGCACTCGCCGAAGGTGAGTGCCAAGGGCAAATCTAGGCACCCGGCTGGCACTCGGTCAACCTGAGTGCCAATGTGCGGCGCGGGACGTCGCGACCGTGGACAATGCCGCCTGTGGACATCCAGACCGTGAGGTGGCTCGCCTCCCCGGAGGGCCATGCCCGGCTGCACGAGCTCCCTGCCTACCGCGAGGCCGACGCCGTGACCACCGCGGCCCGGTTGCGGTCCGAGGGCCTGGCACCCGAGCACGCCGCCGGGCTGCTGACCCAGAAGCGCCTGCAGGACAAGGCGAAGGACAAGTTCGGCGAGTTCGCCGAGGGGATGCTCTTCACCCCCGACGGGCTCGAGCAGGCCAGCCGTCTCGAGGTCGCCGCGACCCACGCGGGGCGCTTCGCGGCGGCCAGCCTCGCGACGGTCCACGACCTCGGCTGCGGCATCGGCTCGGACGCGATGGCGATGAGTGCCCTCGGGGTCACGGTCCACGGCGTGGACGCCGGCCCTCTCACCGCGGCGATCGCCGACGTCAACCTCCGCCCGTGGCCGGACAGCCGCGCCCGGCCGGGCGTCGCCGAGGACTTCGAGGCACCGATCGACCCGCTCCACTCCCGCGTGGGCGTCTGGCTCGACCCCGCCCGCCGCACCCCCGGGCACACAGACCGCACCGGCCGCACGCGCCGGGTCTTCCGCCTCGACGAGATCTCGCCGTCGTGGGAGTTCGTGCTGTCCGTCGCCCGTGACGTGCCGGCGACGGGCGCCAAGCTCAGCCCCTCGCTCCCCCACGACATCCCGCCGCTCGGCACCGAGGCGCAGTGGACCTCGTGGCAGGGGACGGTCCTGGAGTGCGCCGTGTGGTGGGGGCCTCTCGTCAAGGAGGCCGGTCGCAGCGCGCGGATCCTGCGCAAGGACGCCCCGCCCGTCGAGGTCGACCAGCGCACCTGCGAGGACGACCCCGACGTCGCCGGTTCGCTCGCCGACCTCGGGCCCTGGCTCTACGAGGCCGACCGGGCCGTGACCCGCGCGGGGCTCATCGGCACCGTGACCGGCGCCGTCTCGGGCCGCGAGCTCGAGGCCGGCCTCGGGTACGTGAGCAGCGACCGCGCGCTCGACCTCGGGCACGCGCGCCGCTACGAGGTGCTCGAGGCGATGCCCTTCTCCGTCAAGGGGCTGCGAGCGTGGCTGCGTGAGCGCGGCGTCACCGGCCTGACCGTCAAGAAGCGCGGCATCCGCCTCGACGAGGACCAGCTGCGCAAGCAGCTGAAGATCGGCCGCGGCGCCGGCAGCGGTGACAGCGCGACCATCGTCCTCACCCGCGTCGGCGGCACCCAGGCGGTCCTCGTCGTGCGGCCGGCCGGGGCCTGAGTCCCGGGATCACGTCCCCTTCGCCCGCCCCGGGTAGCCTGCAGAGCATGCCGCGTCGAGCCACCCACCTGACCCGCGCCACCGCCGCCGTCGCCGCGCTCACCCTCGTGGGATGCGGCTCCGACTCGGGTGACGAGGCGTCCAGCCCGACCTCGAGCACCTCCTCGAGCACCTCCTCGGGCACCTCCTCGACGAGCCGGTCGACCTCGGCGACGGCCTCCCCTTCGTCCCCGTCCTCGAAGAAGACGTCGTCCTCGACCTCGACCACGACGAGCGCGTCCGGCCCGGCCGCGAGCTCCTGCGTGGCCTCCGTCCGGGACGCGATGACCCCGACCCAGCAGGCCGGCCAGCTGCTCATGGCCGCGATGCAGCCGGGACCGGCGACCGGTCTCGACGGTCCGATCGGGCAGCAGGGTCTCGGCTCGATGCTCTACCTGGGCGGGTGGCAGGACTCTGGCACCGTCGCGGCGGCGAGCGCGCACCTGCAGGACGTCTCCCCGACCGTCGACGGCACCAAGGTCGGCATGCTCGTCGCCGCAGACCAGGAGGGCGGCGAGGTCCAGCAGCTCACGGGCGCAGGCTTCACCGAGATGCCCTCCGCCCTCGAGCAGGCCCGGGACCCCGACCTGCGGGCTTCCGCCAAGGCCTGGGGCGCGGAGCTCGCTGCGGCCGGGGTCAACGTCAACCTCGCCCCCGTCGCCGACACCGTCCCCGCCGAGATCGGTCGCGCCAACCAGCCGATCGGCAGGTGGGGCCGCCAGTACGGCTCGACCCCGGCCGCGTCGAGCGCCGGGGCGGAGGACTTCGCGCGCGGCATGCAGGACGCGGGCGTGGAGCCGACCGTCAAGCACTTCCCGGGCATCGGTCGCATCACCGGCAACACCGACCTCTCCGCGACCGGCATCACCGACTCCACGGCGACGACGACGGACCCCTACCTCGCCCCCTTCGCCGACAACATCGAGGGCGGGACCAGGATCGTCATGGTCGGCTCCGCGCACTACTCCAGGATCGACGGCGAGACGCCCGCGCTGTTCTCGAAGAAGATCGTCGACGGCATGCTCCGCGAGGACCTGGGCTTCGACGGGGTCGTCATCACCGACGACGTCGGCGCGGCCGAGGCGGTCGCCGCGACCCCGGTCGGCGCGCGCGCCACGAAGTTCATCGCCGCCGGCGGGGACATCGTCCTCACCGCCGACCCGGGCCAGGTCCCGACGATGGTCTCGGCGATCGAGGGCACGGCGAAGGGGGACCCGGCCTTCGCGCGGCAGGTCACCGCCTCGGTCACCCGCGTGCTGACGCTCAAGGAGGACATGGGTCTGCTGCGCTGCGGCTGACCGGCGCGCACCCCCGCACCGCTCCTCCGGTCAGTGCGCGTGGTCGTGGTCGACGTGCACCGGCAGGCCGGTGCTCACGTCGGTCACCGGTAACGAGCTGTCGGCGGGCAGCGACAGGTCGCTTGCGGGACGCCCCTTGAGCATCATCTGGGCACCGAGGCTCGCGACCATCGCGCCGTTGTCGGTGCACAGCCCCGGCCGCGGGACACGCAACGCGATCCCGGCGTCGTCGCAGCGCTGCTGTGCCATCGCCCGCAGGCGCGAGTTGGCGGCCACGCCGCCACCGATCTGCAGCGCTGCGACGTCGTGCTCGCGGCAGGCGAGGACCGCCTTGCGGGTCAGCACGTCGACGACAGCCTCCTGGAAGGAGGCGGCGACATCGGCGACCGGGACCTCGCGGCCGGCGGCCCGCTCGGTCTCGACCCAGCGCGAGACGGCGGTCTTGAGCCCCGAGAAGGAGAAGTCGAACCGGTGGCGCTCCATGTCCTTGCGCGTCGACAGCCCGCGCGGGAAGTCGATGGTGATCTGCCCATCACCCGCGGCGCGGTCGATGTGCGGCCCTCCGGGGAAGGGCAGGCCGAGCACGCGCGCGACCTTGTCGAAGGCCTCCCCCGCCGCGTCGTCGATCGTCGCGCCGAGGCTGCGGATGTCGTGGGTGACATCGGGGACGAGCAGCAGCGAGGAGTGGCCGCCGCTCACGAGCATCGCCAACGTCGGCTCGGGCAGCGGCCCGTGCTCGACGATGTCGACCGCGACGTGGCTCGCGAGGTGGTTGACGCCGTAGAGCGGGACGCTGAGCGCGAGCGCCAACGCCTTGGCCGAGGCCACCCCGACCATGAGGGCGCCGGCCAGGCCGGGGCCGGCGGTGACGGAGATGCCGTCAAGGTCGCCGAGCGCGACGCCGGCCTCGCGGCAGGCCCGCTCGATCGTCGGGACCATCGCCTCCAGGTGCGCGCGGGAGGCGACCTCGGGCACGACCCCGCCGAAGCGCGCATGCTCGTCGACGCTCGAGGCCACGGCGTCGACGAGCAGCTCCTCGCCGCGGACGATGCCGACGCCGGTCTCGTCGCACGACGTCTCGATGCCGAGGACGAGTGGCTGGCTGCTCATGACTGCCTCCCGAGGTCGAGGGCGAGGACGAGCGCGTCGACCCCACCCGCGTAGTAGCCACGACGGGTCTGCAGCAGCTCGAACCCGCGTGCGGCGTACAAGCCGCGGGCGGCCGCGTTGTCGGCGCGCACCTCGAGGAGGAGGCGCTCGGCGCCCGCGGCGCGGGAGCGCTCGACGAGCTCCTCGAGCAGTCGTCGGCCGAGGCCCGTGCCCCGGGCGCGCGGCAGCGTCGCGATCGTCATGAGGTCGCTGACCTCACCGCCGTGGTCGAGCCCGGCGTACCCGGCGATGCCCTCGTCGTCCTCGGCGAGCAGGTACTCGCGCCGTGGCCGCCCGGCGAGCTCGCCCCACCACGAGGCCTCGGACCAGGCCTCGGTCCCGAAGAGGTCGACCTCGTGCCCGGCGAGCTCGGCGAGGTCCTGCCAGCGCACCTCCCGCAGGACGAAGGGGGTCTGCGTCACCGTGGTCACTGGTCCGCCTCCCCGCGCCGCGGCTCACCCGACGACCCACGGCCCACCTGCCGCAGCGGGCGCTGCTGCTGGCGGGGCGGGGCGGCGGCCAGGGAGGGCTTCGGGGGCGCCGACGCGACGGCGTCCGGGCGGCGCAGGTAGAGGGGCTCGACGGGCATGTCGTCCCCGGCGGCGAGCCTCGTGACCGCGAGGGTCGCGAGGACGCCCGCGTCGACGTCGAGCAGGTCGCTGGCGTGGGGCAGCAGCTCGGGGTAGAGCAGCGGTCCACGACCGACGGTGGGCAGGGCGCGGACCTCCTCGGGCAGGTCGGCCGGGCGGGTCACGCTGGGGTCGTCGATCGCGGTGGCCGTCCCTGCGGCACACCGGTACCGGGCCCAGTAGACCTCCTTGCGCCGCGCGTCGGTCGCGACGAGCAGCAGGCCCTCATGACCCTCGACGGCGGCAGCCGCAGCCAAGGCGTCGAGGGAGCAGACCCCGTGGACGCTGATCCCCCGGACGTGGGCGAAGGTCACGGCGGTGACCAGTCCGACCCGCAGCCCGGTGAAGGGTCCCGGACCGGTCCCCACCGCCACGTGGGTGATGTCGGCGGTCGTGGCGCCGGCCGCGGCGAGGGTCTCGGCGACGAGGGGCGCGAGCAGCTCGGTGTGCCGGCGCGGGTCGAGCACCGACCGGGTCGCGAGCACCTGCGCGCCGTCGTGCACGGCGACGGTGATCGCCGAGGTCGCGGTGTCCAGCGCGAGCAGCCTCATGCGTCTCCCCCTTCGTCCCGCAGGAGGGACTCGACATCGGTCCCGGCCCAGCGCGGGCCGACGGCCAGCACGTCCAGCCGGCGCGACTCGGTGGCCGGGTCGGCGACGAGGGTCAGCTCGAGGCGGTCGTCAGCGAGCCCCTCGGCGAGGCCGGCGCCCCACTCGACGACGGTGACGGCCTCGTCGAGGTCGGCGTCCAGGTCCAGGCCGTCGAGCTCCGCGGCGCCGCCGAGACGGTAGGCGTCGACGTGGACGAGCTCGGGCCCGTCACCGAGGGGCGGGTGCACCCGCGCGATGACGAAGGTCGGGGAGGTCACCGCGCCGCGGACACCGAGGCCCTCGCCGAGGCCACGCGTCAGGGTCGTCTTGCCGGCGCCGAGGCCACCGGTGAGGACGACGAGGTCACCGGCACGCAGCAGGCGCGCCAGCCGGCGGCCGAGCGCGACCGTCGCGTCGGTGTCCGGGAGGACCAGGCTCACGTGCTGGCCACCTCGTCGACGGCCCCCTTCGCCCGCTTGGCGTCGCGCGCCGCGTCGTCGCCGCGGGTGCGCTCGAGGAGACCGAAGATCGCGTCCGTGACCGGACCGGGCCGCTCGAGGTAGAGGATGTGCCCGACGCCGGGGACGACGACGTGCTCCGCGGTCGGCAGCGCCTCGGCGAGCGCGACGCTGTGCTCCGGCGGCGTCATCTTGTCCGCGGACCCGGCGACGATGAGGACCGGCGTCTCGCGCAGGCCGGGCAGCGAGGCGCGGATGTCGAGCTCGTCGAGCTCGGGCAGGAAGGCGCCGATCGTCTCCAGCCGGGTACCGAAGACCATCGTGGCGACCTTGCGCAGCAGCTCCTTGGGCACCGGCTGGCCGAAGGCGTAGTACTGCACGAGTCGCTCCTCGATGGCGCGCCCCCCGAGCCGCAGCCCGCCCCAGACGGCCTCCTGGTCACCGAGCCGTCCGAGGAACCCGGGGCCGAGGCGCGCGATGATCCGGTCGAAGACCTGACCGAGGCCCAGCCGGACGAGGCTGTCGCCGCCCGCGCTCGTCGCGATGAGCGCGGCGCCGGCGACGCGGACCCGGGTGTACTGCTGGTACCGCCCGGCGAAGCTCATGATCGTCATGCCGCCCATGGAGTGGCCGACGAGGACGAGCTGGCCCTCGGGCGTCGTCGCGTCGAGCACCGCCCGCAGGTCCATGGCGAGCTGGTCGATGGTGCACCGCTCGAGCTCGCCGACCTGCGAGGCGCCGTGGTTGCGCTGGTCGTAGCTCACGACGCGGTAGCCGGCGTCGACGAGGGCGCGACGCTGGTGCACCCACGAGCTGAGGTTCAGCACGAAGCCGTGGATGAGCACGACCGTCGGGCCGTCCTGCGGGCTCCAGCCCTTCGGCTCGTCGATCTCGGCGTGCAGCACGAGGCCGTCGTTGGCCGGTACCGCGACGTACTTGTCCGTGGCGAAGGGGAAGACGTGCACCTTGTCGGCGCTGGTCACCGCGTGGACCCGGGACCGTCGGGCGACGGACCTGCCGGCGAGGCCGGCCCCGGCGAGCGCGATGCCGCCGACGGCCGCAGCCGCCAGACCGATCCCGGTCGCCGCGGTCCTGCCGAGGCCGGTGCGTTGCTCGTCCATCACGACTCCTCCAGGTAGCGGCGCGGGACGCGGGGCCCGAGCCGGGTGACGATCTCGTAGTTGATCGTGCCGATGGCCGCGGCCCAGTCCTGCGCGGTCGGCTCGCCGGCGGCCTCGCGGCCGATGAGGACGACCTCGTCGCCGGCCGCGGCCGGGCTGTCGGCACCGAGGTCGAGCACCACCTGGTCCATGCACACGCGCCCGGCGATGGTGTACCGACGCCCGTGCACCTGCATCGGGCCGACGCCCGAGGCGTGCCGCGGGATCCCGTCGGCGTAGCCCAGCGGCACGAGGCCCAGGCGGGTCTCCGCCGGTGTCACGTACTCGTGCCCGTAGGAGACGCCCTGACCGGCCGGGCAGTCCTTCACGGCGATGAGCCGCGCGGTGACCCGCATGGCCTCGCGCAGGCCGAAGTGCGTCGGCCCCCCGATGTCGGGCACGGGGCTCAGGCCGTAGATCGAGATGCCGGGCCGCACCATGTCGAGGTGCGCCGAGGGGTTGGTCAGGGTCGCCGCCGAGTTGGCGAGGTGGCGCAGGCGCGGGCGCAGCCCGACGCGGTCGGCGTCGGCGAGCACCGCGGCGAAGGTCTCCTGCTGCGCCCGCACCGTCGGGTGGTCCGGCGCGTCGGCAGAGGCGAAGTGGGAGAAGATCCCCTCGACGTCGACGACGCCCTCCGCCTCGAGCCGGGCGGCGTCGACGAGCATGCCGGCGAGGTCCTCGCGCCAGGCACCGCCACGGCCCAGGCCGGTGTCGACCTTGAGGTGGATCCGCGCGGTCGTGCCGAGCGAGCGGGCGGCGGCGGCGATCTCGGCCAGGGCCCAGGGGGCACCGGCGGAGAGGGTGAGGTCCTCACCGATCGCGCCCGCGAGGTCGGCGCCCGGCGGGTAGAGCCAGGTGAGGATCGGCGCGCTCACGCCGGCGGCACGGGCGGCGCGGGCCTCCGCGAGCTGGGCGACCGCGAGGTAGGTCGCCCCCCCGGCGAGGGCGGCCCCGGCGACCGGCACGAGGCCGTGCCCGTAGGCGTCGCCCTTGATGACCGCCATGACGTCGGCGTCGCCGGCGAGGCGGGCGAGCTGGGCGACGTTGTCACGGATCGCGGTGAGGTCGATGTCGGCCCATGCCGACAGACCGACCGTGGACGCCCCCTGCGGCAGGACGGAGGGGGTCGCGACGGACGGGAGCTCGGGGTGCGGGGTCGACAGGTCCATGGGCTTTCCGGACAAGTCTAGGTCGCGCCGGCGGGGCAGGATGGGAGGCATGACGTACCGCACTGACGACTACCAGGCCGACGGCACCCGCTACGACGGGACGGACTACCGCCGCTGCGGACGCTCCGGGCTGGTGCTGCCCCCGATCTCGCTGGGCCTGTGGCACAACTTCGGCGACGCCGAGCCGTTGGAGACCCAGCGCGCGGTGCTGCGGCGCGCCTTCGACCGCGGCGTGACGCACTTCGACCTCGCCAACAACTACGGCCCGCCGTACGGGGCGGCCGAGCGCAACTTCGGGACGATCTTCGCGCAGGACCTGCGGCGCTACCGCGACGAGCTGGTCCTCTCGACCAAGGCCGGCTGGGACATGTGGCCCGGGCCCTACGGGCAGGGCGGCGGCTCGCGCAAGTACCTGCTCGCCTCCCTCGACCAGTCGCTGGAGCGGATGGGGGTGGACTACGTCGACATCTTCTACAGCCACCGCTTCGACCCCGACACGCCCCTCGAGGAGACGATGGGCGCCCTCGACGCCGCCGTCCGCAGCGGCAAGGCGCTCTACGTCGGCATCTCCTCCTACGGCCCCGAGCGCACCCGAGAGGCGCACGCGATCCTGCGGGAGATGGGCACGCCCCTGCTCATCCACCAGCCGTCGTACTCGATGATCAACCGCTGGATCGAGGACGAGCTGCTCGACACGGTCGACGAGCTCGGCATCGGCACGATCGCCTTCACCCCGCTCGCGCAGGGGTTGCTCACCCACAAGTACCTCGGGGGCATCCCGGCCGACTCCCGGGCCGCGCGCGAGGGCACCGGCATCGTCGACCAGCTGACCGAGGACAACCTCGCGCGCATCCGTGCGCTCGACGAGATCGCGCAGGAGCGCGGGCAGACGCTCGCCCAGATGGCCCTGGCGTGGGCGCTGCGCGACCGGCGCGTCACCTCGCTGCTCGTCGGCGCCCGCACCGTCGAGCAGCTCCACGACAGCCTCGACGCGATGGAGCGCCCGGACTTCACGGACGAGGAGCTGCGGCGGATCGACGAGCACGCCGTCGACGGCGGGGTCAACTGGTGGGCGGAGTCCGCGCAGGGCTGATCGCGAGGCGGCGGTGGGGCTAGCCTCGGCTCATGCGCACCGTCGTCATCAGCCTCATCGCCGCCGACCGTCCCGGCCTCGTCGCCGACCTCGCCCGCACCGTCGCAGAGCAGGGCGGCAACTGGCTCGAGAGCCAGATGGGCCGGCTCGGAGCATCGTTCGCCGGCGCGGCCCTCGTCGAGATCGACCATGAGCGGGTCGAGTCGCTCACTGCCGCGGTGCGGTCGCTCCCGGACGTCGGCGTCGTCGACGTCTCCGTCACGTCGGCCGGTGACGACCCGGGGCAGTCGGTCGACCTGCAGGTCGTCGGCCAGGACCAGCCCGGCATCGTGCGCGACGTGACCACGGCGCTGGCCGCCCGCGGCCTGAGCATCCGCGAGCTGCACACGTGGACGAGCGACGCCCCGATGAGCGGCGAGCGACTCTTCGAGGCCGTGGCGGTGGTCGGCGTGGGACCCGACGTCGACCTGGCCGCCCTGCGCAGCACGCTGGACGAGGTGTCCGCGCAGCTGAGCCTCGACGTGCGCATCGACGACGGGCTCGAGCCCTCGGCCTGGGGCGCGGTGCCCGAGCGCGGCTAGCCCGCGTCGCGCAGCAGGCCCGCGACGGTGCGACCGAGGGCGTGCGCGAGGTCCAGCGCGCGGAGCGGCCCACCGGGGCTGGCGACGTCCGCGGCCCGACCGTGGACGAGGGCGCCCAGCGACCCCGCCTCCGCCGGCTCGAGGTCGGCCGCGAGCAGCACGCCGAGGAGGCCCGCGAGGACATCCCCGGCGCCGGCCGTCGCGAGCCACGCCGGGGCGTCGTCCTGGACGTGGACCGGCCCGTCGGCGTCGACGACGAGCGTCGTCGCGCCCTTGAGGAGCACGGTGGCGCCGGTGACCTCGGCGAGCGCCCGGGCGTGCTCGAGCGGTGACCCCTCGACCTCCTCGCGGGTCAGCTCGGTCGTGCGACCCCGCAGCCGGGTGAGCAGGCGGGCGCACTCCCCTGCGTGCGGGGTGAGCAGGGTCGGTGCGTCACGCGGTCCCTCGACGAGGTCGAGGCCCCCGGCGTCGACGAGCACCGGCAGGTCGGAGGCGAGCGCCGCGCGGGCGACCTCGGTCTGGGCCGCCGCACCCTCGGCCGTCGAGGTCACGTCGAGGCCCGGCCCCACGACCCAGGCCTGGACCCTCCCTTCGCCGTGGACGGCCTCGGGGACGGCGGCGCGCACGAGGGCGCTGGGGGTCGGGGTGCCGACGTAGCGGACCATCCCCGCGCCCGCGGTCACGGCCGCGGTCACGGCGAGCACCGCGGCACCCGGGTACTCCTCGCCGCCCGCGACGACCCCGAGCACGCCCCGGGAGTACTTGTCGTCCTCGGCGGTCGGGACCGGCCAGAGCCGCGCGACGTCGTCGGGCGTGTGGCGCACCACGGCCGGCGTCGCGCCCTCGAGGTCGAGGCCGATCTCGAGCACGGTGAGCACGCCGCACGCCACCTCGGTCGGCGGCAGGAGGTGCACCGGCTTCGGGGCGCCGAAGGTCACCGTCTCGTCGGCGAAGACGGCGTCGGCCACGAGCGGCCCGCCCTCGACCGGCTGGCCGCTCGGGGTGTCGACGGAGATGACCCAGGACCGGTCCCGGATCGCGTCGACCCACGGGCGGGCGAAGGGGGCCAGCCCCGGTCGTCCGCCGATGCCGGTGATGCCGTCGAGGACCACCTCGGCGCGGGAGATCGCGGTGACCACCTCGGGACCGGCACCCGTGAGCACGGTGACGCCGCGTTCCGTGGCCAGGGCCGCGGCCTCGGTCTGGACCTGCGAGGCGCTCGGGTCGGCGCATACGGCCGTGGCCGCGAAGCCGCGTCGGGCCAGCCGGGCCAGGGCGAAGAGCGTGTCGGCGCCGTTGTTGCCGGGCCCGACGAGACCGACGACGGTGCGGGCGCCGCGCTCGCGCATGCGACCGGCGGTGAGCCGGGCGACGCCCCGGGCGGCCCGCTGCATGAGCTCGCCGCTCTCGAGGAGCTCGGGGAGTGCTGCCTCGGCCGCGCGGATGGTCTCGACGGAGTAGCCGGTGATCACGAGACCGACGCTACCGCGCCCCCTTCGCCCCGGGGTCAGGCGGACTCGGCGACGACGAAGGCCGTGGCGATGCCTCCGTCGTGGCTCAGGGAGATGTGCATGCGGGCGACCCCCATGGCCTCCGCCCGCGCGGCCACCGTGCCGGAGATGACGAGGACCGGCTCGCCGTGCTCGCCGTTGGTCACCTCGACGCCCTGCCACGGCAGGTCGCCGGGGGTGCGCAGCGCCTTGCCGACCGCCTCCTTGGCCGCGAAGCGGGCCGCCAGCGAGTGCAGCGGGAGGCCGCGCTCGCTCTGCGTGAACACGCGGTCGCGCAGCTTCGGCGTGCGGTCGAGCCGCTCACCGAGCCGCGCGATGTCGACCACGTCGATGCCGACCCCGATGATCACCGGGTCACTCGACGGTGACGGACTTGGCCAGGTTGCGCGGCTGGTCGACGTCCAGGCCCTTGGCGGTCGACAGGTGCAGGGCGAAGACCTGCAGCGGAACGACCGTGAGCAGCGGTTGCAGCAGCGGTGAGGTGTGCGGCACGCGGATGACCTCGTCGGCGAAGGGGAGGACCTCCTCGTCGCCCTCCTGCGCGATGACGAGGGTGCGGGCTCCGCGTGCGCGGATCTCCTGGATGTTGGAGACGACCTTCTTGTGCAGCTCGTTGGGCGTGTCCGGGCCGGGCACGACGACGAAGACCGGCTGGCCGGGCTCGATGAGCGCGATCGGGCCGTGCTTGAGCTCACCGGCGGCGAAGCCCTCGGCGTGGATGTAGGCGAGCTCCTTGAGCTTGAGCGCGCCCTCCATGGCAATCGGGTACCCGACGTGGCGGCCGAGGTAGAGCACCGCGCGGGTGTCGGCCATGAAGCGGGCGATCTCCTTGACCCGGTCCATCTCGCCCAGGAGCGACTCGATCTTGGCGGGCACCTCGTGCAGCTCGGCCATGACGGCCTTGGCGTCGTCGGCGTAGGTCTCGCCGCGCAGCTGCGCGAGGTAGAGGCCGAGCACGTAGCAGGCGGTGATCTGCGCGAGGAAGGCCTTGGTCGAGGCGACGGCGATCTCAGGTCCGGCGTGGGTGTAGAGCACGGCGTCGGACTCGCGCGGGATCGTCGCGCCGTGGGTGTTGCAGACCGAGACGGTCAGGGCACCGAGCGAGCGCGCGTGCCGCACCGCCATCGCCGTGTCGGCGGTCTCGCCGGACTGGCTGATCGAGACGACGAGCGTGCGGTCGGAGACGATCGGGTCGCAGTAGCGGAACTCGTGCGCCAGCGCGACCTCGACGGGGATGCGGGTCCAGTGCTCGATGGCGTACTTGGCGACCATGCCGGCGTAGGCGGCGGTGCCGCACGCGACGATGGTGATGCGGTCGATGTCCTTGAGCTTGGCCTCGTCGATGCGCAGCTCGTCCAGGACGAGGCGTCCGTCGGCGTCGGTGCGGCCGAGGAGGGTGTCGCCGACCGCCTGCGGCTGGTCGTGGATCTCCTTCTCCATGAAGGTGTCGTAGCCGCCCTTCTCGGCGGCCGCGGCGTCCCAGGTCACCTCGTAGGGCTTGCCCTCCGCGGGGGTGCCGTCGAAGTTGATCACCGAGTACGAGGACGGCGTGATCGTGACGATCTGGTCCTGGTCGAGCTCGACGGCCCGCTTGGTGTACCCGATGAAGGCGGCGACATCGGAGCCGAGGAAGTTCTCCCCTTCGCCGAGGCCGACGACGAGCGGGCTGTTGCGACGGGCCGCGACGACCGTGTCCGGCTGGTCCGCGTGGACCGCGAGGAGGGTGAAGGCGCCCTCGAGGCGGCCGACGACCGTGCGCATCGCCTCGGTGAGGTCACCGGTCGCGGCGAAGGCCCGGGCCACGAGGTGCGCCGCGACCTCGGTGTCGGTCTCGGAGGTGAACTCCGCGCCCTCGGCGAGCAGCTCCTGCTTCAGCGCGTGGAAGTTCTCGACGATGCCGTTGTGGACGACCGCCAGCTTGCCGTCGCCCCCGCCGCGGTGCGGGTGCGCGTTCTGGTCGGTCGGACCACCGTGGGTGGCCCAGCGGGTGTGGCCGATGGCGGTCGCCGACCCGGGGACGGTGTCGCCCTCGAGCGCGCCGCGCAGGTTGGCGAGCTTGCCGGCACGCTTCTCGGTGAAGACCCCGCCACGGTCGACGAGCGCGACGCCCGCGGAGTCGTACCCGCGGTACTCGAGGCGGGCCAGGCCCTCCATCACGACGTCCAGGGAGCGGGCACCGGAGTCGGGCCCCACGTATCCAACGATTCCGCACATGACGGACAGGCTAACCGTCCGTGCGTCGTCGCCAGACCACGTGGGACACAATGGGGGCGTGTCCACCGCCCTCACGGCGACGTTGCCGTCCCCCTTCGTCGAGCTCGACCGCCAGGCGTGGGCCCACCTCCGCGAGAACCACCCCCTCAACCTCGACGAGGGTGACCTCGCCCGCCTGCGCGGGCTGAGCGATCCGATCGACCTGGAGGAGGTGCAGGAGGTCTACCTCCCGCTCTCCCGCCTGCTCACCTTCTACGTCTCGGCGACGACGCGGCTGCACCGCATCACCTCGACCTTCCTCGGCGAGCGGCCGCCGAAGGCCCCCTTCGTCATCGGCGTCGCCGGGTCGGTCGCCGTCGGCAAGTCCACGACCGCGCGCATCCTGCGCGAGCTCATGCAGCGCTGGCCCGACACCCCCAAGGTCGACCTCGTGACGACCGACGGGTTCCTCCTGCCCAACGCCGAGCTCGAGCGCCGGGGGCTGCTGCAGCGCAAGGGCTTCCCGGAGTCCTACGACCGGCGGGCACTGCTGCGCTTCATCTCCGCGATCAAGGCCGGCCAGCCCGAGGTCACGGCGCCGGTGTACTCGCACCTGACCTACGACATCGTCCCCGACGAGCGGATCGTCGTGCGCCAGCCGGACGTGCTCATCGTCGAGGGGCTCAACGTCCTCCAGCCGCCGGGGGCGCGCAGCGACGGGCGCACCGGTCTCGCGGTCAGCGACTTCTTCGACTTCTCCGTGTACGTCGACGCCAACGTCGCCGACATCCGGCGCTGGTACGTCGACCGGTTCCTCAGCCTGCGGCAGACCGCGTTCGCCGACCCGGCGTCGTACTTCCACCGCTACGCGAGCCTCACCGACGAGCAGGCCGAGGCGCGGGCGCTGCACATCTTCGAGACGATCAACGAGCCCAACCTCGTCGACAACGTCCTGCCGACCCGGGGCCGGGCCACGCTCGTGCTGACGAAGGGCGCCGACCACCAGGTCCGCCGGATCCGCCTGCGCAAGCTCTGACGCCGCGCGACGACGAGGCCCCCGCCGACCCAGGGGTCGCGGGGGCCTCGTCGTACCGGCAGCGGCTCAGTACCAGTGCGGGTTGTTGCTGTCCCAGAAGGCCTTGGCCCCGCAGGGCGTGCCGTAGGACTGCTTGATGTAGTCCATGCCCCAGTGCATCTGGGTGATGGGGTTGGTCTTCCAGTCGTCACCCGAGGTGGCCATCTTGTCGGCCGGCAGGGACTGCGGGATGCCGTAGGCGCCGGAGCTGGGGTTGGTCGCCTTGTAGTCCCAGTCGGACTCGCCGTTCCAGAGGCTGATGAGGCAGGACCACTCGCCCTCGCCCCAGCCGAACTCCGGGAGCATCTCCTTGGCGTACGGCGCCGGGTCCTTCTGGATGATCGCGATCTCGGCGTCGGTGAACTCGCGCTCGCTGACCGGCTTGGCCTTCTCCTCGGCGCGCTTCTTCTTCGCGGCCTCGGCCTTGCGCCTCGCCTCGGCCTTCTTCGCCTCGGCCTTCTTGGCGCGCTCGACCTCGGACAGGCGGGCCTGCTCGCGGGAGGCGCTGCGGGAGACATTGGTCGTGCGGCGGTCCTGCGCCAGGCGCGTGGCGTCGACCGTGGCGGTGTCAGCGGTCACCTCGGAGGTCGGGGACTCGACGGCGGCAGCGCTCCCGTCCGAGTGCGAGGGGTCACCAATGGCGACGGTGGCGCCGACCGATCCGAGCATGGCCACCGCGAGGGCGCCACCGACGAGGGGGCGACGGACGGCAGCGCGCAGCGCGGCTCCCTTGCCCCCCTCGGGGGCACCGCCGTGTCTGGGCGCGTAGCTCGACGAGCGCACGTGACCAGCTCCTTTCCGTGAAAAAGCCACTCACGGGGAGTGGCCAAGTGCCGCCGGCGACGACGAGGCGTCGGACCGGCCGTTATCTTTTCGAGACCTTAGCCGACGGGCCGCGCCGGACGCAAAGCGCCCCTGTGGACGAAGGGGAGGCCCCGCCCGGTGATCCGGCGGGGCCTCCCCTTCGCTGCGGGGGTCAGAGGTCGAGGCCCTCGAGGAGGTCCGTGACGAGCGCGGCGATGGGGCTGCGCTCGCTGCGGGTGAGGGTCACGTGGGCGAAGAGCGGGTGACCCTTGAGGGTCTCGATGACCGCGGCGACGCCGTCGTGGCGACCGACGCGCAGGTTGTCCCGCTGGGCGACGTCGTGGGTGAGGACGATCTTCGAGTTCTGCCCGATGCGGGACATCACGGTGAGCAGGACGTTGCGCTCCAGGCTCTGCGCCTCGTCGACGATGACGAAGGCGTCGTGGAGGCTGCGGCCGCGGATGTGCGTCAGCGGGAGCACCTCGAGCATGTCGCGGTCGAGGATCTCGTCGACGACCTCCTTGGAGACCAGCGCGCCGAGGGTGTCGTGGACCGCCTGCGCCCACGGGCCCATCTTGTCGGACTCGCTGCCGGGCAGATAGCCGAGCTCCTGGCCGCCGACCGCGTAGAGCGGGCGGAAGACGACGACCTTGCGGTGCTGGCGCCGCTCCATGACCGCCTCGAGGCCGGCGCACATCGCCAGGGCGCTCTTGCCGGTGCCGGCGCGACCGCCGAGGCTGACGATGCCCACGTCCGGGTCGAGCAGCAGGTCGAGGGCGATGCGCTGCTCGGCCGAGCGGCCGTGCAGGCCGAAGGCGTCACGGTCGCCGCGCACGAGTCGCACCTGCTTGTCGGCGCCGACCCGGCCGAGGGCGCTGCCCTTGGGCGAGAGGATCTTCAGCCCGGTGTGGCAGGGCATCTCGGCGGCAGCGAGGTGCTCGACCCGACCGGTCTCGTACAGGTGGTCGACGTCCTCGGCACTCATCTCGAGCTCGGACATGCCGGTCCAGCCGGAGTCGGACGGACGCTGCTCGTGGCGGTACTCCTGGGCGTCCAGACCCACCGCCGAGGCCTTGACCCGCATCGGCAGGTCCTTGGAGACGATCGTGACGTCGGCGCCGTCGAGGGACAGGTTCTTGGCCACGGCGAGGATGCGGGTGTCGTTGTCCCCGAGGCGGAAGCCCGACGGCAGGGACTGCGTGTCCGTGTGGTTGAGCTCCACCCGCAGCGTCCCGCCGTCCTCGCCGACGGGCACCGGCGCATCGAGGCGGCCGGCGGACACGCGCAGGTCGTCGAGGAGACGCAGTGCGGTCCGCGCGAAGTAGCCGAGCTCCGGGTGGTGCCGCTTGCCCTCGAGCTCGGTCACGACGACGACCGGCAGGACGACCTCGTGCTCCTTGAACCGCAGCATCGCGCGCGGGTCGGACAGGAGGACGGAGGTGTCGAGCACGTAGGTGCGGGGGCCCTCGTCCTGGGGCGGGAGGTCCACCGGGTCGGGCGCGCCCTCGGGCTGCGCGAGCGAGGGGGTGACGGTCTGGGTCATCAGGTCGTCCACGTCGGTCTCCTCCACGGGCGCCGCGCCGGCAGGCGCGTGCGCGCCTACTCTCGGTGCTGGTGCCGGGACCGGGCCGCGGACCGGAGCCGGGGCCGGGTCCGGCCCCTCCTGCTGAGCAGCTGCTCCATGCGAGGCCTCCCGAGACGTCCTGCGGTGTGCGGGTCGTCACGCTCAACGTAGGACCACCGGAGCAAAACGCGCGCGACGTCGGGGGCGTGTCGCGGGGCTGCTCGAGGTGTTCACGCCGTCGACACCTCACCCGCCCCACGGGCCACTCCTGTCCCTCCCCCCTTCGTCCGGCCACGACCGCTCGTCTGCATTGCCCTAGGGCAATGCAGGGTCGGGAGAGCGAAGGGGAGGTCAGGCGCCGAAGCGGCGGTGCCGGTCCGCGTAGGAGCGCAGCGCGCGCAGGAAGTCGACCCGGCGGAACTCGGGCCAGTAGACCTCGCAGAAGTAGTACTCGCTGTGGGCGGACTGCCACAGCAGGAACCCGGAGAGCCGCTGCTCGCCCGAGGTGCGGATCACGAGGTCCGGGTCGGGCTGGCCCTTGGTGTACAGGTGCGCGCCGATGTCCTCGACGGTCAGCTCGCTGGCGATGTCCTCGATCGTCGCGCCCTGCTCCGCACGGTGGCGCAGGAGCGAGCGGACCGCGTCCGCGATCTCCTGGCGACCGCCGTACCCGACCGCGACGTTGACGATGAGGCCCTCGACCTCGGCGGTCTCCTCCTCGGCACGGCGCAGCGCGGCGGCCGTCTGGACCGGGAGCATGTCGAGCGCACCGGCGGGGTGGAGCTGCCAGCGGCCCGCGGCGGCGAGGTCGGCGACGAGCCCCTCGATGATGCGCAGCAGGCGGTCGAGCTCCTCCGGCGGACGGGTGAGGTTGTCCGTCGACAGCAGCCACAGGGTGACGACCTCGACCCCGGCGTCCTCGCACCACTCCAGGAAGCTGGCGATGTTGGCCGCGCCGGCCCGGTGCCCCTCGTCGGCGTTCGCCCCGCGCGCCTTGGCGAAGCGGCGGTTGCCGTCGACGATCATCCCGACGTGCCGAGGGACGGACTGGGAGTCGAGGTTGCGGACGAGCCGCCTCTCGTAGGCGCTGTAGAGCGGATTGCGCACTCGCGGTTCCCTTCCTGGCGACGTGGTCCGCCCAAACCTACCTGCGCGACGTGTCCGCCCTCACGCGCGTCCCCGTGGAGACCCGACGCACATGGCCAACCTACGGGCCCGTAGGTTAACGTCTTCGGCATGGATTCCCCCCGGGCAGAGATCAAGGAGCTCGGCGAGCACGTCGGCGAGCATGTCGACGCATTCGTCGACGCGGTCAAGCCGCACCTGCGCGGGTGGCTCCACCTGGTGACCGCCCCGCTCGCCCTCATCGGCGGGCTCATCCTCACCTCGACCGCCCCGACGCAGGCCGGGCGCGTCGCGGCCATGGTCTTCACGATCACCGCCGGCCTGCTCTTCGCCACCTCCGCGCTCTACCACCGCGGCCGCTGGGGACAGCGCACGGACGCGGTGCTGCGGCGCTGGGACCACGCCAACATCTTCCTCATCATCGCGGGCAGCTACACCCCCTTCGCCCTGATGCTGCCGCGCCAGCAGGCCATCACCCTGCTCGTCATCGTCTGGAGCGGGGCGATCATGGGCGTGCTCTTCCGCATCCTGTGGATCGGCGCCCCGCGCTGGCTCTACGTGCCGGTCTACGTCGCGCTCGGCTTCGTGGCCGTCTTCTACATCAAGCCGCTGCTCACCCACGGGGGCTGGACGATCCTGGCCTTCGTCGTCATCGGCGGTGCGCTCTACACGGCCGGCGCGCTCGTCTACGGGTTCAAGCGCCCCAACCCGTCACCGCGCTGGTTCGGCTTCCACGAGATCTTCCACGCGCTGACGGTGCTGGCCTTCATCTCACACTTCGTCGCGGCGACCCTGGCCCTCTTCGGGCCCATCGCGACGAAGACCGGCTGACCCGCCGGATCCCTCCGGCAGGTCCAGGTCGCGAGCGCGCTCGGCGAGGTCGTCACGGGCCCGCGCCTCCTCCTGCTGACGGCGCAGCTCGTCCTTCTGCGCGAGGTTCATCCGACGTAGCCGCGTGAACATGCTGCGCATGATGAGCCACAGCGCGATCGCGAGGAAGAAGAAGGCGACGAAGGCCCACCAGCCGGGGCCGACCTCGGTGCTCGGGGCGCTCATGACCACTCCCTCACGGTCGGTTCGGTCCGCTCGTCGAGCACGAGCTCGAGGTCGCCGCGGGTGGCGAGGGCGTCGGCCTCGGCCAGGCTCGTCGGCACCCCGGCGAAGAGGTCGTCCTCGGGGACCGTCGTCGGCACGTGGCTCATGACGAGCTCGTACTCCTCGGTCGGCCACAGGTCGGCCTGCACGTCGTTGGGGACGGCGAAGAAGAAGCCGTCGGGGTCGATCTGCGTCGCGTGCGCGCGCAGCGCCTCGTCCCGCTGGTCGAAGAAGTCCGAGCACGGCACCCAGGTGGTGAGGGTGCGCTGCGGACGACCCTCGGTGCGCTGGATCCACTCGACGAAGGGGGACTCCTGCCCCCGGGCGATCAGGGCCTCGTGGAAGGTGTGGATCCGCTCGCGGCTGAACCCGCCGATGTAGTAGAGCTTCAGCGGCTGCCAGGGCTCCCCCGCGTGCGGGAAGGCCGCCGGGTCACCCGCGGCCTCGAAGGCCGCGACGCTGACGCGGTTGGTCATGACGTGGTCCGGGTGCGGGTAGCCACCGTTCTCGTCGTAGGTCGTCATGACGTGCGGGCGGAACCGGCGGATCTCGCGGACGAGGGCCTCGGTCGCCCCCTCCAGCGGCTCGAGGTAGAAGCAACCGGCGGGCAGCGCCGGGAGCGGGTCACCCTCGGGCAGACCGGAGTCGACGAAGCCCAGCCACGTGTGCTGCACCCCGAGGGCCGCCTGAGCCCTGGCCATCTCCTCGCGGCGCACCTGCACCAGGTCGCGCAGGATGTGCACGTCCCCCTTCAGCTGGGGGTTGAGCACGTCACCACGCTCACCGCCGGTGCACGTCACGACGAGCACCTCCGCGCCCTCGTGGACGTAGCGGGCGGTCGTCGCGCCACCCTTGCTTGCCTCGTCGTCGGGGTGGGCGTGCACGGCCATCAGCCTGAGTGCTTCCACTGCTCGGGTCCTCCCGGAGGGGTGCGCCCGCGGCCCCGGGGTGCCGCCGCGGACTTCGGTCACGGACAATGGCTCCATCCTCTCACCGCGCCCGGGTGGTCTCGACCGCCGGCCGGACCGACCCCCTTCGTCCCGCAGGAGCCCGTGCATGACCTCCGACGCCCCCGACGCCGTGCCCGCCTGGGACCCGGAGCGCGAGGAGGCAGAGGCGGAGTCGCGCCGCGACCAGGGCAGTCGTCGCTGGTGGGTCGTCGCCGCGGTGCTCGTGACGCTCGCGACCGCCCTGACGATGTGGTTCGGGATCTCCGGCACCCGAGGCGCGATCACGACGACCGACATCGGCTTCGAGAAGGACAGCGACAGCCGGATCACCATGGTCTTCGACGTCACCCGCCCCGAGGGTACGGCGGTCTCGTGCACGATCGCGGCGATGGACGGCAGCTACGCGCGGGTCGGGACCAAGGAGCAGGTCGTCCCGGCGAGCCGGGAGCGCACCACCCGGGTGCGCGCCGCCGTGCGCACGACCACCCGCGCCGTGACGGCCACCGTGCAGGGCTGCTCGCGGGTCGAGTGAGGCCTGCACCCACGCCGATTCCGCGTTATACTGATCCTTTACCGCAACCGTGGGTCTGGACCGATGGGTCCAGACCTTTGTGCTTGACCCGGACGACCGGGCGGCACCACCGGTTCATCGTCCACGGGGGTTCACCAGGTCTCCCCGCGGCCCGAAGCAAGGAGTTACCCGTGACCCAGACCGCGTCTTCCGCGTCCTACCTGACCCAGGAGGCGTTCGACCGACTCCAGGCCGAGCTGCGCGAGCTCTCGGGCCCGGGTCGTGTCGACATCGCCAAGCGCATCGAGGCTGCCCGTGAAGAGGGCGACCTCAAGGAGAACGGCGGCTACCACGCAGCCAAGGAGGAGCAGGGCAAGATGGAGGCCCGCATCCGCCAGCTCAAGCAGATCCTCGACACCGCGATCGTCGGCGAGACCCCGCCCGACGACGGTGTCGTCGAGCCCGGCATGGTCGTCACCGTCGAGATGTTCGGCGAGGAGGAGACCTTCCTCCTCGGCTCCCGTGAGATCGCCGACGGCAACGACTCCATCGACGTCTACTCCGAGCAGTCACCGCTCGGCGGCGGCATCAACGGCAAGAAGGTCGGCGAGACGGCCACCTACCAGGCCCCCAACGGCAAGACGATCGAGGTCAAGATCCTCGCGGCCAAGCCGTACTCGGCCTGACCGAGCACCACGACGCAGGGGGTGTCCCGACCAGTGGTTGGGACACCCCCTGCGTCGTGCCCGGCGCCGGCTCAGTGCTCGTGGACGTGCAGCCACTCCCCGCCCTCCGGCGCGCGGCGAAGGGGGGCGACCCGCGAGGTCTGCGTGGGGTCGAAGGCGACGCCCCGCTCCCCCGGGATCCAGCTGGAGCTCGGCTCCGCGGGCCCGACCGGCGGGTAGACGCCGAGCTCGAGCCGCTGGAAGGCCGGACCGGACCACGTGCTCTCACCGACGAGCTCGCCCTCGAGCCGTGGCGGCACTGCGAGCGGCACCGTCGGGAGGAAGGCCGCACGCGGCGGCTCCGCCTCGCGCGCGCCCACGGGCTGGCCGTCGTCGGGGCGCCGGAAGACCTGGCCGGGCCGGCCACCGTCGCCGGAGGGGCCGCCGGACGCGGACCGCTGCAGCTCGGACGCCGCACCCGCCTTGCGGCTGTAGACCCGCAGCTGGGTCTCCGCGCCCTCGATCGTGCGACGGGCGGCGCGCCACTCCCCGGCGAACCTCTCGAAGTCAGGCCCCTGCCAGAGCACGCGCAGCCGCTCCAGGAGCGTCGCGCCGCGAGCGCCGATCTCCGCGACCGCGTCGCTCTGGCGGCGCAGGGCGACGGCGATGTCGTCGAGTCGCTCGACGTCCGCGCCGTGGCTCAGGTGCTGTGCCATCTCCCGCCTTCCACTGTCGTCAGGCCCAAGGGTAGGGACCGAGGGGTCGTCTCCCCAATGGGGAGGACTCCCCCTTCGCCCGACCTGCGACACTGGAGTCATGTTCGGTCGCCGGATCCCGCCCATGCCCACCGCCGAGACCGCCCTGCCGGGGCGAGCCGAGAGGACCTTCTCCGTGCCGGAGCTGCACGAGGTGCTCGGCACGCCGCTCGAGGGCCCGTGGCCGACGGGCACCGAGGTCATGTACGTCGCGATGGGCTGCTTCTGGGGGGCGGAGCGGATCTTCTGGCAGCTGCCGGGGGTGGTGACGACCGCCGCGGGGTACATGGGCGGCTTCACCGCGAACCCGACGTACGAGGAGACCTGCTCCGGCCTGACCGGCCACACGGAGAGCGTCCTCGTCGCGTACGACCCGGAGCGGACCCGTCCCGAGCTGCTGCTCAAGGCGTTCTGGGAGAACCACGACCCGACGACGCCCGACCGCCAGGGCAACGACGTCGGCACGCAGTACCGCTCGGCGATCTACTGGACGAGCGAGGCCCAGCGCGCTGCGGTCGAGGCCACCGCCGCGTCCTTCGGCGAGGAGCTGGCCAGCCACCAGCTGCCGCCGATCAGCACCGAGATGCGCCCGGCGAGCGAGGTGGGCACGTTCTGGTACGCCGAGGACTACCACCAGCAGTACCTGCACAAGAACCCCGGCGGGTACTGCAACCACGGGCCCAACGGCCTGACCTGCCAGGTCGGCATCCTGCGCCAGGACGAGGTCCCCGCGCAGCAGGACATCGCCCCGCCCCGGTAGCCCGAGGGTGCTCTTCGTGGCGAATCACTCCCGACCCTGACCGAGCCCGTCCACCGGCGCGAGCCGGCGGTCGGGGACCAGGTCGGCGACGTCGGGGGTCAGGTCGGGCACCGTCCCTGGTGGGCGGCCCGGCGTCCAGCCGCAGCAGGACGTGAGGCGGCGCGCGTCAGAGGGTGGTCGCGAGCTCGGTGCCCTGGCGGATGGCGCGCTTGGCGTCGAGCTCGGCCGCGACGTCGGCGCCACCGATGACGTGCACGACGACCCCCTTCGCCCGCAGCGGCTCGACGAGGTCACGCACGGACTCCTGACCGGTGCACACGACGACGTTGTCGACCGCGAGGGTGCGCGGCCGGCCGTCGACGGTGATGTGCAGGCCGTCGTCGTCGATGCGCTCGTACGTGGCCCCGGTGACCCGGTGGACGCCCTTGGCCCTGATCGCGGCGCGGTGGACCCATCCGGTCGTCTTGCCGAGGCCGGCGCCGATCTTGCTCTCCTTGCGCTGCACCAGGTACACGGTGCGGGGAGACGGCGACGGGTGGGGCTCCTTGAGCCCGCCTCGGCCGGGTGAGAAGGGGTCGACGCCCCACTCGTCCTGCCACTCCTTGAGGTCCAGCGTCGGCGACTCGACGGTCGTCAGGAGCTCGGTGACGTCGACGCCGATGCCGCCGGCACCGATGACGGCGACGCGCTGCCCGACCTCACGGGTACCGAGGACGGCCTCGGGGTAGGTGAGCACCATGGGGTGGTCGATCCCCTCGATCTCGGGGACGCGCGGGCTCACCCCGGTGGCGAGCACGACTTCGTCGTACCCGGCGAGGTCGTCGACGCCGGCGCGGGTGCCGAGGTGCACCCGCACGCCGCGCCGCTCGAGCTCGCCGCGGTAGTACCGGATCGTCTCGGCGAACTCCTCCTTGCCCGGGATGCGCATGGCGAGCGCGAACTGGCCGCCGATGTCCTCCCCCGCCTCGAAGAGCTCGACGTCGTGGCCGCGCTCGGCGGCGGAGACGGCCGCGGACAGGCCGGCGGGGCCGCCGCCGACGACCGCGATGTGCTTGCGACGGGACGTGGGAGCCAGCACGAGCTCGGTCTCGTGGCCGGCGCGCGGGTTGACCAGGCAGGAGGCCGTCTGGCGCCGGAAGGTGTGGTCGAGGCAGGCCTGGTTGCAGGCGATGCAGGTGTTGATCGCGTCCGCGCGACCGGCCTCGGCCTTGGCTGCCCACTGCGGGTCGGCGAGCCACGGCCGCGCCATCTGGACGAGGTCGGCGCGCCCCTCCGCGAGGACCTGCTCGGCCTGGTCGGGCATGTTGATGCGGTTGCTCGTGACGACCGGGATGTCGACGTGGGGCCGCAGCCGCTCGGCGACCTCGGTGAAGGCCATCCGCGGCACGGACGTGACGATCGTCGGCACCCGGGCCTCGTGCCAGCCGATGCCGGTCGAGAGGATCGTCGCACCGGCGGCCCGGATCTCCTGGCCCAGGGTGACGATCTCCTCCCACGTCTGGCCGTCCTCGACGAGGTCGAGGACCGAGAGGCGGTAGACGATGATGAAGTCCTCGCCGACGGCCGCGCGCACCGCGCGCACGATCTCCGTGGCGATCCGGCGGCGGTTGGCCGGCGTGCCGCCCCACCCGTCGGTGCGCTGGTTGGTGCGCGGCGCCAGGAACTGGTTGATGAAGTACCCCTCGGAGCCCATGACCTCGACGCCGTCGTAGCCCGCGCCGCGGGCCAGCTCGGCCGCACGCGCGAAGCCCCGGACCTGCCGGCGGACCCCGCGCTCGCTCAGCCCGCGGGCGCCGAAGGGAGTGATCGGCGACTTCGTGGAGGAGGCCGACACCGAGTACGGGTGGTAGGCGTAGCGCCCCGCGTGCAGGATCTGCAGGGCGATCTTGCCCCCTTCGCGGTGGACGGCGTCGGTGACCTGCTGGTGCCGGCGGGCCTCGCGGCGGGTCGTGAGCTTGGAGGCGAAGGGGTAGAAGCTGCCCTCGATGTTCGGCGCGAAACCGCCGGTCACGATGAGCCCGGCGCCCCCCTTCGCCCGCTCGGCGTAGAAGGCGGCGAGCCGCTCGAAGCTGCTCGCGCGGTCCTCGAGACCGGTGTGCATCGACCCCATGATCGTGCGGTTGCGCAGGGTGGTGAACCCCAGGTCGAGCGGGGTGAAGAGGTGGGGGTACTCGCTCATCGTGTCCTCGTGACGAAGGGGGCCATCGTCACCGACGGTACCCAATGGGCGGGCTGCGGGCCGTGGCTCGTTGGCATCGTCACCCGGGGATGACAAGGTGGCCTCGAGGGATCGACACCGAGCGAGGGAGAAGCATGGCGGAGCTGGGACGCATGGCCGGGCGTGCCGCCGTCGGCGCAGCCGGCGCGGCCATGGCGAGCGTGACGCTGGCGGGCCTGGGCTACGGGCTCATCCAGGCCGAGGCCAAGCTCACCCGCCGGATCGTGGGACAGCCCTTCGAGGGAGCGCCCGACGACGACGGCCTCTACGGCGCCGCCCCGGGCGACCCGGTGCGCCTGCTGATCCTCGGGGACTCGACCGCGGCCGGCATGGGCGCCGACAACCGGTACCAGACGATCGGCGCGATCCTCGCGAGCGGTCTGGCAGCGATCATGGGCCGCCCCGTGGAGCTGACCAACGAGGCGGTCGTGGGCGCCGAGTCCTCCGACCTGAACGTCCAGCTGTCCAAGGCCCTGGCGCGGATCGACAACCCGGACGTCGCCGTGATCCTCGTGGGCGCCAACGATGTGACCCACCGCATCGACCGCTCGGTCTCCGTGGAGCACCTCGGCCGCACGGTCCGCTACCTGCGCACCCTCGACGTGCCCGTGGTCGTCGCGACCTGCCCCGACCTCGGCACCGTGGAGCCGATCCCCTTCCCGCTCAACAAGCTGCTGCGGCAGTGGAGCCGCGAGCTCGCCGCCGCGCAGACCGTGGCCGCGGTCGAGGCCGGGGCCCGCACGGTGTCGCTGGGTGACCTGCTCGGCCCGGAGTTCGAGGCCAGCCCCGCGGTGATGTTCAGCGTGGACCGCTTCCACCCCTCGGCCGCCGGCTACGCCCGGGTCGCCTCGGCGCTGCTGCCCTCCGTCGCGGCCGAGCTGCGGGCCTGGCCCGAGGGCGCCGAGCACGACTCCGAGCCCGAGGCCCGACTGGGCGAGGGCATCGGCGCGCTGGACGACGCCGCCGAGCGCGCGGCGTCCACCCCGGGCACCGAGGTCGGACCGGCCCACCTCAGCGGCAAGCGCGCCGGCCCCCGGGGTCCTTGGGCCATGCTCCGTCGCCGGGGCGTGCACGAGGTCACCGACCTCTGAGGCCGCCCGGCGATGCGGCTGGGGCTCGCGCACCGCTGCGCCCGGTGGTGGGTCACGTCGTGCACCATCACCCCCGGCGGTAGTGCACGACGTGACCCGCCGCGGGCGAAGGGGAGGCCCCCCGGCTGCATTCCCCTAGGGCAATGCAGCCTCTCGCGGCCTCGTCAGGACCAGGAGAGGCGCAGGTCGGCGAGGCGCCGGGCGAGGTGAGTGGGGCCCCCTTCGCCCGTTGTGCAGGCGTCGAAGACGACGACCCGCAGCTGGTCCATGACCACGGCCGGACCCAGGTCGGGCGGGCGCTCCCCCGCGAGCTCCTCGAGGAGGTCGTGCACCCCCGCAACCGCGTCGGCCGCGCGGTCCAGTGGCAGCTGCTGCCACCTGCGGACCGCGCGGCCGACCTCGGTCGCGATGTCGTCCGGGATCAATCCGAGCGGAGCCGGGCCAGCAGGCGCAGCAGCTCGAGGTAGAGCCAGACGAGGGTGACGAGGAGACCGATGGCCAGGTGCCACGCGTAGCTCGCCGGGGCGCCCGTGCGGATCGCAGTCTCGATGGAGTCGAAGTCGAGCGCCAGCGTCACGGCCGCGAGGCCGGTGCCGAAGACCGAGATGGCGATGCCGAGCATGCCGGTGCCACCGAAGCCGAAGGGCGAGCCGTCGAAGAAGAGCATGTAGCCCAGGTTGATCATCGAGAAGATGAAGTACCCGAGGATCGCCATGCTGACGATGGCGCGGAACTTCTGCGTCACCTTGATGACGCCCGTCTTGTACAGGGTGAGCATCGCGGCGAAGACGCAGACCGTCGCGAGGATCGCCTGGGTGACGATCGACTCGAAGACATTGGTCCCCACCGGGTCGTAGATCTGGTGGTAGATGCCGCTGATCGGGCCGACGAAGGCGCCCTCCAGGGCGGCGTAGGCGACCGCGAGCGGCGCACCGACCGGCTTGCGCCGGAACATCATGAACAGGCTCATGCCGATGGTGCCGACGAGGCCGACCATCATCATGATGCCGCCGACGCCGGGCGCCACCGAGGTGAGCGTCCAGCCGATCGCCGCCACGGCGAGCATGACGCCGAAGAGCGCACCGGTACGGATCATGACGTCGTCGAGCGTCAGGGCGCGGCCACCGCCGCCACCCCCGCCGAAGCCGCCGACGGGACCGGGCTGGCCGTAGCCGGGCTGGGGCTGGCCGTAGCCCTGCTGCGGGAAGCCGGGCTGTTGGTATCCGGGCTGCTGGTATCCGGGCTGCTGGTAACCGGGCTGCTGGTAGCCCTGCTGCGGGTACTGGGTGCTCGAGTCACGGAAGCCCGCGTACCCGCGCTGGGCATCCTGCTCGACCCGGCCGAGGATCGGGTTGCTCATGTGTGCTCCTGGTGAGGGGCTGGCGCGACGCGGTCGCCGCTGACTGGTACCAGACTAAGCGCACGACCGCGTCGCGGTGTTCCCGCCCTCCACAGGCGATCCCGGCCTCAGGACAGGCCGTCGAGCGCCTGCTCGAGGTCGGCGAGGATGTCCGCGCAGTCCTCGATGCCGACGGACAGGCGCACCAGGTCGTCCGGCACCTCGAGCATCGAGCCGGCGGTCGACGCGTGCGTCATCGCGCCGGGGTGCTCGATGAGCGACTCGATGCCGCCGAGGGACTCGGCGAGGGTGAAGACCTCGGCCCGCGCGCACAGCTGCTGCGCGGCCTCGCGCCCGCCGGCCATGCGCACCGAGATCATCCCGCCGTACCGGGTCATCTGCCGCGCCGCGACGTCGTGACCCGGGTGCTCGGGCAGGCCCGGGTAGAGGACCGAGGTGATCTCCTTGCGCGCGGACAGCAGGTCCACGACCGCCTCCGCGTTGTCGCAGTGACGGTCCATGCGCACCCCGAGCGTCTTGATGCCACGCATCGTCAGGTACGCGTCGAAGGGGCCGGGCACGCCTCCGGACCCGTTCTGCAGGAAGGCGATGTCGGCATCGATCTGCTCGTCGTCCGTGACGAGCAGGCCACCGACGACGTCGCTGTGTCCGCCGAGGTACTTCGTGCTCGAGTGCAGCACGACGTCGGCGCCGAGGGAGAGCGGCTGCTGCAGGTACGGGCTGGCGAAGGTGTTGTCGACGACCAACCGGGCCCTGGCCGCGTGGGCGACCTCGGCGACCGCCGTGATGTCCCCGATGTTGAGCAGCGGGTTGGTCGGCGTCTCGAGCCACACGAGCTTGGTCGTGGGCCGGATCGCCGCGCGGATCGCGTCGACGTCGCCGACGGGGGCCGGCGTGTGCTCGATCCCCCACTGCGAGAAGACCTTGTCGATGAGCCGGAAGGTGCCGCCGTACGCGTCGTCCGGGATGACGAGGTGGTCCCCGGGGCGAAGGGAGGCCCGCAGGATCGCGTCCGTCGCCGCCATGCCGGAGGCGAAGGCACGACCGTGGGTCCCCCCTTCGATCGACGCCGCGTTGGCCTCGAGCGCCTGACGGGTCGGGTTGCCGGTACGGGCGTACTCGAAGCCGCCCCGCAGGCCGCCCACGCCGTCCTGGGCGAAGGTCGAGCTGGCGTAGATCGGGACGTTGACCGCACCGGTCAGCGGGTCGGGCTCGTAGCCCGCGTGGATCGCTCGCGTGGAGAAGCCCTGGCTGGCGCGGGCGTCCGCCGCACTCTTGTGCTCACCCATGGTGTCTCAGCCCTTCGCTCGGTGGGACAGGTGGCCCAGCAGGTCCTGCCGGGTGATGACGCCGGCCGGCTTGCCGCCCTCGACGACGAGCAGCGCGTCGGCGTGCTCGAGCGCCTCGGTCGCGGCCGAGACGGGCTCGGCGGCACCGATCTGCGGCAGCTTGGCGCCCATGTGCGCGCTCACCGGGTCGGCGAGCGAGGCGTGCCCCTCGAAGACGGCGGTGAGCAGGTCCCGCTCGGTCACCGCACCCGCGACCTCGCCGATGACGACCGGCGGCTCCGCGCCGACGACGGGCATCTGGGAGACGCCGTACTCGCGCAGGATGTCGATGGCCTCGCGGATCGTCTCGTTGGGGTGCGTGTGCACGAGGTCGGGCAGCTCGCCGGACTTGCCGCGGAGCACCTCACCCACGCTGGCGTCGCTGCCTGCGTCACCCGGCAGGAAGCCGTAGGAGGCCATCCACTCGTCGTCGAAGATCTTGCCGAGGTAGCCGCGGCCGCCGTCGGGCAGCAGGACGACGATTGTGGCGTCGGGGCCGGCGGTCTCGGCGACGCGCAGCGCCGCGACGACGGCCATGCCGCTCGACCCACCGACGAGCAGGCCCTCCTCGCGCGCGAGGCGCCGCGTCATCGCGAAGGCCTCCTGGTCGTCCACCGCGATGACCTCGTCGGGCACGGACGGGTCGTAGGCACCGGGCCACATGTCCTCGCCGACGCCCTCGACGAGGTACGGCCGGCCGGTGCCGCCGGAGTAGACCGAGCCCTCGGGGTCGGCGCCGATGATCTTGACCCGGCCGCCGGACACCTCCTTGAGGTAGCGCCCGGTGCCGGTGATCGTGCCGCCGGTGCCGATGCCCGCGACGAGGTGGGTGATCTCCCCGTCGGTCTGCTCCCAGATCTCCGGGCCGGTGCTCTCGTAGTGCGCCTGCGGCCCGTTGAGGTTGAAGAACTGGTTGGGCTTCCACGCCCCCTCGATCTCGGCGGTCAGCCGGTCACTCACCGAGTAGTAGCTGTCCGGGTGGTCCGGCGCGACGGAGGTCGGCACGATCTGCACCTCCGCACCGTAGGCCCGCAGCACGTCGATCTTGTCCTTGCCAACCTTGTCGGGGCAGACGAAGATGCAGCGGTAGCCGCGCTCCTGCGCGACGAGCGCCAGCCCGACGCCGGTGTTGCCGGAGGTCGGCTCGACGATGGTTCCACCGGGCTTCAGCTCGCCGGAGGCCTCGGCCGCGTCGATGAGCTTGCGGGCGATGCGGTCCTTGATGCTGCCGCCGGGGTTGAGGTACTCGACCTTGGCCGCGACGAGGGGGGAGCCCTCGGGGACGACGGAGCTGAGCCTGACGAGCGGGGTGTTGCCGATCAGGTCGGAGACGTGGCTGGCGATCTGCATGACAAGCATCGTGGCACGGATCACCACGGCCCACGAAGGGGGTCGCAGCGCGACGGTCGCGTAAGGGTAGCCTTAGTTTCATGACGACCCCCGCAGCACGTCCGCCCCGGCCCCAGCGCGTGCTGACGGTCGAGTCCGCAGAGCCGCTCGGGCCGCACCTCGTGCGGCTCGTCCTCGAGGGCGAGTCGCTGGCGGACTTCGGCGCGCGGGAGTCGACCGACGCGTACGTCAAGCTGCTCTTCGTGCCGGACGAGCTCGGGCTGGAGCCCCCCTTCGACCTCGCCGCGATCCGCGAGAGCGCGCCCGCGCACCTGCAGCCGGTGACCCGCACCTACACCGTCCGTGCGATCGACCGCGAGGCGCGACGGTTGACGCTGGACGTCGTGACGCACGGCGACGTCGGGTACGCCGGAGCCTGGGCCCAGCGGGCGAAGGGGGGTGACGTCGCCGTCGTCATGGGGCCGGGCGGCGGCTACGCCCCCGACCCGCAGGTCGGCTGGCACCTTTTCGCGGGTGACCTGTCCGCGCTGCCGGCGATCGCCGCCTCGCTGGAGGCGCTCCCCGCGTCCGCGCGGGGCGTCGCGCTCGTCGAGGTGGGGCTGGCGGAGGACGTGCTCGAGCTGGCCGCACCCGAGGGCGTGCGCGTCGAGTGGCTCGTCAACCCCGACCCCTCGGACATCGGTTTCCTCGCCCGCGCGGTCGACGCGGCGCCGTGGCCGGAGCAGGTCGACGCGGGCACCGTGCAGGTCTTCGCGCACGGCGAGCGCGAGTCGATCAAGGCCGTGCGCCGGGTCCTCGAGGAGCGGGGCGTGCCCCGCGAGGCGCTGTCGATCTCGGGCTACTGGGCGCGAGGTCGGACCGAGGACGCCTTCCAGGCGGAGAAGCGCACACCGGTCGGCCGGATCGAGGTCTGACGACCCGTCGTCGTCCGCGCGTACCCCCGGCGGGACTCGAACCCGCACCGTGCACCATTTTAAGTGGCGTGCCTCTGCCAGTTGGGCTACGGGGGCGTGGCCGTCAGACTAGCCAGCCTGGTCGACGCCCTCCGCGGCGACGGCGCCGATCGACATCGCGATGCCGTCGAGGATGTCGTGCTCGGAGGCGGTGACGACGATGTCGGGGCCGTTGGCGCCGAGCGCCCGCTCCAGGATCTCCCACCAGATGAGCGCGCCGGCGCCGATGACGTCGACCCGGCCGGGGTGCATGTAGGGCTGCGCAGCCCGCTCGGCGCGGGTACTGAGGATGAGCCGCTCGCAGGACTCCATCATCTGTGCGACCGGCACCCGGGCGAGGTGGATCGCCGTGGGGTCGTACGAGCCCAGGCCGAGGGCCTGGGCGGTCACGGTCGTCACCGACCCGGCGAGCCCGACCACGGTCTGGATGCCGCCGAGCCCGACCTCGGCCTCGGCCCGGTCCAGCGCCTCGGCGATGTCGAAGCGCGCGGCGTCGATGACCTCCTGCGTGGGTGGGTCGGTGCGGTGGTGCCGCTCGGTGAGTCGCACGCAGCCGATGTCGAGGGAGGTGCCGGCCACGACCTCGTGGGTGCCGCGGACGATCTCGGTCGAGCCGCCGCCGATGTCGACGACGAGGTACGGCCCCTCGAAGCCCGCGTCGAGCAGCCCGCCAGTGGCCCCCGCGAAGCTCAGCTGGGCCTCCTCGTCCCCCGAGATGACCTCAGGGGTGACGGCTAGGTCACCGAAGGCCTCCTGCACACCGGCGACGAAGTCCGCGGCGTTGTCGGCGTCGCGCGAGGCCGACGTGGCGACGAAGCGCACGGCCCCCGGGTCGACCGCCAGCTCACGGCACTGTGCCGCGTACTCGGCGGCCACGGCCAGGGTGCGCCGCAGCGCCTCCTCCCCGAGCTGACCGGTCCTGTCGACCCCTTCGCCCAGGCGCACGACCTCGATGCGGCGCAGGACGTCGCTCAGCGTCCCGGTCTCCTCGTCGCGGTCGGCGACGAGCAGCCGGATCGAGTTGGTCCCGCAGTCGATCGCTGCGACTCTCATGCGTCGCTCCCTTCGTCCGGGCCCACGCACGGGCTGGTGTGCCACCACTGCGGCAGCAGGTCGAGCGCCTCATCCCCCAGGGGGTTGACCCCGGGGCCGGCGGCCAGCGAGTGCGCGACGAGGACGTGCAGGCACTTCACGCGGGTGGGCATGCCCCCCGCGGAGATCCCCTCCACCTCGGGCACGTCGCCGAGCTCGGCCCGCCGACGCAGGTAGTCCTCGTGGGCCGCGCGGTACCGGGCGGCCAGGTCCTCGTCGTCGAGCAGCCGCTGCGACATCTGCGCCATGAGCCCGCTGGACTCGAGCGTCGAGATCGCGCCGGTCAGGCGCGGGCAGGTCGCGTAGTACGTCGTCGGGAAGGGGGTGCCGTCGGGCAGGCGCGGGGCCGTGCGCAGGACCGTCGGGCCGCCGCAGGGGCACCTGTGGGCGACGGCGACGGTCGCCCGCGCCGGGCGGCCGAGCTGCCGGTGGACGGTCTCGAGGTCCTGCGGGTCGACCCGCTCCAGGTCGTTGCCCCGCTCGTCGGTGCTCACCGGCCCGCGGTCGGGTCGTCGGCGGCCTCGACGGAGGAGGCGACCTGCTCGTACCACGGCTGCGTCGCCGGGGCCTGGACGGTGCCCGTCTCGGGGTCGACGTCGGGGGTCTCGCCTGCGGGGTCGATGACCGTGTAGGTCCGCTCCCCCGGCTTGACGAACTTCAGCCGCTGCCGGGCCTGGGCCTCGACGTACTCGTCGGTCTCCCACAGGTCGCGCTGGCGCTTGAGGTCCGCGACGTTGGCCTCCTGCGCGGCGACCTGCTCGTGCAGCGCGTCGAGGCGCTGGCGCTGGTCGTACCAGGACTTGCCGGTCGGCAGGAGCATGACGGCGAGCAGGACGCCGAGGGAGACGAGCACCACCCAGCGTCGGGTCGTCATGACGGCCCGACGCTCCTGGGCCGCCTTGGCGGCGGTGCCGGAGCGGGAGCGGGTCGGGCGCGCGCCGCGACCCGCGGGCCGGGTCGCGCGGGGTCGCCGCGTCCCGCCCTGCGCGCTCGTGCGTGCAGGGCGGCGACGCGGTGTCCCGGCCATGTCCCGGATCAGCCCTTGAAGCGCGGGAAGGCGCCGGCGCCGGCGTAGATCGCCGCGTCGTCGAGCTCCTCCTCGATGCGCAGGAGCTGGTTGTACTTCGCCACGCGCTCGGAGCGGGCCGGGGCGCCGGTCTTGATCTGGCCGCAGTTCGTCGCGACGGCCAGGTCGGCGATGGTCACGTCCTCGGTCTCGCCGGAGCGGTGGCTCATCATCGAGGCGAAGCCGCTGCGGGTCGCGAGCGCGACCGCGTCGAGGGCCTCGGTGAGCGAGCCGATCTGGTTGACCTTGACCAGCAGCGCGTTGGCGGCCCGGTCCGCGATGCCACGGGCCAGGCGCTCGGGGTTGGTGACGAAGAGGTCGTCGCCGACGATCTGGACGCGGTCGCCGAGGCGCTCGGTCATCGTCTGCCAGCCCTCCCAGTCCTCCTCGTCGAGCGGGTCCTCGATGGAGACGAGCGGGTAGGCGTCGACGAGGTCGGCGTAGTAGTCGACGAGCTCGGAGGAGCTGATCTGCTTGCCCTCGAAGGTGTAGGAGCCGTCCTCGTGCAGCTCGCTGGCCGCGACGTCGAGGGCGAGCGCGATCTCCTTGCCCGGCTCGTAGCCGGCCTTGGTGATGGCGTCGAGGATGAGGTCGAGCGCCTCGCGGTTGCTCTCGAGGTTGGGCGCGAAGCCGCCCTCGTCGCCGAGGCCGGTCGACAGGCCCTTGTCCTTGAGGACGGCCTTGAGCGAGTGGTAGACCTCCGTGCCCCAGCGCAGCGCCTCGCGGAAGGAGGGCGCACCGATGGGCGCGATCATGAACTCCTGGATGTCGACGTTGGAGTCGGCGTGGGAGCCACCGTTGAGGATGTTCATCATCGGAACGGGCAGGATGTGCGCGTTGGGGCCGCCGATGTAGCGGAAGAGCGGCAGGCCCGCGGACTCCGCGGCGGCCTTGGCGACGGCGAGCGAGACGCCGAGGATGGCGTTCGCGCCGATCGAGCTCTTGTTGTCCGTCCCATCGAGGGCGAGCATCTCGGCGTCGACGAGACGCTGCTCGCTGGCCTCGAAGCCGACGAGGCGGGGCATCAGGTCGTCCTCGACCGCGCGGACCGCGTCCTCGACGCCCTTGCCCAGGTAGCGCTTGTCGTCACCGTCGCGGCGCTCGGCGGCCTCGAAGGCCCCGGTGGAGGCACCGCTGGGCACCGCGGCCCGGGCGATGGTGCCGTCGTCGAGGGCGATCTCGACCTCGACGGTCGGGTTGCCGCGCGAATCGAGGATCTCGCGCGCGCCAATTGCTTCGATGCTGGCCACTACCGGCTCCTAGGTGGTGCTCGATGACACGGGTTGGGTGGCTCCGAGCGTAACGGCTGGCCGGCACCGGGGCGCAGACCGACCCGCACCTCGGGCGGGCTCACACCCCTGCGACGGGAGGCCGAAGGGGGGACCGCTGCGCCCCGTCGTCGAAGTTGGCCGGGTCGAGCCACGCGTCGTGCGCCGCCCGGATGGCCGGCCAGTCCTCGACGACCATGGCGAACCACGTGGTGTCGCGGGACCTCCCCTTCGTCACGGCGTGGCGGCGGAAGGTGCCCTCGCAGGTGAACCCTAGGCGCTGCGCCGCCCGGCGCGAGGGGGCGTTGAGGGAGTCGCACTTCCACTCCAGGCGCCGGTACCCGAGGTCGAAGACGTGCCGGGCGAGGAGCGAGAAGGCCTCCGTCGCCGCGGTGGTGCGCTGCAGCCGTGGACCGAAGAGGACGTTGCCGATCTCGACGACGCCGTTCGCCTCGTCGATGCGCATCAGGCTGGCCAGCCCGCAGGCGACGCCCTCGCCGTCCCGGACGACGACGTCGACCGTGCCGGGCCCGCAGCGCCGGGCGATGTACGCGTCGAAGGCGACGGCATCGCCCGGGCGCTCCTCCTTGAGGTAGGTCCACAGGTCGTCGTGGTCCTCCCCCGCGACCTGCTGACGCAACGTGTGGGCGTGCTCGGGCGCGAGCGCCTCGAGCGTGCAGTGGCTCCCGGTGATCGTCGTGACCTGCGGCCACGGCGCCCCGGCCCACCCGTCGACCGGGGGCCCGACCGGCTGCCCGAAGGGGGTCGCGCGCACCTCGTCGCGCGACGCCGGCGGCAGCACGACCTGGCCGATCGGCCCCGGGTTGACCGCGACCTCCCAGCGGAACCCGTCGGGGTCGGCGAAGTAGCCCGTGTACCCGCCCCAGTCGCGGCGCTGCGCCGGCTGCACCTCGGGCGAGCCGGCGGCGCGGGCCAGCTCGAGGATCGCGTCGACCTCCGACTCGCCGGCGACATTGTGCGCCAGGGTGACCGGCGCGATGCCCGGGCCGCCGCGGATCGGGCCGACCTCCCCTTCGAACTCGTCCTCGTCCCACAGCGAGAGCACGAGGTGCTCGCCGACGCGGATCATGAGCACCTCGCCGGGGACGTCGAGAACCGCGCGCCACCCCAGCCCGTCGAGGTAGAAGCGGCGCGTCGCGTCGAGGTCGGCGACGGCCAGGGTGACGAAGCTGATGCGCTGGTCCATGCGCACGACCTTACGGAGCGGGCCGCTCGGACCTCTCCTGCGCCTTGATCGCCTGCCACTGCGCCTCGATCTCCTCGAGGGTCTCGGCGGTCGCGTCGCCGAAGACATGCGGGTTGCGGCGCACGAGCTTGTCGACGAGCGCGGCGGCCGCGTCGTCGACGGTGAAGGGGGCGTCCGGGTGGTCGGCCGCGACCCGGGCGTGGAAGAGCACCTGGAAGAGCAGGTCGCCGAGCTCGTCGACCAGCTCCTCGCGCAGCCGGACGTCGTCGGGGACGGCGATGACGGCCTCGAGCGCCTCGGTCACCTCGTGCGCCTCCTCCAGGACGAAGGGGAGCAGGCTCGCGTGGTCCTGCGCGGCGACCCAGGCGCACCCGCCGGACGAGCGGAGGCGGTCCATGACGGCGACGGCGTCGAGCAGCCGACCGCCCTCGACGTCCCAGGAGCCGACGAGCACCTCGACCTCGGGTGCGTCCTCCAGCCGCGAGACCTCCGCGGCGACGGCATCGCTGAGGCCGGGGTCACCGTCCGGTGAGCCGACCCACAGCACCTGCGTGGTCCGGGCGGCCTCGACGAGCAGGCGCGCCCGTTCGTGGGGCGCCTGCGCCCCGATGGTCTCGACGGCGACGCCGTCGTCGACGAGCGCGAGCGGCAGGGCGTCGCCCGGGTCGGCAGCGAGGACGGCGTCGGCGGCCTCGAGGGCACGCCACGCATCCCGGCTGAGCAGGCCGGGCGAGACGCGGGGGCTGGTCGCCAGGAGGACCAGGCGACCGGCCGTCAGGGCGTGCCCGTCGGCAGCTGGGCGTCCTGCGCGGCGGGCTCCTGGAGCCAGTCGGGCGACTCGCCGACGGCGGCGGCGTACCGGGGGCTGACGGTCACGTCCTGCTCCTGGACGTACGCGCTCAGCTCCTTGCGGGCGGCCTCGTCGAGCTGGGAGTTGAGCGAGTTGGCCCGCAGGAAGTCGACGGTCGTGTCCGACGGGGAGGGCAGGACCTGCGCGAGCTGCTGGCGCACGCTCCCGGCCGACGGGACGGGGGTGCCCTGCTCGTCGGCGAACTCGAGGACCGACGGCACCTGCACGAGGAGGGCGACGACCTGGTCCGCGGTGATCTCCTGACCGGGCTGGCCCTGGCTCTGCGCCTCGATGACCGTGCCCAGCTCGCGGGTGGTGCGCTGCACGTCGCCGACGGTGACCACCTCGTCGCCGACCTTGGCCGCGACGGCGTCGCTGCCGGAGCCGTCCACGTCCACCGGGTCGTTGGCGGAGCCGCCGCACGCCGAGAGGGCGAGGGTCGCAGCGGCTGCGAGGGCGATCGCCCGGGCGGGGCGAGCGAGGGGCTGTCGACGGAGCACGGTGTGGGTCCCTTTCGTCCGGTCCTCAGCGCGAGCGCGAGGTGTCTCGGGGCGCCGTCGCCCCGCTGTCCACGATGACATCATCGAGCATGACCTGACGGATGAGGTCAGTGGCCCACGTGAGCACCGCGGTGTCCCGCAGCGGGGTCCCCCCGATGCGCGCGGTCGTGGGCTTGGGGACGAGCACCGTCTGGGTGCCCTCCTTGTAGCTCGACCTGGGGTAGAGGCGGGCCAGCCGCAGCTCCTGGCTCTCGCGGAGCCGGGCCGGGGCGAAGCGCACGTTGGCCCCCTGGGCCACGACATCGGTCAGTCCGGCCGAGCGCACGACGATCCGCAGGCGGGCGACCTCGACGAGGTTGCGCACCGGCTCCGGCGGCTGGCCGTAGCGGTCGGTGAGCTCCTCGAGGATCTCGGTGAGGTCGGCCTCGGTCTCCGCGGACGCGAGCTTCTTGTACGCCTCCAGCCGCAGCCGCTCCCCCGGGATGTACTCGTGCGGCAGGTGGGCGTCGACGGGCAGCTCGATCTTGACCTCGGCCGGCGCGGCCTCCCCTTCGCCCTTGAAGTCCGCGACGGCCTCGCCGACCATCCGCACGTACAGGTCGAAACCGACGCCCGCGATGTGGCCGGACTGCTCGCCGCCGAGCAGGTTGCCCGCGCCGCGGATCTCGAGGTCCTTCATCGCCACCTGCATGCCGGCGCCGAGGTCGGTGTTGCTCGCGATCGTCTCGAGGCGGTCGTGGGCCATCTCCGTGAGCGGCTTGTCCGGCGGGTAGAGGAAGTAGGCGTAGGCGCGCTCGCGCCCGCGCCCGACGCGGCCGCGCAGCTGGTGCAGCTGGCTCAGGCCGAAGCGGTCGGCGCGGTCGAGGATCAGCGTGTTGGCGTTGGAGATGTCCAGGCCGGTCTCGACGATCGTCGTGCACACGAGGACGTCGAAGCGCCGCTCCCAGAAGTCGAGGACGACCTGCTCGAGCCGGTGCTCGCCCATCTTGCCGTGGGCGGTCTCGACGCGGGCGTCGGGCACGAGCTCGCGGATGCGGGCCGCCGTCCGCTCGATCGTGCTGACGTTGTTGTGCACGTAGAAGACCTGGCCCTCGCGCATGAGCTCGCGGTGGATCGCGGCGGCGACCTGCTTCTCCTCGTAGCCGCCGACGAAGGTGAGCACCGGGTGGCGCTCCTCCGGGGGCGTGGCGAGCGTCGACATCTCGCGGATGCCCGTGACCGCCATCTCGAGGGTGCGCGGGATCGGCGTGGCCGACATGGCGAGCACGTCGACGTTGGTGCGCATCGCCTTGAGCTGCTCCTTGTGCTCGACGCCGAAGCGCTGCTCCTCGTCGATGATGACCAGGCCGAGGTCCTTGAACTTCACCTCGTTGCCGAGGATCCGGTGGGTGCCGATGACGAGGTCGACCGCACCGGACTCCATGCCCTCGAGCACCTCCTTGGCCTGCTTGTCGGTCTGGAAGCGGCTGAGCGCCTTGACCGTGACGGGGAAGCCGGCGTACCGCTCGGAGAAGGTGTTGAGGTGCTGCTGCACGAGCAGGGTCGTCGGTACCAGGACGGCGACCTGCTTGCCGTCCTGGATCGCCTTGAAGGCCGCCCGGACCGCGATCTCGGTCTTGCCGTAGCCGACGTCGCCGCAGATCAGGCGGTCCATCGGGACCGTCTTCTCCATGTCGTCCTTGACCTCGTCGATGGTGGTCAGCTGGTCGGGCGTCTCGATGTGGGCGAAGGCGTCCTCGAGCTCGCGCTGCCACGGGGTGTCCGGGCCGAAGGCGTGGCCGGGCGTCGCCATGCGCGCGCTGTAGAGACGGATGAGCTCACCGGCGATCTGGCGCACGTGGCGCTTGGCGCGCGACTTGGTCTTGTGCCAGTCGCTGCCGCCCATCTTGTTGAGCGGCGGGGCGTCGCCGCCCACGTAGCGGGTCACCTGGTCGAGCTGATCGGTCGGCACGAAGAGCCGGTCGCCGGGGTGCCCCTTGCGGGACGGGGCGTACTCGATGACGAGGTACTCACGGGTCGCGCCCTGCACGGTCCGCTGGATCATCTCGACGAAGGACCCGACGCCGTGCTGCTCGTGGACGACGTGGTCCCCGGGACGCAGCTGGAGCGGGTCGACCTGCTTGCGCCGGCGCGAGGGCATCCGGCGCATGTCGCGCGTGCTCGCCCCGGCCCCGCTCGAGCCGAGCAGGTCGGCCTCGGTGAGCACGGCGAACCGCCGCTCGGGCACGACGAACCCCGTGCCGAGGCTGGCCCGGGTGAGCGCGACGACGCCCGCCGTGAGCGTGACCGGCTCCCCCTCGTCCGCGACGCGGGTCGGGACGCCCGCGTCACCGAGGACCTCGGTGACGCGCTTGACGAGTCCCGGGCCGTCGGTGGCGATCAGCACCTGCCAGCCCTCCCCGGTCCACTCGCGCAGCTGGGCGATCGCGGCCTCGGTGTTGCCGCGGAAGTGCGGCGGCTCCTCGGCCGGCACCCGCAGGCCCACGTGGTCGTGGTCGACCCGGTCGTCCAGGTCGGCGGCGATGGCCGCGAGCTCGTCGTCGACGGCGAAGGGGGTGACGCTCCACCACGGCAGCCCGATCTCGAGCGCGTGGTCGCGGGCCTGCCCCAGGGTCCAGTGGGAGGCCGTGCCGAGCACGCCCTCGAGGTCGATCGGGACGGCGTTGCCCGCGGCGGCGTTGGCCCAGCTGGCCTGGAGGAACTCCTCGCTCGTCGAGACGAGGTCGTGCGCGCGAGCGCGCACCCGCTCGGGGTCGAGGACGACGACACCGGCGCCCTGCGGCAGGACGTCGAGGACCGACTCCATGCCGTCGACGAGGGCGGGCGCGAGTGACTCCATGCCCTCCACGGCGATGCCCTCGGCGACCTTGAGGAGCATGTCGGCGACGCCGGGCAGCTCCCCCGCGAGGGTCGCCGCGCGTCGACGCACGGTGTCGGTCAGCAGGACCTCCCGGCAGGGCGGGGCCCACATCTCGATCGCCGTGTCGAGGCTGCGCTGGTCGGCGACCTTGAACCACCGGATCTCGTCGACCGTGTCGCCGAAGAACTCGACCCGGACGGGGTGCTCCTCGGTCGGCGGGAAGACGTCGAGGATGCCGCCGCGGACCGCGAACTCACCGCGGCGCTCGACGAGGTCGGTGCGCACGTAGGCGGCACCCGCGAGCGCCTCGGTGACCTCGGTGAGCGCCGCCTCGTCGCCGACGCGCAGCCGCACCGGCTCGAGGTCGGCCAGGCCCTTGGCGATCGGCTGCAGGACGGCCCGGACCGAGGCGATGACGTAACCGGGCCGGCCGTGGCCCTCCCCCGCGTCGGGGTGCGCCAGCCGGCGCAGGACGGCCAGCCGACGGCCGACGGTGTCGCTGCGGGGGCTGAGCCGCTCGTGCGGCAGCGTCTCCCAGCTCGGGAAGGTGACCACCTGCTCGTGGCCGACGAGCTCGCCGAGCGCGGTGGCGATGTCGTCGGCCTCGCGCGCGGTCGAGGTGACGACGAGCCTCGGTGCGTGCGAGGCGCGGTCGCCACCGATGCAGGCGACCGTGGGCGCCCGCAGACCGGTGGGCGCGACGATGTCGACCAGGTCGCTGGCGTCGCGGTGTCGTGGGATGTCGGCGAGACCGGGCAGGCCGGCGATCGCACTCAGGAGCGGGGCGAGGGAGGAAGTCATGCTGGCCATGATTCTGCCGCACGTGTCTGTAATACTCAGCAAGCACTGGGCTCCGGCGACAGGCCGGGGGCTCGCGCACCAAGGGGCAGGGCACCGGATGACCGACCGCACGCGACGTCTGGGCGGGGTCCTGTGCGGCCTCGCGGGTGCTGCCGCACTGGTGCTCGGCGCCTCGCCGGCAGGCGCGATGACCAGCTCCGCCCCACCGCAGGTCACGGTCGCCGCCGCCCCCGCGGAGGCCCCCTTCTCCCTGCCGGAGCAGATCACCGACCGGGCGGACGTCCTCGACGAGGGCGCCCTGCAGGACGACCTCGACACCCTCCAGCGCGAGCGCGGCATCCAGCTGTGGGTCGTCTACGTCGACAGCTTCGACGGGCGGTCCGGCGAGGAGTGGGTCAGGGCGACCTACGAGGAGTCCGGCTTCGGGACCAACGACGTGCTGCTCGCCGTCGCCGTCGAGGACCGCGCCTACGGCATGTGGGCCCAGGAGGGCGCCGGCGTCACCCCGGACCTGCTGACGCAGGTCCAGACCGCCGACGTCGAGCCGCGGCTGGGCCGGGACGACTGGGACGGTGCCGTGACCGCCGCGGCGCAGGGCCTCGACGAGCGCTACGGCGACAGCAGCGGTGGCAGTGGCGGCGGCATCCTCGGCGGGTTCAACCTCTTCTCCTTCTTCCCCCTCCTGCTGGTCGGGATGTTCCTCCTGCCGGTCATCGGCAAGGTCATCGGCGCCGTCCGCGGGCGCCGCGACCCCCAGCCCGCGGCCCCGCCGATCGGCCAGCCCGAGCCTGTCCTGCCCTCCGTCCCCACCGACCAGCTGCGCCAGCAGGTCGCGACGGCCCTCGTCGACCTCGACAACGCGATCCGCGCCTCGGGTCAGGAGCTGTCCTTCGCGCAGGCCCAGTTCGGCGAGCAGGCGACCCAGCAGTTCACCGCCGCGCTCGAGGCGGCCCGTGGCCGGGCCGCCGAGGCCTTTCGCATCCAGCAGGAGCTCGACGTCGCCCGCGGAGCAGGCCGCCTCGTCGAGGCCGAGGAACGCGCGCGGCTGGCGCAGGTCCTCGAGCTGACCCGGTCAGCGGACGCCGAGCTCGACGCCCAGGAGGCCGAGTTCGCCAGGCTGCGCGACCTGGAGGCCACCGTCCCGCAGTTCCTCGCCTCGCTGCGGACCCGGGTCGCCGAGGTCGAGGCCCGGGTGCCGGTCGCGCAGCAGGAGCTCGCGGGGCTGTCCGCGACCCACGCCCGCGATGCGCTCACCACGCTCGTGGCCAACGTCGAGCAGGCGCCCCGCCTCATCCAGTCGGCGCGCGGTTTCGTCACCACCGGGGAGCAGCACGTGCAGGCCGGCGACCGTCCGTCGGCGGTCGCGGCCGCCCGGGCCGCTGAGGACGCCCTCGGCCAGGCGGACAGCCGACTCGAGACGGTCCTGTCCGCGCGCGCCGTGCTGGCCGACGCCGCCGCGGCCCTCGACCAGGCCCTGGCCTCGATCTCCTCCGACCTGCTCGACGCCACGCGACTGCAGGCCAACGACCAGATGACCCTCTCCGCGGTCGCCGAGGCGCAGCGCGCCGTCGAGATCGGCACCCGGGCCCGTGGCGGCGGCGACGTCATCGGCGCCCTGAGCACCCTCGAGCGCGCCGAGCACTACCTCGACACCGCCCTCGAGCGGTACCGCAAGGACGCCGACCGCGCCGGCGCCAGGGTGGAGAAGTTCGACCGACGCTACGAGCACGTGCGCTCCCGCATCGTCACCCTCGAGCGCGAGCTGGACAGCGTGCGCGGGTGGGTCGACGCCGAGCCGCGCACCCAGCTGCGCGAGGCCTCCCGCCTGCTGTCGCTGGCCCACGGCGAGCGCGAGCGCAACCTCGACCTGGCCGCCGAGCACCTCACCGAGGCCGAGGTCCTCGCCGAGCGCGTGGCCGGCAACCTGCACTCCCGGGACGACGACTGGGGCGGCTTCGGCGGGAGCACCCCCCGCGGCAGGAGCGGCATCGACATCGGCTCCCTCGTCCTCGGCGGCATCCTCTCCGGCGGCTTCGGTGGCCGGGGCGGCGGCTGGGGCGGCTCCTCCGGCGGGTTCGGGGGCGGCTTCGGCGGCGGCGGGGGCGGCGGGGGCGGCGGCTTCGGCGGGGGTGGTCGCTTCTGACCGGGGGAACCAGCACCAGCACGTGAACCGATCACCAGGCACCACGACCGGCGGTCCCACCGCCAGGAGGAACGCACGATGACCAAGAAGCAGACCATCCTCGGCCGCGTCAGCCAGCTGGCCAAGGCCAACATCAACGCCCTCCTCGACCGCGCCGAGGACCCGGAGAAGATGCTCGACCAGCTCGTCCGGGACTACACCAACTCCATCGCCGAGGCTGAGGAGGCCGTGGCCCAGACCATCGCGCACACGCGCATGGCCGAGGGCGACCTCAAGGCCGACCAGGAGGCCGCCACCGAGTGGGGGCGCAAGGCCGCTGCCGCGGCCGCGAAGGCCGACGAGCTCACCGCCGCCGGTGACACCGCCGGTGCCGAGAAGTTCACCAACCTCGCCCGCGTCGCCCTGCAGCGCCAGATCCAGCACGAGGGCGAGGCCAAGGAGGCCGAGCCGGCCATCGCGCAGCAGAACGCGCAGGTCGAGCAGCTCAAGTCCGGTCTCGTGCAGATGAAGACCAAGCTCGAGGACCTGAAGTCCCGCCGCTCGACCCTCGTCGCCCGCGCCCGCTCGGCCGAGGCCCAGTCCCGCGTCCAGGAGGCCATCGGCTCCATCGACGTCATGGACCCGACGAGCGAGCTGGGTCGCTTCGAGGACCGCATCCGCCAGCAGGAGGCGCTCGTCCAGGGCCGCGCCGAGGCGCAGTCGACCTCCCTCGAGGACCAGTTCGCCGAGCTCGAGGACCACAGCCAGGACGCCGAGATCGAGGCGCGCCTGGCCGCCCTGCGCAAGCAGGCCTGAGCATGTGGTGGCTGCTGGGCGGCATCGCCGCCGCCATCGCCGGGCTCGGCGCGGTCATCGCGCGTCGCGGTGGCTCGATGAGCTCGTCCGACATCGACGGGCACGCCAAGGGCGTCGCCGAGGCCGTGCATGTCCACAACAACAACGCGGGCGCCGGGTAGCCACCCGACGCACCGCGGCAGAGGGTCACGTCATGCACGAAAATCACCGTCTTCGTGCATGACGTGACCCTCTGCAGGGCGCGGAGCAGGTTCTCGTATCGGGGGTCAGACGCGCGGGGCGTGGACGACCTGCTGCGCGTCGGTCAGGCCCTTGTCGATGAGCAGCTCGACCGCGTCGGCCGCGTCGTCGACGAGGAAGGGCAGCTCCTTGCGCTCGGTCGGGCTGAAGTCCTTCAGCACGTACGCGGCGGCGTCCATGCGACCGGGCGGACGGCCGATGCCCACGCGCACCCGCAGGTAGTCCTTGGTCCCGAAGCTGCTGGAGATCGAGCGCAGGCCGTTGTGCCCCCCTTCGCCGCCGCCGAGCTTGAGCCGCACCTCGCCGAAGGGGATGTCGAGCTCGTCGTGCAGCACGATCGTGCGCTCGGGCGGGACGGAGAAGAAGCTCGCGAGACCCTTGGTCGGGCCGCCGGAGAGATTCATGTACGAGCTCGGGATGGCGATGATCGCGCGCGTCCCGGGCATCGGCCCGAGCCGGATCGACTCCGCCGCGGCGCCGGCCTTGTGGCTGCGCAGCCTCGCCCCCGCGCGCTCGGCGAGGTGCTCGACCACCATCGCGCCGACATTGTGCCGGTTGCCCGCGTACTGCGGTCCGGGGTTGCCGAGACCGATCACGAGCCAGGTGTCATCACTCACGGGGCCCCACTCTAGGCAATGCAGCAGGCGGGTCCTGCGCCTGCTGCAGACGGACGAAGGGCGGGACCTCCGTGGTGGAGGTCCCGCCCTTCGAGACGGCCGCGAGCGGCCTCCTCAGGGAACGCCTTCGAGACGGCCGCGAGCGGCCTCCTCAGGGAACGCCCTTCGAGACGGGTCGGTGTGGGGTCACTCCTGCTCGGAGGACTCCTCGCCACCCTCGGAGGACTCGCCCTCGGCGCCCTCTGCGGCCTCTGCGGCCTCGGCGTCGGACTCGTCGTGCTCAATGCCGGCCTCGGCCTCGGCCTCGGCGAGCTCGGCCTCCAGCTCCTCCGCGGAGATCTGCTGGGTGATGTTGACGACGAGCAGCTCCGGGTCGGAGACGAGGGTCGCGCCGGCGGGCATCTCGACCTGGCTCGCCAGGACCTGGGTGCCGACCTCGAGGCCCTCGACGGAGACGGTGAGGCCCTCGGGCAGGTTGGTGACGTCGGCCTCGATCTCGAGGGTCTGGGCGTCGAGCGTCACGACGGTCTCGGGAGCCGCATCGCCCTCGACGTGGACGGGGACCTCGACGGTGACCTTCTCGCCGCGCTTGACGATGACGAGGTCGACGTGCTCGATGATCGGCTTGATCGGGTCGCGCTGGACGTCCTTGGCCAGGGCCAGCTGGTCGCCCTCGCCGTCGACGGCGATGGTGAGCAGGGCGTTGGGGTTCTTCAGCGCCTGGAAGGTGTCGTGGAAGGGCAGCGCGAGGTGGATGGGGGCCTCGCCGTGGCCGTAGAGGACCGCGGGGACCTTGTTGGCGCGGCGCAGCTTGCGGGCCGCGCCCTTGCCGAACTCGGTGCGCTTGTCGGAAACCAGGCGGATCTCGTCGCTGGACATGTGGTGCTCCTTGTCGTGGGGGTGTGCCCGCGAAGGGAGCGGGCGAGTCTCGGGCGGTGGCCTCGACGCGGGACGTGGCGCGGACGAAGGGTGTCGACGCGCAGGCGAACCCACATGGCGGCACCGCGTCGATCACGGATCGCTGCGACCGTGCAGCGTCCCTCGCCGAGGCAACCCCGAGATCCTAGTGGACCCGCGTGGCGTCGGCCAAACCGGCCCCGATCGCCTCGTCCGTGGGCGTCGGGAGGGCGGGGCCCTCCCCTTCGCCCAGCTTGACCATGACGACGCCCGCGAGGACCGCGACGCCGCCGAGCAGCTGGCCCGGGCTCATCGCCTCGCCGACGAGGAGCCAGGCGAAGGTGATCGCGAGGAGGACCTCGCTCAGGCCGACGAAGGAGGCGACCGTGCCGCCGAGGACGCGGGCCGCCGCGATGCCCGTCGCGTAGGCGACGGCCCCGGCGACCAGCGCGAGCTCGAGGACCGCGGCCCACCACGGCAGCGACCAGCCGCCGAGCGTGACGTCGGCCGTGCCGGCCGACCACGGGAGGATGCCGAGCGCAGTGGTGGCCACGAGGCTGAGGGCGCCGACCGCGAGGCCGCCCCCGGCGAGCGCGATGGGCGGCAGCGAGTGCTCGCTCTCGTGCGCGGCGACGAGGAAGAAGACGACGAGGCCGACGGCGGCGAGCAGGCCCCACAGGACACCCACGACGTCCAGCTCGGCCCCGGACGCCACGTCGAGGACGAGGACGAGCCCGACGATCGCGGCGACGACGCCGGCCGAGGTCAGCCGGCTCGGCCGGTGGCCGCGGCGCGCCCACATCCAGCCCACGATGAGCACCGGCGCGAGGTACTCGAGGAGGAGCGCGACGCCGACGGACAGGCTGTCGACCGCCATGAAGTACGCGAACTGGCAGCCCGCCACGGCGAGGAGGCCGTAGGCGAGGACGGGGACGACATTGCGCCGCAGGAGGTGCCAGCGCCCGCGCATCGCGACGGCCGTCGGGCCGGCGAGGAGCAGCGCGGCGCCGACGATGCGCAGCGTGACGACGGCGGCCGGGCTCCACCCGGTGGCCATGAGCGCGGTGCCGAAGGTGCCGGACGAGCCGAAGGCGGCAGCCGAGAAGAGCGCGATGCCCAGCCCGACGACGAAGGGGGTCTGGTGACCCGTGGTGGCGGCCCGCACGGCTGCTCCTGACGTCATGAGTGAAGTAACCTGTTGCTGATGACGCTAGACCTCGACGCCGTCAGGAGTCAACGTGACCTTTGCCCATGACACCGACGTGGCCCTGCGCACGGCCGCGGCGCTGGTCAACACGGGGGTCGGCGCCTTCCCCGACGAGCAGGGCGACACCCTGGCCACCCTCGAGGCCCTCCACGAGTTCTACGTCGGGTGGGGCTGGACGGGGCGCTTCGACGGCGACGCGGCCGAGCTCGAGCAGGTGCGCAGGCTGCGGGACCGGCTGCGCGGGGTGTGGGTCCGCGCCGAGGACGAGGCGGCGGCGGTCGAGGCCGTCAACGAGCTGCTGCGCGACGGACGCGCCCTCCCCCAGCTCGTCGACCACGACGACTACGGCTGGCACATCCACGCGACCGACGCGGACGCCCCCTTCGCCCGGCGGGTGCAGGTCGAGGCCGCGATGGCCTTCGTCGACGTCATCCGTGCCGGTGAGCTCTCCCGGCTGCGCGTCTGCGCCGCCGACGACTGCGACGACGTGCTCGTCGACCTCTCCCGCAACCGGTCCCGGCGCTACTGCGACGGCGGCTGCGGCAACCGCCTCGCCGCCGCCGCCTACCGCTCGCGGCAGGGCTGAGCCTCAGGTGAAGAGGCTGGTGACCGACCCGTCCTCGAAGACCTCACGGATGGCGCGAGAGACGAGGGGGGCGATCGACAGGACCGTGAGGCCGTCGAACTTCTGCTCGTCGGAGAGCGGGAGGGTGTCGGTGACGACGATCTCCTCGGCGGCGCAGGCCTGCATGCGCTCGACGGCCGGGCCGGAGAAGATCGCGTGCGTCGCGGCGATGATGACGCCGGCGGCACCGTCGGCCATGAGCGCGTCCGCAGCCTTGGTGATCGTGCCGGCGGTGTCGATCATGTCGTCGACGAGCACGCACCAGCGGCCCTCGACCTCACCGACGACGCGGTTGGCGACGGACTCGTTCGGCCGGTCGATGTCGCGGGTCTTGTGGATGAAGGCCAGCGGGACGCCGCCGAGCTGGCGGGACCACTGCTCGGCGACCTTGATCCGGCCGGCATCCGGGGAGACGACGGCGAGCTCACGGTCGCCGTACTTGTCCTTGACGTAGTCCGCGAGGATCGGCCGGGCCATGAGGTGGTCGACCGGCCCGTCGAAGAAGCCCTGGATCTGGTCGGTGTGCAGGTCGACCGCGATGAGCCGGTCGGCCCCGGCGGTCTTGAAGAGGTCGGCCATGAGGCGGGCCGAGATCGGCTCGCGGCCGCGGTGCTTCTTGTCCTGGCGGGCGTAGCCGTAGAAGGGCTGGACCACGGTGATCCGCTTGGCGCTCGCGCGCTTGAGGGCGTCGACCATGAGCAGCTGCTCCATGATCGCCTCGTTGATCGGCGTCGCGTGGCTCTGCAGGACGAAGGCGTCGCAGCCGCGCACCGACTCCTCGTAGCGCACGTAGATCTCGCCGTTGGCGAACTCGTAGGCGCTCGAGGGCACGAGCTCGGTCCCGAGCTTCTCCGCGACCGCCTCGGCGAGCGCCGGGTGGGTCCGCCCCGTGAAGACCATGAGGTTCTTCTCGGTGGTCTTGTTGATACCGGTCACTTGGTGTCCTCGCTGCTGTCGGGGGTGGCGGACGAAGGGGGCTGGGCTGCGGCGAGCGCGGCGGCCTCGGTCTGGGTGCCGGGCCGCTGCCTGGCGACCCAGCCGTCGACGTTGCGCTGGTGGCCGCGGGCGACGGCGAGCTGGCCGGGGCCGACGGCCTCCGTCACCGCGGAGCCGGCGGCGACGTAGGCACCGTCGGCGATCTCGACGGGCGCGACGAGCACGGCGTCGGAGCCGATGAAGGAGTGGCGCCCGACGACGGTCCGGTGCTTGTGGACACCGTCGTAGTTGGCGAAGATCGTGCCGGCGCCGATGTTGGCGCCCTCCTTGATGTCGGCGTCCCCCGCGTACGTGAGGTGAGGGACCTTGGCCCCCTCGCCGATCTTCGTGTTCTTGGTCTCGACGAAGCCGCCGATCTTCCCCTTCGCCCCGAGCTCGGTCCCCGGACGCAGGTACGAGAAGGGGCCGACCTTGGCACCGTCGCCGATGACCGCGAGCAGGCCCTCGGCGCGCTTGACCTCCGCCCCGTCGCCCACCTCGCAGTCGGTGAGCGTGACGTCCGGCCCGATCGTCGCCTCCGCGCCGATGCTCGTGGCCCCCAGCAGCTGGGTGCCGGGGAGCAGGCGGGTGTCCTGGCCGATGGTCACGTCGACGTCGATCCAGGTCGTGTCGGGGTCGATGATCGTCACGCCGGCACGCATGTGGCGCTCGCAGGTGCGGCGGTTGAGCTCCTTGCCGAGCTGGGCGAGCTGGACGCGGTCGTTGACGCCCTCGGTCTGCCACAGGTCGGTGAGGACGTGGGCGGCGACCGTCCCCCCGGCGGCACGCGCCAGCTGGAGGACGTCGGTCAGGTACTTCTCGCCCTGGGCGTTGTCGCTCCTGACGTTGGCCAGCTCGCGGCGCAGCACGGCGGCGTCGAAGGCGTAGATGCCCGAGTTGATCTCGCGGATGCCGCGCTCGGCCTCGGTGGCGTCCTTGAACTCCACGATCCGCTCGACGTGGCCGTCGGCGTCGCGGACGATGCGGCCGTAGGACTTGGCGTCCTCGAGCACCGAGGTGATGACGGTGACCGCCGCGCGCTCCTCGTGGTGCACCCGGGTCAGCTCGCTGATCGTCTCGGCGGACAGCAGCGGGACATCGCCCATCGTCACGACGACGGTGCCGGTGAGGTCGGCCGGGAGGACCTCGAGGCCGCACTCGACGGCTCGGCCGGTGCCCTTGACCTCGTCCTGGTCGGCGGTGCGGCAGGCCAGCCCGCTGCGCTGCGCGTACTCCTCGATGAAGGCGGCGACCCGATCCCGCTGGTGGCGGACGACGACCACCGTCTCCGCGGCGCCGGCACCCGCGGCGGCACGCATGGCGTGACCGAGGAGCGGGGCCCCACCCAGGGGGTGGAGGACCTTGGGGAGGGTCGATTTCATCCGGGTGCCCTCGCCCGCGGCGAGGATGATGACTGCGTCGGGACGGACGTCGTTCACGCGGTTGATCTCCGAGGTGTCGGGGGTGCGGCCGGCCGACCGGGCCGCCTCGCCACTGTAGCGGCCGATCGGCGCGCCCCTCGACCCGGCGCCCCCCGACCGCGACGGACCGACAGGACTCTGCATTCCCCTAGGTGTTGCGGGGCATGAGGTTGGTGACACGAGGAGGGGCGTAACAGGGCGGGCAGGTCCCCGTGGCGACAGGATGAGGGTGTCAAAGCCGTTCATCACGAGCCAGCCAAAGGAACCTGCCCTGTGTCCCACGCTAATGCCCCGATGACCCCTGGTGGTCGCCTACGTCTGATCGAGCGAGTGCTGGGTCAGGCCAATGATGAGGCCGGCCCGCGGCCGATCGCGCACGTCGCAGCCGAGGCCGCGATCTCACGCCAGTGCCTGTCCAAATGGGTAGCCCGCTACCGCGAGCACGGCGAGGAAGGGCTGCACGACCGCTCCAGCCGGCCACAACGCTCCCCGAGCGCGACTGCCGAACCGGTGGTCGAGCGGATCATCGAGCTGCGGCGCCGTAAGTGGTCCGCGCGGCGCATCCATCTGGCGCTGGCCGATGAGGGCACGAACGTGGCGGTGTGCACCATCGCCCGGATCCTGCGCCGCGAGGGCTTGAACCGGCTGCGGGACCTGGACGTCGACGGGCAGCCCCTGCGCCAGCAGCCCGCCGGCAAGATCATCGCGCGCTACCCCGGGCACATGATCCACCTGGACGTGAAGAAGGTCGGACGCATCCCGCCCGGGGGCGGGTGGCGCGTCCACGGCCGCGGCTCGGACGCTGACCGGGCCCGCGGCCTGCGAGGACACCACCGCGGCGCCAAGGTGGGCTACACCTACCTGCACTCGGCCGTGGACGGCTTCACCCGGATGGTCTACACCGAGGCCCACGACGACGAGAGCGCCGCGACCGCGATCGCGTTCCTGGCCCGCGCCCGGGTCTTCTTCGCCGCGCACGGCATCACCCGCATCACCCGCATCGTCACCGACAACGGGTCCTGCTACCGCGCCAAGAACTTCACCCGCTCGGTGCTCTCCTTCGCCTCGAAGCACAAGCGGATCAAGCCCTACACGCCCAAGCACAACGGCAAGGTCGAGCGCTACCAGCAGACCATGGCCCGCGAGGTCCTCTACGCCGACGCCTACCCCTCCGAAGAAGCCCGCCGACGACAGCTACAGATCTGGGTGACCCACTACAACTACCATCGCCCACACAGCGCCATCGGGGACCAACCCCCAGCCAGCCGCGCCAAGACCCGTGTCACCAAGGTCATGCCCAGTTACACCTAGGGCAATGCAGAGTCTCGACGTCGAGGGGCTGCATTGCCCTAGGGGAATGCCGTCACAGGAGGTCGCGCAGGCCCGGGTCGGCGAGGTCGAGCGCGGCGCGCAGGGCGTCCGCTGCCGTCCGGGCGTCCCGCACGGCGACGGCGATCCGCTGGCAGTCCGGGCGGGAGTGCAGCGAGAGGGCGAGCCGGACCATCGGCACCCTGGAGGGGGCCATCGACAGGCTCGAGGCGCCGAGGCCGACGAGGACCAGGGCGAGCAGCGGGTCGCCCGCCGCCTCGCCGCACACACCGATCGGGGTCCCGGTCGCCGCTCCCCCGTCGCACGCGGCGGCGATGACGTCGAGGACGGCCGGCTGCCAGGGGTCGAGCAGGTCGGACAGCTCACCCTGCATCCGGTCCGCCGCGAGGGTGTACTGCGACAGGTCGTTGGTCCCGATGCTCGCGAAGTCCAGGTCGGCCAGGACGTGCCGCGAGCGAAGGGCGGCGGCCGGCACCTCGATCATCACGCCGACCGTGGGCAGCCCGTGCTCGCGCACCCGCCGGGCGAACCAGTCCGCCTCCTCGGCGGTGGCGACCATCGGGGCCATGACCCGCACGTCGGCTCCGGTGTCCGCGGCGGCCACGGCGAGCGCCGCGAGCTGGGTGTCGAGCAGCTCGGGTCGGGCGGCGGACAGCCGCAGGCCGCGACGGCCGAGGGCCGGGTTCTCCTCGGGACCGAGGTCGGCGAAGGACAACGGCTTGTCGGCGCCGGCGTCGAGGGTGCGCACGACGACGCGCCGGTCCCCGAAGGGGGCCAGGACCCGGCGGTAGATCTCCGCCTGCTCCTCGACGGTCGGGGCGGTCGTGGCGGAGAGGAAGACGAACTCGGTCCGGAAGAGCCCGACCCCCTCGACGTCCTGGGCCGCAGCGGACTCCGCGTCCTCGACGTCACCGATGTTGGCCAGCAGCGGCACGGGGTGCCCGTCGCGCGTGCGCCCGGGACCGATGGCGCCGACCAGGGCCGCGGCGCGACGCTCCCGGCGTGCGGTGAGGTCGGCGACGAACTCCTCGCTGGGGTCGAGCGTCACGGTGCCGAGGTCCCCGTCGACGGCGACCGGCGTGCCGGCGACCAGCTCGAGCGCCCGGTCGCACTGCACGACGGCGGGGATGCCGCGCTGCGCGGCGAGGATGGCGGTGTGGCTCGTGCGGCCACCACCGCTGGTGACGATGGCCAGGACGAGGGCGCGGTCGAGGACGGCGGTCTCCGCCGGCGCGAGGTCCTCGGCGACGACGATGCTCGGCTCGGCGAGGTCCGGGACGCCGGGAGCTGGCACCCCGAGGACCGCCGCGACCGCCCGCGCGCCGACGTCCCTGAGGTCGGCGACGCGCTCGGCGAAGTACCCGCCGAGGGCCTCGAACTGCACGACGAACTCGTCCACGGCCGACTCGATCGCGGTGGCCGGCCCCTCCCCGGCGTCGAGGTGCGCACCCGCCGCCTTGAGCAGGCTCTTGTCCCGGGCGATGAGCGCGGTGGCCGACAGGATCTCGGCAGCGGTGTCCTCGACCCGGCCGGCGCGGTCCTCGAGGTCCCGGGCGACCGACTCGAAGGCCGCGGCGACCGCCCCCTTCGCCTGCTCCGGGTCGGTGGCGGCCGGCTCACCCTCGGGCGCGCGGACGGGCGGGGCGACGAGCACCACCGGGCCGTACGCGCTGCCCGGGGAGACGCCGATGCCGCGGCGCGTGCTGTCCTCGACGGCCATCGGGCTCACTCCTTGGCGTCGAGGTCGGTCTCGAGGAGCTCGACGAGACCGTCGAGGACCTCCTCGGCGCCGTCCCCGTCGGCGGAGATCTCGACCCGCTCGCCGTGCTTGGCCCCGAGAGCCATGACGCCGAGGATGCTCGTCGCGTCGACGGGCGCCTCGCCGAGGCGGGCGATCTGCACGTCGAGACCGGACTCGCTGGCCTGCTTGACGAACAGCGCGGCGGGCCGGGCGTGGAGACCGACGGAGGAGGCGATGGTGGTGGTGCGACGGGCCATGGGGTTCTCCTGGTGGTGTGGTGGTGGTCGGCGGTCAGCCGGCCCGCTGGCGCGGGCAGGCTCCCACCTTGTCAGGCGGCGACGCGCTGTGGCTGCGTGTCGACCGCCGTCGTGCGGGCCCCGAGGGACTTGAGGACGACGACGATCAGGGCCATCACGAGCACGCCGATCACGAGCGCGACGACGAACATGAGGAAGTTGCCCATGAGTGGCAGGACCCAGATGCCGCCGTGGGGTGCGCGCAGGGTGACCCCGGCGGCCAGGGCGATGCCCCCGGTGAGGGCCGATCCGACGACGGAGCCGGCGATGACCCGGACCGGGTCGGCGGCGGCGAAGGGGATGGCCCCCTCCGAGATGAACGACGCGCCGAGCAGCCAGGCCGCGCGGCCGTTCTCCCGCTCGGGCTCGGTGAAGAGCCGCGGCCGCACGGTGGTGGCGAGCGCCATGGCGAGGGGGGCGACCATGCCGGCCGCCATGACCGCGGCCATGATCTTCAGCTGGATGGCGTCGGTCGCCGCGCCCGCCGTGGCCAGGCCGGTCGTGGCGAAGGCGTAGGCCACCTTGTTGACCGGGCCGCCGAGGTCGAAGCCCATCATCGCGCCAAGGATCAGACCCAGGACGAGCGAGCTGCCTCCGCCCATGCCCTCGAGCGCCGCCGTGAGGTTGTCCATGAGCCAGGTGATCGGCCGGCCGAGGACGGTGATGAAGAGGCCGGCGGTGATGAAGGTCGACAGCAGCGGGATGACGACGACGGGCATGATGCCGCGCACGCCGGCGGGCACGGTCCAGCCGGCCAGCCACCGGGCGACGAAGCCCGCGAGGAAGCCCGTGGCCAGGCCGCCGAGGAAGCCGGCCCCCATCGTCGCCGCGATCCAGCCGCCGACGATGCCGGGGACGAGGCCGGGACGATCGGCGATGGCGTAGGCGATGTAGCCCGAGAGGATCGGCACGAGGAACCCGAAGGCGGCGCCGCCCATGACGAAGAGGAGCGCGGCCCACGAGGTGAGGCTCACCGGGTCGAAGCTGTTGGTGATGTTGTACTTCCCCTCCGCGTCGAGGGCGTACTTGGTGATCTCGATGGCGCCCTGCTCGCCGAGGGCGACCTGGGCGAGCATGAAGGAGAGCGCGATGAGGATCCCGCCCGCGGCGACGAAGGGGATCATGTAGCTCACGCCCGTCATGAGCCACTGGCGCACCCTGGTGGCCGTCGACACCTCGTCCTGCGCCCCGGCCGAGTCGTCGGCCTCCGTGCGCGCGGCCCGGGCCGCGGCCCGCTCGGGGTCGGCAGCCCACTCGCGGGCCAGCGTCGTGGCGCGCCGGACGAGCTCGGGTGCGTCGGAGACGGCCTTCTTCACGCCCACGTCGACCGTGGGCTTGCCCGCGAACCGGTCCTTGTCCCGGACCTCGAGGTCGTGGGCGAAGATCACCGCGTCAGCGCTCTGGATCTCCTTGCGCGACAACGGCTTCGAGCCCGCAGAGCCCTGCGTCTCGACGGAGATCGTGTGCCCGGCCTCGGTGGCGGCGAGCTCGAGGGCCTCGGCGGCCATGTAGGTGTGGGCGATGCCGGTCGGGCAGGAGGTGACCGCGACGAGGTGGAGGGGCGCGTCCGACGGCGCTGCCGCGGGAGCCTCGGCCGGCACTGCTGCCGGCGCTGCGGCGGCGGCGGGCTCGTCGAGGGCCACCCGCGCGTTGACGATGTCGACGACCTCGGCCTCCGTCGTGGCCGCCTCGAGGGCCGCGCGGAAGCTCGTGTCCATGAGGGCCCGGGCGAGCTTGGGCAGGACCTGCATGTGCGCCTCGCCCCCGCCCTCGGGAGCGGCGATGAGGAAGACGAGGGTGGCGGGGCCGTCCGCCGCCCCCCAGTCGATCCCCTCGCGCGATCGACCGAAGACGAGCGACGGCTCGGTGATCGCCGCGCTGCGGGCGTGGGGGATCCCGATGCCTCCGGGGAGACCGGTGGCCATGACCTCCTCACGGGCGCGCACGTCCTCGAGGAAGGCCTCGAGGTCCGTCGCGCGACCGGCGGTCACGAGGGTCTCGGCGAGCGTCCGGGTGGCCGCGTGCCGATCCGGGGCGACCAGGTCGAGCACGACCTGGGACTGGGTGATGAGCGCCATCTCGGGGTTCCTTTCGGGCAGCTCAGTCGCGGACGGCGAGGGAGCGGTCGGGGGTGGAGGTCAGCTCGACGGCGATGCCGACGAGGTCGTCGGGGCCGGGGACGCGGCTGCCGGGCAGGGTGACGGCCGCGGCGCCCCAGAGCACGCCCGTGCGCAGGGCGGCCTCGGGCGTGGTGCCGCTCGACAGGTCGTGCACGAGGCCGGCGAGCATGCAGTCGCCGGCACCGACGGTGGACCGGGGGGTGCCGATCGTGGCCCGGGCGTGGGTGGCTCCCGAGGCGTCGACGAGGACCGCGCCGTCGCGACCGAGGCTCACGGCGACCGTGCCGATGCCCTGCGCGACGAGGTCGCGGGCCGCGTCGATGACGTCGCCGAGCGTGGGGAGCTCGGCACCGACGAGCTCTTCGAGCTCGACGCGGTTGGGCTTGACGAGGTCCGGGCGCTCGGCGACCGCAGGACGAAGGGGGTCGCCCGAGGAGTCGACGGCGACGCGGGCCCCTGCCGCACGGGCAGAACGCACGAGCCGGGCGTGCAGGTCGACGGGCGCACCGGGTGGCAGGGAGCCGCACGTCACGACCCAGACCGGCTCGTCGGGGACGGAGCGGACGCAGTCGGCGACGGTCTGCAGGAGGCGGTCGACCTCCGACGCGTCGAGGGTCGGGCCGGGCTCGTTGAGCTTGGTCGTCGTGCCGTCGGGCTCGACGGCGGTGATGTTGAGCCGGACGGAGCCGCGGATCGGGACCCCCCGGCGGGCGACTCCCGCGTCGTCGAGCAGCTCAGCCATCAGGTGCCCCTCGGGGCCCCCAACGGGCAGGACGGCGAGTGTCGCCGCGCCCTGGGCGGTGAGGGCCCGCGAGACGTTGACCCCCTTGCCGCCGGGGTCGATCCGGCTCGAGGTCGCGCGGTTGACCGCACCCCGGTGCAGGTCGTCGAAGGCCACGGTGCGGTCGACGCTCGGGTTGGGCGTGAGCGTGATGATCATGCGAGCACCACGGCCATGCCCTCGGCGCCGAGCGCGTCGGCGGTGTCGGTGTCGAGGTCCTCGTCGGTGATGAGCAGGTCGATCGACCCACCGTCGGCGAAGCGGTGGAAGTGGTCGTCCCCGGACTTGGTCGAGTCCGCGAGGACGACGGTCCGGCGCGCGGCGGAGACCATGGCCCGCTTGGCCACGGCCTCGGCCTGGTCCGGGGTCGTCATGCCGCGCGTCGGGGAGAAGCCGTTGGTGCCGAGGAAGGCGACGTCGACGCAGACGTCGGCGAGGGCGGAGGTGACCCAGGCCCCCACGCAGGCGCCGGTCCGGCCGCGGACGCGACCCCCGAGGACGTAGAGGCCCGTGTGGGTGTGGCCCTGCAGGATCACCGCGGTGTCGATGGAGTTGGTGACGACCGTGAGCCCCTCGCGGTCCGGGAGGAGCTCGGCGAGCGCCCGCGTCGTCGAGCCGCCGTCGAGGAGGATCGCGCCCTCGGTGGGCAGCTCGTCCAGGGCCCGGGCGGCGATGCGCCGCTTGGTCTGCGCGTTCTGCGTCGCGCGGGTCGCGAGGGGCGGCTCGACCTCGAGCCGCTCGACCGGGAGCGCCCCGCCGTGGACCCGGCGCACGGACCCCCGGCGCTCGAGGGCGGTGAGGTCACGCCGGACGGTCTCCGTCGTCACCCCCAGGTCCGAGGACAGGGCGAGGACCTCGACCCGCCCGTGGGCGCGAGCCATCTCGAGGATGCGCTGCTGCCGCTCGGGTGCGTACATCGCGGTGGACTCCCTCGTCCTCCATGGGCGTCACGGGCGCCCGTACCAGTGGTGACGAAGCACCACGATAGGACCCGAACCAACAGAAGTAAAGAGAAACCAACCTGTATTTGTGTTGGGAGTTCCGAGCGGCAGGACCTGCCCGCGCCGCCTAGCCCGGCACGGCGTAGAGCAGGTCGCCGGCGCCGACACGTTCCGGCACGCCTGACAGGTCGAGCGAGTCGGGGGCGGCGTCGAGGACGATGACCGGGACCTCGCGCGAGATCGGCCGCCCCGCGACCTCGTTCGGCAGCGACGACGGGTCCCAGGTGATCATCGGGTCACCGGCGGCGACCGTCGCGCCCTGCTCGACGAGCACCTCGAAGCCCTCGCCCTGGAGCCCCACGGTGTTGATCCCGAGGTGCACGAGCACGCCGGTGCCCTCGCCGACGACGACGAAGGCGTGCGGGTGCACCTTCATCACCGCCCCGCCGATCGGGGCGAGCACGCTCGTCCGGCCGTCGGGTGGGTCGATGACGACCCCGGGGCCGACGAGCTGGGCGGCGAAGACGTCGTCGACGCTCTCGGTCACGGGCCGCACGGCGCCGGCGCAGGGGGCGAGGACCTCACTCACATCAGGTCCTCGATGTCCTCGGCCAGGGTGTCGGCCTCGGGGCCGACGACGACCTGGACGACCGTGCCCTGGGCCATGACGCCGTGCGCACCGGCCGCCTTGAGCGCGGCCTGGTCGACCTTGGAGCCGTCGCGGACCTCGGTGCGCAGCCGCGTGATGCACGGCTCGATCTCGACGACGTTGTCGGCGCCGCCGAGGCCGGCGAGGATCTGCTCCGCCTTGGTTGCCATGGTGTGTCCTCTCGTTGGGTGGTGCGTCAGGTGTCGGTGCGGGTGACCTTGGCCAGGCCGCGAGGGCTGTCGGGGTCGAGGCCGAGCGCTCGGGCGAGCCGCTCGACGAGCTGCTGGGCCGGCGCGATGAGCCCGAGCGGAGCCACCGCCTCCGGCAGGTCGGGCCCGGCGACGTGGACGTCGCAGGCCCGCGCGAAGGGGGTGTCCCCGCCGATGCCGACGACCTGCGCGCCCCTGCGGCGCAGGTCGTCGGCGAGCTCGGTGACCGGTCCGGTCATCGGGCCGTCCTGGGCGGCGACGAGCACCGCGACGACACCGGGGTCGACGACGGAGATCGGCCCGTGTCGCAGGTCGGCGTACGAGTAGCCGCGCACGGGCACGAGGCAGGTCTCCTCGATCTTCAGCGCGGTCTCCAGCGCGGTGCCGAGGCACATCCCGCGGCCCGAGACGACGACGTGCTCGGCGCCGTGCAGCAGCTCCACGGCGGGGTCGAGCCGGCCCGGGTCGGCGAGCGCCGCCTCGACCTCGTCGGCGACCCGGGCGAGCGGCTCCTCGACCCGCGCGCCGAGGGCGTCACCGAGGACGGCCGTCGCGGCGAGCTGGGTGAGGTAGGTCTTCGTGGCGGGCACCGCCCGCTCCGGCCCGGCCCGGGTGACGAAGGGGAGGTCCGCCCCCTTCGCCAGCGGGGAGCCCTCGACATTGGTCACGGCCACGGTCGCGGCACCGCAGGCCCGGGCCCACGCGAGCGTGTCGACGATCTCCGTGGTCGCGCCGGACTGCGAGATCGCGACGGCCAGCGTGTCGGTGAGGTCGAGGCGGGCGCGGTAGTGGGTCGCGATGCTCGGGGCGGCGAGGCCCGTCGGGACGCCCGCGCGGGCCTCGAGGAGGTAGCGGGCGTAGACGGCGGCGTTGTCGCTCGAGCCGCGGGCGACGAGCAGGACGCGGCGACGACCCCGGGCCAGGGCGCGCACGTCGGCGCGCAGGGGCAGCAGGGCGGCGAGGGTGCGACGGACCGCATCGGGCTGCTGCGCGATCTCGTCGGCCATGACGCTCACGTGCTTGACACCTCCCACCTCGACGTGGATCCTCACTGGTACGTACCAGACCGTACCAATGAGGGTGAGGATCCGGAAGTGTCCCGGGACAGGCTGATCGGCTCTCGGCCGAAGCACGCGCAGCTGCGCGCCCGCCTCGCCGAGCTCGCGAATGCCCTCGGGCCCGACGCGGCCATCCCCTCCGAGCGCGAGCTCATGACGACCCACGACGTCTCGCGGGCCACGGTGCGCAAGGCGATCGAGTCGCTCATCGCCGACGGCCTGCTGAGCCGCGTGCACGGCAAGGGCACCTTCGTCACCCGACCGCGGCTCGAGAGCCAGCTGCACCTGGCGAGCTTCAGCCAGGACATGCGCCGGCGCGGGCTCGAGCCCTCGACCCGGCTGCTCGCCGTCGAGCGGGCGGCTCCCCCGGGCGAGGTCGCCGCATGGCTCGGCGAGGACAGCTCGTGGCGGCTGGAGCGCCTGCGGCTGGCCGACGGCCAGCCGATCGCCCTCGAGGAGAGCTGGTACTCCGCCACGCTTCTGCCCGACCTCGATGCCCACGACCTGGGCGACTCGATCTACGCCCTCCTTTCCGACGAGTACGGCGTCGCCATCGACGCCGCCGAGCAGACCCTGTGGGGCGAGAGCGCCGAGGGCACCGTCGCCCGGCTGCTCGCGAGCCCGGCGCACACGCCGCTGCTCGTCTTCCGTCGCCTCTCCTCGAGTCTCGGCCGCCCGGTCGAGCACGTCGTCTCCCGCTACCGCGGGGACCGCTACCAGCTGCACATGTCGTTGCGCCGGGACGACACCCCACCCCCGGCACCTGAAGGAAGGGATTGACTCGTGACCACTGCAGACGGGCCCATCGACGTGCCCGGCGACCGCCCGGAACGCAAGAAGCTCAACCTCGCCCCGCTCCAGAAGTTCGGGCGCAGCCTCATGCTGCCCATCGCGGCCCTGCCCGCAGCGGCGCTCCTGCTGCGCCTCGGCCAGCCCGACCTCCTCGGCGCCGACGGCCTCGGGTGGACGCGCGTCGCGCCGGTCATCGGCGCCGCGGGCGGCGCGCTCTTCGACAACCTGCCCATCCTCTTCGCCGTCGGCATCGCCATCGGCATGGCGAGAAAGTCGGACGGCTCGACGGCCCTCGCGGCCGTCGTCGGCTACCTCGTCTTCAAGGGCGTGGGCGACGCGATGTCCCCCTTCGTCCTCGGCGCTGCCCCCGAGGGCGAGGAGCAGGAGCTGATCAACTACGGCGTCTTCGGCGGCATCATCATGGGCCTCGTCGCGGCGTGGCTCTGGCAGCGCTACCACCGGATCAAGCTGCCGGCATACCTCGCCTTCTTCGGCGGCCGCCGCTTCGTCCCGATCGCGACCGCCACCGCGGCCATCGTCATCTCCGTGCTCGTCAGCCTCGTCTACACGTGGTTCGACGCCGGCATCACCAACCTCGGTGAGTGGGTCGCCGACAACGAGGTGCTCGGCGGTTTCGTCTACGGCACGGTCAACCGGCTGCTCATCCCGACCGGGCTGCACCACATCCTCAACAACCCGCCGTGGTTCCTCATCGGCGAGTACACGCCCGCGGGCGGCCAGCCGGTCACCGGTGACATCGCCCGCTTCCTCAACGGCGACCCGACGGCGGGCGCCTTCATGACCGGCTTCTTCCCGATCATGATGTTCGCCCTGCCGGCCGCCGCCCTGGCGATCTACCACGAGGCCAAGCCGGCGCAGCGCAAGGTCGTCGGCGGCATCATGGGTTCGGCCGCGCTCACCGCCTTCCTCACCGGCGTCACGGAGCCGCTCGAGTTCGCCTTCATGTTCGTCGCGTGGCCGCTCTACGTCATCCACGCGCTCCTCACCGGCAGCTCGCTGGCCCTGGTCAACGCCCTCGGGATCAAGGACGGGTTCGGCTTCTCCGCCGGCCTCTTCGACTACGTCCTCAACTTCAACATCGCCACCAAGCCCCTGCTGCTCGTCGTCATCGGGCTCGGCTACGCGCTCGTGTACTACGTGCTCTTCCGCTTCGTCATCCGCCGGTGGAACCTGCGCACCCCCGGCCGCGAGGAGGAGGGCGAGGAGTCGCTCGTCACGGCGGACGACAGCGCGTGATCCTCGCCGCCGACCGCGTCCTCGCCCCGGGGCGCACGCTCGCCCCGGGGTGGGTGCGCGTCGCCGGTGACCGCATCGTCGGGACCGGCGAAGGGGGTCCCCCCTCACCTGCCGAGGTGGTCCTGCCGGGCACCCTCGCGCCGGGTTTCGTCGACACCCACTGCCACGGGGGCGGCGGCGCGTCCTTCACCGTCGGTGACGCCGACGAGGCGGCGACCGTGGCGGCGGCGCACCTGCGTCACGGCACGACGAGCCTCGTCGCGAGCCTCGTGACCGACGAGGTCGACGCCCTCGACCGGTCGATGCGGGGGCTGCGCGACCTCGTCACCGACGGGCTGCTCGCCGGGCTGCACCTCGAGGGCCCGTGGCTCGCGCGCGACTTCTGCGGCGCCCACGAGCCGGCGCTGCTGCGTCCCCCTTCGCCGGAGGACGTGGAGCAGCTGCTGGCCGCCGGGGGCGAGGCGCTGCGGATGGTGACGCTCGCACCGGAGCTCGACGGGGGCCTCGACGCGGTGCGCCGGGTCGTCGGTGCGGGTGCGGTGGCGGCGGTGGGGCACACGGACGCCACCTGGGAGCAGACGCGCGCGGCGATCGACGCCGGCGCGAGCACCGCGACCCACCTGTACAACCAGGTCCGCGGCCTCCACCACCGCCGGCCCGGACCGATCGCGGCACTCCTGCAGGACGAGCGGGTGTCGGTCGAGCTGATCTCCGACGGCGTGCACGTCCACCCGGCGATGCTCCGCCTCGCGCTCGGCGCGGCGCCCGGCCGGATCGTGCTCGTCACCGACGCGATGGGCGCGGCCGCCGCGGCCGACGGCGACTACCACCTCGGCCCGATCCACGTGCAGGTGCGCGACGGGGTGGCCCGCACACCGAGCGGCGCGATCGCCGGCTCGACGCTGACCATGGCCGCTGCCGTGCGGCACTCCGTCGCGAGCGGGTTCACGCTCGAGCAGGCGGTGGACGCGGCGACCCGGGCACCGGCGGCCGCCCTCGGCCTGGGCGACGTCGGTCGCATCGAGGCCGGCGCCCGCGCCGACCTCGTCGTGCTCGACGAGACCCTCGAGGTGACCGCGGTGATGCGCTCGGGGTCGTGGACGACGGGGCCCTGACGACCTCCCGTGGTCTCGGTCCACGCCTTCTCCACGCACTGCCCGGGCCGCGCGGGCCACGGCGCACTCGACGTGGCCCGACGGATCAGCCCTCGAGCTCCTCGTCGATCGCCTCGCCCGTGACGTCGTGGGCGCGGACGCTCGCGAGGTGGGCGCCGCCGAGCGGGTCGGCGTGCCAGCGCACGAGGTCCCAGCCGTCACCGGGGTGGCCCTCGAGCAGGACCATGCCGGTGTTGTTGATCCACAGCCCCTCGACGTGCTCCGCGTCGAGTCCGGCCGCGAGGGTCGCGTAGACGCGGATCGCCGCGCCGTGGCTGAAGAGCGCGACCGTGTCGTCGCGCCCGTGGGCCTGGGCGATGCCGCGCACGGCCCCGTCGTACCGGGCCATGAAGTCGTGCCCGGTCGCGCCGCCCGGCAGGACGTGGTCGAGGTCGCGGTGCAACCACGCGGCCACTCCCCCGAGGTAGGCCTCGACGGCCGATCGGTCCGACCGCATCTCGTACTCGCCGGCGGCGATCTCCTGGAGCCCCTCGCGCACGTGCACGTCGATGCCGCGCTCCGCGCCGAGCGGGGACCCGGTGAGCTGGGTGCGCACGAGCGGCGAGGCGTAGACCGCGCTCACGTCCTCGTCCGCGAGCGCCGCGGGCACGGCCGCGGACTGGGCTTGACCGAGCTCGGTCAGACCCGCACCGGGGGAGGCGGTGTCGAGCGCACCGGTCACGTTGTTGGGGGTCTGGCCGTGACGGATGAGGAGGAGTCGCACGCCAGCAGGCTACGTGGCCGCCACGGCCGCCAGCAGCGCGGTCAGCGGCGCCGGCGCTCGGTCGAGGTCCAGCGCCTGGACGCACAACCGCGCGTACCTCGCCTTGCGACCCGACTGCGACGTGAGGAAGCGCCGCAGCACCTGCTCGCGCGTCCAGTCGCGCTGCGCCGGCATCCCCGCCAGCAGGCGAAGGGAGGTGGAGTCACCCGCCGCGTCGATGACGGCCTCCACGCCGTCCGGACCGAGGGAGCGCAGCAGCTCGTCCTCGAGGTCGACGACGCAGGCGTGGAAGTCCCGTCGTGCAGGACCGCCCTCGTCGGGCGCGACGGGGATCCCGGCTGCGGCCAGCCCCCTTCGCACGTGGCGTTCCTCGCCGATGTCGTAGAGGCCGAGCAAGCGACGGCCCTCGCCGAGCGGTCCGAGGCGCAGGGCGTGCGCGCGGAGGTTGGTGATGCCACCCAACGCCACGATCTCGACGCCCGCGAGATCCTGCCGCGTGCGAGCCGCCAGGGCGCACAGGGCGATCAGGTCGCTCTCACCCTCGACGAGGACGACCGGCCGCGGGTCCACTTCAGCGCACTCCGACGACCCACACGTACTGGCGGGCGGCGCGGCTGCGACGACGCTCGGTCCGCTTGCTGAGGACCGCGTAGCCGTCGGGAGAGGTCTGGACTCCGGGGGCCATCCCGTCACCTGCCGCGACCGTCGTCGCCGTCCGCGCGTCCACGACCCGCTGGCTCGAGCTGAGCTTGTCGCCGAACACCACCTCGCGCGTGCGGTAGAACACGACGAGTCGCCCGCGCGGCTCGTTGGTCGCGATGCGCATGCCGTCGGGCACCTCGACCGAGCCGACGCCCGCGCCGGACAACGCGTCCGTGATCGTCACCCGGTCACCGTCGCGCCGCAGCAGGTAGCGGTCGTGCACGACGCTCCGGCCGTCGGGCACCTCCTGGCTCTCGCCGACGGGCGGGGCCTCCACCGTGACGAACCCGGACCCGTCGAAGAGCCGGACCGAGTCGCCGCACCTCACCAGTGGCGTCGCGTCGGCCGACAACCGCCCGCCGGGGTCACCGGGGGTGTCGAGACGCGCGCCCGGGCAGCTGACCCGTGCGACCTCCCGGCCGGAGCGGAGCGAGGTCGCCGTCACCTCGTCGCCCGAGCGGTGCACCGCGATGTCCTCGCGCACCACGACGCGGCCGCGAGGCGAGTCCTGCCAGGTCCGGGCGATCCTGCCGGTGTCGAGGTCGAGGGCCTCGGTCCGGTCCGTGCGCGGCGTGAGCAGCACGTAGCGCTGCTCCGGCAGAGCGGTGGGGTAGAATGCGGCCAGGTCGGCGTCGCACGCCACCCCCGGGTCGTGGCTCCACGTGACCGCGCCGTCGTCGAGCGCGACCCCGGAGACGACCAGCTGACCGTCCTCCCCGTCCTCGTCCAGCCTGGGTGCGCCGTCCGGGGACAAGCAGGACACGACCGCCACGTGCTCCTCGGAGAGCCCGATGACCTCGGCCGACTCCCCCGCCCGCAGGGTCTTGTCACCGTGCGCGACGAGCAGGTCCGCAGCCAGCGCCTGCACCCGCGTGCCGTCACCGGAGATCGTGACGTCCCCGCCGAGCGCGCTGACCGACCTCCCGTCGGAGGTCAGCGCCTCGGGCCGCCCCGAGCCCTCCAGCTGCCACGCCCCGCCCTCCTGCGCGTGCTCGACGAGGTATCCGCCCTCGTCGTCGGAGTGGACGAACCAGCCCCCGGGCCCCAGCTGCACCGAGTAGGTGTCGTCGCCCTGGTAGTAGACCCGGCCGTCGACGGCGCCGCCCCCACGGCTCGTGAAGAACCACAACCCCGCCCCGGCGAGCAGTGCTCCGACCACGACGACGGCGACGAGCCTGGTGAGGTCGGTCGCCTTGCTCGGTGTGCGGGTCATGACGCCTCCCGCGCGCCCGCGACCCAGGCGCGGGGCGCTCCGTCCTCCGCGGCGTCCTCGTCCAGAGAGACGAGGACCTCCCCGGACGGGGCCAGGTCGGTCCCCGTGCGCATCCCCGGCCCGGCGGCGAGCACGAGCTCGCCGGTCGTCGCGTCGAAGACCCGGTAGTCACCGGTCACGCGCTCCCCGCCGGCGTCGATGCGGACGAACCCGATGAGCCGACCGACCGGCCCGAACTGCCCGACCTCGTAGCCCTCCGGGACGTCCAGGGTGCCGATGGTCTCGTCGGTGAGCCCGTCGGAGAGCTGCACGCCGTCGCCCGTGCGCCGCAGGACGGTCCGGCCCACCGCGACCGGCTCGGAGCCCAGCTCGCCGTCGACCCCGGTGACGGGGGCGGCCCCGCTGTCGACGACCTCGCCCTCGTCGACCAGGCGGACGCCGTCCCGGCAGGCGACGAAGGGGGTGACCTCCGGCGCGAGCTGCCGGCTGATGTGCTGCGGGTCGCCCGCACTCGCCCCGTCGCACTCGACCCGCGCCACGACCTCCTCCGTCGGCAGCGAGCGGTAGGCGACCGCATCCGCGCCGGCCGGCTCGAGGACGTGGTCCCCGTGGACGGTCACGTCGGACCTGCGGACGCCGGTCCAGCGACGCTCCACCCGGCCGGTGTCGAGGTCGACCGCGTGGCGGGCGTCGTCAGCGGTCTCGACGAGCAGGTACTCCTGCTCCGGCAGCGTGTCCGGGTAGTACGAGGGCGTCACCTGCGGCCCGCACGCCACCCCCGTGTCGTGCGTCCACGCGACCGAGGCGTCCTCGAGGTCGATGCCCGCGACGACCTGTGTGCCGCCCTCGACCTCGGCGACCAGGCGGGCCGGTGCGGGCGCGAGGCAGGTGAGGACGGCGACGTGATCGGCACTCACCCCGACCGGGACGACGTCCTCGCCGGGCCACAGGTCCGCGTCGCCGAAGGCCTCGACGATGTCCTGCGCCCGGGTCGTCAACCGCGACCCGTCACGCTGGAGGACGACCTGCCCCTCGACGTCCTGGACGATGACCCCCTTCGGCGTGATCTCGCGCTGCGAGGACATGTCACCGACGGTCCAGCTCTCGTCCGTGCGCACGTTGGTGGCGGCGTACCCGTCGCCGTCCGCCGGGTGGGTCACCCACCCGTCCGGGCCGAGCTGGACCGCGATGTCCTCGCTGCTCCACAGCACCCGGCCACCCACCTGCGGATCCTCGCCGCCGAACGCCGGGAGGTCGTCCCAGAAGTAGATGGCGGCCGGGACGAGCGAGAGCGCGAGCACCCCGAGGAAGATCCACGGGACGCGCCGCCGGGGACCGCTCTCCTGCACTGGGCTGGTGTGGGGCGAGGTCGTCACGGGGAGATTGTCGCCGACCCGGCCCGGCCGCGTCGCGCGGGATAGCCTGCGGCCCATGGGGACCGACACGCAGCACCCGCCGCGCCTCGATGCCGACCGGCTGCGGCGGGTCGTGCTGGTCGTCGCCGGGCTGAACTTCGCCTACTTCTTCGTCGAGTTCTCCGTGGCCCTCGTCGCGGGCTCGGTGTCGCTCCTCGCCGACAGCGTCGACTTCCTCGAGGACACGTCGATCAACCTGCTGATCTTCGTCGCACTCGGCTGGCCGCTCGCACGACGGGCGCTCATGGGCAAGGGCATGGCCCTGGTCATCCTCGGTCCCGCCGCCGTCGCCGGCTGGGAGGCCATCCGGCGCTTCTCCGACCCCGTGGCCCCTGAGGTCCTGCCGGTCGTCCTCGCCTCGCTCGGCGCCATCGTCATCAACGGAACGAGCGGCTGGCTGCTCGCGGGCGTGCGGCACGCGGGCGGCTCGCTCAGCCGCGCGGCCTTCCTCTCGGCGCGCAACGACGTGCTCGTCAACGTAGCCGTCATCGGGATGGCCGTCATCACGCTGTGGACCTCGTCGGGCTGGCCGGACCTCGTCCTCGGCTGCGGGATCATCGCCATCGCGCTGCACGCCGCGTGGGAGGTCTGGGAGGTGAGCGAGGAGGAGCGCCTCGCCGCCAAGGCCCTCGCGGGCGAGGAGATCGACTGAAGCTCCCCGGGTAGGAGTCGAACCTACGTCGCTAGTCCTGATTCAAAGTCAGGCGGGCCCTGCCGGCAGACCAACCGGGGAACGCCGCCGGAGCGGCACCGGTCAGGGTAGTCGACCCACCCCCTTCGCCCGTCACCGACAATGGACGCATGAGCCAGCGAGACGACCAGACACCGACACCCCGGCGTCCGCGGATGACCGGTGCCGCGCGTCGCGAGCAGCTCGTGAGCGTCGGTCGTGGCCTCTTCGCGGCGAAGGGGGTCGACGGCACCTCGGTCGAGGAGATCGCCGCGACCGCCCGGGTCTCCAAGCCGGCGGTGTACGAGCACTTCGGCGGCAAGGAGGGCCTGTACGCGGTCGTCGTCGACCGCGAGCTGCGCACGCTCACGGACCGCATCACCACCTCCCTCACCCGGGGCGGGTCGGACCGGGAGACCATCGAGCGGGCCGCGCTCGCCCTCTTCGACTACATCGAGGGGTCGTCGGACGGGTTCCGGATCCTCGTGCGCGATGTCGCCGGCGGGGCCCCGACCGGCACCTACTCGTCGCTCATGTCCGACGTGGCCGCCCAGGTCTCCTACCTGCTCTCCGACGCCTTCGAGCAGCGGGGGTTCGACACCCAGGCCGCCCCGATGTACGCGCAGATGCTCGTCGGCATGGTCTCGCTCACCGGCCAGTCGTGGCTCGAGACCCGCTCACCCGCCAAGGAGGTCGTCGCTGCGCACGTCGTCAACCTCGCTTGGAACGGCCTGACCGGCCTGCGCTCGGCGCCGGCCGGCCTGGGCGCGTCCGGCGCCTGATCAGGCCTTGCGGCCCACCGCGAAGACCCGACGGAAGGTCAGCAGCACCCCCGCCGGGGTGCGGGGGTAGGCGGCGGCGACCTTGTCGGCGTAGGCCGCGATGAACTCCTCGCGCTCGCTCTCGTCCTCGAGCACCTCCAGCATCGGGCGCAGCCCGGTGCCCGAGACCCAGTCGAGCACCGGGTTCTCGCTCTCGCCCGCGGGGTCGAGCACGTGCGTGTACGTGGTCTCCCAGGCGTCGACGGCGAGGCCGTGGGCGCTGAGGATCTGCAGGTAGGTCGACGGGTCCCCGGCGCCGTAGCGCTTGCTCGCGGCCTCGAGCTCGCCCGCACGGGGGTGGTCGACTGCGGTCTCGCGCATGAGTGCGTGCGTCGGTGCGTCGAAGTTGCCCGGGACCTGCAGCGCGAACCACCCGCCGGGCGCCAGCGCCTCGACCCAGTGCTCGATGAGCGGCAGGTGGCGCGGGACCCACTGCAGGGCAGCGTTGCTCACGATGACGTCGGGCGCGGCGCCGAGACTCTCGATGTCCCACTCGGCCAGGTCGGCCTCGACCCACTCGACCCGCCCGTCGGTGTCGAGGGCACGGGCCGCGTCGAGCATCTCCACGCTGCTGTCGACACCCACGACCCGCGCACCGGGCCACCGGTCGGCCAGCGAGAGCGTCAGGGGTCCGTTGCCGCAGCCGAGGTCGACGACGAGGGCGGGGTCGACCGCGTCGACGCGCCCCACGAGGTCGAAGAACGGTCGCGCCCTCTCGTTCGAGAACTGTCCGTACCTGCTCGGGTCCCACGCCACCGTCATGCTGTCTCCTTCGAGTCGGTGCCCCGAGCCTACTGGCAGGTCACCACACTCTCTTGACGTCGAGATTCACGATGACGGCTATTCTCGACGGATGAGCAGCCGACACGACCCCGCCGACGACGTCGACGCCATCGTCGAGGCCTGGCGTCGCGAGCGCCCCGACCTCCACGTCGACCCCCTCCACGTCTTCTCCCGCGTCTCCCGGCTGGCCCGCCTGCTCGACCTCGACCGCATGCAGGCCTTCGCCCGGCACGAGCTCGAGGGCTGGGAGTTCGACGTCCTCTCTGCGCTGCGCCGCGCCGGCGAGCCCTACCAGCTCTCCCCCGGGCGGCTCGTGCAGGAGACCCTCGTGACCTCGGGGACGATGACCAACCGCATCGACCGCCTGACGGTCAAGGGATGGGTCGAGCGCCTCCCCTCGCCGACCGACCGCCGCGGCGTCATCGTCCGCCTGACCGAGGCGGGGCAGCGGGCGGTGGACGCCGCGATGGCCGACCTGCTGACCCGCGAGGCCGAGCTGCTCGACGACATGCCCGAGGACGAGCGCCGGGCCCTGGCCAACGCGCTGCGGCGCCTGCTCACACCCTTCGAGGCGTAGCTCAGCCGAAGAGCTCGGCGGCCTCGAGCCACTCGAGCTCCAGCAGCTCCTTCTCCTCCGCGAGCTCCCCGAGCTGCGCGTTGAGCTCGCCGAGCCGCGCGTGGTCGTGCACCGCGTCGGCCATCTCGTGGTGCAGCCTGTCCTCGCGTGCCGCGACCTTGGCCAGCTGCTTCTCGACCCGTGCCATGGCCTTGCGCGCCTCGCGCTGGGCGGCCGGGTCGACCGCCGACTCCTCCGAGGAGGACGAAGGGGGCGCCCCTCCCCCCTTCGTCGTGGCCGCCGGCGGCGCACCGGACATCGCCGCGGGGCCGCCCGTGGAGCGCTGCGCCTGGCGCAGCCGCAGGTACTCGTCGACGCCGCCCGGGACATGCCGCAGGCGCCCGTCGAGGATCGCGTACTGCTGGTCGGTGATCCGCTCGAGGAGGTACCGGTCGTGGGAGATGACGATGAGCGTGCCCGGCCAGGAGTCGAGCAGGTCCTCCATCGCCGCGAGCATGTCGGAGTCGACGTCGTTGGTCGGCTCGTCGAGGGCGATGACGTTGGGCTCGCTGAGCAGGAGCAGGAGCAGCTGCAGGCGCCTCTTCTGACCGCCCGAGAGGTCGTCCACGCGCGCCGACAGGTGCTCCCGGGCGAAGCCCAGCCGCTCGAGCAGCTGCGCGGGCGTGTGGTCCTTGCCGTCGATGGTGAAGGTCGTCTTCGTCCGGGCGAGCACCTCGCGGACGCGGTCCCCGCCGATCTCGGCGAGCTGGGAGAACTGCTGGTCGAGGAACCCGAGCCGGACGGTCTTGCCGCGCTTGACCCGACCCGAGGTCGGCGCGAGGTCACCGGACACGAGCGCGAGCAGCGTGGACTTGCCGACGCCGTTCGCGCCGAGGATCCCGGTGCGCTCACCCGGCGCGATGCGCCAGGTGATGTCGCGCAGGATCGTGCGGTCACCGAAGGCGACGCCGGCGTCCTCGAGGTCGATGACGTCCTTGCCGAGGCGGGCGACGGCCATGCGCTGCAGCTCGATCGGGTTGCGCACCGGGGGCACGTCCGCGATGAGCTCGTTGGCGGCGTCGATGCGGAACTTCGGCTTGGAGGTGCGGGCCGGGGCGCCGCGGCGCAGCCAGGCGAGCTCCTTGCGCATGAGGTTCTGCCGCTTCTGCTCGGTCGCGGCGTTGATCCGGTCGCGCTCGACGCGCTGCAGGACGTAGGCGGCGTAACCGCCCTCGAAGGGCTCGACGATCCCGTCGTGCACCTCCCACGTCTCGGTGCACACCTCGTCGAGGAACCACCGGTCGTGGGTGATGACGAGGAGGCCACCGGCCCCCTTCGCCCAGCGGCGGGTGAGGTGGTCCGCGAGCCAGGCGATGCCCTCGACGTCGAGGTGGTTGGTCGGCTCGTCGAGCGCGATGAGGTCCCACTCGCCCACGAGGAGGGCGGCGAGCGCGACCCGGCGGCGCTGCCCACCGGAGAGCTCGCCGACGCGGGCCTCCCACGGCACGTCCGAGACCAGCCCGGCGATGACGTCGCGGACGGCGGGGTCGCCGGCCCACTCGTGCTCGGGTCGGTCGCCGACGATGCAGTGCCCCACGCTCGACGCGGGGTCGAGGTCGTCGGTCTGGCCCAGGACGCCGAACCGCACACCGCCGCGCCGCGTCACGCGTCCCGACTGCGGCTCGATCGTGCCGGCGAGCAGGCCCAGCAGGCTGGACTTGCCGTCACCGTTGCGGCCGACGAGGCCGATGCGGTCGCCCTCCTCGATGCCGATGCTCACCGAGTCGAAGACGACGCGCGTGGGGTACTCGAGGTGGAGCGCCTCCGCGCCCAGGAGCGGTGTGGCCATCAGCGCGTGCGCACCGTCGGCAGGATGTGGGCACCCTGGACCGGGCCGGTGGCGCGCAGGACGTCGCCGGCGACGCCGGAGGCGGTGAGCGCCACGGCGAGGTCGATCGCGCCCTCGGCGGACTCGGCGAGGATCGCGACGGTCGGGCCCGAGCCCGAGACGATCGCGGCCAGCGCGCCGAAGCCCATGGCGGCCTCGATGACCTCGCCGATCGCCGGCTGCAGCGCCACCGCGTCGGGCTGCAGGTCGTTGTCGAGGACCGGTGCGAGCGCGAGCGGGTCACCCGCGCGCAGCGCGCTCATCAGCTCGCTGCGCGGCTGCGGGTCGTGGATCTCGGTGCCCGCGGTGCGCTGGTCGAAGGCGGAGTAGACGAGCGGGGTCGACAGGCCGTTCGCGGCGGAGGGCACGAAGACCCAGTGGTAGACCCCCTTCGCCAGGACGGCCGTGACGACCTCGCCGCGGCCGGAGCCGACGGCGGTGCCGCCGTGGAGGAGGAAGGGGACGTCGCTCCCGATGCCGGCGGCGACCTCCTCGAGCTCCTCCCTGGGCAGGTCCGTGCCCCAGAGCGCGTCGCACGCGACGAGCGCGGCCGCGGCGTCGGCCGAGCCGCCGGCCATGCCGCCGGCGACGGGGATCTCCTTGTGGATCGACAGGTGCACGGGGTCCTGGGTGCCGGTGTGCTCGGCGAGGGCACGGGCCGCGCGCAGCGCGAGGTTGGACTCGTCGGTCGGCACCTTGTCCGCGTCGCGGCCGCGGACCGAGCAGCCCCACTCGTCCGCGTACGCAGCAGTGACCTCGTCGTGGACGCCCACCGCCTGGTAGACGGTCGAGAGCGCGTGGTACCCGTCCTCGCGCAGCGGTCCGACGAAGAGCTCGAGGTTGACCTTGGCCGGCGCGCGCACCGTGACGGCGGCGGGCGTCTCGAGCACTGAGGTCATGTGGTCACCCTAGCCATGAGTTCCTCGGTGATCCGCGCGAAGGCGACGACGTCCAGCTGCTCGCCCCGGGTCCGCGGGTCCACCCCTGCCGCGAGGAGAGCCTCCTGCGCGACCTCGCCCGACCCGGCGATGCCCCGCAGGGCCGCCCGCAGGGTCTTGCGACGCTGGGCGAAGGCGGCGTCGACGACCCGGAAGACCTGCTCCCGGGTCGCGCTCGTCTCCGGTGGCTCGCGCCGCTCGAGCCGCACGAGGCCGGAGTCGACGTTCGGGACCGGCCAGAAGATGCTCCGGGAGACGCGGCCGGCGAGGCTGACCTGAGTCCACCACGCGGCCTTGACGCTCGGCACGCCGTAGACCTTGCTGCCCGGCTCGGCGGCGAGGCGCTCGGCGACCTCGAGCTGGACCATGACGAGCACCCGCTCGATGCTCGGGAAGAGCTCGAGGAAGCGCAGCACGACCGGCACGGAGACGTTGTAGGGCAGGTTGGCGACGAGTGCGGTGGGGGGCGGGCCCGGCAGGTCGGTGACCGTCATCGCGTCACCGTGGACGACCTCGAGGCGGTCGGCCGCGGCGGGTGCGAGCTCGGCGACGGTGCCCGGCAGGGCCTGCGCGAGCACCGGGTCGACCTCCACCGCAGTGACGCGCCCGGCGGACTCGAGCAGGGCGAGGGTCAGCGACCCGAGGCCGGGGCCGATCTCCACGACGTGGTCCTGCGCCGTCACGTCACCGGCACGCACGATGCGCCGCACCGTGTTGGCGTCGACGACGAAGTTCTGGCCCCACTGCTTCGTCGGGCGCACCCCGAGGCGGTCGGCGAGCTCGCGCACCTTGGTGGCGCCGAGCAGGCCGACGCCGCTCCCGTCGCTGCGGGCACCGGCTGGGTCGGACGTCATGAGGGGACTCTATGTCGTCCCGGACGGGACCGGGACACGCTCGGGCCCCCGCGACCCGGAGGTCACGGGGGCCCGTGAGGAGGTCGCGCAGCGACCGTCCCGGAGGGTCAGGCGGCGTGCGCGCAGCCCCACGGCTGGAGACCGCGGTCGGCGTAGACGCGGTTGGCCACGGTGATCTGCTGCTCGCGGCTGGCGAGGTCCGGGCGGGCGGCGAAGTCGCCCCCGCCGGCACCGAGCCAGGTCTGCAGGTCGAACTGCAGCCCGCCGTAGTAGCCGTTGCCCGTGTTGATCGACCAGTTGCCGGTCGACTCGCACTGCGCGATGCGGTCCCACATCGCCGCGTTGGACGTGTTGAGGCCGGAGCTGCTCGTGGAGGTGTTGGTCGAGGACGGCGGCTTGGGGGCCGTGGTCTTCGGGGTGGTCTTCGGCGCGGTGGGCTCGGGGGCCGGCTCCGGCGTGGGCTCGGGCTCAGGGGCCGGCTCGGGGGCCGGCTTGGGGGCCGGCTTGACCTTGGTGCCCTCGACGACGACCTTCTTGACCGGCTGCTGGGTCACCGTACTGGTGCCCTTGCGGGTGTAGACGACGTCACCGTTCTTGTAGGTGATCGTGTAGGTCGTGCTGCGGGAGCCGGCGCGGCCCTCCTGCTCGACCTCGGTCGTGCCCTCGTAGAGGGAGGCGTCCTTCTTGATGATCGTGTCGAAGGGGATGGCCTGGGTGCGCGTCGTCGTCCTGCGGTTGACGCGGTCGAGGCGGATCGTCATGCCGTCCTTGACGGCGGTCGAGGCACCCGGCTTCACGAGGTCGTTGGAGTCGTAGCGGACCTCGGCCTGCGCGAGCGCGGCCTTGACGGTCGTCGCGGTCACGGTCTCGGTGGAGCGCTTGCCGCCCACGAGGAGCGTGATGTCCTTGGGGGTGCTGACGTCGAGGTCGAGGCCGTTGCGGCCGATCGACTGGCTGCGCGAGGCGGACAGGACGGCGTCCTCGCCGCCCCGGATGCCGAGCTGCTTGAGCGCGTCGCCGACGGTCGTCGCCGTGGTCCAGTACTCCCGCTCCTTGCCGTCCACCGTCAGGGTCAGCTTGCGGCCGTAGCGCACGACGATGGTCTGGCCGTCGTCGACCGGGCTCTCGGCCGAGGGGGTGACGACGTCGTGGGGACCGACCTCGATGCCCTGCTTGTCCAGGACGTCACCGACGGTGCCGCCGAAGGCGTGGACGGTGGACGTGTCGCCGTCGACGGAGAGGGCGACGGACTTGTCCATGACGACGACGCCCGAGACTCCGAGGGCGAGGGCGCCGACGACGCCGGCCTGGGTGATGCGGCGGATCGCGGGTGAACTCACAGTGCTCCGATGATTGTGCTTCCCGGGCACCGGTGGCCACGGACACACGGGCCCACGAGGTGCCGGACCCGGTGTCAGCGGCAGATCAGGGGAAACCGGCTCCGGCCAACAGCGGACCACCCTGCACGACGCGCCCCCCGCAGGTCAAGTTTTGGTAACGGAGCCTGTGGAGGGCGTCGCCCGCTGACGGGGACGCAGCTCGCGAGAACTCCCGAGGATCCGGGGCCGCGGCCGGGGTCGCGGCCCGTGAGCATGACCTCCGTCACGGGGCCGGCGGGATCACGCCCAGGGGCCGTACACGCGCTCGCTGTTGTCCGAGATCGCCGCGCACATCGACGGCACGTCGACCCCGAGGGTGCGGGCCATGACCCGCACCGTGTGCGGCAGCAGGTACGGGGCGTTGGCGCGACCGCGCTCGGGCGTCGGCGTGAGGTAGGGCGCGTCGGTCTCGGCGAGCACCTGCTCGATCGGGGTGTGCACGAGCGCCTCGCGCAGGGCGGCCGCGCTCTTGAAGGTCACGGTCCCGGCGAAGGAGAGGTAGTAGCCGCGCTCGACGCACTCGCGGGCCATCGCGAGGTCACCGCTGAAGCAGTGCAGCACCGTCGTCTCCGGCGCCCCCTCCTCCGCGAGGACCCGCAGCACATCGTCGTGGCTGTCACGGTCGTGGATCTGCAGGGCCTTGCCGGTGCGCTTGGCCAGGTCGATGTGCCAGCGGAAGGACTCCTGCTGCACGGCGTGCCCCTCCGGCCCGGTGCGGAAGTAGTCGAGGCCGCTCTCGCCGATCGCCCGCACCCGCGGGTGCGCGGCGAGACGCTCGATCTCGTCCCAGGCCGCCTGCAGGTCGCCGGCCTCGGCGAGCGCGGGGATCTCGTTGGGGTGCAAGGCAACTGCGCCGAGCATGCTCGGGTGGCGCTCGACCTGCTCGACGGCGAACCGGGCACCCTCGAGGTCGCAGCCGACCTGGACGACCCGGTCGACCCCGACCGACGCGGCGGCGGCGAGCGCGCCGGCGACGTCCTCGGTGCTGCGCTCGTCACCCCCTTCGGGCGCGATGGCGTCGGGGACGTCCCGGCGACGGATGTCGAGGTGCGTGTGGTTGTCGACGACCGCGACCGGCAAGGGGTCCGGCCGCGGCGCGACCTCGTCCCGGTCCCCCATCAGTCGTCCGCCATGGCCGCGCGCTCGGTGGCGACGACCTCCTCGGGGTCGAGCTTGACGAAGACCGGGGTGGGCTTGGCGATCGGCGTGCCCACGGTGACGGGCGCGCTCGCCCACGCGGGGAAGGTCGAGTAGTCGCCGGTGATCACGGGGTACCCGGGACCGCCGTCGAGGTCCTCGACGTCCTCGACCCGGGGCATCGGGACGAGCTGGCCCTCGCCCCCGAGGACCACGTGGACCCGGTTGGCCGCGTGCGGGACGAAGGGGGCGAGCAGCACGTTGCAGTCGCTGACGCACTGGGTGAGCGTGTGCAGGACCGTCGCCAGGCGCTCGCGCTCGTCCTCGCCCTTGAGCCGGAAGGGCTCGGTGTCGGTCACGTACTTGTTGACGTCGCCGACGACGCGCATGGCCTCCGCGAGCGCGGCCTTCTGGCGGTTGCGCGAGAGCAGGTCACCCACCTCGTCGAAGGCACCGCGCACCCGGGCGAGGACCGCGTCGTCGACCGGCTCGAGCGTGCCCGGCTGCGGGATCTCGCCGAAGCTCTTCGCGACCATCGAGGCGGTGCGGTTGACCAGGTTGCCCCAGCCGGCGACGAGCTCGGAGTTGTTGCGCTGGACGAAGTCGGGCCAGGTGAAGTCCGAGTCCTGGTTCTCCGGGCCGGCCGCGCAGATGTAGTAGCGCAGCGGGTCCGGTCCGTAGGTCTGCAGGACGTGGCGCAGGCCGATGACGTGACCGCGGCTGGAGGAGAACTGCTTGGACTCCATCGTGAGGAACTCGCTCGCCACGACCTCGGTCGGGAGGTTGAGCTCGCCGTACGGGCCGGGCTCTCCCCCCTTCGCCCCCTTGCCGGAGTACGCGAGCAGCTCCGCCGGCCAGATCTGGCTGTGGAAGGTGATGTTGTCCTTGCCCATGAAGTAGTACGAGCGGGCCTGCTCGTCGTTCCACCACTCGCGCCAGCGCTCGGGGTCGCCGGAGCGGCGGGCCCACTCGATCGACGCGGACAGGTACCCGATGACCGCGTCGAACCACACGTAGAAGCGCTTGGTCGGGTACTTCGCGCCGAGCTCGCCCGGCAGCGGGATGCCCCAGTCGATGTCACGGGTCATCGCCCGCGGCCGGATGTCGTCGAGGATGTTCAGGCTGAAGTTGATGACATTGGGCCGCCAGGTACCGGTCGCCTCGCGCCCCTCGAGGTACTCGCGCAGCGCGTCGGCCAGGGCGGGCAGGTCGAGGAAGAAGTGCTCGGTCTCGCCGAACTGCGGGGTGGCGCCGTCGATCTTGCTGCGCGGGTCCAGCAGGTCCGTCGGCTCGAGCTGGTTGCCGCAGTTGTCGCACTGGTCGCCGCGGGCGTCCTGGTAGCCGCAGATCGGGCAGGTGCCCTCGATGTAGCGGTCGGGCAGCGTCCGGCCGGTGCGCGGGTCGAGCGCGACCTGCTGGGTCTGCTCGACGAAGTAGCCGTTGGCCAGGCACTGCTCGAAGAGGTCCTGGACGACCCGGTAGTGGTTGCGCGAGGTCGTGCGCGTGTACAGGTCGTACGAGCAGCCGAGGTCGGCGAGCTCCTCGGCGATGATGCGGTGGTTGCGGTCGGCGAACTCGCGCGCCGAGATGCCCTCCTTGTCGGCCTGCACGAGGATCGGCGTCCCGTGCTCGTCCGAGCCGCTCACGACGAGCACGTCGTGGCCGGCCATCCGCATGTACCGGCTGAAGACGTCCGAGGGGACCCCGATCCCGGCGACGTGACCGAGGTGGCGGGGGCCGTTGGCGTACGGCCAGGCGACAGCGGAGAGAACCTTCATGCGGCTCATCCTAGGTTCCCGGCCACGCCGCCCCGTCAGCGCTAACCTGCTGCGACCACGTGGGCTCCGCCCGCACCGACGAAGGGGGGCGCCCCCGTGATCGCCGCACTCACCGGGATGGGCCTGAGCGCCGCTGCGGGCCTCAACGCGTACATCCCCTTCCTCGTCGTCGCGCTGCTCGCCCGCTTCAGCGACGTCTTCGTCCTGCCGACGGGGTTCGAGTGGATGGAGTCGTGGTGGGCCATCGGGATCGGCGCGGTCCTGCTCCTCACCGAGATGACCCTCGACAAGGTGCCCGCGGTGGACAGCATCAACGACGCGGTGCAGACCTTCATCCGGCCGAGCATGGGCGGCCTCATGGGCGCCGCGACGGCCGGGGCGAGCACCCTCGACGAGTCCACGTGGATGCAGGAGCACGCGTGGGTCGGAGTCCTGCTCGGCGTCGTGGTCTCGGGACTCGTGCACGCGGGCAAGGCCGCGTCACGTCCGGTGGTCAACGCGGGCACCGCCGGGTTCGGGGCGCCGGTGGTCTCGACCGTCGAGGACGGGGCATCGATCGGCATCTCGCTGATCGCGGTCTTCCTGCCGCTCCTCGTGGTCCTCGTGCTCGTCCTGCTCGCGGCACTGCTCGTGCAGGTGCTGCTGCTGTGGCGACGGCTGCGCCGGCGCCGTGAGCGGCCTGCCTGGTAGGGCGCGCGGTCTGCTCGCACACCTAGGCTGGTGCCATGGCCGCAGCCCCCGAGCACCTGCCCCACCGGACGGCCCTGACCGAGTCCTTCCTGCTCCTCGGCGTCTCGCTCGGGGCCTCCGCGCTGTGGTCCGCCCTCGCGCTGGTGCGCAAGCTCGGTGCTGAGGGTGGACTGTCCGGTCAGGTGACGGCGATGAACCAGTCGGTCACGCCCGACCAACCCTGGCTCGACCTCGCCCACCAGCTCGTGGGCATCGCCCTCGCCCTCGTGCCGGTGGGGCTGGCGTTGCACCTGCTCGCCCGGCAGCACGAGCGGCCGACCCGCCTCATCGGTCTCGACGGTCGGGCGCCCGGACGGGACGTCGCGATGGGCCTGGGCCTGGCCGCCGTCATCGGCATCCCCGGGCTCGGCCTCTACCTCGCTGCCCGCTCGCTCGGCCTCAACACGACCATCGCCGCCTCCGACCTCTCCTCGGCGTGGTGGACCGTGCCCGTGCTGGTCCTCGCCGCGGGGCAGAACGCCCTGCTCGAGGAGGTCGTCATGGTCGGCTACCTCTTCACCCGCTGGCGCGAGGTCGGCTGGAGCCCGGTCGTGGTCGTCGTCGCGAGCGCGCTCGTGCGCGGCAGCTACCACCTCTACCAGGGCTTCGGCGGCTTCGTCGGCAACATCGCGATGGGCCTGCTGCTCGGCGTCGTCTACCTCAGGGTGCGCCGGACGATGCCGCTCTTCATCGCGCACTGGGTGATCGACGTCGTCGCCTTCGTCGGCTACGCCCTGCTCGTCACGAGGATCGACTGGCTGGGTCAGCTGTAGTCGACGCCGCCCAGGTCCGCCGGGTCGGCGTCCTTCAGGGTCCTCGCCCCCGCAGGGGCGGTGAAGTCCTCGCGGCTCTGCCCCCACCGGGAGAAGGTGAGCGTCGTGCGGTCCGGGTACCTGCCGAGGGTCATCTTGAGCATCTCCGGTGCCTGCGGGTCGCTCGAGACCCACACCGTGCGCTGCACACCCCGCCCGCCGTCGTCGCCGGCCCGGGCGAGCGGGATCCGGTAGGTCCACTCGCCACCGAGCTCCTCGACGGTGACATCGCTCTTGAGCTGGTCGAACTGGGTCAGGGAGTCGCCGTAGAAGGTCCGCAGGAAGGTGTAGGGGCGCACCCCGTCGACGGGCGAGCCCTTCTTGCCGGGGACCTTGACCCACCGGCCGACGTTCTTGCGCAGCGGGCTCTTGAGCCTGACCCGGGTGGCGTCGAGCCATTTCTGGTCGACCTTGAGGTAGTGGTCCCACCCGATGGCGTAGGAGTCGAAGGTCCCGCCGTCGGCCAGCGTGAGCGTCGTCCGCGAGATGCCCCCGCCCCCCTCGACACGCGAGCGGACACCCCCGGTGGAGCCCTCGGCGTGGATCGTGATGTCGAGGTCGCGCTCGACGTCGCGCAGGGTGCCGTCGATCGTGACGTTCGCGTGGGTGGCCATCCGGTCGCGCACGGCGGTCAGCACCGGAGCCGGCTGCGGCGGCGACGGCTTGTCCCGGTCCGCGGTCGTCGACGGGCTCGACGTCGGCTCCGTGGTCGAGGTCGTCGTGAGCGGCACGTGTGCGGTCGAGGAGGTCTCGCTCGGCTCCCCCTGGACCAACGAGCAGCCGGCCGTGGACAGCGCGACGGCGCCGGCCAGCAGGATGCTGGCGCGGCGCCGTGCGCGGTGGTGCGTGGTCATGACGGTCCCCCCGGTCGTCAGGCCGTTCGGCTCAGAAGCCGCCGCGGGCTGCGGTGCGCAGGTCCGCGTTGAGCGTGCTGATGACGTCGAGCGGGATCTCCTTGGGGCAGGCAGCGGCGCACTCGCCGATGTTGGTGCACCCGCCGAAGCCCTCGAGGTCGTGCGTCTCGAGCATCTTGACGACGCGGCCACCACGCTCGGGCTGACCCTGCGGCAGCTCACCCAGGTGGGTGACCTTGGCGCCGAGGAAGAGCATGCCCGAGGCGTTGGGGCAGGCCGCGACGCAGGCGCCGCAGCCGATGCACTTGGCGGAGTCGAAGGCGCGGTCGGCCTTCTCCTTCGGCACCGGCACCGAGTGCGCCTCGGGGGCGGCACCGGTGTTGACGGAGACGTAGCCGCCGGACTGGATGATCCGGTCGAAGGCGCTGCGGTCGACGACGAGGTCACGGATCACCGGGAAGGCGTTGGCCCGCCACGGCTCGATCGTGATGGTCTCGCCGCTGCGGAAGGAGCGCATGTGCAGCTGGCAGGTGGTCGTCCGCTCGGGGCCGTGGGCCTCACCGGAGATCATCAGACCGCACATGCCGCAGATGCCCTCGCGGCAGTCGCTGTCGAAGGCGATCGGCTCGGTGCCCTCGCCGATCAGCTGCTCGTTGAGGACGTCGAGCATCTCCAGGAAGGACATGTCCGGGGAGATGTCCGCGACCTGGTAGGTGACGAGTTCGCCCTTCGCCGTGGGTCCGGCCTGGCGCCAGATCTTGAGGGTCAGTTCCATGCTCACTTGTAGCTCCGCTGCTTCAGCTCGATGAACTTGTAGTTCAGGTCTTCCTTGTGCAGGACGGGTGCGTCCTCGCCGAACTCCCAGGCCGCGACGTACGCGAACTCGTCGTCGTGGCGCAGGGCCTCGCCGTCCTCGGTCACGGACTCGGCGCGGAAGTGACCGCCGCAGGACTCTCGGCGGTGCAGCGCGTCGATGCACATGAGCTCGCCGAGCTCCAGGAAGTCGGCCACCCGGCCGGCCTTCTCGAGGCTCTGGTTGAGCGAGTCCGCGCTGCCGAGCACCCGGACGTTGGTCCAGAACTCGTCCTTGAGCGCGCGGATCAGGCCGATGGCCTTGCGCAGGCCCTCGTCCGTGCGCTCCATGCCGCAGTACTCCCACATGATGTTGCCGAGCTCGCGGTGGAAGGAGTCGACGCTGCGCTCACCGTTGATCGAGAGGAACTTCTCGATCCGGTCGGTGACCGCGGTCTTCGCCTCGACGACGGCCGGGTGGTCCTCGGCGATCTTGTCGAACGGGCCCTTGGCCAGGTAGTCCCGGACGGTGTTGGGCAGGACGAAGTAGCCGTCGGCGAGGCACTGCATGAGCGAGGAGGCGCCCAGGCGGTTGGCCCCGTGGTCGGAGAAGTTGGACTCACCGATCGAGAAGAGGCCCTCGACCGACGTCTGCAGGTCGTAGTCGACCCACAGGCCACCCATCGTGTAGTGCACGGCGGGGTAGATCCGCATCGGCACCTCGTAGGGGTTCTCGCCGGTGATGCGGGCGTACATGTCGAAGAGGTTGCCGTACTTCTCCTCGACGGCCGCCTGGCCCAGCCGCTCGATGGCGGCGGCGAAGTCCAGGTAGACGCCCCGGCGCATCTGGCGCGGGTTGCCCTCCGCGTCGACCTCGTCGACGAGCGGGCCGACGCCGCGTCCCTCGTCGCACATGTTCTTGGCCTGGCGCGAGGCGATGTCACGGGGCACGAGGTTGCCGAAGGCGGGGTAGATCCGCTCCAGGTAGTAGTCGCGGTCCTCCTCGGGGATCTGCCGCGGGTCCTTGTCGCAGTCCTCGGCGCGCTTGGGCACCCAGATGCGGCCGTCGTTGCGCAGCGACTCCGACATCAGGGTCAGCTTCGACTGGTGGTCGCCGGAGACCGGGATGCACGTCGGGTGGATCTGCGTGTAGCACGGGTTGGCGAAGTAGGCGCCCTTGCGGTGCGCCCGCCACGCGGCCGTGACATTGCAGCCCATCGCGTTGGTGGAGAGGAAGAAGACGTTGCCGTAGCCGCCGGTGGCGAGCACGACGACGTCGGCCAGGTGGGTCTCGATCTCGCCGGTGACCATGTCGCGGGCGATGATGCCGCGGGCGACACCGTCGACGATGACGACCTCGAGCATCTCGTGGCGGCTGTACTCGGTGACCGTGCCCTTGGCGACCTGGCGCTCCATGGCCTGGTAGGCGCCGATGAGCAGCTGCTGACCGGTCTGGCCGGCCGCGTAGAAGGTCCGGGCGACCTGGACGCCACCGAAGGAGCGGTTGTCGAGGAGACCGCCGTACTCGCGGGCGAAGGGGACGCCCTGGGCGACGCACTGGTCGATGATGTTGGCGCTGACCTGGGCCAGGCGGTACACGTTGGTCTCGCGGCTGCGGTAGTCGCCGCCCTTGACCGTGTCGTAGAAGAGGCGGTAGACGGAGTCGCCGTCGTCGTTGTAGTTCTTCGCGGCGTTGATGCCACCCTGCGCGGCGATGGAGTGCGCGCGGCGGGCGCTGTCCTGGTAGAAGAAGCTCTTGACGTTGTAGCCGGCCTCGCCCATCGTGGCGGCGGCCGAGGCACCGGCGAGGCCGGTACCGACGATGATCACGTCGAGCTTGCGACGGTTGGACGGGTTGACCAGTGCGGAGTCGAACTGGTGCTGCGTCCACATCGCGTTGATGTCGACGTCGGGCGCCTTGGTGTCCGCGACGGGCGCGCCCTCGGAGAAGTACTCGCTGAGAGTGTCGGTCATGGTGAGGAGGCTCCTGCTCAGAGACTGTCGATGAAGATGTAGACGGGCGGGACGAGGAACCCGACCACGATCACCGCAGCGATGACGGTGCCGATCACCCGGGCGCGCGCACGTGCCCTGGCGGTGTTGTTCAGACCCATCGTCTGCGAGGCGCTGTAGACGCCGTGGTAGAGGTGCATGCCGAGCGCGACCATGGCGATGACGTAGATGAGCAGGACCCACCACGTCGCGAACGCCGCGCTGATCATCACGTACGGCGACTCCTTGATGGCCGCCGCGTCGGCCGCACCGTAGAGGTTCGGCTTGACGATCGTGAACTGGATCAGGTGGAAGACCACGAAGGCCAGGAGGGCGAGGCCACCCCAGCGCATGGTGCGCGAGGCGAGCGTCGAGTGGACGTTCTTCTTCACCTGGTACCTGACCGGGCGGGCGGCGTTGTTGCGCCCCATGAGCTTCAGCGCGGCGTAGACGTGCCCGACGAGCGCGAGGACCAGGACGATGCGCACGATCCACAGCAGGCCCTCGTACGGGAGCATCGGCTCCCCGAAGGTCCGCAGGTGGTGCGCGTACTCGTCGAAGGCTTCCTGACCGGCCAGGGCCTTCAGGTTGCCGTACATGTGCAGGAGCACATACAGGATGAAGATGACGCCAGTGCCTGCCATGAGCAATTTGAGCCCGATCGAGGACGACGCCACCCCCTTCTTCTTCGCGGGGAGGGTCGTAGTAGCCACGGGGTCAAGGTACCGCCTTGTGAGCGGGCACACGCCACCGGTTCCGCCCTTCGCCATGTGACCTTGGTCCGGTTACCGTGCCGTAATAGGCAACACGTCCGTCGCAATAACCTCGCGGGACACCGCGCCGAGGAGGCCCTCATGGACGACTCACCCGCCGCGGAGACGATCGTCTCGGCGACCACGCCCCGGGGGGAGATCGCGCTGCGCGAGCGAGCAGATCCCGACGGGGGCGTCGTGCACGAGCTGATCATCGCGGGGACCTTCGCGATGGACAGCCTCGACACCTCCACCGAGACCAGGCTCGCCGAGGAGTCGCTGTCCCGCACGGCGGCACCCGAGCGCGTGCTGGTCGCCGGCCTCGGTCTCGGGTTCACCACCTGGCAGGTCCTGAAGGACAAGCGGGTGCGGCACGTCGACGTCGTCGAGATCGAGGCCGACCTCGTGCAGTGGGCCCGCCTCGGCCTCGCCCCCACCCTCGGGCTCGTGGCCCGTCATCCCCGTGTGGGCGTCCACGCCGGGGACGTCGCCGGGGTCCTGCGCGGCGAGGCCACCCCGGTCGGCCCGTGGGACCTGGTCCTCCTGGACGTCGACAACGGACCGAGCTTCCTCCTGCACGAGGGCAACGAGCGGCTGTACCGGCCCGAGGCCCTCGCCGCAGCCCTGGCGCAGCTGTCCCCCGGCGGGACCCTCGCGATCTGGGCCGCCCAGCGCGAGCCGGGGCTCCTCACCAGCCTCGAGCGCCTCGCCCCCACCGAGGAGGTCGTCCTCGAGGTCGAGCGCCAGGGCCGCCGCCTCGAGTACGCGCTCTACCTGACCTCTGCATTGCCCTAGGGCAATGCAGACGAACGGTCAGGCGGAGGCCGCCGCCCGGGCAGCGAGCGGCAGTGCCGCCCTGATGGTCTCCAGGGCGGAGGTGTCGAGGGCGTCGGACACGAACCAGACCTCGAAGGCGCTCGGCGGGAGGTGCACGCCGGCCTCGAGCATGGCGTGGAAGAAGCGGCCGTAGGCCGCGGTGTCCTGGGCCTGCGCGTCGGCGAAGGAGGTGACCTCCCCTTCGCGGAAGAAGATCGAGAACATCGAGCCCGCCCACTGCACCCGGTGCGCGACGCCCTCGGCGGACAGCGCCGCGGACGCGGCGTCGGCGATCGTGCGGGCCGTGGTCTCCAGGCGCGGGTAGAGGTCCTCGGTGCAGGCGCGCAGCGTCGCCAGGCCGGCGGCGGTCGCGACAGGGTTCCCCGACAGCGTGCCCGCCTGGTAGACCGGCCCCTCCGGTGCGAGGTGCGCCATGAGGTCGGCGCGGCCGCCGAAGGCCGCGGCCGGGAAGCCGCCGCCCATGACCTTGCCGAAGGTGAAGAGGTCCGGGGCCCCGCCCGCGTACCCGCCGGGGTGCGCGCCCTGCGGACCCGTCTCGAGGCCGTACCAGCCCGAGCGGCTCGCGCGGAAGCCCGTCATGACCTCGTCGCTGATGAGCAGTGCCCCGTGCCGGGCGGTGACCCGGCGCAGCCCCTCGGTGAACCCGGGCGCGGGCGGGACGACGCCCATGTTGCCCGGGGCCGCCTCGGTGATGACCGCCGCGATCTCCTCGCCACGCACGGCGAAGAGCTCCTCGACGGCCGCCAGGTCGTTGTAGGGCAGGACCACCGTCTCCCCCGCCGCGGAGGCGGGCACGCCGGCCGAGTCCGGCAGGGCGAAGGTCGCGACGCCCGAGCCCGCCTGCGCGAGCAGGGCGTCGACGTGCCCGTGGTAGCAGCCGGCGAACTTCACGATGACCGAGCGCCCGGTCGCGCCCCGCGCCAGGCGAAGGGCGGACATCGTCGCCTCGGTCCCGGAGGAGACCAGGCGAACCTGCTCGAGCGGCTCGACGCGGTCGACGATCTCGGCGGCCAGGGCCACCTCGTTCTCGCTCGGGGTGCCGAAGGAGAAGCCCTTGCCTGCGGCCGTGGTGACCGCCGCGAGGACGTCCGGGTGCGCGTGGCCGAGGATCATCGGCCCCCACGAGCAGATGAGGTCGACATAGCGGTTGCCGTCGACGTCGACGAGCGTCGCGCCCTGCGCGCTCTCGATGAACCGCGGGACGCCGCCGACGCCGCCGAAGGCGCGCACCGGCGAGTTGACCCCACCGGGGATCACCTCGCGCGCGCGGTCGAAGAGGGCCTGCGAGCGGGTCGTCGAGAGCGTCATGCCCTCATCCTCCCAAGGTCGCGGTCCTCGAGGGCACACGGGGCAGGGCCACCTGCCATCACGGGCGCCGGTGCGTTCAGTCGTCGAGGCCGATCTCGTGGTGCCCCGGCGCGAGCCGGTCGCGCACGACCGCCATCGCCTCACCGAGCGCCGCGAACTGCTCGGGCGTGAGCGCGTCGACGAGGTGCCGGCGCACGGACTCCACGTGCACGCTGGCGAGCGCGCCCAGGGCGTCCCGGCCGGCGTCGGTCATGAGGATCTCGACCCCCCGGCCGTCGTCGGAGGAGCGGCAGCGCTCCACCCACCCGCGCTTCTCCAGGCGCGAGGCGGTGTGCGTGACGCGGGAGCGCGACTGGATGATGTCGTCGGCCAGGCGTGACATGCGCATGCGCTGCCCGGGCGACTCCGACAGCATCGAGAGCAGCTCGTACTCGGTGAGCTGGATGTCGTGCGGCGCGAGGTCGTCGACGAGGGCACGCTCGAGCAGCCGCACGCCGCGCAGGTACGCGCGCCAGTGCTCCTGCTCGTCCTCGTCCAGCCAGCGCGTCCCGCTCACAGCCGCCCCGCCACCTCGAGCGCGAAGTACGTGAGGATGATCTGCGCGCCGGCCCGCTTGATGTGCAGCAGCGACTCCGTGACTGCCGCGTCGCGGTCGATCCAGCCGCGCTCGGCGGCAGCGACGATCTGCGCGAACTCGCCGGAGATCTGGTAGGCCGCGACGGGCACGGGCGAGACCTCGGCGGCCGCCGCGACGATGTCGAGGTGCGGCTGCGCCGGCTTGACCATGACGATGTCGGCGCCCTCGGCGAGGTCGAGGTCGATCTCGCGCAGCGCCTCGGTCGCGTTGGCCGGGTCCTGCTGGTACGTCGCCCGGTCACCGCTCAGCGAGGACTGGACGGCCTCGCGGAAGGGCCCGTAGAGGGCGGAGGTGTACTTCGCGGCGTAGGCCAGCACGAGCGTGTCGGTGTGGCCGGCCGCGTCCAGGGCGGCGCGCACGTGCGCGACCTGGCCGTCCATCATCCCGGAGAGCCCCAGCACGTGGGAGCCGGCCTCGGCCTGCGCGATCGCCATCGCGGCGTAGCGCTCGAGCGTCGCGTCGTTGTCGACGACGCTGCGGCCGTCGAGGGTGCTCGTGAGCACCCCGCAGTGGCCGTGGTCGGTGAACTCGTCGAGGCACAGGTCGGTCATGACGACGAGGCGGTCCCCGACCGCGTCGACGACGGCCCTCGTGGCCAGGTTGAGGATGCCCTGCGGGTCGTCGGCGCCGGAGCCCCGGGCGTCCTTGGCCACCGGCACGCCGAAGAGCATGATCCCGCCGATGCCCGCGTCCACGCACGCCTGCGCCTCGTCGACGAGCGACTCGAGCGTGTGCTGCACGACGCCGGGCATCGAGGAGATCTCGACCGGCTCGTGGATCCCCTCGCGCACGAAGACCGGCAGGACGAGGTCCGCCGGGTGCAGGCGGGTCTGCGCCACGAGACGACGAAGGGGGACGCTCCCCCGCAGTCGTCGCGGCCGCACGACCGGTCCGCGAGGTGCTGCGTCGCCCACGCTCACCCCTTCGCCTTGCGGCGGGTCGTCGACTTCTTGCGGCGGGCGCTCGGGCGGGTCGGCTCCTCACCGGCGGCCACGGCGGCGGCGGCCAGCTCGCGCCCGTGGTCGGCGAGGGCCTGGACGAGGCTCTCGCCGGTGGCCTCGGGCGCCATGACGTCGACCCGCAGACCGGCCTCCTCGGCGGTCTTGACCGTGGCCGGACCGATGCAGGCGATGACCGTCGACGGGTGCGGCTTGCCGGCGATGCCGACGAGGTTGCGCACCGTCGAGGACGAGGTGAAGACGACGGCGTCGAAGGCGCCCTGCTTGATGGCGTCGCGCACCGGCGCCGGCGGCGGGGTCGCCCGCACCGTGCGGTAGGCCGTGACGTCGTCGACCTGCCAACCCATGTCCTGCAGACCGGCGACGAGCGTGTCGGTCGCGATGTCGGCCCGCGGGAGGAAGACCCGGTCCATCGGGTCGAGCACCTCGTCGTAGGGCGGCCAGACCTCGAGCAGCCCCCGGGCCGACATCTCGCCGTCGGGCACGAGATCGGGCTCGAGGCCCCACTCGCGCAGGGCGTCGGCGGTGACCCCACCCACCGCGGCGATCTTCAACCCGGAGAACGCGCGGGCGTCGAGACCGAACTCCTCGAACTTCTCGCGGATGGCCTTGACGGCGTTGACCGAGGTGAACCCGATCCACTGGTAGCGACCGGTGACGAGCCCGCGCACGGCGCGCTCGACGGCCTGCGGCGTGCGCGGCGGCTCGACGCTGATCGTCGGGACGACCTCGCTGGTCGCGCCGTGGCCGAGCAGCTGCCGGGTCATCGGGCCGGCCTGGTCCTTGGTGCGCGGGATGAGCACCCGCCAGCCGAAGAGCGGCTTGCTCTCGAACCACGAGAGGGTGTCGCGCAGCCCGACCGTCGAACCGACGACCGCGAGCGTGGGCACCTCGAGCCCGGCGACGGCGTCGGCCGCCCCCTGCAGGGTCGTCGCCCGGGTCGTCTGCGCGGTCGTCGTGCCGCCCCGGGTCACGGCGACCGGGGTGTCCGCGGCGCGCCCGGCGGCGAGCAGGTCGCCGAAGGCGGCGGCCAGGTGGTCGGGCAGGCCGAGCAGGACCAGGGTCACGTCGTCGGCGACCGAGGCGGACAGGTCCGCGCGCCTGGACCCGGTGAGGCTCACGACGTGGACCGCGCCGGTGGAGCGCGCGGTGAGCGGGATGCCGGCGTACGCCGGGACGGCGCTCACGGCCGAGACGCCGGGGACGACGTCGAAGTCGATGTCGGCCTTGACGAGGGCCTGCGCCTCCTCGGCGAGTCCGTTGAAGGTCGCGGGGTCGCCGTCCATGAGCCGCACGACGAGACCGCCCTTGTGCGCCTTGGCCGTCTTGACGACGAGCTTGGCGCGGGAGGCGTGGGTCAGCTGCTGCCCGTGCTCGCCGTGGCTGGCATCGACGATCTCGACGTCGCCCGAGGTGAGCGAGCCGACGACCGCCTCGTTGGTCAGCTGGTCGGTGATGACCGCGTCAGCACGACCCAGCAGATCGACGGCGGCGACGGTCATGAGTGACGCGTCACCGGGACCGGCGCCGACGAAGGCGACGCGGGCCGGCCGGCGGGAGGCGTCGACGTGGGCGGGTGCGGCAGAGCGCTGGGGGGTCACTGGGCATGCTCCGAAGCGGTGGTGGGGTGGGTGGCTGACAGGTCGGCGATGGCGGGGGCGCCGTCGTCGACCAGCGTGCGGGCGAGGCGGCGGCCGAGGGCCTCCGCGTCGGTGAGGGGGCCGGTGATCGACCGGCGCAGGTCCGCGGTGCCGTCGGTCGCGGCGATCACGGCCCGCAGCGAGAGGACCGGGCCGTCGACGTCCTCGACGACCTCGCCGAGCGCGCCGACGGGTGCGGCGCACCCTGCGCTCAGCTCCGCGAGGATCGCGCGCTCCGCGGTGACGGCCGCGCGCGTGTCCGGGTCGTCGAGGGGGCGAAGGGAGGCGATCACCACCTCGTCGTCGGAGCGGCACTCGACGGCCAGGGCACCCTGGCCGGGCGCGGGCAGCATCTGGATCGGCTCGAGCAGCTCGGTGATCCGGTCGGTGAGGCCGAGCCGCGTGAGCCCGGCGTGCGCGAGCACGACGGCGTCGAGCTGGTCCTCGCCGGGACCGACCATGTCGAGGCGGGTGCCGAGGTTGCCGCGGATGTCGCGGAACTCCAGCCCGAGCCCGAGGGCCGCCAGCTGGGCGCGACGGCGCGGGGACCCGGTCCCGACGACCGACCCCTCGCCGAGCTCGCCCAGGGCCAGTCCGTCTCGGGCGCAGAGCGCGTCGCGCGGGTCGACCCGCGGGGGGATCGCGGCGACGACGAGACCGGGCTCCTGCACGGCCGGCAGGTCCTTGAGCGAGTGCACGGCGAGGTCGATCTCACCCGCGTGCAGGGCCTCGCGGAGCGCGCTGGCGAAGACACCGGTCCCGCCCATGCTGGCCAGCGAGGCGCGGTTGGTGTCGCCCTCGGTGACGACCTCGACGAGCTCGACCTCGTGGCCGGCTGCCCGCAGGGCATCGGCGACGTGGCCGGACTGGGTCATCGCGAGCGCGGAGCGCCGCGTGCCGAGGCGGAGCGCGGTCACAGGGCACCCCCTTCGGCGTGGAGGTCGAAGAGCTGGCGCAGGGCGTCCTCGTACTCGCCGAAGCGGCCGTCGATCGCCAGCTCCTTGGCGCGCACGGTCGGCTGGTGCAGGAGCTTCTCGACGATGCGGTGGACGGCGAGCTCGACCTCGGCACGGTCGGCCCCCGACATGTCCGGGGTTCGCTGGTCCAGGCGGGTCAGCTCACGCTCGACGACCTGCTGGGCGGCGGTGCGCAGCGCACGCACCGTGGGTCCGGCGATGCTCGCCGCGCGCTTGCCGAGGTGCTGGGTGACGGCGTCACCGACGATCGCGCGCGCCTGCTCGACCTCGGGCAGGCGGCCGTCGGAGCCGAGCAGGTCACCGAGGTCGGCGAGACCGAGGCGGGTGACGCCACGCAGGTCGGCGACCTCGTGGGCCACGTCGTGCGGGAGGGCGAGGTCGATGAAGGCCTGCGGGCGACCGCCGCGGGCGACCTGCGCGTCGGCGACGTCGGGCAGGGTGATGGCCAGACCGGTCGAGCCGGTGCACGAGATGACGACGTCCGCGTCGGCGAGCGCGTCGACGAGCTCGTGGGCGGGGCGGGCCGACCCGCCGAGGCGCTCGGCCAGCGCCGCGCCCCGCTCGTGGGTGCGGTTGACGACGGTCAGCTCGGCGACGCCGCGACGCACGCAGCTGGTGGCCGCCAGGGCGCTCATGGCGCCGGCACCGACGACGAGCACGTGCGCCTGCTCGAGGTCGCCGAGGTGCTCCCGGGCGGCGTCGAGACCGGCGCCGACGAGCGAGCGGGAGACCTCGTCGATGGCGGTCTCGCTGTGCACCCGCTTGCCGGTGCGCAGGGCCTGCTGGACGAGGGAGTTCAGGCTCGGGCCGACATGACCCTCGCTCTGGCCGCGGCCGAGCGCGTCCCTCAGCTGCCCGAGGATCTGCGACTCCCCCACCGCCATCGAGTCGAGCCCGGCGGCGACGTTGAAGACGTGGGCGACGGCGGCGTCGCCGTAGTGCAGGTCGAGGTGGGCCTTGAGGTCGTCGTGGGTGATGCCCGTCGAGGACGTCATCGCCTCGGTGAGGTCGGCCACGGCCCCGTGGAACGCGCTGACCTCGGCGTAGACCTCGGTGCGGTTGCACGTCGCGACGACGAGGTGCTCGGTGATGTCGGGGCTGGCGGTCGCCGCCGCGATGATCGCGGCGAGGCTGGACTCGTCGAGCGCCGCCCGCTCGAGGACGGAGATCGGGGCCCGACGATGGTTGAGCCCGAAGGCGAGCAGACTCATCTGGCGGCCCCTTCCAGGAAGTCCTCTGGACTGGCCCCGAAGCGCTGTTGCTCGTGGAAGGCGAGGATCTGCAGCTCCGTGGACAGGTCGACCTTGCGCATGTGGACTCCCTCGGGGACCTGGATGGCCGTGGCGGCGAAGTTGAGGATCGAGCTGACCCCCGCGGCGACGAGGAGGTCGGCGACCTCCTGGGCGGAGCCGGCGGGGGTCGCGATGACCCCGATGCAGGCCTCGCCGGGACGGACGAGCGCGTCGAGCGCGTCCATCGGTTGGATCGCGAGGTCGTCGAGCCTCTCGCCGACGACGAGCGGGTCGCGGTCGAGCAGGGCGACGACCTTGAACCCCTTGGTGGCGAACCCGCCGTAGGAGGCGAGCGCGCGGCCCAGGTTGCCCATCCCGACGATGATCACGGGCCAGTCGTGGGTCAGGCCGAGCGCCCGGGAGATCTGGTAGTTCAGGTGGGCCACGTCATAGCCGACGCCGCGGACGCCGTACGAGCCGAGGTGGCTGAGGTCCTTGCGCAGCTTGGCCGAGGTGACACCGGCGCTGTGGGCGAGCTCCTCGGAGGAGACGGACAGCACGCCCTGGGAGGTCATCTGGCCGAGTGCCCGCAGGTATCCGGGGAGTCGCGCGACCGTTGCGTCGGGGATGTCCCGCTTGGCGGTCTGATCGACGGACACGGTTGCCCTCGGCTCCTCTCCCGGTCGGGGGGCGCGGCGCCTGACGACCGAACAGGATCGAGATTACGCTCTTGTGAACAAATGCACAAAGTCAGCCGTCAGGCGAGACCAGCGGGGGCGGACGCGTCCCCTCAGGGGCGAAGGGCGGCGCGCAGCCTCCCTTCGTCGACCCGGTGGTAGTCGTGCTGGCGGCCGTCGACGAAGGTCACCGGCACCTCCTCGGTGTACCGGGCCAGACGCGGGTCCGCGTCGATGTCGACCTCGGCGAAGCTGTCGCCGGTCTCGGCGACGACCCCCTCGATGACCCCCCGTGCGATCTCGCACAGGTGGCAGCCCTGCCGGCCGATCATGACGACCCGGGCGCCGGGCAATGCATCCATACCTGCTCCTAGAAGAAGACCGAGCGACGGGTGACGAGGACCGAGTACAGGGTCTGCTGGATCGTCTCGCGCACCTGGTCGGTCAGCTCGAAGACGAGCATCGGGTCGTCCGCCGCCGCCGGTCCGAGGGAGGCGGTGTCGATCGGCTCGCCGAACTCGATGATCCACTTGCTCGGCAGGGGGATCAGACCGAGCGGTCCCAGCAGCGGGAAGAAGGGCGTGATCGGGGCATAGGGGGCGCCGACGAGGCGGGCGAGCGTCTTCATGTTGCCGATCATCGGGTAGACCTCCTCGGCCCCGACGACGGAGCACGGGATGATCGGCACCTCCGAGCGGATCGCCGCCGAGACGAAGCCACCCCGACCAAAACGCTGCAGCTTGTAGCGCTCACGGAAGGGTTTGCCGACGCCCTTGAAGCCCTCGGGCCACACGCCGACGAGCTCACCACCGCGCAGCAGGCGCTCCGCGTCGGCGTTGGAGGCCAGGGTCGCGCCCGTCTTCCGGGCGAAGTCGCCCACGACCGGCAGCTGGAAGACGAGGTCGGCGCCGAGCATCCGCAGGAAGCGGCGCTGCGGGTGGGCGTCGTGGATCGCCAGCTGGGTGATGACCGAGTCGATCGCGATGGTGCCCGAGTGGTTGGAGACGAGGAGCGCACCGGTGTCGGCCGGGATGTTCTCGATCCCCCGGACCTCGACGCGGAACCACTTGTCCTTGAGCAGGCGCAGCACGGGGAAGACCGTGTGGATCGTGAAGTCCTCGTCGAAGCCGAAGTCGTCGACCGCGTAGTCGCCCCTGACCCGACGCTGGAGGAAGTGCAGCGTCTCGGCGAAGCGCCGCTCCCACTCCTCACCCGCCGCAGCGCCGGCCGCCTGGCCGAGCGTGCGCGAGGTCAGCTGACCGGCGGAGAGCAGCACCGACAGCAGCTCCGCCAGGCCCGGCACGATCGTCTGGCCGGAGTCGGGCGTGCCGGTCGACGCGGACCGCGACTGCTGCTGCGGGGTCGTGGCGGACGGGCGCGCTGCGGTGGAGGTGCTCCTGCGGGCCGGCGGTCGGCGGCGACCGGCCGCGGGCTTCGCCGTCGTGCGCCGGACGGTGGGTGGCCCGCCGTCCGGGCCGGGCACGACGGTGAGGTTGGGCTTGCGGGGCGGCCGGGGCTTCTTGGGGCGGGCTGGCGTGGTGCTGCGCGCGGCCGGGGCCGACGGCACCTCCGCCGAGGGACCGGTGAGCAGCGGCGTGGTGCGACGACGAGCCCGCTCGCCCCCGGCGCGGTCGGCCGCGAGGGCGACGCTGGAGCGCGGCGCGGAGGCCGCCGTGGTCTTCTTCGCCGTGGTCTTCTTCGCCGTCGTCTTCTTCGCGGCGGCCTTCTTCGCGGCGGCCTTCGCGGAAGCCGTCGCGCTCTTCTTCGTGGCGGTCTTCCTGGCCGTGGACTTCTTGGCGGTACGGTCGGCCATCACTTCTCGCTCTCGGGTGTGGGCGCCACGGCGCGCATCGCGGCCTCGGCGGCCTGGACTGCGGACCAGCCGGGCTGCGCGAAGGGCAGGCGGTCCATGACCCGGCCCTTCGTCGCCCGGGCGTAGTCCTCGTAGGCGGCCCGGGTCGTGTACGCCGGCTCGAAGCCGAGGTGCTCGCGCATGCGGGTGGTGTCCAGACCCCGGCCGAAGCTCAGCAGGTCGAGCTGGTCGGAGCCGATGTCGATGAGGCCGAACTTCTTGGCCAGGTCGGTGACCATGCCGGTCGCGGCCCGCGGCACGAGCGCATAGGGACGGCCGGCGAGGTTGGCGGCCTGGCTGGCGGTGATGATCCCGTCGCCGGCGACGTTGACCGCGCCGAGCCCCGGGAGGCCGACCGCCGTGGCCATCGCCGCGACGCAGTCGTCCTCGTGGACGAACTGCAGGCGCGCGTCGTACCCGAACGGGATGGGGATCACCGGGAGGCTGAAGTGGTCGGTGAAAGCGGTGCGGATGCGTGGGCCGATGACATTGGCGAAGCGCAGCGTCGTGATCTCGATGTCCGGGCGCCGTCGTGACAGGCCGCGCACGTAGCCCTCGACCTCGACGCTGTCGCGGGCCCAGCCTGACCTGGGCATCCGCTTGGCGGACATGTCCTCGGTGAACATCGCGGGGTCACGTGGGCTCGACCCGTAGACCCCGGCGGTCGACTTCACGACCAGCTTGCTCACCGACTCGGCCCGCTGGCACGCCGCGAGGAGCTGCATCGTGCCGATGACGTTGATCTCCTTCTGCGTCGCCCGACCACCGCCGGCGCGCGGCGTGGCGATGACCGCCATGTGCACGACGGTGTCGACGTCGTTGCCCGCGATGATCCGGCTGATGAGCGGGCTGCGGATGTCGGCGCGCATGAACTCGGCGCGGCCGATGCCGTGGCGTGGCGGCACCACGTCGACGCCGATGATCCGGCCGACGGACTCGTCGCGGCTCAGCCGTCGGGCGAAGGCACCGCCGAGGTGGCGGGAGACGCCTGCGATGAGGACGGTCTCGGGCACCGGGACACCTTCCTGTGGAGATGGACCCGTGGGTCGGGGCACTGTGGGCAGCCTAGTCACGCGGCCCTGCGCGGGGGGCCGTTCAGCCGCCTGGCGGGCGCGGAGAGATCGGGATCACGACGGGGACGACGAAGGGGGCCCCACCGGTCATCCGGTCGGGGCCCCCTTCGTGCGGGTCACTTCTTGTTGCGACGCTGGTGGCGCGTCTTGCGCAGCAACTTGCGGTGCTTCTTCTTCGCCATGCGCTTGCGACGCTTCTTGATGACAGAACCCATGCGGACGTCCTTCGGTGTTGATCGGTGCTTTCGGTGGTGGCTCGAGCGATGCCGGCCTTGCGGCGCAGGCCCCACCGAGTACGAGTCAGACGGCAGAGTTTACCCGACTCCCGCGGGAGGCTCGCGCCCGGGGAGTCGGGACGGGTCGGGCCAGAGCTCTCAGGCCGTCTCGATGAACGACGTCTCGAGGTAGGTGTGCACCGCGTCCTCGGGGACTCGGAAGCTACGACCGACGCGGACGGCCGGCAGGTCACCGTTGTGGACCATGCGGTAGACGGTCATCTTCGACACCCGCATGATCGACGCGACCTCAGCCACTGTGAGGAAGTGCACCTCACCCAGTCGATCGTTGGACATGATCACCTCGACATCTCCGCAGGGCCGCACCACCGACCCATGTCGGCAGACGTCAACGAGCCCCGCAGATGACAACCATAGGGGCAGATGTGACGACTGTGAAGACTGGAGGGCAGATTCACCCCCCGCCGTCCACCCGACACGCCGGGAAGCGGCGGAAAATCGGTCCTACTCGTACCAGACGTCGAGACCGTGGAGCGGGAAGACCGCCTCGCGGGCGGCCATGATCGCCCGGTCCACGCCGCTGTGCGGGTTGTAGCCCATGCTCCACGGCTGCACCCAGATCGGCAGGTCCTGCGGCTCCAGGTCGCCCATGCGCTCCGGGCCGCGCTCCCCCGAGATCTTCTCCACGTGCGCGCGCCAGGGCTCCGGGATCGGGGTGTCCGCCGGGATCGGCTTGTGGGCGGCGATGGCGGTGAGGTGGGTCCAGGCGCGGGGCACCGCCCCGACCAGGTCGTAGCCGCCCCCGCCGAAGGCGACCCACCGTCCGTCGCAGACCTCGTGGGCGAGGCGGTGCAGGTTGACCGCGGCCTGGCGCTGGGCGTCGGTCGTGAGGGACATGTGCGCGAGCGGGTCCTCGCGGTGGGTGTCGCATCCGTGCTGGGTGAGCAGGATCTGGGGCTCGAAGGCGCGCACGACCGGGGCCGCCACCGCGGTGATGGCGCGCAACCACGGGCCGTCGGTCACCCCGGGCGGGAGGGCGACGTTGACCGCGGTGCCCTCGGCCCCGGGCCCACCCGTGTCGCCCGGCCATCCGGTCCCGGGGAAGAGGGTGCGTCCCGACTCGTGGATCGAGACCGTGAGCACCCGAGGGTCGTCGTAGAAGATCTCCTGCACGCCGTCGCCGTGGTGGACGTCGACGTCGACGTAGGCCACGCGCTCGACGCCCTGGTCGAGCAGCCACTGGATCGCGGCAGCGATGTCGTTGTAGACGCAGAACCCTGCGGCCCGCTCGCGCATCGCGTGGTGCATGCCCCCGGTGAAGTTCACCCCGTGCTCGGCCTCGCCGACCCACACCCGGCGCGCTGCCTCGACCGAGCCGGCCACGATCCGCGCGCTCGCCTCGTGCATCCCCACGAAGGCCGGGACGTCGTCGGTGCCGATGCCCCACGTCCCGTCGGCGCTCGCGGGGTCCGCGGAGCCGGCGCGGACCGCGTCGACGTACGCGCGCGAGTGGACGGTGGCGAGCACCTCGTCGGTGGCCACGTCGACGTCGACGACCTCGACGTCGTCGAAGACCCCGAGCTCGCGGCACAGTCGCGCCGTGAGGTCGAGACGCACCGGTGCCATCGGGTGCCCGGGACCGAAGTCGTATCTGGTGAAGTCCTCGCCCCAGATGGCGCACACCTGCGTGCTCATGGGTTGGACGCTACCCGGATATAGGGTTTTCTCCACGACCACCCCGACGAAACGGAGGACCGCGTGCCCCGCATGCGTCTGCACAACGAGGACGTCCTCGTCATCGGCCTCGGACGATTCGGCGGTGCCGTCGCCACCGAGCTGCACCGGCTGGGCAACCGCGTCACGGCGCTCGAGCTCGACCCGTCGTTGGCGGAGAGCTACCTCGGGCGGGTCGGACGCATCGTGCAGGGCGACGCCACCTCCGTCCAGGCCATCGAGGAGATCAAGCCGCACACGTTCTCCGCCAGCGTCCTCGGGATCGGGTCCTCGATCGAGGCGAGCGTCCTCGCCGCGGTCAACCTCATCGACGGCGAGGCCCCCAAGGTGTGGGCCAAGGCGGTCAGCCCGGAGCACGCCCGGATCCTCAACCGGATCGGCGTGCACCACGTGCTCTCCCCCGAGATCGAGTCGGGCAAGCGCCTGGCCCACCTCATCGGCAGCCGCCTGATGGACTACATCGAGTTCGACGACGGCTTCGCGATCGTCAAGATGACCCCGCCGGCGGAGGCGATCGGGTTCACCCTCGAGCAGTCCGCGATCCGCAGCAAATACGGGGTGACGGTCGTCGGCGTGAAGTCGCCCGGCCAGGACTTCACCTACGCCCGGCCGGAGACGAAGGTCCGCAGCGGCGACCTGATCATCGTCAGCGGCCCCACCACCCTCATCGAGCGGATGGCCGCACGACCCTGAGACCGCCCGTGGCACTGCACTGCAGGGCGCGGACGTGGCGAGGCGCCTCGTCCCCCTTCGTCGAAGGGGGACGAGACGCCTCGTGCGGGTCCCTCGCTCAGGCCGTGGCCGGGGCGGGGACGCTCGCGGGAGCGGTGCCCTCGTACAGCGCCTCCTCGGCCTCCGGGGTGATGCCGCGGCGGCGCTGCCACTTGGCGAGGTAGGCCACGGCGAAGGGCATCGTGAAGGCGGTCGTGACCACGGCCGCCGCGACCTGCGCGGTCGCCGTCGCCTGGATCCCGGCCAGCGACGGGTCGATCGTCGCGACGGCCAGCGGCGTGGCGATCGCGTTGCCCGCCGTCGAGGCCTCGCAGAAGCCCGCGAGGACATTGCGCGTGGGCTGGGGGTGGCGACGCAGCAGGTGCCACAGGTAGAGGCCGCCGACGGCCGCGCCGCCGGAGAGGACGACGGTCAGCAGGCCGAGCAGGACGCCGATGGCACCGGCACCGGCCAGCACCCGGAAGTCGATGCCCGCGCCCAGGGCGAAGGCGGCGAAGGGGATGATGAGCTTCTCGCCCGGCGCGAGGAAGTCCCGCGCGATCTGGCTGGTGTTGCCGAGGATGAAGCCGAGGAGCATCGGGAAGATCGCGGCGAACAGCGCCATCATCGGGAAGCTCGCCAGGCCGGCTGCGCCCATGGCGACCATGGTGAGGAAGGGCCCGTCGTTGATCGAGAGGATCGAGATGGCGCCCTTGTCGGTCTTGTTGCCGAACTGGCTGGTGAGCGCCACGTAGAGGGAGCCGTTGGAGTTGGACATGCCGGCGATGATCGCCAGCGGCAGCAGACCCCACAGGGTGCCGTCGGGCATGACCCACGCGACCCCGAGGCCGAAGACGACCGCGACGCCGTACTTGGCGAGGAGCATGACGATGCCCTTCTCGACCGAGGGCAGGGCCGCCTTGACGTTGATCTGCGAGCCGATCGACATGAAGAACAGACCGATGAGGACCGCCGCGCCCTCCTTGAACAGGGCGGTGGTGAAGGAGCCGATGCCGAGCACGTCCGGGGCGACGGTGTTGATGAGCGCGCCGAGGAAGAGGGGCACGATCATCAGCGCCCCGGGGATGCGCCCGATGGCGCGCAGGAGGTTGTCCATGATGAGAACTCCGTTGTTCAGGGGATGGGATGGGGAAGGGGTGGTGCAGGAACGCGTGGGGGCGGGTCAGCCCTGGTCGCCGCCGCCGACCGGCAGCACGCTGCCGGTGATGTAGGACGCCTCGTCGGAGGCGAGGAAGAGGATCGGGGCGGCCTGCTCGGCGAGGGTCCCGTAGCGACCGACGTGGGTGCTGTCGACGGTCTGGTCGACGATCTGCTGGTACCACTCGTCGTCCCGGGCGCCGAGCTCGGTGTCGTTGCGCGGGACCCGGCGCGCCGGCGCCTCGGTCCCGCCGGGGGCGGTCGCGACGACGCGGACCCCCTTCGACGCGGCCTCGAAGGACAGCGAGGCCGTGAGCGCGTTGACGCCACCCTTGGCCGCGGCGTAGGGCACGCGGTTGATGCTGCGCGTGGCGATCGAGGAGACGTTGACGATGACGCCGCTCCCCCGCTCGACCATCGACGGGAGCACCGCGCGGCAGCACCAGAGGGTCGGGAAGAGGGAGCGGCTGATCTCCCGCTGGATGTGCTCCGGCTCGTACTCCTCGTACGGCCGGGTCCAGATCGTCCCGCCCACGTTGTTGACGAGGACGTCGATGCGGCCGTACCGCTCGACGGCGGTCGCCCGCAGCTCCTCGGCGCCCGACCACTGCTCGAGGTCGGTCTCCAGGCAGGAGGCAATGCCGTCGGCGGCGACGATGCGCTCGACGACCTCTGCGACGAGGGGCGAGCGGTCGACGAGGAGGACGCTCCCCCCTTCGGCAGCCGCCCGCTCGGCGACCTGCGCACCGATCCCCTGGGCGGATCCGGTGACGACGACGACCTTGCCGGCGAAACGATCCGGGCAGGTTGGACTCATGGGTGTGCTCCTGGGTGGGTGGTGCGAAGGGGGCGAGCCGGTCCGGCTGACGACCAGTACGCCATCACCGGGCGTGAGGCACCAACACTCCCGCTGGGTAATGTCTCCCTGCGGAACAACCGGAGATCCTCGGGGGCCGGATCGGCCATATTGGTTCGCCATGCGGAACACCACGATCCAGCGGCCCGTCGGGCCGCACCTGTCCTCGCTGGACTCCGGGCTGCAGGTGATGACGATGTTCAGCAGCCACCAGTCCGTCAACGTCACCCAGGTGGCCGAGCACCTGGGCTGCTCGCGCTCGACCGCGTACCGGGTGCTCAACACCCTGCGCAACCGCGGCATCGTCATGCTCGGGCCGGGGGGCCGCGGGTACTACCCCGGGCCGGTCCTGGTCGACCTGGCGCGCCCCCGGGGTCTCGACCTCGTCGACCGGGTGCGCTTCCGACCCGTCATCGACAAGGCGGTCGAGCTCACCGGCGAGACGGTCCACGTCGGCGCACTCGTCGGCTCGCACATCGTCTTCTTCGACGGCAGGGAGCCGGACCGGGCGGTCCGGGCCCAGCTGACCGCGGGGTACTTCCGTCCGGCGCACGCGATCTCGGCCGGCAAGCTGCTGCTGTCCGACTACTCGGACGACCAGGTCGCCGCCCTGTTCCCGGGCGAACGACTTCCCAAGGAGACCCCGTGGACGACCGACTCGGTGTCCGCCCTCATCGCCGAGCTGCCGGCGATCCGCGAGCAGGGGTACGTCCTGAACTTCCAGCAGACGGAGGCCGGGCTGGCCGGCTGCTCGGTCCCGGTACCCGGTCGGGGGTGGCGGGAAAGGGTCGCCCTGTGCGCCACCGTGCCGGTGAGCCGGGGCACCCGCGAGGAGCTCATGCTCGTGCGCGACGGCCTCGTCGAGGCGGCCTCCCTCTTCCGGTGAGGGGTCAGCCGCGGTCGTCGCCGAGGGCGAGGACCAGGGCGATCTCCTCCTCGCCTCCGGCATCGGAGGCGGTGCGCATGGCCCGACGCTCGTCGGTGGGACGGAACCCGAAGCTGGACGCGAAGGCCACGGCCCGACCGTTGTCGGAGCCGACCCAGTAGAAGAGCTGGCCGAAGCCGCGCTGCTCGGCGATGCGGGCGCCCTGGCTCACGAGGTTGGCCGCGACGGACTTGCCCCGCCAGGCGGGTGCGACCCAGAGGCCGAAGAGCTGCCCGGCGGTGGCGTCGTCGCCGCCGTGGGCGGTACCGAGGCTCGCGACGCCCACCAGCTCGTCGTCGACCTCTGCCACGAGGCGGACGCTGCGGGACATCCGCGTCCGCCAGAACTCCTCCGGCTCGGCCGCCTCGGTCGCGTGGTCGGCGACGAAGGCCTCAGGAGATTCCTGCAGCGCTTCCAGCCGAAGGGTGCGGTAGGTCGCCCACTCGTCCTCGGTCAGTGCGCGCACGGTGATCTCACTCATGGCGCGAGTCTCTCATCCCCGGGCCCGAATTGCCCTGCCGGGTCACGGATTGTTCACCCGGTCGACCGCAGGTCGCGGCTCATCCGCTCGCACGCCTCGTCGTCCTCGGCCCGCACCCCGTCGAAGGAGAACCCGGCCCGGGCGTACATCGCCGCGGCCCGCGGGTTGTCCGCCATGACGTGCATCAGGACCCGCGAGGCGCCCCGGCGCGCAGCCTCCGCGACGCAGGCCTCGACGAGCGCGTCGGCGACGCCGCTGCCCCGGGCGTGACCGGCGACCCACATCGCCACGATCTCGGGCTCACCCCCGGGCTGCGGGGTGTACAGGGTCGCCGCGCCGAGCGGCAGCCCGTCCCCACGTGCGGCGAGGAAGACGGGGTGGCCGAGCCGCTCGCGCCACGTCGCCTCGTCGAACCCGACCTCGCGGCCGAAGCTGCTCCCGTAGGCACGCGGCTCGTCGAGCAGCATCGCGAGGCGGACGGCGCGGTGCAGCTGCCACTCGTCGGGGGTGAGGCGGCGCACGGCCCAGCCGCCGACCATCAGCCGGCCCTGTCGGCGCATGCCTCCACCGCGTCGGCGAAGGCGTGCCGCACGCCGTGGGCCTCGAGCCGCGCGAGCGCGGCGGCCGTCGACCCTCCGGGCGAGGTGACCGAGGCCCGCAGCAGCGCGGCCTCCTCGCCGGTCTCGACGAGCATGGCGCCGGCCCCGCGGGCGGCCTGCGCGGCGAGAACGAGGGCGTCGGAGCGGGTCAGCCCGCGCGCGACCCCAGCGTCGACGAGCGCCTCGACGACGAGGTAGAAGTACGCCGGCGCCGAGCCGGAGAGCGCGGTCGCGACGCCCTGCTGGGACTCGGGCAGGACGAGCGTCCCACCGGTCGGGGCGAGCAGCTCGCGGACCCGCTCGAGCTGCTCGTCGGTGACGTCGTCGGCGGGGCTGAGCACGGTCATCCCCTGCCCGACCCGGGCCGGGGTGTTGGGCATCCCGCGGATCGCGGCGACGCCGCTCGGCAGGGCCGCGGCCAGGTCGGCGAGCGACACGCCGAGGGCCAGGCTGAGCACGATCGAGCCGGGACGAAGGGAGGGCGCCAGCTCCTGCAGTAGCGCGGGCACGGAGTACGGCTTGACGACGACGAGGTGCACATCGGCACGGCCGGCGGCGGTCGTCGCGTCGACCACCTCGACGCCACGGTCGGCGTACGCCACCCGCAGCTCCTCGGCACGGGGGGCGTGACCCTCGACGGCGAGGACCTCCCCTTCGCCCGCGAGGGCCTCGAGGATCGCGCCGCCCATGGCGCCGACTCCGTAGATCGCGACTGTCATCCGTGTACTCCTAGCGGTGGTCAGGTCCGGTTGGTGAGCGTCTCGACGAGCCGGCGCAGGCCGTAGGGCCGGCGCGCGAGGTCGTGCAGGTACTCCATCCACATCGGACCGTAGGGCACGAGCACGCGCACGCGGTGCCCGGCGTCGGCGGTGCGCAGCTGCAGGTCGGGGTCGGCGCCGAGGAAGAACTGGTACTCCAGCCCCTCCGGGCCCCGGCCGGACTGGTCGGCGAGCCCGTCGGCCAGGTCCAGCAGTACCGGCTCGTGGGTGGCCACGACGGTCGGCACGCCGCTGCCGAGCAGCGTGGCGAGGCACCGGGCGAACGCGAGGTTGACCTCGTGCTGGTCCTGCCACGCGACGGCGCGGGGCTCGCCGGCGCCACCGCGCACGAGGCGGACCCGGGCCCCGGCGGTCGCGAGCGTCGCCGCGTCGCGCTCGGAGCGGTGCCGGCGCGCGACGAGCGAGGTGGTGAGGCGCGGGTGGGCCGGGCGGATGGCGGCGACGAGCTCGAGCAGGTCGTCGACGACGTCGTGCGGGCCGGACCGCAGCGTGATGTCGACCTTGCGGTCGTCGCCGACGGCACAGATGCGGGCGAGCGCGTCGGCGGCGTGGCCGGGGTCGAGCGCGAGGCCCAGCTGCTCGGGTGCGAGGTACAGCTCGGAGCGGTAGTCGCCGCCGGAGGTCGCCGGCGCCATCTGCTCGATGGCCGTGACCGCCTCGGCGACGGCCGCCTCGACCCCCGCCGCGTCGGTGGCCGCCGGCAGGAGCGGGTGGAGCGCGGCCATGCGGTTGGTCCGGCGCAACCACGACGCGACCGCCACGGCGTCGTCGACGCCCTCCCCCGCGACGAACCGGTCACGGGCGGAGTCGACGAGCCGCGAGCCGGCGACCCGGTCGCGGTGCCCCTCGGACAGCAGGGTGTCGAGGACCCGGGTGCGCACCCGGTCGGGGTGCCAGGAGATCACTCGGTCTCCGCCGGGGAGTGCAGGCGGTAGGCGTCGGGGACGATGCGCCACGTGCGCGACCGGGCGGGGCCGAGGTGCTCGCCGTCGGAGTTGGCGGCGACCTGGTGGTTGACGCCGGTCACGGTCACCGTCTCGCGCGCCCGCACGTTGACGACGTCGTCGAGGCGGGTGTGCGTCCCGCTGCTGAGGTGCAAGGCGTAGCGCAGCCGCTTGAGGGGGGCGACGGCGTAGGAGATGACGACCTCGGCCGCTCCGTCCCCGGGGCGTGCGTCGGGGGCGATGCGGGTCCCACCGCCGACGCTCTGGCCGATGGTCACCGCGACCTGCAGCACCCGCCGGGACGGGTCACCGACCGTCTCCCCGTCGACGACGACCTCGAGGTGGCGTCCCTGCTGGCCGAACCCGGCGGCGATCCCCCCGACCACGTAGCCGAGGACACCGAGGTGCGCCTTGCCGAGACGCTCCTTCCACGGGGCAGCGATGCGTCCGGCCTCCTCCCCCACGCCGATGTGCACGGCGTTGGCGACGAGCATCCCTTCGTCGTCGACGAGGACGTCGACGGGGCGGGCGGGCTGGTCCAGCACGACCCGGGCGGCGAGCGCCGGGTCGTTGGGCAGCTCGACCGTGCGGGCGAAGTCGTTGCCCGTCCCCATCGGCAGCAGGCCGACGGTCGGCGGGTCCTCCCCGAGGTCGCCGAGGCGGCAGAGGGCGGTGGTGAAGGCGTTGAGCGAGCCGTCGCCGCCGGCGATGACCACCTCGCGGCCGTCGCGCTCGGCGAGGGCGTCGACGAGGTCCTCGACGGACTCGGTCTCGACCACCCGCACGTCCGCCTCCTCGCGCAGCACCTCGAGCGCGGCGTCGCGGCGCTCGCGGTCCGAGGTCCCCGCTGCGGCATTGGCGATGAAGAGCAGGCGTCTCACGATCGCCAGCCTACGGTCAGGGGCGGCTCATGGTGTCCGTCGGCGCAGGGTGAGACTGCCGAGCACCAGCGCGACGACGATCCACACCCCGATGACGAGCAGCGGGACGACGAGGTCGTCGAACGGGGCGGCCTGACGGGCGACCGACGACGCGGCGTCGACGACATGGGACAGGGGCAGCACGTCGGAGAGCAGCTCGAGGGGCCGGGGCAGGCGGTCGCGCGGCACGAGCAGGCCGCACAGGAGGAACTGCGGCAGCACCGTGGCCGGCATGAGCTGCACCGCCTGGAACTCGGTCCGCGCGAAGGCCGAGGCCAGCAGCCCGAGGGAGGTGCCGAGCACCCCGCTGCCGACGACGACGAGGACGAGCCAGGCCGACGAGGCCGTGGTGTCGAGCCCGTACAGCCACACCGAGACGGACGTGACGACGACACCCTGCACGACGGCGAGCAGCCCGAAGGCCAGCGCGTAGCCCACGACGAGGTCGCCCTTGCCGAGCGGCGTGGTGAGGAGCCGCTCGAGGGTCCCGCTCGTGCGCTCCCGCAGGGTCGCGACGCTGGTGACGACGAACATGATGACGAAGGGGAAGACCGTCAGGAGCGCGGGTCCGACCCGCTGGAAGAGCGGTCCGTCGACGTAGACCCAGGCGAGCAGGCCCATGAGCACGACGGGCATGGCGAGGAGCAGGGCGAGCGTGCGGTGGTCGCGGGCCACCTGCCGCAGCACCCGGGCGGCGGTGAGGAGGGTGCGCCGGGGGTTCATGCCGCGTCAGCCTCCACGAGGGCGAGGAAGGCGCCCTCGATGTCGGCCGCACCGGTCAGCTCGAGGAGGTGGGTCGGGGTGTCGTCGGCGAGGACCTCCCCTTCGCGCAGCAGGACGAGGCGGTCGCAGCGGGAGGCCTCGTCCATGACGTGGCTCGACACGAGCAGGGTGACGCCGTCGGCGGCGAGGCGGCGGAAGAGGTCCCACAGGTCACGGCGGAGGACCGGGTCGAGGCCGACGGTCGGCTCGTCGAGGACGAGCACGTCGGGGCTCCCGACGAGCGCCGCGGCCAGGCTGGCACGGCTGAGCTGCCCACCGGAGAGCGTGTCGGCGCGCGAGTCCGCCTGGGGGGCGAGATCGACTCGCTCGATCACCGCGGCGCTCGCCGGACCGAGGTCCGGGACCCCGAGGAGGGCGCCGAGGTGCGCGACGTTCTCCCGCACGGTCAGGTCGCCGTAGATGCTCGGCGCCTGGGTGACGTAACCGACCCGGTGACGCAGGTCGCGGTGCCCTGCCGGCAGCCCGAGGACCTCGATGCGGCCGGAGTCGACCTGCTGGACGCCGACGACAGCTCGCATGACCGTGGACTTGCCCCCACCACTCGGTCCGAGGAGCCCGACGACCTGCCCCTCCGGGACGTGCAGGTCGAGGCCGGGGATGACGAGGCGGCCGCCCCGCGTGACCCGGAGGTCGGTGATCTCGATCGCTGAATTCACCATGTGATGAATTGTGGACCTCGTCGCGAGCGGGCGGCAACCCCCTTCGCCCCGCTCTGCGCCGAACGGCCCCCGGACCCCGCATTCCCCTAGGGCAATGCAGACGAGCGGTCGCCCGAGGGCGCATTGCCCTAGGGGAATGCGGATTCAGGTCGGGGGTGCGAGGAGGCGCTGGACGGCGGGGCCGACGACGGCGACGAGGTCCTCCGGGTCGGCCTCGACCATCGCCGGCAGGCGGACGACGTAGCGCAGCATCCCGAGGCCGACCATCTGCGCACCGACGGCGGCGACCGCGAGCTCGTCGACATCCTCCCCATCGGCGAAGTTGGCGGCGATCCGGACGAAGACGGTGCGCACGACGAAGTCCTGCAGCAGCCGGGCCGCTCCCTCGTGCGTCGCGACCGCGCCGATCATCGCCTGGAAGTGGGCCCGCCCCTGGGGGCTGTCCCAGACCGCGAGGAAGGTGCGCACGATGCGTTCCCCCGCGCCCTCGCGCGGGCCCTCGACCGCGGCGACGATCTCGTCCTCGAAGCCCGGCGGGACCCCGACGACCTCGGCGAAGAGGCTGGCCTTGCCGGCGAAGTAGTGGTGGACGAGTGCCGGGTCGACCTCCGCCTCACGGGCCACGGCGCGCACGGAGGTGCCGTCGAACCCCTTCGTCGCGAAGAGACCGCGCGCCGCGACGAGGATGTCGGCCCGGGTGTCGCGCTCGCCGGGGCGCCGGCCGCGTGCCATCAGGACGCCGGGTCGTCGACGTCCGCGACCGGTTCGTCGCCTGCCTGGCCGAGATGACGACGCGCGAAGTCCAACGACTCGCGCAGGTCGGCCTCGCGCTCGCGCGGCCGCTTGCGGGTGCCGACCTCCAGCACCACCGACCCGGCGAAGTCGCTCCCGGCGACATGGGCGAGGACCTCGGCACACGGCTGGGACCCCCGGCCCGGGACGAGGTGGTCGTCCTTGTGCGTCGTGGGCAGCCCGTCGGCGAGGTGGACGTGCGAGAGCCGGCTGCCGAGGTCGGTGACCATCTGCATCGCGTCGCTGCCGGCCGTCGCGGTGTGCGACAGGTCGATCGTCACGTGGTCGTAGGGCTGGGCCACCGGGTCCCAGTGCGGCAGGTAGGCCTGCACCTGCCGGCCGCGGGCCGCCCAGGGGAACATGTTCTCCACCGCCAGGACGATGCCGCTGTCGTGCTCGCGCTCCGCGACGCCGTCGGCGAAGGTGCGGGCGTACTCCTTCTGCCAGCGGAAGGGCGGGTGGAGCACGACCGTCGGCGCGCCCACCTCGTGCGCGAGCTCGATCGACCCGTCGACCTTGCCCCACGGGTCCGGTCCGAGGACGCGCTGGGTGAGCAGCAGCGTCGGAGCGTGGATCGAGACGATGTCGAGGCCGTGGTGGTCGGCGAGGGCGCGCAGGGCACGGGAGTTCTGGGAGATCGGGTCGGTCCACACCATGATCTCGACGCCGTCGTAGCCGAGGGTCGCCGCGATCTCGAAGGCCGCCGCCGCCCCCTCGGGGTACACCGAGGCCGAGGACAGGGCCACGGGGACGTGGCGCAGAGCAGGCATGGATACGAGCGTAGACCGCGGCCGGGATCAGCTCATGAGGTCGAGGTAGCGCAGGAGCACGCCCTCGCGCAGCGCCCACGGGCAGATCTTCAGCTCCTGCACCCCGAGGAGGTCCATCGCGGCCTCGGCGACGATGCCACCGGCGAGCAGCTGGTGGGCGCGCGAGGAGGACACCCCGGGCAGCTCGACCCGCTCGTGGGCGGTCATCGGGGTGATCCGCGCGATGGTCGAGGTGACATCGGCCAGCCGCAGCCGCCGGGGGACGTAGGGACCGTCGGCGCTCGGCGCGGCGCCGGCCACGCGCGCGAGCGAGCGCATCGTCTTGCTCGTGCCGAGCACCGTGTCGGGGGCACTCGCCTTGGCGTAGGGCCGGATCTCCTTGGCGAGCGTGGCCCGCACGTGGCGCCGCGCCTCCTTGATCTCCCTCGCCGTCGGGGGGTCGCCGGCGAGCAGCTCGCGGGTCACCCGGCCGGCGCCGAGCATCAGGGACTTGGCGATGTCGGGGTCCTCGTCGTCGCCGAGGGTCAGCTCGAGCGAGCCGCCGCCGATGTCGATGACGAGCAGCTTGCCCGCGGACCAGCCGGCCCAGCGGCGGGCGGCGAGGAAGGTCAGCCGCGCCTCGTCCTCACCGCTCAGGACGCGCAGGTCGACCCCGGTCTCCGCGCGGACCCGGGCGAGCACCTGCTCGCCGTTGGGGGCCTCGCGGACCGCGCTCGTGGCGAAGGCGAGGATCTCCTCGGCGCCCTGGTTCTCCGCGACCTCGAGGCACTCGGCGACGAAGCGCGCGAGGTCACGGGCGCCGGTCTCGTCGATGCAGCCCTCGTCGTCGACGTGCTCGGAGAGCCGCAGCAGGATCTTGTGGGAGGTCGCCGGGATGGGCGCCGCACCGTGGTGGGCGTCCACGATCAGCAGGTGGACGGTGTTGGAACCGACGTCGATGACACCAAGGCGCACGGGGCAACAGTAGACGCACGCCGTCGTCCGGCCGCACGGGCAGCGACATAGGCTGGCGGGCGTGAGTGACGAGACCCCGCAGCACGCGGGCGAGACCGGCCTGCAGGTGGCCCGCACGTGGGTCGAGTTCGAGGACCCGGCGGACGACGGCCAGCGCTTCCGCTGCGACCTGACCTGGCTCACGTCGAGGTGGACGTGCGTCTTCGGCTCCGGCTGCCACGGCATCGACGCGGACAAGCCGGACTTCGGCTGCTGCGTCCTCGGCGCGCACTTCACTGACAAGGACGACGTCGCGCGCGTCAAGGCGGTCGTCGACGAGCTCGGCGAGGACGAGTGGGAGCTGCACCCCGGCTCCACCCGCAGGTCCGCGTGGACGGAGAAGGAGGACGGCGACCTCAAGACCAAGGTCGTCGACGGCGCCTGCATCTTCCTGAACCGCCCGGGCTTCCCCGCCGGCGCCGGCTGCGCCCTCCACCAGCACGCGGTGCTCACCGGGGTCGAGCCGCACACGGTCAAGCCCGACGTGTGCTGGCAGCTGCCGATCCGCCGCACCTACCGCACCGTCGAGCTGCCGGACCAGAGCAGCTACCTCGAGGTCAGCATCGGCGAGTACGACCGCCGCGGGTGGGGGCCCGGCGGGCACGATCTCGACTGGTACTGCTCGGGCAGCCCCGACGCGCACGTCGCCGCCGACCCCGTCTACGTCACCGAGGGTCCCGGGCTCGTCGAGCTCATGGGCCAGGAGGGCTACGACGAGCTCGCCGCCCGCTGCGAGGCCCACCTCGCCCTCGTCGAGGCGGCCACGACGACGGAGGGGAGGTCCCGCCCTTCGCCCTCCGGCCGGGCGCTGCTGCCGCTCCTCGTCCACCCCGCCACGCTCGCCGCTCGAGAGGCCTGACCATGTCCCCCTTCGTCACGGCCGACACCGTGCGGGCCGAGCTCGGCCCGCTGCTCGGGGAGGGGGTCCTCGCCACCGACCCGGACGTGGTCGCCGGGCACTCGCGGGACCAGGCCCTGTGGTGCCCCGGCGAGGGCGCCGTCGCGCTCGTCCGGGCCCGGACGGTGTCGGACGTGCAGGAGACGATGCGCTTCGCGACCCGCCACCGTGTGCCGGTCGTGCCGCAGGGCGCACGCACGGGCCTGTCCGGCGGCGCCAACGCCGTGCCCGGCTGCCTGCTGCTCTCGCTCGAGCGGATGACGCGGGTGCTCGACGTCGACACCTCCGAGCGCACGGTCACCGTGGAGCCGGGGATCATCAACCAGGACCTCAAGGACGCGCTCGCCCCCCACGGACTGTCCTACCCGCCGGACCCGGGGTCGGTCGCGATCTCGTCGATCGGCGGCAACGTCGCGACCGACGCCGGTGGCCTGTGCTGCGTCAAGTACGGGGTGACCCGTGACTACGTGCGGCAGCTGAGGGTCGTGCTCGCGGACGGCACCCTGACGACGATCGGCACGACGACGACGAAGGGGGTTGCCGGGCTCGACCTGCGCGGTCTCTTCGTCGGGTCGGAGGGGACGCTCGGCGTGGTCGTCGAGGTCACGCTGCGCCTCGTGCCGGTGCTGCCGGAGCCGCTCACGGCGGTGGCGACCTTCGCCGACGTGCGGCACGCCGCGGCGACCGTCGCGGCCCTCATGGCCTCGGGCGCCCAACCCTCCCTCGTGGAGTCGATGGACCGCACGACGCTACGGATGATCAACGCCTACCGCGACGTCGGGCTCGACGACGGGGCCGGGGCGATGCTGCTCGTGCAGTCCGACGGGAGCGGCAGCCCGGACGCGGCCCGGGCGGAGGTGGAGGCCTTCGCCGGCTTCGCCGAGGCGCACGAGGCGATCGACGTCGTCCTCTCCGAGGACCCCACGGACAGCGCGGCGCTCGTCGCCGCCCGCCGCATGGCGCAGCCCGCGTACGAGCACCACGCCCAGACCCACGGCGGCGGGCAGCTGCTCGACGACGTCTGCCTGCCGCGGCACCGGCTGCCCGAGTTCTACGACCGGCTCGACGAGATCGCCGCCGAGTCCGGTCTGACGATCGCCGTCGTCGCGCACGCGGGTGACGGCAACACCCACCCGTCGATCTTCTTCGACGCCTCCGACCCCGCGGACGTGGCGCGCGCCGACGCCGCCTTCGACCGGATCATGGAGGTCGGGCTCGCGCTCGGCGGCACGATCACCGGCGAGCACGGTGTCGGCTACCTCAAGCGGCAGTGGCTGGCGCGCGAGCTCGACGAGGGCAGCCGGCGGGTGCACCGCGCGGTCAAGGCGGCGCTCGACCCGCTGGGGATCCTCAACCCGGGCAAGATGCTCGACGCGCTGTGAGCGCGAGGCTGTCGGACCCGCCACGTAGGTTCTGACCCATGGCGACGAAGAAGGGCGGACCGAGCTACCGCTGCAGCGAGTGCGGCTGGACGAGCGTCAAGTGGGTCGGCCGCTGCGGCGAGTGCCAGGCCTGGGGCACCATCGAGGAGATCGGCGGGGTCACCGCCCGGACCACCGCGGCTCCCTTCGTCGAGCGACCGGCCGTCCCGATCCGTGAGGTCGACGGCGCGCAGGCGACCCATCGCAGCACGGGGGTCCCGGAGTTCGACCGGGTCCTCGGCGGCGGGCTCGTGCCCGGGTCGGTCGTCCTCGTCGCCGGCGAGCCCGGCATCGGCAAGTCGACGCTGCTCCTGGACGTGGCTGCCCGCGTCGGTGAGGCCTCGCGGGTGCTCTACGTCTCCGGGGAGGAGTCGGCCGCCCAGGTGCGGGGCCGGGCCGAGCGCATCGACGCCGTGACCGACGGCCTCTACCTCGCGGCCGAGACCGACCTCGCGAGCGTCCTCGCCCAGATCGCCCAGGTGAAGCCCGACCTCGTCGTCGTCGACTCGGTGCAGACCGTCGCCTCGAGCGAGGTCGACGGCGCCCCGGGCAATGTCGGCCAGGTCCGCGAGGTCGCCGGTGCGCTCATCAAGGCCGCCAAGAGCGGCGGGTTCGCGATGCTCCTCGTCGGCCACGTGACCAAGGACGGGTCGATCGCCGGCCCGCGCGTCCTCGAGCACCTCGTCGACGTCGTCGTCGCCTTCGACGGCGACCGCCACACGCGCCTGCGCATGGTGCGCGCGGTCAAGAACCGTTTCGGGCCGACCGACGAGGTCGGGTGCTTCGACCTCTCCGACGTGGGCATCGTCGGCCTGAGCGACCCGAGCGGTCTCTTCCTCTCCAGCCGCCACATCAACGTCCCGGGCACGTGCGCCACCGTGACGCTCGAAGGGAGGCGACCGCTCGTCGTCGAGGTCCAGGCGCTCGTCGCGCCGTCGGCGATCCCCACGCCGCGACGGGCCAACGTCGGCCTCGACAGCGGGCGCCTGTCCATGGTCATCGCCGTCCTGGACAAGCGCGCCGGCGCCCCGATCGGCAACCAGGACACCTACGTCTCGACGGTAGGCGGCGTGAAGATCACCGAGCCGTCCAGCGACCTCGCGGTCGCCGTCGCGATCGCGAGCGCCGTCCTGGACGAGCCGGTCCCCCACGACCTCCTCGCCCTCGGCGAGGTGGGCCTGAGCGGCGAGGTGCGGCCGGCCGTCGGGGTCTCCCGGCGGCTCACCGAGGCCGCGAGGTTGGGCTTCCGCACGGCGCTCGTGCCGAAGGGGGTGCTCGCGGACGCGGCCGCCCCGAGCGGCATGGACGTCGTCGAGGTGCCCGACGTGGCCTCGGCGATCGCGCAGATGCGACGTCGCCGCCCGGCACCGGGCCGTCACCTGCGCTCCACCACCTAGACTCACCCTCGTGTCAGAGCCCGACGACGAACTCTTCCGGACGACCCTCGCCGCGGTCGCGCCGGGCACGGTGCTGCGCGACGGGCTCGAGCGCATCCTGCGGGGCAACACCGGTGCCCTCGTGGTCCTCGGCCACGACAAGCTCGTCGAGTCGCTGAGCACCGGCGGGTTCGACATCAACATCGAGTTCTCCGCCACCCGCCTGCGCGAGCTGGCCAAGATGGACGGCGCCGTCGTCGTCGACGGCTCGGTCTCGCGGATCATCAAGGCCGCCGTGCAGCTCGTGCCCGACCCGAGCATCGAGACCCTCGAGAGCGGCACCCGGCACCGCACGGCCGAGCGGGTCGCGCGTCAGACCGGCTACCCCGTCGTCTCGGTCAGCCAGTCGATGCACATCATCGCGCTGTACGTCGACGGCCGCCGCCACGTGCTGCGGACCACGCCCGAGCTCGTCTCCCAGGCCAACCAGGCCATGCAGACCCTCGAGCGCTACACCAACCGGCTCAACGAGGTGACCGGGTCGCTCTCCGCCCTGGAGATCGAGGACCTCGTCACCGTGCGCGACGTGGCCGTCGTCCTGCAGCGGCTCGAGATGGTCCGCCGCATCCACGCCGAGATCGCCGAGTACGTGCTCGAGCTTGGCGTCGACGGGCGCCTGCTCACGCTCCAGCTCGAGGAGCTGACCGCCGGTCTCGACGACGACCTGCACGCGGTGATCCTCGACTACCTCGACCCCGAGGGGCCGGTCGCCTCGAGCCAGAGCGTCCTCGACAACCTCTCGGCCCTGGACGCCACCGAGCTGCTCGACCTCGGGCACGTCGCCAAGTCCCTCGGGTTCCCCATCGTCGGCGAGTCCCTCGACGCCTCGGTGAGCCCGCGCGGCCTGCGCATCCTCGGCAAGATCCCGCGCCTGCCGGGCGCGATCGTCGAGCGTCTCGTCGGGCAGTTCGGCTCGCTGCAGCGCCTGCTCGCCGCCGGCATCGACGACCTGATGACCGTCGACGGCGTCGGCGAGCTGCGCGCCCGCACCGTGCGGGAGGGGCTGTCGCGCCTGGCCGAGTCCTCGATCCTCGAGCGCTACGTCTGAGATGCAGGGGTGAGTGCTGCCTCGTCCCCGGCCGCGAGCGCTCAGCTCCACGCGACGGTCCTCGCGTGGTTCGAGCGCGTGGGGCGCGACCTGCCGTGGCGTGACCCCGGCTGCTCGGCGTGGGGGGTCTACCTCTCCGAGGTGATGTCGCAGCAGACGCCCGTCGCCCGGGTGCAGCCGGTGTGGGAGCGGTGGCTCGAGCGCTGGCCCACCCCCGCCGACCTCGCCGCGGACTCCCCCAGCGAGGCGGTGCGCATGTGGGACCGGCTCGGCTACCCGCGCCGCGCGCTGCGCCTGTGGGAGTCGGCGCGCGTCATGGTCGAGCAGCACGAAGGGGAGGTCCCCCGCGACCACGAGGACCTCCTGGCGCTGCCGGGCGTCGGGCCGTACACCGCCGCGGCCGTGGCGTCCTTCGCCTTCGGTGACCCGCGCACGGTCGTCGACACCAACGTCCGGCGGGTGCTCGCCCGCACGGTGAGCGGCACCCAGTACCCGGCCCCGGCGCTCACCGCCGCCGAGATGCGCCTCGCCGAGGCGTCGATGCCCGCGGACCGTGACGACGCCAACGCCTGGAATGCCGCGTCGATGGAGCTCGGCGCGCTCGTGTGCACCGCGCGGGCGCCGCGCTGCGAGGAGTGCCCCGTCGCGCACCTGTGCGCGTGGCAGCTCGACGGCCGCCCCGACTACGCGGGACCGCCGCGACGCGGGCAGGCCTGGCACGGGACGGACCGCCAGGTGCGCGGACGGGTCGTGCAGCTGCTGCGGGAGTCGGCCGACCCCCTTCGCCGCTCCGATCTCGACGCGGCCTGGCCGCAGGACCCGGCCAAGGTCGAGCGCTGCCTCGCCGGCCTCGTCGACGACGGTCTCATCGAGCCGGTCGAGGGCGGCTTCGCCCTGCCCCGCTAGCTCAGAGCTGGCGGAGCATCCGGGTGTTGCCGAGGGTGTTGGGCTTGACCCGCTCGAGGTCGAGGAACTCGGCGACGCCTTCGTCGTAGGAGCGCAGCAGCTCGACGTAGACGTCCGGGTCGACGGCCTGGCCCTCGATCTCGGTGAAGCCGTGGCGGGTGAAGAAGTCGACCTCGAAGGTCAGGCAGAACAGGCGTCGGACGCCGAGCTCGACGGCCTCCTCGGCGAGCGCCTCGAGGAGGCGACCGCCCACGCCACGACCGAGCACGTCGTCCGCGACGGCGAGGGTGCGGATCTCCGCGAGGTCCTCCCACATGACGTGCAGGGCGCCGCACCCGACGACGCGGCCGTCGACCTCCGCGACGCGGAACTCCTGCAGTGCCTCGAAGTAGGCCACGGTGTCCTTGCTGACGAGGACCCGGCGCTCGGCGAGCGGCGTGACGAGGGCACGGATCTCGCGCACGTCGCTCGTGCGCGCGCGGCGGATGGTGACGGTCACCGGACAAACCTACGCCCCCGCCGGGGAGGCGAGGGCGCAGGTCGGGGGTGGTGCTGGGTCGTGCGGTGCGAAGGGGGTCAGCGCACCTGGTACTCCGGCTGCGACTGGACGTTGAGCTCGCCCATGCGGATCGTGTCCGCTCGCTTGACCGCCGGGTCGTGGAACTTCAGCGTGTCGAAGCCCCGCGCGATGTCCGACGAGTAGATGTGGCCGTTGTAGTAGTACGACGACCACGTGCCGCCGATGCCCTCGTCCGCGGGCAGCGGACCGCGCTCGAAGTAGCCCAGCTCGCGCGGGCTGTCCGAGTCGGTGAAGTCCCACACGCTGACGCCGCCCTGGTACCAGGACTGGACCATGAGGTCGCGGCCCGCGACCGGGATGACCGAGCCGTTGTGCGCGACGCAGTTCTCCGTCGACGTCTGGTGCCGCGGGATCTTGTAGTACGAGCGGAAGGTGAGCTCGTGGTCGGAGGACAGGTCGTAGATCGCGTTGGCCCCGCGGTTGGGCCCGGTCTCGGCGTCGCAGGTCGCGGCGCCACCGCCACCGAGCTCGTCGGTGAAGACGACCTTGGTCGCGTCGGCGTTGAAGGTCGCCGAGTGCCAGAAGGCGAAGTTCTCGTCGTCCCGCACCCGCTCGATGACCTCCGGCGCTGCCGGGTCGGAGATGTCCATGATGATGCCGTCACCCATGCAGGCGCCGGCCGCGAGGTCCTGGTGCGGCAGGGCCGTGATGTCGTGGCAGCCGGTCGTCGCCGAGCGACCCGCGATCGGGGTCGGGCCAGGACCGCCGGGGTTGCCGCCGTCCGGGAAGAGGTTGGGCGTGGCGATGACCTCGGACGCGGTCGGGTCGGCCGTGTCGACCTTGACGATCGAGATCAGGTCGTGGGGGGTCTGGCAGTCCGGGTACTGCGCCCGGGGCGAGTAGCTCGAGACGTAGAGGTAGTCGGTGCCCTTGTCGGCGCCCTTGCCCGGGACGAGCGTGTGGGTGTGCGAACCGCAGGCGGTCTCGACGGACTGGATGTACTTCGGGTTCTCCAGGTCGGAGATGTCGAAGATCTTGATGCCCTCCCAGCTCTCCTTGACGGTCGCCGACTGCGAGGTGGACGCGCACGAGTCGTCGCTGCGGGAGGAGTCGGTCGAGAGGTAGAGCAGGTCGCCGGAGACGGAGATGTCGTTCTGGCTGCCGGGGCACCTGACCTGGACGATGGTGCGCGGCGTGCGCGGGTTCTTCACGTCGATGATCGAGAACCCGTCGTAGTTGCCGACGAAGGCCTTGTCGTCCTGGAAGGCCATGTCGGTGCCGATGCCCTCGGCGAGCGCGCCCGAGGGAGCGAGGTTGGCGAGGTGCTTGAGGTTGGCGCTGCGGCCGATCTCGTCCGTCTGCAGGTCGGTGCCCGAGACGCCGATCCGGTCGCCCGGTCCGGAGGCGCTCGCGGTGCCGATGCCGGCGCCGGAGATGGCCATCGCCGCGATCGCGGCCAGGGCCAGGGTGGGTCTACGCATGTGTCCTCCCAGGTGGCTTCCGGCGGGGACGGGTGTGCCCCGCGCGGGATCCGCCCAGCCTCCCGCGCCACCGGGGCCTGGTGACCCCGGTCACTGCCCGGAGTTGGTCAGGTCTTGGTCAGCTCGCCGCGTCGTCACCCGTCCGCCCGCCGAGCACGGACGAAGGGAGATACCGTCGGGCAGATGATCCGCCGCCTCGCCCCCTTCGTCCTCGTGGCCACCCTGGGACTGGGAGCGTGCGCGTCGGACGGGTCACCGCAGGGCACGGCCACCTCCCCGGACGCGCCGGTGCTCCAGCCGGGCACCCCCGGTGAGCCCAATGCCTCGCTCTCCGGCACGTCGGCGGAGGCGACGCCCACGTCGAGCCACAACGCGGCGGACGTGGAGTTCCTCCAGGACATGGTCGTCCACCACGCGCAGGCGGTCGTCATGAGCGAGCTGGTGGGCGGTGACCTGCAGGACGCGCGGGTGAAGAAGATGGCCGAGCGCATCAAGGCGGAGCAGAAGCCGGAGATGAAGGGCATGGCGACCACGCTGCGGGCCTGGGGCGAGAAGGTGCCGATCCAGGCGACCAACCCGGGCGCCCACACCGGTCACGGCCAGCACGCGGACATGCCGGGGATGGCGACGCAGGCACAGCTCGACGAGCTCGGCGAGGCGAAGGGGGCCGCCGCCGACCGCCTGTACCTCGACCTGATGATCAAGCACCACCAGGGCGCCCTGTCGATGTGCACGACCTTGGGGGAGAAGGGGGCCGACGAGCGGACGAGCGAGCTCGGCGATGACATCTCGGTCACCCAGAGCAAGCAGATCGACCAGATGAAGGCCATGCGCACCCGCCTCTGAGAGGCACCCTTGACGTCCGTCGGCCGACAGGCCTAACCTTGTATTCAACCAATTGGTTGACTAGAGGTGACCGTCGTGCCGGACCCGACGCAGGACCAGCTGTCCAAGGCCTTCGCGGCGCTCGCCGACCCGACCCGACGCGACATCGTCGCCCGGCTCACCGTCGGGGACGCCACCGTCTCCGACCTCGCCGCCCCCTACGACGTCAGCCTCCAGGCCGTGAGCAAGCACCTGAAGGTGCTGGAGGACGCCGGGCTCGTCACCCGGCGCAGGGAGGCCCAACGACGCCCGGTCCACCTCGAGCGAGGTGCCCTCGGCCTGATGACCGACTGGATCGAGCGCCACCGACGACGGGCCGAGGCACGCATGGCCCGCCTCGAGGAGGTCCTGGCGGACCTCCCTTCGCCCGGCACGCAGGCCGGCACGCACGACACCTGAGGAGCAGGACCATGGACCAGACCACCGATCACACCACGACCGACCACATCACCACCGCCACCATCGAGGCCGACCCCGAGGTCCCCGTCATCCGCATCACGCGGGACTTCCGGGCCACCCCGGCGCAGCTCGTCACGGCCCACACCGACCCCGAGGTCTTCGCGAGGTGGGTCGGCCCCGACTCCGTGGGCACCGTCATCGACCACTGGGACGCCCGCACCGGCGGCAGCTACCGCTTCCTCAACACCCGCGGGGACGAGGAGTACGGCTTCCACGGCAGCTTCCACGAGGTCTCCCCCGAGCGGATCGTCCAGACCTTCACCTTCGAGGGGTTCCCGGAAGGGGTCTCGCTCGAGACGATGACCTTCGAGGACCTCGGCGACGGCTGGACGCGTCGGCACGGCCACTCGCTCGTCGCCACCTTCGAGGCCCGCGAGATGATGCTCGCCTCCGGCATGGAGGTCGGCGTCCACGAGGGCTACGCCGCGCTCGACCGCCTGCTCGAGGCCGGAGAGGTCGCGTGACCTCGCTGACCAGCATGTCCGTCGCGGACCGCTACCGGTCCGCGGCGGGCACCTTCTCCGAGCGGGTGGCCGGCACCCGTGACTGGGACGCCCCCACCCCGGTCGTCGAGTGGCGGGCCCGCGACGTCGTCGGGCACCTCACGACGTGGCTGCCGGCGCTCGTGTCGTCGGGGAGCCCGGTCGTCCTCGACCCGGTGCCCTCGGCGGACGAGGACCCGGTCGGCGCGTGGTCGCGGACCGACGCCCAGGTCCGCCAGCTCCTGGCGGACCCGCGGAGCGCGTCGATCACCTTCTCCCACGAGCGCATCGGCGAGCTGGCGCTGCCGGTGATGCTCGACCAGCTCTTCACCAGTGACGTCGTCTTCCACACCTGGGACCTCGCCCGGGCCACGGGGCAGGACGACCGGCTCGACGAGGACTTCATCGCCGGCGCGCTCGCGGGGATGTCCGCGCAGGCCGAGATGATCCGGGGGTCCGGGCAGTTCGGGCAGGCTCAGCCGCTCCCGCCGGACGCCACGGTGCAGGAGCGCTTCTTCGCCTTCATCGGCCGCGACCCCAGGTGGTCACCTCCGGCCTGACGACGCGACCGGGCACGACGAAGGGAGGGCCCCACCAGCTGGTGGGGCCCTCCCTTCGTCATCGTGGCTCAGTCGCCGGAGCCGTCGCCCGCCTGCACGAGGGGGACGTCGAGCTCGCCCGGCTTGTGGGCACCGGTGAAGGTGAAGACGGCTTCCTTGCCCTCGCCCTCGACGCCGACCGCGACGATGTCGCCGGAGACCAGCTCGCCGAAGAGGATCTTCTCCGAGAGCACGTCCTCGATCTCGCGCTGGATCGTGCGCTTGAGCGGACGGGCGCCGAGCACCGGGTCGTAGCCGCGCTTGGCGAGCAGCTCCTTGGCCTCGGTCGTGAGCTCCAGGCCCATGTCCTTGTCCTTGAGCCGCTTGTCGAGCTTGGCCAGCTCCAGGTCGACGATCTGGACGATCTCCTCCGGGCTCAGCTGCGGGAAGACGATGGTGTCGTCCACGCGGTTGAGGAACTCCGGGCGGAAGTGGTTCTTCAGCTCGTCGGTGACCTTGGCCTTCATCCGCTCGTAGCTGGACCGCTGGTCGTTGCCCGAGGTGAAGCCCAGCGAGCCCTTGGAGATGTCCCGGGTGCCGAGGTTGGTCGTCATGATGATGACCGTGTTCTTGAAGTCGACCATCCGACCCTGGGAGTCGGTGAGGCGGCCGTCCTCGAGCACCTGCAGCAGCGAGTTGAAGATCTCCGGGTGGGCCTTCTCGACCTCGTCGAAGAGGACCACCGAGAAGGGCTTGCGGCGCACCTTCTCCGTCAGCTGGCCACCCTCGTCGTAGCCGACGTAGCCGGGGGGCGAGCCGAAGAGACGGCTGACCGTGTGCTTCTCGGAGTACTCGGACATGTCGAGCGTGATGAGGCTGTCCTCGTCACCGAAGAGGAACTCCGCGAGGGCCTTGGCCAGCTCGGTCTTACCGACACCGGTCGGACCGGCGAAGATGAACGAGCCGCCCGGACGACGCGGGTCCTTCAGGCCGGCGCGGGTGCGACGGATGGCCTGCGAGAGCGCCTTGATCGCGTCGTCGTTGCCCACGACGCGCTTGTGCAGCTCGGCTTCCATGTTGAGCAGTCGGGTCGACTCCTCCTCGGAGAGCTTGAAGACGGGGATGCCGGTCGAGGCGGCGAGCACCTCGGCGATCAGCTCCTCGTCGACCTCGGCGACGACATCCATGTCGCCGGCCTTCCACTCCGCCTCGCGCTTGGCCTTCTCGTTGAGCAGGTTCTTCTCGTCGTCGCGCAGCCCGGCCGCCTTCTCGAAGTCCTGGCCGTCGATGGCCGACTCCTTCTCGAGGCGGACCTTGGCGATCTTCTCGTCGAACTCCTTCAGCTCCGGCGGCGCGGTCATCCGACGGATGCGCAGGCGCGCGCCGGCCTCGTCGATGAGGTCGATCGCCTTGTCCGGGAGGAAGCGGTCGTTGACGTACCGGTCGGCCATCGTGACGGCCGCGACGATCGCCGCGTCGGTGATGGTGACCTTGTGGTGGGCCTCGTAGCGGTCCCGCAGGCCCTTGAGCATCTCGATGGCGTGGGCCAGCGAGGGCTCGGCGACCTGGATCGGCTGGAAGCGACGCTCGAGCGCCGAGTCCTTCTCGATGTGCTTGCGGTACTCCTCGAGCGTCGTCGCGCCGATGGTCTGCAGCTCACCGCGCGCGAGCATCGGCTTGAGGATGCTCGCGGCGTCGATCGCGCCCTCGGCGGCACCCGCACCCACGAGGGTGTGGATCTCGTCGATGAAGAGGATGATGTCGCCGCGGGTCTTGATCTCCTTGAGCACCTTCTTCAGGCGCTCCTCGAAGTCACCGCGGTAGCGGCTGCCGGCGACGAGCGAGCCGAGGTCCAGCGTGTACAGCTGCTTGTCGCGCAGCGGCTCGGGCACGTTGTCGTCGACGATGTCCTGGGCGAGGCCCTCGACGACGGCCGACTTGCCGACGCCGGGCTCACCGATCAGGACCGGGTTGTTCTTGGTGCGTCGCGAGAGCACCTGCATGACGCGCTCGATCTCCTGCTCGCGCCCGATGACCGGGTCGAGCTGTCCCTCGCGGGCTGCCTGGGTCAGGTTGCGACCGAACTGGTCGAGCACGAGGGAGCCGGCCGGCTGCCCCTCGGCGGGACCGGCGCCGGCGCCGACGCCCGCGCCCTGCCCCTCCTTGCCGCCCTGGTAGCCGGAGATGAGCTGGATGACCGTCTGGCGCACGCGACCGAGGTCCGCGCCGAGCTTGACGAGGACCTGCGCGGCCACCCCTTCGCCCTCACGGATGAGGCCGAGCAGGATGTGCTCCGTGCCGATGTAGTTGTGGCCGAGCTGGAGGGCCTCGCGCAGCGAGAGCTCGAGGACCTTCTTGGCGCGCGGGGTGAAGGGGATGTGCCCCGAGGGCGCCTGCTGGCCGGGACCGATGATGTCCTGGACCTGCTCCCGCACGGCGTCGAGGGAGACGCCGAGGGACTCGAGGGCCTTGCTGGCGACCCCTTCGCCCTCGTGGATCAGGCCGAGCAGGATGTGCTCGGTGCCGATGTAGTTGTGGTTGAGGAGGCGTGCCTCCTCCTGGGCGAGGACGACGACCCGGCGGGCCCGGTCGGTGAACCGTTCGAACATGGGATCTTCCCCTTCACGTGGTGCTCAGACCTCGATGCTATCCGCCGCCGCCCCCTGAGCCCGGGGCGTGGCGCTTCACGGGGCACAACGCAGGCATCCCCACCCCTGTTCCATGCGGCGAAGGGAGGTGCCGCGTGTTCGCTCTCAGCGGATCGCGCTCCTCAGGCTCCGGGAGCCGGGACGTCGAGGACGACGTCGAAGCCGAGCAGCTCCGCGCCGGTGGCCACCGGCTGCTTCGCCTCCCCGGAGTGCGCGGCGCGGGCGTCGCCGTCGCGCCACGCCGCGAAGGAGTCCTCGTCGGCCCAGCGGGTGACGACGAAGTAGCGGTCGCCCCCTTCGGTCGGTCGCAGGAGCTGGAAGCCCTCGAACCCGGGCGCCCGGTCGACGGTGCCCTGCCGCGCCGCGAAGCGGCGCTCGAGCTCCTCGCGGGCCTGCTCGGGGACGCTGATGGCGTTGATCTTGACGATGCTCATGGCACGACCGTAGGGGTGGGGACGCGGGCGACCGCACACCGGGTCGCAGCGTCGGTCATCGACCGGACGACGCGGACCCACAGCGCACCGCTGACCGCCGTGGCCAGGGCGGTGACCATGGCCGCGACCAGGAAGGGCGTGGCGTCGTCGACCACGAGGAGGGCCGCGACCGCCTCACCGGCGACGACGACCTGGAGGGTGAGCCACGCCGCCCACCACCATCCGACGACGCGGGTGGGCGCCCCGACGGTCGCCGCCCCGTCGCGGACCACTTGGTAGGGGAACCACAGCGACACGATCGGGGCCACCCAGCCCAGGAACGCCCAGTACGGAGCGCGGTCGTGCCAGCCGTCGGGGTTGAGCGCACGGGCGGTGGTGACGTGCAGGTACAGCCAGACGCAGCCGAGGCCCCCGGCGAGCAGCTGGACCAGCATGGTCAGGCTCGTCAGGGCACCGACGGCCGTGACCGCGGCCGACGGCTGGTCACCGACCCACGCCAGTTGGTCTCCTCCTGCGACCACCACGGCCGCGGCTCGGACGAGCATGAGCACCGCCAGGGCGACGGTGAGGACCTGCGTCACGGTGGCGAGGCCGGTCGGTACGGACGGCGGGAGTGGCTGCGGAGCGGGGTGCACGGGTGCGTGTTCAGTCGTCATGCCGTCGAAGGTAGGCAGCCGCACGTCGCGCCGCGCGGCGATGACCGGCCTGCTGTGGACAACCTAGGCTGGCGCTCATGCGCACGGTCTTCGACACCACCGACCCGGACACCAACGCCTACGCCTTGCTCACCTCCGTCGTGGTGCCCCGGCCGATCGCGTGGATCACGAGCGTCGGGGCCGACGGGGTCGGCAACCTCGCACCGCACTCCTTCTTCAACGTCGCCTGTGCGCGCCCGCCGGTCATCAGCTTCGTCTCCGTCGGCCGCAAGGACACCCTGCGCAATGTCCTCGCGACCGGGCACTTCGTCGTCAACCTGGTCACCGAGGACCTGCGCGACGTCGCCAACGCGAGCAGCGCCCCCTTCGACCCGACCGTGGACGAGGCGGAGGCACTCGGCGTGCGGCTCGAGCCGAGCGAGAGCGTCCCGGTCCCCCGCGTCGCGGACTCACCGGTCTCCATCGAGTGCACGCTCCACTCGAGCATCAAGCTCGGCAACAGCCACCTCGTCCTCGGGGACGTCCGCACGATCACCGTCGCCGACGACGCGCTCGTCGACGGGCGCCCGGACATCGAGCTGCTGCGCCCGACGTCCCGCCTCGGCGGTGACGCATGGGGCCTCTCGCCCGAGGTCGTCCGCATGAGACGGCCCGAGCGCCCCTGACCGTCAGCTGCGCCGCTGGCAGTTGCCGCACCAGTAGAGCGTGCGGCCCGCGATGTCCTTGGCACGCACGGTCGACCCGCACACGACGCACGCCTGGTCGGTGCGCTTGTAGACATAGCTCGTCCGCTCGGTCAGGTGCACGTCCTCCCCCTTCGCCAGGGCGGACTCGACCTCCTCGACCTGGTCGTCGACGGTGACGATGCGGCTCGTCGCGACGCCGAGCGGGAGCAGGCGGCGCAGGTCCGCCCAGACGAGCTCCCACGACGCGCGCTTGAGTCGCTCCCCCGGCGTCATCGGGTTGATCCGGTGCCGGAAGAGCACCTCGCAGCGGTAGACGTTGCCCACGCCGGCGAGCACGTCCTGCTCCATCAGGAGCGCGGCGATCGACTTGCGGGAGCGGTGGATCCGCTCCCACGCGAGCCCACCGTCGGTGTCCCGCAGAGGGTCCGGGCCGAGCTTGGCGTGGACGGCGTCCTCCTGCTCCGGGGTGATGACCGCGCACGTCATCGGGCCGCGCAGGTCGGCGACGTGCTCTTCGGTCGCGATGCGGCAGCGCACCTGGCCGATGACCGGGCGCTCGCCGACGTACGCGGCGGCGTCGATGGTGAAGGTCCCGATGAGCCCCAGGTGCACGTGCAGCACCCGCTCACCCTCGAGCTCGACGAAGAGGTGCTTGCCGTGGGCGCGGGCCTCGAGGAGCTCGTGGCCGGTGAGCAGCGCTGCGCCCGCGGCGAACCGGCCCTGCGGGGAGGTCACCTCGACGACCTGTCCGGCAAAGGTGGCGTGCAGGTCGCGGGCGATGCGGTGGAGCGTGTGGCCTTCAGGCATGGCGAAGGGGGCTCAACTCGCCTTCTTCTTCGCGGCAGACTTCTTCGCGGTCGACTTCGTGGCGGCGGCCTGCTTGGCCGCGGTCTTCTTGGCCGCCGTCTTCTTGGCCGCAGTCTTCTTCGTCGTGGACTTCGCCGCCGTCTTCTTGGCCGGGGCCTTCTTCGCGCTCGCCTTCGCCGGGGCGGGTGCCTCGCCACGCGAGGCCTTGGCCTTCTCGACCGAGCGGGCGAGCGCGGCCAGCAGGTCGACGACCTCGCCGGACTCCTTCTCGTCCTCCTCGACCGCCTGGACCTCTCCCCCTTCGACCTTGGCGCGGACGAGGGCCTCGACGGCCTGCGCGTAGTCGTCCTCGTACTCGTCGGGGTCGTAGTCGCCGGCGAGCTCGTCGATGAGCATGCGCGCCATCGACATCTCGCGCTCGGAGAGGTCCTGGTCCTCGATGTCGGCGAAGTCCGCCGCCCGGATCTCGTCGGGCCACAGCATCGTCTGCATGACGATGACACCCTCGCGCACGCGCAGCACCGCCATCGTCATGCGCGTGCGGATCGAGACGGTGACGATCGCCATGCGCCCCTGCGCCTCGAGGGCCTCGCGGAGCAGGACGTAGGGCTTGGTCGCGGCCTTGTCCGGCTCGAGGTAGTAGCTCTTGTCGAGGAGCATCGGGTCGATCTGGTCCTCGGGGACGAACTTCTCGACGCTGATCTCCTTGCTGGAGCGCGTCGGCAGCTCGGCCATGTCCTCGTCCGTGAGGACGATCATCGCGCCGTCCTCGGTCTCGTAGCCCTTGGCGATGTCGTCGTAGGCGACCTCTTCGCCGTCCTTGGTGCAGAACCGCTTGTACTTGATCCGGCCGCCGTCGGTGCGGTGCACCTGCCGGAACTGGACGTCGTGGTTCTCCGTCGCCGAGTACAGGCGGACCGGGACGTTGACCAGGCCGAAGGAGACGGCACCCTTCCAGATTGCACGCATGGGTCCAGCATGCCCGTTCGGGTCGACGACGTCACGGTCGAGACCGCCGACGGGTCTGGCGGTCTCGCGGCGCCGGGAGTAGCGTCGTCACACGCTCGTCGGGCGCACCCCCTCGTGCACGGAGGACACCATGATCGGTCGACGCCTCGCCACCCTCGCCGCAGCCATCGCGACGACCGCTCTCGGACCCGGGCCGGCCCTCGCCGGGGCCGCTGCGCCGGCCACCGAACCCCCGCACGGGATCCCGGTCAACTGCGCGGCGAGGTCCTACTCCGTCAGCTCCGCCGGACGCCTCTACAAGGTGGTCATGAGGTCCGGCTACCTGCGCACGTGGGACATCGAGCAACGACCGCTGTCCGTCTGGCCCCGGCATGTCGCGCAGTCCTCGGCGACGTGGACCGGCGACGGCACAACGACCAAGCAGCTCGCCGTCGACGACCGAGGTCGCGTCTTCGTGTGGACCCAGTGGCTCAGCGACCAGGACGACACCGGCCGCTACGCGATGCGACGGGTCCCGGGCGACTGGTCGAGCACCCGTGCCCTCACCGCGAGCCGGACGTACTACTACCGCCTCGCCGGGCGGCACCTGGTCCGCTACGAGATCGCTCCCGGAGGTGCCCCTGTCAGGGGCCGGGTCATCAGGTGGTCGACCCTCGCCGACGTCAAGACGATGAGCCTGGACCGCAGCACGCCCTGGGCCGACACGGTCATCGCGACGACGACGAAGGGAGAGCTCCTCCAGGTCAAGGTCCGCCGGGACAGCACGGCGACGGTGACGCGCACGACCCTGGGCCGCACCGGCTACCAGAACTTCGTGACCTTCGCGTCAGGGCGCTGCATCGAACGACCGCGGGCGGGCGCGTACCTGGGGGTGACGCGGATCGGAGGGGTCTACGGCTACTACGACCCCGACCGCACCGACGCGAGGGCATCGTTCATCGGCGGTCGGATCGGCTCCTGGCGCCACCGGACCTACTGACCGTCCTCAGCGTCCCGAGCGACGGGCCATGGCCTCGGCCACGACGTGCTCGGCGATCGCGAGCGCCGAGGTCGCGCCGGGCGAGGGCGCGTTGCGCACGAGGACGACCCGGTCGGTCCCGGTGATGACGAAGTCGTCGACGAGGTGTCCGTCCTCGCCCATCGCCTGCGCACGCACACCCCTCGTGCCGCGGACGGCACCCGAGGTGTCGAGCCCGGGCACGTACTTGCGCGCCTCGGCGACGAACTGTCGCGAACTGAGCGCGGTGCGCGACTCCCGCACTGCCGCAGGCAGGTTCGCCGCGGCGAAGCGCCAGAACCCCGAGAACCCCACGACGTCGAGGACGTCCGCGGGCACCGGCGCGCGCCGCCCGTAGGACTCGCGCCCGAGCGAGAGGAAGGCATTGGGACCGAGCGTCAGCACACCGTCGACGCGCGGAGTGACGTGCACGCCGAGGAAGGGGTAGCGCGGGTCCGGCACCGGGTAGACCATCCCCCGCACCGCCGCGCGCTGCTCGCGCGGCAGCACGAAGTAGTCCCCGTAGAAGGGCACGATCCGCGGGCTGCGGGACTCGCCGAGCATCGCGGCGAGCCGGTCGCTCTGCAGACCGCCGCACGCGATGACGAGGTCGTACTCGGCGCCGTCGGCTGCACCCTTCGTCACCGTCTCGACCCGCACCCCGGTGCCGCGGTCGACGAGGCCGGTCACCTCGTGGCCGAGCCGCACCTCTCCCCCGGCGTCCGTGAGCTGCGCGCCGAGCGCCCGCGTCACCGCCGGGTAGTCGACGATCGCCGTCGTGGGCGAGTGCAGGGCGCGCACCCCCGTGGCGCCGGGCTCGATCTCGCGCAGACCGTCGCCGTCGACGAGCCGCGCCCCGGGCACGCCGTTGGCGACTGCGCGGGCGTGGAGCGCGTCGAGGCGCCCGGCCTGGACCTCGTCGAGCGCGACGACGACCTTGCCGCACTCGTCGTAGGCGATGTCGTGCTCGTCGACGAACTCCCGCAGCAGCCCGACACCCCTGCGGCACAACGTCGCCTTGAGGCTGCCGGGCTCGTAGTACAGGCCCGCGTGGACGACCCCGCTGTTGTGCCCGGTCTGGTGGGCTGCGAGGTGCCCCTCCTTGTCGAGCAGGGTCACCGTGGCGCCGTGCTCGCGGGCGAGCAGGCGCGCCACGGCCGTACCGATGATGCCGCCGCCGATGACGGCCACGCGCAGGGTCATGGTCGGGTCTCCTCAGGGGACGAAGGGGGGTGGCGCCGTGCGGTAGGTCGCCGGCGTCCGCGACATCGAGATCGGGTGGGACACGGTGGGCACGGGTGCCCGACCGTCCTCCCCCGGCACCTCGTGGACCGGGTCGAGGCCCAGCGTACGGGCCAGCTCGAAGGCCTGGCCGAGGTCGTTGATCGGGCCGCAGGGCACGCCCTTGGACGAGAGCAGGTCGAACCAGTGGTCCGCGCCGTGACCGGCCAGCGCGTCCTCGAGCTCCGCCGTGAGCACGGCCCGGTGGGCCACGCGCTCGGCATTGCTCGCGAAGCGCGGGTCGTCCACCAGCTCCGGCCGCCCGATGCCCTCGGCGAGGAGCCGGAAGAGCTTGTCGTTGGCCGCGGCGATCGCCACGGGGCGGTCGGCCGTGGCGAAGACCTCGTAGGGCGCGATGCTCGGGTGGAGGTTGCCCATGGCCTGCGGGACCGCTCCCGTGACGACGTGGGTCGACGCCTGGTTGGCGAGCGCCGAGAGCAGCGAGGAGAGCAGGTTGACCTCGACCCGCTGCCCCTCGCCGGTGCGCTCCCGGTGCCGCAGCGCGGCGAGGATGCCGATGGTCGCGTGCAGGCCGGTGATGATGTCGACGAGCGCGACCCCGGACTTGAGCGGGCCGGAATCCGGCGAGCCGGTGACCGACATCAGCCCGCCGACGGCCTGCGCGACGAGGTCGTAGCCGGGCAGGTCGGCGCCGGCCCCCGAGCCGAACCCCGTGATCGAGCAGTAGACGAGCCCCGGGTCCCTCGCGGACAGCTCCTCCCAGCCGAGACCGAGACGCTCCATGGTCCCGGCGCGGAAGTTCTCGACGACGACGTCGCACCCGGCGACGAGGTCGAGCGCCTCCGCCCGGTCGACCTCGGAGCGCAGGTCGAGCACCCGCGACTCCTTGTTGCGGTTGACCGAGAGGAAGTACGTCGACTCCCCGTCGTCGGACCAGGGCGGACCCCAGGCGCGCGTCTCGTCACCCCCGTCGGGGCGCTCGACCTTGATCACCTCCGCGCCGAGGTCGGCCATGAGCATGGTCGCGTACGGAGCGGCGAGGACGCGGCTGAAGTCCGCGACCCGCACGCCCGCGAGGGCACCGGGGGCGATCACCGGAAGGCGGCCTCTCCGGTGAGCGCCCGCCCGATGACGAGCTGGTGCACCTCGCTGGTGCCCTCGTAGGTGAGGACCGACTCGAGGTTGTTGGCGTGCCGCATGATCGGGTACTCGAGCGTGATGCCCGCGGCCCCGAGGATCGTGCGGCACTCGCGCGCGATGGCGATCGCCTCGCGCACGTTGTTGAGCTTGCCGAGCGAGACCTGCTCGGGCACCAGGCTCCCTTCGTCCTTGAGCCGGGAGATCTGCAGCGCGAGCAGCATCCCCTTGCCCAGCTCGAGCGACATGTCAGCGAGCTTGGCCTGCGTCAGCTGGTAGCCCGCGAGCGGCTTGTCGAAGATCTCCCGCTCCCGGCTGTACGTGATCGCCGTCTCCAGGCAGTCGCGTGCCGCGCCGAGCGCACCGAAGACGATCCCGAAGCGCGCCTCGTTGAGGCAGGACAGCGGGCCGGAGAGGCCCGCGACCTCGGGCAGCACGGCGTCGGCGGGCAGCCGCACGTCCTCGAGCACGAGCTCGCTCGTCACGGAGGCGCGCAGCGAGACCTTGCGCTTGATGAGCGGCGCGGAGAACCCGGGGGTGTCGGTCGGCACGACGAACCCGCGCACCTTGTCCTCGGTCTGCGCCCACACGACGGCCACGTCGGCGACGGAGCCGTTGGTGATCCACATCTTGTTGCCGGTGAGGACCCAGTCGTCGCCGTCCCGGCGGGCACGCGTGCGCATGCCCGCCGGGTTGGAGCCGAAGTCCGGCTCGGTCAGCCCGAAGCAGCCGATCGCCTCACCGGCGGCCATGCGCGGCAGCCACTGCTGCTTCTGCTCCTCCGACCCGTGCTTCCAGATGGCGAACATCGCAAGCGACCCCTGGACGCTGACGAGGGAGCGCAGGCCGGAGTCACCGGCCTCCAGCTCCATGCACGCCAGGCCGTAGGCCGTCGCCGACGTCCCCGCGCACCCGTAGCCCTCGAGGTGCATCCCGAGGACGCCGAGCGAGCCGAGCTCGCGCGCCAGCTCCCGGGCGGGGACCTGGCCGCTCTCGTACCAATCGGCGACCTGGGGCTTGATCTTGGACTCGACGTACTTACGGACGGTGTCGCGGATCGCGCGGTCCTCCTCCCCGATCAGGGAGTCGGTGGCGAAGAGCTCGAGCGGCGTCACTTGGTCTCCTCCAGGGCGCGCTCCGAGCCGGGGTGCAGCGGGATGGGGCCGGTCTCCTTCATCGTCTCGGGCTCGATCTCCTTGGCCGCCGGGTGGACCTGCGCGAGCGCGTCCTTCTCGTCGATCATGAGCTTGGTGATCGCGCAGGCGACGTTGTCGGGCATGTCGTTGCGGACGACGATGACATTGGGCACGGCGATGGTCTTGACGTCGGCGTCGAGGTCGTAGGTGGCCTTGGGGATCGTCGACTCCTCGTAGACCTCGTTCAGCTCCTGCATCTTGCCCAGCTGGGGCGTGACGTCGACGAACTCGACGTCGTCGCCCATCGAGGTGAAGAGGTCGGTGATCGCCGGGGTCGGCAGGCCGCCGGACCACACGAGCCCGTCGATCGAGCCGTCCTTCATCCCGTCGACGGTCTTGGTGAGGTCGAGGCGCTGGCGCTTGACGTCCTTGAGGTCCAGGCCGCTCGTCTCGATGAGGCGGTTGGCGATGACCTCGGTGCCGGACTTCGGCGAACCGGTCGAGATCGTCTTGCCCTTGAAGTCCTTGACCGAGTTGATCCCGGACTTCTTGCTGACGACGACGTGCGTGTAGTTGGAGTAGATCCGGCCGAGGGTCGAGACGTCGGCCTTCTTGTCCTTGAAGTCGCCCTTGCCGGCCACCGCGTCGGAGGCGGTGTCGGCGAGCGAGAAGCCGGCGTCGTAGTCGCCGCTCACGACCTGCTGGATGTTCTGCACGGACGCGCCGGTCTCGGCGGAGGTGGCCTGCAGGTCGGTCTTGTCGTTGACGAGCTTGGCGAGGCCTCCGCCGACGACGTAGTAGACGCCGGTGGAGTTGCCGGTGGCGATGTTGAGGCGGCCCTGACCGGCGTCACAGCTGCTCTCGTCGGCCCCGCTCTCGCCTCCGCTGCGGTCCTGCTGGCCGCCGCAGGCGGACAGGGCGAGTGCTGCGGCGAGGGAGAGTCCGGTGATGGTTGTGGTGCGGCGCATCGTCGAGCCTTTCGGTTGCGGTGTGGGTGGTGCGGTGCCCGGGCGGGCGAAGGGGGTGGAGCTCGGGTGGGTCAGGTGGTCGCCTCGACCGGGGTCGCGTCGCGGCGAACCCGGCGTCGGACGAGGTGGAGGACCACCGCGACGGCCAGCACGGCGAAGCCGATGGCGATCGAGGTGGGCACCAGGTAGAGGAGCAGGAGCGCGGCCGGGACGCAGAGCGCCCGCTCGAGCAGGGAGGTCGGGCCGAACATCCAGCCGGTGGTGGCGACGGCCAGCGCGCCGACGGCGAAGCTGGCGACGACGAAGGCCCACGCGACGTCGCGGAAGGAGCCCTCCGCGATGAGCAGCGCACCGTTGTCGGTGACGACGAAGGCGAGCGGCGCGAGGAAGGCCGGCAGCGTGTACTTGCAGGCCTGGATCATCGTCGGGATGACCCGGCCGCCGGTGATGGCGGCCGAGGCCACGGCGGCCAGGGCCGTCGGCGGCGAGACCTCCGAGAGCACGGCGTAGTAGAAGATGAACATCGCGACCTGCGGGGCCTCGACGCCGAGCGCGATGAGCGCCGGCCCGATGATCACCCAGCTGAGGATGAAGGACGCGGTGACGGGCACCGCGAGGCCGAGGATGAGGATCGCGATCGCGGAGAAGAGCGCCGACAGCACGATGAGCGAGGCGTCGTTGAAGGCCAGCGCGTCGGCCGCCTGGATGAGCACGTCCGAGAGGATCTGCCCGAGGCCGGTCTTGGCGATGACCGAGGTGATGACGCCGGCCGCGGCGCAGACCGCGATGACCGGCAGCGCCGAGCGGATGCCCGAGCTGAGCGCCGAGTACAGGCGCGTGCCGTAGTCCTTGAGCGAGTCGCCGAGCTCCATGCGCTCGAGGTCGACGTCGTGGTCGTCGAACCCGCTCACGACGCGGCGCCGGGAGAGCACCGCCTCGGCGAGCCCGAAGACCGCGGCGGTGGCCGTGGCGTAGACGACCGCCTTGAAGGGCGGCACGTCGATCGCGAGGAAGAAGACGATGACGCCGAGGCTGATGAAGTGGTAGCCCGAGCGGGCCAGCAGACGAAGGGGGTTGCCGATGGCCAGCTCGACGCGGCGGGCACCGAAGCGCCGGGCGTCGATCTCGACGGCGAGGAAGATGCCGAGGTAGTACAGCAGGGTCGGGACGATGGCCCAGATGAGCACCTCGATGTAGGAGACGCTCAGGTACTCGGCGATGATGAAGGCCGCGGCACCCATCGTCGGCGGGGAGAGGATCGCGCCGATGCCGGCCGCGGCGAGCATGCCACCGGCGGCCTCCTTGGGGTAGCCGGCCCGCTTGAGGATCGGCCAGGCGAAGGACCCGAGCGTCACCGCGGTCGCGGTGCCCGACCCGGAGACCGTGCCGAGCAGGAAGCCCGAGGTCGCGGCGGTGCGGCCGGGGGCCGAGGCGGACTTGCGGAAGAGCGAGAAGCTGAACTCGACGAAGAAGCGCCCCGCGCCCATCCGGTCGAGGACGGCGCCGTACATCGTGAAGAGCACGATGTAGGTCGCGGCGACGTCGAGCGGCACGCCGAAGAACCCGGAGGCCTCGTTGTAGAGCGCGTTGATGATCTGCTCGAGGTTGAGCCCGATGTGGCTGATCGACCAGCCGACGGGGAGGAACCCGCCGTAGTAGGCGTAGGCGAAGAAGATCAGGCAGACGATCGGCAGGACGAGGCCCGTCGTGCGCCGGGTCGCCTCGAGCACGAGCACCATGAGGACCAGGCCGGCGACGACGTCGAGCGTGAGCAGCGAGCCCTGCCGGTCCAGGAAGCCCTCGTAGCCGCCGAAACCGATGTCGCTGAGCGGCACCGGCAGCACCGGGTAGAGGCCGACGAGGAGCGCGACGAGCGCGAGGACCCAGTCGATGATCCCCGGGTTGTCCGATCGCGCGGGACGACCGGCGGTGTCGGTGACGGGGTCGATGTCGGCGGCTGCCTCCCTTCGCCCCCACATGCGGTAGGTGAGGAAGACGAGCGGGAGGGTCGTGGCGAGGAAGAAGACGAGGTAGTACTGGCTGCCCAGCTCGAGCGGGTCGAAGACCTGCCGGAGCACGAAGAGGGCGACCAGGAAGCACCAGACCCCGACGAAGAGGTCGAGGCGCGGTGAGAGCTGGCGCGAGGGCCGCTCCTCGTCGTAGTCGGCAACAAGGTTGTCGACGTCGACGGGCTCGGGGGTGAGCTTGTGCTCACGGGCGACGCTGTCCGTTGGCATGCGGGTAACGTAGGTGCGATCCACCTCCCATCCGGGCGGATCGCGTCGGACTTTACATACATCTGACGCTCGACCCACCCCCAGCTGCCACGAGGGAGACCGTGCGAGTCCTGCTCGTCGAGGACGATGACCGGGTCGTCGCGGCCCTGGAACCCGCGCTGCGCCGGGCCCAGCTGATCGTCACGCGAGCGGCGACCGCGGCCGAGGCGATCGGCCGCTACGAGGACGTCGACCTCGTGCTCCTCGACATGGGTCTGCCCGACCAGGACGGCCTGGCGCTGGCCCGCCAGATCCGCCAGCTCACCGGGGTGCCGATCATCGCCGTGACCGCCCGCCGGGACGAGGCCTCCGTCGTCTCAGCGCTGCGCGCCGGCGTCGACGACTACGTCACCAAGCCCTACCGCCTCGCCGAGCTCATGGCGCGCATCGACGCGGTGATGCGCCGCTCCGGCCATGCCGTCCCGGTGCCCGTCGAGCAGGTCGGCGACGTGCGGCTCGACCACGGCGCACGCCGCGTGTGGGCCGGGGAGGTCGAGGTCTCGTTGACCCGCAAGGAGTTCGACCTGCTGGCGGCCCTCGTGCAGGCCGGCGGTGACGCCATCACCCGCGAGGCCCTCATGGAGTCGATCTGGGACACCTCGTGGATCGGTGCCTCGCGCACCCTCGACGTGCACGTCTCCGCCCTGCGCACCAAGCTCGGCCGGCCGGGCCTCATCGAGACCGTGCGCGGCATCGGCTACCGGATCCGGGACGGGGGCTGATCCGTGCGCCGTCGCATGCTCGCCATCGCCCTGCCCCTCCTGGCGATGCTCCTCATGGCGCTCATGGTCCCGCTCCTCGCCGCCTACGCCGCGGACCGCACGCAGGACCAGTTCGTCGGTCGGCTCGGTGACGTCGCCCGCTTCGCCGTGCTTGCCGAGGACGCCATCGAGGACGACGACGTCGTCAGCCTCGAGAGCGAGCTGCGGCGCTACACCGAGGTGTACGGCGGCTCGGTCGTCGTCACCGACGCCAACCGTGAGGTCGTGACGAGTGCCGGGACCGACCCCGCCGGCCCGCGCACCGAGGCGGCGATCACCCGGGCCCTGACCGGCGCCACCACGCACCCGCCGGAGACCGCCTGGCCCTGGCACGAGGAGCAGATGCTCATCGGCTCGCCGGTCGGCCGCGACGCCCAGGTGCTCGGAGCGGTCGTCGTCGTGGCCCCGACCGACGAGGTGCGCTCCGACGTCCTCGTGCGGCTGCTCGTGCTCGGTGGGCTCGGCGCCGCGACCGTGCTGCTCGCCGCCTACGGTGTCGTCGTGCCCGCCGTCGGCTGGGTCCTGCGGCCGGTCCACGCCCTCGACGTCACCGCCAGGCGGCTGAGCTCCGGGGACATGGACGCCCGCGCCAACGAGACCGGCCCGGCCGAGCTGCGCGAGCTGGCGCACTCCTTCAACGGGATGGCCGACAGCGTGCAGGCCTCCCAGGCCCAGCAGCGCGAGCTCGTCGCCGACGCGGCCCACCAGCTCGGCAACCCACTCACCGCGCTGCGCCTACGGGTGGAGAACCTCGCCTCCGAGGGCGTCGACCCGGACGACGTCGAGCCGGTCCTCGAGGAGACCGACCGGCTCAGCGCGACCGTCGAGTCGCTGCTCCACCTCTCCCAGGTCGGTGCCGCGACCGTCACCCGCACCCGCGTCGACGTCGCCGTGGTCGTGCGCCATCGCTGCGAGATGTGGGCACCGGTCTTCGACCGGCTCACGGTCCACGCCCCGCCCGAGGCGCCCGCCCTCGCGACCGTCGCGGTCCTCGACACCGCCCTCGACGCGCTGCTCGACAATGCCGCGAAGTTCGCGCCCGGCTCACCGGTCGAGGTGACGGTGACGCAGGCGGGGGGATCCCCCTTCGCCGGACCGGTGCGGGTGCGGGTCGTCGACCACGGGCCGGGGCTCCACCCCGACGACCTGGCCAGGGTGGGGGCGCGGTTCTTCCGCGGACGGGCCCACCAGAACGTGCAGGGCACCGGCCTCGGGCTGGCCATCGTGCGCGCGCGGCTCACCGAGTGCGGCGGTGACGTCGAGGTCTCGCAGACCCCCGGGGGCGGGCTCACCGTGGACCTCACCCTGCCCGGCGCCGACTAGCGCTGCTCGCGGTAGTACCGCAGCGCGCCGGGGTGCAGCGGCAGCGGGCTGGTGTAGATCGCCGTGCCGACGTTGGGCTGGCGCAGGCCGGGCGCGAGCTCCTCGATCGCCGGCTGCTCCTCGAACATCACCCGGGTGAGCGCGTAGACGAGGTCGTCGTCGAGGTCCGGCCGCACGAGCACGTGGTTCTGCACGCTCACCGTGTCGACGGCGCGCTCGAGCCCGTAGGTCGACGCGGGGATGGAGGACCGGGAGAACTCGGCGCCGTGGTCGCGGGCCAGGCGCGGGGCCATCGTGCCGAGCGGGACGAGGCGGATCGGTACCTGCTCCGACAGCCGCAGCACGGCGGTGTTGGGCAGCCCGCTCACGAAGAAGAAGGCGTCGAGGGTGTCCTGGGCGACCGCGTCCGCGGACTCCTGCAGGGTCTCGGCGATCTGCTCGATGTCCTCGTCGCCGAGACCCGCCGCGCGCACGACCCGCCAGGCGATGCCGCGCGTACCCGAGCCGGTCGCGCCGAGGCTCACGCGGCGGCCGCGCAGGTCCTCGAGCGAGCGGATGCCGGAGTCCGCGCGCACGACGAGGTGGACGAAGCTGTCGTACGCGCGGGCCATCGCGACGATGTCGACCGGCTCACGGAACTCACCGCGCCCGCGGCGGGCGTCAGCCGCGACGTCGGCGAGGGTGAAGCCGATGTCGCTCACCCGCTGCGACACCTCGCGGACGTTGTCGATGCTCGCATTGGTCCCGCGGGTGCGGACGGTGAGGCCCAGCCGCTCGGCGAAGACCTCCGCGAGCGCCTCGCCGTAGCGGTGGAAGACCCCGCCGGGGTTGCCGGTCGCGATCGTCAGCCGGGCGTCGGGCAGGTCGTCCCAGGAGCGTCCTCCGCACGCCGTGAGCGCGGGCGTGCCGAGCAGCGGGGCGGCGAGGCCCGCGCCGAGCACGGCGCGACGGGCGGGGGGCATGCGCGCCAGCATCCCACGCGCCCGGGGTGGGTATCCCCACGGCAGGATGGGGCCATGCGCCCGATGCTCGCCACCGCGACCGAGTCCGTCCCCGCGGGTCCCGGCTGGGCGCACGAGGTCAAGTGGGACGGGATGCGGGTCATCGCCGAGGCGAAGGGCGGCGGCCTCACGCTGACGAGCCGCACCGGCCGGGACGTCACGGTCTCCTTCCCCGAGCTCGTCCCCCTCGCCGACCTCTACGACGACATGGTCCTCGACGGCGAGGTCGTCGCGCTCGAGGACGGGCGGCCCTCCTTCGGCGCGCTCGCCGAGCGCATGCACGTGACCGACGCGCGCCGGGCCGCGCGGGCGGCGGTCGCCCGACCGGTGACGTACATGGTCTTCGACGTCCTGCGGCTGCTCGGGCAGGACCTCACGGGGCAGCCGTGGACCGCACGGCGGGCCCTCCTGGAGCAGCTCGAGCTCGAGGGCACGCGCTGGCAGACGCCGCCGGTCCACGACGACGGTGCCGGCCTGCTCGCCGCCACCGCCGAGCAGGGCCTCGAGGGCATCGTCTCCAAGCGCCGCACCTCGCTCTACCACCCTGGCCGCCGGTCCACGGACTGGCTGAAGCTGCCCCACCGCGCCAGCGAGTCCGTCGTCGTCTGCGGCTGGCGCCCCGAGACCGGCGGCGTCGCCCTGGGGTCCGTGCTGGTCGGCGAGCCCGGGGCGTCCGGGTGGGAGTTCGCCGGGCGGGTCGGCTCCGGGCTCGCTGGACGTGCGGGGGCGAGTCTCCTCACGCGGCTGCGTCCGCTAGGGCGAGCGGGGTCTCCCTTCGTCACCGAGGTGCCGCGCGAGGACGCGCGCGGGACCACGTGGGTGGAGCCGGAGGTCGTCATCGACGTGGCGAGCCTGGGCCGCAGCAGCGGTGGCCGGCTGCGCCAGCCGTCCTACCTGCGCGTGCGGTCGGACCTGACCGCCGCCGACCTGAGGGAGACGAGCGGTGCCTGAGACGTCGGCGACGCGGGTCCAGGTCGCGGGGCGCACCCTGCGCCTGACCTCGCTGGACAAGGTCATGTACCCCGCGACCGAGACGACGAAGGGGGAGATCCTCGACTACTACGCCCGCGCCGGAGAGACCCTCCTCGCGCACCTCGCCGAGCGGCCGGTGACGCGGGTGCGGTGGCCGCACGGTGTGGGCGGGGAGAGCTTCTTCGAGAAGAACCTGCCCTCCGGCGCGCCCTCGTGGCTGCCGAGGGTGACGATCGACGACGTGACGTACCCGCTCGTGCAGGATCTCGCGCAGCTGACCTACCTCGTCAACCTCAACAGCGTCGAGCTGCACGTGCCGCAGTGGCGCGTGGACGCCGACGGGCAGCGGATCAACCCCGACCGCCTCGTCATCGACCTCGACCCCGGCAAGCCGGCCGGCCTGCACGAGTGCGCCCGCGTGGCGCTGCTGCTGCGCGAGCGGCTCGGCTCCCTCGGGCTCGACCTCCACCCCGTCACCTCGGGCAGCAAGGGGATGCAGCTCTACGCGGCGCTCGGTGGCGACCTCACGAGCGACCAGGTCCGCGACCTCGCGCAGCAGCTCGCCCAGGAGATGACCAAGAAGCACCCCGACCTCGTGCTGTGGAAGATGACCAAGACCCTGCGCCCGGGCAAGGTCTTCCTCGACTGGAGCCAGAACGTCGCCGCCAAGACGACGATCTGCCCCTACTCGATGCGCGGACGTGACGACCCCTGGGTCGCGGCGCCCCGCACGTGGGACGAGGTCGAGGCCGGCGCCGAGGACCCGGACGCGCTCGTCCAGCTCGACGGCGAGCAGGTCCTCGACCGGCTCGCCGAGCACGGAGACCTCCTCGCCCCCCTCCTTCCCTGACGCCCCGTCCCCCGAACCTGCATTCCCCTAGGGCAATGCAGCCTCAGGGGGCCGCGAAGCGGCGCTCGACGAAGGACCGGTGGGCCATGCCGATGTGCGCGGCCATGAGGTCGCCGGCCAGCTCGGCCTGCCCGTCGGCGACGGCGCGGGAGATCATCCGGTGGAACTGCACGCTGCGGTCGATGTCCTCGTCTTCGTAGTCGAAGAAGCTGCCCGGGGTGAGCGAGGTGCGCGCGAGGGCCGTCGTGATCCTGAACTGGCGCGGCGACTCGGCGGCCGCGAGGACGAGCTCGTGGAAGTCCCGGTTGTTGTGGTGCAGGTCGTCGAGCCGGCTGCTGCCCTCCTGGGCCGCAAGGGCGCTCATCTCCTCGACGAGCTCGGACAGCCGCGCGACGTGGTCGGCGCTGCGGTGCACCGCCGCCCGGGCGGCCGCGCGGCGCTCGAGCAGCCCCCGCAGCTCGAAGACCTCGTCCACGTCCGCCCGGGTGAACTCCGCGACGAAGGCGCCCCGTCGTGGCTCGAGGGTCACCAGCCCCTCGTCGGCGAGGCGGTGCAAGGCCGAGCGCACGGGGGTGCGGCTCACCCCGAGCGCCTCGCTCAGGGCCTCCTCGGGCAGGCGGCTGCCCGGCGCGTGCTCGCCGGAGAGGATCCGGCTGCGCAGGCTATCGTAGACGCCGTCGGCGCGGGCCACCGGCTCAGGATGCGGCGCGCGCGTCGTGCCGCGCGAGCCGCCGCAGCAGGTGGTCGACCTCCGCGCGGGCGGTCGGCGTCAGGCCGCGCGAGGGCGAGCGCTGCGCGTCGGAGGCGAGGACCCCACGGCGCTGCAGGACGTACTTGCGCACCGCGAGACCGACGCCCGGCTGCTGCTCGTAGCGCATCAGCGGCAGGTGCGCGTCGAAGAGGTCGTGCGCCGCCTCCCGCTCCCCCGCCCGCGACATCCGCACGACGTCGACGAGCAGGTCGGGGAAGCAGTAGCCGGTCATCGCGCCGTCCGCGCCGCGCTCCATCTCGTAGTCGAGGAAGAGCCCGCCGTTGCCCGTCAGCACGGACAGGCGCGGCATCTCCCCCTTCGCCTCGAGGTCACGCAGGGCGGTGATCTTCTCCAGCCCCGGCCAGTCCTCGTGCTTGAGCATCACGGCACCCGGGTTGTCGCGGGCGATGCGCGCGATGGTGCCCGGCGACATCTGCACGCTGAAGGTGAGCGGGTAGTCCTGGATGACGAAGGGGGTCCCCTCCCCGATCGCGTCCGCCGCGCCGGCGTAGTACCCGACGACCTGGTCGTCGGTCCGCAGGGTGTTGGGCGGGGCGATCATCACGCCGGCGGCACCGGCGTCCATGACCGCGGCGGTGAGCGAGCGCATCGCGGCGAAGCCGGGTGCGGAGACCCCGACGACGACCGGCAGGTCGGCCCGCTCGATGACCCGGCGCGCGATCTCGACGGCCTCGTCCTGGTCGAGCTTGGGCGCCTCGCCGAGCTGGCCGAGGACGGTGAGCCCGTCGACGCCGACCTCGCCGTAGAAGTCGACGAGCCGGTCGAGGGAGGCGTGGTCGACGCTGCCGTCGGGGGCGAAGGGGGTCGGCGCGATCGCGTAGACGCCGGCGGTGGTGCGGGAGAGGGTCATCGTGGCTCCTGGTGTGGTGGGTGGTTCAGATCGCCGGGACGTAGCCGCCGTCGACGCGCACGACCGACCCGGTGATGTAGCCGGCGGGCACGCCGGCGAGGAAGGCGACGGTCTGGGCGTACTCGCGGGGATCGCCGTAGCGGCCGGCGGGGATCGTCGCCAGGCTCGCGGCCGTGACCTCCTCGGCAGTGCGGCCCTCGCGCTCGGCCTTGGCCGCGTCGAGGAAGGCCACGCGGTCGGTCGCGATCCGTCCCGGCACGACGACATTGGCCGTGATGCCGTCGGCGGCGACCTCGCCGGCGAGGGTCTTGGACCAGCCGAGCAGCGTGCTGCGCAGGGCGTTGGACAGCCCGAGCCCGGGGATGGGCGCGACGACACCCGAGCTCGTCGAGGTGATGACCCGCCCCCAGCCGCGCTCGCGCATGCCGGGCAGCACGCGGTTGGTGATGGTGATGACGGAGAGGACCATCGAGCGGAACTGGGTCTCCCACACCGACGCGTCGGCGGCGGTGACGGCCCCCGGCGGCGGCCCGCCGGTGTTGCCCACGAGGATGTCGACACCGCCGACGGTCTCCTCGATCCAGCCGATGCGGGCGTCGACGACGTCGAGCTCGCCGAGGTCCCAGACGAGCGCATGAGCCCGGCCGCCGGCGGCGGTGATGTCGGCGACGGTCGCGTCGAGGCGCTCGCGGCTGCGGCCCGCGACGACGACGGTTGCGCCCTCCGCGGCGAGCTCGCGGGCGATGGCCCCGCCGAGCCCACCACCTCCGCCGAGGACGAGTGCGGTCCTGCCGGTGATCCCGAGATCCATGTCAGCTCCTGTCGGTCGTGCGGGTGGTCGTCGCGAGCCAGGCGAGTGCGTCGTCGAGGCTCGTGGTCGTGGGTGGGTCGCCGGCGGCGGCCTCCGCCGTGCCGGCGAAGCGCGCCTCCACCTCCCGGAGCAGCGGTGACGGACGACCGCTGTCGGCGAGCTGGTGGGCCGCGCGGGCGACCTCGTGGCGACGTCGTGCGGCGTGCTGCGGGTGGGAGCGCACGACCGCCTCGACGAAGGGGGTCAGACCACCCTCGTCGATGTCGGCCAAGACGGAGGCGAGCTCGTGGCGGACCCCGAGCTCCTCGGCCGCGAGGAGGCACTCGACACCGAGGGCCTCGAGCCCCTTGGTGAGGACGCTGCGCAGCAGCTTGAGCGCCGCCGCGTCCCCAGGCCCCGCGGCGGGGAGGTGCCGCACGGGCGCGCCGAGGTCCTCGAGCCCCTCGAGGCCGGCGGGTGGGCCGGCGACGAGGAGCGGGGTCGCGGCGCCGGTCAGGCCGACGGCTCCCATGATGACGGCATCGACGTAGCCGGTCCGGCCCGCCGCCGCGTCGGCGGAGCGGCGCTTGTCGGCCGGGGAGGCGGTCGTGAGGTCGACGACGACGGCCCCGACGAGCAGGTGGTCGACGAGTCCGCGGACGACGTCGTGGGCGAGCTCGCCGGCGACGCAGACCCAGGCGCGCTGGACCTGCGCGAGCCACGGCCCGAGGGACTCGTGGAGCGGGACGTCGTGCTCGCGGGCCCACTTCGCGAGGGCCGCTCCCGGCGCCGGGTCGCACAGCACGAGCTCGTGGGCGCCCCCGTCGACCAGAGCGCGGGCATAGGTCGTCCCGACCTCTCCGCACCCGACGACGGCGATGCGCACGGCTCCTCCTCGATACAAGATCAAGACAATCGGAGCGAGATCATCGCTGATCGTGCCCGCTGACCAACGAACCGTATCCCATGCGGTCTCCCCTGCCCCTTCCCGCCCGTCGGCCACTTCGTCTGCATTGCCCTAGGGCAATGCAGACGAACGGTCGGAAGAGGTCGCATTGCCCTAGGGCAATGCGGGGGGGGGGGCAGCGGGTCAGGCCCCGGCGGTCCGCGGGCAGCCGGCGCAGGGCAGGCAGCCCGGGAGGGCGTACATCAGGCAGCACGAGAGCCGGCGCGGTGGGGTGCGGCCGATGGTGCGGGCGAGCGCCTGCTCCCACATGTCCTCGACCATGCCGAGGCGCTGGCGGCTGCTCATCTTCGTCGGGGTCGGCAGGCCGGTCGCGAGCCCGGTCGCGGCGGCGCGGTAGGACTGCCACGCGGCCTCGTGGCGCTCCAGGTCGTCGGCGATGCGCCGGTGACCGTCGGCACGCACCTGCACCGCCACCGGGTAGGCGTACACCGGGTCCAGGTCGAGGGACCACAGCCGGGCCTCCGCCGACAGCGCGAAGGGGGTGCGCATCGCCGCCGTCGCGACGACCGTCGCGAGCGGGTCGAGCAGGTACTGCAGGACGAAGGCTGCCGGCATCCCGGGCGGCGCGACCCCGGACTGCGCGATCGTCAGCCGCTCGTAGCGCTCGATCCACTCCGGGGCGATCTGGAGCGCCTCGGCGAGGGGGACGCCGAGGTCCGGGTCACCGACGTCGGCGACCCGGACCGTGAGGAAGGCGAGGTGTCGGTCGAGCTGCGCGAGGCCCTCGCGCAGCTCGACGACCGTGGGTGACCCGCTCAGCCGTTGGCCTTGGCGTAGGCGTCGCGGACCTTCTGGCTGATCCGGCCGCGGTCGGACACGTCGTGGCCGTTGGCGCGGGCCCACTCGCGGATCTTGGTGAGCTCGCCGCTGTTGCTGCGCGAACCGGAGGGGGCGCCGCTGCTGCGGCGACCCGAGACGCGACGGCCGGCGCCGATGTAGCCCGCGAGGGCGTCACGCAACGTGGCGGCATTCTTGTCGCTGAGGTCGATCTCGTAGGTCACGCCGTCGAGGGCGAAGGTGACCGTCTCGGTGGCCTCGCCACCGTCGAGATCGTCCTCCAGCAGGATCTGGACACGCTGAGCCATGGAAGTCTCCGTAAAGGTGGTGAATGAATGTCTGTCATTCACCACCTTAGGCTATTCGCCGCCCTGCGGAGAATCCCCGGAAATGTCCTTCTTCTCGTGCGCATCCTTGCGCTGCTCCGCATTCCACTTCGCCAAGGCCTTGCGCTCGCTGCGATCGGCCTCGAGCATGTATCGGATGATCCAGTAAAAGAGGAATGCGACCCCGACGGTCGGCAGCAGGGCCGCGGCATAGGGCCAGTACTCGTTGATGAATTCCATGATCAGGCCTCGGGCTTGGTGTGCGGGAAGAGAATGGTCTCCCGGATCCCGGCACCCGTGAAGAGCATGATGAGCCGGTCGATCCCCAGACCAAGACCGCCCATCGGCGGGGCGCCGAACTCCAGGGCGCGCAGGAAGTCCTCGTCGAGCTGCATGGCCTCCTCGTCGCCGGCCGCGGCCCGCCGCGACTGGTCCTCGAGGACGCGGCGCTGGATCACCGGGTCGATGAGCTCGGAGAAGGCCGTACCCCGCTCGACGCCGCCGATGAAGAGGTCCCAGGCCTCGATGAGACCGGGCTCGTCGCGGTGCGGGCGCGCCAGAGGCTGGGCGATCGCGGGGTAGTCGCAGATGAAGGTCGGCTGCACGCACGTCGGCTCGACGAGCTCGGCGACCAGCTCCATGGCGATCTTGCCGGCGTCCTCCCACGACGGGTCGAGGTCGACCCCCTTTGCCGCCGCGATCTCGCGCAGCCGCTCCGCGGGAGTCCTGACGTCGATGCTCTCGCCCACGGCCTCGCTCAGGGCCTCGTAGAAGGGCAGCCAGCGCCACTCGCCGTCGAGGTCGACCTCTCCACGAGGCGTCTGCACCACGCGCGTCCCGGCCACATCGGCGGCGGCCAAATGCAGGTCCTTGATCAGCTCGGCCATCGTGAACTGGTCCCCCCAGGCCTCATAGGCCTCGAGCGAGGTGAATTCCGGAGAATGCGTCGAGTCGACGCCTTCGTTGCGGAAGAGGCGACCCATTTCGTACACGCGGTCGATGCCACCGACGACCGCCTTCTTGAGCGGCAGCTCGAGCGCGATCCGCAAGGACATGTCCTGACCGAAGGCATTCATGTGCGTGTTGAAAGGACGGGCCGCGGCGCCGCCGTGCACGGTCTGCAGCACCGGCGTCTCGATCTCGATGAACGAGCGCGCGTGCAGGGTCTCGCGGATGGCGCGCACGATGCCCGCGCGCAGCCGCACCATGTCACGGGCCTCCTGGCGCACGACGAGGTCGGCGTAGCGCTGACGCACCCGCGACTCCTCGGACAGCTCCTTGTGCAGGACCGGCAGCGGCCGCAGTGCCTTTGAGGCCATGACCCATGACGTCGCCATGACCGACAGCTCGCCGCGACGGGAGCGGATGACCCGGCCGGTGACGGCGACGTGGTCGCCGAGGTCGACGTCGGCCTTCCACGCCGCGAGCGCGTCCTCGCCGACCTCGGCCAGGGAGAGCATGACCTGCAGACGCGTGCCGACGCCCTCCTGGAGCGCGGCGAAGGCGAGCTTGCCGGTGTTGCGCACGAACATCACCCGGCCGGCGACGGTCACGACGTCCTGGGTCTCCTCGCCGGTCTCGAGGTACGCCCAGCCCTCGGTGACCTCGGCGAGGGAGTGGGTCCGGCCGATGCCCACCGGGTACGCCTGCCGGCCGTCGGCGAGGAGCCGGTCGCGCTTGTCGCGCCGGATGCGCATCTGCTCCGGCAGCTCGTCGTCGGCAGGGGTCTCGATGGGGGCGTCACTCACGGGAGACCACGATATCCGCGCCCCCTGCCCCGCCCCGAATCCACGTCAGTCGCGAGGGCGCAGCACCTGCCACGCGAGGAGTGCCGCGCAGACCGCGAGCGTGATCGGGCCGGCGTCGGTCGCGTCGCCGATGAGCACGAGCGCGGTCCCCGCGAGCGCCAGGTCGGTCCCGAGGACGAGCCGCTGGACGAGCCCGACGTGCAGCGCCCCGCCGGGGGTGGACAGGGCGACCCCGAGCCCGGGCGGCGGGTCGCACGCCCGCATCGCCCCGGCGAGCGCCGCGAGCGCGATCGCGGGCGGGGCCCACCACGGCAGGCCGAGCGCGCCCACGGCGACGAGGGACCCCACGAGCGCCGCGACGAAGGGGGGTCCCGCCAGGACCGCGGTCACCGCGGCAGGGTGCGCGGGCAGGGCGCGACGCAACCCGGGCGTGGTGAGCCACGTCGAGAGCCCACCGGCCGCCGTGCGCGCGACGGCGAAGACTGCCAGCGCGGCGAGGACGGCACCGGCGAGCCGACCGAGGAGGAGGCCGGCGACCAGGGCCCCCACGCAGCCGAGCAGTGCGGTGACCAGCTGGCGCGAGCGGCGGGAGAGCGCGTGCAGCTCGTGGACGAGGACGCCGGACAGCGCCCCGCCGGCCCCGGGGCGGCTCGGACGGGTGCCCCGCCGGGCGAGCCGACGACGGGCCGCCAGGACCTCGAGGGCGACGCCGTCGAGCATCAGCGTCGCCGCGGTGACCGCCTGCACGACCTGCCCGGCCCTCGCGAGCTCGACGTCGGGGACGGACCGCGAGGCCGGGCCGGGCCGCCAGGACCCGCCCTGGCGGCGCAGGGCGAGCGGCCCGAGCACCAGGCACACGAGCAGCCCGACGGCGGCGCACCCGAGGACCGGGACGACCGGCGGCGCAGCCGACCCGGACCCGCCCGCGAGCGCGAACCCGACGAGCACGCCCCACGAGGCCCCCGCCACCGCCGCGACGAGGAGCACCCGCAGCACGGTGCCGCGCAGCAGCAGCCCCCGGTCCGCGGGTGTCGACAGCAGCCACGTCGCCTGCCCGGGGTCGGCGGAGACCGGTCCGACCGCGCGCAGCCCTGCCCAGGCGGCGAGCACTGCCAGCGCGGCGGCCCCGACGGCCACGAGGTCGTGGCCACCCGGGCCGAGGCACACGGCGGTGTCGCAGTCGGGGCGCAGGATGGCCGGCCCGGTCGCCGCGAAGAGCATCGTCAGCAGCGTCGCGGCGATGAAGAGCCCGACGTACCAGTCCTGGACGACCTGCAGCGGGCTCGGTGCGCGGGAGGCGCGGCGACGCGTGCGCAGCACCTCCCGGGCGAGCACCCGGTCACCCGCACGGTCGCCGGCGCCGCCGCTCACCTCAGACATCGCCCTCGAGGGCCACGACGCGGGCACCGCTGCGCCGCACCACCTCCGGGTCGTGGCAGGCCACGAGCACCGCACGCCCTGCGGCGGCATGGCCGGCGAGCCAGTCACCGAGCCAGGCCCGTCCTGCGTCGTCGAGCCGCTGCTCCGGCTCGTCGGCGAGCAGCAGCGCCCAGGGCCGCACCATCGCCGTCGCGAGCGCGAAGCGCTGCGCCTGGCCCGACGACAGGGTCCCCGGCAGCTGGTCGGCGACGTGCTCGATGCGCGCCTCGTCGAGCGCGCCGGCGACCACGGCCTCGGGGACGTCCACGCCGTGCCCTCGTGCCAGCAGGTCCAGGTGCTCGGCGACCGTGAGGTCCGGCAGGACGCCGAGGTCCCCGAGCACCGCGCACAGCGCGCGCCGGGTCTGCGGCTGGCGGGTGTCGAGACGGTGCTCGCCGAGGAGGACCTCCCCCTCGTCCGGTGTCTCCGCGCCCACCACGCACCGCAGGGCGGTGGACTTGCCGACGCCGTTGGGCCCGACGAGGGCGACGACCTCGCCGGCGGCGACCTCGAGCTCGAGCGTGTCGAGGACGGTCCGCTCGCCGTAGGCCTTGCCCAGGCCGCGCACCGTGAGCATCAGAGCAGGTCGAGCGCGAGGTCGACGATCGGCGAGGAGTGGGTGAGGGCACCCACGCTCATCCAGTCGATTCCGGTGGCCCCGTACGCGGCCGCGACCTCGAGCGTCAGACCTCCGGTCGCCTCGATCTCGACGCGCTCGCCACGCTCGTCGGCCCACGCGCGGGCGGCGTCGACGGTCGCCCGGAGCAGGTCGACGGGCATGTTGTCGCACATGAGGAACCGAGACCCTGCCTCGAGCGCCTCGAGCGCCTGCTCGGTGCTCTCGACCTCGACCTCGATCGTCACCTCGGGGTAGCGCGCGCGGATCGCGGCGTAGGCGGCGGCCACTCCCCCGGCGGCGTGCACGTGGTTGTCCTTGACCATCGCGACGTCGTAGAGGCCCATGCGCTTGTTGGTGCCGCCGCCGCATCGGACCGCGTACTTCTCCAGCGCGCGCAGGCCCGGCGTCGTCTTGCGGGTGTCGAGGACCGTGCACCCGGTGCCCTCGAGCGCGTCGGTCCAGCGCCGCGTGTGGGTCGCCACCCCGGTGAGCCGCGACATGATGTTGAGCAGCGTCCGCTCGGCCATGAGGACCTGGCGCAACGAGCCGCGCAGCTCCGCGACGACGTCCCCGCGGGCCAGGGCGCTGCCGTCGGCGATCCGCACGTCGAGCGAAGGGGAGGTCCCCCCCGTCCTCGTGGCGACCTCGTCGAGGACGAGGGCGATGACCGGGCCCCCGGCGAGCACACCCGCCTCGCGGGCGACCACCTGACCCGCACCCACCTGGTCGGCGGGGATCGTCGCGGTGCTCGTCACGTCGAGCGCCTGCGGCCCGAGGTCCTCGTCCAGGGCCGTGGCGACGAGGCGGCGGGCGGCCTCGTCGGGGAAGACGAGCTCTCGGTCGGGCTGCTGGTCGGCGGTCACGGAGCGAGGCTAACGTGAGCGCCCGCGCGGGGAGGGGGGGGACAATGGGACCACCACGAGGAGGTGGGCGCAGTGACCGGACCCCAGCCCGACCCGGCGGAGCACGTCGAGCGCGAGGTGAAGCTCGAGGCGGAGCTCGACGCGGTGCTGCCCGATCTCGCCGGTGTGGCGACGACCGGCGAGCGACGGGTCCACGACCTGGCCGCGACCTACCTCGACACCCCCGGGCTGGCCCTGCAGCGGGCGCGGACCACCCTGCGCCGACGCACCGGCGGCGACGACGCCGGCTGGCACCTCAAGCTGCCCCGCGAGGACGGCGCACGCACCGAGCGGCATGCGCCCCTCGGCCGCACCGCCGCCCGGGTGCCGCCCGAGCTGCGCGAGCTCGTCACCGAGGTCGTCGGGGCCGCACCGCTGCTCCCGGTCGCGACCCTGCTCACCCGCCGCGCCGAGACCGACCTGCTCGACGACTCCGGTCGGGTCGTCGCCGTGCTCTGCGACGACGTCGTGCTCACCGCACCGGCGGGCGAGGGCTGGCGAGAGCTGGAGGTCGAGCTGGCCCCCGGCGCCGACGCGGCAGTGCTCGAGCGCGCGGTCGCCGCGCTCGTCGGCGACGCCCGCACCGGCATCAGCCGTTCGACCCGGGCCTCCAAGGTCGCCCGGGCCCTCGGCCCGCTGCCCGACCCGCCACCGCCCCGCTCCCCCGCCTCCTCCGCCGCCGAGGTCCTGCTCGACTACCTGCGCGTGCAGGTCGGCGTCGTCCAGGCGCGGGAGGGCGGGGTGCGCACCCACGACCCCGACGCCGTGCACAAGACCCGCGTCGCGCTCCGACGCCTCCGCAGCACCCTGCGGGTCTACCGACGGCTGCTCGACCGGGAGGTCACCGACCCCCTGCGCGAGGAGATGCGCTGGTACGCCGGCGTGCTCGGCGAGGTCCGCGACATCGACGTGGTGCGCCAGCACCTTCGCGCCATGACCACGGCCCTGCCCGGACCACGACCGGAGGCGGTCCGGGCCCGCATCGAGAGCACCCTGGACGAGGCCCACGAGAGTGCGACCGAGCAGCTCGACGAGGCCCTCGGCTCCGAGCGCCTCGACCGGCTGGCCGAGCAGCTCGCCGACCTCGCCGTCACTCCGCCCTGGCGTGGCCGTGCCCGGCGCCGTGCCCGCGCGGTCCTCCCCCGCCTGGCGGGGCAGGCGGTGCGACGGGCCGAGCAGACGGCTGCCGAGGCCGCGGCGGCCACCGACGCGGACGACCAGCAGCGGCTCGTCCACGAAACCCGCAAGCGCGCCAAGGCCGCCCGCTACGCCCACGAGGCCCTCGTCCCCGCGTGGGGCGGACCCGCCGACGCGGCGGCCGCGGGCTGGGAGCGGGTGACCGAGCTCCTCGGCTCCACCCAGGACGGCGTCACCGCCGCCTCGTGGTTAGCGCGCACCCGCTCGGCCGCCGCGGCGGACGGTGAGGAGGTCGCCCCCTTCGACGTCCTCGCGGAGCGGGTCGCCCGGGAGGCGGCCGCCGCGCAGGACGCGGGCGGTGACGCGCTCGACGGGGCGCGCTCCGTGCCCCGCCTGCGCTGACGCCTACTGCTCGCCCTCGTCCGACCCGTCGTCGACGAGGTCGTCCTCGTCCTGCGGCCACGCCAGCGCGACGTCGAGCTTGATCGTCGTGAGCTCGCGGTCGGGGTCTCCGGGGTCGACGACGTGCACGAGGTGGGCCGCCCACTGCGCGTCGTCGTGGTGCGGGTGGTCGCGCCGCACGTGCCCACCGCGGGTCTCCTCCCGCAGGTGGGCCGCGGTCGCGAGCGCCTGCCCGAGATGGAGCAGGTTGGTCGTCTCCCACGAGCGCGGGCCGGGCTCGGCCTCCTCGCTCGGGCGACCGGCGAGCTCGGCCAGCTCGGCCAGCGCCGCCCGGGTCGAGTCCTCGGAGCGCAGCGGCCCGACGCCCCTCGTCATCACCTGCTGCAGCTCGCGGCGGTGGCGGCCGTCGAGGATCCCGGTGCTGCCCGCACCCGTCGTCGTGACGAGCGGGAGCTCGCCGGCGCCGAGGCGCGCGGTGAGGTCCTCGGCGATGCGGTGGGCGAAGACGAGGCCTTCGAGCAGCGAGTTGCTCGCCAGCCGGTTGGCTCCGTGCACCCCGGTGCACGAGGCCTCGCCGCACGCGTAGAGGCCGGGCAAGTTGGTCCGACCGCGCAGGTCCGTGCGGATGCCACCGGAGGCGTAGTGCTGGGCCGGCGCGACGGGGATCGGCTGGGTCGCGGGGTCGATGCCGAGCTCGCGGCAGCGGGCGACGATCGTCGGGAAGCGCTGCTCGAGGAACCCGGCGCCGAGGTGCCGCGCGTCGAGGTACACGTGGTCGGTGCCCGTGGCCTCCATGCGCTCGAGGATCGCCCGGGCCACCACGTCGCGCGGCGCGAGGTCGGCCATCGGGTGCAGCCCGGTCATGAAGGCCTTGCCCTGCTCGTCGACGAGCACGGCGCCCTCGCCGCGCACCGCCTCGGAGACCAGCGGCTGCTGCCCGGTCGCCCCCTCGCCCAGGTGCATGACGGTCGGGTGGAACTGCACGAACTCCAGGTCCGCGAGCGCGGCACCGGCGCGCAGGGCAGCGGCCATGCCGTCGCCGGTGGCGACGGGGGGGTTGGTCGTCGCGGAGTAGATCTGGCCGAGGCCGCCGGTCGCGAGCACCACGGCCCGGGCACGGGCGGCGCCCACCCCGTCGACCTCACCCTCGCCGATGACGTGCACGGTGGCCCCGCCGACGGTTCCCTCCTCGTCGGTGAGCAGGTCGACGACGAGCGCGTGCTCGATGACCTCGATGCCGGGGTCGGCGCGCACTGCCTCGAGCTGCGCGATGAGCGCCCGCGAGATCTCGGCGCCGGTGGCGTCGCCGCCGGCGTGGGCGATGCGGTCGCGGTGGTGGCCCCCTTCGCGAGTGAGGGTGATCTCGCCGTCGGCCCCGCGGTCGAAGCGCGCACCGAGGCCGATGAGCTCACGCACCCGGGCGGGACCCTCGGTGACGAGGACCTCGACGGCCGTCTCGTCGCAGAGGCCGACGCCCGCGACGAGGGTGTCGTCGAGGTGCTCCTGGGCTGAGTCCTCGGGGGCGAGGGCGGCGGCGATCCCGCCCTGCGCCCACTGGGTCGACCCCTCGGACAGCCGCGTCTTGGTCACGAGGAGCACGCGGTCGACGTGCTCGCGCAGCCGCAGGGCGCAGGTGAGCCCGGCGATGCCCGAGCCGACGACGAGGACGTCTGCCTCGGCGGCCCACCCGGGCGCCGGGGAGGTCAGGAACCTCGGCAGGACGACCGGCGCGGGGTCACGCACCGACGGAGCCACCGCCCGGGTGCTCTCGGTGGGTGACCGCCGAGGTCTTCAGGCCGAAGCCGTCGGGCACGTCGCCCGCGTCGTGGTACTGCTCGACGATCCGGTTGTCCCCGTCGACGAAGACGACATTGGGCTCGAAGGTCCGCGCCTCGTCGTCGTCCATCGCGGCGTAGGCGATGATGATGACGAGGTCGCCGGGCGAGACGAGCCGCGCGGCCGCGCCGTTGATGCAGACGATGCCGCTGCCCCGCTCGCCCTCGATGGCGTAGGTGGTCAGGCGGTTGCCGTTGTCGATGTCGACGACGTCGACCTGCTGGCCGGGGAGCATGCCCGCGGCGTCCATGAGGTCCATGTCGATCGTCAACGACCCGACGTAGTGCAGGTCGGCCTGGGTGACGGTGGCCCGGTGGATCTTGCTGTGGAGCATGAAGCGCTGCACGAGGATGTCCTTCGTCCGATGCGGATGACCGCCGGACAGTCTCTCAGACCGCTGGCCCCGCCCCGATGTGACGCCGCTCGCGGTCAGTCCGAGAAGACCTGCTGTGCGCCGCCCCCCGGCCCGACGAGCACCGGGGTGTTGTCGATGAGCCGGGTCGTGCCGACGCGCGCCGCGACGGCGAGCAGGGCCTCGCCCTTGTACCACTCGGGCACGTCCTCGAGCGTCGTCGGGTGGACGAGCACGAGGTAGTCGACGAGGGCGAGCGGCTCCTCGATGAGCACCTCGCGGGCAGCGCGCCGGATGGCGGACGGCCCCTCGGCGGCGCGGGCGGCACCGGCCCACAGGGCGCGGGAGAGCGTCAGCGCGGTCTCCCGGTCGCTCGGTGAGAGGTAGGTGTTGCGGCTGCTCATCGCGAGCCCGTCCTCCTCGCGGACGGTCGGCACGGCGACGACCTGCGCGGGGAAGTCGATGTCGCGCACCATGCGACGGATGAGGAGCAGCTGCTGCGCGTCCTTCTGCCCGTAGTAGAAGAGGTCGCCGGCGGTCAGGTGCATGAGCTTGGCGACGACGGTGAGCATCCCGTCGAAGTGGCCCGGGCGCGACTGCCCCTCGAGGACGTCACCGAGCGGCCCGGCGGAGATGCGCACGCCCGGGTCGCCGTCGGGGTAGACGACGTCGGGCGTCGGCGCGAAGACGACGTCGACGCCCTCGCGTGTGCAGATCGCGAGGTCGTCGTCGAAGGTCCGCGGGTAGCGCGAGAGGTCCTCCTTGGGCCCGAACTGCAAGGGGTTGAGGAAGATCGTGACGAGCACGTGGCGGGCGCGCTCGCGGGCGGTGCGGATGAGCCGGGCGTGGCCCTCGTGGAGGGCACCCATCGTCATGACGACGGCGACGTCACCGTCGGTGAGCTCCGCGCGGGCGGCGGCCAGCTCGTCGCGGCTGCGGGCGACGACGGGGGCGGTGGTCATCGGGTCTCCTCGTCGAGGACGGTCAGGACGGCGCGGGCGGCGTCCGGGCGCAGGCGTCCGGCGCGCTCGGCCCGCAGGGCGGTGGCGCGCGCCTGCGCGAGGTACGCCGGTCGGAGGTCCTCCGCGAGTCCGGCGAGCTCGTCCAGGTGCGCGGCCACCGTACCGGCATCGCCGCGGGCGACCGGACCGGTGAGTGCGGCGTCACCCGAGGAGAGCGCATTGTCCAGGCTGGCCTGCAGGAGCGGGCGCAGCACCCGGTCGGCGGGCTCGATGCCGGCCGAGCGCAGGATCTCCATCGCCTGGGCGACGAGGGTGACCATGTGGTTGCTGCCGTGGGCGAGGGCCGCGTGGTACCGCCCTCGGGCCTCCTCGGCGACCCACACGGGCTCTCCGCCCATCTCGACGACGAGCGCCTCGGCGACCGGACGCAGCGCCTGCGGCGTCGTGATCCCGAAGCAGCACTCGGACAGCCGCGCCAGGTCCAGGCTGGTCCCGGTGAAGGTCATGGCCGGGTGGATGGCCATCGGCAGCAGGTCCGCGGCCACGGGGGCGAAGGGAGCCAGACCGTGCCGGCCGGAGGTGTGGGCCACGAGCTGGCCCGGTCGCCACGTGCCGGTCGCGTGCAGCCCGGCGACGAGATCGGTCAGGGCGTCGTCGGGCACGGCGAGCAGCACCAGCTGGGCGGCCTCGACGACCTGGGGCACGGGGGCGACGGGGACGCCGGGGAGCAGCATCTCGGCGCGCTCGACGGACTCCTCCGAGACCGCGGAGACCGCGACGACCTCGTGGCCGGCGGCGCGCAGCGCGGCGCCGAGGACCGCGCCGACCCGGCCTGCGCCGACGACCCCGATCCGCAGGGTCGGGCGGGAGGGTGCACGGGGGTGCTCGGGACTGCTCACCGGCCCGACGCTACCCGGGCGCGGGTCGCCCCCTTCGCACGTCCCTAGGGTTGACCCATGGACCGGACGTGGGAGCAGGCGTGGGCGCACGCCCTGTACGGCGAAGGGGGCTTCTACCGTCGCCCCGAGGGCCCGGCGGGGCACTTCGGCACGTCGGCGCAGGGACCGGCGGCCGATGTCCTCGCCGCGGCGCTGCTCGAGCTGGCGCGACGCGAGTCGCTCACGACGATCGTCGACATCGGCTGCGGCCGGGGTGAGTTGCTGGGCGCCCTTGCGGCACAGGCCGACCCGACGACCACCCTCGTCGGTGTCGACGTCGTCCCGCGCCCTGCCGACCTGCCCGGCCGCGTCGGCTGGGTCGTCTCCCCCGGCGGCGCCGACCTGCCCGACCTCGGCGGCCCAGGCGACGCCCTCGTCCTCGCGCACGAGTGGCTCGACGTCGTCCCGTGCCCGGTGGCGCGCGCGGACGAGCGCGGTGAGCTGCGGGTCCTGCACGTCGATGCCGGGGGTCTCGAGAGCACTGGTGGGCCGCTCCCTCCGGCCGACGCGGACTGGGTCGAGCGGTGGTGGCCCGGTCCGCACCCGCCCGGCACCCGCGTCGAGGTCGGGCGCACCCGCGACGAGGCCCATGCCGCGCTCGTGGCGCAGGTGCGCACGGGCCTCGTCGTCGCCGTCGACTACGGGCACCTGCGCGGGCAGCGACCGCCGGCCGGCAGCCTCCTCGGCTACGCGGACGGCGCGCTCTGCGCCCCCGTGCCCGACGGGTCCTGCGACCTCACCGCGCACGTCGCGATGGACTCGCTCGGCGCCGACGAGGTCCGGACCCAGCGCGAGGTGCTGCGCGGGCTCGGGGTCGACGGCACGCGACCGCCGCTCGAGCTGGCGCGCACCGACCCCGCCGGCTATCTCGCCGCCCTCGCCCGCGCCTCCCGGGCCGCGGCGCTCACGGGGGCGGGACCCGGCGACTTCCTGTGGGCGTTCACCCGGGTGGCTCGTCCGACGTCCCCACCGACCGCGGCACCAGCACCTCGATGAGCGCGTCGGCGATCAGCTGGTGGCCGACGTCGGAGGGGTGCAGCGCGTCGATGTAGGCGCCCGTCGCGGGGTCGGCCCGGGGCAGGACGACGGACAGGTCGACGTAGCTCACGCCCGCGTGCCGGGTGCGGGCCCGCATCTGGGCCAGGTAGTCCGGCCACGACGGCCCGACGCTGCCGATCCCGGGGTTGAACCAGCCGACGAGCAGCACCGGCCCGTCGTACCCCTCATCGCGCACCTGCCCGAGCAGCTCGTCGAGGCTGCGCCCGAAGTCCTCCGGTGCGATCTCCGCCCGCCGGTCGTTGAACCCGAGCGGCACGAGCAGCAGGTCGGGGTCGAGCGAGAGCGCGTCGGCCACGTACCCGGGGCTCTGGGTGATCGTGCGCACCGAGACCCCGGAGCGCGACGCGTCGAGCACGTGGACGCACCGGCCGCGGTCCCCGCGGAAGGGGGTGAGGTCCGTGACCGTCGCGGTGAGGTCGCTGCCGGCGGGCATCGCGTTGCGGACGGTGACCGTGTGCGTGCCCGGGGCGAGGTCGGGCGAGGACCACACGCGGCGCTCCCCCTGACCCGAGCCCCCAGCCCCCGCGGCGGAGTCGGTCGAGACGGCCACGCCGTTGAGGGGTACCCGACCGTCGACGCTCACCTGCAGGGGTCCACCGCCCGCGGTCGTGCGGTAGCCGACGTCGAAGGAGTGCGCGTCCACCCGCCAGGTGATCTCCGCGCCCGGCTCGAGGATGAGCGCACGGCCGCCGGGACCCACGTCGCCGGCGGGCCGGGTCGGGCCCTGCACCTGCGGGTCCGGCAGGCTCGGCGCGCGGTAGTCCGCGGGGACGAGCGACGTCGTGCCGTGCCAGCCGCCTGGTGTCCTCGGGCAGGCCGGCGCGCCGGCCCGCTGGCGCAGCCGCGACTGGACCCGATCGCCCCACCGGCGCTCGAGCCGACCCTCGAGCCCGTACCCCTCGCTCACCGAGTCCCCGAGCACGACCAGGTTGGCCGCGGCGCCGTCGGACCCGCGGGCCGCCTCGTACCAGGGGTCGAGCACGCTGCGGTCACCGACGCTCGCGGTGCCGGTGAGGTGCGGACGGGGCTCGTCGCCGTCGTCGGTGCACCCGGACAGGCTCGTGGCGCCGAGCACGAGGGCCACCAGCCCGGCGCGCACGGCCCTCGATCCCCGGGGTCGCCTCACCCGGCCATCGTGCCAAAGCGGCGGGACTCCCCTTCCCTGGCGCATACTGGCGGGCATGACGAGCACCCCGGGGACCCGGACCCTCGACGTGGGGGTCGGCGACGGGTCGCTCGCGAGCGCGGACATGGTGCTCAACATCGGCCCCCAGCACCCCGCGACCCACGGCGTCCTGCGGCTGCGTGTCGTCCTCGACGGCGAGCGCATCGTCTCCGCGGACCCGGTCGTCGGCTACATGCACCGGGGCGCCGAAAAGCTCTTCGAGGTGCGCGACTACCGGCAGATCACCGTGCTCGCCAACCGGCACGACTGGCTCTCGGCCTTCGGCAACGAGCTCGGCGTGGTCCTCGGCGTCGAGGCCATGCTCGGCATGGAGGTCCCCGAGCGGGCGACGTGGGCGCGCACGCTCCTCGCGGAGCTCAACCGGGTGCTCAACCACCTGATGTTCCTCGGCTCCTACCCGCTCGAGCTGGGCGCGATCACGCCGATCTTCTACAGCTTCCGTGAGCGCGAGGAGATCCAGGCCGTCATGGAGGAGATCTCCGGCGGCCGCATGCACTTCATGTTCAACCGCGTCGGCGGCCTCAAGGAGGACCTGCCCGCCGGCTGGCTCGACCGGGTCGGCGCCGCGGTCGCCGCCGTGCGCGCCCGCATGCCGCAGCTGGAGAGCCTGATCTCCGGCAACGAGATCCTCGAGGGCCGGACGCGGGGCGTCGGGGTCCTCCCCCCTTCGCTCGCCGAGGCGTACGGCGTGTCCGGGCCGATCGCCCGGGCCAGCGGCGTCGACCTGGACCTGCGTCGCGATGCGCCGTACCTCGCGTACGGCGAGCTCTTCGGCGAAGGGGGTCCCGGCCGGGTCGTCACCCGCACCGCCGGCGACTCGCTCGCTCGCCTCGAGGTGCTGCTCGAGCAGACCCACGTCAGCCTCGACCTGGCCGACGCGTGCGTCGAACGGCTGCGGGCCCTGCCCCGGGGCCCGGTCAACCAGCGCCTGCCCAAGGTGCTCAAGGTCCCCGAGGGCGAGCGCTACACCGCCACGGAGAACCCGTTGGGGCTCAACGGCTACCACCTGGTTTCCCGCGGCGAGAAGACACCGTGGCGGCTGAAGCTGCGCTCCGCGTCCTTCAACAACGTGCAGGTGCTCCGGGAGCTGCTGCCCGGCTGCCTCGTCGCCGACATGGTCTCGGTGCTCGGCTCGATGTTCTTCGTGGTCGGGGACGTCGACAAGTGACCGGCCGGCAGGTGACCCGCGGGTAAGGAAACCTGACAAAAGGTTGTGAGGGCTCCCAGCGGCCGGTAAGTTGCGGGCGAAGGCGCCGTCGTCTCGGGGGGCGCGACACGACTCACAGGGGAACCACACATGGCCAAGCGCCGCACCACACGTCTGTCCGCAGGGGCCGCTCTCGTCACGGGTCTGGGGATGATCGGCCTCGCCGCTGCCGTCCCGGCCCACGCCGACACGGACCTGGTCTACAGCTGCACGACGCCGATCGGCCCGCAGAGCTTCGACATCTCGCTCAGCGCCACCGACACCGACACCGCGACCGTCGGCGACACCGTCACGCTGACCCCCTCCGGCACGCTGACCCTCAACGACGGCGTCTCCAACGCCATGGCCGGCGCACTCGGCTGGCACTACGTCGAGGGCGACGTCGACGACATCGAGGCGACCGTCTCCAACGGCAGCGACCAGGCGCCCGTGACGACCGACCTGTCGATCACCCGCACGCACATCTGGACCGGCACCTCGTGGGTCCAGGACTCCACCCCGGACCTGCCGATCACCGGCACCGGCGGCGAGGTCGTCGCCGACCAGGCAGGCACCTACACGGTCAGCGCACCGACCACCTTCAGCGCCACCTTCCGCGGCTACGACGCCGACCAGGTGCAGGTGGGCGAGGCGATCGACTCCACCTGCACCTATGTCTCCGGCGTCCGGGTCATCGACAGCATCAGCGTCTCCGACGAGCCGACCACCCCGCCGAGCACGACCTCCAGCACGACGAGCTCGACCTCCAGCACCACGACCTCGCGCACCTCCGAGCCGACGGCCGAGACCAACGACTGGTTCTCCGAGCCCAGCACCCTGCCCATCACCGAGGACGGCAAGCGCTTCACCGTCGCGGGCACCGCCGAGCAGGCCGGCACCGTCCAGGTCCTCCTGCTCGACGGCGACAAGCAGGTCCTGCGCACGATCACGTGGGAGGTCACGCGGGGCAGCAACACCCGCGACTTCGCCTTCGCCGAGGGCACGGACTACGTCCGCCTCGTCTCGCAGGACTGCGTCGACTCTGAGGGTCGCGACGAGTCCGTCGCCGGCGGCTGCAACGTCGAGTACTACGCCCCCTGGACCAACCCGGACTCCTCGACCACGGACGACGGTGAGACCCCGGCCGGTGGCCCCGAGACCCCGGGCGTCGTCCAGACCGACGGCTTCACCCGCGCCGAGGCCCCGACCAGCGACAGCACCGCCGCCGTCCTGCTCGGTGGGGCCCTCTTCGCCGGGGCCGGCGCCGGCACGGTCGTCCTGGCGCGCCGCCGCCTGAAGGCCCAGCACTGAGGCACGACGCCGACCACGGTCGGTGACCGACGGGTCGTCGGGCCGGGACCCATCCCGCCCGGCGGCCCGTCCGCCTTCCCGCCGAGGGAACTCACAGGCACCCCTCGGCGTTCCACCCCTCAGGGACACCGCCACCAGGCAGGAGGATCGTGTGACGACGCCACCGACGCGACGAGAGCGCGGGGAGAAGAAGCGCTACCAGCGCGGCACGTGGCTCCTGGCCGCCGCGGTCGCGCTCGTCATCGGCGGGGGCGTCGCCGGCGGCGCCTGGTGGACTCAGCGCGACGACGAGGCCGGGGTCTCGCTGCCGACGGGGACCTACGTGCCGCCGAGCGAGATCATGCCGAGCTCGAGCACGCCGAGCTCCAGCACGCCGAGCTCCTCACGCACGACCCGCCCCAAGCAGTCCTCGACCCCCGACCCCAGCCCCTCGGCTGCCCAACGCAGCGAGGGCACCGTCCCGGCCGCCGCGCCGGCTCCGGCGGGCGAGCCCACTCGGGTGCAGGTCCGCTCGGGCGGCACCTCGATCGTCGACGCCAGCCTCGTGGCGACCCGCCTCGATGCGCAGAAGGTGCTGGCTCCCCCCTTCGGCACCGCCGGCTGGTACGCCGAGCCGGGCTGGCCCAAGCCGGGCCACCGGGGAGCGAGCATCCTCGCCGGCCACATCAACCACGGCAACGAGCCCGATGTCTTCTGGAACCTGCCGCGCGTCAAGGTCGGGGACATCGTCACGGTGACGTACGGCGACGGCCGCACGGTGAAGTTCTCGATCACCCGCTCCGAGGCCATGACCAAGGAGGCCGTGCCCCGGGACGACTCCATCTGGGACTGGGGCAACCCCGAGCCGGTGCTGCGCCTGATCACCTGCGACCCCGAGACGCCGCTGAACGGCGGCCACTACGAGGGCAACTGGGTCGTCTGGGCCGAGCAGGTCGTCAGCTGACGCCCGGTCGCTCCCGACCGTCGGGCGGCTCGTCCTCGTCGCCGCCGATGCGGCACCAGGACTGCACGAGCAGCCCCGCTGCCACGAGGGCGAGCGCTCCCGCGCCGCCGAGGGCCCACCACAGGGCGAGCTCGCCCCGTCCGGCGAAGTCGCGGTCCGGCAGCAGCACGAGGGCCTGACCGAGGTCGAGGCCGGCCATCACGGCACCCGTCAGGGAGCTGGCCTGCGCCAGGCCGAGGATCCGCGCGGCGACCACGGGCGCGACGTGGGTGCGTCCGTGACGCATCCGCCACATGCGCGCCCCGGCCGCGACGACCACCACGGCCATGCCGAGCAGGAGCACCCCCGCGAGCCAGCCGACCCGCAGCGGTGCGTTGCCGCCGGCGAGCCACCACCGGCCGACGGACCAGCTGAGCACCCCGGTGCCGACGACCACGGCGAGGACGGTCGGGAGGCGCAGGCCACGGCTCAGCACCCGGTCTCCCGGATGTCGGCGGTGTCGATCCCGGCGAGCAGCTCGGTGACGGGCACGACCCGCTCCCCCACCCTCAGCACCGCGTCCGGGTCGACCCGGCTCCACGGCCGCAGCACGAAGCCGCGCTCGTGGGCCCGCGGGTGCGGCAGCGTGAGCGTCGGGTCGTCGCTGACGACGTCGTCACCACGCGCCGGGTCGCCGTACTGGACCAGGTCGAGGTCGAGCGTGCGCGCCCCCCAGCGAACCTCGCGCACGCGACCGTGGCGGGCCTCGACCGCGTGCAGCCGCTCGAGCAGGGTGCGGGGGTCGAGCGCCGTCGTGCCGACGAGCACGGTGTTGGTGTAGCGCGGCTGGTCGGGTCCGCCGACCGGGTCCGTCGTGACGAAGGGGGCCCGACGCACCGTGCGCACGGCGTCGCCGAGGTCGTCGATCGCGGCCTGCAGTGTGGCCGCCGCGTCCCCGAGGTTGGCGCCGAGGGCGATGACCACGGGCACCGCGCGGGTGCGGGTCACGCTCACCGCGACGTCGCCGAAGGGCACGCCGACCGGCGCCGACGGCTTGTGCACGGTGACCTCCACGGAGCGGACGCCGGGGCGGGCGAGGGCGTCGCCGGCGATCTGCTCGGCGAGGCTCTCGATGAGGTCGAGCGAGGGGCCCTCGATGCGGGCGACGACGTCGGCGCCGACCTCCGCGTAGTTGATCGTCAGCGCGAGGTCGTCGGTGCGGCCGGCGGGGGCGAGGTCGACGTGGAGCACGACGTCGACGACGAACTCCTGCCCGTCGCGCTTCTCGTCGGCGAGCACGCCGTGGAACCCGCGGGCGCGCACGCCGAGCAGGCTGATCCGGTCGCTCACGCGAGCTCGCCCAGGGCGGTCACGACGTCGATGGCGTCGACGGTGGCCGTGACGTCGTGGACGCGCACGCACCAGACGCCGGCGCGGGCGGCGCGGGCGCTCGTGGCGGCGGTGACGACGTCCCGCGCGTCGAGGGGACGCGCATCGCCCGGCGCGCGCCCGACGGAGCCGAGGAAGCCCTTGCGGGAGGTGCCGAGCAGCACGGGGTGGCCGAGGTCGACGACCCGCTCGAGGCCCGCGAGCAGCTGCCAGTTGTGCTCGGCGGTCTTGGCGAAGCCGATACCGGGGTCGAGGATCAGCTGCTCCCGGGTCGCCCCGGCCGCCAGCAGGGAGTCGACGCGCGCGACGAGCTCGGTGCACACCTCCCCGACGACGTCGTCGTACTGCGCCCGCGTCTGCATGTCGTGGGCGTGGCCCCGCCAGTGCATGACGACGAAGGGAGCCCCGCTCGCCGCGACGAGGTCGGGCATCGTCGGGTCGGCCAGCCCGCCGCTCACGTCGTTGATGATCGCCCCGCCCGCCTCGAGGGAGGCGGCGGCCACGGAGGCGCGCATGGTGTCGACGGAGACGGCGACTCCGGCGTCCGCAAGCGCGGCGACCACGGGGACGACGCGCCGCAGCTCCTCCGCCTCGGAGGGTCGCTCGGCGCCGGGGCGGGTGGACTCCCCGCCGACGTCGACGATCTGCGCGCCGGCGGCGACCAGCTCGCGCCCGTGGGCGATCGCCGCGTCGGTCTCGATCCACCGTCCGCCGTCGCTGAAGCTGTCGGGCGTGACGTTGACGATCCCCATGACGACCGGCCCGGGCCGCTGCGCCCCGGCCGCGAGCTGCTCGAGGACGACGTGGGTCACCGAGCGGCCCCGGTGAGCAGGGCCATGGCCTCCGCGCGGGTCGTCGGGTCGCGCAGCTGTCCCCGAACGGCGGAGGTGATCGTCTTGGCGCCGGGCTTGCGGACCCCGCGCATCGACATGCACAGGTGCTCGGCCTCGATGACGACGATGACCCCGGCGACGTCGAGGTGCGTGACGAGGGCGTCGGCGACCTGGCTCGTGAGCCGCTCCTGCACCTGCGGCCGCTTGGCGAAGATGTCGACGAGGCGCGCCAGCTTGGACAGCCCGGTCACCTGACCGCCGTGCCCCGGGACATAGCCGACGTGGGCGAGCCCGTGGAAGGGCACGAGGTGGTGCTCGCACGTCGAGTACAGCTCGATGTCCCGGACGATGACCAGCTCGTCGTGGTCGATGTCGAAGGTCGTCGCGAGCAGCTCCTCGGGCGACTGGCGCAGCCCGGCGAAGACCTCGGCGTAGGAGCGGGCCACCCGAGCCGGCGTGTCCACCAGCCCGTCGCGGTCGGGGTCCTCCCCGACCGCGAGCAGGATCTCGCGCACGGCGGCCTCGATGCGCGCCAGGTCGACGTCGCCCATGGCTCAGTGGCGCCCGTCGCCGTCGACGGTCCCGCCCGGCGGCACCTCGCGGACCTCGGTCGGCGGGTGCTCCTGCGGGTAGATCGTCGCGCCCTCCTCGGCGGCCCGGTCGATCGCCTCGGTCACGTCGGGGTCGGTCGCCGGGGCGGAGCCGGCGGCACGGGCGTGCTCGCTCTCACGGGAGCGCATCGCGGCCTGCTCGGCGGGGGTGAGCACCGGCGGGATGTCGGAGATCGTGCGGTGCTCGCTGCTCAGCCACGTCGGGCGCACGGGCCGCTTGCGCACGTCGGTGAAGATCACCGCGAGCTCCTTGGCGTTGAGCGTCTCGTGCTCGAGCAGGTCGAGGACGAGGCGGTCGAGCACGTCGCGGTTGTCGTTGAGCGCGTGCCACGCCTCGTCGTGGGCGGCCTCGATGAAGCGGCGCACCTCCTCGTCGACGATCGTCGCGACGTTCTCGGAGTAGTCGCGCTGGTGGCCCATGTCGCGGCCGAGGAAGACCTCGCCCTGGGACTGGCCGAGCTTGACCGCACCGACGCGCTCGCTCATGCCGAACTCGGTGACCATCTTGCGGGCCATGCCCGTGGCCTTCTCGATGTCGTTGGCCGCGCCGGTGGAGGGGTCGTGGAAGATCATCTCCTCCGCGACGCGGCCGCCGAGGGCGTACGCGAGCTGGTCGAGGATCTCGTTGCGCGTCGTCGAGTACTTGTCGTCGAGCGGCATGACCATCGTGTAGCCGAGGGCCCGCCCGCGCGGCAGGATCGTGATCTTGGTGACCGGGTCGGTGTGGTTCATCGCCGCGGCGACCAGGGCGTGACCACCCTCGTGGTACGCGGTGATCTTGCGCTCCTGCGCGCTCATGATGCGCGTGCGCTTCTGCGGGCCGGCGATGACCCGGTCGATGGCCTCGTCGAGGATCGCGTCGTCGATGAACTGCTTGTCCGTGCGGGCCGTGAGCAGCGCGGCCTCGTTGAGGACGTTGGCCAGGTCGGCGCCGGTCATGCCGGGGGTGCGCCGGGCGACGGCGAGCAGGTCGACCCCGGGGGCCATCGGCTTGCCGGCCGAGTGCACCTCGAGGATGCGGTGGCGGCCGATCATGTCGGGGTTCTCGACGGCGATCTGGCGGTCGAAGCGGCCCGGGCGCAGGAGCGCCGGGTCGAGGATGTCGGGCCGGTTGGTCGCCGCGATGAGGATGACATTGGTCTTGACGTCGAAGCCGTCCATCTCGACGAGCAGCTGGTTGAGCGTCTGCTCGCGCTCGTCGTGACCGCCGCCCAGGCCGGCGCCGCGGTGGCGGCCGACGGCGTCGATCTCGTCGACGAAGACGATGGCCGGCGAGTTGGCCTTGGCCTGCTCGAAGAGGTCACGCACGCGGCTGGCGCCGACGCCGACGAACATCTCGACGAAGTCCGACCCGGAGATGGAGTAGAAGGGCACGCCGGCCTCGCCGGCGACGGCCCGCGCGAGCAGGGTCTTGCCGGTACCGGGCTGGCCGTACAGCAGCACGCCCTTGGGGATCTTGGCGCCGACGGCGAGGAACTTGCTCGGGTCGCGGAGGAACTCGACGATCTCGTGGAGCTCCTCGACGGCCTCGTCCGCGCCGGCCACGTCGGCGAAGGTCACCTTGGGGGTGTCCTTGCTGGCGAGCTTCGCCTTGGACTTGCCGAACTGCATGACCTTGGAGCCGCCACCCTGGGCCTGGCTGATGATGAACCAGAAGAGGCCGACGAGGAGGAGCAGCGGCAGGATCGAGAAGAGCAGGCTCTGCCACACGCTCGGCTGCTCGACGGTGTCGTTCTGCACGCCCTCGACGTTGTCGTCGACGAGCTTGAGGATCTGGTCGGCGCGGGCGTCGATGAACTCGGTCTCGACCTTCTCCGCGTCCTTGACCGTGTCGCCGTCGCTGTAGGTCTGCCCGTCCTTGAGGTCGAGCTGCAGCAGGTTGTCGGTCGTGAAGTGGGCGTCCTTGACCTTGCCGTCGGTGACGAGCTTTTCCGCGGCGGAGGTGTCGACGCGCGCGTACTCGTTGTTGCTCCGGTTGAGGAACATCAGCCCGAAGACCAGCACGAGCAGCAGCCCCCAGAAGGCGGGGGAACGGAAGAATTTCTTGGCGTTCATACGGGTACGGGGGCTTCCCGGACTTCCTGACTCGACGACGTGGCGGCCACCGGCACGGCCGGGGGATCAGGACGAAACTACCCGAACCCCGTGCCCTCCCGGCTCAGTGGCCAACGAGCACGTGCACCGCGGTGTTCCCGGGTCAGGAGTAGACGTGCGGCGCGAGGGTCGCGACGTCCCGCAGGTTGCGGTAACCCTCGGCGTAGTCGAGGCCGTAGCCGACGACGAACTCGTTGGCGATGTCGAAGCCGACCCAGCGGGTGTCGATCTCGACCTTGGCGGCCTCGGGCTTGCGCAGGAGGGTGAGGATCTCGACCGACGCGGGCGAGCGGGAGCCGAGGTTGGCCCGGATCCACGACAGGGTGAGGCCGGAGTCGATGATGTCCTCGACGATCAGGACGTGCTTGTCCGTGATGTCGGTGTCGAGGTCCTTGAGGATCCGCACGACGCCGGAGGACTTGGTGCCGGAGCCGTAGGAGCTCACCGCCATCCAGTCCATCGGCGCGGAGCCGGGCAGGTGGCGCATGAAGTCGGCCATGACCATGACCGCTCCCTTGAGGACGCCGACGAGCAGCACGTCCTTGTCGCGGTAGTACTCCCAGACCTCGGCGGCGAGCTCCGCCAGCCGTGCCTGGATCTGCTCCTCGGTGATGAGGACCTCGACGAGGTCGTCCTTGATGTCCTGGGAGTCCACAGCTCTCCTTCGCAAGCGGTCCGGGCCACCCTCATTGTCCACCAGTCGCACGGCCGATGTGCACCCGGCCGTCGGCCCGGCGCACCCGCAGGTCGCCGGGCAGGTGGAGCGGCCCCTGACCGTGCCAGTCCACGAGCAGCCGGTCGCACTCGGCGACGTGCTGGGCGGTGAGCGCCCCGGCGGGCGCGCCGGCCCGCACGAGCAGTCGTCGCCACACGCGCGAGCGAAGGGCGGGGGCCAGCTCCGTCAGGTCGGTCACCGGCAGGCCGGCCGGGTCGTCGTCGGGCACGGCCCGCCCGGCGAGGTCGTCGAGGAGGTCGGCGTCGTCACGCAGCAGGTCGGCGCTGCGCGTCAGGGCCTCGGCGAGGCCGGGGCCGAGGTCCGCCTCGAGCGCGGCGAGCGCCTCGCGGGCGCGCACCCGCGTGAAGGCGCGGTCGGCGTTCATCGGGTCCTCCCACGGCACGAGTCCCCATGCCGCGCAGGCCTGCTCGGTCGTCGTGCGCGGGAGGTGGAGGAGCGGCCGGACGAAGGGGACCCCCTCCCGGACCACGAGGGGCGCCATGCCGGCCAGCGAGCGGGCGCCGGAGCCACGGGCGAGCCCGAGCAGGACCTGCTCGGCCTGGTCGTCGCGGGTGTGCCCGAGCAGGACCACGACCGCGGGGTGCTCCTCCCCCATCGCCGCAGCGGTGTCGACCAAGGCCACGTACCGGGCCTCGCGGCCCGCGGCCTCGAGCCCGCCACCCGTGGAGGTGACGACGGCCTGGACGATCGCGACCGGGGCCAGCCCGAGGTCGCCGCACTGCTGGGCCGCGAGGAGGGCGGTGTCGGCGGAGCCGGCCTGCAGCCCGTGGTCGATGACGATCGCGCCGACGGTGACGTCGTGGGCCGGGCCCTCGGCAGCGAGCGCGCCGGCGAGCGCGAGGGAGTCGGTCCCCCCGCTCACCGCGGCGAGCGCCAGCGAGCCCGGGGGCAACCCCTCGAGGACGGCGCGGACCCCCCTTCGGCAGTCCGCCTGCGCGGGGTGGCCGGCGCCCACCTCAGCCGTGCACCCGACGCACCCACGTGGTCGGGTCGGTGATCTCGCGGGCGGTCGGCAGCGTCTCGGGCGAGGTCCAGACCGCGTTGAACCCGTCGACGCCGACGACCTCCTGGACGGTGCGCACGAAGGTCGCGCCGTCGCGGTACTGGCGCATCTTGGCCTCGAGGCCGAGGAGGCGGCGCAGCAGGCGGTCGACCGCCCCGGCGCCCTTGCGGCGCTGGCTGAACCGGGCGCGGATCTCCGCCACGCTCGGGACGTGGGCCGGCCCGACGTCGTCCATGACGACGTCGGCGTGGCCCTCGAGCAGCGACATGACGGCGGTGACCTCGGCGAGGCGCTCGCGCTGCTCGGGGGTGATGACGAGCTCGGCGAGCCCCTGCCCCTCGCCGCTGAAGACCTTGGGCAGCTGGCTGGTCACCTGCTCGAAGCGCGAGCGCAGCGCCTCCGAGTCGGGCATGAGCTCGGTCGCGAGCCCCTGCGCGCTGGTGATGAGGTGCTCGCGCAGCCACGGGACAGCGGTGAACTGCACGCGGTGGGTCTCCTCGTGGAGGCAAACCCAGAGGCGGAAGTCGCGGGGTTTCACCGCCAGCTCGCGCTCGGTCGTCACGATGTTGGGCGCGACGAGCAGGAGGGCCGGGGTGCCGCCCGGTGCGATGTCGTACTGGCCGAGCACCTTGGTCGAGAGGAAGGCGAGCATGCCGCCGGCCTCCGCGCCGGTGAGCTTGGAGCCGACCGCCTGGGCCGGTCCCCACGGCTCCCGGTCGCGACGCCTGGCCGCGGCCTCGAGCGCGGGGGTGAGCATCGCGGCCATCGAGTCGGCGTTGACCTCGATCCACGTGGGGCGGTCCACGACGAGCGGCGCGGGTGCGTCACCCGGCGCGTGCATCCGCGACGTCGCCGCGACCGGGGCGACGGCCGCGTCGGCGTGCTCGTGGATCTCACCGACGATCTCGGCGGCCTCGTCATGGCTGACGTCAGGGCCGGGCGGCACGAGCCGGGCACCGGCGGTCTTGGCGAACTTCCAGTCGACGTATTGCGTCACGCGCTCATCCTCACAGTCCGGGGCCCATCAGCGACAGCCGCAGGCGGTGATGTCGGCGACCACGCGGTCCAACGCGGCCCGCGCGCCGAGGGTGCCCGTCGTCGACGGGACCCGGTCGGCGACGACCACGTAGGTGAGCAGCCGGCCCTCGGCGGTCGTCGTCGTGCCCGCGAGCGCCGAGGTGCCCGTGAGCGTGCCGGTCTTGGCGCGGGCGACGCCGGCGGCCGAACGGGTGTCGTCGGTGTGGAAGCGGTCGTGCAGGGTCCCCGTGAGGCCCGCGACCGGCAGCTCGGAGAGGACCTGGGTCATCGTCGTGGCCGACCCGGTGATCCCCAGCTGCATGACGTCGGAGATGACGCGGGCCGGGACGACCTGGCCGGAGGAGAGCCCGCAGCTGTCCTTGAGCCTCACCCCCGTGAGGTCGACGCCGGCGCCCTCGAGGGTCGACTGCACCCAGCCGGCGACCTGCGCGAAGGAGGCGCCGGCGCCGTCGGCGACGGCGGTCTGGCGGGCGACGTTCTCGGTGAGGGCGTTGTCGCTGTCGTCGAGCGCGAGCGCGAGCACGTCGCCGAGCGGCGCGGAGTCGACCGCGCCGAGCGCCTCGGCGCCCTGCGGCGCGGGCCGGCGCCAGGTGCTCGCCGAGTCGTCGACGGAGACCTTGACCCCTTCGGCCTTGAGCGCCTTCGCGAAGGCGGTGAGCACCGAGCGCTCCGGGTATCGCGGTGAGGCACGGAAGGGGATCGGGCGCTCCCCCGCCAGCCCGATCATCGTCACGCCCTGCGTGTAGCCGGCGGCGACGTCGGCCATGTCCCAGGTCGGTGCGTAGCGCTCGCCGGCCGCGTACGTGGCGTCGAGGCGAAGGGTGTGGCGCTGCGCCCCCTTCGTCCCGAGCGAGGCGGCCACCTCCTCGGCGAGGTCGGCCAGACCCGCCCGGCCCTCGACCTGGGTCGGGTCGCCGTGGCCGGGCGCGAGCATCGTGTCGCCCGAGGCCACGAGGACGAGCTCGTCGCCCTCGCCCTGCACGACCTCGGTCGTCATGACGCGGCTGAGGTCGGCGCGCTCGGCGACCGCTGCGGCCGTGAGCAGCTTGGCCGTCGAGGCCGGGGTCTGCGCCCGGTCCTCGCCGCGGGCCAGCAGCACCTCGTCGGTGAGGGCGTCGCGCACGACGATGCCGACGCGGGAGCCGAGGGCCTGGTCCTCGAGGTCGGACCGCAGGGCCGTGGCCAGCCCACCCTCGGTGGGGGCGGGCGCCTCGGTGGAGGCGGGGGGCAGGACGGGGTCGACGTCGACCGGCTCGGGGGCCTGCTGCGACACCGGCTCGTCGATCGTGAGGACACCGGGCACCCGGTCGTAGGCATCGGCGGCGCCGTACCCGACGACGAGTGCTGCGACGGAGGTCACGGCGATCAGAGTGCGTCGCACGCGCGGCCCCCTGCGGTGTTGTGGCTGTGGTGGTGGAACACTGGGGCCGAGAATAGTTCACCCATCACGGACAAGAGGTACACCTGTGGAGTTCGACGTCACCATCGAGATCCCGAAGGGCCAGAAGAACAAGTACGAGGTCGACCACGAGACCGGTCGCATCCGCCTCGACCGCATGCTCTTCACCTCCATGGCCTACCCGAGCGACTACGGGTACATCGAGGACAGCCTCGGCGAGGACGGCGACCCGCTCGACGCGCTCGTGCTCCTCGACGAGCCGACCTGGCCCGGCTGCCTCGTGCGCGCCCGGCCGATCGGCATGTTCCACATGCGGGACGAGGCCGGTGGCGACGACAAGATCCTGTGCATCCCGGCGGGCGACCCGCGCAAGGAGCACATCAAGGACCTCGAGGACATCAGCGAGTTCGACCGTCTCGAGATCCAGCACTTCTTCGAGACCTACAAGGACCTCGAGCCCGGCAAGTCCGTCGAGGGCGCCCACTGGGCCGGCCGCGACGAGGCCGAGACGACGATCCTCGAGGCCATCGAGCGCGCCAAGGCCGCCGGCATGACCACCGCCCGGTGGACCATGCCCAGCTCGGGCCACGTCCCCGCGCAGGACATGGGTCACTCCGAGGAGGACATCAAGGCCGCCGCCGCCAAGGCGCGCGAGGAGCTGGCGACGAAGGAGAACCCGCTCACCGACGAGGGCTGAGCTCGCGAGCCAACCCGGCGCGGCCCTGCCGCATCATCCACGCGTGGTTGGCGCGCAGCACCGCAGGCGCGAGGGTCGCCGCCCGGGACCACCGGGCGGCGACCCTCACGTCTTGCTCGAACAGCGCCCGGCTGCCGCCCGGGGCGGTATCGACCGACCACCTCGCCCACCCGACGAGGTCACCGTCGAGGCGGACGCGCAGGCGCCCCCCTTCGTGGTCCTCGGTCTCGCGCAGCAGGAGCAGGTGGAGCGTCAGGGGCAGGAGGCTGCGGATCACCGCGCGCCCGGAGCCGTCGCCGAGCGGCTCGACGGATCTGACCTGGGGCCACCACCGCGAGTAGTGCTCCACGTCGGCGAGGGCCTCGACCACGTCGCCCGGGGGGCCCGGCAGCTCCCAGACGTGCCGGAAGACGAATCGCGGTGAGGTCACGCAGCCATCCTGCCCGCCCGCGGGTTAGCGTGCAGTCGTGCGCTACTACTCCCGTGACGGACTGACCTTCGACGTCGACGACTCCGGCCCCGAGGGCGCCGATCTCGTCGTCCTGCTGCACGGCTGGCCGCAGGACCGCACCTCGTGGCACGCCGTGACGCCGCGCCTCACGGCCGCCGGGCTGCGGGTCATCGCCCCCGACCTGCGCGGCTACTCCCCCGGCGCACGCCCGGGCAACCACCTCGACTACGAGCTCACCGAGATGGTCGACGACGTCGTCGCCCTGCTCGACGAGGTCGGCTGCGAGCGCGCGCACGTCGTCGGGCACGACTGGGGCGGGGCGCTGGCCTGGGCCGTCGCCGCGCGGGCGCCCGAGCGGGTCGAGACGCTCACGGTCCTCTCCACCCCGAGCGGGAGCGGCATGGCGCACGGGTTCCGCCACGGCGACCAGGCCAAGCACAGCCTGTACATGGCCGGCTTCGCGCTGCCGGTCGTCCCGGTCGTGTTCTTCCGGCTCTTCGGCCAGCAGGTCCTCGAGAAGATCGGGATGCCCCGCGAGCGCGCCGCGTACGACGCCAAGCGACTCAAGACCCCGGGCGCGGCCGAGGGCACCTTCGCCTGGTACCGGGCCGCCCTCTCCCCCACCCTCATGTGGCGCAAGCGCAGGGCGAAGGGGGGCCCCCGCCCCAGCGCGCACCGTCGCGTCATCCCGACCGCGTACGTGTGGGGACGCAAGGACGCGGCCTTCGCCGACGCGTCGACCTCCTACACCGCCGAGCAGGTCCGTCGCCGCGCCGGCGACCGGCCGGAGCTGGCGATCACCCGCGAGCTCGACGCCGGGCACTGGCTCATGGAGACCCACCCCGACGTCGTCGCCGACGTCGTCCTGGAGCTCATCGCCACAGCCGGCGAGGTCCCGTCCGACTCGATTACGCCACCCGGCCGCTGATCCGTATACTCGTGCCTCGCGTCCACGGGCGCACGCCGCCTTAGCTCAGTCGGCTAGAGCGTCTCACTCGTAATGAGAAGGTCGTCGGTTCGATTCCGACAGGCGGCTCCACACGAAACCCTCGAGAAATCGGGGGTTTTCGTCATTTCCGGGGCCCGTCCGGTCACGACTGCTCCCCCGTCGCGCGCGGCTTGGTACCCCCCTGGTACCCCCACCCCAAATTCAGCCTCTCGAGACCCGCACGATCGGCCCCCGTTCCGAGGAAGTGCAGGTACCGGTTCGTCGTCGACGCGGACTCGTGCCCCATCCACGCCTGGACGGTCCCGAGGTCGACCCCGCGGGCGAGCCAGAGGCAGGCGGCGGTGTGCCGCAGGTCGTGCAGGCGCCGGCCCCGGCCGGTCTCCTCCCACTTCAGGGTTCGGATGAAGGCGGTGCGGTTGAGCAGTCCGCCCGCGTCGGTCGTGAACAGCGGGTCTCGATCGTTCTTCGCCTGCGCCAGGGCCTCGAGGTGCGGGACGATCCCGTCTGCGACAGGCACCCTGCGCCACCGGCGGCCCTTGGTCGACTTCGTGTCGATGCCCTCGGACCTCGAGCGGCGCACCATCAGGCCGGCCGTCGGCAGCTGGACGACGTCACCGACCGTCATCGCTCGAGCCTCGCCCCAGCGCAGCCCGGTCCAGCCGAGCACGAGGACGATGCTCGCCAACCGTTCGTTCTTCGCGCGGCAGTCCTCGAAGACCTCCCAGAGCTCGTCCTCGGTGAAAGGCCTCATCTCGGCTCGCTCCTCGGAGCCCTTGGGGACCTTGGCCGACGTGACCGGGTTGGTCAGGATCAACTTTTCGCGGACACACCAGCCGAAGAAGGACGACAGGCTGGCCCGGTAGCGGACCACCGATGACTCGACCAGCCCGTCGGCCAGGAGCTTCACGAAGGCGCGGCTCACTTCCCTTTCGGAGATGGCCGACAGATGCAGCGCCAACATGCTGGGCGGGGTCAGTCGCATCAGATCGCCGTCCGCACGATGCGTCTTCACGGCGACCGTGGTCCGGCGGATCTCCAGCCACCGCTTCAACGCCTCCCGCATTCGCTCGCGACCGGCTCGAGGGTCGACACCACCGTCCAAGGCGGCACGTTCCCGAGCCAGCCAGGCCTTGGCCTCGCGCTGGGTGTCGAAGGTGCGACCGGCGATGAAGTCGCGCCCGGACTTCAACTTGGCGTAGTACCGCCCGTTTCTCTTGATGATGGTCATCTCAGGCCGCCGCGTGCTTGAGCCACTTCTGGACGTCGTCCCACAGGTAGCGCGGCATGGTCGGAGACAGCCAGGTCACGCGCGGCCCCTCTCCTCGCTGGCGCCATCTGCACACGGTGGAGGCATCCACCCTTGCCAGTGTGGCCACTTCGGCTGTCGTCAGGTAGATCGGCAGCTCCAGGTCCTGCAGTTCTTTCGTGCTCATCGTCGTGCCCTTTCCCCTTGTCTGGTCACTTCGTCGCTGCTGCGCGGTGCTGTGCGTACTCGCGCGCTCGAGCGGCCGCGGCCGTGGCGATCTCCGCTTCCCCTTCGTTGGCCCAGCCGGCACCGACGAATTCCCAGACGCCGACGACGAGGGTGGCCGATTCTTCGGCTTCCTCCCGGAGGGCTTCCTCGACGGACTTCGGGTCAACGGGCCGGCCGGCTCGTCGGGCGCGCTCGGCCTCGTCGTGCATGACCTGCTGGAACCGAGCGCGCCGGCGGCGAAGGGTTCGGTAGGTGACGCTGTAGCGGCGCGACTTGGACGAGTAGTGCCCGCGGTAGCCGAGCTCCTTGGCCCACTTGCCGATGAGCGCGTAGTGGTCCCGCCCCTCAGCGTCGACCGGGACCTCGAGGACTTCGCCAGCACGTCGACGCTCAGCCCGAAGAATGGCGAGATCGTGCACGTCCTGGCACGTGGTTTGCAGCCGACGCGCGTGCTCCCCATCGGGCACCGACAGTGAAGTGTCCTTGGTCGAGTACTTCGCGAGGTAGGCGGCAACCTGTTCGCCGGTGATGGGCCCGTCCGGGTCATCGGTCCGGCATCCATCACGCACGACACGCACGTCGATCTGACTCCCCCACTTCAGAACCCGCTCGAGGTCCTGCTCTCCGGTCTTGGGTGCGACGACGCGGGTTCGAGCGAAGGCCGCGTGAATGGCGTCGACCATGACGTCGACACCCACGGGACAGGCCGCCCCGATGCCGTCTTCAGCAGGACCATCGAGGCGAAACAGCGCGTGGAAGTGCACCGCTCCTCGAGCCTGCATCTCGGCGGTGCGGCCGTACTGGCGCGAGGCAAACTTCGAGACCTTCGAGACCGGGACGCCCAGGCGCGCGGCGAGTTGGCGGCTGACGTCCTGGACGGCTCGGCGCCACAGCTCGGGTGCGTGGAACTGCCACACGACGTGGCCGAGGTAGTCGTAGCAGTCGTGGCAGATCGGCGAGCCGACGAGGTCGTCGTTCTTGTCGTGGCGTGCTGTGCATGAGAGGGAGCGGCCGTGCTCGCAGGTCTCGCGTCCCCGGGGGTGGCACATGCGGCCCCCGCGGGTGGAGTGGACCGCGCCGAAGGAAGGTGCGGTGACCGTGACGAAGACGAGGGGGTTCTCAGCGACCGCGCCGGGGACGCCCTTTCCGCCCTCGAGGCCGCATCGGATCAACTCGAAGGTGTCGCGCGCATAGACGCGGGAGCACGAGGTGCACACGGACTCGCGCCGGTTGCCGCAGCGGGTCAGCAGGACGCCGGTCGGCGCTTGGTCCGAGGAGAAGGTCGACAGCACTTCACCGGTGGCCTTGTCGACGCTCGAGGAATGCCCGGCCAACCGAATGGGCCGCTGGCAGAAGCCGACTCGGCTAGCAGCCTGGGCGAAGCCCTCGAGGTGACGACGCGACAGCAGCTCTTGGACCGCCTCCAGTGAATGCTCGGTCAGGCCCGAGAGGGCACCGTCGAGGCGTTGGCCGCTGATCATGCCGTCCACCAGCCCAAGAGGTGCAGGACAACCCGCGCGATCGAGAGCACCGCGAAGGCGACAGCAACCCACCGCATCCGTCCCCGGGTGCTTGAGTCCCGCATGGTGTTCACGCCTTGCAGACCGGAATGGCCCGGGCAGCGGAGTCCGGTCCAAGGACCAGCGGCGTGCACATCAGAACTCGCCCACAGCGCCGCGCGCGACCACGCAGTCTTCGCACACGAGATGGTCGACACCCTCGCCGACGACATACGCCCAGCCTTCGCAAAAGGTCGTGGCCGCCGCGATGGCATCCGAACTCGTCGGGAAGATCACCCGCCCGTCCACACGCCGCACGAAGACCGTCTGACACTCGTCGCAGGCAACGGCTGCACCCCGGCCGAGTCCAGAGCGAAGGGGGAGCACCTGCGATGGCGCGACGGCCAGCATCCAGCTCATGCGGTCTCACCCAGCTCGAGGCCAGGAAGGGTCATGTCAGCCCATTCCGCAGGGATGGTGAAAAGCTGCCGCTCGTGCCGCTCGTCGTCGGTGCTGCCTCCCCAGACGCCCCGGTCGTCCCACGTCTGCGCGTAGTCACGGCACATGCGCCGCACCGGGCACTTGTCGCAGACGAGGAGGGCCTTGTCGGTGTCGTCGTGGCCGCGCTCGGGAAACCACCAGTCGGGGTGCGGGTGGCCGACGCAGGCGCCGTGAGTGTTGAGGGTCGCGAGCGTGCGCGTGGCTGCACGGGTTCGATCATTCGGGAGCATCGCGGATTCCTTCCAGTGAAATGACGTTGGCTTCATCGGTCGTGTGCGACGGGCGTCGCGGTGATCTCTTGCGTGGCGTTCGCTGTCTGGGCGGTCGACCCCCTTCGTCGGGCTGTGTGGCGGCCGCCTGGACGAACTGGACTCCTGCCGTGGAGGACTCCTCGAGCGGTGGCACCCAGCGCTTGGCGGCGGGGTAGTGGGCGGCCGTGGCCTTGATCAGGTGATCCGGCCAGTAGTGGGCACGCACCCGGGCCACCGCGCCTTCCTCGGTCACGAGGTAGCCAGCGCCAGGCATGTTCATCGGGATGCGGTGGGCGGGGGCTTCGTCGCTCATGCCCTGCCCGAGGACCATGCGGACCTCGTCGGCGGATGCGAGGCGCAGGGCGATCGTCTGGGTGAAGAGGCCGCGCGCGGGGACGGTCTCCTTCTTGGGGTCCTGGACGAAGGCGACGACGACCACGCCCATGGCCCGGCCCTGCGTGAGGATCTCGGCCAGGAGCCGGTTCCCCTCCTTCTTCACGTCGGCGTCTGCGTAGGCCGTGAGCGCCGCGAGCTCGTCGATGACGAGGACGTGCAAGGGGTCCCCGGGCAGGGCCTCGTGAAGACGGGACTGGCCGACCATGCGGGTGGCCCGCTCGTCGATGATCGTGAGCAGGTCACGCAGGACCGTCAGGGCCTGCTCAGGTCGGTAGGCGGTTCGGTACATGAGCCCGTCGCCCATGGCGATCTCAACCCCGCGCTTGAGGTCGACACCGTGGACGCGCACGGTGTCTTGGGCGATCCATGGAGCCAGGGAGGCGACGGCACCCCAGAGGACGGAGCCCTTGCCGGAGCCGGAGCGACCAGCGACGAGAGTGTGGCGGCCGACGAGCGAGAGACGCCACGGCATCCCGGACTCATCACGGCCGACGTCGACGGGGGTGAGCATGGACCCGACGTCGACCTGTTCCGGTAGATCCGCGACCGTCGACCGAGCGAGGGCGTCGAACATCGTCAGGCGGAGCTCGGCCACGGACGGGGAGACGAGCGACGCACGGTAAGCGGCGGCGCCCACGCCGGCGGCGATCTTCTCAGCCACCGCAACGATTTCCGTCCCGGACTGCCCCCGACGAGCACGGATCCGAGCGATGACGACCCCCCCACGGGACTTCACACGCACGAGCCGCGGGTCGGTCCACCGCACGTCGTCGACGCCGTCCACACGCTCAGACAATCCGCACGACCGAGCCACATCGACGAAGGAGCGGCGAACGTCGCGGCGGCCAATCCACGCAGCGGCCGAGTCGGGCAGGCACGTCGCCCACGCGATGGAGGCGACGAGGACCCCGACAGCGAGCCAGACGACCGCGGTCGAGATCCTGCGGGCGGGCGCTTCCCACCCGGCCAACCAGGAGACGTCCCACGGGCCGACCGGCAGGATCTCGAAGTCACCGATGGACGCCGGGGCTGACTTCGCGACGATGGAGACCACCACAAGGGCGAGCCATGTCGCAGCAAGCCACCCGAGTGCAGGGGTGACCGCCCGCCCCGCCAGCACCAGCCCACGAGCCAGACGGCCGCCCCATGCACCGAGCGTCTTCATCAGGCAGCCGCCGACTCCGCGCGACCGGCACCCGAGGACTTGGACGGCTTACCCGGGGCGGTCATGCTCTTGGCCCGGAAGGACCACGCGAGTTTGGGTCGCACCCCGTTGTCGTCGATCCACGGGGTGAGCGTCAGCCCCTCGAACTCGACGGGCACGAAGGGCAGGTCGCCCGGGTTGGCCGGCGGGACCGGCTGCTGACGAGCGGAGATCTTGACGTTGATCGTCTTCTCGTTCTTGCGGGCCTCGGGGTCGGCGTCGAGCACCGGGACCGTCCAGACCAGCTCCCCCGTCTCCGGGTCAGTCTGCTGCGGTCGGGTCCCATCCGGCCGCGCATCCTGGTTGAAGTCCCCCACCGGCTCGACGTCTCCCACGAGGTAAGCCCCGTTGGGGAAGACCGACCCGAACACCACTTCCATCCTGCGGCTGACAGCCATGATGCACTCCTTGTGTAGTAGGCCTAAACAACTGGTGTGTTTAGAAGCCCTAAGCGATAGGGCGTGAGTTCAAAGTAGGCCCATTCCGAGACCGCGTCAAGACCTTCTAAACTGACCCTGTGGACAACGACCCCTTCGAGTCGGTTCGGCGCGAGCCCGACCCCCTAGAGCGCGCCCGCATGGCCGGCGACCTCATGGCGCTGTACCGACAGCGCGGCTACGACCTTGCCCGTATCCGGCGCGATGCGATCAACGAGGTCGTCTCCCAGCGCGGGGTGACCTTCAGTGCCGTGGGCGCAGAGCTCGGGCTCACAAGGGGCCGAATCTCCCAGATCCGCAAGGACGCGCCAGCCACGGAGCGAGCCTTCTTCGGCGTCGGTCCGATCGACGTCGCCACGCCCACGCGCACCTCAGCAGATCGCCCAGAAGGCGTCATCGCCGTCGAGGATGCGGAGTCTTCGCGCATCATCACGGATCTCCTCCGGGACCTGGCCTTCGAGGTCCGTCCCGTCGCGATTCCCCTCGACGGGTCCTGGGCGCCCCGGCACGAAGCGGTCGCCATCTGCGGCCCGAAGTCGTCGCACGTCTCCGCCGAAATCCTCGAGCAGGACCCAAAGCTGCGATTCCACGAGGTCGATGGCCGGTGGGTGATCGAAGACCGCCAGACCAGCCAGCGATTCGAGTCACCCCTCGACGACGGGGCGAAGGGGGAAGACGTCGCCTACATCGGGCGCGTCACCCGCGCCGGCAAGACGGTCCTGGTCATCGCCGGCGTGCACGCCCTGGGGTCCGTGGGTGCCGCGGCATACCTTGCGGAGAACCTGACGGCGATCCACGATGCGGTAGGGGCCGACGACTTCTCGATGGTCGTGCGGTCCGCGTTCGATGGCCTGACCCCGACGACCAAGGAGGCCGCATGGGGACCGGTGGCCCACCGGTAACCGTCCGAGCAGCCACGCTCGCGGGCGGAGAGAAGAACCAAGACCGCTACGCCTATGGCGATGGGTGGGCCTTCGTGCTCGACGGCGCTTCGTCCTTCGCGACCGAACAACCTGAGCACGACGGCGGCTGGTATGCCGAGCGACTCAAGAACGCCCTCGTGCATGAACTGACGTCGCACGGGGACGACGCGACTGTCGACATCGTGGCACGGGCCATTGAGGCTGCAGCCTCTGCGCACCTAGATCCGAAGACCTGCCCCACGAGCACGATCGCCATGGCTCGGTGGTCGATCGAGACCATGGAGGTTTACGTCCTGGGCGACAGCACCGCGGTGCTCATCAACAGTTGCGGCGAGCAGGAGTTAACGGACTCCCGCCAAAGTGACATCGCCCCCGAGATCCGGGACGAGTACAGATCTCGGCTTGCAAGCGGCCACGGCTTCGACGAACGCCACCGAGAGCTTCTGCAGAAATTGCAGGCTCGCCAAGCATCAGTGCGCAACCAACCGGGCGGCTACTGGATTGCTGGCGCGCACGCTGGCGCCGCCCTTCAGGGCCTGACAGCGCGTTGGCCCGTCACCCACACCGCCGTCCGTGTCGTCCTCGCGACGGACGGCGCAGTAGCCGGTTTCTCCTACGGGTCCTTCGACGGATGGAGATCGCTATCAATGGACAACCTGCAGTCAACCCTGAACGCCGTCCAACGCGCCGAGGCAGAGGACGCCCAGGCTTCACGCTGGCCGAGGTCCAAGCGTCACGACGACAAGACCATGGTCGTTCTGCAGGTGGATCCGCGCCCATCGCGGCCGCTGGCACAGCCTGGGGCTCTAAGGTAACTCCATGGATCTGCGAGAGCTTGGCGGCAGGGAGGCACGCAGCCTCCTTCGGGAAGACGAAGGAACCTTCCTCGACTTCAAGGGCACGGACATCAGCGGCCGGAAGGTCCAGCAGGTTGCCTCTTCGTTTGCGAACTCAGACGGAGGCGAATTCTATGTGGGCATTCGTGACAAAAAGGACGCGTCTGGCGATTCACGCTGGAGCGGCTTCAAGGATCAGGAGTCTGCGAACTTCGTATTCTCTTCACTCACTCGCGAAATCCAGCCCGCCGTTCCATACCAATACGAGTGGCTGATCTGCCCCGAGATTAACGACTCTTTGGTTTTGCGTGTGCAAGTGTTCAAGAGCGACGACGTACACGACACCGCAGACAAGAAGACATACGTGCGCAAAGGTGCGAGTTCAATCCCGATTGACGCCCCCGCACGCACGGCGCTCGAACTTTCCAAGGGAGTTCGCTCGTATGAGAGCCAACTCCTCAAAAGCTACTCGGAGACGGAACTCGTCGCAGAACCAGAACTGAGATCCTATCTCCACGGCATCAATCCGGTCGTTGATGCTCAAAAATTCGTCCGACGAGAGAGGCTTGTCGACCAGGAAACTGGAGCTGTGAAGGTGTCAGCGGCGGTCCTCTTTGCAGATAACCCTTCCGCCATATCTCCACGCAAATGCGCCGTGAAGGTCGTCCGCTACGAGACGAAGGGGGAGAATGCAGAGCGGCGTCATCTCAAGGGGACGCCAATCAGCATCGAGGGACCCGCGATGCAACTCATCGAGGAGAGCCTCCGGACGGTCCAAGACGTCATCCAATCGGTCAACGTCGTCGACACGAAGGGTCGACCCGCGCGGATGAAGTATCCCCCTGACGCACTAAAGGAGATCGTTGTAAACGCCGTCATTCATCGTGACTACAACGTCTCCGACGACATCAAGATCTTTGTCTTCGACAACCGCGTTGAAGTCCATAGCCCAGGACGGCTCCCCGGACACATGACGGTTGACAACCTGTTAGAAACTCGATTCTCAAGAAACCCCGTCATAAATCGCCTCATCAACAAGTACCCCGAACCCCCAAATCAAGACATTGGGGAGGGCCTGCAGACCGTCCTAAGGTCCATGGCAGCCGCAAAGTTGCAGCCTCCAAGTTTCGCCGAGGTGGGGACCCAGTTCGTCGTCACTCTCCCCCACGCACCCCTCAAGCGCCCAGAAGCCCTGGTGCTGGAGTACCTCGAAGACCATGACGAAATCACAAACTCTATCGCCAGAGACATATGCGGGATATCCTCGGAGAACTCCATGAAGGATGTCTTCTACTCCCTAAGGTCAATGGGGCAACTGGAGCGCGTCCCCGGTAAGGGCGGAAACAAGGCCGCATGGAGGAAGCCTCGGCCCAAGCCCAGCCAACGGTGGCAGCCAAAGAGGGTCAGTCGCGCACGTCGCCGTCAGAAGAACAGCCCTATCAAGCGCCGAACTGCGTAAACCCGCGGGGACAAACTTCGCACGTTCCGCCCGAGGCTCCGATCACGACGCTCCCGCCCGCCCAAGCGCCATCAATCGTCCTGAAGATAAACAAGGGCGGCCGCGGCCACGACGCATTCATTTGGCCCTGGGTAGCGGGCATGACGTTCGTATTCATGCCACGCCGCCTCGGTACAGAGAAGCGTTTCCCACCCGGCCCCGCTCGTCGGTTCGTAGTGTTCGACGAGAACGCGAAGGTCCAAGACCCACTCAGTGGAGTACGAAACCACTGCCTTACGGCCAACATTTCCGCGGCGGGCACCCAGCAACCTGATGAACTTGGGCACCGGAGGTGGGGCGACTGGCACCCACATCGAGCCGTCCTCCCGGACCTCGGGATACCTCGGGATGCTCCGCACGGTCATCGCCTCCTCAGCGCGACTGCTGAGCCTTCAGGATGCCGTACCGCACGCCACTCGTGCCGACTCTGCCGCCGACGGCGTCACTGATCCGGCTGGCCGAGACTCCTTCGGAGGCGATCTCGAGGAAGAGCGCGTTGCGCTGCTCCAGGGCAGCAGCCAAGGACGCCTCGAGCTTCTCGACCTCAGCCGAGGCTTCGCGAGCCTGCTTCAGCAGCTTGGCCACGTCACCCTTCGTCATGACCACAGCGTATCGACGCACGTTCTCCCACATCAGGAGTCCTTCCCTGTCAGATCGAGCCCCTTGTCCTTCAGCCAGGGCAGCGGGTCGACAGCTTCTTCGCGCACGCGCACCTCGAGGTGCAGGTGGGCACCGCTGGACTGGCCGGTGTTCCCGACGGCACCGATCGCCTGCCCGGCCTTCACTGACTGGCCGGCCTTCACATCGACGCGGCTCATGTGCGCATACCGGGTCGTGATCCCGCCGCCGTGGTCGATGATGACGAGGTTCCCGTAGCCACCCATCGCGCCGGCGTGGACGACTTTGCCTTGATGCATGGCCGTGATCGGCATCCCTTCGGGCGCCGCGAAGTCAGTGCCCTCGTGCATCCGAGCCACGCCGGTGATCGGGTGCACGCGCATCCCGAAGGGCGAGGACTTCACGAGCCCGTCATTTGGCAGCGGGGCCTTCCACTTCCCGGAGCCCCCGACAGACACTTCGTTGCACAGCCCCGTGTCCCCGCTGGCAGCTTCGACGATGGCGACGGACTGGGCCTCGTGCTTGGCATATGCCTCAGGGAACCCAGAACCCTGGACAGTCTGCGCTGCGACCGTGACCGGGAGCGACGTCCATCCCTTGACGTCGAGCAATCCCGGATTCTTGGTGTGTGCGGCCCGGCCGAAGAAGGCCATCGTGGACTTGTCGACGTCTCGGATCTGCGCTGGCGTGCCCCAGCCCTGGCTTGGCCGCTGCTGGAAGAGGCCCAGCGAGTCGCGGTCTCCGTTGTCGAGGTTGCGCAACGAGCTCTCCTGCAACGCGGTGGCGATGGCGATCACCTGACCCTTGGCAGGGATCTTGAGGCGTTGTGCCACGGCAATGATCTTGGCGGCGTTGCCGGCCTGTTCCTGCGTCAGGATGGTGCCCTTCACGGTTGCGCCCACGCACGTCACCGACGCGCCGGACATCGCTGGTTCCTCCTCCGTCGCAAAGCCACCGCTGACGGCAGCAACCACCATGAGGAGGAAGAACCACGTCCCGACGACGAAGACGACCAAGGCGGCGATGATGGGTCCGCGGAACCGCCACACCAGACGAGACCCGGCAATCCACGGGTCCATTACTGCCCCCTCTCGCTGGTGACCGGCTCGAAGCCGGTGACCCGAAGCCGGCCCTGATCCGTGGCCGACACCGTGACGTCCACCGCAGCCACGTCACCGTGACGAAGGGGGAAGCGCATCACTCCACCCACTTCGGCGGTCTGCTGGACTTCGCCAGGGCCAAAGGTGCCCGAAGGGATGTTGGCCAGCCGGACCGTCTTCAAGCTGCTGTAGAGGTCATCACTGACGACCGGGCGGAGCCTTCCCAGCCAAGCCGCCTTCCCGCCTCGAGTGTTCGGGTAGCGGCTGATGAACGATCGAGCCCTCTTCTGCCAGAGCGAACTACCCCGCCGCCGATCCGTGGAGGGGGTGGCGTCGCCTGCGGCGGCCCGGGTGGAGCTGGACGTGGTCGGGCTCGGCGGGGTCGCCGCTGCTGCGGTAGGCAGCGGGCGGGACTCCGTTCCTGGCTGCATCCGGACGACGACGATGGCGGCCAGGATCGACAGGGCAATGACCGCCGCCCGAAGGGCTTTGCTCTTGCTCATGACGCCTCACCTCGCTCGGTCTCGTCGTGGCCGTTGCTGGCGACGAAACTCTTCGTCGACGCGTCGTAGAAGACCCACCCCGCCTCGTCCGGGTTGCCTAGAGCGTTCTGCTCGAGACCCGCGTCGTCGTAACGTCGGGGCGCAGCCTCGATCACCGTCTCGGCCGGCTCGGCAGAACCGACGGGGACCTCGTCCTCACCCGAGGAGTGCTGGACGATGACGACTGGCGCTGGGGTCTCCCTTCGGTCTCGCTCGGGCTCGCTGCTGCGGTCGCTCGATGTGTCCGCAACGACCACGGACGAGACCACGTCGTGCTGACGGCTCTGTCCGCCCTCGGAATCGGGCACGGACCGATACGTCGGCGCATCCGCGGCCGCCGGAGCCAAGGAGTGTTGCGCTGTCGGTGCGGCCGCGATCTGCGGAGGTTGCTCCGACTCGGGGCTGGCCTCGGTGTCCTCGTCCGTGCGACCTTCCTTCCACTGGTGGGTCGACTTCTCCTTCGGCCCCTCCTCCTCCTTCTCTTCTTCCTCGTCTTCGTCGTCGGTGGCGCTGCGCCCGATGGCCGTGCCGGCGGCGATGGTGAGGACCGTCTTGGCGACGCTGATGACACCCGATGCCTGCGAGCTGTCTGCTCCTGGCATGTTCAGTGAGGTGAAGCGGGTGAGGGCCCGCACGGGGTGGAGCACGATCCAGCCGACGAGCGTCAGGACGGCAATGCACAGGCATTGCCAGCCGAAGGCCAGTTCGTCGGTCTGCGTGATGTACGTAGCCAAGGAGATGTAGACCGCGGCCCCGAGACCGAAGATCACCGTGTTGAGGACGACAGCGACGAGCTTGCGCGCCACCGAGCGGGCGACGGACGGCATCATCGCCATCACCGTGCCGAGCATCGGCCCCAGGATCACGGTGAAACGCCAGTAGAGGAAGCACAGCAGCAGCAAGACGAAGGCGATGAAGGGCAGAGAGAACGCCGTCGGGGCAACGAGCGAGCCGCCCAAGGCGAGCCCCATCCGCTGCCCGAAGTTCGAGTTGGTCAGGGTGTCGTAGGCACCCGGGTCTTCCTTCTTGATCTTGCCGGCGACGTCCTTGAAGTCCTTCTTCTTCTGCTCGTAGATCTTCTTCCCCGCGCCGCTGGGGTCGCGGTTGATCTCTGCCTTCTCGGCGTAGGTAAGGGTGCGGGCCGCATACAGCTCGTAGCCATACTTCTGCGCCACCGCGGAGTCGTCCGATCCGAGTTGCCCGCGAAGCCAGACGTCCCAGACGAGCGACTTGTAGAGCGAGCCGACGAAGACGGTCCCCGGCTGCTCCCGGTCCGCATCCGAAGGCAGTTCGTCCTTGCCGTTGATGATGTTGTTCTGGCCCACGAGGACGACGCTCGAGACCGTGTCGTCGGCCGCCTTCGACGCCTTGATCGGCCACCCGACGGTCAGGCCGACAACGCACAGGCCGATGAGGACGAAGGCCAGGACACGCAGCGTCTGGCTGACCTGACGTCGAGCCGCCAAGACCAGGGCGGACAGCGCAGCTACGAGCACGAAGAGCGGCATCAGCGGCTCGGTGAACGCCTGGGCCATAGCCGTCGACGTGTGCTGCAAGACCGGGTCGAGGAAGTCCAGCCAATCGGGGTTGCCGAAGGCATTGCCAGCCGAGACGGTGACGGCTGCTGCAAGCACCGCAGGGAGGAAGAGCGTCGAGGCGATGCCGTCGGTGACCTCAGCCGGCTTGTCGGTGACGTCGCCCGTCCCGAAGTCGCAGTCGTCGTCGAAGGTGAACCACGACAAGCCAGCGACGCCGTAGTTCTGCAGGAGGCTCGCCCCGGATGTCGGCTCGACGGTCTTCGGCGGGCTCTTGGGTGCAGGAAGTACCCATCCCCCGAGACCGTCTGTCGGGGACTCGGCCACCGGGACCGTCTCGCAGCCGAAGGGGTCAGGGGCCGCAGCTGCGGGCGAGGCGCCCCAGACGAGGAGCCCGAGGACGCCGACGATGAGGGTCACGAGGCCTCGCGTTGCCGTGCGCATCAGACCCACTCCAGTTCGCTGGCGGTCCCGCCCAGGGCACGGCGCTCCTGCCCCTTCGGGCGGGTGTCGAGCAGTTCCCACAGCCCCGGCAGCAGGTCCCGGTTCACGCGGAAGCGCCCCACCTTGCCGTTGATCCGAGCGACAAAGTCGCGGTACTCGGCGCTTTCTGGCGTGCCCTCCGGGGATCGAAGATTGCCGAGGGTCCGCTCGTACCCCACGCCGGTCTTGACGCCGATCAGGCGAAGGGCGTCCTCCTGCTGGTCCGGGTCGTCCAGGGCGCCGATGAAGGCGTCGCTGATGAGTGCCTTCGAGGCCGACTGTGCCGACAGTGCGGTGTGGCGGTCCTGCGAGCTGGTGACGATGCGCGCGTTCCACTTGCGGCTGTCGCGCTCGAGTCGGGCGAAGAGGTTGCGCCCGGACGCCCATTCGGAGAGGCGGTGCGCCTCGTCGAGACCGACGAACTTTCGCTCGTTCATCCCGCCCGAGTAGATCCGCGAAGAGGCGAACTGCGCCGCGAGATTGAGCACCGCCACGGACAACCGCTCGTCCACGGACCACGACGAGCGTTCCGTCTCCTGCTTCGGCAGGCCCATACCCGGAAGGGTGATGACGAGGAGCCGCGAAGACGACTGCTCCTGCGCGCCCGGGTTGAAGAACAGCCGCGTCCGCGGGTGGTCCATCATCTGGTGCAGGCTCTCGTAGAGCGTGCGAGCCATGTCCTCGGGGAAGAGGCCGCGGTCGGCCAGGAGCTCGACGACGTCGGCGAGGGATGCGTCCTGCCGACTGGTCTGCTGAGCCAGCGCCCGGGAAAGCAGGACTTCCGTCATTGCGCCGGACATGACGCCCTCGGGGAGGATGCTGCGCATCGCATCCAGAGCCAGTGCGGTGCGCTCCATGCGTGCGACCTGCTGCGCATCGCGCCACTTCTGCTCGAGGTACTCGCCTCGTTCCCGCCGAGTGACGATCGCGCGAAGCTTCTCCTGGACTGCGTCGTCGGCCTCGACCGATTCGAGCGAGGGGTCGACGACGACGCCGAAGGGGGACAACGTCCCCTCGGCAGCGTCGAGCAGGTTCAGCGAGCTGGAGACGGACGCGATCGGCTCCCACTTGGTGATCCTGGCCAGCGGCCCGGACGGGTCGAAGATCGTCGTTGAGACGTTCGACAAGGTTTCGAGCGCGGCGAGTAGACCCATGAGCGTGGACTTGCCACCGCCCAGCCCGGAGACAAGAGGCGTCAGGCCGGAGCGGGAGAAGCGCTCCATGCCCTGGTGCATGTCCCAGATAAAGGGATGCCCACCGGCGCCCACAGTCGAGCCGATCAGGTGGCCCTCTCGATTCGCCGAGACGGCTCGAGATGTTCGGCAGTCCAGCCGCATAGGTGATGACCGGCATGTGCCGCAGGTGGGCGGTCGTGGAGATGCCTTCTCCCGGCACGAACTCGCGATAGGCACCCTCGACGTTCCGCATGAACTTCAGGTCGATGCGCTCGGCCTCGTAGTGCTTGATCAGGCCCTGCGCACGCTCGAGCGCCTGCTTGCTCGTCGGCGCAGCGACGGCGAACCGCACGTAGGCGTAGACGCGAGTGGCCTCGGTTCCGTAGCCCTCTTCCATCTCGTGCTTCATGGCGCGGGCGGCCTTGTGGGCCTGCCCGAGCATCGGCGGTTCCATGCGGGAGTCGACCCGCTGGAACTGGTCCTTCTGGTCGTGGATGAGCTGAAGTCGCTTCTCGACGTCCTTGGCCGCTCCACGGCCATCGCGCACGACGAAGTGCGAGGACATCTCGAAACCACCGAAGCGCCGCGCGTACGCAGCCCAGGGCGGGGAGGTCTCTGGGATCGAGCGATCCTCCATGCGAGCCATGGAGAGCACAGCCACGTGCGTTTCGACGGGGTCGACGGTCTTGGACCGGTCGGGCGAGCCCACGAGTCGGAGCGTGCGCGAGCCGACCGAGCCAGGGTGCACCTCGACCTGATCCATGACGCCAGCGAGGTCGAAGACGTCCACCGGCTCCGCGCCCGCGACCCACGAGGGAGAGGGGTTCGGCAGGCCGAGGCCACGCGACCTCGACACGAGCCACTCCACCTCACGCTGGGTGGCCGGGCGACCGATGGACTCCATGAGCGCATCGAGATTCTCGATGTCACCGCTCAGCCGATCCGAGGCCCGTCCGGCCCGGTCGCCCTTGCCGAGTCCGGCGAGGAACCGCGACACCGTCGACTCGTTGCCGACAGACACACCCCACAGGACCGGTGTCGCCGAGAGCGACCTCGACGCAAGGACCCGCTGGCCGCCCGTGAGGTACCGACGCCACGCGTCCTCGTCGACCGGGCTCGGTGTCCCCGCGTCGAGGGCAGCGGCCCACATCGACGCTGCGAAGGGCATCGACGACACCCGCTCGTGCACGCTGCGACCGGCGAGGCCGGCCAGGACGCGGCCGGCGTTGTGGATGTGCGCTTCGCGCTGGTCCGTCGAGAGAAACTCCCAGTCGACCTCGCGCAGGACATACCACGCGCGGACCTCGCCCCGTGCGGTCGTGACGTGCCCAGAGATGCCGGTCAGCTGCCAGTCGTAGGACTTCGGGAGCGAGGTGTCGAGCCCCTCCCCCTTCGCCCGCTTGTTGTTTGCCCGGCCAAGCTTCATCGCAGGCCACCCACCTTCGCGTTGTAGTCCAGGCGGTCGCGGCGGAACCGCCGCCGCGCCTCGACCTCGGACCGCATGATCCGGACCCACGCCCCGAAGGGGACTTCACCGGTGACGAAGTCGGCGAGGATCCATGCGCCGATCCCGCCGAAGACCGCTCCAGAGACGCCCGCGAGGAACCACCCCAGCGGTGAGAACACGAGCGCTAGCACCGGAGCCAACGCCAAAAAGATGAAGACGGCCACGTATCGCGGGTGCATCGGGATCTCGATCCCGTCCACCTCGACCAACCGCCCCTGAAACCGCCACACGCGGTCGTCCGTCGTCAGTCGCACGGCAGCCCACCTCAGAAGTTGAAGATGGCCGAGACCATGTCGCGGCCCGTCGAGGTGCCGACGAGGCCGGCTAGCCCGACGATGAGGAAGACGATCAGCACGCCGCCGAGCGTCGAGAGCAGGTCACGCACGCCGGACTTCTTGGTGCCGAAGGCGAAGAGGGCGACGAGGCCCACCGCGATGATGCCGATGCCCAGGAGTCCAAAGAGCTCGTCCTTGAGGCCACCGGTGTTGACGATGTCTGCCGGCAGCGCGGCCGGCAGGGAGGAGAGGTTGAAACCCATCATGTTGAACACCCCTTGCTGATTGGTTGTCGGGACGATCGCCCAACAACAACGGTACGCAGCGCACAGTGCACTACGCATCTTTCGCGAGCAGGTTGGTGTCCGACAACGCGGCGCCCCCTGCCCGCACACTCAGCACACCAGACACGGGCTGGAGTTGCAGGCGGCTATCCACAGCCCCTTACGGGCAGCACGTCAAGCACCCAGAGTCCCGAGCGTGATGGCTTCTGAGCCAGACTGCTACTGAGCCAAGGTTTCTGGGCCGCGATCTGGGTGCCGCCGGCAAGCAGTCGCACCCGGCCCGGAACCTGACGTCACCGAGTCGGGCCCACCTATCCAGCCTCTGGCGCCGCGTGACTTGTCGGTGAACGAGATAGTCTCATTCATCGATATTGGTCGTTTGGCGTAGGCCGATCCATCCTGCGGTCGCCGCAGCGAGGAGGAGGGTGGCGCCGAGGTAGTAGACGGCGCGGATACCAAGCGTGTCGGCGAGCAGCCCGCCGGCTAGCAGGGACATGAGCCGACCGGACTGCCACAGCATGTCGAAGCCGGCGAACACTCTGCCACGCAGTTTCTCCGGGGTCTCGGTCTGGAGCAGGGAGTTGAAGGTCACGGCACCCGTGGAGGTGCCAATGCCATAGGCGAGTAGGGCGCTCATGGCGGCGACGAGGCCGGTCACGGTGGCGAGTACTGCATCGACGGCGGCCCGCAGGACGAAGGGTCCGAGGACGTAGACCGGGTGGCGCGGGTCGTCGGTCAGTCGGGACAACAGCAACGGGCCGAGGGCCGCACCAACCCCGATCGCGCCCAGTAGCAGCCCATAGTCACTAGGGCGCAGGGCCAAGTGCGCTCGAGCCAGCACGACGAGCAGAGCACCCGTGGCCCCCGCGGACAGCGCCGCCAAGAACTGGCCAGCGGCCAGGGCCCGCAGCAGCCGGTGCCCGGCCATGGCCGCAATCCCGGCGGTGGCATCGGCGTACCACGAGGTGCGCGTAGCCACCGCTGGCGCGGCAGGGATGGTCAGGCGTCGCAGGGCCAGCGCGGACAGCAGGTAGCTTACGGCGTTGATCCAGAACGCCCAGGTGTAGCCGAAGCTGACAACCACGATCCCAGCGAGGGGCGCGAGTACGACCTGCGAGATGACCGCGGCGGTCCACAGCCCGCTGTTGGCGGCGACCAGGTCCCGTTCGCGCACAATCGCGGGGAGAACGGACTGCGCGGCGGGGTTGAAGAACACCGCCGCCGCCGACAGGCCGACCGCGACTGCGTACACCGCGGCCACGTGCCCTTGGACGAAGGGCAGCGCGAAGGCCAACCCGGCGCGCATCAGGTCGGCGCCGATCATCACCGGGATCCGCGGCAGCCGGTCGACCACTGCGCCGGCGATCGGAGCCAACATGAGCACCGGGATGATCTCCGCGATCACCACGCCCGAGACGCCCAAGCCCGAACCGGTTAGGGAGTAGACAAGCAGAACCAGTGCGACAGTGTTGAACGCGTCTCCCCACTGCGAGACCGTCCGCGCCACCCACAGCCGCCGGTACCGCGCCTGCCGCAGCAGCGCTGTCACCGTTGTCCGCCTCGCCACTGTGGCCCCTTGCCCTCTCTGCTTCGTACCGCAGTCGCCGCTCATGCCCGCTGTCCGGTTCGAACTCGCGTAAGACACCCGAGCTCACGTAAGACACACTGGGGGTTCCAGTTAAGGGCAAGGTCAAGTCGAGGAAGTCGAGCACGTGGGGAGGCGGCAATGCTGATCGGAGAACTAGCTGCGGTGAGTGGCACGACGGCGAAGACGATCCGCTTCTATGAGGCCAACGCCCTGCTCCCCCGAGCCGCGCGTACTGCCAACGGCTACCGAAACTTCACCCCGGAGAGCATCGCCCGCCTGGACTTCATCCGCCGCGGGCGCGCCGCCGGTCTCGCCCTGGCGCAGATCCGCGAGGTCCTCCGGATCCGAGACGCCGGCGATGTCCCGTGCCAGCACGTCCAGGGCCTGCTCGCGGAGAGGCTGGCCGGCTTAGATGCTCAAATCACCGCCCTGCAGGACCTCCGTGACACGGTGTCCCAGTTGCACGACAGCGTTGCCGCGGGACCCGACCGCAGCGACTCCGTTCGAGTTTGCCGCTTCCTGTGACGGCACCGGTGCCCACCCGTGGCACGCCCGCAAGAGGAATGTCACCACACACCCATCACTGGCTGAGAATCGAACTCAGTAAGCCGAGCACCGTCCGCTCCCTCAAATCCAGCGGAGGGTGCCGTTAATCTGCAGGTCGCAGGCGCTGGAGAAGCGTCCCGGCCTTGCGTATGTGATCGTCGCCGTCGGCTTGCGGTGACGAAATCACGGGCCCTTGTCCCGCCTAATGATCCGCCGTACATCGTCTCTAGTCGAATGGTGGCGAGTGGTCGAAGGAGATCGGGAAGTGTTCCTTCATGCAGGAGCGGATCTGCTCGAGGATCTGCGGTGCGTGTCCGGATTCCGAAGCATGCGTCGTCAATCACCACGTGGGCGGAGATGACGGGCGGGCCCGTGGGTCATATGCAGCACTGCATCAGGATTTCGGCGAATTCGTTTCTTTCAGCGCACGAGCGGGAGGGAGATGGTGAAGCACGAGCCCTTGTCCAGGCCGGGGCTGGAAGCGGTGAGTCCTCCGCGATGGGCGTCGATGATGGCCTTGCTGATGGTGAGTCCGATGCCCGATCCTCGCCGGTCGTTTGTGCGTGCCGAGTCGCCGCGATAGAAGCGTTCAAATGCGTGCTGTACCTGGTCCGGGGTCATGCCGTCGCCGGTGTCGGTGACGGTGATGATGGCCTCATCGCCTTCGCGTCCCGCCGCAAGGGTGACTGTTCCACCCGCAGGGGTGTGCCTGTGTGCGTTGGTGAGGAGGTTGCTCATGACTTGGGCGAATCGGACCGGATCGACGAGGGTCTCGAGTCCTGTTGCCTTGCCAACGTCCAGGACCAAGTCGAGGCCCTTCTCGGAGTAGCTCTCACGCACCCCCCCGTAGGCCGCCCACAACAGGTCAGCAATCTTGTGGTGCTGGACGTCGAGGGCGAGGCGGCCTTCTTCGGCTGTGGAGACCGCGGTGATGTCCTCGGCCAGTCGCGCCAGCCGTTCCGTCTGAGCGGTCAACGCGAGCCGAGAGTCATCACCGAGTGCCACGACGCCGTCGTGGAGTCCCTCGTGGTAGGCGCTGAGGGTCGCGATCGGCGTGCGCAGTTCGTGGGCGAGGTCGGACAGCATCCTTCGTCGGGTGTCCTCGACCCCTTCCAGCCGGGCCGCCATCACGTTGAAGGCGCCGGCGAGGGTCTCCAGCTCTGTCCCCGCACCGACGTGTGGCACCCGGGTGGAGTAGTGGCCACGACTCAGTTCGCGGGCGGCGTCGGTCATCAACGCCAGCGGTTGGCGCAGCCGTCGGGCAAGGAACCAGGCCACCGCGGTGGCCCCCGTCAAAGAGATGAACAGGCTCACACCCAGGGCGATGAGCGACGCGTCCCGATAGGCCATCTCGATGTGGACCAGCTCGGGTGTGTTCTGCTGGTGCCCGGCCTGAAGGAGGTGGTCGTGGAAGATCGGGGGGCCGATGACCGCGGCGACGAGCCCAGCGGTCAGTGCCCCCGCAAGCAGTACCAGGATCTGTCCCACGAGCAACCGCGGCGCCAAGCCTCTGGAGAGTGTGTTGACGCGCTTGTTCATCCCGACCCCATCCGGTAACCGATGCCGCGCACCGTGGCGATGTAACGAGCCAGATCGGGGTTGTCTCCGAGCTTGCGTCGCAGGTGAGCGATGTGGACGTCGACCAGGTGCTCGTCGCCGACCCAGCCGCCACCCCAGACGTCCTCGATGAGCTGCGTGCGGGTGAAGGCCATCGAGGGTCGTTGGGCCATGGTCATCAGCAGATCCCGCTCTGTAGGGGTCAGCGGCACTGGCTCCCCCTTCAGGTGAACCTGCTGCCCGAGCGGGTCGACCTGAAGATCGCCGAACACCCATGGGGTTGCCGCAGCGGTGGAGTTGCCGGGGTTCCCGCCCCGGGGGCGACGCAGGACCGTCTGGACGCGTGCCACCAGCTCGCGCACGCTGAAGGGTTTGGTGACGTAGTCGTCGGCGCCCACGGACAGGCCGATCAGGGTGTCCACCTCGTCCGTGCGGGCAGTGACGACGATGACGTAGCAGTCGCTGAAGGTGCGGATCTGGCGGCAGACCTCGATGCCGTCCAGTCCGGGTAGTCCCAGATCGAGGATCACCACGTCTGGGGACTGCTCTCGTGCTGCGTGCACTCCGGCAACGCCGTCGTTCTCCACGGCGGTCTGGTACCCGCTACGGGCGAGATAGGCGGCAATCATCTCAGCCAGCGTCTTCTCGTCCTCGATGACGAGCACCTTCGCCAACGGCTCAACAGGGGGTCGTGTGCTCACGACAGACAGTCTCGCCCGAGGGCCTCGCCGCGACAGACATCAGCGGTGAATTGACGACGATCTTCGTCAAACCTCAACGCGGAGACCACCAATCCATGACGTTCCTCCGAGAGTCTGTCCGTATGCCGGCTGAAGGTCGGCGCCAGGAAGGAGTCTCCCGATGATGTGGAACCAGGGCTGCGACATGATGTGGCTGGGCATGACCGCGGGGGTCCTCACCTTCTGGGTGATCGTCGTACTCGCCGTGCGTGCCCTCTTCCCCGGGCAGAAGAGGGCCGGCTCAGAGCCCCCTCGACCTGACGCCTTGACGCTTCTGGACGAAGGGCTGGCCCGCGGTGACCTGAGCGTCGATGAGTACGAGAAGCGACGTCATCTGATCATTCACGGCCGCTGACGTGCGTCGGCACATCGACACTTGGAAGGGAACTATGAACACCATCACTCGCCGTGGCCTGCTGATCGGCGGCCTCGGTGCCGCCGGCACAGTCGGTTTGGGAGCCTATGCCGCCACCCAGGGATCGAGTCCAAGTACACCGAAGGGCCCGTTCGGTGCCCCGACGCCTGTCTCACCTGACCGTGGCCAGGCGGTGGTGACCAAGACGTTGACCGCCAAGCCGATCACCCTCGACCTGGCGGGCCGCACCGTCTCGACCTGGGGATACGGCGACGCCGTGCCGGGCCCGCTTCTGCGAGCCAACGCCGGCGACTTCCTGCGCGTCACTCTCGACAACCAGCTGCCGGACGAGACCACCATCCACTGGCACGGTATTCGTCTGCGCAACCAAGCCGACGGGGTCCCCGGCATGACCCAGGACCCGGTGAAGCCAGACGCCTCCTACGTCTACGAGTTCACTGCGCCCGACCCGGGCACGTACTTCTTCCACCCCCACGTAGGCGTCCAGCTCGACCGTGGGTTGTACGCCCCGTTGATCATCGACGATCCGAAGGAGCCAGGGGACTACGACACCGAGTGGGTCCTTGTCCTCGATGACTGGATCGACGGAACGGGCACCACACCCGAGCAGGTCCTGGATGAGCTCGTGGCCAATGATTCCGGATCCGGTGGCATGGATGGCATGGACCACGGCGAGATGGATGGCATGAGCCGAGGCACCACGGACGAGGCCGGGCCTTGGGGTGACGCCGGAGATGTGACCTATCCCTACTTCCTCATCAACGGGCGCCCGCCCGCAGACCTTGAGACGCTCACTGCCAAGCCTGGGCAGAAGGTTCGTCTGCGATTCATCAACGCCGCCTCCGACACCATCTTCGCCGTCGCTCTCGGAGGGCATCGGATGACGATCACGCACAGCGACGGATTCCCTGTCCAACCGACCGAGACAGATGCGTTCTACATCGGGATGGGTGAACGGTACGACGCGATCGTCACCCTTGGCGACGGGGCCTTTCCCCTGGTGGCCAAGCCGGTCGGCAAGACCAGCGGTGGCCAGGCCATGGCCCTGATCCGCACCGGAAGCGGCAGTGCACCCGGTGAGGGCGCCAACCCACGAGAACTGTCCGGGAAGGTCCTCATCGGCTCCGACCTCCGACCCACCCAGGCTGCCAAGCTACCCAGCAGGACTGCTGATGCGACCACGCGGCTGACCCTCACCGGATCGATGCAGCCCTACGCGTGGGGGATGAACGGGGCGCCGTTCGGCGAGAACGAACCGTTGACCGTCCAGGCCGGGCAACGACTGCGGATCAACGCCACCAACATGACGATGATGACCCACCCGCTGCACGTGCACGGGCACACCTTCGCCCTGCCCTCCGGGCTCAGGAAGGACACTGTCCTCATGGCCCCGATGCAGTCATTCGCCATCGACCTCGACGCTGACAACACAGGTGACTGGATGATCCACTGCCACAACATCTACCACGCCGAGGCTGGCATGATGATCGCCCTGAAGTACACCACATGAGGCCCCTTCGACGACGTGCTGTCCTTGGTGTCGCTACCGCCGCTGTCGTGGCGTTGCTGGCCGCCTGTTCGTCCACCTCCGAGACCGGGACGCCCCAGTCCGCCGGTAGCCAGTCGTCGACCCCTGCAGGAGGCGCTGCGGCCGAACAGCCCACACCCATGCTTCATGTTCACGGGATCGCCCGACATCCGCTCACCGGCGACCTTCTCGTGGCCTCACACCAAGGCTTGTTCCAGAAGGTCGATGGCAAACTCGCCCGCATAGGGCCTGCCATCGACCTCATGGGCTTCACCATCGACGACGACGGCACCCTGTACGCCTCCGGCCACCCAGCGCCCGGCACCGATCTGCCCCAGCCAGTCGGTCTCATCACATCCCAGGACACAGGCCGGACCTGGCAGGTCGCTTCACTCGGTGGACGCTCGGACTTCCACGCCCTGACGGTCGGCCCAGACGGCGTCATCGGGTTTGACGGAACGCTCCGACACACCAGCGACAACACGACCTGGACCACGCGGGACATCCCCTCGCCGCCACGAGTACTGGCCGCTGCTCCGACGTCGGGGAAGGTGCTGGCCACCACGAGCGCTGGCCTGCTCATGAGCCAGGATCAAGGGGCGACCTGGAGCTCTCTCGACCCACCGCAGACCGCCGTCCTCGTCGCTTGGGCCGACGAAGAGACCATCGTGACCTCGTCAGCCGAAGGAAGACTGGCGACCAGCAGGGACGCCGGCCAGACCTGGACCCTTCATCCCGAGAGCATCGGTCAGGCCGAAGCGCTGTGGGCGGGCCGCACCAGCGACGGGCAGCTGGAGATCATCGCGTCTGTCGATGGGCGCGTGATCAGCACCACGGATGCAGGAACGACCACTCAGACACTGGTTCAGTGACCCGTCGTCGCCGTCCCTGTGCATCATCGGGTGGCCTTCATCCAGACCTTGATGGTCCGTCTGGCCGGACCGGGGGTGGCGCACGATTCGCGCCCGGTGGACAGTCAATTGAGTGAGTTGATCAGCTCGCGGCACGCCTGCTCGCACCGCCGGCACGCCTCGGCGCAGATGCGGCAGTGCTCGTGCATCGAGGCATGCTTCTCGCAGCTGTCGCCGCACGACGTGCACGCTGTTGCGCAGACCTCAAGAAGGGCCCGCGTGACATTGGCGTCATAGCCGGTGTGGCGCGAGAGCGCCGATCCGGTGGTCGTGCAGATGTCCGCGCAGTCGAGGTTGGCGCGGATGCATTTGGTGAGGTCCGCGACCGTGTCTTCGCTCAGACAGGCATCGGCACAGGCAGTGCAGGTCTGGGCACATTCGAAGCAGGCTTGGATGCATTCGGTCCACTTGGCCCTGTCGATGTTCCCCAAGTCCTTCGGGTAGGCCTCGAGCATTTGCTCCACGGTGTGCATGCTTGGCTCCTTCATACGGTCGAGCGACGCGAAGGCCGACCTTGCGGCGCGTAGCGAGTTCGGGAAGTACCCGAGCGAGGTATCCCGAAACACGCGGCCGGTTCGCTGGCCACTCACCAGCACGATTCACGATACCCCGAAGGGGTATACGGTTGAGAAGACACAAGTGAAGGGAGAGGGTATGACAACGGCCAATCGGAAGGTTTGCGCGGTCGCGATTGCTGCTGCTGCAGCAGTCGCGCTGCTTGCAGGGTGCGGAGGCGCTGCTGAGGACGACTCGCCGCAGTCGTCGATGACGTCCCACTCGTCTGCGTCCGGCAGTGAAACGAGTGGGGCAATGGGAGGCCATGCCCACAAGCCCGAGGGCGGGCCTCCTCCGGAGGGTATGGAGAAGGCGAACTCGCCGACGTATCCCGTCGGCACCACGGTGACGCTGACTGCTGACCACATGCCGGGAATGAAGGGAAGCGAGGCGACCATCTCGGGCGCCTTCGACACAACCGCCTACTCCGTCAGCTATACACCCACGGACGGCGGTGAGCGGGTCACGAACCACAAGTGGGTCGTTCGTGAAGAGCTCGAGAACCCCGGCAACGCGCCGCTGGAAGAGGGTACCGAGGTCGTCCTGGACGCCGATCACATGGCCGGCATGGATGGCGCCGAGGCGACGATCGACAGCTCGACCGACGAGACGTCGTACATGGTCGACTTCACGATGGATGGCATGAAGATGACCAATCACAAATGGGTCGTGGAGAGCGAGATCCAGCCACTCAAGTGACCTGAACGGTGAGATGCTGCTGAGTGCGCAGGCAGTGGCAGACGACGCCCTTTTTGCGTTGATCCTCTGCTGCCTCACAGAAGTTTGTTGTCTCCAGGTCAAGAAGGGCGGATCGCGGTGTACGGGATCGTGGCTATGGCGCTGGTAGCTGTGTTCGCTGTGGCGTTCCTGTATGCGCTTCACCGGACTGTCAGTGTGCTGGCCGAGCCACTGACGGTGCTCCCGGCGCAGTCGGGGTGGTTGCCCCAGGAGCATGCGCTCTCCCGATTCCACGCCCGCTGGTATCCCGCCTCCATCGTCTTCCTCGCCTTCGACGTCGAGATGCTGTTCATGTACCCGTGGGCAGTGATCGTGGCCGAGGAAGGGATGACTGCGGTGGTGGAGATGTTCCTCTTCCTCGGAGCCCTGCTCATCGCAGTGACGTGGGCCTGGCGGGAGGGGGTCTTCCGATGGGCCTGATCCGGGTCCTCGCCCATCTGGCGGTCAACTCCACCCGTGTCCTGATCGTCGAGGCACCGGGTCACTGGCTCACGCGCGTGGAGCTCGAGCAGCAGATGGCGCTCCGAGGCTGGCGTGCGGCATGGACGCCGGCAAATGCGGACGTGCTGGCCGTCTGCGGTGTGCCAGGTCCCGAGCTGGCAGAACTCGCGGAGCGCCTGTGGGAGCAGATGCCCGGCCCGCGGGCGCGCGCCGATGTCCTGTCGCCCATAGCTGTGGGCGATGCCCTCGATGCCGCCGCAACGCTTTTGCTCGACATCCCGCATCAGCGGATGGACGCCCAAGCACGGGTGCGAGAGCCTCAGATTCCGGACGATCACGGCCAGATGGACGACGGCGGGCACGAAGGCATGGACCACGGGGACCACGGCGGGCACGAAGGCATGGACCACGGGGACCACGGCGGGATGGACATGGCCCCGGCCGGGATCGCGCTGGCCGAAGGTGGTCAGGACCGGGACGGTCTGGAGATGGATGTCCTGCATCTCCCACTTGGTCCTGTGCTTCCGTTTTGGCCGGCTGGACTGGTGCTGCTCTGCTCGCTACAGGGTGATGTCGTGGTCGATGCCGTGGCGTCCGTCGTCGACGGTGCGGGCCAGGCAGCCAACAGCAAGGAGCCCCAGACCTCACCGGTGCCTGCGTCTGCAGTGCGGTGCGATGGAGTCATGGCGCTGCTGGCGTTGGCCGGGGCGGATGATGCGGCCGCGCGTGCTCGCCGGGCTCGGGACGCCCTGGTGCGTGGCGATCAGGGTGCCGCCCGGGATGCCGTCGAGCGGTTGCACCGCACGATCCTGAGGTCCTGGATGCTGCGCTGGTCCCTGCGGGGGGTACTGGTCCTCGATCAGTCCGATCTGGCACGGCACGACCTGCCGGAGGTTTGCCGAGGAGACGCCCACGACCGCCTGTCGTCCATGGTGGAGGCGCTTCGGACCGAAATCGGCGGCGCAGGTGTGGTGTCGGCCGTGACGGGCACAGTGCCGTGGGAGGCTGTGCCGCAGCTGGTGGTCGGGTTGGAGCTGGCCACCGCGCGACTGGCCGTGGCCAGCTTGGGTCTGGAACCGTTCACGCTCGCCCAGGGGGTGGGGCATGCCTGAAGGTGTGCTGGTGACCATTCCCGTGGGGTGGGCCGTGCTGGCCGGCATCGTCCTGTGCGCTCTGGCTTACTTCGCGGTGGCGCTGGACGCGGTGCTTTCGGCCCGTGAGCGCGGCGTTGGCGGCGGGTGGGCCGCGCCGCTGAGCCGCGCTGCGCGGCTGTTGCGGCAGCGGCGACGCGCCCCCGTGGCCGCGGACATTCTGCTGTGGCGGATCGGTGGCGCCGGGATGTTCATCGGCGCGTTCTTGACGGTCGCGGTCATTCCGATGGGCCGGTGGGTGCTGGCCGATCCCGATGTGGGCATCGTGTGGTTCAACGTCGTCGACGTCATGGTCTGGGCCCTGGTGTGGCTGACCGGGTGGGGCGCAAACTCCGCCCACAGCTTGGTGGGCGGCTATCGCTTCCTGGCCCATGGACTGGCCTACGAACTGCCGCTGATGTTCGCCCTGGTCGCTCCGGCGATCGCCGCCGGCAGCCTGGGTGTCGGGGACGTGGTGGCCGCCCAGGACGGCGCGTGGTTCGTGGTGTGGATGCCGGTCGCCTTCCTCGTCTACCTGGTGGGCGTGACGGGGTTCTCCGTGTGGGGACCGTTTGCTCCCGCGCTGGCAGCGGACATCGCCGGCGGGGTGCTGGCCGAGCTCTCGGCCGTGGACCGTCTCGTCTTTCAGGCTGGGCGCTACCTGTTCCTAACCGCTGGAGCGGCCTTCTCAGTGCCGCTGTTCCTGGGCGGTGGCGCCGGGCCGGTGTTGCCCGGCTGGGCTTGGGTGCTGGTCAAGACCGTGGTGGTGTTGGCCGTGCTGGTATGGCTGCGCCGAAAGGTTCCACTGTTGCGCCCGGACCGGTTCATGGAGATCGGGTGGATGGTGCTGCTCCCGGCGGTCGTGGCCCAGGACCTATTGGTGTCCCTCATCGTCGTCCGGGGAGGGTGACCCGTGCTGATCGGAGTGGCGTTCTGGGTGGTGGCCGTGATGGCCGTGGCCTCGGGCGTGGCCGTGTTCGTGGTGAACTCCATGGCACGAGCCACGTATGCCCTAGCCCTGTCGTTCATCGCCGTGGGAGTGCAGATCCTTCTGCTGGAGCAGGGCTACCTGGGGTTGATCACAATCTTGATGATGGTGATGGAGATGGCGGTGATGGCCGTCTACATGGTGATGTTCATGGGGATGAATCCTGCGCTTATGCCCATGGACATGACCCACGGGAAGAAGACCGCTATCGGTGCATCGGTCGGAGCCTTCGTGCTGCTGGCCAGTGGTTCGCTGTTCATCCCTTGGCCGCAGCGCCGTGGCGCCGCTTCCGAGGATCTCACTCGCGCGCTCGGTCTGGAGATCATGGGCGAGAAGATGCTGGTCATGGCCGTGCTGGGACCGGTCATGGTCGCGACCATCGTGGCCGGGGTGGTCCTGGCTACCCACCGCACCCGCTATGAGCGGTTCGGCGACGATCTGCGCCGCCACCCGGCCAACGACCCCCGACAAGGAGGTGTCGGCCGGTGACCCTCGAGGCTGTGCTGGTGGTGGCTGCCGCCCTGTTTGCGGTGGGCCTGTATGGCGCCCTGTCTCAGCAGGTCGTCGTGATGGTGATGATGGGCCTTGAACTGATGATCAACGGGGTGCTCCTGGCTGCCGCCGGGTTCTGGTTCTTCTTGGCCCCGGACCCGACTGGGCAGGTCCTGCTGCTGGTGGTGCTAGCCGCGATGACGGTGGAGATGGCCATGGGCTTCGCGGTGGCCACGCTGCTGCACCGACGGGCACAGACGGACATGACCGACATGGCCGAGGAGCTGTCCGGATGAGCGGGCCCCAAACTGCGCTGCTGGCGATGGTGGTACTCCCGGCCACCGTGGGTGGCGTGCTCGCCCTCGCCCGCCCGCACCGTGGTGCGGTACCGATCGCGCTGGTGACCTCCGGGCTCACGACTGTCTTGGCGTTCGCCACTGCGCTGGCGCGGCCGGCCGTGTCCTACCCCTTCGTCGCCGGCGCCGACTTTGCCCTGGACGTCGATGCCCTCGCGGCGCTGGTCGTGCCGATGGTCGCCACCGTGACCTTCCTGGTGCTGATCTTCGCGGCGGGAAACATCCGGGAGTCCCGGGCTCGATTCCACGGGCTGATGCTCATCTTCGCGGCGGCCGCCCTGGTCACGGCGACCGCCGCGACCATCCCGGCGCTGCTGTTCGCCTGGGAGGTGATGGGCGCGACCTCCTACGCCCTGATCGGGTTTTGGTGGCGCGACTCCGAGCGTGTCTCAGCGGGGCTGACGGCCTTCATCACGACGCGCACAGCTGACTTGGGCCTCTACGTCGCTGCGGGCGCTGCCCTGGCCGGTGGGGCGGGCATGGCCTTGGCTGACCTGCCGTCCGCGCAGGGGCCGTGGCGGGATGTCGCCGCCGCCGGGATCCTGGTGGCGGCACTGGGCAAGGCAGCGCAGCTGCCCTTCTCCTTCTGGCTCTCCGGAGCGATGAAAGGGCCCAGCCCGGTCAGCGCGCTGCTGCACTCCGCTGCGATGGTCGCCATGGGTGGCTACCTGCTGTTGCGCGTGGAGCCCCTGTTGGCCGCGACCGGGTGGGCCGGTCCGCTGACCGCGTGGGTCGGCGTGCTCACGGCGGTGCTCATGGGGCTGGTGGCGTTGGCGCAGCGGGATCTCAAGCAGTTGTTGGCCGCTTCCACGGCCGCCCAGCTGGGCTTCGTGGTGCTCGCCGCCGGTGTCGGCGCGGTCAGTGGCGGCGTTGGCCACCTGGTGGCGCACGCCTCGGTCAAGGCACTGCTGTTCCTGGCTGCGGGCGCCTGGCTGACCGCGTTGGGGAGCGAGGACCTGACGAAACTGCGGGGTGTCGCCCGTCGGTGGCCGGTCGTGGGGGTGGCCGCGAGCGTGGCGGCGCTGGCTCTGGCCGGGATCGCACCGCTGTCCCTGTGGGCGACCAAGGATGCCGTGCTCACGGCCGCGCTCGAGTCATCCCCGTGGCTCTACGCTGCAGGGCTACTGGCCGCGGCATTGTCGGCGGCATATGCCGGCAAGGTCCTGTGGGCGATCTGGTGGCGCGGTGCCCGCGCCGAAGCGCGGGCCGACCACGCCGGCGAGGTGGGCGCCTGGGAGCAGGCCCCGCTGGTCGTGTTTGCCGTTGGCGCGGTCGTGCTGGGTGTGCTCGTCCTGCCTCCGATCAGTGGCATGCTCGTCGGCACCCTGGGCGGCCACGCTCAGATCCCGACCGTCGAGCTGGCCGTCTCTGCCGTGACCGCAGTGGTCGTGGTGCTGCTGATGCTGCGAGTGCGTGCCCCCGCGCCGAGGTGGGCTCGGCGGTGGCTGGGGCTGGAAGCGGCGGCGCAGGCCGTCGTGGTGCGCCCGTCCTTGACCGTGGCGCACGCTCTGGCGCGGTTCGACGACCACGTCCTGGACCGGGCCGTGAATGCCGTGGCCGGATCGGTCCTCATGCTGGCGCGGTCAGCTGCCCGCGTCGATGACCACGTCTTGGACCGGACCGTTGCAGCCGTGGCCGGGTCGGTCCTCATGCTGGCGCGGTCAGCTGCCCGCGTCGATGACCACGTCCTGGACCGGGTCGTGTCGGCTATCGCTGGCCGGGTTCGCCGACTCGGGCACCTGGCGCGGGCCCCGCAGACAGGGGCCATCCACCAATACTTTCTCCAGACCGTCGCCGTCCTCGCCGCCGGCGCCGTGGTCTGGTCCGTCTACGCCGTGATGGGTTGAGCATGCTGAGTCTGATCGTCTTCCTTCCCCTGGTCGTCGCCGTAGTCGTGGCTACGGTTCCCTCGCTCGGCGCCGCGGCTGCGCGGTGGGTGTGGGTCGCGGTCAGCGCCGTGGACCTGGTGCTCGTCGGCGTCCTCTGGGCCGGGTATGAGGATCCGGGGCCGAACGGGTTGGCGTTCGAGGAGCAGGTGCCGTGGATCCCGGGGGTCGGCAGCAGCTACCACGTCGGCGTGGACGGGCTCTCGTTGCCGCTGGTGGCCATGACGGCGGTCATCTTCCTGGCGTGTGCCGTCTTCGCTCTTCGGGACGGTGAGCGGCCCCGTGCGCAGACGGCTCTCTTCCTGTTCCTGCAGGCCGTAAGTCTCGGGGTGTTCGTGGCTGCCGACCTCATCGTGTTCTTCGTCTTCTTCGATCTGTCCATCGTGGGCATGTACTTCGTCATCGCTGGGTGGGGTCACGGGAATGCCGCCCGTTCGGCACTGAAGTTCTTCCTCTACACCTTCCTGGGGTCCCTCGCCCTCCTGCTGGGCTTCATCGGCCTGTACGTGGCCTCGGACCCACACACCTTCGACATCCCCGAGCTCGTCGCGGCCGCCCCGCTGGAGGACAGCCCGCTGGCCGGAGGACTGGTGCTGGCGGCGATCCTGGTGGGTCTGGCCGTGAAGACCCCCACCGTGCCCTTCCATACCTGGCTGCCCCCCGCCCACACCGACGCCCCGGCCACCGGTTCGGCGGTGCTGGCTGGGGTGCTGCTGAAGATGGGCACCTATGGCTTCGTGCGCATCGCCATGCCGATCCTGCCCGAGGCGTGGCGGGCATGGGCCTGGGTGATCGTGGTGGTCGGCATCGTCTCGGTGCTGTATGGAGCATTCGTGGCACTGGCCCAGACCAACCTCAAACGCATGATCGCCTACACCTCCGTGAACCACATGGGCTACATCGTCCTGGCCCTGGGCGCGGTCGGCCTCATCGCCGGTGACACCGCCCAGGCCCGATCCGTGGCAGTCACCGGCGCGGTTGTGCAGATGATCAGCCACGGGCTGATCACTGCCGCGCTCTTCCTCCTGGCCGGGGTGATGCGCACCCGCGCCGGCACCTACGACATGGGTGCCTACGGTGGCCTGGCTACACCCGCGCCGCGTTTCGCGGCACTGTTCGCGATCGCGGCCTTCGCCTCACTGGGCCTGCCCGGGTTCTCCGGGTTCATCGCTGAGTTCCAGATCTTTGCCGGCAGCATCGCCGTCGCCCCGGTCACCGCGATCGCTCTGCCGGGCATCCTGCTCACTGCCACCCTGTTCCTGCTGGCGCTGCAGCGAGTCTTCACCGGCCCCACGCAGGGCCAGTCACCCGGGTTCGCGGACCTGCACGGTCGAGAGCTGTGGTCGATCGGCCCACTGCTGGCCCTGTCCCTGCTCATCGGGGTGCTACCGCAGGTGCTGCTCGGGGTGATCGAGCCGGCCTCGGCCGCCCTCGTCGACCTGGTCGGCAGGTAACCGTGGACGCCTCGATGCAGATGCGCCCCGAACTGTTGCTCCCAGAGATCATCACCTTCCTCGGTGGCCTGATTGTCCTGCTGGGCGGCTCGTTCCTGCCCAGACACCGGCAGTGGATCGCCCGCGCCGTGGCCGCCCTGGCGCTACTGGCTGCCGCGACCGCGGCGGCCATGGCCATGGCCGGGCCCGCGCAAACCGCATTCTCGGGAACCTTCGCCGCGGACACCGCCACCAGCGCCGCCCGGGTGATCGCCGCGTTGGCCACCCTGCTGGTCCTGGGCGTGGCCTCCGGAGAGATCGCCAACTCCCCGCGCGAGTCCGACACCTACGCCCTGCTGCTCTTCGCCACCACCGGGGTCATGGTTCTGGCCGCGGCCACCGACCTGCTCGTGCTCATCGTCGGATTCCTGCTGGCCAGCATCCCCCTGTACGGGATCGTGGGCCTGACCGGCGGTCGCTCCGGGGCCGAGGCCGCCATGAAGACTTACCTCATGGGCGCGCTGTCCGGGATCCTGCTCATGCTCGGGGTCACCCTCCTCTACGCCCTGACCGGCGCCACCGACTACGCCCAGCTCAAAGACGAACTACCTGGCGCCCCGGCCGCAGCCGTGGGCGCGGGCGTGCTGTGCGTGCTCACCGGGCTGCTGTTCAAGGCCGGCGGAGCGCCCGTCCACTTCTGGATCCCCGACGCCGCACAAGGTGCCGGTGTGACCGCCGCGACCTTCCTCACCACCGTGCCCAAGATCGGAGCGCTGGTGGCCGTTTACCGGCTCATGGCCATGGTCTCTGCCGGGAACGAGTCCTGGCTGGTCGTCGTGGCGGTGCTGGCCACGGCATCGATGTTCCTGGGCAATCTGGCCGCCTACTGGCAGCGCGATCCTCGCCGACTGCTGGGCTGGTCGACGGTCTCCCAAGTCGGGTTCCTGCTCGTGCCCGTGGCCGCCGCCGGCCGCAGCGATCTTGCCCTGCCCTCGCTCCTTTTCTACCTGGCCGCATACGCCCTGACCAACGTTGCCGCCTTCGCAGTGACTGCGACGCTTCCCGATCACCGCGAACTGGACACCTACCGTGGGCTGGCCAGGACCCGGTCCGGGCTCGCACTGGCACTGCTCGTCGCCCTGCTGGGCTTGGTCGGCACCCCGCCCACGGCCGTGTTCGTCGGCAAGCTCGCCGCTGCCACCGCCGTCTGGGACGGCGGACACGGATGGCTTGCCTTGATCGTGATGATCAACAGTCTGCTCAGCCTCTTCTACTACCTGCGCTGGCTCGGCCCCGCTTTCGCACCCCCGACCCAACCCTGTCCGGAGACTTCTCGAACGGACGAGGTCGCGGCTTGGCCTGCGGCGACCGCCGCTGTCGCTGCCACCGCGAGCCTGGGGCTCGGCATCGGTGCAGGATTTCTGTGGGCAGCCTTGGACGGCCCGTCGCTGCTCTAAGAGCCAGTAATCGCCTCCGTGACGGGATCTCACAAGGCCAACGAGGACCGCGGAAGACAAGTCCAAGGAACTCGCCGTCGTCTATCGCGTCAACAAGGTGGGGACGCGTTCATCACCTGCGAAAGCTTGGGCATCTGGATGATCGTCGATGCTATTCTCTTGGCGATGCGAACAAGGATCTACGCGAGCAGGCGCGCGGTGCGATGAGCGGTGCGACGTTCCCGTACCGACGCCGGGTGCACCACGCTCGGGGGGTGCAACTCGCTTCGCGCATCGTCGTGCTCGGGCTCGCGGCGCTCAGCGCGACGGCGCTGGTGATCGCGCGTCTGTGGCCCGTGTACTCCGTGGACTCCGGACCGACGACGTGCCTGTTTCGGATCCTGACAGGGCTGCCCTGTCCGGCCTGCGGGATGACTCGCTCCTGGGTCCACCTGGCCCACGGGGACGTCGCTACGGCGTTCGAGTACAACCTGTTCGGGCCGCCGGGCATGGCGGTAGCGGTCGGCATTGTGGCGTACACAGCGGTCGCGCTCGTGCGGCGGCGGCGTCCGGAACGACTGCTCGACGTCGTCAGCCCGAAACTTGCACTGGGCCTCGTGGCCATGTGGATCGGGTACTCCGTCGTGAGGATGGTCAGTATCGGGATGGGGCAGGAGTACTTCGCGCTGGTCGTCTCGTGAGTCGAGGACGGCGCGTCCATACCAGGCTCGTCCTTGCAAGAGTGCAGTGCGGGAAATTGATGCGGTGGCGCAGCCGCGCTCGGATGATCCCCATCGTGAATGGGCGCATCGAGTGGCGATGATCACCCCACAATCACGGACGGCCCGGAACCGGACGTCACCGAGCCGCACGTTGAGGTGCCGCAATTGACGATTTTGCCGTGCAAGCACCTTCATCCGCTTCGGGCCTAGATCATTCAGCATCTGCTGTATAGTCACCAGATGCTGACCATTAATACCCGGCTGGACGCGATGCATCGTCTCGGCCGTGCACTGGCCGACCCGACCAGATCCCAGATCCTCCTGACCCTGCTCGACAGTCCCGCCTACCCGGCAGAGCTAGCCCGGGACCTGGACCTGACTCGCTCGAACGTGTCCAACCACTTGGCCTGCCTGCGCGACTGCGGCATCGTAATTGCTGAGCACGAGGGCCGCAGGATGCGCTATGAAATCGTCGACTCACATCTCGCAGAGGCACTGGCGGCGCTGGTCGACATCACCCTGGCTGTCGACGAAAGCTCCCCATGCATCGATCCAGGCTGCTTGGTCCCGGACTGCTGCGCAGGAGAGGTGGACGCCTGATGCTCACCACGACACTCCAGGCCATCGGCCTGTTCATGGCCACCAACATCGACGACATCATCGTGCTGTCACTCTTCTTCGCTCGAGGCGCGGGCCAGCGCGGCACCGCCACCCGCATCCTGGTCGGCCAGTACCTCGGGTTCGCTGGCATCCTCGGCGCGGCAGTGCTGGTGACCATCGGAGCCGGCGCCTTCCTGCCCTCCGAGGCCATTCCCTACTTCGGGCTCATTCCCCTCATCCTCGGTCTCTGGGCTGCATGGAACGCCTGGCGCGGCGACGATGATGATGACGACGCGAAGGTCGCTGGCAAGAAGATCGGCGCGTGGACCGTCGCCGGTGTCACCTTCGCCAACGGCGGAGACAACATCGGCGTCTACACCCCCGTCTTCCTCAGCGTGGATCCCCTAGCGGTCGTCGCCTACTGCATCGTCTTCCTCGCGCTGGTCGCCGTCTTGGTCGCACTCGCCAAATTCGTCGCCACCCGCCCACCAATCGCTGAAATCCTCGAACGCTGGGAACACATCCTGTTCCCCATCGTCCTCATCGGCCTCGGCATCGTCATCCTCGTCACCGGCGGAGCATTTGGTCTCTAGCAATGAACGAGACCGGTCAGGTCCGTCCGGTGGTGGTCCGGCACAGGATCGTCACCGCATTACCCTCGGCTCAGTGACAGACGTCACCGAGCCACCCAAGCAGGGCAGCCTCGGTGTCGCGTCTGACGATGGTCTCCGAGGCCGCGGCACACTTTCATTCTCGTGTTGCGAGGGGTCGGCGAATAGATCATGCGCGGCCACGCCGTCGAGCGGCCAAGCGGCTGGTGCGCCCCGCTGTCGGTGGCGCCCTCTAGCCTCTTGTTGAACCCCAATGGCGGAGAGGCGAACCGTGCAGCACCTGATGTACAACCTGAAGCAGCAGAAGAAGGGTGCCGGGACTGGGCCTCCTAGTGACTACCGCCCGCCTGACGGCGCCGGCCCAAAAGGAGCTGTTCGGCTTCCAGCCCACCATCCGGGTTCTCTCGGACCAAAAGTTCCTGAAGTGGGTCCGTGGCTCCCGACGCCGCGCTCCGTACAAGGTGGACGGCCGGCGACCGCCCAGCCCAGAGCAACGTGTGCCAGCGGACACTTCGTGTGATGACTTTCCCTACTGACTCAAGGCGGGCCTTCGGCCCGCGCGCCCGCCGCCGGCGGGCGCTCCGGTAGGGACCCCCGCGCTCCGGGCTCGTTCCTCGCCCTCCGCGCACCCCCACCTCCGCGCCCTTGGCGTCGGCACGCAGACATGGGTCGAGCCCGGACCATCACCCCGGGCGGGCAACGATCCGAGCTCGTCGAGAACCGGTCAAGGCCGTAACTGGTCAGGTGGTCCAGGTATGTCCTCCCGGACATGCGGTACCCAAGTGGTCGAGGCTGGCGACCCTGACCGAACCTCGACGTGCTCTTCTCTGCTCCGCTATCGGGGCGATGGGCCTCCCTGGCGCTTGGTACCCCCGTGGTACCCCCTTCGCGCACGAAGCCACTCCCCCGGCACCAAACGCAGCGCCTGCACCGGCTGCATCCGGGCACCTGATGACGACGGTCGTGCTCGTAATGAGAAGGTCGTCGGTTCGATTCCGACAGGCGGCTCCACGCAAGGCCCCCGAGAAATCGGGGGTCTTCGTCATTCCCGGCCCCGGTGCCGTCATGACCGCTCTCCCGCCGCGTCCGAGTTGGTACCCCCGTGGTCCCCTCCGCGCTGTGGTTCCCCGCGGCGTCCTGCTTCCGTGGCCGTCGCGGTTTCATTCACGACCCTGCGGGTAGCCATGAGGGACCACCAAGCACGACCAACTTCTGGAGGTTGCCATGGGCACCATCACGATGCTGCTGGCCGGCACTGCCGGCCACGTCCTCGTAGGTGACCTGCGCTTCGCGGCGCCTCCACGTCCTGCAAGGAGAGCCGCATGACTGAGATCCCACCGCCCCCGCCGTTGGACCCCACGCGCCGGCCCGAGCCGCCGCAGACGGCCTTCCCCTCCCACGGCTTCGACGAGCCGGACCGTACGCGCGACGTCGCCAAGGACGAGGCCACCACGGTCGCATCCGATGCGAAGGACAGCGCGCAGCAGGTCGCGAGCACCACCAAGGAACAAGCGGCCGAGGTCACCCAGGAAGCCAAGACCCAGGCCCGCGCCCTCTACGACCAGACCAAGGGCGAGATCGGTCAGCAGGCCACCGACCAGCAGGCACGGGCCGCGAGCGGGCTGTCGACGCTCGCTGACGAGCTGAGCACCATGGCCGAACGCTCCGACGGCGGTATGGCCGCCGACCTGGCCAGGCAAGCGGCCGATCGGGCCCACACCGCGTCGCAGTGGCTCGAGCAGCGCGAGCCCGGTGACGTGCTCGCCGAGCTCACGAGCTTTGCCCGCCGTCGCCCGGGCGCCTTCCTCGCGGGCGCTGCAGCCCTCGGGTTCGTCGGCGGACGCCTCGTCCGTGGTCTCGCTGACGACGCCCGGGACGACTCCGGCGACGACGGCGTGCCCGCTCCCCCTTCGCCCGGCACCGCTCCCACCGGCGCCGTGCCGCTCGCGACCGTCCCGGTCAGTGCTGTCCCCGTGGCCGACCCTGGCTTGGTGGAGCCCACCGTCGGGATCGGCGAGGTGCCCGGCACGGCCGTGCCCGGCACCCCCGGCGGATCCGCGCTCCCCCCGCCGCAGGAGGGCCGATGACAACCAGTCACGGCGCCGGCAGCGGCGAAGAGGCGTTGACCGGCCGCCCCCGCGAGTACGCGCACGTCTCGGACGCGGTGCCCGAGCCAGAACCGCTCCGTGGAGCGCACGAGACCTACGCGAAGGGCGAGGTCGGGTCGATCGGCCAGCTCGTGGGCGACATCGCAGGCGACATGTCGGTGCTCATCCGTCAGGAGGTCGCCCTGGCCAAGGCGGAGGCACAGCAGTCCGCGAGCCAGGCGGGCAAGGGCGCAGGGCTCCTCGGTGGCGCTGGGCTGGCGGCTTGGTTCGCCCTGTTGTTCCTCTCGATCGCGCTGTGGTGGGCCCTGGGCTCATGGATGGACAACCGCGGCTGGGCGGCCGTCATCGTCGCCATCATCTGGGGCATCCTCGCCGCGATCCTCGCGGTCAGCGGGCGCGCCCAGCTCAAGCACGTCAAAGGATTGCCGCGCACGGTCGAGACCGCCAAGAAGGTCCCGGACGCGCTCAAGGGAAACGAGGATCACGCATGACCAGCAACGACCCCGACCAGATCCGAGCTGAGATCGAGCGGACCCGGTCCGACCTCAGCACCAACGTCGACGCCCTGGGCGAGGCGGTCACCCCCGGCAACATCGCCCGTCGGCAGGCCGACAAGGTCAAGGGCGGCATGACCGGCTTGAAGGACAAGGTCATGGGGGTGGACGACCCGACATCGCCGACCGTCGCGGAGCGCGGGAGCGACCGGGCCGACGAGGCGCGCCGCCAGCTCAAGAGCAAGACCAGGGGCAATCCCATGGCCGCAGGGCTCATGGCCTTGGGAGCCGGGTGGCTGCTCGGCTCGCTGCTGCCGGCCTCCGAGAAGGAGAAGCAGGCCGCAGTCACCGCCAGGGAGAAGGCCGCGCCGATCCTCGACGAGGCGAAGTCCATGGCCCAGGAAGGCGCCGAGCACCTCAAGGAGCCGGCTCAGGAGGCGGCCCAGTCGCTCAAGGAATCGGCGCAGGACGCTGCCGAGACCGTCAAGGCCCAGGGCCAGCAGGAAGCCGACAAGGTGAGCACGAGCGCCGCCGAGTCACGCGACGCAGTGCAGCAGCACCAGCAGCGACCGGACACCAACGTCTGAGCGATCTGACGAGCCGTAAGGTCAGCACGGGCCGCGCACCAACAGGTGCGCGGCTCGTGGTGTGAAACCACTCAGTCGGGGGTAGAGACGCTCTCGGGCAGGAGCTGCGAGCACGCAGGTCGTCTCCCCTGCGCCGAGAGGAGAGGGATGACCGAGCGATCGCCAGTGCAGGCGGGTGCCGTCGACACGGGCGAGGACGGGCCGATCACGGTCGCCTCCGTCCCCGCCTCGCACGTCTACGTCCGGCACATCGCCGCGCTCGACGGGGAGCCGACCCACGTCCAGCGCTTGGCGGACCCGGACCCGGACGTCCCCGGCCGCTCCACCATCGAGAAGTGGTGGCCACCGGTGATGCTGGACCCGGCGTGGCTGGCTGAGGCGGAGTACGACCTGCTGCACGTCCAGTTCGGCTTCGACGCGCGGGACCCCGAGGAGCTGCGCGAGGCGATGTCCGTCGTACGGGGGCGGGGCGCCCCCTTCGTCTACACGGCCCACGACCTGCGCAACCCGCACCACCCCGACAGCACCACCCACGGGCGCCAGCTCGACGTGCTCATGGAGTACGCGGACGCCGTCATCACCCTCACCCCCGGCGCCGCCGACGAGATCCGTCGCCGGTGGGACCGGGAGGCGATCGTCCTGCCGCACCCGCACGTCGTCGACTTCGCGACCATGCACGAGCACCGCACCCGCAGGATGCAGCTGGGGTCGCGGGAGGAGTTCCGTGTCGGCCTCCACATCAAGAGCCTGCGGGCCAACATGGACCCGATGGCGATCCTGCCGGTCCTCGAGGAGACCGTCGCCGGGCTGCCCGGCGGGGTGCTGCAGCTCAACGGGCACCGGGACGTGCTCGACCCGGACGGCAACCGCCGCGACGCGGTGCTCGCCGCCCACCTCACCGAGGCCGCGGACCGAGGACTGCTCGAGCTGCGCGTGCACGACTACTTCGACGACGACGCCCTGTGGGCCTACCTCGGCTCGCTCGACGTCTCGGTGCTGCCGTACCGCTTCGGCACCCACTCGGGGTGGCTCGAGGCCTGTCGCGATCTGGGGACAGCGGTCGCGGCGCCCACCTGCGGGTACTACGCCGAGCAGGGCCCGGTGCTGTCCTACGAGCTGGACGAGGACGGCTTCGACCCCGAGACCCTGGCGCGGGCCATCACCCGTGCCCACGAGCAGGGGCCCGTCGCGGCGCTCACCGTCGACGAGCGCCGCCGCCAGCGCACCGAGATCGCCGCGGCCCACGAGTCCCTCTACCGGCGGTTGCTCCGATGAGCCGCCCGCGCCGGGGACTGCGCATCTGCCTCATCGCCTCCAGCCGGTTCCCCGTCCGGGAGCCCTTCGCCGGAGGCCTCGAGGCGCACACCCACGGGCTGGCGAAGGAGCTGCGACGTCGGGGACACCGGGTGACCCTCTTCGCCCGGTCCGGGTCCGACCCGGACCTGGACGTCCATGAGCTGCCGCTGGCCCTCTACGCCCCCGACGAGACGGCCCGCAAGGACGTCGCCGCCCCGCCGGAGATCTGGATGGAGGAGCACCACGCCTACCTCGGACTGATGCTGGACCTGATGCGCAGCGGGCGGAGCACCTACGACCTCGTGCACAACAACAGCCTCCACCACCTGCCGGTCGCCATGTCGTCCGCGCTCCAGATCCCCGTCGTCACCACCCTTCACACGCCGCCGCTCCCCTGGCTGACCTCCGCCGCGCAGTTCGCGGGGCCCAACTGCCACTTCGTCTCCGTCAGCACGGCCACGGCGAGGGCCTGGGCGGACGTCGTGCCGAGCGCCGCGGTCCCCAACGGGGTCGACCTCGACCAGTGGACGCCCGGGCCGGGTGGCGGGCCCGCGATCTGGTCGGGACGCATCGTCCCGGAGAAGGCCCCGCACCAGGCGATCCTCGCGGCGCGCGGGGCCGGAATGCCGCTGCGGCTGGCCGGTGAGGTGCTCGACAACGGCTACTTCGCGCGCGAGGTCGAACCGCTCCTCGGCGACGACGTCGAGTACGTGGGTCACGTGTCGCACCGCGAGCTCGTCGGGCTCGTCGGGCAGGCTCGGGTCGCTCTCGTGACGCCGGCCTGGGACGAGCCCTTCGGTCTCGTCGCCGCCGAGGCCATGGCGTGCGGCACGCCCGTCGCGGCCTTCTCCCGCGGCGCCCTCACCGAGCTCGTCACGCCCGAGACCGGTGCGCTCGCCGACGCAGGCGACGTCCCGGGCCTGTCGGAGGCCATCAGGACCGCGGTGGCGCTGGACCGGCACGAGGTCCGGCGCGCGGCAGAGACCCGCTTCTCCCACCGAGCCATGGTCGACGGCTACGAGGACGTCTACCGCGACGCCCTGGAGGCGGCCGGCGCGTGATCGGCTACTACGTGCACCACCAGGGCTCGGGGCACCTCCACCGGGCCCATTCCGTCGCCGCGGCGTGGGGCGAAGAAATCACCGGACTGTCGACCCTGCCTCGGCCCCCGGGGTGGCCCGGGGAGTGGGTGCAGCTCGCGGACGACGCACCCACGGACGGAGCCGAGGGGTGCACGGACGTGACCGCCGACGATCACCTGCACTGGGTCCCCGTCGGGCACCGCGGCCTGTCGGAGAGGATGTCGCAGCTGTCGTCCTGGCTGGACGCAGAGCGCCCGAGCCTCGTCGTCAGCGACCACTCCGTCGAGGTCACCCTGCTCGCCCGGCTGCACGGCGTCCGCGTCGTCGGCGTCGTCCTGCCCGGCGCGCGGTCCGACCGTGCGCACCTGCTCGGATACGGGGTGTGCGACGCGCTCGTCGCGATGTGGCCCGAGTCGGCCGGCATGTCGACCGGTCTCCCGTCGGAGCTGCACTCGCGCCTGCGCTGCCTCGGCGGGCTCTCCCGGTTCGCCCCCGTGTCGCCGCCGACGCCCCCGGCGGGCGAGCCGGTGCGGCCACACGTCGTCGTCCTGTGGGGTCGCGGCGGTGACGGCCCGCCCGCGCGGGACCTGGCGGCGGCACGCGAGCACACACCCGGGTGGACCTGGACGGTGCTCGGCGGTCAGGACTGGGTCGACTCCCCCTTCGCCGTCCTGCGCTCCGCCGACGTCGTGCTGACGCACGCGGGGCAGAACGCCGTCGCCGAGACCGCCGCCGCGCGCCGACCGGCCATCGTCCTCCCGCAGCCGCGGCCCTTCGACGAGCAGGAGGCGATGGGGCACGCCCTGCGGGACGAGCAGTGGCCCGCCCTCGTGCTCGCGTCCCTGCCCACCGACCCCACGCTCTGGGCGGGTCTGCTCGAGCGAGCCCGCGCCCTCGACGGCGAGCAGTGGCGCGGCTGGTGCGACGGCGGCGCTGCCGAGCGCTTCGCGCGCGTCCTGCGCGAGGTCGACGCGGCATGACCGTCGCGACGATCACCATCGTGCACGGTCGCCGGCGCCACCTGGCCAACCAGGCGCAGACCCTGGCGCGCGGCACCCGCCGGCCGGACCACCGCGTGGTCGTCGCCATGGACGACCCGGACCTCGAGGTGCCCGGCGCGCGGGTGCTCCACCTGCGCACCGGTTCGCCCGAGCTCCCGCTCGCCGCCGCCCGCAACCTCGGGGCGCAGGAGGCGCGCGAGCTCGGGGCCGAGGTCCTGGTCTTCCTCGACGTCGACTGCCTCGCGGGAGCGGACCTCGTGGAGGCGTACACCGCGGCAGTGGCCGACGAGCCGGACGTCGTGTGGTCGGGACCGGTGACCTACCTGCCTCCGCCTCCCCCGGGCGGGTACGACCTCACCGCCCTCGAAGGGGCGGACGCGCCCCACCCCGGTCGTCCGGCACCCGAGCCCGGCGAACGGCTCCCCAACCCCCGTCCCGAGCTCTTCTGGTCCTTGTCCTTCGCGCTCGCGCAGGACACCTGGTCACGCATCGGCGGGTTCTGCGAGGAGTACACGGGCTACGGAGGGGAGGACACCGACTTCGGGCGACTCGTGCTCGAGCGCGGCGCACGCCACGGCTGGGTCGGCGGTGCGCGGGCCTACCACCAGCACCACGAGGTCGAGTCCCCGCCCGTGCGTCACCTGGACGCCATCCTGCGCAACGCCGCGGTCTTCCACGAGCGGTGGGGCGAGTGGCCGATGACCACCTGGCTGCACCAGTTCGCGGACCTGGGCCTCGTCGAGTGGCGCGACGGCCGGTGGCAGCGCGCCCGCGGCTAGGGGCGCGCGTGCCGACCCGTGCGGCCGGTGGGACCGGTAGCGTCGCCGATGACGCCCCGACGAAAGGCCACCCGTGCGCGCACCACACGAGATCGACCTGCCCGTCCACTCCCCCGCAGACGCCGTCTTCGACGCGGCCCTCGGGGTCGTGCAGAACACCAAGAACCTGCAGGTCCTCGCCGTCCACACCCAGGGGCACAAGCTCGTCGCCCTCGAGAAGTCCAAGATGTCCAACCCCAAGATCTTCGTCATCGGCGTCGGCGGGCAGGGCGACCAGAGCCTGCTGCGCGTCGCGGTCGGGTCCGACCCGCGCACGCGCAAGGCGCTGATGGACGGCAAGTTCAACAAGACGGCTGCCACCAAGTACGTCGAGTCGGTGCAGGCAGCGCTCTCGGGTGCCGCCCCGGCCCCGAGCTCGCCGGTCGCCAACCACTACGTGCAGAAGAAGAACGAGGTGCCCTGGGAGGACCCGGCGGCGGAGCCGGACATCGACCTCGGGTTCTCGTGGCTCGGTCTCGTGGCCCACATGCGCTGATGCGACCCCGCACTGCAGCCTCGCCGCACGGCGGTTAGCGTGTCCGGTGCCCATCGGACCCAATCCCCTGTGAGGTCTCCTCGTGAGCTCCCTTCGTCGTGCTCTCTCCCGCTTGACCGTCGCCGCCACGGCGACCTCCCTGATCACCATCGTGCCGGTCATCGACACGAGCGCTTCCCCCAAACCCGTTCCGGCTCAACGGGATTCCATCCGGATCGGCGGCATCGACCGCTCGGCGCTCAAGGCGGCGCCCGCCGTCCCCCAGCGCGGGAGGTCCGACGACAAGGTCGTCGGCATGACCGCCCCGACGGCCACCCGCGACTTCCGCGTCGCGGGCGTGACGTGGAGCGGCGAGCGCACCGACGTCGAGGCCTTCGTCCGCACCCGTGACGCGGCGACCGGCCGGTGGACCGGGTGGAGCCTGCTCGAGGCCGAAGGGGGTCCGGACGCGGGGTCCGCCGAGGCCGCCTCCCAGCGCGGCGGCACCCAGCCGCTCGTCACGGCCGAGTCCGACGGCGTGCAGGTGAGGGTCGAGTCCGCAGGCGCGAGGCCGTCCGACCTCGAGGTCGACCTCGTCGACCCCGGGACCTCCGACGCGGACGGTGACGTCGGCTCCGCCCCGCCCGCCACGGCGCACGGCGTCCAGCGCCGTCCGACCGTCCACACCCGGGCCGAGTGGGGAGCCGACGAGTCCATCCGCAAGGGCGAGCCCGACTACGGCGAGGTGCGGGGTGCCGTCGTGCACCACACCGCCGGCATCAACACCTACTCCAAGGACGACGTGCCGCAGATCCTGCGCGGGATCTACGACTTCCACGTCAACGGCCGCGGCTGGAACGACATCGGCTACAACGTCCTCGTCGACAAGTGGGGCCGCCTGTGGGAGGGCCGTGCGGGCGGCCTCGACAGGGCCGTCATCGGGGCGCACGCGCGGGGCGTCAACTCGCAGACGTTCGGCATCTCCGCGATGGGGGACTACGACGTCACGGCCGCGCCGACCGCGATGGTGACCGGCATCGAGCGCTTCATGGCGTGGAAGCTCGGCCGCCACCACGTCGACCCCACCGCCAAGGCCACCATCGGTGGCGTGTGGCGCCCGACGGTCCTCGGGCACCGCAACGTCGGGCAGACCGCCTGCCCCGGCCGGTACCTGCAGTCCAAGCTCTCCGGCATCCGGACCAACGCCAAGGAGCGGCAGTCCTCCGCCTTCTACCGGCCGAGCACGAGCCCACGCTGGATCACCTACGGCAGCGGCGGCTCGGCGCTCAACGTCAAGACAGGCGGCGACGTCACCTGGCGGGTGCGCATCCGCAGCGACGAGCACGGCGTCATCTCCGACCGCAGCAGCACCCGCACCGGCGACACCGACCTCACGGTGACGTGGAAGGGACGCCTCGCCGACGGCGAGTGGGCCACTCCCGGTGAGTACGAGGTCATCCTGAGCGGCAAGGACACCAGCTCCGGTACCTGGGTCCCGGGCTGGCGGGACACGGTCACCGTCACACCCTGACGCCTAGCGGGAACGCCACATCTGCTGGGCCTGCGCGATCTCGGCGCGGATCGCGCCCATGATGGCGTCGGTGACCTCGCGGGCGGCGGCGTCGTCCGTGCGGCCCGCCCACGCGGACAGGTCGAGCCGCGGCCCGACCGACAGGCAGGCCGTGTGGCGGTGCCAGATGTGGTGGTGGCCCTGCTGGGGCCCCCACGTCCCCACCGGGATGACGGCCGCGTCGGGGTGGCGCAGGGCCAGCCGGGCCGCGCCGGTCCTCGCGGGCCCGGGCATGCGGTCCGGCTCGGTCGTCAGCCGCCCCTCGGGGTAGAGCGCGACGAGCTGGCCCTGGTCGAGCCGCTCGGACGCGCTGTCGAGGGCCTGCGCCGCCGAGGACGAACCCCGCGCGACCGGGATCTGCCCGGTGGCGCGAGCCAGCGCACCGACGCCGGGCCAGCCGAAGACCTCCTGCATCGCGAGGAAGTGGGGGAATCGCCGGTGCCCGATCGCCGCCCGGGCCACGGCGAGGGGGTCCGTCATCGTGAGGTGGTTGGCCACGAGGATGACGGGCCCGGTGCGAGGGATCCCGCCGGCGCGGTACCTCACCCGGTGGACCGTCTTGGCCACGCACCACACCAGCGCGAAGCCCGCGGCGTTCTTCACGTGCTGACGAGGTGAGGTCACCTCACGCATTCTGGCCCACGACCCGCCCGCAGGTGGGGATCACTCCTTGCAGGTCAGCGCGTCGCCGTCCGGCGTCGCGCCGGTGAGCCAGAACTCGTCGACCGCCTTGTCCACGCAGTCGTTCTGGCGCATGTACGCGGTGTGCCCGTCACCCTCGTGGGTGATGAGCGCGGAGTCGGCGAGCTGCTCGTGCAGGCGCTCGGCCCACTCGTACGGCGTCGCCGGGTCGCGGGTGGTGCCGACGACGAGGATCGGGTCGGCCCCCTTCGCGTCGACCTCGTGCGGCGTGCTGGTGGACTCGACCGGCCACTCGGCGCACGGGGACTCCGAGGACAGCGCACGGCCCCAGATCGGCGCGGCCGCTACCGCCTCGTCCACGAGCGCGTCCTGGTCGACGTCCTGCTCCGGACGGTCCAGGCAGTTGACCGCAGGCAGTGCCTCGAGGAGGTTGGAGGCGTAGTCGCCACCGGAGTCGCGGCCCGCGTAGGTACGGCCGAGCTCGCTCAGCGGGCCGCCGTCACCGTCCTCCGCGCTCACCAGCGCGTCGGTCAGCTGCGACCACATGCCCTGGTCGTAGAGGGCCTGCGCGATGCCCCAGGTCGCCCACCCCTCGGTCAGCTCGATGCCGGCCGACGCGGGCAGCGGCTGGCCGTCGAGCTGCTGCAGCAGGTCCTGCACGCTCGCCACCACCTCGTCGACGGTGCCGCCGAGCGAGCAGTCGTTGTCGACGCAGTCCTGCGCCCACGCCCGGGTCGCGGTGTCGAAGCCCTTGGCCTGGCCGATGACGACCTCCTGCGCGGTCGCGTCCGGCGGGATGACCCCGTCGAGGACCATCCGTCCGGCACGGTCGGGGAAGAGCTCGGCGTAGGTGGCGCCGAGGTAGGTGCCGTAGGACTTGCCGAGGTAGGTCAGCTTGCCGTCACCGAGCGCGGCACGCAGGACGTCCATGTCCCGGGCAGCATCTGCGGTCGAGACGTGCCCGAGCAGCTCGCCGGTCCTGCTCTTGCAGCCGTCGGCGAACTCCTGCTGCTCCGCCCGGTCCGCGGCCCGCTCCTCGTCGGTGTCCGGCGTCGGGTCCTTGGCCAGGTAGGCGTCCATCCCCCGGTCGTCGAGGCAGTCGACCGGCTCGGAGCGCGCGACCCCACGGGGGTCGAAGCCCACGACGTCGAAGTTCTTGCGGATCCGCTCGCTGACGACGAAGTCGGCCGCGGCGGCGTAGTCGACGCCCGAGCCTCCGGGGCCGCCGGGGTTGACGACGAGCGAGCCGGCGGCCTCGTCCTTGGCCTTGACCCGCAGGACCGAGATCTTGAGGGTCCTGCCGTCCGGGTCCTCGTAGTCCATCGGCACCTCGAGCTGCGCGCACTCCCCGTCGCCGCGCTCGCACCCGCCCCACTGCAGGTCCTGCTCGTAGAACCGCTCCAGCCCCTGCGTCCCGGCGGGCGGTGCCTGGTCCCCTGTCGTCAGCCCCGTCGGACGGGTGTCGGGCTCGAGGAGCGAGCACCCCGCCACCGGCAGGACCACCGCCGCCACCGCAGCGACCAGACGGAGCGAGCGCGCACGAGACCTCATGCCGCAGACGCTACCTGTGGCCCGCGACGGCGCACGACGGCCACCGAGCGGGTCCTACCGCCGAGCAGGCAGCTGCAGGGACACCGCCATCGCCTCGAGGGCGAGCAGGGGCGCGACGTTGGCGGCGATCCGCTCGCGCGCGGTGGCGATCGACTCCATGGCGACGAGCAGTCCCTCGCCGCTGAACGAGCGCGCGACCTCCTCGACCACGGGCCTGGCGTCCTCGTTGACGAGAGCGACCGGGGAGCCGGCGTGCAGGACGAGCGCGTCACGGTAGATCGAGAGCAGGTCGACGAGCGCGCGGTCGATCATGTCGCGGGTGAACCGGGTGGCGCGGGTCTTCTGCTCCTTCTCCAGCGAGGTGACCTGGGCGCGGATGTGCGGGGGCTGCGTGCGCGCGGACGGGTCCGCGCCGAGCGTCTCCAGCAGACGCGCCTTCTCGGCAGCAGCGCGCGACTCGAGCGTGCGGTCGCGCTCCTGCTCGGCGATCTGCAGGAGGTCGGCAGCCGCGCAGACGGCGTCGGAGACACCACGGATCCGAGACGCGAGGGTGATCGTGTCGCGGCGCCGGATACGTGCGCCCTCGTCGGTCGCGAGGCGCTTGGCCAGCCCGATGTGGCTCTGCGCGGCGCGCGCGGCGTAGGTCGCCATGCCCGGGTCGATGCCGTCACGGCGCTGCAGCAGGGCGGCGACCTCGGCGACCGGTGGCGTGCGCAGCCGGACGTGCCGCGAGCGCGAGCGCACGGTGATGAGCACGTCCTCGAGGCTCGGCGCGCACAGCAACCAGACGGTGCGCGGCGTCGGCTCCTCCAACGCCTTGAGCAGGGCGTTGCCCGACTGCTCGGTCAACCGGTCGGCGTCCTCGATGAGGATGATCCGGTACCGCCCGACGCTCGGCGAGCGTCCGGCGAGCTGGACGAGGTCACGGGTCGCGGCGACGCCGATCGACAGCGCCTCGGTGGCGAGCACGTCGACGTCGGCGTGCGTCCCGTCGAGGGCGGTCCGGCACTCCCGGCACTCGCCGCAGCCGCCGCGCGGGCACAGCAGCGCACCCGCGAAGGCCCGTGCCGCCGTGGAGCGCCCGGACCCCGGCGGGCCGGTGAAGAGCCACGCGTGCGTCATGGACGTCGGGTCGGCGACCGCCCGCGTCAGGGTCTCGATCGTCTCGCTCTGCCCGACGACGTCCCGCCAGATCGGCGGCGCCGTGGCGCCCCCGAGGGCCGCACCGGCGCTCACAGCACTCCCTCGTCCACGAGCCGGGCGTGCACCCGCTCAGCGATCTCGTCCGGGGACGCGGTCCCGTCGACGACGAGGTACCGGTGGGGCTCCCCCTTCGCCATGGCCAGGAAGTGCTCGCGGACCGCCACGTGGAAGGCATCGGCCTCCGACTCCATCCGGTCGTCCGTGCCGCCGCGACGCTGCCGACCGGTCGCCGGGTCGACGTCGACGACGACGGTCAGGTGCGGGGTGAGGCCGCCGACCGCCCAGGCCTGGAGGTCGGCGACCTCCTGCGCGCCGAGCGCGCGGCCCGCGCCCTGGTAGGCGACGGAGGAGTCGACGTAGCGGTCCGTGACGACGACCGCGCCGCGGGCGAGCGAAGGGAGGATGACCTCCTCGACGTGCTGGGCCTTGTCGGCCGCGAAGACCAGCGCCTCCGCACGGGGGGTGAGCGCACCACCGTGGAGCACGAGGTCCCGCAGCGCCGCGCCGAGCGTCGTGCCGCCCGGCTGTCGGGTCACGACGACCTCACGGCCGGCAGCTTCGAGCGCCTCCGAGACCCGGCGCACCTGGGTCGACTTGCCCGCGCCGTCGCCGCCCTCGAAGGCGATGAAGTACCCGCTGTCCGTCACCCGGTCGACCCTATGGCACGCCCCGGACACCGCTCGCGCGGTCGCGCGCGGCCGTGCTGCGGAAGGTCACAAATCGGTCGCGGAAGCCCTCTGGGCGGGCACCGCCGCGCGAAGCACGCTTGGGTGGGAGGGCTCCGACCGCCGGGGCGCGAAAGGTGGGCCGTGGGCGAGTTCGTCTCCGACAAGTGGCAGGACATCCTCTACCGCGCCTTCCAGCACCTCTCGCTGGTCGTGCAGTCGGTGCTCCTGGCGACGGTCATCGCGATCCTGCTCGCGGTCCTCGTCACCAGCGTCCCGAGGCTCAAGCCGGCCGCCAACATGCTCAGCGCCATCGGCCTGACGATCCCCTCCTTCGCGCTGCTCGGCCTGCTCCTGCCGCTCGTCGGCATCGGCGCGCTGCCCTCGGTCATCGCCGTCACCTTCTACGCAACCCTGCCGATCCTGCGCAACGCCGTCGTCGGTCTCTCCGGCGTCAGCCCGACGCTGCTGGAGTCGGCGAAGGGGATGGGCATGGGCTCCACGTCCCGCTTCGTGCGCGTGCAGCTCCCGCTGGCGTGGCCCGTGATCATGGCCGGGCTGCGGGTGTCCGCTCAGATGTCGATGGGCGTCGCCGCGATCGCCGCGTACGCGCTCGGCCCGGGCCTCGGCCCGTACATCTTCACCGGGCTCGCCCAGATCGGCGGCGCCAACGCGCTCAACTACGCCCTCGTCGGCACGCTCGGCGTCGTCGTCCTCGCCCTCCTGCTCGACGCCGCCCTGCTGCTCGTCAGCCGACTCACCACCTCGAAGGGGATCCGCGCCTGATGTCCACCACCGACGACCAGCCCGCCGAGCACCACGACGACGCCCCTCGCCTCGAGGTCCCGACCCGCGAGGTGAGCGGCGCCGAGATCGTCTTCGACAGCGTGGTCAAGACCTACCCGGGGCAGCGGACGCCCGCGGTCGACCACCTCTCCCTCACCGTCCCCGCGGGCCAGATCACGATGTTCATCGGCCCCTCGGGCTGCGGCAAGACGACGACGCTGAAGATGATCAATCGGCTCCACGAGCCGACCTCCGGCACGATCACCATCGACGGCGTGGACATCCGCTCCAGGAACGCGACGGAGCTGCGCCGCACCATCGGATACGTCATCCAGGGCGGCTCGCTCTTCCCCCACATGAGCGTCGGCGACAACATCGCGCTCGTCCCCCGCCTGCTCACGTGGGACAAGCAGCGGATCACCGAGCGGGTCGACGACCTGCTCGAGCTCGTCGGTCTCGACCCCGCCCGCTACCGCAACCGCTACCCGAAGGAGCTCTCGGGCGGCCAGCAGCAGCGCGTCGGCGTCGCCCGCGGCCTCGCGGCGGACCCGCCCGTGCTGCTCATGGACGAGCCCTTCGGCGCGGTCGACCCGATCACCCGCCAGCGGCTGCAGGACGAGCTGATGAGCATCCAGGAGGAGCTGCAGAAGACGATCGTCTGCGTCACCCACGACATCGACGAGGCGGTCAAGCTCGGCGACCGCATCCTCCTGCTGCGCGAGGGCGCCCACATCGCGCAGTACGACACCCCGACCAACATCCTGGCCAACCCCGCGGACGAGTTCGTCGAGGACTTCGTCGGCGCCGGCTCCTCGCTCAAGCAGCTGAGCCTCTCCCGCGTCGACGAGCTCGAGCTGCAGTCCCCCGTCGTCGCCCGCGTCGGGGACGAAGGGAGGGCCGCCGCCGAGGCCGCCCGCGCCGCCGGACAGCGGGACGTCATCGTCCTCGACGGCCGGCGTCGCCCCGTCGGCTGGTACAGCCTCGGCGAGGCCTCGCGCATGGCCCGTCTGCCCGAGCTCACCGACCAGGACATCTCGGTGGTCGACCGTCGCGCCACGATCAACGACGCGCTCGACTCGATGCTCGCCAGCTCGCACGGTGGCGTCCTCGTCACCGGTCGCCGCGACGAGTTCCTCGGCGTCGTGACCTTCGCGGCGGTCACCGACCACATCAAGGCGACCGCGGAGGAGGCGGCCTCATGACCGACGCGCTCCCCTCCCCTTCGTCCGCGGACACCGGTGTCGAGGACCGGCGCACGACGATCGGCCTGCTCGTCGGTCTCCCGCTGCTCTGCGCCGCCGTCCTCGGCGGCTGGGCGCTCTGGCGGCAGAACGCGGACCTCGACGAGATCGAGAACCGGCAGCTCGCCTGGGGCACGATCCTCGACCTCACCCGCGAGCACGTCGAGCTCACCCTCGTCACGACCGCCGTCGTGCTCGTCACCGCGATCCCGACCGGCATCATCCTCACGCGCGGGCCCGCCCGCCGGTTCGCCGGACCGATCACCGCGGTCGCCAACGCCGGCCAGGCCGCCCCGGTCATCGGCCTCATCGTGCTGCTCGCGATGTGGCTCGGCTTCGGCACCCGCACGGCCGTGATCAGCCTGGCGATCTACGGGTTCCTCCCGGTGCTGCGCAACACGATCGTCGGCCTCCAGCAGGTCGACCACACCCTCGTCGAGGCCGCGCGCGGCATGGGCATGTCGCCGCTCGACGTGCTCCGCCGCGTCGAGCTGCCCCTCGCGATGCCGGTGATCATGGCCGGCGTGCGCACCGCCCTCGTGCTCGTCGTCGGCGCCGCGAGCTTCGCGACCTTCGTCAACGCGGGCGGGCTCGGGGCGCTCATCGTCACCGGCATCACGCTCTTCCGTTACCCGATCCTCGTGAGCGGCGCCGTCATCATCGCGGCCCTCGCCCTGCTCATCGACTGGGCGGGCCGGGTGCTCGAGCTGGTCCTCACGCCCAAGGGGACCCAGTGATGACGCGACGTCTCCCCCCTTCGCCGGGCCCGACGCGACGCGCGCTGCTCCTCGGCGGCGCCGGCGCGCTCGGCCTGGGTCTCGCCGGCTGCGGCCTCGGGACGAGCGGTGGTTTCGTGCCGTCGGGCGAGGCCGCCGGCCCCATCGCCGACATCGACCTGTCGGGCGCGACGATCGGCGTCGGGTCGAAGAACTTCACCGAGCAGCTCATCCTCGGCAAGATGGCCGTGATCCTCCTGCGGGCTGCGGGCGCCGAGGCCCCGGACCTCACCAACATCCCCGGCTCCTCCAGCGCCCGGCAGGCGATGATCGAGGACCAGGTGCAGATGCAGTGGGAGTACACCGGGACGGCGTGGATCGCCTACCTCGGCGAGACCACCCCCATCCCCGACGAGCAGAAGCAGTACGAGGCCGTCCGCGACCGGGACCTGGCGGACAACCAGCTCGTCTGGCTCGAGCCGGCGCCGATGAACAACACCTACGGCTTCGCCGGCCCGCGCGAGGAGATCGAGCGGCTCGGCATCAGCAAGCTGTCGCAGCTGAAGGACGTCCCCGAGGAGGACCTGACCTTCTGCGTGGAGTCGGAGTTCAACAACCGCAACGACGGCTTCGGCCCGATGCTCAAGGCCTACGGGCTGACCCGCGGTAGGAGCTTCCCCGACGACAACGTCAAGGTCCTCGACACCGGCGCGATCTACCAGGCGACCGACACCGGCACGTGCACCTTCGGCGAGGTCTTCACGACCGACGGCCGGATCAAGGCGCTCGACCTCGTCGTGCTCGAGGACGATAAGGCCTTCTTCCCCAAGTACAACGTCGCGCCCGTGCTCACCGAGCAGGTTGTCGACGAGTACCCGGCGGTCGTCGACCTCTTCGCGCCCGTCGTCGAAGAGCTCACCGACGAGGTGCTGATCGACCTCAACGCCAAGGTGGACGTCGAGGGCGAGGACCCCGCCGACGTCGCCATGGAGTGGCTGCAGGCCCAGGGGTTCATCGCCCGCTGAGCCCGCACCGACCGAGCGCCGCGAGGACGCGGTCGACGGCACCACGGGGATACCTTGGGCCGGTGACCTTCAGCGACGAGACCGCCCGCGCCCTGACCGCCCGCGCCCTGACCGCGCAGACCGACGGGCGGGTGCCGGGGCTCGCCGCCGGCGTCGCCCGACGGGGCCGTCTCGAGTGGTCCACGGGGATCGGCACGGTCGATGTCGACCGCCCGGGTGACGCCCCCGACGAGGACACCCAGTACCCGGTCGCGAGCAACTCCAAGACCTTCACCGCGGTGGTCACGATGGCGCTGCGCGACGAGGGCCGCCTCGACCTCGACGACACCGTCGAGACCCACCTCGCCGACGCCGCGCACCCGGGCGTGACGATCCGCCAGCTGCTCTCGCACACCTCAGGGATGCAGCGCGAGCCGGTCGGCGACGTCTTCGACACGATGGTCATGCCCACCCGGGAGGAGCTGCTCGCCGGCTGGTCGCAGGCCGAACGGGTCGGTCGGCCGCACGACCGCTGGCACTACTCCAACCTCGCGTACGCGACGCTCGGCGAGATCATCTCCCGCCTCGACGGGTGCAGCTGGGAGGACTCGGTCCGCCGACGCATCCTCGACCCGCTGGAGATGCGGCGCACCGGCACCGCACCCTCCGGGCGGCAGGCGAAGGGGTACTTCGTCCCGCCCTTCGCCGACGTCCCGGTGCCCGAGCCGGTCTTCGACGCGCGGGCCCTGGACCCCGCGGGCGGGCTGCGCTCGACGCTCGCCGACATGGCCCGGTGGGGTGGGTTCATCGCCGACCCGGTCGAGGAGGTCCTTTCCGCCGGCACGCTCGAGGAGATGTGCCAGCCGCAGGTCATGGCGGACACCGTCGGCTGGACCTCCGCGTGGGGCCTCGGCCTGCAGCTCGTCCGGCACCAGGGGCGGACGTGGGTCGGTCACACCGGCGGCTGGCCGGGGTCGATCACCGGCGTCTTCACCGAGCGCGCCTCGGCGACGACGGGCGTGGTCCTCATGAACAACACCGCGCCCGTCCCGCCGGCGGCGGCCGCCATCGAGCTCGGCACCATCGCGATCGAGCGCGAGCCGGTGCCCGCCGAGGCGTGGGTGCCGGGCACCGACCTGCCCGAGGACCTCGTGCCGCTGCTCGGCCACTGGTACTCCGAGGGCGTGCACTTCGTGCTGTCGGTCCGGCAGGGGGTGCTCGAGGCGCGCGTCGCGGGCCAGCCCAAGGAGCAGCCGCCGTCGGTCTTCGAGCCCGCTGGCACGGACCGCTTCGTCACCGTCTCGGGGCGCGAGGCGGGCGAGCACCTCGTCGTGCACCGCGACGGGCAGGGGGCGGTGAGCCACTTCAGCTGGGCGACCTACCGCTTCACCCGCGAGCCGCTGGCCTTCGGCGCCTGGCTGTAGGCCCCCGGCCGCGCCGTCACGACCCGGCCCGCTCCCAGGCCTCGACCGGTCCGGGCACGACGTCGAAGAGCGGGTGCGGGCGCGGGCCCTCGAGGCGCAGGGCGGCCGCCCACTCGGGTGCGCGCTGCTCGCACTTGGCGAGCAGGTGGGCGTGCTCGAGGGCGAGCTGCCCGTCGGTGACGATCATCCGCAGTCCCGGGTCGCCGGGACCCGAGAGCCGTGTCCGGTCGAAGCGGTAACCCCGCCGGTCGGCCTCGTCCGCGAGGCCGGAGAGCCAGGTGACCACGCCGGTCACCGGTTCCCCGAGCGCCCGGAACCGCTCGAGCTGGGGGTGGCGCGTGTACCCCTTCGTCCGGCCGAGCAGGACGGCCTGCGCGAGCAGGCCCTCCCGCCAGCCGGACACGAGGGCGGCCCGGTCGAGCTGGGTCGGGTCCAGGCTCCACAGCCTCATCGAGGCACCTCGTCCGGGGACGGCTGCACGTCAGCCCGGGAAGGTCTTGCGCAGCTCCCGGGCCAGGACCTTGCCGGTCGCATTGCGCGGGAGCTCGTCGAGGAAGACGACCTCGCGGGGGACGCAGTGCCGCGCGCGGTTGGCGCGCACGTGCTCCCGGACGTCGTCACCGGTGAGGCCCTGGCCCTCGTTGAGCGCGACGAAGGCAGCCAGCCGCTGACCGAAGTCCGGGTCGGGGACACCGATGACCGAGACCTCGCGGACGGCCGGGTGCTCCGCGAGCAGCCCCTCGACCTCGATGGGGTAGACGTTCTCACCGCCGCTGATGATCATGTCGTCGTCACGACCGTCGACGAAGTACAGGTCGCCCTCGACGTGGCCGATGTCCCCCGTGGAGACGAGCCCGTCGACGAAGTCCTTGGTGTTGCCGTTGGTGTAGCCGTCGAAGACGAGCTCGTTGCCGCAGAAGATGCGGCCCTTCTCGCCCGGTGGGACCTCGCGCCCGTCGTCGTCGAGGATCCTGACGACGGTGCCGAGCGGCGGCGTGCCCGCGGTGTTGGGGTGGCGCCGCAGGTCGGCCGGGGTCGCGATGCACACCCACGAGGCCTCGGTCGAGCCGTACAGGTTGTAGAGCACGTCGCCGTACTCGTCCATGAACCGCCGCGTGAAGCCGGAGGGGTAGGCCGAGCCGGAGGTCGCGACGACCCGCAGCCGGCGGCGCTCCCGCGCGGCCGGGTCGCTCGGCAGCTCCATCATCCGCTGGAGCATCACGGGGATGGCGAACATCGCGTCGGGCTGCAGCTCCTCGAGGGCCGCGCGGGCCGCCTCGGGCGTGAAGCGACGCTGCAGGACGATCGTCGCGCGCAGCGCCATCGACAGCTGCATGGCGGCGTAGCCCCAGGTGTGGAAGATCGGGGCGGAGACGAGGATCCGGTCGTGGGCGCGAAGGGGGATCCGGTCGATGATCGAGATGAGCGGGCCGAACCCACCGGGGGTCTTGCGGGCCGCTCCCTTCGGCGTGCCGGTCGTGCCGGACGTGAGGATGATCGTGCGGCCACCCCGGGCGGGGACGGGCATCTCACTCGGGCGCACCGTCCGCGCGACCCGGTCGGCCAGCTCGGTCTCGGTGACCCGCGGCAGGGACTGCGGCAGGTGCTCGACGACCTCGGCGAACTCGTCGTCGTGGATCAGGGCCTGGATGCCCTGCTCCTCCGCGACGAGCGCCAGCTGCGGCCCGGCGAGGCCGGTGTTGCCGAGGACGAGGTCGATGCCGACCGCCGACGTCGCGCACATGACCTCGATGGCCTGGACGTGGTTGCGGGCGAGCAGCCCGATCCGGTCGCCCGGGCCGAAGCCGAGCTCACGCAGGATGACGGCGACCTTCTCGGAGTTGGCGAGCAGCTCCGCGTAGGTCGTGGCGCCCCGGGTCTCGTCGATGACGGCGACGGTCCGGGGCGAGCGGCCCGCGGCCTGGCGCAGCTCACCGGCGAGGCCGAAGCCCCACTTCCGGAGCGCGGCCAGCTGCTTGACCTGGGCTGCCGGGGGTCCGGGGTTGAGCATGCCGCGCTTGGCCATGGTCTTGGCGATGATCAGGGGGTTCATGTCAGCGCTCACGCCTTCGGGATGTCGAAGAGGGTGGGGAACTTCGCGGCCAGGGCGAGGTCGCCCCTGACCTTGATCTTGCCGCGCATCGCGAGCATCGTCGGGTTGCCGCGGCCCGTCGCGATCTTCATGAACTCCGGCGGCGCCATCATCAGCGAGGCGTCGTAGGACTCCCCCGGCGTCTCGGAGATGGTGCACGTGCCGTCGGCGACGACGATCTCGTAGGTGTCGTGCGGCCGCTCGTCCGGCCCGCCCGTGATGCGGAACTGGACGGTGCCGTGCAGCCCCGCCGCCCGCTCGGGACGGAAGAGGCCGGGGAAGCGAGCGAAGACCGCGTCGAGGATCGGGATCCGCAGCTCACCCCGCATCGTCTCGCTGAGCTCGCGGTCGGACATGCCCTTGACCGTCCGGGCGAACTCCTGCGGGGTCATCGTGTCGAAGGTCGTCGGGTCGAGCTCCATCGCTGCTCCTCTGGGTACGCGGGTTGCCCGGACCATACCCATCGGTAACCACAGCGGCAACGGGAGTCCATCCCCCGTCGCCACCGACGGGGCTCACGCCTTCTTGGTCGCGGCCTTCTTGGCTCCTGCCTTCGTCGTCTTCTTCGCGGCCTTCTTCACGGTCTTCTTGGCCGTCTTCTTCGCCGACTTCTTGCGGGTCGCGGGGCCCTTGGCACGCTTCTCGGCGATGAGCTCGTAGGCCCGTGCCGCGGTGAGCGTCTCGGGCTCGTCATCACGTCGCAGCGTGGCATTCGTCTCACCGTCGGTGACGTACGGGCCGAAGCGCCCGTCCTTGACGACGACCTTCTTGCCGCTCACCGGGTCCTCGCCGAACTCGGCCAGCGGCGGCTTGGCCGCGGCCCGCCCGCGCTGCTTGGGCTGGGCGTAGATCGCCAGGGCCTCCTCGAGCGTGATCGCGAAGATCTGCGACTCGGTCTCGAGGGAGCGCGAGTCGGTGCCCTTCTTCAGGTACGGGCCGTAGCGACCGTTCTGCGCGGTGATGGGCACCTCGACCTGCGTCTCGGTGCCGTCCTCGGCGGTCTTGGTCTCGGTGACGGTGCCCACGGTGCGCGGCAGCGACAGCAGCTGCAGGGCGGTGTCGAGCTCGACCGTGGCCGGGTCCATCGACGCGAAGAGGGAGGCGGTGCGCGGCTTGACCTTGGCCTTGCCCCGCTTCGGCTTGTCCTCGGCGTCCTCCTCGAGCACCTCGGTGACGAAGGGGCCGTAGCGGCCGGTCTTGACGATGACGTCGCGGCCGGTCTCCGGGTCCTGCCCGAGGACGCGCCCGTCGTCGGCGGCCTGCGCGAGGTACTCGCGGGCCATCGCCGGGGTCAGCTCGTCGGGCGCGACGTCGTCGTTGATCGTCGCGCGCCTCGGGGTCTCCGAGGTCGAGACGACCTCCTCGACGTACGGGCCGTAGCGCCCCACCCGCACGACGACGCCGTCGCCGATGTCGATCGTGGAGATCGCCCTGGCGTCGATGTCACCGAGGTCGGTGACCAGCTCGTGCAGGCCCTGGCCGCCCCCTTCGCTCCCGTAGTAGAAGCGCTGCAGCCACGCCACCCGCTCCGCGGAGCCGGACGCGATCTCGTCGAGGTCCTCCTCCATCGAGGCGGTGAAGCGGTAGTCGACGAGGCTGCTGAAGTGCACCTCCATGAGGCGGGTGACCGCGAAGGCCAGCCACGTCGGGACGAGGGCGCTGCCCTTCTTGCGGACGTACCCGCGGTCCTGGATCGTGCTGATCGTCGAGGCGTACGTGGAGGGGCGGCCGATGCCGAGCTCCTCCATCTTCTTCACGAGCGAGGCCTCGGTGTAGCGCGCCGGCGGCGAGGTCTCGTGGCCGTTCGGGGTCGCGTCGACGACGTCGACCGCGGTGCCCTCGGTGACCTTCGGCAGCCGGGCCTCGCCGTCCTTCGTGGACTCGCGGGGCTCGTCGGTGCCCTCCTCGTACGCGGCGAGGAAACCCTTGAAGGTGATGACGGTGCCGGACGCGGAGTACTCGGCGGCGGTGGCGACCTCGCAGCCGCCGAGGTCGGCGGCCAGCCGGATCGTCGCGGTCGAGCCCTTGGCGTCGGCCATCTGGGAGGCGATCGTGCGCTTCCAGATCAGCTCGTAGAGCCGGAACTCGTCGCCGCGCAGCTCGCCGGCGACCTGCGCCGGGGTGCGGAAGCGGTCCCCCGCGGGGCGGATCGCCTCGTGCGCCTCCTGCGCGTTCTTCGCCTTCTTGCCGTACACGCGCGGCTGCTCGGGGACGAAGTCCGCGCCGTACATGTCGCGCGCCTGCCCCCGGGCTGCGGCGACGGCCGAGCCGGAGAGGTTGGTGCTGTCGGTACGCATGTACGTGATGTAGCCGTTCTCGTACAGCTTCTGCGCGACGCCCATCGCCGCGCGCGAGCCGAGGCCGAGCTTGCGACCGGCTTCCTGCTGCAGCGTCGAGGTCGTGAAGGGGGCGTACGGCCGGCGGGTATACGGCTTCTCGCTGACCGAGGAGACCGTGACGGACGCGGCGATCGTCGCCTCGGCGACCGTGGTCGCGGCGCGCTCGTCGAGCTGGCGGGCGGTGCCCTTGAGCGAACCGGTGTCGTCGAAGTCGGAGCCGGTCGCGACCTTGGTCCCGTCCAGGCTGGCGAGGCGGGCGGCGAAGGGGGCGGACCCGGCGGAGAAGCTGCCCTCGACGCTCCAGTACGAGGCCACCTTGAAGGCCATCCGCTCGCGCTCGCGCTCGACGACGATGCGGGTCGCCACGGACTGCACGCGCCCGGCGGACAGTCCGGCCTTGACCTTGCGCCACAGGACGGGCGAGATCTCGTAGCCGTAGAGGCGGTCGAGGATGCGGCGCGACTCCTGGGCGTTGACGAGGTCGAGGTCGAGGTCACGGGTCTCGGTGACGGCCCGCTGGATCGCCTCCTTGGTGATCTCGTGGAAGACCATCCGCTTGACGGGGACCTTGGGCTTGAGGGTCTCCAGGAGGTGCCAGGCGATCGCCTCGCCCTCGCGGTCCTCGTCGGTGGCGAGGTAGAGGGTGTCGGCGTCCTTGAGCAGGCGCTTGAGCTCGGTGACCTTCTTCTTCTTGTCCGGGTCCACGACGTAGTACGGCTCGAAGCCGTCCTCGACGTTGACGCCGAAGCGGCCGAAGGGCCCCTTCTTCATCTCCGCGGGCATCTCGGAGGGCGTGGGGATGTCGCGGATGTGCCCGACGGACGCCTCGACGACGTAGTCGCCGCCGAGGTAGCCGGCGATGGTCTTCGCCTTGGCGGGGGACTCCACGATGACGAGCTTGCTGGCCATGCGTGCCTCTTCTCCCGACCCTGCGTGCAGCGGATTCGTCGCTGCCTCGACGCACGGGTCGCTGGCGCCGACCGTACTACGCCCCGGTGGCCGGGTCGGAACCCATTCCGCCGGGGGTGGATTTTCATTGAAGATACAAGTATTATGGGTGCATGACCGCCACCCCGCCCGTGCTGTTCCTGTCCCACGGCGCTCCCCCGCTGGCCGACGACGCCCGCTGGACCGCCGAGCTCGCCCGTTGGTCGGGCTCCTTCGAGAAGCCGAAGAACATCCTCATGGTCTCGGCGCACTGGGAGAACGCCCCCGTCACGGTCAGCCCCACGCAGCGCAAGGTGCCGCTCACCTACGACTTCTGGGGTTTCCCGCAGAAGTACTTCGAGGTCGAGTACGACGCGCCGCTCGCCCCCGGCCTGGCCGCCGAGGTCTCCTCCCTCCTCGGGGCGAAGGGGGTCGACGTCCAGCGCGACGAGACCCGTGGCCTGGACCACGGCGCCTACGTGCCGCTCGTGGAGATGTTCCCCGAGGCCGACGTGCCGGTGCTCCAGATGTCGATGCCGACCCTCGACCCGCACCGCCTGCTCGAGATCGGCCGGGCGCTCGCCCCCCTTCGCGACCAGCGCACGCTCATCGTCGGCTCGGGCTTCACGACGCACAACCTGCGCTGGTTCAACCCGCGTGCCGGCGCCGACGCCACGCCCCCATCCGCCTCGAGCGAGTTCGACCACTGGGCCGCCGAGACCGTGGCGGCCGGTGACGTCGACGCCCTCGAGCGGATGCTCGAGCTGGCACCCGCCTCCCACGAGGCGCACCCGCGCACCGAGCACTGGGCGCCGCTGTACATCGCGATGGGCGCGGCCGAGGCCTCCGGCGCGACCGAGCGCCGGACGGCGGTCGACGGCTTCTGGTTCGGCCTGTCCAAGCGCTCCTGGCAGTTCGACTGATCGGACCGACCGGGGCGGGCAGTCCTCCCCATCGCCCACCCCGGCCGGCGTCGTTAGGGTCGTGACCGACGAGCGCTGCACCACGGCCGCGCCACGACCGGGGAGGACCCCATGAAGAAGCTCGCCACCATCATCGCCGCCAGCGGGCTCGCGCTGGGCCTCTCGGCCTGCGGCAGCCCGGAGAAGGACGCGGAGCAGGCCGTCACGGACTTCGCTCAGGCCTTCGAGGACAAGGACTACGACAAGGTCTGCGACAGCATCGACCCCGAGATGCTCAAGACCATGGAGTCGGCCGGCACCACGTGCGTCGAGGGCATGAAGGAGGGCGGCGACGACCTGGCCGAGGAGGCCAACGCCGACGACATCGAGATCCTCTCCTCCACGGTCTCCGAGGACGAGAAGACCGCCACCGTCAAGGTCAAGAACAGCAAGGACGAGGAGAACGACGTCAAGCTGGTCAAGGTCGAGGACGAGTGGAAGATCACCATGCAGTGACCTCGACACCCCGCTAGCACCCCCAGAGGGTCACGTCGTGCACATCAGACGCGTTCTTGGTGCATGACGTGACCCTCTGCGCGTGGGGTCAGACTCAGGCGGGCAGGATCAGGCCGTCGGCGGCCAGGCGCCGCACGAGCGTCGCGCCGGCCCCGAGCGCCTCACCGGTCGGCAGGTCGAGCAGCGCGGAGATCGCGGTGAGCGACTGCCGGGCGGTCAGCTCGCCGTCGCTCACGGACACCAGGGCCGCGTCGAGGGTGTCGAGGCGGATCGAGCGCGCCAGTCCCCCGCCCTGCCTCAGCACGATGACATTGGGGTCGGTGGCGCCGGGAGCCGCGTGCGTCTCGGTGGTCACGTCGTCGGCGCAGCGCCACGCGGTGTCGAGCAGGGCGTCGTCGTCGAGGCCGGCGAGCCGGTCGCGGGCGACGAGCCCGGCAGCGATGGTCGGCCCCATCGGGGTGGCAACCGGTCCGTGCGCCTCGACGAGGTCGACGAAGGGGGTCCGCTGCGCCGTGGGTCGGTGCAGCGTGATGATCCCGAAGCCGATCTGCTCCACGCGGCGCGACGCGAAGTCGTCCAGCCAGGCGCCGACCAGCGTGTCGTGCTCGCTCGTGCCCGGCAGGTGACCGCCGTCGCGGGTCCACAGCTCGGCGTACTCCGCCGGGTCCTGCACGTCGCGCTGCACGACCCACGCGTCGAGGCCGCTCTCCGCGACCCACTCCCCGACCCGGTCGCGCCAGTCCTGGCCGGCGCCGGTCTCCCAGTTGCCGAGGAGCTGGGCGACGCCTCCGGGCGCGAGGTGGGCGCCGACCCCCTTCGTCAGGGCGGCGACGACCGCGTCACCGGCGGCGCCCCCGTCGCGGTACTCGTAGAGCGGCACGTCCCCGCTCCGCGGCGTGATGACGAAGGGCGGATTGCTCACGACGAGGTCGAAGGCCTCCCCGGCCACCGGCTCGAGGAAGCTGCCCTCGCGCAGGTCCCAGTCGGCGCGGTTGAGCGCGGCGTTGAAGGCGGCGTAGCCGAGCGCGCGGCGCGACAGGTCGGTCGCGACGACGTGCTCGGCGTGGGTCGACAGGTGCAGGGCCTGGACGCCGCAGCCGGTGCCGAGGTCGAGGGCGCGGGCGACGCGGGTGCGGGGGGTCCACGACGCGAGGGTCGTCGAGGCGCCACCGATGCCGAGCACGTGGTCGACGGGCAGCGGCTCGCTGCGGGCGTGCTCCGTGGGGTCGGAGGCGACCCACCACGCGTGCCCGGTGTCGTCCCCGTAGGGCCGCAGGTCGCAGGTGGCCCGGACGTGCGCGCCCTCCGGCTCGACGATCCCGAGGGCGACGGCGCCGGTGACGCCCGTGCGCGGCAGGGCGCTCGCCAGGTCGTCCGCGGCCGTGGGCAGCCCGAGCCCGAAGCACCCGATGAGCACGCCGAGCGGGTCGCTCGCGCCGGCGACCGCGCGCCGTGCGGGCAGGGTCTGCTCCCGGCCGAGGGCCGCGCTGGCGAGGGCACCGAGGCGTTCACGCACCTCGTCCACGCCGAAGGGGGCGCCCGCCAGGTCCTCCCTCAGGGAGTCGAGCAGGGCCGGGTCGGTGCGCAGGGTCGCCGAGGTACTCACCCGACGAGCCTAGCCAGCCCGGCCCGCTCCCTTCGCCCGTCAGGCTCGGTCGAGGACCGGCTCGACGTCCGGGTCGGCCATCGCGACGTCGTCACGCTTGGAGTAGAGCAGCGCGCCGACGATGACGACGAACGCGACGAGTGCGATGCCCCAGCGGATCATCTGGTCGGTGTCGTCGCCGAGGTAGAGGGTGATGATCGCCGGGGCGATGAGGACGGCGACGAGGTTCATCACCTTGATGAGCGGGTTGATCGCCGGCCCGGCGGTGTCCTTGAAGGGGTCGCCGACGGTGTCACCGATGACCGCGGCCTCGTGGCCGGACGAGCCCTTGCCGCCGTGCTTGCCGTCCTCGACGATCTTCTTCGCGTTGTCCCACGCGCCGCCGGAGTTGGCGAGGAAGACGGCCATGAGCGCGCCGCAGGCGATGGCGCCGGCGAGGAACCCGGCGAGCGCCCCGATGCCCAGCCCGAAGCCGACGATGATCGGGGTGAGGGCGGCCAGCAGGCCGGGGGTCGCGAGCTTCGTCAGCGAGTCGCGGGTGCAGATGTCGACCACGCGGGCGTACTCGGGCTTCTCGGTGCCGGCCATGATCCCCGGGTGCTCGCGGAACTGCCGGCGCACCTCGTGGACGATCGACCCGGCGGCCACGGTGACCGCGTTGATCGCCAGGCCGGAGAAGAGGAAGACAACCGCGGCGCCGACGAGCACGCCGACGAGGACGTTGGGGGCGACGATCTGGGTGTTGACCATCTGCTCGAGGTCGGACACCCGGTCCTTGGAGAGCGAGCCCGGGTCGACCGCGCGGACTGCCGAGGTCCACGCGTCCGTGTAGCTGCCGAAGAGCGCCGTCGCGGCGAGCACGGCCGTCGCGATCGCGATGCCCTTGGTGATCGCCTTGGTCGTGTTGCCGACGGCGTCGAGCTCGGTGAGGATCTGTGCGGCCTCGCCGTCGACGTCACCGGACATCTCGGCGATGCCCTGGGCGTTGTCCGAGACCGGGCCGAAGGTGTCCATGGCGACGATGACGCCGACGGTCGTGAGCAGCCCGCAGCCGGCGAGCGCGATGAAGAAGAGCCCGAGCACGACCGACGAGCCGCCGAGGAGGAAGGCCAGGTAGATGCAGACCGCGATCGTCACGACCTTGTAGACGGCTGACTCGAGGCCGAGGCTGATGCCGGAGAGGATGACGGTCGCGGCGCCGGTCTCGGTGGTGCGCGCGACGTCCATCGTCGGTCGCTTGTCGGTCCCCGTGTAGTACCCGGTCATGCGCAGGATGACGGCGGCCAGCACGATGCCGAGGACGACGGCGAGCAGCGCCGCCCGGCGCGGGTCGCCCACGAGGGCGGCGACGCCCTCGTCGGGCGAGCCCAGGTCGGCGTAGGCGCCGGGCAGGTAGGTGTACGCCGCGACGGCGCACAGGACCGCGGAGATCACCGCAGAGATGTAGAAGCCGCGGTTGATCGCGTCGAGCGCCGACTCCCCCGCCCGCGCGCGGGTGATGAAGATGCCGATCATGGCCGTCACGGCGCCGATGGCGGGGATGAGCAGGGGGAAGACGAGGCCGTAGGCGCCGAAGGCCGCGGAGCCGAGGATGAGCGCCGCGACGAGCATCACGGCGTAGGACTCGAAGAGGTCCGCGGCCATGCCGGCGCAGTCGCCGACGTTGTCACCGACGTTGTCGGCGATGGTGGCGGCGTTGCGCGGGTCGTCCTCGGGGATGCCGGCCTCGACCTTGCCGACGAGGTCGGCGCCGACGTCGGCGGCCTTGGTGAAGATGCCGCCGCCGACGCGCATGAACATCGCGAGCAGGGCGGCACCGAAGCCGAAGCCCTCGAGGACCTTGGGAGCGTCACCGCGGTAGGCGAGGACGACGACGGCCGCACCGATCAGGCCGAGGCCGACGGTGAACATGCCGACCGTCCCGCCGGTGCGGAAGGCGATCCGCATCCCGTCGTCGCGACCGGTCGAGCGGGCGGCCTGGGCGACGCGGACATTGGCCTTGACCGCGAGCGACATGCCCAGGTAGCCGATCGTCGCGGAGAAGACGGCGCCGAGGACGAAGAACCCGGACCGTCCCCAGCGGACCCCCGCGGTGTCGGCGGGCAGGAAGAGGAGTAGGACGAAGACGAGGACGACGAAGACGACGAGCGTCCTGAACTGCCGCCGCAGGTAGGCGTGCGCGCCCTCCTCGACCGCCCCGGCGATCTCCTGCATGCGCTCGGTGCCGGCGCCCGCGGCGAGCACCTGCCCCCGCAGGACCACCCCCAGGACGAGCGCGAGGAGGCCGATCGCGGCCACGCCGCCGACGAGCCCGAGGTTGGTGCCGTCGAGCGTGATCGATGACGCTGCGGTCAGGGACGCGTGCGAGCCAGCCATGCCATCCTCCTTGATGGGCGCGGGTCACGGCCGGACCGTCGTCGTGGCGGCACGACCGTTGGCTCACACTACTGCCGAGTTGCCTCCGCGGCGCGGACTGCGGCGTCGACATCCGGGTGGACGTCGAGGAGCTGGTCGAGGCCGGTGATGGAGAAGACCCGCAGCACCCGGGGGTGGGCGGCCGCGACGGTCATCGTCCCGCCGTGGCGGGAGAGGCGCTTGAGGCGCCCGACGACGATCCCCAGGCCGGTGGAGTCCATGAAGGTCACCGCGGACAGGTCGAGGGTCAGACGGCGGCGCCCATCGGCGATGAGCGCCTCGAGCGCGTCGCGCAGCACGGCGGCGGAGGTCACGTCGATCTCACCACTGACGTGGACGATGTGGACCTCGCCCGCTTCGCTGGTCGTGATCGTGATGGGCACCGGCCTACCGTAGATCACATGTCCAGCACCCGTCCGCAGGCCCCCGACCTGCTCCGCGCCCTGGCCGCCGGCCGCGAGGACCGGGTGCGGCACGTCGAGTCGATGCCCCGTCGCCCTGCGGAGCACGCCGACCTGCCGGACTGGGTCGCCCCGCCGCTGCGGACCGCCCTCGCCGGCGCCGGCATCGACCGGCTCTGGTCACACCAGGCCGCTGCCGCCGAGGCGGCACGGGAGGGCAGGCACGTCGTCCTGGCGACCGGTACGGCCTCGGGCAAGTCGCTGGGGTACCTCCTCCCTTCGCTCACCGCGGTGCTCGAGGGTCGGGCCGCCGCCAACGGCCGCGGCGCGACCGCGCTCTACCTGTCCCCGACCAAGGCGCTGGCCGCCGACCAGCTGGCGCGGATCCAGTCGTGGGCGGTCCCCGGCATCCGCGCCGCGACGTACGACGGCGACACCCCGACCGACGAGCGGCGCTGGATCCGCGACCACGCCGACGTCATCCTCACCAACCCCGACCTCGTGCACCACTCCCTGCTGCCGGGGCACGAGCACTGGGCGCACGTGCTGCGGCGGCTGCGCTACGTCGTCATCGACGAGTGCCACGTCTACCGGGGGGTCTTCGGGTCGCACGTCGCCCTGCTCATCCGCCGGCTGCGGCGGGTGGCACGCCGGTACGGCGCCGACCCGGTGTTCGTCCTCGCCTCGGCCACCGTCGGCGACCCGGGCGGCCACGCCTCGCGGCTCATCGGGGACGACGTGCTCGCGGTGACGCGAGACGGCTCGCCCCGCGGGGCGCTGACCTTCGCGCTGTGGCAGCCGCCGGAGGACGACGAGGGCGCCCGCCGCTCCCCCACGACGGAGGCCGCCGAGCTCATGGTCGAGCTCGTGGGCCGGGACGTCCAGACGCTCGCGTTCGCGCGGTCGCGGGCGGGCGTCGAGGCCCTCGCCTCCTCCGCCGCGCGGCGGGTGAGCGCAGTGGACGAAGGGAGGATCGCGGCCTACCGGGGCGGCTACCTGCCCGAGGAACGGCGGATCATCGAGCGTCGGCTGCGCGACCGCGACCTGCTCGGGCTCGCCGCGACCAACGCGCTCGAGCTCGGCATCGACATCGCCGGGCTCGACGTCGTCCTCATGGCCGGGTGGCCCGGTCGGCTGGCCTCGGTGTGGCAGCAGGCGGGTCGCGCCGGGCGGGACGGGCAGGACGCCCTCGCCGTGCTGCTCGCCGGCGACGACCCGCTCGACACCTGGGTGGTGGAGCACCCCGAGGCGGTCTTCGACGCGCCGGTCGAGACGAGCGTGCTCGACCCGCGCAACCTCCACGTCCTCGTGCCGCACGTGGCCTGCGCGGCCGCGGAGATCCCCGTGACCCTCGACGACGAACGCTGGTTCGGCGAGGGGCTGAGCGGCGTCCTCGACGTGCTCGTCACGCGAGGGATCCTGCGTGCCCGCCCCGGCGGCTGGTTCTGGACCCGGCCCGACCGGCCCGGTGAGCACGTGTCCCTGCGCGGCATCGGCGAGGTGGTGAGCATCGTCGAAGGGAGGTCCGGTCGCGTCGTCGGGACGGTCGACGAGAGCTCGGCGCACGCGCAGGTCCACACGGGCGCCGTGCACGTGCACCAGGGGCGCACCTTCGTCGTCACCGACCTCGATCTCGAGCAGTCGACGGCCACGGTCGTGCTGGGCGACCCGGGGTGGTCGACGCACGCCCAGTCGGTGTCCTCCTTCGACATCGTCGCCGAGGAGGTCGGGGTCGACCACGGACCGGTCCGGGTCTCCTTCGGCCGGGTGGACGTGCGCCGTCAGGTGACCGGGTTCCTCCGGCGACTGCCGGGCGGCGAGGTCATCGGCCGCCACGAGCTCGACCTGCCCGAGCGGACCCTCTCGACCCGGGCGGTGTGGTGGACGATGACGCCGGAGGCGCTGGCGCGGGCCGGTGTCGCCGAGCAGGACGTGCCGGGCGCCGCGCACGCCGCGGAGCACGCCGCGATCGGGATGCTCCCGCTCCTCGCCACGTGCGACCGGTGGGACATCGGCGGGGTCTCCACCGACCAGCACCCGCAGACGGGGCTGCCCACCGTGATGGTCTATGACGGGCACCCCGGGGGTGCGGGGTTCGCGGCACGCGCGCACGAGCGGATCGGCGAGTGGCTGACGATGACCCGCGAGACGATCGCCGCGTGCGGGTGCAGCGGCGACGGCTGCCCGGCCTGCGTCGTGTCGCCCAAGTGCGGCAACGGCAACGAGCCGCTGGACGCTCGCGGCGCCGTCGCGCTGCTCGACCTGCTCCTGGCCTCGCTCGGACATACAGTGAGCGAGGACCCGCTGCAGGAGACCGCGGGCTGACAACTTCCGGGAGCTACTGCCATGGTCATCCTCGGCCTCATCCTCGTGCTCGTCGCCCTCGCGCTCGGCGCGGCCCTGCTCCTCGGCACCCAGGCCCCGGACGTCGCCGGCCAGGACGTCGACATCAAGCTCTTCGACGCGGTGACGATCACCCTCGACCCGCTCGCGCTCGTCGTCGCGGGCATGGCGACGATGCTCCTGCTGTGGCTCGGGCTCGTGCTCATCAAGGCGGCCCTGACGCGACGGACCAGACAGCGCCGCCAGCGCAAGGAGCAGGAGCTGGCCGCCAGGCAGCGCCTCGCCGACCAGGAGGCGGCCCACCGCGAGGAGGTGGCCCGCCGCGACCGCGAGCTCCAGGACCAGCGCGTCTCCACCGAGATCGCCCGCGAGCGCGCCGAGGTGGCCGAGCGACACGACCCGACGCTCACCGACCAGCCGACCGAGCGCATCGACACGGGTGTCGCCACCCCGGGCCGCGACGCCCTCGGACCGGACGCGACGCGCCCGATCCGTCGCGACCCGCGCCCCTGACGGGCCAGGCCGTGGTCGTGGCCGGCCACGGAGGGTCCTCGGGGAGGCGGTCCGGGGCATCACCCGTCCTCCGGTGACGGGCCGGCGCGAGCCCTCCCCTCGGCATGGTCCGGGCCGACCCCGCCGAGGCGAAGGGGGATCCTCGCCGACACCGTGACGGTCACCTCGCCCCCGCCACCGACATCGCAGCCGATGACCGCCACGTCGTGGTGTGCAGCCACACGGCGGGCTTCGGCGCACGCGCCGCCCGCGTCGGCCGACTGCTGGTACTCGACAGCCCCCGCGAGGGCGGACAGGTCCGCCGCAGAGCGGGCGACGTGCGCCGCCCGCACCGCGCTGAGGACGGCCAGGGCCGCGAGCGTGATGGTGAGCAGGACCGCGATGAGCCCGACAGCCAGGACCGTCGACGAGCCGGCCTCGGCGCGCAGCTCACGGGGCGACATCGACGGACTCGAGCCGGGCGGTCGACGAGCACGAGGTCTCCGCGGCCGCGAAGGCCAGGGCCGGTGGTGACGGAGCCGTCACGGTGACGGTGACGTCCGAGCCGCTGCGCCCGGCCTCCAGACGCGCCCCGTCGGGAGCCGTGCGCTGCGCGTCCGTGAGCGCACGGGACGGGGACTCGCCCCGGGCCAGCTCACGGACGGCCACCCTGGCGGCGTCCACGCAGCGCACCCGGTCGACGCCCCAGGACAGGGCGGACAGGCAGATGACGAGGACGAGGACGACCGCGGGGATGGTGAGGGCGAGCTCCGCCGTCACCATCCCCGCGTCCCCCGTCCCCTCAGCGGATGCCGAGCGCCTCGAGGATGACACCCGACAGGCCCGTCTTGATCGTCCCGGACTTCACGACCGCGAGCAGCACGATCGCGAAGGTGCACGCGGCGAGCGTGCCGACCGCGTACTCCGCCGTGGTCATCCCGGCCTCGCAGGCCAGTCGCCCACGGTGGACCCAGCTGACGATGGACTTCTTCATGGGTCGTTCCTCCCTCTCGGCAGCACCTGGTGTGCTGCGCTGACTTCCACCCTTCGCCCCTGGGCCCGCACGCGGGAGGGTCGCGCGGGACCTGTGGACCGTCACGACACGCAGGACCGGGTTGGGGAAAGCGCCGATCTCGGCTGGCCGGGTCGAGGTCGCAGCGACCGCCCACCCGGTCGGGATCACCTCGACCCGTGGGGCGCGCCGACGGGTCAGCCGAGCTGGGTCCCCACGAGCACGGCGACCAGCGGGATGACCGCGGTCGCGATGAAGGCCGGCAGGAAGCACAGCCCGAGCGGGAGGACGAGCATCACGGCGGCCTTGCCCCCGGACTCCTCGAGCCGTCTGGCCTCGGTGTCCCGCAGGGTCTCGGCCGCGTCGAGCAGCACCGCGGCAGAGGGGGCACCCACCGCGTCGGCGACGACGAAGGCCGTCGCCGTCGGACCCCACAGCTCTCGCGCGTAGGTCCAGGACTCCGCCATCGAGCGGCCCCACCCGAGTGCGGCGGCCACCCGGTGCAGGTCCTCGCCCGCGCCCTGCGCGGACACCTCGGCGACCTCCTCCAAGGCCTGGACCAGGCCCCGCCCGGACTGCAGCGCGAGCGCCAGGAGGACGCTCGAGTCGGCGACCTCGTCGACCGTGAGCGAGGCCGTCGACCTGGGTGGCTCCGGCTCCCGCCGCAGCCACCCCACGCCGGCGGCCCGGCCCGGCCACACCGCCACCGCGACCACCACGAGCAGCACCACGAGGATGCTCACGTGTGGACCCTCGGCTGCACGGCCCGTGCGAGCACCCACCGGCAGACGAGCCACCCGACGGCGGTGAGCACGAGCCCCAGGACGGCCGCGCCCATCGTCACCGCGCTGTGGCCGTACACCTCCCAGGGCGTGAGGCCGAAGGCGAACCCCGCGAGCATCCCCACGAGTGGCAGCAGCGTCAGCATGTGCATCGTCGCCCGCGCACCCGCGGTCGCCGCCTCGAGGCGGCGCCGCGCCTGCACCCGGGCCCGCAGCACCTGCGCGCTGGTCGCCATGGACGGGGCGAGGGCGACGCCGAGGTCCTCGCTCAGCGACCAGGCGCCCGCGAGCGGACCCAGCTCGGGACGCCCGGCCGCGTGCCTCCGCCACACCCCGCCCGCGCCACCCCCGGTCGCGAGCTCGGCCCCCACCTCCTCGAGCACCGACCGCCACGGCCGTGGGGCCTCGCCCGTCACCACCCGCACGGCAGCCACGGGAGTCGCTCCCGAGCGCAAGGCCATCGCCAGCAGGTCGGCGACGACGGCGAGGGACTCGAGGTCGCGCAGGCGTCCACCTGCGGTCCCAAGGGTCCACCACCCACGACTGGGCGCGGCGGGCGCCGTGAGGGACACGCCCGTCGTCGGTCCCGGCCAGAGCAGCACGGCCGCGAGCACGAGGCCGACCACGGCGAGTGTCATGTCCGCACCCCGGGCAGCGGGCCGATCGAGTCGACGACGCGACGCCCACCGACCCGCCGCAGGTGCACGACCACCTCGATCGCGCTGACCAGCTGGGCGCGCACCGCCTCACGGCTCATGCCGGCGAGCGCACCCAGCGCCTCGAAGCGACTGGGCACGTCCTCGGCGCGGTTGGCGTGGAGGGTGCCGCAGCCCCCTTCGTGCCCCGTGTTGAGCGCGAGCAAGAGGTCACGCACCTCCGCGCCCCGCACCTCTCCGACGACGAGCCGGTCGGGCCGCATCCGCAGCGCCTGCCGCACAAGATCGACCATCGTCACCTCACCGGCGCCCTCGGTGTTGGCCGCCCGCGCCTGCAACCGCACCACGTGAGGGTGCCCGACCTGGATCTCCCCCACGTCCTCGACGACGAGCAGCCGCTCTGCGGACGGCACCTCGGCGAGCATCGCCGCGAGGAGCGTCGTCTTGCCGGTCCCCGTCCCCCCGGTGACCACGTGGGCGCGCTTGTCGGCGACGACCTCGCGCAGCTGCTCCGCCTGGGCGGGGGTGGCCATACCGAGCCGGACGAGCGCGTCGAGCCCACCGCCCCGGTGCCGCGGGATGCGCAGGCTCACGTGTGCCCCGTCGGCCACCAACGGCGGGAGCACGGCGTGCAGGCGGATCCCGCGCGGCAGCAGGCCGTCCACCCAGGGCTGGGCGTCGTCGAGACGCCGCCCCGCGATCGCCGACAGCCGCGTGGCCAGGCGCCGGACCGCGTCCGCGTCCCCGACGACCACGTCGGCCCGGGTCACGCCCTCGCCCCGGTCGACCCACACCGAGCCGTCCCCGTTGACGAGCACGTCGGTCACGAGCGCGTCGGCGACGAGCGGCTCGAGCGCACCGAGACCCATGAGGTCCGCGCGCAGCTCCCCCGACCTCCGCGCCGTCCCGGCCGCACCCAGGCGCACCGCCTCGGAGCGGGCCACCTCGTCGATGACCCCGATGTCCGGGGCCCTGCCAGCGCGCACCTGCTCGTCGATCGCGCTCGACCACCTCATGACGCCAGCCCCAGGACACGCTCGGCGAGCGCCGGGCCGTGGCCGGGCAGCTCCGCGGCGAGGGCCCGCGCCACCTCGCCGACGGCTCCTCTGGGCCGGGGCGCGCGTCCGTGGGCCTCGTCGCGGACGACGCCCGGGTCGTCGGCGAGGTGATCGAGCAGCGGTAGCCCCAGGTGCTCGGCCGCCCGCTCCGAGACCCGTTCCGCCCGCCGCGGCCCGCGGGTGACGAGCAACGTCGACCCGCGCAGGTCCCCGAGCGCGCCCGCGACCACCTCCCCGTCGCGCAGCCACCGGGGCCGCAGGCCGACCACGAGCACGACGAGCGCGGCCAGCTCCGCCCACACCGCCGGCACCCGGCCCATCGCGGGCAGGTCGACGACCACCGGCCCCTCGGCCGCCAGCCCCAGCATCACCTCGCGCACCGCCCCGGGGGAAGGGCGCCGCCCGCGGGCGGCGAGGACAGGCACCGGCCCGAGCGGCAGGGCCCGGCGCAGGCGGGCGGCGTCGACCTCCCCTTCGTGCTCGGCGAGATCACCCCAGCGCAGCCCGTCGAGGTGCTCCGCGGCGACCGTGGCATCGAGCCCACCGGAGGCGAAGGCGCCGTCGACGAGCACCGGTGAGCCGTCGCGGGCGAGCACGGTGGCCGTGACGGCAGCGAGCGTGGAGGCGCCGAGCCCTCCGGAGGCGCCGGTGACGATGACGACGGGATGCATGTCCTCGACCCTGCCCCCGACCCGACGGCGCCCGGAACGGGGCCGGCGGCCCTGTGGATGCCCCCTTCACGCCACCGTGGTCTGTGGACGAGCGTGGTCCGTGGAGCACACTCCCAGGAAAGGGGACGGCCCCGGCGGGGGAGCGCCGGGGCCGTCAACGCGCGGACTCCGGGGGGAGGGAGCCGGGCGTTGGCCGCTCGACCCGAAGGGAGCAGCTGAGGACAACAATAACCCTCCACGCCGGGAACGCAATTCCCGACGCGCGCGAGGTGCCGAGGGTCTCAGCCGAGGCGCCCCGCACGCACCGAGTCGGCCACCCGCCAGCCCTCCTCGGCGCCCGCGACGAGCGAGTCACCGCAGTGCCTCAGCCACAACGTGACCCCCGGCACGCCACCGTGCACGTAGCCCCCGAGCGAGCCGAGGTACGCCGGACCGCCCTCGTGGCCGTGCCCCGCCTCGGGCACCGCGACGCCCGTGGGGTCGAGCCCGGTCGCGGCGATCATCGCCCGCTCCACGGCCCGCGCGACGAGCCCGTTGCCGACGACGAAGGGCCGCACGGTCGCGATCTCCGCGTGCACGATCGAGGCGACGACGAGCGCCGGCGCCTCGCTCGCCGACTGCATGAGCTCGATGATCCCGGACAGCCGGCGCCGCAGCTCCTCGCCCGTCGGCGCCGGGCCGAGGTCGGCGAACTCCTCGCACCCCTCCCCCTCGACGCGGGGCCGACCGAGCTGGCCGTGGTCCGTGACCAGCTGCGCCGCCGCCGCGGTGTGCAGGCGCGCCAGCGCCTGCCCGGGCGAGCGGGTGACGAGGTCGCGCAGGTGCTCGCTCTCCGCGGTGGCCGCGATGGCGCCGTGGATGACCCGCTCTGCCGGGTCCGGGTCGGGGCTGCGCTCCCGCGCCCCCCGCATGAGGTCGCGCACGATCGTCGCGGTCGAGCGGGCCCCGTCGAGCTCGGCGCTCGCCCAGGCACCGCGGACGCGGGACTCCGCGGACGCCTCCGGGATCCGCCGGCGCAGTGCCTCGTGCCAGCGCAGGTTGGTGCACGCCTCGCGGGCCCGGTCCGAGGCCTCGGCGACCTCCGGGATCGCGGCGAGCTGGGTCAGGGCGGCGACGAGCGGGCTTGAGTCTGGCACCCGCACAGCGTAGGCGGCACTAGGGTTCGCCCATGGACGCCGGCCTGCACCTGCCGACCGTGGCCGTGGTCACGGGAGGCTTCCTCGCGCTGGGCCTCGTCATCGCCCTCGTGCGCTGGCGACGGGCCCGACCCGGCTTCATCTCGGTCACCGACCTCGCGACCTACGAGACCCTCCACACCGCCTCCATGGCCGGTCGGCACCTCGCCGACGGATTCACCGACGACGGCTGCGAGCGCGCCGCCCCGTACCTGCGGGCCATGCTCGCGACCCCCGGGCTGGCGGTCTGCGACACCTCCGGCGTCATCGTCTGGGAGGGCGAAGGGAGACACCACCTGCCGGCCGTGATGGACCAGGCCGCGCCGGTCCTCGCCTCGGGGCAGGTCGTCGTCCTCGGGCCGGACACGGTCACGTGCACCTCGACCGAGTGCCCGGTGCGGGCAGCCGTCATCGCCCCCGTCATCGTCGACGACCGGGTCGTCGGCGCGATCGCGGGTTACGGCCCGCAGGTCTCGGCCGGCCTGGCGCGAGCGGCCGAGGAGGTCGCGTCGTGGGTGGCGACCCAGGTCGAGCTGGCCGACCTGTCCTTCGAGCGCACCCGTGCCATGGAGGCGGAGCTGCGGGCGCTTCGGGCGCAGATCTCCCCGCACTTCATCTACAACTCGCTCGCCGCGATCGCCTCCTTCGTGCGCACCGACCCGTCCCGTGCGCGCGAGCTGCTCCTGGAGTTCGCCGACTTCACCCGCTACGCGCTGCGTCGCGACGGTGCGTTCACGACGGTGAGCGAGGAGCTGCGCAATGTCGAGCGCTACCTCGTCCTCGAGCAGGCCCGCTTCGGCGACCGGCTGTCCATCACCCTGAAGATCGCGCCCGAGGTGCTGCCCGTCCGCGTGCCCTACCTCGCGATCCAGCCGCTGGTCGAGAACGCGGTCCGGCACGGCCTGGCGCCCAAGGAGGGACCCGGGCACGTCGTGCTCAGCGCGACCGACCACGGCAGCGTCGCGGAGTTCTCCGTCGACGACGACGGGGTCGGCGCCCACCCCGAGACGATCCGCAAGATCCTCGACGGCCAGTCCCGCTCCGACTCCGTGGGGCTGGGCAATGTCGACGCGCGGCTGCGCCAGGTCTACGGCGAGGAGTTCGGCCTCGTCGTCGACACGGCTCCCGGCGCGGGGATGAAGGTCTCGTTCCGGGTGCCCAAGTACTCCCCTGCCCTCGAGCAACCCGCCTAGGGTGGGGGCCATGCCGCGACCGTCTCGTCCCGCCGCGCTGACCGTCCTCGTCGTCGACGACGAGGCGCCGGCGCGCAACGAGGTCGCCTGGCTCCTCGACCAGGACGAGCGCATCAGCCGCGTGCTCACCGCGGCGAGCGGCACGGCCGCCCTCGCGGCGCTCGAGCGGGAGGCCGTCGACGTCGTCTTCAGCGACATCTCGATGCCGGGGCTGGACGGCATGCAGCTGGCCCGCGTCATCCGGCGCTTCGCCGAGCGGCCCCAGGTCGTCTTCGTGACCGCGCACGACAACCACGCCGTCGACGCCTTCGACCTGGACGCCGTCGACTACCTCATGAAGCCGGTACGGCCCGAGCGCATCGGCGAGGCGGTGCGCCGGTGCCTCGCCGCCGCCGAGCGTGAGGACCAGCCCGCCTCGGCCCCCGAGGACGAGGAGACGATCCCCGTCGAGCTCGGTGGGATCACCCGGTTCGTCCCCCGGAGCGAGATCCGCTGGGTGCAGGCCCAGGGCGACTACGCCCGGCTGCACACCCCGAGCGGCTCGCACCTCGTGCGCATCCCCCTCGCCACCCTCGAGGAGGAGTGGGCCGACGTCGGGTTCGTGCGCATCCACCGCTCGACGCTCGTCTCGACCCGCCACATCAGCGAGATCCACAACGACGCGGGTCGGTGCTCGGTCGTCGTCGACGGCACGGAGCTGCAGGTGAGCCGGCGGCACACCCGGCACCTGCGCGGCACCCTCCTGCGGCCCCGCCCGGGCCAGGACGAGGGGTGAGCACCCCGCCCCACCGGGTCCGCGTCACCCGCACCCGCCACCGGACCCGGCAGGTCCGACCGCCCACCGTCCGTCAGGAGATCGCCGACCAGTCCCGGCTCGGCACGACGTACGTGCGCTCCCTCATGCGTGCCCAGCTCCAGCTCTCCCTCAGCGTGCTCGCCGTCGGTCTGGTCACCCTGGGCGCACTGCCCCTCCTCTTCGCCCTCGCCCCGGCGCTGCGCCGGCTGGAGCTGCTCGGTGTCCCGCTGCCGTGGCTCGTCCTCGGCCTGCTCGTCTACCCCGGCGTCGTCCTCACCGCCCGCTGGTACACCCGGGCCAGCGAGCGCATCGAGGCCGACTTCAGCGACCTCGTGGGCCGCAGGTGACCCAGCCGCTCAGCGTCGCGGCGATCGCCCTCGTCTGCCTGACGACGCTCACGCTCGGTGCGCTCGGTCTGCGCCTGGCCAAGGGCACGAGCGACTTCTACGTCGCGGGCCGCGCCGTCACCCCGTGGCGCAACGCGAGCGCGATCAGCGGCGAGTACCTGTCCGCCGCGAGCTATCTCGGCGTCGCCGGGCTGGTCTTCGACCAGGGCATCGACATGCTGTGGATGCCCATCGGCTACACCGTCGGCTACCTCGTCCTGCTGCTGCTCGTCGCCGCGCCCCTGCGTCGCTCGGGCGCCTACACCCTCCCCGACTTCGCGGAGTCGCGTCTGGAGTCCACCGCCCTGCGCCGCGGCTGCGCCCTGCTCGTCGTCGGCATCGGCTGGCTCTACCTGCTGCCGCAGATGCAGGGAGCCGGGCTCGCGCTGCGGCACGTGAGCGGCCTGCCGACCTGGGTCGGCGCCACCGTCCTCACGGTCATCGTCGTGCTCAACGTCGCGGCCGGTGGCATGCGCTCGGTGACCCTCGTGCAGTCGGTGCAGTACTGGATCAAGCTCACGGCCATCGCGGTGCCCGCCTTCGTCCTCCTCCTCGTCTGGCAGCGCACCGGAGCCCCCACCCCGCAGGCGGAGGCCTCGTGGTGGGAGCCGCTCACCTCCGACGACCCCACGAGCCGGACGCTCTTCACGACGTACAGCACGCTCGCGGCGCTGTGCCTGGGCACGATGGGCCTGCCGCACATCGCCGTGCGCTTCTACACCAACCCCGACGGCGTCGCGGCCCGGCGCACGACAGTCTCGGTGCTCGTGCTGCTCAGCCTCTTCTACGTCTTCCCCCCGATCTACGGCTACCTCGGTCGCGCCTACCTCGACCGGGCCGACATCAGCGACGACCCGAGCCGCACGGTCGTCCTCGCGCTCCCCGGCGCGATGCTCCCCGGCCTGGACGGCCAGCTGCTCACCGCCCTCGTCGCGGGCGGCGCCTTCGCCGCCTTCCTCGCCACCGCCTCGGGCGTGGCGATGTCGGTCGCCGGCGCCATCGACCAGGACGTCCTGCGTCCGCTCTCCTCCAGGCTGACGCACGGGGACGCCGGCCCGGCCGCCTCCTTCCGTCTCGCGGCAGGGGTCGGGGTGCTCGCCCCCTTCGTCGTGGCCTGCACGGCCGGCCCGGTCGGCATCTCGACGGCGGTCAGCCACGCCTTCGCGATCGCGGCGGCGACCTTCGCGCCCCTGCTGATCCTCGGCGTCTGGTGGCCTCGGCTCACGGCGAAGGGGGCCGCCGCGGGCGTGAGCGTTGGAGGCCTCACCACGTCGGTCGCCGCCATCGTCTCCGTCACCGACCTCGCCCCCGAGGGGTGGCTCGGCGCCCTCACCTCCGCGCCGACCGCGTGGGCGACTCCGCTCGCCTTCGTCGTGACGATCGTGGTCTCCCTGGCGACGCCGCGCCCGCGGAGGTGGGCGCGGACGATGACCCGGCTGCACACGCCCGAGGACGTCCTCGTGGAGACCGGTTGACCGTTCGTCGCGTCCACGGGGCCGCTCGGCGCACGCTCGTGGTCCGCACGGCGACGGGTGCTCCCGCCGACCGCGAGCCCGCGCGCGGTGGCCCCGGGGACGGACCGGGCGGTCCACTCTGGTCCCGACCCGGCCACCGCTGTCCGGGTCTCCCCCTAACCGGAGGTGAGCCATGAGCAGCGACGCTCAATCGCTCGGCGAGCGCTACATCGCCGTCCAGGAGTCGAAGGAGTTCGGCGACCTGCGCCGCACCTTCCGCGGCTTCGTCTTCCCCGTCACCGCGTTCTTCCTCGCGTGGTACTTCCTCTACGTGCTGCTGTCGATGTTCGCCCCCGGCTTCATGTCGACCAAGGTCTTCGGCAACATCAACATCGGCGTGATCCTCGGCCTCGGCCAGTTCGTCACGACCTTCGCGATCACCATCGCCTACGTCCGCTGGGCCAGCCGGGTCCTCGACCCGCAGGCCGAGGCCGTCGCCGCCCAGGTCGGCGCCCACGGGACCCCGGAGGTGGACGGATGATCCCCGCACTCGTCGCGGCCGAGCAGACCGGCTCCCCCGCGCTCAACATCTCGATCTTCGTCGTCTTCGTCGTCGTGACCCTCGCGATCGTCATCAAGGTGGCCTCGGGCCACAAGACGGCCAGCCAGATGTACACCGGTGGGGCCTCCTTCTCCGGTCGGCAGAACGGCCTGGCCATCGCCGGCGACTACCTGTCCGCCGCGAGCTTCCTCGGCATCGCCGGCGCCATCGCCCTCCAGGGCTACGACGGCTTCCTCTACTCCATCGGCTTCCTCGTGGCGTGGCTCGTCGCCCTCCTGCTCGTGGCCGAGCTCTTCCGCAACACCGGCCGGTTCACCCTCGCGGACGTGCTGTCCTACCGGCTCCAGCAGCGCCCCATGCGCATCGCGACGGCCAGCTCGGTCCTCGCCGTCTCCTTCTTCTACCTGCTCGCGCAGATGGCCGGCGCCGGCGGCCTCGTCTCGCTGCTGCTCGGCGTCGACGGGTCGGCGGCGCAGAACGTCGTCATCGCGGTCGTGGGCATCGTCATGGTCGCCTACGTGATGATCGGTGGGATGAAGGGCACGACCTGGGTGCAGATGATCAAGGCGGTGCTCCTGATCTTCGCGGTCGCCGTGATGACCGTCTGGGTCCTCAGCAAGTTCGGCATGAACCTCTCGAGTGTCATGCAGGCCGCCGTCGACAAGAACCCCGCGGCGGGCGAGAAGCTCCTCGAGCCGGGCCTGAAGTACGGCAAGAACCTCACCACGAAGATCGACTTCATCTCGCTCTCGCTCGCCCTGGTCCTCGGCACCGCCGGCCTGCCGCACGTGCTGCAGCGCTTCTACACGGTTCCGACGAGCAAGCAGGCGCGCAAGTCGGTCGAGTGGGCCATCTGGCTCATCGGTGGCTTCTACCTGCTGACCCTGGTCATCGGCTACGGCGCCGGCGCCCTCGTCGGCCCGGAGGTCATCGCCAACGCTCCCGGCAAGGCCAACGCCGCCGCCCCGCTTCTCGCCTACGAGCTCGGCGGGTCGGTCCTCCTCGGCATCGTCTCCGGCATCGCCTTCGCGACGATCCTCGCCGTGGTCGCCGGCCTGACCATCACCGCCAGCGCGAGCGTCGCCCACGACCTGTACAACCAGGTCTTCAAGAAGGGCCAGGCCTCGCAGGACGCCGAGGTCAAGGTCTCGAGGTACGCGGCGGTCGGCACCGGCGTCGTGGCGATCCTCGGCGGCATGCTCGCCAAGGACCAGAACATCGCCTTCCTCGTGGCCCTGGCCTTCGCGGTCGCGGCGAGCGCCAACCTGCCGACCATCCTCTACAGCCTCTTCTGGAAGCGCTTCAACACCCGGGGTGCGCTGTGGTCGATGTACGGCGGTCTGTCCTCCGCGCTCCTGCTGATCGTCTTCTCGCCCGTGGTGTCCGGCAAGCCGATCGACCCGCTGACCGGCAAGTCGCCCTCGATGCTGCAGGACGTGGACTTCAGCTGGTTCCCGCTGGACAACCCCGGCCTCGTCTCGATCCCGCTCGGGTTCTTCCTCGGTTGGCTCGGCACCGTGACGAGCAAGGAGTTCAACCGGGCCAAGTTCGCGGAGATGGAGGTCCGCAGCCTCACCGGACACGGCGTGGCCGAGGTGGTCGAGCACTGACCGTCCGGTCAGCGCGAGACGAAGGGGGGGAGAGCTGCGGCCCTCCCCCCCTTCGTCGTCATAGGGTCGGGACCGTGCCATCCCCTCGTTCCCCCCGCCGGCCGCTCACCCACGCGCTGGTCGTCGAGACCGCCCTGTCGATCCTCGCGCGGGTCGGCCTGCCCGACCTGACGATGCGGGCCATCGGCACCGAGCTCGGGGTGCAGCAGAGCGCGATCTACCACCACGTGCCCAACAAGCAGGCGCTCCTCGGGGCGGTCGCCGACGAGATCCTGCGCCGCGGGCCGCAGCACCCGTCGGCACCGGGCGCCGACTGGCGCGAACGCGCCCACCGCCGCTGCACGGACCTGCACGCTGCCGTCACCGCCTACCCGGACGGCGCCGACCTCGTCATGAGCATGTGGGCCTTCGGCATGGGCGGGCAGGCACCCGCCGCGGAGGTGGGCGAGCTGCTCGCCGATGCCGGGCTGGAGGAGGACCTCGCATCGACGGCGGCCAGCACGCTGCTGCACTTCGTCTACGGGCACGCGTACGTCGCCCAGTCGCACGACCAGGCCACCCGCTCGGGCATCGCCCCGCCGCCGCGCTCCCCCGCGGAGTTCGGGACGGGGCTGGGCATCGTGCTCACCGGCATCGCGGCCCTCGTCGAGGCTCCCTAGCCGGGGACGAGCCCCCGCCGGCCCGCCTCGGCACGCAGCGCCGCCGCCGCGTCGTCGTCGACCGTCGTGAAGAACTCGCCGACGACGTCCTCGAGGTGCGTCAGCGACTCGGCGGCGAAGAGCACCGGCTGGTAGGCCGTGATGTCGTAGTTGAGGGTGCCCATGTCGGCGAGGTCGAGCTCGCGGATCTCCATGTGGCCGAACTCCTGGATCTCGCCGTAGCTCGAGAGGATCCCGGCCCCGTACGCCTTGGCCTCGCCGTGCTCGCGCATCACGCCGAACTCGATGGAGAACCAGAAGACGTCCGCGACGAGCTTCATCGCCTCCTGCGTCTCGAGGCGCAGGGAGGCGCGCCCGGCAGCCTGCGTGATGGCGGCGAACCGCGGGCTGGCGAGCTGGTTGGCGTGCCCGATCACCTCGTGGATGATGTCCGGCTCGGGCGTGTACAACGGCTGGGAGTCATGGCGCAGGTACTGCGTGGAGTTGAAGGTGCGGCTGCCCAGGTCCGCGTAGAAGTCACGCAGCGGCACCAGCCCCGGCGCGCAGACGTAGGTCCACCCGGTGAGCGGGACCAGGCGCTCGCCGACCTCCGCGAGCTGGGGCACGTGGTCGGTCGGCAGCGCCAGCCGCTCCTTGGCCGCGAGGTACTCGCTGTGCGCGTACCGCTCGTGGAGCGGGGCGAGCTCGGCGCTCACCGTGCGCCAGACCTCGTGCTCCCGCTCGGAGTAGGTGATGGTCGGGACGGGCTGCGAGCCGCGCTCCCACGCGAGGGCGGCGCCGGCGATCTCGCCCCGTCGCCGCAGGTACTCCGGGTCCTCACGGCCCGGGTGCGTGTCCGCCAGGTGCACCTCGACGCTGCCGTCTGCGTGTTCGGTCACGGGCGAGTACAACTGTCCTTCGGTGAACACGTCAACCACCTCCTTGTGATCACCCAACCGTCCCAGATCGCGGCGGAGGGGGCCACGCTCGCACCGATCACTGGTCACTGTGCTCAGGGTGGCGCGGCGCGGTCGGTCCGGAGGCTGTGCAGGGTGACCACACTCCCCTCGACCGCTCGTCGCCTGCTCCCCCGCGCCCGGCGACGGTCCGTGGGACCACGTTGTGCTCACCGCCCCCGCGGGCCAAGGTGGAGACGTACACCACGTCCGCGCACCGTCGCGCGGGCTCTCGATGAGGAGGACATGTGTCGGACTACGCCCCGAGCACCGAGTTCGCCGCACAGGCGAACGGCAAGGCAGCGCTCTACGACGAGGCAGCGGCGGACCACGAGGGATTCTGGGCGGCACGAGCCCGGGAGTACGTCACGTGGTCCAAGGACTTCGACACCACGCTCGACTGGAGCGAGGCCCCCTTCGCCAAGTGGTACCTCGGCGGCGAGCTGAACGTCGCCTACAACTGCGTCGACCGGCACGTCGAGGCCGGCAACGGTGACCGCGTCGCCCTCCACGTCGTCGCCGCGGACGGCAACGACCGCACGATCACGTACGCGGACCTCCAGCGCGAGGTCTGCAAGGCGGCCAATGCCCTCGAGTCGCTCGGAGTGACGAAGGGGGATCGCGTCGCCGTCTACATGCCGATGATCCCGGAGGCGGTCATCACGATGCTCGCCTGCGCGCGCATCGGCGCGCCCCACTCGGTCGTCTTCGGCGGCTTCTCCTCCGACGCGCTCAGGACGCGCATCGAGGACGGCGAGGCCAAGGTCGTCGTGACCACGGACGGGCAGTTCCGCAAGGGCAAGTCGATGCCGCTCAAGGCCGCCGTCGACCACGCCGTCCAGGGTACGACCGCGGAGAAGGTGCTCGTCGTCAAGCGCACCGGCATGGACGTCGACTGGGACGACTCGCGCGACGTCTGGTGGCACGACGTCGTCGACAGCGCCTCCGACCAGCACGAGCCGCAGCCGCACGACAGCGAGCACCCGCTCTTCATCCTCTACACCTCCGGGACGACGGGGAAGCCGAAGGGGATCCTGCACACCTCCGGCGGCTACCTCGTGCAGAACGCCTACACCAACTCCGTCGTCCACGACCTTCATCCCGAGACCGACGTTTACTGGTGCACCGCCGACATCGGCTGGGTGACCGGTCACAGCTACATCGTCTACGGGCCGCTCGCCAACGGGGCGACCCAGGTGATCTTCGAGGGGACCCCCGACAGCCCGCACCAGGGCGTGTTCTGGGAGATCGTCGAGAAGTACAAGGTGAGCATCCTCTACACCGCCCCCACCGCCATCCGCACCTTCATGAAGTGGGGCGAGGAGATCCCCAAGAAGTACGACCTCTCCTCCATCCGGGTGCTCGGCTCCGTCGGTGAGCCGATCAACCCCGAGGCGTGGCGCTGGTACCGCGATGTCATCGGTGCGGGCACCGCCCCCATCGTGGACACGTGGTGGCAGACCGAGACCGGCGCCATCATGAACTCCCCCCTCCCCGGGGTGACGACGCTCGAGCCGGGCAGCTCGCAGAGGCCCATCCCGGGCATCAGCGCGGAGATCCTCGACGACGAGGGCCAGCCGCTCACCGAGCCCGAGCAGGTCGGATACCTCGTGCTCACCAAGCCGTGGCCCGCCATGCTGCGCGGCATCTGGGGGGACCCAGAGCGCTACAAGGACACCTACTGGAGCCGCTTCGGCCCCGAGTACTACTTCGCCGGTGACGGGGCGAAGTACGACGCCGACGGCAACATCTGGATCCTCGGCCGGGTCGACGACGTCATGAACGTCTCCGGTCACCGGCTGTCCACGGCGGAGATCGAGTCCGCGCTCGTCTCGCACCCCAGGGTGGCCGAGGCCGCCGTGGTCGGCGCGAGCGACGAGACGACCGGCCAGGCGGTGGTCGCCTTCGTCATCCTCCGGCAGGAAGGTGCCGACTCCGGGACCCAGGGCGAGGAGCTCGTCCAGGAGCTGCGTGGCCACGTGGCAAAGGAGATCGGTCCGATCGCCAAGCCGCGCTCGATCATGATCGTCGAGGAGCTGCCCAAGACCCGTTCCGGCAAGATCATGCGGCGGCTGCTGAAGGACGTGGCGGAGAACCGAGAGGTCGGTGACGTCACCACGCTCGCGGACTCGTCCGTCATGAACCTCATCAAGGACGGCATGAACAAGCCCTCGGACGGCTGACGCAGGTCCGAGCACGACGAAGGGGGCCCCGCCGGCATCGTGCCGGCGGGGCCCCTCTTTCGCCTGGGTCGTCCTGCAGCGACGGGTGTGCACCCGCCCCAGGACACACCAAAGCCCTCGACGACTCGTCGAGGGCTTTGGCTCAATGTTTGTCCGGCTGCGTCCTACTCTCCCACACCGTCACCAGTGCAGTACCATCGGCGCTGAAGGGCTTAGCTTCCGGGTTCGGAATGGGACCGGGCGTTTCCCCCTCGCTATGACAGCCGAAACTCTATGGAAATACGTGGACAGTGTCCCGACCGTATCTCGGGAACTGCACAGTGGACGCGAGTCAATCTTTTGTTACGCAACAGATGTTGTGTGTGTATCAAGTTATCGGCTTATTAGTACCAGTCAGCTCCATGCATTGCTGCACTTCCACATCTGGCCTATCAACCCAGTAGTCTACTGGGAGCCTCTCGGAGCAAGCTCCATGGAAACCTCATCTTGAGACATGCTTCCCGCTTAGATGCTTTCAGCGGTTATCACTCCCGAACGTAGCTAATGAGCGGTGCCCTTGGCAGAACAACTCACACACCAGAGGTTCGTCCAACCCGGTCCTCTCGTACTAGGGTCAGCCTCTCTCAAGTTTCCTACGCGCACAGCGGATAGGGACCGAACTGTCTCACGACGTTCTAAACCCAGCTCGCGTGCCGCTTTAATGGGCGAACAGCCCAACCCTTGGGAGATACTCCACCCCCAGGATGCGACGAGCCGACATCGAGGTGCCAAACCATCCCGTCGATATGGACTCTTGGGGAAGATCAGCCTGTTATCCCCGGGGTACCTTTTATCCGTTGAGCGACGGCGCTTCCACAAGCCACCGTCGGGTCACTAGTTCCGACTTTCGTCCCTGCTCGACATGTCTGTCTCGCAGTCAAGCTCCCTTGTACACTTGCACTCGCCACCTGATTGCCAACCAGGCTGAGGGAACCTTTGAGCGCCTCCGTTACATTTTAGGAGGCAACCGCCCCAGTTAAACTACCCACCAGGCAATGTCCCTGATCCGGATCACGGACCGAGGTTAGATAACCAGAACGACCAGAGTGGTATTTCAACGATGACTCCACACACACTGGCGTGCATGCTTCACAGTCTCCCACCTATCCTACACAAGCCGTCCCGATCACCAATACCAAGCTATAGTGAAGGTCCCGGGGTCTTTCCGTCCTGCTGCGCGTAACGAGCATCTTTACTCGTAATGCAATTTCGCCGAGTTCGCGGTTGAGACAGTGGAGAAGTCGTTACGCCATTCGTGCAGGTCGGAACTTACCCGACAAGGAATTTCGCTACCTTAGGATGGTTATAGTTACCACCGCCGTTTACTGGGGCTTAAATTCTCAGCTTCGCCCACAAGGGGCTAACCGGTCCTCTTAACCTTCCAGCACCGGGCAGGCGTCAGTCCGTATACATCGTCTTGCGACTTCGCACGGACCTGTGTTTTTAGTAAACAGTCGCTTCTCCCTGGTCTCTGCGGCCCATCTTCCTAGCCCGCAAGGGGCTTCAGAATCCGGGCCCCCCTTCTCCCGAAGTTACGGGGGCATTTTGCCGAATTCCTTAACCACGATTCACTCGATCGCCTTAGTATTCTCTACTTATCCACCTGAGTCGGTTTGGGGTACGGGCGGCTAGAACCTCGCTAGAGGATTTTCTCGGCAGCATAGGATCACCCTGCTTCCCGCCAGAGGCGGTCACTATCAGGTCTCAGGATATGTGCCAGGCGGATTTGCCTACCTGACTCCCTACACCCTTGGACGTGGACAACCATCGCCACGCGGAGGCTACCTTCCTGCGTCTCCCCATTGCTTGACTACTACCAGATAGGGTCACACGTTCCACCCACCAACGACACCCCGAAGGGCATCTACGGTGAGCTTCAGGCGTTTAGCATCACTGGATTCATCATGGGCGGTTCTTCGCCGGTTCCGGAATATCAACCGGATGTCCATCGACTACGCCTGTCGGCCTCGCCTTAGGTCCCGACTTACCCAGGGCAGATTAGCTTGACCCTGGAACCCTTGGATATTCGGCGGACGGGTTTCTCACCCGTCTTTCGCTACTCATGCCTGCATTCTCACTCGTGTGGCATCCACGGCTGGATCACTCCGCCGCTTCGCTCGCCACACGACGCTCCCCTACCCATCAACACGCCTGGACACCAAAGGTGCCGAGCAGTGTGTCAATGCCACAGCTTCGGTGGTGTGCTTGAGCCCCGCTACATTGTCGGCGCGGAATCACTTGACCAGTGAGCTATTACGCACTCTTTAAAGGGTGGCTGCTTCTAAGCCAACCTCCTGGTTGTCACGGCAACTCCACATCCTTTTCCACTTAGCACACGCTTAGGGACCTTAGCTGGTGATCTGGGCTGTTTCCCTCTCGACTACGGAGCTTATCCCCCGCAGTCTCACTGCCACGCTCTCACTTACCGGCATTCGGAGTTTGGCTAACGTCAGTAACCTGGTGAGGCCCATTAGCTATCCAGTAGCTCTACCTCCGGTAAGAAACACGTGACGCTGCACCTAAATGCATTTCGGGGAGAACCAGCTATCACGGAGTTTGATTGGCCTTTCACCCCTACCCACAGCTCATCCCCTCAGTTTTCAACCTAAGTGGGTTCGGTCCTCCACGACGTCTTACCGTCGCTTCAACCTGGCCATGGGTAGATCACTCCGCTTCGGGTCTAGACCCAGCGACTAAAACGCCCTGTTCGGACTCGCTTTCGCTACGGCTTCCCCACACGGGTTAACCTCGCCACTGAGCACTAACTCGCAGGCTCATTCTTCAAAAGGCACGCCGTCACCCCACAAGGAGGCTCCGACGGATTGTAAGCGCACGGTTTCAGGATCTATTTCACTCCCCTCCCGGGGTACTTTTCACCTTTCCCTCACGGTACTTGTCCGCTATCGGTCACCAGGGAATATTTAGGCTTAGCGGGTGGTCCCGCCAGATTCACACGGGATTTCTCGGGCCCCGTGCTACTTGGGAAATCTCTCCATGGAGTCCACGACATTTCGTCTACGGGGGTCGCACCCTCTGTGCCGGGCCATTCAAGACCCTTCGACTATGACATGGATTTCTTACTCCACCCCGAAGTGTCAGCTCCGAGCAAAAGCTCCCACAACCCCGGACATGCAACGCCTGACAGCTATCACACATGACCGGTTTGGCCTCATCCGCTTTCGCTCGCCACTACTCACGGAATCACTGTTGTTTTCTCTTCCTGCGGGTACTGAGATGTTTCACTTCCCCGCGTTCCCTCTACCCGGCCTATATATTCAGCCGGGAGTGACTGGACTTGCCTCCAGCCGGGTTTCCCCATTCGGAAATCCTCGGATCAAAGTCTGGTTATCGACTCCCCGAGGCTTATCGCAGATTCCTACGTCCTTCTTCGGTTCCTGGTACCAAGGCATCCACCGTGCGCCCTTAAAAACTTGAGCCACAAAGATGCTCGCGTCCACTGTGTAGTTCTCAACATACGGGCGGCACCCCACCAAACCGTGACGCCAACACCACGCAAACGCGATGCGGTACGCCACCAGGCGAGGCCCACAACCAACCCCCCTCAGAAGGAGAGCCGGCCCGAAGCTTCACTCGCGTGAACCCTCAGGACCCAACAACGTGCCAGACACCCGCCACCCAGCACCAGCTTTCCACCACACCCCCCAAAGGAGCGCAGGTACTCACCAGCACGAGCCACGAGCGTCAAATAATCGATGTTCCACCCAGAGCACTCGGTGCCGGACATACGCCGACAAACCAAGCTCTACATGAACCCAGCCCACGAATGGACCAGGCCAGTGCTCCTTAGAAAGGAGGTGATCCAGCCGCACCTTCCGGTACGGCTACCTTGTTACGACTTAGTCCCAATCGCCAGTCCCACCTTCGACGGCTCCCCCCACAAGGGTTGGGCCACCGGCTTCGGGTGTTACCGACTTTCGTGACTTGACGGGCGGTGTGTACAAGGCCCGGGAACGTATTCACCGCAGCGTTGCTGATCTGCGATTACTAGCGACTCCGACTTCATGGGGTCGAGTTGCAGACCCCAATCCGAACTGAGACCGGTTTTTTGGGATTCGCTCCACCTTGCGGTATCGCAGCCCTTTGTACCGGCCATTGTAGCATGCGTGAAGCCCAAGACATAAGGGGCATGATGATTTGACGTCATCCCCACCTTCCTCCGAGTTGACCCCGGCAGTCTTCCATGAGTCCCCACCATTACGTGCTGGCAACATAGAACGAGGGTTGCGCTCGTTGCGGGACTTAACCCAACATCTCACGACACGAGCTGACGACAACCATGCACCACCTGTATACCGACCCAAAGGGGGCAACCATCTCTGGAAGTTTCCGGTATATGTCAAGCCTTGGTAAGGTTCTTCGCGTTGCATCGAATTAATCCGCATGCTCCGCCGCTTGTGCGGGCCCCCGTCAATTCCTTTGAGTTTTAGCCTTGCGGCCGTACTCCCCAGGCGGGGCGCTTAATGCGTTAGCTGCGGCACGGAACTCGTGGAATGAGTCCCACACCTAGCGCCCAACGTTTACGGCATGGACTACCAGGGTATCTAATCCTGTTCGCTCCCCATGCTTTCGCTTCTCAGCGTCAGTAGTGGCCCAGAGACCTGCCTTCGCCATCGGTGTTCCTCCTGATATCTGCGCATTTCACCGCTACACCAGGAATTCCAGTCTCCCCTACCACACTCTAGTCTGCCCGTACCCACTGCAAGTCCGGGGTTGAGCCCCGGATTTTCACAGCAGACGCGACAAACCGCCTACAAGCTCTTTACGCCCAATAATTCCGGACAACGCTCGCACCCTACGTATTACCGCGGCTGCTGGCACGTAGTTAGCCGGTGCTTCTTCTGCAGGTACCGTCACTTTCGCTTCTTCCCTGCTGAAAGAGGTTTACAACCCGAAGGCCGTCATCCCTCACGCGGCGTCGCTGCATCAGGCTTTCGCCCATTGTGCAATATTCCCCACTGCTGCCTCCCGTAGGAGTCTGGGCCGTGTCTCAGTCCCAGTGTGGCCGGTCGCCCTCTCAGGCCGGCTACCCGTCGTCGCCTTGGTGAGCCATTACCTCACCAACAAGCTGATAGGCCGCGAGCCCATCCCAAACCGAAAAACTTTCCAGACGGTACCCATGCAGGTCCGTCACATATCCAGTATTAGACGCCGTTTCCAGCGCTTATTCCAGAGTCTGGGGCAGGTTGCTCACGTGTTACTCACCCGTTCGCCACTGATCCACTCGAAGCAAGCTCCAAGCTTCACCGTTCGACTTGCATGTGTTAAGCACGCCGCCAGCGTTCGTCCTGAGCCAGGATCAAACTCTCCGTTGATGATCAACACCCCCCGAACCCAAAAGGCTCAAAGGGAGCAATCCATAACCCAACAAAGGGCTGAACCATGACTGAGCAAGAACAACCAGCGCAATCGCTGTTTGAATCTCTTGTCAACCAAAGGAAAAAATTTCACTCCAACCAACCAGGCCCAACCCCACAATAGAGTCGAACCACAATCAGCCAGAACGAGGTATTGGCATCGATTTTTGACACGCTGTTGAGTTCTCAAGATTCACACGCACACCCCACACACACCACCCAAACCAGGCGGCCCGCACAAGGGGCAACTTCTCAAACTTACCGCTGTCCACGCTTGGGCGTCAACTTCGTGATCCGCTCTCGGAGCGGCCGACGCTGATCGCGCTTGGATCTTCAGCGGTGGCCCACCGTAGCAGCGCAGCTGCTCGGTTCCAAATCCCCGGATCTTGTCTGTCCGCGACCACCTGGGTGGCCGCCGACCTGATCCGCGTACATCGGTTGGGGGCTGTCAACTCGTGGGACCGGCCTGCCTGGGGCGACTTCAGCGAGTCACCGCTTGGTGTCCGTTCCTCCCTGTCGGGCTGACATCGAGAACACTAGGACACCGATCCCGAGGTTGCCAAATCGACCGGTATTCCGGGGTTCTGGGTGTCTCCCCGCATGGGGGTCCACGTCCCGCGGCTGATCATCACCGTGCGCAGGACGTCCGGCCGGTCGGTGATGATCCCGTCCACACCCATGTCGAGGAGCTCGTGCATCAGCCCCGGCTCGTCGACGGTCCACACCACCACCCGCACGCCCAGCCGGTGTGCCCGCCGCACGAGGGAGGGCGAGTGGATGGGCAGCCGCCCGAGACGGACGGGGACGTGGGCGAACCGACCCCGCACCACCGACGACGGTGGCTGCACACCCGCCTTGGACGCGGAGATCAGGGCGACGAGCGATCGCCACCCGAGCGCGGTGCGCAGGTGGGGCGCCTGGGAGGCGAGCAGCTGCAGCCACCCGTCCCACGCACCGGCGACGCACACCCGCTCGGCGAAGTCACGGCGCTGGAGGAGGCGGGCCATGGGCGCGATGGCCGCCCGGTTCTTCAGGTCGACGGTGAAGCACGCGTCCGGGAAGGTCGTCAGCGCCTCCTCGAGCGTGGGGATCGGCTCCGTCCCCCGGACGCGCACGGTGCGGCGCAGGTCCGCCAGGGTGCGCGCGCCGATCCGACCCGTGCCCGTCGTGCACCGGTCGAGCACCTCGTCGTGGAAGCAGACGAGCTCTCCATCGGCGGTGAGCCTGATGTCCGACTCCAGGTAGCGCAGCCCCAGCGCCGTCGACATCGAGAAGGCCGCCAGGGTGTTCTCGGGCGCGAGGTGCGCGCCACCGCGGTGCGCGATCGCGAGAGGCTCCGTCTCCTCGCCGTAGGTCATGTCTCGATGGTCCCCCCCTTCGCCCGCCGGGGTCGCCGATCCCGGGTGTGGCGCGGGAAGGTTCACCCGGACTTCGTCGTCCTGTTCCTCCCCCTTCGCCCTCGGGCACCGACAGGCCGCCTGGCGGGCCGCACTGCTGTGACCGCGAACCCAGCCGACTCGTGGGTAGGCTGGCTCATGCACAGGCCACCCCGGTTGTGGCACCCGATCCACTGGGACCAGGAGCAGCATGAGCAACGACCAGCCCCGCACCACCACCGGCAGCAGCGATCCCGCCACGCGTCGGCGGATCGGTCAGCCCGCGCCCGGGGAGACCGAGCGCACCGTCGGCCAACTCGTCGCCGACGCCTCGCACGACATCTCGGCCCTGGTCCAGAGCGAGATCAAGCTCGCCAAGGCGGAGGTCACCAAGGGCCTGTCCTTCGGCGGCAAGGGGGCCGCCCTGCTCGGCGGCGCCGCCTTCCTCGGGCTCCTCGGGCTGATCTTCCTCTTCCACACCCTCGCCCAGGTCATCGCGATCTGGCTGCCCCTGTGGGCCGGCTACCTCATCGTCACCGTCGTGCTCCTCGCGATCGCCGCGGTGCTCGGCCTCATCGGCCTGAAGGCCCTCAAGAAGGCCAAGGAGAACACCGTCCCGCAGAAGGCGATCCGCAACGCGCAGGAGACGGTTGCCGCGATCAAGCCGGGCAGCTGAACCCGCCCGACGCCGCGGCCGCCCTCGTCGAGGGTCCGTGGGAGCACCGCTTCATCTCCGCCAACGGGGCCCGGTTCCACGTCACCACGACGGGGACCGGGCCCGTCGTCCTCTTCGTGCACGGCTACCCGCAGTTCTGGTGGGCCTGGCGTGCGCAGCTGCCGGCCGTCGCCGCCGCCGGCTACCGCGCCGTGGCCGTCGACCTGCGCGGCTTCGGGGCGAGCGACAAGCCGCCGAGCGGGTACGACGCGCCGACGGCGTGCGACGACCTCGCGGCGATCGTGCGCAGCCTGGGCGCCGAGAGGGTCGCCTTCGTCGGGCTCGGGCTCGGCGCGACCTTCGTGTGGAGCATGCCCACGCACCATCCCGAGGTGACCGCGGCGATCGCCCCGATCGGCATGCCCCACCCGGCGGTCTTCCACCACGCGATGTGGCGCCACCCGGTCCAGTGGCGCGCCAACCGGTACCTGCGGGCGATGCAGACCCCCTTCGCCTCCGAGCGCCAGTCACCGAGCGTGGCCCGACGGTTGCGCGCGTGGTCCGGGCCGGACCATGCGTGGATCACCGACGAGGTCGTCGAGCGCTACACCGAGGCGATGTCCTTCCCCTTCGCCGGGGTGGCCGCCGCGGAGTACCACCGCTGGTTGTACCGCTGCCGGCTCACCCCGCAGGGGGTCCGCTACCTGCAGCGGGTCAAGGCCCGCATCGAGGTCCCGGTCCTGCACCTGCACGGCTCCGAGGACCCCACCTCCCTGACGACGATGGCCGCCGAGTGCGAACGCCATGTCTCCGGCCCGCTCACCGTGCGGACCATGGCCGGCGCGGGGGCCTTCGTCCCTGAGGAGGCTCCCACGGAGACCACCTCGGCCCTCATCGAGTGGTTGGCCATCGCCCACCCGACGCACTGACGTACTGGCGCACGAAGCGCAACGGGAGGCGGCGCCGTCTGCCGTCGTCCCAGGGCCGGGTGAGTCCCGAGGCGTCGAGCAGCACCGAGAGCAGCTGGGCGGTGAAGCCCCACACGAAGAGGTCGGCCACCTCGAAACCCGGCCCGACGTAACCGCTCGGTCCCTTCACCGTGAAGCGGTTGGCCGGGTCCACGAGGTCGTCCACGGGGATCCGCTCGACGCGGGCGACCTCGCCCGGGTCGACGACCCGCAGCGGGCCGGGCGCACCCCACCAGCCGAGGACCGGCGTCACGGCGTTCTGCGAGGGGCTGAGCCACAGGTCGGGGAAGGACCCGACGACCTCCACGCCCTGCGGGTCGACCCCGACCTCCTCCCACGTCTCGCGCAGGGCGGCCTCGACCGGCCCCTCGCCGGGGTCGAGCCGACCTCCCGGGAAGGAGACCTGGCCCGCGTGGCTGCGCAGCGCGTGCGAGCGCTCGGTGAGCACGATGTCGTGCCCCCGTTCCCCCTGCGCCACGAGCATGAGGACCGCGGACCGACGGGCGACGTCCTGCGGGGGCGCGAAGTCCCTGAACCAGGCGGGCTGGTCGGCCCGCAGGTTCTCCTCCGCCCGCAGCAGCCACTCCGGGGGACGCACGAGCGCCGTCATCGCGTCGCCGCCTGCGCACCGGGAGCGAGCTCGTACCTGAGGAGCTTGGCGGCCTTGTCCGGGTCGGTCTCCCCCACACCGTAGGAGGGGCACAGCCGGGCGACCGGGCAGGCGCCGCACGCGGGGCGGCGGGCGTGGCAGGTGCGTCGGCCGTGGAAGATCAGGACGTGGCTGAGCATCGTCCAGTCCTTGCGGGGGAAGAGCTCACCGACCGCGTGCTCGACCTTGACCGGGTCCTCCTCGTCCGTCCAGCCCATGCGACGGGCGAGCCGGCCGAAGTGCGTGTCGACGGTGATCCCCGGGACCCCGAAGGCATTGCCCAGGACGACGTTGGCGGTCTTGCGGCCCACGCCGGGCAGCTTGACGAGGTCGGCGAGGCGGGGCGGGACCTCCCCTTCGTGCCGCTCGACGATCGCGGCGCCCAGTGCGAGGACGGAGGCGGTCTTGGCCCGGAAGAAGCCCGTGGGCCGCAGGACCTCCTCCATCTCCGTGCGCTCAGCGGCGGCGAGGTCGGCAGCCGTCGGCCACCGGGAGAAGAGGAGCGGTGTCACCTTGTTGACCGTGACATCGGTCGTCTGCGCGGACAGCACCGTCGCGACGAGCAGCTGCAGCGGGGTGTCGAAGTCGAGCTCGCAGTGGGCGTACGGGTAGCGCTCGTGCAGCATCCGGTACATCCTGCGGGCACGGCGGACCAGGGCGAGCGGGGACTCGACGCGTTCGGCAGACACCCCCGCAGCCTAGGCCCCCTACGGCAGGTGCCCCGTGGCACACTGCCCTCTGTGAACCTCGATGTCGTACGCCGCGCCCCGCTCTTCGCGACCCTTGACGACGACTCCGCCGCCGAGGTGATGGCGACCATGACCCCCGTGCGCATGGAGCGTGGGGACGTCCTCTTCAACGAGGGCGACCAGGGCGACCGGTTGTACGTGATCACCGAGGGCAAGATCAAGCTCGGCCGCACCTCGACCGACGGCCGGGAGAACCTGCTGGCGATCCTCGGTCCGTCCGAGATGCTCGGCGAGCTCAGCCTCTTCGACCCCGGGACGCGCACCGCGACCGCCACCGCCGTCGCCGAGACGCAGCTCATCGGGCTCGGCAACGAGCAGCTCACGCAGCTCCTCGGGGCGCACCCACGCATCGCCGGCACGCTGCTCGCCGCGCTGGCCCGCCGCCTGCGCCGCACCAACGAGAACCTCGCCGACCTCGTCTTCACCGACGTCCCCGGTCGCGTCGCGAAGGCGCTGCTCGAGCTGAGCCAGCGCTTCGGCCGCCCGGTCGAGGAGGGCGTCATGGTCGCCCACGACCTCACCCAGGAGGAGCTCGCCCAGCTCGTCGGCGCCTCCCGCGAGACGGTCAACAAGGCGCTGGCCGACTTCGCCTCGCGCGGCTGGCTGCGCCTCGAGGCCCGCGCGGTCCTGCTCACCGACGTCGAGCGCCTGCAGCGTCGCGCACGCTGACCCCTGGCACGACGAGGGCCCGGATGCACGAGCATCCGGGCCCTCGTCGTGCGCGGGGTACCGGTCAGCCGACCTGCTCGAGGTGGGCCATCTGGGCGAGGACGGACATCCTCGCCGCGGGCCAGACCGAGCGGTCGACGTCGGCGTACACGCGCGCCACGACGGCGTCGGCGTCGCCGGCCCCGTCGGCGAGCGCCGCCCGCACCTGCTCGAGCCGCTCGCGGCGGTGCCTCCGGTAGAAGTCCACCATCGCAGCCGCGTCGGGGACCGTGGGGCCGTGGCCGGGCAGGATCGCGGTCACCTCGCCGTCACCGGTGAGCCCGCGGATGCGCTCGAGCGAGTCGAGGTAGGCCGCGAGCTCGCCGTCCGGGTGGGCCACGACCGTCGTCCCGCGCCCGAGGATCGTGTCGCCGGTGAGCAGGGCGTGGTCGGCGGTCAGCGCGAAGGAGACCGAGTCGGACGTGTGCCCGGGCGTCGCCACGACCCGCACCTCGAGGCTGCCGGCCCGCAGCACGTCGCCGTCGACGAGGTCGTCGTGACCCCGACCGACCGCCTGCACGGGAGCACGGGTCAGGTCGGCGAGGCGCGGAGCACCCTGGCTGTGGTCGAGGTGCCCGTGGGTGAGCACGATCCGCGACACGCGGGCACCGAGCGCGGCGACGTGGTCGACGACCCGCTGCTGATGGGCGGCCTCGTCCTCACCGGGGTCGATGACGATTGCCTCGGTGCCACCGGGCTCGAGGAGGACCCACGTGTTGGTCCCGTCGAGGGTCATCGGCCCGGGGTTGCCCTGGAGGAGGCAGTAGGCGTGCGGGGTCACCGCTCCTCCCGCCCACGAGCCGAAGGGGGCAGAGGGCTCCGGCGCGACCGCTGCGCTCACGGCAGGTCGGCCCGCATCGCCGGACCGGCCTCGGTGAGGACCGGGTGCGGCATGACCGGGGCGACGTCGACGTCCTGGTCGAGGGCGGCCCGCACCGTGCTGACCTCGGCGAGCTGCTCGAGGCAGACGATCGTGGGCGGCATGAGGAGCAGGTCGCCGTCGGCGAAGGCGTCGAGCACCCCCGAGGGGCGCACCCACTCGGACAGGTCGGCCTCGCTCGTGTCGCCGTCGGGGTCCTGCCCCTCCGGCACCGCCGCGACGAAGAAGCGGGTGTCGTAGCGACGCGGCTCGACCTCCGGGGTGATCCAGTGGGCCCGGTAGCGCAGCAGGTCGCTGCGCAGGACGAGGTGCTGGTCGAGGAGCACGTCGCCGAAACCGATCTCGCGCCGCACGAGGCGGGCGCGCAGCTCGGCGGCGAGGGCTGGGTCGAGGTGGGGGACGCCCCCTTCGTCATCGACCGGAGAGGCGAGGAGCACGCCGGTCTCCTCGAAGATCTCGCGGACCGCCGCGGCGACGAGCATGCGCGCACTGGCCTCGTCGGTGCTGAGCTCCTCGGCCCACTCGGCCACGCTCGGCCCGGCCCACGGCAGCTCGTCCTCGGCATCGCGCTGGTCGACGCCCCCGCCGGGGAAGACGTGCATCGATGCCGCGAAGGCCATCGACCCCGCCCGGCGCAGCATGAAGACCTCGAGCGGGCCCTCGTCGTCGCGCAGGAGCATGACGGTGGAGGCGAGCTTGGCCCGCACCGGCCCATCACCGGAGGGCTCGACGTCGAGCCCGAGGACCTGCTGGGCCCGGGCTCCCAGCAGGAAGTCGCGCTGGGCCATCAGTGACGGACCCGGACGGTCACCTCGACCTCGACGGGCGAGCCGAGCGGCAGGGCCGCCACGCCGACCGCCGAACGGGCGTGCTCACCCGCGGTGCCGAAGACCTCGCCGAGCAGCTCGCTGGCGCCGTTGATGACCCCCGGCTGCCCCGTGAAGTCGGGGGCGCTGGAGACGAAGCCGACGACCTTGACGACCTGCTCGACCCGGTCGAGGTCGCCCACGGCCTGGCGGATCGCGGCGAGCGCGTTGATCGCGCAGGTCCGGGCCAGGTCCTTCGCGGTCTCCGGGTCGACCTCCGCGCCGACGTGACCGGTCGCGGGGAGCGACCCGTCGACGAGCGGCAGCTGGCCCGAGGTGAGGACGTGGTCACCGTCGACGACGGCCGGGACGTAGGCGCCGGCCGGAGCGGGCGGGTCGGTCAGGGTGATGGACAGCTCTGCGAGGCGCTCGTCGATGCGTCCCATCAGGCGGCCCTGGGTCGCTTGAGGTAGGCCACGAGGTTGCCCCCGTCGCCCTGCAGGACCTGGACGAGCTCCCAGCCGTCCTCGCCCCACTGGTCGAGGATCTGCTTGGTCGCGTGGACGATGAGCGGCACGGTTGCGTACTCCCACTGGGTCATGGCCGCACCCTACTCGTAGGGTGATCACGTGACCGGTCCCTCCACCTCCCCCGTGCGGTTGCACGTCGTCTCCGGCAAGGGCGGCACGGGCAAGACGACCGTCGCGACCGCCATGGCGCTCGCGCTCGCCGCCCGTGGCCAGCGCGTCCTGCTCGCCGAGGTCGAGGGGCGGCAGGGTCTGGCCCAGGTCCTGGACGTGGCCCCGCTCGGCACCGAGGAGCGCACCCTGGTGACCGACCCCTCGGGCGGTGAGGTCGTCGGCCTGTCGGTCGACGCCAAGACCGCGCTGCTGGAGTACCTGCAGAAGTTCTACAAGCTCGGTCGCGCGGGCTCCGTGCTCGAGCGGGTCGGCGCGGTGGACTTCGCGACGACGATCGCCCCCGGCGTGCGCGACGTCCTGCTCATCGGTCGCGTCTACGAGGCCGTCGGGCGGGTGACGAAGGGGGCGAAGAAGCGTCCCGTCTTCGACTCCGTCATCCTCGACGCGCCCCCGACGGGACGCATCGGCCGCTTCCTCGCAGTGAACTCGGAGGTGTCCGAGGTCGCGAGGGTCGGACCGATCCGCAACCAGGCCGACTCGATCACCCGGATGCTCCAGAGCCCGACGACCGCGGTGCACCTCGTGACGCTGCTCGAGGAGATGCCCGTGCAGGAGACGCTCGACGCCATCGAGGAGCTGGGTGAGCTGTCCCTGCGGGTCGGCTCGGTCATCGCCAACGACGTGCGACAGCCGCTCGTGGCCGACGAGGACGCCGAGGCCATCGCCTCGGGCGAACCGGAGGTGCAGACCGCACTCGAGGAGGCGCTGGCGCTGGTCGACATCACGGCGGGACCTGCGCTCGTCAGCGGGTTGCTGCGGGAGGGCGCCGACCACGTCCACCGCTCACGGCTCCAGGCCGAGCAGCGCGAGGTGCTCGGCGCTCTGCCGGTGCCGCTGCGGGTGCTGCCCCACCTCACCGACGGGGTCGAGTCCGGCGACCTGCGCGTGCTCGCCGAGGTCCTCGACGAGCAGGGCGGTGTGTGATGGCGACCCGTCAGGGCCCCGTGCTCGACCTCGACGCCGTCATCGGCGACCCGGGGCGGCGGATCATCGTCTGCTGCGGCTCCGGAGGGGTCGGCAAGACCACGACCGCCGCGGCCCTCGCCGTGCGGGCGGCTGAGCAGGGGCGGCGGGTCGTCGTGCTGACGATCGACCCGGCCCGTCGGCTCGCCCAGTCGCTCGGGCTCGAGGAGCTCGACAACACCCCGCGGCCCGTCGCCGACATCGACACCTCGGCCGGTGGCTCGCTCGACGCGATGATGCTCGACATGAAACGGACCTTCGACGAGGTCGTCGAGTCCCACGCCAGCCCCGACAAGGCCGCGCAGATCCTCACCAACCCCTTCTACATCGCTGTGTCGAGCTCCTTCGCCGGCACGCAGGAGTACATGGCGATGGAAAAGCTGGGCCAGCTGCGCGCGCAGATGGCCGACGGCTCGCGTGACTGGGACCTGGTCATCGTCGACACCCCGCCGTCGCGCTCGGCCCTGGACTTCCTCGACGCCCCCAAGCGGCTCGGGTCCTTCCTCGACGGGCGCTTCATCCGCCTGCTCACCGGTCCGGCCAAGGTCGGCGGGCGCGCCTCGCTCAAGGTCTTCACCGCCGGCGTCTCGGTCGCGGGCGGGATCATGAGCAAGCTGCTCGGAGGCGAGTTCCTGCGGGACGTGCAGACCTTCGTCGCCGCGATGGACACGATGTTCGGCGGGTTCCGCCAGCGGGCCGACCAGACCTACGCCCTCCTCGCCCGCCCGGAGACGGCCTTCGTGGTCGTGGCCTCCCCGGAGCGGGACGCCATCCGCGAGGCCGGCTTCTTCATCGAGCGGCTCGCGAGCGACCGGATGCCGCTGGCCGGCGTCGTCGTCAACCGCGTGCAGGTCGCCTCGGCCAAGCAGCTCGGCGCGGGCCGCGCCGAGGACGCCGCCGTGCAGCTCGAGGAGACCGGGGGCCACGAGCTCGCGGCCGCCCTGCTGCGGGTGCACACGGAGGTCGCCGAGACCGCCGCCCGCCACCGGCAGGTGATCACCCGCTTCCGCACCAGCCACCCGGGCGTCCCCCTGGGCACCGTCCCCGCGCACCCGCTCGACATCCACGACCTCGAGGGCCTGCGCGAGATCGGTGAGGCGCTCGCCGGGCGCTGACCGGCTGCACGGGGTCCCCGACCCGCACAGGTTGCTTCGTTACCCTGTGCCGCATGTCTGACTCAGGGATGCCGCACCTCTTCCGCCTGCTCGGCGCCTTCCTGGCCGTGGCGGTGGGTCTCGGCCTCGTCGGTGCGGGCATCGTCATCCCGATCGCCGGGGCGACCGGCGGCGCGGCCAAGTCCACGGCCACCGCCTTCAACGAGCTCGATGACGAGTTCACGGCCAGCGCTTTGTCGCAGCAGTCGAAGATCTACTCGGCCGACGACAAGCTGCTCGCCACCCCCTACGCCGACAACCGCGTCGTCGTCCCGCTGAGCAAGATCTCGCCGACGATGCGCAAGGCGCAGATCGCCATCGAGGACAGCCGCTTCTACGAGCACGGCGGCATCGACGTGCGCGGCACGACCCGTGCGCTCGTGTCCAACGCCTCGGACGGCGAGACCCAGGGTGGTTCCTCGATCACCCAGCAGTACGTGAAACTCATGCTCGTCGAGAAGGCCCGCGCCGAGGGCGACGAGGCCGGCGTCACGGCGGCGACGGAGCAGACCTACAGCCGCAAGCTGCAGGAGCTCAAGTACGCGCTCAACGTCGAGAAGACTCACACCAAGGACCAGATCCTCGCCGGCTACCTCAACCTGGCCCTCTACGGCGACCAGGCCTACGGGGTCGAGGCGGCGGCGCAGCACTTCTTCAGCAAGCCCGCCAAGGACCTCGGCCTCGCCGAGTCGGCGACCCTGGCCGGCGTGGTCCAGTCCCCGAGCCGCCTCAACATGCGCACCAACCCCGACGAGGTCCAGGAGCGCCGTGACCTCGTCATCACCCGGATGCAGCAGCTCGGCATGGTGACCCCGGCCCAGGCGGACGCGGCCAAGGCCAAGGACGTCGAGGACATGCTGAAGATCAAGAAGAACGAGGGCGGCACCTGCTCCAAGGCCGCCGACCCGTACTTCTGCAACTACGTCATCCAGTACCTGCGCACGATGCCCGAGCTCGGGCCCGACCCCGACGCACGCATGCTCGCCGTCAACACCGGCGGTCTGAAGATCAGGACCACGCTGCGTCGCGACTGGCAGAAGAAGCTCAAGGACGACCTCACCGAGCGCGTCCCCACCGGCACGGAGCGGTTCGGCGCGGCCGGCGCCCTCGTCGAGCCGGGCACCGGCAAGGTCCGGGCGATCGCCCAGACCTCGACGTACAAGATCGGCCTCAAGAAGGCCTCGACCCGCTACTCCGAGCAGGCGTGGAGCGTCCCGGCCCAGTACGGCGGCACCAACGGCTTCGCCATCGGCTCCACGGCCAAGATGTACGCCCTCGTCGCCGCGCTCGAGAAGGGCAAGCCGCTCAAGTCGACCGTCAACGCTCCCCCGGCCGGCGTGAAGAACCCGCACGAATTCTCCCCGGGCGACTTCCAGAAGGGCTGCACGACCAACGACCCGACGTGGGCCGTGTCGAACGACTACCAGATCGGCGGCAGGATGACCCTCGCCGAGATGACCAAGAAGTCGATCAACACCGCCTTCGCGCAGCTCGCCTCCGATGTCGGCTCGTGCAACATCCCCAAGGTCATGTCGAAGATGGGCCTGGTGGACGGCTACGGCCTCCCCTACGGCCTGACCTACGCGGGCGGCAAGAAGGTCAAGGGCGACTACGCCATCTCCAACCTCGTCCTCGGCTCGGACTCGACCTCCCCCCTCCAGCTCGCGTCCAGCTACGCCACCCTGGCGGCGGACGGCAAGTACTGCCCGCCCAACCCGATCGAGTCGATCACGACGGCGACCGGCAAGAAGCTGAAGATCACCCCCCGCCCGTGCAAGCAGGTCCTCGACAAGGACGTCGCCAGGGGCGTGACCCAGCTGCTCCTCGGACCCCTCGAAGCCGGCGGCACCGCCGCGGGCCTCGACCTCGCCAACGGGCGCCAGGCCGCGGGCAAGACCGGCACGACGGACAACCACAAGCAGTCCTGGTTCGCCGGGTACACCCCGCAGCTGTCCACCGCGATCTGGGTCGGCTCCCCGATCCGCGAGTACGACATGGACGGCATCACCCTCGGCGGCCGGTACTACGACCAGGTCTTCGGCGGCACGATCGCGGCGCCGATCTGGCAGGAGATCATGAACGAGGCCTCGGAGGGGATGGCGAAGAAGCGCTTCGCCAAGCCGAGCAAGAAGGTCGTCAACGGCGACCTGCGCACCATCCCCGAGGTCACGGGCCAGGGCCCGACGCAGGCCAGGGCCGCGCTGGAGAAGGCCGGTTTCAAGGTCAAGGAGGGCAGCCAGGTCAACAGCAGCGTGCAGGCCGGCGCCATCGCCTACACGCAGCCGAGCGGCAAGGCGCTCAAGGGTGCGACCGTGACGATGTACATCTCCAACGGCATCCCGCCGTACACCCCGCCGCCCCCGCCGGCCACGACGTTCACGCCGCCGCCGGTCACGACGACCCAGCAGCCGGCTCCCACGACGACGCAGCAGCCGAGCACGACCTCGACACCGGCGCCGACGACGACCTCCGCACCGAGGACGACGTCGAAGCCCAAGCCGACGGCGAAGCCCAAGAAGACGACCAAGCCCTCGGGCGGCAACTAGCCCGCCAGGCGCGCCCTGACCTTGGCCGCGATGGCGCCACCGTCGGCGCGACCGGCCGCCTCCGCCTGGGCCACCCCCATGACCTGACCCATCTGGGCCATCGAGGTCGCGCCGACCTGCGCGATGGCGCGGTCGACGATGGCGGCGAGCTCGTCGTCACCGAGCTGCTCGGGCAGGTACTCCGCGAGGACGGCGAGCTCGGCCTCCTCGCGCTCGGCCAGCTCGGGGCGACCGGCGTCGCGGAAGGCGGTGGCCGACTCCTTGCGCTTCTTGGCCTCCTTGGCCACGACCTTGAGGGTCTCCGCGTCGGTGAGCTGCTTGCCCTCGGTGCCGGAGACCTCTTCGTTGCTGATGCCGGTGAGCACCATGCGCAGCGTGGCGACCCGGACCTGCTCACGGGCGCGCATCGCCGTGTGGAGGTCGTGCTGGAGGGTGGCCTTGAGAGTGTCGGTCATGACCCGATTGTCGCAGTGTCGGCGCGCGGCGTCCGCCGACTTTGCCAAGATGGGGCGGTGACCTCCTCCCCCTTCGTCCGGTCCGTCGCCGGGATCGCCGCCACCGGAGCCGCCGTCCTGGCCTGGGGGACGCTCGTCGAGCCGCGGCTCTTCGCCCTGCGCCGTTACACGCTGCCGGTGCTGCGCGCCGGCTCGCTGCCCGTGCGGGTCCTGCAGCTCAGTGACATCCACATGGTCCCCGGTCAGCGCGCCAAGGCCGAGTGGATCCGATCGCTCGCCGCGCTCGAGCCGGACCTCGTCGTCAACACGGGCGACAACCTCAGTCACCTCGAGGCCGTCCCCGCCGCGCTCGCCGCGATGGGGCCGCTGCTCGAGCGCCCGGGGGTCTTCGTCATGGGCTCCAACGACTACCACGCGCCGGTCCTGAAGAACCCGGCCCGCTACCTCACCACGAACCACGCCGAGATCGTCGGCCGCAGGATCGCGCTGCCGACCGACGAGCTGCGCTCCGGCATGACCGAGCGCGGGTGGGTCGACCTCGACAACGCGCGCACGAGCATCACCGTCGGTGCCGATCGCCTGGACCTCGTGGGCGTCGACGACCCGCACATCCATCGGGACGACTACGCCGCGGTGAGCGCGCCCGCCGACCCGACCGCGACGACCACGATCGGCGTCACGCACGCGCCGTACCGGCGCGTCCTCGACGCGATGACGGGCGACGGCGCGCGGCTCGTCATCGCCGGCCACACCCACGGCGGCCAGCTGTGCGTACCGGGGTACGGCGCGCTCGTCACCAACTGCGACCTCGACCGACGTCGGGCGAAGGGGGTCTCGCGCTGGTGGCCGGGTGCCGGTCGCGCGGGCAGCGGGCCGGACGACGCGGCGTGGTTGCACGTGTCCGCGGGCCTCGGGGCGTCGCGCTTCGCGCCTGTACGCTTCGCCTGCCGACCAGAGGCCACGCTCATGACCCTCGTCCCGGAAGGACTCGATCGATGAACGCACGCGAGGTGGCCGCCCTGGCGGTCGCGGCGGTCTTCGCCTGCGGGTCCTCCGCCTGGGCCCTCGCCGGGGCCGCGCCCGTCGCGGACCTGCCCCCGGCACCCAACCTGTCGACGAGCCAGCCCTCCACCTCGTCGAGCTCGTCCACGAGGACGAGGAAGAGCTCGACGACGTCGACATCGACGTCTTCCTCCGCGAGCACCGTGGAGACGACGGCCCCGGAGCCGACCACCACCCAGGCGCCCGAGCCCGAGCCGACGACGACCAGCGAGTGGACCCCGCCGCCGACCGACATCTGGACGCCGCCGCCCACCGAGGCGTGGACCCCGCCGCCGACGCCGGAGTACACGCCTCCGTACACGCCCCCCGCGACCGAGTCGACGACGACCGTCCCGGGCCCGGACCCCACCGGCACCGGGACGGGCGAGACGACCGAACCGACCGAGCCGACCGGGCCGAGCGAGACCGGCCTGACCGACACGGTGACGGAGCGGCTCGCGCCCACCGCCCCGGGTCCGCGGCGGACCGGGCGCTGACCCCGATTGTGGCTCGGGCCGGGGACTGGGTTATCCTTCCTTGTCGCCGCCTCGAGCAGGTGGTGCACGCTTCGGGGTGTGGCGCAGCTTGGTAGCGCGCTTCGTTCGGGACGAAGAGGCCGCAGGTTCAAATCCTGTCACCCCGACCCGCTGAACCGGCTCCGGTCCTCCAGGATCGGGGCCGGTTCTTTCGTGCCCGACCTTGGCGCCGGTTGTATACATTGGGTAGCGTTGTATACATCATCTGTACCGAGGAGGACCCGTGACCCACCGCCCCTGCTTCCACCTGGCCATCCCCGTCGACGACATCGCCGCAGCCCGTGCCTTCTACGGCGGCGTCCTCGGCCTCGAGGAGGGGCGCTCGGACACCCTGTGGGTCGACTGGAACTTCTACGGCCACCAGGTCGTGACGCACCAGACCGCGGACGGCTCGCCCGGGCCCGCCGGGCACAACCCCGTCGACGACCACCAGGTGCCGGTCCCGCACTTCGGCGCGGTCCTCTCGTACGACGACTTCCACGACCTCGCCGGCAAGATGCAGGCCGCGAGCGCCGAGTTCGTCATCGAGCCCTACCTGCGGTTCGAGGGCCAGGCAGGCGAGCAGTGGACGATGTTCTTCCTCGACCCGGCCGGCAACGCCATGGAGTTCAAGGCCTTTGCCGACGAGTCGATGATCTTCGCCAGGTGAGCACCGCGCCCTCGGCGACGACCAAGGCCGGACAGGTCCACGCCGCGCTGCGCGCCGCGATCCTCGACGGCTCCCTCGCCCCCGGCGAGGCGGTCGACGAGGCCGCGATGGCCACGGCCCACGGCGTCTCGCGCACCCCCGTGCGCGAGGCGCTGCGCGCCCTCACGAGCGAGGGGCTGCTCGTGCCCGGCGCCCGACGCCAGCTGCACGTCGTCGACGTCTCCGAGGACCACCGGCGCGAGGTCGCCTCCCTTCGCACCGCACTGGAAGGTGCCGCAGTGGAGGCGGCCTGCGAGCGCCGCACCGACGAGGACGTCGACCGGCTGCGGCTCCTCGTCGCCCGGCAGCGGCGGGAGGCGAAGGGGGGCGACGCAGCAGCCTTCCTCGGCAGCGACGAGGCCTTCCACCGCGCGCTGGCGCAGGTCGCGGGCATGCCCACTCTCCTGCAGCTGCTCGACCAGCTCGGCGCCTTCGTCCGGCTCGCCCGTCTCGGTGAGCCGACGCCGCAGCGGCACATGCTCGCGCTCGCCCGGGAGCACGACCAGCTCGTCGACCTCCTCGAGGCCCGCGACGCCGCGACCCTCAGGACGACGCTCACCCAGCACATCCGCTCCACGGCACCTCGTGCGTGAGGGATGACCTCCGTGCCATGGCGCGCCCCGGCTTCCTCACGCGCATCGCGGGCGCCGAGCGGACCCCGGAGCTCAACCACCAGCTGGCGACCCTCCTCGCCCTCGTCGCCGGCGTGCTCAACTCGGTCGGCTTCGTCGCCGTCGCCTTCTACACCTCGCACATGACGGGCGTGGGCGCGCAGGTCGCCGACCACCTCGTCCTCGGCGACTACTACCTCGTCGGCATCGGCCTGCTGTCGATCGCGAGCTTCGTCACCGGCGCGATGGCCTGCGCGGTGATCTTCAACTGGGGGCGCCGTCGTGGCCTGCGCAGCCGCTACGCCAACGTCCTGCTCGTCGAGGGGACGCTGATGCTCGTCTTCGGCCTGCTCGCGGAGGAGCTGACGGTGTCCTGGCGCGAGCTCGTCTTCGTCCCGGTCCTGTGCTTCACGATGGGCCTGCAGAACGCGATCATCACGAAGATCTCCGGCGCCCAGATCCGCACGACGCACATCACGGGCATGGTGACCGACATCGGCATCGAGCTGGGCAAGCTCAGCTACCGCAGCCGACGCACCGACCTGGAGCCCGTGCAGGGTGACTGGCCCAAGCTGCGGATGCTCGGCTCGCTCGTCCTGCTCTTCGTCCTCGGCGGCGTCATCGGCGCAGGAGGCTACCTCAGCCTCGGCTTCGCGGTCCTCGTACCGTGCGCCCTCGCCCTCGTCGCCGTCTCCGTCCGCCCGCTGGCCGTCGACCTGGCCGAGCGTCGGTCCGAGCAGGCCTGACTACCCTGCTGCCATGAGCACCGACCTCTGCCCCTGCGGCTCCGGAGCCGACCTCGCGACATGCTGCGGCCCGCTCCTGGCGAGCGAGCGCCAGGCGAGCACGGCCGAGGAGCTGATGCGCAGCCGCTACACAGCCCACGTCTACGGCAACGCCGAGCACCTGTGGCGCACCTGGGACGGCCGGACCCGACCGGCCCAGGTCCACCTGGACGACACCCGCTGGCTCGGGCTCGAGGTGCGGGAGGTCGTCGACGGGGGACCCGACGACACGACCGGCGTCGTCGACTTCGTCGCCAGGCACGCGGACGGCGAGCTGGCCGAGCGCAGCGAGTTCACCCGACGCGGCGGGCGTTGGTTCTACACGAAGGGAAAACCATGACCGAGGTCCGCTACGAGGTCGCCGACCACATCGCGACCATCACCCTCGACGCCCCGGACCGGCGCAACGCGCTGTCCGTGGAGATGTCGCGCCAGCTCGTGGACGCCGCGCGCACGGCCGAGGCCGATGCAGCGGTGGGCGCCGTCGTCGTGACGGGTGGGGGCCACTTCTGCGCCGGTGCGGTCCGTGACGTCCTCGCCGGCGTCGGTGCCGACCCGGTCGAGGACGAGGCCTACCGCGGCCTGGAGACGGTCTACTCCGCCTTCACCACGATCGGCTCGATCGAGCTGCCGACGATCGCCGCCGTGCGCGGGGCCGCCGTAGGGGCTGGCCTCAACCTCGCCCTGGCGACCGACCTGCGCGTCGTCTCGCGCACGGCCCGCCTGCTGCCCGGCTTCGCCCAGATCGGGATCCACCCCGGCGGCGGGCACCTGTCGCTGCTCGCCCGGGTCGGCGGGCGGGAGAGCGCCGCGGGGATGGGGCTCTTCGGCGAGGAGGTCAGCGGCGAGGACGCCGTCCGCCTCGGCATGGCGTGGTCCGCGCACGAGGACGAGGACGTCGAGCAGGCCGCCCGGGACGTGGCCGCCCGCGTGGCCGCGGACCCCGAGCTGGCCCGTCGGCTCGTGCGCAGCTTCCGCCGCGAGACCGCACCCGCCACCTTGCCCTGGGACGTCGCCGTCGAGGTCGAGCGCTCGCCCCAGATGTGGTCGCTGCGGCGCAAGCACGGGTCGAGGTAGTACGGGTCGAAGGGCCAGCGACCGGATAGCCGGTCGCGATTACCTCGAATCGCTCCGGTTGTGGGGGTGCTGACCGATGTCGGAGAGGAGGTCGGCGAACCAGTCGACGCCCGGGTCGAAGGCCCCGCCGCCGGCGATCCGGTCGAACTCGACGACGCGCAGCTCGTCGCCACGCTCCTCGTCCTGCCCGACGACGCCCGAGCGGCCGTCGAGGGCCGCGGTGACGGCCAGCTCGGTGCAGCGCCGGATGAGCTCGAGGTCCTCCTGGTTGGGAGCGGCCGCGCGCGCGAAGTAGCCGGACTTCCACACCTTCGCCTTCTCGGCGCCGAGCGCCTCGGCGAAGGTCGAGGCGAGGTACTCACCCGGGTTGACCAGGTCGAGCTGCACGTGACCGAAGGGGTCACGGGGCACCTCGTGGCCGGAGGCCTCCATCGAGGCGACGACGTCCGCGACACCCGCCCCCTCGGCGACGAAGAGGTTGACGCACCCGATCTCGTCCATGACCGCCCGAAGGCGCCGGCCCTCACCCGCGAGGTCGAGGGGCAGCTCCGGCACGTACACGCCGTGGACGTCCCAGCGTCGCGGGTCGTTGCCGATGCCGGGGACGAAGCGCCGCGTGGCCAGGTCTGCGCGGTAGCGCCGTGCGGTCTCCGCGGTGAGCCACCCGCTGTGCCGGCCCATGACCTCGTGGACGACGAGCATCCGGGGGTTGGAGGAGTGCTCACCGATGATGTTGCGGGCGAAGAGCGCACCCTGCTCGGCCGCCGTCCAGGCGCCGAGGCTCTGCAGGATCGGGACGATGTCGTTGTCGATGGTCTTCGGCAGGCCGACGACGCGCATCGCGTGGCCCTCCGCCGCCAGGTGGGCGGCCAGGTCCGCGGCCGTCGTGTTGGTGTCGTCGCCGCCGATCGTGTGGAGCACGTCGACGCCGTCGGCGGCCAGCTGTGCCGCAGCGGTGCGAAGGGGGTCCTCCCCCGCCCGCACGAGGCCGCGTCGCTCGCAGTCGGCCGCGTTGGTCAGCTTGACCCGCGAGTTGCCGAGCGGGGAGCCACCGAAGTCGTGGAGGCGGGAGGCCTGGGAGCGCACCTCGTCGGTGACCTCGACGCTGCGGCCGGTGAGCAGCCCGGCGTACCCGTCGAGGTAGCCGACGATCCGCACCTCGGGAGCGACCTGCGTGTAGCGCTCGATGAGCCCGCCGACCGCCGAGGAGAGACAGGGCGCGATGCCCCCGGCCGTGAGGAGGCCCACCGTGCGGACGGTCACGAGCCCTCGGGCACGCAGGGCTTCTGGATCGTCTCGGCCGGACGCACGTACGGCTTGACCTGCGGCACCCGGGACTCGGGCTTGAGCCGCTCGAACTTGTTGCCGAGCACGAGGTCGACCTTGCGGCTCGTCCGGTCGTCCTTCTGCAGCTGGGCTCCCTCGATCTGCTGCGCGAGCCGCTTGGCCGAGCGCTGGCCCTCGGGCCCGAAGCGGATGATCGCGACCTCCTTCTCGAGGAAGCTCATCTGCGGGTCGTTGCCCGTGGCCTTGATCTTGAACCCGCGGTCCCTGAGGTCATCGGCGACCTCCGAGGCCAGACCTTCCTTCCACGTCGTGTTGTAGACGTTGAGGGTGATCTCCGAGGGGGCGGGCAGCGGCGGCTCGGGCTCCTTGACCAGCTTGTCGTAGCCGTAGCCGAGGACCAGCTGCACGCTGTCGCCGGGCCGGGCGTCGTTCCAGATCTTCGCGCCGGGGATCTGCTTCTGCAGCAGCAGCGCGTTGTCGCGCCCCTCCTCGCCGTAGTAGATCGTCGCCGAACCCTTGACGTAGACCGAGCTGTCGGCGTTGCCGACGGAGGCGACGTCGAAGTCGCGCAGCGTCAGCTCGCGGGCGACCTCGCTGCCGAGGCCGTTGGTGTCGTTGCTGTTGAGCAGCTGGATCTCGAAGGAGTCGCGCTCAGGGGCGGGCTCGCTGATGGGCTCGCAGACCGTCGCCTCGGTGCCGATGAGACCGGTGCCGTAGGCCGTGGCCACCGTCGCGGTGCCGAGCATCAGACCGGGCAGGGTGACGAAGAGCAGGAGCCGGCGCCGACGCTGCCGGCGGTAGTGCTCCGCGGCCGAGCCGTCGAGCTCGTCGAAGCCCACGACGCGATACGAGGCGCGCTCCTCGTCAGGCTGCAGATCCACGTCGCCCTCCTGGTCCCTCATGCGGTGTCCGTCCCCACGGTCGAGTATAGGTGGTCACATCATTCACAGTGACCACACCAGTCACACAAGCCCCACATCTCGATCGTGCTCCGAACGAGACCTGTGCGTGCCGCTCCCCATGGTCGACGACTCGGGTGTCGGAAGGGTTGCCTCCCGGTCACCGTCGGGACTCGGCACCGACCATCTCGGCCACGGCGAGCATCGCGCTCGCCCCGCGGCGCGTGGTGTCGGAGCTGACGAACATGTCGACGTGGTGCCCGGCCCCCTTGGGCTGGCGGATGCGGCCGACGAACCGCGGGTCGATGCCCACGCTGTCGACCGGGGTCGGGACCTCGCCGTCCTGCTCGTCGAGGTGGACGAGCGAGGGGGCGGCGACGCAGGCTTGGCGCACCTTGTCGATCGCGACGGGGCGGGCACAGCGGGCGTGCAGCGCCATCGAGTGCGCGAGCACGACGGGAACCTGCACGAGCGTGGCGACGACGGGCACCTGCGGACCCAGGCGCAGGATCTTGCGCACCTCGTCGGCGACCGCCAGCTCGGCGGTGGTGTATCCCCCTTCGTCGGGCTGCCCGACCCACGGGATGACGTTGAGCGCCAACGGGGCCGGGAAGGGCGAGCCGATCGGCAGGTCCGAGACCGCGGCGCGGACGTCGCCGGGGTGCTGGCCGATCGAGGGCTCGGCAGCCACGGTGTGCAGCTCCTCGCGCAGGCGGGCGACGCCGCGGTCGGACTTGGAGACGGCCGCGATGAGGCCGGTGACGACGAGGTGCTGCAGCTCCCAGCCCTGGTGCAGGACATGGGCGGCGTCGATGAGCCCCCAGGTCACCGGGCCGGGCAGCGCGACGACCCCCTTGGGGCGGTCGGCGACGAGCACGGAGTTGATGCCGGGGACGACGAGGGGCACGTCGGGGTCAAGACGGTGCGCGGCACTGGCGTCGACGACGACGGCGCCCGCGGCGACCGCCCGTCGCGCCCACTCAGGGGTGATATCGGGGGCGAGGTTGAACAGGGCGACGTCGACCCCCTCGAAGGAGTCCTCGCGCAGCGGCTCGATGACCTGCTCCCGGCCCCGGACGCTCAGGGTCCGGGTGGAGACGCCCGGGGCGAGCAGGTGGATCTCGCCCCAGGCGTCATCCCGCAGAGCGAGCGCGGAGGCGATCGCCTCCGCGAAGCGTCCCGTCGCCCCCACCAGGGCCAACGTGGGCCGGGCGGAGGACGACGGGAAGGCGGTCACCGACCGGTGCCCCCGTAGACGACGGCCTCGCCCTCGGTGTCGAGGTCGAACGCGGTGTGCACGGCGCGCAGCGCCTCGTCGAGCTGGTCGATGCGGGTGACGACCGAGATGCGGATCTCGGAGGTCGAGATCATCTCGATGTTGATGCCGGCGCCGGCGAGCGCGCTGAAGAAGGTGGCGGAGACACCGGGGTTGGTCCGCATCCCGGCGCCGACGAGGGAGAGCTTGCCGATCTGGTCGTCGTACTGGATCGACGCGAACCCGACCTCGTCCTTGGTGCCCATGAGCGCCTCGACCGCACGCTGGCCGTCACTCATCGGGAGGGTGAAGGAGATGTCGGTGCGGCCGGTGTCGGCCTCGGACACGTTCTGCACGATCATGTCGATGTTGACCTGGGCCTTCGCGACGGTCGTGAAGATCTGCCCGGCGCGGCCGGGCTCGTCCGGCACGCCGACGACGGTGATCTTGGCCTCGCTGCGGTCGTGCGCGACACCCGCGATGATCGGTTCTTCCATGTCCTGGGTCCCTTCGGGATCGGCGGTCACCACCCACGTGCCCTCCTTCGAGGAGAAGGACGAACGCACGTGGATGGGCATGTTGAAGCGGCGCGCGTACTCGACGCACCGCAGGTGGAGGATCTTGGCGCCGCTGGCCGCCATCTCCAGCATCTCGTCGTGCGAGATGCTGTCGATCTTGCGCGCCGAGGGGACGACGCGCGGGTCGGCCGTGAAGATGCCGTCGACATCCGTGTAGATCTCGCACACGTCGGCCTCGAGGGCCGCCGCGAGCGCCACCGCCGTGGTGTCGGAGCCACCGCGCCCGAGCGTGGTGATCTCCTTCGTCCCCTGGCTGACGCCCTGGAACCCGGCGACGATGACGATGTGCCGGTCGCCGAGCGCGGAGGTGATCCGGCCGGGCGTCACGTCGATGATCTTCGCCTTGCCGTGGGCGGCGTCGGTGATGACGCCCGCCTGGCTGCCGGTGAAGGAACGCACGCTGTGCCCGAGGTCGGCGATGGCCATGGCGACCAGGGCCATGGACATGCGCTCACCTGCGGTGAGGAGCATGTCCATCTCGCGCGGTGGGGGCACGGGGCTGACCTGCTCGGCCAGGTCGAGCAGCTCATCGGTCGTGTCACCCATCGCGGAGACGACGACACAGACGTCGTTCCCCGCCTTCTTCGTCTCGACGATGCGGTGGGCCACGCGCTTGATGCTCTCGGCATCTGCGAGCGACGAACCGCCGTACTTCTGGACAACCAGGCTCAAGGGAGAACTCCGTGGAATCTCGCGGGTCCGGCCCGGGCACGGACCGGCACGACCTCTTGAGGATAACGACCGTCGGTCCCACGACCCATTCGCGTCCACCCTGCAGATGTCACGACCGCTATCCGTTGGGCGCGACGGCGAGCGCCCGAGGCGAGCCGCTCAGGAGTTCAGCGCGTCGAACTCGGCCTCGCCGACGACGTCGGCGTCGGCGTCGAGCCGCAGGTGGGCGAGCAGTGTCTGCAGGACGCGCACGGCCATCGCCGCCCGGTCGCCCCAGTCGGCGAGATAGCTGTACTGCCACCACCACAGGGCCTCCGTCGCCCGGCCCGCGTCGTGGTGGGCGAGCCCGTGCGCCAGAGCGGCGGCGATGATCGCGAGGTCGTTGCTCAGGGCACCCCCCGCGGTCTCCGGCGAGGTGACGGGGTCGACGAGGTCGACGTACTCGTCGACGCCGTCGAGCAGGTGGGCCAGTCCGGTGCGCAGCGGGTCGATCTCGGTGTCGGGACCGGGATCGTCCTCGAAGCGCTGCTCGAGCACGACGTCGGCGATGGCGCCCAGGCGTGCCCCCACGAGCTGGATCTGGCTCGTCGTGAGGAGCAGGAGCGGGATGGCGCTCTCGGGGGCGACGCCGGAGGCGATGTCGGCGACGGTCGTCAGCCAGGCCCGGGCCTCGGCCGCGCACTCGTCCGCGAGCAGCGTGGTCTCGTCAGGCATTGAGCAGCTTCCTTCCCTCGAAGGCCCGGCCGAGGGTCACCTCGTCGGCGTACTCCAGGTCACCGCCGACGGGCAGGCCCGAAGCCAGTCGGGTCACGGTGATGTCGAAGGGGATGAGCAGCCGGGCCGTGTAGGAGGCCGTGGCCTCGCCCTCGAGGTTGGGGTCGGTCGCGATGATGACCTCGGTGACGGTGCCGTCGGACAGGCGCGACATGAGCTCGGTGAACCGCAGGTCGTCGGGGCCGATGCCGTCCATCGGGCTGATCGCGCCACCGAGCACGTGGTAGCGACCGCGGAACTCGCGGGTGCGCTCGATCGCGACGACGTCCTTGGGCTCCTCGACGAGACAGATCGCGGTGGCGTCGCGGCGCGGGTCGGCGCAGATGCGGCACTGGGGGCCCTCGGCGACGTTGCCGCAGGTCTCGCAGAAGGTCACCTTGTCCTTGACCTCGCTGAGGGTGTGGACGAGTCGTTGCACGTCCTGCGGGTCGGCCTGCAGGAGGTGGAAGGCGATGCGCTGGGCACTCTTGGGACCGACCCCGGGGAGTCGCCCGAGCTCGTCGATCAGGTCCTGGACCACGCCTTCGTACACCCTTGAACCCTACGCCCCGGCACCGTCGGCGCGGGACACCGGCGCGGGCGGTACGCCGCGAGGCCGTTCGTCACTCCTCGCGGATGACGGTGCCCCCGAGGATGCGCTCGATGACCGCCGGGCCGGCCGCGCCGGCGTCGACGATGTCCTCGTCGTCGTCGCTGACGGACGAGTCATCGGGCTCGGCCCGGGGCGTCGACTCCGGGACGAAGGGGGGCGCCCCGGCGTCCGACGCCGGCCCGCCCGTCGCGGACGGGGTGGCCGTGGGACCGTCCGCCCCGCCGGGGGCGGCGGTCGCCCAAGCCGGCGCCGAGGCCGCGCTCGAGGGCGCGCTCCCCCAGTCCGGGCCGGACGGACCGCCGGCAGGTGCCGGGACGCCGACGTCGGAGGGTGCCCCTCCTGAGGCCGCTCCACCCGAGGGGCCTGAGGGCGCGGGAGCACCGACGGGGTCACCGGCGGGTGCCGAACGAGTCGTCGTGGCCTGGGCGCCGCCGCCGGTCGGCATCGTCCCGGTGTCGTGGGGCACACCCTCGACCCGGGCGTCGACACCGAGCGAGTCGATGAGCGCCTGCCGCACGACCTCGGCATGCGAGCCGTTGCGGAAGGCGTTGGCCAGACCGACCGTCGCGATCCCGAGCACGAGCCGCTGCCCGTCGTAGCTGAGCACCTGCGCGTGCTCGGACAGGAAGGTCCAGGTCGCCCGGCGCATCTGGTAGATCCGTCCGAGGACGTCGGGCCAGCTACGACGCAGCGCCTCGACGTCGATGCCACCCGTCGACGGTGCCGCTACCGCGGGCTCGGCGGTCGGTCCCGCCGTGGGCTCGGGCTCCGGGGCAGGGGCCGCCTCGCGCTCCGGCGCCGGCGGCGCCGGCGCAGCTTGAACGGGTGTCGGCTGCACGAGCGCCGGCGGCTGCACAGGTGGCTGCTGCACGGGTGCCGCCACCTGGGGGGCGGGACGGGGATCCCCTTCGGCCGTGGGCACACCCCCGACCTCGAGACGACGCTCGATCCGGTCCAGGCGCGCGGCATAGCCGGACTCGCCCGCCGCGGCGGGCAGGAGGACGCGGGCGGCGATGATCTCGAGCTGGACGCGGGGCGAGGTCGCACCCGTCATCTCGGTCAGGCCGGCGTTGACGATGTCGGCGGCGCGGGACAGCGACGCGGGCCCGAAGACGCTGGCCTGCTGCAGCATCCGGTCGATCTGGTCCGCGGGCAGACCGCGCAGGATCGCGCCGGCCCCGTCGGGGGCCGCCGAGACGACGATGAGGTCACGGAAGCGCTCGAGGAGGTCCTCGACGAAGCGCCGCGGGTCCAGGCCGGTCTCGATGACCGAGTCGATGACCTTGAAGACGCCCGCGGCGTCACCGGCGCCGAAGGAGGTGACCGCGGAGTCGAGCAGCTCGGCGTCGGTGAACCCGAGGAGCGCGGCGGCGCGCTCGTAGGTCAGGCCCTGCTCGTCGCTGCCGGCCATGAGCTGGTCGAGCACGGACAGCGAGTCGCGGACCGAGCCGCCGCCCGCGCGCACGACGAAGGACAGCACCCCCGGCGCGACCTGGACACCCTCGGCATCGCACAGCTGCTGCAGGTAGTCCGTCAGGCGGGCCGGCGGGACGAGCCGGAAGGGGTAGTGGTGGGTGCGGGAGCGGATCGTGCCGATGACCTTCTCGGGCTCGGTCGTCGCGAAGACGAACTTCACGTGCTCCGGCGGCTCCTCGACGATCTTCAGCAGGGCGTTGAAGCCCTGCGGCGTCACCATGTGCGCCTCGTCGATGATGTAGATCTTGTAGCGGCTCTGGGCCGGGCCGAAGGACGCCCGCTCACGCAGGTCCCGGGCGTCGTCGACGCCTCCGTGGCTGGCGGCGTCGATCTCGATGACGTCGATCGTGCCGGCGCCCCCGCGGGCCAGCGCGGTGCACGAGTCGCACTCGCCGCACGGCGTGGGTGTCGGCCCCTGCTCGCAGTTGAGGCAGCGGGCCAGGATGCGTGCACTCGTCGTCTTGCCGCAGCCGCGTGGCCCCGAGAAGAGGTAGGCGTGGTTGACGCGCCCCGAGCGCAGAGCCTGCATGAGCGGCTCGGTCACGTGCTCCTGCCCGATGACGTCGGTGAAGGACTCGGGTCGGTAGCGGCGGTACAGCGCGGTGCTCACGGGCCCGACTCTACGTGCGGACGGCGACAGCGGCCTCCCCCGCCGGGAGGCCGCTGTGGACGCGCCTGGTCAGGAGCGGAGGGAGGCGGTCGCCTCGGTCAGCCGGGTCAGCTGCCGCAGGACGTTGCCGAGCTCCTTGGCGCGCCGCTCGGCCGGGGCGAAGACGACACCGTCGGCACCCTCGCTCACCTCGAGCATCGTCGAGAAGGAGACCTGGCCGCGCACGACGTGCATCTGCGGGTTGGCCAGGATCGTGCGCCAGTGCTCGACGGCCCGGACCCCGCCGTCGGCGCCGTAGGAGACGAGTGCAGCACCCTTGTGCAGCCATTCGGGGTAGAGGACGTCGAAGGCGTTCTTCAGCGCGGCGGGGACGCCGTGGTTGTACTCCGGCGTGACGAAGACGTAGCCGTCGAACTCGTCGATCCTGGCGCTCCAGCGCCGCGTCTTGGGGTTGTCGTACTGCCGCTTGGCGGCACCGGGGACGGTGGGCTCGTTGAGCAGGTCGAGGTCGTACTCGGCGAGGTCCACGAGCTCGTACTCGGCGTCGTCGCGATCGGCGACCTGCGTCATGACCCAGTCGGCGACCTGCGCGCCGAGGCGGCCGGGGCGGGTGCTGCCGAGGATGATGGCGATCTTCACGTGACTCCTTGGGGTCGGGGCACGGGGAGGGCCCGCCACCCGGAGGTGACGGGCCCCACCGTCGGTCTGCTCAGCCGCCGGGACGGTCGTCGCCGCGGCCGCCGTCGACCTTACCGCGCAGCTTGTCCATGAAGCCCGGCTTGCCGTGCTCCGGGTGGGTCGAGCCGGCGGACGCCACCCCGGTGCCCGGCATGTCGACGTCACGGTCGCGCACGCCCTGCTCCTCGGCGTACCCCTGGTCCCGACGGTGGGCACCGGGCTCGTCGTAGGCGCGGGGCTGCTCGTCGTGGTCGCGGCGCTGCTCGTCGTAGGAGTCCTCGGACTCGATGACGCCGTCGCGGTAGCCGTCGCGGTCGGCGTCGACGTCGTGCTGCCGGTCCCGGCCGTGACGCGCCACGCCGTCGTCGACCCGGTCGCCGTCGCCGAGCCGGTCGCCGTCGCCGAGCCGGTCGCCGTCGTCCAGCCGGTTGCCGTGCTCGTCGGTCCGCACGTCAGGGTCCTTGAGGTCGGCCTGGCGACGGGCCTCGTCGTGGGCCTCGCGGTCCTGGTGCGCGACGTCCGCCTTGGCCTGCGCCTCCTGCTGCAGGCGCTCGGCCTCGACGCGGCGCTGCTCGGCCTCCGCGGCCTGCCGGTCGGCCTCTGCGGCCTGGCGCTGCGCGTCGGCCTCGGCCGCACGGGCGTCGGCGTCGGTGGCGGCCGCGGCCGCCTGGCTCTCGCGGGTGCGGCGCTCGCGCTCTGCTGCCTCGACCCTCAGCTGCTCGGCCTCCGCGCGTTCGCGCTCGAGGCGCTTGGCCTTCGAGCCGCGCGACAACGCCACGACCAGCCCGATGATGATGAGCAGGACGATGATGCCGATGATGATCCAGATCCAGGTGTCCATGGTCCGCCTCCTAGGGGTGGGGCACGCGGCCGCGGGACACGACCGCTCTCGGGTCCAACCTAGGCGTATTTCCCCTCCGCGCCACCCGGGGGAGGCCGCTGATCCCGGCGACCGCTCGCATCGCGGGGACAGACGAGGACACCCCGCGTACCTGGAAGAGCTCGCCTACCCTTGCTGCATTCCTGCCCTGGGGGAGTTCGGTGAGGTACCACCACGCGGGGTGCCGATCGCCGAGTCTACGTGGCCTCGCAGCCAGGGGCCAAAGCGGGGCCCGAGGGGAGCAGAGAAGCCCCGGTCGTGACGACCGGGGCCTCGCTCTGGCGGAGGATAGGGGATTCGAACCCCTGAGAGCTTTCACTCAACGCGCTTTCCAAGCGCGCGCACTAGGCCACTATGCGAATCCTCCGCGGGAGAGATTACCCGAGCACCTCGCTACCTCGAAATCGGGCGGATTTCACCCCTTCGTCACCCGTCGGCGACCATGGGGCCCATGCCCTTCCCCTCCCCTCGCCGCCTCTTCATGACCGTCGCGACCGCGGAGGCGGTGACGTGGTCCCTGCTGCTCGTCGGGATGTTCCTCAAGTACGTCACCGAGACCACCGAGCTCGGGGTGCGGATCGGCGGGATGCTGCACGGCGTCGTCTTCATCGCCTACGTGCTCGTGACGATCCTCGTGTGGGTGGACCAGCGGTGGCCCGCCCGACAGGGGCTCCTCGCGCTGGCCTCCGCGGTGCCGCCGCTCCTGACGCTGTGGGCCGAGCGCCGGCTCGACCGGGCCGGCCTCCTCGCCGGCACGTGGCGGCTGCGGACGAAGGGGGTCGCCCGCACCCCGGTCGAGCAGGCCGTGTCCGGCGCGCTGCGCCGCCCGGCGCTCTTCGCGCTCGGGCTCGTCGTGGCCGTCGCCGTGCTCACCACGGTCGCCCTGGCCGTCGGCCCGCCGGTCGGCTGACGCATGGGCGGGGTGCTGCTCGGCTTCTCCACGATCGCGGCCGTCATCGGCCTCGGGGCCCTGCTCGCGCACCGCGGCGTCGTCGACGTCTCCGCGCAGGTCCTGCTCTCCCGGCTGGCGTTCTTCGTCGCCACGCCCGCCCTCATGGTCACGACGATCGGTGAGGCGCACGTCGTCGACGCGTTCTCCGGCAACCTCGTCGCGACCGCGGCGGCGGTCGTCGTCACCGCGGGCCTCTACCTCGCCGGGGCGAGGTGGGTCTGGCACCACCGGGCACCCGAGGCCGTCATCGGTGCCCTGAGCTCGGCGTACGTCAACGCCGGCAACCTCGGCATCCCGATCGCCGCGTACGTCCTCGGCGACGCGGCACTCGTCGCCCCCACGCTCCTGCTGCAGCTCCTCGTCCTGCAGCCGATCGCGCTGAGCGTCCTCGACCGCCACACCAGGGACTCACCTGCGGGCCTGCTGAGCACGGTGCGCGGGATCATCTCCAACCCGCTGACCGTGGGTGCCCTCATCGGCCTCGTGCTCTCCCTCGGCGGCTGGACGCTGCCGCCCTTCGTCGCCGACCCGCTGGGTCTCGTCGGTGACATGGCGGTGCCCGCGATGCTCATCGCGTACGGCATCGCGCTGCGCCTCGGGCCGGGCTTCGGTGACGGTGGGACCGGCAGCGAGGTCTTCGTCGCGAGCGCGCTCAAGCTGCTCGTGCAGCCGTTCGTCGCGTGGGTCGTCGCGCACTGGGTGCTCGGGCTCGACGGCACGGCGCTCTTCGCGGTCGTCGTCACCTCGGCGCTGCCGACCGCGCAGAACATCTTCGTCCACGCCACCCGCTACGGCCGCGGTCAGGTGATGGCGCGCGACACGATCCTGTTGACGACCATGGGATCGGTCCCGGTGATCCTCGTCATCGCCCTGCTGCTGGGGTGAGTCGGGCGAGCGTCAGCGCCGTCGACGACGCGAGGTGCCGAAGAGCGAGCGGGTGATCTCGCGGCCGATCACGGTGCCGGCCGAGCGCAGCGCGGACCGGAAGGCCGAGCTGGCGACCACCTGCTCCACCATGCCGGGCTCGTCCTCGTCGGCCTTCGGTGGGGACGAAGGGCGCTCCGCTCCCCCCTTCGTCCCGACCGGCGCCTCCTCGCGGGTCGGAGCGGCCTCGAGCCGGCCCGAGAGCTGCTCGTAGGCGGACTCGCGGTCGAGCGCCTCGGAGTACCTGGGCGCGAGCGGCGAGGCGGCGACGGTCTGCTCGAGGAGCTCCTGGGTCGAGGGGGACATGAGCGACTGCGGCGCCCTCATCATCGTGTGCGCGACGGGCGTCGGGGTGCCCTTCTCGGAGAGCACGGTGACGACCGCCTCGCCGGTGCCGAGCTGGGTGAGCAGCTCCTCCAGGTCGTACTCCGTGTGCGGGTAGGTCGAGACCGCCGCCCGGATCGCCTTGGAGTCCTCGGGGGTGAAGGCGCGCAGCTGGTGCTGCACGCGGTTGCCGAGCTGCGCGAGGACATCCCTCGGCACGTCCTTCGGGCTCTGGGTCACGAAGAAGACCCCGACGCCCTTGGACCGGATGAGCCGCACGGTCTGCTCGATCGCGTCATGGAAGTCCTTGCTCGCCTCGTCGAAGAGCAGGTGCGCCTCGTCGAAGAAGAAGACGAGCTTCGGCACCTCGACGTCGCCGACCTCGGGAAGGTCGTGGAAGAGGTCCGCGAGCAGCCACATGAGGAAGGTCGAGAAGAGCTCGGGCCGCGCCTGCACGGCCGGCAGCTCGAGGCAGCTGACGATCCCCCGCCCGTCGTCGGTGACGCGCAGCAGGTCGGCGGTGTCGAACTCCGGCTCCCCGAAGAAGACGTCGGCGCCCTGGTCCTCGAAGGCGATGAGCTCGCGCAGGATGACACCGGCGGTCGCGCTCGAGAGGCCACCGAGCGCCCTGAGCTCGGCCTTGCCGTCGTCCGAGACGAGGTGCTGGATGACGGCGCGCAGGTCCTTGAGGTCCAGCAGCGCCAACCCCCGCTTGTCGGCGTAGTGGAAGACCAGGCCCAGGCTCGACTCCTGCGTGGCGTTGAGCCCCAGGACCTTGCTCAGCAGCGTCGGGCCGAAGCTGGTCATCGTCGTGCGGATCGGCACCCCGATGCCCTGGCCGCCGAGCGAGAGGAACTCGGTCGGGAAACCGGTGGCCTGCCAGTCCTGGCCGATGGAGGCCGTGCGCGAGGTGAGCTTCTCACCCCCTTCGCCGGGGGTCGCGATGCCCGAGAGGTCACCCTTGATGTCCGCGAGGAACACGGGCACACCCGCGGCGGAGAGCTGCTCGGCCATGAGCTGCAGGCTCTTGGTCTTGCCCGTGCCGGTCGCTCCCGCGACGAGACCGTGCTTGGTCAGGCTCGCGAGCGGGACGCGCACCGGGGTGTCGGCGTGCGGTCGGCCGTCGACGACCGCTGCACCGAGGTCGATCGCCGGCGCCGCGAACGTGTAGCCGGCGCGGATGGAGTCCAGGTGTGAAGAGTCGGTCACGACCCCGACACTAGTGCGGTCCGCGCAGAGCCCCCCCTCTTATCGTGTCGGGGTGATCTTCCAGTCCGTGGGCGACTCCCGCCCCTACCCCGACCACGGGCTCCGCAGCCCCCGCGACTGGGCCGACGTCCCTCCACGGGCCCTGCGTCTCGAGCAGCTGACGACGACCAAGAGCTCGCTCAACCTGCATGACCTGCTGGCGGACGACTCGACCTTCTACGGTGACCTCTTCCCCCACGTCGTGCTCTGGCGCGGACGGCACTACCTCGAGGACGGGCTCCACCGCGCCCTGCGTGCGGCGCTGCAGCAGCGCTCGACCCTGCACGCCCGCGTGCTCGAGCTGGCCGACTGAGGCGTCATGGCACCGGAGGACTACGGCATGAGCAACGAGGCGCGTGGCCGTCGCCGACGTGCCGTCGTGACGATCCTGCTCGTGCTGCTCCTGATCTTCTACGCCGCCTGGTACGCGCTGTCCTACATCCGCGCCGACACCGTGAGCAGGCAGCAGGCAGCGCCGGTCACGCGGTCGGTCACGTGCACCACCTCGCCCAAGCAGGTCGAGGTCAACGTCTACAACGCGACCAACCGCGACGGCCTCGCCGCCCGCGTCGCGTCGGACCTCAAGGCCCGCGGCTTCACCGTCAAGACCGTCGCCAACGACCCGAAGAAGCGCAAGGTCACCGGCCGGGGCCAGCTGCGCTACGGCTCCGCCGGGGCGAAGGGCGCCAAGCTCGTCGCCCTGCACGTCGGCCACTTCGAGAAGCTCGCGGACAGCCGGGCGCGCACGACCGTCGACGTCGTCCTCGGGCCGGACTTCACGCGGCTCGCGAGCGAGTCGCGGATCGAGACCTGCTGAGGGTCACCGTCGGACCGAGCTCAGCTCGACCTTGCGGTCGCCGACGACGTCGCACGTGATCGTCGTGTCGGCGACGACGAAGCTGGCACCCTGCGTGCAGCGGTTCTCGACGCCGTTGGTCTCGATGACCGCCTCGCCACCCGGGGCCGCCGAGACGAGGGTGATCGTCGTCTTGTCCCGGCTCGTGCCGTCCTTGCTGTAGGGCAGCGGGAAGTCGTTCCACGCGTCCCCCTCGATCGCGACGCTGCACTCCTGCCCCGAGCAGGACGAGCTGAAGCTGTTGCTCTCGCAGGCCGCCAGGGTGGTCACGAACGAGGCGGCGGCGACGGCGACGAGGGCGCGGGTGGGGCGACGCATGGGTCCAGACAACCAGACGCCCGCAGGACCTGCAGCGGCTCCCGGGCACCCGGCGGCGCGGGTCTGGTGCGTGACGCCGTCCGACTCCATACTGCTGTGATGGCCGCTTCGCAGGCAGAGGTGCGCATCTCGACGGGGCGAGGAGAGATGCCGGCCTACTGCGCCGTGCCGACGACACCGCCCCCGTGGCCGGGTGTGGTGGTGATCCATGACATCACCGGGATGAGTCATGACCTCCGCGCCCAGGCGGACTGGCTGGCCGGACAAGGGTTCCTGGCGGTGGCGCCGGACCTGTACTACTGGAGCAGTCGACTGGGCTGTCTCCGCACGATCATGCGCGACCTCGGCAAGCGGGCGGGACGCAGCTTCGATGACATCGAGGCCGCCCGGACCTGGCTCGGTGAGCACGCCGGCTGCAGTGGACGGATCGGGGTGATCGGCTTCTGCATGGGTGGCGGGTACGCGCTGGCACTGGCCCCCGACAGCGGGTACTCGGCCGCCAGCGTGAACTACGGCGGATGCCCCTCCGACGCCGAGGACTGGCTTGCGCAGGCGTGCCCCATCGTCGGCAGCTTCGGCGGTGCCGACGGCTCGCCCCTGGGCAGGGAGGCCGGCAAGCGCCTGGACCGGCTGCTCGATCAGCACCAGGTGCCTCACGACGTGAAGATCTACCCGGGCGTCGGGCACGGCTTCATGAACGACCACGACCCGGCCGACGCCACCCTGGTGCTGCGGTTCCTGGCCCGCATCTCGGGCACGAAGTACGACCAGGCCGCCACCGAGGACGCCCGACGCAGGATCATCGGGTTCTTCGACACCCACCTGCGCGGTGGGGTCACCGACTGACCTGCTCCCGGCCTCAGCTGCGGGCGCTCCAGCGGAAGAGCCGCGCCCCGAGCAGCCCGCCGCCCGTCAGCCACGCGGCCATCACCGCGATCCCCACCCAGCTGATCGCCGGGCCCGCGGGGTCGAGGGCACCTGACATCGAGTTGGCCAGGTGCTTGAGCGGGAAGAACGCCCCCACGGTGCTCATCCACTCGGGCACCGCCCCGATGACGAACACGTCGGAGAAGAACGCCAGCGGGATCGTCAGAGCGAGCCCGACGGCCGTGACCGCCTTGCCGCTCGACAGCACGGAGACCAGCAGCACACCGCACGCGGCCAGCGCCGCGGTACCCAGGACCAGGAGGGCGGCGGCCAGCGGCACCCCACGCCAGGCGACCTCCAGGTCGAACAACAGCGTCCCGGCCAGGAGGATCAGGCCCGCGGTGGCGAGCACCAGCAGGAACGCGGAGGCGAACCGACCCACGAAGTAGATCCCGAGCTCCAGCGGGGTCCCTCGCAAGCGCTTGAGGATCCCCTCGTCGCGAGCCCGGACGATGGCGTCGGGCACCATCACGGTCGCGGTCACGATCGCCCCCCAGGCGATCATCCCGGTGGCGGACTGCAGCCCGTACGGCGGCGAGGACTGGGTGCCCGTCGTCGCGTCGCCCAGGATCGCGGCGGTGAACAGGTACTGCGCGAGTGGGAAGGCGATGGCGAAGAACACCCACGAGGTGTCGTGCAGCGCCGACTGGGTGGCCCACCGCGCCTGGTCGCCCAGCAGCGCGAGACGGCTGGGCCGTCCCACCGCGAGCGCCTCCAGCGCGGGTCCGGCGCCGGGCTCGGCGCCGGGCCCGGCGCCGAGCCCGGGGATCGGGGCCGGCTCCGGCCCGGCGTGCGCCGCCTGGATCCGGCGTCTCCGCGCTCGCCTCGCGGGCACGGGGCTCCAGTGGAAGGTCAGCGCGGCGACAGCGACGGCACCGGCGGTCCAGACCGCCATGACGGCCAGTGCGCCGAGGCCCCAGCCGTTGCCGGTGGTGAACGGGTCGAACTGGTCGGCGAGGGCGTCGTTGAAGGGCTTGAGGGGAAAGACCTGCGCGATCCGGTCCGCCCAGCTCGGCATGTCGCCGTACCCCATCACCCCGGAGACCCAGGACAGGACCACTGCGGTCGCGATGGATGCTGCCTGGGCGACCGCAGCGGAACGGGCCAGTCCGGCGACCGCGACACCGGCGGAGGCGAAGCAGGTCACGGCGACCAGCACCGTCACCACGGTGGCCGGCATCGTGTGCCACTGGACCTGCACGTCGTAGGCGATGACACCGACGACCAGCATCAACGTCAGCGAGCCGAGCGCGAAGAGCACCGCGGCGCCGATCCGCCCCGCCAGGTACACCCAGCCGGGCAGCGGCGTGCCGTGCACGCGCTTGAGCACCGCTCTTTCGCGGGCATCGGCCAGGGACGCGGCCACCGTGGGGTAGGCGCCGTACAGGGCACCCATCACCGCAGCCGAGGGGGTCACGAACTGCATGACCCGCACGGTCGAGTCGGCGCTGACCCTGGTGTTGCCGACCATGGCGCCGATGACGACCAGGAAGATGAGTGGGAACAGGAACGTGAAGATGAACGCGATCCGCGTGCGCCACAGATCCCGTACCGCGTAGTCCAGCTGGTCCAGCAGCAGCCGAGCCACCGAGGGTCGACCCGCGGTCAGGACGGACATCACGGGACCCCCACCGGGTGCGGCGGGACAGCCATGGCGCCGGCGTCCTCGATCAGCTCGAGGTAGACATCCTCGAGGGAGGGGCGCTCGACGGTCAGCCCCGCGAGGGTGACACCGCGCGAGCGTGACCAGCCGAGCAGTCTCTCCAGCACCTGCGTGGGCTGGGCGCTGCGCAGCTGCCAGTCCCCGCCCTGGGGCCGCAACGGCGCACCCACGTCGGGCAGCTCGGACTCCGCCACCCCGGCAGGCAGCCGGAACGTGATCGTCGAGCGCGCTCGAGCCTCACCGCCGATCTCCGCGGGGGCACCGAGAGCGATCAGCCGTCCGGCGACCACGACCCCGACCCGGTCGGCCAGGTGCTCGGCCTCGTCCATGTAGTGCGTGGTGAGCAGCACGGTCTTGCCCAGCCCCCGCAGGTTCTCCACCAGCTCCCAGGCCCGACGGCGCGCTGAGGGGTCGAACCCCGTGGTCGGCTCGTCGAGGAACAACAGCTCCGGATCTCCGACCAGCCCGAGCGCCAGGTCCAGCCTCCGCCGCTGACCCCCCGAGAGGCTCTTGACCTTCGCGTCCGCCTTGTCGGTGAGACCGACCAGGTCGATCACCCCGTCGACCGGCAGCTGACGCGGATACATGCCGGAGTACAGCCTCACGAGCTCGCGTGGCGTGAAGTCCTCATCGACCCCTGCGTCCTGCAGCACGATGCCGATCCGCTCCCGGTAGTCGCGACCGCCGGTCTCGGGGTCGAAGTCCAGCACCTCGACCCGGCCGGAGGTGCGACGACGGTGGCCCTCCAGGATCTCCACGGTCGTGGTCTTGCCCGCACCGTTGGGTCCCACCAGGGCGAAGACCTCCCCCGGTTCGACGCAGAACGACAGCCCGTCGACCGCGTGGGTCTCCCCGTAGTGCTTGTGCAGACCCTGCACCTCGATGGCGTGCATCGCCGTCACCTCCTGGTCGATCGCGCACTGGCTCGTTCGTCCAGTACACGCCCCGCAGCCACGACCCACCAGAGGCGAAAGCCCCGACTGCACCCGCCTGCGGTGCCGAGGACCTTCGGCCCTCCCCCGAGGCCTCGTCGCTGCATAGCGTGATCACCGACCGTTGGGGACGCCACCGAGCCCACCCACACCGGAGACGAGGGCGCGATGAACCGCAAGGACAAGATCCTCCTCGGGTTGCTGCTGTTCAACGGCCTCACGGCCGCGGGCGGGGGGCTCGCACTGATGACCGACTGGATCCCCGAGCACACGTCCTGGCTCCGGGACACCGACTTCCCCAGCAACTACTTCCCGGGCGTGATCCTGCTGGCCGTCGTCGGAGGCAGCTCGCTGGTCGCGGCCGTCGCCCTGGCCAAGCGCAGCGACGGTTGGCACCTCGCCAGCATCCTCGCCGGGACCATCATGGTGATCTGGATCGTCGGAGAGGTCGCCTCGATCCGAGGGTTCCACGTCCTGCAGGTGGTCTACCTCGTGACGGGCGTGCTCGTCGTGGCGTGGACACCGGCACTCCCCCCTTCGGCCGACCTCGGCGAGGAGGAGGGATCGTGGCGATGACGCCGGCCGACGACGTCCGACGGTCCACCGAGGAGGTGAGCCGCCGGACACAGCGGCTCTGCGCCGCCGTGGCCGCGCTGGTGGTGATCGCGGCCGTCCCGACGTTCTTCGTGGACGGGATCCTCAACGGGACGGCGGTGATGAACGGATCGGCGCGCGGCACCGCGCTCACCATGTTCGCGCTGGCGCTCCCCGTGCTCGGGCTCGGCATGGTGACCTCGACCCGGGGCTCGGTCCGGGGACGGGCGGTCCTCATCGGGTCGCTCGCCTACCTCACCTACAACGCCACCCTGCTGGTCTACGCCACCCCGTTCAACGAGCTGTTCCTGGCCTACGTCGCCCTGCTCGGGCTGTCGCTGTGGTCCCTGGTCAGCGCGCTGCTCGACCCCCGCCCGCTCCTGCTGCCGGACAGCCGGTTGCCGGCGCGCGGCATCGCCGCGTTCATCCTGACGGTGGTCGCGCTCAACGCGCTGGCCTGGTTGCGGTTCATCGTGCCCGACCTGGGGCAGGACCCGCCGGGCTTCCTGGACGGGACCGGCCTGACCACCAACCCCATCTACGTCCAGGACCTCGCGGTCTGGCTGCCCGCGCTGGCGATCGTGGCCGTGCTGCTCTGGCAGCGCCGACCTTCCGGCCTCTTCCTCGCCGGGGCCGGGCTGGTCTTCTGGCTGATCGAGGCGATCGGCGTGGCAGCCGACCAGTGGTTCGGGCACCGAGCCGATCCGACCTCCGCCGTGGCGACCCAGGGCGGCGTCGTGGTGTTCGTCGTCCTCGCTGCAGCGACCCTCGTCCCCCTGGTCCTGTGGCTGCGCGGCTCGACCCATCACGAACGGAAGTCGCCAGCGATGACCACCTCGACGTCCCCGACCGGATACCCCCGTCCAACCATCAGGAGGAAACCATGAAGGCTGCTGTCGTCCCCACGCTCGGCGCACCGCTGGAGATCCGCGATGTCCCGATCCCGACGGCCGGTCCCGGTCAGGTGCTCGTACGCATCGAGACCTGCGGGCTCTGCCACACCGACATCCACGCCGCGCGCGGTGAGTGGCCGGTCAAGCCCAAGGAGCTCCTCGTCCCCGGGCACGAGGGTGTCGGGATCGTCGAGGCCGTCGGCGAGGGAGACCTGCCGGTCCCGGTCGGGCAGCGGGTCGCGCTGCCCTGGCTGGGCCACGCGTGCGGTCACTGCCGCTACTGCGTCGACGGCTGGGAGACCTACTGCACCAGCCCCTCGTACATGGGCTACACCATGGACGGCAGCTACGCGGAGTACGCCGTCGCCTGGGCGAGCCACGTCGTGCCCGTGCCGGACGGGGTCGCGCCCATCGACGCCGCTCCGCTGACCTGCGCCGGCGTGACGACGTACAAGGCGCTCAAGGTCGCACACCCCCAGCCCGGCGAGACCACGATGGTCGTCGGCGTCGGCGGCCTGGGCCACCTCGGCCTGCAGTACGCGCGGATCTTCGGCACGCGCACCGTCGCGGTCGACGTGCATGACGACAAGCTGCAGCTCGCCCAGGAGCTCGGCGCCGACCACGTGGTCGACGCGCGCGGTGACCAGGAGTCGGAGCTGGCGGCCCTCGGCGGCGTCGACATCGCCTTGGTGACCGTGCCCTCCCCCGCGGCGATGCACGCCGCCCACGCCGCACTCAACCCCCGGGGCCGACTCGTGATCGTGGGGCTGCCGGCTGACAACCGGCTCGAGCTGCCGGTGTTCGAGACGGTGCTCAAGGGGATCTCGGTCATCGGATCGCTGGTCGGGACACGCAACGACCTGGCGACGTGCTTCGACCTCCACGCCCGTGGGCTGACCCGGGTGGTGACCCAGCGCCGTCGGCTCGAGGACGTCAACGACTGCTTCGAGGAGGTGCTGGCCGGTCAGGTGCCGGCGCGGCTGGTGTTCGACATGGGGGTCCAGCACGGGGGACGGCAGACATGACAGAGGCCCCGGAACCGCTGACACGTCAGGGTTCCAGGGCCTCGGCCTAGAGCGGTGGCGGTGGGATTTGAACCCACGGTCGGCGTCAACCGACAAACGCTTTCGAGGCGTTCTCCTTAGGCCGCTCGGACACGCCACCGCGGAGCACAATACAGCGCACGTGCCCACGGCCCGAAATCCGGGGCCCGACCCTCACGAGCCGTAGGGCACCTGCTGCCACGACAGCGTCGTCTCGCCGGCGTGGCGGCGCACCGTCGTCTTGAGCCAGTCGGTGTTGTTGTTCGACCCGTCGACCGTGACGCGCCTGAGGTTGTCCGCCGGTGCGTCGACCCCGTAGACGTCGAGCCACGAGGACCCGGTCGCCAGCGGACGGTCGTCGTTGTATGCGTGGCTGTCCCCGTTGACGAGGTAGACATTGCCGTCGAAGTCGCGGGACTCCTCGGCGAGCGCCCTGACGAAGGGGGTGAAGGCGTCCACGTGCCACGTCGGCTGGTACGAGGGGTCGAACATGTCTGCCTGGAGGAAGACCGTCACGGCTCCGTCACGGTGCCTCTTCGCGGAGTCGAAGCTGGCGCGCATCGTCGCGGTGCTGGAGTCCATGCGGGCCTCCTCCTCCGCGACCTGCTCCTGGGTGGGCTCGGTCCTGCCGAGGCCGGTCCACGGCTCGAGGCCGTTGTTGCTCCCGACCACGTGCACGGCAGCCATGGAGACCCCGGCCCTGCGCCAGGTGACGTTCTCCGGGAAGCCTGCTGCCGCGTCGTCCTGCACCCTCATCTCCTGCTCGCCGAGGGTGCGGCCCGCCTCGGGGTAGAAGAGCTCGCGGATCAGGCCGAGGCGCTCGAGCGGGTCGTAGGCGCCGTTGTTCACGCGGTGGCAGTCGGTCCACTCGTTGTCGCCCGGGCTGTAGACGAGCGGGCGGTCGAAGGACTCGAAGCGGTCGCGGATCCCCTCGAGGTAGGCATCGTCGCACCGGCTCGAGCCGTTCTTGATGTCCCCGACGTGCACGGTGAAGTGCACCTGCCGGTCGGCGTCGATCTGCTCGATCCACGACGGGAAGGCGGCGACCTGGTCGGCGCCGTAGGGCACGTCACCGATGACGGCGAACGAGTAGCCGGTCTCGGCGGGCGCCGCGGTGGACGCGGAGGCGAAGGGGGCGGCGGCGACGAGCGCGACGACGGCGGGCGCGGCGAGCAGGCGGACAGGACGCACGGGGGCTCCTCGGGGAAGGACGATCTGGTCTCGTCATGTGTGCCAGAGCGATGTGAACATCAGCCCACGTCCGGGCCAACGTCCTCCCGACGCCGCTCGAAGAAGTCGACGAGCAGCTGCGCGGCCTCCCCTTCGCGCACCCCGCCGACGACCTCGGCGCGGTGGACCGAGCGACGGTCGCGGACGATGTCCCACACCGACCCGCACGCGCCCATCTTGGGGTCCCAGGCGCCGAGGACCACGCGCGGGAGCCGGGTGAGCACGATCGCGCCGGCACACATCGGGCAGGGCTCGAGCGTCACGACGAGCGTGCACCCCGTGAGGCGCCACTCCCCCTTCGCCTCGGCCGCGGCGCGCATCGCGAGGACCTCCGCGTGCCCGGTGGGGTCGCCGTCGCGCTCCCGGGTGTTCCTCCCCTCCCCGATGACGACGCCGTCCGCGTCGACGACGACCGCGCCCACGGGGACGTCGCCGTCCGCCGCCGCCTGCGCGGCGAGCTCGAGGGCGCGCGCCATCCACGTCTCCTCGGCGGGGCGCTGGGGACGGGCGGGGTCGTGACTCACGCGCCCAGTCTCCCGCACGGTAGTTTCACGGGCATGCGCGTCATCGTCGCGGACCACCCGCTCATCGCCCACAAGCTGACCTACCTGAGGCACAAGGACACCGACAGCCCGACCTTCCGTCGTCTCGCGGACGAGCTCGTCACCCTCCTGGCCTACGAGGCCACGCGCGAGGTGCGGGTCGAGCCCTTCGACATCGTCACGCCCGTCGCCCCGACCACCGGGATCAGGCTCTCGACGCCCAAGCCGCTCGTCGTGCCGATCCTGCGCGCCGGCCTCGGGATGCTCGAGGGCATGGTGCGCCTGCTGCCGACGGCCGAGGTCGGGTTCCTCGGCATGCTGCGCAACGAGGAGACGCTGGAGGCGGTCACCTACGCCAACCGGCTCCCCGACGACCTGTCCGGCCGCCAGTGCTACGTGCTCGACCCGATGCTCGCCACCGGCGGCACGCTCGCGATGTCGATCCAGTACCTCGTCGAGCGCGGCGCCGACGACATCACCGCCGTCACCCTGCTGGCCGCCCCCGAGGGCATCGCGGCGCTCGAGGGCCAGCTCGCGAGCCTCGACGTGCCGGTCACGCTCGTCACCGCGGCCGTCGACGAGCGGCTCAACGAGGACGGCTACATCATCCCGGGGCTCGGGGACGCCGGCGACCGGCTCTACGGGGTCGTCTGATCCCCCTTCGTCCGCCGGCTCCGGCGCGCCGGGAGGAATGTCGGACGCCACACCCGTCACATCTGCAACACTTGAGCCCGTCCCACGCCCGCCTCGGGCCGACCCCAGCCCGCAGATGACGGAGGAGCACGCGAGATGAACACGCCGCCGATCAAGAAGATCGTCCTGTGGCTGCTCACGATCTTCCTCCTCTACGCGATCCTCACCTCGCCGAGCGACGCGGCCAACATCGTCGGCTCCGCCTGGGACGTGATCGCCAACGGCGTGCGCAACATCGGGCGCTTCTTCGACTCCCTCATCGCGAGGTAACGATGGCCGCGGAGGTCGCCCACCGAGGGCTGCGCAAGTACCTCCTCCCCGGCGAGACCCCGGTGGCCGAGATCCGGCACCACCGCATCGTCCTGCTCAAGCCCGCCGTGGCCGTGCTCGCCTCGCTCGCGCTCTGTCTCTGGCTCGACATCTCGGTGAGCGACGCCGACGCCGGCATCCTCGGCTACGTGTGGCTGCTGTGGTTCGGCGTGGTCGCCTGGGCCGCGTGGCAGTGGATCGAGTGGCGCCACACGCGGGTCGTCGCGACCGACAAGCGGATCGTGCTCTTCGAGGGCTGGATCAACCACAAGGTCTCGATGATGCCGCTCAAGAAGGTCACCGACATGGGCTACGAGCGCCCGCTGCTCGGCCGCATCCTCGGATACGGCACCTTCGTCCTCGAGAGCGCCGGGCAGGACCAGGCCCTCTCGAGCATCCGCTTCGTGCCCGACCCGGACGACAACTACCGGGCGATCTGCTCGGTGGTCTTCGGCATGGGTCCGATCGACGACGATGACGAAGGGGGCGCCCCCCGCGACGACGAGCCGGCCTGGGAGACCTCGGCGGACTACGCGACGCGCCTGGGGATCGTCGACGGCGTGTACGTCGGGGGCGGTCCGGTGCCCGACCCGGCGGTCTACGGGCCCCCGCCCCGCCTCGACAGCTCCATCTACCGCAGCCGCGACCTCGAGCACCGTGAGCACGACGCCGACACCGGAGAGCTCCCCCCGTACGACCCCGACGCCTACTGACCGTCGGTGCGGGCGCCGACCGGCTCGACGCGGCCGGTGTCGCGCATGCGGCGCACCGCCGTGAACGCCTCCCAGCCGGTGATGACGACGATGCCGACCGCCACCGCCGGGATCGAGAGGCTCCAGCCCGCGTCCCAGCCGAAGGTCGCTTCGAGCTCTCGCGGCAGGTCCGTCAGCAGCTGCTCGGTGAGGAGCAGCCACACGAGCGCGGCCCCGGAGACGACGGCGCTGACGAGGCTGGCTGCGGCGAGCGGGCGGCTCCACCCGCCACGCGCCCACGCACCTCTGCATTGCCCTAGGGGAATGCGGGTTCAGGTGCGCATTGCCCTAGGGGAATGCGGGGTCCGGGGACGACGAAGGGCGGCGCCCACCCCATGAGGTGAGCGCCGTCCTTCGCGGTGGTGCGGTGGTGCGGTGGTGCGGTGGCCCGGAGGACCTCAGAGGGCCTTGAGGATGTCGCTCACCCGGTCCTTGGCGTCGCCGAAGAGCATCTGGGTGTTGTCCCGGAAGAACAGCGGGTTCTGGACGCCCGCGTACCCCGTGGCCATCGAGCGCTTGAAGACGATGACGTCCTTGGCGTTCCACACCTCGAGCACCGGCATGCCGGCGATCGGGCTCGTCGGGTCCTCGGCCGCGGCCGGGTTGACCGTGTCGTTGGCGCCGATGACCAGGACGACGTCCGTCTCCGGGAAGTCGTCGTTGATCTCGTCCATCTCGAGCACGACGTCGTAGGGCACCTTCGCCTCGGCGAGGAGGACGTTCATGTGGCCCGGGAGGCGGCCGGCGACCGGGTGGATGCCGAACCGGACGTCCACCCCCTTCGCCCGCAGCTGAGCGGTGAGGTCGGCGACCGGGTACTGCGCCTGCGCGACGGCCATGCCGTAGCCCGGGGCGATGACCACCGACGAGGCCTCGAGGAGCAGCTCGGCGACGGCATCGGCCTGGATCTCGCGGTGCTCGCCGTAGTCCTTGTCCTCGCCCGTGACCTGGCCGTCGGAGCCGAAGCCACCGGCGATGACGGAGACGAAGGAGCGGTTCATCGCCTTGCACATGATGTAGCTCAGGAAGGCACCGGAGGAGCCGACGAGCGCACCGGTGACGATGAGCAGGTCGTTGGAGAGCATGAAGCCCGCGGCGGCCGCGGCCCAGCCCGAGTAGCTGTTGAGCATCGAGACGACGACCGGCATGTCGCCGCCGCCGATGGAGGCGACGAGGTGCCAGCCGAAGAGCAGCGCGATGACCGTCATGATCGCCAGCGGCAGGAGCGAAGGGGAGACGACGAACCAGACGCACAGGGCGACGGAGACGAGCACGGCGAGCAGGTTGAGCCAGTGCCGCGCGGGGAGCACGAGCGGCGAGGACTTCATCTTCGCGCTGAGCTTGAGGTAGGCGACGATCGATCCGGTGAAGGTCACTGCGCCGATGAAGACGCCGACGAAGACCTCGCCGTTGTGGATGCCGACCATGTCGATCGCCTCGAGCCGCTTGTGCTCGGCGACCGCCTCGGCGCCGTCACCGTGCGACGCGAAGAAGGTGTTGTAGCCGACGAGCACGGCGGCCAGGCCGACGAAGGAGTGCATCATCGCGATGAGCTCGGGCATGCCGGTCATCTCGACCCGGCGGGCGATGCGCACACCGATGAGCCCGCCGAGGGCCATCGTGACGACGAGGACGCCCAGGCCCCACTTGCCGGCGTCGGTGGCCTCGGCGTCGCCGTAGACCCCGTCGATGACGAGGGCGATGGTGGCGAGGAGGGCGATGGCCATGCCGGCCATGCCGAACCAGTTGCCGTGCTTGGCCGACTCGTGCCTGCTCAGGCCGGCCAGGGACAGGATGAAGAGGAGCGCCGCGACGATGTAGGCGGCGGTGACGACGGTGGACAGCACGACTCAGCCCTTCCGGAACATGTTGAGCATCCGGTTCGTCACGGTGAAGCCACCGAAGACGTTGATGCTGGCGAAGAAGATGGCGGCGGCTGCGATGACCTGGATCGTCAGGTTCGACGAGGTGACCTGCAGCAGGGCCCCGACGACGATGATCCCGGAGATCGCGTTGGTCACCGACATCAGCGGCGTGTGCAGCGCGTGGTGCACGTGCCCGATGACGTAGAAGCCGATGACGACCGCGAGCGCGAAGACGATGAAGTGCGACAGGAAGGCGGCCGGCATGAAGGCGGCGAGGACGAGGAAGACCACCGCTGCCCCGCCGATGAGCCAGAACTTGCGGTTGGGGTCGACGGGCTTCGCGGGCTCGGGCTCGACCTGTGCCGCGGCGGCCGGGGCGCTCTGAGCCGCGGAGACCTGCACGGGCGGCGGCGGCCAGAGGGTCTCCTCGGCCCGGGTGACCGTCATGCCGCGCACGACGGTGTCCTCCATGTCGAGGACGGGCCGACCGTCCTTGTCCGGGGTCAGCAGCTTGAGCAGGTTGACGATGTTGGTGCCGAAGAGCTGGCTGGCCTGCGTGGGCAGGCGGCCCGCGAGGTCGGTGTAGCCGATGATCCGCACGCCGCCCTCGGTGACGACACGCTCGTCCGCGACGGACCCGGCGACGTTGCCGCCGGAGCCGGCCGCCATGTCGATGATGACCGAGCCCGGCTTCATCGAGGCGACCATCTCCTCGGTGATGAGGCGCGGCGCCGGCCGGCCGGGGATGAGGGCCGTCGTGATGATGATGTCGACGTCCTTGGCCTGCTCCGCGTACAGCTCGGCGGCCTTGCGGTTGAAGTCCTCGCCGGTCTCCTTGGCGTAGCCGTCGCTCGAGACCTCCTGCTGGACGTCGATCCGGAGGAACTCGGCGCCCATCGACTCGACCTGCTCGGCGACCTCGGGGCGCACGTCGAAGGCGCGCACGATCGCACCGAGCGAACCGGCGGCACCGATCGCCGCCAGGCCGGCGACGCCGGCCCCGCAGACGAGGACCTTGGCCGGCGGGACCTTGCCCGCGGCCGTCACCTGTCCGGTGAAGAGGCCACCGAACTCGTGCGCGGACTCGACGACCGCGCGGTAGCCCGCGATGTTGGCCATCGAGGAGAGCACGTCGAGCGACTGCGCGCGCGAGATGCGCGGCACGGCGTCCATCGCCAGCGCGGTGACGCCCTGGGCGCGCAGCGCCTCGACCTTGTCGGGGTTGAGCGCCGGCGCGAGCAGGGAGGCGAGGATCGCCCCGGACCGCAGGCGCGGCACCTCTTCGTCGGAGGGCGCGTTGATCTTGGCGACGACGTCGCTGGCCCACACCTGCTCGGCGGGCTCGAGGGTGGCTCCGGCGTCGAGGTAGGCCTGGTCCGGGTAGGCGGAGGCCTCACCGGCACCGGGCTCGACGACGACGTCGTATCCGAGCTTGATCAGCTGCTCGACCGTTCTGGGGGTCGCCGCGACGCGGGTTTCTCCGCGCTTCGACTCCTTGGGCACGCCAAGTCGCATCGTCACTCCTGGTCAGGGGTGTGGGTGTGGTTGGTGGGCAACCTACGACAGGCCCCCACGCCACCCGTGGGTCTGGGATGGGGACGATGATCACAGGCCACGAGGTGAGACGGCGTCTCGTCTCACTGGACAGTCCCGGTCGGCGCTCAGTCCGCGTCGTCGACGGGAGGGGCCTCCCCTTCGTCCTCGGCGAGGTGCTCCTCGGCGATGGCCGCCTCCCGGGCGGCCTCCTCGTCGTCCCACACGGTGTGCGAAGGGTCGGTGCTCACCCCGCCACCCTACGGACCTACCGAAGAGTAACCTAGGGGCGCATGGAGCACTTCGACGAGGTCAGCGGCGGCGCGCGCGCCGTCTCCGCCGCGGCGGCGCACGGGGTGAGCACGATGTTCACGCTCACGGGCGCCCACGTGTTCCCGCTCTACGACGGCGCGGTCCGCGCCGAGCCGCCGATGCGCCTGCTCGACGTGCGCCACGAGCAGACCGCGGTCTTCGCGGCCGAGGCGATGGGCAAGCTGACCCGCACACCCGGCCTGGCGGTGCTCACCGCCGGCCCCGGCGTCACCAACGGGATCAGCGCCATCACCCAGGCGCACTTCTCGGGCTCCCCCCTCGTCGTCCTCGGCGGCCGGGCGGCATCCTTCTCGTGGGGAAGGGGGGCGCTCCAGGAGCTCGACCACCCCCGCCTGCTCGGGCCGGTCACCAAGCGCGCGGCGACGGTCGGCTCGGTCGACGAGATCGCCGACGAGGTCGACGAGGCCTTCCACCTCGCGGCGGCGCCGCACCGGGGCCCGGTCTTCCTCGACATCCCGATGGACGAGCTCTTCGGCGACGCCGAGGGGGCGCCGGTCGAGGCGAGCGCGCCCCTGCCCCAGCAGCCGACGAGCGGTGACGTCGACGCCGTCGCCGGGCTCGTGGCCCGCGCCGAACGTCCGCTGCTCGTCCTCGGCACCGACGTGTGGAGCGACGGCGCGGAGGAGTCGGCGCTGCGCCTCGTCGAGGAGCTCGGCCTGCCGACCCTGACCAACGGCATGGGCCGTGGCATCCTCCCCGGCGGGCACCCGCTGCTCGTCGGCAGGGCGCGCAGGACCGCTGTCGGCGAGTGCGACCTCGCGGTCGTCGTCGGCACACCGCTCGACTTCCGGCTCGCCTACGGGCAGTTCGGCGGCCTCGGAGGAGCGGACGCGCAGGTCGTGCACATCGCCGACTCCCTCGGGCAGGTCAGCTCGCACGCGGAGCCGGCGGCGAGCGCCTCCGGTGACCTCACGCTCGTCCTCGACGCCCTGCTCGCCGCGGTCACGGCACGCGGCCACGCGGACTGGACGGCCTGGACGGACCGGCTCGCCGAGGAGGCCGCCGGCCGCGCGAGCCGGGACCGGGAGCTGCTGACGAGCGCGGTCTCGCCCGCGCACCCGGCCCGCATCTACGGGGAGCTGCTCCCCCGCCTCGCGGAGGACGCGGTCGTCATCGGCGACGGCGGCGACTTCGTCTCCTGGGCCGGGCGGTTCGTCGAGCCGCAACGTCCGGGCGGGTGGCTGGACCCCGGCCCCTTCGGGTGCCTCGGCGCCGGCCTCGGTGCGGCGATCGCGGCCCGGGTGGCCCGCCCTTCGTCCCAGGTCGTGCTGCTCCTCGGCGACGGGGCCTCCGGCCTGTCGCTCATGGACGTCGACACGCTCGTGCGGCACGACCTCCCGGTCGTCATCGTCATGGGCAACAACAGCGCGTGGGGGCTGGAGAAGCAGCCGATGCAGATGCTCTACGGCTACGACGTCGCCGCCGACCTCGCCCCCCGGACCCGCTACGACCAGGTGGTCACGGCGCTCGGCGGTGCCGGTGAGCTCGTCACGGACCCGGCGCAGATCGGGCCGGCCCTCGACCGGGCCTTCGCCGCCGGCGTGCCGTACCTCGTCAACATCGTCACGGACCCGCAGATCCCCTACCCCCGCTCGACGACGGGGATGTAGCCCGCCGGGTCCGTCGGCCGGTCGCTGCCGGGCATCGGCCCCTCTCCCTGAGAGACTGACGCCATGCGCCAGATCCGCCAGAGCCGCAAGCTGAAGGACGTGCGTTACGACGTGCGCGGCCCCATCCTCGTCGAGGCCCAGCGCCTCGAGGCCGAGGGCCACAAGATCCTCAAGCTCAACATCGGCAACACCGCCCCCTTCGGCTTCGAGGCCCCCGAGGCGATCGTCGCCGACATGACCCGGCACCTGCCCGGCTCGCAGGGCTACGTCGACAGCAAGGGGATCTACTCGGCCCGCACCGCGGTGGCGCAGTACTACCAGTCGCGCGGGCTGCGGGAGACGACCGTCGAGGACGTCTACATCGGCAACGGCGTGTCCGAGCTCATCTCGATGGTGCTGCAGGCCTTCGTCGACAACGGCAACGAGATCCTCATCCCGGCACCGGACTACCCGCTGTGGACCGGCGCCGTCTCGCTCGCCGGCGGCACGCCCGTGCACTACCGGTGCGACGAGGGCAACGGGTGGAACCCCGACCTGGCGGACATCGAGTCCAAGATCACCGACAACACCCACGCGCTCGTCATCATCAACCCCAACAACCCGACGGGTGCGGTCTACTCGCCGGAGATCGTCCGCGGGCTCGTCGACATCGCGCGGCGTCATGATCTCGTCGTCATGGCCGACGAGATCTACGAGAAGATCATCTTCGACGACGCCGTCCACCACCACGCCGCCGAGTACGCCGACGACGACGTGCTGTGCCTGACCTTCTCCGGCCTGTCCAAGGCCTACCGGGTCTGCGGGTACCGCGCCGGCTGGGTGATGATCTCGGGGCCGAAGCACCTGGCGGCGGACTTCCTGGAGGGTCTCACCCTCCTGGCCAACATGCGGATGTGCGCGAACGTGCCGGCCCAGCACGCGATCCAGACGGCGCTCGGCGGGTACCAGTCGATCAACGAGCTGATCGTCCCCGGCGGTCGGTACCACGACCAGATCAAGCTCGCCTCGCGCCTGCTCAACGAGATCCCGGGCGTCAGCTGCGTCGAGCCGAGGGGCGCGCTCTACTGCTTCCCGAGGCTCGACCCGGAGGTCTACCGGATCGACGACGACGAGGCCTTCGTCATCGAGCTGCTGCGCGCCAAGAAGATCCTCGTCACCCACGGCACCGGCTTCAACTGGCCGGACACCGACCACTTCCGTCTGGTGACCCTGCCCGACGAGGACGTCCTCACCGAGGCGATCGGACGTATCGCGGAGTTCCTCGAGACCCAGCGGGCATGAGCCGGGCCCCGGGGGAAGGGGGGACCCTCCTCGCCGTCGCCGCAGGCGGCGCCCTCGGCTCCCTCGGGCGCTGGGCGGTCTCCTCGGCGGCCGGAGCCCCGTGGGGCACGGTGGTCGTCAACCTCACCGGCGCCCTCACGCTCGGCCTGCTCGTCGCGTGGCTCGGTGCGGCGCAGCGGCACCCGCTCGTGCGGCCCTTCGTCGCCGTCGGGCTGCTCGGCGGCTGGACGACCTACTCGACGTTCGCGCTCGACGGGCACGCACTCGCGACCGACGGTCTCGGCGGCCTGCTCGGCTACCTCGCGCTCACCCTCGGGCTCGGTGTCGGTGCGGCGCTCGCCGGGCTCGTCATCGGCGAGCGGCTCTGGCACACACCGCCGCTCGTCGACGACACCGCGATCGACCAGGAGGAGCTGTGACCGCGCTGCTCGTCGCGCTCGGCGCGGCCCTGGGGGCGATGTCCCGACACCTGGTGACGACCTCCCTCCGCGCCCGGGGCGCGACGCCCGCGGGAGGCGTGCTCGCGGTCAACGCCACCGGCTCGTTGCTGCTCGGGCTCGTCGCCGGGCACGCCTCCGGCGCCTCCCCGGGCTGGGTGCTCCCGCTCGTGGGGGTCGGGTTCTGCGGGGCCTTCACGACCTTCGCCACGCACGCGGTCGAGGTCGCCTCGGCGGCCCGCTCCGGGCGCCCCCGCCACGCGGTCGCCGACGTCGTCCTCAACCTCGTCCTCGGACTCGCCCTCGTCTCCCTCGGCTGGTGGCTGACCTCCTGAGGTTGCATGGACGTCCTAGGATCTCCTGCATGACCGACCGGGACCCCATCGCCGCGGCCCACGACCAGTGGGTCGCCCACGGGTGGGACGACGCCGCCGACGGCATGGCCCTGATCACCTCGATCACCCGGGCCAACCAGCTGCTCGTCGAGCGCATCGAGACCGCCCTGCGCCCGCACGAGCTGAGCTTCGCCCGGTACGAGATCCTGCGACTGCTCGCCTTCAGCCGACGTCGGTCCATGCCGATGAGCCGCCTCGGCTCGCTCCTCCAGGTGCATGCGACGAGCGTGACGAGCGCCGTCGCGCGGCTCGAGGCGCACGGGCTCGTCGAGCGGCTGCGCCGCGAGACCGACCGACGGGTCGTCCTCGCCTCGCTCACCCGCGCTGGCGAGGAGCGCGTCGAGGCCGCGACCGCCGACCTCAACGCGTGCGTGTTCCGCTCGCCGGGGCTCGCGGCGGACGAGGTGCGTTCTGCGACCGCGCTGCTCGGCTCCCTTCGCGCGGCGCACGGCGACACCGTGGAGTGACCCTTCGAGACGCTTGCTGCGCAAGCTCCTCAGGGAGCGAGGGGAAGCCCGCCAGCGCCAGCTCCTCAGGGAGCGAGGGGAAGCCCGCCTGCGCAAGCTCCTCAGGGAGCGAGGGGAAGCCCGCCAGCGCAAGCTCCTCAGGGAGCGAGGGCGGGGGTTTCGGCATTTACTTGGATGTCCTAGTATTTGTCCATACCGGCTCCCCGACGACGAGGACTCACCCATGGCTGCGCCTGCCACGCCCGAGCTGCACTCCCCCACCCACCCGGTCCGTTTCGTGACCGCGTCCGCGCTCTTCGACGGGCACGACGCATCCATCAACATCATGCGACGGATCATGCAGAGCCAGGGGGCGGAGGTCGTCCACCTCGGCCACAACCGCTCCGTCCAGGAGGTCGTCGACGCGGCGATCGACGAGGACGTCCAGGGCGTCGCCGTCTCGTCCTACCAGGGCGGGCACGTCGAGTACTTCGAGTACCTGACGCAGCTGCTGCGCGAGCAGGGCGCAGGTCACGTCAAGGTCTTCGGCGGCGGTGGCGGCGTCATCGTCCCCGAGGAGATCGACCGGTTGCGCGAGGCGGGTGTGCGCATCTTCTCCCCCGAGGACGGCCAGCGGCTCGGCCTGCCCGGCATGATCAACACGCTCATCCGGGACTGCGACACCGACGTGTGGGAGCAGGGCCCCGTCGCCCTCGAGCCGGTCCTCGCCGGCGAGCGCGCCGCCGTCGCCCGCGCCATCTCCGGCGCCGAGCTCGGCCACCTCGACGAGGCCTTCCTCGGCGGCATCGCGGAGGCGGCACGTCGATCCTCCGCCCCCGTCCTCGGTCTCACCGGCACCGGCGGCTCGGGCAAGTCCTCGCTCACCGACGAGCTCGTCCGCCGCTTCCGCGTCGACCAGCAGGACAAGCTGCGCATCGCCGTCATCGCGGTCGACCCGACCCGCCGCAAGGGCGGCGGTGCCCTCCTCGGCGACCGGATCCGGATGAACTCCCTCGGCGAGTCCACGTCCGGCGCCTCCCCCGTGTTCTTCCGCTCGCTCGCCACCCGCGGCGACCGCGAGGTCCCCGACTCGCTGCAGACCGTCATCGACATCATCAAGGCGGCCGGCTACGACCTCGTCATCGTGGAGACGCCCGGCATCGGGCAGGGCGACGCCGCGATCATCCCCTTCGTCGACGTGCCGATGTACGTCATGACGCCGGAGTTCGGCGCGGCCAGCCAGCTGGAGAAGATCGACATGCTCGACTTCGCCGAGGTGGTCGCGATCAACAAGTTCGAGCGCCGCGGCGCGGCCGACGCGCTGCGTGACGTCGCGCGCCAGCTCGTGCGCAACCGCGAGGCCTTCGGCCAGCGTCCCGAGGACATGCCGGTCTTCGGCACCTCGGCCGCGACCTTCAACGACGACGGCGTCACCGCGCTGTACCACCATGTCCGGGACCTGCTCACCGACAAGGGGCTGCACGTCGAGGAGGGCCAGCTCGCACCGGTCGCGACGAAGTACTCCACCCGCTTCGACCAGCTCGTGCCCGCCACCAGGGTGCGCTACCTCGCCGAGATCGCCGAGACCGTGCGTGGGTACCACGCCGAGACAGCGCGGCTCGCCGAGACCGCGCGTCGCGTGCAGCGGCTCGCGCTCGTCGACGACGAGCTGACCGCGGCCGGCAAGGACGGTCACGGCGTCGACGAGCTGCTCGATGCCGCCCGCACGACCCTCCCCGCGGAGATCGGCGAGCAGATCGAGGCCTGGCCGAGCGTCGTCGAGTCCTACTCGGGTGACGAGCAGGTCGTGACGATCCGGGGACGAAAAGAGCCTGTGCGCACACGCCTTTTCAAGGAGTCCCTCTCCGGCAACAAGATCTCCCGCGTCGCGCTCCCCCGGACCACCGACCACGGCGAGCTCGTGAGCTTCTGGCGCCGGGAGAACCTCCCCGGCCGCTTCCCCTTCACCGCCGGCGTCTTCCCGTTCAAGCGGGACAACGAGGACCCGGCGCGCATGTTCGCCGGCGAGGGCGACCCCTTCCGCACCAACCGCCGGTTCAAGCTGCTCTCCGAGGGACAGCCCGCCACGCGCCTGTCGACCGCCTTCGACTCCGTGACCCTCTACGGTCGCGACCCCGGCGAGCGCCCGGACATCTACGGCAAGGTCGGCACCTCCGGCGTCTCCGTCGCGACCCTCGAGGACATGAAGGCGCTCTACTCGGGCTTCGACCTGCTCTCCCCCTCGACGAGCGTGTCGATGACCATCAACGGCCCCGCGCCGACGGTCCTCGCCTTCTTCCTCAACACCGCGATCGACCAGCAGGTCGACGCCTTCCGCGAGCGCGAGGGCCGCGAGCCCTCCGCCGCCGAGGCCGAGGAGCTGCGCGCCCACGCGCTGCACAACGTCCGCGGCACCGTCCAGGCGGACATCCTCAAGGAGGACCAGGGGCAGAACACCTGCCTCTTCTCCACCGAGTTCTCGCTGCGGATGATGGCCGACATCCAGGAGTGGTTCATCGAGCAGCAGGTGCGCAACTTCTACTCGGTCTCGATCTCCGGCTACCACATCGCCGAGGCCGGGGCGAACCCCATCAGCCAGCTCGCCTTCACCCTCGCGAACGGGTTCACCTACGTCGAGACCTACCTCGCGCGCGGCATGGACATCAACGACTTCGCGCCCAACCTGTCCTTCTTCTTCTCCTCCGGCATGGACCCGGAGTACGCGGTCCTCGGCCGGGTCGCCCGCCGCATCTGGGCCGTGGCGATGAAGGAGAAGTACGGGGCCAACGAGCGCAGCCAGAAGCTGAAGTACCACATCCAGACCTCCGGCCGGTCGCTGCACGCGCAGGAGATGGACTTCAACGACATCCGCACGACGCTGCAGGCGCTCAACGCGCTCTACGACAACGCCAACAGCCTGCACACCAACGCCTACGACGAGGCCGTCACCACCCCGTCGACGGAGTCGGTGCGCCGGGCGCTCGCGATCCAGCTGATCATCAGCCGCGAGTGGGGCGTCTCCTTCAACGAGAACCCCCTCCAGGGCAGCTACCTCATGGACGAGCTCACCGACCTCGTCGAGGAGGCCGTGCTCGTCGAGTTCGACCGGATCAGCGACCGCGGTGGCGTCCTCGGCGCCATGGAGACCGGGTACCAGCGGGGCAGGATCCAGGACGAGTCGATGCTCTACGAGCACCGCAAGCACGACGGCACGCTGCCGATCATCGGCGTCAACACCTTCCTCCGCGAGGACGGGTCGAAGGGGGAGGCCGACGAGATCGAGCTCGCCCGCGCCACCGAGTCCGAGAAGGTCTCGCAGCTGCAGCGCGTACGCGCGTACCAGGAGACGCACCGCGAGGAGGCCGAGCAGGCGATCGCCCGCCTCAAGGAGGCGGCGACCACCGATGCCAACGTCTTCGACGTCCTGATGGACGCCGCGCGCGTGTGCAGCCTGCAGCAGGTGACCGACGCCTTCTTCGAGGTCGGCGGGCAGTACCGTCGCAACGTGTGAGCACTGATCGCTGGCCGTCGCAGGTGTACGGCGAAGGGGAGGAACCGGACTACCGCTTTTCCCTCGCCAACGAGCGGACCTTCCTCGCATGGCTGCGCACGACGCTCGCGCTGCTCGCCGCGGGGGTGGCCGTCGACGTGCTCGACCTCGGGGCGCCCGAGGCGATCACGCGCGGGCTGGCGGCGATGCTGCTCGTCCTCGGCGCGCTCTGCCCGGTCCTGGCCTTCCTCCGGTGGGCTATGGCCGAGCGCGCCATGCGCCGAGCCGAGCCCCTGCCCTCCCTCGGCGTGGCGGCCGCCGTCGTCACGGGCGTCATCCTCGTGGCGGCAGCCGTGCTCACCGTCGTCGTGGCGGGGAGGTGAGCCGGGGATGAGCGAGCTCGCGCGGTCGGCACCGCACGGCGCCCAGCCGGAGCGCACCGCGCTGGCTTGGCAGCGGACCGCCCTCGCGGCCGCCGCCGGCGCGGCGATCATCGCCCGGCACACCTCCGGTCAGCTCGGCCCCGCGGCGCTCGTCATCATGCTCGCCACCCTGGGGCTGGCGGGCGCAGCCTTCGTGCTCGGCCGGCGGCGGTACGCCGCCGCGCCGGTCGAGCCCTCCCGACGACGTGACGGCCGGGCCCCCTTCGCGCTGGCCCTGGCGATCTCGGCGATGGCGCTCAGCGAGCTGCTCGCCCTCGCCCTGGCGGGGCGATGACCACTCGCGACGACCTGGACGCCCCGGTCGACCTCCCTTCGCCCCCGCAGCGGGTCGTCTCGCTCGTGCCGAGCCTCACCGAGGCGATCGCCGCGACCTGCCCGGAGCGCCTCGTCGGGGCGACGGACTGGTGCACGCACCCCACCGACCTCGCGGTCGCGCGGGTGCGCGGGACGAAGAACCCCGACCTGCGTGCGATCGCCGGGCTCTCCCCCGACCTCGTCGTGGCCAACAAGGAGGAGAACCGCGAGCTCGACGTGCGCCGCCTCCGCGAGCGCGGGACCACCGTCTGGGTCACCGACATCGAGACCGTGCCGCAGGCGATCACGTCGATGCGCCGTCTCTTCACCGAGGCGCTCGACCTCGCCGCGCCGGCCTGGCTCGAGCGCGCCGACGAGGTGTGGTCGGCTCCCCCGCCGGCCGACCGCGGTCGGGTGGTCGTCCCGATCTGGCGCGACCCGTGGATGGTCGTCGGCCCCCGGACCTACACGACCGACCTGCTCAGCAGGCTCGGCTGGACCAACGCCTGCGCGGGGCCGGACGCAGACCCGTCGCAGCGCTACCCGCACGTCGAGCTCGCGGACATCGACCGCGAGGACGTCGACCTCGTCCTCCTGCCCGACGAGCCCTACGTCTTCACGCCCGAGGACGGCCCGGAGGCCTTCGAGCGGGTACCGACCCGGCTCGTCAGCGGCCGACTGCTCACCTGGTACGGCCCGGCGATGGTCGAGGCGTACGAGCTGTTGGCGCACGAAGGGCCGGACACCTCGCGGTGACCGGCCCTCCTGCGGTGGTGGCGCGTCAGCGCTTCTTCGGCGCGACCGCGGCGTAGGCATTGATGATGCCGTCGCCGTAGAAGCCGTTGAAGTCCTCGTCACCGACGCACTCCGCCGTGTAGGCGGCGGGCAGACCCGGGTAGACGAAGGTGCGCGGCTCCGGGCAGGCCTTGTTGCGGGCCGAGCCCATCAGGATGTCGCGGGTGGTGTCCGCGTCGAGACCGAAGCCCGCCTTGCCCTCGACCTTGCCGTAGCGGCTGACGATGAGCGCCGAGACGCCCGCGGCGTGCGGTGAGGCCATCGAGGTGCCCTGGTAGTACTCGTAGTACCCGCAGGCCTCCTTGCCCTTGACCGTGCCGCAGTCCTTGAAGACGTAGCCCTCACCGAACTCCGTGATGTTGCCGTCCTCGTCGACCGAGCCCTCGGACTTCACGACGTTCTCCGGGACGGAGGAGAGGATCAGGTTGGCCGGGCTGCGGTAGTCCGGGGTCCCGAAGTACTCGCGGGAGTCACCACCGGGGGCGCTGACCTCGATCTCGCCGGACTGCAGGTCCGTCGTGTAGTTCGAGTAGTAGGACTTGCGCTCCGACGGGCCCACGGCCGAGACACCGATGACCTCGGGCCCCTCGACCGGCAGGTCGTAGCAGCTCGCGTTGTCGATGGTCCGCGGGTGGGCGGCACCCTCCGGGTAGTCGGGGCTGGAGTCGTCGAAGGTGACATTGGCCAGGTCCTCCGCGGAGTTGCCGAGGGCACCGACCATCGTGACGTCCTTGGAGTGCGCGTACCGCAGGGCCCGGGACATCGACTCGATGATCATGTCCTGCTCGGCGGCCTCCTCCGGCGTGTCCTCCGGGGCACCGCCCACGCAGTTGTACGCCCACGGGTCGACGTAGAAGCTCATGTTGACCACGTCGAGCCCTGCGTCGGCCGAGTAGGTGAGGGCGTTGACGGTCGGGCCGACGAAGAAGTAGCCCGAGTCCTGGCCGGCACGCGCGTTGACGATCGAGACGTCGGGGGCGACGCCCGAGACGCCGATGCCGTTCTTCGCGGCCGCGACGGTGCCGGCGACGTGCGTGCCGTGGCCACCGTTGTCGACGTCGGCCGGGTCGACACAGGACTCGACCTCGCAGGGACCGTCGACGTCGGGCATGTCTGTGGTGAAGTTGCGCGAGAGCTTGTGGTCGAAGTTCGGCGCGATGTCCGGGTGGCTCGCGTCGACGCCGGTGTCGATGATGCCGACCTTGACGCGGTTGTCGCCGGACTCGATCGCCTGCGCCTGCGGCGCCTGGATCATGTCCATGCCCCACAGCTTGTCGTCGAGCGGGTCCGGGCCGCCCTTGGCGTCGGCCTTGGTGGCCCCACCCTTGGCCTTGACCCGGTCGGGGCGCTCGACACCGTCCTTCTTCTTCGGCTGCGGTGAGCGACCGACGACGCCCTCGTCCGCGGCGCCGAAGACACCGCTCATGCCACGGGCCTTGGCCGCGAACCGGGTGTCGGTCGAGGTGAGCGTGACCATGCCGACGGCTTCGTTGACCGAGGTGATCTTCGCTCCCTTCGCCTTGAGACGGGCGGCGAGCGCCTTGGCGCTGCCGCCGCGGTCCGCCAGGACCACGTAGTGCTTGGCGGGGCCCGTGGTCGAGCTCACTCCACTGTCCACGGTGGGCGCAGCGGCGGCAGTGGTGGTCGCCGCCAATCCGGTCAGCCCGAGCGCGCAGGCGCCCAGGGCCGAGACCATGCGTGTGTGTCGCATGAATTTCCTCCCAGAGTTTGGTCCCGGACGTCAGCCGGGCATGCAGGCCACGATATGACGCGAGTCACACCGGCGGGGCCGAAGCAGCGTCCCTTCTCGACCTACCGCCCGGCGGTGCGGCGAGCGGCACGCAGGGCGTGCGCCAGGATCCCGTCGAAGAGCCCCGCGACCTCACGCGCCCCGGAGCCGCGGAAGGCGTGGATCGGGGCGTAGGCGCCCTGGGCGCGCTGCACGGACGTGCGCTCGGGGATGTGCTGGGAGAGCACGAGAGGACCGAAGAGCGAGGTCAGCTCCTCGACGCGGTACTGGTGCTCGCCGATGTGCGCGCGCACGCGGTTGATGACGATGCCGAGCGGCTGCAGCCGCGGCGCGAGGGAGGTGCGCACCTCGTGCACGGCCCGCAGGGCCCGGTCGGCGGCCGCGATCGCGAAGACACCGGGCTCGGTGACGATCACGGCTCGGTCGGCCGCGGCGAGGCCGATGCGCGTCAGGCCACCCAGCGACGGGGGGCAGTCGACGATGACGAGGTCGTACTCGTCGTCGACCTTGTCGAGCACGGTGCGAAGGGAGGTCAGCCCGCGGCTGGAGAGGTCGGTCCGGTCGAGCCGGGCCAGGTCCAGGCCGCCGACGACCACGTCGATCGGCGCCGCCGCGCCCTCGCTCCAGTGACTGCGCCGGGTGGCGGCGCGCAGGTTGCGACGGCGCGGCTCCTCGATGACCAGGGCGCTGCTCGAGGTGACCTCGTCCTCGATGTCGAGCCCGGCCGTCGAGTCCCCCTGCGGGTCGAGGTCGACGACGAGGGTGCGCAGCCCGGCCTCACGGGCGGCCGAGGTCAGCCCGAGGGTCACGGACGTCTTGCCGACCCCGCCCTTGAGACTGCACACCGCGATGACCACCACGTCCGCATCCTAGGCGCGGCGCGGCCTCGGACTACTTGAGCTCCTTGCTCGAGTACCCGAGGATGCGCCGGGCGACGACGAGCAGCTGGATCTGCTGCGTCCCCTCGAAGATGTCGAGGATCTTGCAGTCGCGGGCCCACTTCTCAAGCAGCTCGGTCTCGGCGTACCCGGTGGCGCCCGCCAGCTCGACGCACGCGAGCGCGACGTCGACGCAGGTGCGGCCCGCCTTGGCCTTCGCCATGGAGGCCTCCATGGAGTTCGGCTTGCCGTTGTCCGCCATCCAGGCCGCACGCAGCGTCAGCAGGTAGGCGCTCTGGTAGTCGGCCTCCATCTCGATGAGCTTCGCGGCCGCAGCGGACTGGACGTTGCCCGGGCGGTCCCAGTCGACCGCGACGCCGGCCTCCCGGAGGAGCTCGGTGGTCCGGTCGAGCGAGGCGCGGGTCAGGCCCAGGGCCATCGCCGCGACGAGCGGCCGGGTGTTGTCGAAGGTCTGCATCGCGCCGCCGAAGCCGCCCTCGATCCTGATCTCCGGGTCGCCGAGCAGGTCCTCGGCGGGCACCCGGCAGTCGTCGAGGACGAAGGCCGCGGTGTCGGAGGCCCGGATGCCGAGCTTGTGCTCGAGACGCACGAGCTGCAGCCCGGGGTTCTCCCGGCTGACGACGAAGGACTTGATCGCCGTCTTGCCGAGGCTGCGGTCGAGCGTCGCCCACACGACGACCAGCTCGGCGCGCTCGCCGGAGGTGACGAAGATCTTCTCGCCGTTGAGGACGTACTCGTCGCCGTCCTTGACCGCCGTGGTGCGGATGGCGCCGGAGTCGGAGCCGACGTCGGGCTCGGTGATCGCCATGGCGGCCCACTTGCCCGCGTAGCGCGCCTTCTGCTCGTCGTTGGCGACGGCCGCGATGGCAGCGTTGCCGAGGCCCTGGCGCGGGATCGACAGCGTCAGGCCGACGTCGCCGCGGCAGGTCTCCAGGATGGACAGGACGGAGGAGATGTTGGAGCCGTTGCGGTTGGCGGAGTCCTCACGCGTGCCGGCCCTGCGCCCGGAGCCGACGGCTGCGACGTCGCCCTCCTGGGCACCGCCGTCCTCGGCGCGGGTCGAGGAGGACGCACCGGCCCCCTGGCCGGCGCCACCGTCGGCCATGCCGTCGATGACGGCCGAGACGAGGTCGAGCTCGGCGGGGTACTCGTGCTCCGCTCGGTCGTACTTGCGCGAGATGGGCCAGAAGACCTCCTCGGCCATGCCGCGCGCCTGGGCGACGAGGGGGCGGAACTTCTTCGGAACCTCGAGGTCGATCATGATCGTGTCCTTCGTGTCAGGTCGGGATGAGGAAGGGGGGCGCGCTCAGACGAGCAGCGTGCCCTCGAGGACCCCGGCGCCCCGCAGGTCGCGGTACCAGCGCTCGTTGTCGAACTCCTTGACGAAGCCGTGGCCGCCGAGCAGCTGCACGCCGCTCGAGCCGATCCACGTGGCGTGGCGGCTGACGAGGCTGCGGGCCTGTGCGATCTCGGCGGAGGCGTCCTCACCGCGGTCGAGGCGGGCGGCGGCCTTCCAGACGACGAGGCGCAGGCCGGCCAGCTCGATGGCGATGTCGGAGACGGTGAAAGCGACTGCCTGGCGGTACCCGATGGGCTCGCCGAAGGCCTTGCGCTCCTTGACGTACCCGCTCACGTGGTCGAGGACCGCCTGCGAGGTGCCGACGGCGGCCGCGGCCCACGCCAGACGCGCCCGGCGCACGGCATCGGCGTGGTCCTCGGTGGTGCCGAGCAGGTCGGACCGCGGGACGCGTACGCCCTCCAGGAAGAGGCGCGCGGTAGTGGCGGCGCGGACACCCATGGCGGGGTCGTCCTGCGTCTGCACGCCCTCGGTGCCCGGCGTGACGATGACGAGACGGGGCTCGCCGTCGATCGCCGCGGAGACGACGAAGAGGTCTGCGGCGCTCGCCCCGGGCACGATCGCCTTGATGCCGTCGAGGACGATCTCGTCGCCCTCGACCCGACCGGTGGTCCGCAGCGCGAAGGGGTCGAACAGCGGCTGCGGCTCGTGGAGGGCGAGGGCTGCGGTGGGCGGGTCCTCGCTGGTGAACTCGGGCAGGTAGGTGGCCTGCTGGTCGGCGTCGCCGTAGCTGGCGATGGCCGTCGCGACCGCGGCGGGGGCCATGATCGCGGTGGTGATGCCCATGTCCCCGCGGGCGAGCTCCTCCAGCACGATCGCGCCGGTCACGGCGGAGCGCTCCTCGGCGATGCCCTCGAGCTCGGCGGGGACACCGAGGAGGTGCAGGCCCATCTCGGCGGCCGCGGTGCGGACCTCGGCGGGGATGGTGCGCTCGGCGTCCGCCTGCGCCGCCGCCGGCCGGACGACCTCGTCCGCGAGCTCGCGCGCGACGCCCTGGATCATCCGCTGGTCCTCGCTGGGCGTGAGGTCGAACAGGGCCCTGGGCCTGGCCGGCGCGACGCGCGCGGGGTCGCCCGCTCCCTGCCGCTCGGCGAAGGCCCGCCCGGCGGCGGTCTGGGCCTTGAACCCGGTGACGGCGCCCTTGTACAGGTACCGCTCGACCTTGGCGCGCACCTCCTTGTCCTTCAGGCCGGGGAGACCGCCGGCCTTGGCGATCAGGCGCAGGCCAAGTCGCTGGCCCTTGTCGGCCAAGGACATCGAGTCGGTGGAAGCCATCTGGGTGATTCCCCTTCGCGCAGGTCGTGGGTGGTGCGGGAAAGTGTGCGGTACCGACGGTACCTGCTACAGGCGGTATCGGTAAACCCGTGGGTCACTACGGGTCGAGGGCGCGTCGGGGGCGTGCGTGAGATCACCCCCCGCCCCGCAGGCCCTCCCCCTCTGCCCGGTCACAGAGCGGTAACCTGCCCGCAACCGGGAGAACCCGCGAGGGACCGCCCGAACACCAGAGCACGTGAGAGGGAAACACAGCATGGTCGACGTCGACGCCGCGCTTGACGCGTCAGGTCTCACCAACGAGGCCGTTCGCGAGTACGTGAAGCACTGGGCCGAGATCACCCAGCCGGACAGGATCGAGGTGGTCAGCGCCGCCGACGACGACCGGCTCATCGCCGAGGCCGTCGAAGCCGGCGAGCTGCTCCCCGCAGGCGAGGGCCGCTACTACTCCCGCTCCTACTCCAAGGACACCGCCCGCTCCGAGGAGCGGACGATCGTCGCGACGAACGACGAGAAGGACAAGGGCGTCTACAACAACTGGCGTCCCGCCTCGGAGATGAAGGCGAAGCTGACCGAGCTCATGCGCGGCCAGTCCAAGGGCAAGACGATGTACGTCCTGCCCTACCTCATGTCCCCCAAGGGCAACGTGCTCGCGCAGTGGGCCACCGGTGTCGAGCTCACCGACTCCCGCCCCGTCGTGCTCCACATGATCCGCATGTCGCGGGTCGGCCTCGAGCACGTCAACGACCTGCCGGTCCAGGACGACTTCGTCCGCGCCGTCCACGTCACCGGCGATCTCGAGAACCTCGGCCAGGGCACGCCCGACGACAAGCGCTACTTCGTGACCGTCGCCGACGAGCGCACGATCCTGCACTTCGGCTCCTCGTACGGCGGCAACGCGCTCCTGGGCAAGATCGCCCACGGGCTGCGCCAGGGCGCGTACGACGGGTGGGCGACGAAGAAGTTCCTCGCCGAGCAGTACATGCTCATCGGCATCTCCGACAAGCAGACCGGCAAGCGCTACCACATCACCGGTGGCTTCCCGAGCGCCTCGGGCAAGACCAACCTGGCGATGATGCTGCCCCCGGACGCACTCGGGGACCGCTACCAGGTCGACTTCTACGGCGACGACATCGCGTGGCTGTGGGTCGACGAGCAGACCGGCAAGCTCATGGGCATGAACCCGGAGTACGGCGTCTTCGGTGTCGCCAAGGACACCAACGAGACGACCAACCCGACCGCGCTGCACTCGGTCGACCCGGGCACGAAGGTCATCTTCACCAACATCGCGTACAACCCGAAGACCGAGGAGGTCTGGTGGGAGGGCCGCACGCCCGAGCCGCCGGCCGACGTCGACGGGTGGCTGGACTGGAAGGGCGAGGCGATCTCCGACCGCGAGCCGGGCGACACCTCGCCGTGGGCGCACCCCAACAGCCGCTTCACGACGACGCTGGCCAATGTCCCGAACGCCGCGCCTGACTTCGACGAGCCCGAGGGCGTCGAGATCGACGCCATCATCTTCGGTGGTCGCACGCGTGACCGCGAGCCGCTGATCCGCGCGATCACCGACCTCGCCGAGGGCGTGTACGACGGCCTGACGCTGGGTGCCGAGGCCACGGCCGCGGCCGAGGGCGTCGAGGGCCAGCTGCGCTACGACCCGATGTCCAACCGGCCCTTCATGGCCTACGGCGAGGGCGACTACGCGCGCCACTACCTCGACATCGTCGGTGCCGCCAAGAACCAGCCGCTCTTCGCGCACGTCAACTGGTTCCAGAAGGACCCGGAGGACGGTCACTACCTGTGGCCCGGCTACCGGGAGAACCTGCGTCCGCTCCTGTGGCTCATGGCTCTCAAGGACGGCGAGGTCAAGGGTCGCCAGACGCCGGTCGGCATCCTCCCGACGCAGGACGAGCTCGAGCTGCTCGGCCTCGACCTGCCGCAGGAGGACCTCGACCGCATCCTCGACATCGACGTGCCGCGCTGGCAGCAGGAGATGGGCTTCCGCGAGGCGCACCTCAAGGCCTTCGAGCGCCTGCCGGAGGAGATCTGGGAGGCCCACCGTCGCGTGGCCTCCGACCTGGACAACGCCCAGGGCTGATCCGCCCCACGCACCGACGAGGCCCCGCTCCCCTGACGAAGGGGGGCGGGGCCTCGTCGTGCACCGGAGGCCTGGGAACGAGTCAGGCCCTGCCGCGTTTCCGCTGGCAGGGCCTGTTCCGTCTGTCTCAACACAGAGTGCGCCCGAAGGGATTCGAACCCCTAACCTTCTGATCCGTAGTCAGATGCTCTATCCGTTGAGCTACGGGCGCTCTCCGCCGGGCTGTGCTCGGCGACAAGTGAAGAGAGTACCTGCTCGCTGCCGAGCAGCGAAATCGGCGCTGCACGGTGCGCTGCTGGCCCCCTTCGTCCACAGCAGATGCACAGCGGACGCATGGCGGGCGTGTGGTCGAGCCCGGTTGGATGGGTCCATGACCGCCCGGACCGCGCCCTTGCTCACCCGACCCGACGGCTCACCCGTCCGGGTGCTCGTCGTCGACGACGAGGTCAACCTCACCGAGCTCATCGCCATGGCTCTGCGGTACGAAGGGTGGGACGTGCGGACCGCGGGCAGCGGCACCGAGGCGGTCCGCGCGGCCCGCGACTTCGGGCCGGACGCGGTCGTGCTCGACATGATGCTCCCGGACTTCGACGGCATGGAGGTCCTGCGGCGCATGCGCGCCGACGAGCCCGAGGTGCCGGTCCTCTTCCTCACCGCCCGCGACTCCGTCGAGGACCGCATCGCCGGGCTCACCGCGGGTGGGGACGACTACGTGACCAAGCCCTTCTCCCTCGAGGAGGTCGTCGCCCGCCTCCGGGCCCTCATGCGCCGCACGGCCGTGAGCACCGACGAGGGCTCGTCCCTGCTCGTCGTCGGTGACCTCACCCTCGACGAGGACAGCCGCGAGGTCGTGCGCGGCGGTGCCGAGATCGAGCTGACGGCGACCGAGTTCGAGCTGCTGCGCTACCTCATGCGCAACCCTCGGCGGGTGCTGTCCAAGACACAGATCCTCGACCGCGTGTGGGACTACGACTTCGGCGGGCAGGCCAACGTCGTCGAGCTGTACATCTCCTACCTGCGCAAGAAGGTCGACGCCGGGCGTGCGCCGATGATCCACACCAAGCGCGGCGCGGGCTACGTCATCAAGCCGGCGTCGTGACGCCCCTCCCGCTCGAGGTGCTGCGCCACCCTGCCGGCTGGACGCTGCGGGCCAAGCTCGTCGCCTCGGTCCTCCTGCTCTTCCTCGCGGTCACCGCCCTCACCGGAGCCCTCACGGGCCTCGCGGCCCGCCAGTACCTCACCCAGCAGGTCGACCAGGACCTGCGCGACGCGTCGGGACGCCTCGTCGGGGCGATCGACGGGACACAACCGCCGCTGCCCACCGGACCCAGCGGCGGGCCCCCCGCAGGCAGCGGCAACGCGGTGCTGCACCTCGTCCTGCGGGACGGCGCCGTCGTCGTCGACGAGCGCGGTGACGAGCTCAACTACGCCGTCAACACGCGCGGGGCCAACGACTCGCTCGACGCCGAGCAGGTGGCCCGGCTCAACGCCGCCGACCTCGGGGCGCGGCCGAGCACCGTGGACCTCGGCGGCGACATCGGCCCCTACCGTCTCGTGTCCGTGCGTACGCGCGACGGGTGGACCGCGGTCACGGGTGTGCCCGTCGGACCCATCGACACGACGGTCCGCGCGATGGTGCTCATCGTCGCCGGCTCGAGCCTCATCGGGCTCGTCGGCGTGTGGGTCGGCGGCACCTACCTCGTGCGCCGCAACCTCCAGCCCCTCGACCGGGTCGCCGGCACCGCCCGGCGGGTCTCCGAGCTCGAGCTCGACGCGGGCGACGTCTCGCTCGCCGAGCGCGTCCCCGACGTCGACCCCCGCACCGAGGTCGGGCAGGTCGGGCTGGCGCTCAACTCCATGCTCGACAACGTCGACGGTGCGCTGCGCGCCCGGCAGGAGTCGGAGACGCGGGCCCGTCAGTTCGTCGCCGACGCGAGCCACGAGCTCCGCACCCCGCTGGCCTCCATCCGCGGCTATGCCGAGCTGTCCCGGCGGGAGCCCGAACCGGTCCCCGAGGGCGTGGTCCACGCGCTGTCGCGGGTCGAGTCGGAGGCGCTGCGGATGCAGGCGCTCGTCGAGGACCTGCTGCTCCTCGCCCGCCTCGACACCGGGCGGCCGCTGGAGCGCGAGAGCGTCGACCTGACGATGCTCGCGCTCGACGTCACCGGGGACGCGCGCGCGGCCTCCCCAGCGCACCGCTGGGAGCTCGACCTGCCGTCGGAGCCGGTGGAGATCGTCGGTGACCGGGACCGGCTCCACCAGGTCCTCGCCAACCTGCTCGCCAACGCGCGCACCCACACGCCGCAGGGGACGACGGTGCGGACCTCCCTTCGCCGTGAGGGGGACCGCGTGCTCGTCGCGATCGCCGACGACGGACCCGGGATCCCGGAGGACCTGCGCCCCGACGTCTTCGAGCGGTTCACCCGGGGCGACGACTCGCGCCAGCGGGCGTCCGGGAGCACCGGGCTGGGGCTGTCGATCGTGCGGGCGGTGACCCGCGCCCACGGTGGGTCGGTCGAGGTCGAGTCCCGCCCGGGCCGGACGGTCTTCACCGTCTCGCTGCCCGCAGGCTGAGGGTCAGGGGACGACGCAGCCCCCGCGCCGATGGCCCGGGGGCTGCGTCTGCTGCGGAGGCGGAGGGATTTGAACCCTCGATGGGCGGTTAGCCCAAACCGCATTAGCAGTGCGGCGCCATAGACCGGACTAGGCGACGCCTCCAGACAACCCGGACAGAGTATCTGCCGGGCGGTCGGGCCTCCAACTCGGGGCCCGGTTCAGGCGCAGATGTCCTCGGACGCCGCCCGGGTCTCGACGGCGGTCGGGGCGGCCGGCGGGCGGACGGTCGCCTCCGGGATCGGGGCGTCGCCGAGGCGGTTCGGGACCTCGCGGGCGTGGCCGGAGCCGGCCCCGAGGACCACCTGGACGCTGCCGCGCTGCTGCCCGGGCTCCACCTTGAGCTTGGCGCCCGGGTACGCGGCGGCGACGGTGCGCGCGGACTCCGTGTCCCCCTTCGCGTGGCGGACGAGGACGCCCGTCGTCCCGGACGTCGGGGCGAGGTCCGCGACGGTCGCGGTGAAGCCCTGCACCTCGAGCGCGGCGACCTCCTGCCGGGCCAGCCCGGACGTCCCGGTGTCGTTGACGACGCTCACGGCCACGGACGAAGGGGGGACCGTGAGCGGACGCTGCTTCGTCGTCCTCTTCTCGGCGCCCGGCAGGGGGGTGTCGTCGCGGACCGCGGCCCACAGCTCGTCCGAGGCCTCCTCGCGCCACTGCACCCGGTTGGGATCGGCGGGGTACGGCTCGGTGGGCACGGTGACGAAGACGAGCTCGTCGGTGCCGAGGTCCTTGAGGCTGGTCGCGATGGACGTGAGGCGGGAAAGCCCGAGGCGGTCGTCTGCGGTCATGGACCGGGTCGCGGCATTCAGGAACCTGTAGAGACGGTCGGGGCGCAGCAGCAGCGAGGTGTCGGTGGCCTCCTGGGCCATCGAGGACATGAAGGCCTGCTGCCGCTTGATGCGCTGCAGGTCGGAGCCGTCGCCGAGAGACTTGCGCATGCGCACGTAGCCCAGCGCCTCCTTGCCCTCCAGGCGCTGGCGGCCGGCCTCGAGATGGATCTGGGCGTCGGGGTCGTCCACCGCCTCCGGCAGGCAGACCTCGACGCCGCCGAGTCCGTCGACCATCGACTGGAAGCCGCTGAAGTCGATGACCGCGACGTGGTCGACGTAGATCCCGGTGAGTCCCTCGAGGGTCTTGACCGTGCACGCCGGTCCGCCCTGGTTGAAGTTGTCGTTCCACCGGCGGACCTCGCCGTCGGCGACGGTCGATGCGGGGTCGTCGCAATCCGTGGGCGCCTTGGTCATCGAGTCGCGCGGGATCGAGATGACGTATGCGGACGAGCGGTCCGCGGAGATGTGCACGAGGAGGTTGGTGTCGGAGCGGGGGCCACCCTCGGCGGTCCCGACCCCGTACTCGGTCGTCCCGAGGCCCTCGCGCGTGTCCGAGCCGATGACGAGCAGGTTGATCGCGCTGTCGACGTCGGCGGGCCGCTGCGCGGACCCCTTGGCGATGTCGACCCGGGTGATGTTGTTGTTCAGCTGCAGGCCGACCGTGAGGCCACCGGCCGCCACCAGTGCGCCGAGCGCTCCCGAGGCGACGAGCCCCCTGCGGCGGAAGGTTGCCCGACGAGCCTGGCGTGCCCGGCGCACCTGCGCGCGGGTGGGGTGGGGGCCGTGTCCGTCGGTGCTCATCGCAGCGCCACGATAGCGCCCCGACGTGCGAAGGGCCCCCACCATCCGGTGAGGGCCCTTCGACGAAGCGGTGTTGTCACCGCATCAGGTCGTGCGTCATCGCGTCGATCAGACGGGGTGAACGCGCTCGGCCTGCGGGCCCTTGGGGCCCTGGGTGATCTCGAACTCGACGCGCTGCGCCTCGTCGAGCGACCGGTAGCCGGTCGTGTCGATCGCGGAGTAGTGAACGAACACGTCGGGGCCTCCGCCGTCCTGGGCGATGAAGCCAAAGCCCTTCTCAGCGTTGAACCACTTAACGGTGCCCTGTGCCATGAGGTGAAACTTCTTTCCTGTTGAACAATCCGGTCCCGCAGGTCGCGGTACCTTGTGCCAGCTGCAAAGCTCCCCTCGGCAGAGGTACACGCCTCTGGTAATACTGTGGGTCCGGCTGGCGGCCGCACCCAAATGCATCGTGCGAGAAGTTCTGTTGTGCAACTACGACATGGACGCTACCAGCAAAAGAGCGCAGGAGCATGTCCTCGGCCACAGGGCATCTGCACGAAGGGTCTCAGGAGCGGTGCCGGACCACCGCGTCGACGGCGTCCACGTACCCCTGGACGCCCCGCCCGACGATGACCTCGTCGGCCACGTCGCTGATGTAGGAGTGGCGGCGGAACTCCTCGCGCGCGTGGACGTCGGAGATGTGCACCTCGATGACCGGGGCCACGACCGCGGCGAGCGCGTCCCGGATCGCGACCGACGTGTGCGTCCAGCCGGCAGCGTTGAGCACGAGCCCGGTGCACGAGCGCCGGACCTCCTGGATCGCGTCGATGAGCACGCCCTCGTGGTTGGTCTGCCGGAAGTCGAGCTCCCAGCCCAGCTCCTCGCAGCGCGCGCGGCACAGGGCCTCGACGTCGGCGAGCGTCTGCGAGCCGTAGATCTCCGGCTCCCGCTCGCCGAGCAGGTTGAGGTTGGGTCCGTTGAGGACGACGAGGACGGGTCGGGCGCTCACGCGCGCAGCCTAGCCCCGGCCGCCTCGCCCCTCCGCGCAGACGTGGACGTCCACGCGTGAGCCGAGCGCGCGGAGGGCGTGGGATTCGAACCCACGATGACGTTGCCGCCATAGCGGTTTTCAAGACCGCCGCACTAGGCCACTATGCGAGCCCTCCAGCCGCCGGGGACCCCGGCGAGCGAGACCACGGTAGGCCATGGGCCCAGTGGGTAGTGTCGGTGGTGAAGCCGACCAACAGATCGAAAGGACGTCAGATGTCGAAGATCTCCTTCCTCCTGGGAGCCGCCGTCGGATACGTGCTCGGTGCTCGCGCCGGCCGGGAGCGGTACGAGCAGATCCGCGCCGGGGCGAGCAGGGCGTGGCAGTCGCAACCCGTGCAGAGCCAGGTGGCCACCGCCAAGCACACCGCCAGGACCAAGGCCGCCCCCGCGGCCCTCGACGCCGTGAGCTCCGCGGCCTCGGTCGCCGGCGACAAGATGCGCGAGGGCGCGGCCAAGATCACCGGCGACCCCCACCGTGATGTCGCGAGCAACCTCGAGGGCCCGTCGACGTACCCGCTCGGCGAGGGGCCGACGCCGTCCTGACGCACGTCCGGGCATGACGAAGGGGGGATCGCACCGGCCGGGTGCGATCCCCCCTTCGTCGTGCTGCGGAGGATCAGATGAAGATCGCCGGGTCCGCGTAGAACAGCTCCTCGGCGCTCGGCCCGCCGGCCTCCAGCTGGGGGAAGCGGTACTGCGCCGGGATGCCCGTCGCGACGGCCCCGGTCGGGACGTCCTTGACGACCACCGAGTTGGCCCCGACCTTGACGTTGCTGCCGACGTGGATGTCACCGAGGATCTTCGCGCCGGCGCCGACCATGACCTTGTCGCCGAGCGTCGGGTGGCGCTTGACCCGCTTGCCGGACGTGCCGCCCAGGGTCACCCCGTGGAAGAGCATGACGTCGTCACCGACGATCGCGGTCTCGCCGATGACGACACCCATCCCGTGGTCGATGAAGAAGCGTCGACCGATGTGCGCACCCGGGTGGATCTCGATCCCGGTCACCGATCGCGACACGTAGGCGAGGAGCCGGGCGGGCCACTTCCAGCCGGGTCGCAGCCACCAGCGGTGGGCGAGGCGGTGCAACCAGATCGCGTGCAGACCGGCAGAGGTGAGGAGCACGACCCACCGCGAGGTCGCGGCGGGGTCGCGCTCCATGGCCGCGACGAGATCCTCACGGATCGTGGCGCGGATCGGCAGGTGGGCGTCCACGGTCAGTCGACGAGACCCTCGAAGAGCGGGGTGGAGAGGTAGCGCTCGCCGAAGCTCGGGATGATGACGACGATCGTCTTGCCGGCGTTCTCCGGGCGGCGGGCCACCTGGTCGGCGGCCGCGAGGGCGGCACCGGAGGAGATGCCGACGAGCAGGCCCTCGTCGGTGGCCGCCTTGCGCGCCCAGTCGATCGCCGTGGGCGCGTCGATGTCGATGACCTCGTTGTAGATCTCGGTGTCGAGGATCTCCGGGACGAAGTTGGCGCCGAGGCCCTGAATCTTGTGCGGGCCGGGGGCGCCACCGTTGAGGATCGCGGACTCGGCCGGCTCGACGGCGATGATCTCGACGTCGGACTTCTTCGAGCGCAGGTAGCGGCCGGCGCCGGTGATGGTGCCGCCCGTGCCGATACCGGAGATGAGGATGTCGACCTCACCGTCGGTGTCCTCCCAGATCTCCGGGCCGGTCGTCTTCTCGTGGATGGCGGGGTTGGCCGCGTTGGCGAACTGGCGGGCCTGGACCGCGCCGCGCTCGGCGGCGATCTCCTCGGCCTTCTCGACCGCGCCCTTCATGCCCTTGGGGCCCTCGGTGAGGACGAGCTCGGCACCGTAGGCGCGCAGGAGCGCGCGGCGCTCCTTGGACATCGTCTCGGGCATGGCCAGGACGACCTTGTAGCCGCGCGCCGCGCCGACCATCGCCAGGGCGATGCCCGTGTTGCCGGACGTCGCCTCGACGATCGTGCCGCCGGGCTTGAGCTCGCCGGAGGCCTCGGCCGCGTCGATGATCGCGGCGCCGATGCGGTCCTTGACCGAGCTGGCCGGGTTGTAGAACTCGAGCTTCGCGGCGACGGTGGCCTCGGACTCGATGATGCGGTTGATCCGCACCAGGGGGGTCCGGCCGACGAGCTTGGTGGCGTCTTCGTAGATGGGCAACGCGGGTCCTTCCATCGGATGGTCAGTGAGCCGCGGCGACCGCGGCTGCTCGTCCGGAAAAACGAACGAGGTGTTATGGATATTCCAACATCGCGTTATCCATGGTCGCAAGGGGGTCTCAGGAAGGGGTGCGCCCCCCTTCCCGCCTCCGAGCCGGGGCCGCGCGAGGTGACGAGGGCCGCACGACCTCAAGGCTGTTGCGGGCCCCGCGCGACCTAGACTCCCCCCCATGTCTGCCCTCCAGATCGTCGCGATCATCCTCGGGGTCGGGGTCACCATCGTCGGATGGGGCCTGCTCGCTCGAGCCGTCAAGCACTTCTTGTCCGTCTTCAAGCTCGGAGCACCGACTCCGGCCAAGGAGCGGACGAACCAGCCGGCCACGCGCACGGCGACCCTGCTCCGGGAGTTCCTCGGCCACACCCGCATGGCGCGGCTGCCCGTCGTGGCGATCGCCCACTGGGTCACGATGATCTCCTTCGGCGTGCTCTTCCTGACGCTCGTCCAGGCGACGGTCCAGCTCTTCGACCCGCACTTCGTGCTGCCGATCATCGGCTCGTTCTTCCTCTACGAGTGGATCACCGAGCTCTTCGCGGTGACGGGCATCGTCACGATCGTCATGCTGATGGTCATCCGGCAGAAGAACCACCCGCGCTCCGCCGACGGGGAGGACGGCCGCAGGTCGCGCTTCTTCGGCTCGACGTTCTGGCAGGCCTACTACGTCGAGCTGACGATCCTCGGCGTCGGCATCTGCATCGCGCTGCTGCGCGGCCTCGAGCGGGCGCTGCTGCTCAACACCGGCGAGACCGACCACGCGTCGCTACTGCACTTCCCGCTCACCGGGTGGCTCGGGTCGCTCTTCTCGGGGATGTCCGTCGGCGCCCTCGAGGCCGGCATCGTCGTCGTCGCGCTCATCAAGCTGCTCATCTCGTACGCGTGGATGATCACCATCTCGATCAACCCGACGATGGGCGTCGCGTGGCACCGCTTCCTCGCGTTCTTCAACATCTACTTCAAGCGCCACGCCGACGGCCGCACCTCGCTCGGTGAGCTGCAGCCGATGCTGGTCGAGGGCAAGCCCTTCTCCATGGAGGTCATGGAGGAGATGGAGGAGGAGACCACCCTCGGCGTGGGCAAGGTCGAGGACTTCACCTGGAAGGGATTGCTCGACTTCTCCACCTGCACCGAGTGCGGTCGCTGCCAGAGCCAGTGCCCCGCGTGGAACACCGAGAAGCCCCTCTCCCCCAAGCTGCTGATGATGACGCTGCGCGACCACGCGCACGCCAAGGCGCCGTACCTGGCCGCCGCCAACGGGACCTCCGGCGTCCTCTCCTCCTCGGGTGGCGCCCGATCGCAGACCGCCCACGGCGCGGTCGCGCTGGCCGGCGCTCCGAGGCAGACCGACGGGTCCGTCGCCACCGCCGAGCCCGACGCGATCAACTGGGCCGAGATGGCCCTCGTCGGCCAGACCGGCTACGACGTCGACCACCCGCTGTCGGCGTACAACCCGCACGGCCCGGACGCCGTCATCGACGAGGACGTCCTGTGGTCCTGCACCACCTGCGGCGCCTGCGTCGAGCAGTGCCCCGTCGACATCGAGCACGTCGACCACATCGTCGACATGCGGCGTTACCAGAACCTCATCGAGTCGGCCTTCCCGAGCGAGCTCGGTGGCCTGTTCAAGAAGCTCGAGTCCAAGGGCAACCCGTGGGGCATGGGCGCCAAGGCGCGCATGGACTGGGCGAAGGACCTCCCCTTCGCCGTCAAGGTGCTCGGCGAGGACGTCGAGTCCGCCGACGAGGTCGACTACCTCTTCTGGGTCGGCTGCGCCGGCGCCTACGAGGACCGGGCCAAGAAGACGACGCGTGCGGTGGCCGAGCTCTTCGACCACGCCGGCGTGGACTTCGCGGTCCTCGGCAACGGCGAGACCTGCACGGGCGACTCCGCTCGCCGCGCCGGCAACGAGGTGCTCTTCCAGATGCTCGCGGAGCAGAACGTCGAGACGCTCAACGAGGTCGGCGCGACGAAGATCGTCGTCACCTGCGCCCACTGCTTCAACACGATCAAGAACGAGTACCCGCAGCTCGGCGGCAAGTACGAGGTGCTGCACCACACGCAGCTGCTCAACCGCCTCGTCCGCGAGAAGAAGATCGTGCCGGTGAACCGCCCCGAGGGCCCGCGCAAGTCGAGCCTGAAGGACGTCGCCTCGTCGGCGCCGTCGGTGACCTACCACGACCCGTGCTACCTCGGTCGCCACAACAACGTCTACGCGCCGCCGCGTGAGCTCATCTCCGCCCTGCCGGGTGTCGAGCTCAAGGAGATGGAGCGCTCCAAGGAGAAGTCCTTCTGCTGCGGCGCCGGCGGTGCCCGCATGTGGATGGAGGAGCAGCTCGGCTCGCGCATCAACCTCAACCGCACCGAGGAAGCCATCGCGACCGGCGCCGACCGGATCGCCGTCGGCTGCCCCTTCTGCCGCGTGATGCTCAGCGACGGCCTGACGGCCAAGCAGTCCGAGGGCGCGTCCGAGGAGATCGAGGTGGTCGACGTCGCGCAGATGCTGCTGGCGTCCATCAAGGAGGCCACCCCGGCCCAGGCCAAGTCCGGCACGACCGAGGCGCAGGAGCAGGCCGAGGCCGAGCCCAAGACCGCCGTCCCGGCTCCGGCCGAGGGCCAGGACGCGAAGGGGGCGACCCCGCAGGCCCCGAGCGAGGCCGAGACGGCCCAGACCGCCGAGGCGGTCGAGGAGGCCGGCGAGGACGCGCAGGCGGTCAAGGGCAACGAGACCGTGGCCGGCAAGAACTCTGCCCCGTCGTGGGAGACCGACTCGGCGGCCGCCAAGAACGCCGCGCCCTCGTGGGAGACCGGCGCCGCTACCCCGGCGGCCGAGGAGCCCAAGGCCGAGGAGCCGAAGGTCGAGGCCACCGCCGCCGACAAGAACGCCGCCCCCTCCTGGGAGACCGGCTCGGCAGCCGCCAAGAACGCCGCGCCCTCCTGGGAGACCGGCGCCACTGCCCCGGCGACCGAGGAGCCCAAGGCCGAGGAGCCCAAGGCCGAGGAGCCCAAGGCCGAGGAGCCCAAGGCCGAGGCCACCGCCGCCGACAAGAACGCCGCCCCCTCGTGGGAGACCGGCTCGGCAGCCGCCAAGAACGCCGCTCCGTCATGGGAGACCGGCGCCACTGCCCCCGCGGCCGAGGAGCCCACGCCCGAGGAGCCGACGGCGACGGCCCCTGCTGCCGCCGACGACTCCGTCGGAGCCAAGAACGCCGCCCCCTCCTGGGAGACCGGCGCTCCAGCGGCACCGGCGACCGAGTCCGCAGCGGCTGAGGCTCCGGCCGAGCAGCTGCAGGCAGAGGTCACGGAGCCCGACGTCCAGGCCACCGAGGCACCGGCTCCGTCCGCCAGCGACAGCGACCTCGCCGCCAAGAACGCAGCTCCCTCGTGGGAGACCGGGGCTCCGGCAGCGACCCCTGCGGCTGCGGCCACGGCCACCGAGACCACAGCGCCCGTCGCGGAGGAGGCCCGCACCGAGGAGCCCAAGGCGGAAGAACCCAAGGCGGAAGAGTCGAAGTCCGAGTCACCGGCTCCGGCTGTCCCGGCCGCCAGCGACAGCGACCTCGCCGCCAAGAACGCAGCTCCCTCGTGGGAGACCAGCGCTCCGGCCACCGCCTCGGAGGCCCCGCACGCCGAGGCTCCCGTTGCCGAGACCGTCGAGGAGACCCCTGTCGCGGAAGCCACGGGCGACGAGACCGCACCTGCGCAGGACCAGGTCGAGGAGGCCCCCGCACCCAGTGCGCCTGCATCGGATGACACGCACATGTCGGACCTGGCGAAGAAGAACGCCAACCCGTCCTGGGAGTGATTCCCGGACGACCCTGCGAAGGGGGCTGCGCACCACGGTGCGCAGCCCCCTTCGTCGTCCGGCCCCTCCACTGTCGGCAAACCACCGCATGGACACACACCTCGGCACCCGGCCGCGGATGGCCGGGTGCGGGACGAGGTCGCTAGACGTGCCAGGTCACGTGCGTGGCGGTGATGGTGGCCGTCAGGTCGTGGGTGTGCACATAGGTGTGGTGCGACTCGCAGAGCAGCGCCCCGTTGCTGATGTCACTGCCCCCACCGCGCGACCACCAGCGCACATGGTGCGCATCGCACCACTGCGGCGGGCGCGTGCACCCCGGGAAGGTGCACCCCTTGTCCCGCAACCAGATCGCCCGCTTCTGCGCCGCGGTGAACCACCGGGCGGCGCGTCCCAGGTCGAGGATCTCACCCCGGGTGCCGAGCACGGCCGGGATGATGCTGCTGTTGCAAGCCATCCTGCGCACCACGGCCGGCGACAGCACCTGCCCGGTGGCGGTGAGCCCACCGCCGCGCAGCCCGTCGAGCAGGGTCTGCAGATCGACGGTCACGATCACCTGCGCCTTGTCACCACTGGGGCGGTCACCCGGTGCAGCGGTCGCCTGCCGCAACAGCTCCACCAGGGCGTCGGCCCGGCGCCGCGTGGCCGCTCGCTCGTCGCGTCGACCATCCGGTCCCGTGACCGGCCCGGAACGCGTAGCGATCGCGGCATCGACCACTGCTGCTCCCTCGCTGTCCAGCGTCACCCGGTACGTCGACAGACCAGCAGGCCCCTCGCTCTTGGTGAAGGTCCGCCCCGCGCGCGCCGCCCGTTCCTCGTCCTCGAGCTCCTTGCTCGGGCGGAGCATGCGACCGGCGAACGTGATCGCGGCGCCGAGCTCCTTCTCGGTCAGCCCGCGGACCCGCTCCTCGGCACGCCCGTCCGGACCGGCCGGTCGGACCTCGTCGCGCGCCCCGTGGAGGAGCGCCGCGAGATCGTGCTCCAGCGCCTCGGGATCAGCCACCGGCGCGACGGCGGTGTGAAAGCGCACCAGCTGGTCGGCCTTCGCCAGCGGGAGGTCCCCTGCCTCGAAGGCCGCCACGACCGCTGCAGCGGGTGGCTCCCCCACTCCGCTGCCCGCCAGACCGGCGTCACCGGCCTCGGCCACCCGGACGACCCGCGCCGAGTGGCGCACGTCGGGGGCCGGGGCGGGCCCCCCTTCGCATCGCGCGACCCAGTCCACCGGCGACCACGACGACTCGGCGGGCAGCCCGCGCCCGACGCCCTCGCGCACCAGCGTGACCTCGGCGACCTCGAGGAGCTGCCGGGCTCGACCGACCGCGGCGAGCGCCGCCTCGACCTCTCGATCGGCCAGACGCCACGACTCGCCCGTGTCCTCGAGCACACGCGTCGCTGAGAGGACTCCGTCGAGGAGTCCCGCTCGGACCGCCGCATCCTGCGCCATGAACCAACACTAGGTGCGACCACCGACAGCGCTCCGGACATGCGTCAGCCCCGGCCACTCGGCCGGGGCTGACGTCATGCGGGGTTCAACTCAGAGCAGCGGGCCCGTGACCGTCAGGCCGAGCTCGGGGACCAGCACGAAGAGGGCGAAGAGCGCGAGCGCACCGCCGGCGAGCGAGAGGGTCTTGTTGAACTGGATCTGCTCGTTCATGCGGGCCTCGCCCTCGGCCGTCCAGTACTTGTGCATGAGGAAGGCGATCGGCGCGACGGCCACGAGGATCATCAGCGACCCGAGGTCGCCCCACACACCGAGGATGACCGAGAGGGACCCGACGAGCATGAGCACGCCGGAGACGATGACGCTGAGCTTGGCCGCGGGGACACCCACGGACTTGGCGTAGCCGGCCATCGCCTCGGTCTGGGTCAGGTGCCCGATGCCGGACGCGATGAAGATCGCGGCGAAGAGGATGCGGGCGATGAGGACGATGATGTCCATGGGTGGTGCCTCCGATTTTCGTTGTTGCTTGAACTATCAGAAAGTTGAAGCGTCAACGTCCTCGGAATGTTCCCCACATTGTTCGTGACCTACGTCGCCAGACCCGCAGATCTTCAGTCGAGGCCCTCCTCGGCGAGGAAGTCGGCGGCCACCCGGTCCGGGTCCTCCTTGTCGATGTCGGTCTTCTTGAGCATCTGCTGCAGCTTCTCGGTCGTGAGCTTCGCGGACACCTCGTCGAGGGTCTTCGCCACCTGGTCCTCGACCTCGCCGCGGACGAGCGGCACGACGTTCTGGGAGCCGAAGAGGTTCTTGGGGTCCTCGAGGACCACGAAGTCGTTCTCCACGATGGTCGGGTCGGTCGTGAAGATGTTGGCTGCCTGGACCTGCCCGTTCTTCAGGGCGCCGTTGGTCGCCTGGCCCGGCTTGAGCGGCCGGAAGGACTTGAACTCGATGCCGTACTCGTCCTTGAGGCCGGGGACGCCCTGGATGCGGGTCTTGAACTCCGACGGCGCGCCGAGGGTCATCTCGCCGGCGACCTCGGACAGGTCCTCGAGGGTCTTGAGGTCCTTGGACTCGGCCGTCTCCTTCGTGACGACGACGGCGTCCTTGTCCTCGGCAGCCGACTTCTCCAGCACGGTGAGGTCCTCGGGCAGCACCTCGGTGAGCGCGTCGTACGCCTTGTCCGGGTCGCTCTCGGAGAACTTCTTGTCGTAGTACAGGGCGAGCGCGCCGGTGTACTCGGGCATGACGTCGACCGAGCCCTCCTCGAGCGCCTTGAGGTAGACCTCGCGCGAGCCGATGCCGGTCTTGGTCGAGGCGTTGACGCCGTCGGCCTTGAGCGCGCCGGCGTAGATGTGCGCGAGCAGGGTCGACTCGGAGAAGTCGGCGGACCCGACCACGACGTCGCCACCGTTCTCGCCTGCGGCGTCGGAGCTCGAGGAGCTGGAGAGCGGGTCGCTGCCGCCCCCGCAGGCGGACAGGCCGAGCGCGCCGACCATGGTCAGGGCGAGCGCGGCGGTGCGCAGCGGACGGCGCGGGGTTCGGACGGGGGTCATGGGGTTCCTCCTGCGGGTGCGGTACGGGTGGGTGACGAGGATCGAAGGGGGCGGGATCGACCGGTGAGTCCCGGCGAGACCACGAGACGCTCGAGCAGCGCGAAGGGGGCGTCGAGGGCCAGCGCGAGCAGCGCCACGAGGATCGCGCCGCCCGCCGTGCTCGCGTAGTCCTGGACGGCGAGACCGTCGATGAGGAAGCGACCGAGACCGCCGAGCCCCACGTAGGCGGCGACGGTGGCGGTCGCGACGACCTGGAGCACGGCGGCGCGCAGGCCGGAGATGAGCAGCGGCAGCGCGATGGGCAGCTCGACCTGCCACAGCACCTGTCGACCGGTCATGCCGATGCCCTTGGCCGCGTCCCGCGCCGCCGGGGGCACGGCCTCGACACCCGCATAGGCGCCCGAGAGGATCGCCGGGATCGCGAGCAGCACGAGGACGATGACGCTCGGCACGAGGAAGGCGGCGTCTCCGGGCAGCCGCGGCAGGAGCACGAGCGTCAACGCGAAGAGCAGACCGAGCGTCGGCACCGCGCGCACCGCGTTGGCCGCGGTGACGAGCCACCGGCCGCGGCCCGTGTGCCCGATCCACAGGCCGACCGGGATCGCGATGGCCGCCGCGATGAGCAGCACGATGAGCGTGTAGCCGGTGTGCTCGAGGAGCCGCGCGCCGATGCCGTCGGCCCCGGACCAGGTGGCGCCGCTCGTCAGCCAGTCGAGGATCGAGGCGATCATGCGGAGCCCCCCTGCCCGGCCCGTCGCCACGGCGTGAGGACCCGTTCGAGGGCCCGGATCGCGAGGTCCAGCACGAGGGCGAGCAGCACGCAGCCGAGGATCCCGGCGGCGAGCTCGCCACCGATGGCGCGGTTGTACCCGTCGACGAGCAGGTCTCCGAGCTGGCTGACGCCGATGAGCGAGGCGATCGACACGATCGACACGTTGCTCACCGCCGCGACCCTCAGGCCGGCGGCGATGACGGGGACGGCGAGCGGCAGGTCGACACCGAAGAACCGCCGGACCGGCGTGTACCCCATCGCCGTGGCCGATCGGGCGACCTCCTCGGGCACCGACCCGAGCCCGTCGACGACCGAGCGCACGAGCAGCGCCACGGTGTAGATCGTCATCGCGACGACGACGTTGACCGGGTCGAGGATGCCGGTGCCGAGCACGAGGGGCATCAGGACGAAGAGCGCCAGCGAGGGCACCGTGTAGAGCAGCCCGGCGGAGACGATGACTGCCCCGCGGATGCGGCGGTGCCGGTTGGCCAGCCACCCGAGCGGAAGGGAGACCAGCAGCCCGACCACGAGCGGCACCCCGGCGAGCCACGTGTGCCGCAACGTCAACGACAGGATGTCGTCGAGGTGGTCGAGGATCCAGCTCATGCGACCGCACCCGGGTCGCGCGGCCGCTCCCGGGACTCGATGACCGAGAGGACCTCGGTCGCCCGGCAGGTGCCGACGAGCGCGCCGTCGCCGTCGACGACCACGCCGCGGCGGCTGGGCGAGGACAGCGCCGCGTCGAGCGCAGCACGGAGCGGCCCGTCGAGCCGGGCGAGCGTGCCACCGAGGGACAGCCCGTCCGCCTCGACGGTGGCGTGCCCGGTGAGGTCGGCCGGTCGGGCCCAGCCCTGCGGGTGCCGCTGCCCGTCCACGACGAGGACCCAGCCGTCGGGGCCGGCCGCGGCGGTGGCCTCTGCGACCGGCGCGCCCAGCACGATCGTCGGCTCGTCGTGCGCGGGGATCCGCGCGTGCTCGAAGCCCAGGGCCCGGTACCCGCGGTCCCGACCGAGGAAGTCGGCGACGAACCCGTCGGCAGGGTGGGCGAGCAGCTCCGCGGGGCGCGCGAGCTGGGCGATCCGGCCGCCGACCTGGAGCACCGCGACGTGGTCGCCGAGCTTGATCGCCTCGTCGATGTCGTGGGTGACCATGACGATCGTCTTGCCGAGCTCTGCCTGCAGGCGCAGGAACTCGTCCTGCAGCTGCTCCCGCACGACCGGGTCGACCGCGGAGAAGGGCTCGTCCATGAGCATCACCGGCGGGTCCGCGGCGAGCGCGCGGGCGACGCCGACGCGCTGCTGCTGGCCGCCGGAGAGCTGGGTCGGGTAGCGCCGGCCGAGAGCCGGGTCGAGGCCGACGAGCTCGAGCAGCTCGCGAGCCCGCGAGATCGCCTCGCGCTTGCCGACCCCGAGGAGGAGCGGCACCGCCGCGACATTGCGCTCGATGGTGTGGTGCGGGAAGAGCCCACCGTGCTGGATGACGTACCCGATCCCGCGCCGCAGCTCGGCCGCGTCCATCGCGAGCACGTCCTGCCCATCGATGGTGACCGACCCGGAGGTCGGCTCGATCATCCGGTTGATCATCCGCAGCGTGGTCGTCTTGCCGCAGCCCGAGGGACCGACGAGGACGGTGATGGCGCGGTCGGGCGCGGTGAGGCTGAGGTCGTCGACGGCGACCGTGCCGTCGGGGTACTGCTTCGTGACGCCGTCGAGCCTGATCATCGGGAGTGCCTGTCCTCGGTCCACCGTGGTCTGGATCAACCTAACCCTCGAGCACCGACATCACCTCGCTGCGCGTGACCTCATCCACGTCCGCGTGCTCCCAGCGTGGCTGCCGGTCCTTGTCGACGAGCAGCGCCCGGACCCCTTCGACGAAGTCCGCCCGGGCGAGCAGCCCGCGGCTGATCCGGGTGTCCGCCTCGAGCACCTCGCGCACGGACCCCGCCGTGGCCGCCCTGCGGAGCGCCGCGAGCGTCACGGCCACCGACAGGGGTGAGCGAAGGGAGATCTCCTCGGCCGCCGCACGGGCAGCCGGGTCGGCGTGCTCGCGCAGGCGCGCCAGGATCACCGCGGCGTCGTCGCCGGCGTAGCACTCGTCGACCCAGTCGTGCGAGGAGGCGAGGTCGCCCCCCTTCGTCATGGCACCAGCGGGGACCGGCTCGATCGGCCCTCCCCCGGCGACGGCGGCGATGAGCTCGGGCAGGCGGGTGTGGTCGACGACCGCGTCGGCGAGGCCGACGTGCACGGCGTCGGCACCGGTGACCGTCGCGCCGGTGAGCGCCATGTGCGTCCCGACCTCACCCGGCGCGCGGGAGAGCAGGTACGTCGCGGCGACGTCGGGGAAGAAGCCGATGATCGTCTCGGGCATGGCGATCCTCGAGCGTTCGGTCGTCCAGCGGGCGGTGGCGAACATCGACAGGCCCAGCCCGCCGCCCATGACGATGCCGTCCATGACGGCGACGACCGGCTTGGGGTACTCGGCGATCTGCGCGTCGAGCGCGTACTCGTCGGCCCAGAAGTCCACTCCCCCGGACGTGCCCGTGAGGTGCGCCTCGCGGACCGCCCGCACGTCGCCACCGGCGCAGAACCCCCGCTCGCCGGCGCCCTCGAGGCTGATGGCCGTCACGGCGTCGTCGTCCGCCCAGGCGGCGAGGCGCGTCTGCATCGCGACGACCATCTCGCGGGTGAGGGCGTTGATCGCCCGGGGGCGGTTGAGCAGCACCCGCCCCAGTGATCCGTCGACGGCGAAGAGCACCTCGTCGGTGCCGGTGGTCCCGGGGGTGAAGTCAGCCATGGTCGTCACCCAAGCACACGCGGCCACGCCGGCAGGCACGGGCCGAGCTACACCTGGCCGTCGATGCGGGCGAAGGGGGCTGCGGCCTCCAGCTCGAAGGCCAGCTCGAGGAGCAGCCGCTCCTGGCCCGCGCGGGCGGAGAACATGACGCCGATCGGGCGCCCGTCGTCCGTCCGGCCGAGCGGCAGCGAGATCGACGGCTGGCCGTTGGCGTTGTGGATCGGGGTGAACCCGACGTACTCGAGCAGGCGCCCCATGTGCGTGTCGAAGTCCAGGTCGCCGGAGAGGTACCCGATCCGCGGCGTGGTGTGGACCAGGGTCGGCGTGAGGACGACGTCCGCGTCCGCGGGGAAGAGCCGCGCCGACGCCGGACCGGTCAGCGCGAGGCGGGCGAGGTAGAGCGGCGCGCGGTGCAGGCGCCGCTTGGCGCGGGCGGCGAGGCCCCGGGTGAACATGTCGAGGCGCCCGGGGTCGAACCCTTCGCCGTAGAGCTTCGTGCCCCGCGCGGACGAGGCGAGGGCGAGCAGCGCCCAGTAGTCCTGGAAGTCGGTCCTGAAGAACTCCGGCACCGGCACCGCGGTGTCGGGGTCGACGTCGTGGCCGAGGCCGTCGAGCAGGCGGGCGACGCCTGCGACGGCATCGCGGGTCTGCGGGTCGGTCGCCGGGGCGAGCGGGGAGTCCAGCATCATCCCGACGCGCAGGCGGCGCGCGCCCGGCCCCTCGACGAGACCGACGGCGGGGAGCCGGCGTGCCGGCTGGTGGCTCTCGGCGGCCGCGAGGAAGGTCGCGGTGTCGCGGACGGTGCGCGTGAGCACGCCGTTGACGACGATGCCGACCGGCAGCTGGTCGGTCGTCGGGTCGCCGAGGAGGCGGCCGCGGGTGACCTTGAGTCCGACGAGGCCGCACACGGCCGCGGGGATGCGGATCGAGCCGCCACCGTCGTTGCCGTGGGCGATGGGCAGCGCGCCCGAGGCGACGAGCGCGGCCGCGCCACCGGAGGACCCACCCGAGGAGTAGCCGGTCGCCCAGGGGTTGCGGGTGACGCGACCGCCGGGGCGCTCGGTCGTCGCGGTCCAGCCGAAGGGAGGACAGGTCGTCGTCGCGACCGGGATGACGCCGGTGGAGAGGAGCTGGCGCACGAAGGCGCCGTCCGCGGTCCGCGGCGCGGTCGGCAGCGCGTCGGAGCCCTGGCTCATCGGCAGACCCGCGACGTTGACGTTGTCCTTGATGGCCGTCGGCACACCGGCGAAGGGAGCCCGCGTCCCCCGCGGCAGGTGGCCGGCCCGACGGCGGGCCCGCTCGAAGTCGTCCACCGTCGTCGCCCCGAGGACGGGGTCGACCTCCTGCACGCGCGCGATGGCCGCCTCGACGGCCTCGGTGGCGCTGATCTCTCCGTGGCGGATCGCCTCCGCGACGCCCGTCGCGTCCAGGCTCGCGAGCGCGTCGTCGGCGAAGGCGCTGACGCGCCGGGAGTCGTGCTCCTCACGGAGCTCGTCATGGGCGGGGACGCGGCTCTGGGTGCTCATCCCCCGAGGTTACTCACGAGTCACGTGAGGAGGTCGCGCAGCGAGGCCCCCACCGCTCCCTGAGGAGGTCGCGCAGCGAGGCCCCCACCGCTCCCTGAGGAGGTCGCGCAGCGAGGCCCCCACCGCTCCCTGAGGAGGTCGCGCAGCGAGGCCCCCAC
>NZ_CP144168.1:0-38057 GCF_039636765.1 Janibacter terrae
GGTATCGCTGCCATGGCTTTAGCGGCAGGCTTGTCCATGGGCGCCGTACCCGTCTCAGCTGCACCCGCCAGAACCGATGCTGGGTGCAACGTTTGGGTATACGAGGTCGTACAAACCGCCGGAATATATGACACGTGGAGCACGAATAGCGAACGCGTCGGCTACGCGTACCAGGGCAATGAGATCCATTCACTATCCGTGGGCGAGAGTTGGGTCAACGTTGACTACCTTTACACCACTAATTACGGGGATTCGCCGCTTATCAAGTACCACAACGACTATTTCCAGAAGGCGTACCTCGATTACAAGACCTGCTTCTCGCGGTGATCGCCACGGGCGCTGAAGTCACGGATGTCACCGAACTGGCGGACGCTCGCCTCCACCTATGCGCCGCCCAGACCGGTGGAACCCGTATGACGGCGTCGCCTCGCGCCCGCATGGTCCGACCGCTCCTCGCGGCGGCCGGAGCGCTGGTTCTGGCCGGAAGCATCGCCGCGTGCGGCGAGTCCGCTACCGAGAAGGCAGCCCAGGAGGTCGGGTACCGCGAAGGCGATGGCTCCTTGCATCTGATCAAGGAGTCAGAGCGGCAGGAGCCGATCAAGCTGTCCGGCGAGACCATCCAGGGCAGCACTTGGGACAGCGCAGACCACCGTGGGTCGGTGGTCGTGGTCAACTTCTGGGGTAGCTGGTGCGGGCCATGCGCAAAGGAAGCCCCGCACCTTGTCCAGGCCTACGAGGAGACGGCGGGGGACGACGTGGAGTTCGTCGGAGTCGACTTCCGGGAGTCCTCTAAGGAGACCGGACTCGCGCAGTCCGAGTCGTGGGGCTTTGAGTGGCCATCGGTCTATGACGAGTCCGGCGCCGCGTCCATCGACATGCAGGGCAAGATGACTGCCACGCCGTCCACAGCCGTCTTGGACCGCGAAGGGCGTATCGCTGTCGTCGTCCTCGGTCCGGTGACCAAGAACACCCTCGTCGGGGTTATCGAGGATACAACGGCCGAGCAAGACCGATAACGGCGCCCCTGCTCAGGTACTTGGCGCATCGAGGATCGCGCTATCGGACGTCCGTTTGGCTGGGTTGCCCCACCCAAATGTTCAGTCGCGTGCTGATGGCGCCGTGATGCGGGAGAAGAAAATCTGCGCTCTGGCCCGTTCGTTGCCGTCTGTCCTAACGTGGTTTGTTGCACAGATTGGGCGCGCCCCCCGCAGAGCGCGAGCACGGGTTGATGCCCGACGCCGGCTGGCGCTAGGCATCGACCCTAGGCTGCTCCGTCTCGTCAGAGCACCGCAAGGCGCGTGCGGGCCTTGTTGTCCTTGTCAACCAGTTCGAGCTCCTTGCCCGAGTTGAGTTCATCCTGGACAAACTTGTAGAGGCCGGTGGCGCGGCGAATCATCTCCGTCACGGAGGTCTCGCTTTCTGCGGCCAGATCGCGAAGTGCCGCAGCGGTCTCGTCGTTGACGTTCACGCTGAGTCGGGTAGTCATGGTCTCCCTTTCTCCACTGCCAGTGCGAGGTCGTATACAGGCATGTCGCCGATAAGTCAACACAGGCCGGGTGATGGCCCCATTCTCATCCCAGTCCGATCAGCTTGTCAACATGGCAAGCGGTCTCAACCCCCTAGTCGCGCCCGTGCCATACGCACGACGTACGCATCAATCCCCCATCCTGTCTGCTGGCGATGCACAGTTCTGGTTGATTCAGAGGAGTGGGTCGAGTACAGTGACCCTGAAAACTTCATGTATCGGGCGCGAGGAGGTGCCTCCCATGGTGGCAAGGCACATCGTGGCGACGACTCTCTACCGAGAGCTGCCCGAGCAGATGGTGCCAGCCATCGATGAGGTGGTCTTCCTTGGGGGGCCGGGAGAGATGACCCCGCCTCATCCGGACGACCTGCAGTGTGACGATGAACTTTCCGAAGCCGAGATCCCGCAAGAGGGTCTCGGCTTCGTTGTGGGAGCGGGGGAGATGGCCGTGCGCCGTACCCACAACCAGCAGCTCGGCCAATGGCGAGAGGCGGACGACGCATGAGCCCGGAACCCACGCAGGTCCTGGAGGAGTCCGCGGAGCCAAAGCTTGGCCTTCCGACGCCTGAGTCCGCCCCCGCCCCCGCGCATCACCCCGCGAAGGTTCGCCGAACCCTTGCGATGTGCTTCGTGGGGCTGATCGGCGGTGCGACTCTGGTGGGAGCCGTCGGATGGTTCATCGGCAAGGACGTGACTGAGTGGGCGTTGTTCGCCTCGCCTGTGTTCACGCTAGGTGGCGCGGCGACAGCCTTTTACTTCGGAGCGGCGGAGAGCCCGGACTAGCACCAGGTGGGCGGTCCGCTGACAACGTCGGCTTCAGAGCCGCAAGCTGAAGTTCTCGAAGCGGCAGCACCTCAAGGTGCTGGAGGAGTACGAGGCTGGCGACGCCACCGTGGGAGATCTCGCTGAGGACTACGGCGTCGACCGCGCCACGATCTGCCGGACCATCAACCGAGCAAGGCAGAGATGAGGGAGGAGGCCAGATGGGCACGCATCCCATCGACAGTGACCCCATCGACGAGTACCGCAACCTCACGATCCCTGAGGTGAAGTCGCTTCTCGACGATGCCGTGTGACAGGCATCGAGCTCGGTGCGTACGACCACGACCGCCGCATCCTCGACGGGATCAAGGAAGCCGACCAGCCGACCATCGTCGTCATCGCGAGCCTCCTGCCCCGAGTGGAGTCCTTGACGGCTAGGTGTCAACCAACCGTATAAACCGAACGCGTCAACGATCTATACGTTCTTAACGGATAAATGAGTGTTAGTATCGAGTTATGCGAAGTGTAGCGCCGCCTCTCCTGCCGATCCTGCGATCGCACACCCAAGGCAAGGTCCTCGCCGCGGTCCTGCTCCACCCCGACCGTGAGGTCACTCAGACCGAGCTGGCGAGGGCGGCCGGCATCCCGCAGAGCACCGCGTCAGGCGAAGTGGCCCGCCTGGTCGAGGCGGGCGTCTTCATCTCGCGGCGCGTGGGCCGTGCGACGTTGCTGCGCGCCAACCCGCGGGGGCGACTGACGTCCACGCTCACGCAACTGGTCGCGATGACCTACGGACCGCTGGAGGTCGTCGCGGAGGAGTTCGCGGGCCTGGGCGCCGTCGCGGTCGTGCTGTACGGCTCGTGGGCCGCTCGGTGGCACGGACGCACAGGCAAAGAGCCTGGCGACGTCGACGTCCTGGTCCTTGGTGACGTCGACCGTGCCGCGGTCTACGACGCTGCCGGGCGCGTCGAAGAGCGGGTCGGGTTCGAGGTCAACCCCGTGATCCGGCCCGCCTCCAGCTGGGCAGACTCGGGCGCGGACCCGCTCGTCGACGACGTCCGCCGCAAGCCCTACGTCGTGGCCTTGGGGCACGTCGACGAGCCGGCGCAGGTGGCGTGATGGCGACTCACTGGTCACGCGGAGAGAGCGACATCGAGGCGATGGTCTCCCGGGGAGAACTGGAGGCCATCCGGGGATCTGCCACCGACGGTGGCCGACTGCTCGACGAGGCGCGCACGCGGCTACGCACAGGGGAGAACGCAGCCGACGACCCCTCGGGCGCCTTCACCTTGGTCTACGACGCTGCACGGCTCGCGTGCACCGCCCTGCTCGCTCAGCAGGGCGTGCGGCCGACCCGGTCTGGAGGGCACCTGAGCGTCCAGGACGCCATGCGCGCCCAGTTCGGCGACGGCTTCCGAGATCTCGGGTGGATGCGCCGGCGCCGCAACGAGATCGAGTACCCCTCGACCCCCGGAGTCGGGGTCACAGGCGCCGAGTTGCACGACGCGATCGCCGCCACCCGCCAGATGATCGAGCACGCGGAGAAACTGCTGCCCAACCTCGGCATGTTCTAGGACACCTGACCGCGGCGGCTTGGCTGCACGACATCGGCTACCCCGACGAGTTGCACAACACGGCCGTGCGCCCGATCGGACGCGCCTCGAGGTCGGGACTGCACACGGATAGGTGACATTTGATCCGTGCAGCATGCCGGAATTGCGCCGCCCGGCGGGATCGGCTGCTGCGGCCGCCACCGTGACGGACGCCAGCACCAAGCCCCGCATCCCAGAGTCTTCGGCTCAGGGCGTGTGGAGACGATGCCCGGCTCGCTGACGTCCGATTCCGAGCCGACGACGGCTACTGCGCAGGAGGTTCGTCGGGTACGGCAAGGACGCGCTGGAGGTACATGGACACCAGCAAGCTTGCGCCCGCGGGGCCGTCGAAGTTGCTCACCGTGTGGGAGACGACCTTCCAACCGCTGTTGAAGTAGGCCTCCATCCCAGGGATCTGATCGGGATCGATATTGAGGATTGACATGCCTCCCGGGTGGAGGGCCGTGCTGAGTTGGGGCAGGTCGACGTTCCAAAAAACGAGGGCATGATTTTCGGCCATGTCTGACGGTACTGGGTTGCCATCCGCCAGTGGTGGCTGTGGCAGCCACAGCGCGACGAGTGTGCAGTGACGATCGTCAAATGCGACACCGGGACGGGTGTCGAGAAGCAGCGAACACTGCACACGACACGCTGCCTACTTTGCATAGGTTCCTCCCGGAGGCGGGGGCGCGCAAAATACGTAGGCGACCTCTGGACGCCGCGCCCCTCCGCCGGCCCTGGATTACCCACCGCGGTCGCCCGAGCCTCGATGTTGAGTTCAGGATGGCAAAGTGCCCTCACCGCCTAACAGGCAAGTCCGCGCCGCCTCCGACGTGCGAGCGGAATGTAGGGCCCGCTCGCGCGACGGTCAGAAGGCTTCCTACGGCCACAATGGGGCTGTCCGCATCACCTAGCGAAACGAGCCACGCGTGCCTGCACACCCCGAGGCCTACGACAGAAAGGGCCTGCCCGAGCGTCCGACGATGGCGGTCTACCAGAACGGCGACGCGGTGGAGGGCATCTTGCAGCAGGTGTACAAGCGGCCCCTGATCATCGACGAGTCCACGGCTTCATCCCGACAAGATGACCACCGCACCGAGAGTGAGGGGGCCGCAACAGGACAGGGGTCAGGCACAGGCAAAGTGCCTGGCATGGCCAGCATCGAGGCCGGGATCGGCGCAGACTTCCGCAGGCGCAACGAAAGCGGTGCGACCACTACCGGCAGCTCAACCTCCACTTGGCAGTACACGCAGGCCTACTACCTGTACGCGGTCAAGGACGCCCTTCGGACACAAGGGCTGGTCAGTCCGCTGAACGGCCGAACCGACGCCAAGCACCTACGCCCGGGCGACTTCGTCGAGTTCACCTGCCGCTTCGACCCCAGCCAGGTCGCGGCGCTGCTGGACATCGTCACCCCCGATCTCGTGCGCGCGATCGCGGTCCACATCAAACACACGAAAATGATGAAGTCCTTCGGTGGAGCTACGCGTGATGACGTCCTGGCATACATCGACAGGATGAACCTCGAGAAGGCCGCAATCGGCGACTTCGCCCATGCGGTCGCATCCGCGACCGGCGTCGACTTTCGAAGCGCCAAGACCCGAGAGTTCTACGGCCAGGTGGGCGAGGAGGGCGACGGGGTTACCGCCATCACCATGTGCGACCTCGCGCACTTCGTGGTCGAGGACGAGGACCGACTGCTCGACGGCGAGTTCTCAGTACTCGCCAAGGTCACGGAGGGCCTTATTGAGGACGTGCCAATCTTGGACCGGAACAAGGTGCTCAGCCGGCTCGACGCCGCATCCGTCGATGAACTCCTCGACAGCCTCAACACGGACGTGCTTACCGATATGCAGCGCGATGCCTCCTCGAAGGCGCGGAAGGGCATGGCGCGCGGCCGGGGTCAGGAAGTTACTGAGGGCGACGGCAAGAACGGCGACCTCGGCTTCGACCTGAGCATCGACTCTCGAGTGGCAGGACCTTGCCTCAAAGTCATGCCGGTTGCCATCTACATCTAATCGACCCCCAAGACGAGGTCATCACACCGTTCGCGTGGCTATCAAGTTCAGTCGTCACATAGCTTCAGGGTCACTTTAGATGCAAACGCGTTTGCTCTAATCTTCGCTGCATCTTCACAATGGCGACGGAACCTGATTGTCAGCAACCCGCCGACGAGTCTCATCTAACTACAGGTTGATGAGACACAATCTGACGTCGCTGCCGAGGACCGAGCTCTGGCGGTTCTGCGGCTGCAGGAGTGTCTCGGAAAAGTGTCTCGACGAGAAACGTCTCAGACGACATCACCGGAAGGGTTTCTGAGGCAGGATGGGTGGGTGAGACTTCTGGGGTACACGAGAATCAGCACGGCCAGTCAGGACGCGCAGTTGCAGTTGGACGCGCTGACCAAGGCCGGGGTCGAGGCTCGGGACGTTTTCTCGGATGTCACCTCGGGCAGCAAGAACGCAGCGCAACGGCCAGGGATGCGCCGACTCCTGGAGTACGCCACCGCCGGAGACACTGTCGTGGTCTGGCGAGTGGACCGGCTGGGACGCTCACTGATCGACGTGCTGAACACGGTCACCCTGCTGCGCGAGTCCGACATCGGCATCCGCTCTATCCAAGACGGCATCGACCCAGCCACCACCAGTGGACGGCTGATGCTGAACATGCTGGCCACCCTGGCCGAATACGAGCGGGAGCTGATCACAGAACGGGTGAACGCCGGCATCGCCGCAGCCAAGGCATCCGGCACCCAGTTCGGACGGCCCCGCGTGGAACCAGCCGTGATCGCCGAGAAACTCGCGATCGTCAACGATGCACGCGCCAAAGGACGCACCGCTACCGACGCGGCCCGACTCGTGGGGTGGTCCCGCGCCACGTTCTACCGCCACAACGCCACCGCCCAGTCACAGGACTCCTGACCGCGCCAGATACCCGCCAGGGCTGAATATCAACGAGCCATCGGCCTTTGACAGCCAGTAGCGCCGACCACCTTGGCTGGACGCGACATCATGCCGCACGGCCTCGTCGGCGGAGTGGGCCCAGCCAGAATCTTCGTATCTTAGATAGAAATCGCGTTGCTCCAATTTAGAGCGCTTCTCGACACGGTACGCGGGCGGACAGCCCTTCGTGCAGTCGTAGTGGGCGGCCCAGAAACCTTGGCTCAGTGTTAGGCTGGCCCAGAAGCCACCTCAATTAGGAGATGTGGGCAGATGACGGTCTGGGGCTACATGCGAGTGTCGACGACTGCGCAGGACGTCGACGCGCAGCGCCGCGCGCTGCTCGCGGCCGGCGTCGACGAGGCGCACCTGGTTGACGACCACGTGAGCGGCACGAAGGCGAGCCGGCCCGGCCTCGACCGTCTCCTGGGTGAGCTCCAGGCGGGGGACGTGCTCACCGTGTGGAAGCTCGACCGGCTCGGCCGATCGGTCTCGCACCTGGTCGACCTCGTCGACGACCTCGGCCACCGCCACGTGGAGCTGCGCAGCCTCACCGAGGGCCTTGACACCACGAGCGCTGGCGGCCGGCTGATGTTCCACGTCATGGCCGCTCTCGCGGAGTTCGAGCGCGACTTGATCCGGGAGAGGACCGCGGCCGGACTGGAGGCGGCCCGCGCGGCCGGGAAGGTCTTGGGCCGGCAATCGCAAGTGACCCGCGAGCAGTACCGGCTCATCAAGACCATGGCCGCGCAGGGCAGCCCTCAGCGCACGATCGCCGCGACGTGCGGCGTGCCTCGTGCGACCGTGGGTCGCATCATCAGGGGAGAGGTCCCGTCCCTCGCCCGCTACGACGACGACGCAACCGACGACGAGCTGCCCGTGACCACGGGTGCAGCATGAAGGGGAAGCCATGAGCACCGAGCAGAAGATCCAGGACTTCGAGACGTGGGATGACGTCGTCCTCTACGACGTGTGCGCGGAGGCGTGGACTCGCCTCGACGGCTGGTTGATCGACGCCGAGCGGAAGGCGCGCGCGGCCGGCGACGGCGCCCAGGCCGATGCGTGGCGAAGGGAGTCCTTCGCCTTGGCCGACGAGCGGCGACAGATCGCCGCGACCGATCGGCAGGCGCAGGCGGCCGCGATCGTCCGTTGGAACGAGCGGCGGGCGGCGATCGACGCGGGAGCGGGGCCGAAGGTCGCCGCGGCGTGAACCTTGGCGAGGACGAGCTCCGCGCCATCTGGGAGAGGGACATCCGTCCTCGCGTGTTCGCTCGAGCGGAGCGTTCCGAGCGTCCTGTCACGATGCTCCTGGGGGGCCAGCCGGGTGCGGGGAAGAGTCGAGCCGCGGACTTGGCGACCGCGGCCGCCAGCGGCAGTGTTGTGTCGATCGTCGGGGACGAGTACCGACGCTTCCACCCGGCCTATGCGGAGACGTTGAAGGCCGACCCCCTTCGGATGCCTGACGTGACCGCGCAGGCCGCGGGTCGATGGATTCAGATGTGCGTTGACCACGCCCGCGATCAGGGTTACTCGGTGTTGATCGAGGGCACGTGGCGTAACGCTCAGGTGCCCTTGGCGGCGGCCCGGTCGGCCCGCAAGGACGGTCGGCGGGTCGCAGCCGTGGTCGTCGCCGTGCAGCCTGAGGTGAGTCGGCTCGGGGCGATGGAGCGTTACTACCGTGACGTCCTCGCCGGGGACGATGCACGGTGGACACCTCCAGCCGCGCACGATGCAGCGGTCGCCAGTCTTCCCGGCACGGTCGAGTCGGTCGCCATGAGCGGCGACGTCGACAGCATCAGGGTCGTCACTCGCGACGCGTCCACCCTCTTCCACAGCGACCGGCCCCCTTCGCCCCAGCGGGTCGAGGGCGCCGTGTCGGCCCTCCACCAGGGAATGTCGCGCGCGCTCTCCCCGGATCAGATGGACCGCTACGCCCGGAGCGTGAAGGAGATGCGCGCCGCCCACCAAAGGCTGACCGTGAGCGACCCACAGGCACGCGCAGCTTGGACGCAGATCATGACGCATGACGAACCGCTTATGAGCGCCAGGGCTGCACTGGCTATTGCGCGTGCTGCGGCCCCGCACCCTCCCCGACCCACGCGCCCCACAGCCGAGGACTTGCGGACGCGTCCCGCTCGACTTCGGCCTAACGCCTCATCTCCGCGTGAGCGTGAGCGGGGCCGGGAAGTGGGGGACTAGAACCTCCGAATTTCCCGGCCCCAGCCGTGCGCGGTGTTCTGCGCTCAGGCCGTGACGGTGTCGCCAGCCGATGCCGCAGGCTTGACCGCCTTGCGCGGGCGTCCGGGGCGCTTTCGGCCAGGCTCACTCAGTCCGACCTTCCGCAGCTCGGCCGCAGACCAGCCTGCGCGCTCCGCTTCTGCCCACTGGCTGGCGTAGTCGCGCTCAGCCTCCGCAAGGCTTTGCTGAGCCCGGGCCAGCCGCGATGCAGTGCCGGCTAGACCTTCAACGATCGCGACTCGGTCATTCAGCAGGTCTCGGGCCGCAGCCGCTGCTGCTTCGGGCGTGATGTCGGTGCTCATACGGCCAGAGTACCGACGTACCGCCGCCATTTCCACGCACTCGTCGGCACCATGCTTGCCCGGCGTAGTTCCGAGGCACGGCCGTCCCTGTAGGGAATTACGGCGCCTCGCAATCTGAAGCAAGATGGAGAGTTATGTGCCATAACTCGATGAGCGATCTCGTGTCCGAGATCGATCGGTGCCACACTGGGTGTGGAGTCCCGCCGGATGGCGGGTCGCTGCGCTGGGCGAAGGGCGGTGAGCTGCGTGGCTGAGTCAGGGGATGTATCCCGTGCGAAGGGTGCGCCGGGGCGTCGGCGCATGAATGCGCAGGAGCCGCGTAGGAACCGCGTCGTTGTCACGTGTACGGATGATGAGTACCGGATGCTTTTTGGCATGGCGGCGGCGCAGGGAATTTCGCTGCAGAACGTGATGATGAGGGCCGTGATGTCTGGCGGCACGCAGAGTGCTCAAAAGACCGCGGAGCTAGTGGATGAGCTGCGGAGCACGCGGCAGCTGCTGGCGGTTGCCACGGGACTGCTCAACCAGTTGGCGAAGGTCGCCAACTCCACGGGAGAGGTTCCCGAGGAGATCCCCGAGGCGCTGAGGATGATGCAGCGCGGGTCGCGCAAGGTTGACGGGTTCTTGTCCGAGTTCAGCGATCGTTTCTCCTACGACGGGCGAGGCGGTTCGTCGTGATCGTGAAGATCGCCAAGGCGGGTCGAGACTTGCCGGGCTTGGCTGCCTACCTGTGGGGTCCTGGCAAGGCTGAGGAGCACACCGAGCAGCGGATGATCGCGTCGACGGGGGCGGGTGATGTCGCGCTGGGGTCGTCCTCGATGTTCTTCCGCGGCGAGAGGGCGACCTTGCTCGACGATGCGACGCTGTCGAGCAAGGATGCGCGCGCGGAGGGTCGCCACCTGGAGGCGTCGTGGAGGTTCTTCCGGGATGAGGCGCAGGTACTGGTTCCGGCAGGAGAGGTTGGTGTTTCTGCGCCAGACGACGGCATTCGCAGCAGCGCTATGTCCGACGATTTCCGGGTCGACGAACCTGCCGCGGCGGTCGAGCGACACGACGGTCGCGGTTGGGATCGTCCGCACGTGATGCACGTCGTGTTCTCGCTGCGAGCCGATGAGGGAGAGCTGAGCGATGAGACGTGGGGGCGCATCGCGAGTGACTGGATGCGAGAGATGAAGCTTGCCGGCAACGACGGCCAGGCGGACTGCCGGTGGGGAGCGTGGCGGCACGGTAAGTCCGCGTCGGGCAACGATCACATGCACGTTGCCGTCTCCCTGGTGCGGGATGACGGTCGTTGGGCCAACACGCACCGGAGCATGATGCGGTCACGCGCGATCGCTGACGACCTCGAGAAGAAGTATGGGCTGCGCCCGATGAAGGACACCGCCGAGCAGCGCGGCATGCCGGCCGCTAGCCGCGGAGAGCTGCGCCGGGTGGAGCAAGCCAAGCCGGGCACTCGGGAGGAGGTTCCCGAGCGGCAGCGGCTGGCGATGATCGTGCGCACCGCGGCTGTGCACGCGGGCACGGAGAAGCAGTTTGTGGCGGACGTGCTGCGCCAGGGCGTGCGCGTGCGGCCGCGGTTCGCCAAGGGCGGCACGGACGAGGTCGTTGGTGCCTCGTTCCGGTTCCGTGACAGCGCGGATGGGCAGTGGTTGAAGGCCGGGTCTCTCGGCCGGGACCTGACGTTGCCGAAGCTGCGTCAGATGTGGAGCGATACCCCGCAGGAACGCGCCGAGGCCCTGGAGGTCTGGCGCGGGAAGGTGGGTGTGAGCGCTCAGCAGAGCACGCCGTCGTGGTCGCCGTCGTGGAATGCAGCGCAGCAGGCATTGGCGACCTGGGCGGCTCGGATCGAGCACCTCGAACCGACCGACGCGGGGGCTTGGGTCCGCGCCAGCAGAGACGCAGCAGCCGTCGCCAGTGAGCTCGCGCAGGGGTCCGGCGGTCGGCAGCACCAGCTCCTTGCTGGAGCGACGCAGGAGCTCGCACGCGGCGCTCAGACGCGCCATCACGTGCAGCACTCGACGGCCGAGGAGGTTCGCGTGGCTTGCCGGCACGTCAACCTGTTGATGCGTGCCGGGTCGAGGTCTGACGCCGCCGGGTGGTGGGCTGTGTGGCAGCAGTTCTCCCGAGTGAATCAGGCGATTCACTCGGCGCAGAAGGCGCGGGGCGAGCACGTGCGCGCTCAGCGGCTGGAGACTGCCGCACGGACCGAGCTGCAGACAGTGGGCAGCGGACTTCGCAAGGCCGCCGCAGCGAGCACGACGCCGCCAAAGCGCGCGGAGCCAGCACGACGCACGCCCACGACGGACACACAACGAGGGGAAGAGCGAGGACGATGAGCGAGAACTTCGACGAGGTCACCACCGACGCCACCCGAGCGATGCGCATGGCGCTGATGCTCGGTTCCCAGGCAGTCGAGCAGATGGCGCGCCTGCGAGCCCAGCAGGAACGTCACGCCGCCGATGCCAGCCGTGAGCGGGCCGAGCAGATCCGCGAGCAGCTCGACGTGGCGCGCGATGCGGCACACCGCGCCTACGAGCCCGTGGCGGACCCACGACGGTTCGCCCAGGCGGACCCCGAGACCATCGCGGCCGCCTGGTCGAGCGCCGCCGCGTGGGCTGACGTCGACCCTCGGGCCGCCGCCGCCGAGGCGGCTCTGTCCGAGCAGACCCGCCGACGGTTTGGAGTGGACCCGCAGGAGCTGCGTGAGCACGTCCAGCACCAGCGGGACGGCGCGCAGGGCCAGGCGCAGGCAGGCACCAGCGACGAGCGGGAGGAGGGCGACCGGCTGACGGAAGCGATGGACCCCCAGTGGCGAGAGCGTGCGACGACTGATGACCTGGAACGGCGCTGGCACGAGGCCAACGCCGACCTCGATCGGCCGGGCGCGCAGCATGCCCGCGACGCCCTCGAGGCGACCTTGGCCGAGCGGATGGGCGTCGACCTCGAACGATTCCGGCAGAAGAGCGACCCCGCGCTGACCGAGACGGCCTTTCACGCCGCTGGAGACCTCGCGGCGGCCGCAGCCGACCGTGCCGCCGAGGGCAGCGAGCGTGCCGAGGCCGCCGGCTGGGAGAATCGTGCCAGCGAAGAGCACGGCAGGGAGGCCGCCGCCGACGACCCGGGCCTTGCGATCGAGGAGAGCGTGGACGCCCGCGAAGCCGAAGGAATGGCGGTGCAGGCGAACACCGAAGCCGACGTGGACCACGCCAGCGCCAACATCAACGAGAGCCGAGCCGACACCGAGAGCATGCAGCAGGCCGGGGTGCCCGCGCGCTCACAGCAGGTGCGCACCAGCACGGCGCGTGGGTTCGGGTCGACACCGAACGCTGGCCCTCAGGCCAAGCGCCGCCCCAAGGCCCGCAAGAACACGCGCACCACCGGGCGCACTGCGGACCGCGACCTGGGTCGCTGAGCTACTCAGCGTCAGGCCCTCGGTAACGCTCGATGAAACTCGGCAGACTCACCGCGCCGGTCGGTCCAGTGCCGTCGCAGCGCCCGTCCAAAGCGGAGGATCTCCGCGGACCTCTCCTCGTCGCGAGTGGAGGCCATGACGACCGCCAACGCCCGCAGCGCCTCACCGGCGGGCAGGTCGCCGATCTTGGTCGACGGGTCCTTGATCTGCTGCGTGAGTGCGTCGTTCAGCTCCAGCGGGGAGACGTCCTTGGGCAGTGCGGTCTCGGTGTCGCCGTGACTGATCAACCACGCGATCGCCCACAACGTGAGCGCTGCGGGGCCGACCCACCGGGCCACCTGCGTGACGTTGATGCCCAGCAGCCGGGTGCCTGGCCTCCAGAGCACTGCTCACGCGCTCGTCGTCCTTGCGGTTGCTCATCGCTCTCCCTCGGTGCTGTGGATCCGGAACATGCCTTCGGGCGGCTCGTCGAGGGACCACGGCTCCTCGACGCCGTGCTGGCCCTTCCTTGCGTCGCACAACTTGAAGGGCGTGGTGTCGGGATTCGTCAGCGCGGCCACGGCCGGGTCGAGGTAGTCGCGGATCCAGACCGCCGTCCCGGTGCCCGGCTCGACGCGCAGGGCCTCGAAGGCGTCCCACAACGCCTCCAGGCGCATCACGGCCTCCTCGTGATCCCACCACTTGCGGCACCACTGCCTCGGCTGCTGGTGGCGCACAGCGACCTCGACAAAGAAGCCTTCGACGAAGTCCGGTAGCGACGCGAACGCCAACGCACTCTCCACGGCGCTGGCGGTCGGCGCAGAATCGCCACCTGTCTCCTCGGGCGCTGCCCAGTCGAGGTCGCTCATGCCGCGTCCCCTTCGCCGTAGTGCTTGACGCTGGCGCGGATGAGGTCGGCCTGAGGCAGGGTGCCCCAGTGCCGCAGCTCGATCAGGACCGCCGGAACCCCGGAGGCGAACACGACAGCGCGGCCACGAGGCAGGGAAGAGACGTCGTCGACGTCGAGGATCTTCTCCCTGCGCAGCTGGTGCGAGGTCGAAGAGCCTGAGCGCATCGACTGCGACGTCGAGCGGGTGCGCTTGTCGTGGTCACCGACGAGCCGGGAGATCGTGCCGGCGAACTCGTCATCGGCGATGCCCATACCGACACCGCGAAGGTTCGCGGCGTCCCACAGCTGCTTCATGCCGGGCCGGCCGAACACGCGCACGCCCTGCGACCAGGACTGCAGGAAGGACGCGAGGATGATCCCGCGAGAGCCATAGTGGCTGTACAGGTCGGGCAGTTCCGGCCAGCGGCAGATGTTGGCGACCTCGTCGAGCATGCACAGCAGCGGGCGGCGCAACCGTCCGCCCTGCTCGATGCTCAGGTCTTCGGCGGCCTGAGTGACCGCAACTGTCAGTGTCGCGGTCAACGCCCGCGTCGAGCCGGGTCCTTCCTTCGAGAGCAGGTAGAGCGTGTCCTTGGACCGCACGAACTCCTCAGGCTTGAACTCCACCCGACCCTCGCCGGGTGTCAGCCATGCCCGCACCCGCGGGTTGCGCAGCCACGAGAGCATCGTCTCGGCCGTGCCGTAGATGCCGTCACGCTGCTTGGCGGTCTTGCTGCGAAAGGACTCGATGTCCAGCGCGGAGGACTCCTCGCCGGCGGCCAGGAGCAGATCCTCGGGCTCGCGGTCGTCGGGGGTGCGCACCCAGTCGAAGACGTCCAGCATCGTCTTGCCGCCCTTGGCGGCGGCGAGGACCAGCGCCGAGACGAGCGTGCGGCCGGCCGGATCGAAGTAGGCGTCCGGCTTGGCGTCCGCGTCGCGCACGGCCGCGGTGAACAGGGACGCGACCTGGTCAGCGCGCGTGACGTCGGTGACGTACGACAGCAGCGGCCAGAACCACGTCGGCTCGCCCGTACCCGCGAGGCCTTGGCAGTCGTGCACCCGGACCAACCCGACCTGCGATCGGGGGCCGCGGGTGGCGTCGAGCAGATCCCTCTTGTTACTCGTGGCCAGCACGGGCCCGTTCGTGGCCAGCACCTGCGGGATGCACAAGGAGCTCGTCTTGCCAGCGCGCGGGCCCATGATCCACAGCTGCGTCCACTCCCACGACGTGCCCAGGTCGGTACCGCCGTTGACGGCCTTGCCGATCGGCACCCCGACGCCGCACTCCGGTGCCACACCCAGCCGTGCGGCATCGCCGCGCAGCGACGTCATCGTCAGCGATTCGAAGTCCTTGGGCTTCGACATCGACGCGGCCAGGTGGTCGACCCGCGTGGACCCCTTCCTCGGGGCCAGGGCTGCACGCGCAACCATCACACCCACAGTGATGACACAGACCACAATGACCACAAAGACCATGGTCGCCAGCAGCGACCACGTCGCCGCGCCCGTGGCCAGGTCGATCGCCCAGCCCAGCGGGTTGCTACCCGGGGACAGGCCCGCGATCATCGCGGAGACCCACCCGATGAGCACGGCCAGCAGGACTGTCGCCAAGAGCCCGCCGAGCAGGTAGAGCCCTAGGTCGCTGGTGGGGTCGTTCAGCCGCCCGGCTCGCCGCTCACGCCGCATCGTGCGCCGCCCGAGCCTTGCGCCGCGCCGCCTCGACCGACGCCCATCGCGTGTTGGTGTCGTTGACCGCCAGCTCCTCGGTGGTCAGGTCCACGCGGAAGGGGATTCCCGGGCGCGAACCTCGCTTGAGCAGGAAGAGTCCCAGCCCGGGAGGTGACCCGTCCTCGGTGTTGCTCTCGGTGTCCGACCAGGTCGTGATCATCTGCCGTTCCTTCGAGGGCATCGCGAAGACCTCTTCGAGGTTGCCCATCTCCTTGGGTGCGAGCCCTCCGAGGTAGACCATCTCGGCGCGCTCGACGAAGCCCCACGCCTTCTCGGTGGCCTCCTCGGTCGCCAAGCGAAGGTCGCTCATCGTGTGCGTGCACATGATCTGCGGCAGCAGCAGCTGGCGATTCAGTCGGGTGATCGCGTCGATGCGGTCGACCATCTGCAGGCTCGCGCGCAGGATGCGCCACAGCTCGTCCATGACGAGCACGTAGATCCGCTCGGGCGCCAGCCCGGCGGCAGCGAGCATCTTCGCGCCCTGCACCGCGGCCGAGCCGTAGGACCACGAGACCAGCTGCAACGCGGCCTGCATGTGCGTGTCCGTGTCGTCGATCTCGGACATGTCGAAGACGACCGGACGGTCCAGGACCATCGGGATCGACGTCGCCCGGGCGAACGTGTCGCCGAACTGCCCTTCGCTGCCTACGCCCTGCAGGGAGTCGATCAGCCGCTCGGTGCGAGCGTGGAAACGCTCCACGTCCCCTCGGTCGCGGATGACTCTGGAGATCTCCGGGTGCCGCGACTCGATGACCTCGCGCACGTCGTCGACCAGCGGCGGCTCGCTCAGGTCCGGGTCGAGGACCCGGATCGCCACGCGAAGTGCGGTGATCTCGAAATCCTCGAGACGGTCACCGCGCACGAGCTCGCACAGCCCCGCCAGGGTGTTCAGGCGGCGCCCCTCCAACTGAGCGCGCACCTTGCGGGCTTCCTCCTCGTCCAGGCGCGGCAGGGCCGCGACCGCAGGGCCCGGGTCGAGTGGGTTGATGTTGGAGCGGCCTCGGCCCAGGGTGATGACCTGCCCGCCCAGCGCCTTGATCAGCTCGACGTAGTCGGGCTTGAGGTCGGACAGGATCATCGGGATCACGCCCCACGAGGACAGGACCGTCAGCATCCGGCGGATGAGCGTCGATTTCCCCAGCCCGGGCCGGCCGAGGACGAACGCCGACGGGTTGAGGATCATGCCGCGCATGAACCACGTCACCGGGTCGGCGCACACCAGCGCCTTGCGCTCCTGGTGACGGCCCAGCGGGACGCCCTCGACAGTCAGGCTCGACCCGGCCGCGAAGGGCCACAGCCCGCAGATCTGGTTGCTCGTCGCCTCGAACTCCGGCGCCGGCTCGACGATGGTCGCCCAGCCACCGCCCGCCTGCCGGCGGCCGCGCTTGCCACGGCCATCGACGCTCTCGCCGGATCGACCCATGAACGTGTCCAGGACCGCCCGCAGGCCGCTCTCGCTGTTGGGCTTGAACGCTGCCATCACATGGTCTCCCTCAGCACGCCAGGCAAGGACGATCGCTCCGGCAGCACGATCCCCAGGGGCATCGACGCCAGGAACGCCGTGTCGTGCATCCGCCAGCACGGTCGGAACTTCAGGTGCGCAGGACCGGAAAGGTTCATCAGCGCCGAGCGCGCCGAGGGCAGGTCCGCGATGTCGTCCACGGTGGCGGTCGCGATCAGGCCGATCCGCACGAAGGGGGCGCCCTCGGCCTCGGCCTTCGCGTTGGCCTTGGCGCTGGCCAGAGCCGCCTTCTTCCGCTCAGACGGGCCGGTGTTGCGCCGGCTGTCGGCGTTGGACGTCGCCGACGTCACGCGCCAGTCCGCGAGCTGCGCGGACAGTGCCGGGTCCATCGGCCGGTAGAGCAGCGCCACCCGCTTGCGGGCCACTCGCTCAGAGGGCTGCAGCAGCTCCTTGAGCTGCAGCGTGTAGAACACGCCCTTGGGCGGCTCGACCATCATCATCGACGTGGAGATTGACCCGTCGTGCGCGTAGTAGTCCTTGGCCGAGTGTGTCGAGACCGGCCCGACCTCGCTCCACGTCAGGCCCGTGCCCCCTTCGGAGCGAGCCTTCTCGATGGCCGTGGCCACACTCGGGTCGAACGCCACCCGAGTGTCGTCGACGATGTCCGAGGCGACCCGGGCGCGCAGTGAGTGACCGGCGCCGGTCAGTCGCAGGCTGGAGATCATCTCCGGCAGGACCGTGCCGATGTCATCGGCCATCGTGTCGACGTCGCGAACGCCCTTGGCGTCGTGCTTGGCCGCATCGAAAGTCAGCGTCACTGTCGTCGTGATCTGCGCCGACCCTGCCGGGGCCGTGTCCACGATGGTGCGCAACACCTTCTGCGCGAACTCCGGCGCGTCGGGGTCGAGGTTGGCCATCGCCGCCCGCTCCAGCCGCAGGCCAGAGTCGGGGACGGTCTCGATGACGACCTGCACCCCGATGAGGTCACGCTGGCGCGCCAGCGTTGCCAGGTACGTACCCCACATAGCCGCGCGGCGGTCGATGTCCTCCTGGTCCAGCCCGACGACCCCTTCGGGGCGGGTGTCGATCACCACGGAGAAGTGGTCGACCGCCCGATGGTGGATCAGCGCGAAGGGGTTGCCATAGGTGTCCTCGGCCTCCAGCAGCTCAGAGTCGGCCATCACCCCGGGCAGATCCAAGCTTCCGTGCGAGACCAAGCCCGTCGGGCCCTGCGTCAGCACCGTCATGCCCTTGCGGTCCGCCCGGCCGAACCGGATTCGGTGAGCCAAGCGAGCGTAGGGGTTGGCGTCGAAGACCATCGTGCCGATCACCCACGGCGTCATCGCCACGAACATCAGCACGATCCACCCCAGCCCGGCCCAGAAGTTGACGAAGAACAGCAGGATCAACGCTACGAACACGCACACGACCCCGGTCAGGAACTGCACCGGGGACAACCCAGCGATGCCCGGGGCCTTCGGCCTGGACAGGTTCGAGTACTTCACAGCTTCGCTCATCGTCATCCCCTCGGCGTCGACGAGTCGGTCTGCGCCGACTCGCTCATCTCATCGATCGCGGCACCCGTGGCGGTGACCGCGCCCGTATTGGACTGCCACCCCCGCTGCGCGCTGCGCTTGGCGCGGCTCCCCGCCAACCGGGCGCCGCCCGACGCCCTCTGCGCCGGGCCTGCGACCGGTGCGCCGGTTCCCGACGCGGCGTCGGTCCCCGCTCCCGGGGTCGCCGCCTCGGTCGAGGCGCCGGACCCTGCCGAACTCTCCTCGCGCTGACCACCGGCTGCGGTGCTCCCGGCCGCGCCCGTCGAACGTCCACGCGCAGCGCCCGTCGACGACGACGCCGCCGACCCATCCGAGGTCCCCGACTCACCCGAGGTGCCCGCGCCAACCGAGGTGCCCGCGCCAACCGAGGCTGCTCCCGCATCGGAGCCGCCGTCATCATCGGCGGGCGGAGCGCCCGCCGGAGCGCCATCACTGCTCGCGTCAGCGCCCGGGCCCGACGAGCTCGATGGACCCGGCGCGAGCTGAGGCATCCCGCCCCCACTCCCGCCAGGGGCCTGCGGCTGAGCGCCGCCACCACCTGACGAAGGGGACGGGCCACCGCCACCGGCGGGGGGCGTTGCTACCGCAGCGCCGCCACCGGCACCCCCAGCGGCGGCCCAGCCGCCGCCCGTGGCGAACGCGGCCCCCAGGGACGCCGCGCCGTACACGGCTGCGCCGCCGGCCGCGATACCTGCGGCACCAGAGAAGGCGTTGGAGGATCCCACCGCGGCCTCGGCCACGAAGAACTTGATCATCGCGGGACCCGCGATGCCCACCAGCAGCAGGAGCGTGGTTCCCCACATGAACTGCTGCAGCGGCTCGCTCCCCTCGTCCTGCGCCTTCATCATTCGCAGACCCAAGCCGTAGAGCACCGCCGCGACCGGCTTGTAGAGGATGCACGCCAACAGGAACATCAGCGCCTTGTTGAACCGCTCCTGACCCGTGCGGAAACCGCTAGAGGCAGCGAACGAGGGAATGAAAGCCATCGTCGCGATGATCAACGGGCTCCGCACGATCATCCACAAGAACTGCATGATCGACCCTGCCGCCGCCACGAGAATGAGGATGATCGCGATCAACCCGAGGCCCTGCAGAACCTGGCCGTCTTGGACGATGCTGCCGCCCAGCAAGGCCTTCGAGAACTTCTCCCCCGAGTTCAAGTCCTGCTCCTTGTACCCCGATATGGCGTACAACGCCCACAGCGAGAACTTGTCACTCGACTCGATCAGCAGCGTCGTCATCCCGATCACCAACGAGCTCGAGGCGACCACGTTGATCAACATGCGGATGATCACCCGACCCTCCGTGCCCACGTCCAACGTCCAGAACATGCGGATGATCGCCGCCATCATCGCCAGCGACCCCACGAAGAAAACGACCCACTCCAGCGATGACGCGACCGCGGCCAACGTCGCCGACGCGCGCCCATCCTCGGTGCCGACGTTCGGCGAGTCCACGGCGAACATCGACGTACCGAACGTGCCGACAACCTCGACAAGACCATCGAGACTGCTCTGCACGAACCTCTCCATGAACGAATCCGCAGCACCTGAGACCGCGTCACCTGCCGTGTCCTTCGCACACCCCATCGGGTTGGTGATCAGATTGCAGTCCGCTGCAATCACTTCGGACCCCACCCAATGAAGCCGTCCAGCGTCGAGAGCTGGTCGAACTCCGTCGTTGTGTTCACAGGGTCGTCAAGAACGCCCTTCCAGTCGCCGTCCGACCACTCGTAGGCTCCAGTTCCCGACTGGTATCCCGGCTGGCCCGAGACCTCATACGCGATCGTCACGACTGCTCGATCGGGCGAAGGCGACTCCACCTTGAACCCGCGCACAGTCAGCACCGTGGTGCCGGTCGCTCCTGAGGTCGACGGCTCCCCGCTGTCCGGGTCCTCCCCCTTCAAGTGCTTGCTCTGGTGCTCTGGGTCCACTGCCGGGAGGTTGAGAGCGAAGAACACAGCTCCCATTGGGTTGTGCGCGAAGCAGGCCCTGTCGCCGTCCTTGACGATGCCGGGCCCGAAGTCCTTCGAGGTCGGTACGGTCATTCCGTTCTTCAGCTCCCACGTCGCTTCAGGGCCGGTGGCCGGAACGGTCTGGCTGCCGACCGGCAGGCCGCAGACGCCGTCCGTCTCTCCCTCGGCTGAGTTCGACGACGCGGGGCCACCGGACGTGCCCCTCGTAGCGACCGGCGGGTCTTCCTCCCCGCCTCGGGAGCCCAGCACCCAGCCAAGCGCGATTGCCGCGAGGATGATCGCCGTCACCGCGGCGGCGATCCACGCGATTCCGGACCTCTTCTTCTTGGCCATGTGCCGTCCCTTCGTCTCGGTGGGAGTTCTCTGCTCAGGTCAGTGCGCGCAGGATCTGTCCGATAGCGCCCAGCATCACCAGGCCAGCGCAGACAATGAGGAAGGCGCGGATGCCCTGGCTCGAGCGGCCGTCGATGACACCCGTGAAGATCAGGATGACGGCGATGATCAGGCCGAGACCGCCCATGGCGACTGCAGCCCACAGCACCCAGTTGATGATGGTCATGAATGTGTCGGCTCCGGGAGGTGCCTCAGGCGTGGGGTTCATAGCGATTGCTCCTTCGGGTTGGGTTCCAGGCCACGCTCTGTGGCCCACTTGCTGGCCTTCTTCGCCACTCCCGCCACTCGGCGGGGGACGCGATCAAGGGACGGCTCGGCACTCAGGTGCCACTCCGGCACCCACTCCAGCCGCCAGGTGCGCGGGTACATACGAGAGACCCGCTTGAGCGGGGCCACCAGCTCGCGGGCCAGCTTCGGGCTGTCCGCGACGAGGAGCAGGCCCACCATGGCCACACCCGGCAGGTCGCCCGACCCCCACTGCCACGCGGCCTGAGCAGCACGCTCAAGGCCCACCCCGGACGTGCGGGCGACCAGCACGGCCGCGCCGTGCTCGGGAAGGGCACCGACCCCGGCGCCGGGCACCCACGCGACCGCTGCGCCGTCGAGGGAGTACCGCTGCAGCACCCGCTGAGCAGTCGTCGCTCCCGCACCACCGTGCAACCCGACGACCGCAACCTGAGCAGAGCCCAGTCGGCCAGACGCGCGCAGGACCTCAGTGCCCTCCGCGCGCCCCCTGCCGGGCGGCAGGACAGGCCCCTCGGCCTGACCCGTCGGGCCCAGCACGAGGTCGTCCAACGCGATGAGGTCCGCATCTCGATCCCCTACCGGCTCCAGGACCTCCCCAGGCCGGAACGGGTTGGACCGTCCAAGGTCCGACATAAATCCCCCCTTCGTGCACAGTCTCCTGTGCGCGTCTTATAGCGTCCCTCTTACTACGAGACTACACAGCAATACACGTTCAAACATGTTCGCGTCTTTATAGACATAGTAAATAACGCTCATGATGCCCCAATCATGTGCGATGCTTCCACCACAAGAGAGGTCATCCGATGGAGGACGACGTGCTGCCCGAGCTGCAGGCTTATGGCCCGAGCCTCACAACCGATGAGGCCGCCGCCGTGCTGCATCTTGACCGCGCTACCGTCAGCCGACTGTTGAGTCGGCGCGAGCTCCCCGGCTACAGAGTCGCAGGACGATGGCGTCTGCGGCGCGCAGATGTGCAGGACGTCATGCTCGGAAAGTGGTCCCCCTCGGATGATCGCAACGACCAGCCGTAGGCATCCTCACATAGGGATGCGACAGGCGCAGAGGGGGGAAGATGAAGGCTTTTGGGGGCGCGCTCGTCGCGCTTGCCTTGCTCGTGGTGGTGCTCGTCCCGCTCATCATGCAGGGATCGCAGAGCGTCGAAAACAGCATGGGCAACCCGCTCCTGGGCAACCTGAACTCCGCGAAGATCCCCAAGGAGTACCGGGAGTACGTCGAGGCCGCCGGCAAGGTCTGCGCTGAGATCCCCTCGGCGGCCATCGCAGCGCAGATCCAGCAGGAAAGCGCCTGGAACCCCAAGGCCACCAGCCCTGTGGGCGCGATGGGCCTGACCCAGTTCATGCCCACGACGTGGCTGTCCTACGGCCGAGACGTCGACGGCAACGGCAAGGCCTCGGCGTTCGACCCCGCTGACGCGATCAACGCACAGGCCCGCTATATGTGCGACCTCGTCGCCCAGGTGAAGAAGTACGCCACTGCCAGTGGCGCCCCAGTCCTTGAGCTGGCGTGGGCGGCGTACAACGCCGGGCCCGGCGCCGTGGCCAAGCACAACGGCATCCCGCCTTACGCCGAGACCCAGAAGTACGTAAGCATCCTGCGCAACACCATGAGCACCTTCCTGGGCGACTCGGTCAAGGCCAGCGGCAAATGGGCCGCGCCGCTCTCCTCCAGCCACCTGATCCCCACCAGCGGCTTCGGGCCGCGTAGCAGCCCCTGCGGCGGCTGCTCCTCCAACCACCAGGGCCAAGACTTCGGCGCACCCAGCGGCGCCCCGATCCACGCCGCGTGCAGCGGAGTCGTCGACTTCGCGGGCCAGATGAGCGGCTACGGAAACATCACCTTCATCAACTGCGGCGACGGAATCCGTACCGGCTACGCCCACCAGTCCGCGATCGGCGTCAGCGTCGGCCAGAAGGTCAACGCCGGCGACACCATCGGAAAGGTCGGCTCCACCGGAGTCGGGACCGGCGCGCACCTGCACTTCGAGGTCCGCACCGGCGCACCAGCAGGCGGCGGCGGGCTGACCGGCACCTCGGTCGACCCGACGCCCTTCATGAGAAAGCAGGGCATCACATGGTGAGCGCCAAGACCTTGACCGCGACCGCGGCCCTGACTCTCGTGCTCATGGCCACCGGCTGCGGAGACGAACCCGCACCGGGCACCTCGACCAGCATCCCGGCCCCCACCACGAGCAACGCCCCGCCCAGGGGTTCCACGCCTGCACAGGACTCGACCTCGTCGACGACGGCACCGAGCAGTGCCCCCACCGCGGCCGAAGGTAGGGCCACCACTCCCCCGTCCACCGCCAAGGGAACCCCGCGCGGGCACCTGCCCAAGCCCGGCAGCGTCGACGAACGCAACGCTGCTGCCGTCGCGGCGGCCTACCTGCAGACCACCGAGACCATCGACACCGACGTCGACACCAGCCGCAGCGACGCGCAGCGCCGTGCCGCTCGCTGGCTGACCCCTGACCTCGCTCGCGAGGTCGCCAAGGGCCTGCCCGGCGGTGCCGGTTGGGCTCAGCTGACGAAGAAGGGCGCGTGGACAAAAGCCGCCGTCACCGACGTCACTCCCTCCGGGGGCGACCCCACCAAGGGCCTGACCACTGATCGGGTCCTGCAGGTCGAGGTCACCACCTACGGCCGCAGCCGCAAGCCCTTGGGCGATGCCGTGACAACCACCACCGCCGTGACCCTGCGACGCGCCAGCGAGAGCAAGCCCTGGCGCGTGGCCGACATGCAGACCTACTGACCCCGAGCGCGAGAAGGGAAGCCGCGATGACCACGACCGACGCGACGACCGGCGAAGAGACCTTCGACCCGTCCTCAATCCCCTCCTTCCCCATCGTCAACGTGCGCGTGCGCGCCGACGACGATGGGCACATGCACGGCGAGCTCGACGGACAGCCGATCGACGTCGACGACGGCGACCCGATCACCAGCCTCATGGCCGCCGCCGCCAAGATCGCGGCCACCCGACCTATGCGAGCGGTCCGGGTCAGCGCCACCGACACCAGCGACACGACCTGGCTCATGGTCGTCCACGCCGACGGCCGCTCATGGGACCTGGACACCAGCGACGCTCCCGCCGAAAGCAAGCGCCGACTCAACGCCGCTGGCATAACCAACCGCACCCTCGCACTCCTCGCCGCTGGCACGCTCACCGTCGCCGCAGGCGGCCTCGGCGCAGCATGGGCACTCAGTTCCCGCGACGGCCAGAGCGTCTCCACCCCCACTGCAGCGCCGGCTGGCGAAGCGCCTGTCGTGCCCGTACAGGGATGGGCACGACGCGCGGCATGGGTCTCGCCCGAGCTGGAGCAGAGCGACGCCGAAAACTCCGTGCTGTCGACCAAGAACAGCGTCATCATCACCTTGGCCACCGACAACGGCCCGGCCCTCGCCGCGCTCCGCTCAGACGACGGCGCCACGCTGTGGGCCTCCCCCCTGCCCGGCTCCCTCACCGGGGCCCCGCAACTGAGCTCCTACGACGGCCGCGAAGCGGTCGTCGCCGCCACGGACAGCAAGCTCCTCCTCTGGCCCAACTCACCCGGCGCTGCACCGTCCCCGACAGAATGGGAGTTCACCGAAGCTTCCGTCACGCTCGTCCCGCGCAGCCCCGTGCCTGTGCTGGCCAACGATGACACCAACACCGCGCTCGTCCTTAACGGCTCCCGCCTGGAGAAGCGCGTCGTGCCCGCCGGAGCCCACGTCATCCGCGCAGACGACAAGGGCGTCGTGACCGCCGTCGACGAGGTCGGGCACTGGTGGCACCTGACGAACGAGACGACCGCTCCCAGCCCCACCATGCTCCAGCCGCCGACGTACGGCGCACAGGTCCAAGAAGTGCTCGGCGTCGCCGGCCGCACCCTCATCGTCTCCTGGAGCTACGGCGACGATGCCACGATGCTCGCCGCCTACGCCACCGAGAACAAGATGAAGCCGGTCTGGCAGACCAAGATCACCGGCAAGCCCACCAGCAACGACTTCGCCGTCTCCCCCGACGGCACATGGGCCATCGCCGGCACCACCGCCGTGCGCGCCGAAAGCGGCAAGACCCGGGCCCTGCCCGAGGACTGGAAGACCCTCGGCATGACCAACGACGCCGCCTGGGCGCAGGACTACGTCGCCAAGAAGCTCGACCACGCCCGCAAGATCGACGAGCCCGTCGACGACCCAGCCGGCGTGCCCGTAGCCACCACCGACGACGGACGCGGGCTGATCATCGCCAACAGCGACCAGACCACGCGCCTCTACGCGCTCGAACCCGACCCCGGCCACCCCTACGACGCCGGCGACACCATCACCCCAACCGCACCCAGCACCACCGCCAAACCGAAGCCTAAGACCGACAAGAAGGCGACGAAGACCAGCAAGAAGCCGAGCACGGCCGGCTCGACAACGAAGAGCAAATGATGACGACACGCACCCGAATGGGCCGTATCTGGCTAGCCCTCGCCCATAGAGTTCCCGTCATGAGTACTCCAGCGAACGTGCACCGCAGCCGCGCCCGCGCCGCCCAAGTGCTCCTGCGCTTCTCCCCGGAGGGCCGCGAAGAGCTGCGGAAGCGGGCACGGGATGCCGGCATGACCATGCAGCAGTACGCCGACTGGAAACTGCTCGACATGGACCCCAACGTCCCCGTCGGCGGCCGTGCCGTGGGCCAGCGACCGCTGGAGGGCCTATCCGCCTAGACACATGAGCGGGGCAAGCCCCCCGACATGACGAAAGCCCCGGCGGCAACCGGAGCTCAACGTCTGAAGCAGCGGACTGAGTTGACGCTCGGTCCCGATCTGAACCATCTCCAGCCCAGGAGGTAGGTGGCTTTGTGCTGCCCACTCTAGACCATCCCCACGTCCGGACTCCAGCCCCTCGTGTCTCTCGCGGGTGCAGCTCGTGACCGCGGCCGCTGGCGTCGTCTCCAACGTCTCCTCAGGTGACTCCGTCCTGTGGCCGGTGGTTTCCTCCCGGGACGCGGCCGCGGTGGCCAGCCGGTGGCAGGCCCGCCGCAAGGTCCCGTTCGGGATCGTCGTCGAACGCGAGGGCGCGGCCGACGGCCGCGAGGCCATCCGCTACAAGGTCGCCGAAGAGCCCGGGATCTACCGCGGCGTGCGCGCCTGGTCCTCGGCCGGGTCCCTGCTGGCCGGTCTGCGCCTGTACCTGCGGCACTACCCCGAGGCCCTGCGCACCCCCAACCTGGGCGACGGAGTCGCCCTGGAGACGTTCATGAAGATCATGACCGTCACAGCCTCGCAGGCCCATCCCGGCACCGGCCGGGGATGCCGCGCCCACAAGAAGTGGGTCGCCGGCCAGACGGGCTGCTCCGAGGAGACGGTGCAACGCGCCTGGCGCATCGCCGAGCGTCGTCTCGACGTCCTGCGCGAGCTGCGCCGCGCCCGTCCGCTGAGGATGGAGAGCGAACGTCGCCCGCTCCTGAGCAACAAAGGCCGGTTGGGACGTCGGATGCCTGACGGCTCCCGCTGCCGGCAGCGGGGCGTCACGCCCCTGCGCGCGTTCCACGTGCCTACGTGGCTCGCACCCTGGGTAGCCATGGCCTCACACGGCCGTGGAGCCTCCTCACAGGCGCCCACAGGTCCCACGAGGGGCAGCGGCGTCGTTCGTCCACAGCCAGCCTGCGCGGGCGTCCAGGAGCCCTCGATCGGTGACGCTGCTGTGGATCACGCACCCCTACCCCGTAGGAACCAAGGTGAGCGCATTCCTCACCTTGGGACTATGGAGACTTGCAGCCACAACCCTGTCTCGCTCCGCTCGACCAAGGGGACGCGCTCCGCGCGACGCCTCGACAAAGAAGGGCAATCCGTTTCGCGTCGACCGCGCCACCCGATCGGGGGGGAACGCTTGGCTCGTGAGATCGCCCAGGCACTCGGGTGGGCTACGACTCAGCACCAGAACGGGCCGCGGCTCTCGCCGCGGCGCACCGCGCCCGCCCTGGCCGACTTCGAGCGGGGCGGCTGGAGCGCGCAGCACTGGATCGCGACCGCACGAGCGGTCGCCAGGAACATCAACTACCCGTGGCCGACGTCCTCGCAGATGATCCGCGAACCCGGGGCGTGGGTGTGGTGGCTCACGCAGCACATGGTCCCCGACGAGCCCCCTGCCGACGTCGGTGCCGATCCCGCCGTCCCGCCGTGGCTCCAGCCCTGCGACCGACCCGACTGCGACGGCCACGGCTGGCTCATCGTCGAGCCCGACCCCTTCACCGGCCGCGTCGTCGCCGCCAAGTGCCCCAGCTGCCCGCCCCGCATCCGCGAGGCCACCCCGGTACAGATCGAACTGCGCGACCACGCGCTCGACGAGCAGCTGTACGCCGCCTGCGTCGCCTGCGGACGGGTGGGAGCGACGGTCACGGTGCGCGATGATCTGCCCCTTGGGTCGGCGGTGTGCGAGCCGTGCTGGAGGGACGTCGCACCTCTCCCCCACGATTGATCTCACCCTCGACCCGCCATGACGCGTCGAAACTTACGTCGAACGCGCCGCGACTCGCCCGCCTACCACGGCGGGCGAGTCGCAAGGCCAGAACCAACCTCAGGCCACCTCGTGGCCCTCCACGGTCACCTCGACCTGCGCGTCACCGAAAAACCGCTTGATCGTGAACAACACCTTCGGAGGACCCGAGAACAAGCCCCCAGCCTCGGTCACGACACCCTTGGAACCCTTGGGCACCACCGGCCGCATCACGCCCCCGAAGTCCTTGACCGCCACCACCCGCTGACCAGCCTGAAACCCCATCTCAGGCCGTCTCCTCAGCACGAGCTCCCGAGGAGACCTCAGGAGCACCGTTCTCCGGCCGCACCTGAATCCGGCCCAGCGTCCGGCCCTCCGCGTAGGCGTTCCACGCCCTGATCGTCCCGTACATCGCCATCTGCCCCCGAGCTCGCGTGATGTCGGGCCACGTCACCGTCAGCCAACGCCGCAACGCCAGAATCGGCGACCCGTCGCCCAACAGGACCGGCTCCTGGAGCTTGTTCCAAAACTCCGACTGGGACGACGACGCCCCCGGAGCATCCTCAGCGATGACAACCATCGACGCCAGCAACCCCGTCGTCAGCCCACGACGACCCAGCCCCACCGCGACCCGCTCCGCCATGGGCGCCATCCGCTCGAAGGCGGGCTGGGTCTGCGCAATCCGCAGGTAGTCGTGGTTCGTCAGCCTCGCCGACGCGCCACCCATGATCGAGTCACTGGCCGGGCCGCGGTAGTGCTCCACCAGGCGGATCGCTGCCGGCAGCCGCTGCGCCCACGTGATGCCCGCCAGCGCCAACACATCCCGCGGCCCCCTCGGGCGCCCCGTGTCGATGACATCGAAGACGTCCTCGTCCAAGGTCGTGACCATCAGCGGCACGGTCTGCCCCGCCTGCTGGATCGCCAGGAGCCGGTGCTGACCATCCAGCAACTGCCCATCCGGCAACAACGCGACGCCCTGATGCGTCAGCTTCCACTGCGCGTCCCTGATGGCCGCAGCCAACAAATCGACCCGTCGGCGATTGATCGGTCGGTTACTGCTGTTGTTCCGCAACAGCTCCGTCGCCCTCTCCGGCGACACCTGCTCCACCTTCGTCTTCACAGCACTCCCCAAGGGGTTGGGCCAACGACGCCACCACGCCCTGTGAAAGAGTGCGTTGCCCCCGCCAGCATGGAAAAGAATTCAGCAACTTGACCCTACCGGCGGGCAATGACAAGGGCGAGGAGTTCTCCACCGAGACTCCTCGCCCTTGCCGCGTCGTCACGAGCACGAACGCCACGACGAGCCGGCCCGGGGCACAGGTCGACCACAGCAGGCGAAGGACCCTCGGGGCCCCCCGACGCCGGAAGGCACGACCCACCACCACGCGGCAGGGGGATGCCAGCCACAAACCCTGTCCTCCGGACGATCTTTCAGATGAAGAGGTGCAACCCGCACCCACCACATCAGGAGACCGACCATGGATCCACACCGACCCAACACGTCCCCCGAGACGACACCAGCGTGTCGCTCCACACCAGTAGCGTTGCCTACGCCTCCTTCCACGGCCCGACCCAGCTCGTCGAGCCACCAAGGTCTCGACCCGATGAAGGAAGGAGGTGGCGCCATGCGCAAGCAGAGCGTCGAGAAGCCGCCGGGCAAAAACGACGACGGCCCCAAGCACTTTGTGCTCAAGGCCGTCGTTCAGGTCATCGCTTACGTGGCTTCTCGTGCGATCTGGGATTGGCTCTCCTAGTCGCAACCACAGGTGGCGGAGATCGTTGCTGCGGTCTCCGCCACCGCTATCTAGCTGGTTGTTACTCCACCACTGTAGCCAGCACAACCGACAAGCGTCTACCGCCGGACCCCCGAAGAACCAGGCCAAACCGACCCCCACGTCTACAAGTGAACGCCCCAGGATCGTCGTCGGTAACCCACCCTGCAACGATCAACGCCACGAGGCGCGGTCATCGAGAACCTGCGTTCTATCGGCTCCCCTCCGGGTCGCAGATAGCCCGACCTCCGGCAGCCTCGCCGACGAGCACGTTTGACCAGGTCGGAACACGGCCGTCACTGACGTGACCCGAGCTGACGCTCGCAAGACCAAGACCCCTTCGGTGCGGCTGCGCCGCACATGCTCAACGAGATCCCTCCGCCTCCGGTGCATTCCATCGTGCGGGCACGCACCCTCCACGCAAGCCAGGCCCTGCGGGCCGCCCGCTCCGCCGAACTTTCGGGGCCGGCGCTCCTACGTCGCTTGTTCCCGGCCCCGAAACTTCTCCCCCACGACCGGTTCCCCGGCTTGCATTCCGGGCGCTCATGCGCCCGCTCTTCTTCCATTGCCCCGGAGGGGGCGGGATAAGGGGGGAGGCCACACCCACCGAGCCAGTCCCGTAGCCACCTCACCTATTGACCACACAGACCACCCAACACAGGAGGAACAGACCATGAGCAAGGTTGACCACAAGGCCACCCGCGAGGCGATCACCGAGCAGGCCGCCGCGTTCATCGCCAACCCCGCGGGATGGCCCGCCGCGATGGCCGCTCGAGCCCTGCGCCTGCGCTCTGGTCACCCGGCCTACTCCCCCAGCAACCACGCGCTGATCGTCTCGCAGCTCTGGGCCCGCTTCGCCGACGAGGGGCACGACGAGGCCGCCGCGTTCGACTCCGCCATGCACGCAGCAGCCGAGGAGATCGCCCCGCGCCACGTGTGGACTCGCCGAGGATTCAACCCGACCGGAAACCCCTTGGCCGTCTGGTCCCGGCCCCTGCCGATGTGGGTCGACCCGACGACCGGCCAGAAGGTCACCAAGGACACCCCCGGAGCCACGGAGCGCCGCGTCTTCCGCATCGAGCGCACCTATCGCGCCGCCGACGTCGTCAACGAGGACGGGCAGGGCGGCGACAGCGCCTACAGCGCGCCGGAGCTGCCCCAGGGACAGGCTCGCGAGGTCTTCGAGCGACTGGCCGCGTGGATCACCAAGGAGGGTTGGACCGTCACCCGCAGCGGCCGCGACATGGCCGAGGGTGGCCACACCTCCCACGCCACCCGCCAGATCGTCGTGCACGGCGGGCTCGCGCAGTGGGCGGCTGTTGAGACGCTCGCCCACGAGATCGCGCACGCGCTGCTGCACGGAGCCGACGAGGATCGGCCCTACGCGGGCGAGCACCGAGGGGACATGGAGGCCGAGGCAGAGGCGGTCGCGTTCGGTCTGCTGACCGCCTTTGGTCAAGGAGAGCTGGCCCGAGGATCGGCCCGGTACGCGGCCGAGTGGACCCGAAACCCCGAGCGGGTCGCCGTCGCCTACGAGCATTCGTGCCACGTCCTCGACGCCGTGGCCGCGGTCGCGTTCGGTGAGGAAGAGGTCACCGTCACCCGCTCCGCGAAGGCCGAGAGGGCACAGGCCAAGGCCGACAACAAGGCACTGGCGGCGGCGCTGCGCGAGGCGGGGCTGGAGCCCAAGGGCGAGGCGTGGCGACGGGCCAAGGCCGGCGAGCCCGTCGAAACCATCGCGGCCGACCTGGCCGCATGACCTCGCAGGGGCCCGGCCCGACAGGGTCGGGCCCGCCGCTGCGCGGCGAGAACCGGCGCGGCCTGGCGGCCGCGACAGGACAGACCCCAAGCGGCCTCGACCCTTCGGGTCGAGCTGTGACCGTCCCGGCGCGCTGCGCCAGGACCGAGATCCCTCCGCCTCCGGTGCATTCCATCGTGCGGGCACGCGCCCTCCACGCAAGGCCAGCCCTGTGGGCCGGCCGCTCCCCCGGACTTTCCCTCGGCGCTCCTACGTCGCTGATTTCCTCGGGAAACTCCTCCCCCACGGCCGGTTCCTGGCCTTGCCCTCCGGGCGCTTATGCGCCCGCATTTCTTCCATTGCCCCGGAGGGGGCGGGATGAGGGGGGAGGCCACACCCACCGAGCCCCGCAGCCACCTCACCTATTGACCACACAGACCACCCAACACAGGAGGAACAGAGATGGACGCCACCAATGCCCACCAGACGCCGGAGCACATGGTGCCCGTGGTCTTCGACGTCATCGGAGCCAAGAGCAGCGAAGACGCAGCCGTCATCGTGCGCGAAGCCCTGCGGATGCACGAGGGCACCCATTTCCGCGCCGCGCTCACCCAGGTCAACACCACCGACCGCTACGTCGAGGCGTGGTGGTTCCCCGAGGCCGAGGACAAGCGCGTCGACGGCAACGACCGCCCCGTCGCCCATCTGGCATGGGAGGACGACGACTGGCAGCAGTGACCAGCGCGAAGGGGGTCGAGCCGGGCCCCCTTCACATCGTTTGACGACACAGACCACCCACCCCAGGAGGAACACAATGACCACCGCACCGACGAACCTCGACGTGAAGCAGACCGCCGACGCGATGCGCAGCGCCCTGGGGCAAGCGATCCCCGGCGCCGCGGTGTCCCTGCGGATGGCCGCAGGTAGCGAACGAAGGAGGCCACCCCCCGCGAGAGCGAAGGGTGGCCCATCAACACGGCGACACGGGAACCACCCCGAGACGCACAACGAGCAGTGTACGTAGTACAAGTCAGCCCCAGACCACCTAGACCATAATGAACAGATAGGCTAGACTGAACACACCAACACGGCAGACACCGCGGACCGACCACCCGCACCGAGGACAAGGAGAGGCACCCGATGAACACACAGACACGCACCGTGACCGAACAGGACGTCGAGCAGGCATGGGCTCAGATGCCCGACGCATTCCGTCAGACGCACCCGCTACCGAGCGCCCAGACGTGGCAAGCCGGGCAGGAATGGTCGGCGAAGGTGCGCAGGGACTGCAACGCCGTGATCGTCGTCATGCTCGAGACCGCAACCGCCGACCTGGCCCGAGGCGACCTGAGCGCAAGCCGGATCGTCCATTCCGAGGTGCGACCGTTCGAGCGGCTCAAGCGCATGCTGGACGCGGTCGAGGCCCAGCAGGCGGTGAGGGCATGAGCCACGCCGGCGACGAGGGCTTGGCCCACGAGCAGCAGCACCCGGAGCTGTACGACGCCACGCCGACAGGGCAGTGGGGGCAGGACGGTGACCCGCTCGACTGGCCCTGCGACGAGTGCGGCGCAGAAGCCGGCGAACGGTGCCGACCCGCCTGCACCGCCGAGGCCGGAGTGGGAGGAGCGTGACCGGGGGGAGGCGAGCCCTGATCGGGACACACACCCAGAACACAATGACCATATCCGCTATAGTGAACATACACACACGTCAGACCACACCACCGACCCGCAAGGAGAACGTCATGGCCACCACCACCTTCACCGGCAACCTCGCCGCCGACCCCGAGGTCGTGCGCATCCCCAGCGGCCGCGAGGTCACCCGTTTGCGCATCATCGAAAACCGCCGACGACTGGACCGCGAGAGTGGAACGTGGGAGGACGCCGAGCCCAACGTCTACCGCGTGCAGGCCTGGGGAGCCCTCGGGACCAACGCGGCCGCCTCGCTGGGCCAGGGGATGAGCGTCGACGTCGTCGGACACGTCGTGACCGACCGGTGGCCCGACAAGGACACCGGGCAGGAGCGCACCGGCCAGACCGTCGTCGCCGACAGCCTGGCGCCGAGCCTGAAGTGGCAGCGCGCGCAGGTCACCAAGGCTCAGAAGCAGAGCCCGGCGGCCGCCACGCCGCCTGCGGACGACTGGCAGGGCTGAGACCACGAAGGGGGCCACGCGGCCCCCTTCGCCACTACAGACCACATCGACGAGAATGACTAGAGAGACGAGCCGCACGGTGCGGCAGGGAAGCGGAGGAGACAGATGGCCGTCTACGCGGTCGCCCTGAGCAAGGGCGGATCGACCAAGACCACCACCGCGGCGGAGGTCGCGGCGGCCTTGGCTGCGCGAGGCCGCACGGTCTTGGCGGTCGACGTCGACCAGCAAGGAAACTTCAGTCGCCGGCTCGGTCTGACCGATGAGACCGAGGTCGACGCGGTCGCTGCGGACGTGCTCGTGGGCAAGGCCAGCGCCCGCGAGGCCGCGGTGGCGTCACCGAGTGTGCCCGGCGTTGACGTCCTGGCCGGAACTCACGACCTGACCGATATCGACCACCTGCCCGAGGTCCTGGTCTCCCTGCGCGACTACCTCCCGATGATCGCGGGGGAGTGGGACGACGTCGTCATCGACACCCCGCCGGCCTTGGGCATGCTCACCCTGGCTGCGCTGGCGGCCGCCGACGTCATCGTCGCCGCGGTGGCCTGCGAGACCGAGGCGTACGACCAACTGGGCCGCCTCGACGACGTGATCGCCGGACGGGTCGCCCCGCGCCTGCGACCTGGCGCACAGGTGCACTGGGTCGTCCCCACCCGCTACGACGGCCGGCGCCTGCTCGACCGCGAGGTCGTCGCAGAGCTCGAGGCCACGCACGCCGGTCGGGTCACCACTCCCATCAGAGAGGCCGTCGCCGCCCGCGACGCCTACACGGCCGGGCTGCCCGTCAGCCGCTACGCGCCCGGCTCGGGGATCGCGCAGGACTACGAGGCCGCCATGGCCCAGATCATCACCACCTAGACGAGATCGACGAAGGAGAGCCATGAGCAAGCCACGCCGCGCCAGCCTCGGCGGCCGCAACAGCGCCGCCATCGCCCACAGCGCGAGCACAAGCACGCCCGAGGTGCCAGAGCCAGCTCCTATGCCGGAACCCGTGCAGGAATCCGTGCAGGAATCTGCCGCCGAACCGCAGAAGAACAGCACGGCGCCGCCCGTGACGAGCGCAGGGGGCGACACGATCGTGCGGCACGCGATCTACTTCCCATCCGACCTGTTCGGGCAGGCCAAGGGCGCCTATCTCGCGGACTGGCAGGCCGGCGGTCAGGCCGACACGTTTGCCGCGTGGATCGGCGCCGCGCTGGACGCGCACGCCGCCCGCACCGCCGGCCAGCGGGCGCAGCTCGCCCGCCCCGTCGTTCGAGCGGACACCCGCACCGGCGCATCGCGGTCGTTCAACCTGTCAGCTGCCACCATCGAGCGCGTGCACCAGGCCATCACGCAGGACCAAGCCGCAGACCGGTGGCCCTCGGTCAGCGCGTGGTGCCGCGACGCGATCGCGGCCGCCGTCGAACGAGCCCGCGACCGCTGCGGCGGCACGCTGCCGACGCCGCCGGCGCGCTTGCCCAACCGGCTGCGCCGCTGACCCGGAGCAGGAGGAAGGGGGGCCGTCATGGAGCCAGAAGACCACTTCGAGCTGGACTACCCGGCGGGGGAGGAGCCCGTCGCCCGCGCAAACCGCGCGCTCGACGTCATGAGCCTGACCCCCGAGCAGTTCGACCTGTTCATGGCCGGGTGGGAGTCGGGCCGCGCCGCCGGCCTGGACGACGGCTACGCCGCCTGCGAAGAGGCCTACGCCGCCCGGCACCGCTTCGCGCTGCGCGTCATGCGCAAGTCCGGTCGCCTCGGCGTGCCGCCCGATGAGATGTACGACGACCTGTGACTTGTCGGTGCCCACCGAAAGAATCCACACAAACGAAGGGGAAGATGATGACCGAACTCACTGACCGAGCCGAAGGGCTGCGGGCCTGGGCTGAAGGCATGTACACGCTCACCGCGGCCGCCGAGCTGCTCATCCGCTTCGGGCCCCCACTGCTCACCGGCCCGTGGGTCGAGCACGACGCCGACCGCGGACGGTACTGGTTCAACACCGAGGCGGCCGCGGCCGGTGGTTACCTCTCCGGGGGAGAACTGCGCGTGCTCGACCTGGCCGCGTCCCTGGCCAGCGCCGAGCACCCCGTCGCCCTGGGAGATGCGGTCAGCGGCCTCGACCGCGAGCACCTCAACCTCGTCCTCGCCGCCATCGCCCACGCCGCCGGCAGCCACGAGGACTCCGTGCCCGTGATCGAGGAGAGCGAGGGTGGCGCGCCTCGAATCGTGCGCTTCGACCGGCCGGGCTCCCTCCACCCGTGGCCCGACACCCAGGACTCGTGAGCCGCTCATGGTGTGCACCGAGTGCCGCGACGGCGACCACACGCACTGCTACGACACCAAGCACCCGCAGCAGGACTACCGAGGGTGCGCGTGCCAGCACCACCCGCGCGTCAACAAGGAGGACGACCACTGACGAAGGTGGCCCCCTCTTCCCGCCGGGTCGGTGCAGGAAGAGGAGGCAGCAACTAGCGATGAGCACCGACACCCATGCCCGGCCGTCAAGACGGCCAGACGCGAAGGAGTACGACAGATGAGCAACGAAACCAGCAAGCGCGACGGCCTGATCTTCGCAGCCGGGATGGGCGTCAGTGCTGCCATCCTCATCATCGGGGGCGCTGTGCTCCCGTGGCTCCTCGCCACGGTCGCGCCCACGGGACACCACCTGATCCAACAGCAGGAAGGTCTCAACTACGCGGGATGGTTCGTCATGGCGGCCGGCGGGGCACTCAGCTTCGTGGCCGTGGCGGCCGTCGTGGCGGGCGCCGCCCGATCCGCGACGATCAGGCACCACAACCGCTGAACCCCTGGCTCACTACCCGGCCACAAGCCCGGTCGTCGACAGGCCCGTTCTTCCTGTTGGCGATACCGTTGGCTGGGTCGAGCTGGCGCGCAGCTTGACGGGGTCGTGCATCGTCGGACGCCATGTGTTCCTGACGTGCGGGTTGTTCGTCCTCCCTTCGACGCCGGGGAACGTCTATGGAAGACCATTCGCCGATTGCTGATGCGCTGGCCCAAGCCGCTCGAGACATCAATGTTCACGAGAATCTGGCTGACACCCTCGACAGCATCGTGCAGACAGCTGCCCGCTCACTGCCCGGGATCGACCACGTCGGGATCTCGATCGTCAGCGGCAAAGGGGAGGTCGAGACCAAAGCGGGCACCGATCAACTGGTGTGGGAGCTCGACGCGGTGCAGTACTCCGTCGGCGAGGGGCCCTGCCTGCACGCCATCGAGGACGAGCCGGTCACGATCGCCAACGGTTTACGTCATGACCAGCGATGGCCGAACTACGTCCCGCGCGCCGTGCAGATGGGGGTCCAAGCCCAGATGGGTCTGCGGTTGTACATGGCGGACGAGACGCTCGGCGGGCTCAATCTCTATGCCACCACGACGGATCACATCGATCCTGATGTTGTCCACACCGCAGAGTTGTTCGCGGCGCACGCGGCCACGGCCCTGGGGCATGCTCGACGTGAGGATCAGCTCAACGAAGCCTTGGCCACCCGCAAGGCGATCGGCCAAGCCATCGGGCTGGTCATGGAGCGCTACCAGATCACCGAGGACCACGCCTTTCAGTTCCTCGTGCGGGTCTCTACCACGAGCAACATCAAGATGCGTGACCTGGCTCAGGAACTCATCGACACCGCCAATGCCACGTACGGCCTCCTGCTCCACGGTCCCGGGCGCGACTCGTGACTCATTTGCCCCGCCAAGGGCAGGTGAACGAGCCTGACGATGCCCCCGGCTCAGCCCTTCGGCGGGTTGGGGTCGTTGCCATACGAGTTTCGTTCCCCGATCGTGCCGTCCTTCTTGTGCACCAAGTGCTCGACGGCGTCCTTCTTGGCCGCCGCACGACCAGCCGCTTGTGCCTCGGCTTTCGTCGCGTGCGTGCTCGATGCGCGTTGCGCGCCCTCACGAAGATTCGCCCATCCACCGCCGGCCGGCACTGTGTGAATATTCTTCTTCTTCGCCATCGCAGGATCTCCTTTTCATCGGTTCAGCAAGTCGATGAGTCCCACCCCTCGGAATGGGGGTGACAGAAGGATTGCACCATCCGGGACACTGTCAGGATGGGGAGTGAGCAGCACGTGGTGTGGTGTTCACGTTGCTACAACCTGAACATCGCGCATCCGGCCACGGAGACATTCCTCGATGGGTATCTGCCGTGCCAGTTCTGTTCCGGCACATGTCTACGCCTGCCCGATCGATTCGGCAAGTACGCGGTGTTGGCGTTCGCGTCTTTGACGCAGCACGAGCACGCGAAGGGCGTGCCGCTTGCCGAACTCGGCAGAGTCATCGGCCAAGCTCGCGCTCAACACGCGGCTGGCTCCGGGCCGGACCCAGTAGCCACCATTACCGCTAGCGCCCCCGAGCTGGAGGACCTGTTGCTCTGCGCACGGGACCACGACGATCTCGGTGTAGCCCTCCTCGCGTTGTGGATCCTGACCGGGGAGCTGCTCGTGGCGACCCGGGACCCGTCGATTGTCGAGTTCGCGGACCAAGAGCCAGACAGCGTGATGCATCTCAAGTGCCTGCACCACCTCATCACCGCATTGTCATGAAGCCGCTGAGCGCGGCACCGCGACACTTCGGGGGACAGGCGAGCCGTGGTACCCATCGAGGCCGCAACCCTTGCCCCCTTCCAGTCCCGGCAGGGTTGGTCTGGCGCGATCTCCTACCTGCCCTGAGGGAGCAGGCTTGTCACCACCGGCCCCGTCCGGTCACGGCTCAGTGGCGGCCCGTCGCCGTCGTCGTCCCATCGATGGGCTTGGTCCGCCCTAGCAGAAGCGCCTCGCGCGTCGATCGACACCCAGCCGGCAACGGTCTGGAAGGGCCAGTAACATGGGCACTCTGGCATCCAAACGTTTGTTCCCTCAACGGCCTTTCACTCCAGGAGTCCAACATGACTAGTGCACGCACCGCCCGAAATGCT